>CAWCVO010000007.1:0-439919 GCA_963798955.1 uncultured Chloroflexia bacterium | reverse complement strand
AATTGCCGCGTGCGTCACCGGGGCTGTCGGTTCAACCGCCCGGCGCGGGCCGCGTCATGCTCCGATTCGTGCGTGGAGGCCGCGCCGACCGGCCATCCTGGAAGTCTGCCGACGATGCCTCACGGCCCACGCTCACGCCGGCAGGCGCGCTTTGGCTCGTTCGCGACACTGACAGTGCCACGGAGGTGCTTCAGGCGCGGAGAGCGCGCGTCAAGCCCGGCGGCGGAACCGTCGCACCAGCCGGCTCGCATCGCTGCGCAGATGGTCGAGCAGGCCGTGGTCGGGCTCGTGTGTCGCCGCGATCTGCGGGACCAGCGGCTCCACCACGGTGGCTTCGATTGGTACGACCTCGGCCGCGGGCGCCGGAACCAGCGCCAGCTCGGCCGGTTGCCAGCCCAGCCGGCGCAGCACGCCGGCCTTGCCGCCGTCGACCAGCGAGTAGACGACCGGCACCACCAGCAGCGTCAGGAAGGTCGAGCTGAACAGGCCGCCGATGACGACCGTGCCCAGTTCGGCCGCGATGATCGAGCCCTGTTCGAAGCCGGCTGCCAGCGGGATGAGCGCGAGGATCGTGGCAAAGGCGGTCATCAGGATCGGCCGGACCCTGGTGCGGCCGCCCTCGATCAGGGCGTCGTGCGTGGAGTGGCCTTCCGAGCGCAGCCGTTCGACGAGGTCGAGCAACACGATCGCGTTGGTGACCACGATGCCGATGAGCATCAGGAAGCCGATCAGCGAGCTGACGCCCAGCGGGCGGCCGGTCAGGAACAGCGCCGGGAACGCGCCGATGGTGGCCAGCGGCAGGCTGAACATGATGATGAACGGCGTCACCAGCGAGTTGAAGGCGAGCACCATCATCACGTAGATGAGCAGTACCGCGACGGCCATCGAGTTGTACAGGCCGCCGAAGGCCTCGTTCTGCTGCTGGGTCACGCCGGCGAGCTTGACCTGCACGCCCGACGGGATCTGGCCCTGCGCGGTCAGGCCGTCGATCACCTTGCCGATGTCGGCCGATACGGCGCCGGTATCGGAGCTCGTGATCTCGGCCGTGATCTGCGCCGCGGGTGCGCCGTCGATGCGCGTGATGCTCCCCTGCACGTCGGCCTGTTCGACGTCGGCAACCGCCGCGAGGGGCACCTGCCGCGTGGTGCCGACCGGCATCTGGCGCAGGGCGTCGAGCGACGGCACGGCGTTGGCGCCGAGCTCGAGCACGACGGGCATCGCGCTCGTCTGACCATCGAGCGTGACATTGGTGACCGTCGTGGGGTTCAGGGCCGCCCGCACCTGGGCGCCGATCTGGGCCGCCGTCGAACCGACGCCGATGGCCTTGTTGGGGTCGACGCGAACCTCGATCTCGGGCGTGGCCTTGACCAGGTCGGTGCGCAGGTTGGCCAGGTCGGTGCGACCCTGGATGGAGGTCAGCACGGTCTGGGTAGCGGTCGCGACGCTCGTCGTGTCGGGCCCGCTGACGACGATGTTCAGGTTGTTGGAGGTGAAGCCGGCCGTCTGCGCGACGCTGGTGTCGTAGCCGTCGGTCTTGATCGGCGTCAGCGCCGCCGACAACGCCGACGTTTCGGCGTTCAGGTCGACCGATGGATCGAGCTGAACGGTCAGCGTGGCCGAGTTGGCCGGCTGGCCCTGGAGTGCCGCGACGATGGTCGAGAAGCCGGTGTCGCCCTCGCCGGGGACGCTCACCTGGACCAGCTTCACGTTGGGCTGCTTGAGCAGAATCGATTCGGCCTGGGTGGCGCGATCGAGCACTGCCTGGGACGACGTGCCCGACGGCGGGATGAGCGTGACGCCCAGGATCTTCTCCGAACCGGTGTTGATGAACTGGGTCGGGATCCTGCCGACCAGGGCCAGTGAGCCGACGAACAGCGCCGCGGCCACGACGAGCACGCCCCACTTGGTCCAGCGACTGCGCAGCGCCGCGGTGATGAGCGGCGTGTAGATCCTGATCCAGAGCGAGTTCCTGGGCTCGCCGTCGGTGTCGATCGACAGCGAGACGCGGTTGATGAACAGGTAGGCCAGCACGGGCACGACGGTCAAGGCGCAGACCAGCGACGCCAGGAGGGCGAAGGTGACCGTCAGTGCGAAGGGCAGGAAGAGCTGGCTCACCAGGCCACCCACGAAGCCGATGGGCAGGAAGACCATCACCGTGGTCGCCGTGCTGGCGGTGATGGCGCGGGCCACCTCACGCGGGCCGTTGATGACCGCCGTGAGGCGGTCTTCGCCCATGGCGCGGTGTCGGTAGATGTTCTCCAGGACAACGATGGCGTCGTCGACCACGCGTCCGACCGCCACCGCGAGACCGCCCAGGGTCATCACGTTGAGCGTCACGTCGGCGACCTGCATGAGCACCAGCGCGGTGAGTACCGAGAGCGGGATGCTGATTGCCGCGACGAACGTCGAGCGCAGGCTGAACAGGAACAGGAAGATGGTGATGACCGCGAACAGCGCGCCCAGGCCGCCCTCGCGGAGCAGGCCGTCCTGTGAATCGACGATGAACGTCGACAGGTCCTGGACCGTGGTGACGCTGATGTCGGTGGGATGTTGCGCGGCGATCTCGGCGAGCTTGGCCGTGACTTCCTGGGCGACCTTGACCGTGTTGCCCGACGAGGTCTTGGTCACGGTCAGGGTCAGCGACGGCTGGCCATTGGTGCGTGCGTAGCCGGTGGTCGCGACTGCGACCTGGTCGACCGTGCCGACATCAGCGATGGTGACCGGCGTGGGCAGGGCACCAGGCGGTGGCGAGGCGCCGGGGGCCGCTTCCGGTTGATGGACGCCGACGACCAGGCCCCTGATCTGGTCGAGCGAGGTGAGCCGGCCGACGGTCGAGATGGGGATGCGCTGGCCATCGGCGGGCAGCTGGCCGGACGGCAGCGTCAGGTTGTTGGCCTGCAGGACGCCGGTTATCTGCTGGATGGTCACGCCGTCGGCAGCGAGCTTGGCCGGGTCGAGGCTGATCATGATCTGCTGCTCGAGGCCGCCCGTCAGGTCGGCACTGGCGACGCCGTCGAGCGCCTGGATCTCGGGCAGGATCTCCGCGTCGGCGATCTGGGCCACCTGGTCGAGGCTGCTCTGGTCCGTGGCGGCGATCGACGCGATGATGACCGGCGAGGCGTTGATGTTGAGCGCACTGACGGTCGGGGTGACCGCGGACGGCAGTCCGAGGGAGCGGATGTTGTCCTCGATCGTCGATTGCGTTGCCTTTATGTCGGTGCCGAAGGAGAACTGGGCGACGATCAGCGCGACCGAGTTTGCCGACGTGGACTGCAGCTGCGACAGGCGCGGCACGCCCTGGATGGAGCGCTCGATCGGCTGGGCCACCTGGCTGGCCACGTCACTGGCGCCGACGCCCGGGTATGAGGCGATCACGGTGATGACCGGGAAGTCCACGTCGGGCAGCAGCTCCTGCTTGAGGCTGCCCCACGCGGAGATGCCGGCGATGAAAAGGGCGGTTGCGAGCAGCAGCGTCACGCTGCGCTGGCTCACGGCGAGCTGCGAGAGACGGCTCACGGGTTGACCTCCAGGGTGGTCTGGCGCGCGGCGGCCACGAGCAGCTCGATGGCAGCAGTAACGGTCGCCAGCCCGGCATCGTCGAGCCGGGCGAGCAGTTCGCGCAGGTGGTGGATGCCCAGTTCTTGCAGAGCGTCGAGCACGTCGACGCCGTGCTCGGTCAGCGACACCAGGACGTTGCGCCGGTCGCGCTCATCCTCGCGCCGCTGGGCGAGGCCGGCCTCGACCAGTCGATCGACGAGCGACGAGAGCGTGGAGAGCGAAATGTTGAGCTTGGGCATGAGATCAGACATGCGTATCTGCCCGGTCACGCTGAGCACCATCAGGACGCGCAGCTGGGCCATGGTCAGGCCGGGAGCCGGCAGCTCCGGATCGTGGGCCGCGGACAGCAGCTCGACCAGTTCGCGGTAGCCGGCGAGCACGCGCTCGACGGCCGGTTCACGTGACGACAAGCAAGACCTTTCGTTTCAGTCCAATCGTTTGACCGCGCCGAAGTATATGGCAACCTTCGCGAGGCGCCAGGTGCTGTCAGGTCAGCCGGCTTCGGGAGCGGCCGCATCCTCCTGCAGGGCAGCCAGCGAGACCGCCGCCAGCTCGGCCAGGTAGGCCTCGTCGGCGCGCGCCAGGATGTTGTGCAGCCGGCACGGCGTGATCCCGCAGTGCCGCTGCGTCAGGGCGCATTCGGTACGACGGCTGACGCCCTCGACCGCCTCGACGATGGCCAGGATGCTGATGGCCGCTGCGTCGCCCACCATTCGGTAGCCACCGCTGCGGCCCAGGGAAGCATCGACCAGGCCGGCGCGCGCGAGGTCGCTCATGACGGGCACGACGAAGCGCGCCGGTATGCCCGTCCGCTCCCTGATGCGCGAGCTGCTCACCACGGCCGCCGGCTGCTGCGCCAGGAGCGTCAGGGCGCGCACGGCGTAGTCACTGCGGCGCGTCAACTTCAGTCTCATGGCGTCAGTTCCGCCGATTCCCGTCGGCGGAAATAGGGCCGAATGGCCCATGACGCGGCGACAAATGAACACTAACCATGTGTCTGTTCATTCTGCACCACCAGTGTCGAGGGGTTCGAGAGAGATGAAAACGCGTCTGGGCGTTACGTGTATCGCTGTCGTGGCAATGCTGCTCGCCGGGTGTGCCTCGCGTCAGGGGCCCGCGTGGACGGCGCCGGCGAGTCCCGTGGGCGCATCCGGCTCGGCCAGTCCGACCGGCGCACCGACCGCCAGCAGCCAGCCGAGTTCGCCAGCCGCCCTCGATGCCTCAGTGCTCCCGCCACTGACGCCCAAGGCCGACCTGCAGCCCGTGCCCGCAGGCGAGGTCAACACGTCCTATGCGCCCAACGTCCCGCCCGCCGCCACGCGCGACTACCAGGCCATCGTCGAGGTCCATTTCGACGTGGTGGAGGGGGTCCAGGCGATCGATCCCAACGGGACGCAGTACACCACCTGGGGTTACCGGCTCCACGGTGATGCGACTTTGACGACCGGCACGCCGGGACCGATGATCCGCGCCCGCGTCGGCGACATCCTGCGCTTCACGCTGACCAACGGTGGCACCATGCCGCACAACGTCGACTTTCATGCCGTCACCGGTCAGGGTGGCGGCGCTGCCGATCTGACGGTCGCTCCCGGCCAGACAGCGACCATCGAGGCGCGCCTCCTGTATCCCGGCGTGTTCCTCTACCACTGCGCGGCCGGCGACGTGCCGGGCCACATCGCGCAGGGCATGTACGGTGGCATTTTGGTCGATCCGGCGACGCCCTTGCCACCTGTCGAGAACGAGCTGTACATCGTCCAGTCGGAGTTCTACACGACCAACTCCGGCAGCGGCCCGCTGGTCACGGACCGACAGGCGATCACCGACGAGAACCCCACCTATGTCGTCTTCAACGGCGCGGTGGGCAGCCTGACCGGGGACAACGCGCCGCGGATGCAGGTCGGCCAGACGACGCGCATCTACTTCGTCGACGCGGGGCCCAACCTGCCGTCAAACTTCCACCCGATCGGCTCACACTGGGATCGCGTCTGGGTGGACGGGGCCACGCTGAATCCCCCGCTGCGCGGCGTCCAGACGACGCTCGTGCCGGCCGGGGGCGCGGTGATCGTGGACCTGGTCGGTCGGGTGCCCCAGACCGTCGTACTGCTCGACCATGCCATCGCGCGCGCGTTCGACAAGGGCGCCCTGGGACAGCTGGTCATTACGGGCGACCCGAACCCCGAAATCTACGAGGGCTTCCCGGCGCCGACGCCTGCTCCAGGTCAGGCGACGCCGATGCCGTCGATGTCGATGGCCCCACAGACGGCTTCGCCCGCCGCACCCAGCGCAGCCCCTTCGCCCGCAGGATCCGGGAGCCCGACCGCGGTGAGCATCCTCCCGGGCTCGGGCACCTACCAGCCGGACAATGCGCCCGACGAATTTGCCGCTGTTGAAAACCCGCCGGACTATTCGGTCAACGTGCTGACGGTCCTGTCCGGGACGACGGTCACCTGGACCAACAACGATCCGGCCATGCCGCACACCGTGACTGCTGTCGACGGCTCGTTCGACTCGGGCCAGATCGCGTCCGGCCAGTCGTGGTCGTACACATTCAACACCCCCGGCGAGTTCGAGTACTACTGCACGCTCCACCCGTGGATGCGCGCCAAGGTCATCGTCTCTGCGCAGTAAGGATCCCGCCGGCTCAGCCGCTGCGCCAAATCAGTAGCCCACGGGCTACTATGTGGACGGCGTCCGGCGTGGCCACTGGTCACCTGGGGAAGGCGGCCATCCTGCTGGTGCCGGTTGCGGCACTCATGACCGTCGGTGCCGCGGGCGAGGCGCTGGCCGCCGCGACCCCCGACGTTCCGCGCGTGGTCCAGATCGTGGGCGGGGCCGTCGACACCATCCTGTCGGCCGCCATGCTCATCACGGCGGTTATCGCGCTCGTGGGCGTCGTCCAGGCGCGCCGCGAGCACAGCTCGCCTGCCACGCAGGAGACTGCTGAGTAACACCAGCGGCGCCAACCCGATGAGCCCGGCCACCGCGCTCCTAGAATGGCCGTGACTCGCTGAGTCACAGCGACGGCTCCAGTAGGAGGTCAGGATGGCTGAGCCCAGCGGTCGCACGGTCGTCGAGCGCTACGCCCGCGCCGTGCAGGAGAAGGATCACGACGCCTTGGCGGCGCTCGTCACGGACGACTTCGTGGATGAGATGCCCCAGTCCGGCGAACGAGTCCGGGGCAGGGCGAACCTGCTCGCATACACGGGCAGCTACCCGGGTGGGGTGGGCACAGTCGACCCGGCAACCACACGACTCGTGGGGTCGGAGGATCGCTGGGTGCTCACGCCCATGTTTGCGCCCCTACGCATCGAAGGATCGGGCGATGTCTACACCTATGTCGGCGCGGTCACCTATTCGAATGGCGAGACCTGGCAGATGATCCAGATCGTCGAGCTCCGCCAGGGCAAGATCTCCAAGACAACTTCCTGGTTTGCTGCACCGTTCGAAGCGCCGGAATGGCGAGCACCGTTCGTGGAGCGCTTCCCCGCATTGGGCGCCTAGCCAACTCCCGACTCGAACCTGTGGCGACCGCGCTGCCGGGCTGGCAGAACGCCACGACGTGTCCGGCATGCCGGCATCAGTGACTTCGTGCGTAGACTGAGCGACTAACCGAGTCCCCGTAGCTCAGCGGACAGAGCGGCTGCCTTCTAAGCAGCGGGTCGCAGGTTCGAATCCTGCCGGGGACGCTTGCTTCGAGTCCAAACTCTGCTCAGCGCGTGGGCGGCCCCACGCGGACACCATCCGTCGCCTGGCCATCGCGCAAATCGATGATCCGGTCGGCCAGGTCGATCAGCGTCGTGTCGTGCGTAGCCACGATCGCGGTCACGCCCTCGCTGCGCACCAGGTGCTGGAGCAGCGCCATGATGCTCCGCCCGGTCTGCGAGTCGAGCTGGCCCGTGGGCTCGTCGGCGAGCAGCAGGTCGGGATGGTTGGCCAGCGCCCGGGCAATGGCCACGCGCTGCTGCTCGCCACCCGACAGCTCGTGCGGCCGGTGGTTGGCGCGCCCCTCCAGGCCGACCAGCTCGAGCAACTCGCGCACGCGCCGATCCCTTTCCCGGGGTTCGGTGCGGATCAGGCGCAGTGGCACCTCGACGTTCTCCGCGGCCGACAGCACCGGCAGCAGCCCAAAGGCCTGGAAGATGAAGCCCAGCTTGCGCCGGCGGAACTCGATCAACTCGCCCTCCGGCATCTCCGAGACCACCTGCCCGTCGACGGCGACGCTCCCGGCGGTCGGTCGATCCAGGGCGCCGACCATCGACAGGAAGGTTGTCTTGCCCGAGCCGGAACGCCCGCGCAGCGCCACCAGCTGGCCGCGCCCCACCGCCAGGTTGACGTCGCGCACGGCATGGACGACGCCGCCGGGCATCTCGTAATCACGCGTCAGGCCACGGGTCTCGACCATTGGCCGGTCATCCGCATCGGCGCTCCAGGCCGACCCCGACCGCGGGCTCAATTCACGCTGACGGCCACTGTCGTCCTCCTCGGCCGGCGGTGGCGTAGCGCGACAGGTCGGGCCAGATGGTGATGTGGTCTTCCTCGAGCGCCAGGCGCACCCGTCGCTGGAGGCCGAGAGCCTCGACGTACGCGCGCGGCAGCTGTAGCCGGCCCACCCGGTCCAGGACCGCGTAATCCTCGCTGACCACGTGGTGGGCGCCGGTCTCGCTCACCGCGCTCCGGCGCAGCGTCTCGGTGCTCGTGCGCCCGTCGCGGATGGCGATCGTCCGGCTGACCTGGTCGCTGACCAGCCGGTCATGGGTGACGACCACGATCGTGACGCCCAGTTCCTGGTTGAGGGTGTGCAGCACCCCGAAGATCTCGTGCGCGGTGTTCGAGTCGAGCTCGCCGGTGGGCTCGTCGGCGAAGAGCACCTCAGGTTCGTTGGCCAGCGCGACGGCGATCGCCGCGCGCTGCTGCTCGCCGCCCGACAGGCGCTCGGGCTTGTGGTCGGCGCGTTCGGCGAGACCGACGCGGGAGAGCAGGTCGGCCGAGCGGCGCCTGCGCTCGCCGTGGCCCAGGCCGTTGAGCAGCATCGGCAGCTCGACATTCTGGCGCGCGGTCAGGTACGGGAGCAGGTTGCGCGACGTCTGCTGCCAGACGAAGCCGATGACCTTCTGGCGATAGGTCGTGCGCTCGCGGCGGCCCATCTTGCCGAGAACGTAGCCGGCCACGACCGCCTGCCCGGCCGACGGCACATCGAGGCCGGCGAGGATGTTCATGAGCGTGCTCTTGCCACTCCCCGAGGCACCCACGAGGGCGATGAACTCGCCCGGCTCGACGACCAGGTCGAGGCCCTGCAGCGCAACGACCTCGAGGTCGGCGACCTTGTAGATCTTGACCAGGTTGTCGCACACGATGAGTGCGCCATCGCCTGCCAGCCGCGTGTCCATCACCGTCAACTGTCCTCGATTCGCAGCGCGCTTGCCAGGCTCGCACGCCCGGCCAGCCAGGTGCCGGCGCCGATGGCCACGGTAACGACCAGCGACAGGGTGGCGATCACGATGCCCAGGGTCAGCCAGTCAACGATCAACGGGGCATCCTGGGTGCCGACGAAAACGCCCAGCCCCAGGCCGGGTTGGACCACCAACGCGACACCGATGCCCAGCAGCACCCCCGGAACGAGCGCCAGCAGCACCGGCGGCGCGTGCTCCACCGCCGTCAGTGCCACTGCCTGGCGTGAGGACACGCCCAGCGTGCGCAGGTAGGCCAGGTCGCGGGTGCGGCCGGCGGCCGACATGATCACCGCACCCACCATCGTGATCGCGAGGTAGAGCACGGCTACTGCGAGGGCGAGGCCGAATCCGTCGGCCACCGCGGACCCCAGCGGCGCGTCGTGCAGCGCCGCGTAGACGTCGGGCCGCGAGGTGATACGGACCTGGTCGGATGCGCCGCTGACCATCGCCGCCAGCGGCGCCTCGGCAGCGGCCGACCCGCGCAGCCACATCACCGTGGGCGCGAACGACGCATCCGGCAGGGCGGCCTTCATCCAGTCGAGCGGCACGATCGCAAAGCTGCCCGCGTCGCCGTGGCCGGGAAAGCCTGCCTGCGGCTGGACCAGCCGGAAGAGCAGGGGCTGCTGAGCGACGCGGAGGGTGAACGTGTCGCCCGGGCCCAGGTTGGCGATGCCGGGCAGGAACGGCGTCGACACCATCGCCGGAATGGGGTTGTTCGCGCTGCCGGCACCCGCGCCCGGTGGGGGTGCCAGGAAGTCGCCGGGCCAGGCGGGATCGGCCGCGGTCCCGGCGGTGACGGTCTCGTATGCGAGCGCATCGACGGTATCGAGGTCGAGTGTCGAGCGCTGGTACGAGCCGACGATGAAGCCTGCCGACGGATCGACGACCCCGGCGGCAAAGGCCTCGATCCCGGGCACGGTGGACGGGTCGACGGTGGGGGCCAGTCGGCCGATGCCGATCTGGTCGAGCCGGTAATCGGCGCCAACCTGCACGTACGAGGTGGCGACCTGGCCGCGATCGATGGTCGAGGCGATGACCGACGCGAATGTCCCGAACGCCGCCGTGAGCAGCAGCACGAGGAGCGGCAGGTTCGCCGTCGTCGGGCGCCGCGCGACGGTGCGCAGGCCGACGACCGGCACCAGGTCACGCCGGCGCGCGGCCAGCCAGCCCAGGGCACGGATGGGCAGCGGGTAGAGGCGCACGGCAAGGATTCCCGCCGCCAGGCCGCTGAGCAACGGGACGGCCGCCAGCAGGGGATCGAAGCGCACGGTTTCGCCGACCGCCCCGATGGTCAGCCCGCGCTGCCGCAGCAGGAAGATGGCCGCCACGGCGATGCCCGCAACCGTCCCCTCGAGCACCAGGCGGCGGGGCGGGACCCGCAGGATCGGCGGATCATCGCGCTCGAGCTGGATGAGCGGGCGCCGCGCGGCAGGCCAGGTCGAGGCCACCAGGAGCAGCGTGCTGACGCCCGCGACCGCGAGAGCGAGGATCGCCGAAAGCGGTGCGTCCCGCGCCGGTATGGCGAGCACAGCGAGCAGGAAACCTACCAGCGCGGCAGTGCCCGCGAGCAGGATTGCCTCCCACAGCTGGGCGCCCAGCAGGAGCATGCCGGAGGCACCACGGCCGCGCGCCAGCAGAAGACTGGACCTGCGGCGTCGAATGAGAAGCACCGCGAGCATGGCCGTTGCGCCGGCGGCCAGGCCGAGCGGGCCGAGGGCGGCAATGGACAGCACCGATTCGGACTGGGCACGCTGGACCGCGACGCGGTCGAGAATGGCAGCCAGGCCGGTCTGGATGGTGACGTTGGCGAGGCCGGCCACGGCTTTCGAGTCGGGCAGCAGACGGTGGTCATCGGGCGCGGAGAGCGTGGCCAGGCGGGGCAGGTCGAGCTGCAATGCGTCGGCCTGGTCGGCATCGAAGCGGGCCGGATCGACCTGGAAGCGCCAGTCGTAACGGAAGGGCAGGTGGGCAGCGTAAAGGCTTGCGTAGGCCTCGGCCGGGACGTAGGCGGTGGCATAGATGGCCTCGAGCCCCGCTGCCCCGTATTGGTAGCCGGGCTCCAGGAAGCCGTTGCCGCTCCACGTTTCGGCGTTTGCGTCGAGCGGCTGGAAGACACCCACCACCTCGATCTGTGTCGGCGCGATGCCGAACACCGTCGTGCCCGGCCCCACCGCACCGCTGCCCCCTGGCGCAGAGCCGCTGGCGTTGGGCAGTAGCGGGTCGCTCAGGTCAAGGGCGACGTCGAGTCGATCCCCGACCTGCACCTGCAGGGCCCTCGCTACGTCGCTCGACAGCGCCGCCTCGAAAGCGGTCGGTGGCACGCCTGGGGTCGGCCTGGTCGCCCAGGTGCGTCTGCTCCAAGTCCATGCCGAGGTCGACGGGCCACCGCCCGGCAACCAGGGGCGCAGCGTCGGTCACGCCGTCCTGGTAGCGCAGCGAAACGCGCACCGGCGACTGCGGGACGGCGAAGCGGAACGTGGTGAAGGCCAGGGCGCGCGCCGATACGAGCTGCTCGATCGAAGGCGGGAATTCCGCCTCGCGCAACTGGCCGTACTCGCGAACGCCCGACACGGCGCCGGCGTTGCCCGGCCCGATGTAGCCCGTCGCCGACAGCCAGACGTCGCGCGCGGCGGGCGCCGCCGCCGCCACTGCGTAGCGAACCGCCGCGTCACTGACGCGGTTGAACAGTCGCGGCGCGGCGGCGAACAGGAAGCTCGTCGAGGCGACGAGAACGAAGAGCAGCAACGCGACCCCGGCCTCCGCGCGGAGCCGCCTGAGGAGCAGCGCGGCGGCCCACATCGCACGCATCTTTAGTCCTCGCCCAGACGCAGGATGCTGCCCACGCCGATGCGCCGCAGTACCGCGGCCAGGATGCCCACGGCGATGCCCAGGGCCACCAGCACGACGAGGTCGAGGACGACGATCCGGTCCCACGGCATGTCCACGAGCACGGCCGGGATGGGCGTCGTGGCCTGCTGCGTGACGGTGATGAACGGCAGCGCAATCCAGCTGATGACCACGCCTATCGCGGTCCCGCCCACCAGGCTCACCACGACCAGGCTGCCGTTCTCGAGCCACAGCCAGCCCGACAGTTGCCGGGCAGACAGGCCCAGGGCGCGCAGCAGCGCGAGCTCAGTGCGGCGCTGACGTGCCGAGACCGCCGCGCTGGCCACGAGGGTCACCAGGGCGAACACGCCGGTCGCCACGAAACCGAGCAGCAGCGCGCCGATGATGCCGAGGGCCACCGGGTCGGTGCTCAGGCTACGCGCGCGCTCGACGGCGGCGACCACGTCGGGGCTGTCGAACGGCTCGGCTTTGAGCGCGGCGGCAACCTGCGCGGAGGCGCCCGGTGCTACCGCCAGCCACCATTCGTCGACGTTGCGCACGGCGCCGGTCTGTTGCAGGCGCAGCAGTGCGAGGGTCGGCTCGTCGAGGACCAGCAGCGGCCGCGTCGGATCAGTGGTCGGGAAGGTGTCGACGGAGCCCGTGATCGAGAGCGTCCGGCGCCGCCCGTCGATGACCACCGGCAGCGTGTCGCCAACGCCCGTGCTCGTGGCCGCGAGGAAGGCCGGGTTGGCGATCACCGGGACATTCGCGGCGAGCGAGTCGATCGCCGGGGCCAGGAACATGACCCGCAGAACGCCCACGCCGTCGGGCAGGATGTGGACGGTCGTGCCCTCGACGTTCGCGGGCGCGACAGGCTGCAGCAGGTCGCGGCCCCAGGCCATCCGCGCGCGCCAGCCGTCCAGCGCCACCGGCCCCGAGGGGCCACTCGGGGCGGCGCCCACCGCGACCTGGGTCACGCCGGCGCGCGCCCTGGTGGCCTCGACGGGGAGGTCAGAAACGTCGATCTCGAGCGCGGCCAGTTCGAGCGGGCCACTCGCCGGATCGGTGGCCTGTGCCGCCAGCGGCAGCCCGATCACGGCGCCCGGTCCGACCGGCGCGATGGGTCCGGATCCGAGCTGGTACACGAGGCCGTGGGCGTCGCGCACGATGGCTGTCGCGGTCAGCGTTATGCCCGTGAGTGACACGGGATAGGGAACCTGCTGGCCGGTCGGCAGGGTGATGGTCCGGCGTACGTCCAGTGGCGACGCTACCCGCAGGAGCGTGGCGCCGGCTGGCAGTGACGCGAGCTGCGGTGCCGGGCGCCCGTCGCTCAGCGGACTCATGAGCTGCCCGAGCGACTGGGTGGCTTCGTCGGCACGGAAGTGGACGATCGAACCTGCGGCGGCACTGTCGAGGGCGAGAAGGTCATATGAGCTGGTGCCGAGCGAGACGCCGCCCTTGATGCGCTCCACCGGCATCGCTGCGCTGACTCCGGGGAGAGCCGCGTACGCGTCCGGCAACATGGGCGCCCTGACGAACTGGCTGGGAACCGATGCGCGCACATCGGCACCGGCCTGGTAGTCCGCCTGGTCCTGCTGTGAACTCGACCATGTCGACGCGTACGAGAGCGCGAAGACGCCCAGCGACAGGGCGAGCATCAACAGCAGGGCGGTCCGCGTGTAGCGCAGCGGCCGGCGGGCCAGGTGGCGCGAGCCGAGTGAGGCGACCACGTCGCGTCCGCGGCTGACCCAGGCCTCGAGAAGGGCCGCGAGGAGCGGCAGGAAACGGAGCGCGAGAATGCCCCCGGCGAGCAGTCCGACCGCCGGCGCGGCAACCAGCAAGGGGTCGAAGCCCAAGCTGCCCTGGACGGTCCTGGTCAGCGGCGCGCCATACAGCGAGAGCTGCCACAGGGCGATGGCCGAGATGGCCAGCAGCGCGATGTCAAGGCCCAGGCGCTGCCCGAAGGTGCGCGTCTCCTGACGCGACAACTCGCGTTCCGCGGATGCGAAATTGCGCCCGGCGAAAAAGGCCGGCAGGGTGAGCAGGACGAGACAGGCGAGGCCAGCGGCGCCGGCGAGGAGGTAGCTGTCGGTTGTCACCGTCGGCTCGATGGGTAGCCCGATGTCGGCCAGTGGCCCGGCGAAGTTCAAGACCGATGATCCGGCCACGGCGAGCCACGGCGCCACGATCACGGCCGGAACAACGAGCAGCAGCCCTTCGATGAACGCGAGCCACGCAATGCGGCCGGCGCCCGCGCCACGCGAGCGCAGGAGCGCCGTTTCGACGCGGCGATGGTCGACCAGCAGGGACGCCGTCAGCAGGATCGCGTAGCCGGCCATGATCGCCAGCTGGGCCATCAGCAGCAGCACCTCGGTCCGGGTCACGAGCAGCGACCGCTCAGCGTTGGCGAGGATGTCCGGCAGTCCGGTGGCGACGTCCAGGCCGCCGTTGGTTGCCACGGACAGCTGGTCCGGCAGCGCGGACAGTCGGTCGTGGATCCCGGTGACGTTGTCCACGGTCAGCCCGTCGAAGTCCGGCAGGGCGCGCCAGCGCAAGTGGACCGATGTGAAGGCCGCATTTCCCAGCACTCCGTCGGGCGTCGTAAGGAATGGCCCCAGGACGCGATAGCCGCCGTTGCGGACGATGCCCTTCGTCAGCTGCTGATCGCCGTACCAGTACGCGTCGGCCGGGTCATTGACCGCGAAGGTGCCCACGAGGCGGACGGCCAGCGGGCCTGATTGCGGCGCGGTCAGGCTGAGGCCGTCGCCCACGGCCAGGTGCAGGTCGGTCGCGACGGCGTCCAGCACGACGACCTGCAGCGGTTCTGACGCGCCAACGGCCGCCGGCCAGCTGCCACCGGTCAGGTGGGCGTGGCCGGGCAGTTCATCGAGAAAGCCCAGGACGGCCTGATCGCCGGCCTGGCCGCCGGTGCTGGCAGTCAGCCCGAACGTCGCGGCCGCTCGCCCGTCGCGAATGACCGAGCCCTGCAACGGCGACAGCGCTGCGTGCATGTCCGCCTGCACCTCGCCGTCGACGCTCGCCGCGTAGGCCGGCGTGCCGTACAGCGAGACCTGGACGCTCGTATCGGCGGCGCCGGCATCGGCCAAGGTACGGCGCAGGCCGGCGAGGGCCGCAGCCGACGAGTAGATCGGGCCGGCCGCGAACAGGGCGGTGGCCAGCAGCGTTATCAGCCACGCCGCCGTGACGATCGGCCAGTCGGCTCGGGTACGGCGGAAGCTGAGGCGCCCGCCGGCGAGGAGTGAGAGCACCAGCGGTCCCTCGAGCTGGGTTCAGGGGGCTAGGTTCTACACCGAAACGGCGCGCCCTGCAGCGCCAACACGGAATGTCAAACCTGACGCGGCACATTCACGGCCGTGTCGGGCGCCGTATATTCGTACCCGTCCGTGGTTGTTCCTTCTGCCAAGGAGAAGTTATGGGCCAGGTGAGGGCGGCGAACCGGATTGGTCTGGCGCTCGGAATTGTGTTGTTGGCGGCGGCCTGTTCCAATGGACCGGGAGCGAGTCAGGGCCCGGGCACCGGCACCGGCATCGGAGGTGGCGGCAACGGCGACATCTCGACGGTTGACGCGTGCGCCCTGCTCACGCCGGCCGACATCCAGCAGGTCACCGGCCAGGCGGTACAGGCGGGCATCAACCAGGACAGCAACATCGTCAGGCAGTGCGAGTGGGACGCCCAGGACGCCACGTCCGGGATGACCATCGGCCTCACGGTCCGCCAGTACACCGACGAGGATTGGCAGACGGTGCTGGCCTTCCCGAATGCCACCTTCGTGCCCGGGATGGGTGAGGCGGCCTATCGCAACAGCCCGATCACCGGCGACCTGACGGTCAAGAAGGATGGCTACGAGATCGACATGGCCGTGCTGTTCGCCGCCAACACCCAGGCCCAGATGGACCAGTATTCGGACAGCCTGATGAACCTGGTCCTGACCCGGATCTGATCGGCGCCTTCGACCACCAGAACAGTCCATCTGGCCCACAACGCCGTGGCTCGGGCCCCTTAGGATGTCCTCGATGGGAGATTTTCAGCCGTCGACTGAGCCGGCCGTCGAGGCGCGCGGGCTGACCAAGCGCTTCGGGTCGATCCTGGCCGTCGATGGACTGGACCTCCAGCTGTCGCCGGGTCGCATCTACGGCCTGCTGGGACCCAACGGGTCGGGCAAGACGACGCTCATCCGCAGCCTGCTCGGGCTGACCCATGCAACCGCCGGGGAGGCGCGCGTGCTCGGTGTGCGCATGCCCGACCGCGAGAACCTGGGCCATATCGGCTACATGACCCAGGCGGACGGCATTTACGTCGAGCTGTCGGTCTGGGAGAACCTGCGTTTCTTCGGCGCCCTGTCGGGCACGGGCGACCGATCGGCGATGAACGATGTGCTCGAGCTGGTCAAGCTCTCGACGCGCAGGAGCACACCCGCGCTCGAGCTATCGGGTGGCATGCGCCGGCGGCTTTCGCTGGCCTGCGCCCTGGTCCATCGGCCGTCGGTGCTCTTCCTCGATGAGCCCACGGTGGGCATCGACCCGGCATTGCGGGTCGAGTTCTGGAGCTACTTCCGGAGTCTCGCGGCAGAGGGCAAGACGCTCGTCGTCAGCAGCCACGTGATGGACGAGGCCGATCGCTGCGACGAGCTGCTGCTCATGTTCCACGGCAAGCTGCTGGCGCGCGGCAGCGGCGCCGACATCAAGCGCCAGGCGGGTGTCGACGACATGGAGCAGGCGTTCCTGAAGCTGGGCGGCGGCGGGACGGACGAATGAACACACGCCGAACATTCGCCATCAGCCGGCGCATCGCCGACATGTTCCGCCGCGACCACCGCTCGCTGGCGCTGATGTTCGTGGCACCCATCGTGATCATGGCCCTGCTCGGCTGGGTGATCCGCGACCAGGCGCCGCCCAGCGCGACCGTCGCGATCGTCAACCAGGCCGGCGCCGGCGGCCAGGTCGCCGCCCAGGGTCTGTCCGCGGCCCTGACCGGCGCCGGCATGACGGTCACTTTCGATACCAGCAATGAGAACGCCGCGCGTGACGAGCTGCGCGGCGGTACGGTTGATGTGGCGGTCATCCTGCAGCCGAAAACTGGCGCACCGACCCCACTACCCGGGCAAGTGGCCATCAACGTTCTCGTTCTGACCCCGGGCCTCTCGCCGGCCGAGGACAGCGCACGCATCGGCGAGCTGCGCAGCGCCCTCGCCGCAGCCCTCGGTGACAGCGGCCCGACGATCACCCAGGAGTCGATCTACGGCACGGGCAACTTCTTCGACGCCTTCACGCCGGCGCTGGTCGGCTTCGTGGTCTTCTTCCTGGTCTTCATCCTGACCGGCATCAGCTTCCTGCGCGAGCGGGTCGGCGGCACGCTCGAGCGGCTGCTCGCGACGCCCGTGCGGCGGCTCGAGATAGTCGTCGGCTACAGCGTCGGCTTCGGCATCTTCGCACTCATCCAGGTGGCGCTGGTCATGCTGTTCGTGCTGGGCACGATCCACATCGACGCGATCGGGCCGCTGCCGGAGGTCAACCTTGGCCTGGGCGTCGCGAGCGCCGGTTCGCCGTTGCTCGCCTTCGTGATCACGCTGCTGCTGGCCATCTGCGCGGTCAACCTGGGCATCTTCCTGTCGACCTTCGCCCGGACCGAATTCCAGATCCTCCAGTTCATCCCGCTGGTGATCGTTCCCCAGGGCCTGCTGTCGGGCATCTTCTGGCCGACCGACTCGCTGCCCGGCGTTCTCCAGCCGATCGCATGGGTGATGCCCATGACCTACGGCATCGACGGCCTGCGTGAGGTGCTCATCAAGGGCTCGGGCATCGACGCCTGGGCGGTCCAACTGGACCTGCTCGTGCTCGCCGGCATCGCCATCTTCCTGGCTGCACTCGCCACGCTCACCATTCGCCGCGAAGTCGCCTAGGCCGCGAAGTCGCCCAGGTAGATCGCCAGCGCCGGGTCGTTCGGACTTTGGCCCAGTGGACGGTTGCGCGGGCGACGTATCTGGTCAAACGCGCGCCAGGTGCACGTTAGTCGGCCACAAGGGGCCAGCGATTGGACTTGGCCCGCCGCCACGCACCGGCCATGAGTCCATGCACGCTCAGGTGGTGCCGTCAGGGCGCTCGCGGTCGCGCGCGGCGGGTGGCCGGATCTGGCATAACGCTCGTGCCCTGAAAGTTTGGCCAAGAACGCTACTTGCGCGTGAGGTGGCGCCCCGCGCACGGTGCCCTGCTTGACGCGGCGGCGACCCTGACAGCGTGGCAGCACTGACCGCGGTCCTCGTCGTCCTCGTCGTCGTCGCCGTCCTGTACGGCATCGCGGACCGATTTGGCGTGCCCTATCCGTCGCTGCTGGTCATCGGCGGGCTGGTGCTCGCGCTGCTGCCCGGACGGCCCGACATCGCCCTGGACCCGCAGCTGGTGCTGGTCGTCTTCCTGCCCCCGCTCCTCTTCAGTGCGGCGTTTGAAACCTCGCTGCGCGAGCTGCGCCGCTACATCGCGCCCATCGTCCGCCTGGCCATCGGGCTGGTCTTCTTCACGGCCGTCCTCGTGGCCCTCGCTCTGGGCCTGGCCATTCCCGGTCTCGGCTGGCCGGTGGCCTTCACGTTCGGCGCGATCGTGGCGCCGACGGACGCCCTCGCGGCGACGGCCGTCTTTCGACGCGTCGGCGTGCCGCGCGTCGTACGCACGTTGATCGAAGGCGAGAGCCTGCTCAACGATGCCACCGCGCTGGTCGCCTACCGCGTCGCGGTGGCCGCGGTCGTCACGGGCACGTTCGGCATTGCCGACCTCGTCACCGGCATGGGCGTGGCGGCGATCGGCGGCGTGTTGGTCGGACTGGTCGTCGGCTGGCTGGCGATCGAGATCCTGCGCCGCTTCAACAACCCGCCGGTCGAGGTCCTGCTCTCGCTGGTGGTGGCCTATGCCGCGTACCTGCCGGCCGACGAACTGGGGCTGTCGGGCGTGCTGGCGACGGTTACCGCCGGGCTGATGGTGGGCCGGCGGCTGGGCACCATCCTGTCGCCCGACACGCGGCTGCTGTGGCTGAGCACCTGGCGGATGGTCGGCTTCGTGGTCAATGGCAGCCTGTTCGTGCTCATCGGCCTGCAGTTGCCCGGGATCGTCGCCGGGCTGGGCAACCGCCGTCTGATCGACGTTGTCGGACTGGCCCTGCTGACCATCGCCGTGCTCGTGGTGGCGCGCTTCGCGTGGGTCTACGCGGCCAGCCTGCTGCCCAACTCGCCGCGCCGGGAGGTGGCTCGCGTCGATCGGCGGCTGGCCTCGCGCTACACCTTCGTGGTCGGCTGGGCGGGCCTGCGCGGAGCGGTCTCGCTGGCCGCCGGCCTGGCGTTGCCGGCCGGCTTTCCCGAGCGCAACCTGCTGCTCTTCCTGACCTTCGCGGTGATCGTGTTCACCCTTGTCGGCCAGGGGCTGAGCCTGCCCGTCCTGCTTCAGCGCACGCGCTGGGACGGTGTCGAGCTCGATGGCGATGAGGGCACCCTGGCGCGTGAGGCCGCCTACACGGCCGGCCTGGCCGAGATCGAGCGCATCCGACCCAACTGGCCCGGCCACCAGCCGCTGCTCGACCGCCTCGAGCTGGGCCTGCATGACCGGGAGCGCCATCTCGCCACCGACGACCCGGAGGAGACCGCCGAGCGTCGCCAGGAGCGCGTTGAGCATGAGGTCATCCAGCGCGGCGTGATCGAGGCGCAGCGTCGCGCCGTTATCGAGCTGCGCGACAGCCGGAAGATCAGCGACGAAACGCTGCGCGAGATCGAACGGGAACTGGACCTCGAGGAGATCCGCAAGGAGGCGTGAGCCGCGCGCAACGTCTGCGTAACGGTCTTTTCACCTGCCGGTAATGATGCGAACACATCCACGTGTCAGATTTGACTTCCCAGCGCAGCTCGGAGCATCACCGTGGCCATGACACCAGCGCACCCGCATGTCAGTTCGCCGTCGGCCGATGCCGGCCGATTGCGCCGCGCCCTGACCGACGACCCGCGCGATCGCCTGCGCCGTCGCCTCGCCTCGATCGGCGGCCGCCGCCGGCTGGACGACGTGGTCCGGGCGCTGGCGGCCGATCTGCTCAGCGAAGAGGCCGTGCGCTCAGCGCCCGACCGCGCCTGGCTGCGGCGGGCGCTCGACCGCGCGGCCCGGGAGGCGGCCGAGGATGCACTGAATGTCCTGCTCGACGAGGTGGCCGAAGCGCTGCGCACGGAGCCGGCGCGCGTGGCTGCCGTGCTCGCGGTGCGTCCCGAGGTCCGCCGGCTCGATTTCGAGTAGGCCCCTACCGGGTGTTGACCGCCCGCAACACCCGTCGTACCGATACTCCCTCTCCAAAGTACGGCTTGTTCGTCTCTAGGCCAAAGGTCAGCATTCGTCCCGTTACTGCACCGCAGAACCCCGCCTTGAACGCGACCGACAGAGAGGACACCGAATGGCTTCGATGGGAGTCCAGGAACTGGGCCCAATGCTTACCGCAAGCGAAGTGGCCAACCTGCTTCACCTGCACGTAAACACGGTCAAGCGCCTGGGCGATCGTGGCGAGCTTCCTTTCTACCGGGTATGCAAGCGCGGCGATCGACGTTTCCGGCTCGAGGACGTCAAGCAGTTCCTGGCCAAGAGCCGCTAGCAGACCGGGACCCCTCCTTTTCGTACGAACCGCCGGACAGTCCGGCGGTTCTTCGTTTTGGCGACAATGTCGCGGTGCCGATCGACCTGTCGCTGACCGATGAGAACCGCCTCGTCCAGTCCACCGTGCGCGACTTTGCGCAAGCCGAGATCGAGCCGTACATCGGCGGCTGGGACGAGCGCCACGAGGTCCATCGCGAGGTCTTCGCGCGCATGGGCGAGCTGGGCTTCCTGGGCGCGCCGATCCCCGTGGGCTACGGCGGCAGCGGCATGGACTACGTCAGCCTGGGCATCCTGTGCGAGGAGCTCGAGCGGGCGGACACGGCCTTCCGGGTCGTGATGAGTGTTCATGTCGGGCTCAACTCGCTGACCCTGCTGCAGTGGGGCACCGAAGACCAGAAACAGCGCTTCCTCGTGCCGCAGGCGCGCGGCGAGAAGCTGGCCACGTTTGCCCTGACCGAGCCGGGTGTGGGCACGGACGCCGCCAACCTCGCGACGAGCGCCCGGCGTGACGGTGACGACTATGTCCTCAACGGCTCCAAGATGTGGATCAGCCTGGCTGATGTCGCCGACCATTTCCTGCTCTTTGCCACCCTCGATCGGGCGGCCGGCCATCGCGGCATCACGGCCTTCATCCTCGAACGGGGGATGGCCGGCCTGACGACGCGCTCGATCGAGCACAAGCTGGGCATCCACGCCGGCAATACCGGCGAGATCTACCTCGACGACGTGCGCGTGCCGGTCACCAACCGGCTGGGCGAGGAGGGCGAGGGGTTCACCATCGCGATGAGCGCCATCGACCAGGGCCGTTTCACGGTTGCCAGTGGCGCCGTGGGCCTGGCGCAGGCGTGCCTCGACGCGAGCCTGCGCTACGCGCACGAGCGCAAGACATTCGGCGCGGAGATCGGCCGCCACCAGCTGGTCAAGCAGATGATCGCGCGCATGGGCCAGGGCATCGAGGCCGGACGGTTGTTATGCCGGCAGGTCGCCTGGCTGAAGAATCGCGGCCAGCGGAGTACCAGGGAGACGAGCCTGGCCAAGTGGTTCTGCACCGATCACGCAGTCCAGTGCGCGCTCGATGCGATCCAGGTGCATGGCGCCTACGGCTACTCCGACGAGTACCCCGTCGCGCGCTACCTGCGCAATTCCAAGGCGGCGGTCATCTATGAAGGCACCAGCCAGCTGCACACCCTCATCCAGGCCGACTACCTGTTGGGCTACCGCGCTGACAAGCCCCTGCGCTGCCCACCGCTGCCCGCACCCGGTTTCCCGGCCGACTGACCGGCCGGGCTAGGCGACCGTGATCTCAGCCCGGGGCGAAAACCCGAGTCGTCGGCCACCCAACGCGCTCGGCGCGGCGGGCGAGGACGACCGCGTTGGCCGGCGCACATGTGTGCCCGTCGTTGTTGAAGTACGCGTAGACGTCGCTGGCCCGGTCAAATACGTCATCAATACGCTCGATCCAGGTCGCCAGCGCCTGCCGCCCGTAGCACCCGGCGGGCCCCGCCCGACCGTGGTGGAAGCGCAGGTAGGCGAAATCGGCCGTGCGCCAGAGCGGCGTGTGCGGCCCGAACCGGTCGGCCCAGCACAGCGCCGCGCCGTTCCGCTCCAGGATCCGGCGCACGCCAGCGGACCACCAGCTCTTGTGGCGGAACTCGACCGCAACGCGCATGCCGTTCGGGAAGTGGGCCAGAGTCTCTTCCAGGCGGTCATCGTCGCGGCTGAGCTGTGGTGGTAGCTGGAGCAGCACGGGACCGAGCTTTGCCCCCAAGCCGCGGGCGTGGCTGACGAACCTTTCGACCGGCTCGGCCGGTTCGCGCAGGCGTTTCACGTGCGTCAGGAAGCGGCTCACCTTGACCGCCCAGGTGAAGTCGGGCGGCGTGCGCGCCGCCCAGTCGGCGAATGTCAGCCGCTCGGGCAGCCGGTAGAAAGCGGCGTTCGATTCAACAGTCGCGAAGCGCGCGGCATAGAACTCCAGCCACTTTGACTGGGCGATCCCGCGTGGGTAGAAGGTGCCTCGCCAGTGGCGGTACTGCCAGCCCGACGTGCCGATGATCAGCGGCACGTCGGATACGTCGCGGGGCGAACGGGGTTACTGGACGGTGACAGTCCCCGACATGTACTGGGGGACGATCTTGTCGACGTAGTGGTAGCTGCCCGGGCTGTCGAACTGGACCGAGACCGACTTGCCGATGAGCACATAGCCGCAGTCGAGGCCGCCGTCGAAGCTGACGGTATGCGGGCTGGTCGTGTTGTTCGTCCAGGTCACGCTCTCGCCGGCGTTGATGGTCACGTCAGCTGGGTCGAGGGAGTGCGGCGACACCATGCTTATCTGGGCGCCACCTGTCGCTGCCTGATCGCTGCAGGCGGTTGGGAGCTGGCCCTGTCCACCCCCCGAATCGCCCGGTCCGCTATCGGGGTTGGTTCCTCCGCACGCCGCGGCGAACAGCAGGATCGATCCAACGGCCAGGCCGGCCAGCATTCGCACTCGCACAGCACTCCTCTCCTCGAACTTGCTCTCTCGATACTGTGTGACGAACGCAAACGGTAGCGAATGTGGGCCCGGCTGCCTAGCCGCGATGCACACTTCCACCGTCAGGCGCTCACCAGCGCTGCCAGCGTACGACGTCCGCGAGTGCGCGGCGACCCCCGGCGCGCGGCGGCCTGTCCAGCGTGCCGGGCCGGGCCGGGTAGCCAAAGCTCAGGATGTATTCACAGCGCCGGTCGTCCGGGTAGCCGAGGATCGAACGGCACAGCGTTTGGTCGTACACGGTTGCGGGCACCGAGCCGATGCCCCGTGCCCAGGCTGTCAGCATCATGTTCTGCGCGGCGCGACCCAGGTCCCAGATGACCGACAGTGGTGCGCCGGGCGCATGCGGATCGGGGGTCACGAGCGCCACTCCTGTGGCTGCGCCGGCAAGGTGGCCGGCAGAGTCGCCGACTTTGGCAAGGGCCTGCAGGCAATCTCGTTGGGTGACAACCACGAACGTCCAGCGTTGCAGGTTCTTGGATGAGCCGGCGTGGCGGCCGGCATCGAGGATGGCCGCCAGATCGTCGTCCACCAGCGGCTGGTCGCTGAAATGGCGCAGCGCGCGCAGTCGGGTGATGGCGTGCTCGACGTCCACGATTCGCAGTGTAGAGTCCGCGCCATGGTCGACCGGGCCGCCGAGTTCCCGCACGTCATCGAGGTCGTCGTCGAGATTCCGGCGCACAGCCGGAACAAGTACGAATACGACGAGACCACGGGCGTCATCCGCCTCGACCGCGTGCTCACCTCGGCCGTCTTCTACAACTTCGACTACGGCTACATCGAGGGCACGCGCGCGCTCGATGGCGATCACACCGACGCGATGGTGCTGATCGCCGAGCCGACTTTCCCGGGCTGCCACGTGTGGGCACGACCGGTCGGCGGATTGCGCATGCGCGACGAAAAGGGCGAGGACTTCAAGGTCCTGTGCGTCGCGCTGGGCGATGCACTGTGGGAGCACGTCGAGAAGCTCGACGACGTATCGCTTCAGCGGCTGCGCGAGATCGAGCACTTCTTTGCCACTTACAAGCTGCTCGAGGACAAGGAGGTCGACGTGCACGGCTGGGCGCAGCTCGACCTGGCGCTCGAAATGCTGCGCGCCGATCACGAGCGCTGGCTCGCGGAGCGGGCCGCCCACTGACCTTGGCGCGCAAGCCGCTGTTGATCGACGTCGCCGGTCGACAGGTCGCCATCAGCAACCCGGACAAGGTCTTCTTCCCCGAGCGCGGCTATACCAAGCTCGACCTGGTCAACTACTACCTGGCAGTGGCCGATGGTGCGCTGCGCGGCGCCGGCGGCCGGCCCATGGCGCTGAAGCGTTTCGTGAACGGCGCCGACGGCGAGTTCTTTTTCCAGAAGCGGGCACCCGATTCGCGCCCGGACTGGATCGAGACGGTGGCGCTATCCTTCCCGTCCGGCCGCACCGCCGACGAGATCGTCCTGACCGACGCCGCCCAATTGGCCTGGATCATCAACCTGGGCTGCATCGACCTCAATCCGCATCCGGTTCGCGCGGACGACCTGGACCATCCCGACGAGCTGCGCGTCGACCTCGATCCGGTTCCGGGCGTGGCGTGGGACGACATCCGGCGCGTGGCGATGGTCACCCGCGAGGTGCTCGTCGACCACGCGCTGGTCGGCTGGCCCAAGACGTCGGGCTCGCGCGGCATACACATCAACGTGCGCATCGCGCCGCGCTGGACGTTTGGCCAGGTGCGCCGTGCCGCGCTTGGCACTGGCGCGCGAGGTGGAGCGCCGCGCTCCGGCGCTGGCGACCTCCAAATGGTGGAAGGAGGAGCGCCACGGCGTCTTCCTCGACTACAACCAGAACGCCAAGGACCGCACCGTTGCCTCTGCGTATTCGGTGCGCCCGCTGCCCGACGCGCGGGTGTCGATGCCCTTGACGTGGGCGCAGGTGCCCGACGCGGAGGCGGCCGACTTCACGCTGGGAACGGTTCCGGCCATCTACGCCCGCGACGGCGATGCGCACGCCGGCATCGATCAGGCGGTGGGTTCGCTCGACGCGCTGCTGGAGCTATCCGCGCGCGACGAGGCCGAGGGCCTGGGTGACGCGCCGTGGCCGCCCAACTACCGCAAACAGGAGGGTGAGCCGCCGCGCGTCCAGCCCTCCCGACAGCGCCGCGACGCCGAGGAATACGACAGCGCCGAGGCCCAAGCCGTGCGGGAGAAATCGCGTGCAGCGCTCGAGCGTCGCTTCGAGCGAGCGGCCGCCGGCACCGGTGGGCGGCGCCGATCGACCAAGCCGCTCATCGAGATCGCACGTGCCGCGAAGAAGGACGAGGCGCTCGCCGGGCTGGAACGCTGGAAGGCGAAACACGCCGATGTCGTGCCGTACCTGCAGCCGGCCGACGTGCTGACCGACTCCATGCGTGGCCGCAACACGACATGGACGCGCATCAGGCTGAACCTCGAGCACGTGCCGGAGGCCCAGCGGCCCGGGCAGGAACCACTCGAGGTCGACTACGACCCCTGGTCAGAGTGGCTTGGACCAGATCGTTCCGGCCAGCGTGAAAGGCCGACCCGACGCAGGCCCTGACGAGTCAGCCTGGCGCTGTCCGGGCCCGGAAATGGCCGCCACCGGCGAGCAGCAGCAGCAGGGTCAGGGCGTACGCGACGAGCAGCGACAGGCCGATCAGCGCCGCCACGGACAGGCTGGCTTCGAGTGCGAGCGCGATGGCGATCACGAACACACTCGCCACGATGCCGAGCAGGGTCATCAGCACGCCCAACCAGCGGCCCCAACCGTGATGGGTGAAGACGCCGACGGCGAACAACAGCTGGAGCACGCCGACGACGATCAGCGCGGCGGGCAGAGCGCTGGCGATCGAGCGCAGCGTTTCCCTCTGGATCGGGGTGTTGAACAGGCTGATCGAGTTGTCGCGGATGAAGCGGCCCATTGCGTCGCCCTGGGTGAAGAGCCACCCACCGGCCACTGCCACGCCGACCGCGAGGATGAGTAGCAGCAGGCCACCGAGTACGGCGGCAACTGACGTTCCCTTGCCCACCGGCGGCGGGTAGTAACCGGCCGGGTAGCCGGCCGGTGCCGGGTACGGCATTTGGCCGGGATACTGCGCCTGACCGGACGGCTGCTGGGCATATGGCTGTTGGCCATATGGCGCCTGGTTGGGCGGCGGTTGCTGGTAGGCGCCCGGCTGGCCGGGCTGCTGATACGGCCCAGGCTGTTGGTTGCCGGCGCTAGCCCGCCACGTGTCCGGCGGCTGGGTTGCCCCTTGCTGCGCCGGAGGCGGTACCTGCCACGCCGCGGGCGCGGCCTGACCGGGCTGGCCTGTTTGAGCCACCTGATCCGTCGCAGTGGCAGCCTCTGGAGCTGCCGGTCGCCAAGGTTGACTGGGCGGTGGAACGGTTGGTGCCGGCGGCGGCGCCTGCCACACGTCGGTGTCTGTCTCGTCGTGGCCGGCGACCGCGGCGGGCTCGCTCGGCGGCGGTGCCGAAGGAACGAACGCCGGCGGCTGCCCAGCGCTGGTGGTCGCTGGCACCTGGTCGTCGGCCGCTGGCACCTGGTCCGCGGTGGTCATGGCGTCATCCGAATCCGCCGGGGAAGGTTCGGGCGGCGCGGTCTGGTCAAGCGTTGCGTCGTCAGGCGCACGATTCTGCTGGTCGCTCTTGCTCTCGTCGGTCATCGGTTACCCCCGATGGAACTCCGACGCCGGCCGGGCCAGCCAGCCGGCGTCCTTGGCCTACCTGGTAAGTGACGAATGGTTAGCGGCGGAAGGAGAAGTAGGCGTTGGCCTGGATGTACGCCCACGCGCAGAGCGCGTAGAGGACACCAATAACCAGGCTGACGACGCCTGATGAAGCGGTATCGCCGAGCGCGCTGAGGCCGCCCAATATGAACAGGATCGCAAATATCACGCTCAAGATGATCCCGATCCAACGCCCCCAGCCCTTGCCGCCCATGGCGCCCGCCCCGGCGGCGATCTGCAGAATTCCAAGAACGGCTGCGATCAGGCCCGCGACAACGGCGATGCCGGCGAAGACGCCGAAAACTCCGGTGGCATCAGTCCCGCTGCCTACGCCGAACAGGGCCCCACCTGCCAGTCCGCAGGCGGCGCCGCCAAGTACCAACAGAACGCCCATAACGATCAGGTAGATGCTGGCCAGGGTGACGCCCGTTGGACGGGGCGGCGCGCCACCGTAGCCCGGCGCACCCCAGCCGGCAGGTTGCTGCGGTGGCGGACTCCACTGTGGCTGTTGAGCCATCTGCTCCTCCTGCTTCATTGGCAGCCGCCCGCCAGCGCTACGCGTGCCTGCGCTCTTGGGCTAAGCACGGACGTGGAGGAGTTTACCGGTAGCGAGAAGGTCCCTGAAGGCCGTTTTCTCAAGCGCCGCCGAATATCAGGCTCAGTTCGTAGGGGGCGTTCGTCTCCAATTGGTCGTAGCGACAATCGTGCGGGCGCTTGTCCGGGCGCCAGCGACGGAAGGTGGTCGCGTGTCGAAAGCGATCACCCTGGAGGTGGTCGTAGCCCACCTCCGCGACACGCTCGAGGCGCAGCGGCTCCCACGACAGATCCTTGCCGCGGTTCCAGCGGCTGGTGGCACCGGGCATGCGCGTGCCGCTCGCATCGGCCGAGCCGCCGCCTGCCCACTCCGCCCACTCGGCCCACGGGTGACCGTCGAGCGCGTCGTGGCGCAACGGTGCCAACTCGGTCGCCAGGGCCTCGCGCTCGGGCCAGCTGAAGGAAGAGGTGACGCCCACGTGATGGAGCCTGCCCGTGTCGTCGTACAGCCCGAGCAGCAGCGAACCCACGTGCGTGCCCGGGCCGTTCTTGTGCCAGCGGAAGCCGGCCACCACGCAATCAGCCGTGCGAGCGTGCTTGACCTTGACCATCGCCCGCTTGCCGGGTTGGTACGCGGCGTCCAGGGGTTTGGCCACGACGCCGTCCAGCCCGGCTCCCTCGAAGCGCTCGAACCAGTCGCGCGCCACGTCGACGTCGTATGTCGCCGGCGTCAGGTGGATCGGTGGCTCAACACCGGCCAGCGCGGTTTCGATCAGGTGCCGCCTGTCCCCCTGCGGTCGGCCGCGCAGGTCGTCCTCGCCGAGCGCGAGCAGGTCCCAGCCAACGAATGAAGCCGGCGTCTCCCGGGCGAGCATCTCGACGCGCGACGCCGCGGGGTGGATGCGCAGCAGCAGGGCCTCGAAATCGAGTCCGTCGTCGCGACCGGGGATGACGATCTCGCCGTCGACCACGCATCGCTCGGGCAGGTTCGCGCGCAACGCGGGCGGCAGTTCCGGGAAGTAGCGCTCGAGCGGTTTGAGGTCGCGGCTCTGGATGTAGACCTCGTCGCCGGCGCGGAAGACGATCGCCCGAAAGCCGTCCCATTTGGGCTCGTACAGCCAACCGTCGCCGCGCGGCAGTTCCGGTTGCGGCTTGGCGAGCATCGGCTCGAGCGGTGGCTGGAAAGGCAGGTGCAGCGTCACGGTGGGACTATACGGGCCGTTGCTTCCCGTCATTTCCGGCCATTTGCGGCCGGTGCGCTCGCTTGCCGTCATTTCCCGCGTTTCGGCGGGCTTTGATGCCAAGTGCGTCTGCCACGCCATCTCCGTCCGGCTATCTCCCGGATTTGACGGAAACCTGACCGCATTCGGCCCGCCAGACGTCCGGTCTGCGGTGTGGCGGGTCCGCGCCGTGTCCCGTCCCGCCGCGTCCGGTCCGCTGGTCCGCGGTGCGGCCCGTGGTAGCCTCAGGCGTTGATGCCCGACCAGCATTTCCGCGGCAATCCCTACATCGTGCTCGAGGTGCGGAGCGACGCATCGAGCGCGACGATCAAGCGCCGCTGGCGGGAGTTGGCGCGCGAGCACCACCCCGACAACGCCGCCGGTGATGGCGAAGAGGCGGCCCGGCTGACCACGCGCATGGCACGCATCAACGCGGCCTACGACCTCCTGCGCGATCCAGTGCGCCGCGCGCGCTTCGACAGCTCGCCCGAAGGACGCCGCGCGCACGCCGCCGAGGCACGCGGCGGTGGCGCCAGCCCGAGTTTCGACGACTTCATGGACTATGCCGAGGCCGGCACCAACGGCGGCGGTCCGCCGCCACCGCCGCGCACGCCACCCGTTACCGCCCGCTACGACACCAGTGCGTCCTTCCGCCCGCGCAACAGCCGCCTGCACGAACCGGCACGAACCATGCCCGGTCACCAACCGCCCGACCGACACCGCTTCGAGCGCGAACGAGACCTGCGCGCCAGCACGCCCACCGGTCCCGTCCACCGCCGTCGCGGCCGGCCACAGCCGCCGCCCACACTGCAGGCTTCGCGGGAGACGGTGCTCAACTTCGGCCGCTTCCACGGCTACACGCTTGGCGAGGTCGAACTCCTCGAGCCGGCCTATCTCGACTGGATCGCACGGACGATCACGCGCGATCGTGAGCTCGTGCAGAAGGCGCGCGTGATCCTCGCCGATCTCGATGAACGCGGGGACGAGGGCAGGAGCCGGCCGGAGGCGGCAGGGTACGAAAGCCGGGCGACTGCCGGCTAGGCATCGATCGGGGGAGCCGACCTCCGGCCGGTGCTATCGTCCGAGCGATGGACGCGGATTGGCGGGCACGCCGCGAGGGCTGGCAACGGGACACCCTCGCACGTGCCACGAACCAGGCAGGCGAGCGACGGCCGCGCTTCAGCACGATCAGTGACGTCGAGGTCGCACGGCTGTATACGCCGCTCGATTGGCAGGGACCCAATGCCGGCGGGGGAGGCCCGACCGCCATCGATCACCTCGGCGATCGGCTGCGCGAGGGAAGGGGCGACTGGTCGGATTTCGATCCCGTGCGCGATGTCGGCTTTCCGGGCGAGCCGCCCTTCACGCGCGGCATCCACCCCACGGGCTACCGCACCCGCCTGTGGACGATGCGCATGTTCGCCGGTTTTGGTGCGGCCGAGGACACCAATGAGCGCTTTCCACCAGTTGCTGAACGCCGGCCAGACGGGGCTGTCGATCGCCTACGACATGCCCACGCTCTATGGCTACGACACGGACGACCCCGAGGCCGAGGGCGAGTTCGGCACCTGCGGCGTGGCCGTCAGCTCGCTCGCTGACATGGAGGTCCTGCTCGACGGCCTGCCACTCGACCGCGTCTCGACCTCGATGACGATCAATTCGCCGGCCGCGCCCATCTGGGCGATGTACATCGCCGCGGCCGAGAAACGCGGCTTCCCGCGCGACAAGCTCGAGGGGACGACCCAGAACGACATCCTCAAGGAGTTCGTCGCCCAGAAGGAGTTCCTCTTCCCACCCGAGCCGTCGATGCGCCTGGTGACCGACACGATCGAGTTCGGCACGCGCGAGCTGCCCCGGTGGAACACGATCTCCATCAGCGGTTATCACATCCGCGAGGCCGGCTCGACGGCGGTGCAGGAACTGGCTTTCACCATTGCCGACGGCATGGCGTACGTCGAGGATGCCATCAGGCGCGGATTGCGCGTCGACGAGTTCGCCCCGCGTCTCTCCTTCTTCTTCAATTCGCACAGCGATTTCTTCGAGGAGATCGCCAAGTTCCGTGCCGCGCGGCGGATCTGGTGGAAGCTGATGACCCAGCGCTACCGAGCGGAGAACGAGCGCTCGACGTGGATGCGTTTCCACACCCAGACCGCGGGCGTCTCGCTCACTGCCCAGCAACCGCTCAACAACCTGACGCGCGTCGCCATCCAGGCGCTCGCGGCGGTGCTTGGCGGGACGCAGAGCCTGCACACCGACGCCTACGACGAAGCCTGGGCCGTTCCCTCGGCCGAGGCCGCGCTCCTCGCCCTTCGTCAACAGCAGGTAATCGCCAGCGAAACCGGCGTTGCCGGCACGGTGGATCCGCTGGGCGGCTCGTGGTTCGTCGAGTCGCTGACCAACGAGGTCGAGCGCCAGGTGTGGCACTACCTCGACGAGATCGACGCCCTCGGCGGCATGGTCAAGGCCATCGCCGCCGGTTTCCCGCAGAAGGAGATCGCCGACGCGGCCTATCGCTTCCAGCGCGAGCTCGACGCCGGCGAGCGCGAGATCGTGGGCGTGAACGTGCATGCCGATCCCGAGGAGGACCTCGCCATCCCGCTCCTCGAGGTGAGCGAGGAATCACGCCAGCGCCACCTGGCGCGGCTGGCCCGGGTGAGGCGCGAGCGCGATCCGGAGCAAGTCGCGGCTGCGCTGGCGCGGTTGCGCGACCTGTCGTCGCAGCCCGGCTCGACGGCAACCAACGTGATGCCCGCGCTGATCGAATGCTCCAACGCGTATGCCACGCTCGGCGAGATGTGCGGCGTCTTCCGCGCCGTCTTCGGGGAGTACCGCGAACCGGTCGCCGTCTAGCGCACAATCTCCAACGATGGATGAAGCCCTGGCTGTCGCGATCGCTGGATGGCGCGAGTTCTTCGTCGCCGCCGCCGGGGCCGGCGCCGTGCTGCTGGGTCTGGTCTTCATCGGCCTGACGATCCAGCTCGAGGGTCGCGAGGAGAAGCCAGCCCTCGTCCCACTCGCCGTGGACAGTGCGACCACGCTCTTCTATCCGGTGATCATCAGCCTGGTCATGCTCATGCCCCCGGCGCAGCCCTGGCTGCCAAGCCTGGGCTTGCTCATCGTCGCCCTGTTCGCGGCCCTGTCGGCCAGCGCGCCGCTCCTGCAGGGCCCGCTGCGCAAGCTGTGGATCGCCCAGGCCAGGGCCAATGACTGGGTGCGCTACGTTGTCCCCGCCGTTGCGTCGCTGGCGCTGATCGGCGCTGCGCCCTGGCTGTTGGTCGACCCGGTGCTGGCGCTGTACGTGATCGGGCTGGTGATCGGCATCTACCTGGTCGTCGGCGTCCAGAGCGCGTGGAACCTGCTGCTCGCCGGGCGCTTCGACGTGGGGGCGTGGACCGTTACGCGCACAGAACGCAAGCCGGACAATCCCGATGAGCCCTGAGGACTTTGGCGGGCTGCCCGCGCTGCTCACGGGGTTGGCCGCCGAGTTGGGCGACGTGGCCGCCGACGCGCAGGCCGGCGCCCTGCGGTACGCGCGAGCGGGTAAGGTGTTCGCGGTCGCACGCGGCGAAAGCGTCGAGTTGCGCCTTCGCGCGGACGTGGCCGATGCCGCACTGCGAACGCCGGACACCGCGCCATCCGACCGCGGTGAAGAATGGATTGCCTTCACGCCGCCCAGCTGGGCCGATCCCCTGGCACGAGATCGTCTGGTCGCCTGGTTCCGCCTCGCCTGGCGCGTGGCCGGCTGACTGCCGGGCCGGCGCGAGCCGTTTGCCGGCCCACGGCACAAACGACCGCACTGCGGTAATGCGGTGCGCCGGTAACGGGCGAACCTGCCGTCTGGGGGCAGAAAATAGCCGCTCAGTACAGCTTCAGCGGGTCGATCCAGCGGATTTGGGTTATCTGCAACCGGTTGCGCGGTCGTATGTGCCGCTCAACGGCAACTCGTGGCGACTTTTGCCGTGGGATGGGAAGAATGTGTCGAGGGTCCCTCCGAGGCCTTGCCGCGAAAACGCCGAGACCCCGGTTGCGCGCCGGGGTCTCGTTGGAGGAGGAGGGCTGGGAAACCAGCCCGATTGGGTGAGTTTGGTTCAGGCGGCCGTGTCGGCCTGTTGCGCGGGCTGCTCGGCCGGCAGGAACTGCTTGAGGCCGAATTGCGCCTCGAGCTGCTCGAGCGGCCGGAAGCCGACCACGCCCTGCGGCGTGTAGGCGTTGCCGCTGGCATCGGTGCCCGGCCGGAAGAAGGCGATGGTCGGGATGCTCATGATGTTGAACGCCTGCGAGAGCATCGGGTTGGCGTCCACGTCGACCTTGACCACCTGCACGCTGTCGCCGTACTTCTCCTGGAGCTTCACCATCTCGGGCGCGACCATGCGGCAAGGTCCGCACCACGTGGCCCAGAAGTCGACCACAACCGGCACCTCGCTCTTGAGCACGAGATCCTGGAAGTTGGCGTCGGTCGCGACCTTGATATCTGCCATTGCCATCAGTTCCTTTCTGCCGAGATGTTCTGCATCAGGCGGTACGCCTCAATGACCCGAGGGTCCGTGAGGCGGTAGTAGATCGTTGTGCCCTCGCGTCGCGCCGTCACCAGGCCCGCCGTGCGCAGCACGCCGAGGTGCTGGCTCATGTTCGGGACCTGGCAGCCCACGTCACGCGAGAGTTCGCTGACCGAGCGCTCGCCGAGCGCCAACGTTTCCAGCACGCACAGTCGCTTGGGATCTGAGAGCGCACGGGCGATGATCGCCGTTCGTTGACGGTCAACGTCGTCGGCAGGCAGCGTTGCGCTGGTCATGTCGCCTATATTCTCATTACTTGCGCAAACACGCAACTCTTCAGAAACCCAGTCGGTGCAGCCTCTGTTCGTCAAATCCGGCGTGGTGGCCGAGCTCGTGGACGACTGTCCTGCGAACCTCGTCGGCCAACTCGTCGGGATCAGGAAAATCCCCCTCCAGCGGCAGGCGGAAAAGCGTGATCTTGTTGGGGAAGGGCACCAGGTCGGCGCCGTAGGCGGTCAGCGTCGTGCCCTCGTACAGGCCGTAGAGCGTTTCGTCCTCCGCCAACCCGTTCTCGCGCAGCTGCTCCGGCGTGGGCTCGTCATCGATGACGATCGCGACTCTCTCGAGCAGCTGTTGAGCGCTCGGCGGGAGTGCCGCCAGCGCCTGTTCGACGAGCTCCTCGAACGGGACGTGCCGGGCATCGGGAATGTAGACGTGACGGTGCGGCAGGCGACGAGCCTGGGTTCCGCGGCGCGTGAGCGGCACGTTCCCATACTAGAGCGGTGACCATGCCCGGCGAGCCCGAATCGATGGTCGTCACGGCCGAGACCGGCGACCAGCTGCACTACCTCGACTGGGGCGCCACCCACGACGGCGTCGGGCCACCGCTGCTCCTGCTCCACGGTCTCGCCGCCACTGCCTGGAGTTGGGCGCCGGTGGCGCGACGGTTGCGCGACGCCGCGCATGTACTCGCGCCCGACCTGCGCGGGCATGGGCTCTCCGACTCGCCGCGTGCCGGCTACGACCTGCCGTCGCTTGCCTTCGATGCGCTGACGGTCCTGTCGGCGAACGGGTACGGAGCGAGCGTCGGCGGTCCACCTGCGCTCGTCGCCGGTCACGGCCTGGGCGCGCTTGTCGCCGCCACCCTTGCCGCGGAATCGCCCGATTCGGTTGCCGGGCTGGCTCTCGTCGACGCCGGCTGGGAGGCACTCGAGGAGGCCACCGGCCAGACCGCGGCCGAGTACGCGCGGTCCATCGGCGACCCGCCCGAGGTCATGGCCTCGATGACTGCCTACCTGACCGACCGGCGCGACTACGACCCCGCCTCATGGGACGCCGACCAGGAGCGGGCAGCGCGCGCCGCGGTCGACGAGAAGCATGCCGGCCACGTCGCGCCGATCATCCGCCAGCACGCCCTGCAGGCGACGATCGCCGCGATGTTCGACTACGAGCCGGCGTCCGCCCTCGGACGTAGCCGTGTTCCACTGCTGATCTTCGTCGCCGAAAGCGGCGCCGCCGACGACCCACAGGCGCGCGAGCGCCGCCTCGCGCTCGACGAGCTCGTCGCCCGGCGCGTTGCCCAGGGATCCCCGCGGCCAGACGTGCGCGTCTTCGCCGGCGTCGGCCACAACCTCATGCGCTATCGCCCGGACGAGCTGGCAGCCGCGCTGGGAGCGCTACTCGCGGCTGCTCACCAGCGCCGGTAACCGGGATGGTCAGGCTTGACCGCGACGAACGTGGCACGGCACGTCGCAGAGACATCGCCGTCGGCCTCGAGTGTGCCCTCGACCATCACCCGATCGGCGCTCGCGTCCACGACGTGGGCACGCAGGCGCACCGGCGCGCCGGTCGGGGTCGGCCGCAGCAGCTTGACGTGGTAGTCGGCCGTCACCGTCGTCGGCGGTTTGGCGGCGCCGCGCTGCAGCATCAGGTGGTAGGCCGCGGTCCAGTTGCAGTGGCAGTCGAAGAGCGTGCCGATGACACCGCCGTTGAGCACCTCGCCAAAGGCGTGGTGATTGGGCTGCGGCTGCCATTCGGCGACGACCTCGCTCCCGACGCCCGGGAAGCTGCGAATGTGCAGACCGAGGGGATTGGCCGGCCCGCAGCCGTAGCAGACGCCGTGCGGGTCATAGCGCTCTTGAAGCGATAGTTGAATGTCCGGCGACTGCATTTGCACGCACGGATGTTCTCAGATGTCAGAATCGGCCGGATGGATGCGAAGCTGCCTGAGCGGGTACGCCTGCTCGTTGACGAGATCGAGCACGAGGTCGGCGAAGACGGCTACGAGGCCGACGATGGCGCGCCGAGTGCCGCGGGCGACCAGGCGGTCGAGGCGGCGGTGCGCCAGATCCTGGTCGAGATGGGCGAGGATCCGGCGCGTGCCGGGCTCGAGAAGACGCCAAAGCGCGTCCGGCAGATGTACCAGGAGCTGACCGCCGGTTACTGGGTCGATCCCGAACGCCTGCTCAATGGGGCCATCTTCGACGTCGACTACAGCGAGATGGTGGTCGTCAAGGACATCGCCTTCTACAGCCTGTGCGAACACCACCTGCTGCCGTTCTTCGGCAGCGCCCACGTGGCCTACATCCCGTCCGGGCGCGTTATCGGCCTGTCCAAGATTCCACGCGTCGTCGAGATGTACGCGCGCCGGCTTCAGGTCCAGGAGCGCATGACCCGCCAGATTGCCGATTTCCTGATGGAGCATCTGGCGCCGCGCGGCGTGGGTGTCGTGGTCGAGGCGTCACACCTGTGCGCGGTCATGCGCGGCGTGCGCAAGCCGGGCACGATCATGACCACCAGCCACGTGCTCGGCCTGTTCCGCACGGCCGACCGTACGCGGGCCGAGTTCTTCAGCCATCTGCAGCGCCCGGCGCCCACAATCTAGGTCCACCATGAACGACGAACAGCTGCCCACCACGGTCCGCGACACGGTCTCGCGCATGGCCGCGGGGTGGGTCGAGTTCAGGGCCGCAGCCGACCGGTTTCCCGCCGGGCTGATGAACGAGCACCTCGACGAGACGGATCCGCGGAGCTGGACGCGCAAGCAGATGCTCGCGCACGTTGCCGCGTGGCACGAACTGACGGCCGACCGGCTCAGCGCGTTCGTGGCCAGCGGCGAACGGCAGAACCGGCCCGAATCGGAGAACCCCGACGCGTTCAACGCACGCGTGGCGAGGCAGGCCGTCGGCCGCACCGCCGGCGAGGTGCTGCAGGAGCTGGACATGTCGTACAGCCGCCTGACCCGCCACGTTGATCGACTGACCGACGCTCAGTTGGCGCTGCATGAACGCTGGGCCGCCCAGGTGATCGCCGGCAATAGCTACGACCACTACGTCGAGCACATGGCCGACCTGGCGCTGCCCGAGCCGCCGGCGGAGGAGGCCGGCACGCCCCGCTGACGCGCGGCGCCCGAGCGCACGCGAATATCATCGCGTCGATGTCCGATAGACCAATCAAGGTGCTCATCGCCAAACCGGGCCTGGACGGCCACGATCGCGGCGCCAAGGTGCTCGCCCGCGGCCTGCGCGACGAGGGTTTCGAGGTCATTTACACCGGCCTGCGCCAGACGCCCGAGATGATCGCCTCAGCCGCGCTCCAGGAGGACGTCGACGTGGTCGGCCTGTCCATCCTCTCGGGCGCGCACATGACCCTGCTGCCGCGCATCACGGCCATGCTCCACGAGCAGGGCATGGACGACGTGCTGGTGACGGCCGGCGGCATCATCCCCGACGACGACGTCCCGGCCCTCGAGGCCGCCGGCGTGGCGCGCGTCTTCGGTCCCGGGACAACCATCCGCGAAGTAGCCGACTTCATCCGCCAGAACGTCCACGCGCGGGCGTGAACGGCGAAGCCGTCGAACGCGCCCGCGCGGGTGATCGGCGCGCGCTCGCCAGACTGCTGACCGAGGTCGAGAACCGCACGGCGGCCGGCGAGGCTGCCCTGCGCGTCCTCTATCCGCTCGCCGGCCGAGCCCACCTGGTTGGCGTCACGGGCGCGCCGGGATCGGGTAAGAGCACTTTGGTTGCGGCGCTGGTCGGGCGCGCCCGTGCTGCCGGCCGGCCGGTCGCCGTGCTGGCCATCGATCCGTCCTCACCGATCACCGGCGGGGCGATCCTGGGCGATCGTGTGCGCATGCAGGTCCACGCCGGCGACCCCGATGTCTTCATTCGCTCGATGGCCTCGCGCGGCCATGCCGGTGGCCTGGCGGCAAGCACCGTCGCCGCGGCCGCCGTCCTCGACGCGTGCGGCTTCCCCTTGATCTTCATCGAAACCGTCGGCACCGGCCAGAGCGAGGTCGAGATTGCCGCCATTGCCGACACGACGATGGTCGTCCAGTCCCCGGAGATGGGCGATGAGGTCCAGGCCATCAAGGCCGGCCTGCTCGAGGTCGCCGACATCGTCGTGGTCAACAAGTCGGATCGGCCCGGCGCCGACCGCGCGGCGGCGCAGTTGCGCGCGATGCTGACCGTGGGTGCGCAGCATGACCGCGCGGCGGGCGACCGGCCGCGGCCCAAGCGCCCCGAGGTGATGCTCGCCTCGGCCTTGTCCGGCACAGGCGTGCCCGAACTGCTCGCCGCGCTGGACCGCCGCGACGCCGCGCGCCGCGCGGCCGATGTGGACCGTGCCGCCGGCACCGCGCTGAAGCGCGCCGAGGCCCAGTTGAGTGGCATCCTCGCCGAGCGCGTGGCGGCACGACTCAACGCGCCCGAGCGGGCAGCCGCGCGCGACGCCGCGCTGCGCGCCCTGGCCGGGCACGAGACGGATCCCTATGCCGCGGCCGATCGCCTGCTGGCCCTGTTGTCGCGGCCATCGGACGGCTAGCCTAGGGCCGATGACGGAAACGGCAGCACGCAGGGTCCTGGTCTGTGGCGCCGGGCTGATGGGCCACGGCATCGCCCAGGTGATGGCCGCGGCCGGCCATCAGGTCACGCTCTACGAGCCCGAATTGGCCCGAGCGGAGGCCGGTCGCGCACGTATCGGCGCCAGCCTCGAGCGCGCGGTGGGCCGCGGCAAGCTGACTGCCGAGCAGCGTGCGGAGCAGCTGGCGCGCGTGAACGTCTCGAGCGCGCTGAAGGAAGCCGCCAGGTCGGTCGAACTGGTGATCGAGGCTGTCTTCGAGGACGAAACGGTGAAGCGCGATCTCTTTGCCGAGGTTGACGGTGTCGCGCCCGCGGCGGCCGTCCTCGCCAGCAACACCAGCTCAATCTCCATCACGCGCCTGGCGACGGCTGTCTCACCCGAGCGTCGCGGCCGGTTCGTGGGCATGCATTTCTTCAGCCCGGTGCCGGTGATGCCGCTGATCGAGCTCATCCGCGCGGTCGAAACGTCCGATGCCACCGTCGATTACGTCCGCGACCTGGCGGCGGAGATCGGCAAGCAGGTGATCGTCAGCCGCGACCGGCCCGGCTTCATCGTCAACCGCATGCTGATGCCCTTCCTGGCCGAGGCCATGAAGGCCTACGAGGAAGGCCTGGGTACCGCCGCGGACATCGACACTGGAGCCCGGGTTGGGCTCAACCATCCCATGGGCCCGCTCGAGCTGGCCGACTTCATTGGCCTTGACGTGTGCCTGCACGTCATGGAAGTGCTGCACGAGGGCTTCGGCGCGCCGCACTTCGCTCCGCCGCCCGTGCTGCGCCAGCTGGTCGACGCCGGCCATCTGGGCCAGAAGACCGGCCGCGGATTCCATACCTACCCGCGCGACTGATCCGCCGCGCTGAACGCTAGACCTCCAGGCGCTGCAGGCGCTCCGCGACGCGCTTCGATCGGACGAGCACTCCCTTGGACTGAAAGAGGCTGAGCGCGAGCGCCAGCGACTCGCGCGCGCCAGCGCGATCGCCGGCCGCGAGCCGAACCTCGGCCAGGTGGGCGTGCGTGTCGCCGCGGAGTTCGAGGTAATCGGTCTGGTCGATCATCGCGGTCGCCCGACCGGCGATCTCGAGGCCCGTTTCGATGTTCCCGCGGGCGGCTGCGATGCGCGCCAGCGCACCCCATGCGCGCACCTGGGCATCGACATCATCCGCCGTCGCCGTCTCGTGCGCGATCGCGGCGAACCGCTCGGCGTCATCGAGCCGCTCGAGGAGCACGTAGAGGTCGGCCAGATGACCCGCGATGCTCGAGGAGAAGCCGAGCTCGCCGGCCGCGCTGAGCCCTGAGTACGATTCCAGCAAAACCCGTTCGGCCTCGTCGTAGTTTTCCGCCATGAGCTCGAGCAGGCCCAGGAAATTGCCCTGATGGCCCAACGCGGCCGCGAAGAGACCAGTCTCGCGCCGTATCTCGATCGACCGGCGGACATGCTCACGGCCCTCGTCGAACGACCCAACGAGGGCACGCAGCATACCCAGGGCGGCCTCAGCGTTGCCTTCCACGTTACGGTCGGCGGCCTGCTCGAGGATCGCCTTGACCCGCGGCTCGGCATCAGCCACCGGTGTGGGACCCCAGAGCAGGACCATGGGCATCCAGTAGCTCACTGGCCGGCGGCTGCCATCCGAGCCGTGGCGTCCACGCTCGAGGATCTCTTCAGCCACCGCGGCACGGCCCGCAAAGAATTGATACCGGGCCAGGTCCGACGTTGCCTTCTCGACCCCGCGGCGATCATCGAAGTCCTGGAGCACGCGCAGCAGTCGCTCGCAGCCGCGCACGATTTCCGATATAGGCATCGCGCTGCGTGAGCCGAGCGTATCGAGGCGGACCAGCTCGGCGTACGCCAGCCCGCCCTCGTCGGAAATCGCCTCACCCGCCGCGATGGCCTGCGCCACAACTTCGCCAGCCTTCGCAAAATCAGCCGACATGCCGAGCGCGACTGCCAGCTCGGCCAGGACCCTGGTGCGCAGGGGCTCGCCCGATGGCGCGAGCTCGGATGCGGTCGTGAGCAGCTTGAGCGCTGCGTTGGCGTCTGCCCGGTCGAGTGCGCGCTGAGCGGCAGCGAGCAGGTGCGTCGCGGCGAGCCGGGCGAGTGACCGTGTCTTCTCGTCGGTGATGGCGAGCTCGACACGGTACCGGTGGGCCTGTTGATAGTGATAGGCGAGTATCTCCTCGTACTCGGCCATACGCTCTGCGGCCACGCGACTCAACCAACCCGCGAAGCGGGCATGCAGGTCCGCGCGGGCTTCCTTGGGCAGGCTCGAATACGCGGCGTCGCGGATTAACTGGTGGCGGAAGCGGAACGCCTCGTCGCCGGCGAACTCGGGCCGCTCGGGCCTGACCAGTTCCTTGCGCGACAGCGAACGCAGTTGCGGCGACACGGTGTCGCGCGCAGCGTCCGGGACCAGCTCCGCAACCGCGCCGGCATGGAAGACCTTGCCCTCCACCGCGCCACGTTCGAGCACGGAGCGTTCGCTGCCGGGCAGGCCATCGAGGCGGGCGGCCAGCAGCGCGTGAATTGTCGGCGGTACGGCAATGGAGCCAATGTCGCCCTGCAGCGCCCAGCCGCCGTTGCGGCGGACGAGCTGCCCGCCGTCGATGAGCATGCCGACCATTTCCTCGACGAACAGCGGATTGCCCTCCGCCGCCGACGCGATGCGCCCCTCCAATTTCTCATCCAGGCCCGCCATGCCCAGCAGTCCGCCCACGAGCTCGACGCTTTCAGCTGCGCTGAGCGGCTCGAGATTGATGGTCGTCACATACAGGCCCCCGCCACCCCACATCGGCCGGGTCTCGAGCAGTTCCTGGCGGGCCAGGCAGATGAGCAGCAGTGGTGCCTCACGCAACCACTCGGTCAGGTGCTCGACCAGATCGAGCAGCGTCGGCTCGGCCCAGTGCAGGTCCTCGAGGATCATCACCACGGGTCTCGTCCGGCAGAGCGAGCGGATCGCCGTACGCACGGCCCAGAAGATCTCTTCCTGCCCGGCGCTGCCCTCGTTGGCGCCGAGCACCTCGGCGAGGCGCGCGACCGCTTTGGGCCCGTCGGGCTCGTCGCCGATGACCTGTGCGAGCTTGGCCTCGATCAGGTCAGGCTCGTCGTTCTCGGTAATGCGCGCCGCCTGGCGAATGACATCGGCTATTGGCCAGTAGGTGATGCCCTCACCGTATGAGAGGCAGCGTCCGGTGAGCACCAGGGCGCCATCGGCAATATCGCTGACGAACTCGCGGACCAGGCGCGACTTGCCCACTCCGGCGGCGCCGAGCACCGTGAACAGGTGGCACACGCCCTCGTCGCCCACCGCGTCATAAGCGTCGGCGAGCAGTCTTCGCTGACGCACCCGGCCCACCATCGGGGTGTCCAGGCGGCCGTGGCCGCGCGTCGTCTCGGCGATCACCGACGTGAGCCGGTAGGCCGCCAGCGGCTGCGCCTTGCCCTTGGCGGTGATCGGCGCCAGGGATTCGGTGAGGGCAGCCCCGCGGACCAGGTCGTTGGTCTGGCTGCCGAGCAGAATCTCGCCGGGCTGGGCGGCCTGCTCGAGCCGCGCAGCGACGTTGACCGCGTCGCCGGCAACGAAACGCTGGCCCTTGCTGCTGTCACCGGCCAGCACCTCGCCCGTGTTGATGCCCGTGCGCCACTCGACGGCCATGCCCCGTTCCAACGCGAGTCGCGGGCTCAACTCTGTCAGCCGGGTCCTGATCTCGGCCGCTGCACGGACGGCGCGCAGCGCATCGTCTTCGTGCACCGCCGGCAACCCGAACACCGCCATGACCGCGTCGCCGGCGTATTTCTCAACGACGCCGCCATGGCGTTCGACCACTGAGCGGATCTCGTTGAAGTAGCGGCCCATGACGCGCGACAGCGTCTCCGGATCGGAGCGTTCACCGATGCCGGTCGAGCCGACCGCGTCCATGAACAGGATCGTCACGGTCTTGCGGGACTCGGCTGGCGGCGCGCTCGGCCTGAGCGCCATGGCGCAGTTCGAGCAGTAGCGCGCGTCTGCGGCGTTAGGGTGGCCACACCGTGGGCACGCGATCACCGGGCGAGTCTACGACTGCGTCCTACACCGATCGCCCGCGCCGGACGGCCGGCAAAAAAGACCGGCCGGTCCCCGAGCTGGGGAACGGCCGGTTCTCAGCTGTGAGGTGCCTTGGGAGCGGCTACGACGTAGCCTGCGCCTCCCGGCCCTCGGGTGGCCCGCTCGGCGCAGGTGGACGCACGCCGACCTCGGGGAACACTCTTTCAAAGATGTAATACAGAACTCCGCCGGTCAGACCGGCGCTGATAAAGCTAAGGTCGACGCCGCCGGCGGAGTCTGCCAGAGGCCCAGTGAACAGGCCGTTGGCCGAGAACAGCAGGCCGACGATGACAGCGACCACGAGGGCCGTGACAGCGCGATAGTTCACGCCGCCAGTAAACCAGTAGGGTCCGCGAGCGCCGGGAATGGCGAACGCATGCAGATCGTCCGGCAGGACGTGCCCTTTGCGCATCCACATACCGACCATGGTTATCACCGCCCATGGCGTGACGACCACGATCATGATCAGCACCAGGGCGTCAAGGGTGTCGATGGCATCGAACAGAATCGTGCCCACGTAAGCGACCACGAATACCACGACGCCGATAACCAGCACGAGAGCCTGGCGCGGCACCCGGAAGAACAACGCCTGCAAGTCCAGTGCTGAGTTGTAGACACCGGGGCCGCCGTTGACCGCGTTGCCCAGGAACCCATAGAGCATTAGCGGGATTACGAACCACGTTGGAATCGCGGCAAAGCTGCCGTCGACGAACGAGACCGACATGTCTGAGAACGTCATGGTGATGAATGCCCCGAGCATCAGGGCGATCCAGCAGCCGGCGGCCATGCCCAGCCAGGCCCAGCGCGCGAGCAGCGTCGGACTCGTGTTCCGAGGCATTCGCCGGCCGTAGTCGTTTGGCCATGTGATGTAGCTGATCGGGATGGAGATCGCGACTGTTACCGCCAGCAGCCACGTTGGCAGGAACGAGCCAAGGAGGTACTCGCCGTCCGACACCAGTTGGAAAGTGGACGAGGCGACGATCACCCACACGATTTGGAAGATGAGCCCGACGACCAGCCAGGCCTTATAGCTGGCCACCAACGTGGCGTGGCCGAAATAGCCGATCAGCACCACCAGGATGCAGGCGATGACCATGCCGATGACCAGCGGCACGGTGCCCGTTGCGGTTCCGAACAGGATGTGCGCACCGTCGACGAGCGTCTGGCCAGTCGTGTAAGCGATCAGCGCGAGGAAAACGACGTCGATGAACAACGCGATGGCGCTGCCGATCAGTCGCCCCCTGACGCCAAAGTAGGCGCCGCTCGACACGGATTGGTTGGTTCCCGTCAATGGCCCGCTCAGGGCCATCACCGCGATAACCAGGCTGCCAATCGCCACGCCTACCGTGACTGCCGTCAGGATCGACCAGAAGCCCAGGCCGAAGCTGACCAGCAGCCAGCCGAAAAAGACGATTACGAAGGAAAACTGGACCGAGGCAAAGGCCGCCGCCATGTTCCTCGGGTTCGAGTTGCGCTCGACATCGGGGATCTGGTCGATCCCTCGGGTTTCTACCCTGCCGACCGCATCAACGCCTTGACCAGCGGCGACTGTGTATTCCTGGGTCGCCTTGTTCGCTTGCATGTCTCCTCTCCCAGGCATATTTGGGGCGTCGGGCAGCTGACCCGGCGCAGCGAGGCTCTCCTGGGCGACCGAAGGCCGTGGGCCGCAGCGCGCGAACCAGCGTGGTGGTTACGTGCGATGTATCGCTGGCGCCTCCATCTAGCGCCCCCCGATGGTCAGGCCCTCCCGGTTACGACGCGAGATTCTTCTCGAGCTCGGCCAGCGTCCAAACATCGCCGAGGCCGATCTGGAAGTCCTTCAGAGCGGCCACGTACTGACCGCTTCCCTTCACCTCGTACTGGATAGGGTCGTTGGTCGCCGTGGTGCAGTCGGCGATGACCAATACGTGATAGTCGAGCGAGAAGGCGTCCTCGACGGTGTAGCGGACGCAGAAGTTGGTGGTCACACCAATGATGATCAGCGTGTCGACACCGGGCAGGTGCTGCAGGAATGTCTGGAGCGGCGTTCCCCAGAACGACGAATAGCGGCTCTTGTCGAATATGGGCTCACCCGGCGCCGGCTTGAGCGGCGCCGCGATCTCGACCTCCGGGTTCTCCCAGGCGGGGCCCTGTGGTGTTCCCGCGTGCCAGGCCGGCCACTTGGGCGCCCAACGGCCAACATCCCAGCCGTCGCCGCGAAGGCCCCAGCGCGACCAGATCACTGGTATGTCGTGCTTCCGGCACAGCTCGACGCAGCGGACGGCGTTCTCGAGCACCGTCTCGCTCGACGGCGCACCGTTACCGCCCGGCAGATACGCCGGCTGGTCGGGGTGGAGAAAGTAACCCTGCATGTCGACGACCAGCAGTGCTGTCTTCTTCGGGTCGACATGGGTGATGCCGGGGTAGTTCCGGTTCAGGACGGAGTCGAGGTCCAGAGTGAACGGCTCGGCCACCATGACGCCTCCTTCGAGCGCTCGACGACTCATCCCCTCGATAATCGATTATCGACTTGTTGGGTGGAGTGTCAATACGTCAGCTGCAAACCGGTCTGGCGCAGCTCTGCAAGACATGGTCTCGCGGGCGCCCGGTCGTAACATGGCCGGGTGAGTGGCAACGGCGGGCATCCAAACGGCGAAGTTTTCCTGGTTTCGGCGGCGCGCACGCCGATCGGCAAGTTCGGGGGTTCGCTGGCGGAAGTGCCGGCCACGACCCTGGGCGGCATCGCCATCCGCGCTGCGGTCGAGCGAGCCGGCCTGCCCGACGGCACGCCCATCGACGAAGTGCTCATGGGCCAGGTGCTGCAGGCGGGCGTGGGCCAGGCACCCGCTCGCCAGGCGGCGCTCAAGGGCGGCCTGGGTGACGAGACGAGCGCGACGACCATCAACCGCGTGTGTGGCTCGGGTCTCAAGTCGATCATGCTCGGCGCGGCCGAGATCCGCGCGGGAGATGCCGAGGTCGTCGTTGCCGGCGGCATGGAGAACATGAACCAGGGCCCGTACCTTGTCCCCAAGGCACGCTTCGGCTATCGCCTGGGCAACGCCGAGCTGGTCGACGTGACCGTTCACGATGGCCTGTGGTGCAGCGTGGAGGATTGCCACATGGGCACCCATGCCGAGCGCGTCGCAATCAAGGAGCTGGTCAGTCGCGCCGACCAGGATGCCTTTGCGCTCGAGAGCCATCAGCGTGCCATCGCCGCGATCGACGCCGGCCGCTTCGCCGCGGAAATAGTGCCGGTGCCCATTCGGCGTGGCCGCGATGAAGTCCTGTTCGACACCGACGAGGGGCCGCGCCGCGACACCAGCCTCGAGGCGCTCGCCCGCCTCAAGCCCGCGTTCGCGCTGCCGGAACCGGACCAGGAAATGTCTGCCGACGGCGCCGCGGGCTCGGTCACCGCCGGCAACGCGCCGGGCATCACCGACGGCGCCGCGGCGACGGTCGTGGTCAGCGAGCGTGCCGTCGAGCGTCTGGGCCTCAAACCACTCGCCCGGATCATCGGCTACGCCCAGGCCGAGGTTGCGCCCAAGTGGCTCTTCCTCGCCCCGGTCAAAGGCGTCCAGAAATTGCTGGCGCGCATCGAGATGCCCATCGACGCGTTCGACCTGATCGAGATCAACGAGGCGTTCGCGGCCCAGACTCTCGCCGACGGACGGGAGCTTGGCTTCGACTGGTCGAAGGTCAACGTCAACGGCGGTGCGATTGCGCTCGGCCACCCCATCGGTGCCAGCGGAGCGCGTATCGTGGCGACGCTCTTGCACGAGTTGCGGAGGAGAGAGGGGCGCTATGGGCTCGCGACGCTGTGCCTCGGCGGGGGAGGGTCAGTGGCGATGGCTTTCGAGAGGGTGGCCTAGGAGTCACGCGGGGGCCACCCGGTGAGCGGGGTCGGCATCGTCGTCGATTCGGCCAGCGACCTGCCGCGCGAACAGGCGCAGGCGGCAGGCATCACGGTCGTACCGCTGCTGGTGTACTTCGGCGATCGCGAGTATCGCGCCGGCATCGACCTGAGCCCCGAGGATTTCTGGCGCGAGCTGACCAAACCGGGTGCTCCTTTCCCGACCACCGCTGCCGCCTCACCGGGCAGCTTTCGCGAGGCCTTCGCCGGGCTGTTCGAGGGCGGCGTCGATGAGATCGTGTACGTGGGCATCGGCTCCAAGCTGTCGGCGACCGTCGACTCGGCCAAGGTGGCGCGCGAGATGTTCCCGGGCAAGGCGATCCACATCGTCGACACCGAGTCGGCGAGCATGGGCACCGGCCTGCTGGCGCTGCTCGCGGCCGAGCGGGCGAAGGCGGGCGTGTCGGGCGCCGACATCGTCACCGAGCTCGAGCGGCGCAAGGGCGACCTGCGCCTGTACCTGGCGCTCGAAACGCTTGAATACCTCAAACGCGGCGGGCGTATCAGCCCGGCTCGGGCGGCGATCGGCAACCTGCTCTCGGTCAAGCCGATCATCACCATCGAGGCTGGCATCGTCGATACCGCCGACCGGCCGCGCACGCGCAGCCGCGCACGTGAACGCGTGCTCGAGCTGTTGGCCAGCGTGAAGCCGGAAATGGTCGCGGTCCTCCACGGCGAGGCGGGCGACATCGAGCAGTTCGCCAGCGACCTTGCCGCGCGTATGCACTTCCCGCGCGAGCAGATGATGGTCGAGCTGGTCGGCCCGTCGGTCGGTCCGCATGTGGGTCCCGGCGTGTACGGGGCAGTCATCTTGCCCCTCGCCAAGGGATAGATGGCAGTGGGGGGAAGGTGACTACCGGCCCATCTGGAGCGTGGGGAAGCCGGTGTATTCTCGGTCCACTTTTCGACCCGCTACCTGTCCTCGCGGGTCCCTGCCTCGCCTTCTAGGAGGAGCGCAAGTTTCATGACCACCGAGCGAGCCGCGCCGGCCATCAATCCATGGCACGTCGCGCAGCAGCAATTCGACATTGCGGCGGACAAGCTCAACCTCGATCCTGGCCTGCGCCAGGTACTGCGTGAGCCCCGGCGCGAGTTGCACGTCCACTTCCCGGTCAAGATGGATGACGGAAGCGTTCGTGTATTCACCGGTTTCCGCGTTCAGCACAACCTCAGCCGTGGGCCGGCCAAGGGCGGCATCCGCTACCACCAGGACGTCAGCATCAACGAGGTCAAGGCGCTCGCGATGTGGATGACCTGGAAGTGCGCCGTCGCCGGCATTCCCTTCGGCGGTGGCAAGGGTGGCGTTGTCGTCGACCCCAAGAAGCTCAGCCGCCGCGAGCTGGAGAACCTGACTCGTCGCTACGCGACCGAGATCGAGGTGCTCATCGGCCCCGAGCGCGACATCCCCGCGCCGGACGTCAACACCAATGCCCAGACGATGTCCTGGATCATGGACACGTACTCGATGCATGTCGGGTACACGGTTCCTGGCGTCGTCACCGGCAAGCCCATTTCGCTCGGCGGGTCGGAAGGCCGCAACGAAGCGACCGCGCGTGGCACTGTCTACTGTGTCGTCGAGGCCGCCCGGCACCTGGGCATCGACCTCAAGACTTCCACCGTGGTGGTGCAGGGCTTCGGCAATGCCGGGTCGATCGCCGCGCAACTGATGGAGAAGGAGGGCTCCAAGGTCCTCGCCGTCTCCGACTCGACCGGCGGCATCCACAATCCCGAGGGCCTCGACATCAGTCGTGTCGTCGCCTGGAAGGCTGAGCACGGCACCGTCGTCGGTTTCCCCGGCGCCAAGGCCGTGACCAATGCCGAACTGCTCGAGATCGAATGCGACGTGCTCATTCCCGCCGCCCTCGAGAACCAGATCACGGCCGACAATGCCGAGCGGATCAAGGCCAAGATCGTCGCCGAGGCGGCCAACGGCCCGACGACGCCCGAGGCGGACGAGATCCTCTTCCGCAACGGGACCTTCCTGATCCCCGACATCCTGTGCAACGCAGGTGGCGTGACGGTCAGTTACTTCGAGTGGGTGCAGGACCTCAACCGCGACCACTGGAGCGAGAAGAACGTCAACGAGAAGCTCCACGAGGTCATGACCAGGGCCTTCGGCGAGACGGTGACGATCGCCGAGCGCGAGCAGGTGCACATGCGCCTGGCCGCGTACCTGCTGGCCGTCCAGCGGGTGGCCGATGCAACCGCCATGCGCGGCCTCTATCCGTAGATCGCGTTCTCCGCACGGCAAACGAGAGCCCCGGCCGCAAGGCCGGGGCTCTTCTCGTGCCAGACCCTTGCGCAGGGGTTCGGCGTCAGCCCAGGCGAGCGCCGACCTCTGCCGCGAACGCGGGAATACTGGCGTGATCGATCTCCAGGTGGTAGCGCGCGACGATCTCGCGCTGCGCTTCGAGATCGTCAGCGGCGAACGCTCGTGCCAGGTCGCGGAAGTAGCCTTCGAAGCCGGCGGGTGAGATCAACTCGAGCAGCCGGAGCTCCTCGTCACCTGCGTTCCAGAAGGCGTGCTCGATGCCACGCGGCTTGATCACCAGCTCGCCGGGCTCGGCCGTGAAGCGTTCGCTGCCCACCTGCACGCCCAGGCGTCCGTTGAGAACGAACGAGTACTCATCTTCCTCGCGATGCGTGTGCGGCGGGGCACCCAGCGCGTGGGGCGGCAGTGGATGCTCGACCAGGCTGAAGCGTCCGTCGGTCTGATCGCCCGTCAGCAGGAAGCGCACGCCGATTGCGTGAAGGTGGACGACGTCGCCCTCATCGGGGCGGATTACGGATCGCAGCGCAGTCGCCATGCGGGGGCTCCTTTCTTTGGCTGTACGGCCTGTAAAGCCAATAGTCGGCCTGCGCCCGCTGCTTGTCAATTGGTTTAACATGCCGTCCAGTCAAATGGAGCAGCGACGCCGGTATCAGCAGCGAGTCCGCGCCCAGCGGGCGGCCGCAACGCGCCAGCGGATAACGGACGCCACGCTCGAGCTTCACCAGGCCGTTGGCCCGGCCGCGACGCGCATCAGCGATGTTGCCCGGCGGGCCGGAGTGCAGCGCCTGACCGTCTACAACCATTTCCCGACCGACGGCGAGCTCTTTGCCGCCTGCTCGGCCCACTGGCGCGCCCTCCACCCCACGCCCGACCTGGACCAGCTGGTGAACGTTACTGAGCCGTCCAGACGCCTGCGGATGGGGCTGCAGCGCATCTACGAGTGGTACCGGGAGACCGAGCCAATGACCGCCAACGTGCTGCGCGATCGGAAGTTGCTGCCGGCGCTCGACGCGGTGATCGAGGCAGGCCTGCTCGCGTATCTCGCGCGTGCCGCCGAGGTGCTCGCCGAGCCGCTGCGCAAGGCGGCGCGCGACCCGCATACCGTCGACCTCGCCGTCAGCGCCGTGCTCGATTTCTGCTTCTGGCGATCGCTACGCGAGCTCGGCGACGAAAGGGCAGCCGCCCTGGCCGGCCGGATGGTCGAGGCTGCCCAGGGCTGACTGGCGCCGAACGGGTGCTACGATCGCGCCCCGATGCTCGACCACGAAGAACAGTTCCTCTTCAAGGAGGAGATCCTCCACCTCGCCACGGCGCTGGGCGATGGCGGGATGCTCGACAACGTCGAGGACCTGCTGACCGATGTCATCACCAGCCCGCGCTTCGACTCGGAGGTCTTCACGCTCGAGCGCTCACTTCAGGTGATGCTCGGCGCGCGGGCAGGCACCACGCTGGTCGGCCTGCTCACGGTCACGCCGGACGTGTTCGACCAGGTCGCCGAGGTGCACATCCCGCCGGAGGTCCACGAGCGGCTCGTCGCCTGGCGCGCGCGTTTCGGGCTGGCCATCGATAACGCGCTCAACTTCCTGAACAATCCCGACGGCATCCAGGGCCACAACTTCTCGACCCAGGTTGCGCACGTCGATGACCGGCGTGTGCTGCAGGGCCGCCTGACGATGGTCCGCTACAACAACGAGCCGCAGTTCTTCGTCGCCGACGCGGCCGTTTTCTACAGCCTCATCGCCGACATCCTCGACCGCCTGGTTCCGCAGACCGACGACGAGACGATCGACCCCGACGCCCTGGCACGCATCAAGGACGCCATCGCGGTCATCGAGCGCAAACAGGCCGCCCGCGACCGTTCCTAGCAAACCGCCGGCGAACTGCTCCGATGCGCCACCTGTATCTCGCGGCAACGGGCATGAACCGTGGCAAGACCACGGTCGCGCTGGGTCTGCTCCAGGCACTCCACCAGCGCGGCCTGAACACCGGTTTCACCAAGCCGGTCGGCCAACGCTACGAGGTCGTCGAGGGGACGCCGGCCGACGAGGACGCCATCCTGATGCGTGCGGCCCTGGGCCTGAACGATGCCCTGGCCGACATGAGCCCGGTGCACATCCCGCGTGGTTTCACCAAGGCGTACATCAAGGGCGAGGTCAAGTCCGACCTGCCGGAGCGCATCCGTGCCGCTCACGGGCGGCTGGGTCGCGCCCACGACCTGGTACTCATCGAGGGCACCGGCCATGCCGGCGTGGGCTCGGTGATCGGCCTTTCGAACGCCGTCGTGGCGCGCATGCTCGGGGCTCCCGCGGCGATCGTCGCCGAGGCCGGCGTCGGCCGGCCGATCGACGAGATCGTGCTCAACCGCGCGTTGTTCGCGCGCCACGGCGTGGAGGTCGTCGGCGCCATCGTCAACAAGGTGGATGCCGACGCTCACCCTTCGCTGCCCGACACCTTGCGCGATGGGCTGGCCAAGCACGGCATTGACCTACTGGGCATGTTGCCCTACCGGCCGCTGCTCTCGAATCCAACCCTGTCGATGCTCCTCGAGCAGGTCAAGGGCGAGGTATTGAGCTGGTGTGACGACCTCGATCGGGCCATCGAGCACGTGGCCATTGGCGCCATGCAACCGCGTCACCTCATCGAGCGGGTCGGGCCGGGCAGCCTGCTGATCGTGCCCGGTGACCGCACCGACGTCATCCACGCGGTGGTTGCGGCGAACCGCGCCGCACGGCAGGGCGGCGAAAGGCACGGCATCTTCGCGCGCCGCCAGCAGGTCTTTGGGCGGGCGTCGCGCGATGCACGCCGGGTCGAGCTCGCGGGCATGGTCCTGACCGGTGGCTACCGGCCCCGGCCGCGCGACCTGGAAGCCATCCAGCACGAGAAGATGTTCGCGTTGCAGGTTGACCTCGACACGTACGAGGCCGCCTCGCGCGTACACGACCTGCTGGTCAAGACCCATCCCGCCGACCGCGAGAAGATCGAGCTCACGCACCGGCTCGTCAGTGAGCACCTCGACGTCGATCGCGTGCTCGGGTGTTTCAGTGAACCGGACTCGTCGTCGCCGCACGCGTCGCCGCCGGCCGCCCGCGCCGCCGACGCTATCGGACGGCCGGTTCTCGGCCTCGTCGGCTCGGGCCTGCGAAAGCTGGGACGGCGAGCGGCAGGCAGTCGATCAACCGGGCAGAAGGAAACCTGACCGCCACGCTGGCGAGCGCCGGCCGATCGACGCTGTCGAGCTCGTGCAGCGTCTCGGCGTCGGCCACGCTCACATAGTCGACCGTGCCCAGGGGAGCCTGCGCCAGGCGCTCGAGCATCACCGCGCGCAGCTTGTCAGCCGATTCCTCGCCCGCCGCCAGCGCGGCCTGCGCCGCCGCCAGCGCGCGTTGCAGGGCGGGCGCCTGGGCCCGTTCGTCGGGCGTCAGATAGCGGTTGCGCGACGAGAGCGCGAGGCCGTCCGGCTCGCGCACGGTCGGAACAACCACGATCTCGACCGGCATGGCCAGGTCACGGACGAGCTTGTCCACGATGAGCGACTGCTGGCCGTCCTTCTGCCCGAAGTAGGCGCGCTGCGGCGCCACCAGGTCGAACAGGATGGTGACGACCGTGGCCACTCCCCGGAAGTGTCCGGGTCGCGCCGCTCCTTCGAGCACCTCGCCGATGGGGCCGATGTCGATGACCGTGCTCGCGCCCGGCGGATAGACGTCGCCGACACCGGGCAGGAACGCCACGTCCACGCCGGCCGCCTCGAGCAGCGCGAGGTCCGCGGCCTCGTCGCGTGGATAGCGCGTGAAATCCTCGTTCGGCCCGAACTGGGCTGGGTTGACGAAGATGCTCACGATCGCCGAGCGACACTCTGCGCGAGCCCGTCGCACCAACTCGGCGTGGCCGTCATGCAACGCGCCCATCGTGGGCACGAAACCGACCGGTTGGGGAAGTGCGACGCGCGCCGCGCGCAGCTCGGCGCGCGTCCGGGCGACCTTCAATCGGCCTACAGGTCGCGGTCGAGTGGGATGAGCTCGTCAAGGGCGGTGGCGCGGTCGAGGCGGCCGCGGCCGAGCACCTCGTTGAGCGTTTCCTCGTCCATCGCCACTGTCTGCTCGGCTCCCGGGAAGGTCCCCGCCTCGACCTCGGACTTGTACCGTCCCACCGCATCGAGGATCGTGCCGCGCAGGTCGGCGAACGGCTTGGCGTGTCGGGGATGCCAGTCGGACACGCCCAGCAGGTCGGTCACCACCTGGACCTCCGCCGAACAGCCCGGGCCGGCGCCGATGCCGATGGTCGGAATGCGCAGGCGCTCGGTCAGGGCGCGCGCGAGCTGGTCGGGCACCAACTCCAGGACCATCGCGAAAGCGCCTGCTTCCTGCACCGCCAGCGCGTCGGCGACCAGGGCACGGGCCCGATCGGCCGTCTTGCCCTGCACGCGGACCTTGCCGCCCAGCGCGTGCTTGGACTGCGGCGTCCAGCCGATGTGGCCCATGATCGGGATTCCCGCCTTGACGACGGCCTCGATCGCACGTGCGCTGCGCACACCACCCTCGAGCTTGACGGCCTGGGCACCGGCCTCCTGCAGGAAGCGGCCGGCGTTATCGACGGCATCCTCGGGCGACGAGTACGACAGGAACGGCAAATCGCCGACGATGACCGCGTGTTCCGCGCCGCGCACCACGGCCGCGGTGTGATGGAGCATCTCGGTCATCGTTATCCGGATCTCGCTCTCGTAGCCGAGCATCACGGTGGCGACCGAATTGCCCACCAGGATGATCGGTATGCCTGCCTCGTCGACCAGCTTGGCCATGGGGTAGTCGTAGGCCGTCAGCATCGCGAAGCGCTGGCCGTCGGCGTACAGCTTGGTGATGTCGGCGATCGTCAGTCGGCGAGATTGGGTCTGTGCGCTCATCGTGCCGCCAATGATGCACCAGGCGTCGAGGCCCGGGCTGCACCGCGCAGCTCGACGACACGGTCCCACAGTCGCTCGGCGACCTCGCGCTTCGACAGCAGTGGCCACTGTTCCGCTGCGCTGCCGGGCGTGATCAGGGTGACCCGATTGGTATCGCTTCCGAAGCCCGAGTCCTCGTCGGCGACGTCATTCGCGGCCAGGAGGTCGACGCCTTTGCGCGTGGCCTTTTCCGGTGCCGCGGTCAGTGATCCGGTCTCGGCGGCAAAACCCACGACGAATGGCGGCCGGTCGAACGTCCGGCCGACCCGCACGGCCTCGGCGAGGATGTCGGCAGTCGGCTCGAGCGTCAGCGTCAGGCCAGCGCCCTGGCGCCGAATCTTCTGATCGGCGACCCGGGCCGGCCGGAAGTCGGCCACGGCGGCGGCCATCACCAGGACGTCGGTACGTGGCAACGCATCGAGCACGGCCCGGCGCATTTCCTCGGCCGTGGGCGCGCTGACGAGGTGGGCCGACTCGGGCAGGGGTACCGAGGTCAGGCCGTGGATGAGCGTCACCTGTGCGCCGCGGTCAAGCGCGGCCTCCGCGATCGCGACGCCCATCCTGCCGCTCGAGCGGTTGCCGATGAAGCGCACCGGATCGATCGGCTCCGCGGTGCCGCCCGCGGTGACGACCACGCGCCAGCCGCCAAGATCAGGAGTGGCCCCGCCCGAGCTGACCGGTGGGCGCAGCAGTGGATCAGGCTGGCGGATCGGCCGGCCCGCGAGCGCCTCGTGGACGGCGGCCATGATCGCGGCCGGCTCGGCCAGTCGCCCACGTCCCACCTGGCCCGAGGCCAGCGGACCGTTCTCCGGCTCCACGATGCGATATCCGAATGAGCGCAGCCGCTCGACGTTGCCACGCGTCGCGGGGTGGTCGTACATGCCCGCGTCCATGGCCGGTGCGACGACGACGGGTGCCTCGCTCGCCAGGCAGGTGGCAGTGATGACGTCGTCGGCCAGACCGCCGGCCATGGCCGCCAGCCAGCGCGCGGTGGCCGGCGCAACCAGGATCAGATCGGCGGCATCGGCGGCGACGATGTGCGCGATGCGCTGGTCGGGCAGCAGTTCGAGCGGGTCGGTCATCGGCCTGTGGCGGGTGAGTGCCTGGAGCGTGAGCGGCCCGATGAATGCCTGGGCGGAGTGGGTCATGAGTGGCTGCACCTGCGCCCCGTCGCTGGCCAGCGCGCGCGCCAGCTCGGCCGATTTATAGGCCGCGATGGAACCCGTCACGCCGAGCAGGATCAGGCGTCCCTCGAGCGTGTTCATGGTCGTGCCGCGGCCGCTTGCGCGGCCTCCTCATGAAGGCGAACCAGACCTTCGAGCGTGAGGTACGGGTCGATGACGTCGATGGCGGGAATGGCCTGTGCCCAGTCCGTGGTTGAGAGGCCGCCGGTCAGGATGACCTTGGGCCTGGCTCCGCCGCGGCCCGCCAATTCGTCGCTGATCGCCTTGACCATCACCAGCACCAGGCCGCTGTGGCCGATCACCGCCCCGCTCTGCATCGCCTCGATCGTGTCGCGGCCGATTGCGTGCGGCGGCAGGGCGAGTGGCACTCGTGGCAACTGGGCCGTTCCGCGCGTCAGGGCCTCCAGCGCGAGTCCCGCGCCGGCCGCTATCGCGCCGCCAACGAATTCGCCGTGGGAGTCGACCGCGTCGAACGTCGTCGCCGTGCCCAGGTCGACAACGATCGCCGGCGCGCCGTGCAGCCGCAGCGCGGCGTACGCATTGACCAGCCGGTCGTCGCCCACGAATTGCGGCTGATCCACTCGCACCGGGATCGGGATCGTGGTGCGGTCCGCCACGAGCACCGGCAATCCGCGCCGCGCGGCGAACTCATCGATGGCATCCGCGATGGCCGGGACGACGCTCACCATCGCCACCTCGATGCCGGCGGCCCTCCCATCGGTGGCGCGGTCGAGCAGTCCTGCCAGCCATGTGCCCAGCGCGGCCAATATGTCATCGCGCGGCGTCGGGACGTGGCCACTCGCCACCGACTCGCCGCCGTCGACGATCGAGTACTTGATGTTGGTGTTACCCACGTCGAGGGCCACGAGCATGCGCTGGATCATAGGCGCTGCAGATTGGGGCTTCGCGTCGGCAGCCGGCTGCGCTACCATCGCCCGCGTCGGCCGGCCACCCCAGGGATCGGACGCCATCAGCGTGAGGAGGAGCGTGTCGCTCGAGCCGCCCGCGAAGTTCTTCGTGAACAGCGGCCTTGTGTCGAGCCCCACGGATATCTACAACCTCCTGCGCCCACTGCTCAAGCAGACCGTCTCGTACCGCTATTTCCGCGGTGCCTCGGTCGTCTCGGTAGGGACCGGCTGGGTCGAGCGCATCGTCGTCGACCGACCCGAAGTGTCGACCTTCTTCACTCCGCTATCGATTTGCCTGAACATCGATTCCTTTGAGCATCTCGAATTCGAGACGCGCCCGGATCAACTCATCGTCTACACGTTGGTGCAGGGCGACGAGCGCATCATGGTCGAGTTCGCACCGGTCGGCCGCCCAACCGCCGACGAGCCCGAGCAGCAGCGTCTCAACTTCCCACCGAACACCGACTACGTGCAGATGGAGTTGAGCACGCTCGACGCCAACGAGGGTGCCGACTCTGGCGGGGAGGCTGGCGAAGGGAGCTGAGCGACCGGCGATCCGGTCGCCTCCAGAGAGGGGCAGGCGGCCCGCACCCATGCGGGCCTATAGAGGAGGAGAGGGAATGGAAGCGATAGCTTCCTTTTTCAAGTTCGGCGAGCGCGGGACGAACTTCTGGACGGAGACGCGTGCTGGCGTGACCACCTTCATGGTCATGGCCTACATCATCTTCCTGAACCCCAACATCATTGCCCAACCGCTCGGCCTCGATCCGGTGGCGGTCGCGTCGGGAACGGCGTTGATCGCCGGAATCATGACTATTGCCATGGGTTTCTTCGCCAACTACCCGTTGGCGATTGCCGCCGGGCTAGGCCTGAACGCCGTCGTCGCCTTCCAGTTGACGGGCATGGGCCTGTCCCCGGCGGGCGCAATGGGCGTCGTGCTGCTGGAAGGCGTGGTCATCACCATCCTGGTGGTTGTCGGCTTCCGCGAAGCGGTCATGAATGCGGTGCCGCTGGTCCTCAAGCGATCGATCGGTGTGGGCATCGGCCTGTTCATCCTGACGATCGGCTTCGTGGACGGCGGCCTCGTCGTCCAGGGCACGCCCATCGTCAACATCGCGTTCCCGACCACGCCGGCGCAGTTCGTGTTCCTGATCGGCCTGTTCGTAACCTTTGGCCTGTACGCGATGAAGCTGCGCGGCGCACTGATCATCGCCATCGTCGTCAACGCCGTCATCGCGTTCCTGGCCGGGGTGACCCAGGTTCCCAGCCCGCTCGCCCTGACGCCGAGTTTCTCGACCATCGGTCTTGGCCTGCAGGACCCATTCCAGGTGTTGACCAAGCTCAATCTGCTGGTCGGCTTGCTGACCATCTTCGCGATCATGCTGGCCGACTTCTTCGACACCATGGGCACGGTCACGGGCATTGCCTCGGAGGCCGGACTCGCCAATCCGGACGGCAGCGTGCCGGGGGTCGGACGGGTGCTCATCGTTGACAGCGTGGCTGCCGCGGTCGGCGGCTTCGCCGGGACTTCGTCCAACACGACCTACATCGAGAGTGCGGCCGGCGTCGCCGATGGTGGCCGCACCGGTTGGGCCTCGATCGTCACCGGCGTGCTGTTCCTGGTGGCAGTGCTCCTGGCGCCGCTTACCCAGCTCATCCCGTCGGTTGCCACGGCACCTGCCCTGGTGCTCGTCGGCTACCTGATGTTCACGCTGGTGCGCGACATCAAGGTCGATGCGCTCGAGGACGGCCTGCCGGCGCTGCTGACCATCATCCTCATGCCGCTGACCTACCAGATCACGGTCGGCATCGGCGCCGGCTTCATCAGCTGGGTCTTCCTGAAGGTCGTGCGTGGCAAGTGGTCCGAGATCCATCCGCTCATGTGGGTGATCGCGGCCGCCTTCCTGCTGTATTTCCTGACTGCCTGGATCTCCGGCATCGTGAGTCCGGCTCCGGCCGGCTGACGCAATAACGGCCCCAGCGCCAAGCGGCCGCCGCGGCGGCCGCTCGAATACACGCCGGGCCCCGGGACAACCAGGGCCCGGCGTGTAGCATTCCGGCCGAGTTGTCAACCTCCTTCGAGCGCACCGTGCTGCCGGACGGTCCGCGCGTCATCTCCACCCGCATGCCGGGCAGTCGGTCGCTTTCGCTTGCCGTCTACGTGCTCGCCGGGTCGCGCCTCGAGGCGGCGTCGGAGGCGGGCGTGGCGCATTTCATGGAGCACGTCACCTTCAAGGGAACACGCGCATATCCCAGCCCGCGCGCGGTGTCAGAGGCGATCGAGGGTCGCGGCGGGTCGTGCAATGCCGCCACCGACCGCGAGTCGACGGTCTATTGGGCGCGCCTGCCGTTACGTGAGGCCGAGCGCGCCTTCGCGGTGCTGTCCGAGCTCGTCGTCCGGCCACTGCTGCGCGACGCCGACATAGCCCGCGAGCGCGAGATCATCATCGACGAGATCCGCTCGTACCGTGACGACCCAGGCCAGTACGTCTTCAACCTGTTCGATCGGGCGTTCTTCGGCGACACGCCGCTGGGTTGGGAGATCGCCGGCGACGAGGAGTCGGTCAAGCAGCTCACCGACCGCCAGATACGCGACTTCTGGGCGTCGACCTACCAGCCGGCCAACCTCGTCGTGGCTGCCGCTGCAGATCTCGACCATGCGATCGTGAACGACCTGGTGCGCGCGACCTTCGGCACGGGTCCCGGGACGCTGCCCACTTTCGCCCCCGCGCCGTCGTTGCCCGTTGAGCGCCTTACCGTCGAAGAGCGCGACAGTGCACAGGCCCACCTGTGCCTGGGCCTGCCGGCGCTGCCGCGCGACGATCCCGGCCAGTGGGCGCTCGAGCTGCTCAACGGCGTGCTCGGCGAAGGCTCAAGCAGTCGCCTGTTCCAGAAGGTCCGCGAGGAAGCGGCATTGGCCTACGATGTCAGCAGCTTCCAGACCGACCTGGCCGATTGCGGCACGCTCCAGGTCTATGCCGGGGTCGACCCGTCCGACCTCCCGGCAGCCCTCGCGGCAATCCTCGACGAGCTGCGCCGGCTGCGCGACGAGCCGGTGCCGACCGACGAGCTCGAGCGGGCGCGGGCGTACATTGCCGGCCGCCTCGAGCTGCGTATGGAGGAGACCCGCCACGTGGCATCATGGCTTGGCCTCCAGGAGGCGCTGCACGAGCAGGTGCTGACCGTCGACCAGGTGCTGGCCGAGTTGAACGCGGTCACGCCGGCAGACATCCTGGCGCTCGCCCAGCGGCTGGTCCGCGACGATCAGCTGTGCCTCGCCGTCATCTCGCCCGGGCGTGTCGCCGCGCGTCTCGAGCGAGCGCTCAAGCTCGATTGATCAACCAAGCAAGGGGAGTGTGGTGTCCGAGAGAACCCTGATCCTGATCAAGCCCGACGGTGTGCAACGCCTGCTCGTGGGCCGCATTATCGAGCGGTACGAGCGCCGCGGCCTGCGCATCGTGGGCCTCAAGCTGATGGCCGTCGGGCGCGACCTCGCCGAGCGCCACTACGCGGAGCACCGCGAGAAGCCGTTCTTCGCCGGACTGGTCGAGTTCATCATTTCCGCGCCGCTGGTGGCGATGGCCGTCGAGGGCCCCAACGCCATCAGGGTCTGTCGCGACATCAACGGCGCGACTCGTCCACAGGAGGCCGCGTCGGGCACCATCCGCGGCGATTTCGCGTTGGAGACGAGCCAGAACATCGTCCATGCCTCCGACTCGCTCGAGTCTGCCGAGCGCGAGCTGGCGTTGTGGTTTGCGCCCGGCGAAGTGCTCGACTACGCGCGCGACGTGGATCGCTGGGTACTCGGCCCGGGCGCGTAGTCGCGCTAACGGGCGGGCGAAGGCGATGGCGACGCCGATGGCCCGGGGACGTCGTACGTTGGCGTCTGCAGGATGCCGAGGGTGTCGAGCGGCCAGTAGCGCAGCCACGCGCGGCCGATGACGTCCGAAACGCAGATCGGACCGAACTGGCGGGAGTCGGCCGAGTTCGGCCGGTTGTCACCCATCACGAACAGCCGGTCCGGCGGAACCGTCCAGCTGGACTGGCCGCCGGTTACGTCTGTCGGGCGTCCCTGCGTGTATGGCTCGTTGAGCTCGACGCCGTTGACCCACATGGCACCGTTGCGCAGCTCGACCTGATCGCCCGGCTCACCGATGACCCGCTTGATGTACGGGGTATTGCCCTCGGCTTCCAGCGGGACGCCTGCGGCACTGCACGAATCGGTGCGCTGGATGGGGTTGAAGACGATGATGTCCCCGCGTGAGTAGTTGTCGAAATGTGGCGTCAACTTGTCGACCAGGACGTACTGATTCGGCTCGAGCGTGCCGTGCATGCTCTCCTGCTGAATCTTGTACGGCTGGGCGACGAAGGTCTGGACGACCAGGAAGATGACAATCGTCAGGACGAGGGTCTCGGCGATCTCGATCAGGCAGCCGAGAGGCCGCGCAGTTTCGGCCGGCGCGCTGGTCGGCGGGGGCTCCGTGCTCACTGACAGCCGAGTGTATAGGCGCTGCTCGTGCGACGCTCTGCTACACTCCCGCCGCTCTCACACAGCGTTTTGGCGCCCAACCGGCGCTGTTTTCATGTCCGGAGATGTGCGGACCGACGGCAGTCAGCGCGTGAGTCCACGTCCGCAGCAAGCTTGAGGGAGGCAACACCTAGCGTGGACCTGGCGACTGCGATCCAGTGGACCATTCCCCTGTTCGGCGTCATCGCCGTCCTCTTCGCGCTGTACCTGGCACGCGACGTACTCGGTCGCGACCCGGGTCCGCAGGCGATGCAGGACGTGGGCGCAACCATCTTCGAGGGCGCGGTGGCGTTCATCCGCCGCCAGTACACGACCATCGGCGTGCTCGCGCTCGTCGGCGCCGTGATCATCGGCGGGGTCATCGCCGTCGTCGAGGGCCAGAACGTGGCCGATACGTCGGTGTTCGGGCTCGAGCTCGGCATCCGCACGGGGGTCGCCTTCCTGGTCGGTGCCGCGTGCTCCATGGCCGCGGGCATCATCGGCATGTACATCAGCGTCAAGTCGAACGTCCGCACCGCCGCTGCCGCCCAGCACAGCCTCGTCGGCGCGGTCCAGACGGCAATGCGCGGGGGCGCCGTCTCCGGGTTCCTCGTCGTTGCCCTCAGCCTCCTCGGCGTGTGGTCGATGTTCGCCATCTACGGCGGCCTCGATCATCCCAACGAGGCCCCCTTCCTGATCGTCGGCTACGGCTTCGGGGCGTCGTTCGTGGCGCTGTTCGCACAGCTTGGCGGCGGTATCTATACCAAGGCCGCTGACGTGGGCTCGGACCTGGTTGGCAAGGTCGAGGCGGGCATTCCCGAGGACGACCCGCGCAACGCTGCGGTGATCGCCGATCTCGTGGGCGACAACGTCGGTGACTGCGCCGGCCGCGGCGCCGACCTGTTCGAGTCGACCGCTGCCGAGAACATTGGCGCGATGATCCTCGGCGTCGGGGTCTACCTGATCGCCCAGGCGGCCGGCTGGCCGGATCCGCAGAACTGGATCTTCTTTCCCCTCGTCGTGCGCGCCTTCGGCCTGATCGCCACGATCGTGGCCATCTTCTTCGTCCGTGGCCGCGAGGACGAGGATCCCATGAACATGCTCAACCGCGGCTACTGGGTGACGACCATCCTGTCGGCCATCGCGCTGGCGTTCGTGACCAACGTGATGATGCAGACCACCGGTGCGGTGGGCGCCAGCGGGATCCCGTCATGGGTCTGGTTCTTCCTGTGCGGCGTCGTCGGCCTGGCCACCAGCGTTGCCTTCGTGTACATAACCCAGTACTACACCGCGGGCTCGTTCCGCCCGGTCAAGGAGATCGCCGAAGCGAGCAAGACCGGCCCCGCGACGAACATCATCGCCGGCACGGCCGTCGGTTTCGAGACGACTGCCGTGACTGCCGTGTGCATCGGCATCGCGCTGTTGCTCAGCCATTACTTCGGTAGCCAGGCCGGCGTCGTCGACGGCAACGGCAACAACGTCGGGGGCATCTTCGGCACCGCCGTGGCGACGATGGGCATGCTCATGACCTGTGCCTTCATCCTGGCCATGGACACGTTCGGCCCGATCACCGACAACGCCGGCGGCATCGCCGAGTTCAGCAAGGCCGAGGGAGGTGCGCGCGAGATCACCGACCGCCTTGACGCCGTGGGCAACACCACCAAGGCGCTGACCAAGGGCTACGCGATCGCGTCGGCGTCGCTCGCGGCGTTCCTGCTCTTCAACGCCTATATCGACAAGGTCAACCTGATCCTGGCGCGTCAGATCGCCGCAGGCAGCACGACCGCCCACCTGATGACTTCGGTCAATATCGACGCGGTGAGCGTCTTCGTTGCGGCGCTGATCGGCGCGATGCTGGCCTACTTCTTCAGCTCGCTGGCCATCCGCGCGGTCGGTCGGGCAGCCGGCTCGATCATCTTCGAGGTGCGCCGCCAGTTCCGCGAGATGCCCGGCATCATGGATTACACGCAGCGACCCGACTACGCCCGGGTCGTGGATATCACCACCCGCTCGGCGCTGCGCGAGATGATCCTCCCCGGTGCCGTGGCCGTGGCGACTCCCATCGTCGTTGGGCTGTTGCTCGGCTACGAGGCGGCGGCCGGCCTGCTGATCGTCGGCACCATCGGCGGTGTGCTGCTGGCGACGACGCTCAACAACGGCGGTGGCGCGTGGGACAACGCCAAGAAGTACATCGAGGCCGGCCATCTGCTCGATGCCGCGGGTGCGGTCATCGGCAAGGGCACGCCAACTCATGCCGCGGCAGTCGTCGGCGACACGGTCGGCGATCCGTTCAAGGACACCGCCGGGCCTTCGCTCCACGTGCTGGTCAAACTGCTCGCCACGCTCACGCTCGTCCTCGCGCCGCTGTACCTCCACTAGTCCGAGGTCGTCACGCAGGCCGATAACAGCATGGTCGGCTAGAGTCGCGCTGATGAGCCTAGTCCTGCAGGCAGCGATCCTGGGCGTGCTCCAGGGATTGACCGAGTTCCTGCCCATTTCGTCCTCGGCGCACCTCATCGTGGTGCCGCAGGTCCTGGGCTGGCAGGACCCGTTCATCAACTCCAACGCGTTCGACGTGATGCTGCACATGGGTACGCTGCTGGCGCTCGTCGTCTACTTCTGGCACGACCTGTGGACACTTCTCATCGCGTGGCTCGAGTCGATCCGCGAGCGCAGCATCGCTGACGACCCAAGTCGACGGCTGGCCTGGCTGCTGGTTGTTGCGTCGGTGCCCGGCGCTTTGCTCGGCGCCGCCGGCGAGAGCTTCTTCGACACCTTCTTCCGCGAGCCCGGAAGGCTGATCCTGATTGCCGGCCTGCTGGCGATCGGCGCGCTGCTGCTCGGCGTGGGCGAGATAGTCGGACTGCGCAATCGGCGCATGGAGGACCTGCGCGTGCGCGACGCGATAACCATCGGTATCGCCCAGGCCCTGGCCCTCTTCCCGGGCATCAGCCGGTCGGGCATCACCATCGCCAGCGGTCTGTACCTGGGCCTGGAACGCGAGGCGGCAGCGCGCTTCAGCTTCCTGATGGCAACGCCCATCATCGCCGGCGCTGGCCTGTGGAAGGGGCGCGAGCTGATCAGCGGCGGCCTGGCCGGCGCCGACGTGATGCCGCTGATCGCCGGATTCACCACCTCCGCCATCGCCGGCTTCATCGCGATCGCCTTCCTGCTCGCCTACCTGCGCCGGCAGAGCACCGCGCTGTTCATCGGCTATCGCCTGCTCGCCGCGGCACTCCTCGTCGCCTTCGTCGTCTTCGGCGGCTAGCTGCGCCCCGGCGCGATGACGAATCTGCGTTGTCCGTCGTCTAGCATCGGGAGTTGATGGAGGTCATCAAGCGGCTGCGCCAGCAGCAGATCCGCGACATCCTCGAGGCACGGCCGATCCACACCCAGCAGGAGCTTGCCGCCGCCCTGCGCGAGCGTGGCTATCGGGCGACCCAGGCCACCATCAGCCGTGACGTCGCGGAGCTCGGACTCTTCAAGCTGCCGCGCGACGGGCAGCGCGTGTACTCGCTCCCGCCGCATGCCGGGCAGCCTGAGACGACCGCCGACGAGCGGCTGGCGATGGTGCTGCGCAATCTCCCCGTGGACATCCGCCAGGCCGGCCAGCTGCTGGTCATCCGCGCGGTGCCCGGGTCGGCGCATGCCATCGCCGCCGCGCTCGACCGTGCCGGCTGGCCGGAAGTGGCAGGTTCAATCGCCGGCGACGACACGGTCTTCGTGGCGTGCTCTGACCGGCCCGGCCGGGATCGGCTGCGCCAGCGGCTGCTGCGCCTCGCGGCGCGCCCGGGATAGCCGCCCAATGGCGGCAGGCGGGTGGTGCTGGGCCATTTGACGCTCCCGAGGGCCACACCTACAATCCGGCAACCCCGGATTTGAAGCGCTTGCCGGCCCATGGCGCGCGGCCGGGTGCTTATTTTTTTATCGGGTAACTCGAATGGCCATAAACAACAAACCTGCGTACCTTTCGAAGGACGGCCTCGAGCAGGCGCGCGCGGAACTCAACGAGCTTGTCAACGTCCGCCGGGCGGAGGTTGCCGCGCGCATTCACGAGGCCAAGGAACACGGCGACATCACCGAGAACGCCGAGTACGAAGACGCCAAGAACGAGCAGGCCTTCGTCGAGGGCCGCATCCAGACCCTGTCCGCGCTGATCAAGAACGCCGTCGTCATCGACGAGAACCACTCGACCACTCATGTCCAGATCGGTTCGACCGTGACCGTGCACTCGGAGGACGGCAAGGAGAGTTTCACCATCGTCGGCTCGGCCGAGGCGGCGCCCGCCGACGGGCGCATCTCGAACGAATTGCCGGTCGGCCGGGCCCTGCTGGGGCGCAAGAAGGGCGACAGCGTCGTCGTCAGCGTGCCCGCCGGGGACTACACCTACAAAATCGTCGGCATCAGTTGAGACGTCTGCGTTGACGCCGGCAGCGACCCGGCCGACGCAGGCCTACTGGGCCGACGAGATCGCCGGCCAGGTCCTCGGCCACCAGGTCATCAACGACTCCAAGACGCCGTCGGGCACCGTTCACATCGGCAGCCTACGCGGCGTGGTGCTGCACGACGCCATTCGCCGGGCGGTCGCCGCGCGCGGCATGGCCGTCGAGTTCCGCTATGGCGTCGAGGACCTCGATCCCATGGATTCCCAGGCGCTGCTGACGCCGGACGCGATCGAGCGCTACATGGGCGTGCCGCTCGCCCACGTGCCCGCGCCCGAAGGCAGCCCTTATCCGAACTACGCGCGCCACTTCGCGATGCTCTTCGTCCAGACGTTCACCGACCTGGGCATCACGCCGCACCTGTACTGGATGAGCGAGCAGTACGCCTCGGGCGCCATGGACCCCTATATCGGCAAGGCACTGGACCATGCCGCCGAGATCCTCGATATCTACCGCACTGTGTCGACCGTCGTGCATCCACCGGGCTGGTTACCGATCAGCGTGATCTGCGAGAACTGCGGGAAGATTGGCACGACCGCCGCGCGCGACTGGGACGGCGCCACAGTTGCCTATGAATGTGAGGCCGACCTGGTCGAATGGGCGACCGGCTGCGGCCACCACGGCCGCACCTCGCCCTTCGGCGGGCGCGCCAAGCTCGTGTGGAACGTTGACTGGGCTGCCCGCTGGGGCCTGACCGGCGCCACCATCGAGGGTTGTGGCAAGGACCTTGCCACGGCGGGCGGCTCGCGCGACCGGGCCGACGCCATCAGCCGGCGCGTGTTCGAGCGCGAGCCGCCGCTCAACGTGCCGTATGAGTTCCTGAACATCGGCGGCCGCAAGATGAGCACGTCGCGCGGCGCGGGCGCGGCCGCGCACGAGATTGCCGACGTGCTCCCGCCGACCCTGGTGCGCTTCCTGATGCTCCGTCACCGGCCCAGCCGGGCCATCGACTTCGACCCGGCGGGCGACACCATCCCGCGCCTGTTCGACGAGTTCGATCGGATCGCCGACGCGGTGGCCGGGCGCGAAGCACGCGGCGAGCTGCCCCCCGACCCGGTGCGCATATTCACCCTCAGCCTGGCCGATCCCGCGGCCGACCCGCTGGCCGAAGCACGGCGCTTCCGGCCGCCGTTCGCCCACCTCGCCGTGCTCATCCAGGTGCCCGGGCCGGACATCATGGAGCGCCTGGCGATCGAGAAGGGCGCTCCGCTCGACGATGCCGAGCGGCAGCTGGCGCTGGGGCGCATCGCGGCCGCCCAGGGTTGGCTCGAGCAATTCGCGCCGCCGTCAGCGAGGCTCGAGGTGCAGTACGACGCGCTGCCCGCGGCGACGGCCGAATCCGACAGCCGCCAGCGCGCGTTCCTGGCAGACCTGGCGGCCGCGCTGCATGCCGCATCGCCATCTGGCGGCGAGGCCTGGCAGGCGCTCATCTTCGAGGTTGCCCGGCATTCCAACCTGCCCGCTGGCCAGGCCTTCGGCGCGCTGTACCGCGCGTTCCTGGGCCGCGCCAACGGGCCACGCGCGGGCTGGCTGCTAGCGTCACTCGACGTCGCGTTCGTCGACCAGCGGCTCAAGGAGGCGGCAGCGTGAGCGTCGGCATCCAACGATTGCGCGATGACGCAGACGCGATTCGCGTTGGCGCACGCAACAAGGGCGAGGACGCCTCGCTGGTCGACGCCGCCCTGGCTGTCGACGAGCAGCGCCGGCACCTGCTCGGTGAGGTTGACGGCATGCGCGCGGAGCGCAAGCAGGTCAGCGAGCAGGTCGGCGCGACTCTCAAAGCGGGCGGCGACGCCGCACCGCTGAAGGCGCGCTCGGTCGAGATCGGCGCGCGCATCGATGCTGGCGAAGAGCAGCTGCACGGCCTCGAAGACCAGCTCGAGGACCTGTTGCTGCGCATCCCCAACCCGCCTGACCCGGACGTGCCGGTGGGCCCGCCCGAGGCCACCATCACGGTGCGCGACTGGGGCACCCCGCTGATGCACGATGCCGGCGGCTGGGAGCGCCGACCGCACTGGGAGATCGGTGAGCGGCTGGGCATCCTGGACCTGCCCGCCGGCGCCAAGGTGACCGGTACCGGCTTCCCCGTCTTTCGTGGCGCCGGCGCCCGTCTCGAGCGAACGCTGATCAACCTGTTCATGGACATGCACGCCGATGAAGACGGCATGACCGAGATCTGGCCGCCGGCGGTCATCAACGCCGATTCCGCGCGCGGTACCGGTCAGATTCCCGACAAGGAAGACCAGATGTACGTCGTCACGCGCGACGAGCTGTACCTGAACCCGACGGCCGAGGTCGCGGTCACGAACCTGCATCGCGACGAGATCATCGAGGCGGCGCGCGTGCCCATCCACTACGTTGCCTACTCGCCATCCTTCCGGCGCGAGGCCGGCGCCGCCGGTCGCGCCACGCGCGGCATCCTGCGCGTTCACCAGTTCGACAAGGTCGAGATGGTCGCCTTCACGGAGCCGGCGAAGTCGGCCGACACGCTGGAGTGGCTGACGCACTGCGCCGAACGGGTGCTGCAGCGTCTCGGGCTGGCCTATCGGGTGCGGCTGCTGTCGACTGGCGACATGGGCTTCACGCAGGCCAAGACATACGACCTCGAGGCCTGGGCACCAGGAGTGGGGGAGTGGCTCGAGGTCTCCTCGGTATCCAACTTCCGCGACTTCCAGGCGCGGCGCATGAACATTCGCTGGCGGCCCGCGCCCGGCGAAAAACCGGAGGTGCTCAACACCCTCAACGGGTCCGGGCTGGCCCTGCCGCGCACCGTGGCCGCGCTGCTCGAGACCTACCAGAAGCGCGATGGCTCAGTCGCCCTGCCTGAGACGCTTGCCGCCAGGGTTGGGCCGTTCGGCTAGGCGCGCAGCCGCCACAACCACGTGGCCAGCCATAGCGCGGCCGATGCAGCTATTACCCGAGGATCACGCAGCTCCGGCCGGTCCACGACGCGCGGACCGCGCAGCGCGACAAGCAGCGCCGCACAAAAGGAGAGCGGTCCAAAGGGGTGCTCGGCAAACGCGGCCAACGGCCGGAAGTGAGCCATGGCGTTCCACGAACGAGTCAGGCCACAGGTGGGGCAGGGGAGGCCGGTCACCCGGCGAAACGGGCACAGGATGGGCAGGTCGTCCAACCTCCCGCGCGGCAGCACGAGGGCGATGCCGATGCCCGCCGCAGCCAGGCGGCGCGTGGTCACTGGCGGCGGAGCGGAAGCCCGTCAGCGTCGGGGACGCTTCCGATCGCGATGAGCACGAGGTCGATCAGGGCCCACAGGCCGCATCCGCCAAGGGTGATGAGCTTGAGCAAGCCCAGGCCCATGTAGCCGAGGTAGAAGCGGTCGATGCCCAGCGTGCCCACAAACAGCGACAGCAGGACCGCCGTCAGCCAGTCGCGGCTCGAGAAAACCCCGGGAACCTGGCTGGCGGGAAACCAACTGCCCTGTCCATCGGCACGACGGACGAAGGTGCCCGACTCGATATATCGCGCACGCGCCTGCATCTGCAGGTCGCTGAACGTGTACGGGCCCTCATCGACGCCCATGCGGTTGACGTAGAAGCTGGGCATCTGCTGCTGCTGGTACACGGCTATTCCTGCGCGCTTCTCAGCCGGCAGACGCTGCGACGCCGGCCGTTGGCCGCGAGACGTCAGCAGCGCGCCGGATGCAGCGATCACAGATGATAAGCGGCTGCCAGCCGCGGCGCGCCCGGGCACGCAACTCCGCGTCCACCGGGTGATGGCAGAGATCGCAGCGGAACAAAGAAATCCGATCCATGACCACCACGATCCAACAAGCCGGCCGCCGGGAAACGGGCCATCCGTCGTCGAATCGGCCGCCATTAGGCCTGCCGATCCGTGATCTCCATGTGTGCCGATGTGAACTCCGCCGTGAGCGTCGGGCGATGCCGGTCAAGCGGCTCGTTTGGCGCCTAGAATCTGCTCTCGGGAGAGGTGGCCGAGTGGTTTATGGCGGCGGTCTTGAAAACCGTTGAGCGAAAGCTCCGGGGGTTCGAATCCCTCCCTCTCCGCCAGCCGTGATGCCCAGGTGATCAAGCTGCGCCGCGCAACCGGCGCGGACGCGCCCGGGATTGCTGGGGTGTACCTGGCGTCGTTCCGCGCCGCCCTGCCCACGGTACGCCTGGCGCACGACGACGACGACGTGTGGCGCTACGTGCGCGACGTACTGGTCGGTCAGCGCGAGACCTGGGTGGCCGATGACGGCGGTCGCATCGTGGCCATGATGTCGCTGTCACCCGGCTGGGTGGATCAGCTGTACGTCGTGCCCGATCGGCTGGGCGAGGGCATCGGCCGGCGGCTGCTCGACCTGGCCAAGGATCGGGCGCCCGGGCAGCTCCAGCTGTGGACCTTCCAGGTCAACGCTCGGGCGCGCCGTTTCTACGAGCGCAACGGCTTCGTGGCCGTGGAGCTGACCGACGGATCGGCCAACGAGGAGCGCGAGCCGGACGTTCGCTACGCCTGGCAGCGCGACTGAGAGCGGTTACTCGGACCCGCCGGCGCTCGCGCTGGCCACCGCTGCTCCTTGCCTGCGGACAACATCGAGGCGCTCGCGGAGGAAGTCTTCGGAGACGTCGCGCCCGGTCCACAGGTTGAAGGCGGCAGCGGTCTGGTGGACCAGCATCGTGTCGCCGTTGTGCACCTCGGTCGCGCCCGCGGCGCGGGCGTCGCGCATCAGCTGCGTCTCGGCGGGCGCGTACATCAGGTCGAGCACGAGCAGGTCAGCCGGCAGCAGGTCGGCGTCGATGGGCGACTCCGTCGCGGCGTCGCCCATCGCGGATGCGTTGATGAGTACCTTGCTCCGTCCCAGCTCGGCCTCGATCACCGACTCGTGCCACGGCATCGCCCGCAGCTCCATGTGTGCTGCGGAGCGACCAAAGTGGCGTACCAGCGCCTCGGCCCGGTGCAGGTGACGATTGAACACGATCACGCGCTGGAAGCTGGACGTGATGAGTGCATAAACGGCCGCTCGGGCACCCCCGCCGGCGCCGATGATGACGGCCGTCTTGGGCATCTTCTGGCGACCGACCAGCTCCTCGATGGCGGCCCGGAAACCGATCACATCAGTGTTGTGGCCCACCAGCCGCGATGCTTCGCGGGTGACCGTATCGACGGCACCGGTGACGTGCGCCTCATCGGTCAGTCGGTCGACCAGCGGTGCGACGCGTTCCTTGTAGGGCACCGTGACGTTGGCGCCCAGGTAGTCGTCGCCGCGCAGCTCCTCGATCCGCTCGGATAGCTCGGCAAGCGGTACATCGAGCGGCTCGTAGGTCGCGTCGATACCCAGCTCGTCGAAGGCAGCCTGCTGCAGAGCTCCGGACAGCGACTGTGCCACCGGATGGCCTATCAGCACGACTCGCTTGGGCATGCAGGACTACCTTTCAAGGGCCCGAATGCGACGGGCTGGGAGCCTGCCGAGAGGGACGGGCGGGAAGGCTCCCGATGCTACCATTGACCGCCCGATTCGGGAGAGGTCGCATAGAGGCCTAGTGCGGCGGTTTGCTAAACCGCTGAGTGGGGTAACCTGCTCCGAGGGTTCGAATCCCTCCCTCTCCGCCAGCGCGCGCCCGTAGCTCAGTGGATAGAGCGTCAGGTTGCGGACCTGAAGGCCGTGGGTTCGAGTCCCGCCGGGCGCGCCACCATCTGCGGTGGCTCGGTAGCTGGTTGAGCGCGGTCCGGGCGATGTAGCATCCCGCCGTGAACTACGAGATGTTCATGGCCGCCGCGCTCGCCGAGGCGCGCGGCGCCATGGCCGCCGGCCAACGTCCGCGTGGCGCTGTCGCGGTGCTCGACGAGGCGATGGTCGCGAGCGGTCACGACCAGGTGGCACGGACGGGCGATCCAACCGCGCATGCCGTCGTGGTGGCGCTGCGCGAGGCGGCCCAACGCCTGGGTCGCGCCGACCTCAACGGGCTGATCGTCTTTGCCACCCATGAGCCGTGCACCATGTGCGTCGGCGCATTGCTCGCGAGCGACGTCGACGGCCTCGTCTACGCGCTCGATGACCCGGGCGGCGCGGCAACAACGGCCGCATCTGCTGACTCCGTGCGCCGCCGCCTGCGCGTCGTGTCCGGGATCATGCAGGCCGAGGCCGCGGACCTCTCCGAGAACATGCCCGCAGGCACGGCTCTGCCGAGCGCCTGAACGCGCCATCTCGCCGCGGTTCGCCTGCCCGGGACCGTCGGCGGTATCCTCTCTCGCGGAGAGGTGTCCGAGTGGTTGAAGGTGCCGCTCTCGAAAAGCGGTGTGCGAATAGCACCGTGGGTTCGAATCCCACCCTCTCCGCCACTCTCATGTTTGGTCAACCCGCGGAGAGGTCGCCTAGAGGCCTAGGGCGCGGCACTGGAAATGCCGTATGGGGCAACCCATCGTGGGTTCGAATCCCACCCTCTCCGCCACTCCCCGCGATACGCGTAGAATTCGCGGCGCCGTGCTAGGCGGGGAACTAGCGGTGCCCTGTACCTGCAATCCGCTCCAGCAGGGCTGAATTCCCTCCCCAGGCCCGCGCTCGCGGATGCCGGTGGGCAGATCGACGTTGAGGATCGGGTCCCGCGCAGCGGCGACGCGTGAACCTCGTCAGGTCCGGAAGGAAGCAGCGATAAGCGCTGCTCGCCGGGTGCCGCGGATCGGCCTGATCCGAGTCGGTCGCCTTACTGGGCACGCGGACGTCACGGTCAAAGGAGGGTGCACGGCACTTTCAACTACCCGTCGCCCTACCATGGCGTAATCGCATGGCCGTAACCACCGACACCACAGCTACATCCCCGGCAACTCCCACCCAGCACCAGGCGCTCTACCGGCGCTGGCGGTCGCAACGCTTTGCCGACGTCGTCGCCCAGGACGCCATCATCGAGACGCTGCGCAATGCCGTGCGCCTCGATCGGCTGGCCCACGGATTGCTGTTCGTCGGCCCGCGCGGCACGGGCAAGACCTCGACTGCGCGCATCGTCGCCAAGGCGGTCAACTGCCTGAACCCGGTCGATGGCGAACCGGATGACACGTGTGCCCGTTGCGTTGCCATTCGCGAGGGCCGGGCCCTCGACGTGGTCGAGCTTGATGCCGCCTCCAACAACCGCGTCGATGACATGCGTGAGCTGCTGCCGCGCGTCTACACCGCTCCCGCGGACCTCGCCCGCAAGGTCTTCATCATCGACGAGGTACAGCGCATCAAGGAAGGCTGGGACGTGCTGCTCAAGACGCTCGAGGAGCCGCCGCCCGACGTGCTGTTCATCTTCTGCACCACCGACCCGTCGGGCATTCGGCCTGCCGTCGTTTCGCGCCTGCAGCGCTACACCTTTCGGCCACTCCCCGAAAACAAGATCGAAGGCAAGCTGCGCCGAATCGCCCAGGCCGAGGGCAGGACGGTCAGCGACGAGGCCATCGCGCTCATCGCCCAGCGAGCGTCGGGCGGCATGCGCGACGCCGAGTCGATGCTCGACCAGGTCATCTCGAGCGGTCTGGAGCAGATTGACGCCGACGCGGTGCGCGACCTGCTCGGGCTGGCCGAACTGGAGAGCATCGATCGCTTTATCGTCGCGCTGGCAGCAGGCGACCCGCTCGACGGCATCCGCTTGCTGGACGAGCTGGAGCGCGACGGGCGGGACCTCGTCGCGTTCGCCGACCAGGTCGTGGCGCGCCTCCGGCAACGGCTCATCGATGCCCTCGTGGATGCGCCGCGCGCCAGCGTGCCCGCCGCCACTCTGGCCATGGCCGCGCGCCGCCTGGCGGGGCTTGACATTAATCGCGGGGCCGCCGGTGGCTATCGCCTGCAACTCGAGCTGGCGTTGCTCGACGCCGCTGATCGGCCGGCTGCCAGGCCCACCGTCGCGAGCGCCCGGCCAATCCCGGCTGGTGCCCGCCCGGCCGCGGTGACCGGCCGGACTGCGCCGGCTGCGGCGACACCCACTCCCGCCCCTGGCCCCGTGGCTCACGAACCAGCCGCCGAAGGCACTACCACCGTGGCGGCACCGCTGGCCGAGGAGCCCACCGTTGCGCCGACGCCTGCTCAGCCGCCAGCTGATGCGCGGCCACCGGCGCCCACGCCACCGCCAGCTGTTGCGGCGCCCGACCAGGAGTTGGCCGCCGTGCTGTCCGCCTGGCCGCAGGTCGTCGATCGGATCGGCAAAAACCCCGCCAACCGGCCGCTCATCGTTGCCTGCCGCCCGGTGGAGGTGCACGGCGCCCAGATCGTGCTCGGTTTCCCGGAGGGCCAGGCCTTCCTGCGTGACATCGCCGAGCGCAAGCGGGGACTGCTGGAGGAGGGTATCGGCGAGGTGCTCGGCCGCCCGGTCGCCGTACGCTGCGTGGCCACCAACATTGAGCTGGCGCAACCCGGGCCCGACCTCGGTCAGCACCCCGGTGACGATCTGGTCGCCCAGGCACGGCGTGTCTTCGGCGACGATCTCCTGGACGTGGCCGAGGTTGATTAGGAGGACAACGACATGAGCTACGCGAACATGGCCAAGATGGCCCAGCAGATGCAGGCCGAGATGGCCCGCGTCCAGGCCGAGCTCGAAGCGCTGACGATCGAGGGCACGGCCGGTGGCGGTGCGGTGACCGCGGTCGTCAACGGGCATGGTGAGCTGGTATCGATCGCGATCAAGCCCGAGGTCGTTGACCCCGCTGACGTCGACATGCTCCAGGATCTCGTCACGGCCGCGGTGAACGATGGCCTGCACCGGGTCAAGCAGACCACCGAGGAAAAGATGGCCCGAGTGACGGGCGGCCTGCGCCTGCCCGGCATCCTCTAGCGAGCGCATCTTGCCCGCTTTGCTGATCGAGCCGGTAGCGCGGCTCATCGAAGCATTCGCGCGACTCCCCGGCGTTGGACCCAAGACGGCCCAGCGACTGACCTATCACCTGTTGCGTGCGCCGGAGGGAGAGGCGCGCGCCCTGGCGTCTGCACTCGTGGCCGTCCGGGACGAGGTGGTGTATTGCGAATCGTGCTTCAACATCAGCACCGACTCGTTGTGCCCGATCTGCGCCGACCCGTCGCGCGACGAGCGCCGGCTGTGCGTCGTCGAGGAGCCGCTCGACGTGCTCGCCATCGAGCGTACCGGTGCCTTTCGCGGGCGCTACCACGTGCTGCATGGGGCGATTTCGCCGATGGATGGTGTTGGCCCCGACCGCCTGCGCATCCGCGAGTTGATCGAGCGCGCCCGGCAGCGCTGCGCTGACGGCGAACAGTACGAAGAGATCGTCCTGGCGACCAACCCGACCCTCGAGGGCGAGGCGACCGCCATGTACCTGGCCGAGCGCCTGGCGCCCGACGTGGGCCTGATCACCCGCATCGCGCGGGGGATACCGGTGGGCGGCGACCTCGAATATGCCGACGAGGTGACGCTCGTGCGCGCCATGCAGGGCCGGCGAGCGTTCGAGTCCGGCGAGCGATGAGCAACCTCGTCTTCGAGATCCTGCTGCGCCTGGTCAAACCGGCCATCGCGTTGGTGCTTGGCGCGATCGTCTACTCCGCCGCCACCCTGCTCGGGGCGCCGCCCAGCATCGAGCTCGCGCTGCTGGCCTGGCTGAGCGCCGCCGCCTTCATCCTGCTGGTCCAGGAGGGCCCGCTCTAGGCGTGCTATAGTTCGCCTCCGCGGCCGCGTCAGGCGGCCGACGGCTCCGTCTGGAGCCCCCAGATCCAAGTCGACTGCCTTGACTGCCCTTGGGTGACTGTGTCACAATAAGCGGCTGCGCCGGGCGCCGGCCAAGGAAACGGGCGCCGCACCTTAACAAGTGAAGAGTGGTAGGAAATCAGCTAGTGCGAGCGGGCAAACCCCGAACTATTTGAGTCGGCCGCAAGGTCGGTTCTTTGTCGGAGAGTTTGATCCTGGCTCAGGATAAACGCTGGCGGCGTGCATGAGACATGCAAGTCGAACGAGGGTCTCGGGCTTGCTCGAGAACCGAGTGGCGGACGGCTGAGTAACGCGTGGGTGACCTGCCCCGAAGTGGGGAATAACTGCCCGAAAGGGTGGCTAATACCGCATGTGATCACCGGTTCAATCCGGCGATCAAAGCCGCAAGGCGCTTCGGGAGGGGCCTGCGTCCGATTAGCTCGTTGGTGGGGTAACGGCTCACCAAGGCGACGATCGGTAGGTGGTCTGAGAGGACGATCACCCAGACTGGGACTGAGACACGGCCCAGACTCCTACGGGAGGCAGCAGTCGGGAATTTTGCTCAATGGGCGCAAGCCTGAAGCAGCAACGCCGCGTGAGGGATGAAGGCCTTCGGGTTGTAAACCTCTTTTCTCAGGGAAGATTATGACGGTACCTGAGGAATAAGCCACGGCTAACTACGTGCCAGCAGCCGCGGTAATACGTAGGTGGCAAGCGTTGTCCGGATTTACTGGGCGTAAAGAGCGCGCAGGCGGCGGTTCAAGTCGAATGTGAAAGCCCCCGGCTTAACTGGGGAGGGTCATTCGATACTGTTCCGCTCGAAGGCAGGAGAGGGAAGCAGAATTCCCGGTGTAGTGGTGAAATGCGTAGATATCGGGAGGAATACCAGTGGCGAAGGCGGCTTCCTGGCCTGTTCTTGACGCTGAGGCGCGAAAGCTGGGGGAGCAAACGGGATTAGATACCCCGGTAGTCCCAGCCGTAAACGATGGACACTAGGTGTTGGTGGTATCAACCCCGCCAGTGCCGTAGCTAACGCATTAAGTGTCCCGCCTGGGGAGTACGGCCGCAAGGCTAAAACTCAAAGGAATTGACGGGGGCCCGCACAAGCAGCGGAGCGTGGGGTTTAATTCGATGCAACGCGAAGAACCTTACCAGGGCTTGACATGACCAGGAAGTCGGCGGAAACGTCGGTGCCTCGCAAGGGGCCTGGCCACAGGTGTTGCATGGCTGTCGTCAGCTCGTGTCGTGAGATGTTGGGTTAAGTCCCGCAACGAGCGCAACCCCTACTGTGTGTTGTATCACTCACACGGGACTGCCGAGAGAAACTCGGAGGAAGGTGGGGATGACGTCAAGTCAGCATGGCCCTTACGTCCTGGGCTACACCCACGCTACAATGGCCGGTACAACGGGCGGCGAAACCGCGAGGTGGAGCTAATCCCTTAAAACCGGTCTCAGTTCGGATCGTAGGCTGCAACTCGCCTGCGTGAAGCCGGAGTTGCTAGTAACCGCCGGTCAGCATACGGCGGTGAATATGTTCCCGGGCCTTGTACACACCGCCCGTCACGTCATGGAAGCCGATAACACCCGAAGCCGGTGGGCCAACCGTAAGGAGGCAGCCGTCGAAGGTGGGATTGGTGACTGGGACGAAGTCGTAACAAGGTAGCCGTACCGGAAGGTGCGGCTGGATCACCTCCTTTCTAGGGAGAGGGAGTCGGTGCCATCGGTGTGGCGACCGGCGTCAACACCCTCCCAGGTTGATCGTCACGATCGCGTCGAGCACCCGCTGGGTGGGGCTCGGTGTACGGCTTGCCGTGCAGTCGTGATGACCCAGCAAAACACACCGAAATCTCGCTCGCCGACCCAAACTGGTTACCTGCCACTCTTCAAGTGTTGAGGTGCAGCCGGCGCCCGTCCGCAAGATCGGACGATCAGCCGGGTGTCCCGGCGGGCGTTTAGCTCAGCTGGTTAGAGCACTGCCCTGATAAGGCAGAGGTCTCTGGTTCGAGTCCAGAAACGCCCACCATCACCAATCGCTGGCGGAATTGGCAAGGGGACGTAGCTCAGCTGGAAGAGCATCTCCTTTGCAAGGAGAGGGTCAGGAGTTCGAGTCTCCTCGTCTCCACCACTCCCCGTCAGGCAAAGCAGGAGCGACAACTGCATCAGTCACGACGCAACGAATTGAATATCGACTAGACCGGGTACTCGCGGACAAGCAAGGCTGTCGCCAATGGACGGCTCGAGGCTCCTCGAGCCGTCTCGGTTTGTCTGCTGGACAGCAGACTCAAACGGTCCTCTGATCAGTGGGCTCGAACGCGAGGGAGGCGTCCGAGGTCACTGACCAGCGGATCGCTGGAAGGCCGGCCGTCAGGCCAGCACGACCTCCCGGGTTTCGGGAGGGCACCTTAACAAGTGAAGACGTGATCAGAAATGATCTTCAATTTCTGCCGTGATAACGACAGTTGTGGAGATCCCGAAACTCCCTGGGCAGCCCACCACTTGGGTTGGTTGCTGAGGGAGGTCAAGCTACACAGGGCACGAGGTGGATGCCTTGGCGCCAAGAGCCGATGAAGGACGTGGTAGGCAGCGAAATGCCCCGGGGAGCAGCGAACATGCTTTGATCCGGGGGTGTCCGAATGGGGAAACCCGGCCGGGGTAATGCCCGGTCACTCCAGGCTGAACCAAATAGGCCTGGGTGAGGTAAGCCCGCGAACTGAAACATCTAAGTAGCGGGAGGAAAAGAGAGTATTCCCTTAGTAGTGGCGAGCGAAAAGGGAAGAGTCCAAACCAGCTCAGCGCGATAGGTCGCAGCCGTTTCTGAGCCGGGGTTGTAGGAACTGACCGCAGGACCCTGCGAGGCCCTGGCGGAGTTACAAAGCCGATCGTTAGCCGAACCTGTCAGGAAGGGCAGGCCACAGAGGGTGACAGCCCCGTAGGCGAAAACCATCGGTCTCCGTCGATCAGTCACCTGAGTACCACGTGGAAGGTCTCTCATGTGGGAATCTGGGCGGACCACCGTCCAAGGCTAAATACTCTTGGCGACCGATAGTGAACTAGTACCGTGAGGGAAAGGTGAAAAGCACCCCGGGAGGGGAGTGAAATAGTACCTGAAACCACGTGCCCACAAGCAGTCAAAGGGTGTTGTCGAAGGCGCTTGCGTCGTCGATAGCCTGATGGCGTGCCTTTTGAAGAATGAGCCGACGAGTTACTTGTATGTGGCAAGGTTAAGTCTACGAAGGACGGAGCCGCAGCGAAAGCGAGTCTGAATAGGGCGAATGAGTCGCATGCAGTAGACCCGAAACCGGGTGACCTATCCATGGCCAGGTTGAAGCGAGAGTAATGTCTCGTGGAGGACCGAACTCACTAGCGTTGAAAAGCTAGGGGATGAGCTGTGGATGGAGGTGAAATGCCAATCGAACCCGGAGATAGCTGGTTCTCCCCGAAATAGCTTTAGGGCTAGCCTCGGGCGTTCAATCATGGGGGTAGAGCACTGAATGGGCTAGGGGGCTTCCCGCTTACCAAACCCAATCAAACTCCGAATCCCATGATTTCACAGCCCGGGAGTCAGACTGCGAGGGCTAAGCTTCGTGGTCAAAAGGAAAACAGTCCGGATCGTCAGCTAAGGTCCCTAAATCCAAGCTCAGTGGTAAAGGATGTGGAGTCGCACAGACAACCAGGATGTTGGCTCAGAAGCAGCCACCATTGAAAGAGTGCGTAACAGCTCACTGGTCAAGTGATTCCGCGCCGAAGATCCAACGGGGCTCAAGCTTGGTACCGAAGCTACGAGTCTGACGGTCGGCTTGCCGGCCGTGGGGCGGTAGGGGAGCGTTCCGTTTGCTGCGAAGGTCGACCGTGAGGACGGCTGGAGCGAACGGAAGTGCGAATGTCGGCATGAGTAGCGCAATGTAGGTGAGAAACCTACACGCCGTAAGCCTAAGGTTTCCTGAGGAAGGCTTGTCCGCTCAGGGTTAGTCGGGCCTAAGCCGAGGACGAAAGTCGTAGGCGATGGACATCCGGTTGATATTCCGGAACCACCAGAGATCGTTTGCACCGAAAGGTGTCGCCTGGCGGAAGCAATCCGTGGTTGGTCGGACGCAAGTTCGATCGAAGCGGGGCGTTGAACCCAGGTGAGAGCAAGGGCATGACCCAGCATGGTAGCTCGAGCGCGTTTTGGCTATACGCGTCTAAGCCGGTAGGCGGGGAGAGCAGGTAAATCCGTTCTCCCATTCAACGCCGAGCAGTGAATGAAAGCGGCGTAAGCTGCAATTCGAGTAAGCCAAGCTGGCAAGAAAAGTGTCTAGCGAGATCAAAGGTGTCCGTACCGCAATCCGACACAGGTAGGCGGGTAGAGAATACCAAGGCGATCGGGAGAACCCTCGTTAAGGAACTCGGCAAATTGGCCCCGTAACTTCGGGAGAAGGGGCGCCTCGCAGTTGGCCGTTCGCGGTTGACTGATCGAGGCCGCAGTGAAAAGGCCCAGGCGACTGTTTAGCAAAAACACAGGTCCGTGCTAAAGCGTAAGCTGACATATACGGGCTGACGCCTGCCCAGTGCCGGAAGGTTAAGAGGAGGGGTGCAAGCTCTGAATCGAAGCCCCGGTAAACGGCGGCCCTAACTATAAGGGTCCTAAGGTAGCGAAATTCCTTGTCGGGTAAGTTCCGACCCGCACGAATGGCGTAACGATCTGGGCGCTGTCTCAACGAGGGATCCGGCGAAATTGAAGTACCTGTGAAGATGCAGGTTACCCGCGATAGGGCAAAAAGACCCCGTGGAGCTTTACTGCACCCTGTCATTGGACTGGGGTTCAGCATGTGTAGGATAGGTGGGAGGCTGAGAAGCTGGGGCGCTAGCCTCGGCGGAGCCAACGTTGAAATACCACCCTTGTTGGATTTCGGTTCTAACCGCGTCCCGTAATCCGGGCGCGGGACAGTGTCAGGCAGGCAGTTTGACTGGGGCGGTCGCCTCCTAAAGTGTAACGGAGGCGCCCAACGGTTCCCTCAGGCTGAATGGAAACCAGCCGAAGAGTGCAAAGGCATAAGGGAGCTTGACTGCGAGACCCACAAGTCGAGCAGAGACGAAAGTCGGGCTTAGTGATCTGGTACCTCCGAGTGGAAGGGGTATCACTCAACGGATAAAAGCTACCCCGGGGATAACAGGCTTATAGGGTCCAAGAGTTCACATCGACGACCCTGTTTGGCACCTCGATGTCGGCTCGTCGCATCCTGGGGCGGAAGTACGTCCCAAGGGTTTGGCTGTTCGCCAATTAAAGCGGTACGTGAGCTGGGTTCAGAACGTCGTGAGACAGTTCGGTCTCTATCCATCGCGGGCGTAGGGAACTTGAGAGGAGCTGCTCCTAGTACGAGAGGACCGGAGTGGACGAACCGCTGGTGTGCCAGTTGTCCCGCCAGGGGCACCGCTGGGTAGCCAAGTTCGGTTGGGATAAGCACTGAAAGCATCTAAGTGCGAAGCTCGCCTCGAGATGAGGTTCCCCACCGGGTCAACCGGGTAAGACCACAGGGAGATGACCTGTTTGATAGGCGGCATGTGGAAGCTGGGCAACCAGTGGAGCTGAGCCGTACTAATGGTCGAGGGCTTGACCTCTTTCAGCAGCTGACCCAAGGGGCAGTCTGCAGGCCGGCGGTCTGCCGGTACAACTGAGGTCGGGAGATTGCACAACTGCGCAGGGCAGAAAGCGAAGAATCGCTGATCACGTCGTCACTTCATGAAGGATCCTGGTGACTCCAGCGGAGAGGCCACACCCGTTCCCATCCCGAACACGGAAGTTAAGCTCTCCAGCGCCGAAGATACTCAGGGGGTAGCCCCTCGGGAAAATAGGTCGTCGCCAGGATCCTTTTTGATTCCCCGTGGCGGATCAGCGCTGACAACCTCGGCAGTACGTCGTGACGAAGCCACCCGCCTTGAGTTCGGTCAACCGCGCGCCGCAGCGCGGACACGCTTCGCCACCTTTCATGTGCACGTTCAGGAACTTGCGCTGCTCGACCTCGAGCCGGGGCGGGACCAGGGAGTGAAGCCTGTCGGTCGCCTGCACCAAGGTCTCGCACGTGGCCCGGTAAAGCTCATCAACCTCGGCTGGCGCCAGCGAAGCTCGAGTGCGCGACGGCGCCAGCCGCGCGGTCCACAGGATCTCGTCCGCGTAGGCGTTGCCTATCCCCGCGACGAACGCCTGGTTGCGTAGCAGGTTCTTGAGCTCTCCCGTATGGCGGGCGATTCGCGCCCGCCATAGCTCGGGCGTGAGGGCCGGGTCGTCGGCATCGGGACCCTGCTCGTCCCAGCCTGCGACGACGCGCTGGAGGCCCTTCGGCATCAGGTACAGCTTGCCCATCCGAGTCGCGTCGCGACAGCGCATCTCGACCGGTTGGTCGGCAGGCGGGAGCCAGTTCGCGCGAGCCAGCCACTTTGCCGCGCGGACTGTGGCCGCGCCGACGTCGCGCGCTGAGAAATGGAGTACGAAGGCGGCCTGGGGCCACGCCTTGTCGCCTTCACGGGCGAAGCCGAGCCGTCCCGTCAGCATCGGGTTCAGGATCATTCGGTCACGCTCGAAGTCGAACACCAGGAACTTGCCGCGCCTGGCGATCGAGGTGAGCCGCTGGCCGCGGAACCCCGCCAGCTCCGCGGGAGTTCCGCGCAGGACGAGGGACTGGAGCACGTCGATACCGGTCAGCCGGCGACCTGCGAGACCCGCGCCGAGAGCGTCGGCGAGAATGGCCAGATCCGGCAGCTCAGGCACGGCCGAGAGCGTCAGCCAGCGAACGCGTACGGGGGAGGAAGGAGACCGGCACGGCGCGCGATTGTAGCCGCGTGCAGGAGTGCGTGGTAACATGCGCGGGCCCTACGGGGAGCAACTGGAAGAGCGCACGCGTGCCGACGCTACGGAAGGAGTCTGAAGAGCCCACCAGGACACGGAAGACACCCAAGCAAGGACGGAGGCCCGAGCGTGTTGCTCGGGTCATTTGCTTTCCTGGGAGCTTTCGACGGAGGAAACCAACACATTGACCGTAGAGCGCATGGAAGAGGCCGACCAGGCAGACGCCACGACGCCTGAGTCGACCACCACGACGCAGGCGGACGCGAACGCATCGGACGTCGCGCCGACCGACTCGAACACATCCCCGCAGGACGCCCCGGTTGCCGACGACGCTCAGGCGTCGCAGGCGGAGCCGGAGGCTTCCGGGGCCCAATCCCAGGCGACTGCCCCGGCACAGCCGGCCCCGGATGATGTTGTGCCGAGCGAGGACGCCCAGGGGCCTGCCCTCGGCGCCGACGATGTCGCCGAGCCCGCCGAAGGGGCAGTAACCGCGACGGACGAAGCGCTGTCACACGAGGCGTCGGCCGCGGAAGTGACCGCCGTCGAAGCGCCAGCGGAAGAGCCAGCCTCGGAAGAGCCTGCTCAAGGGACGGCCGACGCAGCCGTCGAGGCACCCACCGTCGAAACGCCAACCACCGAAGCGTCTGACGATGCCGAAGCGCCATCAGCCGCAGCGTCTGACGAGGCCGAAGCGCCCAGCCAGGCCGCTCAGACACCTGCGCCGCCGGCTCGGCCCGCCCCGCCGGTGTATGAAGGTCCTGAGCCGACCACGATGGAGGAGCTGCTCAGCCAGCAGCATGCCGAGATCAAGAGCCTCAAGCACGGCGACGTTGTCGAAGGCAACGTGGTGCGCATCGACAAGGACGAGATCCTGGTCGATATCGGCGCCAAGTCAGAAGGCGTGATCAGCAATCGCGAGCTGTACGGGCGCAATGCCGAGAGCCAGCCCGAGCTGCACATCGGCGACACGGTGCTCGTGTACGTCCTGCAGCCCGAGTCGCCCGAGGGGCACGCGGTGCTGTCGCTGCGCCGTGCAGGGCTCGAGCGCAAGTGGCGTTCCATGCAGGAGCAGCTCGACGAGGGCGCAATCATCGAAGCGCCGGTCATCGACCACAACAAGGGTGGCCTGATCGTCGATTGCGGCATCCGCGGCTTCGTGCCCATCAGCCAGATCGTCGACTTCCCGCGCCGTCCGCAGAACGAGCAGCCGCGCGATGCCGCGCAGGAGATTGCGGAGAAGCTGCAGCCCTACGTCGGGCGCAAGCTGCGCCTCAAGATCCTCGAGGTCAATCGCAAGGCCAATCGACTCATCCTCTCGGAGAAGGTCGCCCTTTACGAGGAGCGGCGCGAGAAGCGCGATGAGCTCTTCAGCAGCCTGCAGGTCGGCCAGAAGGTGACGGGCACCGTCCGCTCGATTGCGCCCTTTGGCGTCTTCGTCGACCTGGGCGGCATCGACGGCCTGGTCCACAAGAGTGAGCTTTCGTGGAACAAGGTCAACAATCCCGAGGCCGGCTATCGCGTCGGCGAGGAGGTCGAGGCCGAGGTCATCGACATAAACCACGAGCGTGGTCGCATCTCGCTCTCGATTCGCCGCCTGCAGCCGGATCCGTGGCACTCGACGGTCGCGGACCTCAAGGTTGGCGACATCATCGAGGGCACGGTCACCAAGATCGTCAACTTCGGAGCCTTCGTGCGCGTCCGCGACGGGCTAGAGGGCCTGATTCACATAAGCGAGTTGTCCCACCAACGCGTCGCACACCCGGGCGACGTGGTCCGCGAGGGCCAGACGCTGAAGCTCAAGGTGATCTCACTGGAACAGGAGCGGCACCGCCTCGGTCTCAGCCTCAAGCAGGCTGAGGAGGCTCCCGCGCGGCCCGAGCCGAGCGAGCGACCCCAGAGGCGCTCGCGCGGTGATCGCGGCTACGACATGAGCCAGGCCGTCCAGGAGCCCGAAGGCGGCATCGACAACACTCTCGCGGCTGCGTTTGCACAGGTCCGCCAGCAGATCGAACAGACCGAGGCGGCGCGCGATGAGCCGGAGCCAGCCGAAGCTTCTGAGGCGGTCCAGGAGCAGCCTGAAACGGCGGCAGAGGCCGTGACTGTGTCCGAGCCGGAAGCAGCCGCCGAGCCGGAAGCAGCCGCCGAGCCGGAAGCAGCCGCCGAGCCGGAAGCAGCCGCCGAGCCGGAAGCAGCCGCCGAGCCGGAAGCAGCCGCCGAGCCGGAAGCAGCCGCCGAGCCGGCACCCGAGCCCGAGACTGCGGTTCAGGCTGCCGAGCAAACCTCCGAGGCCGCCGCCGAGATGCTCGAGAAGCTGCCCGAACCAGAGGAAGAGTCAGAAGCGGCTGACGCTCCCGCGCTGGAGGTGGGCGAGGCCGAACCGCGCCGTTCGTCGCAGCGCAAGGGCAAGGCGAAGCCTGAAAAAGAGCCCGGGGACGAGGCCGCTGCCGACTCTTGATCGGGAAAAACCGGGGGATTGGCAATTCTTTAGCGATTTCGCGCTGGCCGTAGGCTACCCGTAAGCCCAGCCGGAGAGATGATGGCAACGGTCGAGTTGCCGGTTGTCGCGTCCCCGAGAGGGGGCGAGGGGGGACCGGCGGCCCGGCCGCGATGGTACGATCAAACGAACGGCGGGCTCGCCGCGGCGCAGGGGATTAGGTCTCGGACCAAAATGGATCGCTTCGACAAGTTCACGGACCGCGCGCGCAAGGTCCTGACACTTGCTCAGGACGAGGCGCAGCGGTTCAATCACAACTACATCGGCACCGAGCATCTGCTGCTTGGCCTCGTGCGCGAGGGCGAGGGCGTGGCGGCACGTGTGCTCGAGAACATGAACGTGGAACTGGCCAAGGTCCGCACCGCCGTGGAGTTCATCATCGGCCGCGGCGACCGTCCGGTCGTCGGCGAGGTTGGCCTCACCCCGCGCGCCAAGCGCGTCATCGAGTTGGCGATCGACGAAGCGCGCCGGCTGGGCCACAACTACATCGGCACCGAGCACCTGCTCCTGGGCCTCGTACGCGAGGGCGAGGGCATTGCCGCCGGCGTGCTCGAGAGCCTCGGCGTCAACCTTGACAAGGTTCGCCACGAGGTGATTCGCGTCCTGTCGCAGTCCTCGAGCGCCGGGCCGACGACGGAGGCCAAGCGCGCCAGCAAGACGCCCACCGTCGATCAGCTGGGTATCAACCTCACCGATGCCGTCCGCGCGGGCAAGATCGACCCGGTCATCGGCCGCGAGAAGGAGATCGAGCGCGTAATCCAGATCCTCAGTCGGCGGACCAAGAACAACCCGGCACTCATCGGCGAGCCGGGGGTTGGCAAGACGGCCATTGCCGAAGGGCTGGCGCAGCGCATCGTCGCCGGCGACGTGCCCGAGTCGCTGCTCAACAAGCGCGTGCTGACACTCGATATCGGCAGCCTGGTGGCGGGTACCAAGTATCGCGGCGAGTTCGAGGAACGACTCAAGAAGATCATCGAGGAGCTGCGCAGCACGAGCGACGCGGTGCTGTTCATCGACGAGTTGCACACGCTGGTCGGCGCCGGCGCGGCCGAGGGCGCGATCGACGCGGCCAACATCCTCAAGCCACCGCTGGCACGCGGCGAGTTGCAGTGCATCGGCGCCACGACCCTGGATGAGTACCGCAAGTACATCGAGCGCGACGCGGCGCTGGAGCGGCGCTTCCAGCCGGTCATGGTCGAGGAGCCCACGCTCGAACAGACCATCGAGATCCTGTTCGGCATCCGCGAGCGCTACGAGGAGCACCACAAGGTCAAAATCACGGATGACGCGGTCCGTGCGGCGGCCGATTTCTCGATCCGCTACATCACCGACCGCCACCTGCCGGACAAGGCGATCGACCTGATCGACGAGGCCGCCAGCCGCGTACGGCTGCGCACCGGCTCCATCCCGCCCGAGATCAAGGACGCCCAGAAGGAGCTCGAGCGGGTTACCAAGGAGAAGGAAGCAGCGATCAACGACCAGGACTACGAGGCGGCAGCCAACCTGCGCGACTCGGAGGCGCTGGCCAAGGAGAACATCGACAGTTTGCGGACCGCGTGGCAGGCCGTTCGCCAGGCAGACCTGCCACAGGTGACCGAGGAGGACATCGCCCAGGTGGTGGCGATGTGGACGGGCATTCCCGTGACGCGCATCGCCCAGGAAGAATCCGATCGCCTCATGCACATGGAGGAGGCGCTGCGCGAAAAGGTCGTCGGCCAGGACGAGGCCATCGATACCGTGTCCAAGGCCGTGCGTCGTGCCCGGGCGGGGCTCAAGGATCCCAAGCGGCCGATCGGTTCGTTCATCTTCCTCGGACCCACCGGCGTGGGCAAGACGTGGCTGGCCAAGGCGGTCGCGGAATTCATGTTCGGCTCCGAGGACGCGCTCATCAAGATCGACATGAGCGAGTTCATGGAACGCCACAATGTCAGCCGGCTGGTGGGCGCCCCGCCAGGCTACGTTGGCTTCGACGAAGGCGGCCAGTTGACTGAGGCAGTCCGGCGCAAGAGCTACAGCGTGGTGCTGCTCGACGAGATCGAGAAGGCCCACCCCGAGGTGTTCAACATCCTGCTCCAGATCCTCGAGGACGGCCATCTGACCGACGCCAAGGGTCGGCGTGTCGACTTCCGCAACACGGTCATCATCATGACCAGCAACGTCGGCGCCAAGTCACTGCTCAAGGACACGAGCCTCGGATTCCGGCCCGTTGCCCCGGATCAGGCCAAGCTCGAGGAGCAGCAGTACGACCGCATGAAGGAGAAGGTGCTCGACCAGCTCAAGACCCAGTTCCGGCCAGAGTTCCTGAACCGCGTGGATTCGGTCGTCGTGTTCCGTTCCCTGCAGGTCGAGCAGATCCGCATCATCGTCGAGCTGCTGCTCGCCCGGGTGCGCGACCAACTGCGCTCGCAGCAGATCCAGCTCGAGATCACCCAGGCGGCCAAGGACCACATCATCCAGCTTGGCTATGACATCGACTACGGCGCGCGGCCGTTGCGCCGGGTCATCCAGAACATGGTCGAGGACCAGCTCGCCGAGGCCCTGCTGATGGGCCGTTTCTCAGCGGGCATGACGTTGCGCGTCGACAAGGACGAGAACGGGCTGACCATCGAGCCGGCTACCGAGAAGATCCCGGTCGAGGCCGGTACCTAGGCCCGCCCACACGGTGGCGCGCCCCGATAGCCGCTACGTGTGCGGTACGTGCGGCGCTGAAAGCCTGCGCTGGGAAGGCCAGTGCCGTAGCTGTGGCGGCTGGAACACTCTCGTCGAAACGGCTGTCGAGCGTGGTCATTCGGCCCGCCAGGCCGCCCGCCGGGCAAGCGTCAACGCGCCGCGGGTGACGCCGCTCACTGAGCTTGCCGGCGCCGACGGCGAACGACTCCCGCTGGGTATCCGCGAGATAGACCGGGTGCTCGGCGGCGGCATCGTGCCCGGCACACTCATCCTGCTCGGCGGCGAGCCGGGCATCGGCAAATCCACCCTGGTACTCGCGGTCTGTGGCGCCCTGGCGAACGGCAGCGCAGGCCGCGTGCTGTATGCCTCGGGTGAGGAGTCGGCGGCCCAGCTGCGGCTACGCGCCGCGCGCCTGGGCGTCGACCGATCCGGCGTAGGCGACCGCATCGACGTCCTCGCCGAAACCTCGGTCGAACGCATCCTGGCCGCCAGTGCAGAGACAGGCCCCGCTCTGCTGGTCGTCGACTCAATTCAGACACTCACCGCCGACGAGCTCGAGGGCCCGCAGGGCTCGGTCGGTCAGGTGCGCGCCTCCGCCGCGCAGCTGCAGGCGTATGCCAAGGAGCAGGCCGTCCCGGTGATCCTCGTCGGGCACGTGACCAAGGACGGCACGCTCGCCGGGCCAAAGACGCTCGAGCACCTGGTCGACGTGGTCCTCACGCTCGAGGGCGAGCGGTTCTCCGGCCTGCGCCTGCTGCGCGCGAGCAAGAACCGCTTCGGCTCGACGGAGGAGGTGGGCGTCTTCGAGATGCGCGCCGACGGGCTGGCCGAGGTTGCCGATCCCGGCGCGGCGTTCCTCGAGCCGGAGTCGTTCGATGCGCCGGGGGTGGCCATTGCCGCGACGCTCGAAGGTAGCCGTCCGATTCTCGTCGAGGTACAGGCGCTGGTCACGCCCGCGCCGCATGGTTCGCCGCGACGCACCGCGTCGGGACTCGACAACCAGCGCCTGGCGCTGCTGCTCGCGGTGCTCGGCCGCCGCGCCGGGCTCAACCTCGCCGGCCACGATGTGTACGCGAGCGTCGTCGGTGGCCTGTCGATCGATGAGCCGGCCATCGACCTGCCGCTCGCCCTGGCGCTCGCCTCGGCGCTGCGCGACCGGCCCATTGCCGCCGGGACGGTAGCTTTGGGCGAAGTCGGCCTGACCGGTGAGTTGCGCGCCGTCGGTGGGCTCGAGCGTCGTCTGCGCGAGGCCGCCCGGCTTGGCTTCAAGCGTGCCATCGTCCCGCGCTCTGCCGGGCGGGCGGGCCCCGGTGAAGAGCCGCCCGAGGGCCTCGAGGTGGTGCGCGTCGCCACCCTGCGCGAGGCCATCTCGGCCGCTCTCGCGGTGCCTGCCGCGTCGCCGGATGGCGCGTCTGTGCGGGTTGCCGTCCTGCCACCCAAGTGAGCGATCGTTTTGCCGACGCGGTGATCGTCGCCGCGGGCGCCAGCACGCGCATGCTTGGCGTGGACAAGCTCGCCGTGGAAATGGCCGGCCGGCCCCTGCTGGCCTGGTCGGTTGATGCCATGGCCGCGGCAAGCTATGTCGCTCGACTGGTGGTCGTCGTGCGTCCGGAACTACAGGCGCGTGTTCAGGCGCTGCCATGGTTGGCCGGGCGTGCCGAGCTCGTGGCCGGTGGACAGCGTCGGTCGGACTCGGTGCTCGCGGGTGTCGGGCGATCGACTGCCGAGGTGGTCCTGGTGCATGACGCGGCCCGGCCGCTCGCCTCGCCCGCGTTGGCCGATCGAGTCGCCCTCGCCGCACGCGAGCACGGGGCCGCGGTGCCGGTGCTCCCGGTCGTCGACTCGATCAAGAAGATTGCCGCCGGCCGCATTGCATCCGTGGACCGCACCGGTCTCGTGCGCACCCAGACACCGCAAGGCGCGCGGCGCGGGCTGCTACTGGCAGCGTTTGACGCGGCCGGCGACGCGGCTTTCACCGACGAGGCGGCGCTGCTCGAGAGCCACGGCGTTGCCGTCGCGAGCGTGCCCGGCGAGGTGGGCAACGTGAAGGTCACCGAACCGGCCGACCTCGAGCTCGTGGCCGACATCGCCCGCGGGCGCGGCGGGGAACGGCTCGGCTTCGGGCAGGATGCCCATCCCTTCGGCCCACGACTCGGCCTGCGCCTGGGCGGCATCGAGATTCCCGACGCGCCGCAGCTGTTCGGTCACTCGGACGGGGACGTCGCAGTCCATGCGCTCGCGACGGCGGTCCTGAGTGGCGCGGGCCAGGGCGATCTCGGGCGCATGTTCCCCGCGGACGATCGCACGACGACGGACATCGACAGCGCTCGCCTGCTGTCCGCCGCGGTCGATAGCGTCGCGGCAGCCGGCTGGCACGTGGCGCGGGCGCAGGTTGCGCTGGTCGGCGCGCGGCCGCGACTCGGTCCGGAGCGGCTCGACGCGATGCGCGAGCGATTGGCCGAGTTGCTCGCCGCCGGTCCCGACGATGTGGCGGTGACCGCGTCGAGCGGCAACCTCGGTGGGCCCGAAGGCGCCGGTCGCGCCATCGCCGCCACGGCACTGGTTGCGCTCGTTAGGCGATCATGAGCGACACATGACGACGCTGCACCTCACCAACACCCTTGGCGGCCGGCTCGAAGAGTTCCAGCCGCTCGAACCCGGCCACGTGCGCATGTACAGCTGCGGACCGACCGTTTACGGACCAGCACACATCGGCAACTTCCGTGCCTTCCTGCTCGGCGACCTGGTTCACCGCTACCTCGAGTGGCTGGGCTACGAGGTGACCTGGGTGATGAACATCACCGACGTCGACGATCGAATCATCCGCGACCTGCAGGCCGCCGGCGGGACACTCGACGAGCTCACCGGCCCGCACATCGCGCGTTTCCTGGGCGACCTGGCCACCCTGCGCATCGGGCCACCCGACGTCATGTCGCGCGCCACGCAACACATCCCCGAGATGGCCGCCCTGGTTGCGGAGCTGCTCGAGAAGGGCCACGCGTACCGTACCGACGACGCGTCGATCTTCTTCCGCATCTCGTCCTGGCCGGCATACGGCAAGCTGGCGCGGCTCGATCCCGAGCAGGCACGCTCCACCGAGCGGGTCGCGGCCGACGATTATGGCAAGGACGACGTGCGCGATTTCGCCCTGTGGAAGGGGCCCCGGCCCGGCGAGCCGTCGTGGACGACCGAGGTTGGCGAAGGGCGCCCCGGTTGGCACATCGAGTGCTCGGCCATGAGCATGAAGTACCTCGGCCAGACGTTCGACATCCACACCGGTGGGGTCGATCTCATCTTTCCGCACCACGAGAACGAGATCGCCCAATCCGAGGCGGCCACCGGCAAACCGTTCGTGCGTACCTGGCTGCACAACGCCCACCTGACGACCAGCGGCGTCAAGATGGCGCGCCGCGTGGGCAACATCGCCACGCCGGCGGAGATCTATGCCGTCGGATATTTGCCTGCAGCGTTGCGCTACGCGCTCATCGCCACGCACTATCGGGCACCTGTCGAGGCCGGTGACGACGCGCTCGACCATGCTCGCGCGGCCGTCGAGCGCCTGTCGACTGCGGTCGCGGCACTCGATGGCTACGTCGAAGAGCGCCCTGACGATGGGACCCTGGAACCGGCGCTCGCGGCGGCGCGCCAGGCCTTCAAGGCGGCCATGGATGACGACCTGAACGTGTCGGCCGCGCTGGCCGCCGTGTTCGACCTGGTGCGCGACCTGAACCGGCGCCTTGATGCCCGGAGCCTGTCGACCACCGACGCGCGCCGGGCCGCGGCCGCGCTGCGCGACCTCGATCGAGTGCTGGGCGTGCTGGATCTTCCGGAAACGTTGCCGGAGGGCGCCCAGGCCCTGCTCGACGAGCGTGCACGGGCGCGCGAGGCGCGCGAGTGGGCACGCTCCGACCAGCTGCGCGACGAGATCGCGGGGCTCGGCGTCATGGTCGAGGACACGCGCGACGGACAGCGCTGGCGGCTGATGCGCGGCACCGGCAGTGGCTGAGCGGGATCGATCGCGGCGCAACGATCAACGACGGGATCGTGACTGGCGGCCCGCCGGGCCGTCGGGCAAGAAGCCCTGGCAACCGCGCCAGCAGCGAGACGACCGGCCGTGGCGAGAAGACCGCCCGCCGCGGCAGGGGGACAAAGGCGAGCGGCCCGCCGGCCAGCCCGGCGGACAGGCGCCCGCGGGTCGGCCCTCGCACCGTCCGTGGCGCGACAGCGACTCGAGATCCGACCGGCGAACCGACCGGCCGAGATCCGACCGCCCGTCGTCCGACCGGCCGAGGTCCGACCGCCCGTGGGCGCGCGACCAGCAGAGGTCCGACCGCGCGTGGGCGCGCGACCAGCAGCGACCGTTCAGGCCGCAGCACGCGCAGCGCCCACCACCGACGGATGTTCAGCTGCAGGTCGGCGAGGGTGAAGAGTTGATCGCCGGCCGCCGGCCGGTCGAGGAAGCATTCGCGGCGCACCGTCGCGCCCTTCGCCTGCTGGTGGTCCCTGAACGACGCGCGGCACTCGACAGCCTGGTCGTCCACGCGACCACGTTGCGCATTCCGGTCATCGAGGTCGAGGGCGGGACGCTGACCGCGCTGGCCGGGTTCGATGGGCACCAGGGAGTCGCCCTATTGGCCGAGTCACGTCCCCCGTCGACCCTGGACGACATTCTGGCACTGGCGCGCCGGCGCGCCGAGGCGCCGTTCGTGATGGCCCTCGATTCGCTCGAGGACCCGCAGAACTTCGGCACGCTGCTGCGCAGTGCCGAAGCGTGCGGCGTCCATGGCGTCCTCTTTCCCACACGCCGCGCGGCACCGCTCAGCCCGGCCGCCATAAAGGCTGCCGCGGGGGCCACTGAACACCTGCTGCTGGCGCCGGTCGACAACCTGGCGGGCACGCTCAGCGACCTGCACGGGCACGGCCTGCGCGTGGTCGCGGCCGAGGAGACGGCGGCGCTCAACTACCTCGAGGCGGACCTGCGCGGCGGATTGGTGGTGGTCGTTGGCAGCGAGGGCCGCGGCATTTCCGCGCCAGTACGTCGGCGCGTCGACCTTTCCGTGCGCATCCCCATGCGCGGCCAGGTGGCCTCCCTCAACGCCGCCGTCGCGGGCTCGGTGCTTCTGTTTGCGATATCGGCCCAGCGCCCCGCGGCGGCTGAGACGAGTCCCGAGTCCTAAGCATCGCCCGGGCAGCAGCCTGAGCCGGTGGGCGGCTAGGAAGACCCGGCTTTTGCTGTATCCTTAGCCGTCGCGCCGCCGTAGCTCAATTGGTAGAGCAGCGGTTTTGTAAACCGCCGGTTCCGGGTTCGAGTCCCGTCGGCGGCTCCAGCACAGGACAATCGAATAGACTGCGTGCGCCCGTCACCATCGGTGAGGCGGCCCGCCGCCAGCGACCGCAGTCGACTGTCTCGTGGGTAGGTTGAGCAGGTGGTGAGCTCCGCTGACTGTAGATCAGCCGTCTATCGACTGTGGGGGTTCGATTCCCTCCCTGCCCACCAACATCCAGACGGGCCCACATAGCTCAGCTGGCAGAGCACTTCCTTGGTAAGGAAGAGGTCATGGGTTCAAGTCCCATTGTGGGCTCCACCCGCCTGCAGCTCCCACATGAAGAGGAAATAGGAAACAACCACGACCATGGCCAAGAAGAAGTTCGAGCGCACCAAGCCGCACGTCAACATCGGCACCATCGGCCACATCGACCACGGCAAGACGACGCTCACCGCGGCGATCACCAAGTACCTGGCCCTGAAGGGCGAGGCCGAGTACCGCGCCTTCGACACGATCGACAACGCACCCGAGGAGCGCGAGCGGGGCATCACCATCGCCATCGCCCACGTCGAGTACGAGACCGCCGCGCGCCACTACGCGCACGTCGACTGCCCCGGCCACGCCGACTACATCAAGAACATGATCACCGGCGCGGCGCAGATGGACGGCGCCATCCTGGTCGTCGCCGCGACCGACGGGCCGATGCCCCAGACGCGCGAGCACATCCTGCTCGCCCGCCAGGTCGAGGTGCCCTACATCGTCGTCTTCCTGAACAAGGTCGACATGGTCGATGATCCCGAGCTGCTCGAGCTGGTCGAGCTCGAGGTGCGCGAGCTGCTCAGCCGCTACCAGTTCCCGGGTGACGAGATCCCGGTCATCCGCGGCAGTGCGCTGAAGGCCCTCGAGGCGCCCGACAACCCCGACGATCCCGCCTACGGCGCCATCCAGGAACTGATGGACGCGGTCGATTCGTACATCCCCACCCCCGAGCGCGCGGTCGACAAGCCGTTCCTGATGCCGATCGAGGACGTCTTCGGCATCAAGGGCCGCGGCACGGTCGCCACCGGGCGCGTCGAGCGTGGCGTGGTCAAGGTCGGCGACGAGGTCGAGATCGTCGGCGTCAAGGACACGCGCAAGGTCGTGGTGACCGGCGTCGAGATGTTCAAGAAGCTGCTCGACGAGGGCCGTGCGGGCGACAACATCGGTTGCCTGCTGCGCGGCATCGAGCGCGACGAGATCGAGCGCGGCCAGGTCATGGCCAAGGCCGCCAGCGTCCAGCCGCACACCAAGTTCAAGGCGCGCGTGTACGTGCTGACCAAGGAGGAGGGCGGCCGCCACACGCCCTTCTACAACGGCTACCGGCCGCAGTTCTACCTGCGCACCACCGACGTCACCGGGTCAATCGGCCTGACCGGCGGCGCCGAGATGGTGATGCCCGGCGACAACGTCGACATGACCGTCGAGCTGATCACCCCGATCGCCCTCGAGACCGGCCAGCGCTTCGCCATCCGCGAAGGTGGTCACACCGTCGGCGCCGGTGCGATCACCGAGATCTACCACTGAGCCGGCAAGCGAGCGATCAGTAGATGGCCAAAGCAGCCGAGAACCGGCCCGTCATTCAGCTGGCGTGCACCGAGTGCAAGGAGCGCACGTACAGCACGACCAAGAACAAGAAAAATGATCCAAATCGGCTGGAGCTGCGCAAGTACTGCCCGCGCTGCCACCGGCACACCCTGCACCGTGAGGCAAAATAGTTCGGCGGCAGACGCGGCGAAGGAGCGTAGCTCAATTGGTAGAGCACCGGTCTCCAAAACCGGCGGTTGCAGGTTCGAGTCCTGTCGCTCCTGCCAGCCCACATCAAGTTCAGAGGTAGTCAATCAGTGACCCGCATCCGGCGATTCATCGAAGAGGCCTGGTCGGAACTCCGCAAGGTGACCTGGCCGACACCCGAGCAGACGCGCAACCTGACTGTGCTGGTGTTCGTGATCAGCGCGGCGGTAGGCGCCTACATCGCCGTGTTCGACTTCATCTTCAACTACATCGTGACCCGCATCGAGACGTTCTGATGGCCGAGACGGAAGCTGCGGTCCGTGCGCCCGAGAAGCGCTGGTACGTCATCCACACCTACTCGGGCTACGAGAAGAAGGTCAAGACCAACCTCGAGCACCGCATCGAATCGATGGGCATGGAGGACAAGATCTTCCAGGTGCTGGTGCCCGAGGAGGACGAGATCGAGATCCGCGCCGGTCAGCGCGTGACCGTCCAGAAGAAGGTCTACCCGGGCTACGTGCTGGTCGAGATGATCCTCGATGCAGACTCGTGGTTCGTCGTGCGCAACACTCCCGGCGTGACCAGTTTCGTGGGCGGCGGGAACATTCCCGGCTCGCGCAACGAGCCGGTGCCGCTCGAGGAACACGAGGTCAAGCAGATCCTGCGGCAGATGGGCGTCGAGACGCCCAAGTACCGCGTGGCCTTCCAGAAGGGCCAGAGCGTGCGCGTGACGGACGGGCCCTTCGCCGAGTTCATCGGCACCGTCGACGAGGTCAACCCCGAACGCAACAAGCTCAAGGTGCTGGTCAGCATCTTCGGCCGCGAGACGCCCGTCGAGCTGGACTTCCTGCAGGTCGAGAAACTCTAGAGGGACAACGTGGCAAAGAAGATTCGGATCGTCCTGACATTGCAGCTGCCTGCCGGCAAGGCCACGCCCGCGCCGCCGGTCGGCACAGCGCTCGGTCCGCACGGCATCAACATCGTCGAGTTCTGCAAGAGCTACAACGAGAAGACGGCGGGCCAGACCGGGCAGATCATCCCGGCGCAGATCACGGTCTACGAGGATCGCAGCTTCAGCTTCATCCTCAAGACCCCGCCGGCGGCCGACCTGCTGCGCAAGGCCGCAGGTGTCGACAAGGGCGCTTCTACCGCCGGCCGCGAGAAGGTCGGCACGGTCACCCAGCGCCAGGTCCACGAGATCGCCGAGACCAAGATGGCCGACCTGTCCGCCGTCGACATCGACGGCGCGAGCAGGATCATCGAGGGCACGGCGCGCTCGATGGGCATCGAGGTTGAAGGCTGACGCACACCCCGCGATAGAGGGGAGGGCCGCTGGCGGCCCGCCAGGAGGAAGGTAGTCGGATGTCTGGAAGAGGCAAGAAGTATCAGCAGGCGGTGGCGCTCGTTGAGCATGGCCGCGCCTATGAACCCGAGCAGGCGATGGAACTGCTCAAGCAGACGAGCTACGTCGGGTTCGACGCGTCGGCTGAGGCGCACATTCGCCTCGGCGTCGACCCGCGCCATGCCGACCAGATGGTGCGCGGCACGGTCGTGCTGCCGTTCGGCACGGGCAAGAAGATCCGCGTCGTCGTGTTCGCCCAGGGCGAGAAGGCCCAGGAGGCGTTGCAGTCCGGCGCCGATGAGGTCGGCGGCGAAGACCTGGTCAAGCGTGTCGAAGCCGGTTGGCTGGACTTCGACGTGGCTCTCGCAACGCCGGACATGATGGGCATGGTCGGTCGCCTGGGGCGCATCCTCGGACGCCGTGGGCTGATGCCCAACCCGAAGTCGGGAACCATCACCTTCGATCTCGAACGGGCGATCAAGGAGGTCAAGGCCGGCCGCGTCGAGTTCAAGGTCGACAAGGCCGGTATCATTCACACCCCCTTCGGCAGGGCGAGCTTCGAGCCCGATCAGCTGAAGGAGAACCTGGCCACGTTGATCGATGCCATCAACCGTGCGCGGCCGACGGCCGCCAAGGGCCAGTACTTCAAGAGCCTGACCGTGGCTGCCACGATGGGCCCGGGCATCCGGGTCGACGTGCCGGCAGTCCTTGCCGCAGCCAACGCGTAGGGCAGATCAACGACTCCGGATGAGCCGGAGAGCAACTGAAGAACGTTCCGCCGCAGACAGCGCTGCGTCCCCACGGGACTTAATTCGCCGGTCGGCCGGGTAACCGGATCGGCCGTCGGGCACGCCGAGGCAGGGAAAGTCGGGGCCTCACGCCCGCGACGCTGCGCCGCAGCGCCACGACGCCCTCGCGCGGAACCCAGCGCGGGCGATCCGGTGCGCCGGGCGTCACGGGAAAGGAGGCAGCATGCCAACCGAGGCCAAGCGGGCCATGGTCGCCAAGCTGGTCGACGAACTGTCGAGCAGCCAGGCGACGATCGTGGCCGACTATCGCGGCCTTACGGTTTCGGACATCAGCGCCGTACGCCGTGCTTTGCGCGGCCAGGGCATCAGGTATCGCGTTGTCAAGAATTGGCTGGCCAGGATCGCGGCCGAACAGGCGGGACAGGCAGAGCTGAACCCGCTGCTCGAGGGTCCCAGTGCACTGGCCATGGGCGGGCCCGACGAGGTCACCCTCGCGCGGACTTTCCTTGACGCCGTGCGCCCGTACCGAACCGTCGCCATCCGCGGCGCACTGGTAGCTGGGCGCCGCTACGACGCCGAGGCCGTCACCAGACTCGCCAGCCTGCCGCCGCGCGATGTGTTGCTTGCCCAGCTGGCAGGCGCCATGTCGTCGCCCCTCGCCGCGATGGCGTCGCTCTTTGCCGCGCCGCTGCGCAACCTGGGCTACGCCCTCACCCAACTGGCCGACAAGAAGGATCAGCCGGCCGCCTGAGCGGCCATCCAACCCCACCAATCGACGAAGGAGAACCGACACATGGCCACCAAGGTTTCACAGGACGACCTGCTCGAGGCGATCGACGGCATGACCGTGCTCGAGCTGTCCGAGTTCATCAAGAAGTTCGAAGAGCGCTATGGCGTCACGGCCGCGGCGCCCGTAGCCGCAGCAGCCGCGCCCGCCGCCGCTGCCGGCGGTGGCGCAGCCCCGGCCGCCGCCGAGGAGCAGACCGAGTTCAGCGCCGTCCTGACCGAGGTCGGGCCGAACAAGATCCCGGTGATCAAGGTCGTTCGTGAGCTCACCGGCCTGGGCCTCAAGGAGGCCAAGGACGTCGTCGACGCGGCACCCAAGCCGATCAAGGAAGCCGTCAGCCGCGAGGAGGCCGAGAAGGTCAAGTCGGCCCTCGAGGAGCAGGGCGCCAAGGTCGAGATCAAGTAGCTGGCCCGCGACCACAGGGTCGCGCGAGCGATCAGGCAGGAGGCCCGCCGACCTCGGCGGGCCTCTTCCGTCGCGTGGCGCCTGGTCCGGATGGGCGTTTGACAGAAGTCAACGACCTCGATACTATGTGCGGTCGTTGAGCGCGGCTCCCATTTCTCCAGGTCCTTCTCAGCGGACGCCCATGTCCGCCTTTTCGTGCATCCCGAACCTCACCGACCTTACCGTCCCAGCCAAGCAGCCGTCACCCGCTAGGAGCGCCATTGATGCTTTCCGTCGCTGATACCGCCAAGCGCAGCGCACTGGCCGTCGCCGATCGCAAGACCTACGCCAGGATTCCCGAGGTCCTGCCCATCCCGAATCTGATCGAGCTGCAGCTCGACTCATTCAGGTGGTTCATCGACAACGGGCTGCGCGAGCTGTTGGACGAGATCAGCCCCATCCAGGACTTCACCGGGCGCGTCATGGAGCTGCGCTTCCGGGAATACGAGTTCGAGGAGCCCAAGTACTCCGAGCTCGAGTGCCGCACGCGTGACCTGACGTTCTCGAAGCCGCTCTACGTGTGGGCCGAGCTGCTGGTCAAGGAGACGGGCGAGATCCAGCGCCAGCGCGTGTACATGGGCGACTTCCCGTTCATGACCGATCAGGGCACCTTCATCATCAACGGCGCCGAGCGCGTGGTGGTCAGTCAGCTGGTCCGTTCGCCGGGCGTCTACTACACCGCGGGCGACGATCCCGCGACCGGTCGACTGCTCTTCAACGCGAAGGTCATCCCCAATCGCGGCGCGTGGCTCGAGTTCGAAACCGCGGCGCGCGGCCAGCTCTATGTGAAGGTCGACCGCAAGCGCAAGCTGGAGGCGACCAAGCTGTTGCGCGCAGTCGGCTATGAGTCGAACGACGACATGGTCGGCATCTTCGCGCGTGTCGACACGGGCGAGACGCCCTACATCACCTCGACGCTCGAGAAGGACAGCACGAGCACGCGCGGCGAGGCGCTCATCGAGGTCTACAAGAAGTTGCGCCCCGGCGATCCGCCCACGGGCGACAACGCCGAGAAGCTGGTCGAGAGCCTGTTCTTCAACTTCCGCCGCTACGACCTGGGTCGCGTGGGCCGCTACAAGCTGAACAAGAAGCTGGCGCCGGTTGCTGACCGGATGGGCATCAACCTGTCGACCGAGCGGACCATCAGCAAGGAGGACATCGCGGCCATCGTCGGCCACCTGATCGAGCTCAACCGCGACCAGGGCCTGCCCGACGACATCGACCACCTGGGCAACCGGCGCATCCGCGCCAACGGCGAGCTCATCCAGAACGCCTTCCGGGTCGGCTTGCTGCGCATGGAGCGGGTCGTGCGCGAGCGCATGTCCATCCAGGAAGCGGAGAAGGCCACGCCCAACGCCCTGATCAACATCCGGCCGGTGGTTGCGGCCATGAAGGAGTTCTTCGGCGGCAGCCAGCTCAGCCAGTTCATGGACCAGACGAATCCGCTGGCCGAGCTGACCTCGAAGCGGCGCCTTTCGGCGCTCGGCCCGGGCGGCCTGTCACGAGAACGCGCCGGCTTCGACGTGCGCGACGTGCACCACAGCCACTACGGACGGATCTGCCCGATCGAGACACCGGAAGGCCCGAACATCGGCCTGATCGGATCGCTGGCGACGTATGGCCGGATCAACGACTACGGCTTCATCGAGACGCCGTACCGAAAGGTCAAGCGCACGATCAGCTACGACGATCCGCAGGCGCTCGCGGAGATCGCCGACGCCGACGTTGCCAGCAAGAGCGGCACGGTGGTGTTGAAGAAGGGCAAGAAGCTGACCAAGGAAGCGGTCGACGAGCTGAAGAAGCAGAAGGCGACGGCGTTCCCAATTCGGCCGCGGGTAACCGACGAGATCGTCTACCTGGCGGCTGACGAGGAAGAGGAGCACCACGTCGCGCAGGCGAACGCGCCGCTCGACGATGACGGCCACTTCATCGACGACCGCGTGCCGGCGCGCTTCCGTGATTCGTTCCCGGAGGCACGTCCCAACCAGATCGAGTACATGGACGTCAGCCCCAAGCAGGTCGTCTCGGTGGCGACCGCGCTCATCCCGTTCCTCGAGCATGACGACGCCAACCGGGCGCTGATGGGCTCGAACATGCAGCGCCAGGCGGTGCCGCTGCTCGAGCCCGAGGCACCCATCGTGGGTACCGGCATGGAACGTCGCGCGGCACTCGACTCGGGCCAGGTTCTGACCAGCAAGGCGGCCGGCGTGGTCACCAGCGTGACCGCCGAGCGCATCCAGATCGAGAGTGACAGCGGCGAGTTGACCGAATACCGCCTCGACAAGTTCGTGCGCAGCAACCAGGGCACGTGCATCAACCAGCGGCCGATCGTCGAGGTCGGCCAGCGGGTCGACATCGGACAACCGATCGCCGACTCGAGCTCGACCGACAAGGGCGAGCTGGCTCTCGGGCGCAACATCCTGGTCGCCTTCATGAGCTGGGAGGGCGGTAACTACGAGGACGCCATCGTCATCAGCGATCGGCTGGTGCGCGACGACGTGTTCACCAGCATCCATATCGAGAAGCACGAGATCGAGTCGCGCGATACCAAGCTCGGGCCGGAGGAGATCACCCGCGATATCCCCAACGTGGGCGAGGAATCGCTCAAGGATCTCGATGACGACGGGATCATCTACATCGGCGCCGAGGTCCAGCCGGGCGACATCCTGGTCGGCAAGATCACGCCCAAGGGCGAGACTGAGCTGACCGCGGAGGAACGCCTGCTGCGCGCGATCTTCGGCGAGAAGGCGCGCGAGGTGAAGGACTCGAGCCTGCGCCTGCCGCACGGCGAGCGTGGCAAGGTCGTCGACGTGCGCGAGTTCAACCGCGACCGTGGCGACGAGCTGCTGCCGGGCGTCAACCGGCTGATCCGCGTCAGCGTCGCGGCCAAGCGCAAGATCAGCGTCGGCGACAAGATGGCCGGCCGCCACGGCAACAAGGGCGTGGTGGCCAAGATCCTGCCCCAGGAGGACATGCCCTTCCTGCCTGACGGCACACCGGTCGACATCATCCTCAATCCGCTCGGCGTGCCGAGCCGGATGAATATCGGCCAGATCCTCGAGACCCACCTTGGCTGGGCGCTGAAGGAGCAGGGTCGCAAGGACGGTGGCGCGCCCGTCAAGGCCGCGAGCGCCGTCTTCGACGGGGCGAACGAGGAGCAGATCAAGGAAGAGCTGCTTGCCGCGGGCCTGCCCGCGTCGGGCAAGACGATCCTCCACGATGGGCGGACGGGTGATCCATTCGACCGCGAAGTGACCGTCGGCTACATCTACATGCTCAAGCTGCACCACTTGGTGGAGGACAAGATCCACGCCCGCTCGACGGGCCCGTACAGCCTGATCACCCAGCAGCCGCTGGGCGGCAAGGCGCAGTTCGGTGGCCAGCGCTTCGGCGAAATGGAGGTCTGGGCGCTCGAAGCCTACGGCGCCGCGAACATCCTGCAGGAGCTGCTGACGGTCAAGTCCGACGACGTGGTGGGGCGCGTACAGACGTACGAGGCCATCGTCAAGGGCGAGGACATCCAGCCACCGGGCGTGCCCGAGTCATTCAAGGTGTTGATCAAGGAACTCCAGAGCCTCGGCCTGAACGTCGAGATCCTGAACGAGAACGAAGAAGAGATCCATTTCGCCGAGGACGCCTCGGCCTATCCATTGCCTGATCTCGGCGGGATCAACCTCGCCGGGTTCGAGGACTAACCCTGAAGAACCGCGCCGGTCGCCGGACCGGCGCGACCCAATATCGGATGCCAGCCGTCATGGGCGTCCGTAGAGCCGAAGTTTGCGCACTAGCCGGCGTGCGCTGACGAAGGAGAGTCATGCTCGAGGTCAACAACTTCAACGCCATCCGCATCTCGCTCGCGTCGCCCGAGCAGATCCGCGACTGGTCCAAGGGCGAGGTCACCAAGCCCGAGACCATCAACTACCGCACGCTGCGGCCCGAGAAGGACGGCTTGTTCGACGAGCGCATCTTTGGCCCGTCGCGCGACTGGGAATGCTATTGCGGCAAGTACAAGCGGATTCGCTACAAGGGCATCATCTGCGACAAGTGCGGCGTCGAGGTCACCCGCGCCAAGGTCCGCCGCGAGCGGATGGGTCACATCCAGCTGGCCAGCCCGGTGAGCCACATCTGGTATTTCAAGGGCACGCCCTCGCGCCTGGGCATCCTGCTCGACATCAGCCCGCGCAACCTGGAGCGCGTCCTGTACTTCGCCACTTACATCGTCACGCATGTCGACGAGGATGCGCGAGCGCGCCTGCTGCAGCAGCTCGACGAGGAAGCCGAGGGCCGCGGTGGCGAGGCCGGTCGTGAGCTGAACGAGCTCGAGGACCGCATGCGCGCGGACCTCAATCGCCGCACCGACGAGCTGAACGAGAGCCTGGCGGCGCTCAAGCGCGACCTCGAGGAGGAGCGCACCAACCGGACCGCCGAGCTGGTCGCCGCCCAGCAGGGCACCAAGGCGGCCATCGACAGCCTGGCGGGCGCGGCCGGGGAGCCGATCGTCTTCGAGCCGACCGGCGAGATCATCGTCGCTGCCGGCGACAAGGGCGGCAAGGCCGCCGTGACCGCCCTGAACAAGGCCGCGGCCGCGGAGATCGAGCGCGTCAACACGGAAATCCAGCAGCGCGAGGAGAACGAGGCCGACGCCGTCAAGCGGCAGCTTGAGGACGCGCGACTGCAGCTCGACGCGTCAGTCGAGGCTGAACGAGAGCGACTGCGTGGCGAGGCCGAGGGCACCCGCGAGGACGTCCGCGTGGCACGCGACGAGATCAATCGGCTGCAGGAGAACATGCTCCTGCCCGAGGCATCTCTCGATGGCTGGAACTACCGCGACCTGGACCGCAAGTACGGCAGCGGTGTGCGCGGCGGCACGCGCCTGTTCACCGCCGGCATGGGCGCGGAGGCGGTGCGCGAGTGCATCCAGCGCATCGAACTCGACGAGCTCGGCCAGCAGCTCCACGCGGAGGTGCGGACCACGTCGGGCCAGCGCCGCAAGAAGGCGATCAAGCGCCTGCGCCTGATCGAGGCTTTCCGCCGCTCGGGCAACCGCCCCGAGTGGATGATCATGAACGTCCTACCCGTGATCCCGCCCGACCTGCGGCCCATGGTCCAGCTCGACGGCGGCCGTTTTGCGACGTCCGACCTGAATGACCTGTACCGGCGCGTCATCAACCGCAACAACCGCCTCAAGAGGCTACTCGAGCTGGGCGCGCCCGAGATCATCATCCGCAACGAGAAGCGCATGCTCCAGGAGGCGTGCGACGCGCTCATCGACAACGGCCGGCGCGGCCGCTCGATCGTGGGCACCGGCAACCACCGGCTCAAGAGCCTGTCCGACATGCTCAAGGGCAAGCAGGGTCGCTTCCGCCAGAACCTGCTCGGCAAGCGTGTCGACTACTCGGGCCGATCGGTCATCGTCGTCGGCCCCGAGCTCAAGCTGCACCAGTGCGGCCTGCCCAAGAAGATGGCGCTCGAGCTGTTCAAGCCGTTCGTGATGCGCCAGCTGGTCGAGAAGAGCCTGGCCCACAACATCAAGAGCGCCAAGCGCATCGTCGAGCGGGCGTCGAGCCGGCCGGAGGTCTGGGATGTCCTCGAGGAGGTCATCAAGGACCACCCGGTGCTGCTCAACCGCGCGCCAACGCTGCACCGCCTGGGCATCCAGGCGTTCATGCCGGTGCTCGTCGAGGGCTCGGCGATCCAGATCCACCCGATGGTCTGCTTTGCCTTCAACGCCGACTTCGACGGCGACCAGATGGCCGTTCACGTGCCCCTCTCGCGCGCAGCGCAGGAGGAGGCCCGCCGGATGATGCTGTCGACTGCCAACCTGCTCTCGCCGGCCGCCGGCGAGCCCGTCGTTGCGCCCACCCTGGACATGGTGCTGGGCTGTTACTACCTGACCATCGAGGAAGAGCAGACCCAGGGCAAGCCACCCCTGGCGACCTTCTCCGACGCAACTGAAGCGCTGCTCGCCTATGACGTCGGGCGCATCGACACCCGCCGGGAGTCGGAAGTCGAGCACCACGTCGTACCACGCCTTGAACTGCATTCGCCGATCGAGGTCACGGTTCGCCAGTGGGACGACGAGAAGGGCGAGGTCGTCGATGCGCCGCTGCGCACGACTGTCGGCCGCGTGCTCTTCAACCAGGTTCTGCCCGAGCGCCTGCGTTTCGTCAACAAGCCGATGAACCGCAACGCCCTGCGCGAGCTGGTTGCGGACTGCTACCGGCTGCTCGGGTCGACCGAGACCACCCACCTCGTCGACGGAATCAAGGCGATCGGTTTCGACTACGCCACGCGCGGCGGCATGACCATCGCGGTCGACGACATCACCGTGCCGACCCAGAAGACCGACCTGCTGCGCGCCGCCGACTCCAAGGTGGAGACCATCGACCGCCAGTTCCAGCGCGGCCTGATCACCGAGGACGAGCGCTACGAGCAGGTCGTCAACGTCTGGAAGGACACCACCCAGGAGGTCAGCGACCAGATGGTCGCCTCCCTCGATCCGACCGGTGCGCTGACCATGATGGCCACCAGTGGTGCCCGCGGCAACAAGGGCAACCTGGGCCAGCTGGGCGGCATGCGCGGGCTGATGGCCGACCCGACCGGTCGGATCATCGACGTGCCCGTGCGCAGCAACTTCCGCGAAGGCATGACCGTGCTCGAGTACTTCATCTCGACGCACGGCGCGCGCAAGGGCCTGGCCGACACGGCGCTGCGCACCGCCGACTCGGGCTACCTGACCCGGCGCCTCGTCGATGTGGCGCAGGACGTCATCACCCGTGAGGACGACTGCGGCACGGAGGAGGGCACCTGGATCACGCGCGGCGAGACGGAGGAGTTCGCTACCGAACAGGACGGGTTCCAGCGCCGCATCGTCGGCCGCCACGCGGCCGGCCCGGTCATTGATCCCAAGGCGCGCAAGAAGGGCGCCGAGCCCATCGTCGAGCGCAACCAGGAGATCACCGAGGCCATCGCCCAGCGGATTGCCGATGCGGGCATCGCCGAAGTTCTCGTTCGCTCACCGCTTACCTGCCAGTCACGCCACGGCGTCTGTCGCGCGTGCTACGGGCGCAACCTGGCGACCGGGCAGCTGGTCGGTATCGGCGAGGCCGTGGGCATCATCGCGGCGCAGTCGATCGGCGAGCCAGGCACGCAGCTGACCATGCGGACGTTCCACACCGGCGGCGTCGCCGGGCTCGACATCACCGCCGGCCTGCCGCGCGTCGAGGAGTTGTTCGAGGCGCGCATGCCCAAGGGCAAGGCCGAGATCAGCCACATCGACGGCGTGGTCGAGATCATCCAGGGCGAAAGCGGTACTCGGCGCGTGAAGGTGACTTCGCGCGAGGAGTTCGACACGCCGCTGCGCATCGGCAAGGGCCACGAGGTGCTCGTCGCCGAAGGCGATCACGTCGAGGCCAACCAGGTCGTCGCCCGACGCGAAAAGGACGGTGAAGTCGACGAGGTGCGCGCTCCCGATGCGGGCCTGATGGTCAAGGCCAACGACGGTCTGCGGGTTCGCTCGGAAGACGTGGTCGAACGCGAATACGCCATCCCCCACAACGCCAAGTTGCTCGTCGATAACGGCCAGCTGGTACGTGCCGGCGATCCGATCACCGACGGGCCAATCAACCCGCAGGAATACCTCGAGACGCGCGGCCGCGATGCCGTCCAGCGCTATCTCGTCAAGGAAGTCCAGCGCGTTTACCGCAGCCAGGGCGTGACCATCAACGACAAGCACATCGAGATCATCGTGCGGCAGATGTTGCGCAAGGTGCGCATCGACCAGCCGGGCGACTCGGAGCAGCTGCCGTTCGAGCTGATCGACCGTTTCGAGTTCGAAGAGCTCAACAACCGCGTCATGGCCGAGGGCGGCGAGCCGGCCACGGCCGAGACCGTCCTGCTGGGCGTCACCAAGGCGTCGCTCAACACCTCGTCCTTCCTGGCCGCCGCGTCGTTCCAGGAGACCACCCGAGTGCTCACCGAGGCGGCCATCAACGGCGCCAAGGACAACCTGCTCGGGCTCAAGGAGAACGTCATCATCGGCAAGCTCATCCCAGCCGGGACGGGTGCGCCGCAAAACCTGGCCGCCGCGCGCGCCGCAGCCCGTCGGGCCGCGGCCGAGGCGCTGGCGGGTGGCGAGCTGCCCGAGGGCTTCGGCGAGGAGGAGATCAACATCTTCCTGGCCGAGGCTCAGGCCCGTGCCGAGGCCGAGGCCGCGGCGAGCGCGGAGTACAACCCGTTGCTCGGCGAGGCTGGCGAGCGCGTGGCGGGCGACGGGGCAGATGGCGAGAACCCGTTCCTAGAGGGGGACGAGGACGAGGACGAAGCGGAGCCAGGGGAGGTCGCCGAGGAGTCCAAGACCCTGGCCTAGGCGTGCGCCGGCGGGCGCTGCCCGCCGGCCGCGGTCGGCCGCCCGGCCGTGACGGCCATCGCGACCGGGACGGAACCATGATCGGACACGGGCGATCGCGCCGATTTGACGTGGAGCCGCGAGGGCGGAGCGCAGGGCGTTTGTGCTACACTGCGCGATCGTGGCCGGAACGGGCCACAGCCGTTCCCGACGGGGAGACGGCATCATCGGCCAGAACCGCCGGTGGAGCCGGGCGTCGGGATCCATCCAAGTGAGTTGAACAGATAGTCAGTCGGTTCTTGTGCGCCGCGTTGGGCGGCGGACACGGGACCGCAACGGCAAATTGGTACAGGAGACGCAGTTCGTGCCGACCATCAGCCAGCTCGTGCGCAAGGGTCGCCAGCCTTCGTTCAAGAAGATCAAGGCACCCGCCATGCGCAAGAACTGGAACAGCCTCCGCCAGCGGCAGGAGACCATTCCAGGCGCCCCGCAGAAGCGCGGCGTCTGCCTGCAGGTGCGCACGATGACGCCCAAGAAGCCGAACTCCGCGCTGCGCAAGATCGCCCGCGTGCGCCTGACCAACCAGCAGGAGGTCACGGCCTACATTCCGGGCATCGGTCACAACCTGCAGGAGCACAGCGTCGTGCTCGTGCGCGGCGGCCGCGTGCGCGATCTGCCGAGCGTCAAGTACCACATCATCCGCGGCACGCTCGACGCCGCCGGCGTTCGTGACCGCAAGCAGGGCCGCTCGCTGTACGGCGCCAAGAAGCCCAAGTAGAGAACGCATCCTTAGGACAGGAACGAGTCACAGCCAATGCCACGTCGCGCCCAAACCCCGCGCAAGGAAAAGTACGCGCCCACGCTGACCCGCAACACGGACCGCTTCGTCGTCAAGCTGATGATGAACGGGAAGAAGGGTCTGGCCGAACGCATCCTGCGCCAGGCGCTGGCGCGCGCCGAAGCCGCCACGCGACGGCCCGGCCTGGAGGTGCTCGACTCGGCGCTGCGCAACGCGATGCCCATCATCGAGGTCAAGCCGCGCCGCGTCGGTGGTGCGACCTACCAGGTGCCGGTCGAGATCCGCGGCGACCGCCGCCTGAGTCTCGGCGTCCGCTGGCTGGTCCAGGCCGCCCGCAAGCGGAGTGGCAAGAGCATGAGCGAGAAGCTGGCTGGCGAGCTGGTCGACGCAATGAATGGCATCGGCGCCGCGGTCAAGCGGCGCGAAGAAACGCACAAGATGGCCGAGGCCAACAAGGCCTTCAGCCACTTCAAGTGGTAGGCCGCTAGGAACTCTCACATGGCACGACAGGTATCCCTCGCGCGTACGCGCAACATCGGCATCATCGCCCACATCGACGCCGGCAAGACGACCGTCACCGAGCGCATCCTCTTCTACACCAAGAAGATCTACAAGATCGGCGAGGTGCACGAGGGCGCCGCGACGATGGACTGGATGCCCCAGGAGCAGGAGCGCGGCATCACCATCACCGCGGCTGCAACGACCTGCTTCTGGCAGGATCACCGGGTCAACATCATCGATACGCCCGGGCACGTGGACTTCACCATGGAAGTGGAGCGCAGCCTGCGCGTGCTCGACGGGGCAGTCGTTGTCTTCGACGGCGTGGCCGGCGTCGAGCCGCAGTCCGAGACGGTGTGGCGCCAGGCGGACCGCTACAGCGTGCCGCGCTTCTGTTTCATCAACAAGCTCGACCGCACCGGCGCCGATTTCTGGCGCGGCGTCGATTCGATTCGTGAGCGTCTGGGCGCCAAGCCGGTGCCGGTCCAGATCCCCATCGGCTCCGAGGACAAGTTCCGCGGCGTCGTCGATCTCATCAACATGCGCGCCATCACCTATGGCAACGACCTCGGCGACCAGATCATCGAAGGCGACATCCCCGCCGAATTGCGCGAGGAGGCGGCCAAGCATCGCGCGCTCATGGTCGAGGCAGTCGCCGACATGGACGACGAACTCACCCACAAGTACCTCGAGGGCGACGAACTGACGCCCGACGAGATCCGCCGCGGCCTGCGCCTGGGCACCCTGCAGAACAAGATCGTTCCGGTGCTCACCGGCTCGGCACTCAAGAACAAGGGCATTCAGCCCATGCTCGATGCGGTCATCGATTACCTGCCCAGTCCGCTCGACGTGCCGCCGGTCATTGGCCAGGATCCGCGCACCGGCACTGAGGTGGTGCGCACGGCGAATGACAGCGAGCCTTTTTCCGCGCTGGTGTTCAAGATCGCCGCCGACCCGTTTGTCGGAAAATTGGCCTTCTTCCGGGTGTACTCGGGCACGCTCAAGGCGGGCTCATACGTGCTCAACCCGGTCAAGGGGCGCCAGGAGCGCATCGGCCGCGTCCTGCAGATGCACGCCAACCACCGCGAGGAGATCGAGCAGGTCTACGCCGGCGACATCGCCGCGGCAGTCGGGCTCAAGGACAGCTTCACCGGCGACACCCTGGCCGACCCCAGTCACCCGGTCGTGCTCGAGTCGATGACCTTCCCCGAGCCGGTCATCGAGGTCAAGATCGAGCCCAAGACCAAGGCCGACCAGGACAAGCTGGCGATTGCCCTCCAGCGCCTGGCCGAGGAAGACCCCACTTTCCGCGTCAAGACCAACGTCGAGACCGCCGAGACGCTGATCGCCGGCATGGGCGAGCTCCATCTCGACGTGCTCGTGGATCGGATGGTGCGCGAGTTCAAGGTCGCGGCCAACGTCGGCAAGCCGCAGGTCTCGTATCGGGAAACGATCCGCCGCGCGGCCGAGGGCAATGGGCGCCACGTCCGTCAGACTGGCGGCAAGGGCCAGTACGGCCATGCCGTGATCAAGGTCGAGCCGCTCGAGAAGGGCGGCGGCTATGAGTTCGTCGACAAGATCGTCGGCGGGACCATCCCGCGCGAATACATCAAGCCGATCGACCAGGGCATTCGCGAGGCGCTCCAGACGGGCATCTACGCGGGCTACCCGGTGGTCGACATCAAGGTGACTCTGTTCGACGGGTCGTACCACGACGTCGACTCGTCCGAGATGGCCTTCAAGATCGCCGGCTCGCTGGCCATCAAGGATGCGTTCGACAGGGCCGACCCGACGATCCTCGAGCCGATCATGCGCGTCGAGGTGATAATGCCCGAGGAGTTCATGGGCGACGTCATCGGCGACCTGAACAGCCGGCGCGGGCACATCGAGGGAATGGAGACGCGCGGCGTCGCGGAGGGCCACCGGACTCAGGTCGTGCAGGCCTTCGTCCCGCTCGCCCAGATGTTCGGCTACGCCACCGACCTGCGGTCGATGACCCAGGGCCGGGCGACCTACTCAATGGAATTCAGTCACTACGCGGAGGTACCGGCCTCGATCGCCAGTGAGCTGGCGCAGAAGTCGGCTAACCGCCAGGTTTCCAGCCAGCGCTAGTGCGCTAGAGAGGGCACGGAGGAACAACCACGACCATGGCCAAGAAGAAGTTCGAGCGCACCAAGCCGCACGTCAACATCGGCACCATCGGCCACATCGACCACGGCAAGACGACGCTCACCGCGGCGATCACCAAGTACCTGGCCCTGAAGGGCGAGGCCGAGTACCGCGCCTTCGACACGATCGACAACGCACCCGAGGAGCGCGAGCGGGGCATCACCATCGCCATCGCCCACGTCGAGTACGAGACCGCCGCGCGCCACTACGCGCACGTCGACTGCCCCGGCCACGCCGACTACATCAAGAACATGATCACCGGCGCGGCGCAGATGGACGGCGCCATCCTGGTCGTCGCCGCGACCGACGGGCCGATGCCCCAGACGCGCGAGCACATCCTGCTCGCCCGCCAGGTCGAGGTGCCCTACATCGTCGTCTTCCTGAACAAGGTCGACATGGTCGATGATCCCGAGCTGCTCGAGCTGGTCGAGCTCGAGGTGCGCGAGCTGCTCAGCCGCTACCAGTTCCCGGGTGACGAGATCCCGGTCATCCGCGGCAGTGCGCTGAAGGCCCTCGAGGCGCCCGACAACCCCGACGATCCCGCCTACGGCGCCATCCAGGAACTGATGGACGCGGTCGATTCGTACATCCCCACCCCCGAGCGCGCGGTCGACAAGCCGTTCCTGATGCCGATCGAGGACGTCTTCGGCATCAAGGGCCGCGGCACGGTCGCCACCGGGCGCGTCGAGCGTGGCGTGGTCAAGGTCGGCGACGAGGTCGAGATCGTCGGCGTCAAGGACACGCGCAAGGTCGTGGTGACCGGCGTCGAGATGTTCAAGAAGCTGCTCGACGAGGGCCGTGCGGGCGACAACATCGGCTGCCTGCTGCGCGGCATCGAGCGCGACGAGATCGAGCGCGGCCAGGTCATGGCCAAGGCCGCCAGCGTCCAGCCGCACACCAAGTTCAAGGCGCGCGTGTACGTGCTGACCAAGGAGGAGGGCGGCCGCCACACGCCCTTCTACAACGGCTACCGGCCGCAGTTCTACCTGCGCACCACCGACGTCACGGGGTCAATCGGCCTGACCGGCGGCGCCGAGATGGTGATGCCCGGCGACAACGTCGACATGACCGTCGAGCTGATCACCCCGATCGCCCTCGAGACCGGCCAGCGCTTCGCCATCCGCGAAGGTGGTCACACCGTCGGCGCCGGTGCGATCACCGAGATCTACCAGTAGAGCGGGTAGGCAGTCGACATGGCCAGGCAGCGCATCCGCATCCGACTCAAGGCATACGACCACCGGTTGCTGGACCAGTCCGCACTCCAGATCGTGGAGACCGCCCAGCGCACCGGTGCCGACGTCGTCGGACCCGTGCCGCTGCCCACTCGGATCGAGAAGTTCACCGTCATCCGCTCGCCGTTCATCGACAAGGACAGCCGCGAGCAGTTCGAAATCCGAACGCACAAGCGCTTGATCGACATCCTCGATCCGGCGGCCAAGACGGTTGACGCATTGATGCGACTCTCGCTTCCCGCGGGCGTCGACATCGAGATCAAGATGTAGATGGCTATCGGACTCATCGGCCGCAAGGCCGGCATGACCTCGATCTTCGCCGAGGACGGCACCATGGTGCCGGTTTCGGTCGTGGAGATCGAACCGAATACCGTGACCGCCCTGCGGACACCGGAGCGCGACGGCTATACGGCGGTCCAGCTGGGCGCCGGCACCGCACGCCGGCTGACCAAGCCGCGCGCCGGTCAGTTGAGCGGCCTGCCGCGCGTCAAGCACGTGCGCGAGTTCAGGCTCGACGATGTTTCCGAGTACGCCGTCGGCCAGACGCTCGACATATCGATGTTCGAGGCCGGCGACAAGGTCGACGTGTCGGGCGTGTCGAAGGGCCACGGCTTTGCCGGCACGGTCAAGCGCCACGGCTTCAGGCGCGGCCCCGAGACACACGGCTCCGACTCGCACCGCCAGCCGGGCTCGATCGGCGCCGGCACCTATCCGGGCAAGGTGTTCAAGGGCACGGGCATGGCCGGGCGCATGGGTAGCGACCAGGTGACCGTCAAGAAGCTGACCGTCGTGCGCGCCGACGCCGACAAGAACATCCTGCTGATCAAGGGCGCGCTGCCCGGTGCGCCGAACTCGATGGTCTTGGTCAGGAAGGCAAAGTGATGCCCAGCACGACCTTGTTCGACATGACCGGCGCCGAGAAGGGCACGGTCGAGCTGCCGGAGACACTCTTCGCCGCCGAGGTCAACGAAGCGGTCATCCACCAGGCGGTCACCGCGCAGCTCAACGCGCGGCGCACCGGCACGGCCAACACCAAGACGCGCGGCCTGGTGTCCGGCGGCGGCGCCAAGCCGTACCGCCAGAAGGGCACCGGCCGGGCACGCCAGGGCTCGCGTCGCGCGCCGCACTATGCGGGTGGCGGCGTGGTCTTTGGGCCCCACCAGCGCAGCTATGCCCAGCGCCTGCCCAAGCGCATGAAGCGCCTCGCCCTGCACGGAGCCCTGACCGCCAAGTACGGCGACGGCGCCGTCCGCGTGGTCGACGCGCTCGGCTTCGAGCAGCCGCGCACGCGGGACCTGCTGACGTGCCTCGAGGCACTCAAGGCCAATGGCCGCGTGCTCGTCGTCGCCGCCGCGGACACGAACCTCGAGCTCTCGGCTCGCAATCTGCCCGCGGTCGAGGTCATTCGCCCCGATTCGCTCAACGTCGTCGACGTGCTCAACGCCGACACGCTGCTGATCACCCAGCCCTCGCTCTCGACCATGGCGGAGGTGTACTCATGACCCTGCTCGCGAGCGAAATCGTGCTCAAGCCGGTCATCAGTGAGAAGTCGATGGACGAGACCCAGCGCGGCAAGTACACCTTCCGCGTGCATGGCGATGCCAACAAGCTGATGGTCAAGCAGGCGGTCGAGGAACTGTTCAAGGTCGACGTCATCGACGTCAACGTGCTGACCACCAAGGCCAAGGAGAAGACCCGCAATCGGCGGCGCGGCCGGACGACCGGCTGGACGTCACCGTGGAAGAAGGCCGTGGTCACGGTGGCGGCCGGCCAGAAGATCGAATTCTTCGAGGGGGTCTAGTCGAATGCCGCTGCGCAGTTACAAACCCACCTCGGCCGGCCGCCGCTTCATGACGCGGTCGACGTTCGAGGAGATAACCACCGACAAGCCCCATAAGCCGCTGCTCGAGCCCCTGCAGCGCATCAGCGGGCGCAATAACCAGGGTCGCCTCACGGTGCGCCACCGCGGCGGTGGCGAGAAGCGGCACTACCGGCGCATCGACTTCCGGCGTGACAAGTTTGATGTGCCGGCCAAGCTGGCGACGATCGAGTACGACCCGAATCGCTCGGCGCGCATCGGGCTGCTCCACTATCACGACGGCGAGAAGCGCTACATGCTCGTGCCCAATGGACTGAATGTCGGGGACACGGTGGTCGCCGGCCAGCACGTCGAGGCGCGCGTGGGCAACGCGCTGCCGCTGCGCGGCATCCCGCTCGGCACCACGATTCACAACATCGAGATGGTGCCCGGGCGCGGCGGCCAGATGGTCCGCTCGGCAGGCACGTCCGCCCAGCTGCTGGCCAAGGAGGGCGACTACGCCCAGGTGCGCATGCCGTCGGGCGAGGTGCGCCGGGTCGACCTGCGTTGCATGGCGACCGTCGGCCAGGTCGGCAATCTCGACCACGAGAACCAGAGCATTGGCAAGGCCGGGCGGTCGCGCCACATGGGCAGGCGGCCCGAGACGCGCGGCGTGGCGATGACTCCGCGCGACCATCCGCACGGTGGTGGCGAGGGCAAGTCGCCCACCGGCATGCCGCCCAAGACCCCGTGGGGCCAGCCCGCGATGGGCCACCGCACACGACGCAACAAGACCACCGGGCAGAACATCGTTCGCTCCCGGCACCGCAAGAGCTAGACCGGGAGGAGGTAGCCAGTGTCACGTTCGCTGAAGAAGGGGCCGTACGTCGAGACGCGCCTGCTCGGCCGCGTCCAGACGATGAACAAGAAGAACGAGAAGAAGGTGCTGAAGACGTGGTCGCGCGCCAGCGTCATCTTCCCCGACTTCGTCGGCCACACCATCGCCGTCTACAACGGCAAGAAGCACATCCCCGTCTACGTGACTGAAAACATGGTCGGCCATCGGCTGGGTGAATTCAGCCCGACCCGCAGCTTCCGCGGCCACGGTAAGCACACCGAGCGCTCGACGGCGCTCAAGTAGACCGGCATATGCGCGTATCAGCCACCAGCCGCTACCTTCGCCACTCGACCCGCAAGACGCGTTTGGTCACGCGGGCGATCATCGGGCTGCCTGCTGTGCAGGCGGCGGCCCTCCTGCGCCACATGCCCCAACTCGCGGCACGCGACGTGGCCAAGGTGCTCGGCAGCGCGACCGCCAATGCCGAGAACAACCACGACCTGGCAGTCGACGACCTGGTCGTGGTCGAGGCGACGGCCAACGAGGGCCCGACCATGAAGCGCTTCCGGCCACGCGCGCAGGGCCGCGCCTTCGCCATCCACAAGCCCATGACCCACATCACCGTCGTCGTCGAGAACAAGGAGGCCTAGCCATGGGTCGCAAGGTTCACCCGTACGGCTTCCGCCTCGGCATCGCTCGCACGTGGAACGCCAAGTGGTATGCCGACAAGTCGTACACCGACCTGTTGAAGGAAGACATCACCATCCGCCAGCTGATCACCCGCCGGCTGGCCAACGCGAGCGTCAGCATGGTTGATATTGAGCGGGGCATCAACCACGTGACCGTGACGGTGCATTCGGCCAAGCCGGGCATCGTCATCGGCAAGGGCGGTGCCAATGTCGAAGCGCTGCGCCAGCAGATCGGGCGCCTCACCGCGCGCAAGGTGAAGCTGGAAATCAAGGAGATCCGCCAGCCCGAGCTCGACGCCGTGCTCGTGGCGACCAACATCGCCCAACAGCTCAGCCGGCGCATCGCCTTTCGCAAGGCGATCAAGCAGTCTGTGCAGCGCACCATGAAGGCCGGCGCGAAAGGCGTTCGCATCGCCGTCGCGGGCCGCCTCGGTGGCTCGGAGATGGCCCGCCGCGAATGGGAGAAGGAAGGCCGCATTCCGCTCAACACGCTGCGCGCCGACATCAGCTACGGGCAGGTTCACGCGCACACGACCTACGGGCGCATCGGCGTGAAGGTATGGATCTACCGCGGCGACGTGATGCCCGAACGTTTCGCGCCGCCCGAGCCGGCGGCGGCCGGGGCGGAGGCCTGACCCGATGTTGATGCCCAAGCGAGTCAAGCACCGGCGTGTCCAGCGCGGACGCATGTCCGGCCAGGCCAAGGGCGGCTCCGAAATCGCTTTCGGCGAGTACGCGCTGATGAGCGAGGAGCCGGCGTGGATCACGGCGCGCCAGATCGAGGCCGCGCGGCGAGCCATGACGCGCTACGTCAAGCGCGGCGGCAAGATCTGGATCCGTATCTTCCCCGACAAGCCGGTGACCAAGAAGCCGGCCGAGGTGCGCATGGGCTCCGGCAAGGGCGCACCCGACCACTGGGTCGCGGTCGTCAAGCCCGGCCGGATCCTGTTCGAGATGGCCGGCGTGCCGGTCAGCGAGGCGGCCGAGGCGATGCGCCTGGCCGGCAACAAACTCCCCGTCGACGTCAAGTTCCTGATCAAGGAGGGGGTGGCCGCCGATGGACATTGACCAGGTGCGCGGGTTGACCGACCCCGAGCTGGCCGCCGAGCTGACGACGCAGCGGCGAAACCTGTACGACCTGCGGTTCCAGCTCGCCACGCGCCAGTTGACCGACCACAGCCAGCTGACCCAGACGCGGCGCAGCATCGCCCGGCTGCTGACCGTGATGACCGAGCGCGGCATCGACGAGCATGCCCCGGCGGCCGTTGCAGCCAAATCGGAAGTCGCGACCGCGACGAAGGCTAGAGGAGGGAAGAAGTGAGCGCCCAGGCGGCGACGCGGCGCGGAATGCGCAAGGAAAAGGTCGGGCGCGTAGTGTCGGACAAGATGGACAAGACGATCGTCGTGTCCGTTGAGCGACTGTCGCGACACCCGCTCTACAAGCGCGTCATCCGCCTGACGACCAAGTTCAAGGCCCATGACGAACGCAACGAGGCCAAGATCGGTGACACGGTCCGTATCGTCGAGTCGCGGCCGTTGTCGGCCACCAAGCGCTGGCGCATGGTCGAGATCGTGGCGCGTGCCGGCGAGGGCGCCGGTGAAGCGGTCATGGCCGAGGAGGAGTCGACCAGCGCGGTGATCCACGCGGCGGCGCATCCCGGTCGCGACCGGGCGGCCGAGGAAGCACAGCCGGAGGCTGCCAACCAGTGATCCAGCAGTACAGTCGGCTCAAGGTTGCCGACAACACGGGCGCGCGCGTGATCCAGTGCATCCGCGTCATGGGTCGCTCGCAGAAGACGACCGCCGCCATCGGCGACGTCATCATCGCCAGTGTCAAGCAGGCGATACCCAATGCCGCCGTCAAGAAGGGCGACGTCGTGCGCGCCGTGATCGTGCGCACTGTCAAGGAGATCGGCCGGGCCGACGGCTCGTACATCCGTTTTGACGAGAATGCGGCGGTACTGATCAACAATCAGGGCAACCCGCGCGGGACGCGCATCTTCGGTCCGGTGGCGCGCGAGCTGCGCGACCGCAACTACATGAAGATCGTCTCGCTCGCCCCGGAGGTGCTCTAGATGGTCAAGACGCGCATCCAGCCCCGCTCGCCACGCGTACCGGACATTCGTCGCGGTGACGAGGTGGTCGTGCTGTCTGGCCGCGAAGCGGGCAAGCGCGGCACGGTCGAGCACATCATCCGCAACCGCCAGGGTTACAAGAAGTCGGTCGGCAAATACGGCTCCGACTGGCGCCGCATGAGCCCGCTGTCCGATGTCGGCGTGGTCGTCGAAGGCCTGAACATCGCCAAGCGCCACACCAAGCCGCGCCAGAGCGCGGCACGACGGACCGACCGTATGCCGCGTATCCAGCAGGGCGGCATCCTCGAAGTGCCCCAGCCGATCCCGGTGGGCAAGGTCATGCTCGTCTGCCCGCGCTGCGGCCAGCCGACGCGTGTCCGCCACGGCGTGGCCGGCGACGGCCGCTCGGTCCGCCTGTGCTCTAACTGCGGCGAGCCGGTCGCGCGCGAGGTGAAGGCATGAACGCGACCGCGGCCCGGACCAAGGGCGAGCGCCCCGCGGCGGCGCCGATCGAGGGTCTTCGCCGCCGGTACATCGACGAGGCTGTGCCCGCGCTGCGTAAGGAGTTCGGCTACGACAACGTCATGCAGGTGCCGCGCCTCTCGAAGATCGTCGTCAACATCGGCCTGGGCGAAGCGCTGACCAACGCCAAGGCTCTCGATGCGGCGGTGGGCGACCTGGCGACCATCACCGGGCAGAAACCGGTGATTACCCGGGCACGCCGTTCGATTGCCCAGTTCCGGGTGCGCACCGGCAACCCGATCGGCGCCAAGGTGACGCTCCGCGGCCCGCGCATGTGGGACTTTCTGGAGCGCCTGACACGCATCACGCTGCCGCGTATCCGCGACTTCCGGGGAGTGCCGGGCAAGTCGTTCGACGGCCGCGGCAATTACTCGCTCGGGCTGCGCGAGCAGCTTGCGTTCCCCGAGATCGACTACGACAAGATCGACCGCCTGCGGGGCCTCGAGGTGAGCATCGTGACCACCGCGCGCACCGACGAAGAGTCCAAGCGGCTGCTGCAGCTGCTGGGCATGCCCTTCGCGTCGCAGGGCGCGGGCTGACAAGGAGAGCGAATGGCCAAGAAGTCACTGATCGCCAAGCAGAAGCGCAAGCCGCGCTTCCCCGTCCAGGGCTATAACCGCTGCTTCATCTGTGGCCGGCCGCGCGGCTATCTGCGCCGTTTCGGGCTGTGCCGTATCTGTTTCCGCGAGCGGGCGCTGCTGGGCGAGCTGCCCGGCGTGACCAAGTCGAGTTGGTAAGCCGATGAACGTTTCCGATCCGATCGCCGACATGCTCACGCGCCTGCGCAATGGCTCGCGCGCGCGCCATTCGGAGATCGTGCTGCCGTCGTCACGAACGAAGCTCGCCATTGCCGGCATCCTGCGCGACGAGGGCTTCATCGAGGATTTCGAGCAGACGCACGAGGGCCCGCGGGCCGTGCTGCGCCTCAAGCTGAAGTATGTCGGCAAGGTGCCCGTCATCTCCGGCCTCAAGCGGGTGAGCAAGCCCGGCCTGCGCGTGTACTCGTCCAAGACGGACATCCCGCGCGTCCTCGGTGGCCTCGGCCTGGTCATCGTCAGCACCAGCCACGGCATCATGACCGGCGCGGCCGCGCGCCAGGCCCAGCTCGGCGGGGAAGTCCTCGCCTACGTGTGGTAGATCGCCATGTCGCGCATCGGTAAGCTGGCCATTCCCATTCCGTCGGGCGTGGACGTCGCCATCGACGGCCATCACGTGACGGTCAACGGGCCCAAGGGCAGGCTCGAGCGCGACGTGTCGCCGATCCTCAGCGTCGTCAAGGACGATGGCCAGCTGCGCGTGGAGCGTCCGTCGGACGAGAAGACCGCGCGCGAGCTGCACGGCCTGACGCGCACACTGCTGGCGAACATGGTCACCGGCGTGACCGAGGGGTACCGCAAGGGACTCGAGATCACCGGCGTCGGCTATCGCGCGCAGCTGGTGGGCAAGAAGCTCCAGCTCAGCCTGGGCTACAGCCACCCGATCGAAATCGATCCGCCGGAAGGCATCAGCTTCGAGGTCGAGACGCCCATCCGCCTGGCCGTGCTGGGCATCGACAAGGAGCTCGTCGGCCATGTCGCGGCGCGTATTCGCAGCATGCGCAAACCTGAGCCGTACAAGGGCAAGGGTGTGCGCTATGCCGGCGAGCAGGTCCGACGCAAGGCTGGCAAGGCGGGCAAGATCGGAGGCAAGAAGTGAGCGTCGCCGCGACCCGCGAGGCAGCCCGCGAAAAGCGGCACATCCGCCTCCGGCTGAATCTGGCCGGGACGCCCGAGCGCCCGCGGCTGGCTGTCTTCCGAAGTCTCAACCAGATCTACGCGCAGGTCATCGACGACTCGGTTGGGCAGACCATCGCGAGTGCCTCGTCGCTCGAAGAGGGTGTGCGCGGCCTCGAGGCGACCAAGTCGGAGCAGGCGAACGTCGTCGGCCGGCTGATCGCCGAGCGCGCCCGCAAGGCCGGCGTCGGCAAGGTCGTCTTCGACCGCGCCGGTTTCCAGTACCACGGCCGCGTCCAGGCGCTGGCCGATGCCGCCCGCGAAGCCGGGCTCGACTTTTGATCACGTATCCACGCTTTAGGGAGTAGACGCTTTGCCCAGGATCGATGCCAGCCGACTGACGCTCGAGGAGCGCGTCGTCCAGATAAACCGCGTGGCCAAGGTGGTCAAAGGCGGCCGCCGCTTCTCGTTCAGCGCGATCGTCGTGGTGGGCGACGGCGCGGGGCACGTCGGTGTCGGCTTGGGCAAGGCGGGTGAAGTGCCCGAGGCGATCCGCAAGGGCGTCGAGGACGCCAAGAAACACCTCATCAAGGTGCCGCTCGTGGGGACCACCATCCCGCACCAGGTCATCCAGGACTACGGTGCCAGCCGCGTGCTGCTCAAGCCGGCCTCGCAGGGCACCGGTGTTATTGCGGGCGGCTCCGTTCGTGCTGTCGTCGAGGCCGCCGGCATCCGCGACCTGCTCAGCAAGTCGCTCGGATCGACCAACCCGGTCAACGTGGTCCGCGCCACGCTCGAGGGGCTGCGCAGCCTGCGCAGCGCCGAGGAGATGAGCGAGTGGCGCGGCAAGCCGCTGCGCGCGCCGACATACGGGCAGCGCAAGAGCACCGTACCGGCCCAGCCGCCGGCCGAGGAGGCAACCACCGGTGGCCGCTAAGCTGCGCGTGACGCTCGTCAAGAGTCCAGTCAGCCACACCCGCCAGACGCGGGCAACAGTGCGTGCCCTCGGGCTGCACCGCATCGGCGAAACGGTCGAGGTGGTCGACAATCCGCAAACACGTGGCATGGCCCGCGCGATCCGCTTCCTGGTCCGAACCGAGGAGATGGGCAACGGCGGCGACGGTCGCGACAAGCCGGCGCAGGAGAAGGACAAACCGTGAAACTGCACGATCTGCGGCCCGCATCCGGAGCTCGCCAGGCGCGCACGCGCGTCGGGCGCGGCATTGCTGCCGGCAAGGGCAAGACTGCCGGCCGCGGGACCAAGGGCCAGAAGGCGCGTGCCGGTGCCAGCATCCCGGCCTGGTTCGAGGGCGGCCAGACTCCGATCCATATCCGCGTGCCCAAGCTGCACGGCTTCCGCAACCGATTCAAGGTGGCCTACCAGGTCGTCAACGTCGGCCAGATCTCGGCCTACGCTGCCGCCGGCCGTTTCGGCGTCGAGGCGCCAACGGCCAAGTCAGGGGCCGGCAAGAAGTCGGGCGACCAGCCCGCGACCGTCAACGCCGAAGTGCTGGCCAACGCCGGCCTGGTTCGCTCTGCCGACAAGCCGGTCAAGGTGCTCGGCGAGGGTGAGGTGGGCCACAAGCTGTTCGTGGCGGCGGACGCCTTCAGCGCCTCGGCCCGACGCAAGATCGAGGCGGCCGGTGGGTTCGTGCAGGTGCTGGCGCCGGAGCCGGCGGCCGCTGCTGGCGAGCCATCGGCCGCTGCTCCCGAGCCGGCGGCCGAGGAGGCACAGCCCGCAGCTCAGGCCGAAGCAGTGGCGGTGGACACCAAGCCCGACACGACGACCGACGACGGCGGCAGCCAGGCAGCTGAAGATGCCCCGACCGAGGAGGCCAGCGCGGCAGTGGCGCCGGCTCCTGAGGCGCCGGCGAAGCCCGCGCGCAGGCGTGCGGCGAAGAAGCCTGAGCAGGCCTGATACGGTCAGGCGCAAGGTCGACTGAGGGGTAACTGAAGCCGTGTTCGATGCGCTCGTCAATGCCTTCCGCGCGCCCGACATTCGCCGGCGGGTCCTGTTCGTGCTGGGCATGCTGGTGGTCTATCGGCTGCTGGCGGTCGTGCCCGTGCCGAACATCAACCAGGCGGTCCTGCAGAACCTGATCGATCAGCAGACGTTCCTGCAGCTGCTCGACATCTTCTCGGGCGGCGGGCTGCGCTCGTTCTCGATCGTGGCCATGGGCGTCAACCCGTACATCAACGCGTCGATCATCATGCAGTTGATGACCGGGGTCGTGCCGCGCCTGACGGCATTGTCGCGCGAGGGCGAGTACGGCCGGACCAAGATCAACCAGTACACGCGCTACCTGACCGTGCCGCTGGCCCTGCTCCAGGCGTACGGCTACCTGGCTATCCTCTACAACAGCGGCGCGGTCAACGAGTTCGACATCCTGAGCGTCACGACGATCAGCCAGATGATCACACTTGCCGCGGGCACGGTGCTGGCCATGTGGATCGGCGAACTGATCACCGAGCGCGGCATCGGCAACGGCATCAGCTTCCTGATCTTCGCCGGCATCGTCGCGCGCATACCGCAGGGTGCGGCGGCGTTCCTGTCGTCACCCGACATCGCCGCCGGCATCGCCTTCGGCCTGCTGGCCGTCATCGTCGTGGCGGTCATCGTCTACATCCAGGAGGGCCAGCGGCGTATACCCATCCAATACGCCTCGCGCGTCCGCGGCCGGCGCATGTACCAGGGAGGTGCCACGTTCCTGCCCCTGCGCGTCAACCAGGCCGGCGTCATCCCGATCATCTTCGCGGTCAGCATCCTGCTCTTCCCGACCCAGATTGCGTCCTACTTCGCCACACCGCCGGGCACGAGTCCGGTCGACGCGACGATCGTGAACCAGGTCGCCGACGCGATCGTGAACTTCCTCAGCCCGCAGGGGATTCCATACATCGTCGGTTACTTCCTGCTGACGATGGGGTTCACGTACTTCTACACGGCATTCACCTTCAAACCCGACGAGACGGCCGACCAGTTGCGCAAGAACGGCGGCTTCATCCCCGGCATACGACCCGGCGCGCCGACGCGCGATTACCTGGGCAAGGTGGTCTTCCGCCTCAGCCTCGCAGGCGCAATCTTCCTGGCTCTCATCGCCGTGTCGCCGATCATCGTCTCGCGCTTCTTCCAGGGCGGCGTGGTGGGTGGCTTCGCCCTGGGCGGTACCGCCCTGCTGATCGTGGTGTCGGTCGTGGTCGAGACGATGAAACAGATCGAGGCGCAGCTGATGATGCGCAACTACGAGGGTTTCATTCGTTGAGGGTGTACGTCATGGTCGGTGCACCGGGGGCCGGCAAGGGCACCCAGGCTGCGCTGCTGGCGAAGCGCCTCGACCTGCCGCACGTGGCATCGGGCGACCTGTTCCGGGACAACATCAGGCGCGCCTCGTCTTTGGGCAAGAAGGTCAAGGACTACCTCGACAGCGGCGCGCTCGTGCCCGACGACCTGACCGTCGAACTGATCGGCGACCGTTTGCATGAGCCCGATGCGCGCGGTGGGGCGATCCTCGACGGCTTTCCGCGCACCAGGCCGCAGGCCGAGGAGCTCGACGCAATGCTCGCGCGGATGGGTGGCCGCGTGGCCGCAGCGCTGTACATCGACGTCGACCGCGAGGAGCTCGTGCGCCGCCTCGCGGGGCGCTGGATCTGCTCGGTCTCGCCCAACCACGTCTACCACGCGGTGGCGCGGCCGCCCAAGGTCAAGGGCGTCTGCGACGTCGACGGCGCGACCTTGATGCAGCGCGACGACGACCGGCCCGAGACGATCCGGGCGCGCCTGGAGAAGCAGCTGCCACCCATGTTCGAGGTGGTCGACTATTACGCCGAGCGTGGCGTGTTGAGCACGATCGATGGCGACCGCCCGGTGGCGGAAGTGACGGACGAGCTGCTGCGCGCGGTGGCGTCACCCGCCCGGTGACTGGTCTCCTGAACGAGCGCCGGGTCACGCTCAAGAGTGCGGCGCAGATCGACAAGATGGCGATCGCGGGGCGGCTGGTTGCCAACGTGCTCGAACGGATGGCCACCGAGGTGCGGCCGGGAGTCACGACCGCCCAGCTCGACGAAATCGCCGAGGAAATGATCCGCTCGGCGGGCGGCATCCCGTCATTCATCGGCGTGCCCGGTCGCCGCGCGCCGTACCGCCACTCGCTGTGCATCTCGCTCGACGAGGAGGTCGTCCACGGGGTACCCGGGCCGCGCCCCATCAGGGAAGGCCAACTCGTGTCGATCGATGCCGGTGCGATCGTCGACGGCTGGCACGGTGATGCGGCACGGACGTTCATCGTCGGCCACGTGCCCGAGGCGGCGCGCCAGTTGGTCGCTGCCACACGCCGGGCAATGTATGCCGGCATCGCTGCAGCGCTGCCGGGCAACCACCTGTCGGACGTCTCGGGTGCGATCGAGGACGTGGCACTCGAGGCCGGTTACGGAGTCGTGCGCGCGTTCGTTGGCCACGGTATCGGCACCGAGATGCACGAGGAACCGCAGGTCACGAACTACCGCACGGGCAGTCGCGGACGGCGCATCGAGCCGGGCTTGTGCCTGGCCATCGAGCCGATGTTCACGCTGGGCGGCGATGACGTGCGCATCAAGGAAGATGGCTGGACGGTCTACACCGCGGACGGTTCGCTCGCCGCTCACTGGGAGAACACCATCGCCATCACCGCCGACGGTCCGCACATCCTGACCGAGAACGGCGGCGCCCCGGGCCTTTCCACCTGAGCCGGCCATTGATGCCCCACTGCTTTCTCTGGTACACTTCGCGTTCGTGCGCCGGGCGTGTCCCGGCCACTCTTCGCGCTTAGCGACCGGCGGTCGTCGGGCCGCTGGACGCCCCATCCACACTCATTGACATACGAGGGAGCCTGCCGCCGCCTGTGGCCAAGAAGGACGCGATCGAGGTCGAGGGAACGGTCATCGAACCGTTGCCGAACGCGATGTTCGCCATCGAACTGGAGAACAAGCACCGCGTCTTGGCACACATCAGCGGCAAGCTGCGCATGAATTTCATCCGCATCCTGCCCGGGGACCGGGTGCGCGTCGAGTTGTCGCCGTACGACCTCTCGCGCGGGCGGATCGTCTACCGCTTGAGGTAAGGCAAGGTAATCGTGAAGGTTTCAGCATCGGTCAAGGCACGCTGCGAGCGCTGCAAGGTCATTCGCCGCCACGGGGTGGTGATGGTCATCTGCAGCAATCCCAAGCACAAGCAGCGGCAGGGCTAGGTAGATGGCACGAATTTCGGGCATCGACATCCCGCGCGAGAAGCGCGTCGAGGTGGCGCTCACCTATATCTACGGCATCGGGCTGCCCACCAGCCAGAAGATCCTCGCCCAGGCGAACGTCAACGCTGATACCCGGGTCCGCGACCTGACCGAAGACCAGGTCAACCGGCTGCGCGAAATCATCGACCGGCGCTACAAGGTCGAGGGGGACCTGCGCCGTGAAGTGGCCCTGAACATCAAGCGCCTGCAGGAGATCGGCTCGTATCGCGGCGCGCGCCACCGCCGCAACCTGCCGGCCCGCGGCCAGCGCACCAAGACCAACGCCCGCCAACGCCGCGGCCCGCGCCGCACCGTCGGCGTTCGGCGCAAGAAGTAGAGGGAAGTCGACAAGCACATGGCGGAACGCAAGCGCGCGACCAAGACGCGCCGCCGGGAGCGCAAGAACGTGCCGGTTGGGCACGCTCATATCCAGGCAAGCTTCAACAACACGATCATCACGATCACTGACCTGGGCGGCTCGACGGTGGCCTGGGGCAGCGCCGGCACGGCCGGTTTCAAGGGCTCGCGCAAGAGCACGCCCTACGCGGCTGCACAGTCCGCGGATGGCGCTGCGCGGCGCGCGATGGAGCATGGCATGCGCCAGGTGGAGGTCTTCGTCAAGGGCCCCGGCGCGGGCCGCGAGCAGGCCATTCGCTCGCTGCAGGCGGCTGGCCTCGAGGTGACGGCGATCACCGACGTGACCCCCATTCCGCACAACGGCTGCCGTCCGCCAAAGCGTCGCCGGGTCTAGGGGACAACTGAGCCATGTCACGCTACCGAGGTCCCGTTTCGCGCCTGTGCCGGCGCGAGGGTATGAAGCTCTTCCTGAAGGGCGCCAAGTGCTATTCGAAGAAGTGCCCCTTCGAGCGACGTCCGTCACCGCCCGGCCAGCACGGGGTGCGCCGGCGCAAGATGTCGGAAGCCGGCGTGCAGCTGCGCGAGAAGCAGAAGATGCGGCGCATCTATTCGGTGCACGAGCGGCAGTTCAAGCGGTATTTCGAGACCGCTGAACAGCGGCCGGGCGTCACCGGCGAGAATCTGCTCCGTTTGCTCGAGACGCGCCTCGACAACGTCGTCTTCCGGATGGGCTTCGCCTCCAGTCGGGCGCAGGCGCGCCAACTGGTCACGCATGGCCATTTCATGGTCAACGGCGTTCCGACCAACATCGCCTCGTTCGCCGTGGGCGAAGGCGACAAGGTCGAGGTCCGTGAGACGAGCCGCAAGTCGAATTACTTCAAGAACACGCGTGATGCCATGCGCGGTGCGCCGCGACCGGAGTGGCTGAACGTGGACGTCGACCAACTGACGGGCAGCGTCATCGCGCTGCCGCGACGCGACCAGATGCCGGTTGAGCTGAACGAGCAGCTGGTCGTCGAGTACTACTCGAGGTAGCAGCGCATGATCGAACTTGAAAGCCCGCAGATCGAGCCGGTAGGCGAGCCGCAGGAGTCGTACGCCAAGTACGAGGCAAGCCCACTGCCGGCCGGCTACGGCGTGACCATCGGCAACGCGCTTCGGCGCGTTCTGCTGTCGTCCCTTGAGGGCGCCGCGGTCACGTCGATCCAGGTCCGCGACGTCTACCACGAGTTCAGCACCATCCCCGGCGTCAAGGAGGACGTCACGCAGATGGTGCTCAACGTCAAGAAACTGCGCCTCAAGAGCTACGCGCCGCACCCTGTCCAGCTGCGCCTGATGAAGTCCGGGGCCGGCGCGGTGACGGCGCACGACATCGAGCCCAACGCGGACATCGAGATCATCAACCCCGATCAGCACCTGCTGACGCTCGACTCGGACGATGTGCCGGTCGAGATCGACATGACCGTCGAGCGTGGCGTGGGCTACCTCGCCGCCGAGCGTTCCGAGCAGCTGCCCATCGGCGTCATCCCCGTCGACGCGATCTTTTCGCCCGTGCGCAAGGTCAACTACACCGTCGAGAACACCCGTGTCGGTCAGATGACCAACTTCGACAAGCTCGTCATCGAGATCGAGACCGATGGCACGATGACGCCCGAAGAGGCGCTCAGCCATGCGGCGGAGATCCTGGTCGGGCAGTTCAGCCTGTTCACCACCGCGGGCAAGGCCGTGGTCGCCGGTGAGCGTGGCCCGCAGGGTCAGGCAGCCTTGCCGCCGAACATGCTCGACATGCCCATCGAGGAGCTCGACCTCCCGATGCGCGCATACAACTCGCTCAAGCGCAACAACATCGTCAAGGTCGGGCAGCTGCTCCAGCTGCAGGACGAGGACCTGCTGCGCATGCGCAACTTCGGCAAGAAATCGCTCGACGAGATGAAGGAGCGCCTGCGCATGCGCGGCTTCCTGCCGCCCGAGGAGACCGGGGAGGGGGCCGACTTCGACGTCGAGGACGGCCTCGACGGACTCGACCTGGGCGAGGACGAGGAAGCCTGAGTCGTGGCGCATCGCATTGACGGCCGCAAACTGGGGCGCAAGAGCGCCCCGCGACGTGCGCTCTACCGTAACCTGATCGTGGCGGTACTGCGTTACGAGCAGATCAAGACGACCGAGGCACGCGCCAAGGAAGTGCGCGGCCAGGTGGAGCGGGTCATCACGCTCGCCAAGGACGGTTCGCTGGCGGCCCGCCGGCGGATCGTCTCCGAGTTGCCCGATGAGCCGCTCGTGATCGACAAGCTCTTCACCGAGATCGCGCCCAAGTACGGCGACCGCACATCGGGCTACACGCGCATCGTGAAGCTCGGGCCGCGCGCCGGAGATGCGGCGCCGATGGTCCAGCTCGAGCTGGTCTAGGCAGGTTCGCCCACACGGGCGGCACAGTAAAGACTGCCCGAGAGGGCGGCTCCGTGCGGTACCGCGCGCGGGTTGAATACGACGGAACCGACTTCGCCGGATTCCAGGTGCAGCCTGGCCTGCGGACCGTGCAGGGGGAACTCGAGCGGGCGCTGGCCCAGCTGGCGCCGCACGCGCGAGTACGGGTCGAAGGTGCCGGCCGAACAGACGCGGGCGTTCATGCGCGTGAGCAGGTGATTGCCTTCGACTACGGCGGCCGGCTGACGACGGCCGAGCTGGCACGGGCGCTCAGCGCGACACTGCCGCCGGATATCGGGCTGCACGGGCTGACTCGTGTCGCGGCCGGCTTTCGGCCCCGGTACCGGGCTCGTTACCGCGAGTACCGCTACCAGATCTGGAACGGGCCGCCCAGCCCGCTGCGCGAACGCCATGCGTGGGGCGTCCCGGAGGCCCTCGACGTAACGGCCATGCGTGAAGCTGCCGGGGCGCTGGTGGGTCGCCACGATTTCTCGGCCTTCGGCGGCCACGACCGGCAGCCGGTGCGCACGCTGCACGCAGTGCGTCTCACGCGCCGGGGTCAGCTGATCACTGTGATCGTGGTGGGTGACGCCTTCCTGCGCCAGATGGTGCGTCGGATCGTCGCGGCACTGGTCAGGGTCGGGCGTGGCAGCGCACGGGGGGCAGATGTCGCGCAGGCACTCGACGGGCGCAGGCCGGCCTTCAACGGGGACACGGCGCCGGCGCACGGGCTGATCCTCTGGCGAGTGCCGATGGGGCCCGCCCGTTAACCACGGATGACGGGGAAGGACAATGAGCAAGACAGGAAAGCAAGAGAATCGAGGACGATGAACAGGACCTACAGCCCGCGCGCTGCAGACATCGAACACAACTGGTTCGTGGTGGATGCCACCGGCCAGCGGCTGGGCGTGCTCGCATCGCGCATCGCCGTCGTTCTCGAGGGCAAGCACAAGCCGGGCTACGCGACGCACATCGACACCGGCGATCACGTGATCGTGCTCAATGCGACGCGCATTGACATCGGCCGCGGCAAGCTCGAGCAGAAGGTCTACTCGCGCCACAGTGGCTATCCCGGCGGGCTGCGCCAGGAAACGCTCGGCGAGCTGCTCGCTCGCCGGCCCGAAGAAGTCATTCGCCGGGCAGTCAAAGGCATGCTGCCACGCAACCGGCTGGGCGTACAACAACTGCGCAAGTTGAAGGTCTACGCGGGTGGCGACCATCCGCACGAGGCGCAGCAGCCAGAGCCGCTGCCAATGGGAGGGTCGACCCGCTAGATGGCAAATGCAAACGCTTTCTTCTACGGCACCGGACGGCGCAAGACGAGCATCGCCCGCGTCCGTCTGCTTGCCGGTGAAGGCGAGATAGTCGTCAACGGGCGCTCTCTCGAAGAACACTTCGGCAACGCGGTCGACCTCAACGAGATCACCATGCCCTTCCGGGTGACGGGCACGGAGGGTCGCTTCAACGCGATGATCAAGGTCGAGGGCGGCGGTCACCACGGTCAGGCCGGCGCCATCCGGCACGGTATCGCCCGCGCCATCCTGAATTCGGACCCCGATGGGGCGCGCGTGCCGCTCCGCCAGGCCGGCCTCCTGTCACGCGACCCGCGCATGAAGGAACGCAAGAAGTACGGACTCAAGCGCGCCCGCAAGGCGCCGCAGTACACCAAGCGCTGACGGCCGCGGCGGCGCGGCCCTGGTCCGCCGCCCCATTACCGATGGCGGTACCGCGCTGGACAGCCCGCGTCGTAGCGCGCCAACGGCGACGCGGGCCATACTGGTCGCGTGGTTGGTGACAACGCGTCCCCGTCGGCTGCGTCGGGCGACATGTTCAAGCGCTACTCCGAGTCACTGCGGACCGGGCATCAACTGGCCGCACGGGGTAAGAATCGCGACGCCCTGAAACACTACGAGGAGGCGGCCCGGCTGGCCCCCGAACGGGCGCGACCGCACGTCGCGGTGGGCGACATGCAGGTGCGCCTTCGTCGCGCGAAGCAGGCCCTCGAGGCGTATGACCGTGCCCTGGCCGCGGAGCCGGCCGACGCCGACGCGCTGACCGGGCGCGCGACCGCTTTGTTGGCGCTCGGCAGGCGCGCAGAGGCGGCCGAGGTCACCGCGCAGCTGGAAGCTTTGCGCGCGCCCGGAGGCGCCGGCCGTCAGCTGCCGTCGCCCACGGACGAGGCCCAACTGACTGGGGCGGAGGCGCTGCGTGCCGCCGGCGAGCGTGCCCGACGCGCCGGCGATCGCCCGGGAGCCATCGATGCCTGGCTGCGCGAGAGTCGAGCGCATCGTACTGACCTGCATTTCGACGCCGCGATCGATGCCTGCCTGCGAGCGTTGTCACTGTCCAGCGGCGCACCGCGCGTCCACCTCGAGCTGGCCGACATCTACTTCCGGCACGGCTGGCTGGATCTTGGCGCGGAGCGCGTCAGACTCCTCGACCTGCTGCTCTCGACCGAGGATGCGCCTGATCCCGAGCTGCATGCCGAGCTCACCAGGCTGGCGCAGGCCAACCAACTGCAGCTCGGGCGGCGCGCCACCGCCTAGACCGTCTAACGGTCGGGCGATCGCAGCGGACTGCTGGGTACAATCGACGCAATGGGCCAGCTGCTCGACCTGGTCAAGGGCTTACAGGTCCAGCCGGTTGCGATTCTCGACATTGCCCTCACCGCGCTGCTGATCTACGGCCTGTTCAGCGTGATCCGCGGTACGCGCGCGGTGCGCCTGATCATCGGCGTGACCGTTCTTTACGCGATCTACGTGGCCGCGCAGGCGCTCGGCCTCCAACTGCTGTCGCAGATCCTGCAGGCTGGCGCGGTGCTCGGCCTGCTCGCTCTCGTCGTCGTGTTCCAACCCGAGCTGCGCCGCGCCTTGGAACGTATCGGCCGTGTCGGCTCGCTTGGCTGGCTGCTGGCACCGGGCACGCACACGAGCGACGAGCGCGTCGCGCGGATCGTCGCGCAGGCGGCCGTCTCCCTCGCCAGCGAGCGGATCGGCGCCTTGATGGTGATCGAGCGCGAGACCGGGTTGCAGGACATGGCCGAGGCAGGCGTGATGCTCGAAGCAGACCTGTCCGTCGACCTGCTCGGGACGATTTTCACGCCACATGCACCGCTCCACGACGGCGCCGTGGTCATTCGCCATGAGAGCATCCTCTCGGCCGGTGTCGTATTGCCGTTGTCGGAAACCGGGGCCTACCGCGAGCGCTTCGGCACTCGTCACCGGGCCGCACTGGGCATTACCGAACAGACCGATGCCGTGGCCGTCGTCGTGAGCGAGGAAACCGGTGGCATGAGCCTCGTCGAACGTGGCCACATCGCGCGCAACCTCGACGAGGAGCGGCTGCGTCGCGGGTTGCTGGCACTGCTCGAGCACAATCAGCTGGCGGCGGCGCGGCTGCCGGCGCGAGCCAGCGCGCTCCGCCGCACATTGCCCCTTGGCCGGCGCGGGCGGCCGCGGCGTCGGCCCGAGACCAGGACGGAAGCGCGCACCGAGGTCCGGCCCGAGTCGAAACCCGAGGCGACCCCCGGCGCGCGCGGCGGTACCGCGTCGGCGCCCACCAGCGGCCGGGCAGAGTGAGGCGCGTCGCCGCCTTCCTGCTGCACAACTGGCCGCTCAAGCTGGGAGCGGTGCTGCTGGCGACCGTGCTCTATGCCGGACTGGTGCTCGGCTCGAATGTGCGCACCTGGAAAGGGGAGATACCCATCGACGCCATCCGCCCTCCGGCTGGTGCGACCCTGCTCAGCGATCTCCCGCCGGTGACCGAGGTGAGCTATCGCGCGTCGCTCGACGTGGGCGTGCTGTCGCCCGACTCGTTCAGCGCCACAGTCGATCTTTCGCGCGTGGCGGCGACGGCCGGCGGACCGGCGCAGACGGTGCCGGTGACGCTCATCGCGCTCGACCAGCGGGTGCAGATAGTCGACTACTACCCGAAGCAGGTCAGCGTGCGGCTCGACCCGGTCACGAGCAGACAGGTGCCCGTGACCGTGGATCTCGGCACCGTGCCCCAGGGCATCACCGTGGGCACCCCCCAGGTTGACCCGTCGACTGTCACCCTGCGCGGCGCGAGCTCGCGCGTGGCATCGGTGTCCTCCATCGTCGCCCGCGTGACCATCGACGCCAGCGCGCTGAACATCGATCGCACCGTGGACCTGCTGCCGATCGACAGCAACGGCAACCAGGTACCCAACGTGGAACTTGATCCCAACGTCGCTCGCGTGCGCGTGAGCGTCGCCCGGCAGCTTGCCTATCGCACGCTGCCTGTCGTGCCCCAGATCGTCGGCGAACCGGCGCCGGGTTACCGGATCACGTCCATCGCGCTCACTCCGCTGGTGGTCACGGTCAGCGGCGAGGAGGCCACCGTCACCCAACTGGAGAGTGCCCTGACCGCGCCGATCGACGTGAGCGGCCGCACCAGCGACCTCGATGCCATGGTCGGCTTCGCCCTGCCGCAGGGCGTCACCGTGGCCGGCAGCGACCAGGTCAGCGTGTCGCTGACGATCGCGGAGGAAACCGGCTCGCAGACTTTCCGGGTGGCCGTCAGCCTCGTGGGCGGTCAGCCGGATCTGGCGTACGCCCCGCAGACAGGCTTCGTGGACATAACCCTCGCCGGGCCGGTGCGCCTGCTCAACGAGGTCAACGCAGCCACGTTCACCGCGACGCTCGACGTCACCCGCCTGGGTGTGGGCAGTTTTGGCGTGGTGCCGGCCTTCACGCCGCCCGAGGGGCTCGACACGGTCGCATTCGACCCGACACAGGTGACCGTGGACGTCAGCACGCCCGGATCGGCCACCCCCACGCCGGGCCCGTGACGCGCCTGTTTGGTACCGATGGCATCCGCGGGATCGCCAACGTCGACCTGACGCCCAAGCTGGCCTTCGACCTTGGCCGGGCGACCGGGGTACACCTGCTCCGCCCGGCCGGCCGCCTGCTGGTCGGCCAGGACACGCGCCGGTCGAGCGACATGCTCGTGGCTGCGGTCGCGGCGGGGGCGATGTCGATGGGTGCCGACGTCTTCCACCTCGGCGTGTGCCCCACGCCCGCCCTGGCGCACGTCACACCGGCGGCCGGCTTCACGGCCGGGCTGATGGTCTCGGCCTCGCACAATCCGGCCACCGACAACGGGCTCAAGGTCATCGACGGCAGCGGCCTCAAGCTCGATGATGAGGTCGAGGACGAGCTCGAGCGGCTGCTGCTGCGCGCGGACGAGCTGATCGGTCCGGGCAACGCCGGGCTCGGCCGCCAGCACGCCGCAGCCGACCAGCTCGACATCTACGTGGACCACCGCCAGTCACTCGCGCGGCGCATGGCCAGCGACGCACGTGTCCTGCTCGATTGCGCGAATGGCTCGGCGAGTGCGCTGGCGGGCGCCATCGTGGCCGCCTCCGGGGCGCGTGTGGAAACCTGCTTCGACGAGCCCGATGGCGAGAACATCAACCTCGAGTGCGGCGCCACGGCGCCGGACGCCATTGCGCGCATGGTCGCCGCGACCGGTGCCGACGCCGGCTTTGCGCTCGACGGCGACGCGGATCGCTGCGTGGCCGTGGACGAGCACGGCCGCGTGGTCGACGGCGACCAGCTGATCGGCCTGATCGCGCTCGACCGCCTGGCGCGGGGCGCTCTGCCACAGGGCATCGTGGTGGCCAGCGTGCTGTCGAACGGCGGATTGGAGAGCGCCATCGAGGGCGCCGGGGGCCGCCTGGCGCGCACGCCGGTCGGCGACAAGTACATCCTCGACGGGATGCTCGTCATGGACGCCGGGCTGGGCGGCGAAAAGAGCGGCCACATCATCATTCGCGAGCATGCCAACGCCGGCGACGGCATCGTCACCGCGTTGGAGGTGCTGGGCATCATGGCGCGCTCGGGACGCCCCCTTTCGGAGTTGGCCGCCCAGGTGACCCTGCTGCCGCAGCAGCAACGGACCGTCCCGGTCCGTCACAAGGAACAGTGGGAGGCAGATCCGACATTCGCCCAGGCAGTGGTTGACGCTCGCTACGCACTCGATGGCAGTGGCCGCGTGCTGGTCCGCCCGTCGGGTACCGAGCCGGCGCTGCGGGTGATGGTCGAGGGCCGGGACGAGAGGACGGTGCTGCGCGTCGCTGACCAACTCGCGGAACTCGCCGGGGAGCGTCTAAACTAGCGCGCCCAAGGCTCCCTGTTAGCGCGGAAGGGAACCAGCTGCATGTGTGGAATCGTTGGCTACATCGGGCCGCGCCAGGCCGCCCCGATCCTGCTCGAGGGCCTGGCGCGCCTGGAATACCGCGGCTACGACTCGGCCGGCATCGCCCTGGTGACGGCCGACGGGGACATGTTCGTCGAGAAGCGCGCCGGCAAGCTGGCCAACCTGCGCACGGCGCTGCTCGATGGGACCCCATCGGCGGCCATCGGCCTGGCCCACACTCGCTGGGCCACCCACGGCCGGCCGAACGACATGAACGCCCATCCGCACTCCGACTGCAGCGGCCAGATCACGGTCATCCACAACGGCATCATCGAGAACTTCAAGGAGTTGCGGGACGGTCTGACCGAGCGCGGCCACGTGCTCGCCTCCGAGACCGACACGGAGGCGCTGGCGCACCTGGTCGAGGAGGCCTACCAGGGCGACCTCGCCGCTGCCGTGCGCAGCGCCCTGAAGCAGGGCCACGGCGCCTACGCGGTGGCCGTCATGCACGCGCGCGAGCCCAACCGGCTGGTCGGCGCGCGCATGAACGTGCCGCTCATTGTGGGTCTCGGTGAGGGCGAGAACTTCCTCGCCTCGGACGTCGCCGCGATCCTGGCCTACACCCGTCGCGTGATCTTTCTCGAAGAGGGCGACGTGGCCGACCTCGATGCGGAGCGGGTGGTCATCACCGACCTGGACGGCAGTCCGCGCGAACGGTTGGTCCACGAGATCGACTGGTCGATCGAGAAGGCCGAGAAGGGTGGCTACCCGCATTTCATGCTCAAGGAGATGCACGAACAGCCGGATGCGCTGCGCGCGGCGATCACCGGCCGGGTCCACCGGGACAGCATCGAGCTCGACGAACTGGAGCCGATCGCCGCGCGCCTGGCGGACGTCGATCGCGTCGAGTTCGTCGCCTGTGGCACGGCCAACTACGCCGCGGCGGTCGGCGCCTACCTGTTCCAGGACTGGCTGCACGTGCCCGCGCGCTGGAACGCGGGCTCCGAGTTCCGCTACAGTCCGCCGCCGCTCGACGAGCGGACGCTGGTCGTCGCGGTCACCCAATCAGGCGAGACGGCGGACACGATCGCCGCGACCCGCCTGGCCCGGGCGCAGGGATGTCCGATCATCGCCGTGACCAACACCATCGGCTCGGCGGTCACCCGCGAGGCGGATGCGGTCATCTTCCTCCAGGCGGGCCCCGAGATCGCCGTCGTCGCGACCAAGACTTTCGCCACGCAGGTCACCTGCCTGGTGCTGCTCGCCGCGTCGATGGCCAGGCAGCGCGGCCGCTTGCCCGCGGAGTTCGAGTGCCAGCTCGCGGCCGAGCTGCGGGCACTTCCGGACAAGGCCGCCGCGGCGCTCGTGCTCGCCGAACCGGCCAAGCAGCTCGCGCGGCGTTACGTGAATTCGCGCGGCTTCATGTTCGTGGGTCGTGGGCTGACCTACCCGGTCGCGCTCGAAGGTGCGCTCAAGCTCAAGGAGGTCAGCTACGTGCACGCCGAGGGTTATGCGGCAGGCGAGCTGAAGCACGGGCCCATCTCGCTGCTCGACGCGGAGGTGCCCCTCGTTGCCGTCGCCACGCGATCCGCGACGCAGGCGAAGCTGATCAGCAACGTCATGGAAGGCCGCGCCCGCGACGCGCGCGTCCTGGCCGTGGCGACGGCCGGCGACGAGAAGATGCGTGACTTCGCCGATGACATCCTGTGGGTGCCCGAAACGATCGAGGCGCTCAGCCCGGTCCTCGCTGTCATCCCGCTCCAGCTCTTCGCGTACCACACGGCAGTGGCGCGTGGCACGGACGTCGACCAGCCGCGCAACCTCGCAAAGTCGGTCACGGTCGAGTAGCCTCAGGCGCCTATGGCGCCGCAACTGCCGGCCGTGCCCGAGGGTACGACCGAGCTGGGCATCGACATCATCAAGGTCGAGCGCATCGCCGCCGCCATCAAGCGCTTCGGCGATCGCTTCGCCAGGCGGGTGCTGACGGACACCGAGCATCGCTACGTGCGCAACCGGCCGGAAAACTTTGCCGGCCGCTGGGCGGCCAAGGAAGCCGTGTCGAAGGTGCTTGGGCTGGGCGTGCGCGGCGTCGGCTGGCGTGACATCGAGATCGCCCGCCTGCCCACCGGCCAGCCGTCGGTGCGGCTCCATGGCAGGGCACGCGGCCGCGCCGAGCAGCTGGGCATGGGCCGCGTCGCGGTGTCGATCAGCCACGAGGGGGAGTATGCCGTGGCCATCGCCTTTGGCGTGCGCACCGAAGGCGGCACATTCGTCTTTCCGCCGGACATCGACGAGCGGCTCGACAGCCGCGAACAGCAGATACTGGCGCGCATGGAGCGTTTGCGGCAGGTGGAGCGCCGCGAGTGAGGCCGTGACCGAGGACGACAAGGTCGTACCGCTCGACGACGCGACGTGCGCGCAGATGCTGCCGGCGCGACCGCGCGACGGCCACAAGGGCACCTTCGGCACGCTCGCCTGCGTGTGCGGATCGCTCGACTACGCTGGCGCCGCGCTGCTGTGTGCCCTTTCGGCGGCGCGTGGCGGGACCGGACTGGTGGCCATCGCCGTGCCGCGTTCGCTGCAGGAGCTGTTCGCCGGTCGCGTGCGGGAGGCGATCACCATTGGCCTGCCCGAGACGGCGGGGGCCGACGACATCGATCCGGCCGCGGCGGGCCATGCCCTCAAGGAGCACTCGCCGGACGCCATCGTGATCGGGCCTGGCCTGCGCGAATCAGAGGGCTACCGTGTCCTCCTGCTCGGACTGCTGGCGCGCAGTGGACCCCCGCTAGTAGTGGACGGCAGTGCTCTCAACCTGCTGTCGCGCTCGGGCGAATGGTGGACCGGTGTCCAGCGCGCATGCGTACTGACGCCGCATCCGGGGGAATTCGCGCGTATCACCGGCGCCCCTGTCTCCGCCGACGCCAACGAGCGCATTTCGCGCGCGACGGCCGCGGCAAGGCAATTCGGCCAGGTTGTCGTGTTGAAGGGCGCGGACACGGTCATCTGCGCCGCCGACGGCCGGCGGGCGAGATCCCCCGTCGCCACACCGGCACTCGCCACCGCCGGCAGTGGCGACGTCCTGGCGGGGCTGATCGGCGGGCTGCTGGCCCAGGGCGTGGCGCCCTTCGAGGCCGCTTGCCTGGGCGTGTACCTCCACGGGCGCGCGGGAGAACGCATCGCGCAGCGGCTGGGCACGTCGGGCCTGATCGCGTCGGACCTGCCGTACGAGATCGCGCTCGTGCGCCATGACCTGGCAGCCCTTGGCTGAGTCAGTCGAGCAGCGCCTGGCCGCGGCCGGCCTGCCGCCGCTGCCGCGCCGCCTGTGGGCGGAAATCGACGAGGCGGCCCTCGCCTCAAACCTTGCCACGGTGCGCGAGCTGACCGGCCCGCGCGTTGCGCTCAATGCGGTGCTCAAGGCCGACGCCTACGGCCATGGCCTGGTCCCGGTCGCGCGGGTGTTTGCGGCTGCCGGCGCAGACCGCCTGTGCGTCGCCGGCCTCGACGAGGCGCTCGCGCTGCGCGCGGCGGGAATCGAGGCGCCCGTCGTGGTGCTCTTCGCCATTCCGCCAGAGCTCGTCGTGCAGGCTGCCGAGGCGCGCGTCGAGATCGTCGCCGCCGAAGAGACCCTCCTGACACGGACCCTCGCGGCATGGCGCCATGCGGCGCCGGTCGGGCTTGAGCTGCCGATCCACCTGGAGGTCGAAACGGGGCTGGCGCGCGCCGGCTTCGGGCCGCCGGCCGTGGCGCGGGTGGCGGGCCTGGTTGCCGCCACGCCGGGTGCGCGCCTGGCGGGTCTGTGGAGCCACCTGGCGCGCTCCGAGGACGCCGCCGCCACACGCCTCCAGGTGGACGCCTTCGAGGCCGCCGCGGCGGCTCTGCGGGCGGCCGGCCTGGCCGTGCCGCCGCGACATCTGGACGCGACGGGCGGCCTCTTCAGCGGACACGCGCCGCGCTACGAGGGAGCGCGTGTCGGCCTCGCCCTGTACGGCATATTGCCGCACGGCTTGCCGCTCGACGCCGGCGGCTCGCGCGCGGCGTCGCAGCTGCACCCGGCGATGACGCTGAAAGCCCGGCCACTACGCCTGGAACGCCTTGCGGCGGGCACTCCGGTCGGCTACGGCGGGCTGTGGCGCGCGCCGCGCGAGTCGCTCGTCGCCACGCTGCCCATCGGCTACGGCGACGGCTGGCCGCGCTCGGCGGCGCCCCACGGCCAGGCGCTGGTGCGCGGCCGGCGCGTGCCGCTGGTGGGCAGCGTGGCCATGGACGCGGTCATGGCCGACGTCACCGAAGTGGCGGGCGCGCAGCTCGATGACGAATACGTGCTGATCGGCCGGCAGGGCGACGACGAGCTGAGCGCGGTGGAACTGGCGCGTGCTCGCAACACCATTGCCTACGAGGTCGTTACTACGGTCGCACAGCGGGTAGCCCGGGTGTACCATGCCGGTCCAGTACTTCAGGGCCTCCGCACGCTCAACGGCGAGGCCCGGGCAGCGGCGGGCCAGTAGTCCGCCAGAGAAGTCCAAGAGGGTGTCCGACGTGCGGAGAGCCAGATGAGCGGGCCTGGGCCCGAGCTGGGCTACGACGACTTGATCGAGCATGCAGCTCGTGAAATCCAGCTTTACGGCATGACCGGTCCGGCGATGATGTTCCTGGAGGCCAGCCGTCCCTACCGTGCTCTCGGCAGCCAGGCGATGCTCTTCTTCGACCCGGTCCTGCGTTCGATCTTCGGCGGTGGTTCGAGCGCACTCCAGCAGGTCCTGGCCGACGAAGGCGGCGTCGACCGACTGATCGAGCGGCTCGAGGAGATCGACGAAGAGTTCAGCTGCGACGCCTGAGGGCGCCACTTCGCACTGATCGCAACTCGGTAAACCTGCGCGGATAGGCACACTGGCGCGGCAAGCGCCGACCATCACGCGGTAAGGTGGTGCGCAGAGGATGAGCAAGCAGGTGCAGTGCCGCTCTGGCGGCGAGATCCGTCGGGCCGAGCCAGGAGACGCTGAGCGCGCCACGGGATCGCCCTGAGCGCGGTGGCCGCTGATCGACGCCCCGTGTCGGCCGCGGATGAGCAACCCCCGACCACGCCTCCTGCGCGCCGGCACGCGCGTGGGCTGCCGACGCTCGGCCTGCCCTCCTCGCTGCGCATCCGGGCCTACGACTGGCTGCGTGGCAGCCCGACGGGGCTGGTCGTGCTGGCTCTCATCACGGGCCTCAGCGCCGGCGTCGGCGCAATCATCTTTCGCGAGCTGATCGCCGCCTTCGGCCTGTTCTTCACGGGCACCACCGACTACAGCGGCGCCGGCAACGCGGCCCATCCGGCGCTGCCCTGGCTGGGGCCCTGGTTCATCATCGGCGTGCCCGTGGTCGGCGGGTTGCTGTACGGCCCGCTGATCGCCCGCTTCGCGCCGGAGGCGCGCGGCCACGGCGTGCCCGAGGTGATGCTCGCGGTGGCCCAGGAGGGCGGCCGCATCAGGCCCCGCGTGGCGGTCGTCAAGTCGCTCGCGTCGGCAATCTGCCTGGGCGCCGGCGGTTCAGTCGGGCGCGAAGGCCCGATCGTCCAGATCGGCTCGGCGGTCGGTTCGACCGTCGGCCAGCTGCTGCGCCTGTCGGAGAACAACCTGCGCCTGCTCGTCGCGTGTGGCGCGGCGGGTGGCATCAGCGCCACCTTCAACGCGCCCATCGCCGGCGTCTTCTTCGCACTCGAGCTGATCCTGCGCGACTTCGAGGTGCGCTCCTTCGGCGTGGTGGTGCTCGCCTCGGTCGTCGCCGACGTGATCAGCCGCGCGGCGTTCGGCAGCTCTTCCTTCCTGCCGCTGCCCGATTTCCAGATCTCTTCGCCCTGGGAGTACCCGCTGTACGTCGTGCTGGGCATCGCCGCGGCATTCGCCGGCATCGCGTTCATACGCAGCCTGTACGGGCTCGAGGACATCGTCGACCGGCTGTGGAACGGTCGCCCGGAGTGGCTGCGGCCGGCCGTCGGCGGCATAGCGCTGGGCGTCCTGCTGCTTGCCCTGCCGCAGCTGTACGGCGTGGGTTATCCGGCCCTCGAGTCGGCCATCCACGGTGGCATTGCGCTGTACCTGCTGGGCCTGCTGCTCATCGGCAAGATCGTGGCCACCAGCCTGACCATCGCCATCGGCGGCTCGGGCGGCGTGTTCGCGCCGTCGCTGTACATCGGCGGCATGCTGGGCATGTCGTTCGGCGTGATCATGGGTCAACTGGCGCCGTCGGTCGTCTCCTCGCCGGGGGCCTACGCGCTGGTCGGCATGGGTGCGGTATTCGCCGCCGCCGGACGCGCGCCGATCACTTCGGTGCTGATCATGTTCGAGCTCACCGGCGACTACCAGATCATCCTGCCGATGATGCTCGCCATTGCCCTGTCGGCCGGCCTGTCGTCGCTCATCACCGGTGACACCATCTACACCCTCAAGCTGCGCCGGCGGGGCATCGACGTCATGCGCGGCCGGCCGGCCAACGTGATGGAGATAATCACCGTCGGCCAGGCGATGCGCAGTGTCCCCGAGGGAGTGCCCGTGGACCTGTCCATCGGTGAGCTGGTGGGGCGTTTCGTGGGGGAGGGCCGTGAGGCCCTGCCGGTGGTCGATGAGCAGGGCTCCTATCGCGGCGTGATCACCGCCCAGGAGGTCGAGGGCAGCATGCGCGAGAACGCCCTTGACGCCACGGCCGGCAGCATGGCCCACCATCTGCCCGCACTCAAGCCCGACGAAACGCTCGAGACGGCCCTGTCAATGCTCATGCGCCAGGAGGTCTCCGGCCTGCCGGTGGTTACCCGGGCGGGCAATCGGGTCGTCGGCTGGCTGACCCACCGCGACGTCCTGAGTGCCTACACGTCGCGGCTGGGCCAGGAGGTGGCCACGGCAGAGGGAGCGCAGCCGGCAACCCATCCCGAAGGGGTCGTGCCCGCTCGCTCACGGCCCGAGGTGCGCAGCCGGCTGCGCGACTACCGGATCGTCGACCTCGAGATCCGGCCGGGCTCGACGCCGGCCGGCCGGCGCATCTCGGAGCTGCCGTGGCCGGCTTTCTCGCTGCCCATCGCCGTGCGCCGCGCGGGCCGGTCTTTCCGGCCCGGCCCGCCGACCGTCATCGAGGCCGGTGACCGGCTCACGGTGCTGGTGCCCTATGACCTGGTCGAGCGCATCGGCGAGCTGCTTGCGGCACCGGTCGACATGGCTTCGCAGCGGCCGGCGCCAGTGGCGAAAGAGGCAGCGCCAGGCCCTACCGAGGCGGCGCCAGATCCCACCGAGGCGGCGCCCGGCCCGACCCGGGCAGTGCCGGATCCGGCGCCGCCCGCCGAGCAGGCGCCACCAGCCCAGCACGTGCCCCCTCCCGAGCCGGGCTCGGCAGCCGACGCGCCGCCTTCGGAGCATACTGACGGGGAGTATCGGTAACGCATCGATCTACAACTCAGGAGGAAGACATGACCGAGATGCCGGCCACGGCCAATGATCCAGTGTGTGGCATGACGGTCGAGCCCGCCCGCGCCATCAGCCAGGGGCTGACCGCCGAGCACGAAGGCAAGACCTACTACTTCTGCGCAAAGGGCTGCATGCTCGAATTCAGGGATGACCCGCACAAGTACCTCGACCCGGCCTACGAGCCGCCGATGGAGATGTAGTCGCCCTTCATTGGTCGCGTTGCGTGCCGCCCACCCCCATGCGCGCGTTGGCGTTGTCGGGGCTGACCATCGTCGACGTCGGGACGGCAGCTTCCGACGTGCTGGGTGATAAGGGCACCAGTGCGACCGCCACGAAGGCGATCGCGGCGGACGCGAAGAAGGGAATTGCCGCGCCCAGGCTGGTGTACAGGACGCCGGCCGCGGCGGGACCGATGACGCGCGCAACGCCGCCGGCGGACCGCGCCAGCCCGAGCGTCACCCCAGAGCGGTCTGGTGGCGCGGCATAGGTAAGGAGCGAGGAGCTGGTGGGATAGATCAGTGCCATGCCCAGCGTGGCCATGCCGGCGCCCAGGGCGATCGTCGCCAGCAGGCTCGTCAGCGGCAATACCACCAGGCCACCGGCGACCAGCAGCAGGCCCACGAACAACAGCCGCCGCTCCCCCGCGAGCCTGACGAGCCGGCCGATGAGACCGCCCTGGATTATCACCAGCACTATTCCCACGAGGGCGAAGGCGAGCCCGTTCTCCGTCGCGCCCCAGCCGAGTGCCGCCTGGGTGAACAGCGGCAGCACGGTCTCCATGGCCGCGAACGCGGTGGTGAACAACAGGGTGATGGCGATCAGCCGGCGCACGTCCGGGATGCGCAGCGGGCTCGGCGCGGCGACGTGTTGCCGGGGGGTCCGCAATGATCGCGTCTCGGGCAGGATCACGGCAACGAGCAACGCATCGAGGATGACCACCACGGCCGATCCCCAGAAGGGAGCGGCGGGCCCGATCAGGCTGAGCAGCGCGCCGACCGCGGGCCCGATCACGAAGCCGATGCCGATCGCCGCGCCGATGAAGCCCATGCCCCGGGCGCGGTTGCTCTCGTCGGTTACGTCGGCGACAACCGCCTGGGCGCTGCCGATCGACGATCCGCCGATACCACTGATGAAGCGCGTGCCGATGAGCATCGGCACCGACGTCGACAGCGCCGTGCCGATCAGGCCGACGCCTTCGAGGACAAGGGCAACGATGATGGTCGGCCGTCGGCCGAAGCGATCCGACAGCGCGCCGACGATGGGCGTGAACACGAACTGGGCGATCGAGTACGAGGCCATCATCAGGCCGATGGCGGTCGGATCCGCGCCGGATTCCTGGGCCCAGAACGGGAGCATGGGCAGCGCCAGCGCGAAGCCCGCCATGTCGATGAGCACCGTCAGGGCCATCAGCGGCAGGATGCGCGACGTGCTCCCAGCCGCAGTCCTGTTCATCGCCCCAAACACTACGCCGAGATTCGTCTTGACCTCGTCGGCGCCACCATCGGCTAGATTGCGATGATGAGCAACGAGCCCGCCACGAACGCTGACCTGGTCGTCATCGGCGGTGGCATCGTCGGCCTCGCCACCGCCTACCAGCTCCTGCGCGCTCATCCCGATACGCGGCTGGCGCTGGTGGAAAAGGAGGACCGTCTCGCCGCTCACCAGAGCGGTCACAACAGCGGCGTCGTGCATGCCGGCATCTACTACGCGCCGGGATCGCTCAAGGCACGGCTGTGCCGCGCGGGCAAGGCCGAGCTCGAGGCATTCGCCGCCGAACACGGCATACCGCTTGAGCGCTGCGGCAAGCTGGTCGTGGCAATCGACGACGGCGAGTTGGCGCGCCTGGACGAGTTGCGGCAGCGGGCGACCGCCAACGAGGTGCCCGGCCTGGAACTGGTCGGGCCGGAACGCATGCGCGAGATCGAGCCGCACGCGGCGGGGGTGCGCGCCCTGTGGAGCCCGAGCACGGGCGTCATCGACTATGTCCGCGTGTGCGCCGCGCTCGCCGACGAGATCCGCGCCGCGGGGGGCAAGATCGAGACCGGCCGGGCCGTGACGGCCATCGACGCCCACGGGGCGCAGATGCGCCTGGCGACGACCCACGGCGAGTTGCTGACGCGCGACGTGATCGCCTGTGCCGGATTGCAATCCGACCGCGTGGCGCGTATGAGCGGCGAGCGACCGGCCGAACAGATCGTTCCCTTCCGCGGCGACTACTGGTTGCTCACTCCCGACGCACGCCAGCTCGTCCACGGGTTGCTGTACCCGGTGCCGGATCCGGGGTTTCCGTTTCTCGGCGTGCACTTCACGAGGCGCATCGACGGCGAGGTGTGGGCCGGGCCCAACGCCGTGCTCGCCTTCGCGCGCGAGGGATACCGACGGCGCGACCTCGCGCCGCGCGACCTGGCCGCGGTGCTTGCCTCGCGGCGTTTCCTGGGCCTCGCCGCACGCTACTGGCGCATGGGCAGTGCCGAGATGGTGCGCGATCTCTCGAAGCGGCTGTTCCACCGCTCGCTGCGCCGTTACCTGCCCGAGTTGCAGCTCGATCAGCTCGCGCCCGGACCGTCGGGCGTGCGCGCCCAGGCGATCGATCCCGACGGCGCGCTGGTCGACGACTTCCGGCTGGGCGGCAACGGCCACGTGCTGCACGTGCGTAACGCGCCCTCGCCGGCGGCCACGGCGTCCCTGGCCATCGGCAGCATGCTCGCCGCGGAGGCGGCGCGGCGCTTCGAGCTTCGCTGAGGATCGCCTGATCGCCGTCATCGTTTAACGTTGGACGGGTGACGACGGGAAGTCGGCTGATCGATTCCGTGGACGCCGAGTCCGTGGCGGTGGCCAGCAATTCAAGCGCACAGACACGCGACCTTGCCGCGGCGCTGGCCGGCGTGGCCCGGCCCGGCGACCGCATCGCGCTGCTCGGACCGCTGGGCGCCGGTAAGACCCAGTTCGCCAAGGGGTTCGCCGCCGGGTTGGGGGTGCGCGAGGTGGTCAACAGCCCGAGCTTCACGCTGATGGCCGAGTACGCCGGCCGCCTGCCGCTCTTCCACCAGGACCTGTACCGGCTGAACGGCGCAGACGAGGTGCTGGCCGGCGGGTTGGTCGACGAGCGCCAGGCGGACGGCGTGACGCTCAGCGAGTGGGCAGAACGGCTGCCCGACGAGGTCGAGCCGGGCCGTTTGACGGTCCGCTTCGAGGTACTCGGCGACGAGGCACGGCGAATCGTGGTCCGGGCCGGGTTGCCGGATCACCAGCGCTACCTGGCCGCGACGCTGTCGTGGGCCGCCACGCGACCCGGCGGAGGAGGGCGGTGAGCGGGCCCCTGCTGGTCATCGACACAGCGACGCGCACGCCGCTGCTCGCTCTCGCGCGCAGCGATGGCAAGGTGATCGCTCAGCGACAGTGGACCAGCCCACACCGCCACGGCGAGGAATTGCTCGGGCGCCTCGACGAGTTGCTGGGCGAAGCGGGCGCCGGCCGCGACGAGCTCGCGGGCGTGATCGTGGGTACCGGGCCGGGCAGCTTCACCGGGCTGCGCATCGGACTCGCGACGGCCAAGGTGATCGCGTACAGCCTGGATGTGGCGCTGGTCGGACAGTCGACCACGCGTGCGCTTGCCGGCGCGGCAGCGAGTGCCGGTCCGGCGCCGGCGACCGCCGGCCAGAATCCGACGACCCTCGCGATTGCCCTGCCGGCGGGAGTTGCCGACCGCTACGTCCACCTGCTGCGCGTGGACGCGGGCGCGCTCACCGAGGTCGATGGCCCACGACTGGTCGCCGGCGACGATGCTCTCGCAGATTCCGCAGCAGCCGCCGAGCTCGTGGCGGTTGACCTAGACGGAGCCCGGTTGCCTGCCGCGGCGATCGCCCGCGGCCGGCACGCGATCGCCGGCCTGCCCGCAGCCCTGGCGGCACTGGGCGCGGCCGCGCTCGCCGCCGGCGGCACCAGCGATCCTGCCACGCTGGTGCCCGCGTACGTGGCCCTGCCGCGTGGTCTGTCCGAACTGAGCGGAGAGATCGAGTGGTCAGTCGACCGCCACTGAAGCTTGCCGTCGCTCCGATGACGCTCGCCGACATCCCGGCGGTGCATCGCATCGAACGTGCCAGTTTTCCCGTTCCGTGGCCCGACTATGCCTTCACCCAGGAGATCCAGGCGAACCGCCTGGCGCACTACCTGGTGATCCGTGCGGGCGGCGAAACGGTGGGCTACGGCGGCATGTGGCTGATGGTCGACGAGGCGCACGTGACCACCTTTGCCGTGCTGCCGGACTGGCGCCGCCGCGGTGTGGGCGGGTACCTGCTGTCGGCGCTGATGGAGTTGGCAACCGAGCTTGGCGCGCGCGTGGCGACGCTGGAGGTGCGCGTATCAAACCGCGCTGCGCGAGCGTTGTACGCGCGCTTCGGCTTCCGGCCGGTGGGTGTCCGCCCGCGCTACTACTCGGACAACGGCGAGGATGCCCTGATCATGACCACCGAACCTCTCGCCACGCCCGACATGGTGCGCCGCCTGGCGTTCCTTGCCGATCGCTACGGCGGCGTGCTGCCCGACGCGTCGGAGCCGGACCGGTGATGCCGCCCCGGGACACCATCCTGGCCATCGAATCTTCGTGCGACGAGACGGCGGTCGCGATCGTGGCCGGCGGCCGGCGCATCGTCGCGAGCGTGGTTGCCAGTCAGGTTGCGCTGCACAGCGTGACCGGCGGCATCGTGCCTGAAGTCGCCGCGCGCGCCCACCTGCGCTGGATGATTCCGGTACTCGAGCAGGCGCTTGATCAGGCGCATATCGGCGACTGGTCGCAGATCGAGGCGGTCGCCGTGACGGAGGGCCCGGGCCTGGCCGGCTCGCTGCTGGTCGGCATCACGATGGCCAAGACGCTGGCCTGGATCCATCGCCTGCCGCTGGTGCCGGTCAATCACCTCGAGGGCCACATCTACGCGGCGTGGCTGCTCGATCCTGATCAGCCGGAGGCGCCGGCGCCACAGTTTCCGCTGATCGCACTGGTCGTCAGCGGCGGGCATACCTTCCTGGTCGAGATGACCGACCACCTGTCCTACCGCCTCCTGGGCCAGACCGTCGACGACGCCGCGGGCGAAGCTTTTGACAAGGTCGGACGACTGCTCGGGCTGCCATACCCGGGTGGGCCGGCGATCATGAAGGCAGCCGCCGGCGCGCAGCGGCGCGACCGCGTGTTCCCGCGCGCATGGCTGGGCGAGACGTTCGATTTCTCCTTCAGCGGACTCAAGACCGCCGCCCGGCGGGAGGTCGCGCGCGAACTCGGCACCGAGGTGAACACGATGGGCTCCGATGCCCAGCCGCTGCCCGACGCTGCCGTCGCCGAGCTGGCCCACGGCTTCCAGGAATCCGTCGTCGACGTCCTGGCGACCAAGACGCTGCGGGCCGCCGAACAGAGCGGCGCGCGGACGATCATCGTTGGTGGGGGAGTGGCGGCGAACAGCGTCCTGCGCGAGCGCATCGCCGCCGGTGCCGCCGGCAGCGGCATTCCGGTCGTCGTGCCGCGGCCCGGTCTGTGCACCGACAACGCGGCGATGATCGGCGCCGCGGGTTATTTCCGCGCCCGCGCCGGCGCCCGCGCCGGCGCAGACCTGTCGGCGCGGCCGTCGCTCAAGCTGGCTCTGCCCGAACCGGCCTGACCACGCCGCAACGCGCCTGACCGCGGCGCGGCCGGCTGGCCGCGCCTGGCTGGGCTGCACGGCCCTCGGGAATATGACCAACGGCCCCCGTCTTCTATAGGCTCTAGACATATATTCAGACCCAGCGAATATAAGGCCGGAGCGAAGGTAAGTGCCGGCCTCGTGCGAGCGAGGGACGAGCGTGTTGAGTCTCACAGAAGATCTCGACGAGTTGCAGGCATCGGTGCTGCGCACTCTCGCGAGTGCCACCCGCCTGCGCATCATTCACGCGCTGTCGAGCGGGCCGTCGGAAGTGCACGATCTGGCCGACGCGCTGGGCCTGACCCAGTCGGCCACCTCCCAGCACCTTGCCGCCATGCGCGGCGCAGGCGTGGTCGAGGCGGCCCGCGACGGACGGATCGTCCAGTACCGCCTGAGCGACCGCGACCTGGTCGTCGCCTGCGACCTGTTGCGCGAAGTGCTCCTTCGCCGGCTGACGCTGCTGGGTGACCTGGCGGCAACTGCTGATTCGGCTTCCCGCCTCGATCGCGTGCCGGTGGGCGCCGGACGCTGAGCCCTGGTTCCACGCTGAGCATCGTTGCACAAGGAGTACGAACGTGGCAGACAACGAGAAGATCGTGATCCTCGCGACGCATGGGCCGACAAGCCCGGAGCTGGCGACCATCCCCTTCGTGATGGCCGGCGCCGCGTTGGCGTCCGACGTCCAGGTGGTCATCGGCCTGCAGGGTGATGGCGTATGCCTGGCCCACCGCGGCGAGGCCGAACCAGTGAGCGCGCCCGGCTTTCCGCCGCTCGCCAAGCTGATGAATGACTTCCGCGACCTGGGCGGCCAGCTGCTCGTGTGTGGTCCATGCGCCAACAGTCGCGGTATTGCCGATGCGCTCGTGGACGGTGCCGAGATCGTCGCCGCCGGGCGCTTCGTGGCCGAGATCACCTCGGCCAAAGCCAGCCTGAGCTACTAGCAGACAAGTTCAAAGGAGTACAGCAATGGACGCAGTCGCAACACTGGACCTGACCACCATCGCAGCCGACAAGGTCGTCGACGCCCGTGGTGCGGCGTGCCCTGGCCCGCTGCTCGAGGCCAAGAAGGGCATGGGCACCGTTCCCGTCGGTGGCGTGATCGAGATCTGGTCGACCGACCCGGTGACCAAGACCGATATCGCCGCATGGGCGGGCAAGGTCGGTCATGAGTCGCTCGGCTATCTGGCCGGCGAGGGCTACGACCGCGTCTTCGTACGGCGCGGGAAGTAGGTTCGCCAAGGTCGACAACTGGAGACGGCAGGCATGACCACGACGAATGTTGCCGGCGTGGACACCGCATCGGGTGCGCCACACGCGCCACGGATCCTGGTGTTCTCGACCAACACGATCTCCGATCCGGGCATCGATCTGGCGGGCAGCTCGCACATGAGCTACCCGGCCGGCGTCAAGGTCATCAGCCTGCCGTGCACCAGCGGTATTCGGCCGTCCTGGATCCTGCACGCTCTCGAGGCGGGCTTCGACGGCGTGTTCATCGCCTCTGACGGCGACGAATGCGCTCACCTGTCCGATTGCAGCAAGCGTTCATCGCGCATCGTCGGCGAGGCGCAGCGGCAGATGAAGGAGCGCGGCATGGATCCCAACCGGCTGCGGCTGGCGGCCATCTGCTCGGTCTGTGCCGAGCCGTTCACCAAGCACGTGACCGGATTTGCCAGCGTGCTCGCCGACATGTCCGAGGTGGCCGCAAGGTGATCGACGTGACCCAGGCTTGTTCCGTTTCCGCCACCAACGAGGTCGACTACGACGTGCTCGTCGTCGGCAGTGGCATCGGCGGCATGGAGTCTGCCCTGAAGCTCGGCGACATGGGCTACCGGGTGCTCCTCGTCGAGAAGGAGGCCAGCGTCGGCGGCAAGATGATCCTGCTGTCGAAGGTCTTCCCGACGCTCGACTGCGCGAGCTGCATCTCGACGCCCAAGATGGCCGCGACCATCCATCACCCGAACATCACCGCCCTGACCTACAGCCAGGTCGACGGCATCCGCCGCTCGGCTGACGGCCGCTTCCACGTCGCGCTGACCAAGAAGGCGCGCTTCGTGGACATCGACTCATGCACCGGCTGCCAGAAATGCGAGACCGCGTGCACGGTGGCCGTGCCCGACCAGTTCAACGCCGACCTGGTCGCGCGCCGCGCCGCGCACATCGCCTTCCCCCAGGCTGTGCCCAAGAAGGCCGTCATCGACCGCGCGGGCAGTTCGCCGTGCTCGTACGCGTGCCCGGCCGGTATCGAGGCCCATGGTTACGTGTCGCTCATCCGCAGCGGCGAGTACGAGAAGGCTTATCGCCTGGTGCTGGACGCGACGCCGCTGGTGGGCACCCTTGGACGCGCCTGCTACGCACCGTGCGAGAGCGAGTGCACGCGCGGGTCGCTCGAGGGCACGTTGCCCATCCGCCGCCTCAAGCGCTTCATCAGCGACCAGCACGAGGGCACCGGCGATGGGTCCGGGATCGAGATCGCGCCGGCGAACGGCAAGCGCGTCGCGATCGTTGGTTCAGGCCCAACCGGCCTGACCGCGGCGTGGCAGCTGGCGCGCCTGGGCTATGCCGTGCGCATCCTCGAGTCAGCACCGGTCGCCGGCGGCTTCCTGCGCCTGGGCATCCCGTCCTACCGACTGCCCGAGGATGTCGTCGAACGCGATATCGACAACGTCCGTGAAGCTGGCGTGGAGATCGTCACCGGCACGCTCGTGCGCGACGTGACGGCGCTCAAGGCCGACGGCTTCGACGCCGTCCTGGTCGCCACCGGCACGCACCGCTCGCTGGGGCTGGGCGTGCCCGGCGAGGATCGCCTGGGTGTCGTGGGTGGCACCGACTTCCTGCGCAAGGTCAAGCTCGGCGCAGCCATGGACCTGCGCGGCCGCAACGTGGTCGTCGTCGGCGGCGGCAACGTTGCCATGGACGCGGCGCGGACGGCCCGCCGGCTGGGCGCACAGTCGGTCACCGTGGCGTATCGCCGCGGCCGCAGCGAAATGCCCGCCCATCACGTCGAGGCCGACGACGCCGAGCGCGAGGGTGTCCGCTTTGCTCTCCAGGTCGCCCCGCTGGAAGTCACCGGCGACAGCAACGGTGCCGTCAACGGCCTGCGCTGCCAGCGCATGCGCCTGGGCGAGCCCGACACGTCGGGCCGCCGGCGGCCGGAGCCGATTCCCGGCAGCGAACACCTCATTGCCTGCGAACTGATCATCGCCGCGATCGGCATGCGGCCCGATACCAGCCCGTTCGGGACGCAGCTCGCGACCGACCAGAACGGCCGCCTGCTGGCCGATGCCAGCACGCGCCAGACAGCACTCGAGTACGTCTTCGCCGCGGGCGACAGCGTGCACGGCCCGACCGACATCACGCGTGCGGTGGGCGAGGGCCGCCGTGCCGCGCACATGATCGATCGCTGGCTGAGCGAGCGGCCCATGGACGGCTTCGACGACCGGCTCCCGGTCGTCGACAAGCAGACCGTGCTCGCCCGCCAGCGCGAGTACGCCACGCGGCCGGCGTCGGCCGACGGGACGTCGCTGCTGCCTGAGCCGAGCGACTTTCGCGAGGTCGAGGCAGGCCTTACCGAGGACGAGGCGCGCGCCGCCGCCGGGCGCTGCCTCGACTGCGGGGTGTGCAGCGAGTGCCGCGAATGCGTGGCCGCCTGCCCGGTCGACGGGTGCATCGATCTCCACGCGCGCGACGAACACCTCGACGCACAGGTTGGCGCCGTCGTCGTTTCGACCGGCTTCAAGCTCTTCGCCGCGGACCTCAAGCCGGAGTACGGCTTCGGCAGGTTCAAGAACGTGATCACCGGCATGCAGATGGACCGCCTCCTGGCGCCGACGCGTCCGTTCAACACCATCCTGCGGCCGGGCGACGGCAAAGTGCCAGAGCGCATCGCCTACGTGCTGTGCACCGGCTCGCGCGACCAGACGGTCGGCAACCCGCTCTGCTCGCGCTTCTGCTGCATGTACTCGATCAAGCAGAACCAGCTGTTGATGGGCGCATTGCCACTGGCCGATGTGACGGTTCACTACATGGACATCCGCGCGCCGGGCAAGCGCTACGACGAGTTCTACGAACAGGCCAAGGCCATGGGTGCCAACTACGTCAAGGGCCGTGTCGCGGACATCAGCGAAAAGCCGAACGGCGACCTCGTGCTCAAGTACGAGGACATCGAGCACGGCGGCCGCGTCGTCGAGGCCGAATACGACCTGGTCGTGCTGGCGGTCGGCGTGCAGCCGAATCGCGACGCCGAGCAGCTGTTCGAAGTGGGCGAGCTGTCACTCGACGAATGGAACTACGTCGCCGAGCCCGAAGAGGACCTCAACCCGGGCCAGACCAACATCCCGGGCGTGTTCGTCGCCGGGGCGGCGTCGGGCGCCAAGGACATCGCCGACTCGATCGTCCACGCGGGCGCCGCGGTGGCCCAGGTGGCCGCCCACCTCGAGCGGACGAAATCGACACCTGAGCCGGTGGCACTCGTGGGTGCCGCATGAGCGAGCAGGCAGACATGGCCGGCCAGAGCGACGTGACCGAGCAGGCCGGCGGCCGGCGCATCGGTGTCTACGTGTGCCACTGTGGTGGCAACATCTCGGACTACGTCGATGTCGAGAAGGTGATCGACGACATCAAGGACTCGGGCGACGTCGTCGTTGCCAAACACGAGATGTTCGCGTGCTCGGACGCCACCCAGAGCGAGATGATCGAGGACATCGAGGCGAACAAGCTCGACGGCCTGGTCGTTGCGTCATGTTCGCCCAAGCTGCACACCTATACCTTCCGTGGAGTGGCCGCGCGAGCCGGCCTCAACCCCTACGAATACACGCAGGTCAACATCCGCGAGCAATGCTCGTGGGTGCACCAGCACGACGAAGCGGCGGCGACCGATAAGGCGACCGCGCTGGTGCGCGCCGGCATCGCCCGCACGCGCCTGACCGAGCCGCTCAAGCCGTTGGTCGTCGATACGGTGCCGCACACGCTCGTCATCGGCGGTGGCATCGCCGGCCTGCGCGCCGCCATCGGCTTGGCCGACATCGGCCTGCGCGTGACCATCGTCGAGCGCGAACTCGAGCTCGGTGGCTGGGCGCGCCGCTTCGGGCGCATGTATCCACACGGCAAGGAAGGCCGCGAGCTGGTGGCCAAGCTGGTCGCCGAGATCCATCAGCGCCCGACAATCAACGTCCTGACCGGCGCGGAGGTGGTCGGCAAGGCGGGCAGCTTCGGCAACTATCAGGTCAGCATCAGGATCGGGGGACCGGGCTCAGGCACGATCGAGGTCAGCGTGGGCACGATCATCGTTGCCACGGGCTTCGACGCCTACCAGCCCGAGGCCGGTGAGTTCGGCTACGGCATCGACGGTGTGGTCACCCTGCCGCAGTTCAAGGAACTCGTCGACGGCGCGACCGGCGGTCTCGCCTGGCACGGTCGGCCGGTGCGCAGCCTTGCCTATGTCTACTGCGTCGGCAGCCGCAACACGAACGGCTGTGCGAACGCCTACTGCTCGCGCTTCTGCTGCGCCGCGACCACCCAAACGGCCGTGGACGTTGCCGGCCTGGACCCGTCCATTCGCCAGTTCCACCTGTACCGTGACATGCGTACGTACGGCAAGTTCGAGCCGCTCTACACGGAGGCCCGCGACCAGGGATCGGTCTTCCTGAAGTTCGACAACGACGCTCCGCCGGCCGTACAGCGTGGCGACGACGGCAATCTGACAGTCACCGTACGCGACGTGCTCACGGACAACGTGGAGCTGACCATCCCGGTCGACCTTGTCGTGCTGGTGACCGGCATGGTTCCGCGCGAGAACAGCGAGTTGGTCGGGGTGCTCAAGCTCCCGGCCGGATCGGACGGCTTCTTCAACGAGATCCACCCCAAGCTGCGGCCGGTCGAGACGGTGGTCGACGGCGTGCTGATTGCCGGCACCAGCCAGGGCCCCAAGACCGCAGCCGAAAGCGTCGCATCGGGTCTCGCCGCGGTTACCCAGAGCGCAGCAGTCCTGAAGAAGGGCTTCACCGAGCTCGACCCGCTCGTCGCGATCGTCGACCCCGCGGCCTGCACCGCCTGCGGCGATTGCCTGACCGTCTGTCCGTACGACGCGATCTCGATGGCGGAGGAGGGTAACCGGCACTTTGCCGTGATCAGCCCGACCGGCTGCAAGGGTTGCGGAGGTTGCGTGCCGATGTGCCCGGAGAATGCCATCGATCTGCTCGGCTACACCGATGCCGAGATCACCGCCATGATCGACAACCTCGTGGAGGTGCCCGCCTGATGACTAACGCCCACCGCGACATCCGCGAGGTGATGCGCGAAGAGCCGCTGATGCACACGCGGATCCTGGACGCCCTGGCCGACGGCCCGTTGACTGTCCCCCAGATCGCCACGGCCATCGAGGCGCCGGCCGATGAGGCCGTCTTCTGGGTCATGGGCATGCGCCGTTACGGCTGGCTGGCCGAGGTCAAGGGCAGTGAGGCCGACGGTTACTTCCAGTACGAGCCGACGGGGAGGACATCCTGATGACCGCGGCGGCAACCATCGCCGACATGAAGCTATACCCGGAGATCCAGCGCTACGGCGCCGCGGATGTCTCGGCGTGTTTCTCGTGCGGCACGTGCACCGCCGTCTGCCCGCTCGTCGAGGATGACGCCACGTTCCCGCGGCGCATCATCCGCTACGCCCAGCTGGGCATGAAGGACGCCCTCCTGTCGTCGAAGGAGCTGTGGACGTGCTACGCCTGCGGCGAGTGCTCGGAGAGCTGCCCGACGCAGGCGGAGCCGAGCGAGTTCATGGCCTCCGCCCGACGCTATGCCATAGCCCACTACGACCGCACCGGGCTGGCCCGCCTGATGTACCTGCCCTTCGTCGGCACCGCGGTCGCCATCGTTCTGGCGGTCTTCTTCGCGCTGTTCATGTATTCATTCCACGGGCCGATGAGTGGCAACACGCTCGATATCTTCAACTTCATCCCCGAGGAACTCATCCACAACACCGGCGTGGTGCTGATGATCGCGGTGTTCCTCGCCGGCCTGGTCGGCCTGGTCACCATGGCGCGCGGCATCGCACGACAGATGTCGATCGGCCGCCACGAGCTGCTTGGCAGCCGCGCCGCAGTGTGGCGCGCCGCGCGCTCTGCCTGGCGCGCACTGGCGGTCGAAGCACTCGGTCAACGCCGCTATCGCGCCGACTGCGACAAGGACGCCAGCTACCCGTGGTATCGCCAGCGCTGGTTCATTCACGCCGCAACGATGTGGGGTTTTCTGGGCCTGATGGCGGCGACTGCCCTCGACTACGGACTGGCTCTGATCGGCGTCAAGGCGACCGGCACGCCGGTGCCGCTCTGGTATCCGGTCCGCCTGCTTGGGACACTGGCCGGCTTGGCCCTGGTCTACGGCGCGACGATGCTCATCTGGCGTCGCGCCCGGCACGCCGAGCGCTCGCTGCGCCATTCGACCGCAGCCGATTGGACCTTCCTGGCGCTCCTCGAGGTTGCCGGGCTGACCGGTTTCGGCCTCGAGCTCGCGCTCTATCTTCCGCAACCGCCGGTCTGGGGTTACTGGATGTTCCTGCTCCACGTGGCCGTGGCCATGGAGCTGGTGCTCCTCGCGCCGTTCATGAAGTTCGCACACGCGATCTATCGGCCGCTGGCGCTGTTCTTCCTGGCGCTGGCGGGCGAGCCGCTCCCCGTCAAACAGCCCGCCGCGCAGGGGGCGACGCAGTAACCCGCGCGCGGCCGGCGAGCGCCGCCCGAATTGACGACTCGCTGGTATGAGTGGCTCGCAGGCGACTATTCTCCCCGGGCATATGAGTGTTTCGGGAAAAGACGCGCGCCGGCGCCGGGGCGAGGAACAGTGGGAAGAGCCGGCGTCGCGTGGCGCACCGGCGGATGCGCTCGCTTCGGAACGCGACGTCAGTGGCACGCCGGTCCATCGCGGTTGGGCGCCGATGGGCGGCCGTCGACGCTGGATGGAGCCATTCGTGCTCGTCCTCCTCGCCGCCGGTGGCGCGCACGGCTATTCGATCATTGCCCAGCTCGAGGAGCTCGGCATCACCGGCGGGCCGGTTGACATCGGGCAGGTCTATCGGACGTTGCGCGACCTCGAAAAGGCCGGTCACGTCAGCTCGGAGTGGTCGAACGAGCCTTCCGGCCCCCAGCGGCGCGACTACCGGCTGACCGAGTCGGGGTACGCCGAGCTGGACGAGTGGGCGGCGGTCATGAAGGAGCGCGCCCGGCTGATCGCCGAGTTCGACGGCCGCTATCTCGAGTCGGTCACGCTCAAGCGCGATTAGGCGGCGCTTCCCGCCCGGCTCTCAGAGCGGTTCGGCCGACGCCTCGTCCATACCCCGCGCCAACTGGTCGCGCCGCTCGTCCGACATGCCTCGGTCGATGACGCGCAGGTACAGCTCTTCCTCGGCGAGGTGAACCTTCATCAGGGTGTACAGGCGGTACAACATGCGGCGCATACCGATGGTGTCCATTTCGTCGAGTTGTCCCAGTGCGACGCGCGACCGATAGCGGCACAGTGACTGGACCAGCTCGCGCAGGCGCACGTGTTCTTCGCGCATGGGCTGCATCGAATGGCGCTTGTCCATGAGCTGGGCGAGTTGCGGGTAGAGGGTCTGCTCGATCGCCTCGGCGTGCGGCAACATCTCGCCCAGGATGAACTGGCATTCCTCCTCGAAGCGCCGCTTGAACTCGGCGCTGTCACGCTGCCCGAGCATCGCCGCCAGCTCCGGCAGTGCGTCCACGAAGGGTGCCATCCGCTCGTGGTGCTCGCGGTGCTCCTCGAGGTAGCGGCGGCTGGTGGCGCCGGGTTCGGCGAGGCTAGGCTGTGCGGGTGAACTCATCGTCCCACCACGATCGCATGTGCCGCGGGCCGCTGCAGATGCCGAGCGTCCCGAAACGACGGGCCGACCAGCACCACGCCAGCCGGCACTCATGACCCTCGACCTTGAGCACCTGGGTCCCGAGCAGGTGGCGCGCTACCTGCGCCGCCACGGTCTTGGCGTCCGCAAGAGGTTCAGCCAGAACCATCTCGTCGACGCCGCTGTGCTGGGCGATATCGTGGCGCTCGCGGAACCGCTATCGGGGACGAACGTGCTCGAGATCGGCCCGGGCCTGGGCATACTCACCCGGGCGCTGCTCGACCACGGCGCGCGCGTCAGCGCCGTCGAGCTCGACGCGCGACTCGCCGCGCACCTGCGCGCCACCCTCGCCAGACCGGAGCACGGGACACTGCACCTGGTCGAAGGCGACGTGCTCGACCTGCCGCTGGCACAGCTGGTCAGCCCTCCCTACGAGCTCGTGGCCAACCTGCCCTACCACATCACCAGCCCGGTTCTCCATCACGTGCTCGGCCATGATCCGCGGCCGGAGCGCTTCGTGCTGATGCTCCAACGCGAGGTGGCCGAGCGGATTGCCGCTCCGGCGGGCGGCATGAGCTACCTGTCAGTCTTCGTGCAGTACCACGCTCGCGTGCGCGTGTCGCGCATCGTGCCCGCCACGGCGTTCGAGCCGGCACCCGACGTCCAATCGGCGATCCTGGTCGGGGAAACGCAGGCGCGTCGACTGCCACCCGACGACGAGGAGGAGCTGTGGCGGCTGGTCCAGGCGGGTTTCCGCGAGCGGCGCAAGATGCTCCACAACGTGCTGCCGCGCCAGTTGCCGCAGGTGGGCCGCGATCGCTTCGACGACGCCCTGGCCCGAGTCGGCATCGCTCCCGATCGACGGCCGCAGACCGTGAGCGTCGAGCAGTGGCTGGCGCTCCGCGCAGCGCTCGGGCCGCTGGGATGAACCGCTGATGCACGTCCGCGCGAGCGCCAAGGTCAACCTGACCCTCGAGGTCGGCCGCCGCCGCGACGACGGTTACCACGACCTCCATTCGGTATTCCTGCGCATCGGGCTGGCCGATGAGCTCACGGTGGGCGAGGCACCCGGCGGTACGGACACGCTCAGCGTCACCGGCCAGCCCGACTGCCCGATCCCCGACAACCTGGTCCTGCGCGCCTTTGCGCTGACCCGCCAACAGTTCGCCGATGAGCTGCCGCCGTTGGCGGCGCACCTCGACAAGCAGATCCCGATGGCCGCGGGACTGGGCGGCGGCAGCTCGGACGGCGCGGCGGCGGTAGATGCCGCGCTGGCCGTGTGGCGGCGTGAGCTCAGCCCCGAGCAGCTGGCGGCGATCGCCGTGGATCTCGGTTCCGACGTGCCGTTCTTCGCCAGCCGGGCGCCGCTCGCCTTGGTCGGCGGCCGCGGCGAGCGGATCGAGCCGTTGCCGGCGCTGCACGGTCCGGCCGGCCTGCTGCTGGCGACCCGCAACGCGCCGCTCGCCACGGGCAACGTCTTTGCGACCTACGACGGGCTGCGCCATGCTCGTCCCCGCGCGGACGTGTCGGGCAGCCTGGCCATTGCCGTCGGCGACGGGCTGAGCGGCGCCGCGCTCGCCGGCTGGGCTGATCGCCTGCGTGACGCCAACGGGCTGTGGCCGGCGGCGCGCACCTTGATGCCCGAGTTGACCGGCGGGCGTGCCGAGCTCGAGCGGATGACCGGCCGGCCGTGGCTGCTGTCCGGCTCGGGACCCACCCTGTTCGCGCTTTATGCTTCGCCTGAAGAGGCGCACGCCGCCGGCGTGGACGTCGTCACAGCGGCGTCGGCGCGCCTCGACGGCGTCACCTTTCACGCGCTCGACATGAGCGGGCCGACACCAACCTGGAGGTATCCATGACGCTCCGCGCGATCAAGACGGCCAGCGCTCCCTCAGCCATTGCCTCGTACAGCCAGGCGATCGATGCGCACGGCCTCGTGTTCGTGGCCGGCCAGGTGGGCATCGACCCGGCCACGGGCGAGCTCGTTGACGGGCTCGCGGCCCAGGCCGAGCGCGCCCTGCGCAACATCGCCGCGATCCTCGATGCCGCCGGCCTGGCGATGGCCGACGTGGTCAAGACGACTTGCCTGCTGGCCAGCATCGACGACTACGCGGCCTTCAACGACGTCTACGCACGCTTCGTCGGCGACCCGCCGCCGGCGCGCGCGGCCTTTGCCGTGGCGGCGCTGCCGCGCGGCGCGCTCGTCGAGATCGAGGCCGTCGCCACGCGCAGCGGCTCGTAGGCGGCGGGTTTGACCTGCCGCCGGAGCCCCCGTAGAGTCAGGCGCAACTCGATGTCCTCCAGCAAACCTCCATCAGCCACCGGCGGTCGCCGACCGTCGTGACGCTTTCCGCCCCGCGTACCAAAGCCGTCATCCTGGCTGCCGGACTCGGCACGCGCATGAAGTCGCGGATGCCCAAGATGCTCCACCCCGTCTGCGGCAGGCCGATGCTTGCCTACGTCATCGACGCTGCGCGGGCCGCGACCGGCGATAAGCCGTTGGTCATCTATTCGCCCGCCACCGCCCAGGTGCGTGCGACGTTCACCGACGAGGCCGACTTCGCCGTGCAGGCTCAGCCACGCGGCACCGGCGACGCGCTGCGTGCCGCTTTCTCGGCATTACCCGCCGACACTACCGAGGTTGTGGTCCTGTCGGGCGACGTGCCGCTCATCGAGGCTGGATCCGTGGCCTGGATGGCCGCCGCGCGGCGCGAGGGCGACGCCGCGATGGCCATGGCCGCCATCGAACTGGACGACCCGGCCGGCTACGGTCGCGTCCTGCTGGGCGACGGCGACACGGTCACGCGCATCGTTGAGGACCGCGACGCCACTCCGGCCGAACGGCGAGTGGCGCTGTGCAACGCGGGTCTGTACGCATTCTCGGCGGACTGGCTCCGTGATGCGCTGCCACGCCTGACCCCGTCGCCGACGACCGGTGAGTTGTACCTGACCCAGCTGGTGGAGCTGGCGGCGGCCGATGGCCGGCCGGCCATTGCCGTGGAGCAACCCACCGGGGCCGACTGGGAATCCGAGCTGGTCGGCATCAACGATCGGTCGGATCTTGCGCAGGTCCAGTTGATGCTCCAGTACGAGATCGTGCAGCGGCATATGGAGGCCGGCGTGACATTCGGCGATCCCGCCGCGGTGAGCGTCGATCGGAGTGTCGAGATCGAGCCCGACGTGACCGTCGAACCGAACGTCATCCTGCGCGGCACCACGCGCATCGGCCGCGACACGGTCGTCGGCTCGGGCAGCCAGCTGATCGATACCACGGTCGGCGAACGCTGCGTGATCCGTGCCAGCGTGCTCAACGGCGCGCGCGTCGGCAACGACGTGCACATCGGGCCGTTTGCCCATCTGCGCGCCGGCTGCGACATCGGCGACGGTGCCGAGGTGGGCAGCTTCGCCGAGCAGAAGAACACGCGTTTCGGGGCGCGCTCGAAACAGCATCATTTCAGCTACCTGGGCGATGCCGACGTGGGCGAAGACGTGAACATCGGCGCGGGCACCATCACGGCCAACTACGACGGGCAGCACAAGAGCCGCACCGTCATCGGCCGTGGCGCGTTCATCGGCTCGGACACAATCCTGCGCGCCCCGGTCACGGTGGGGGAGGGCGCCTATACGGGCGCCGGCTCGGTCGTTACACGCGACGTACCGGCCGGCATGCTGGCAGTTGGTGTGCCGGCGCGCATCCGGAGCCGGCAGTCGTCGGCTCGCGCCGAACTGTCGGGCGGCGCGGAGGCCGGTGCCGGGGTGAAATCGGGCTGACGTGGACTTCGTCATCCTGGCGCTGCTGATCCTGACCAGCGGCCTCTTCTCCGCCGCGGAGTTTGGCCTCGTTCGCGTGCGCCGCAGCCGCATCGAGCAATTGATCGATGAGGGCAACAGCGGCGCCGTGCGCGTCCACCGCGTGACGTCGCAGCCGGGCCGTTTCCTGGCCGTCATCCAGATCGGGGTGACCTTCCTGTCGGTGCTCGCCGGCAGCTTTGCCGGCGCCAACCTGGTCGACGGCCTGCGCGAGTACCTTGCCGGCATCCCGGCGATCGCGGCCAACGCTGGGTTCCTCGCGCTGCTCGTCGTGACCGTCCTCGTCGCCCTGGCGACGATCGTGCTCGGCGAGCTGGTGCCCAAGGCGATCGCACTCGCCTATACCGAGCGCGTCGCGCTGCTCTTCGCCGGCCCGATCGAACTGCTGGCCCGGATCCTGCGGCCCATTGTCTGGCTGCTCACCGGACTGACCCGGCTGGTCACCATCGTCCTGCGCGTGCCGGAAGCCGAGACCGACAAGCTGACCGCGGAGGAGTTGATGATCATCGTCGAGCGTGGCGGTGAGCAGGGCGTGATCGAGGCCGAGGAGCAGCAGATGATCGGCGCGGTGCTCGAGCTGGGTGAGCAGCGCGTGCACGAGGTGATGGTGCCGCGCATCGACATCCAGGCCCTGCAGGTGACGGCGTCGCTGGACGAGATCGTGGCGTTGATCGTCAACGAAGGCCATTCGCGCATCCCGATGTACGACGAGACGATCGACAACGTCGTCGGCATCCTGTACGCGAAGGACCTGCTGCCGCACCTGGTGCGCGGCAAGACGCCCGCCGTCCGCTCGATCCTGCGCACGCCGCTGTTTGTGCCCGAGTCGATCTCGGTCGACGACCTGTTGCACAACTTCCAGCGCCGCCGCGTCCACATCGCCATCGTCCTCGACGAGTACGGTGGCACGGCCGGGCTGGTGACCATCGAGGACCTGATCGAGGAGATCGTCGGCGAGATCCAGGACGAGTACGACGTCGAGGAGCCGATGATCGAGTCACTCTCCGACAACGAGGCGCGCGTCGACGGCCGGATGAGCGTCGACGACCTGGCCGAGCACTTCGGCGTCGAGCTCGATGGTGCCGACCGCGAGCAATACGACACGGTAGGCGGGCTGGTCTATCACGAGATCGGTGGCGTGCCCATCCCCGGCGACAGGGTCGAGGTCGATGGCCTGACGATGACCGTCGAGTCAACCGAAGGGCGTCGCGTGGGCAAGGTCATGGTCGTGCGCAAGCCACCGGAGGCCGACAACGGAGGCGGTTCCGAGCAGGGCTAGTCCACGCCGACGTGCACATCGCCGCCCTTCTCCAGGTTCGGCCGCGGTCCGGCTGGGATTGGAGCGGAGCGGCTGATGCGCGTGCGGCATCGCATCTGACGAAGCGCTGCGTGGGTTCGCTCGGAATTGGCGTTGTGGAAGCACTTACGTGCAGGGACGCGCTGAATTTGATGCTGCCTGCGCATCGAGCGCGCCGCGGCGATGGGTCGGCGAAATACGAGTATCGAGCGTGCCGCACGGCAGGGCGCGGCCTCATGTCACGCGCTGATCGCGGACTCCACGATCGCGCGCAGACGCTGCAGTGCGTGATCCTCGACCACGCCGGACAGCTCCAGCCGTAACAGGGCCTCGTCGCGCTCGGCGCGGGCGCGCGCGCGTGTGTAATCACGCGCTCCGCTGCGTTCGAGGAGCGCGCGCGCCTCGAGGATGTCCTCATTCGAGGGTTTGCCGACGGCCAGGAGTTCGCGCAGCCTGGCCTGGTCCGCGTCGGTGGCGTTCTCCAGGGCGTAGATGACCGGCAACGTCTTCTTGTGCTTGGCCAGGTCGGACGGCTCCTTGCCCGTCGCCTGCTCGTCGCCCCAGATGCCGAGCAGGTCGTCATTGAGCTGGAAGGCCACCCCCAGGGACCAGCCGAAGCCGCGGTAGGCGTCGATGATGTGCTGGTCGTCGGTGGCCAGCATCGCTCCCGCCTGGACTGACGCGGCGATCAGCGCCGCCGTCTTGCGGCCGATCATGTCGAAGTAGAAATCGACCGACAGCGCCTCGTCGTGCTCGGCGCTCCAGATATCCATGAACTGGCCTTCGCACAGGGCGACGCAGGTCTCGTCATACAGGCGCATCAGGGCCAGCACCCTGGCGTCGGGGAAGCCGAGCTCACTCAGGCGGTGGAGGGCCATCCGTGAGAGCGTGAACAGCGTGTCGCCGGTGTTGATTGCCTGGGCGACACCGAACACCGTCCACAGAGTGGCCCGGTGCCGGCGCTCGATATCGCCGTCCTCGATGTCGTCATGGACAAGGCTGAAGTTGTGGCCCAGCTCGACGGCCGCCGCGCCCGGCAGAGCTGCGTGATAGTCGCCGGTCAGCGACTCATAGGCGAGCAGCCCGAGCAATGGCCGAAGCCGCTTGCCGCGCGGCTGGTCACCATCCAGGCCCAGGTGGTAGCGGACCATTTCGTACATCGCCCGCGTCCGCTCGTCCTGGGCGCGCTCGATGAGCCCCAGGATCTCAGCTTCAGTGTCCGCGATCAGCTGATCGAGGTCGGGCGAGATGATCACCGGCGGAGGATACAAGCGGGTCGGCGCGCTGCTATCTGCCATCGCCTTATATGCTACTGCATGGTAACGAGTATTGCCAGCCCGGCGCAGCGCGCCTTTCGCGCTAGCCTTCAGTGGTGCCGGCTCCGCGCATATACCAGACCCAGGCGATCGTCCTGTCGCGCTTCGAACTGGGTGAGGCCGACCGCGTGCTCACCCTCCTCACGCCGCACGACGGCAAGCTCAAGGCGATCGCCAAAGGCGTGCGCAAGCCGCGCAGCAGGCTGGGCGGCGCGGTCGAGCCGTTCGCCGAGCTGGTGCTCGTACTCGCCCGCGCTCGCACATTCGACGTCATCACCTCGGCCAGCGTCGCGCAGGCCTGGCTGTCCTTGCGCGACACACTCGAGTCGACGGCCACCGCCTGGTACCTCGCCGAGCTCGCCGAGCGGGCGGTCGAGGAACGTGCCTTTGCCTACCCGGTATACGCCCTGCTGCGGCGTGCATACCAGCTGCTCGACGACGGGATGGCGCCGGGACGCGTGGCGCGCTGGTACGAGTTCGGGCTGGCCGACGCGCTGGGCATGCGTCCTGAAGTCGAGCGCTGCGTGGAGTGCGACATGGTGCTCGAGGCGACCGACGAGTTCCGCTGGGTGCCCACCCTGGGAGGGGTCCTCTGCCCGCGGCACGCGCCACCGCCCGCCGAACAGACACGCCTGTCACTCGAAGCGTTGAAGTTGCTGCGCGCTTATCGCCGCCTGGACATCGAGGCCATTGCCGGCCTGCGCCTGCCTGCCGCAGTCGAGGCTGAGGTCGAGTCGGCCTTGCGCAGCTTCATGCGCACCATCCTCGAGCGCGAGCCGCGCTCCGCGGCATTTCTCGACGAAGTGCGGGCGCGGCGCGCGATGGCTGCGCCGTGAAGGTTCGGCATCCAGGCTCGAGCATCGGGGTTCCTGGTGGTTCGTGCGAGAATTCGGGTCCCGCGACCGGCCATGCCATCGCCGGCGCAGCTGGAGGTTCCCTTGACCGTCACCCCAACCACGGCTGATCCGCGGCCCGCGGCCGATCCGCGGCCGTCGGTCGCCAGCCTTGAAACCATCGTGTCGCTCGCCAAGCGACGCGGCTTCGTCTTCCCCAGCTCGGAGATCTACGGCGGCATCAACGCCGTGTGGGACTACGGGCCGCTGGGCGTCGAGCTCAAGAACAACGTCAAGCGCGCCTGGTGGCGGCAGATGATCCAGTTGCGTGACGACATCGTCGGCCTGGACGCGGGCATCCTGATGGCGCCCCAGGTGTGGGTCACCTCCGGGCATGTCGAGTCCTTTACCGACCCGCTGGTCGAGTGCGCCACCGATCACCTGCGCTTCCGGCTCGACGAGCTGCCCGGCACCGACGGCTTGAGCGAGGCCGACAAGCGCGATCCGACGATCGTCGACCGCCTTGGCCTGCGCTGCCCGGTCGACGGCGGGCCGCTGTCGCCGCCGCGCCGTTTCAACCTCATGTTCAAGACGTTCATGGGTCCTGTCGAGGAAGACGCGGCGGTGGTCTACCTGCGTCCCGAGACTGCCCAGGGCTCGTACGTGAACTTCAAGAACGTGCAGCAATCCACGCGCAAGAAGCTGCCCTTCGGCATCGCGCAGATCGGCAAGAGCTTCCGCAACGAGATCAGCCCGGGCAACTTCGTCTTCCGTATGCGCGAGTTCGAGCAGATGGAGATGCAGTACTTCGTGCCGCCCGCCGATGCGGCGCGCATCTTCGAGGAGTGGCTGCCGCGGCGGTGGAGCTGGTACACGGGTTACGGCGTTGCCGAAGATCGGTTGCGCTTGCGCGAGCACGCGCCCGACGAGCTCGCGCACTACGCGCGCAAGGCGATCGACATCGAGTACCTGTTCCCCTTCGGCTGGAAGGAGCTCGAGGGCATCCACAACCGCGGCGACTTCGACCTGTCGAATCACGCCCGATCGTCCGGCGAGAACCTCGAGTACTTCGACCCGGCGACCGAAACGTCATTCATCCCCTGGATCGTCGAGACCGCGGGCGGCCCCGATCGCGCGTCGTTCACGTTCCTGATCGACGCCTACCGCGAGGAAGAGGTGCGTGGCGAGAAGCGCGTTTCATTGGCACTCCACCCGCAGCTCGCGCCGTACAAGGTGGCCGTCCTGCCGCTACTCAAGAAGCGCCCCGAGATAGTCGAGCTGTGCCACAAGATCTTGGCCGACCTGCGGGCCGACATGATGGCGGTCTACGACGACACCGCCTCGATCGGCAAGCTCTACCGGCGACAGGATGAAATCGGCACGCCGTGGTGCGTGACGGTCGACGTCGAATCACTCGACGACCATGCCGTCACCGTGCGCGATCGGGATTCGATGACACAGGAGCGCGTGCCGCTCGAGGGGGCCAAGCAATTGATCGTGGACCGCCTCGCCGCCTCGCGACCAGCTTGACGCGCACGTTCGTCGCGGTCTGCCTGGCCCTCGCCCTGGCCGGCTGCGGCTCGCCCGCGCCCTCTTCGCCGGGCCCGTCCTCGCAGAGTGCGCCGCCCACGCCCTCGCCCACGCAGTCGCCGCGGCGCACCGGCCTCGACGGGATGCCCGCCTTCGGGCATGTTTACCTGATCATCATGGAGAACCGCAGCTACTCGGCTGTGGTCGACAACTCGGCTGCGCCGTACATCAACTCGCTGATCCGCGACTACGGCCTGGCCACCGACTACCACTCGGTGGGCAGCCCTTCGCAGCCGAACTATGTCGCGCTGGTGTCGGGTTCGACGCAGAACCTGACCAGCGACAACCCGCACGATATCGACGCGCCCAACCTGGCCGACCAGTTGGAGTCAGCCGGCCTCAGCTGGGCAGATTTTCAGCAGAGCTATCCCGGTGGCTGCTTCACCAGCGAGTTCGCGCCGGCTGGCGGGGCCCAGCTCTATGCACGCAAGCACAACCCGTTCATCAGCTTTTCCAGCATCAGCGGTAATCCGGCGCGCTGCGCCAACATCAAGGACTTCACCTCGTTCGACCCTGCGGCAGGCGACTTCGAGCTGATCGTGCCCGACCAGTCGAACGACATGCACAATGGATCGACCACCCAGGGCGATACCTTCCTGAGCGGCTTCGTGCCGCAGATCCTGCAGAGCGATGCCTGGCGCCAGGACGGCGTGTTGTTCATCGTCTGGGACGAGGCCGACGGTGGTGACCAGGTTCCGTTGCTCGTGATCTCCTCGAAGACGGCCGCCGGCTTCCAGTCCAGCACGATGTACGACCACTACTCGCTGCTGCGCAGCATCGAGGACACATTCGGGTTGCCGTGCCTCGCGGCGGCCTGCTCGGCGAGCAACCTGGCCGAGTTCTTCTCAGGCGGGTGAGGGCGCGGCTACTCCCAGGTAGCGATCAATAGCGGCAGCGGCGCGCTTGCCGTCGCCCATCGCCAGGATGACCGTCGCTGCGCCGCGCACAATGTCGCCACCGGCGAACACGCCAGGCACGCTGGTCATGCCGGTGTCGTCGACCTCCAGGTAACCCCACTGGTTGACCGTCAGGTCCGGTTCCGAGGCGGTCAGGAGCGGGTTGGCGCGCGTGCCGATGGCCACGACGACCATCTCGCACTCGAGCACGAACTCCGATCCGGCCACCGGCACCGGGCGGCGGCGCCCCGAGGCGTCGGGCTCGCCCAGTTCCATGCGCACGCAGCGCAGGCCCTTGACCCAGCCGTTTTCATCACCGACCACCTCGACCGGCGCCGTCAGGTACTCGAAGCGAATTCCCTCCTGCTCGGCGTGATGGACCTCCTCGCGCCGCGCCGGCAGCTCGTCCGGGCCGCGGCGATAGACGATGATCGCCTCGGCGGCACCCAGCCGATGCGCGGTGCGCACGGCGTCCATGGCCACGTTGCCGCCGCCAACCACCGCCACGCGCTGGCGATGCAGGATCGGCGTGTCGGAGCCATCGCGGAAGGCGCCCATCAGGTTGGCGCGCGTCAGGTACTCGTTGGCCGAATAGACACCCTTGAAGTTCTCACCGGGTACGTTCATGAACACCGGCAGGCCTGCGCCCACGGCGACAAAGATGGCGTCGTACATGGAACGTAGCTCGTGCAGCGTCCAGGTCCGGCCGATGATGGCGTTGACCTCGAGGTGCGCTCCCTCGGCCACCAGGCGATCGACCTCCTTCTGGACGATGTCCTTGGGCAGTCGGAACTCCGGGATGCCGTAGATGAGCACGCCACCTGGTGCGTGGAAGGCCTCGAAGATGGTCACGTCGTGTCCGGACTTGAGCAGCTCGCCGGCCGCGGTCAGGCCTGCCGGACCAGAGCCGACGATGGCCACCCGCTTGCCGGTCGTTGCGCGCTCCGACATCGGCAGCTGGTCGCGGTGGTTCATCGCCCAGTCGGCGACGTAGCGCTCGATGTAACCGATGGCCACCGGGCGGCCCTTCTTGCCGCGCACGCACAGGCCTTCGCACTGCGTCTCCTGCGGGCACACTCGGCCGGTCACACAAGGCAGCGCGTTGTCGTCCATGAGCGCCTCGGCAGCGGCGCGGATGTCGCCGCGCTGGACGTGCTTGATGAAGCGCGGGATGTTGACGTTGACCGGACAGCCGGCGACGCACAGCGAGTCGGCGTTGGGGCAGTTGATGCACCGCTCGGCCTCGGCGATCGCCAGCAGCTCGGTGAAGCCCAGGTTGACCTCGTCGAAGTTGGTGATGCGGATCTCGGGCAGCTGCTCGGGCATCAGATGGCGCTCGATGGCCATCCGTTCCTTGTTGGTCAGCTCGGTCATGAGGCCACTCCCACAGCGCAATGGCGCTGCTCGAGCGCCTCTCGTTCGAAATCGCGGTATGTCGAAAGGCGGTCGGCAAGCTCGGCGAAGTCGACCAGGTGGCCGTCGAACTCGGGCCCGTCCACACAGGCGTACTTTGTCTCGCCACCGACGCTCACGCGGCAGCCGCCGCACATGCCCGTGCCGTCGACCATGATCGGGTTGAGTGAAACGACCGTGGGTACGCCGAGCGGCTTGGTGAGCGCGACGACGGCACGCATCATGGGCACCGGCCCGACCGCGTAGACGGCGTCGACGCCACCCGCGGCGAGGACGTCCTCGAGTGCCTGGGTCACGAAGCCAGGCCGTCCGTATGAGCCATCGTCGGTGCACACCACAACCTCGCCGTTGTGGCGCAGCTCGTCCTCGAGGATGACCCACTCGCGCGAGCGACCGCCGATCACGCTCGTGACCGCCACTCCCCGCGCACGCAGGCCCTGCGCGATGGGCAGCACGACCGCCGTGCCGACGCCACCTCCGACGCACACCGCGTGCCCTGTTTCGAGCAGCTCGGTGGCGCGGCCGAGTGGTCCGGCAATGTCGCGGATCGCGTCACCCACCTGGAGCGCGACGAGGTCCTCGGTGCTCTTGCCGATGGCCTGCACGATGAGCGTGATGGTGCCCAACTTTGGATCAGCGTCGGCGATGGTCAGCGGGATCCGCTCGGCGCCGTTGGCGGCATGGACGATTACGAACTGGCCCGGCTGGCGGATCTGTGCGATGCGCGGCGCCTCGGCCACCAGGCGCGTCACGTTGGGCGAGAGCTGTTCCTTGGCGATGATCGGGTGCATGCGTTCTCCATTCGCAGCTTTATGAACGCATACTCGATCGCTGCTGGTTTGCCGTGGAACATCGGCGCGGCCCTAATCGGCGGGCCGAAAGTCACTCCGCTCGTGTGACGCGCGGGCCACGATTGCCGTGCGGCGACCAGTCGGTCGGTGCTTTCGAGCGCGGCCATCAACCCGCTTGATGCGCGTGGCGCATCGGAAAGGGGCAATGCGTGAGGCGAAAGTCACCGCGATGGTCGATATGGGGCGGGTTTGCGCAGGGAATTGGCCATTCTTGAGTCGCTGCGCGCATCATGCGTGGACGGGCGGGCCAAGGCAGGTTGCGCGCGGCGGCGTCCCCCGGGGCTGCGACGTACGCACCGGCATCCAGCCCACCACCTCGTTGCCGCGGTGAGGTAGGTCGCGGCTAGCGCGCGGCAGCGACTTCCGGCCGTGGCTCGCGCGCCTTGGGCCAGTAAAGCTCCTTCTTGACGTGCGGCTCCGGAAAGCCGCGGCCGAGCATCTGCTGCTCGACGGTGACGATCATCTCGGGATTGCCGCAGATGTAGACGACGCAGTTGTCCGGCGTCAGGCCGAGTGCATCGCACACGCTGTCGATGTTCGTCTCCACCCGGCCGGTCCGGCCGTGCCAGCCGGCGTTGGCGGGGTCGTTCGGGCGCGACACGGTGGGCACGTACGTGACCGGATATTCGCCGCTCGACTGCCAACCCTCGAGCAGCTGCCGGTAACCCAGGTCGTGCTCGTGCGAGACGCCGTTGACCATCACCACCGGGCGTGGCGCACGGTCGATCAACAGCGTGCGCATCATGGCGATGAAGGGCGCGATACCGGTGCCGGTCGACACGAACAGATGGGTACGCTCGTCGTCCGGCTCGAGCATGAAACGGCCCTTCGGCCCGATCATGCGCATGCGATGTCCAACCGGCAGCCGCCAGAGCGCCTCGGTGAAGCGCATCACCGGCACCAGGCGTACGTAGAACTCGTAGCCGTCGTCCGCCATGCGTGGTGACGAGGCGACGCTGTAGGGCCGCTGCAGCAGCTTGCCGTCAACGTACACGCCGGTGGTCATGTACTGGCCCGCCTCGAACGGTGTGGGCTCGCCATCGAAGCGCACCCAGAAGCAGGCCAGGTCTTCGGTGTCGTCTGCGCGCCGTACGAGCGTGGCGTTGTAGGCCTCATGCTCGGCGGCGATGACGCGCGTGTCTTGCGTTTCGTCGGTCATATGCGCCCGATGGTACCCGGCCGCGACCGAATTGATGGGCCACATGGCCTGCCAGATCGGGCCGCAAGGACGGCGACCGATCGCTGAAACGAGGACAAAGTTGGTCCATGAATACCGCGGTCGTCGTGAATTCGGATCCCGAGATCGCCCAGCGGCACGCCGGCACATTACGCGCCGCCGGGTACGCGGTGGAGTTGTGCGCCGGGCCCGACCACCTCCACGGCCCGCGCGCCTGCCCGCTCTTCGGTGACCTGCCGTGCCCACTCGTAGATCGCGCCGACGTGTTGGTCTACGACGCGTTCGTGATGAACGCGCCCGAGGCCACGCGCCAGCTGATCGTTGACATGCGCGACACGTACCCCGACCTGCCCATCGTGCTGACGTCGGTGGACGAGCGCATCGAGTGGATCGAGACGGAGGGCCCGCACCGCGTGACGCCGCTGCCCGCCGATCCTTCGCCCGAGCAGCTCACTGCGGCCGTGGAGCTCGCGCGCGCAGACCAGGGCATGGCGGTCTGAACCCGACTCCCGCGTACAATCGGCCGCAAGAACACCATCACCCGCCGACCGTGGAGCCGGCGTTTTCAGCCACGCCCGAGGTTTCCCCATGACGCAGACACCGACCCTGCCCGCCGAGCGCCCCCACCGCGCCGACAAGCGTTACATCTACGCCTTCGGGGCTGGTCACGCGGAAGGCGACGCGGGCATGCGCGACCTGCTCGGGGGCAAGGGCGCCGGGCTGGCCGAGATGACCAATGCCGGCCTGCCGGTGCCGCCCGGCTACACCATCACGACGGAGGCCTGCAACGCGTATTTCGCGGCGGGCGAGAAACTGCCCGACGGCCTGTGGGACGACATCCTCGAGGCCACGAAGCAGGTCGAGCAGGAGACCGGCAAGGGCTTCGGCGACGTTCACAATCCGCTGCTCGTGAGCGTCCGCTCGGGCGCCAAGTTCTCGATGCCGGGCATGATGGACACCGTCCTCAACCTGGGCCTCAACGACCAGACCCTGCATGGCCTGATCGAGCTCACCGGCAACGAGCGATTTGGCTGGGATGCCTATCGCCGCTTCATCCAGATGTTCGGGCGCATCGTCATGGGTATCGAGGGCGAGAAGTTCGACCACGCGCTCGACGAGGCCAAGGAACGGCGCGGTGTCAAGCAGGACACCGAGCTCGACGCGGCAGCCTTGCGCGAACTGGTCGACGCCTATCTGGCCATCGTGCGCAAGGAGGCCGGGCGCGAGTTCCCGACCGACCCGTACCAGCAGCTCGACCTGGCCATCAAGGCCGTCTTTGCCTCGTGGTTCGGCAAGCGCGCGCGCGATTACCGCGAGTACAACAAGATCCCGCACGACCTGGGCACCGCGGTCAACGTGGTGACCATGGTCTTCGGCAACATGGGCGACGACTCGGGCACCGGTGTGGCCTTCACGCGCAACCCGAACACCGGCGAGAAGGTGCTCTTTGGCGAGTACCTGACCAACGCGCAGGGCGAGGACGTCGTGGCAGGTATCCGCACGCCGCTGCAGATCAGCGACATGCGCGAGCGGATGCCCGACATCTACGCGCAGTTCGCTGACATCGCCAACCGCCTCGAGCGGCACTACCGCGACATGCAGGACATCGAGTTCACCATCGAGCGCGGCCGCCTGTACATGCTCCAGACGCGCAACGCGAAGCGAACCGCTACCGCGGCGGTGCGCATCGCCGCGGACATGGTGGCGGACAGCATCATCAGCGAGCAGGAAGCGCTCATGCGCATCGAGCCGGCCCATGTCGATCAGCTGCTGCGCGACCAGTTCGACGCGACGGCCAAGACGAAGGCCACGAAGATCACCGCGGGCCTGAATGCCTCGCCCGGTGCGGCGGTGGGCAAGGCCGTCTTTGATGCCGATCGCGCGGCCGCCATGGCCGCCCAGGGCGAGAAGGTCGTGCTCGTGCGCATCGAGACCTCGCCCGACGACTTTCACGGCATGGCTGCTGCCCAGGGCGTGCTGACCGCGCGCGGCGGGGCGACCTCACATGCCGCTGTCGTGGCGCGCCAGATTGGCAAGCCGTGTGTCGCCGGTTGCGCCGCCCTGGTCATCGACTACGGCACGCGCTCGGCTCGCGTCGACGGCCTGGGCTTCAGCGAAGGGGAGTGGATCTCACTCGACGGTACGACCGGCGAGGTGTTCGTCGGGGCGCTGCCCACGACTGCCGCGCGTTTCGAGGACCAGCCCGAGCTGCAGAAGGTGCTCGAGTGGGCCGACCGCGCGCGCCGGCTCGAGGTGTGGACCAACGCCGACAAGCCCGAGGAGGCAGCCCAGGCGCGGCGCTACGGTGCGCAGGGCATCGGCCTGTGCCGGACCGAGCACATGTTCCGCGAGGGCGAGCGGCTCGAGATCGTGCGCGACGCCATCCTCGTGGCCTTCCAGGCGACGCGGGCCAAGGAGCGCCGCGCCGCGGGTCAGGCTCTGAGTGCCGAGGACGAGGCCGCCGTGCGTGCCTTCGACGAGGCGATGGGCAAGCTCGAGAAGCTCCAGCAGGGCGACTTCGAGGGGATCTTCGAGGCGATGGACGGGCTGCCGGTGGTGGTCCGTCTGATCGATCCGCCGCTCCATGAATTCCTGCCCAACCACGCCGAAGTGCTGGTCGAGGTCACCCGTCTCGAGACGCTCGGCACCGACCCGGCCGATCCCCATTTCGCCGCCCAGCGCGAGCTGCTGCGCGCCGTCGAGGCGCTGCGCGAGCAGAACCCGATGCTCGGCCTGCGCGGCATTCGCCTCGGATTGATGATCCCCGACATCATCAAGATGCAGACGCGCGCAATCCTCAACGCCGCCATTGCGCGCAAGCGCGCCGGCGGCTCGCCGCACGCCGAGATCATGATCCCGCTGGTCGGCCACGTGAACGAGCTGGCCGTCACACACGAGATCCTCGAGGCTGAGGCCAAGCAGGTCCAGCAGGCTGCCGGCGTTGACGTCGACTACATGTTCGGCACGATGATCGAGGTGCCACGTGGCGCCCTGACTGCCGATCAGATCGCGAAGTACGCCGAATTCTTCAGCTTCGGCACCAACGACCTGACGCAGATGACGTTCGGCTACTCGCGTGACGACGCCGAGGGCGGCTTCCTGCTCAGCTACGTGGAGCGCGGCATCCTGCCGGCCAACCCGTTCCAGACGCTCGACGTACAGGGCGTGGGGCAGCTGGTGCGCACCGCGGTCGAGAAGGGCCGCGCAGCACGACCGGACATCAAGCTCGGCATCTGTGGCGAGCACGGCGGTGATCCGGCGTCGATCGCGTTCTTCAACGAGGTCGGGCTCGACTACGTGTCGTGCTCGCCGTTCCGCGTGCCCGTGGCGCGGCTGGCCGCTGCCCAGGCTGCGCTGGCAAGCGGGAGCGAAGCGGACAAGTAGCTGACCGGGACGCAGCACAGCGTCCCGCCAAGCCGTCACAATCACGGCGTCCGGCCGGGCCGGCGCGAGCCACGAGAGCCCACATCAGATGGGGGTGCAACAGGGTCTGCGGTGAAACTGTTGGCGCGCTTCCTTTTCTCCTTCTGCCTGACCGTCGGCGCGCTGAGCGTGTTCGTCGCCTCGTTCGCCTTCGGTTACTCCCAGCTCAATGCGGGCCACATCCTGCCCGGGGTGCGCGTTGCCGGTATCGACGTGGGCGGCCTCGATCCGCAGGCGGCGGAGGTTCGCCTGCGCGCGGCGCTGGCGGACCTGTCAGCCGGAAACCTGACCATGGCCATCGGCGCCACGCAGCGTGTCGTGCCGTACCGCGATTTCGGGCGCGACTATGACTTCAACTACATGCTCGGGCAGGCGATGCAGCAGGGTCGCGGTGGCCTGCCGTTCGAACAGCTCCAGGAACAGATCGGGCTGCTCCAGAACGGCGCGGAGATCCCTGCCGTGATGACCTGGGACCCCGTCCGGCTCAGCCAGATCGTGCTCAGCCAGGTCCAGCGCGCCGAACTCGATCCCGTCGAGGCGACCCTCACCCGCCCGTCCGGCGACTTCGCCGTGTCGCCCTCGGCACCTGGCCTGAGCATCGATGCCGGGCAGGCGCTGAACGAGGCGATGGGTGCCGTCGCGGGGCTGTCGGCCGCCGACGCCCAGGTAGAGGTGCCCGGGACGGTGCTCGAACCGAGCGTGCCCACCGCCGTCGCCCAGGCGGCTGCTGACGCCGGTGAGCGGCTCGTGGCCGAGCCGCTTGTCGTGTCCGGGGCGGGACTGACCACGACCATCGATCCGGCCGTGCTGCGTGGCTGGGTGCACCTGGACGAGACAGACCCGGCCAACTGGCAGGTCGTTGTCGACCAGGCTCCGGTGCAGCAGTTCGTGACCGATTTCGCAGCGTCGGCCGACGTGGCGCCACACAACGCAACGTTCAAGCTGGTCAACGACCGGGTCGAGGTCGTGCCGTCACAGGACGGGCTGGAGGTCAACGTCGACGCGACCGTGGCCAACATGATGGCCGCGCTCCAGGCGCGCATCAGCGGTACGCCGGCCGGCTCGGCCAGCCTGGTCACGGGACCGACGCCGCCCGCCCTGACGACACAGGCCGCCCAGCAGATGGCACCGCGGGTGACCCTCCTGTCGCAGTGGACGACGCACTATTTCCCAGATCCTGCGCTGAACGGGAACGGCGTCAATATCCAGATACCCACGACGATCCTCGACGGGTACGTGGTCGATGCCGGGGCGACATTCGACTTCCTCACGGCGATCGGCCCAATCACCAGCCCGCCATATGAGGCCGGCGGTGCACTGATTCACGGCCAGATCGTCGAGGACGGGCCGATCGGCGGCGGCATGTGCTCGGTTTCGACGACGCTGTTCAACGCCGCCCTGCGCTACGGCCTGCCGATAACGGCGCGGATCAACCACGCCCTGTACATCAGTCGCTATCCGATTGGGCTCGATGCAACGGTCTGGGAGAGCGGACCGGGCAGCCGGCGCACCATGGCGTTCGTCAACGACACCGGATACCCGTTGATCATCCGTGGCATCAACTCGCCGCGCGCAGTGACCTTCCAGCTGTGGGGCATCGATGACGGGCGCACGGTCCAGATATCGGACCCGGTGATCACCAACCTGCAGGCACCCGACTACGCCACCTACACCTACTCGGATCAGCTGGCCCCCGGCAAGCGCAGGAAGCAATTCGACGCGTACGAGGCCTTCGACGCGGCCGTGACACGAACGGTGCGCAACGCGGCGGGTGACATCGTGCTCCAGGAGACCTACCGGTCGAAGTACCGCATGCTCGGCGCCGAGTACCTCGTGGGTCACGCGCCCGGTCGGGCTATCGGCAGGAGTTACACCCGCCACGTGACGCCGATCGTGACGCCGCCGGTGTCGACCGCCACCGTGCCTTCGACGTAAAGGAAAGGACCCCGGCCGTTTGACCGGGGTCCTTCCTGTGGCTCGAGATTACCGAGCGCTAGGCGCGGCGGCGGCTGAAGCAGTCGTCGCAATAAACCGGCTTGCCGCTTGTCGGCCGGAACGGCACCATGGCCGTCTTGCCGCAGTTCGAGCACGTTGCCTCGAACATTTCCCGCGGCCGGCGCTCGCGAAAGCCGCCACCACCGGCACTGTATCCACCACCGTACGACGAGTCACCGCCGCCGCCACCGCCGCCCATCGACGCCTTGCGCGTGGCGCGGCAGCTGCGGCAGCGACGCGGATCGCTGAAACCACGATCAGCGTAGAACTGCTGCTCGCTGGCAGTGAAGACGAATTCCTGGCCGCAATCGGCACACGTCAACGTCCGATCGACGTTCATCAACGAAGAACACTCCTTCTCGAGCCGGACTTCGCGACGTTTCTCGCGAGAAGTCCGTGAGAGGAGTGTCGTGGCGTACCGGCAATTATGGGCGCCCGCAACGCGGGCTTGCTAGCCCGAGCCTCCCAATTCGGGCACGCGAAGTGTGGCGTGTCCGTGATGGGCGGTCAAGAGCCTTTCTTCAGCCGGTCGCAGATAGACTCGGCCCGGCGTGAACAAGGAGAACGGCAAGACCGACCGCGATTGGGTGCCCGCGGCGCATGGCACGCAATCGGGTGGGATGCAGCAACGCTTCGCGCGCGGGCTGACGTGGACGTTCATCGACAACTGGGGCAGCCAGTTGGTCGGGATCATCATCTTCGTCCTGCTTGCGCGGCTGTTGACCAAGGTCGACTTCGGACTCGTGGCCGATGCCATGGTGTTCATCGGCTTCGCCCAGATCTTCGTCGACCAGGGCCTCGGCGACGCGCTGATCCAGCGGCGCGAGCTGACCCGCTCCGCGATCGACACGGCGTTCTGGGTGGCGGTCGTGACCGGCACGGCGTTGCTGGCGGTGGGCCTGGTCCTGACCGGGCCGATCGCGACGCTGTTCGGCGAGCCAGACCTGGTGCCGATCCTCGCGGTGCTGTCGCTCAGCTTCCTGATCACCTCGTTCAGCAGCGTGCAGCTTGCCCTGCTCCGTCGCGAGCTGGCCTTCCGCAGCCTCGCCCTGCGGCGGCTGGCGGCAACTCTCATCTCGGGGCTGTTGGGCGTGGTGATGGCCTTCCTGGGCTACGGGGCGTGGGCGCTGGTCGCCCAGCAGCTGTCGTGGGGCGCGGTGTCGGTCCTGTTGCTGTGGACGGCCAGCCCGTGGCGACCGGGCCTGGCCGTCAGCCTGGCCGAGTTCCGCGGCCTGTTCGGCTTCGGCGCCAACGTCGTCGGCAGCGACGTGATGACGTACCTCAGTCGCAGCAGCGACAACCTGATGGTCGGCGTCTTCCTGGGGGTCGTGCCGCAGGGCGTCTATCAGATCGGCTATCGCATCCTCGATACCACGCAGACCCTGCTGGTCAACACCGCGCTCAAGCTCGTCTACCCCACGTTCTCGAACCTGCAGGCGAGCGCCGATCGCTTGCGCCGCGCGTACAGCCGCATCAACCGCGCTCTGAGCGTGATCATCCTGCCCGGCTACATCGGGCTGGCGCTCGTGGCGCAGGAGGCGGTACCACTGATCTTCGGCCGCGAATGGCTCGATAGCGCCCCGGTCGCAACGACGCTGTTCCTGGTCGGCCCGTCACTCAGCTTGCAGGTGCTCAGCGGCGCGCTGCTGTTCGCGCGCGGCCGCCCGGACATCGCGTTGCGCTTCCGCCTGCTGACCACCGCCGCGCACGTCGTCGGCTTCTTCATCGCCGCCGTCGTCTTCCAGAGCATCGTCGCCGTCGCCGCCGCATTCGTCGTCGGCAGCTACCTGTTGTTGCCGGTCAACCTCTACCTCGTCCGCCGCTACGCCGGTGTGCCGATCATCGACCACCTCATGGAGGTGCGCTGGCCGGCGCTCGCCACGCTGCTCATGGCCGGCGCCGTGCTCGTCGTCAAGCTCACGCTGCTCGGCAATGTCTCGACGCTCGTCCTGTTGCTGGCCGAGATCGTGGTCGGCTTCGTGACGTTCGAGGTTGCCCTGTTCGTACTTGAGCGGCAACTCTTCATGGAGGTGGTGACGTTCGGGATGCAGGCACTCCCCGGCGGTGTCCGGCTCGGCCGGCTGCTGCACCTGTCGATCACGCCGCGCTCCCGGCCGCTGCGCGGCCGCCGCCGCCCGCGCACCCTGGACGCCGGGCAGGTCGCCGCCGACGTGGCGCTCGAGGACGAGGCAATCCAAACGCTCGGTCCCGACGCCGGTGGCTTGAACCCGGATCCGACGCTCGGCCACGATGCCGATGCCTGACCGCCTGCCGGCGACAGCCGACGCCCATCTGCGGGCGCTCCTCGAACTGCTCGCGCACGCCGGTGTGCCGCTGACCGTCAGCCACGCCGGGTCGCTCGCCGAGGTCGTCGCTGCTCATCCGGGTGACCGGTCACGCTCGCTGGGGGTGGTGGTCCTGGCCGCCGATGCGCCACCGGCGACACGGGTCGTGGCCGCCTACTACATGCGTCCCGTCGAGCGCGACGCCGGCGGCCACCTGCAACGGCGGCCGCCCGCGCTGCTGGCGGCATGGGACGCGGCGGCGGCCCGCTTCGACCACTTCGACTGGGCGGTTACCGACGAACTCGCCGCGCGCGTGGGCATGACCCGCTCCGACTTCGAAAGCGAAGTTCGCCAACGCGAAGCACAGCTGGCCAGGGTCAGCTAGGGAGCGTCGCTTCAGCCCAAACGGCCAATTCGCCGTGATGCGCCGGTCGGTAGTACGCTCGCACCGTGAACGCGTCTGCGGCGCGGTCGAAGCGCCGGCCGGCAACCCTGGCTGAGCTGCGCGATTCCGGTTATCGCGTGCGCTCGGTCAAGGAGGAACTGCGTGCCAACCTGCTCGCGCGCCTGGCGTCGGAGGAGCCGGTTTTTCCCGGGATCGTGGGCTACGACGACAGCGTCATCCCGTCGATCGAGAACGCCATCCTTGCCGGGCAGGACATCTGCTTCCTGGGCGAGCGCGGCCAGGCCAAGACGCGCCTCGCTCGCCAGCTCGTCGGGCTGCTCGACGACTACATCCCGGTCGTCGAAGGTGGTGAGCTGCACGACGATCCTCTTGCGCCGATCAGCCCCGCCGCACGGGCCGTCGTCGAGCGCGAAGGCGACAAGACGCCGATCGAGTGGCTGGCGCGCGACAGGCGCTACTCCGAGAAGCTGGCCACGCCCGACATAACCGTCGCTGACCTGATTGGCGAGGTCGATCCGATCAAAGTCGCCGAGGGCCGTTACCTGGCCGACGAATCGACGATCCACTACGGGCTGGTGCCGCGCGCCAATCGCGGCATCTTCACCATCAACGAGCTGCCCGACCTGGCCGAACGCATCCAGGTCGGCCTCCTCAACATCCTCGAGGAGCGCGACGTCCAGGTGCGCGGCTACACCCTGCGCCTGCCCCTCGACCTGTTCGTGGTGGCGAGCGCCAACCCGGAGGACTACACCAGCCGCGGACGGATCATCACGCCGCTCAAGGACCGGCTCGGTTCGCAGATCCGCACGCATTACCCGCGCACGGTCGAGGACGAGATCGCCATCATGCTCCAGGAGCGCACCTCGTTCGAAGGGGAGGGCATCCCGCCCTTGAGCCTGCCCCAATTCATGCTCGAGTTGGTGGCCGAGGTGACGCAACTGGCGCGCCATTCACCTGAGGTCAGCCAACGCTCCGGCGTGAGCGTCCGGGTGAGCATTGCCAACCTCGAGACCATCAGCGCAAGCGCGGTCAAGCGCGCCATCCGGCTGGGTGAGAAGGAGGCCGTCCCGCGCGTGAGCGACCTGCCCGCGCTGCTCGCCTCGACCGCGGGCAAGATAGAGCTCGAGACGCTCAGCGACGAGACACCCGAGGAGCGCGTGGTGGAACGGCTCATCACGCGCGCACTGCACAACGTGTTTGCGCGGTACCTCGACCTCGACGACCTCGACGACGTGGTCGAAGCCTTCGAGGCAGGCCGCGTCGTCGAAACCGGCGACCTGGTGCGCTCGAGCGATTACGCGAAGTTGGTGCGCGAGGTCCCCGGCCTGGGGACGGCCGTGCGCGAGCTCGATGCTCAGGGTTCGCCGGCCCAGGTCGCCTCGGCGACCGAATTCGTGCTCGAGGGCCTGCACCTCAACCGCCGCCTGAACAAGGACGGTTCGGCGGCCGGCGCGCGTTACCGACGGTGACCTTGCCCGCGCGCCAGACGTATCGCTACGCGCGCTGGGACGGCACGCAGCGCATCGAGGATTACAGCGCCGAGGACGTGCTCGACGAGCTCTCCGACGACCTGCTCGCGGAGTCGGACCTGGGGAGCGCCCTGGCGCGATTGATGCAGCGTGGCATGCGCGGCGAATCGGGCAATCTCGACGGCCTGCATGACCTGCTGCGCAGGCTGGCCCGGGCGCGCGAGGAGATGCTGTCACGCTTCCAGCTGGGCGATGTCCTCGCCGACGTGCGTGCCGAACTGGACGAGGTCGTCAACATCGAGCGCCGCGGGCTGGAGCGCCGGCTGGCGAACGGCCCGCGCCGCCCGGCCGGTGGTCAGAAGGCCGGCCTCGAGGGTGGGCATGGCGATGCCCGGCAGACCAAGGAAGACCAGGTGAGCGGCATGCGTGACCTGGCGTCGGAGTTGGCCGGCCGTCGTCAGTCGCAGCTGGCCGACTTGCCGGATGACGTGGGCGGACGGATCCGCGCGCTATCGGACTATGACTTCATGGAGCCCGATGCGCGCAGTCGCTTCGACGAGCTCCTCGATCGCCTGCGCAAGCAGGTGCTCGATGCCCAGTTCGCGGGCCTGTCGGATGCGATCCGCGGCGTGACGCCAGACGCGCTGGCAGCCAGCCGTGACATGGTCCGCGACCTAAACGCGCTGCTCCAGGAGCGCCTCGCGGGTGGCGAGCCCGACGCCGCCGACTTCCTGTCGCGCTACGGCGACGCCTTTCCCGGCGCCAGGACCGTCGACGACATCATCGAGCAACTCGCGGCGCGCATGGCGGCGATGCAGTCACTGTTGTCGTCGATGAGTTCCGAGCAGCGCCAGGAGCTGCAGGACATGATGGACGCCTTGCTGCGCGATGACCGCCTGCGCTGGGACCTGGCGCAGCTGGCCGCGACGCTCGACCAGCTGCTGCCCGACGGCCTCGGCGAGCGCTTCGACTTCCAGGGCGGCGAGCAGCTGTCGCTCGAGGGTGCGCTGTCCCAGCTCGGCCGCCTGAACAGGCTCGACCAACTCGCGGCCGAGATGGGCTCGGTGAACAGCCCGGCCGCGCTCGACGACATCGATCCCGACGAGCTCGCGGAGCTGCTCGACGGCGATGCCGCCGATGACTTGCGCGCGCTGCAGTCGCTTGCCCGGCGGTTGGAGGAGGCCGGTTACGTCGAACGGCACGGCAAGCGCCTGCAGCTGACGGCCCGCGGGGCGCGCCGCGTCGGCCAACGGGTCCTCGACGAGCTGTTCGGCCGGTTGCGCCGCGACGTCTTCGGCCAGCACGCACGGCGCGCAACCGGTGGCTACGGCGAGCGCGGCGAGGAGACGCGCGAGTACGAGTTCGGCCGCCCATTCGACCTGCATCTCGTGCGCACGCTGACCAACGCCCTGAGCTCGGAGGCCAACCGCGCCGGCGAAAGACCGCCGATCCGCCTCGCGCCGGCCGACTTCGAGGTCTACGAGGCGCAGGACGCGACGCGCAGCGCCACCGTGCTACTGGTCGACATGAGTCGTTCGATGTTGCTGCGCGGCTGCTTCATGGCCGCCAAGAAGGTATCGCTGGCGCTCGACACGCTCATCCGCACGCGTTACCCGCGTGACGAACTGCACGTTGTGGGTTTTGCTTATTACGCACGCGAGATACCGGCAGCGTCACTGGCGTCACTCTCGTGGCACGGTTACGAGTACGGGACGAACCTGCAGCACGGGCTGATGCTCGCGCGCCAGATGCTTGCCGGATCGCACGCCGCCAACCGCTCGGTGATCGTCATCACCGACGGCGAGCCGACCGCGCATTTCGAGCACGGCGAGGTGGAGTTCAGCTACCCGCCGACGCGCCAGACCATCCGCCAGACACTGCGTGAGGTCGCCCGCTGCACGCGCGAAGGCATAACCATCAACACGTTCATGCTTGAACGGTCCCGTGCGCTGACTGAATTCGTCGACCGGATGACGAAGCTCAACCGCGGGCGCGCGTTCTACGCCACGCCCGAGCGGCTGGGCGAGTACGTCCTCGTCGACTACGTGGACCGGCGCGCGCGCCACTGATGGCTCACTCCGGCCCACCCTCCGCGCCACTTACGCAGGTGGTGCGTGCAAGGTAGGCAGGTTCCGGCGCTCAGGCCGGCCACCGACGCCCGGCCAGCGTGGCGAACCGCGATCGAGCGGGCTGAGCAGCCCCATCCACGCACTCCACGCGAAGGTGGCGCAGCCTCGCGGCGGGCGTGGCCCTTGGACGCGCCGCGTGCGTAAGTGGCACCGGAACGCTCCGGACTGCGGTCGATGACGCGCGTGGCGCGTAAATGGCGCCCGCGGGACGCACGCCGGCCGCGCCGGGAAGGCTGCGGCCGGCCGGGGCCCTAGCCGCCGGAAACGGCGGGGATGATGTGCACCACCGACGCGTCGGTCAGCGCACGCTTCAGTTCCTTCTCGCGGGCCCCATCGACGAACACGTTGATGTGCTCGCGAACCCTGGGCCCCGACTCGAGCAGCCGGTCGCGCATGCCCGGCCACTGGCGGTCGAGCTCATCGATGAGTTGTTCGAGCGTGCCCGCGCGCAGCTCCACGCGACGCGGCGGCGGGGCAGGGAAGAGGGTCACCAACGAGCGCGGCAGGTTGACGATGGCCACCGCTCAGTCGTCGACGACCGCCGCCTCGACCGACCACACCGGCGGCAGGAAGTCGGCCAGCAGCTGCCAGTGGTCACCGGCGTCGTTGCTGCCGAAGACCTGGCCGGTGCTCGTCCCGAAGTAGACGCCCGGCTCGTCGAACGAATCGATGCCCATCGCCTCGCGCAGAACGCCGACGTAGGCGTGTTCCTGCGGCAAGCCGCTGGTCAGCCGCTGCCACGAATCGCCGCGGTCGCGTGAGCGCCACACGGCGGCGTGGCCGTCGATCATGTGCCGGCCCTTGTCGGCCCCGTTGAGCGGAACGACGAAGATAGTCGCCGGATCGTGGGGATGGACGACCATCGGGAAGCCGAAGTCGGACGGCAGCTCGCCGGTGATCTCGGTCCACTGCCGGCCGCCATCGGTCGAGCGGTATACGCCGCAGTGGTTCTGCTGGTAGAGCATCTCGGGTTCGGACTTGACCACGCGCAGCTTGTGCACGCAGAAACCGAACTCGGGCAGCGGTTCGGGCAGGAAGTCGGCGCGGATTCCCTTGTTGCGCAGCTCGAAGGTCTTGCCCCCGTCAACGGTCTCGAAGGCGCCGACCGCCGAGATACCCACCCACAGCCGGTTCGAGTCGCTTGGATCGGGAGCAATCGAGTGCAGGCACAGGCCGCCGGCGCCCGGTTGCCACTCCGGCCGGCTGGGGTGCTCGCGCAGGCCCGCAACGTGTGACCAGGTCCGCGCGCCGTCGTTGCTGCGGAACAGGCCGGCCGGCTCGACGCCGGCGTAAAGGGTTCCATTGGACGGCGTGAGGTTCCAGATGGTCACGATGTTCGGGCCCTCGTCACCGTAGGTCAGGCCTTCGCTTGACTGGCTCCAGGTAGCGCCGTTGTCATCGCTGCGCCATACCGACGGCCCGTACCAGGCGCTGCCGCCCGCGGCGTACAGCGCACCATCCGCAGGGTTGCGCACGAGGTGATGAACCGGCCACGCCTCGCAGTAGGGACCGCGGACCTGCCAGCTGCGCCGCGCCTCGTCACTGTCGATGATGAAGGCGCCCTTCTTGGTACCGACCAGGACCTCGACTCTCTTGCTCACCCGCGCAATTTAGCGGTTGGCGAGCTCGCGCGCCGGGCGGCCCGTCGCCCGTTTCAGTCGGCGAAGGGCCAGTTCCGGCGCACTTCCGGGCGAGTGGCCACCAGGGCGCCGAGGACCGACGCGGTGACCGCCAGCATGAATCCAAAAACCGTCACCCAGCCCGCGTCGGTCAGTTCCTTGGGCGTGGCCGGGTTGAAGCTGCCGCTGAACACACTGGTCATGTTGCCGAAGGCGGCGCCCAGGCCGGCTGCAGCCAGGACCACCAGGAACACAACGAACAGGGCCCACACCAGAAAACCGTGCAGGGTTGCCGACTCGACATCTTCGATGTGCGCCGTCCACGCGGCGATGAAGCCGCCGACGAAGAAAGCGACGATAAGGAAGAGGGCGGTGATGATCGATGCGATCGCCGCGCCGAACTTGGGCGTTCCGCCGGTCTGTACCACGAGCCCCGCCGCCAGCGCCAGAACGCCGAGCAGCACGAAGAGGCCGAAGGCCGACAGCACTCCGGCCCAGATGGAACTCCAGCTGATGAGATCGCTGCGCGCAACGTCGGCCCCGCTGACGGGGCGCGGCGCGTCGATCCGTGCACGCTGTTCCATGGCTACAGCAGCCTCAAGAGGACGATTACCAGGATGATCACGACGAGAAGTCCAATGATGCCCATGCTCACCTCGCTCGATACGTCGTCGCCGGCCGGCAGGTCGCCGCGCCGCGCGCTGGACGTGCTTGGGAGCATCTCCGGCCATGGGTTTCACGCCGCGTACGCGAGCAGCGTGGCTTGGTAATGCGCTGCTTGCAAAACGCCCGAATGACACATAGCCCGTAGGTAAGGGCCAATGTGCCGCTCATCGCCGTTGCCGGTGGCGGTCTAGCATGCGCCCAGGTTCGTCGACAGGAGGCTTTCATGGACTATCCGGCGCCAGCCACATCGCTCAGCGACCTGCTTCACGCGCTCGAGGGCAGCGTCCACCTGAGTGACGGGCGCGTGGTCATCGACAGCGAAGCGCGGCTGCGCTCAGAAGGCATCCGGGCCGCGGCGTGGACGGCGACATTCAGCGACGACGCGGGTGTGGTCGACGCCGCACGCTGGATCGTCTGGGAGTCGGCGCGCCAGCTGGGCATCGTCTCGACGAGCATCTACGACCTGTACATGGCGCGTGGCCGGGGCGACGTGAGTGGTTTCACCGTGCCGGCCGTTAATCTGCGCACGCAGGTATTCGACATGGCCGCGACGATGTGTCGCGCGGCCGAGTCGATCGACGCCGGAGCGATCGTCTTCGAGCTCGCCCGTAGTGAGCAGGAGTACACCTTCCAGCGGCCCGGTGAGTACATCGCCAGCGTGCTTGCCGGCTGCATCGCCGCGGGCTGGAGCGCGCCGGTCTTCGTACAGGGCGACCACTACCAGTTCAATGCCAAGAAGTACGCCGCCGACGCGGAAGCAACCACCGAGGGGTTGCGCAAGCTCACCCGCGAAGCGATCTCGGTGGGCTACGGCAATATCGACATCGACAGTTCGACGCTGGTCGACCTCGCGCAACCGAACGTCGATCTGGAGCAGCGCGTCAACTACCAGCGTGCGGCAGAGCTGACCGCCCTTATCCGCGCGGCGGAGCCCGCCGGCCTCACCGTGAGCGTGGGCGGCGAGATCGGCGAGGTGGGCAAGCAGAACTCCACCGAGGCGGAGCTGCGCGCCTACCTCGATGGGTACCGCGCGGAGCTCACCCGCCTCGCCGGACCCGACGCCGTGGGACTCTCCAAGGTCAGCGTCCAGACGGGCACCAGCCACGGCGGTGTACCGCTGCCCGGCGGCGGCGTGGCGCAGGTAAAGCTGGATTTCGGCACGCTCGAACGGCTCGGCGCCGTGGCGCGCTCGTACGGTCTGGCCGGCGCCGTCCAGCACGGCGCCTCGACGCTGCCCGACGAGTTGTTCCACCGCTTCCCGCAGGTGGAAACAGCCGAGATTCACCTGGCCACCGGCTTCCAGAACGCGCTCTACGAGCACCCCGCCTTCCCGGCCGACCTGCGCACCGAGATGGAGCAGTGGTGCTATGCCAACTGCGCCGACGAGCGCAAGCCGGGCGAAACCGACGAGCAGTTCGTGTACAAAACGCGCAAGAAGGCGCTCGGCCCCTTCAAGCGCCAGTTGTGGGAGCTGACGGCCAAGGACGAGATCCTGGCTGACCAACAGAAGCACATGCGCTACCTGTTCGAACAGCTTGCCGTGTCCGGCTCACGAGCCCTCGTCGAACGCTACATCCGGCCGGCATCCGAGCCGCGCCCGGCACCCCACGCCCTGCTCGAGGCAGCCGCGCTGCCCGCTCGTTCCTGACCGCACCCAACCCGACCGGTCGGCCGGCGAGGCGAATTGCCGATCGCCGGTAAACTGGCCGCTGACTTCCAAATGCCCCATGAGCGAGGTGCTCTGCCCGTGTCGAACAGCCGCGTAACGGCGGCGCCCGGCCAGCTGGCGCTGGTCCAGGCCTTCCTGAACACCGTTGAGCCCGAGACCGGCCGCGATGACCTCGCGACGCCGGTGGCTGCGGCCGCGTGGCTGGCCGACCAGCGCCTCATCTCGCCTGGCAGCAGCCTCGACGAACGGGATCGACGGCGGCTGATCGAGGTTCGCCGCGCGTTGCGCGAGCTGCTTGGCACCAATGCTGGCAACGGACCACAGCGGCGCGCCGTCACCACGCTCAACGAGGCGGCGCGGCGTGTTCGCCTCGGCGTGCGCCTGCACCCGCAGGACGGCTATCGGCTGATGGCCGAGGGAGTGGGCGTCGATCGGCCCATCGGCGACCTGCTCATCGCGGTGACCGGGTCGATGGCCAGCGGCACCTGGTCGCGTCTCAAGTCGTGCGCCAACCCGGCCTGCCGAACGGCTTTCTACGACACTTCGCGCAACAGTTCGGGGCGCTGGTGCTCGATGGCCGTGTGCGGCAATCGCATGAAGGGTCGCAACTACCGTTTGCGCCACGGTGGTAGGCAGCACAACGCGGGCCAAGCGGATCGAGTGAGGGTTGCGAGCTGAGATGACGGAGCTGAACGAGGCCACGATCACGGACGCGCTGCGGACGGTCATCGAGCCCGAACTCGGGCGCGACATCGTGAGCCTGAACATGGTCAAGGACATCGCCGTGACCGACCACGACGTGGCCCTCAAGATCGAGCTCACCACGCCGGCGTGCCCGCTCAAGGATGAGATCGAGCGCAATATCCACGAGGTTCTCGCCGGCCTGGGCGCGAGCGAGGTCGCCGTCACGTGGGGCGCCATGGTCCGGCGTGCCCAGCCGGCGCAGCCGCAGCAGCTGCTGCCCGGCGTCAAGAACATCATCGCCGTGGCGTCGGGCAAGGGCGGCGTGGGCAAGACCACGGTGAGCGCCAACCTCGCGGTGGCGTTGGCCCTCGAGGGCGCCAGCGTCGGGCTGCTCGACGCGGACATCACCGGGCCCAATGTGCCGCTCATGCTCGGCGTCGAAGGCGCGCCGGTGGCCAGCCCGGAGGGCAAGATCACCCCGCTGGAGCGCTACGGCGTCAAGATCATCAGCATCCAGTTCTTCGTGCCCGAGGGCCAGCCCATCGTGTGGCGCGGACCGCTCGTCGGCGGTGCGATCCAGCAGTTCCTGCGCGACGTCGACTGGGGCGAGCTCGACTACCTGGTCATCGATCTGCCGCCGGGAACATCAGATGCCCAGCTCACGCTCGCCCAGGCGGTGCCCATCAGCGGCGCACTGCTGGTGACGACGCCGCAGGACGTGGCGGTACTCGACGTGGGCAAGGCGCTCGCGATGTTCCGGCGCATGAGCGTGCCGGTGATGGGCATCGTCGAGAACATGGCCACCTTCGTGTGCCCGCACTGTGGCGAGGTGACCGAGATCTTCGGCCGTGGCGGTGGCCAGCGCTTCGCCGAGCGCAACGAGCTCGAGTACTTCGGCGGCATTCCACTCGACGTCAAGGTGCGCCAGGGGGGCGACGCCGGCGTGCCGGCGGTCGCCCAGCGCGAGCCGGGCCCGGGCGCCGAAGTCATGCGCAAGCTCGCGCGCACGGTTGCGGCGCGTATGAGCGTGCGCGCCGCGCAGCAGGCGCCGGCCATCTCGATCACCTAGTACTGTGCCGGCGCCCCGCTCAGGGTTGGCGCAGCAGCTCCCACAGGACGGCACAGGCCAGCGTCGCGGCTCGTCGCCGGCCTTCGTCACCGCCCAGGAACGCCACGCGGCTTACTTCGCGTACGCCGGCGTCGGTGGCGACGGCCAGGCGCACGTGCGTGTCACGTGCCTGGCGCGCGTACACCGCCAGGCCCACGTCGGCATGGCCCAGTTCGCGCACCCGTTGTGCGTAATGGGCCGGGTCACGGGCCAGGTGCGCCACTTCATCGGGTAGCGCCACGAGTTCAGCGAAGGTCATGAAACCCGCCGCGCCCAGCAGGGTGGCCAGCTGTCCCGCGGTGCCCGCCTCGACCGTTGCCAGCGTCCGCCCGGCCAACCGGCTCGCAAGCGCCTCGACCCAGCCGGCCTCGCCCTCGGCAAACTCGTAGGCGCCGATTCGCTCGCGCAGGCCCGTGACGGTCCTGTCGACCAGCTCGGCCGCGGTGGTGCCACCCTCGGCCGCGGCCGATACGACGACGTCGACGGCCTCCGCCCGGGCGTATGTGGCAACCTGCGGATTGGCAGCTCGCAGGACATCCTCGCCGATCAGGGGCACCAGCGCCGATTCACCGATGCCGGTCAGGCGCAGCGTCCGCGACGCCCGGTCGCTGCCCAACCCGCGTGCCGTGAGCGCCGGCACGGCGAACTCGCGCCACATGGGCCACATCTCACGCGGCGGACCGGGCAGCGCGACGATGACGTGTTCGTCGTCGGGCGTGACCAGCCAGCCGGGCGCGGTACCGTGACCATTGGCGAGCGACCGCGCTCCGGGTATCAGCCACGCCTGCTTGCGGTTGGTTTCGGGCATCGGCGCACCGCGGCGCTGGAACAGCTCCTCGAGCCAGGCCAGCAGGTCGGGATCGACATAGGTCTCCACCGCACACGCCGCGGCGATCGCCTCGCGGGTCAGGTCGTCGGGTGTCGGGCCCAGGCCGCCGGTCGAGACGACCAGCTGGGCACGGCCCAGGGCGGCGCGAAACGCGTCGGTGACCGTGGCCAGGTCGTCGGGCAGCGCCGATGTCCGCGTCACGCGGACACCGGCGGCGGTCAATTCGCGGGACAGGTCGCCCGAGTTTGTGTCGCGCGTCGCGCCGGTCGTCAGTTCCGTGCCGACGGCGAGGATTTCGGCGGTGCCGATGCGGCTGCTCACCGGGCCAACAGTACGGCACCCACGAGCGCGCCGGAAGTCCGGCGCGATATCGGATTGCGGTTGACTGCAGCCGCCCGATGTGTTAGCAATCTCACACCGAGAGTGCTAACCACGGTCGACGCGGCGCGCCGCTCAGACGACGCCGCGGGCCGAACCAGATCAAGCCGAATAGAGAGGATGCCGTAACGACATGGCCAAGCTGATTTCTTATGACGAGGATGCCCGCGGCGCGATGAAGCGCGGCATGGACGCGCTCGCCGACGCGGTCAAGACCACGCTCGGGCCCAAGGGCCGCAACGTTGCGCTCGACAAGAAGTACGGAGCGCCCACGGTCACCCATGACGGCGTGACGGTGGCCAAGGACATCGAGCTCGACGACCCCTTCGAGAACATGGGCGCGCAGCTGCTCAAGGAAGCCGCGACCAAGACCGAGGACGTTGCCGGGGACGGGACCACTACCGCGACGGTCCTCGCGCAGGCAATCGTCACCGAGGGGCTCAAGAACGTCGCGAGCGGCGCGAACCCGATGCAGATGAAGCTGGGCATCGACAAGGCGGCCGAGACCGTCGCGCAGGCCATCAAGGGGGCCGCGCAGCCGGTCAAGGGTCATGACGAGATCGCCCAGGTGGCGACCGTCAGCGCCGCCGACGCCGAGATCGGCAGCCTGATCGCCGAGGTCATGGACAAGGTCGGCAAGGACGGCGTGATCACCGTCGAGGAATCACGCACGATGGCCTTCGAGACCGAGTACGTCGAAGGCATGCAGTTCGACCGCGGCTACACGAGCGCCTACTTCGTGACCGATACCAACCGCATGGAAGCGGTCCTCGAGGACCCCTTCATCCTGATCACGGACAAGAAGATCAGCGCCATCGCCGACATGCTGCCCACCCTCGAGAAGGTCCTCCAGGCGGGCAAGAAGGAACTCCTGATCATCGCCGAGGACGTCGACGGCGAGGCCCTCTCGACCCTGGTCGTAAACAAGCTGCGCGGCGTCATCAACGCGCTGGCCGTGAAGGCGCCCGGCTTTGGCGATCGACGCAAGGAGATGCTGCGCGACATCGCCATCCTGACCGGCGGCACGGTGATCAGCGAGGAGGTCGGTCGCAAGCTCGACTCGGTCGAACTGAACGATCTCGGTCGGGCGCGGCGGGTGGTTGCCAACAAGGACAACACGACCGTCATCGAGGGCCATGGCTCGGAGTCGGAGATCCAGGGACGCATCAAGCAGATCAAGGCGCAGATCGAGGACACAACCTCGGACTACGACAAGGAGAAGCTCCAGGAGCGCATGGCCAAGCTCTCGGGCGGAGTGGCGATCATCAAGGTCGGCGCCGGGACCGAGGTTGAGCTCAAGGAGAAGAAGCACCGCGTCGAGGACGCCCTGTCGGCGACGCGCTCAGCGGTCGAGGAGGGCATCGTCCCGGGTGGCGGTGTCGCGTTGCTCAACGCACAGACGTCGCTCGACGGCCTGAAGCTCGACGGCGACGCGCAGGTCGGCGTGGACATCGTGCGCAAGGCGCTCGAGGAGCCCATGCGCCAACTTGCCGAGAACGCGGGCATGAACGGGCAGGTCGTGCTCGAGAACGTTCGTCGCCGTGCGGCAGAGGCCAAGAGCCAGACGATCGGCTATGACGTCCTGCGCGACGAGTACACGGACATGCTCGAGCGGGGCATCGTCGACCCGGCCAAGGTCACCCGGTCGGCGGTCGAGAACGCGGCGTCGATCGGCGCGATGGTGCTGACCACCGAGGTCATGGTCAGCGACAAGCCCGAGCCCAAGCCGGCCATGCCGGCGATGCCGCCCGGCGGCATGGGTGATTTCTAGAGGCGGGTCCTGTCAGGGGTCCGCGGTCGCCCTTCGGTCCGCGACGGCGCTGCGCGCCGAGCGGCCCTCTGAGCGACGCGACGGCCCCCTGACACCCGCCGGAGCTGAGGACAACTGAAATAGCTAGGACCGTTCGGCGCTTGACGCGGCGGCTATCGCCGGGCAAGCATGGATACATGGTGCGCATCGAACCGTCCGGCTTTTCCGAGTTCGATCGCCTGGCCGACCTCTTCCGGCGGACGCGTGAGCTCCTCGATCTGGCCACTGCCACGAGCGCGGTGCCCGATGCAGCCGCGGAGGTGCTGGCGACCGAAACGTTGCCGCATGTTGCCGATATCGAGGAGGGTTTCCGCATGTGGCTGCGCGCCGGCACGGCCGAAGTGTCCGAGATGCGCGCGTTGATCTCGCGGGCCGGGCTTGCCGAACGGCAGCCCGCCACGCCCGCCGAGCGCCGCGCCGCCCTGGTGGAGGCGATGCATGAGCTGGCCGCAGCGTCCGGCGAGCGGCGGCACATCGTGCCGCCGTCTGCCCGCAGCCTCGCGGCGCTCGCCCACGCGCGCCTCGTCTTTGCTCTCATGCCGGCTACGCCCAGCGCGGATGTCCACTATCCCACCGGCCTGCGCAGCTACCGCGACATCTTCCCGCCGCGCGGGCCAGTCGACCTCGCCGAGCGGATCGAGGAGCTCGAGCGCAGCCTGTGGTCGCTGGCCACCCGCCAACTGCCACGCCTGACCGACAACAGCTATCGCCGGACATACGGGTTCTTCGACACTGCCGCCCGCCTGTCGTCGGGCGGCTTCGTGGCACGCGCATGACGAACCAGTCGAGCCAGCCCAGCGACACCGAGGCGCGCGGCCTGGCGGCGCAGATCGGCCAGGCGCGTGCGGCCTTCATGCGCCTCGCGCACGCGCACATCGACCTCCTGCGCGCCGAGATCTCGGCCATCCTCGACCAGGTCAAGCAGATGGCGGCCGCTGCCGGCCTGGCGCTGCTGTTCGCGCTGCTGTTCGGCAACATGCTCTACATCGGCGGCTTCCTGTTCGTCGGCGAGTGGCTGTTCGGCTCCATCGGCTGGGGCCTGGCACAGGGCCTGCTCCTGGCACTGGCGATCATGGTCATCGCCGCGTTGGTGATCCTGGGCGTCGGCAGCCGCACTTTCGTCATCTCGTTCGTACTTGCGGCGCTGTTCGCGATTGCCGTGTGCTTCCTGATCGGCCTGAACCTGACTTACAACACGGCCGACTACTTCGCCGGCCAGCTCGCCTCACCGTTCAACAACGTCGGCCTCGTGGCCGCAATCGGTGGTGGCGTGATCGGCGCGGCCATCTTCCTGGTGCTGCTGATGCTCGCCGGTGGCCTATTCGGAGCGGTGGCCGGGCTGGTCATCGGGCTGATCGTCGGCGCGATCATGGGCTGGTTGATGGGGGGTGCGCCGTGGACCTGGCCGCCGGCAGTCGGCTTCTCGGTTACCGCGGGCCTCGCTTTGTGGCCGATCCTGTGCGCGGTGCTCGGTTGGCGCCAGATCGATCTCGAGGCGCGCTTCGGGCACCTTTATCCACGGCAGTCGATCGAGGCGGCCAACGAAACCAAAGCGTGGCTGGAGGAACAATGGCGGACACGACTGCCGACGCGCGGCAAGAAGTAGCTGATGCGCGGCAGAGCGCCGCGCAGGAGCTCGATCAGCTCGGTGTGGCCACGCGCTCGGCCATTGACATACCGGCCAAAGTGCGCCGCAACCCGCTGCGCACCGCGGGACTTGCCTCTGGCGCGGCGTTCGTGCTGCTGGGTGGTCCGCGACGCGTGCTCAAGGCGGCCGAGCGCCGGCTGCTGCCGCAGCGCCCGCCGCGCAGCCTGCTGCCGGACGAGATCCAGCAAACGGTGAACCGCCTCGAGCCGGAGCAGCGCGAGCAGGTCGAACGCCACCTCGAACGCGACTTCGCCGCGTACCTCGCGCGCAATCACCCCCAGGAGCCGGCCAACGCGCGCCGCTCGTTGTGGAAGACATATGACCGGGTGATGGGTCCGGTCACCGCGCGGGCCGGGCGCGAATTGGTCAAGCGCCTGTTCGAACCTGCGCCCGACTCAGCGGATTAGCCGTAGCCAGCCGGTCAACGCCGGCGACGGACTCGGCTGACTATCATTCGCCGCGCGGGCGAGTGGTGGAATGGCAGACACGCCAGCCTTAGGAGCTGGTGTCGCGTGAGCGGCGTATCGGTTCGAATCCGATCTCGCCCACCATCGCTCGACGTCCCGGTTGCGAGGCCATCGCCCGGAAATCCTGAGAACCTCACTTGTTCAGCTGGCTGACGAGCCGTGCCACATCGACGGTCCCGTGCACATTGAGGCCGTCCGCGGTGATCCACGCCTCGTCCAGCCGCCAGGCGTCGGACGGCTCGGGCTGGACGAGCACGATCGCACCGCTGACACCCGGGTCGAAGACCAATGCTCCGCCGCGCACGGCCACGTGGGCGGGAGCCTCGAAGCCGTGAGCGGAGACGCTGACGCCCGCGTCGCTGAAGTGGACGGCGTCGAGCGCGAGACCCTGGCGGCGCGCCGCGTTCATGACCAGGTCGTCCGCCTGCTGCTGGGACAGGCGCCCCGTGGCGTCGGCCTCGTCGGCGGCCCCGTCGAGCTGGACGCTGGCGATGCCAAGCGTCTCGCCGCTGGCGCTGACCGAGACGTCGTCGAGCTCGCCGCTCAGGTTGTCGAATGTGCGGTCGAACAGGCCAACGTCACCCAGCGTGATGCGCGCACGGCCGATCTTGACCGAACCCGCGCTGACACCGGTCGCGTCCACGGTGATGCTGCGCGCGTGTCCGAGCACCAGGCCGGGGTCGAAGAGGCCGACTCCGACGTTGAGCGACTCGGCCTCCAGGCCATGGTCGCGCAGCTGCTGGGCCAGCAACGGACCGAGCGCCAACGGCAGCACGACGAGCACAAGCGCCGCCAGCAGCACGCCGAACAACAGCAGGAACCGGAGGAAACTGGCCACGCCCCTATACTCGTCGCTCCCGATGAACGATGCCGATGACGGCCGGATGAAGGTAACCACGCGGCCTGCGGAACGCAGCACGATCGTGCTCGAGGTGGAGTTTCCACCCGAGCAGGTTCGACGCGCCGTGGAGGAGTCGGTGCGCCACCTCTCGCAGCGGACGAAGGTGCCCGGCTTCCGGCCGGGCAAGGCGCCGCGCGCGCTGCTCGAGCGCGCGCTGGGCATCAGGCGCGACGACGCCGGCGCGCCCAACCCACTGTACGACGACGCCAAGGAGCACCTTTTCGAGCGCTCGGTGCTCGAGGCCGTGCGTGATCGGGAGCTCGACGTGCTGTCGGTGCCCGAGCCGGAGTGGCTCGAATTTGGCGAGGCCGGCGGCGCCTCGTACCGCGTCGCCCTGCCGCTGCGGCCCGAGGTCAAGCTGGGCGCCTATGCCGACTATCCGTTTGGCATAACCGTCGAGGCGGTCGATGACGCGGCAGTCGACAAGGTCGTCGAGCAGCTGCGCGACCAGCAGGCCAGCCTGGTGCCGGTCGAGGGCCGCGGAGCACAGGACGACGATTACGCCGTGATTCGCTTCGTCGGCACACGCGATGGTGTCCCGATCGAGGGGGCGCAATCCGATCGGACGCCGCTGATCGTTGGTCGCGAGCGCTTCATGCCCGGTTTCGAGGCTCAGCTGATCGGCCTCAGGGAGGGCGACGAGAAGAAGTTCAAGCTCAAGTTCCCCGATGACTACGGCGAAGGTGAGCTGGCCGGTATCGAGGCCGAGTTCGAGGTCAACCTGCTCGAGCTGCGCGAGAAGCGCCTGCCGCCGGCGGACGACGACTTCGCACGCAGTGCTGGCGACTTCGCGGACATGGCGGAGCTGCGTACGGAAATCGGCCGGCGGCTCGAACGCAACGGCCTCGACCGGGCACGCCACGAATTCGCCGACCGGATCATCGATTTCGCGGTCGCCAACGCGACCGTCGAGCTGCCCGACCTGCTCATCGAGCGCGAACAGGAGGTCATGCTCGACGAGCTGCGCGTCAGGCTCGCCGAGCAGGGGATCGGCTTCGAGCAGTACCTCAAGGCCACCGAACGGGATGAGGCGAAGCTGCTCGAGGAGTTCCGGCCCGATGCCGAGAAGCGCGTGAAGACGTTGCTGGTGCTCTCGGAGATCGCCGACAAGGAGGACGTGCACGTTGACGACGCCGAGCTGGCGGCCGACCTCGCCCAATCGCGCGAGCGCTACGCGGCCAACCCACGGCTCGTCGCGTACCTCGAGTCGGAGCGTGGCCAGAGCTACACGCGCTCGCTGCTGCGCCGCTCCAAGACGGTGGAGACACTGATCGATCGCTGGATTGAGCAGCACCCGGAGTTCAGCAACGTGCAGCACCTGCACGACGGCGACAGCTCCGCTGGCCGAGAATCGTCGGGCGAGTCACCTGCTCAATCGCCGGTCAGGAAGTCGCAAGCTCGGAAAGGAAGCCGCTGATGCTCGTCCCGATGGTCATCGAAACATCCAACCGCGGGGAACGCGCCTACGACATCTACAGCCGGCTGCTCAAGGACCGCATCATCTTCCTGGGCGACGCGATTGAAGACCACATGGCCAACCTGATCATCGCCCAGCTGCTCTTCCTCGAGGCCGAGGACCCCGATCGCGACATCAGCCTGTACATCAACTCGCCCGGCGGCGTGGTCACGGCCGGGCTGGCGATCTACGACACCATGCAGTACCTGCGCGCACCGGTCAGCACGATCTGCATCGGCATGGCCGCGAGCATGGCCGCTGTGCTGCTGGCTGCCGGCGCCAAGGGCAAACGCTACGCGTTGCCCAACAGCCGGATCATGATCCACCAGGGTTCGGGTGGCTTCCGCGGCAACACGCCCGACGTGCTCATCCAGGTGCGCGAGCTCGAGCAGTTGATCCAGCTCAACCACCAGATCCTGGCCAAGCACACCGGGCAGCCGATCGAGAAGATCAACACGGATACCCAGCGCGACTACTTCATGTCGCCCGACGAGGCGAAGGCCTACGGCATCATCGACGAGGTCTACAACGTGCCCGACAGGTCGCTGATCAGCGAAGCACGCTCGCGCGGCCTGATCGGCGATGAGGCGCCCGCGCAGCCGGCCGACGATGGCGGCCCGAAACCGGCCAAGGGCTGACTGACGCGGCGCTCCGGCGCCGCACGGCTGCGGCGCCGCACCGGAAGTGCTCTGACGCGGCCATTTGCCATCCCGTAGGCTCGTATACTCGGACGTCCACGAAACGCGTGCGGGGGTAGGTCTACAGCTCATGCCGACGAGTGGCACCAAGGGCACCAAGGTTCCGTATCGCTGCAGCTTCTGCGGCAAGAGCCAGGAGCAGGTCCGCAAGCTGATCGCGGGCCAGGGTGTCTATATCTGCGACGAGTGCATCAACCTCTGCCAGGAAATCATCGAAGAGGAGATGCTCGACACGCCGCGCGCCAAGCCGCAGGCGGCGAAATTGCCCAATCCGCGCCAGATCATGAGCGCGCTCGACCAATACGTCATCAGCCAGGACCGCGCCAAGAAAGTCCTCGCGGTGGCCGTGTACAACCACTACAAGCGCGTTTCCGCAGGCCACCTGGTCGACGAGGTCGAGCTGCAGAAGTCGAATGTCCTGCTGGTCGGCCCCACCGGCTCGGGCAAGACGCTCCTCGCGCAGACACTTGCGCGCGTGCTGGACGTGCCTTTCTGCATCGCCGATGCGACCTCGCTGACCGAGGCCGGCTACGTGGGCGAGGACGTCGAGAACATCCTGTTGCGGCTCATTCAGGCGGCCGACTTCGACGTCGCTCGGGCGCAGCGCGGGATCATCTACATCGACGAGATCGACAAGATTGCGCGCAAGAGCGACAACCCGTCGATCACCCGCGACGTGAGTGGCGAGGGTGTCCAGCAGGGCCTGCTCAAGATCCTCGAGGGCACCGTCGCCAACGTGCCGCCGCAGGGCGGCCGCAAGCATCCCCATCAGGACTTCATCCAGATCGACACGACCAACATCCTGTTCATCTGCGGCGGCGCATTCGAGGGCCTCGAAAAGATCGTCGAGGAGCGCGTCGGGAAGCGCACGATGGGTTTTGGCTCGCAGGCGCAGGTCGACAAGCTGAAGCGCGAGAAGGTGCTCGAGCAGCTGATGCCGGAAGATCTGCTCAAGTTCGGGCTGATCCCCGAGTTCGTCGGCCGGCTGCCGGTCACCGTGTCGCTGTCGGCGCTGACGCGCGACGACCTGATGCGCATCCTGGTCGAGCCCAAGAACGCGGTCACCCGGCAATTCCAGAAGTTCCTGCAACTCGACAAGGTCGAGCTGCATTTCACGCCCGGCGCCATCGAAGCTGCTGCCGAGCTGGCCCTCAACCGCAAGACCGGCGCCCGGGCGCTGCGCTCGATCGTCGAGGAGTCCCTGCTCGAGGTGATGTTCGACATCCCCGAGCGGACCGACGTGCGCAAGTGCATCATCACCGAGGAGACGATCCGCCACGGCCGCGCGCCGCTGCTGCTGACCAAGGCGGAGATCGACCGCGGCCTCGACGAGACCAACTTCGACGAGCTGATCGAGCGCCCCGCCTGAGGGCCGCGCGCGGCGCGCGACCCGAATGCGCTCTTGATCTCGCACACCGCCACTGTGCGCGTGGCCTCGTAGCCGGCCAACAGATCGATCGAGCCACGCTCGCCGAACTCGGAGAAGGTCTCGATCTCGGGCCGCCACCAGCGTCTCGTGAAGACTGCGGCCGCCTGTTCGACTATCGCCGAGTGATCCTCGTCGAGCAGTCGATCGGCGGCCGCGCCCATGTACCAGGGCCGCAGATATAGCCGACCGTCGACGCCTCCGAACGCGGCGCGGACCCGATTGACTCGAACGCGCCCGACCTGGCCGGTCTCGATCGCGCTGAGGTTATCGATCGGAATCTGGGCTACGGCCGCCAGCTGCTCCTGTGTCTGCCCGGCGCGCCGGCGCAACTTGTGCAGCAGGAGCCCCGAGCTTTTCGTCGTCCTCGGCCCGGGCCATCGGCACAAAGTCTGGCCGGGCTGACTTATCGGTGGCTTATCCGCCGGCGCGGGTGCGATGATCGAGGGATGAACGGAATCGGTGGTTTTGGTGGCCGGCGGCTTGCCCAGGCGCTCGGGCCCGTCGGTATCTGGAGCTTTGCCTTGCAGCGGCTCGCCGCGGCCGAGGAAATGGACGCCGCGCGACAGTTCGAGCAGTTCGGATATCCCACTCTCTGGATACCGGAGAGCCTCGGCAGCAAAGAGGTCATGGCTCACGCCGCCGTGTTGCTCCAGGGCACGCACCACGCGATCCTCGGGACGGGCATTGCCAACATCCACGCGCGCGACCCGATGGCCATGGCCAATGGAGCGCGCGCGCTCGGCGAGGCACATCCCGGCCGCTTCGTGCTCGGGATCGGCGTCAGCCACGCGCCGTCAGTGGCGACTCGCGGCGGCACGTATGCCAAACCCATCGAGCAGATGCGCGCCTACCTCGATGCAATGGACGCCGCGCAATACGCCGCCCCGACACCCGACCCGCCGGTGCCGCTCGTTCTCGCGGCCCTCGGGCCGCGCATGCTCGAGCTCGCCGCCCAGCGGGCCGACGGTGCCCATCCGTATTTCGTCCCCGTGGAGCACACCGAATTCGCGCGCCAGAGGCTGGGCACCGAAGCCTGCCTGGCGACGGAGGTGACAGCCGTCCTGGCCACCGACCGATCCGATGGCCGGCGCATCGCGCGCGCCTTTGCGCGAAACTACCTGGCGCTACCCAACTACGCGAACAACCTACGGCGCATGGGCTGGAGCGACGAGGACGTCACCGGCGACGGCAGCGACCGCCTGATCGACGCGGTGATCGCGATCGGCGACGTCGATGCCATTGTCTCGCGCGTCAGGGCGCATCTTGACGCCGGCGCTGACCACGTCTGCCTGCAGGTCCGGGCGGAGAAGTCGACCAATCCCGCGATCGACGCCTACCGCGAGATAGCGAGCGCCCTTTCGCTCGGCTAGGCCGCCGGCGTGTGGTGTCGCACGAAATCGAGGACACGCGCCCAGGCGTCGCTTGAGGCGTCCCCGAACTCGGCCGCCTTGCGATCGAAGAAGCTGTGCGGGGCGCCGGAATAGACAACGATCTCGTTGTCGGCGCCCGCCTCGTCGAGGGCCGTGCGGTAGGTGTCCACGATGTCGGCGGTGATGCCCTGATCGGCACCGCCGAACAGCCCGAGAATGGGCGCCAGGTTGTCGTCGGCCCGGTCGATGGGCGCCGGTATTCCGCGCGACTCGCCGACTGGCCACCCGTAGAAGCCCACCACCCCGGACATCTGCAACTGCGGTTCCGAAGCGCACAGGAAGGACAGCCGTCCGCCGAAGCAGAAGCCGACACTGAATACGGCGCGCACCTCGCCCCAGCCGGCCATCTGGTCGCGCGCCGCCTGGATGTCGAGCAACAGGCTGGGCCACTGCGTCTGGTCGACATGCGTGCGGTGGTCGAAGTCGTCGCCGCGCTGGCCGAGCCCAGCAGTGCGACCGAAGTAGTCGATCGCGATCGCCGCCACGCCAGCTTCGGCGAAACGCAGGGCGAGCTCCGCGTAGAACGGGTACAGCCCGCGCACGTCGGGCAGGATGATCATGCCTGCTCCGCTGGGCGCGGTGGGCCGCGCCTCGAACGCGGCGAAATCGATGTCGTCAGCCGCCTGCAGCTGGATGCCACGACCATCGATGGCGGCGCCGGCGAGCGGCGGAATAGGTGGGTGGCTGTCGAGGTCGAAGCACACGCGGCCGATGGTACACTCGGCGCTCACGACGCCGAGCGGGAGGAGTAGCGCCGCACCCGGGCTGAGCAGAGACGTCCGGCCGAGGGCTGAAAGCCGGACCAGCCAGATGGCGCGAACGTCGTCCGCGAGTCGTGCGGGAGCAGCCCGTTAGCGCGCATTGAGAGTTGCCGGAGAAAAGGCCGTGGGATGACTGCGGTACGCCGGCAACTGAACCAGCAGGTGGTACCACGACCCCGTTCGTCCGCTGGACGATCGGGGTGTTTCGTTTTCTGGAGACGAGTTGACCACGACGAGCCGACCCACGACCGACATGCCGCCGGCGTACCAGCCGGGCGAGGTAGACCCGCAGATCTACGAGCGCTGGCTCGCGGCCGACGTCTTCGCGCCGGATGGTGCGGGCAGTCGCGCGGATTGGTCGCGCGAGCCCTTCGTGATCACCCAGCCGCCGCCCAACGTCACCGGCTCGCTGCACATCGGCCACGCCCTGACCTCGACCGTTGAGGACGCGATGATCCGGCGCGCGCGCATGCAGCGGCGCCCGGCGCTGTGGGTACCCGGCGTCGACCACGCGTCCATCGCCGCCCACGTGGTACTCGACAAGATCATTGCCCGCGAAGGCGAGTCCCGCGAGTCGCTCGGTCGAGATCGCTACCTGGAGCGCATGTGGCAGTTCATGGACGATACGCGCGGCGTCATTACCCACCAGGAATACAAGCTTGGGCTGTCGCTCGACTGGGGGCGGCTGCGATTCACGATGGACGAAGGCTCGGCACGTGCCGTCCGCGTCGCCTTCAAGCGACTCTATGACGACGGACTCGCCTACCGTGCGGAACAGCTCATCAACTGGTGCCCCGGCGACCAGACCAGCCTGTCCGACCTCGAGGTTGTGGTCACGCCGACGACCGGCACGCTCTGGTCGGTGCGCTACCACTTCGTGCGCGATGACGGGTCGGTCGATCCGGACGATGCGATCGTCGTCGCGACCACGCGGCCGGAAACAATCCTGGGCGATACCGCGGTTGCCGTACATCCCGACGACACGCGCTATCGCGCTGCGGTCGGGCGCAGGGTGATGATCCCCTTCGTCGAACGCGTGGTGCCGATCATCGCCGACGCCGTGGTCAAGCCCGAGTTCGGCACCGGGGCCGTGAAGATCACGCCGGCACACGACGCGGACGACTTCGCCACCGGCCAGCGCCACGGACTTTCCGCGATCGACGTGATGACCGACGATGGGCGTATCAACGAGCGTGGTGCTGACTACGTTGGACTGACGCTTGCCGCGGCCCGGGCGCGCATCCTGGCCGATCTCGAGGCGCGCGGCGACCTGGTGGCGGCGGTGCCGCACGAGATGGTCATCGGCCGCTGTCAGCGCAGCGACGACATCGTCGAGCCGCGCATCAAGACCCAGTGGTTCCTGAACGTCAAGCCCATGGCCGAGCGGGCGATGGCCGGGGTGCGCGAGGGTCGCACACGGTTCGTGCCCAAGCGGTTCGAGAAAGTGTTCTTCGACTGGATGGAGAACATCCACGACTGGAACCTGAGTCGCCAGTTGTGGTGGGGCCATCGCATCCCGGCGTGGTACTGCCCGGACGGCCACGTTACGGTATCGGCCGATGCCGACGGCCCGGAGCAGTGCGCCCAGTGTGCCTGCCCGGCCGATCGACTGAGCCACGAGACAGATATCTTCGACACCTGGTTCTCGAGCGGCCTGTGGCCGTTCTCGACGCTGGGCTGGCCCGACATGACGCCCGATTACGAACGCTTCTATCCCACGAGCGTGATGGAGACCGGGTACGACATCATCTTCTTCTGGGTGGCGCGGATGATGATGCTCGGGGAGTGGCTCACCGGCGAGGCACCGTTTCACACGGTCTACCTGCACGGCATGGTTCGCGACCCCTACGGCGCCAAGATGTCGAAGACGCGCGGCAACGTCGTCGACCCACTGGCCATGATCGACGAGAGTGGCGCGGACGCGCTGCGCTTCGCTCTGTTGCACAGCACCGCGGCCGGCGCGGATCAGCGGCTCAGCCCGTCGCGGCTCGAAGGCGCGCGCAACTTCGCCAACAAGCTGTGGAATGCGACCCGCTTCGTGGTCGGGGCGCGCCCGCAGACGATCACCGACGAGTCGCCGCTGAGGCTGCCCGACGCGGAGCTGCTCGGACCGGCCGACCACTGGATCCTGGACCGCTGTGCCCGGACCGTCGCGGGCGTCGAGAAGGCTTACGCGGAGTTTGACTTCGGCGAGGTCGCGCGCCTGCTCTACGACGCCATCTGGAGCGAATACTGTGACTGGTACCTCGAGATGGCCAAGGTCTCGCTCACGTCCGCGAGGGAACGGGCCGAACACACGTGGTGGACGCTTGCGTGGGTGCTTGACCGCTACCTGCGTCTGCTCCATCCGCTCATGCCGCACGTGACCGAGGCGCTGTGGGGCCGCCTGCCGCACGCGGCCGGCGACGCCGAACTGTTGATCGTTGCCGACTGGCCGACTGGCGAAGACGCGGCGGGCGCGGTCGATCCGCACATGGCAGCCGGGACGGCGGCGCTGATCGAGCTCGTCTCGGCGCTGCGTACGGCCCGCTCCGAAACCGGCGTGCCGGCGGGTGACTGGTTGCCAGCCCGCATCTGGCTGTCCGATTCGGCGGCGCGCGCCGCCTACAGTTCCCTCGAGCCGGTGCTCGAACGCCTGGCCCGGATCAGGTCACAGCTGGTCGAGCGACGTGCCGACCTGGACGAACAGGTGGGCGGACTGGCCGTGGTTACCGTGGCCGGCGAAGCGCGCATGGTGCGATCGGCGGCCGACCGCGAACGCGAACGGCAGCGGCTGGCCAAAGAACTGCTCGGTCTCGAGGCCCAGCTTGTGGCCGCGGACAACCGCCTGGCCGACCACGCATTCCTCACCCGAGCGCCGGCGAACGTGGTCGAGGCCACTCGCCGACGTGCGAACGAACTTCGAGATCAAGTGGCCACGCTCAACCAACGCATGAGGGAGTCGTAGATGCCGTTGCCGTTTCTTCGTCGCTCGCGCAAGCCTGCGCCGCCACCCCCGCCGCGCGTCCAGCTGGCGCCCGACCAACTCGAGTCGGAGGAGCAGGTGGTGCGCTTCCAGTACCACTCGCTGAGCAGCCACGGCATCAGGCTGCCGGCCGCCGAGCATGATGCGCCGCAGCGCCTCAACGCCCTGCTGCACGGATTTGCCCGAGGCGACGTGGAACTCATCGAGCCGTTGCCGATTGAGTTCCAGGACGCGGCACCGAGCATCGTCAGACCTGAACCTGCATTGCACTGGATAAACGTCCACCACGGGCGGTCGCCGATGGCCCGCCACGCATTGCTCATCTTCGAGACGGTCGACGCCATCGATCTCGCGTACGAGACCTTCGCCGTCGCGCTGCTGCATGGTGACGTCGACGGTGAGGGCTTCCCGCGCTTCGATGCCATCGTCGGCGGGCCGGTCAGCTACTGGGACGAGACAACTGGCGATCTCATCGTCCGTCTGCTCGTTGGCTGGGGCGGCAGCGGAGTGCGCGCCGACACGGCGCGCGCGGCGCAACGGCTGCTGACCAAGATGATGGTCGACGTGATGGCCAGCCAGGGGGCGACCGAGTTGGGTCGTGTCGAGCGCCCGGTCGCCATCATCGACGCCCAACACACCGCCTGCCCGCACTGTGGCTTTGGAGCGGTCGACCGCCGCGCCACGTACTGCCCCAAGTGCGGCATGCGCACCCCCGGCTGACGCCATGCCCATCTACGAATACGGCTGCCAGGCGTGCGGTCATCGCGTCGAGGTGATACACGGCGTTCACGACTCCGGCCCGTCCGCCTGTTCTGTTTGTGGCGGCCCGATGCGCAAGCTGTTATCGACACCTGCGATCGTATTCAAGGGTTCCGGTTGGGCGAAGAAGGAGCGCACCTCGAGTGCTGCCCGGGGCACGTCGACCAAGGGGGAGGAGAAGCACGGTGCAACGGAACAAGAGAGAAGCGGCGAGCAGCACTCCGCCGATGGTGCTGACAAGAGTTCGGCCAAGCAAGCGGGAGACAAGGCCGCCGCGAGCGACTGAGGCTTGAGTTCGGCCGGCTGGCGCAGGCGCCTCGACGCAGCCGTCGGGCGGGTAACCGGGAATGCCATCGTCGCGCGCGTCCTGGCCGTCGTCGCCGACGCCAATGAGGTCGGTGCCGGCCTGTTCGCCTCGGCACTCGCCTTCACGACCATGTTCGCCGTCGTGCCGGTGCTGCTGCTTCTGGCCGGAGTGCTCGGCTGGCTGATCCAGGATCCGGCGCAACGCGAGGCGCTGCTGCGTCAACTGGTGTCTTACGTGCCGCCGCTGGAGAACCTCCTCCAGGCGTCGCTCGACACCGTGGTCCGCGAGCGAAGCGCCCTGTCCCTGTTCGGGCTCATCGGCTTGCTGTGGGGCTCGAGCAGCTTCTATTCGGCCCTCGACGAGGTCATGCGCCGGCTATTTCCGGGCGGGGAGACGCGTAACGAAATCGCGCGACGCCTGCGCGGCGTCGCGACTGTGCTGGTCCTCCTCGTGCTGATCATCGGAATGGTGTCGCTGAGCAGTGTGTGGGCCTTTGTCGGCCAGCTGGTGGGCGGCATGGCCATCTGGGGATATCTCGTTCCGCTGGCATCGCTGGCGGTCATGGTCGTGCTGGTGTGGTGCGTCTACCTGTTCGTACCGACGCTGCCCCCTGGTCCGCGCGCTGCCTTGCCGCCGGCCGTCCTGGCGGGCGTGGCGATCGGACTGTTGACCAACCTGTTCAGCCTGCTGGCTCCGCTGCTGATCGGTGGGCTGTCCGGCTTTGGCCTCATCGCCACCGTCTTCGGTACGTTCGTCTGGCTGAATCTCAGCTACCAGATCCTGCTCTACGGGGCCGCGTGGGCGCGTCTCCGCCGGGATCGCGAGACCATGGCCGGCGAGAACGCCGCCGACTAGAGATCAGTTGACCGACTGCGCGGAGCCACATCGACGACAGAAGTGCGCGCGCGAGCTGACCGGCAGGCCGCAGTGGTGGCACGGGCGCACCGTCGGCATTGGCTGCTCCAGCGGCGCCGAGCGTACGGGCACTGACAGGCCCGGCTGAATCGGCGGCCACTCGGGCGACTGGCGGGCGATGACGTAGGCCGGTGGGGGTGCCGGAGGTGGCGTCCCGATGCGCGGCCAGGTGGGCGGTGCAATGTTCGGTGGCAGCGCGAGGGGAGCCGCGGGCTGCGGTTCGGGCTCGGGCTCGGCGACGGCGGGCTCGGGCTCGGCGACAGCCGGCTCGGGCTCGGCAACCGCGACGGGCTCAGGTTCTGGCTCAGCTTCAGCCACGAGCTCTGGCTCTTGTTCAGCGACGAACTCAGGCTCGGCGACGAACTCAGGCTCCGGCTCCTCGGCAACCGCTACCGCTTCAGGTTCTGGCTCTTGTTCAGCGACGAACTCAGGCTCAGCGACGAACTCAGGCTCCGGCTCCTCGGCAACCGCTACCGCTTCAGGTTCTGGTTCGGGTTCAGCGAGGAACTCAGCCTCTTGCTCAGCGACGAACTCAGGCTCCGGCTCCTCGGCAACGAACTCAGGCTCGGCGACGAACTCAGGCTCGGGCTCAGCCGCAAGAGCGACCGGTTCAGGTTCCGGCTCGGGTTCGGCGACGAACTCGGGTTCAGAGACGAACTCAGGCTCGGGCTCCTCGGCGACCGCGATCGGTTCAGGTTCTGGCTGGGGCTCAGCGACGAACTCAGGCTGAGCAACAGACTCTGCTTCGGGCTGTGGTTCCGAGTTCGGCGACGAACTCGGGCTCCGGCTCCTCGGCAACCGCGACCGGTTCAGGCTCTGGCTCAGGCTCAGCGACGAACTCGGGCTCGGGCTCCTCGGCAACCGCGACCGGTTCAGGCTCCGGCTCGGGTCCAGCGACGAACTCGGGCTGCGGCTCCGGCTCGACGACGGCCTCGACCAATTCGCTTTCCGTTGCGAACGGCACCGCGGGCTCGGTGACGAATTCGGTCTGGCCGGCATGGATGGGCTCGCCGGGCATCGTCAGCTCGCCGACCGGCTCGGGCTCGGCGTACACGACCGGCTCGGGCTCCACCATGGGCGCGAAATGCGGTTCGGCCGGTAGAGGTGTTTCGGCTGCCGCGGAGGAGGCCGGTGGGGCCTGGAATGCGGGCGCCACGTCGGCGGCCGGCGCTGGCGGGATGGCAGGCTCGAAGTCGACCGATGCGCCAAGCGGTGCCCCGAACGCCAGTGCGGGCGGCGGCGACGGCTGTTCGACGGGCGCAACCGGAATGACTTCCTCGGGTACCGGCGCGCACGTCTTGCACAGTGCCGCCTCCCCGTTCCAGCAGGCGTCGCAGGTGTATCCGCGGCAGCTGAGACACAGTGTGAGCATTGGCAGCGCGCCGTCAGCCGCCGAACGCAATCCGACAGCATCAAGCACCCGCCGCGACAAACCGCCGCCCGACGGGGCTCCATATTCGTAGCGCGTGCCGCAGCGCTCGCAGAACATCTCAAACCCGGCCATAAGGAGTGCCAGCATCGTCGCTGGCGCGCCGAGGCACCAGCGGGAGGTGAGTACCCGTGGCCGGCGCAGATGGTCCCGAAGGCCCATCCCATGACGGCGACGGAGTCACCCTCTGCTAGACTCCGCGGCCGGATGGCAGGCCCTCTCGCCGCCGTCGAGCGGTTCTTCGAGCGGCTGTTCGAGCGGCCCGCGGCGCGGCTCTTTCGCACGACTTTCGACCCGGTCCAGATCGAGCGAACCGTCGAGCGCGTCGTGGAGGCGGAACGTGTCACGCGCTCCGGCCGCGTGTACGTGCCGAACGCGTATCGCGTCCTACTCAACCGGGCCGATTTCGATTCGCTGTCCGAGCAGCGCGCCCAGCTCGCCGCCGACCTCGCCGCGCGCGTTCGAACCTACGCTCGAGCACATGGCTACACGCTCCCGGCACAGCCGGTGATCACCATCGATGCCTCACCGGTGGTGTCGACCGGCGACGTTCGCGCCTTCGCCGTGACGGCACGCCCGAGCGACGATCAGGTTCTCGTTGGTGGGGAACGGGTGGAGGTCCAGCCGACTGACCAGCACGACCCGGAAGGTGGCACCGGCGAGGCATCACCCGACACCTCCGTGTTTCCGATCCCGCGCCCCAACGTGCCCCGTGCGTGGCTGGCAGGCCGCGCTCCGAACCATCCCGCAACGCGTCTGTCCGTACGTCCCGGGGCGATGCGCATTGGCCGGGCGCAGGACAACGACATCGTCCTGCTGGACGATCGCGTCTCGCGGCACCACGGACAGGTCACGCTGCGCCTGGGCATGCTGGTTTACACGGATTTGGGCAGCACGAACGGTTCGTATGTCAATGGCGGCGCCGTCAGCGAGATCGCGCTGGGGCCTGGTGACGTCCTCCAGTTGGGCAACTCGACGGTCACAATCGAGTCCGCCTCTTAGACTCTGACGTCCGCCCATGGACGTGTTCACCATCAGCCTTTGGATCCTCCGTCTCGCCTTCGTGGCGCTGATCTATGTGTTCCTGTTCGCAGTCGGTCGTGCGCTGTGGCGTGATCTGCGCGTTAGCGTCGCGAGCGCGGGGCGCGCACTCGGCCGGCTGGTGGTGGTCGCTGCCCCCGAAGGCCGGCCCGAGGTCGGCAGCTCGATTCCGATCGACGCTGTCAATTCGCTCGGGCGTGACGTGAACAACTCGATCGTCGTCGACGACACGTTCGTTTCTGCCGAGCACGCCCTGCTTACTTTCCGCGGTCGCGCGTGGTACGTGGAGGACCGCGGCAGCACCAACGGCACGTGGCTCAACGGGCAGCGCGTCGAGGGTCTCCTCCCGCTGGGCTACGGCGACGAGATCCAGGTCGGCCAGGTTCGCCTGCGCCTGGAACGGGCGACCAATCCATGACCGCCGCCGTCGCGGCGCTCAGCCGCGCAGGCATTCGGCCGCACCTGCGTCGGCGCGAGTTGGGCCTGCTGCTGCTCGTCGCGCTGACATTGTCGGTCGGTTGGCTGAGCCTGGCTTCGTTCCGTGCCGGCCGGCTGGATGTTGGTGACGCCCACCTGCTCGCGACGTATCTGGGTCTGCTGTTGGTGATTCATGTCGCCTTCGTGGTCACCGGAAGGCGCATGGACGAGATCCTGTTTCCCGCCGCCGCCATGCTCGGGGGCATTTCGCTGCTGCTGATGATCCGGTTGCCACAGGACCTGGTCGAGCAGGACATCGGCGGCCAGACGCTGGGCCTGGGACCGCTCCAGTTGGTGTGGCTCAGCCTGTCACTGGTGGTGCTCGCCTTGCTGGCGATCCTGGTGCGCAGCGACGGCTGGCTGCGCCGCTACAAGTACACTTGGGCGGCTGCGGGCATCGCGTTGCTGCTGCTCGTCTTCCTCTTCGGCGACACCGTGGGTGGAGCTCACCTGGCGCTGCGCATCGGGCCCTTCTCCGGGCAGCCTTCGGAGCTGCTCAAGGTCATCCTGGTCGTCTTCCTGGCCGGTTACCTCGCCGAGAACCGCAACCTGCTGGCGACGGCCAGCACGCGGATCGGGCCGTTGCGGCTGCCGCCACTCGCCTACCTGGTGCCGATGCTCGCTATGTGGGGAGTTGCGCTGGCGATCGTCATCGTCCAGAGCGACCTGGGCGCCGCGCTCCTCTATTTCCTGGTGTTCCTGGCGCTGTTGTACGTCGCGACGCGACGCATCTCGTACGTCGTTCTGGGACTCGGGCTGTTCCTGGCCGGCAGCGCCGTGTTGTACGAGTTCGTGCCGCGCGTGCAGGAGCGCGTTGACATCTGGATCGATCCGTTCGCCTATGCCCAGACCAGCGGTTACCAGATCATTCGCGCGCTCTATGCGTACGCTCGCGGCGGCATCCTGGGCACCGGGCTCGGTGCTGGCCTGCCGCAGGTCGGTGACGTGCCATCTATCCCGGCCATCCACACCGACTTCATCTTTGCCGGGCTGGCCGAGGAGACGGGCATGCTCGGCGCGCTCGCGGTGCTCGCCGTCTACGCGGTCATCGCCGAGCGCGGCTTTCGCATCGCAGCCACCGCCGCTGACGACTTTCGGGCACTCCTGGCCACCGGCCTGACCCTGGTGGTGGTGGTTCAGGCCGCGATCATCGTCGGTGGCAACCTGCGCGTCGTGCCGCTGACCGGCATCACGTTGCCTTTCGTCAGCTATGGAGGATCCTCGCTGCTCGTCAACGGCGCGGTCATCGGCCTCCTCCTGGCGCTCAGCGACCGCGGCGTGGAGGCGCCGCCACCGGACAATCGCCGCGGCCTCGTCGAACGGCTGACGGGACGCGCGCGGCGCGCCGGCGGCCGGCTCGAGAGCGCTCTGTCATGAACGGCTCCGAGCCGCCCTCCGAGCGCACAGCAGCGCCGGCTCCGCCCCGGATCGCCAGCAGCCTGGTGCGCCTGGCGCTGGCGCTCGCCGTCGCCTATGCCGCGTTGGCCGGAGGGCTGACCTGGTGGCAGGTGGTCCAGGCGCAGCAGCTGACCTCGGACCCGCTCAATCCGCTCGTCATCCAGGCCACTCGCGAGGCGCCGCGCGGGACGATCTATGCCGCGGGCGGCGAGGTCCTGGCGCGCACCGTCGACGACGGCGGCAACCCGCTGCGCGAATACCCCTATCCGGTCGTGGCACCGGTGGTGGGCTATGACAGCGCGGTCTTTGGCACGGCGGGCCTCGAGCGGACCTATGACGCGCAACTCACCGGCCTGGCGTCGCTAGCCCCGGGCGACGACCTGCTGCGCAAGTTCCGCGACCAGCCCTACGACCCGTCCGACCTGCATCTGTCGCTTGACCTCGAGCTGCAACAGGCCGCGGCCGACCTGCTCGGGAACCAGCAGGGTGCCGTCGTCGCCATCGAGCCGGCGACGGGGCGCATCCTGGCCCTCGTCTCGAGCCCGACGTTCAATCCCAACCGGCTGGTCGACCCCACCGGCGGCCGCCACTACATGACCACGCTCCAGCAGGACGATGGCTCACCGCTGCTCAATCGCGCCACGCAGGGGCTCTACGTGCCCGGCTCGGTGTTCAAGATCGTGACCGCCATCGCTGGTTTTGGCTCGGGCACGATCAGTGCCGATACGACGTTCCCCGACCAGCCGGCCGAGTACAGGACCGGCTTCAACGTGGACGGCTACGTGATTCACGACTTCCCGCGCAAGGTCCAACTCGACCACCCGCTCAACTTCGACGAGGCGACCGAAGTCTCGGACAACATCTGGTACGCGCATGCCGGCCTCCAGATCGGACCCGCCAACCTGGTCGACTGGGCGGCGCGGCTTGGCTTCGGTGACACCATTCCCTTCGAGTTGCCCACGTCGCCCAGCCAGGTCAACTCGGGCAACGGGCCAATGGACGGTTTTCGCGACCAGGTCGAACTGGCCAACGCCGCATATGGCCAGGCGCAGGTGCTGGTCACACCGCTGCAGATGGCACTGGTGGCCGCAACGATCGCCGATCACGGTGTGCTGATGCAGCCCAGGCTGGTCGACGAGCTGCAGACGGCCGGTGGGGGAGTGACCTCGCTCGCGCCGTCGGTCTGGCGGACGGTGCTGCCGGCCGACGCTGCCGACGCGATCGCCCAGGCGATGGTCCAGGCCGTCGAGGGCCGCTACGGGCGTGCCTTCGCCGGTGGCGCGCGGGTGCCGGGCATCACGGTCGCCGGCAAGAGCGGCACCGCCGAGCTGGCACCGGGCGAGGCGCCGCACAGCTGGTTTATCGGTTTCGCGCCCGCCGACCAGCCACAGATCGCGGTGGCGGTCATCGTCGAAGGTGGCGGGGAGGGCGCCCAGAAGGCTGTGCCGCTGGCGGGAACGCTGATGGGCGACTACCTGAATGCCAGCAGATAAGGCGATAGATGAACCGAATCGGCGAGTAGGACGTACTATCACCCGACCATCCCGGGCGACAGGTCCGGGCGCAGGGGGCCGCCAAGGGTACAACTGATCGGGCCTGGAGGGATCGCTGGGTGGCAAAGATCCAGGAATCAACAGAAAAGGTCATCGCCAACGTCGAACGCGTCATCGTTGGCAAGCACAACGAGGTGCGGCTGGCGCTGATCGCGCTGCTGTGCCAGGGCCACCTGCTCATCGAGGACGTGCCCGGCACCGGCAAGACTTCCCTGGCCAAGGCCATCGCGCGCAGTCTGGGCTGCACCTTCCGGCGTATCCAGTTCACGCCCGACCTGCTGCCGTCCGACGTGACCGGCCTGTCGATCTACAACCAGCGCACGCAGGAGTTCGAGTTCCGGCCGGGCCCCATCATGGCCCAGATCGTCCTCGCCGACGAGATCAACCGGGCAACTCCCAAGACCCAATCCGCCCTGCTCGAATGCATGGAGGAGCGCCAGGCAACGATCGACGGCGTGACCTACAAGATGCCCGAGCCCTTCCTCGTCATAGCCACCCAGAACCCGATCGAGTACGAGGGCACGTTCGCCCTGCCCGAGGCGCAGCTCGACCGTTTCATGCTGCGGATTCAGCTGGGCTACCCGGAGATGATCGACGAGATCGTGATCCTCGACGAGCAGAAGCGTGCCCACCCGCTCGAGGAGATCGGCGAGGTCCTGGGCGTCGAGGAGCTGCGCATGATGCAGAGCGGCATCCGCGAGATCTACGTCGACTCGGTGGTCAGCGATTACATAGTCCGCCTGGTCAATGCCACGCGCAGCCACCCCGACGTGTACCTGGGTGCTTCGCCGCGGGGCTCGCTGGCGCTCTACCGCGCCGGCCAGGCGCATGCCTCACTGTCGGGCCGCGACTACGTCATTCCCGACGACATCAAGACGCTGGCCGTGCCGGCACTCGCCCATCGGCTGATCATCAAGACCGCGGCCACCGTGCGCGACGTCGACGCTGGACTGATCGTGCGCGAGCTGCTCGACAGCGTGCCGGTCGAGAACCGGGTGGCGAAGCCGGAGCGCCGCGCGGTCAAGCCGGCCTGATCGCCGAATCGCGATGCTGCGTCGCGTCGAGTTCGCGATCCTGGCGCTGGTCGTCCTGGTTGGTGCGCTCTCGACCGGCGTCCAGTTCCTGTGGTTCCTGGTCTACCTGGGCATCCTGACCGTGGGCGGCGCCTACGTCGTCACTCGCTTCGGGCTGGCCGATCTCGAGGCCGGCTATGTCCTGGATCGCGTCCACGCCCAGGCCGGCGACATCCTGCGCGCCAGCTACACCGTCCGTAATACCAGCCGCCTGCCCAAGCTGTGGCTCGAGGTTCACAACCCGACCACGCTGCCGATGCCCCTGCCCGGGCAGGCAGTTTCGCTGGGCCCGCGCGGCGAGCAATCGTGGTCGGTGCGCGTGCCGCTCACCCGGCGCGGCCACTACCGCGTTGAACCGCTGGCGCTGCGCACCAGCGACCCGCTGGGACTGTTCGAGTCGCACGCCAGCGTCGGCGGAGCGGCCAATGTGATCGTCTATCCGCGCGTGGAGCAGCTGCCGCGCTGGCGGCTGCCGCCGGCATCGATCGAAGGCGCGCATGCCCAGGCGCTCAAGACGCCGCACACGACGCCGCATGCGATCGGCATCCGGCCCTACACGCCCACGGACTCGTTCAACCGGATCCACTGGAAGAGCACCGCGCGGCAGGGCGAGTTGCAGGTCAAGGAGTTCGAGTTGGAGCAGACCGCCGATGTGTGGATCTACCTCGACCTGCAGGCGACGCGGCACAGCGGCAGCGACGACGAATCGACGCTCGAGTACGGCGTCCGGGCTGCCGCGTCGATCGCCGCCCGGGCGCTGCTCGAGAATCGCAACGTGGCCCTGACTGCGACCGGCCATCGGCCAATCGTCGTGCCGCCCGATCGCGGGCCGCGGCAGTACCAGAAGATCATGCAGGTACTTGCCGGCGTGCAGGCCGACGGCGAACGGCCGCTGGTGGACGCCCTCGTCGAGGGCGTCGGCCGACTGCGCCGCGGCATGACCGCGGTGGTGATCACGCCGTCACTCGAGCCCAGGTGGGTGCGCCCGCTGAGTGGGCTGCGCGGCCGCGGCGTCGAGACCGTCCTCGTCCTGCTCGATCGTGCCGCGTTCGAGAAGGCGTATCGCAGCTCCCACGGAGTCGCCCAGGCAACCGACGAGGCTGCCGCGGCCGACCAACGCGCCGCGCGCGCGCTGCGCCACGCCCTGGCCGAGCACGACCTATACGCATCGAATATCGGCCCGCGCCAATCGCTCGCGACGCAGCTCCGCTCGAAGGCCGGCCCACGCGAGGCGGTCAGGCCGTGAGCATCTCCGCGATCGCGCGAGCCTACGGCCGGCGTTTCTTCGGCGAGCCGGCCGACGACCAGTTGTCGGTCATGCCGGTAGCGCCGCGCGAGGGCTGGGTCAGTGTCCTGGCCCTCACCGCCATGATGGTCGTCACCGCGCTCGCCATCGACGATGCCCGCTGGGCCGGCTCGATCCCGCGCACCCCGGGGTCGCAGACGGGCTTCCTGCCGTTCGTCGCACTCTTCAGCGTGCTGCTCGGCATCGGCCTGGCCAAGTCCCGGCTGAGCAAGATGGCGGCCTACTCACTGGCCATTCTGATCGGCGCGGCTACCTTGCTGCTGACCACCAGCTCGGCCGTCTCGGTGTCGCCGTCGATCTTCGGGCGCCTGCACGATCTCAACCTGTCGGTTGGCCGCTTCGTGCAGGATGTGATCGTCCTCGGCCATCCGTCTGAGGAAACGTCGGTCTTCCTGCTGCTGCTCGGCGCCGTGCTCTGGGGGGCCGGCATCTTCTGTGCCTTCCTGGTCTTCCGCTACCACCGCGCCGCGCCGGCGCTGCTGCTCAGCGGCCTGATCCTGCTGGTCAACGTTTCGATCACCATTCACGACCAATACGTGTACGTCATCGCCTACACGATTGCCGCGTTGCTGCTCATCGTGCGGCTCAACGTGCTGCAGCAGATCCACTCGTGGCGACTCCTCGATCTGGGCGACCTGGGTGAGGTGTCGACCACGTTCATGCGCAACGGCGCGGTCTTTGTGGGCGTGGCCATCGTCGCCTCGACCGTGCTCGCCGCGAACGCCAGCTCAGCCCCCTTGTCGGGCGCGTGGCGCTCCGCGGACGAGCAGCTGCTCGACATTGGCACCACCGTCAGCCGCTGGCTGGGCGGCGTCAGCGGCCAGGCGCGCGGGCCGAACATCCTGTTCACGCCCACCCAGACGATTCGTGGCGTCTGGCAGGCCTCGGGCGACCTCGTGTTCACCGCCACGTCGAGCGACCAGGCCGGTTATCGCTGGCGCGGCGCGACCTACGATTCGTTCGACGGCCACAGCTGGCAGCAGCTGGACACAACCGGCTACACGCGTCCGGCGGGAGCCGATATCGCCGCGGGTTCCGCCGATGCGCCACCGACCGGCGTCGGCGTGGCCCAGGTCACCGTGCAGGTCACGCCTGCAAATTACGGGGGCGACACGTTCGTGTCTCCGGGCAGCCCCATCAAGGTCGACCAGCCGAGCGAGGTGATCACCAGCGGTCAGGACGGTCCGCTGGTCGAAGCCCGGCTCACCTATGGCATCAACCCCGACGAGCCGTACACGGTCACCGCGGTCGTCGACCAGACGCATGGCAACGGCGCGCTCGCGGGCAACTGGCTTGCCGCGGCGGGCACCAGCTATCCGGCCTGGATCTCGCGCTACCTCGACATCAGGCCGGGTTCTATTGGGCCGGTCACATCGGGCCTCGCGCAATCGCTCGTGCAGCAGCTGCCGGCCAGCCAGCGCGACCCGTACCACATCGCGATGCTCTTCCAGGACTACCTGTACCGGACGGGCGGCTTCCAGTACAACACCGACGTTCGCGGCCTGTGCGATGGCCAGTTGCTGGTCGATTGCTTCCTGCAGACCAAGCAGGGCTACTGCGAGTACTTCGCCACGGCCATGGTCATGATGCTGCGCTCAGTTGGCATACCGGCGCGCTACGCCGTGGGCTACCTGCCCGGCAAACAGCAATCCGACGGCGGTTGGCGCGTCGAGAGCGACGCGGCCCACGCCTGGGTCGAGGTCTACTTCCCGACCTACGGCTGGGTCGAGTTCGACCCGACGCCGGGCAACCAGGAAAACGGCCAGCGTCCGGCCGACTTCGTCGGCTCGGCGCCGCTGCCCGCGGCGACGCCGCATACCAACCCCAGTGCCGGGCCTGCGCAGCAGCCCGATTGCATCGATCCCCTGGATCCGACCTGCAACAAGGGCAGCCTGCCGATCGATTCCACGACTCGCTCCGGTCCGCAGCTGCCCATCCCGCTGCTGATGGTCCTGCTGGCCGTGCTGCTGCTGGGGGTCGGTCTCATCTACTTCCTGTTCCGCCGCGTCCGCCTGTCCGAGCCCGAGGCTGCCTTCGAAGGCGTCGCCGCGCTGGCGCGCCGGCTCGGCTACGGACCCCAGCCGGCACAGACCACCTACGAATACGCCGATCGGCTATCGGAACTCGTGCCCGTCGCGCGTGGCGACCTGCAACTGATTGCGCTGGCCAAGGTCGAGGCGACCTACGCCCGCCGCCGGCCAGACGAGTCGGTGCTCGGCGCCCTGGTACGCGCGTATCGCCGGGTGCGCGTGGGCCTGCTGCGCCTGCTGCTGCGCCGACCGCGCTTCCGGCGCCCAGCCGACCGCTAGAGCGCGCCGCCCCGGTCGGCGCCGAATTCGGCGGCCGCAAGGTTGTGGGCACGCAGCGCGACTGAGCCATCCCGGATGCCCACCACCGAGACCGCGCACAGGTTGAACGGGAACGACCAGAAGTGCTCGAGGGACAGGCCGAGCAACGTGATCAGCAGCAGGCGAAAGATGCCATCGTGGGCCACGACCAGGGCCCACGGCTCGCCGCCGTCGACGCCGGCCAGGGCACTGAGCAGCTCGCTGCCCACGCCGGCCACGCGCGCGGCCGCAGCGGCCAGGGCCTCGCCCCCGGGTGCATGGTTGTCGACCGGTGACCTGCGCCAGGCGGCCAGTTCGGCCGGCCACCTCGTGCTCACCTCGGTCTTGGTCAAACCCTCCCACTGGCCTTGCGAAATCTCGATCAATCCGGCTGTCGGATGGAGGGTGGTGCCGGGCTGCAGCTCGGCGATCAACCGTGCCGTCTGGTCGGCGCGGGCCAGCGGCGAGTGCCAGATGCCGATTGGTTGGCCATGAGGCACCGGCAGCGGCGCCCCCAATTCCCGGTCCGCCAGGCGTCGGGCGACGAGCTTCGCCTGCTGTACGCCCACTGGTGAGAGTGGCGGATCACCGCGGCCCTGGAAGCGATCCTGGGCGACCCACGTCGACTCGCCATGGCGCACCAGCACCAGCGTGCCGGACAGGCCGGCCGGGATCTCCATCGAGCTCGCTCAGGCGGGCGGCGCTGCGGCCCTGTGCGCCGGCTTGTTGACCGCGTAGCGCGCCGGCCGGCCGGCGAGTACGTCGAGCACCTGTTCGGCGACTTCCAGACCGGCGCGCTCCTGTGCCTCAACCGTGGATGCGCCGAGGTGCGGCGTGAGCACCACGTTGGGCGCGCCGAGGAGCGGTGAGCCGGTCGGTGGCTCGTGTTCATAGACGTCCACCGCCGCGCCGCCCAGGCGGCCGTCGCTGAGCGCGGCGGCGAGCGCCGTTTCATCGACCAGGCCGCCGCGCGCCACGTTGACCAGCAACGCGTCCGGCTTCATGCGCGCCAGTTGCTCCGCACCCAGCAGGCCGCGCGTGCTGTCGTCGAGCGGCACGTGCAGCGTGATGACGTCCGCGCCCGCGAGCAGCTCGTCGAGGCTGACGAGCCTGACGCCGTGGCTGGCCGCGCTGTCGGCATCGACGTACGGATCGAAGCCGATGAGCTCCATCTCCATCGCCCGCGCTCGCGCGGCGACGGCATAGCCGATCTTGCCCAGGCCGATGATGCCCAGCGTTCGGCCGCGCAGCTCATGGCCCATGAACCTGCTCCGCTGCCATTCGCCGCGCTGAAGCGAGGCATCCGCGGCCGGGATGTGGCGAGCGAGGGCATACATGAGTCCGACGGTCAGCTCCGCCGCGGCGATCGTGTTCGCGGTCGGGGCGTTGACCACGGTTATGCCGGCCTCGGTTGCCGCGGCCACGTCGATGTTGTCGACGCCAACTCCGGCACGGGCGATGACACGCAGTCGCGTGGCCGCAGCCGACTGCGGCGGCGTCGACCTGCACCTGGCTGCGCACGACGAGCGCCTCGTACAGGGGCAGGCAAGCGCGCAACTCGTCGGGCGACAGGCCGGTCTGGACGTCGACGTGGTGCTGTGTTTCCAGCAAGCCGACGCCGGCCGGCGAGATTGCCTCGGCGACGAGGACCCTCACGCGCTGGTCGCGCCGGCCGCCGTCAACGAACCGCTGCCGGCCGCCCTGGCGGCGGCCGCTCCTGCTTCGACATCGACAGGCAGGCCCAGGCTCTGGCTTGCCCGACCGATGATCGTTATGGCGGCCACCACGTCGTCCACGTCGACTCGGCCGAGGTGGCCGATGCGCATGATCTTGCCGGCCAGGCGGTCCTGTCCGCCGGCGATGACCAGGCCGTCCGCGAGCAGCTGGCGATTGAAGGTCGGCCAGTCCACGCCGTCGGGCACGTACGCCGAGGTGACCGTGCGTGATGCGTGGTCGGGGTCGGCAAACAGGCGGAAGCCGAGCGCTGTCAGGCCGGCGCGCGCCGCCCGGGCGCAGTCGGCATGACGTGCAAACACGTTGGCGGAGCCCTCCCGCTCGAGCATCTCGAGTGCGCGGTCGAGCGCAAACACCACGCCGACGGCCGGTGTCCACGGCGTCTCGCCCTTCTCGAGCGACTTGCGCGCGCGGGCAAGGTCGAAGTAGAAACGCGGCATGGTGGCGCGCGTGTTGGCCGCCCAGGCCCGTTCGGACACGCTGACCATGGCCAGCCCCGGCGGCGACATCCAGCTCTTCTGCGAGCCGGTGGCGACCACGTCGAGGCCCCAAGCGTCGGTTTCGAACGGCACCGCCCCCAGGCCGCTGATCGCGTCGACCAGCAAGAGCGCCTCAGGCGCCGTTTCATGCACCGCTGCGGCCAGTGCCGCGAGCGGGTTCTCGACGCCGGTCGAGGTCTCGTTGTGGGTGATGAGGACGGCGCTTGCCGGCCGGCCCGCGGCGGCCATATCGCGCAGCGCGCCGGCGACCTGGTCCGGTTCTGCCGCGTGGCCCCAGTCGACATCGAGCTTGGTCACGTCCGCGCCGTACGTGCGGGCGATCGCCGCAAAGCGGTCGCCAAAGGCGCCGATGCTCACGGCCAGCACCGGGTCTCCGGGTGACAGGTGATTGACGATGAGTGACTCGAGCGCGCCGGTGCCCGACGCGGTCAGGATGAGGATGTCGTTGGCGGTCACGAACGCGTCCTGGAGGCGTCCGGTGACGCGGCCGATCAGTTCGCGGAACTCGGGTCCGCGGTGGTTGACCATCTGCCGTGCCGAGGCTTCGCGGACCTCGTCGGGCAATGGCGTGGGACCGGGAATTCGCAGGTTGACGCGGTCAGGCAATGCGGCACTCCCCATACGGCACTGGGACTTGGCTGAGCCCTGATGGTAGCCCGAGGCTCCGACGGTGGTCAGGCCCGTTCGACGACGGCCACGGCGATCCCGTCATAGCCCTTGTCGCCCACGGTCTGGACGATCGTGGCCCGCAGCCGAGGATCGTTCGCGAGCATCTCGTTGAAGCGCCGGATCCCGGCCACGCGCGGGTCCTGCTTGTCGGCATCGATGATGTCACTACCGCGGACCACGTTGTCGGCGACGATGAGCGTGCCCGGCCGGGCCAGTCTGAGCACCCGTTCGAGGTAGTCCGGGTAGCCGTCCTTGTCGGCATCGATGAAGACCATGTCGAACGGTCGCTCGCCCTGGGCGATGAAACGATCGAGCGTTTCGCGAGCCGGTGCCACGACCACCTCGACTCGCTCGGCAACACCGGCGCGGGCCAGGTTACGGCGCGCCACGTCCGCGTGATGGCTGTCGATCTCGAGCGTGACGAGGTGTCCGTCGGCAGGCAGCGCGCGGGCCAGCCAGATGGCGCTGTAGCCGCCGAGTGTGCCGATCTCGAGGATGCGCCGCGCGTCCATGGCGCTCGCGAGGATGGCCAGCAGCTGCCCCAGCGCGGGGGTCACCTGGATCGTCGGCAGCCCCTCGCCGGCGGTGTCGCGCAGCGCGGCCGACTGGGCGTCGTCGGTCAGCCTGAAAAGCTTGTCGATGTACTCGTCGACCTGTGTCCAGCGTTCCATGGGCGCAGACTAGCGCGCCGCGCCGCGGGGCATACCATCGCGCCATGAGCTCGTCGCCGACTGCCGGGCACGCGCCACTCGCGGCGCGCATGCGCCCGCGCTCGCTGGACGAGTTCGTCGGGCAGGAGCATCTGGTCGGCGAGCGCGGCGCGCTGCGGCGCATGATCGAGCGCGGGCACCTCTCCTCGATGGTCCTGTGGGGTCCACCGGGCTCGGGCAAGACGACCCTCGCGCGGCTGTTGGCAGAAGCCGTCGCGGCGCCCTTCGCCACCCTGTCGGCGGTCATGTCGGGCGTCGCCGACGTACGCCGCGTGATTGCCGAGGCGCGTACCGCGATCGACGCCGGTGGTCGCTCGACGGTGCTCTTCATCGACGAGATCCACCGTTTCAACAAGAGTCAGCAGGACGCGCTGCTGCCGCAGGTCGAGGATGGCACGATCACGCTCATCGGCGCGACGACGGAGAATCCTTACTTCGAAGTCAATTCCGCGCTGCTGTCGCGCCTGCGCGTGTTCCGCCTCGAGCCGCTCGCGGATGCCGACGTCCGGAGCGTGGTGGAGCGCGCGCTGACGGACGAACGAGGCCTCGGCGGCCGCCTGGCGCTTGAGGAGGACGCGCTCGCGCACCTGGTCGACATCAGTGGCGGCGACGCGCGGACGGCGTTGAACGTGCTCGAGTCGGCGGCGGCGATGACCGACAGCCCGGGCGTCGAGGACATCGAGACTGCCGCCCAGCAACGGGTCCTCGCCTACGATCGCGCCGGCGACGGCCACTACGACACGGTCAGCGCGTTCATCAAGAGCCTGCGCGGCAACGATCCCGACGCGGCGCTGTACTGGCTGGCGACGATGGTCGCCGCCGGCGAAGATCCGCGCTTCATCGCCCGCCGGCTGATCATCAGCGCGTCGGAGGACGTCGGCAACGCCGACCCGCACGCCCTGCAGGTAGCCGTGTCGGCCGCCCATGCACTCGACTGGGTGGGCCTGCCCGAGGCTCAATACGCCCTCGCACAGGCGACGGCTTACCTGGCGGCGGCGCCCAAGTCGAATCGTGCGGGATCGGCGTACTGGGCAGCGATGGATGATGTGCTGCGACGCGGCTCGCTACCGGTGCCCAACCACCTGCGCAGCGCGACGTGGCGTGAGGCGCGCGACTTCGGTACCGGCAAGGGCTACGTCTACCCCCAGGATTACGAAGGCGCCGACGTCGAGCAGCAGTACCTGCCCGACGAGCTGGCTGGCCGGCGCTACTACCAGCCATCCGAGCAGGGCTACGAGCGAGTGATCGGTGAGCGGATGGAGGGCCGGCGGGTGGCCCGGACCGAGGCCACCGGGCACGGCGGACCGCGACGAACGCCGGGTGCCAGCGGCAAGGTCAACGCCATGAAAGTGGCCGGCGGCGTGATGGCCGAACGCGAAAGCCACCGGCGTGCGCTGGCGGATAAGCAGCGGCGCGAGGCGGGGGGCTGAAAGGCACGTCGTAGCCGCCTTTTGGGGCGGTGCGGGCCGGCGATGCGGGCAGGGGCTCGGAACCGGTCAATTCCCTGCGCCAACCAGATCCAGATCAGCTACATGGCCGGACCTTGCCGCATCAATTGCCCGACTCTGATGCGCCACGCGCATCCGGCCGTGTCCGAGACGAGATACGCCCGAAGCGTCGCTCGCGATAATCCGTCTGCGGCATTGTTCGTTCTACGAAGGAGGACCAGGCATGACCGGCGCAGGACAGGCCACCGATGCCCAGGCCGGTGGCCAGCGTGACTTCGAAGCTGTCAGGCAGGAGCTGATGAATCACGTGCCGCGCCACGTGCCCATCTCCGAGATTCACCTTCAGATCCACGGCCGGAGTACGGTTGGGCGCTTCAACAACCGGCTGGCGCTGCTCATCACGCGCGCCGTGGGGACCATGTGGGCAGCGTACGTATTCGCCTTCATCGCGCTTGTCTCGCTGCCAGCCGCGCTGACCGCCTTTCAGCAGGGCGACACGACCACCGCGATCCAATGGCTCAGCAACTCTTTCCTCCAGTTGGTACTGCTGCCGATCATCATCGTCGGCCAGAACGTCATCTCAGCGGCGCAGGATGCCCGTGCGGAAGCCGATCACGAGACACTCACGGTGCTGCACCGGATCAACGTCCAGCAGTTGAAGCTGCTCGAGCAGCAGCAGCAGATCCTCGACCGACTCGAGGCGATGCCCGGGCCTAGTAGAACGGCAGCGGGATGACGCGCAGCGCGACGATCAGCAGCCAGAGGACGATGAGCGTCGCGAACAGGCCGCCGGCGACGGCAAGGATGCGCCGCATGTCCTGCGCCACGTAGAGGTATTCCGTCGCCGCGCGGGCCGCGAGCAGGCCCCCGGCCTTGCCGCGCCGGCGTGCCGGCGTGGTGCCGGCAACTTCTCCCAGCTCGGCCGCCGCTTCTGCCGGCTCGTTCGCCTCGACGTCCTGGGCGATGACCTCGGCGGCCGCCAGCTGGCTGGCGGGCGCCACCTGTGGACGTCGCCGAACGTTGCTCGGCCGGCCACCGGATCGCCGCGCGCTTCGAGCGCTGCTGCGCACTCTCTTGCTCACGGCCCGAGTCTAGCAGCGATGCCCGACATAGAATCCCGACGGCCATGCCCTCCGATACCGCGCTGCTGATCGCCGTCGTCGCCCTGGCCGTTGCGGCGCTCGCTGTGCTGCTGTGGCTGTGGCTGGCCTTCCGTTTCAGTCGGCTGGGGCGCACTCGGCGGGGCATGGTCGCGGCGGGCAACGTGCAGGGTCAGCTCGACCAGCAGGACGCGCGCATCAGCGAACTCGCACAGTCACTTGGCGAGGTGCGTACCCGGCTGCCCGGCATCGAGGCGGTGGGTGCGCGTTCGGTGCAGCACGTCGGGGTCGTCCGCTACAACCCGTTCGAGGACACCGGCGGCCAGCAGAGTTTCGCCATGGCGTTGCTCGACGGCGCTGCCAACGGCGTGGTCATCTCGAGCCTGCACTCGCGGCAGCAGACGCGCATCTACCTGAAGACGATCAACGCCGGTCGAGCGGAAGCGGCCTTGTCGGCCGAGGAAACCGAGGCGGTACGCCGGGCGACGGCCAGCAACTGAAATCGGTCGCGGCCGATGTGACAGCCAAGCTGGCACGGCCGGCCGCCAACATCGCGCCATGGCCCACGTCCTCACGGAAGCGGATACTCCTCCTGCGCCGGTCCCGGCTCGTTCGCTGCGCACCGCCATTGCCGTCGACGACGCCGGTGCCGGACTGCTGGCCGGCCTCAACCGAGAACAACGCCGCGCCGTAAGTCACCGCGCCGGCCCGCTGGTTGTGGTCGCCGGACCGGGCACCGGCAAGACTGAGGTCGTGACGCGCCGAATCGCGTGGCTGATCGCGACCAAGCGCGCGCGGCCACGCGAGATCCTGGGGCTCACCTTCACCGACAACGCCGCCCAGGAGATGCAGGCGCGGGTAGACCTGCTCGTGCCGTATGGCCAGGCGGACACTCAGATCCAGACGTTCCATGCCCTGGGTGACCGGGTGCTGCGCGAGTTCTCGCTCGAGCTCGGACTGCCCGGTGACGTGCGCCTGCTGACGCGTCCGGAGCTGGTCGCCCTGCTGCGCGAGCACTTGTTCGAGCTCGGGCTCGAGCGCTATCGCCCGCTCGGCGACCCGACCCGTTTCCTCGAGGCGCTGGTCGAGCTGTTCATGCGCGCCAAGGACGCCGACATTTCCGCTGAACGGCTTGCCGCTCACGCCCACGAGCTCGCGCTGCGCGCTGTGAGCCTGGGCCGCGACGAGCGCCTGGCGCTGACCGATCTGGCGGCGGCGCGGACTGAGATCGCGACCGCCTTTCGTGCCTACGAACGGCTTCTGGGAGAGCGCGACGCGATCGATCACAGCGACCAGATTGCCCTGCCGCTGCGGCTCCTGCGCGAGCGGCCGGCCGTGCGGGCCGCCCTCGTGGCGCGATATCGCCACGTTCTCGTCGACGAGCTCCAGGACACCAATCGCGCGCAACTCGAGTTGGTGCTGCAGCTGACCGGCAGCGACAGGAACATCACGTGCGTGGGCGACGCCGATCAGGGCATATATGGCTTCCGTGGTGCGCTGACGGGCAATCTGGAGCGCTTCGCGACGGCATTGCCCGGCGCGTCACGGATCGTGCTGCGGCGCAACTATCGCTCCCGCCGACCGATCCTCGAGGCGGCCGGCCGCCTGTTGACTCACGCACACCCGGGCGGCGACCAGCAGATTGCGCAGCGCCGGGCCCGTCGCGCCCAGCCTGTGCGGGCACGCGCATTCGCCACCTTTGCCCAGGAAGCAGATGCGGTCGCGACCGAGATTGCCCGCCGCGTCGCGGCCGGCGAACGGCCATCAGACTTCGCCGTCCTCGTCCGCAGCAACGGTGAGACAGGCGAGGTCGCGCGCAGCCTGGAGGTCCTGGGCATGCCGGTTCGAACCGGGCAACATGAGGCCCTGCTGGACCGACCCGTGGTTCGCGCGCTGCTGGCGTACCTGCGTGTGGTCGCCGACCCCTCGGCCAGCCTGGAGCTTTACCTGCTCGCGCTTGCCGCGCCATACGTACTCGATGCCGCGGTCCTGGCCGGCCTGCTTCGCCGGGCACGGCAGGGGCATCGGCCGTTGTGGGACGTCCTTTCGACCGCGGTGGGCGAGCGTGACGATGCGCTGCTGCCTGGCGCGGCGATGGCCAGCGCGGCCCAGCTGGTGGCACACGTGCGAACCGGCGTCGCCGCCTCCGCTGAGCGGCCCAGCGGGCAACTCCTGTACGGGTACCTGCGCGAAAGCGGCCTGCTCAACAGGCTGGCCGGTTCGACGCCCGATTCAGCTGTCCAGGACGACGCGCAGTGCGTCGGCCGTTTCTTCGCCCTGGTACAACGGCGCGCGGAGCTGCTCGAAACCGACCGTGTCGCATTCCTGGTGCCGCACCTCGAACACGTCGCTGAGGCAAACGGGGATACGCCGGGTGATCCGTTCGATGAGCGAGTCTCGGTGCTCACCGTCCATCGAGCCAAGGGCCTCGAGTTCAGGATCGTCTTCATCTGCGGGCTGGTCGATGGCCGCTTTCCGGTTCGGTCGCGGCCGCCTGCCCTGGCGCTGCCCGACGAGCTCGTCGACCGGCCCAACGGTGACGACGCTCATCTTGGCGAGGAGAGGCGGTTGTTCTACGTCGCGTTGACCCGTGGGCGTGACGAGGTGCATCTCAGCTACCACACCAGCACGGCCAGTGGCCGCGGGCGGTGCCGGCCCTCGCCATTCATCGCCGAGGCGCTCGACCTGCCCGTGTTGAACGCCGAGGCAGCCGCCGGCATCGAAGGACTCAGACGCATGGCGCCGCGCGAGGTCGATGAGGTGCGGAGCACGACCGCGCAGCGGCCCGCAGCCCGGGCAGAACATCTGTCGCTGAGCTTCTCGCAGGTCGACGATTACCTGAGTTGCCCGGAGCGTTTTCGTCTGCGCCACGTGGTCGGCCTGCCGGCACCGGCACACCACGCGCTGACTTACGGCACAGCCATGCACGCCGCGGTAGCTGCTTTCCATGTCAGCCAGGCGCGTGGCCAGCCACTCGCCGAGACCGAGTTGCTGGCCGAGTTCGAGCGGGCCTGGCGATCGGAAGGTTTCCTGTCGCGCGAGCATGAGGAGGCGCGTTTCGCCGCCGGCAAGGCAGCGCTGGGCAGATTCCGCACGGAACAGCTGCTCGCCGCCGGGCGGCCACCAGCCGCGGTCGAGCGGCCCTTCACGTTCAAGCTCGGGCCCGACGTGGTTCGTGGGCGAATCGACCGCCTCGACGCCGGCGCGGACGGCCTGGTCGTCACCGACTACAAGACCTCGGACGTGCGCGACCAGCGTCGCGCAGACGCCCGAGCACGGGACTCGCTGCAGCTGCAGGTGTACGCGCTCGCGACCAGGTCTGAGACAGGCTCACCGCCCGCCGAGATGCGCCTGCACTTTCTCGATAGCGGCGTCGTGGGCCGCGTGACGGCCGACCCCGCGAGATTGGAAAAGGCAGAAGGCAAGCTGATGACCGTCGCGGACAGCATTCGTCGCGAGGAATTCGGCGCGCGACCGAATCCGGTAGCGTGTGGCTACTGTCCCTACCGGACGGTCTGCTCGAGTAGCGCTGCCTGAGGCGAGCGGTTACCATATGGATCATGACGGTGATCCGAATAGATGCCGTTGACGCACCGCTGAACCGGCCGGGCCTGTTGGGTCCGGCGGTCGGGCTGGTTCGCCGTGCGCTTGCGCTGGGCCTGTTGCGCGACCGACGCGAGATAAACCGCCTCGATCTCGAGCTGGTGCGCGGCATTGCTCGTGCGGCTTCGGCGGAAGGCATTGGCCATGACGCCGCATTGGAGTTGCTCGGCGGCGGTAGTCCGCTGCGGCTGGGACGCGCGATCGGGCGCCTCGACGAAGCCCTGCGCGCGTCGCCGTTGCCGGCACGCGAGTTCATTCAGCTGCTCGACGTCTTCGATGTTGATCAGCTCGCCACGCTGATCGGCGCGTCGCCCGTGAGCCTGCGCCGCTATGCGGCCGGGACAAGAACGGTGCCTGACGAGGTAGCGGCGCGCGTGCACTGGCTGGCACTGGTCGTGTCGGACCTGGGCGGCGCGTACAACCACATCGGCATACGCCGCTGGTTCGACCGGCCACGGAGCCAGCTCGGTGGCCGCACCCCACGCGAGCTGCTGCATTCGGGCTGGCAACCCGACCAACCCGAAGTCGAGTCCGCGCGGCGCCTCGCCGCGGAACTCGCCGGGGCCGGCGGCGCCACGTGATCTTCTATCGCCACGTCGACCCGCGCTTCCCGTTCCTGTGGGAGTCGTCGGACCAGCCTCCGGCGCGCTGGCACGGAGCGGGCGACGGACCCGTCCAGTACCTATCGTCGACGCCCGATGCCGCGTGGGCCGAATTCCTGCGGCACGAGGAGATCATCGATGCCGCAGATGTGGCCGGCATCGAACGGTCGCTCTGGGCGATCGACGTGGCCGAGCCGCCGCAGGCTAGGCCCAGGTTGAAGCGCGAGACGTTGCTCGGCGAGGACGACTCCTACGCGGCGTGCCGGGCGGAGGCGTCGCGCCTGCGTGCCGGCGGCGCGGCCGGACTGCTCGCGCCGTCCGCGGCGGTTGCGGAAGAAACGCCATCGGGTTTCCGCACGCGCGGCGGATTGCGTGGCGGCCCGCGTCGCCGCGAGTCGGTCGTCGTGCTTTTCGGGCGGCGCTCGGACCTGGTCGGCTGGGCGGCATGCGACCGTGGCCGGCCGCGGGTCGATCTGCTCGGGCGCGTGCGCCACTTCGGGAGCTCTGCGAGTTGAAGCGGCGCACGCCGTGAATCGCCTCGACCGGTTGGCCAACGCCACCCTTTTCGGGCTGGCCATCGTCGCCTGGCTGGCGGTCGCCTACGTGCTCGTTAGCTTCGATCCGCGACAGAACTCGACCGCCCTGCTCACGGGTGCGCTCGTGCTGGCGGCAGCGGCCGCCCTGACAGCCACGCCATTGCTCTGGATCGGCGGGTTCCTGGTTGCGCGCCGGATCGCCTACCGCGGCGCGTGGTGGCGTGCAATTCGTCGCGCGTTGCTCATCGGCCTCGTCGTCGCGGCCTTCATCGTGTTGCGCGGCCAGGACGCGTTCACGCCCGCCCTGGGCCTGTTCGTCGTGGTCATGGCCGTACTCGTGGAAGCGACGTTTTCGTTGCGCCGCTGAACGGTTTGGCCACCCGCGAAGCGCAGGAGCGGTTGTAGGATGGGTTGCAGGCGCCCTGCTGGACCTTGGCGGAACCGGCGGCGACTCGCGCCGAGCTTGCTGCGATGAACGACCACGACGCCCGGGTGACGCACGCCCGCGATGCGCACGGCCGCCCTGACTATGCCCGTCAGAACGGCTGGGACGCACCCCACGACGTATTCCTCCCATCGGAAGGCCCCAGCTACGTTGGAGCCACGACCTCTTTCTGCAAACTGCCGTTGCTCGAGATGCCCGGCGAGCTCGAAGGCCGCAAGGCCGACGTCGCGATCGTCGGTGCGCCGGTCGACGAAGCGGTCAGCTACCGGCCGGGCGCGCGCTTCGGGCCGCGTGCCATCCGCCAGGCCAGTTACACCGACGGGCGCCACTCGCTGCAGCTCGATGTCGAGCCCTTCGACGTGCTCGACGTGGTCGATGCCGGCGACGCGAACATCGTGCCCGCCGCGCTCGATCGCGGCCATGCAATGGTCTTTCGCAAGGTCCTCGAGGTGGCGCGCAGCGGCGCCATCCCGATCGTCTTCGGCGGCGACCACTCGATAACGTGGCCGTCGGTGAGCGCCATCGCCGAGGTGCGCCACCCGCAGCGCATCGGGGTAGTCCATTTCGACGCGCATGCCGATGCGGCCAATGACGACTGGGGCGTGCTCGTGGGCCACGGCACGCCGATGCGCCGCCTGATCGAATCGGGCGCCGTGAGCGGGCGCAACTTCGTCCAGGTGGGCCTGCGTGGCTACTGGCCGCCGGTGCACGTCTTCGAGTGGATGCGCGAGCACGGCATGCGCTGGCACCTCATGCGCGAAATCGAGGAGCGCGGTGCCGAGGCGGTCGTCGACCAGGCCATCGAAGAGGCCCTCGACGGGCCCGACGCGATTTACCTGTCGGTCGACATCGACGTTCTCGATCCCGGCCTGGCGCCGGGCACCGGTACGCCCGAGCCCGGCGGCCTGCTGACGCGTGAGCTGCTCCGTGCGGTGCGCCGCATCGTGGGCCGCGTCGAGCTGGCCGGCATGGACGTGGTCGAGGTGTCGCCCCCGTACGACCAGGCCGAGGTCACCGCCGCCGCGGCGCACCGCTGTGCGCTCGAGGCAATCAGTGCCCTGGCGGTCAAGAAGCGCGATGGCCAGCAGGTGCGTTTCGAGCGCCGCGCGCTGGCTGCCAGCCACCGCTGATCGCCCCGCCCCTGACTGTCCGGCACTGAACGGGATGGCGCGCGACATGGGCGAGAGCGAGGGTGCTGCGCTGGCGCGCTACTACGACCTTGACCTCGTCGAGGAACGCGGCGACGTGGACCTGTACCTCGCACTTGCGCGGTCAACCGACGGTCCGATCCTCGAGCTGGCCGTGGGCAGCGGCCGCATCGCGGTGCCGTTGGCCGTTGCCGGCCACGCGGTCACCGGAGTCGACGTCGATCGCGACATGCTCGCGCGGGCGCGCGACTCATGGGCCGCGGCGCAGCCCGTGGCCGGCGGCGGCACGCTCGACCTCGTCGAGGCGGACATCACCAACCTGGACCTGAAGCCTCGGTTCGGCCTCGTCATCCTGGGCCTCAACACGCTCCTGCTGCTGCGCGATCGCGAAGCGCAGCTGGCCGCGCTGAAGAACATGGCCCGCCACCTGGCACCCAGCGGGCGTGCGGTGGTCGACGTGTGGCTACCGACGCCCGAGGACCTGGTGCTGTACGACGGACGCCTGGTCCTCGATTGGCTGCGGCGTGATGAGGCAACGGGAGACTGGGTTAGCAAGACCACGTCCGCACGCTTCGACAGCGCCACCCAGACCGCGACAGTGACGAGCTTCTATGACGCGTGGCAGGGGTCCGGGCAGGTCAAGCGTACTGTGCGCGATGACCCGATCTGCTTCATTGGGTACCACGAGCTGCTCGACCTGTGGACGCGCGCCGGACTATCTCCTGACACACTTTCCGGAGAGTACGAAATGACCCCCTTTTCGTCCTCGGCAGACCGCTTAGTAATGGTCGGAGCCGGGACAAAGGGTTGATATAGTCGGCCGGTGGCTACGGTAGACGACGAGATTCGCCTGCTCCTCGTCGAGGACATGGCGCAGGTTGCGCAATACATCCGCAGCCTGGTCGACGCCCAGGGCAAGGTCAAACTGCTCGAGGTGATCAGCGACGGGCGAACTGTCGTCGACCAGATCGGCGAGCACGGCCCCGATGCCGTGATCGTCGACGTGCTGCTGCAGGGCAAGCGCAAGGGCCTCGACGTCGTGCAGGACATTCGCGACGCCGGCTTCGACCTGCCGATCATCTGCCTCACCGTGCCCCAGCAGCCGGTCAGCGTGGGCGAGAGCATGGGCAACGCACGAGTGCTGTCGATGCCCTTCTCGGGCTACGACTTCATGCACGTTCTGCACGAGATGCACAAGGAGCACCGCGCCCGTTCGCCTGAAGCCCAGTCGCGCGTGATCAGCATCCACAGCGCCAAGGGCGGCGTGGGGGTGACGACGCTGGCCTACAACCTGGCGGCCGCGATGCACGCCGGCGGCATGCGCGTGGCGCTCGTCGATGGAAGCCTCCAGTTCGGCGACCTGCGCGCCCTGCTCCATGCGCCCGAGAGTGCGCCTTCGATCCTGCAGCTACCCATCACCCACGCGCAGAAGGCAGACCTCGTCGAGGTGGCCTACCGCGACAAGTCGGGCATCGACGTACTACTGGCGCCGCCGCGCATCGAGATGGCCGAAATGATCACCGGCCGGGATCTCGAGCGCCTGATGTCGTTGATGCGCAAGATGTACAACATAATCATCGTGGACACCGCATCGGCCGTCGATGAATCCCTGCTTGCCTTCTTCGATGCCAGCGACATCGTCGTCCAGGTCGTCACCTACGAGTCGACCGCGCTGGTCCAGGCCAGCGCCATGGCGGCGACGCTCGACGCGATCGGCTACCCGCGGGACCGCGTCCGCTACCTGGTCAACCGCGCCGACTCGACCGGTGGCATGCCACGCGACGTGATCAGGGAGCATTTCGGCCGGCCCGCCGACTACGAGGTGGTCAGCGATGGACGGCTGGTCGTTGAGGCCAACAACCGCGGCGAACCATTCGTGGCGCTGGCGCCTGATGCGCCGGTGAGCCGCGACATCCAGCGGATCGCCCAGGATCTGGCCAACATCTCGGCGCAACCCAGGGTGCTGGAAGCGGCCGCGGCGTGAGCGACGCGCGCGCCATCGGCTTCTTCGACTCAGGAGTCGGGGGGCTGACGGTACTGCGCGAGGTGATCCGTCGGCTACCGGCGGAGTCGACCATCTATCTGGGGGACAACGGCCGGGCGCCGTATGGCCCGCGGCCCGACGACGAGGTGCGTCGTTTCTCCGCCGAGTGCCTCGACGAATTGACGGCGCGTGACGTCAAGGCGATCGTGGTCGCCTGCAACACCTCGAGTGCTGTCGCGCTGCCGCAACTGCGCCTGCGCTACGACATACCGCTGCTCGGTGTGGTCAGACCCGGTGCAACGGCGGCGTCACTTGCAACGCGCAACCGACGTGTTGGCGTGATCGCCACGCAGGCGACGATCCGTTCACGCGCATACTTCCAGGCGATCAACGAGGAGGACCCGTTCATCGAGGTGCTCGAACAGGCGACGCCCGATCTCGTGCCCCTGGTCGAGGCCGGCCAGCTGGAGGGATCGTTGGTGGAAGACATCGTCCGCCGCTCACTCGCGCCGCTGGTCGAGAACGGCGCGGGCATCGACACGCTGCTCCTCGGCTGCACGCACTATCCACTGCTGGCGCCCGTCATCCGTCGGCTGGTGGGTGAGGAGATGGCAGTAATCGACTCGGCGTCGGCGACCGCGAGCGCGCTCGCTGGCCTGCTCGAGATCCACGGGCTTGAAGCGCCCGCCAGCCGGCCCGCCGAGCACGTGCAGCTGACGACCGGTGACGTCGACGCGTTCAGCGCGATAGCCGAGCGCCTCTTCGGCAGCTTCTTCGCGCGGGTGCAGCCGGTCGCCGTCGCCGGCGCCGCCTGATGGCGGCCACGAGCACGGCACGCCGCTCCGAGCGTGCGCTCGGCCTGGGCCTGGTCGTGGGTGCCGCGGCCGTGGCCGTTGCGTCACGCTACGTTGCCCGGCGCGCGCGGCGCGCGGCGGACGAGGGCCTCGTCGACTGGCCCCGCGTCGAACAGATTGCCGTCACCCGCCTGCGCCGCGTGCCGGGCACGCTCGGCGAAGAAGAGTTGCGGCGCGCCGGGGCGGCGTACGAGCGACACATGCAGCGTGTAGTGCCGCTGCTTGAACAGGAGCTCGGGCTGCCGCTGCCCGGCGTCGTGGAGCGTCACGCCGTCGTCGACCGGGCCGGCTGGGCCCGCGCCAATGTCAGCACGTTCCGCCACCTCGTGGACCGGCTCGAGCCGCACATCCGCTCGATGAGCGGCGGGCACGGCTTCGCTGCCGACGTCGCCCGCGCGGCGAACCGCTTCGTGACCACCCAGCAGGTGGGCTTCCTGCTCGGTTTCCTCGGCTCGCGCGTGCTCGGCCAGTACGACGTAGCGCTGTTGTCGGCCGAGGCAGAGCCGGGGCGGCTGCTGTTCGTCGAGGAAAACATCCGCGCCGTCGCGGCGACGCTCAACGTGCCGCTCGAGGATTTCCGCCTCTGGATCGCGCTGCACGAGACGACGCACGCGTTCGAGTTCGAGGCCAACGCGTGGTTGCGCCCGTACCTGCGCGAGCGGCTGGAGCGTCAGCTCGTCGGCGTGCTCGACCAGGCCCGCTCGATCCAATCTGGCGGCCTGGCGGAACTGGTCGCGCGGGTGCGCGCGTCGGCGGACAATCCACTGATCGGCCTGCTCGGCCCGGAGCAGCGCCAGTTGTTCGAGGAGACGCAGCGCGTGATGAGCCTGCTCGAGGGGTTCGGCGACTGGGTCATGGACGAAGTCGGCGCCCAGGTGCTGCCCGATGTTGCGGGCATCCGCGAGCGGTTCGATGCCCGCCGCAATCAGCGCCGCGGCACATTCGATCGGCTCGTGTCGCGCTTGACCGGCATGGACCTCAAGCTTGAGCAGTACCGCCGTGGCGAGCGCTTCGTGGCCGGCGTGGCGGCCACCGGGGGCCGTCGCGCGGTGGCCGCCATCTGGAGCGGACCGGCGGCCCTGCCCACCGAGCGCGAGCTGTCCAATCCCCGGGCGTGGGTGCGCAGGGTTGTGCCCGATGTCGTCCCCGCCTAGCGCCGCGACAACCATGCGCCGCACCGGCCCGGGCACGGGTCCCGGGGGAGTGCCGGCGGCGATCGGCCTGTCGCCCATCCTGTCCGCGCGCTACCGGCAGCAGGATCTCGACCGGATCGCCGCCGCCGCGCCGGGCAGCCGCCTGGTGAGTGTTTCGTCCGAGGGCCTTGCCGACAGCGACCTGTCGGACGTCGAAGTGCTGTTGCGCGGGCCGCTGCCGCAGGGCATCTTCGACCGGCTGCTGGCGCGCTGTCCGCGGCTGATGTGGGTCCACTCGGCGACAGCCGGCGTCGAGCGCGTACTGACCCCCACCGCGCTCGAGCGCAGCCTGGCCATCACCAACGCACGGGGCGTGTTCTCGGAGCCCATCGCCGAGTACGTGTTGATGATGATCCTGGCCGTCAGCCGCCGGCTGCCGCAGCTGCTCGAGCTGCAGCGCGAACGGACCTGGCAGCCACTCGCGGCACGCGAGATGGCGGACCTGACGGTTGGCGTCGTGGGACTCGGCTCGATCGGCCGGCGCGTGGCCGAGATATGTGCGTCGCTGGGCAGCCGCGTGATCGCGACTCGCCGCTCGGACGAGTCGGCCAACCTGCCCGGCGTCACTCTGCTGGCTTCCGAGCGCCTGCCCGAGTTGATGGCGCAGAGCGACTTCGTGGTCCTCGCCCTGCCGCTGACGCCCGACACCGAGAACCTCTTCGACGAGGAAACCCTCGCGCACGCCAAGCCGGGTGCGTGGCTCATCAACATCGCGCGCGGGGCACTGATCGACGAACGTGCACTGGTGCGCGCCGTGCGGGACGGCCGGCTGGGTGGTGCGGTTCTCGACGCGCTGCGCCAGGAGCCGCTGCCGCCCGACTCCGAGCTGTACTCGACGCCCAACGTGATCGTCACGCCGCACACCTCGTGGTCGTCCGGCCGCGTGCTGGATCGCAGCATCGAGTTGTTCTGCGACAACCTGGAACGCTTCCGCCGCGGCGAGACGCTGCTCAACCTGGTCGACCCGGCCGCCGGCTACTGACCTGCGGCGACCCGGTCGCCGACAATGGGCCCGTGGAAATCGCGATCGTCGGCCTTGCCCGCGCCGGCAAGACGACCGTCTTCAACACGCTCACCCGGGGCGAGGCGCAAACCGGTGGCTTCGGCGGCCTGACCGTCAACGTCGGGGTCGTCAAGGTTCCCGACGCTCGGCTGACCGCCCTGACCGAGCTCTTCAAGCCCAAGCGCGAGGTACCGGCCGACGTGACCTACGTCGACCTGCCGGCGCCACCGCTGTCGGCCGATGGCGTCGCGCCGGCCGAGATCCCGGCCGACCAACTCGCGCGGCTGCGCAACGCCGACGAGCTGCTGCACGTCGTCCGCGCGTTCGACGACGCGGCCGTGCCCCATCCGTCGGGATCGGTCGATCCGCTGCGCGATGCGGAGAGCCTCGAGCTCGAGTTCACCCTGGCCGACCTGGAGGTGGTCGAGAAGCGCATCGAGAAGCTGCAGACGTCAGGCCGTCACGGCACGCCGGCCGAACGCGAGGCGAACGAGCGCGAGCTGGCCGTCCTGGAGAAGGTCGTGCCGGCACTGCGTGAAGGCAAGCCCATCCGCGACGTGGCGCTGGCCGACGACGAGTCCAAGCGCATCCGCGGCTTCCGCTTCCTGACCGAGAAGCCGGTGCTCGTCCTGCTCAACGTGGGCGAGGGCGACATCGCCAGAGAGCAGCAGGCTGTCGACCAGTTCGCCGCGGGCTACCGCCACGCCCACACGCAGGTGGCCGCCCTGAGCGCCAAGATCGAAATGGAGATCGGCCAGCTCGACGATGCCGAGGCGGCCGTTTTCCGCGAGGACATGGGCGTGACCGAGTCGTCACTGGAACGCGTGATCCGCCTGAGCTACGAGCTCCTCGGACTGATCTCCTTCTTCACCGCTGGTCCCGACGAGACGCGTGCGTGGACCATTCCCGCGGGCTCAACCGCCGTCGACGCCGCCGCAGCGATCCACACCGATCTCGCGCGTGGCTTCATCCGCGCCGAGGTGGTGCCCGTGGCCGACCTGCTCGAGCTGGGCTCGATGGCCGAAGCGCGCAAGCACGGCAAGCTGCAATCGGAGGGCAAGGACTACATCGTCAAGGATGGCGACTCGATCGAGGTGCGCTTCAACGTCTGAGAGCGGGCGTCAGTTGTCGCGGAAGGGGCGATCCTCGGGTTCGACCTCGATCAGCATCGAGCGGAAGTCGTCCTCTTCGCCGAGCACCGCCGCGGCGCGCTCGTCGACCGGCGTCGCGGCCGTTTCGTTGTCCTCGGCGGAAACTCGCACCGACGCGCGCAGGTTGGCCTCGACCTGGGTGAAACCATGCGACCGCTCCAGTTCAGAGGCGATGCCCTCGATGAGCGAGTCTTCCTCGAAATGCTTGAGCACGGCCTCGCGCGCCTCGAGCACGAGCTCGAGGAACTCCCCCTCGTCGTACTCGGCGTCGTGTGCGAGCAGCACGTTGGCGAAGATCTCGTCGTCGGCTTCGGTCAGTTCGTAGAAGTACACGGCGCGAGTATAGGCATGGCCAGGCCGGTCTCCGAAGCGCCACCGCTGCTCGTCGCGGGAGCGGCCGCACGCGACATCGACCCGGCCGATCCGCGCGGTTGGCGCCTGGGTGGCACAGTCATGTACGCCTCGCTGGCGGCCGCCAGGCTGGGTGTCCACGTGCGCGCGCTGGTCGGCGCCGACGAGACCGGCCGCCGGTGCGCACGAGCTCGACCTGCTCCGCGCCGCTGGGGCGGAAGTTGAACTCGTCCGGCTCGGGCACGGGCCGGTGTTCGACAACCGCCAGACCGCGGCCGGGCGTGTGCAGTACGGCCACCAGCCGAGCGACCACATCGTGATGACGGCCCTGCCCACGAGTTGGCGCTCGACGCCGGCGGTGATCCTTGGTCCGGTCGCGGGCGAGATCGGCCCGGACTGGGCCGCGCTGAGCCGCCCTGCCTTCGTCGCTCTGGCGTGGCAGGGGCTGTTGCGCCAGATCGTCCCGGGCGAGCAGGTTCGCCGCCTGCCGCCGAAAGCGAGTCCATTGCTCGATCGCGCCGACCTGGTGCTGGTCGGCAGCGATGACCTCGCGGCCGGCGGCGTGCCGCTTGCCGAGTTCCTCGACCATGGCGAACTCATCGTCACGCACGGTGCCCGGGGCGCCCTGGCTCTGCGGCGGCGGCCCGCCGGCGGGCTGGCGGGCCGCCGCGTGCCAGCACTGCCGCCGCGACGGCTGGTGGACGAGACGGGCGCCGGCGACGTATTCCTTGCCGCGCTCTGCGCGGGCCGCCTGCTCGCCGGCACCGCAACGTGGGAGCAGCAGCCATGGCGGCTGCTGGCGCTGGCGACCGCCGCGGCGACCGTGTCGCTGGAGGGCGCCGGTCTGCAGGCCGTGCCCGACCGTGCCGCGGTCTGCGCGGCGCTGCTCAGGCTGCGCGCGACACTTTCGCCTCCGGCAGAACCCGCAGACTGACGCGGCGCAGGCGCGCCATCCGTTTGGCAAGATCACGTTCGAGCCACGGCAGCGGCCGCCCCCACAGTCTGCTTCGTTGCGCGGCGGCCGCTGCCTCCTGGCATGCCAGGAGCGCGCCGGGTATGTCGCGCAGCACGTGCTCGTGATGGCGCGCGACGCGCAGCCATGCCTCTGCCGCGCCCGGGCCGCCACGCGACGCGATCTCGTGCCACGCGGCGACTGACTCTTCGCGCCGGCCCAGCCTGGCCAGCAGCCGGGCGCGCTCGAACGCCAGCCGGCGGCGCAGCGCGGCGGCCTCGGGGAAGCCGCGCTCCCAGTGACCCGACACGAGCGCGACCTCCACGCACTGCAGCGCCTCGACCGGCCGGCCCAGACGGGCCAGCCGTCGCGCCAGGCCGGCCAGGTCGCCGGGGTGCTGCTTCGTCCAGCCGCTCGGCGCCGCCAAACCATCGGCGAGCAACTGCAGCAGCAGGCCTAGGGACACGATGTCCTGGCGGTTGTGCTCGACCACCGGGCGGAGGAGTTCCGCACGTCGCGTCCGCAGGTAGGCGAAGTACCGTTCCGGCACGAGCGCGCCGGGCAGGTCCTCATCGCGCTCCACGCCACACACCGCCTGCTCGACTGTCGCCAGGCGAGCGCTGCCCAGCCGGTGCTTCCACAATGCGCGGGCAATCGGCAGCAGGTCCAGGTGGCCGGCCAACGCCGGTGGATCGCGCCGATGCAGCCGGAAACGTGCGACGAGTAGCGGCCAGTCGAACGTCCGGCCGTTGTAGGTCACCAGCCACGGGTCGCCGGGTAGCGCGTCGACGACGGCGTCGAGCCAGGCGACCTCGGCTGCATGATCGGGCAACAGCACCTGCCGGACCGTGAGGACGTCGCCCTCCCAGAAACCTAGGCCAACGAGGAACGCCAGCGTTCCGGCCGCGGTCGCCAGCCCGGTCGTTTCGAGGTCCAGGCAGACGAGCGGCTGATGGGTGCCGGCGGGGTAGGGCAGGGACCCCAGTGCCAGCCGATCGACAGGCACCTCGAACGAGCGCTCGATCAGCACGTTCCCGCGCTCGGCGTGGCCGTTGAGGGCGACGGCCAGCGCGGTGGCATGGTCGGGTGGCGCGCGGCTGTCGTCCTCCCGGATGGTCGGCCGAGAGGAGGATTTGAGCCGGTCGAGACGGCGGCTGAGCAGTGCGTCCATCGCCGCCACCTTGCGAGCAGTCGGTGCCAGCTAGGCTGTCACACTCACCTGCTGAAGCAGCCGCTTCGCCCAAGATTTCGGGTCGCCGCCGGTCTCCAGCCGCGGTCCGACGCACGCCGGGCAGCCATCCTGGCACGGACAGCCCTCGATCAGCCCGAGCGCCCCGGCGACCAGCTCGAAATGCCGCTCGTACAGGCGCGCCGCCAACCCGACGCCACCCGGCACGGAGTCGTACAGGTAGATGAGCGGCCGCTCCGCGTGCGGCGAGCGGACCTGCGCGACCATGCCCAGGTCGTGCGGGTCGGCCATCAGCAACACCGACCCGACCGTCTGCAGTGCGCGGCCGGCGCCGGCCAGCGCCACGTCCAGCTCATCCCGTCGCCAGCCGGCCGCGGCATCTGGCGACAGCGCCAGCCAGTAGGCCGTTGTGTGCAGCTCGATTTCCGGCAGGTGGATGCGTCCCCAGCCCAGGTTCTCGTGCGTCTCGAGGCGCAGTTTCTTGAAGATCGTGGCCAGGCTCGAGACCATCACCTCGCCGTGCGCGCGCTCCGGCCGCAACCCCGGCCGCTGCCGCGGCGAACGTTTCGAGCGGCTTGAGCGTGATGGCCAGCTCGGCCTGCGTGTAGTAGTCGACATCGACCGGCCGTACGTACGCCCGCTTCTCGTCCCAGTCGAGCCGATCGACGTGGTACTGGCGCGACTCGTGCAGGTAGATCGCGTTCTCGTGCACCAGCGTGCGCGCCGAGAAGAGGTCGACCTCGCCGATGACCACCGGTCGCGGATGCCCCAGCGTGTCGATGATGACCACGTTCTCCTGCGCCGCGACGCGCAGCGAGATCTCCGACGCGGGGAAGTTCTCGCTCGCCCAGTACCAGCGCCCATCGTCGGCCTGGCGCACGTGCCCTTCCTCGGCCAGGAAGGCGAGCAGCTCGTCGGTGGGCACGCCGGCAAGTGAGTCGTCGGCTGCAAAGGGCAGCTCGAAGGTGGCGGCGCGGACGTGGGCGAGGAGCACGTGCAGGTTGGTCGGGTCGAGCCGCGCCTCCTCCGGCGAGGCCTCGAACAGGTATTCGGGGTGCGTGGCGACGAACTGGTCCACCGGCCCGGCGCCGGCAACCAGGATCGCGACAGAGGCCTCGCGGCGCCGCCCGGAGCGGCCCATCTGCTGCCACGTGCCGGCGATCGTGCCCGGGTAGCCGGCCAGGATCGCGGCGTCCAGTCGGCCGATGTCGATGCCCAGCTCGAGCGCGTTGGTCGACACCACTCCGAGCACTTCACCGGTGCGCAGGCCGGCCTCGATCGCCCGACGCTCCGTGGGCAGGTAGCCGCCGCGATAGCCGCGCACCCGGCTGTGCGGTCCGCGGCCTTCGCGCAACGCTTCGCGCAGGCCGGTCAGCAGCAGCTCCACGCCTACCCGCGAGCGACCGAACACGATTGTCTGCCGGCCCGCGCGCAGGAACGCCAGCGCCGCGGAGCGAGCCAGTCCGAGGCTGCCGGGTCGGATGCCGGTGCGCCGGTCGAGCACCGGCGGGTTGAGCACGACGACGTGCTTCTCGCCGGCCGGCGCGCCGTTGTCGTCGATGACCGTGACCGGCCGGCCGGTGAGCGTCTCGGCCAGCGTGCGCGGATTGCCGATGGTCGCCGAGCAGCACACGATCTGCGGGCTTGAGCCGTAGTGCGCGCACAGCCGCAGCAACCGGCGCAGCACGTTCGCCACGTGGCTGCCGAAGATGCCGCGGTACGTGTGCGCCTCGTCGACGACGATGTAGCGCAGCTGCTCGAACAGCTCGAACCACTTGGTGTGATGCGGCAGGATCGCCGCGTGGAGCATGTCCGGGTTGGTGACCACCACCTGGCCCGCTCCGCGGATGACCGAGCGGATGGGCGCCGGCGTGTCGCCGTCGTAGACGCCCGCGTGGATCTCGATCTCGGCGGCCTGCGCCAGTTCGCGGAAGACGGCGAGCCGATCCTGGCTGAGGGCCTTGGTCGGGAAGAGGTAGAGCGCCCGCGCCGCCGGGTCGTCGACGACCGACTGGAGAACAGGCAGGTCGTAGCACAGGCTCTTGCCGCTCGCGGTGGGCGTGACCACGGCGATGTCCTCGCCGCGCTTGAGGGCGTCGAGCGACTGCGCCTGGTGCGTGTAGAGCATCTCGATGCCCTGCGCGTGAAGGGCGCGCACGAGGCGCTTGTCCAGCCACGTGGGGAAGGGCGCGGTGCGCGCTGCGCGTTCGGGCAGCACGCGGTGGTCGACCAGGGCGTCGGCCACCTCCGGGACGGCCAGGAAGCGTTCGAGCGTTTCGACCGTGCCGGCGGGCGCATACAGCCGCATCGAGCCTCTCCCATTTAGATCAAACGTTCTGTTTGATGGGAAGATTAGCACCCCCAACCGGGACCGGATGGCACTGGTGGGACAACAGGGCACTCATGCATCGTTAATGCATGCAGACACATGCTGCGTGGCCGACATGAGCAAGCGCACCGTCTGGTTCGCCGTCGTTGCCGTTTCGGCCGACTTCTGGCTCGCCCTCGCCCTGATCGTCCGCGTCGTCGCCCGCTAGCAGGCCGTCCGGCTCCTAACTCGCGGCTCGGTACTCGTCGTCGCTCACCTGTTCGCCCCACTCGGACTCGGGGGTGCCGTCCGACGGCGCCTCCCAGATCGCGAGATGAGTCATGAAATGGTCGGGCGCGGCACCATGCCAGTGCCACTCGCGGGGACCCACGTGCACCGTGTCGCCGGCTCGAATCTCGGCAATCTCACTGCCCGCCGACTGCGTCCGTCCCACGCCCTCGGTCACATGCAGGGTCTGGCCAAGCGCATGGGCGTGCCACGCGTTACGCGCGCCGGGCGCGAAGCGAACGACGTTCACCCGCAGATGCTCCTCGTTGGTGATCTGGTCGATCCACGCGTCGCCGGTGAAGATGTCCGGCGTCCCCTTGCGCGTCGCCTGCTTGTGCTGAATACCCATCGACTGCCTCCTTGCGCGAGAACGGATTCGGCCCGCCGACCGTCTGGAAGGAAGATGATGGGGGCAATCACCATCGGCGGCAGCGGTGTCCGGCGGACAGATGGAGTACGGCCCGTATGACATCCGGACCGAGGGCTGCGGCTGACCGGTCTGTCGCAGTCCCGTCATCGTTTCCGTGGCAGGATGGCGCGATGCTGCGCGAACAGCGCCACATCTTCTCGTCGGCCGACGTAAGACTCGCCGAGTTCCGCGTGCTGCCCGGCCACCCCTCGTGGGGTGAACTCAATCGCACCGGCGACGAGGGCGCGCTGATCGTCTTCCCGCGCACGCCGGTGGGCATCGAACAGATCGGCCGCGGCCGCGTGGTGGCCGACACGAGCCGAGTGCTGTTCTACCCACCCGGCCAGGAGTACCGCCGCGAGCTGCTCAGCGAGCAGGGCGATGTCTGCTCGTACGTGGGCGTCAGTGCGGCCCTGTTCGATGAGGCGCAGGGCCATGGGCCGCCCACGGTGGCCGCGCAGCTCGAGGCACGCGACTTCCTCCTGCATCACACCATCCGCCGGCGCGTGCTGGCGGGCGTCGCGGACGCCGACGAGGTCCGCGAGGCGCTCTACATGCTCGTCGCCCGGGTGCTCGGATCGGGCCGCCCAACCCGCGCGTCGCGACGCGGCGGCGTGGCAGATGTGGTCGAAGAGACACGTCACGTACTGTCGGACGATTTCGACCGCCGCCTGACGCTCGACGACGTTGCGCGTATGGTCCACCTCTCGCCGTTCCACCTGGCGCGTCTCTTTCGCCAGCGCACGGGCAGCTCGATCCACGCGTACCGCACGAGCCTGCGGCTGCGCGCCAGCCTGGAGCCGATCGCCGACGGACAGCCGCTAGCCCACGTTGCCGCCGACCTGGGCTTCGCCAGCCACGCTCACCTTTCCGATCGCTTCCGGCGCGCCTTTGGCATGAGCCCGCAGGCGTGGCGGGCAAACCTGCGGTCGGGTCGGCCGTCGGCAAAACAGCAGGATCGTGAAAGCCCGCAGGGGAGGGCAGCCATAGCCTGAGCCGGTGATGCGTGGTCATCGGCTGTTCTTGGTGTCCGTCGCCTTCATCCTCGTCGGCTGCGGCTCGTCGCCCGCGACCCCCGGGCCAACGAGCCAGCCGACGCCGACCCTGCAGCCGAGCCCCGAGATGACCGCCATGGCCTCGCCCACTGCCATGGCCTCGCCCACGGCGATGGCTACCGAATCGACGGCACCGACTGCGACACCGACGGCCAGCCCAGCACCGACACCTTCGCCCGCCGGTCCCAGCGGACTGCAGGCCACGATCGCGGTCGGCCCCGCACCGTGCGCCATCGCCGCGCTCAACGACCAGATCTGGGTGACCGACTACGCCACGGGCACCGTCGTCAGCGTCGATCCCGCCACCAACGCGGTGAGCGAGCCCATCGATGTGGGCGGCGCATCGCCGTGCGGCATCGGCGCCATCGACGGCGCGCTGTGGGTGGCGGTGATCGCCAACCAGGCCGTGGTGCGGCTCGATCCGACTACTCGGCAGGTGACCGACTCGGTCGACGTGCAGGGGCAGCCGTGGGACGTGGAGGTCGGCTTCGGGTCAGTGTGGGTGCCGGTGCGCGGCAAGGACGTCGTCGATCGCATCGATCCCGCCACGGCCAAGGTGGTCGCCTCGATCGCTGCCGGACCCATGGTCACCGGCGTCGCGATCACGCCGACCGAGGTCTGGGTGGCGAACACGGCCGACCAGAGCATCACGCGCATCGATCCCGCGACCAACAAGGTGGTCGGCAAGATCGCCCTTGACGCCGCGCCCTACTGGTTCGCGGTCGCGGATGGCGGCGTGGCCGTGTCGCTCTCGAACACCGCCCAGGTCGCGATCATCGATCCCGCCACGGCGAAGGTCCGCGGCACCGTGGATGTGGGCCACTTCCCGCGCGATCCCGGTGCGGTCAACGGCAAGATCTGGATGCCCAACGCGGGTGACAACACGGTGTCGATCATCGACCCGGCGACGGCACAGTCACTCGGCGACTTTGCCATCCCGACCGGCCACGGCATATTCCTGGCCGACGGCCTGCTGGGCAGCGGCTGGGTCCTCGACTATTCCAGCTCGAACGTGTACCGCATCGACCCCGACCAGGGGCCCGAGTAACGGGCATAGGCGACCGGGCCCCGGACGCAGGGGGGTCCGAATTCGACTTCTGGGTGGGCGAGTGGGACATCCGCCAGCGCATCCTGCAGGCCGACGGTAGCTGGCGCGAGTTTCCGGCCGCAACCTCGGTCACGCGGGCCCTTAGCGGCCGTGCGCTCATTGAGCACTGGCAGGGCGAGGTGCTCTTCTACTGGGCGGGCATGCGCGAGCCTGTGTCGATCACGGGACTCAGCGTGCGCGCTTACGACCCCGCCAGTGGCAAGTGGTCGATCTACTGGATGGACTCACTTTCGCCGCAGTTCGGCGAGCCCTACGTGGGCACGATCCAGGGCGGGCACGGGGTGTTCGTGCGTGAATGGGACACGCCGCAGGGCCGGCGATCGGGGCGCATTACGTTCGCGACTCCTGGGCCGGATGTGGTCGAATGGAGCTTGGCGATCTCGCCCGATGGTGGCGAAACATGGTCGGTCATCTGGGCGATGTCCATGGAGCGCCGTGCGATCGACGTTGCTGGCTGACGCCTTGACGCCGCAGAGGCGCGCGGACTGGTGGCCATAGCGTCGTGATGCGCGTGCCGCATCGCAAATCGGCCGTTCCCTGCTTGGGCTGTCATCGAAACGGCCGATTGGAGGCGGGTTTGCGCAGGGAATTGGCCATTCTTGATCCCCTGCGCGCATCAACCGCACGGCAGCCTTGCCGGCGACGGGCCACAGCCGCTTGACGTCCTCAGTCTGACGCGGATACTTGGTACGTGCAACTTCTGAGTATCCACCGGCGATGAATCACCTGCGCCTCCTGCCCTGGTTGGTTGCCGTCGGCTGGCTGTTGGTTCTCCTCGTCGCCAGCCAATTCGAGCTGTGGCTGCTCGTTGGTTTCTGGCTCGTTGTCCTTGGGCTCGTCTGGCTGCTCAGTCGGCCGGTCAGTGCGACGCGGACGCAGAAGATTGCCGCCGCGCTGCTCCTGCTGCCCTTGCTCTTCGCCGCCGGCTGGGAAGGCGGCTGGTGGCTGATACCCGCCGACCTGACATGGCTCGCCGTCGAGGTGGTCCTGTTCCTGGGCGATCGCGCGAGGGTGACCCGCAGCGGGAGTTGACGGTCGCGGGCGTGCGTTTTGGCCGCGTCGAGCGTGTACAACAGCAGAGATGCCTGAGCCCAGGGCCTCCGAGGGTCAGTTCGATGACGCGTTCGAGCGTTACTGGCTGTCCGTCTTCCGGTTTGCGCTGGCATGGACGAACGACTGGCAATCGGCCGAGGACCTGGCCCAGGAGGCATTCATCCGCCTGTGGACGAAGCGGGCGGACATCGACTGGAGCACACCGACCTTGCCCTGGCTATTGACGACGACCCGGCACCTGGCGACCGACCGCTTTCGCCGGCTCAAGCGCGCCGTAGGGTTCGCTGTCCGGAGTGAATCCGCAGCGCTCGATGCCGACGCCCACCTGCGCTGGCTCGACGTTCGCGCCGGCATGGCCCACCTGCCCCGACTCCAGCGCACGGCGTTGGTGCTGACCACGGTCGTGGGGCTGTCGACCGAGGCCGCGGCGGAGGCACTGGATACCACGCCCGGCGCCGTGCGCGCCGCGATCAGCCGGGCCCGCGCCAACCTGGTCGAAACATGAACGACGACACGCCCGACCTGGACCGACTGCTGGCCGACTTCGAACGCCTGACTGCCAACGCGCCCAGGCCGGCAAGCGCAATGCACGGGACGATCACCCGTAGCCTTAGCCGGCTCGCCCAAGCCGTGGTTGTGCTTGCATTTGTCGGCGTGGTAGGAGTCGTGTTCGTCGGCGGGCTGGCGTTCACGTCGGCCCTCGGCGGACCACCTACCACCGTCGACGGCTTGCCGGTAATGAGTGTCGGTCAGGTCCTGGACGCACGGGCCGCGGGCGGGCTGCGTAACCAGCAGGTGGCCGTCGGCGGCTACTGGTCGGAGGCCCGCGTGGCGTTGTCCTGCGCGGCTCCCGTCGGAAATCCAGGTGTTCTCGAGATGTACTGCGAGGGCCAGTTGTCCGCCATCACTCAGGTCAACGAACCGACAGTCGTAATCGGGCCTAACGAGGACACATGGGCCAGCGGACCGCATCTCACGCCGTACTTCCCACCGGGCTTGATGGGCTCAGACGCCTTGGTGGAACTCCCGTGGGGCCGGGGCGACGGCCACGCGCCGGTGCCAATCGTGGTCGTCGGCCACTTCGATGATCCTCGGGCGGCCGATTGCCGGCCCGAGGCGCACCAGATGTGCCTAGACCGCCTGGTGGTCGACAAGATTGCCTACTTCGCGCCGGACCACGCCGTCGCCCCGTCACCCCCTGAGCCCACGCTCACGCCGCCGGCGACGCCCACGGCGGCACCGTCGACGCCGGTGCTCGGCCCGCCGACCCCAAGTGCATCGCCGTCGCCCGCCGGTAACGCCACCACGGCGTGCTCGGGCGTCATGGACAAAATCTCGCCGGACGTGACGCTCAGATCAGGGGAGGTGACGGTCGCCGCTGCCTATGAGGTGACCGGTGCACAGCTGACCAGGTACTTCACAACTGTCTTGAATCAGGGCGGGGGTGGCGGTCAGGGCAACGGGTCTGACTGGTGGAACAACCCCAACAAGCTGGTCTACCTGTGCATCCTCGACGGCGACTTCAACACCGAGACGCCGGGCCCGCCGGGTCACGACACGACCGCTACACGCGTTCTAGTGGTCATCGAGGGCGGTGACGCTTTCCCGTGGGCGTTCTGCTTCTCGGATACCTGCGGAATAACGACGACCGACCCGGCCACCATCCCCGCGGCCTCCAGCCCGCCGCCCGCGCGCCCCGTCGACCCGAGCATCCAGCCGGTGTCGCGCTCCTCGCCGGGACCCGATGCACAGGCGGCCCTGGATGCCTGCAATGTGGCAACGTTGGGAGACGGCACGATCGCCGGGATGGGCCTCGTTCCCGAGGCGAATCAGGTGCGCAACTACGCGCCGTTGACCGGCCGCGAGCCCGAGCTTCAGTCGGCCGCGCCTGCATGGATGATTCAATTCTCGGGAGACATTCCCCAGCTACTCGCCGGCGAGGTCTGGCGCGATCCCATCTGCGTCGTGATCGACGGTTCACCGGGCTGGTATGCGACTGGCGACGTGATCGTGTCGAGCGGCGCCGTGGTATCTCCTGAGCCGATCGCCGACCCACCGATCTACTCACTGCCGTCGCTCGCGCCCTAGCCACCGCGTCGGTGCGCCCGGTCACACCGCCGTGATGCGCGTGCAGCATCGCTACCCGGGCATTCCGTGCGTGGACTGTCATCGAAACGGCCGATTGGAGGGGGTTTGTGCAGGGAATCGGCCGGTCTTGAACCGCTGTGCGCATCAACCGCGACAAGACAAGGCAAGCGGCGTGACGGACCGGCCAAAGGACAGGTGACGCGCGGCGTGGTTTGATTGGCGCACACACCCATGAGCCGTGCCGCAGAGGACTTCAATCGCCGCCTGCTGCGTGCGCGCGACGCCATGGACCGGGCCTACGCCGACCCGCTCGACATTCCCGCCCTCGCGCGCGTGGCGCACGTCTCGCCGGCGCATTTCATTCGCAGCTTCCGTGGCGTCTTCGGCGAGACGCCGCACCGCTACCTCCAGCGAAGAAGGGTCGAGCGTTCGATGTTCCTGCTGCGCGAGACCAAGCGCAGTGTCACCGACGTCTGCTTCGACGTCGGTTTCATCAGTCTGGGGACCTTCAGCCGCACGTTCCGTGAGATCGTGGGCGAGTCGCCGTCGGGCTACCGGCTGGGACATGGCCCGGTGGTCGCGCCGAACTGCGTCCAGCTGATGGGCATGCGGCCGCGCGTGGCCGCCTACGAAGTCACGAATTCGAGCAGTTTTGGAGAAGCCGAGCCGGTGCCCGGCGCCCTACGGTGAGCGACGAACCTAAGCACTACACGGGAGAACCCACGAACATGATCACCAGGCTCAACGTCGCCTCGATCTACGTCCTCGACAAGGAGGAGGCGCTCGACTTCTATGTCAACAAGCTCGGCCTCGAGAAGGGCAACGACGTGCGCCAGGGTGATTACCGCTGGCTGACCGTCAAGGTGCCCGGCGATCAGTCGGGCGTCGAGGTCTCGCTCGAGCAGCCCGGGCCGCCGCTGCACGACGAGGCCACCGCGGAGCAGTTGCGCGAACTGATCACCAAGGGCGCCCTGGGCGGCCTGGTGTGGATCACGGACGACGCGCGCGCCCTGTACAAGACGCTCAAGTCACGCGGCGTGACCGACTTCATCCAGGAGCCCACCGAGCACTTCTACGGCACCGACATGGCCGTGCGCGACCCGTCCGGCAACGCCCTGCGGATCCTCCAGCAGGGCAAGGTGCCAGCCAAGGCCTCGGCCTGAATCAGAAAGGAACAGCCATGCCTGCCACCGGAACGAAGAGGAAGACCAGCGAGTCCGACTCGGCGCTGTGGACCAAGGAGGAACGCGCCGCAGCCCAGGCGGCCGTCAAGGAGCGCCAGGCCGCCGCGCGTGGTGGCGACGAGCGCGCCGAGGGCCTCAAGGGCGTGCTCGAAGCCATCGCCAAGATGCCACCCGACGACCGGGCGATGGCCGAGCGGATCCACGAGCTCGTGCTCGAGGCCGTGCCAGCGCTCGTGCCCAAGACGTACTACGGCATGCCCGGCTACGCGACCGAAGGCAAGAACGGCAAGGCCATCTGCTTCTTCAAGCCCAAGTCGAAGTTCCGGGTGCGCTACTCGAACCTGGGCTTCCAGCCGGCCGCCCAGCTCGACGAAGGCGACATGTGGCCCACGGAGTTCGCGGTCATCGCCCTGACGCCGGCCGTCGAGCAGCGCATCGTCGAGCTGGTCAAGAAAGCGGTGGGCTGAAGACTGGCACCGGAAACGAGCGCCTGGGGCGCGATCGAGGTCAGGGGCGCTCGGGAAAACAACCTGCGCAACCTGGACCTCGATCTCCCCAAGCGGCGCATCACGGTGTTCACCGGCGTGTCCGGCTCGGGCAAGAGTTCGCTCGTCTTCGACACGATCGCCGCCGAATCGCAGCGCCTCATCAACGAGACGTACAGCGCCTTCGTGCAGACGTTCATGCCCAACCTGGCGCGGCCGGAGGTCGACTCGCTCGAGGGCCTGACCACCGCGATCATCGTCGACCAGGAGCGCATGGGCGCCAACGTCCGCTCGACGGTGGGCACGGTCACCGACGCCAACGCCCTGCTGCGCATCCTGTTCAGCCGACTCGGACAGCCCAACATCGGCGGCCCGCAGGCGTTTGCCTTCAACGTGCCGTCAGTCTCGGCAACTGGCGCGATCAAGGTCGAACGCGGCGCGTCGCCGATCGCCGTCAAGAAAACCTTCTCGGTCGCCGGCGGCATGTGCCCGCGCTGCGAGGGCATGGGCAGCATCAACGACATCGACCTCACCCAGGTCTTCGACGAGACCAAGTCGCTGGCGGAGGGCGCGATCCGGATCCCCGGCTACACGGTCGACGGTTGGAACACCCGCTTCTACGCCGAGTCGGGCTTTCTCGACCCGCAGCAAGAAGATCCGCGACTACTCCAAGAAGGAGCTCCACGACTTCCTGTACAAGGAGCCGACCAAGGTCAAGCTCAACGGCATCAACATCACCTACGAAGGCCTCATCCCGCGCACCCAGAAGTCGATGCTCTCCAAGGACGTCGACACGATGCAGCCGCACATTCGCGCCTTCGTCGAGCGGGCGGTCACCTTCACCACCTGTCCCGAGTGCGGTGGCACGCGCCTCAACGAGCGCGCCCGCTCGTCGAAGATCCGCGGCATCAACATGGCCGACGCGTGCGCGATGCAGATCAGCGACCTGGCGGAGTGGGTGCGCGGCCTGGACGAGAGGTCCGTGGCGCCGTTGCTCAAGACGCTGCAGCACAGCCTCGACGGCTTCGTCGAGATCGGCCTGGGCTATCTCAGCCTCGATCGGGCGTCGGGCACGCTTTCCGGTGGCGAGGCGCAGCGCACCCGGATGGTCCGCAACCTGGGCTCGTCGCTGACCGACGTGACCTACATCTTCGACGAGCCCACCATCGGCCTGCATGCCCACGACGTCCAGTTGGTCAACGGCCTGCTCCAGCGGCTGCGCGACAAGGGCAACACGGTGCTCGTCGTCGAGCACGATCCGGCGGTCATCGAGGTCGCCGACCACGTGGTCGACATGGGCCCCGGCGCCGGGCCACACGGTGGCTCGGTCGTCTTCGAGGGCACGGTGGACGGCCTGCTCGCCTCGGACACCGCCACCGGCCGCTTCCTCGAGGCGCAGCAGGAGCTCAAGCCAAAGCCGCGCCGGTCGCACGGCTCGATCCCCATACGCAACGCGCGGCTGCACAACCTCAAGGACGTGTCGGTCGACGTGCCACTCGGCGTACTCGTGGCGGTGAGCGGAGTGGCGGGCTCGGGCAAGAGCTCGCTCATCCACGGCTGCATGCCGCGCAATGACCCTTCGGTGACGGTCATCGACCAGTCCGCGATCCGTGGCTCGCGGCGTTCGAACCCGGCCACCTACACGGGCATCCTCGACCCGATCCGCAACGCCTTTGCCAAGGCCAACGGCGTCAAGCCCGCCCTGTTCAGCGCCAACTCGGAGGGTGCCTGCCCGGCGTGCAACGGCCTGGGCATGATCTACACCAGCCTCGGCTTCATGGCCGAAGTGGCCAGCGTGTGCGAGGTGTGCGAGGGCCGCCGCTTCACCGACGACGTGCTCGACTACCGCCTGCGCGGCAGGAACATCGTCGAGGTGCTGGCCATGCCGGTGGAGGAGGGGCGCGACTTCTTCACCGAGAAGCCGGTGCGCACCATGCTCGAGCGCCTGGCCGACGTGGGACTGGGCTACCTGTCGCTGGGCCAGGAGCTGGCCACGCTGTCGGGCGGCGAGCGCCAGCGCCTCAAGCTGGCCATCGAGATGTCCAGCGACACGGACGTCTACGTGCTCGATGAGCCCACCAGCGGGCTCCACATGCAGGACGTCGAGAACCTCATCGGGCTGCTCGACCGGCTGGTCGAGTCGGGCAGGACGGTGGTCGTCATCGAGCACAACCTCGATGTCATCGCGCGCGCCGACTGGGTCATCGACCTTGGCCCGGGTGGCGGCCATGACGGCGGTCGCGTGATCTTCGAGGGGCCGCCCGCCGAGCTGGTCAAGTCGGCCGACTCGGTGACCGGCCGCTACCTCGCGATGCGCATCGCCCGGACGGACACGAGCCAGGCCGCGATGGTCAGCAAGGCATAACCCACGCACCACACGCAGACCGCGTGGATCACGGCGAGCTCGAGGAAGGCGAGATACGCGAGGATGGGCAGGCTGATCAGGCCCAGGACGTAGGCGGCGAGCAGCCCGCGCCGGTCGGCACCGCGCCACCAGGCGAAGGCACCGACCAGGGTCAGGGCCGTGGCGCCGGCGCCGTACAGCGCGACGGGAATGCCCAGGAAAGCGGCGTAGGGGCTCGTCTCGACCGTTTCGCAACCCTGCAGCGGCCCGCACACCGGCGCCGCGCCGGCCAGCTTGGTCCAGGTCAGGTAGAGGGCGACGGCCAGGGCGACCAGCGTGAGTGCCACCATCGCCGCACCACCCGCGCCCCGCGTGGCAGCCGGCGAGTCTTCGGCGGGGCCGGCCTCGGTCACGGGGATGAGCTGGGGCTCGGCGATGGCGACAGCTGGTCGATCAGAGTGGACAGCTGGGTCCAGGTCGGCAGGCCCGGGTAGAGCTGGCCGTTGATCACCAGCGTCGGTGTGGAGCTGACGCCGAGTTGCTGCCCCTGGTTCGTCTCAGCCTTGACCGCATTGGTGTACGTCGAGTCGGCCAGCGCGTTGAGGAACGCGGTGCGGTCCATGCCCAGCGCGACGGCCATGTCGGCCAGGCGCGACTGGCTGAAAGCGTCGCCGTTCTCGGTGCCCTGGTTGGTGTACAGGTAGTCGTAGAACGGCCAGAACCCGGGCCCGATTGCCGCCGACACGCGCGCGGCGGCCGCAGCCGTGGTCGACGCCGGGCCGATGAACGCGTAGTCGTGGAAGACCAGGCGCACCTTGCCCGTCTGGATGTAGGTGGAGATCAGCGGCGCGTCGATCGTCTCGTAGAACTGGCGGCAGACCGGGCACTGGAAGTCGGCCCACTCATCGATGGTCAGCGGCGCGTTGGCGTCGCCGATCGAGCGGCCGTTCATCAGGTCACTCGGTATGGCGACGTCGGGCGACTTGATGGGACCACCACCGGACGAGCCAAAACTGTTGGCCAGCGCCAGGAAGGCGACGAGCGCGATGCCGGCGACGGCGGCGATGATCGACAGCTGGCCGACCGAAAGGCGGAACTTCGACTGCGGCGTCTCGCGCTGGCGGACCCGCTGCTGGCGCTGGGCAGCGCGGCGCTCGGCGCGCGTGCCCGACGGAGGTTTTGCGGTCATGCGGCCGAGGGTACCAGCCAAAGCTGTCCGAACGCTGGCAGCGGCAGATACCGCATCCGCAGATGCGGCGGCGTGTTTGACACGTCCGAATCGAGGCGAATACGCTCATCGCGATGCCGGACGCTGCCGTGTCGTCCAGTGATGGCGGCCCCTCGCCCAAGGGTGGCCGCGTGTCCCAGGACGACCTCGAGAAACAGGTCGCCGCGTTGGGCGGCCCGTCTGGCCGGCCCCGACTGCGCGTCGGCCGGCAACAGATTGTCTTCGTGGCCATCCTGGCGATCGCCTTCTGGCTGATCTTCGTCTTCGGCTCGACGCTGCAGCAGCTCAACGAGGCCACCGCGCGCGAGGCGCAGGTCCAGGCTGAGACCGCCGCGCTCCAGCAGCGCCTCGCCGATGACCAACGCGAGAAGGAGCTCGTCCAGAGCGATGCGTACCTGCAACTCCAGGCACGCGGCTACGGCCTGGGCGCGCCCGGCGAACAGGTCTTCTCGCTCGAGTCGGGCGCTCCCTCGCCCGCGCCGCTTGCCCAACTCGGGGCGCCGCCCGCCACCGAGGCACCCCAGAAACCGCTCGACGCGTGGCTAAACCTGTTGTTCGGCAACTGACGCCGGCTCGGGTTCGGGCAGCGGCGACTCGCCCGCGTGCCAGCGCAGGTCGTAATAGAGCAAAGTGAAGATGAGCGGCGTGACGGGCGCGGTGAGGAGGTCGACCAGGCCGTCGAGCATCGTCGAGATCGCCACGTCGTGCGGTATCTCCGGGTGCAGGTCGAAGACGGCGATGGGCGTGCCGCCGATGAAGAATCCGACCAGGCCATTCAGGACGGCGACCAGCACGGTGTAGGCGAGCACGCGCCAGCCCGACCCGGTGGTCAGGCGCCAGCTGCGCCGGAAGCCGGCGAGAGGTCCGAGTTTTTCGAGAACGATCACCTGGACGAGCACGCTGACCCGGACGCCGAGCAGCACCAGGGCGGCAAAGCCACCGACGCCGACGACGAGGCCGGCGAAGGCGAGGGCGCCAGCCTGCAGCACGAGCCACGAGGCAGGCAGCAGCGCCACGACCATGATCGCCGCGCCGATGAGGTAATAGATGACCATCCCGCCGGCGATCGCCGGCAGGCACGCAATCGCCCGCCGCGCCGCGGTCCTGGCCGTGACTTCGCGGCGCCGATAGGTCGCGTCAGCAGCGTGGATGATGGCCGCCTGGGCCGCTACTCCGGCAGCCAGCAGCACGATCACCGCGAGCAGCAGCACGACGGCCGCGAGCGGCGCCTCGTCGGGCAGCGGTGGGAGAGAGGTGCCCAGGAACAGCGCGCGTGAGGCCTGGTCGGCCCACACGTAGAAGCGCGGCGAAAAGGTGCTCGCGGCAAGGTCCATGACGGCGTAGCCGGGCACCAGGAAGAGCGCGGCGGCCGAGTAGAACGTCAGCCACCGCCTGTTGAGCAGGCCGCCGGCCAGCTCGAAGATGTTGCCCAGCGAGAAGGGATGGAGCGGAAGCTGGCGCATCGCGCCTGAGTCTAGGGTCGTTGCCGGCCTCTCTTGGCGCCGGCGGTCGGTTAGCCTCGCCGCGATGAACTGGCCCGCGCAGCGCCCGCCGCCGTTCGAGCCGCTGCCCGCCGAGCCCGGCGCGCTGCGGCGGCGGGCCGTCCGCGACGGGCTGATCATCTCCGGCTGGCTGGCCACCGCCTTCACGCTGGTGGTCGTCACCTCGATCGTCCACAGCGTGGGCTACGACGCCTACTCGTACTGGTCGATCGACCTCGCGCACCTGTATGACCGCGCGATCGCGAGCAACTTCGCCCTGGGCGCCTTCCGTTACACGCCGCCGATCGCTTTCCTGTTCGCGCCGCTCGGGTTATTGCCGTGGTGGCTGTTCCTGTGGCTGTGGGGCGCGCTGATGCTCGCCACTCTCTTCTGGCTCGGTGGCCGCTGGGCGCTGGTGCTGTTGGCGCTGCCGCCGGTGGCGCTCGAGCTGTACCACGGCAACATTCACCTGCTCATCGCCGCGGCCGTGGTGCTCGGGCTGCGCTACCCAGCCGCGTGGTCGTTCGTGCTGCTCACCAAGGTCACTCCGGGTGTTGGCGTGCTGTGGTTCGCCGTCCGTCGCGAGTGGCGCTCGCTGGCCATCGCGCTGGGTGCGACCGGAATCGTTGCGCTGGCCAGCGCGATCGTCGCGCCACAGTACTGGGGGCAATGGTTCGACTCGATCTTCTCCAACCTCAACGAGCCGCAGTACTACAGCATTCCCCCGCCCGCGCCGATACGCCTGCCGATCGCCGCGCTGGTGGTCATCTGGGGCGCGCGCACCGATCGGCCGTGGACCGTCGCGGTCGCCGCCACACTGGGCCTGCCCATCCTCTGGCCGCACGGCCTGACCGTACTGCTTGCCGCGGTGCCCTTCCTGCGTCGCGGCGACCGCGCCGCGCGGGCGCCCGACTGGCAGTTGGTGGTCAGCCTGCGTGCGTACCTCGCCTGGATCGCCGCGTTGGTCGTGGGCGCGCTGGCCATCGCGGCGGTCTTTGCCGACCCCTTGCGCCGGCTGCTCGACGACGCGTCGGCGAACCTGCTGCCCTATGTGCGTCGACCCTGACCGCGCCGTTTTGTTTTAGGACGGATGCGGTCCATCGTTCCATCGCCGCCGCGACAAGATGCACCATTCGTGTCCGGAAGCGACCAATCGGCGAACTGCGGCCGTTTGGCCAGTCGAAGGTCGGAACGGCGGACGCATTTGGTCCAAGCCAACCCCGCCGACGACCACCGCGTGTCGTTGGACCCCTTGGGGACGACTCGCGATCCCGCATGCCGGCCATACCGTCAGATACGGCCCTACCCTCGGCGTTTGGCGGGAATGGACTGTCTTTCAAGCACACCCGCACGTCTGGGCCGAGGCCCTGCCCGCGTCGCCTGACGCCTCGACTGCGGCAAGTCACATCGCAACGCGCGATTTTGACGGTATGGCCGGCAGCGACGACCAAGACGGACAGACCCATTGTCCCGACCCGCCGAATCGTGGAGGCAGACTTGTTGGGTAGAATTGGCCCACGGCGGCGGAGGGGCGCAGCGCTCCGGTCAAGTAGACTTTGCGGCCAGGCCCGCGCTTGGCTGGGTAGCTCAGCGGTAGAGCAGAGGATTCATAGCCCTCCGGTCGGCGGTTCGAGTCCGCCCCCAGCCACCAAACCCGCGGTTGCCGCCGTGCAACGCGCTTACGGGTTGCTGTGAGGGGTTCTCAGCTTGGCCGACCTATAATCCGCGGAGCACCGGCGCGGCCGCACGCGCCTGGTCACTCGGAGGCCAGTCCCAGTTGAACAGTCGTTTCCTCCGCAACGGTGTCGTCACCCTTGTCCTGGTGATCGGTACCGCCGCGCTCCTGTACATGTTTTTCTTCCCGGGCGAGCAGGGCCAGCCCATTCCTTACAGCGGCTCTGCTGATTCGTTCCTGGCGCTCGTTGCCCAAGGCCAGGTGAAGAGCGTGACCCAGCAGGGCCAGCAGCTCCAGATAACGGAGAACAAGAACGATCCGCAGACGGGCAAGCCATTGGTCGTTAACAGCCTCGTGCCGAGCGAGTACGTCACGAATGTCAACGCCGACATGGCAGCGGCGTGCAGCGCCTCATCGACGTGCACGACGCCGCCCGACGCGATAGGCGCGCCGCCGTCCGACAACAGCGCCTGGCTGAGCATCATCCTGACCGTGCTGCTGCCGATGCTGCTCATCGGCGCGCTGCTCTTCTTCATGTTCCGCCAGGCACAGGGCACCAACAACCAGGCGCTGTCCTTCGGCAAGAGCCGCGCGCGCATGTTCCTGGGCAACAAGACGGTCGTCACCTTCCAGGACGTGGCCGGCGTGGACGAGGCCAAGACAGAGCTCCAGGAGGTTGTCGAGTTCCTCAAGTACCCCGAGAAGTTCAACCAGCTGGGCGCGCGCATTCCGCGCGGCGTGCTGCTGGTCGGCCCGCCAGGTACGGGCAAGACGCTCCTCGCGCGTGCCGTCGCCGGCGAGGCCGGCGTGCCCTTCTTCAGCATCTCCGGCTCCGAGTTCGTCGAGATGTTCGTGGGCGTGGGCGCGAGCCGCGTACGCGACCTGTTCGATCAGGCCAAGCGCAATAGCCCGTGCATCGTGTTCGTCGACGAGATCGACGCGGTCGGCCGCCAGCGCGGCGCCGGCCTGGGCGGCTCGCACGATGAGCGCGAGCAGACACTCAACCAGATCCTGGTCGAGATGGACGGTTTCGACACGAACACGAACGTGATCGTCGTCGCCGCCACCAACCGCCCGGATGTACTCGACCCGGCACTGCTGCGCCCGGGCCGCTTCGACCGCCAGGTCATTCTCGATCGGCCGGACATGAAGGGCCGCCTCGAGATCCTCAAGGTCCACATCAAGGGCAAGCCGCTCGACAAGACGGTCGACCTGCAGACCATCGCGCGCCAGTCGCCCGGCTTTTCCGGCGCGGATCTGGCCAACCTCGTCAACGAGGCGGCCATCCTGGCCGCGCGGCGCAACAAGAAGGTCATCGCCACGCCCGAGTTTGCCGAGGCGCTCGAGCGCGTCGTCGCCGGCCCGGAGCGCAAGAGCCGCGTCATCAGCGACGCCGAGAAGGCGATCATCGCCTACCACGAGGGCGGTCACGCCATCGTGCAGCGCGTCCTGCCGCGGACCGACCCGGTCAGCAAGGTGAGCATCATCAGCCGCGGCATGGCGCTCGGCTACACGATGGGCCTGCCCACCGAGGACCGCTACCTGCAGTCCAAGAGCGAGTTCGAGGACAAGATCGCCGGCATGCTCGGCGGCAACGCGTCAGAGAAGCTGATCTTCGGCGACACGACGACCGGCTCGTCCAACGACATCGAGAAGGCGACCACCCTGGCGCGCCGGATGGTGACCGAGTTCGGCATGAGCGACAAACTGGGGCCGCTGGCCTTTGGCAAGCGCGACGAACTCGTCTTCCTGGGCCGCGAGATCGGCGAGCAGCGCAACTACTCGGACGACGTAGCCAAGCAGATCGACGAGGAAGTGCGCGCGATCATCGATCGTTGTTACGCCAAGTCGATGGACGTGCTGGTGCGCTACAAGGATCGCCTCGTCCAGCTGGCCGAGCGTCTCGTCAACGAGGAGACGATCGAGCAGGACGAGTTCGAGAAGATGTTTGCCGACATCCCCGACCCGCGTAAGGACACGCACATGACGCCCCAGCCGCTTGACGGCGCGATGCCGCGGCGAAAGGCCGACGAACCACCGCCGATGACGGGCCCGGCGCCCAAGCCCGCGCCACAGCCAGCCTGATCCGCGCCAGCTGATCGACGCCGGGTCGCCCACCCAGTCGGGTTGCGACTCGGCGTTTTCGTGTGCCCGCGAACCGGGCAAGATTGACGGGTGATCCGCCTGACCAGTCGGTTCGTGCTCCGCTTTGGCCTATGGCTGGCGCTTTTCGCCCTCGCGGCGACGCCTGCCGCACGCGATGACGCCGGTACCGTCGCGACCATCCTCGCCGCGTTCTTCCTGCCACTGCCGGTCCTGTACCTGCTGCCTGGCGACCTGCGGGCGCGTCTTGCTGGTGCCCCGGAGGCAGTCTGGATCCTTCCGCTGGCGGCCACCGCGGCTGCCATCTGGTTGCTGGCCGCTTCGGCCGGCTATGCGGGTGCGGCCACTGGGCCGCTGGTCGGCTCGGCCGCCCTGCTCGGCATGTTCACCGCCCTGGCCGGCCTTGCCCACCGCGCCCGATGGCGAGCTGATGACCGCGCTGAGTCACTCATTGACCGCGCCGCGGTCGCCATAGCGCCCATCCCGGCCGCGATCCTCGCCCTGGTCGACCCCGCGACTGCGGCGCTGGTCGCCGCCGCCCTCTTCGTGGTTGCGTTGATCGGCTTGTTCGTCACGCGCGGTGGCCGCGCGATGGTCGCTGGGGCTTCCGGCGGCAGCGGCGGGTCGGGCAACTTCCGCGGCCTGCTCGTGTACCACGCCGCTGCCTTTGGCAGTGGCGCACTGGTCGGCGCGCTGCTCAGCCTGCTCCTGGTCGCGCCCGGCCCGGCGCTCCTGACCCTGGTCGGCGTGGGCCTGCTGATCGGCACCGCTCCCATGCCCCGTGTCCTGCTGCGCGTGTCCGCGGCGGCCGTCGTCCTGGCCATCTCCGCGGTCGCCGCCGTCCTCGTGGTCGGCGTGCTGCTGATGGGGCAGCCGTGGTACTCACAGCCGGCCTGGGCGATCATCGTCTGCTTCCTGTTGCTGGGCACGGTCGCCGTGACCCAGGATTCCGTCCGCCGGATCGCGCTGCGCCGGCTGGCGCCCGGCGCTGCGTACGGGCGCGCCGCCGCTGCCGGTCGCGCGGCCATGGGCTCGGGCCTGTTCCTGGGCGCCGGCGCGGCGCTGCTCGGCGCGGCCTCGGCGATTGGTGCTGCCGGGGCGGTGCTTGGCGTCGCGGTGGGCCAGTTCGTGATCGTCGGGCTCGCCTTCGTGGTCGGCGGCTGGCGGGCGAACCTCATGGTCGGCGGCCTCAGCTCACTGCCCGTCAAGTCGGTCGTTCACCATCTCTCGTGGGCGACAGATCCACCCGCGCAGGCGCCGCAACTGGCGGCGAGCAGCCCGCGAGCGCAGCGGCTGGCGCGCTGGGTTGGGCGCCACGTCGAGCTCGAGCGGCTGGCCGTGACACTGCCCGTCAGCGGCCACGGCTACCAGGTGTACCGGCCGGTCGAGGCATCGCGCGAGCGGCTGTTCGAGGAAGGCCGTGCCGACCCGGACAAGCAGATGCCCTATTGGGCCAAGGTCTGGCCGAGCGGGGTGGCACTGGCCGACGTGGTCGTCGAGCGCTCCGAGCAGGTCAAGGACGCCCGGGTGCTCGAGCTAGGCGCCGGACTGGGCGTCACCGCTTGCGCGGTTCTCGAGGCCGGCGGGCAGTTGATGACGGCCGACTATTCGGCCCTGCCGCTCGCCATCTGTCGCCTGAACACGCTCGTCAACACCAACCGAGCGCCGCGTGCCACCTGCTTCAACTGGCGACACGCGCCCGAGGTCGAGCGCGCCGTGGCACAGCCCGATTTTCGCGGTGGCTTTCCGCTCATCCTCGCCGCCGACGTGCTGTACGAGGGTCGCGACGCGATCCCGCTGCTGCACGTCATCGAAAGGCTGCTGACACCCGATGGTGAGCTGTGGCTGGCCGAGCCCGTCCGGCGCACCGCCCAGCGCTTCCTCGATGCCGCCGCCGAGCTCGGCTGGGACATCGACAGCCAGCAGGTCCAGGCCGCGTGGCCCGATGCGACCGACGGCCCGGTCAATCTCCATTTCCTGAAACGCAGCGGCATGCCCGACGCCGTCGCCGGCGATCTGGGAGGATGGGGCCTATGAGCGAAGCCATTGAGCAGATCGACGCGTTCCTCGAGCGCACGGTGCAGGACCGCCTGGCCGACTACATCGAGCTCCTGAAGATCCCCAGCATCGGCACCCTGAGCGAACACGACGCCGACACGCAGCGGACGGCCGAATTCGCCGCCGACCACCTGCGCGCGATGGGCTTCGAGCACGTCGACGTGTCGCCGACCGGTGGCCATCCCATGGTCTACGGCGACTGGCTGCACGCGGACGGCGCACCAACTGCGCTGCTCTATTGCCACTACGACGTGCAGCCGGTCGATCCGCTCGAGCTGTGGAAGCGACCGCCGTTCGAGCCGGTCGTCGAAAACGGTCGCATGTACGCCCGCGGCGCATCCGACGACAAGGGCAACCTCGCCATCCAGCTGTGGGCCGCGCGGGCGTGGCTCGAGACGCACCAGCGGCTGCCGCTCAACCTGCGCGTCATCTTCGAGGGTGAGGAGGAGTCGGGTTCCGACCACTTCGGGCCGTGGGTCGAGGGCAACGCGCAACGCCTCGCCGCCGACGTCGTGGTCGTCAGCGACAGCGGCTTCTACGAGGGCAACCATCCCGCGCTGACGGTCGGCCTGCGCGGCCTGATCTATACCCAGATCGACGTCTACGGCTCGAAGCTGGACCTGCATTCGGGTGGCTTCGGGGGCAACGTGCAGAACCCGGCCAACGCGCTGGTGGCGATCCTGGCCAGGCTGCGCAATGCCGACGGCTCCATCGCGGTGCCCGGCTTTTACGACCAGGTGCGCGAGATCTCGGCCGCCGATCACGACGAGTACTCGCGGATTCCCTTCGACGAGGAGCAGTTCGTGCACGACCACGGCCTGCTCGACCTGTTCGGCGAGGCGACATTCACGCCCCTCGAGCGCAAGGGTTCACGGCCGACGCTCGACATCAACGGCATCTGGGGCGGCTTCCAGGGCGAGGGGTCCAAGACCATCATCCCCGCCCATGCCCACGCCAAGGTGAGCTGCCGGCTGGTGCCCGACATGGATCCCGCACGGACCTACCAGGTGCTGTCCGACTTCATCTTGTCGATCGTGCCCGACGGCGTCCGTGTCGATGTCAGCCTGCACAGTGACGGCGATTGGTCGCTGACGCCCATCGACCACCCCGCCACGCAGGCGGCCGCGGCGGTCCTGGAGGATGTCTTCGCCGAGGCGCCCTACTACCTGCGCGAGGGCGGCTCGATCCCGGCCGCGGCGACGCTCGGCCGTGTGCTCGATGCGCCGCTGGTGATGATCGGGTTCACGCCGCCCGACGACCAGGCTCATGCGCCCAACGAGTCGATGCGCATGGACAACTTCGAGCAGGGCGTGCGCACCATGGCGCGCTACTGGGAGAAACTCTCCAAGACGCAGCTTTAGGGTCGCGGCAGCGGGCCATGGGATTGGCCCGGGCGGGACCTCTGGTGGCTGGTTGGTTAGGTACTTCGGCTGGTGCCTGTGTGCTCCGCACCGGACTAGACTGCGGCGCGTGTCCATCCAGCGACCAAGTGCAGAGAGTCCAGAAGCAGCGATGAACGAGCCGCTCGCAACCGATTCACCGGCTCCCGCCACACCTGAAACTCCGGCCCAGGCGCCGGCGGAAGCCGCCGCGCCCGACCCGGCCGACACCACACCCGCGCCGGCCGCGCCGGTCAGCAACAACGGAGGTTGGTCGCTGCACCCGCGCAGCGCCAGTGAGGTGCTCGTCGGCCTGACCGAGAAGGTCAACAAGGGCGACATCAGCGAGTACCAGCCGATTCCGCTGGGCATGGCCCCGCTCGACCGGACGTTGGGTGGTGGCATCCGTGCCGGCGAGCTGATGCTCCTCGGCGGCGCCCAGGGCACCGGCAAGACCACCTTCGCGCTGCAGGTCGCGCGCAACATCGCCCAGAGCGGCCAGGCCAACTCGCTGTACATCTGCTTCGAGCACGATGAGGAATACCTGCTCGGGCGGATGATCGCCATGGAGTCGGCCCTGGTCGGCCAGATGCCGCCCTCGAGCGCGAGCTCGATCAAGATCACCGACGTACGTGGCGAGATGCTGGGCACCTGGCTGGCACAGGACAACGACGTGCCGCCCGACCTGCGCGCCAACCCACGCCTACGGCCGGCGCTCGACCGCATCGCGCGTTACGGCCAGAGCCTGTTCATGCTGCGTGGCTCGCATTCGGCCACGAGCATGCCCAACATTCGCGCATTGGTCGAGGCCTACCGGCGCGAGGCGCCCCAGCGGCCGCTGGTCATCTTCATCGACTACCTGCAGCGTGTTCCGGTCGTGCCCGATCCGCCGAGCGAGACCGAGAAGGTGACCACCGTGGTCGCCGCGCTCAAGGACCTCGCGCTATCGCTTGGTGTCGCGGTCGTGTGCGTGGTCGCGGCCGACAAGGAAGGACTCAAGGCAGCCCGCCTGCGCAACCACCACCTGCGCGGCTCGTCGGCACTCAACTATGAATCCGACGTGATCCTCATCCTCAACGAGAAGTACAACATCGTGGCCAAGGTCAACATCGAGTTCAACCCGTACCAGGCGCAGCGCTTCCGCGACTGGACGATCCTGACGGTCGAGAAGAACCGCGCCGGCCGCGACTCGGTTGACTTCGAGTTCGAGAAGCACTTCGACTACTCCTGCTTCGACCCGCACGGCCGGCAGGTGCAGGAGAAGCTGATCGAGGAGCGCCTCTACAACGACTGACGGCCGCCAGGCGGCCGACAGAGACCGGTCGTCGACTCGACCGTAGACTTCGGGGTGATGGACCCCAACCCGGCGCAACCCGACCTCCTGCGCCCCGAGGTCGTCTTCCTGGACGTCGGTGACACGCTCATGCGTGCCCATCCCTCGTGGGCCGGCGTCTACCGCGGTGTCCTCACCGAGCACGGCATCGATATCGGCGATGAGGATCTCGCCGCCGCGCTCAAGAAGGCGACCATCGAGACGAACGTGTTCGGTGAGGCCGAGTTCGAGGCGTCGCCGGCGGCGTCCTACGAACGCATCAAGAACTTCGACATCCGGGTCCTCGCCGAGCTCGGCCACCGCGGCCTGCCGGATGACTTCTATCGCGACATCGAGGCGGCCTTCACGCGTCGCTCGGCATGGCACGTCTTTCCCGACGTGGTGCCCGCCGTCGAAACTTTGCGAGCCGCCGGCATTCGCCTCGCGGTGATCAGCAACTGGACCTGGACGGCTCCGGAGCTGCTGCACGATTTTGACCTGGCCCGCCATTTCGAGACGCTCGTCATCAGCTCGCGGGTGGGCTTCCAGAAGCCGCACGCGGGCATCTTCCGCCGCGCCCTCGACGAAATGCACGTGCCGGCGGCGAAGGCGATCCACGTCGGTGACTCGTATACGGCCGACGTGGCCGGGGCACGCCGGGTCGGCATCCTGCCGGTGCTCATCGACCGCCGCGTGGGCGACCCGGCGAGCGTCCGCGCCGAACATGCCGACCCCGATCTGCATGTCGTGGGCGACCTGTTCGAGCTGCTCGACCTGCTCACCCTTGCCCGGCCAGCCCAGGCGCCGGCGGGCTGAGGGCTGCTGGCACACGCCGGCCGCTGGCGGCTGTTCGTCGCCGCGGCCGTTCCTCCCGATACGGCGGGCGACCTGTGGGATGCCCTGGCGCGGCTGCGCACCCAGTTTCCGAACGCGCGCTGGTCGCCGCCCGAGAAGCTGCACCTCACGCTCGTCTTCCTTGGCGCCACTGAATCGGAACGAGTGGACCAGGTTGCCAGCGCCATCGAGAGGGCATCCATCGCGTTCGCGCCGTTCCACGTCGCCACCGGGCCCGGCGGTGGTTATGCGGGCGGCCGGCGCGGCGGCGTGGCCTGGCTGCGTCTGGGCGCCGGCGCGCACGACGTCACCCGCCTGTCGCGGGCGATCGACGAGGCCATTGGCTCATCCGTATACGCGGTCGCCGATCCGCGCCCGCATCTGACTGTCGCGCGGCGCGTGGATCAGGCAACCATCGACGCCTTGCGCGTGGCCGCCGTAGGGCTCGAGCTGGCCTGGCAGGTGGAGCGTGTCGTCCTCTACCGCAGCTTCACCGACCCGCACGGCTCGCGGTACGAGGAGCTGCGCTCGTTCCCTCTCAGCGAATGAGCGGTAGGCCGGCGGCCGCGATCCACTCGTAGGCAAGCGTCCGGAGCGGGGCGTAGGCGAGCCAGGTGGAACGTGCCCAGAGGTCGATCGCCGTCGGCCAACCGTCCCGCTCGAGGGCGCGTTCGAAGTCGACGACCGTAAGCCGGCCACGGTCGGCCGGAACCGGCGGGCGCGGCAGCTGGCGCGGCCCATCGAGCCAGCGCTGCAGGTGGTCGAGGCCGTCTCTGCCGCCTGCGAGATCGAGTTGCCAGGCAGCGCCGGTCAAGTGCGCGGCCAGCGATTTTCCCGAGACGCAATATCGGTCCGGGTGCTGCAGGCAATAGGTGTCGATCATCAGCCGGCGCAGCGGGTAGCCAATGCCCGCGGTCGTGGCCGCCACACCGACCGCGTCCATCCGCTCCTGGCACGCCTGCATGCCGCCCTCGAGCGGCGCGCCGCACCCCGCGCAGCGTTCCATCATCCCAACTCACCAACCAGGCGGGCCGTCGCTCATCCAGGGAGCTGGCCGAGAAAAAAGTGTGCTGGCCGCCTGCCCGAGCGGCCAGCACGTGCCGCGCGAACGCGGCGCGCTCAGGTTAACCGGAACGCTGCGTATTTACCCGCCATGCTCTGCGGCGCCTCGGCGGCCCGTGTGGTTGACGTAGGCCGGCCGGCCCTAGACTCCACAGCGATGCCAGAACTCGTACTCGGCGTGCCGCGCGACAGCCTGCCGGACGCGGCAAAGTGGCATGGCGTGCGCACCGATTGTGTGGCGGCAGTGCTCGAGGCGGTTGCCCGGCACGGCCATTTCCGCCCGCGCCCCGAGGCGGAGGTCGACGCCGCCTGGAAGCAGATCATCCCCTACGTGGTGCTGCGCGATGGGCAACGCCTGTTCCTGATGCATCGCACGCGTGCCGGCGGCGACGCGCGGCTGTTCGAACGCTACTCGATCGGCGTGGGCGGCCACGTCAATCCCGAGGACGGGGGCGTCGATGGCGGCTTGCGACGCGAGTGGGCCGAGGAGATCGAGGCCGACTTCACGCCCGATTTCGAGCCGATCGGCGTGCTCAACGAGGAAGACGCGGGCGTCAGCTCGGTGCACCTTGGCCTTGTCTACAGCGCCGATGCCAATGGTCGGCCGGTGGCCATCCGCGAACACGAGAAGCTGTCCGGCGCGTTTGCCGACCGCGCGGCAGTGGCCGCGGTGGCTGATCGGCTGGAAGGCTGGAGCGCAATTCTGTTCAACTTCATGACAGCCGGCGGATAATCCGCACAGAAACATGAACCGACGCGAGGCGCTCCTCGTCCGCAGGGCGAGGCGGGTGTTGTCGATACTCGGGCTGGCGTTACTCGGCAGCCTGCTGCTGAGCGGCTTCGCGGCCGGCCAGGACGGCACGCCGAAGGTCTACGTGATGCCGACCAGCGGCACGGTCGACCAGATCATGGCGCAGTACATCCATGACGGGTTGGCCAAGGCCGCCGACCAGGGAGCCGCGGCAGCCCTGATTGAGCTGAACACGCCCGGCGGCGACCTGACTGCCACGCGCGACATTGTCACGACGCTGCTGAATGCCCCACTGCCGGTGATCATCTGGGTCGGGCCGGCCGGCGCCCGGGCGGCCAGCGCGGGGACCTACATAACCCTGGCCGCGAACGTGGCGGTCATGGCCCCGGGCGCGAACATCGGCGCCGCCACGCCCGTGGACAGCAGCGGCCAGAACATCGGCTCCGACCTGCAGGCAAAGATTCTGCAGGACACCGAGGCGCTGCTGCGCAACATCGCCGCTGCCCGTAATCGCAACTACGACTGGGCGCTCACCACGGTCACCGACGCGAAGGCCTACACCGCCGAGGAGGCACTCGCCGGCGGCGGCATCGACGCGCTCGCTGACAGCCCCGAGGCGGCAATGGGCGTCGCCAACGGGCGCACAGTGACCGTCAACGGCCAGCCCGTGACGCTCAATCTGACCGGCGCCACGCTCCAGGAATTGGACATGAACCCGCTGCAGGGCTTCCTGCACCTGCTCTCGGATCCCAACATCGCCTTCGTCCTGTTCACGGTCGGCTTCTACGGGCTCATCTTCGAGCTGGCGCACCCCAACCTGTTGACCGGGATCCTGGGCGGCGTGTCGATCGTGCTCGCGTTCATCGGCTTCGGCAGCCTGCCGCTCAACCTGGCCGGTCTGCTGCTGATCGCCATCGGCCTGATCCTGTTCGTGATCGACCTGCACGTCCTCAACCACGGCCTGCCGACGATCGCCGGACTGGTCTGCTTTGTCCTCGGCGCGGCGGCGCTGTACACGGAGCCGGGTGTGCCGACCGACTTCAGCGTGGCCCTTCCGGTGCTCGTCACGATGACCGTCATCACCGCGCTGTTCATGGGCCTGATCGTGTTCGTCGCGGCGCGCGTGCGCCGCGAGCACACCGCGCCGGGCCTGATCGGGGCCGGACTGTCGCCGGACGCGACGGGTGAGGTCCGCCGCCCGTTGGCGCCGATCGGCTCGGTCTATGCTGGTGGGGAGGAATGGACGGCCAAGGCGGCTGACGAACGGCCCTTGCCGCGCGGCACGCTGGTCAAGATCATCCGCCAGGAAGGGCTGACGCTGATCGTCGAGCCGACTGACTGAAAGAAAAGAGGGAAACCTTGGACACCGTCGCGCTGTCGATCGTCGTCGCCATCGTCGTCTTCGTGCTTATCGCGCTGTACCTGTCGATCCGCGTGGTCCAGCAGTACGAGCGCATGGTCATCTTCCGCCTGGGCCGAACGGGACCCAACCTCGTCCGTGACCCGGGCCTGCGCTTCCTCATCCCGGTCATCGATCGTCCCCTGAAGGTCGACATCCGCGAGAAGTTCATCGAGGTGCCCAGCCAGACCACGATCACCAAGGACAACGCCCCGATCAACATCGACTTCCTGATCTACTGGTACATCGTCGATCCGCTGCGCTCGATCGTTAACGTGCAGAACTTCGCGGGCGCCCTGCAGGGCATCGCCACGACCACGCTGCGCGCGGTCATCGGCGACATCATGCTCGACGACGTCCTGTCCAAGCGCGACCAGATCAACGAGGTGCTGCGCGCCAAGCTCGATGAGCAGACCGAGCGCTGGGGCGGCAAGGTGACCACCGTCGAGATCCGCGAGATCATCCCGCCGCGCGACGTGCAGGAGGCGATGAACCGCATGCTCAGCGCCGAGCGCAACCGGCGCGCCGTGATCACCGAGTCCGAGGGCGCGCGGCAGGCCAACATCAATGTCGCCGAGGGCGAGAAGCAGGCTGCCATCCTGCGTGCCGAGGGCCTGCGCCAGTCGCAGATTCTCGAGGCGGAGGGCTACGCCAAGGCGCTCGAGCAGATCTTCGGCGCGGCCCGGCAGGTCGACGAGAAGACCATGACGCTGCAGTACCTGCAGGCGCTCAAGGACCTCGGAGCCGGCCCGGCGACCAAGTTCGTCATCCCGGTCGAGTTCGTCGAGCTGGCCAACCGCATCACCTCCTTCACCGAGCGTGGCCTGGAGGCCGGCGCGGCCATCGACAAGTAGCCACGGCCGGTCCGTTGACGGCCGGTGGCGTGGGGTAATGGTCCTTCCGGATCGGTCCGGGGAGTACATCCGCCGCGTGGGTAAACCTGCTCGGCGCGCCTAGGATCGTGCACGACAAGCACCACCACGCCCGCCAGGAGTCAGATGCCAGCGCGCATTCTCGTTATTGCCGCCCAGCCGCCGCTCCAGGAGCAACTGGGCACCACGCTCCGTCGCGATGGCTACGAGGTCACGCCGGCCGACACGGCCGCCGAAGGCCTGCGCCTATGGGGCAGCGCGCACCCTGACCTGATCGTCGTGGAGTCGGACCTGCCCGATCAGGACGGCTACGACGTGGTCGGCCGCATTCGCGAGGGCGACTCGACCAGCTCGCATACTCCGGTCGTGCTGCTCGGCAGCGGCAGCGACGTGGACAGCAAGGTGCGTGGCCTGCGCGCCGGCGCCGACGACTACCTTTCCACGCCTATCCATCCGCAGGAGCTGTCGGCGCGCGTTCGCGGCCTGCTGGCACGCTTCGCGCGCACGCCCGCGCCTGTCGCGCCGCGCGCAAAGCAGACCTTTGGCCGCGTGCTCGCCTTCTACGGCGCCAAGGGTGGCGTGGGGACGACGACGCTCGCAATCAACACCGCGATCGCCCTGCACCGCGAACAGAAGCGCAGCGTCGCCCTGGTCGATGCCAACCTGCAGTTCGGCGACCACCGCGTCTTCCTCGACCTGTCCACCAAGCTGCACTCGATCGTCGACGTCGTAACCGCCAGCGGCATCGACAGCGACATCGTGCGCGGCATGATGGTCCGCCACGAATCCGGCATCGAAATGCTGCTGGCGCCGCCGATGCCCGAATCCGCCGAGTTGGTCAGCAAGGACCATCACCACGTCCTGCGCATCGTCGAGATCCTGCGCACCCTCTACGACTACGTCGTTGTCGACCTGGACCAGCAGCTGGACGACCACACGCTCGACGTCATCGGCACCGCCGATCGGCTCATCGTGGTTCTCACGGCAGACCTGTCGTGCATCAAGAACGTGCGCCTGGTGCTGGCCACGATGTCCCAGCTGGGCGTGCCCAACGCGCGCCTGATGCTGGTGCTGAACCGCTCGAATGCGTTCACCGGTATCAGCACCAAGTCGGTCGAGAACGTGCTCAAGCGCCAGATCGAGCAGCAGATCGGCAACGACTACCGCGCCGCCATCTCGTCGCTCAACAGCGGCACGCCATTCATGCTCAACCGTTCCGATTCGGCCATCGCCCGCGGCGTCGTCGAGTTGGCCAAACTCCTCGACCAGCAGGCCACCGACGCGGTCGAGCAGACCGCCTTCGAGCTCGCGCCCGCCGGCGCCTGATCGGCGGGGGCGGCCCCGCCCGCCGGCGCCTGATCGGCGGGCGGGGCCGCTCCCGATCCGCACCTCGGCTGGCTGGTGGCCCGTCGATCCGGTCATACGCGCCCACGACGAATGTTAAGTCGGTTTCCGGGCCACTTTCCGTCGAGCAGTCATGACCCGTGGCCGAATTCGTGCGTGGATCCCGCGCGGTTGAGGCGGCGCAAACGCGCCAGCCCTGTCCGAGATCGCCTGATCAGCACGTAACGTGCGGCCGTCGCGCGTATGACCAGATTGCTGCTCCCGATGCGATGCGATGCGGGGGCGGCCGGCGGACCAGGTGCCGGTCAGCCTCCGGATAAGGATTGGCTAAGCGCGCGATAAGGGCCCGATAAGCGCGCCCGGCTAGCGTGGGTGGGTGCTGGCGACGCTCGTGACCGCAGTCATAAACGGCCTGCGCGGCGAGCTCGTGCGGGTCGAGATCGACGTTGCTCCGGGCCTGCCGGCTTGCCACATCGTGGGCCTTCCGGACGCGGCGCTGTCCGAGGCGCGCGAGCGGGTCCGTGGCGCCATCCGCAACGCCGGTTTCACGTACCCGGCCTCGCGTATCACCGTCAACCTCGCGCCTGCGGACATTCGCAAACGCGGCGCGGCGTATGACCTGGCCATCGCCATCGGCATCCTCGTCGCGTCGGGGCAGATCCGGCGTGGCAACGGCTCGTGGGCGCTGCTCGGGGAGCTGTCGCTGTCGGGTACGGTCGAGGCCGTCCCGGGCGTACTGCCGATGGTCGCTACGCTCTCCCGGCAGGGTTACCGACGCGTGGTCGTGCCGCGCGCCAACGAAGCCGAAGCCCGCCTGGTGAGTGGCGTCGAAGCGGTCGGGGCGGCGGGTCTCGACGATGCCGCGCGGCTGATCGCCGGTCCGCGCGGCAGGACCGCCGGACGCGCGGCGCGCCGGCCGGCCGTCGAGCTGTCGCGGCCGTCGGGCGTCGCCTCGATCGGAGGTGCCAGTTCCGCCGCGCTGACGGCCGCCCTCGAGCCTGTCGACCTGGCCGACCTGCGTGGCCAGCAACATGCCCGCTGGGCGCTGGAGGTGGCCATCGCCGGCGGCCACAACCTGCTCCTGGTCGGCCCTCCGGGTGCCGGCAAGACGCTGCTCGCACGGACGATCCCCGGGCTGCTGCCACCGCTCGACGACGACGAGGCGCTCGAGGTAACGGTGATCGAGAGCGTGGCCGGTGAGCTGCGCGACGGCGGGCTGCGCCGATCTCGGCCGTTCCGGGCGCCGCACCACACCAGCTCGTACGCGGCCCTCGTTGGCGGCGGACCACAGTTGCTGCCCGGCGAGGCCACGCGGGCGCATCGCGGGGTGCTCTTCCTCGATGAACTGGCCGAGTTCGACCGGCTCACGCTCGACGCGCTGCGCGAGCCGTTGGAGGAGGGCGTCCTGACCATCGCGCGCGCCCACGGCCGGATCCGATACCCGGCCCGCTTTCAGCTCGTGGCGGCGATGAACCCCTGCCGCTGCGGCAACTTCGGTGATCCGCAGCAACGCTGCCGCTGCCCAACGGCAGAGGCGGAACGCTACGTACGTCGTGTGAGCGGACCGCTGCTGGACCGTTTCGACATGCAGATCGAGATGGCGCGCCTGCCGCCGGCGCAGCTGCTCAACGGCCCGCGGCCGGAAACAAGCGCGACGGTCGGCGCGCGCATCCGCGACGCGCGCACGGTCGCACTGACGCGCAACCGCGGGCGGCCCAACGCGCAGTTGCCCGCAGCGGCCATTGGCGAGTCGTGCCTCCTCACCGATCGAGCGCGACGTGCCCTGGGTGACTGGGCTGAGCGGAGCCATGCCAGTGGCCGGTCGATCCATCGCGTCATGCGCGTGGCGCGCACCATCGCCGACCTCGGCGGCATCGAGCAGGTCGACGAGACGCATGTCTTTGCCGCCGCGCAACTGCGTGATCCACAGGCCAACCCGCATGAACGACTGGCCGCCTGAGCGATGGTCGACGGCGGCGAGCGCGAAGCATGGATCGCGCTGGCGTCGACGCCCGGCGTCGGCGAGGAAACGACCGCGGCATTGCTGGCCGGCTTTGGATCGGCACGCGCGACGCTCGAGGCGGTGCGGGACAGCCGCGTCGACAGCTGGATACGCGAGTGGCGCGCGCGGACGGGTCGCCCGCCCGTCACTGGCCGGGCGTTGGCCGAATTGCGGGCGACTGCCGACCATCCCGCGGGGCGGCTGCGCGAGATCGAGCAATTGCGCCTGTCGACCACGACCGCCCTGGATGCCGACTACCCACGCCAGCTGCGCGACCTCGATCCGCCCCCGGCAGTGATTCACGTGCTCGGCGATCGGGCGACGCTTACGCGCCAGCGGCTCGTGGCCGTGGTCGGCACGCGGCGGCCCACTCCGGCCGGGCGCCTGCTTGCCGCACGCGTCGTGCGGCGCCTGGTCGAGTGCGGCGTAACTGTGGTGAGCGGCCTGGCGGTCGGTATCGACGGCGCTGCCCACGCCGCGACACTCGAGGCGGGCGGCCAGACCGTGGCTGTCATCGGCGGCGGTCACTGCCACCCGGGCGTCCGCGCCCATGAGCGGCTGCGTGCCGAGATCGTGGCGACTGGCGGCGCGATCGTGAGCGAGCATCATCCCGATACGAGCCCGCGTCACGGTACGTTTCCGCGGCGTAACAGGATCATCGCTGCACTCGCGGCGGCGACGATCCTCATCGAGGCACCGCGCCGCAGTGGCGCGCTGATCACCGCCGACCGCGCCCTGGGCCTGGGCCGCCCGGTGTTCGTGGCACCGGGTCGGATCGGCGACTGGGCCACGGCCGGAGCGCTGGCGTTGCTGCGCGAGACGCCCGCGCGACCACTCGTGGGTCTTGACGAGCTGATCGAAGACCTGGGCTACTTCGGCGCCGCGCAATCGGCGAGTGGCGCCCGAGCCCCTGACAGCGGGCCTGCCGGACAGACGGCTGCCGGACAGATGTCCGTCTCGTCGGCGCTGGCGATGCTGGGCGCCGTCGAGCGCAGCGTCGCCGAGCGCCTCGTGGCCGGGCCGGCCGGCCTCGACGCCCTGGTGGCCGATACCGGTCTGGCCCCGGCGGTCGTTTCGAGTGCGGTCACGATGCTGCTGATGCGCGGCTGGATCGACCCGGCCGGGCCTGCGTACGTGGTCGTCGGGCCGCTGGCCCGGTGAGTCGATGACTGCCCGGTGGCGCCCCGGGGAGCGGCGTGACGTATGTACCGTTGCCGCCCGCGCTCGATACCGGCGACACTACGCGGGTGATCACCGACGTGATAATCCACATCGCGGGCGAGATGCCGATCAAGGTCGACATCGAGGAGATGCCGCATGGCACCGATCGGAGCATCCGCTGCACCAACGTGCGCACCGTCGACGGCAAGCGCCCGGCCTTCGTGCACGACCGCAACTCCACGTTCATCCTGCCCCTGTCCACGATCCGCGTGATCGAGGTGCCCGCGCCCAGCCCTGCCGATGGAACGGAGCCGCAGCCCGAAGTCAGCCAGGTCGAGGCGCCGAACCTCGAGGACGAAGAGCCCGACGAAGACCTGCTCGCGCGCATCAGATCGCTCTGACCGCTACGCTGCCGCCTTTGGCGCAGCACTGGCGGTAGACTCGGAAAAATGACGAAGAACCTGGTGATCGTCGAATCACCGGCCAAGGCGCGGACCATCGAGCGATACCTGGGGCCCGGCTACCGGGTCCTGGCGTCGTACGGCCACGTCCGCGACCTGCCGGAGAACCCCGGCAAGAACAAGCTGGGTGTCGACGTAGAGAACGATTTCAAGCCCGAATACGTGGTCAGCGAAGACCGCCGCAAACAGCTCCAGGCGATCACCCGCGAGGCCAGGACCGCGGATGCGGTGTACCTGGCGACCGACCTGGATCGCGAGGGAGAAGCGATTGCCTGGCACGTCGCCGAGGCAGCCCAGGTGGCCCCCGACAAGGCGCGCCGGGTGACCTTCAGTGAGATCACTCCCGACGCCATCCGCGACGCATTTGCGCATCCGCGCGGCATTGACCACAACCTGGTCGACGCGCAGCAGACGCGGCGCATCCTCGATCGCCTGGTCGGCTACACGCTCAGCCCGCTGCTGTGGCGCAAGGTCCGCACCGGCCTGTCGGCCGGCCGCGTCCAGTCGGTCGCCGTGCGCCTGGTGGTCGAGCGCGAGCGCGAGATCAACGCGTTCGTGGCGCGCGAGTACTGGACGATCGAAGCGCTGCTGGCGAGCGAGCGCGGCGAAACGTTCACCGCCGAGCTCGCCAAGATCGACGGCAAGAACATCGACATCGGTAATGCCGGCAGCGCCGAGGAACACGCCACCGCACTGCGCGGCACGCGCCCGCAGGTCAGGGCGCTCAAGCGGCGCTCGAGCAAGCGCAACCCGGCACCGCCGTTCACCACCAGCACGCTGCAGCAGGAAGCCAGCCGCCGCCTTGGCTTCAATCCCAAGCGGACCATGCGGGTCGCGCAGGACCTGTACGAGGGAGTCGACACGCCCGAGGGCCGCGTCGGACTGATCACCTACATGCGCACCGATTCGGTGAACATGGCCGACGTCGCCAAGCGCGACGCACGCGACGTGATCGCCGGCCGTTTCGGGTTGCGCTACGTGGTCGCCAAGGGCCGCAGCTATCGCACCAGCACCAAGGGCGCCCAGGAGGCCCACGAGGCCGTGCGTCCGACCAGCTTTGGCCGCGACCCAGACTCGCTCGCCGGCTCGTTGAGCGCCGAGCAGCTGCGCCTGTACCGGCTCATCTGGCAGCGTGCGATCGCCTCCCAGATGGCGGCCAAGGAGCTCGAGACGACAACCATCGATCTCGCCGACGGCCGCTACGAACTGCGTGCGACGGCGACCCGGACGACTTTCGACGGCTTCAGCCGCGTGTACACCGAGGGCACGGATGATGCTGCCGAGGAGGTTGAGCGGACGCTGCCCGAGCTGACCGTCGACGAACGGACGAAGGTGCGCGAGGTCACGCCCAGCCAGCACTTCACGCAGCCGCCGCCACGCTTCACCGAGGCAACGCTGATCAAGGCGCTCGAGGAGCGCGGCATCGGCCGCCCGTCGACCTATGCGGCGACGATCTCGACGATCATCGACCGGGGCTACGTCAAGGTGGTCGAGCGGCGGTTGCGCCCGGAGCCGGTTGGCGAGGTGGTCACCGACCTGCTGGTCGAACACTTCGGTGAGTTCGTCGATCCCGACTTCACCGCGCGCATGGAGACCGACCTCGACGAGATCGCGGCCGGCAAACGCCAATGGGTGCCGCTGCTGCGCGCGTTCTACGAACCGTTCGTGGGCCTCGTCAACCAGAAGCGCCAGGAGTTGCGGCGGGCGCAGTTTACGACCGAGGAGACCAGCGAGGTGTGCTCGCTGGGTCATCCCATGGTGCGCAAACTCGGCCCGACCGGCTGGTTCCTCGCGTGCTCGCTCTACCCCGAACATCGCGAAACGCGACCGCTGCCCGGCGAAGAGCCGGAGACGCCGGCCGTCGAGGGTGTCGGCGAGCCGTGCCCCGAGTGTGGCGAGGGCGTGCTGGTCGCGCGGCGTGGCCGTTTCGGTCCGTTTGCCGGCTGCTCGCGCTACCCCGAGTGCGGCTACATCAGGCGCGATGGCCCGCCGCCGCCCGACCCGCTCGCGTTCGAGGTGACCTGCCCCAAGTGTGGCGAAGGGCACCTGGTGGCTCGCCGCGCGCGGCGCACGGGGAGCGTGTTCTGGGGCTGCTCGCGCTACCCGAAGTGCGATTTCACCGCTTCGCGCGAGCCGCTCGGCGCGTTGCACGACACCGACGACGGGCCCGTGGCGCGTGAGGGCGAGCAGGGCATCTGCCTGAAGTGCGGTGCCCCGATAGCCCTGCCGGATGAGGTCGCTCCGGGCGTGCGCCTCGCCGGCGGCGAGCCCAATCCCGCAGCGCTGCAGCGTCCCCGGCGAGGCTCGGGCTCCGCGCGCGGCGCGCGGCGCCGCAGTGGATCGCCGGCGGGCAACCGGCGCCGCTCGCGCCCGGCGGCCTGAGCGCGCGGGTGACTGGCGCCGACGCCCTCGACGCGTTCCTGGCCCGGCTCGCCGCTCGAGACGCGTCGGAACACACGCGCCGGTCGTATGCGACCGCGGTCGGCCAATACCTGGAGTGGCTCGACGAACACGACGCAGACTGGCGCAATCCGACGCGTGTCCAGGTGCGCGGCTACCTCGCCGAACTGACCGAGCGCGGGCTCGCGCGTCGCTCGCTGAGCAGCCGCCTCGCGGCGCTACGCTCGTTCTACCGCCACTGCCAGCGCGAGGGCATCGTCAGCGCCAACCCGTGGGCCGCCGCGCTCACGCCCCGCCTGCCGCGCCGCCTGCCGCAGGTGCTCGGCGTCGCGGAGGTCGCGCATGTGATCGACGAGGCCGCGGGCGCCAGCAGGTACCCGCCACTGGTGCTGCGCGACACGGCGCTCATCGAGACGGCGTACGCGGCGGGCCTGCGCATCAGCGAGCTGGCCGCGGCGCGCCTGGCCGATCTCGATCTTGCGCGCGGTGAGTTGCGCGTGCTGGGCAAGGGCCGCAAGGAACGCATGGCGCTGCTCGGCCGGCCGGCCTGCCTGGCCCTCGAGCGCTACCTGCGTGACGGCCGGCCGGCGCTGCTGGCCCAGGGAGCGCCGGAGAGCGGTGTCATCTTCCTGAACGCCAGGGGCGCGCCACTGGGCGTGCGCGGGCTGCGCTACCGGCTCGACCGACTGCTGCGTGCGGCGGGGGCACCGGCGGGTTCGTCACCGCACACCCTGCGCCACTCTTTTGCGAGCCACCTGCTCGACGGCGGCGCCGACCTACGCGTAGTCCAGGAGTTGCTCGGCCACGCCAGCCTGGGCACGACGCAGGTGTACACCCACGTCACTCCGGCGCGGCTACGCTCCGCGTACCGGCAAGCGCACCCGCGCTCCAGCCGCTGAACGGGCGCCGCGACGACCCCGACAGACCCGAGAGGCGAGGGCACTGACCGACACCGTTAATTCGAGAGCAGGCACGCTGGCACGCGCCGGGCTGATCGTGGCCGGCGCGTTCTTCCTGTCGCGTGTGCTCGGCTGGGTACGCCTGGTGGTCATCACCAACGAATTCGGCGCCGGGGTGCAGCTGGACGCCTATTTCGCCGCGTTCCGCCTGCCCGACACCATCTTCCAGCTGGTCGCCGCGGGTGCGTTGTCCTCGGCGATGATCCCGGTCCTGGCCGGCCTGTTCGCGCGTGACGAGGAGCAGCGCGCCTGGCGAGTCGTGTCGACCGTGCTCAACCTGGTGCTGCTCGCGCTTGTGCTGGCGGCCGCGATCGTGGCCATCTTCGCGCCGCAGATCGTGCCCCTGCTGACGCCCGGTTTCGACACCGTGGGGACGGAGCTGACCGTGCGCCTGACACGCATCATGCTCATCTCGCCGGCGCTGCTGGCGGTCGGTGCGGTGGCCTCGGCCGTGCTCAACGCGCGCGGCCGTTTCGCCGCCGCAGCCGCCGCGCCGTCGCTCTACAACATCGCCATCATCGGCGGCGCGCTGCTGCTCGGGCCCACCCTGGGCGTCGAGGGCCTGGCCATCGGCGTGGTGGTCGGGTCGCTGCTCCATCTCGGCGTGCAGGTCGTGCCCATGGTGCGCGAGCGCTTCCGGCTTTCGTTCGACGTCGACATGTCCGACCCGGCCGCTCGCCAGATCCTGGCGCTGATGATCCCGCGCGCGCTCGGCCTGGGCGCCAACCAGGTCACCTTCATCATCGCCACCACCCTCGCGACCGGCGTCGGGCTGGGCGCCGTGACCGCCTACAACGTGGCCTGGACGGTTTTCCAGATTCCCTCTCGGTGTCATCGGCTTTCCGCTGGGCGTCGTCCTGCTCCCGTCGCTGTCGCGCGCCGTGGCGCAGGGCTCGGTGCGCGAGTTCGGGGCAATGGTCGTCCGGTCGATGCGCCTGCTGCTGTGGGTGATGCTCTTCCTGACCGCCATCGGCATCGTCCTCCGCCGCCAGGGAGTGACACTGCTCTTCGGTTACGGCCTAGACGAGCGCGCCATCTCGCTCACCGCCGACACCGTCTCGTTCCTGTTACTGGGTCTCGCCGGTCACTCCCTGGTGGTTGTCCTGACCCGTGCCTTCTACAGCGGTCACGACACGCGCACGCCGGTGTTCACGGCACTGCTCGACATGGTCGTATTCACGGTCGTCGCGGTAGCCACCGCTGGCAGCCTGGGCCTGTCGGGCATCGCGCTCGGCCTGTCGGCCGGCGGCTGGGCGGAGGCCGGCGCCCTGGCCGTGCTGCTCTGGCGGCGGATGCCCGGCGTCGGCGTGGAGAGCATCGTTCGCCCGCTGGTGGTGTTCGTCGTCGGGGCCATCCTCGCCGGACTGGCCACCCTGTTCGTCGTTCGCTTCACCGACCCGCTGATCGGGCCGTCGCCGGGCAAGGTGGCGCTCCTCTTCCAGCTGCTCGCCGCGGGCGGTGTGGGTGCCCTGGTGTACGGCCTCTATTCGATCGTCCTGCATATTCCGGAACTGGAGCAGTCGCTGGGCATGCTCCGCTCGTTGTTGCACCGCCGTTAGGCCGCCGGTGGGCGACACTGGGCAGGTGAACGAAGCGCGCCGCCTGGGCGATCTGGTGCGCGAGCTCGAGTTGCGCGGCTCACTGCGCACGGTGCTTGCTGCACCGGGCACGTCGATCGCCACCGTGACGGTGGCGGGCGTGGCCTTCGACTCGCGCGAGGTGAAGCCGGATGAGCTGTTCGTCGCGGTTCCCGGCGATGAGAGCGACGGCCACGACTTTGCGGCCGCGGCTGTCGAACGGGGTGCCTCGGCCGTCATCGCCGAGCACGCCATCGCACGCCTCGGCGTGCCGCAACTGCTCGTGCATTCCGCGCGGTCGTCGCTCGCCGTTGCGGCGGCGTGGTTCTTCGAGTTTCCCAGCCTGAAGCTCGGCGTGGTGGGTGTGACCGGCACCGACGGCAAGACGACCACCTGCTACCTGTCGCGCGCCATGCTCGACGCGGCCGGCCAGCAGGCCGGCATGCTGAGCACAGTCGACGTGGTGATCGGCGGCCGCAGCCTGGGCGAGACCGGCCACACGACGCCCGAGGCGCCGACCATCCAGGGCGACCTGGCGCGCATGGCCGCGGCGGGCGATCGCTTTGCCGTGCTCGAGACGACCTCGCACGGCCTCGCCCTGGAACGCGTCGCCGAGGTTGCCTACGACGTGTCGGTGCTGACCAACATCACCCACGAGCATCTCGACCTGCACGGCACCTACGAGGCGTATGTTGCCGCCAAGCGCTCGCTCTTCGAGCGCCTGGCGGTGACCGCCGCGAACCCCGACAAGGGTTGGGGCAAGGCCGCCGTGATCAACGCCGAGGATCGTGAGGCGCCCGGTTTCGTGAAGGCGGCCGAGCGGGCCGGCGCACGGGTGCTGACCTACGCCGTCGATCCCGACGAGGGCGCCGACATCTCAGCGACACGCGTGCACGACGATGGGCGCCGGCTCCACCTGCGCGTACGCACCCCGCGCTGGGAGGACGACGTCGAGCTGCAATTGACGGGCAGCTTCAATGCGTACAACGCGCTGGCGGCGATCGGCGTGGGAGAGGCCCTGGGGCTCGATTCGGACGCGATGCGCCGTGGCCTCGCAGGACTGGCGGGCGTGCGCGGACGGCTGCAACGCGTCGAGATGGGCCAGCCGTTCACGGTGTTCGTCGACTTCGCGCACACGCCGGGCGCCCTCGAAGCCGCCCTTGATTCGCTCGCACCACATGCGGCGGCGCGCGGTGGCGGCCTGATTGCCGTGTTCGGCTCACCCGGCGCGCGCGACACGCTCAAGCGGCCGATGATGGGCCGCGCCGCGGGCGAGCGCTGCCGGGTGGTGGTGCTCGCCGACGACGACCCGCGCCAGGAGGACCGCATGGGTATCCTCGAGCAGATTGCCGTGGGCGCCGAGGAGGCCGGCCGGCGGCGCGACCAGGACCTGTTCCTGGTCCCCGATCGCGACAAGGCGATTCGCCAGGCATTCGAGCTGGCCCGCCCCGGCGACGTGGTGCTGCTGGCGGGGATGGGCCACGTCGATCGCATCATGACCGCCGCCGGCCGCGTGCCCTGGAACGAAGCCGAGATCGCCCGCCAGACCCTGCGCGACCTGGGCTACCGGCCCGAGCCCTGACCCGGCAAGAGTCGGCGAGGCCGGCACGCCGACCGTGACAAACGCGCGAACTTGCGCCATTTGGCCGTATCTCGTCCAGCATCTCCGCCCGGGCGCGGCCGATCCGGCCCATTTTGTGTCAGATGGACGGACGGCGGTCCAATTGGTGCAGGACGAGGTCCACGACCAACCCGGACGCGTGAACACTGGACGGATGCCGTCCAAACGGTACGAAAAGTGCCGAGGGAGTTGTCCGGACTACCGCCCGAGGTAGGCGTTTGCATCCGGTAGCGCGATCGCTGCCAGCGCGTCAGCGATCGGGTTGGGATCGATGCGGCCCTGGTTGTCGAGCACGACCACCGTGAGCTGCGAATCGGGGTAGTACCACATCGCTCCGTAGAAACCGCGCAGCGAGCCGGTGTGGCCGAACATCCGCTCACCAGCCAATAGCCGCGTGCGCGTGCCCAGGCCATAGGTTTCCTCGCTGTAGGGCGAGTAGTCGTAGTTCTCGATCTGGGCCAGCGAATCGGGCTGCAGGACCTGTCCGCCGTACAGCGCGTGGCACCAGGTCGCAATGTCGGCCGCATCGCTGACGATCGCGCCGGATGCCCAGGCGACGGTGGCCTCCGAGGTGGTCGGTCGGTAGTTCGTGCCGTCGGTGATGTCGGCGCCGGTCGTCGCGGAATGGCCCAGCGCGGCGCCGGCGGGCGGGGCTTGCGTGGCGTCCTGGAAGTACGTGCTGTCCAGGCCGAGTGGCTTGAACAGGCGCTGGCGCAGCAGCGTGCCCAGTGGTTTGCCGGTCGCCTGCTCGAGCACCAGCCCGAGCAGGATGAAGTTGGTGCTGGCGTAGTGGTAGCCCGTGCCCGGGTCGAAATACGGTGGTCCGACGAGCGTGTCGAGCGTCTCCTGCGGCGTCCAGACGCGCAGCGGGTCGCGGATGACAAGCTGTGTGTACGCGCTGTTCTCGAAGAAGTCGTGCACGCCGCTGGTGTGGCTGAGCAGTTCGCCGATGGTGATGTTGGCGGCGTTCGGATAGTCGGGCAGCCAATCGGCCAGCGGATCGTCGAGCGCCATCTGGCCCTGCTCGACGAGCTGCATGATCAGCGCGGTGACGAAGGTCTTGGTCATCGAGCCCACGACATAGAGCGTCGCCGGCGTGGCCGGTTGTGCTGGATCGAGCTGGGCCAAGCCGTCGGCGTCGCTCCAGGTACTGCCGTCGGGAAAGATGACTTCGGCGGAGATGCCCGGGATGCCGTTCTGGTCGCGTTGCTGGGCAAGCGTGTTGCTGAGCGAGTTGCCCAGCAGGACACCCAGCGGGACGCCGGGCGGCGAAGGGCTTGGCGACGGGCTGGCACCGGACGTCGATACCGGCGTCGCCGTGGGCGAGGTCGAGGGCGTGGAGGCGGGCGGCGAGCTGGGGATCGGCCCGCTCGGACTGGGCGGCGGTGGCGGCGTGGTGCACGCGAGCACGACGCTTGCAAGGAGCACAACCGCCAGGCGTATGGGAAGTCTCGGCATGAATACCGAAGGTACACTCAGAAAAGGATGTCCATCGAGCCGATCACCCCTTCACGCGAGCGTGTCGCCGTTTCCGGCACGCGCGACAAGGTCGGCCGTCCACTGGCGGTCGGCTACAGCCGTCGCGCGCTGAACGCGTCCGAGCGCAAGCTCGAGGACGAGCTCGTCGTCCACTACCCGAACGCCGACCTGGCCGAGGTCCGGCGGGCGTGGCTGTTCGCGATCGAGGCGCACGGGTCGCAGCAGCGCGAGAGTGGCGAACCGTATGTCAGCCATCCACTCGCAGCGGCGCGCATCCTGGTCGAGCTGGGGCTCGATCCCGAGGCGATCATCGCGGCGCTGCTGCACGACATCCCCGAGGACACCGACTACTCGCTGACCGACATCGAGGAACGTTTCGGGGCGGACGTGGCGCGCCTGGTGGACGGCGTCACCAAGCTGTCCAAGTTCGGCGCGCGCAGCCACGAGGAACAGCAGGCCGAGAACATCCGCAAGATGCTGCTGGCGATGGCGGAGGACATCCGCGTCGTGCTCATCAAGCTCGCCGACCGGCTGCACAACATGCGCACCATCGGCGCGCTGTCGGCCGAGAAACAGCAACGCATCGCGCGCCAGACGGCCGAGATCTACGCGCCGCTGGCCGAGCGCCTGGGCATCTGGCAGATCAAGTGGGAGCTCGAGGACCTGTCCTTCAAGGTGCTCGAGCCGGGCGCATACCGGCGCCTCGCCGACCAGCTCGAGACGCAACGGCGCGCACGCGAGGCCTACGTGCGCCGCGCCCAGGGCGTGCTCCGTGACGCGCTGGAGCACGCCGGGATCAGGGCGGAGCTGTCCGGGCGGCCCAAGCACATCAGCAGCATCTGGCGAAAGATGCAGCGCAAGAGCGCCGACTTCAGCGAAATCTACGACGTCCACGCGCTGCGCGTGCTCGTTGACGAGGTGGCCGACTGCTACGCCGCCCTGGGCGTCGTCCACTCCATGTGGCGGCCGATCCCCGGTCAGTTCGACGACTACATCGCGGTGCCCAAGGCGAACGGCTACCAGAGCCTGCACACCGCCGTCATCGCGCTCGACGGCAAGCCGCTCGAGGTGCAGATCCGGACCCATGCCATGCACCGCGTGAGCGAGGTGGGCATCGCCGCGCACTGGCGCTACAAGGATGGCGGCGGCCGCTTCGACAAGGACTACGACGCCAAGCTGGCCTGGGTGCGCCAGTTGATGGACTGGCAGCGCGAGGTGTCCGACGCGACCGAGTTCGTGGAGAGCCTCAAGGTCGACCTGTTCCAGGACCAGGTCTTCGTGTTCACGCCACGCGGCGATGTCAAGGATCTCCCCGCCGGCTCGACGCCGCTCGACTTCGCCTACCGCATCCACACCGACGTGGGCCACTCGTGCATCGGCGCCAAGGTCAACAACCGCCTCGTGCCGCTCGACTACAAGCTCAAGAACGGCGACATCGTCGAGATCGTCACCACCAAGGCCGCCCACGGGCCGTCGCGCGACTGGATGAAGGTCGTCCAGACCGGCCACGCACGGGAAAAGATCCGCCAGTGGTTCAAGCGCCAGGAGCGCGACGAGAACATCGTCCACGGCCGCGAATCGCTCGAGCGCGAGTTGCGCCGCCTGGCGCGCACGTCACTCGAGAAGCTGGGGCCCGAGCGGATCGCCGAGATGGCCGAGCAGTACCGCTACCAGTCGGTCGACGATTTCTTCGCCGCCATCGGCTACGGCGCCGTGTCCGCGCAGACCGTGGTCACCAAGCTCGATGTGGTGGACGATGCCAACGAGAGCGTGCTGCCCCAGACTGCGCCGCCCATGCCGGCACGCGCCGAGGGCGGCATCCGTGTCAAGGGCGTCGGCGACCTGATGATCCGCTTCGCACGTTGCTGCCATCCCATCCCGGGCGATCCGATCATCGGCTACATCACCCGCGGGAGGGGCGTCACCGTGCACCTGCCCACGTGCCCCACGGTAGTCAACGAGAAGGAATTGGGCCGGCTGATCGACGTCGAGTGGGAGGGCGGCTACCAGCAGACCTATCCCATCGCCATTCGCGTCGAGGCCTATGACCGACCCGGCCTGTTGAGCGAGATCACCAACGTCGTCGCCGAGAACAAGGTCAACATCATTGCCGCCAACGTGCGCACCAACCCCGACCACACGGCCACCTTCCTCGCGACTTTGCAGGTCTCGTCGGTGGCCCAGCTGGCGCGCGTGCTGTCACGCATCGAGCAGGTCAAGGACGTCCACCTGGTCCAGCGCGACCTGAGCTAGCCGGGCGATACCTCGAGCGACGCCAGAAAAGCCATCACCGGGACGGCGGCGGCGAAGTCGTCGGCTAGGATGCGCGGCAGGTCGGGCGACATGGCCTCCCGCTGGTCGACCTCGCGGCCAAAGGTGACGTCCTTGAGGCGCAGCAGGTCGGCGTGGGGGTGATCGGCCGCGTAACCGGTCGGCACGCGCTTGAGCGAGTCGCCGTGGACCGGCTCGAAGCGCGCGCGAAAGCCGGCGTCCTCGAGTGCCGCCAGGGTACGCTGCGGGTCGCGGTCGACGGCCCTTCGAAAGGCGGCCAGGCGCGCGGTTTCCGGGTGCCACATGCCCCCGCCCATCCAGCTCCCCACGGGCGAGATGTGGATGTAGCCCCCACCGTGCCGCTCGGATTGGCCTTCGCTCGTGGCGTCACCCGTGCCGACCCACGGGAAGCTCGCCGCGACGTTCGTCTTGTAGGGCGTCTTGTCCTTCGAGAAGCGTGTGTCGCGGTAGATCCGGAACGGTGACTTGCGTGGATCGGCACGCAGCGGAATGTGCCGCTGCTCGAATTCGCTGGCCAGGTCCTCGCACAGCGCCTCGAGTGGCTTCCTGAGCAGCCGCTCGTACTCGGCCTTGCGTGGCTGGAACCAGGTCCGCTCGTTGTTGAGCGCGAGGTCGACCAGGAACTGGAAGGCCTCGGGAGTGAACCCGGTGAAGGTCGTCATGGCGCTGGGGTCCTCCTGGATTTGTCCTGCGCGCGCGCCGGACCGCCGTCTTGCGTCACCTGCCGCCATTGCCGGCACGACTACTGTCGCGACGACCTGTGTTGTAGCACCGACGGCCATTTCCGGTCGCTGAGCCACGGCGGCGCCATCCCGCTGGAAGGCGGCCGCCATGAGTGGCAAACGACACAAGACGTAGCCGGGTCAACCGATCCCGTGTCCCTCGCCACCAGCCGCGCCGGCCACGCCAGCGGCCGCGCGCCGCGCGGCGGCTTCGAAGGCGTTGTCGCGGTAGCGATCTCCGCCGGCGCGGGACGCGCGCCACGAGGCGCGCAGGTAACGGGGGATGAATCGGATCCCGTAGCGCCGCCACTGGCGGACGTGCTCGATTTCGTGGGCGAGTTCCACGGGTTCGAGCCGGCGCCAGGCAAATATCCAGCGACCGACCGTGATCGCCAGCCAGTTGGACACCAGCAACCCTTGGCCCGGCCGGCGCAGCCAGGGCAGCACAATGAGGCGGTGCTCGGGCGCGGGCCTGTCTGGATTCACGCGCGCATTGTGGGTCGCCGGCGCATCCGGCGCCGGTCGGTCAGCTACACAGGCTCGCGTTGAGTGCGTTCAGGGCGCTTGCGGCAGAACTGGCCGCCTGACTGGCTGTATTCGGGTCGGCCAGCGCGCTGCGAAGGTTGTCAACCGCCGCGATCGCGGTGCCCTTGAGCGCCTGCTGGGACGAATTGACCGACGCACCTTCAAGGTTGGACGTCAGCGTGTTCAGCGAGGCGCTCAACTGGCTGGTATCGACGCTGCCCGCATCGAACGAGGAAAGCTGGTCGGCCACGCCCTTGATGCTGGTGGAACTGCTGCTGTCGCACAGCTGGGTGAGCGCCGCCTGACCGGCGTCGCTGGGTATGGCGAGGCTGGCCGGGTTGCTGCTGCCGGGTGTGCCCGAGCAGGCCGCCGCGAGCAGACAACTGCACGCGACGATGATCAATCGCTTCATGCGTCTAGCCTGAGGGACGCTGACCGCCGCGCCCAGAACGCAGGCGCCCGACGGCGTTGCGGCGCCGTTTCAGAGCGGCGCGACCACGTGCCCGGCCTGTGCATCGGTAGACTCCCGCCATGCCCAAGTACCAGGCGCCGCGCGGGACGCGCGACCTGCTGCCCGCTGACATGGCCACCTGGCGTCGCCTCGAGGACGAGGCGCGCCGGCTGGCGACGCTGTACGGTTTCGCACCGATCGAGACGCCTCTTTTCGAGGACAGCGGCGTATTCGAGCGCAGCATCGGCGAGGTCACCGACATCGTCGAGAAGGAGCTCTTCCGCGTCCGTTCGCCGCGCGGCGAGGATGACCGCTGGGCCCTCCGACCCGAGGCGACCGCCGGCGTTGCGCGTGCCTACGTCCAGCACGCCATGCACACGCTGCCGCAGCCGGTGCGCCTGACCACATTCGGGCCCATGTTCCGTTACGACCGTCCCCAGGCCGGCCGCTACCGCGAGTTCTGGCAGTGGAACGTCGAGGCAATCGGCGACGCCGGCCCGGCGATCGACGCGGAGATCGTCGAGCTGGCCTACCGCTACTACCGCGCCGCGGGCGTGGAGCGGCTCGTGCTGAACATCAACTCGATCGGCGACGGTGCATGCCGGCCGGCGTACGTCGCCGCGCTGGCCGGCTATTTCGAGCGCCATGCGAAGGAGCTGCCGTCAAGCGAGCAAGGACGGCTGCGGACCAGCCCGCTGCGCCTGCTCGACTCGAAGGAGCCGCGCATGCAGCCGCTGATCGAGAATGCGCCGGCGATAACCGAATACCTGTGCGCCGAGTGCCGCGGACATTTCGACGCGGTCCTGGCGCATCTCGATGCGCTCGACGTGGACTACGTCCTGACGCCGCGCCTGGTGCGCGGCTTCGACTACTACACCCGCACCACGTTCGAGTTCTATCAGCAGGGCGCGCAGGGGCAGCAGTCCGCGCTCGGCGGGGGAGGGCGCTACGACAGCCTGCTGGAACTGCTGGGTGCGCGACCGACGCCGGGTATCGGCTTTGCGCTGGGCATAGACCGCATCGCGCTCGCCGTCGCCGGCGGAAATGGGCAGCCGGCCGGTGGCGTCCAGCCGGTCGTGGTCGTGGTCGGCGCGGATCCCGCGGGCACCGCGGCACGCCTGCGCTTGGCGACCGACCTGCGCGCGGAGGGCGTCGCGGCCCAGGCGGATCTAGGCGTGCGCAAGCTCGGCCGCCAGCTCGAGGGGGCGGCACGCACGCACGCACACTTCGCGGTGGTGGTCGGCGACGAACTGGAGAACGGCCAGGTCCAGTTGCGTGACCTGGAGGCCGGCACGCAGCGGCTGGCAAATGTGGCCGACCTGGCGCGCGAGCTCAAGCGCGCCGCGGCCGGGCACCACCATGGCGACGGCGGGTAGACCCAAACCGTCTGATCTTCCTGGCGGGCCAAAGTGCGGCTGGTCTCGGCGGCCGCGCTCTGTCCACGGTGGCGAGGCCAGTACTCAACGGACCGTTGATCTGTCCGCCGGATCACCCGCACTATGGCTGACTGCGCTCGCGCCGCGTTCAGGAGGCGAAGATCACCATCACCGCACGATCTCCCTCGCTCTGGATGCACTCGACCAGGAGCTTGTCGCCGGCCCTGACGTTGATCGGGCGCGGGAAGGTGTGCCTGAAGTTGAAGTCGAAGGTCCCGTCGGTCATGCCCTCATCGGCGGCGCCGACCAGGCGCCCGTGGCGGTAGAGCTCGACGTAGACGGTGAGATACGAGTCGGTCAGCTCGCACGCGCCCCAGACGTGGTCGTTGGCCGCGGTGGCTGTGGCGGTTATCTGCGGAACGACGAAGGTCGCGTCGGGACTGACACTCGAACTGACGTAGTCGCCCGGAGCGACAGTCACGAGATGGCCACGGCTGTCGCGGAACTTGCCCTTGAAACTGCCGACGCGCGGGTCAGAGGCGACTGCTGTGCCGCTGCCCTTGGCGGTCATGGTTGAGTGTGCGACGGTGACGTTGGCACTGCCCGACGGACTTGTGACGCCCGCAAAGCGCGCCTGGCGCAGGTAGACCTGGAAGTAGGGGGTCGTCGTCTCGCGCCCGACTTCGTCGCCATACGAGTTGTGCCAAGTGGCGTCCATCGTCCAGCCGCCGAACAGATCGAACGGCACTCTGGTCGACCACTTGCCACTGCTGCTCACGGTGACCGTCGCGGCCCACTGGCACGGCTCGAACTGGCCGAACGGGTAAGCGCCGCACTGTACGCGCAGACGCGCGCCGGCCGGCCCGGTGCCATGGACTACGTTCCTGATGCGATTCACCTCTGCCGTCAGGGTGGGGATCGTCAGCGTGTGACGGTGTGACCCATAGCGGACCTTGAGCTTGTCTCCAACGGCGATGACGTTCTTGGTTGAACAGTAAGCCGGGTCGCCCACGCCCGTCGGGATGGACCTGAGCTCCTTGACGGTGCCGGTCGTGTCCTTCCAGGTCAGGCTTATGGTCTTGTCCGGCGGTGCCGTGACGAAGATGCAGTTGCCGCCGATATACGGCACGTAGATGGCGAGGTTGGATGCCGACGCTGCCACCGTCTGCCCGGGCAGCGCCCCGAGCAGCAGGATGGCCGCGGACAGTGCGCCAAGAACGGCGCCGGGCATCTTGCCGCGCCCAAGGGTGATCGCGCTCATTGCCAAGTCCTCTCGAGATGTGCCGTCGCTCAAGGGCGGCTTCGAACAGTTGATGCCCGTCCCGCCTCAAGTGACAGTGCCGAACCGCCGTATCGCGTACGGAACACGGACGTGGGTGTACTGACTCTGCCCTCCGTACCTTTCGACTACGATCCGCACATGACTGGTGCGGGGAACTCGACCCTGGCGACGGCATACCGGACGGATACCTGTGGCGAGTTGCGCGCATCCGATGTCGGGCGCGATGTTGCGCTGTCGGGCTGGGTCAATCGTCGGCGCGACCTGGGCCAGCTGATCTTCATCGACTTGCGCGACCGCACGGGCATCACGCAGGTGGTCATCGACGCCACCGAGTCGCCGCAGGCGCACTCCGCTGCCTCGGACGTGCGCAACGAATTCGTCCTCCACGTTCGCGGCCGGGTGGCCAGGCGCCTGGCGGGCACCCAGAACGCCAAGCTGCCGACCGGCGACATCGAGGTCCGTGCCGCCCACCTGGAGGTGCTCTCGAGCGCCAAGACGCCGCCGTTCCCGATCAACGAACCGGAAGAACCCGACGAGACGCTGCGCCTGAAGTACCGCTACCTCGACCTGCGCCGCGAGCGGATCAACCACCGCCTCGTGCTGCGCTCCAAGCTGTTGCGGGCCATCTCCGACGTCCATCACGCGAACGGCTTCGTTGAGGTGGAGACGCCCATCCTGATCAAGTCGACGCCCGAGGGCGCGCGTGACTTCCTGGTCCCGTCGCGGCTCCAGCCGGGCAGCGTCTATGCCCTGCCGCAGAGCCCGCAGATGCTCAAGCAGCTGCTCATGGTGTCCGGGTTCGATCGCTACTTCCAGCTCGCTCACTGCATGCGCGACGAGGACGCGCGCAAGGACCGCGGACCGGAATTCACCCAGCTCGACCTCGAGATGAGCTTCGTCTCCCAGGAAGACGTAATGGAGTTCGTCGAGCTCATGGTCAGTTCGGTGTCGCTCGCAGTGGTGCCCGAGAGGCCAATCCGCAAATCGCCATTCCCGCGCTTTTCGTACCGCGCGGCCATCGACCGCTACGGCTCGGACAAGCCGGACGTGCGTTTCGAGATGGAGTTGCACGACCTGGGCGCGGTGGTGGAGGGGAGTGGCTTCAGTGTCTTCGACTCGGTGCTCGCGAGCGGAGGGCGGGTGTTCGGAATGTCCGCGCCGGGCATGGCGTCGGCATCACGGCACGAGATCGACGAGTTGACTGCGCTTGCCCGGAAGGCCGGCGCGAAGGGGCTCGTCCACATCGCCGTGAGTCAGGACGGCAGCGTGTCTTCGCCGGTGCTCAAGCACCTCGGCGCGGACCGCGCCGACCAGGTCGTCGAGGCCGCGGGCGCGGCATCGGGCGACCTCGTGCTGATCGTCGCCGACCGTGACATCGTCTGCCAGGAAGTGCTCGGCGAGCTGCGTGTCGAGCTTGGCGCACGGCTGGGCCTGGTCAGGGATCCCAACGAGCTGTCGTACGTGTGGATCTACGGCTTCCCGATGTACAAGTGGGACCAGGAGGGCAACCGCTGGGATGCCACGCACAACCCGTTCAGCGGCGTGCTGGCGGAGGACGAGAAGCTGCTCACGACCGTTTCGGGCGACCTTTGGCAGCAGTCACCCGCCGACCCGGCAGGACAGGCACGCGCGCTGCAACACGACCTGGCGCTGAACGGCTGGGAGCTGGGTGGTGGCTCGATCCGGATTCACCGCCACGACCTGCTCGAGCGCTCGCTCGCCCTGCAGGGCCACTCGCGTGAGGGGATGCGCGAGAAGTTCGGGGCGATGCTCGAGGCGTTCGAGTACGGGGCACCGCCCCATGGTGGCATCGCCCTCGGCATCGACCGCTGGATCGCGCTGCTCACCAACCAGGAGAACATCCGCGAGGTGCAGGCGTTCCCCAAGACCGGCTCCGGCTCCGACCTGATGCTTGGCGCACCTTCGCCCGTCGAACCCGCCCAACTCGCCGAGCTGGGCCTGCAGCTCGCCCCGCGGGCCAAGTCCGAGCCCAAGACGGCGCAGAGCTCGCGCTCGTAATCGCAATTTCGCGCCCGATGGACGTATTTCGTCCAGCCTTCCGGCCTCGGTCGCGATTTCGACGCTGGGAAGGGGCAAATTCGTGCCATTTCGACCGAATCTGCACGAAATGGCGCAGCCCGGGCCGTCTAAAGGCTCTTCATCCCAGAACGTTGGACCTATGCCGTCCATCTGACATGAAGTAGATCGCGCTGAGGTCGATTGAAGGGTCGCGCAGCCAGGCCCGAACCTCCCGGCCGCGCGCCGGATACTTGCTGGCCATCGTCGCCGCGTGACTTGCGATGGTCCGCCTGATCGTGCTGCTGCCGGGCACGAGGAGGATCCGCCCGACTGCGGCAGGTCGCCACCCAACGTGCCGCTCCATGAGCACCGGCGCGACGCGCACCTTCATATCGAGAACTCGGTTCGTTTCCTCGCGTGACCCAAAGGCGCTTTTCACCTCGCACACCGCGACAGCGCGCTCGGTCGGATACCACGCGAGGACGTCGATCGAGCCGCGTTCGCCCCATGACACCTCGACCTCGACTATCCAGCCGCGTTCTCGGAGCAAGGCGACCAGGTGCTCGACGAGTTCGGCGTGACGCTCGTCCAGCAGGCGGTCTGCGGCCGCCCCGCGCCACCACGGCGACAGGTACAGCCGACCATCCACAGTCTCGAACACCCTGCGCAACCTGGCGAGCCTCACCGATCCCGCAACACCCGCCTCGATGCGCTTGACGTCGTTCAGTGGGTGCCGGCACCGACCGCGAGTTGGACCTGGGTCTGGCCGAGCTCGCGGCGAATGGCACGTACGAGCTCGGCCAGCCGTTCGTCGTCCTTGTGCATGCGGGGATTGTGGTCGAGGCCACTTATCTGCCCCTTATTGGTCGTTCAGTGACACCGAGTGCGTGAGGTTGCTCGTAGAGCAACGCCCCTTGACGACGGGGCATGGCCCGCCAAGTTTGACTCGATCGACGCGAGCAGCGCCTCGCGTTTCGTCATTCGGAGAGAAGCAATTGACGCACATGTCCAAGAAAGGAGGCCTGGCTCTGGCTGCTTGCGGCGCTGCGGTTCGTCGCTTGTACCGCACCGGTGGTCGCCCGAGACGGGGATGCCGTGCCCGGCGTTCTCGGCAGCGATCCACGGTGGGATCTGCGAGATGGCTGGAAAGGGCTATTTCTGGCCGACCCACGGCGAGCTCGCCACGTGGCTCGTCGCAATTCGTGCCATCTGGACGTATTTCGTCCAACGTTTGGCGGTCGTCCGCGGCAACCATGGCGGTCTTGCACCAGCTGGACGGAAACCGCACGAAATGGCGGTATCTGGCGTTCCAAACAGCCTGAGGGAGCGGAATGCTGGGCCGATCACGTCCAATCGGTGCGAAGCGCGGTTGTCGGAAGCCAGGCAGGCCGCGACCGCTCAACTGCCACCTTGCGCCGCCGGACATGGCCCAAATGGCCCGCTAACCGACCGTGGTCGGCGGAAGTAACCTTGGCCAACGGTTGCTGATGAGCCAGTGCTCGGCTGGCCCGCGGCAGCTGGCGCGGAGGTCGCCTTGAACGAACCGAAATCGCTCGCCCAGCGCGTAGTCGTCTCGGCCTTGGCCGCTGCGTTCGCGCTCGCGGCCTGCACCAGCCAGCCATCGCCCACCGGCACACCGTCGATCGGGGCCACGGCTTCGCTCGCGCCGAGCGCCAGTGTCCCGGCGGTTTCACCTGGCGATGGCGCCACGCAGCCACCGACCCCCAGCGAGTTGCCGAGCGCGACGGCATCGACCGAGCCCTCCGCATCGCCTGCGACGCCATCGCCTTCTTCGACCGCAACCGCCTCGCCAACTGTGGACGGCCTGCTGGTCGATTGGCAGGAGCAGAGCTCCGACCTGGGTGGTATGAACGAGTTCTGGGCGTCGGCGGCCGTGCCCAGCCGTTTCGTGGCCGTGGGCAACAGTGACAACGCGGGCGCCGGAATCTGGACGTCGACAGACGGGCTCCACTGGCGTCCCGCGAACGTCCCCGATGCGGCCGGTTACACCTCGATCACGCTGACCGACGTGACCGCCGGCGGCCCGGGTGCAGCGGCGGTTGCCGACGGCCGGCAGGGCGCCCAGGAGGTGGGCGTCGTTTACGTGGCGAGCGACGGGCGCGACTGGACGCTGGCTGAAAGTCCCGATTTTGCAGGCTGGCAGTTCATGCGCATCGGCAGTACCGCGAGCTCGTTGGTGGTCTTTGGATCCGCGTGGCCGCACGGGGCGATATTCGCTTCTACCGACGGGATCAACTGGCAACAGGCCACGGGCTCCGACACCGATGGCATTGCCGCCGGCCTGCTCACCCTCGAGCGTCACGGAAGTCAGCTCTGGGCGTTCAGCGAGGATCTGAGCGGTGGGCCGGGAAGCCAGGGAAAGACGCAGGTATGGACCACCAACGACGGCCTCGCTTGGCAACTGGCTGGCGCACTGCCCGGCTCGCTGGGCGTCACCCACCTGTCGGTCGCGGCAGGTCCGTTGGGCTGGGTTGCCGTTGGGGCGAATTCGACCGACTGGCTGGCATGGCGATCAAGTGACGGCCTGAGCTGGAGCCGAGTTCAACCGGCGCCATGGGGCAGGCTGGACGCAACCATTGGCGACCAGGCGGGTTTCGTGGCTGTCGGGTGGTATTCGACTCGCCGCGACGGCTGCGTGCTCGGGGACAACAGCACCAAGGGCGTGACGTGGACATCGAGCGACGGCTCTGTCTGGCGCGAGATGGCCGACAACGGCTGGAAGGCGAAGCAGGTCGACCTGCTGCGACGCGACGGCCGGACGCTGTTCGGTCTGGGCCTCGACTACACCACCAACGGACAGGGCCCGGGTGCCGTCTGGACGGCGCTGCTGCCGGGTAGCAGCCAGGACATCAATCCGCCGCCCGCATATCCGCCGCCTCCGTACGATCCAGACGCCCTGGACTGCACCATCTAGTCGTGGTCGGGGGCCCCGGCCTGCGAATAGGGGGCCAGGGCGGGACCTTCGAGCGGTGCATCGTCGGGCGTGTCGGCGGCGGCGGCTCCCCATTCGGGGGCAGGTCCGGCGACCGGCTTGGGCGGGCCCTGGTAGTCGGGAAGGTCGGCGAGCGGCGTGGTTATGTCGCTGGTCACGCCGGGGTCGCCGGTGTCGATCAGCAACTGCGGGACGCCGTCGGTGACCAGGGCGTGAACGATGTCGTGCGGCATCAGGTCGGGCGCCATGCCGGGCAGGTGGCGTAGCAGGGCAATCGGCAGCAGCGCCGGCCAGCCCATTGCGCCTTCGTAGCGTGGCCGCAGGATCGTGTCGGGATGGGCGCCATGAGCCTCGATGAGCGTTGTCACCGTTTCGGCATCGACCCACGTCATGCGCCCCGGCCAGATCAGGCAAGCGTCCGTTTCGGTGACGTGCTCGCGGGCGACCTGCATGCCGCGCACGAACTGGCCGACCGGGCCCTGATCGACAGGTGCCGGTTCGGCGAGGACGGCCGGCGAGCCGGCCAGCGAGGCGGCCACCTGCCCGTCACGGTCGAAGGCGACCACGACGATGGGTGTCGCGCCGCCGGCCCAGGCGACCTCGACAATTCGCCGCGGCGCGGGCCGGCCGGCGGCATCGGCCAGCGCTCCCTCGGGGCGCGCAAAGAAGATGGCAGCGGCGACGGTCACGGTGGGATGCTAATGGCACGGCGCCGTGGAAGGTGGCGCCCGCGCCGTGGCAGGTGGCACCGCGCCGTGGCAGGCGCCTAGAATTTCGCCGAGTAGCGATGGACGGGTTGGTGATCGCGATCCTCTTGGCCGGCGTGGGCCTGTTGGCGTGGATTGCGTGGCGGGCCAACTTCGACATCACCGACGCGGTGGGCACGCTGTTCACTGGTTGGCGAGACGAGGCATGGCCGCACGGCGTGCAGGAAGAGGACCGCGATCGGCCGTGGGGGGCACCGGAGGCGCGACCCGAGAATCATCCCGCCGGTATCGCACCGCCAGCGCCCAAGGTCGGCCCCGTCCACCCGAATATCCGCGTCCGCTGAACCATCAGGTACCACGCTCGGCCACGTTGCGGCCGCCCTCGACGCGTATGCCGGCGATCGCGTGCGACAATCGTCACTCCCCATGGAAACCGCCCCGTCGATGTCGCCTGCCCCTGCCCGCACGCCGGACAGCGTGACGCGCCATGACCTCCGCAATCTCGCCATCGTCGCCCACGTCGACCACGGCAAGACCACGCTGGTCGACGCCTTGCTGCGCCAGAGTGGCGTGTTTCGCGCCAACGAGCAGCTTGTCGACCGGGTCCTCGACTCGATGGACCTCGAACGCGAGAAGGGCATCACGATCATGGCCAAGCAGACCACGATCGAGTACGCCCACGGCGGTGAACCGGCCATCCACCTGAACATCGTCGACACGCCGGGCCACTCCGACTTCGGCGGCGAGGTCGAGCGCACGCTGCTGATGGTCGACGCCATCCTGCTGCTGGTCGACGCCGCCGAGGGCCCCTTGCCGCAGACCCGCTACGTGCTCCAGAAGGCACTGGCACGCGACCTGCCCGCGGTCGTGGCGATCAACAAGATCGACCGCGGGGATGCCCGTCCCAGCGAAGTGCTCGACGCGATCTACGAGCTGTTCATCGAGCTCGGCGCGAGCGCCGAGCAGCTCGACTTCCCCGTGCTCTACACGAACGCCAAGGCCGGCACCGCGACGAACGACCTCGCGCGCAAGGGCACCGACCTGCGACCGCTGCTCGATGCCCTGGTGGCGACGACCCCGCCGCCGACCTATGTGCCCGGGCACCCCCTTCAGCTGTTGGTGACCAACCTGGCCGCCAACGACTACGTGGGCCGGATGGCCATCGGCCGCATCTGGAACGGGACGGTGCAGATGGGCCAGCGCATCGCGATCGTGCGCGATGAGCCGGACACCACCGAAGGCGCCGTCGAGCCCGGCCGAACAACCACGCTCACGGGCAACATCACCAGCCTGACGACGGCGCATGGCATCGAGCGGATCGACATCGCCGAGGCCGGCCCGGGCGACATCGTCGCCGTCGCCGGCATACCTGACGTGACCATCGGCGACACGCTCACCGATCCGCTCGACCCGCGGCCGCTACCGCGCCTGTCGGTCGACGAACCGACGCTGCGCATGACCTTCGGCGTCAACACCTCGCCGCTCGCCGGTCGCGACGGGCGCTTCGTGACCAGCCGCCAGATCAAGGACCGGCTCGACCGCGAGGTACTCGGCAACGTGTCCATCCAGGTGCTCCCCACGCCGTCGCCCGACACGTTCGAGGTACGCGGCCGCGGCGAGCTCCAGTTGGCAGTGCTGATCGAGCAGATGCGCCGCGAGGGCTTCGAGCTGCAGGTCTCGCGCCCGGAGGTGCTGCTGCGTGAAATCGACGGCGAAGTGCATGAGCCGTACGAACGGATCACGGTGGACATGCCGCCCGAGTTCATCGGACCGGTCAGCCAGAGCCTCGCCGAGCGCAAGGCGAAGGTCGAGCTGATGACGACCGACGCCGACGGGCGCACGCGCCTCGAGGCGCTCATCCCCACGCGCGGGCTGGTTGGCTACCGCGGCCAGCTGCTGACAGAGACGCGCGGAACGGCGCTGCTGCACCAGATCGGCGCGGGCTATGGGCCGTGGGCGGGCGAGGTGACGCACCGCACGAGTGGCGTGCTGGTGGCGGATCGGTCGGGCGAATCGAATGCCTACGGGCTGTTCAACCTTCAGGAGCGCGCGGCGATCTTGATCGGTGCGGGGGTCGACGTCTACGAGGGCATGATCGTCGGCGAGAACAGCCGGCCGAGCGACATGGACGTCAACCCGACCAAGGAAAAGAAGCTGACCAACATCCGCACGCACAGCCACGACGAAGCCCTGCGCCTCACGCCGCCGCCGCCGCCGACCCTCGAGCGCGCAATCGAGTTCATCGCCGAGGACGAGCTGGTCGAGTGCACGCCGCACAACCTGCGCCTGCGCAAGCGGATCCTGAGCCAGCACGATCGCCGCCGCGAGGCCGGCCGCCAGTACGAAGAGCGCCGCGCCCACGAGTAGGGCAGCCCGAGGACGGCCGAGACGGGCTGCCAGCCGGTCTGCTTTCCATCATCTGGACGAGATGCGTCCAGCGTCGCCGTAGCAGGGCCGCGTTTCGTGCCAACTGGACAGACGGTTGTCCAGCTGGAGTCAGGTCGGGCCGGTCGACCCAAGACGCCGGACCAGATATGTCCAAATGACGCGAAACCTGGGGTTGGCCGATCGCATCCGGCGCTCAGCGTCTGACCCGGAGGGCCGCGTAACATTGGCCACGTGCCCGTGTACCTGGACTACGCCGCGACGACGCCGCTGCGTCGCGAGGCGCTCGAGCAGATGCTGCCGTTGCTGACCGGACGACTTCGGCAACCCGTCGTCGGTGCACTCCTTCGGCCGGCGCGCGCGAGCCGCACTCGACGATGCGCGCAGCCGCATCGCCACCAACCTGAACGCAGAGCCGCGCGAGGTCATCTTCACCGCCGGCGGGACCGAGGCCATCAACCTCGCGCTCAAGGGAGCGGCCTGGGCCGCCAAGGCGCGCGGCAACCGGATCGTCACCAGTGCTGTCGAGCACCACGCGGTGCTGTACACGTTGCGCCACCTGGAGAAGTTCGGCTTCGAGGTGATCGTGCTGCCGGTCGACCGTTACGGGCGAGTCGATCCCGAGCAGCTCGATGCGGCGATCAACGACCGCACCACGCTGGTCACGCTGATGCTCGCCAACAACGAGGTGGGCACGGTCCAGCCGCTGGCCGAGGCCATCCGTCGCGTGCGTGCCCACAAGGACGTGCTCATCCACCTCGACGCGGTCCAGGCAGCGCCGTACATGGCCATCGACACTCGCGAGCTGGACGTGGACCTGCTGTCGCTCGCGGCGCACAAGTTCGAGGGACCCAAGGGCGCCGGAGTGCTGTACGTGCGACACGGCACGGTGCTGCTGCCGCAGCAGCAGGGCGGCACGCAGGAGCGCTATCGGCGCGCCGGGACCGAGAACGTGGCAGCTGCCGTGGGCATGGCTGCGGCATTCGAGCTGGCCTGCGCCGAGCGGGCCGAACTTGCCCCCCGGCTGGCCCGCCAGCGCGACCGCCTGCGCGATGCGCTGCTGGCCGTGCCGAACGTCGAGCTCACCGGGCACCCGCGCAAGCGCCTGCCCGGCCACCTGTCGCTAATCCTGCGCGACACGGAGGGCGAGGACGTGGTGCGCGCGCTCGACCTGGCCGGCCTCGCGGCCTCGACCGGCTCGGCGTGCACGACCGGCTCAACCGATCCGTCGCACGTCCTTACCGCGCTTGGCTATCCCGACGAGGAGGCCCGCGGATCGCTGCGCCTGACGCTCGGCCGGCCGACCACCGACGCGGAGATCGACCAGGCGATTGAGATCATCCCGCGGGCCATCGCCCAGCTGCGCGACGGCGGCGCCCGGGTCGCCGCGGACCCGCTCGGCGAGCAGGTCGGCATATGAGCCCTGCTTCGCGCGCCGGACGCGAGCGGGTGCTGGTGGCCATGTCGGGCGGGGTCGATTCGTCGGTCGCGGCAGCGCTGCTGGCCGAGTCCGGGGTCGACACCGTGGGCGTGTGGCTGCGCCTGCACGACGTGGCGGACACGTACAGCGAGTTCCGCAAGAGCTGCTGCTCACTCGACGCCGCCGACGATGCCCGGCGCGTGGCCGGCCAGCTGGGCATCCCGTTCTACGTTCTCAACCTGGAGCGCGAGTTCGCCGCCGGCGTGCTGCAGCCGTTCCTCGACACTTACCTGGACGGCCGCACGCCGAGCCCGTGCGTCGACTGCAACACCTACGTCAAGTTCGGCGCGCTGCTCGGCCGGGCCCTGCGCCAGTACGAGTGCGACGCGGTGGCCACCGGGCACTATGCGCGCGTCGACGTGCACGAGGATGCGGCCGCGCCCGGTGGCCGGCGCTATCGCCTGCTGGCCGGCCGCGACGCCAACAAGGACCAGAGCTATTTCCTGTACGGCCTGCGCCAGGACCAGCTTGCCCACACGCGCTTCCCGCTGGGTGAGCTGACCAAGCCCGAGGTGCGTGAGGTCGCCCGTCGCCACGGCCTCGCCACCGCCGAGAAGCCCGAGAGCCAGGAGATCTGTTTCGTACCCGGTGGCGACTACCGGGCCGCGCTGAAGAAGCGGGCGGGTTGGCGCGAGCAGCCCGGCGCCCTGGTCGATGCCGACGGCACGACCGTGGGCAGCCATCGCGGCGCTGCGGCGTACACCGTCGGGCAGCGCCAGGGCTTGGGCGTGGCGCTCGGCGAACCTCGTTACGTGAGCCGGATCGACGCTGCCGCCAACGTGGTCACGCTGGGGCGCCGCGAGGACCTGTACCGCCGCGAGTTCGACGTCGAGCAGGTCTCGTTCGTCGCCGGCGCGGCACCCCACGAGCGAGGGTTCGCGGCGCGCGTACGCATTCGCCATCGCGCCGAGACGATCCCGGCCACCGTTCGGCCCAGTCCGACGGCCACGACGCGCGCCTGGCGGGTGACGCTCGAGCGCGCGGCATGGGCGCCCGCGCCGGGCCAGGCGGCCGTCTTCTACCACGACGACGAGGTCATCGGCGGCGGCCGCATCGCGGAGTCCGAAGCCGGCACCGCGGACGGGGCCGGCGCCGCGGAGGCCCGGACCGGCTGTCGCCCGGTCGCTGGCGGTCTGAGCCGGTGCCGGCAATCACTCCCGTCGCCGTGTTGGCGCTGCTGGTCGGCCTCTTTCACGGCGGGTTGTACCTGGCCATTCGCGGCACGGCCGGGCTGCGTTTCCCGTTCATCCTGACCGCCGCGATACTCGGCTCGTTCGCCGGCCAGCAGGTAGGCGCGCGGCTGGGCGATCCGCTGCAGATCGGCGATTTCGGACTGGTCTGGTCGTCGGCGCTGGCCTGGTTGGGCATCGGCCTCATCGTCGCCGCGAGCCTCCTCTCACCACCGCGCGAGGCCAGCTGAGCGATGACTGCGGATCAGGTCAACATATTGCTCGCCGGTGTCGCCGTCGGCTCGCTGGTCGTGATCGCGCTCGCGGCGTTGATGAGTGCGCTCGCGGCGCGCCGCCTGTCGCGCCACGTTTCCGCGACCGCCACCGCGGCGCGCCACCTGGTCGAGCAGATGCAGGATGAGGTTTCGCCGGCGCTCGACGACATGCGCCGGGCCGCGGCCGATGTCGCGCGCCTGGCCGCGGAACTGCCGCCCCGCCTCGAACGCGTCGATGCGTTGCTCGACGAGGCCGATGCGACCGTCGCGTCATTGCGCGCGACTGCCGAGGCGGCCGAGGAAATGGTGCGCGGACCGGCTGCGGCAGTCGACCGCGCCCGGCGCACGGTGAACGCGGCGGGTCAGGGGCTCGCGCGCGGAGCCGACCGTCTCGTGCGCGGCGTGAAGGATCGCACCAACCGCAGCTGAACAACCGGCTGCAGCTCAACCCTCGACGGGGGCCGTGAGCGGGGCGCCGCTCGTCAGGCCACCGGCACCTCACCCGCGAGCCACGCGTAATGGTCCTCGATCTGGGCGTCGTCGCCCATGTGCCCGGCGTCATCGTTGACCACCAGCCGCGTGACATTGAGGTGCGCCGCGAGCCAGTCGCCGTGCGCGGCGGGGACGAGGTTGTCCTGGCGGCCGTAGGTGAGGAAGATCGGCGCCCGAATCGCGGACAGTTCGAAACCCCACGGCCGCGTGAAGGCGATGCCGTCGTCGACCCAGCCGTCGACGCCGTCGGCGAGCGCATTGGTCAGCTGGTCCGCGGCCAGGGCCATGTGCCTGGCCAACTGCTGCCGGTCGGCCTCGGACAGCTCGTACGAGTCGCCGAAGAAATCGGCACGTCCCTGGGCGAGGCGTTCGAGGGTCGTGCGTCGTTCGCGCTCGGCGACACGGCGGTAGGCATCCTCGCCGGCCAGCGCCGCGGTGAACTCCTCGACGTTGCCGGCGGTCTGGCCGGCCAGCCAGTCGAGCCCCTCGGCATCGAAGGGCGCGACGGAGACCTGGGCCATGCAGCGCAGCACGCGATCGGGCAGCAAAGCGGCGCACGCCAGCACGTGCGGGCCGCCGCCCGAGCCGCCGGCGACGGCGAAGCGTTCGGCGCCCAGCGCGTCGGCGATGGCCGCCACGTCGGGCACCACGTCGGCCACGCTGCGACCGGGCAGCCGGCTGGACTCGCCGTAGCCCGGGCGATCGAACGTGATGCGCCGGATGCCGTGGCGCCGGTCGATGGTGGGGTCGTGCCAGTACGTGATCCGGCCGCCGGGCGTACCGTGCATTTCGATCAGCGCCACGCCGGCGGGGTCGCCCCACTCGGCGACGGCGAGGGTGCGTCCGTCCGCGGTCGTGATGCGATGCTCGATGTGCTCAGGCGTCATGCGACCTCCGCTCGTACCTCATCCGCCTCACGCGTGATGCCCAGTTCGTCGAACAGGGCCACGGCTCGCGCCAGCTTTTCCTTGCCTTCAGCAGCGCGGCCGTATGCCAGCAGCGCCTCACCCCAGCCGCGCAGCACGCGTGCCTCGAACGGTCGCGCGCCCATGGCCGCGAACTGGCCCAGCGACGTCTCGTAGTCGGCCAGCAACTGGTCGGCATTCGCGGCGTCGCCACGCTTGGCTTCGGTCTCGGCGCGCTTCCAGATGATGTTCGCCTCGGCCCAGGTGTCGCGGCGATCACGCGCCTCCGCGAGCGCCTCGTCCCAGGACTGGATGGCAACCGGGTTGAAGTTGGCGAGGCTGGCGAAGGTCGAGCGCAGGTAGGCCGAGATGGTCGGCCGGAAGAGCGCCTCGTTGGTCACGTCGGCGACCTGCGAGCCGCGTTCGAAAGCGATGCGCGCGCCACCGAAATCACCGTGGCGCATGTATGCGTCGCCGAGCATGAAGCTGCTCGACACCAGGCACGCGACGGCGCCGGTTGATTCGGCCAGCGAGCTGCAGTCCTGCAGGATGGTGATGGCCGTGGTCAGGTCGCCGCGGATCGAGTGAACCTGCGAAAGCCCCAGGCGCGCGTCGATCTTGGCGATGAGGTCGCCGTGCTCGGCCACTTCGGCCGACGTCTGGGCGGCCTTCTCGGCCTCATCGAACTCGCCCAGCCGGGCGAGGCCGATGGCCAGTGCCATCATCGCGAACGAGGCGCCGATCGAGTCCTTCTTCTGTTCCAGCAGCGGCGCCGTTTCGCGCAGCGTCGCGGTGCCCTGGCGCATGTTCCCCAGGAAGACCTGCGAGAGGCCGGTGAGCGAGCGCGGCATGGCCCCCAGGTAGGGATCGTTGAGCTCGCGGGCGATCTCCGACGCGCGGTCGAGCGCCTGCTTGACCTCGGGACTCGTGTCGTACTGCTCGCCGCCGAACTGGCGATACAGCGCGAGGTTGAGCTGCGCCTCCGCCTCGAGGCGCAGATCGCCCAGCTCACGGGCCTGTGCGGCGAGGCCCCTGAAGGTCGCGAGCAGGTCCGCGCCGCGGAACGAGAAGCCGGCACGCGCCTTGCACAGGCCGATCTCGAGGCGCTCGCGACCACGCGGGTCGGCACCCTCCGCAGGTGGCGGTGGCAACAGCTTCTCCGCCCGTTCGTTGAGGTCGTAGGCCTCGACGATCGCGTTGCGGTCGTACGCATACTCGGCCGCCTGGCGGAGGTAGCCGATCGCCTTCTCGTTCTGGCCGGCCGCCTCGAAGTGCATCGCCAGGATCGCCGCGAGCTCGGTCTGGCGGTCCGGGTACAGGCCTTCGAGTGCTTCGCCGACCATGGCATGCAGTGAACGCCGCTCCTGCTTGAGGAGCGATTCGTACGCCGCGTCCTGGACCAGCGCGTGGCGGAACAGGTACTCCAGTTCGGGCTGGTAGGCGGCGAGGCTGATGAGCCCCTTCGATTCGAGCGTGTCGAGCTGCAGGTCGGTCATCGCACCATCCGTCTCATTGGCCCTCGCCGGCCGGTTTCAGGACCTGTTCGAGTACGCGTACCGGGAATTGCCGCCCGATGACCGACGCAACGCGCAGGCTGCGCTTGGCCTCCTCGGGCAGTTGGTCGATGCGCGCCAGCAGCAGGCTGTGCAGGGTTTCAGGGATCTCCACCGTGGCGATCTTCTCGTTCGCGGTCCAGCGCTCGCCGTTGCGCACGATCGCGCCACGTTCGATGAACATGCGGATGACTTCCTCGACGAAGAAGGGGTTGCCCTCGGCCCGCGCGAGGATGTTGGTGCGCACGGCCTCGGGCAGCGATTCGATCTCGAGCAGGTTGGCCACCAGGGTGCGGCTGTCGGAATCGCTGAGCGGCGCCAGGCGGATGTCCGTCAGTGCCTGGCCGTAGGTCGCCTGGGCCTGGCTCACCAGGCGCCAGCCCGGGGCATCGGTCTCGGCGCGCGTGAGGAAGAGCACGAGTACCGGCAGCGGCGTCAGCGACGGCAGCAGCTTGAGCATCACGTCGACCGACGACGGGTCCGCCCAATGGACGTCCTCGCATACCAGCACGACCGGTCCGGTGGCAGCGAGCGTGCGCAACACGCGGTGCACGGCGGCTACGTAACGGCCCTGCAGGCGGTCCGGCTCGAGCTGCAGGAGCTCGGCTTCACTGGGCGTCAGGGGCAGCGCGAGCAGGCTGGCCAGTGCCGGCTCGACGTCGGCTGCCTCGTCGGCCGTGAGCAGAGCGGTCAGCTGCCGATGGAGCATCGCCCGCGTCTCCGCGTCGGTCGCGGCCATGGGCAGCTCGAGTAGTGAGCGCACGCCATCGAGTACCAGGTGATAGGGCACGGTCCGCCCATAGGTGACGCAATGCGCCTCCACCCAGCGTGGCTCGGTTCCCTGCGTCACGGCGGCACGAAATTCGCCAAGCAGGCGCGATTTGCCGATGCCCGGCTCGCCCACGAGCAGCGCGACCCGGCCGCGACCCGCCTTGACCACCGAGTACAGGTCGATCAGCTGCGCGAGTTCCGCCTGCCGGCCGACCAGCGGGCTCGACAGCCCCACCGCCCCGAGCCCGCGCCGCGGACCCGGCGCGTCGCGCACGCCCACCACGCGGTAGACCTGCACCGGCTCCGACTTGCCCTTGAGCTCCTTCTCGCCGAGGTCCTCGAAGTCGAATACGCCGGCGATGAAACGCTGGGTATTGGCGGTCACGACAACGGTCCCCGGTTCGGCGCTGCTCTGCACCCGGGCGGCCACATTCATCGCGTCGCCCAGGGCGGTGTACTCGTAGCGCAGGTCGGAACCCACGTTGCCGACGATCACCGGACCGCTGTTGATACCCGCCCGGATGCGGAACTCGATGCCCTGCGAGCGCTGCAACTCGCGCGCGAATTGGTCCGTCGCCGCGACCATGTCCAGCGCCGCGCGCACGGCTCGCTCCGGGTCATCCTCGTGGGCCACCGGGGCGCCGAAGAAGGCGAGCATGGCGTCGCCCTGCAGCTGCGCGATGGTGCCCTCGTAACGGAAGACCGCCTGGGACATGAGGTCGAACGCCTCGTTGATGATCTGCGTCCAGTCTTCGGGGTCCATGCGCTCGGCCAGCGTGGTCGAGCCGACGACGTCGGCGAACAGCGCCGTGACCGGCTTGCGCTCACCGGTCAGCTTCGCCGCGCGCATCTTGTCGACCAGTGGCGCCGGAGCGTTCGCGGCGATGCGCGCCTGGCGCGTCCCGTCGCTCGCGCTCGCGGCGTCCAGCGGCTGGCCGCAGGTCATGCAGAAACGAGCGTCGGCCGGCGCCGGCGCCCCGCAGCGTGGGCAGGTCAGCCCAACAGATTCGACCGACATCCCCTCAATGTTACGAGTCGGCCCGACACCTCTCCCGTACCGGCCGAGAGAGGGCCGCAGGCCCCGTGCCGAATCGCCGCGCCGACCGGAACCGCCGCGCTGATCCACCCGGCAGATCAATTGACTGCTGACGGCCGTCGATCTCCGGACGTGGCTCCTCCAGCAGCGCACGCGGCTTCATCGTTGCCCAAGTCAGAACGTTCGGTGTTGGTGACGCGTCGTGGATCGATCGCCCGCTGAGAGATGCCATTGCCGGTCCGTTTGGCATCGCTGACCGGCGTTTGATCTACGAGACGCATCGCAATGGGTCCGGCAACTACTGTGAGACCGGAGAACCCGCGAAACGGGGCGTACGCGCGCCTCGGGCCGACCATTCCGGCGCGCCGCTAAGTGATCCGCAACAGGAAAATAAGGGCCGGCAAAGAGCCCATCGTCACCGTGAGGGAATGGGGACGCGCGAAACGCGCAAGCAACACGGACGACGTCGCGGCGATGAGCTCATGCGGCGGTTGGTAGCGGAGCTACGCGCCGCGCGAATGGCGAGTGGGGTCAGCCAGCGGATGCTTGCCCGAGAGCTTGGTTGGAGCCAATCAGAGGTGGTCCGCTTCGAGCAGTTCCGATATCCGGCGGCCTCAATTGTGCGCTTGGCGGAGGTCGCGTCGGTACTCGGACTGGAGCTCTTTGCCGGCCTGTCACCGCGAGGGGACGGCATCCGTGACAGGGGACAGCAGGGCGCCATTGACCGCTTCCTGCGCGAGGTGGGCTCCGGATACAAGTGGATGCGCGAAGTCCTACTGCCTCTGCCTGGCGATCACCGCTCCTGGGATCTGCTCTTGCGCCTGGGTAACTTCCTTGTCGGCGTCGAGGTTGAGACGCGGATCCGTGACATTCAGGCGTTGGTGCGACGGATCCGGGAACGTGAACGCGACGGCGGCACAGGCGAGATCCTGATTGTGCTGGCAGATACGGCGCACAATCGCCGATTCGTCACCGAGCTGCGCACTGCCTTGGGAACCCGGTACTCGACCTCGCCGCGCCTCATCCTCGCCGCCCTGCGCACTGGTCGGCCAGTACCCGGTTCTGGCGTTGTGCTGATCTAGCCGCCAGCGAGTTTCCGACAGGTTTGAAGCGTTTCGCAGATCAAATGGCGGCTGGAGCCAGTTGCCTGCGATTGCCGGAAGCCCACGGAGAGCGAATTTCGAGGCGCCAGATGGAGCTTCTGCGCCAAGTTGCGGCTCACGGACCGCTGCCAGTCTCGTCACCAGCGCTTCCTGCGACGCCCGACCGGCGCTTGAGTCACGTAGCAGATCACAGCCGGCTGACTCCCGCGTCGACAGTCGTGGCCGATGGCGGACCGGTCAAGAAAGGCGACAAACCCAAGGCGGCCTTTCGCCTACTCTTAGCCACATGCCCGAACGCACCGTCGGCGAGGGTCGCGGGACGTCGATTCGGCCGATGCCCGCGGCCGAGATTCGCCAGCGCTTCGTCGACTTTTTCGCCGAACGTGGCCATGAGGTGGTGCCCAGCGCCAGCCTCATTCCGGCCGACGATCCGACGCTGCTCTTCGCCAACTCGGGCATGGTCCAGTTCAAGGATGTGCTCACCGGCCGCGAGAAGCGCGGCTACAAGCGCGCGGTCGACTACCAGCGCTGCCTGCGCGTGGCCGGCAAGCACAACGACTTCGAGGAAGTCGGCCGGACGACGCGCCATCACACCTTCTTCGAGATGCTCGGCAACTGGAGCTTCGGCGACTACTTCAAGCGCGAGGCCATCGCCTGGGCCGTCGAATTGCTGACGAACACCTACGGCATCCCCTTCGAGCGCCTCGGCGCGACCACTTACAAGGACGACGAGGACTCGCGCACCTACTGGCACGAGATGGGCATGCCGCCCGAGCGCATGGCCGTGTGGGGCGACGTCGACAAGGGCGACGACCACAATTTCTGGCGCATGGCCGACACGGGACCGTGTGGACCATGCAGCGAGATCCACTTCGACCGCGGCGCGCACCTGTCGGAAGGCCCGCACTGCGTGCCCGACCACTCGGAGAACTGTCCGCGCTGGCTGGAGATCTGGAACCTCGTGTTCATGGAGTTCGACCAGCAGCCCGACGGGCGACGCGTGCCGCTGCCGTTCAACAGCGTCGACACGGGCATGGGCCTCGAGCGCCTGGCGAGCGTGCTGCAGGGCGTCGCGACCAACTACGACACGGACCTGTTCACGCCCATCCACGAGTACCTGCGTGGTCTGCTGGGCCATGACCCGGAGACGTTCGAGCAGGAGCGTTTCAGCTACCAGGTCATTGCCGACCACGTTCGTGCGCTGACGTTCCTGGCCGCCGACGGCGTGCGGCCCACGAACGAGGGGCGCGGCTACGTCATGCGCCGCATCCTGCGCCGCGCCGTTCGCCACGGCCGCCTGCTGGGCTGGCACGACCCCTTCCTGGCGACGCTCTCCGGCGTCGTGGTCGAAACGATGGCCGGTGCCTACCCATACCTGGACGAGCGGCGCACGGAGATCGCCGGCGTCATTGCCGCCGAGGAGCGCCAGTTCCAGCGCACGCTCGACGCGGGTGTCGTCCATTTCGAAGAGGCACTCATTCCCATTACCTCGGCCGAGCGGACGGTCGGTGGCCGGCGACCCGAAGACCTGCCCGCCGACTCCCCGGTGCTACCCGGTGACGTCGCCTTTCGCCTGCACGACACCTACGGTTTCCCGATCGACCTGACCTCCGAGCTCGCGGCCGAGTACGGGGTGCGCGTCGATCGCGAAGGCTTCGACGCGGCGCTGGCCGAGCAGCGCGAGCGGAGCCGCGGCGGACGCAAGGCGGAGCTGGCGCGCCATGCCGAGACGCTCGCGCTGTACGACCAGGTGGCCGCACATGGCGGTGCGACCCGGTTCCTGGGCTACGACACGACGACCGCCAACGGCCGCGTCCTGGCCATCCTGCGCGACGGCATCGAATACGAAAAGCTGACGCCGGTGGCCGAGGCAGAGCTGCGCGTGCCGGCCGGCGCCCGGGCCGAGGTCGTGCTCGACCAGACGCCGTTCTATGCCGAGGGTGGCGGTCAGGTTGGTGATCGGGGCGTCCTGCGCGACACGTCGGGCGCGATCGCGTTCGAGGTCGAGGACACGCAGCGCCCGGTGCCAGGACTGATCGTGCATCGCGGCAAGCTGGTGCGTCCGCTCAAGGTGGGTGACGAGCTGGTCGCCGTGGTCGACGAGCGGCGGCGGGCGAGCACCATGCGCAATCACACCGCCACCCACCTGCTGCACCGCGCGCTGCGCAACGCGGTCGGCGATTCGGCGCGCCAGGCGGGCTCGTTGGTGGCGCCCGACTACCTGCGCTTCGACTTCCCGCTCGACCGGCCACTCAGCGGCGACGACAAGCGCGCCATCGAGGCCCAGGTGCGCGGCATCGTGCGCGACAACCGGACCGTCACGCCGCGCTACATGACCATGGCCGAAGCGATCGCCGAGGGTGCCGACGCCTTCTTCGACGAGAAGTACGGCGAAGAGGTGCGCGTGGTCTTCGTCGACGGCTTCAGCCGCGAACTGTGCGGCGGTACGCACTGCTCGGCGACCGGGCAGATCGGTGGCTTCTACATCACCGGCGAGCGTTCGATCGGCAGCGGTATGCGGCGCATCGAAGCCGTCACCGGCGAGGCGGCCGACGCCTACGCCCAGTCGCGCCTGGAATTGCTCGATCAGCTGGTGGCCGACACCGGGGCGCGCGACGTCGAGGCACTGCCCGATCGCGTGCGCGAGCTGCAGGAGCGCAACCGCGAACTGGACCGCCGGCTGAAGGCGGGGCGCACGACGGGCAACCCGAACCAGCTCGCGCGCGCCGCACAGTCGCTCGACGGCGCGCGCTACGTGGGCTACTCGGCCGCCTTCGACTCGATGAAGGAGCTGCAGGCATTCGCGCGTGCTGTCCGTGCCGAGCTGGGCGCAGGCGTCATCGCCCTCGGCCTCGATGCCGACGAGCCGCAGCTGTTCGTGACCGTCAGCGACGACCTGGTGGCGCGCGGCATATCGGCGGGCACGCTGATCCAGACCGGGGCGCCGCTCATCGAGGGCAGGGGCGGCGGCCGGCCGGAGATGGCCCAGGCCCGGGGAGAGCGACGCGAGGCGCTGCCGGACGCACTCAATGCGATTCGCGGCGCGCTCGAGGCCGCCCTCGACAAGGACTGAGCGTGGCCTTCTGGCGGCGCTTCCTGCCGGGGCCCGAGGCCAACAAGCTCGCGGCGTGCACCGCGCTCGACGTCGGGACCGAGTTTGCCAAGGCGCTCGTGTTCGAGATCGACGAGTCCGGACGTGGCGTGGTCCGTGGCGTCGGTCGCAAGCGGCAGGGATTGGCACACATGCAGTCGGGCACCGTGGCCGACATCGCCGCGGTGGTGGACAACTGCCAGGTCGCCCTCCAGGAGGCCGAGGAGATGGCCGGCTTCCGCTCGACCCAGGTCGTCATCGGCATCGCCGGGGAACTCGTCAAGGGCTTTACCACGAGCATCAGCCAGGAGCGCAGGAAGCCCGACCAGCCGATCAGCGCGCGCGAGCTGCAGACGCTCATCGAGTCGGTCGAACGCGACGCGCTGCGTGAGGCGGAGCGGACGATTACCTGGGAGACCGGTCTGCCCAACGTCGACATCCGCCTGGTCCACGCGGCGGTGACCGGCTCGACGATCGACGGCTACACCGTCACCAACCCGGTCGGCTTCCAGGGCCGGCACGTGCGCATCAGCATCTTCAATGCGTATGCCCCGCTCATTCACCTGGGCGCCCTGCAGACCGTGGCCAGCATGCTCGACCTCGACCTCGTGGCCATCGTCGCGGAGCCCTACGCCGTCGCCCGGTGCATGGACGACGAGCAGGTCCAGCAGGCCGGCGGGCTGTTCATCGACATCGGTGGCGGCACCACCGACGTTGCTCTCGTGCGGCCGGGTGGCATCGAGGGCACGCGCATGTTCGCGCTCGGCGGGCGGGCCTTCACCAAGTCGCTCGCCGATCGCCTGGACCTGCCCTTCGCGCGCGCCGAGGAGATCAAGGTCGACTTCGCCAAGGGAGTCGCCGTCGAGCAGCGCGACGAAGTTGAGCGGATCATTGGCGAGGACATAGCCGTTTGGGCAGCGGGGGTGGAGCTGGTGCTCGAGGAGTTCTCGAAATCGGGCATGCTGCCCGGGCGCATGTACCTGTGCGGCGGCGGCGCGCGGTTGCCGCAGATCAGCGCGGTGCTGCGCGAACCTGATTTCGGCCGCCAGGTGGCCTTCGCGCGCACGCCACGGGTCGATTCCATCTCGGTCGCCCAGGTGGAGCAACTGACCGATGCGACCGGCCTGTTGATCGACGAACAGGACGTGCCGCCCCTGGCGCTGGCCCACCAGGCACTCGAGATGAGCGCGCCCGAGCAGCTGCTCGACGGCGCGCTGCGCCAAGTTCTGCGCCAGATGAAGGCGTGAGGCGGGCAGCGGCCGGACCATGAGCACCTGCTACCTCGAGGTCGACGACGAGATCACCGTGGCCATCAAGCGCATCCGCGCGGTGACCGATGGTGAGGCGGTCCTCGTCATCCCACCCGGTTCGCGCATCGCCACGAGCCGCATCAACTTTCGGCTGCTCGCGCGCGAGGCGGCCGAGCGCCGCCTGAATATCGCCGCGGTCAGCGACGAGCCGGGCGTCCGTGCGCTGGCGATTTCGGCCGGCCTGCCGGCATACGACTCGATGGCCACGGCCGAGGCGGCACTGGAGGCCTTCCGCGAGCAGGACCGCCAGTTGGCGGATCGGGTTGGACCGGGTGCACGACGAAAGGCGCCCGTCACGGCGCCCGAGCGACGCCCGTCCGACACGGCGGTGATGCCGCAGCCCACCCTCGGTCTCGACGAAACCATCGTTCAGCAAACGGGAGTGCTGCCCGCGGCCGTGGTGAACCGGCGCCGGCGGCGCCGGCGGCGGTTTGCCCTGCCACTGCTCGTGCTGCTCCTGGTGGTGGTGCTCGTCGCCGGTGTCACCTATGGCGCGTACGTGTTCCTGCCCACGGCCACGATCACGCTGCGGCCCACCGTCAGCCACGTGACCAGCCCGGCGTACGCCATCACCGCCGACCCCAGCGTGGCGGTCGCCGACCCGGCCGCCGGCGTCGTCGGTGCGCAGCGGCTCGAGCTGCCCATCTCGGTGACCGGAACCTTTCCCGCGACCGGCGTCCAGGTGACCACGACCGCGGCCCACGGCACTGTCCGTTTCCGCAGTACGAATACGCTCAATGCGGTGCCAGTGCCCAGCGGGACGGTCGTCGGGACACGCGATGGGGTCGAGTTCGAAACGACCGAAGACGTAACGGTGCCGAAGGCTGTTTATGTCAGCAACACCGACACCTTCACCTTGGGTACGGCCCCAGCGCACATCAAGGCGAGCGTCGAGGGCCCGCGCGGGAACGTGGATGCCAAGACCATTACCAAGCTGCCCGCCGGCCTGGCCGCCCAACTGCTGACAGTCACCAATCCCGACCCGACCGATGGGGGCGCGCGCGACGAGCAGACCGTGGTCCAGCAATCTGACTACGACGCTGCCTATGCCTCACTGAGCGGCCAGCTGCCGGCCGTGACGGCGGGCGCGCTGGAGGACACGGCCAACATCCCGCGCGGCCTGACCGTCTACTCCGCGACTTCGACCATGGGTGATACCCAGGCAGATCCGACGCCGGTGACGGTCGTCGGCACGGCCGCCGCTTCGTTCAGCCTGACCCTGCATAGCAGCGTCAGCGTCATCGCCGTCAACGAATTGCTCGTCGACGACCTGGGCCGGAGCCGCTTCCGCTCGTCGCTGGCGGCCGGCCAGCAGATCGTCGGCGCCACGGTCAGCGTCGCCCACGGCACCGGCAGCGTTGTCGGCGACACGATCGTGTTCCAGGTCACCGCCGCCGCCGATGTCTACTTGCAACCGGACGAACAGCAGGTAGTGGCGGCGATCAGCGGTAAGTCGCTCACCGACGCACGCCAGGCGCTCGCGCAGTACGGCGACGCCGAGATCCAGATGTGGCCGCAGTTCATCGACCACCTACCCGACCAGGCGGCACGCATCCGGCTGACCGTCGTGCCGCCGCAGCCGTCGACGTGACGCGCCTGCTGGCACTCGACGTGGGGGAGCGGCGGATCGGGGTCGCGGTCGCCGACTCCGCAACGGGCAGCGTCAAGCCACTCGTCACGCTGCACCGCCGCTCGGTCGCGGCCGACGTGAGTGCTCTCGCGGCACTCGTCGCCGAACAGCGCATCGACGAGCTGGTCGTGGGCCTGCCTCTGGAGCTCGATGGCAGTGCCGGCGAGCAGGTGGCGCGCACGCGCGAGTGGGCCGACGCCGTCCTGCCGGGCCTCGCGCGGCCCATCGCTTGGCGCGACGAGCGCTTGACGAGTGTCACCGCGGAGGCATCGCTCGGCCGGCCGCGCCGCGGCTCGGCCGGCGGTCCGCCATCGGCCGCGGCGCGTAACGCCCGCCGGGCGCGCATCGATCGTGAGGCCGCGGCCCGTATCGCCCAGGCCGAGCTCGATGCCCGCGCGCCGCGTCGATGAGCTCCGTGCACGACCCGCGCGGCGGTTCCTTCCAGCCACGCTCTCAGCAACCACACCGCCGCAGGCGGCTGGTCGCCGTGATCATCGTCGCGATCCTGCTCGTGTGCGGCATTGTGATCGTGTCGCCGCTCAGGGGCGCGATCCTGCGCGCCGCTGCGGAGTCCAATCCCGAACTGATGCGCGTGTCGTTCGTCGCCGACGCCGTGGGGGAGGTGATGGACGGTCGCCCCGACCGTGCCGCGGGCACGGACCCCACGCCGGTCGACTTCGTGATCGCCGCCGGATCGAGTAGCAGCCAGATCATCGATGCACTCGTGGCCCGCGACCTGGTCACCGACCGGCTTGCCTTCGAGTACGTTCTTGCCCAGGACAATGGCTTCGACCGGCTGCTCGCCGGGACGCACCAGCTCAACCGCACCATGAGCCCGCGCCAGGTTGCGGCGGCTCTCGAGGGCCCGGTACAGAGCTCGGGCAGCGTCACCGTGGCGCTGCGCGAAGGGCTGCGCATCGAACAGATCGTCGCCTACCTCGAAACGCTCGACCTGCCCAATTTCGAGGCGCAGCAGTTCTACGACCTGGCCAGCAACCCGCCGGCCTCGCTGCGCGCGAAGTTTGCGTGGCTGAGCGTCATCCCGCAGGGCAAGAGCCTCGAGGGATTCCTCGGCGCGGGCATCTTCGACGTCGATCCGAGCCTCGATGCCACCCAGATGCTCGACACGCTGCTCCAGCGCTGGCAGGACAGTCCGGCATACGCGTTGATCGCGCAGGCTCAACAACAGGGCAAGGATTTCTACGAGGTGGTGACGCTGGCCAGCATCGTCGAGCGCGAGGCCGCGGTCGACGAGGAGCGGCCGCTGATCGCCGGCGTATTCCAGAACCGCCTCGACGGCCTGGGCGGCCCGCCGCTGCTCGGTTCGGACCCGGTGATCATCTATGTCAAGGACCTGCTCCAGCTGCGCAACCTGCCCATCGCCGAATGGCCGAACTACGCGTTCTGGACCCTCAACGACATGGGCTCGCCCACCAGGTTCGAGGTCCCCGCCGACCTTTTCGGCTACCAGGTCTACCACTCCCGCGGCCTGCCCCCGACACCCATCTGCACGCCCGGATTGGCGTCACTGGAGGCGGCTCTCAACCCCGATACTGCTACCGGCTACCTCTATTTCGTGGCCAAGAACGACGGCAGTGGCACGCACGCGTTTGCGCGCACCTACGCCGAGCACCAGGCCAACGTCAGGCTCTACCGCAACGGCGGCGTCACGCCCGCGCCGTCAAGTCCATCTCCGTCAGCATAGGAAGCCAAGATGATCGAGTCGCTCCCCAAGCCGTCAGCCCCCACCGCCGCCGACATCGAACGCTGGCGCGCCGCCGACCGTCTCGCCCGCCCACAGCGCCTGGCCAGCTTCCGCGAGCAACTGGCACGCGAGGGCATCGACGCCTATTTCGGCGTACGGCCGGAGAACTCCCGCTACCTGACCGGCATCGAGTTGGGCAACGGCGAGGAGAAGGTTGCCGGCAACTCGGGCCAGTTCCTGGTCTCGGCCAACGACCTCGTGATCCTGGCCGACTCGCGCTACACCAAGCAGGCCGAGGAGCAGTGCCCCGACGCCCGCCTCGAGCGCGTCTACGGCGACTTCTATGAGCGCTGGCCGGAGGTCATCGCCACGCTCGGTGACGTGCGCCGCCTGGCGATAGAGGCCGATTTCGTCAGCCACCAGATGTGGCAGAAGATGGCCCAGGCGACGCCGAACGTGGAATTCGTGGCGGCCGGGCCGTGGCTCGAAAGCCAGCGCCAGGTCAAGGAGCCGTCGGAGATCGAACGGGTGGCGTCGGCGTGCGCGGTCGCGGACGCGGCGCTGGAGCGGCTGCTGCCGGAGATGCGCCCGGGCGTGACCGAGGCCGACCTCGCGCTGCAGCTCGAGTGGGACATGCGCACGCACGGTGCCGAGGCGCTTGCCTTCGACGTCGCGTGCCTGTCCGGGCCCCGCGCCGCCCTGCCGCACGGGTCGCCGGGACCGCGCGAGATACGCCGCGGCGAGGTGCTGCTGTTCGACTTCGGGGCGCAGGTCTACGGCTATCGCTCGGACACCACGCGGACGCTGTTCGTGGGCGAGCCGACCACGTCCGACCTCGAGATCTACCGCATTGTCGCCGACGCCCAGCAGTCGGCCATCGACGCCGTGGCACACGCGCTTGCCGAGGGCCACCGGCCCAACGGCCGCGCGATCGACAAGGTCGCCCGTGATGTGATTGCCGCGGCCGGGTACCTCGAGCATTTCGGGCACGGACTGGGTCACGGCATCGGCCTCGCGACGCACGAGATGCCGGGCCTGGGCCCGCGGGCGCCGGAAACGCCGCTGCCGTCGCCCACCGTATTCACGATCGAGCCGGGCATCTATCTCGATGACGTGACCGGGGTGCGCATCGAGGACACGATGTTCTTCGATGTCGAGGCGGGGCGCGTCGAGCGCCTGAGCATGTTCCCCAAGGGCGTGACGGTCGTCGGCTCCTGACGGTCGTCGGATCCTGATGGTCGTCGGCTAGGATTGGCCCGTGATTTCGACAGGCGAACTCCGCAAGGGAGTGGTCATCGAGCTCGACGGCGAGCTGTGGCAAATCCTCGACTACCACCACATCAAGATGGGTCGTGGGTCGGCGCAGGTGCGCATCAAGCTGCGCAACATCAAGCGTGGCCAGACAGTCGAGCGCACGTTCCAGGCCGGCGAGAAGTGGCCGCGTGCGTATCTCGACACGCGCGACGTCCAGTTCCTGTACTCCGACGGCGACACGTTCAACTTCATGGATACTCAGTCGTACGAGCAGTTCCCCATGACCACCGAGCAGCTCGGCGACTCGGCCCAATACCTGACCGACGGCATGATCCTGCAGCGGACTTCGTACGAGGGCGAGACGATCGGCGTCGAGCTGCCGGTCACCGTTGATCAGAAGGTGGTCGAGACCGACCCAGGCTTTGCCGGCGACACGGCCACCGGCGCGCGCAAGCCGGCCACCACCGAAACGGGCCTGGTGGTTCAGGTTCCGCTGTTCGTCGCCGTGGGCGACACGATCCGCATCGACACCCGCACAGGCGAGTACCAGACCCGCGTCTGATCGCCTGGCAAGCAGGTGCGCGCTGGCGTCACCACCGAGAGGCACGAGAGAAGGCGGAGGCATGAGCGAGCCACGCGAGCCGGTGATCGATCCGCTGCGGCCGCAGGCGGACCCGGCCAAGTTGCCCATCCTGACGGTCGGCGAGGTGACCGGGCTGATCAAGGGCACGCTGCGCAGTGCGCCACGGTTGCGCGACGTGTGGGTCGAGGGCGAGGTCGGCCAGGTCAGCGTCAGCGCCGCGGGGCATTGCTACTTCACGCTCAAGGACGAACGCGCCCAGCTGCGTTGCGTGATCTTCCGCGACGACCGGCTGATGATGCCCTTTGAGGCGCGCACCGGCCTGCGCCTCATCGCCCAGGGCAGCATCGACGTTTTCGAGCCGCAGGGCGCCTATCAGCTGTACGTCCGGGCGCTCCAGCCGTCGGGTTTTGGCGACCTCGCCCTGCAGTTCGAGGCACTCAAGGCCAAGCTCGCCGCCGAGGGCATCTTCGACAGCAAGCGCAAACGTCCGCTGCCTGCTTATCCGGTCAACATCGGTGTCGTGACCAGCCTGAACGGCGCCGTCCTCCATGACATCCGCCGCGTCCTCGCGCGCCGCTGGCCGCTTGCCCGCCTGCTGGTCAGTGCCTGCCAGGTGCAGGGCCAGGGCGCGGCGCAGACGATCGTCGCCGCTCTCCGTCGCGTGGCACGCTGGACGGACGAGGAAACGGGCCGTGCAACGGACGTGGTCATCCTCGCGCGTGGCGGTGGCTCGCTCGAGGACCTGTGGCCGTTCAACGAGGAACCCGTCGTGCGCGCGGTTGCGGTGCATCCGTGCCCGATCGTGGTCGGCGTGGGCCACGAGACGGACGTAACCCTGGCCGAGTTCGCGGCCGACGTCCGCGCTGCCACGCCTTCCGTTGCCGCGGAACTGGTGGTGCCGGCACGCACCGATGAGAAGGCTCGCGTGGACGGCTACGCAGGCCGCATGCACGCGGCAGCCAGCCGATCACTGGGCGACCGCCGGCAGGGCCTCAACACCGAGCGTCGCGCGCTGGAGGCCTTCAGGCCGGAGGCGCTCCTGGCCGGCGAGCGCGAGCGTGTCGGGCATCTGCTCGAGCGCGCCGCGCAGATCGTGCGGCGCCGGCTGGAGATCGGCCAGACCGACCTCGCCCGGCAGCGTGAGCGACTCCCGGTGTTGCTCGCCGGGCGCCTGGCAGAAGAGAGGGCCGCGGTTGGCCGGCAAGCCGCATCGCTGGCAGCCCTGAGTCCGTACGCCACGCTGGAGCGTGGCTACTCGATCGTCCGCGGACCGGACGGCGCCGTGCTCCGTGACGCGCGCAAGGTGCAGCATGGCGATGCGTTGAGCATGCGCCTGCAGCGCGGCGAGCTGGGCGCGCGCGTCGAGTCGGTGCGAGACTCGTCATCATGACGGAGCAGCCGGAGGCCAAAGAGCAGGCCGAACGCCAGCGCATCGCGGCCCTGCCGTTCGATCAGGCGCTGGCGGAGTTCAAGCAGGTGGTCGAGAAGCTCGAGGCGGGCAACCTGCCGCTGGAGCAGTCGATCGCGCTGTTCGAGCAGGGAGTGCTGCTCCAGCGGCGCTGCGAGCGCATGCTGAGCGAGGCCGAGCTGCGCTTCCAGCGGCTGGTCGAGTCGGGCGGCGGCAAGATACGCGCGCTTGACCTGTCAGTGGGCGATGGCGATGAGCCAGGCTGAACCGCGGTCGTAGAATCGCCCCGGCGCGCAGTACGCACCACATCGACCCGCCCGCGTTCGTCCGGATGGCCGACGCCCAACCCACGCCTGGAGACCAAGTGGCACTGCTGGACAGCATCAGCGACCCGCGGGACCTGAAGAACCTCTCCGATACACAGCTGCGCGAGCTGTGCGCGGAGATCCGCGGCACGATCATCCAGACGGTCGCCAAGACCGGCGGCCATCTGGGCAGCTCATTGGGCGTTGTGGAGCTGACGGTGGCACTGCACCGACTGCTCGACAGTCCGGCCGACAAGATCGTCTGGGACACCGGCCACCAGGCCTACGCACACAAGCTCCTGACCGGCCGGCTGGACCGCTTTGACACGCTTCGCCAGCTGGGCGGCCTGGGCGGTTTCCCGCGGCGGACCGAGAGCGAGCACGACGTGTTCGACGGCGGCCATGCGGGCACCGGCCTGTCGATCGCCGAGGGCCTGGCCATCGCCCGTGACCAGCGCGGCTCGAACCAACGCATCGCGGTCGTGGTCGGCGACGCTGCGCTGATGTCGGGCATGGCGCTCGAGGCACTCAACGACATCGGTCAGCGCAAGACGCGCATGCTGATCGTGCTCAACGACAATGAGATGAGCATCTCGCCCACTGTCGGCGCGCTCAGCCAGTACCTGAGCCGGATCAAGCTGTCGCGGACCTGGCGTGGCTCCAAGCGCAGGTACGACGACTTCGTCGAGCAGGTCCCGCTCGTCGGCCCCGCGCTGCTCGAGTGGTCGCAGCGTTTCCGCAAGTCGGTGGTCAACTTCGCCCAGCCGGGCCAGCTGTTCGAGGACCTGGGCATCGTCTATGCCGGCCCGGTACCCGGCCACAGCCTGCGCCGGCTGAACTTCGTGCTCAGCCGGGCGCTGCGCGACATGGAGGGTCCCGTGCTCGTCCACGTGCGCACCCAGAAGGGCCGTGGCTATCAGCCGGCGGTGGCCGACAAGGTCAGCTTCCACGGTGCCGCGTTGCCGCCGATGACCGTCGTCCACGGCGGCGTGAGCGGCGCGCCTTCGCAGAGCGCCGTGCAGAGCGGTGACGGCGACGCGACGCCGTCGATGGCCCAGGCGGTCGCAGCGCGATCGAAGCCGCCCAGCTACACCAGCGTGATGACCCGTGAACTGATCAGCCTCGCACGCAGCGATCCGCGCATCGTGGCCATCACCGCGGGCATGCCCACCGGCACCGGCCTGGCCAAATTCGCCGCCGAGTTTCCCAACCGGATGTTCGACGTGGGCATCGCCGAACAGCACGCGGTGACCATGGCGACGGGCCTCGCGATCGCCGGCCTGCGCCCGTACGTGGCGATCTACTCGACTTTCCTGCAGCGCGCCTTCGACCAGCTGGTGCACGATGTCTGCCAGAACGACCAGCCGGTGGTCATCGGCGTCGACCGCGCCGGACTGGTCGGCGAGGACGGCACGAGCCACCAGGGCATGTTCGGGTTGCCTGCCCAGCGGCAGCTGCCCAACCTGGTGATTGCCTCGCCCAAGGACGAGCAGGAGCTGCGCCGGCTGCTGCACACTGCCTTTGGCCAGGAACATCCCTTCGCGCTCTACTACCCGCGCGACCCCGGCCGCGACCTGGCCGACGTCGAACCACTGCCCATCCCGGTCGGCCAGGCCGAACTGCTGCGCGATGGCAAGGAAATACTGATCGTCGGTTTCGGGCCGATCGTCATGCGCGGGCTCGAGGTCGCCGAGCGCCTGGCCGCCGACGGTTGGTCGGTCGGCGTCGTGAACGCACGTTTCGCCAAGCCGCTCGACCGCGACTTGATCGTCCGCAACGCGCGTGGCAAGAAACTCGTGGTCACGCTCGAAGAAAGCGTGGTGACCGGCGGCTTCGGGTCGGCCGTGCTCGAGGCGCTGGCGGACGCCGGGCTGGCCGACGAGAGCGTGCGCGCCGTAGCGGTCCGAACCATCGGCCTGCCACCCGACAGCTTCGTCGATCACGGTGCCGTGGCCGACCTGCGGCGCACCCTGCAGCTGGACATCGACGGCATCGCGCGCCAGGTCGATGAGGCACTCACCGAACTCGGGCTCAAGCCGGGTACGCTTCCCGCCGCGGACGAGGTCGCCCGCTCCGCCTGACCAGCGCTCAGACCCCGGACCCGCTCCGCCTGAGCCGCGTCCAGACCCGCTCCGCCTGACACGCACCGCCTGAGCTCGGCCGGTAACGGTCACCGAGTTCGTTTTGCATGTGAAATGCACAATGCCCGCGTCGCGAGAGGTCACCCGGCCACCTGTGCTTGCTGGGGCGCGCAACTTTGCACGGGACATGCCAAAACTGACGGTTTGAGCCCGCTTCGAGCCAGTCTGACATGCGAATTGGCGCCTCGGTGTGCAAATGACATTCACAATCGTCAGGAAGGCGAGGCCCGGGACCAGAAGCGGCAGGCCCGAGCCATTCCGCCGGAGGGTTGAGCCAGCCGGACGGGTCCGGGCATCAAGCCCAGACGGGACAATCCAGCGTCTCGTTCGTTGGTGAGATGTGATGATCGTGAGGGCGCACGGGGAGGGCGACGCGCTGGAACAGAACGACAGGGTCGTCGTGCCGCTTCAGGCCGTTGCGCGTGCCGACACGGCCGCCGTCGAACGCCTGTATGTGGAGCATTACCGCGACGTCTTCCGCTACATCGTGGCGCTCACTCACTCGCTCGAGGAAGCGGAGGAAGTCACCGAGGACACCTTCGAGCGTGCGCTGCGGACATGGCGGCAGGTTCCCGAAAGGCCCGTGGCCTGGTTACTGCTGACCGCTCGCCGAATCGCCACCGATCGCTGGCGCCGTGCTCGCCACCTGGCCCGTCTCATTCCGCGGATCGGCAACGGACACTCAGCGTCTTTATCCAGCCATGACGCCGAGTTCAGCACCTGGTTTGAAGCGCTCGCCCGCGTCTTGACCGCGCGGCAACGCGAGGTCCTGATCCTCCGCCATCAGCGCGATCTGACCGACGCCGACATCGGCGTTGTCATGGGCCTTTCCGAGTCGGGCGTCCGATCGCTCGTCGCTCGTGCCCTGGCCGTCTTGCGTTCGCACCCGGAGCTGCTGTGATGAACGATTTCGACGACGCCACCTTCGCCAGCTTTGCTCGACGCTTCGCCCGCATCGAGCAGTTGGTGACAGAGCCGCCTGCGCGCACGTTCCCGCGGATGACCCGTGTGCAGCCGGGCATGGCCGGACTGCTGCGACCGGCCATCCTGCTTGGCGCTGTGCTGCTGCTCGGCGGGATGCTCGTCTTCGCCGCCGCGGGACTGCCGCCCGGACCGACCCCCACGCCTTCGCCTGAGGCGACCCCGTCGCCGCGTGTGACCGTCCCGCCCGACTCGGTGCCTCCCGAGGTAGTGCTGGATGCCTATCTCTCGGCGCTTGTCGCCGGCGACTGCGACACCGCCGGGCAATTCGTCGGCTCGGTCGTCTACAACTGGGGCGGTGATGCCTTCTGTGGCGGAATTACCCGCGTCACCGGTTTCAGGGTCCTTGGCGAGCCCGGGCGCTTGGGCTTCAACATGCTCGCTTTCAGCGTGGCCCTCACGACCACCGGCACAACGCGTGGATTGCCGCCCGGCGAGGTTGGCTCCGGGGTTGTCCTGCAGCAGCAATCCAGTGGAGCGTGGCGGGTCGTGCAGGCCTACCCCGGCGGTCCGCTGTCCCCGTCGATGCTTCCGACTTCGCCGCCGACCTAGCCCGGAGCGCGCACCGCTGGCGGTGGCAGCCATCGCCGGACGTCGCGCCGAACAGCGCTCGCCGAAAACCAGGGATTGGTGTGACCGATCAATCGTCCGGTTCCCAGCGCGGCGGCGGTCGGCGCATTCATAGATCCACTCAAACGTCCCGGACACTGCCCGGAGCGGTGCATAAACCGTGGCGGATGAGCGGAACCTGAGACGTAGCGGGGCTGCGCGGCGCGGACGTCAGCGGACGGCGGACATTTGAACGCTGTCACCGATCGGGCGGGCGGCGTCCCGTGGGTCATGGCGCCGGGTCGATACTTCGCGCGTGGCTGGGACACGATCCCCGAGATGGCGGCTGGACGACCTGGTGGTCGAGCGCGGTCTGGCCGAGGACCGCGACGAAGCGGCGCGGCTGTTGCTGGCGGGCGAGCTGCTGGTCGGGGAGGGTGACGGCGCGCGGCGAGATCGCAAGCCGGGCGAGCTGGTCACGCCGGATGTGGCGATCCAGCCCAAAGCGCGCCCGCGCTTCGTGTCGCGTGGCGGGGAGAAGCTGGACGCGGCCCTCGAGGCGTTCGGCATCGCGGTCGCAGGCAAGGCATGCCTGGACGTGGGCGCCTCGACCGGCGGCTTCACCGACGTTCTGTTGCGGCGCGGCGCGGCGCGCGTCTATGCTCTCGACGTGGGGCGCGGACAGCTGGCGGACGTGCTGCGCAGCGATCCGCGCGTCGTGTCCATCGAGCGGACGCACGCCGCGCGACTCGATCCGGTCGCCCAGGATCACGTCGCACTGCCCGAACCGATCGACCTCGCCGTGATCGACGTCTCGTTCATCTCCCTCACGCGGGTGCTGGAACCGGTGGCGGCCACGCTTGCCCCGCAGCACGGTGAGATCGTGGCGCTCGTCAAGCCACAGTTCGAAGCAGACCCGGCCGACGCTCCGCGCGGCGTCGTGCGCGACGAGGCGGTACGCCGCGCGGCAATCGACCGGGTCACCGGCCACGCCCGGGGAATCGGCCTCGAAACCACGGGCGAGATCGCTTCGCCACTGCGCGGTGCGGCGGGCAATCGCGAATACCTGATCCACCTGCGCCCGGTGTAGGCGAGAATCGGTCCGTGGAACGCATCGGTTTCGCCTACAACCCAACCAAGCCGGCCGCCGTCGAGCTGCGCGACCGCGCGCTCGCCTGGTGCGCGGACGCCGGCGTCACGGGCTGGGCGCTCGAGTCGGGCGACACGCCGCGCCTGGTCGATGAGCTCAAGACGACCGACTGCCTGGTCGTGCTCGGGGGCGACGGCACGTTCCTGCGCGCGGCACGCGCCCTGGCCCACGTCGATGTGCCCGTGCTGGGCGTCAACTCGGGCCGCGTGGGCTTCCTGTCGAAGATCGAGCCGGACGCGCTCGAGGGCACGCTGGGCGAATTGGCGCGCGGCGAGTACGCGATCGAGGCGCGCATGATGCTCGAGGCGCGACTGGCCCGCGCCGAACGTGCGGGTCGGCCCGCGCCGCCGCCCGTGGAAGGGCCCATGGCCGCGCTCAACGACGCGGCCGTGGTGCGTGGCGCCGAAGCTCGCGTGCTTCATCTTTCGGTCTCGATCGACGACTCGCATCTCGCGACATATGTCGCCGACGGCGTGGTGGTCGCCACACCCACCGGCTCGACCGCCTACTCGTTCAGCGCCGGCGGACCCATCCTTGACCCCACGTCGCGCAACCTGATCGTGACGCCCGTCGCGGCGTATCTCTCCTCGATCCGATCCGTGATCGTGGGCCCGTCCCATGTAGTCTGCGTGCAGGTGATCGACGGACCGCCGGCCATCGTCAGCATCGACGGCCGCGACGATTACCCGATGGGCATTGGTGACTCGGTCGAGATCCGCGCACTCGAACGCCCGCTGCGGCTCGTCGAGCCGCATAAAGCGCTGCCGTTCTGGGAGCTGCTGCGCCAGAAGGCGGCGCTGCTGCCCGCCTAGCTGGTGGGTGGGAGCGCGTAGATGCTGCGCGAGCTGGCAGTCCGCGACCTGGCGCTCATCGAGCGTGTGCGGGTAGTGCTCGCACCGGGACTCACGGTCATCACCGGCGAGACGGGCGCTGGCAAGTCACTGCTCATCGACGCGCTCGGATTGGTGATGGGCGCACGGGCCGATTCGGCGCTGGTCCGCCACGGTACGCCGGGCGCTCGGGTCGAGGCAATCCTCGACACGGACGAAGCGACGCTCATCTGCGTGCGCGAGCTGAGTGCCGAGGGCCGCAGCCTGGCGCGCATCGACGACGAGACCGTGACCGCCGGCCGGCTGGCGGCTGTCGTGGGCCCGCTGATCGAGATCCACGGCCAGCACGACCAGCAGCGTCTGCTGTCGGCAGCATGGCAGCGCGAAGTGCTCGACGAGTTCGGCGGCCACCGAGCGCTGCGCGACCAGGTGGCAGGCGACGTTCGAGACCTGCGTGCCAACGAGGCCGCGCTGCGCGAACTCGAGATCGACCCGGGCGAACTGGAGCGCCGCCTGGAGCTGGCCGGGCATGCGGCAGACGAGATCGAGGCCGCCGCGCCAAGGCCGGGCGAGAGCGACGAGCTGCGTCAGCGGCTCAACGTGCTCGGCAACGCCCAGAAGATCGCGGCGCTGCTCGATCGTGCCCACGATGAACTGGCCGGGGAGGGGATCGGTGCCCGCGATCGCCTCGCCGGAGCGGCACGCGACGTGGCCGAACTGAGCTCACTGGATGGCTCCGCCACGGAGCTCGCCGAGCGGCTGGCCGGGCTCGAGGAGGAGGCCGCTGACGTCGCGCTCGAGCTGCGCCGCCGAGTCGAGCAGATGGGCGAGGCAGTCGATACCGGCGCCGAGGTCGAGGCGCGCCTGGGCGTGCTGTACGGGCTGCTGCGCAAGTACGGCGACACTGAGGCGGCGGTGCTCGAATACGGCGAGCGCGCACGGGCAGAGGTCGAGCATCTGCGTGGCCTGGACGGCGAACGACGACGGCGCGCGGCCGACGCCGAGCGACTCCTGGCCAGGGCCGGCGCTAGCGCAAGCGAGCTCACCGCGGCGCGGCGAATGGCGGCCCAAAGGCTGGCGGGCGAGATTACCGAACGGTTGCTCGAGGTGGGCTTTCCGTCGGCCGCGCTGCAGATCAGTGTCCAAGCGGCGCCGCTCGAGGAAAGCGGCGCGGACGCCGTCGAGTTCCTGTTCGCGCCCAACCCTGGCGAGCCGGCGCGCGAGCTCGCCCGCATCGCCTCCGGGGGTGAGCTTTCGCGCGTCGCGTTGGCGGTCAAGACCGTGCTGGCGCGCGCCGACGCCACGCCCACGCTCATCTTCGACGAGATCGACGCGGGCATCGGCGGGCGGTCGGCCGACCCGGTCGGGCGCATGCTGTGGCGCCTGGCGCGCGACCATCAGGTCGTGTGTGTCACGCACCTGCCCCAGATCGCGGCGTATGCCGACGCGCACCTGCGCATCGAGAAGCAGACCGACGGGGCGCGGACGACGACCAGCGTGGAGCAACTCGACGGCGACGCGCGGCGCCACGAGCTGGCCCAGATGCTCGGCGGGACCGCCGGCGAGTCAGCGACGCTCGCGGCGGCCGACGGCCTCCTGGAGCGCGCCGCTGCGGCGCAGGTGCCGGTATGAGTCTTGCCGACGCGATCGACGCCTATCTCACCTTCCTGCGCGTCGAGCGCGGTCTGTCGCCGGCGACGATCGCCGCCTATGCCAACGACCTGCGCCACTTCACCGCGTTTGCCGAGCACGCCAACACCGACTGGCGAGCCGACGCCACCGTTGCGCGCGACCACCTGGCCGCACTGTCGCGGCCGCCCCGCGTACTCAAGCCCGCGAGCCACCGGCGCAAGGCGGCGGCCATCCGCGCCTTCTATCGCTTCTGCTACGGCGAAGGCATCATCGAGAAGGACATCGCCGGGCTGCTCGACCTGCCGCGCGCCACGCGCCAGTTGCCCGACACGCTCGACGTGGCACAGGTCGAGGCACTCCTCGACGCGCCCGACGGGGACCAATCGGAGGGCATCCGCGATCGCGCTCTGCTCGAGCTGCTGTACGCGTGTGGCCTGCGCATCAGCGAAGCGCTCGGCCTGGATCTCGAGGACATCTCGCTCGTCGAAGGCAGCGTGCGCGTGATCGGCAAGGGCGATCGCGAGCGGCGGCTACCGGTGGGCGACGTTGCCATCGCCGCGCTGGAACGCTACCTGGACGAGGTGCGGCCGGGTTACCTGGCCAAGCTGGAACGCCCGCTGAAGCGCGGCGGCCCCCTGTTCGTCAGCCGGCGCGGCCACCGTCTCGCGCGGATGTCGGCCTGGCGGGTAATTCGGCGCGCGGCGCTGCGCGGCGGGATTCGCGGCCACGTCACACCACATACTCTTCGCCATAGCTTTGCCACGCACATGCTTGAGGGCGGTGCAGACCTGCGCGTCGTGCAGGAATTGCTCGGACACGCCAGCATCACGACGACGCAGCTGTACACGCACCTGACGGGCGAACGGATCAGGCAGGTTTACGCGCGGGCCCACCCCCGCGCCTAGAGGGAGACAGGCAGATGCGCTACGCGGACAATCTTCTTACCCAGGGGGAGGTCCTCGTCCTGCGTACCCGGCAGCACTGGTTGAACCTGCTCAGACGGGCGCGCCATGCGCTGTTGCTATGGCTGCTGGGGATAGTCATCGTGGGTGTCGTGATCTGGTTCAACGTGCAGGCCGGCCTGCTGCGTGACCTGCTGAGCTGGGCCGCCCTGCTGGCCTTCCTGGCCGGAGTGGTCATCTTCCTGTGGGCGTTCTGGCACTGGTGGGCGCAGGACTACATGGTCACCAGTCGGCGCCTCCTCAAGGTCAGCGGCGTACTCAACAAGCAGTCCGCCGACAGCTCGCTCGAGATGATCAACGACGTGGTCCTGCGTCAGAGCATCTGGGGCCGGATGTTCAACTACGGTGATCTCGAGATCATGACCGCGGCTGAGGAGCCGGGCGATATCTACCACATGATCGCCGCCCCGGTGCTGTTCAAGAAGACGATGCTGACCCAGAAGCACAACCTGGAAACCGAGCTGCGTTCCGGCGTGCCGCCCACGCCACCTTTGCGCGCCGTCGACGCAAGCCACATGCAGCCGGTGCCACCGACGCCGGCGCCCCAGCCCGCGGCGCCAGCTCTGCCACCAGAGCCCGCGGCGATGCCCCAGCCGGCGCCCACCCCGACTACCGACAACTCGATCGAGATCACCCAGACGCTCGCCCGCCTCGCCGACCTGCGTGACAAGGGCGCGATAAGTGCCGAGGAATACGAGCAGAAGAAGACCGAGCTGTTGGGCCGGCTGTAGTGGAGCAGATCGTCCAGAGCCTGGTCGCGGTCGCGATCATCATCCTCGTCTCGTTCCCCATCCACGAGTTCTTCCACGCCTTCGCGGCGTTCAAGCTGGGCGACTCCACGGCACGCTGGCAGGGACGCCTGTCGCTCAACCCGATCGTCCATTTCGACCCCCTCGGCGGGACGCTGCTCGCGCTCAGCGCGCTGATCGGCGGCTTCTTCATCGGTTGGGCAAAGCCGACGCCGGTCAACCCTTACAACCTGCGCTACGGCCGCCGCGGCGAGGCGCTGGTGGCACTCGCGGGGCCGCTGTCGAACCTGGTCATCGCCGCGGTCGTGGCGATACCGCTGCGCCTGATCGTCATGGACGACAGCCTGTTCTTCTCGATCGCGACGAACCCGGCGGCCGCCTTCGTGCTCAACGTCGCCGCCTTCTTCATCGCCATCAACGTTTTCCTGATGGTCTTCAACCTGCTGCCCATCCCGCCCCTCGACGGCTGGCGGGTGCTGCTCGGCCTGGTCGACGCGCGCACCTCCTACACGCTCCGCCAGTACGAGCAGTACGGCTTCCTGCTCATCCTGGTGCTCTTCGTCGCCGGTGCCGCGATCATCGGCAACATCGCCTTTCCGATCATCAATTTCCTGGTTCCAGGCCTGTTCGGGTGACGAGCTGGTGGGCGGCCAAGGTCAGGCGCTTCGGGCGCTACTTCTTCGGTCGCGTCGGTGCCGCTGAGCGGGACACGCTGCGGACCTGGCTGACCGCGCCGCAGCTCGCCCTCTTCGACGAGATGCACCCGGCCGACCAGCGCCACGGCCTCGACGTCGTGGCTGCGTTGCGGACCGCCGGCTACACGGATCCCGAGCTGTTGCTGGCCGGACTGCTGCACGACTCGGGCAAGGGCCGCGCCATCCACGTGTGGCACCGCGTTGCCTGGTCCCTGGCCGACCATTACGGCACGACGGTGCGCGCGCTCGCTGTGCGCCTGCCCAGCTTTGGCCCGGCCTTCGCCACGCTCGATGCCCACGCCGGGCGGTCGGCCGACCTGGCGCTTGCGGCCGGCTGCAGCCAACGCACGGCCGAGCTGATCCGGAACCAGGCCGAGCCCACTGACGCGGAGTACGGCCGGGCGTTGCTGCTCGCCGACCAGGCCAACTGATGACTTCCGCCACGGCCGCCGTCGAGTTCGACGCCACGCCGGCGCGGCGGCCCGAGGACGCCACGCGGGTACGCATCGGGGGCTTCGAGGGCCCGCTGGCGCTTTTGCTGTCGTTGATCGAGCAGCGCCAGCTCGACGTGCTGACTGTCCGCCTGGGCGATCTGGCGGGTGCCTATCTCGAGGCGGTGGCACGCCTCGAAGACGGCCGCCTGGGCATGCTCAGCACGTTTGTGTCGGTGTGCGCCCAGCTGATCCTGATCAAGTCGCGTGCCTTGCTGCCGCGGCCGCCAGCCGCAGCGGGTGACGAGGCGGCCGTTGCCGAAGCCGATCCCGAGGAGGAGCTGCGCCGGCGCCTGATCGAGTACCGCCTGTATCGCGACGCGGGACGGGTGCTGGCCGAACGCCTCGGCGCGCGTGCCTCCCTTTTCCATCGCGAGGCGGACGTCGCCGCGGCCGCGGGCCGTGCCGGTGCAGAGCAGAAGCACCAGGAGTTGCTCGACGCCGCGCTGCTCGCCGATGCGCTTGCATCATCACTGCGGCTGCTGCCGCCAGCGCCGCCACCGCCCGAGGCCGTGGCGCGCACCATCACCCTCGCCGAACGAGCCGCGGCCATCCGCGACGCGCTGCGCAGCGCGCCGCAGGTCGTGCTGCAGGACCTGCTCGCCGGCGTGCGCGACAGGATCGTGGTCGCGGTGACCTTCCTGGCCCTGCTCGAGCTGGCCAAGGGCCGTGAGGTGGTCATCGAGCAGGCCGAACCGTGGGGCCCCATCCTCGTTCGGCCCGCAGGGCGCGCGACAGCGCCGGCGGACGCGGATGGCTGACAACGTGCGGCTGGTGCCCGTCATGGCCACTGCCGCCGATGGGCAACCCGACGACCAGGCCAGCGAGCCGGCCGCCGGCGAACTGACCGCCAACCAGCTCGAGGCGCTGCTCTTCGTCGCCGAGCGCCCGCTCAGCAGGCGCGAGATCGCCAGCCTGGCCGGGGTCGGCCGGGACGTGGTGGACGCTGTGCTGGGCGACCTTGAAGTGGCTCTCCGTGAGCGCGGCCTGCGCATCGTCGCCGTGGGCGATCGGGTCCAGCTCGCGAGCGCCCCGGAAGCGGGCGCGCTTCTCGCGCGTTACGTCGGCGCCGACGCGCTGCGCCTCTCGCCGGCGGCACTTGAGACGCTCGCCATCGTCGCCTATCGCCAGCCGGTTACGCGTGGCGTCATCGAGCGCATCCGTGGCGTCGACTCCGACTATGTCCTGCGCACCCTGGTGCACCGCCGGCTGGTGGTCGAGCAGGGTCGCGCCGACACTCCCGGCCGGCCGATCCTGTACGGCACCGGGTTCGAGTTCCTCGAACGCTTCGGGCTCACCTCGCTTGACGACCTGCCGGTGCTCGAACCGGAGGCGGCGCAGCGCCTGGATGAGTGACCGGGTCCGCATCCACAAGGCGCTGGCCGACGCCGGCGTGGCGTCGCGGAGGCGGGCCGAGGCTCTCGTCAGGGAAGGTCGCGTGACCGTGGACGGCGTTGCCGCCGGCGTCGGCCAATTGGTCGATCCCACAACCGACCAGATCATCGTGGACGGGCAGCCCCTGCGGGCATCGCCGGCGCGCATCTACCTCGTCATGGCCAAGCCTGCGGGAGTGACGAGCACGGTCGGTGACCGGCACGCACGGCGGACGGTGCTTGACCTCGTGCCGGCCGCATTGCGCGGTGATGGCGCACGGATCTACCCGGTGGGACGGCTCGATCGTGAGTCGGAGGGATTGCTGCTGCTGACCAACGACGGCGACTGGGCCCAGCGGCTGCTGCATCCGCGCAATGGCGTTGAGCGTGAATACGCGGTCGGCATCGACGCCGCCTTGAGCGACGACCAGGTACGCGACCTGCGCGCCGGCGTCGTGTTCGACGAGGGACGAGCCGAGATCGTCCGCCTGGCACCGGCCACGAGCGCCGACGTCCGCCAGCTGGGCGCCTTGATCGGAACGCCGGCAGGTCAGCTGAAGTGGTATCGAGCGACGCTGCGCCAGGGCATGAAACGTGAGCTGCGGCGCATGTTCGCCACTGCGGGAGCACCGGTGCGCCGGCTGATCCGCATCAGGTTCGGAACCCTGCGCCTGTACGGGATGCAGCTGGGCGAGGTACGCGCACTCAGCCGCGCCGAGCGGCGCCAGCTCAACGAGCTCGTGGCGAGCGACCGTGGCGGCCTGGTGGTCAGCGTCGACGGACCGGGCGGCAGCGGCAAGTCGACGGTCGGCGCGGGTGCCGCGGCGCGCCTGGGCTATCGCTTCTGCGACACGGGCGTGCTCTATCGCGGACTGACCTGGCTGGCCCTGCGCGCCGGCGCCGACATGGACGATCCGTCAGCCCTCGTCGCGCTGGTGCCACAGCTCGAGTTGGCGCCCGACCAGGCCGAGCGCTACGTGCACCTGCGCGTGGACGGCGCCGAGGTGAGCGACCAGCTGCATACCGCCGCGGTCGACCGCGAGGTCAGCCGCGTGTCGCAACACGCCGAGGTGCGTGCCCAGCTGTTGCCGCTGCAGCGGGCGCTCGCCGCGCAGGGCCGCATCATCATGGCCGGGCGCGACATCGGCAGCATCGTGCTACCCGATGCCGACCCCAAGATCTACCTCGACGTCCCGGTCACCGAGCGCGCCCGGCGTCGTGCCGCGGAGCGTGGCGAGGTCGATGACCCCGCGGCGCTGGCCGCCATCGAGGCCGACCTGCGCCGGCGCGACGGCATCGACAGCACGCGCGCCACGGCGCCGCTGCGCATTCCGGCGGGCGCCACCCTCGTCCACACGGCGGACAACACGCTTGACCAGACGATCGCCGCGGTGGTGCGCATCATCGAGCGGCGATCGCGCGAGCTGGCCGCGCCGGCAGCGCCGTCGTGAGCGACGCTCGAGCGCCCCGCCTGTCGCTCTTCCTGCGCCTCGCCGCCGGCGTGGCTCGCTTCGCCCTGTCGGTCCTGGCGCGCGTCCGCGTCGAAGGTCTCGAGAACGCTCCCGCGATCGGCCCATTGATCGTCGTCGCCAACCACCAGTCCAACGCGGACCCGCCGCTGGTGGCCGGCTGGCTGACGCCCGCGCTTGGCCGGCAGATGCACATCCTGGCCAAGCAATCGCTGTTCGTCGGCCCGGTCGCGACCGTCATCCGAGCGCTGGGCGCCACGCCGGTGCGAGCCGGCGGAAGCGACATCGACGCCTACCGCGTCGCTCGTTCACTGCTGGACCGCGGTGAGGTGATGTGCATCTTCCCGGAAGGAACACGAAGCAGCGACGGCGTCCTGGCCGAGGCAAAGCCGGGCGTGGCCATGCTTGCCACGCGCACCGGCGTGCCCATCCTGCCGGTGGGCATCTCGGGCAGCGACCGCTTCCTCGGTCGTGGCGCGCGCTGGCCGCGGTTCGGGACGCATATCACCGTGCGCGTCGGCAGGCCGTTCAGGCTCGAGCTCGAGGCAGGCATGTCACGGCGCGCCGCCGTGCAGCGCGGATCGGATGAGATCATGCGCCACATCGCCGAGCTGGTCGATGAGCGCCACCGCGGAAGCCACGCCTGACGGCGGACGAGGGAGAGATGACCGACCAACCATCGGATGCCCCGCCCGGGCAGGGCTATCCACCGGGACCTGGCTATCCACCGGGACCTGGCTATCCACCGGGACCGGGCTATCCACCGGGACCGGGCTATCCACCTGGTCCCGCCTATCCACCGGGACCCGGCTATCCGCCGCCGGTGGGCCCGGGTGACTACGTTCCTCCGTCGGCCCTGCCCAGTCATCGAGGCTTGACGGTCCTGATCGTGCTGGTCGTTGTGGGCGCGCTCATCGCAGGCGGCGTCTACCTGTTCCGCGACCAGCTCTCGGGTAGCGCCGGAGACCTGCAGCCCGGCGATTGCTTCGACAAGCCCACAGTGCTCGTCGACATCGGCGACGTACAGCATCACCCCTGCAGCGAGGCGCACGATGCCGAGGTGATCGCGGCCGGTGACCATCCCGCCCCGGAGGGCGCCGCTGTGCCGAGTGATGCGGATATCGAGGCGTTCATGGACCAGACCTGCATGCCCGCCTTCAACTCGTACACCGGTCTCGACTACGAGACCGAGCCCGACCTGAGTTACGGCATCTTCTATCCCGCCGCCGCTGGCTGGGCGAAGGGTGATCGCGGCTATGTCTGCTACGCGTTCCGGGTCGATGGCGCAGAGATCACGGGATCCCTGCGCGCTGGCTCGAGCGGCTCCTGAGAGGCGTCGCGAACCCCCGCGAGTCGTCCCAAACGGCTCACAGGACCATTGGGCCACAGCCGAACATACGACTGTTCTGGCAAGGTCGGTGCCATGCGACACCGCATTCATTCGGCGACGCAGCCCAAGGCGTCCATCGTGTCGCCGGCCGCCCGCCGTCGGCGTGCACGCCGTCAACGTGGCCAGGGCCTGGCCGAGTACGCGCTGCTCCTGGCACTGGTGGCGGCAATCGCCATCGGCGGCCTGACGTTCCTGGGCGGCAGCATCGACAGCGTGCTCAGCGGCGTCGGCAACGCCTTCGGTCCGCCGGGTGCCAGCCAGAGTGCGGCACCGACGCACGCCGCGGCCACACCGAATCCGACCAAGACGCCCAAGGCGGCCAAGACGCCCAGGCCGACCAGGCCACCCAAGACGCCCAAGCCGACCAAGGCGCCCAAGACGCCCAAGCCGAAGCTGTCGCGCGCCCCGCGGCACTGATCCAGGCGGCGCCCGTCTGAGGGGCCGTTCCGAGGGCCGGTGCGATACTAGCCAGCGTGACTGGCACTGTTGAGCAGGTACGCATCGCGCGCCGAACCGGCTTCTGCTACGGCGTTCGCGAGGCCATCGACTACGCGCGGCTGAGCGCAGCGGAGGGCAAGCCCACGCACACGCTCGGCCAGGTCGTGCACAACGAGGGCGTAATCGCGCAGCTCCAGGCGCAGGGCATCAGGACGGTCGATTCGCTTGACGATGTCGATCACGGTGCGGCCGTGGTCATCCGGGCCCACGGCGTAACGCCGGAGGTCATGTCACGCGCCCAGGAGCGCGGACTCGACGTCATCGACGGCACCTGCACCTGGGTGATCCAGGAGCAGCGCGAGCTCCAGCGTCTGGTCGACGACGGTTACACGATCGTGCTGCTGGGCACGCCCCGGCACCCCGAGGTGGTCGGCCTGCTCGGCTTCGCCCCCGACGCGATCGTGGTCGACGAGGAGGAGGACTGGCAGCGTATTCCGCGCACCAAGCGCATGGCGCTCATCAGCCAGAGCACTCAGCCGCCGTGGAAGTTCGAGAAGCTGGCCGCGTTCCTGGTCAGCCGCTGCCACGAACTCAAGGTCGTCAACACGGTCTGCCCGGTCACCATCCGCCGCCAGCAGGACACCATGGACCTGGCGCGGAGTGTCGACATGATGGTCGTGGTCGGCGGCCGCAACAGCGCCAACACGCGTGAGCTGACGCGGTTGTGCGAGATCGAGGGCCGACCCGTGGTCCAGATCGAGGGTGCGCGTGATCTCGACTCGGTCGACGCGTTTGCCGGGGCGCGGGTGGTCGGCGTCACCGGTGGCACGTCGACCCCGATCGAGGATCTCGAAACTGTCGCCCAGCGGGTCTACGAGCTGGCCGGCACGGCCCAGGCGCGTGAGCACGCGCCGGAGCTCGCGCGCGACGCGTTGAACACCGTGGCTGAGCCGGCGTATCGCAGCACCTCGCTCGACGAGCAGGGCCGCCAGCGCCGAACGCCGGTAGTCGGCGCCGCCTGACGTGGCGCCCCGGCGCGGGCGGCGCACGAGCAACCGGGTCGAGGACGAAGCTCCGCGCGACGGTCTGCCGATCGTCGCATTCGTGGGCCGGCCGAACGTCGGCAAGAGCACGCTCTTCAACCGGGTCGTCGGCGATCGCGTGGCCATCGTCGAGGACCGCGCCAGGACGACGCGCGACCGGCTCTATGACATCGGGGAGTGGAACGGGCGACGATTCATCGTGGTCGACACGGGCGGGCTGGAGGTGCACCCCGGTGATGCCATCGAGGAGCGCGTCCAGGAGCAGGCACGCCTGGCGATTGGCGAGGCGGACGTCATCGTCCTCGTGGTCGACGCGCAGGCGGGCCTGACACCGGCCGACCAGGAGGCCAGCGAACTGCTGCGCACCGCCCAGACACCGCTGATCGTCGCCGCCAACAAGGCCGACAACACGCGCCGCGAACTCGAGGCAGCCGAGTTCCATCGCCTGGGCTGGGCCGACATCCACCCGATCAGCGCGTTGCACGGCAGGGGCGTCGCAGACCTGCTCGACGTGATCGTCTGGGCCCTGCCGCCTGAGTCACCCGCCGAGTTGGAACGCAAGCAGCTCGAGGTGGAGCTCGAGCGAGCGGCGCAAACCGGAGTGCCCGATGCGCCGGCCGAAGAGGCCGCCTTCGCGATGGACGAGCGGCCGGCGCGCATCGCCATCATCGGCCGGCCCAACGTCGGCAAGAGCTCGCTGCTCAACGCGCTGCTCGGCCAGGAGCGCGCGATCGTCAGCGACATCCCGGGCACCACGCGAGATGCCATCGATACCTCCTTCGAGTGGGCGGGACGCATCGTGCGCCTGGTCGACACCGCCGGAATACGACGGCGCGGCCGCGTGGCGTCGGGACCGGACGCGGAGAGGTTTGCGACGCTGCGCGCGGTCAAGGCCGTCTCGCGCGCAGACGTGGCGGTGATCGTGGTCGATGCCGGCGACGGGCTGACCGCGCAGGACGAACACGTGGCGGGCTACGCCCTGGAGGAGGGGACTGGTGTGGTGCTGGCCATCAACAAGTGGGATCTCATCGAGAAGGACGCCGGCACGTTCGACGAGTACGCCGCGCGCCTGCGTGCGCAGGCCCATTTCCTTGACTTCGCGCCGATCCTGGCCATCAGCGCCAAGACGGGCCAGCGCGTGGGCCGCGTCCTCGAGGCAGCCCTGGAGATCGCCGCCGAGCGACGGCGCCGCGTTCCGACGGCCGCGCTCAACGCGTGGCTGCGCGATGTGACCGCGCGTCGCCCACCCCAGTCCGCGCGCGGGCGCCAGCCGCGCTTCATGTACGCGACACAGGTGGCCATCGAGCCGCCCACCTTCGTGCTCTTTGCCAGCGACGCCCAACTCGTTCATTTCAGCTACCGGCGCTACCTCGAAAACCGGCTGCGCGAGGCGTTCGGTTTCGCGGGCACGCCGGTGCGCCTGGTTGTCCGCGAGCGCGCGCGGGAAGAGCGCGATCGGACTCCGCGTGGCCGTGCACGCGGCAGCGGCGGTGCACGCGGCAACGGCGGTTCGGCCAAGCGGCGTGCCGGCTCCCCTGCTCGGCGCTAGGGTCTGAAGGGTGGAAAGGCACGCACGACGCGCCGTGGTCGGCGCCGGCGCGTGGGGCACGACCCTGGCGCTGCACCTCGCCAAGCACGGCCCAACGGTACTGCTCGCGCGCGACGCCGAGCAGGCCGGTCGGCTGACGAGTGACCGGGAGAACAAGCGCTACCTGCCGGCGATACGGCTGCCGGTCGAGGTCGAGGTGACCGCCGACGTCGATGCCCTGCGCTCGGCCGACGAGCTGGTCGTCTTCGCCGTCCCGTCGGGCGCCATGCGCATGTCGGCGCAGCGGGTGCGCGAGGCCGTCCACCCCGACGCGGTGTTGCTGTCGGTCGCCAAGGGCATCGAGCACGACTCGCTGCTGCGCATGACGCAGGTGCTTGGGGAGGTGCTGCCCGCCGCAACGGGGCGCATCGCGGCAATGTCGGGCCCCAACCTGGCGTTCGAGATCGCGCAGGGCCTGCCGGCGAGCTCGGTCGTGGCGGCCGAGGACGAGGCGGTCAGCATCGCGGCCTCGGACATGCTCGGGACCCGCTCGTTCCGGCTGTACCGCAACCGCGACGTGGTCGGCGTCGAGTTGTGCGGGGCACTCAAGAACATCGTCGCCATCGCTGCGGGGGCTGCCGAGCAGCTCGGCTTCGGCGACAACGGCAAGGCGGGCATCATCACCCGCGGCCTGGCCGAGATGACCCGCCTGGGCATCGCCGCGGGCGCCAATCCGCTGACCTTCGCCGGCCTGGCCGGGCTGGGTGACGTCGTGACCACGTGCTACTCGCCGTTGTCGCGCAATCACGCGCTCGGCGTCGAGCTTGCCCGCGGGCGACTCTGGCCGGATATCGAGGGCACCCTGCAGGGCGTCGCGGAGGGCGCTTACACGGTCAGCTCGGTGCTCGCGCTGGCGGAGCGGCTGGGCGTGGAGATGCCCATCGCCCAGGAGGTCTACAACGCGCTGTTCGAGGGCAAGAGCGTGCAGCGCTGCCTCATCGACCTGCTGTCGCGCGAGCAGAAGGACGAACTGGCCGGCGTCGAGGACTGGGCACGACGCGCGTTTGCCAACGCCGACGTGGCGAGCTGAACACCGGCGCGTCGGTGCAACATCTCTGCAACCACCCTTACTGATCACCAGTCCCTGGCAGACCGCACCGCTGCGCACCGCTGACGGTACGCGTGGCCCGGTGCACCGGGCGGGATTCCCAGTGTTACCGGCAAGCGCCCGGAGGTAGCGTCGGCTATAACAAACCGCGGTCGGGTAGGCAGCCGGACAGCCAGGTGAGAACCCGTAGAAGCGGCGCCGTGGCCCCTGATGAGTCTGGGACTTGCCGTTTCGCAACGAGTGCGGTTCCAGCCTCGCTCCGTCGGGGCGAGAAGCTCACGGCGCGGCCGACCCACGAGCCGCCGGCGTCGAGGCAGGCGCCGGCTGCCTCCCGGCCCACCATCCCGGTTGATCCCTGCCGGCCGTGCGCAGGCCCGCTGTAGACTCTGGGCTGTCGGGGCGTAGCGCAGTCTGGTAGCGCACTTGAATGGGGTTCAAGAGGTCGGAGGTTCGAATCCTCTCGCCCCGACCACCTTTTCACGCAGCAGAATGAGCACAACGGCCCAGCGCGTGCTGACGAACGGCTCGCTGCAGTTTCCCGCCATCAGATGCTCTGATGGAGCGGGACCGAGCATAAACAGAGCGGACCCCGGGATACCGACTCGGTACCGAGACTCGGACTAGCCTGCCCGCCAAGTGCAGCTTCCTGCCCGGGCACAAGGAGAGGGAACCGTCCATGTACCGCCTGTTGAGCGCGGCGGCACTGGCTGCTGCATTGACCGACCCCGAGATCGTCGCCACTTGACACTCAGGGGAGTCGCGCCAGAATCAGCGCCAGTCACACGCTCTGGTCCTGAGGGGGCACGTAACCGTGAGAGCGAAGACGACCGAGAAGGTGCTGGATGCATGGCGCGCTGCCGAGCGAGCGCTTCAGCGCCTTCCGCCGGGCACCGCGGACCATGAACGTTTGCGTGCCGCCGTGATCGAGCTGCGCGCGCTCTACGAGGAGCTGACTGACGCGCAGGATCTCGAACCAGGCGCGTTGGATCGCGTTCGCACCCATCTAGCGGCCATCGAGCTCGGCGTTGCCGACGTCCAGGCGCGAGCCTAGCCGGCCATTCGCGAGCCACGCACGAACTTGCAAGGGCGCAGCCCCACAGGACTTAACTCAGGGGCCCTTCGCTGGAATCGCGGGCCACGAGCCGGTGTCCGATGGCCACGAGGGCTTGGCCGACCGCCGCGTATTGCTCGGGAGGGATCGCCAGGACCTGCGGCCTGTCTGCCGGATGCTCGGGCACGATCACGAGAGTGGCAGGACGCTCACGCTCGATGTCGAACTGAATTCGGCGCAGCCTGTCGAAAGGGATATCAAGGTCCGGCCGATCGGGGCGGCTGACTACTGCCACGCGCCGATCGGTAACCACCAGTCGCGCCTCATCAGCAAGCGCTTCAATCTGAACTTGCTCGTCGCGCTGGAGGAAAGGTCCAAGAGAATCATCCATCGCGCCACCTGCCTCGCTGTTTGGGTCGTCGAGCGTGATTATGCACGTGACGGCGACGCTCGCTCACAACCGAGCCGCGCAGGACGGGTTGCCGTCCAGAATGAGACGACCTCGTACCAGACCAGGAAACGGAGGCCCAAGGCCAGGGATTGCGACGACAAATGGATCCCGCGGCGCCACGCTAATACGGGCGCACGACCGTCGCGCTCACCTTCATCACGCGGGGGTGCTCACTCAGGCGCAGGCAGGCAAGGAGCGCGCGTGTCGTCTGTGCCGGCGCGTCGACAAGCTGGTCATACGAGACCTGCACGTACTGCCCGGGCGGCAGGTGCCGCGCGTCGTGCTCGACAATCGCCCGCAGAGCGCCAAGCTGACCTTGCGCCTGCTCGCGATATGGCCGCTTCGCCATCTCCCGCCAGCCAGGGACCTCGGTTCCCCAGAACTGGCCACGCGCGCGCCGCTTTGCGGCCGCCAGGGAGCGGATGTTGTCCTCCGGCGCGCGCACGACATCGACGAACAGCGCGTCGGGGAAGAGTGCGTGCAGATAGGGAATCTTGAGCGCGAAGCCGGGCCGTTTGGCCAACAGGCGTTCGCGTCCCATCAGGGCGAGTCGGATGCCGAGGTCGAAGGTCAGCCGGCCGGGCATCTGGCCCGATATGTCACCGGCCGTCAGCACGCCATCGTCGCGAATCACGCCCACCTCGGGCATGTAACCGGCCCAGAAGCGCACACATTCCGAAGGGGCAAATCTGCCGCCCATCGACGCCGAGATGGCGCCCGGCAGCGACACGTACTCGGCGTCCGGCTGCGTGCGCTCGATCGCGCGCCGGAGAACGGACACGGCAGCGGGCGAGCGCGGGAAGACCGTGTCGAGTGTCGATAACCAGTACAGGTCTGGATGGTTGGCGAGGAGGCTGTACACCAGCGTGGTGCCCGACCGCTCCATGCCGAGGATGAAGATGGGCTGCTTGACCGGCACAGGGCTGACGCGCGGTATCACGTGTCGGTAGGCGAGCTCGATTGCTCGGCCCCAGGCGGTCGGCACGCCATGGAGTGGCTCTAACCGCTGCCACAGCTCGCGTGCGAAGAAGGTGTCGGTCACCGGGCGCAGTGTAGGGACCCCACCGTCATCTCACACCGTGACTAAAGTGGACGAAACGGTACGAGGCGCAGGGCATGGAACGCTCGTACGGCCGGGAGGGGATGGGTTCAGGGGGTCGAGTGCTCGAATCGCTTCGCCCGATTACCTTCTCCGTGCATCGCCGGCGGCCATTCACCACCGGCCGTGAGCTGCAGATCGGAGGTGCGGCCTGTGCGCAAGGTGGTCGTTTACGAGTTGTTGTCGCTCGATGGGGTCGCCGAGGCCCCGGATACCTTTTTCGGCTGGGACGACGGCCTGGACGCGCGCCTGGCCGCCGAGATCGAAACGCAGGACGCGGTCATTCTCGGGCGCCGTAGCTACGCAGAGTGGGCGCGGTTCTGGCCGACCAGCGAGATCGAGCCATTTGCGACGTTCATCAACGCGGTCACGAAGTACGTTGCGACATCGACGCCTCTTGACCTTGAGTGGGCCAACGCTACGAGGATCGACGGTGGACTGGTCGACTTCGTGAAGGGTCTCAAGCAGCAGGGTGGACGTGACATCGGCGTCCACGGCAGCATCTCGGTCGCGCAGGCCTTCCTCGCTGCCGGCGTTGTCGACGAACTCCACCTGACGATCGGCCCGATGGTGGCCGGCCGCGGGCGCCGCCTCCTCGACGGCGTACCGGCGATGAACCTCGAGTTGATCCGCAGCGAGATCTCGCCGACGGGCTACCTGGTCGTCAACTATCGCGTCGTTCGCTAGCCGACAGTTTCCGATAAGGCGAATGAGTCGATACGCCCGGCTCGTCCTGGTGGCGGTGTCCGTGCTGGGCCTGCCGTTCGTGGCTATCGGCTGCAGCCCATCGCCGCCGCCGACGCCGTCGCCGACGCCGTCATCCATCGTGACGCCGTCACCCCACGCCGACACCCACACCATCACCGACTCCCACGCCCACGTTCGCGCCGACGCCCACCAGCCCCGGCATCGTGCGCGACGGGTCCGCCGCCGAGGCAGATCCGGTGCTGACGCCCGGTGCCACCGACCCGCGCGTGACCCAGGCGAACATCGGCTCGACGATCTGCGTCTCGGGCTACACCGCCACGGTCCGTCCGCCCACGTCATACACGTCGCCGCTCAAGCGCCAGCAGATCATCCAGTACGGCGACACTGACACCAAGCCGGCCGACTACGAAGAGGACCACTTGATACCTCTTGAGATCGGCGGTGCGCCACGTGATCCCGCCAACCTGTGGCCTGAGCCATATGCGGCTGTCGCGGCAGACGGCACGCCGGCTGGTGCGCGGGTCAAGGACCGCTTCGAGAACTGGTTGCACGACCGGGTCTGCTCTGGTGCGCTGCCGCTCGCCGTGGCGCAGGCGGAGATAGCCGGAGACTGGGTGGCCAACTGGGAGGCTGCCGGCCGGCCGTAGCCGATCCCTGCGAGTCAGTGGGCGACCGCAGGGGACCTGCGCTGGCGGCGCATGGCGATCACGATCGCGACGGCCGATGCGCCAAGGATGATCGCCCCCAGCGCGAACGGTGCCGGCACGCCAGCCACGCTCGCCGTCAGTGCGCCGGTTGCTGGACCCACGATCCCGGCGGCATAGAGCGGCAGGTACACGAGATTGAGCGTGGTCGAGCGGCGCTCGGGCGGCACCTCGGTCGCCAGCAGGCTGAAGACCATCGGGCCGACTATGCCATTGAAGGCCACGAACGCCAGTACCGCCACTGCCAGCAGCGGCAGGCTCGGCAGCCAGGGCTGGATGGCGATCGCCAGCGCCCCGCCCGCGAGGCCAGTGACCAGCACCGGCCGGAAACCGACGCGATCACCGGCGACGCCGCCGGCCGGTGAGGCGAGCGCGCCGATGAGCGACGCGGTCCCGGCGACGAAGCCGATCGAGCTGGCGAGGCCGGGTCCCGGGCCGACGATATTCTCGATCAGCACGGGCACGTACGGTCGGGTCATCTGGTTGGTCAGGAACGCCACGCCGTAGATCAGGAAGACACGCAGTACTGTCGGATCGCCCAGCACGCCGCGCACCGCGCCGTAGGCGAGCGACAGCGCGCGACCCTGGGGCACGACGGCGGGTCGCACCTCGCGCGTGAGGGCAACCAGCGCCGCGGTCCCCAGCGAGGCCGCGGCCGAGACCGCGAAGACGACCGACAGGGACATGCCCAGGCCGTCGACGATGATGCCGCCGAGGATCGGCCCAACGGCGAAACCGATGGCCGTGCTCGAGCCGAAGAAACCGATGGCGCGGCCCAGGATCGGCCGCGGCGTGACGTCGCGAATGGCGGCGAGCATGACCCCGGTATTGCCCAACTGCAGGCCGACCAGTAACAGGCTGAGGGCGAGCTGCCACGGCTCCCGGCTGAGCGCCACGGCGCTGAAGACGAACGCCTCGACGATGGCGCTGCGGATGATGATTGCCTTGCGGCTGTACTTGTCGGCCCACACGCCCCATAGGGGCACGAGCGGTGCGCCCACGACAAACATGAGCGATGAGAAGAGGCCGACGAAGGCCAGGCGATCGGCACCGCCGACGCCCATCTGCGCGAGGTAGTCGGGCAGGAACGCGAAGACCTGGCTGACGCCCGCACCTTCGACGAGGGACGTGACCCAGAAAACGATCAGCACCAACGGCCAGTCGGCACGCGGTGGTCGCTCGTCGGGCTGGGCGTTCACGAGCGGCGAGGCTACAGGATGGCCGTCGCTCGGCTCGGGCAAAAAGAAGGGCGGCCCGCCGCCTTGACGGCGGGCCGCCCGATGTGTGCTGACGAGGACGTCAGGACGCGGTTGCCCTGTAGTTCAGCTCGACGAAGCGGACGATGGCGGCGACGACGATGCCAACCACCAGGCCGCCGACCAGTGCCGGGATGAGCGCCAGGCCATCGAAGACCGGCGCGAACGCGCGCCAATCGACGACGAACTCACTCGCCGCAAACCCGCCCACGATCGTCGCAATCGCGGTCGCGATCCACTCGTAGCCGAAGCGGTTCTCGCCGATCAACTGCACGACGACACCCAGCACGATCCCGCCGACCAGCAGGGTCAGGGCGCCCCATACGCCCATGTCAAAAGCAAAGTCAAACAACGTGCTGCCTCCTTCCCTCGATGGCGCCGCTGCGCGGCCCACTCAACCACCGTTGAGTGTCCACAACTGCACCTTTCCGCCCCACGGCCATTGGGTCCCACGGGCCGGGCCAAATGGCCCAAACGGCGCGTTTCCCGCCCGGCGGAACACGCTCCAGCCGGCGGGCGTCACTGGCCCGACGGCACAGTCACCGCAGGAGACGCACGATGACGATCACGATTCCCGGTCCGGGTCGCACCGCCAGGCCGCTACTTGCCGGCCTCATCAGCGTGGTGATGGGCATGCTCATCTCGCCCGCGCTGGCATCAGATACCGCAGGCACCAACCTGCCCGGCGTGTACCCACCAGAGCACACCATCTCGGTCCAGGGCGTCGGCACCATCTTCGTCAAGCCCGACATCGCTGAGATCAGCCTGGGCGTCGACATCACACGCAGCAAGCTCAGCGACGCGCGCTCCGACGCGGCGACCGCCATGAACGCGATCATCGACGCGCTGCACCAGCTGAGCATCGCCGATACCGACATCCAGACCTCGTATCTCAACATCAACCCTACCTGGGACTACAGCGGCAGCGGCCAGAAGGTCACCGGCTACGAGGTCGACAACATCCTGCAGGTCAAGGTGCGTGACCTCGACAAGCTGGGCGACGTTGTCGACAACTCGGTCAACGCCGGCGCGACGACGGTCAACGGCATCACCTTCGAGCTGTCCGATCCGACGTCCGCTCAGAGCCAGGCGCGCACGGCGGCGGTCAAGGACGCGCGCGCTCGGGCCGACGAACTGGCGAGCGCCGCGGGCGTGTCGATCACGGGCGTCTCGGCGATCAGCGAGACCTCGTACTCGATGCCCTGGCCCGTCTACGCGAACGCCGGTGGCGGCGTGATGGCGCCCGACCAGGCGCCGACGCCGGTGGTGCCCGGCAACAGCGAGGTGACCGTCAACGTGTCGGTCGTCTACACCATCGGCTGACGGTCCGAAGAGTTCGCTGCACGCGGCGCCCGCCAGCCACGGCGGGCGCCGCTTCTTGTTGCTCAGCTACTCGGCTGGATGTGAACGGTGGCGCTCATGTTCCAGCGCAGCCCGGCCGGGAACGAGTCGGGCTGGATGAGCACCGCGAACAGAACTCCGCCGTCATTGCTGGTCCCGCGCAACTGGATGCGCGCCACGGTTCCTCCAAGAGTCACGTTGGGCAGGGCGCCGAAGGTGATGGTCGCGCGGTCGGCGACCGCGATGCGCACGACCTCGAGCTCGGACAGGTCGGTGGTCTCGATCAGCCAGCTCGACAGGTCGGCAATGGTGATGATCGGCTGGCCGGCGATGGTTTGTTCACCATCGGATACGTCGACCGAGGTGATGGTCCCATCGAAGGGCGCGAAGACCTGCGTCTGTTTGAGGTCAGTCTGCGCCTGCGCGAGCTCGGCAGAGGCCTGTGCCGCTTCGGCCTGCGCGAGCTGGAGCTGCGCCTGGGCTGCGGCGAGCTCATCCGGGGTCGCGTCCGGCGGAAGGTCATTGAGTGCCAGCTGGGCACTGTTCTCGGCGGCCTGGGCGTGCTGGAGGTCGGCGTTGGCGACCTTGATACGGGCGAGGATCGTCGACTGGTCAAGCTGCAGCAATTTGTCGTTGGCGTAAACGACCTGGTCGGGTTTGACCACGAAACTGACGACGCCGCTGACCGGAACCGACAGGTCGGCGCTCTTGGCGGGCACCACGACGGCCGACGCGGTGACGGAGGTATCGGGCGTGCTGGGCGTGGAGTTGGGCGTGCCGGTAGGTCGTGCTGTCGCCGTGGGTCGGGCCGACGTCCCCGGCGAGTTCGTCGGGGTGGGATAAGGCGATGGCGTGGCGCTGCCTAACCCGGCCAGCAGGTAGCCGGCGATGAACGCCACCACGATCAGCGCAACGATCGCGCTTGCCAGCCAACCACGCGTCATCCGCGCGGCCACGTATCTGCGCTCATGTCCATTCCTGCGGCCGTAGACTAACCGGGCGAGACAGTACGCCAGACGCCAATGCGACACATGGCATCAACAATCCGGCTGCGACGGGAGGCGATTTCGATCATGGCGGTGACTCGGTCAGCAACGGCTACGTGGACGGGCGACCTGGCCAGTGGTTCGGGCGAGGTGAGCTCCGGTACCAGCAGCCAGTTCTCAGCGCTGCCGGTGAGCTGGGCGTCGCGCACGACCGAACCACAGGGCCGCACGAGCCCCGAGGAACTGCTGGCGGCAGCCCACGCAGCCTGCTTTTCGATGTCCCTCTCGAGCAACCTGGCCAAGGCCGGCCATGTCGCCGAGCGGCTCGAGGTGCGTGCCGACGTTGCCTTCGATAAGGGCGATGAAGGCTGGACGGTGATCAGCAGCCATCTCACGGTGCGTGGGCGCGTCCCGGGCGTCGACCAGGCCGGCTTCGCCGAGCTGGCGGCCAAGGCCAAGGATGGCTGCCCGATCTCGCGCGCGTTGAAGGGCAACGTCGCGTTGAGCGTCGACGCACAGCTCGAGAACGCCTGATGCCGCCGGTCGACCAGCTCCAGCGCGTGCCGCTGTACCACCTCGAAGCACTCGAGCGCCAGGGCATCTTCACCACCGGGCTGTTGCTCGAGGTCAGCGAGACACCCACCCGCCGGCAGACCCTGGCCGACCAGATCGGGGCCACCACCAACGACGTCAATACGTGGCGCGACGAGGCGCTGCTGCTGAACCTGGCCAACTTTGGCAATGCCGAGCAGGTCCTTTTCACGCAGGCCGGCATCGTCGGCCTGTCCGGTCTGCTGGGCCTCGACCTCGACGAGTTCCGCGCGCGCCTCGCACGCGCGGCGCAGGCCCTGGGACGCGAGGCTCCCCCCGACCTGATCGTGCAGGGCTGGTGGGAGCAGGCGCACACCCTGCACGAGGACTAGCAACTGCGCCTGCTGCTCGGCCTGGCGACGATGCTCACCGTTCTGTGCGTCGCGTTGTTGCTGCTGCTGATCCCGGTGTGGACCCATTTCGCCATCGATGCCTCCGGCGGCTGGCACGTCACCGGCGACCATGCGAGTGCCTACGCGCTATCCGATCGCCTGGTGGGCGAGCTCTTCATCGGACCCGGCACGTTCCGCGACCTGGCACCGGACGAGGCGGCGCACATGCGCGACGTGCGCGTCGTGCTATATGGATTCCTGGGCCTCGTCGCGCTCGCTGTCGTCTTCCTCGGCGTGGTGCTGGTGCGCACGCCACGTGACCCATTCAACTGGTATGCGGTCGCGCGCGGCGGCCTGTGGCTGGCCATCGTGCTGGTCGCGTTGGGCATCTTCGCCGCGTTCGCCTTCGACACGGCATTCGAGCTCTTCCACCGCATCTTCTTCCCCGCCGGCAATTGGGCATTCCCCGCCACGAGCACGCTGATCCGGCTCTATCCCACCCCCTTCTGGGAGTTGACCTCGGCCGCGCTGGGGGTCCTGGGCGTGATCGGCGGCCTCTCGGTATGGGCCCTCGCGCGCCGGCGCGCGTTGAGATTGGTGGCGGCCGGGTGAGCGCCGACGCGCCGGCGCTCGTCGGCCTCGAGGACGCGCGAGCGCAGATGCTCGCGGGCCTGGCACCGCTGCCGCCCGCCGAGGTCGCGCTGGCGGACGCCCTCCGGCGCGTGCTCGCCGACGGACCGGTCAGTCGGCTGACATTGCCCCCGTGGGATAACAGCGCCATGGACGGTTTTGCCGTACGCGCCGCAGACGTCATCGGTGCGTCGCCGGAAACGCCGGTCGGCCTGCGCGTGATCGGCGAGGTTCAGGCCGGGCATGAGCCAGCAGGGTCCGTCGTGCCGGGCAGTGCCGTGCGCATCCTGACCGGCGCGCCACTGCCCGACGGTGCCGACGCCGTGGTGCCGGTCGAGAACACCGACGGACCGTCCGGGGCGACCGATAGCGCTGCCGCCCAACGTGGCGGTCTTCAGCTCCGTGGCGGAGGGCGCCCACGTTCGCCGGGCGGGCAGTGACCTGCGCGCCGGTCTGCCGCTCGCGCCGGCGGGCGCGGAGCTGACCCCGGCGCTGCTGGCGGTCATCGCCGCGGCCGGCTACGGCTCGGTCATGGTGTACGGCCGGCCGCGCGTGGCCGTGCTCGCAACGGGCGACGAACTTGTGCCGGCGGGTACGGCGCCGGGGCCGGCGCAGATCAGCGACGCCAACTCGGTGGGCCTCGCTGCCGCGGCGCGCGATGCCGGCGCGGATCCGCTGGCGCTGGGTATCGCACACGATGATCTCGACGAGGTGGTCAGTGCGCTGCGGCGAGGCGTCGCGAACGCCGACGTGGTCGTCGTCAGCGGCGGCGTATCGGTCGGCGCCCACGACGTGGTCAAGGAGGCCTTCGACCGGGTCGGGCGGGTCGAGCTGTGGCGTGTCGCCGTCCAGCCGGGCAAGCCACTGGCCTTTGGTCGGGCGCAGGATGGTGAAGGGCGCGAGGTGCTGCTCTTCGGCCTGCCCGGCAACCCGGTCAGCAGCCTGGTTACCTTCGAGCTGTTCGTGCGGCCGGTGATCCGCCGGCTGGCCGGTCATGCCGATGTGATCGGCCGCGAGCTCGTCCGTGCGCGACTCGTGCAGGCGGCGAGCAAGGCGGCCGGCCGGCGCGCGTTCCTGCGCGTGCGGCTCGAGGAAACACCGCATGGCTGGCAGGCGCATCTCGCCGGTGGCCAGGAGTCGCACGTACTCTCGGCTCTCGCCGTGGCCGACGGCCTGGCGGTGGTGCCCGAAGATGTAACCCGCGCGGAAGCGGGCACGGAGGTGGAGGTGATCAGGCTGCGATGAGCGAGCCACGCAGGGAGCGCCGCCGGCTGACCCACGTCAGCCGCACCGGCCGGCCGCGAATGGTCGACGTGAGCGCCAAGCCGGCCACGGCGCGGCGGGCCGTCGCCGAGGCCTTCGTGGCGCTCGAGCAGGAAACCATCACCGCCATCATCGACGGCGAGATGGCCAAGGGCGACGTGCTGACGCTGGCCGAGATGGCCGGCGTGATGGGCGGCAAGCGAACTTCCGAACTGATCCCGCTGTGCCACCCCATTGGCCTGACCGACCTGCTCGTCGAGGTGACGCCCGACCGAACGGCGGGCGGCCTGCGCATCAAGGCCACCGCGGCGACCGTGGGCCAGACGGGCGTCGAGATGGAGGCGCTCACCGCCGCGAGCGTGGCCGCGTTGACGGTCTACGACATGGTCAAGGGCGTGGACCGCAGCGCGGTCATCCGCGAGATACAGCTGCTCGAGAAGTCGGGCGGCCGCTCGGGCGAGTGGCATCGGCCGCCGGCCGGCGCGGAGCGCTCGATGAAACGCGGTTCCGGACGACGCCGGTGAGCGACGCAGGCCGCGCGTTGGTGCTGACCGTCAGCGACGGCGTGGCGGCCGGCGTGCGTGATGACGAGAGCGGCCGGCTGCTCGCCGAGCGATTGGGCGACCTCGGCTTCGCTGTCGCGCGAGCGGTGGTGCCCGACGAGGTGGAGCAGATTGCCGGAGCAGTGCGCCAGGCTGCGTCGTCGGGTGTCGAGCTGGTGGTGAGCACGGGTGGCACGGGTCTCGGGCCGCGCGACCGCACGCCGCAGGCGCTCCGACCTTTGCTCGACTACGAGGTCCCCGGCTTCGGCGAGCAGATGCGCTCGTTTGGTCGGGGTAAGACGCCGTTGGCCGACCTCTCGCGCAGCCTGGCCGGCGTGGTCGGCTCGACACTGGTGGTGGCGATGCCGGGCTCGACGAGTGGCGCGACTGAGTCCCTTGCCGCCATTGAACCGCTGCTCGGCCATGCCCTCGAGACGCTCGGCGGACACACACAGCACGCCGGCCACTCGGCAGGTGACAGCCAGTGATCCAGGACGTACCGCTCTACGTGTTGGCGCCGGTGCTGTTCGGCGTCGCGGTGGTGCTCTTCGGGCTGATGATGGCGCGCCATTTCCGCGTTTTCGCGCATGCCCAGCCAACACCCATCTCCGATTCTCCCGAGCGGCTCAAGAGCGTCTTCGTCTACACCATCGCGCAGGTGCGCATGTTCCGCGACCTCGATGCGGGCATGCTCCACGCGGCGATCTTCTGGGGCTTCGTCGTGCTGGTGGTCGGCACCGCCGACCGCGTGACCCTGGGCCTGGTGCACGCCATCGTCGCCGCGCCGCTCGACGGCTGGTTGTGGCGCCTGCTGCTGCTCGGCCAGAACGTCTTCGTGGTGGCCGTGCTGGCGGCGACCGCGTATGCCCTGTTCCGGCGCATCGTGTGGCGCTACCCGCGCCGCAACACGCTGTCGCGCGATTCGCTGATCATCCTGTGGCTGATCGGCGGCGTCGTGCTCAGCGAATGGCTGGTCGAGGCCTTCCGGCTGGCCGCCTTCGGCGATCCCGACGCCGCCTGGGCGATCGTCGAGAACCCCCTTGGGCAGGTATTGGCGGGCGCCCTGCCACAGTCGTCGCTCCAGATCGGCTACGCGGTCTTCTTCTGGCTCGACGTGATCCTGGTCAGCTCGTTCCTCGTTTACCTGCCGCGCTCCAAGCACCTGCACATCGTGCTGGCCTTCTTCAACGCCGGCCTGCGCAAGCTGCGGCCGCGCGGCGAGTTGCCGGCGATGGACCTCGAGGCGGAGACGGCGCGCTTCGGCGTCAAGACGGTCGAGGACCTCAACTGGAAGGACCTGCTCGACGGCTTCACGTGCACCGAGTGCGGGCGCTGCCAGGAGGCGTGCCCGGCCTGGTCGACCGGCAAGCCGCTCAATCCCAAGACGCTGATCATGGGCATCCGCGAGATGTCGGTCGAGGCGGAGAAGGGGGTGCCGCTGCTGCCTTTCCTGCGTGGCGCGCCATCCGCCCAGAAGCTGGCGGAGCCGATCGTCGACAATGCCATCCCGTTCGACGCGGTATGGGACTGCGTCACGTGCGGCGCATGCGTTGAGGCCTGCCCGGTGCTCATCGAGCACGTCGACAAGATCGTCGGCCTGCGCCGCAACCTGGTGCTCGAAGAGTCGCGCTTCCCCGAAGAGCTGACCGGCTCGTTCAACAACCTCGAGCGCTACTCGAACATCTGGGGCCAGCCGCAGGCGTCGCGCCTCGACTGGGCCCGCGGACTGCCTTTCGAGGTCCCCACGGCCGCGTCGGTCGTCGAGTCCGGCGGGCCCGATGCCGTGGCGCAGCTGGAGTGCCTGTACTGGGTCGGCTGCGCGGCATCCTTCGACGACCGCAACCGGCGGGTCGCCCGAGCGGTGGTGACCTGTCTCGAGGCCGCGGGCGTGCGCTATGCGGTGCTCGGTCAGGAGGAGTCGTGCTCGGGCGACCCGGCGCGCCGCATGGGCAACGAGTACGTCTTCCAGATGATGGCGACGGCCAACATCGAGACGCTCAACCGCTACCGACCCAGGACGATCATCACCGCCTGCCCGCACTGCTTCAACACGATCGGCAACGAGTACGGCCAATTGGGTGGCCACTACGAGGTCGTGCACCATTCGCAGTTCCTGACGAAGCTGATCGGGGAGGGACGGCTGCGCGTGGACCAACGGCGCGATCAGGCGGTCACGGTGCACGACTCGTGCTACCTGGCACGCTACAACGGGGTGATCGGCGAGACGCGTTCCGTCCTGGGCGCGGTGCCCGGCATCGAGCTGCGCGAGATGGAGCGCAGCGGCCGCCAGACGTTCTGTTGCGGCGCCGGTGGTGGGCGCATGTGGATGGAGGAGAAGCGCGGCACGCGCATCAACGCGGCGCGTACCAGCCAGGCGCTGGCCACCGGCGCCGAGGCAGTCGCCACTGCGTGCCCCTTCTGCCTGGTCATGATGCGCGACGGAGTGGCCGACGCCGGCGAGCGCGGCGAGGGCGTGCTGGTGCAGGACATCGCCGAGATCCTCGCCGCGAGCCTTTCTGCGGACAGTGCCGGCCGCCGGTTCAATGGCCGTTCGCTGCCGGTCGTGGTGCAGTAGCGCTCGCTGCGCTCAACCGGGCGCGATCGCGGCCCCTGATTGGTCATACGGTCGCCAGGCGCGCGTTAAGTCACATGGGCGGGTAGTTTCCGGCCGGTCCGGGCAGTTTCCGGCGAAATTCGTCGAGGGTCCCGCACGGGCGCGCGCGCATGACGCGTCCGCAGCTCCATCCGCACGGGCCAATCCGACTTAACGTTCGCAGCACGCGAGTATGACCTGATCCGGTGCCGGGAACGGATTGAGGGGCCCCATTGGCCGCGCAGGTCCCAGTCCGGCAACTCGCATTGGAATCCGAGCGCCCAGGCGCGGGCGCGATACGATCAGGGCTGTGACCACTCTGAATGGCGAACAGCAGGCGCTGCGCGACGCGGTGCACGAGCTGGCTGATGGCGCGATCGGCCCGCGTGCAGCAGAAATAGACCAGACCGGCGAGTTCCCATGGGACATCGTCAAGGTGCTCGCCGAGCACGACATCTTCGCCCTGCCGTACCCGGCCGAATACGGCGGCCTCGGCGCGGACATGATCTCGATCATGCTCGCCATCGAGGAGATCAGCCGGGTCTCGGCGGCGGTCGGCAACATCGTCTGCGTGCAGGAGCTGTCCGGCCTGCCGCTGGTGCACGGCGGGTCGGACGAGCAGAAGAAGCGCTGGATCCCGGACCTCACCAGCGGCAAGCTCCTGGCCGCCTTCGGGCTCACCGAGGCGGGCGCGGGATCGGACGCGGCGAGCCTCAAGACGCGTGCCGTGCGCGATGGCGACGACTGGGTCATCAACGGTGAGAAGCGTTTCATCAGCCAGGGCGACGTCGCCGGCATCGTGGCCGTCTTCGCGCTGACCGACCCCAGTCCCGAGGCGGTCAAGACTCATCGCCACCTCACCTGCTTCTACGTCGAGAAAGACACGCCCGGCTTCTCCGCTCCGCGGCTCGAGCACAAGATGGGCATCCACGGCTCCACGACCGCGGAGCTGGCCTTCTCCGACGTACGCGTGCCGGATGCCAACCGCGTCGGCGAACTGGGCGACGGCTGGCGGTTGGTGACGAAGACCTTCGAGCGCAGCCGGCCGGGCATCGCGGCCCAGGCGGTCGGCATCGCGCAGGGCGCGCTCGACGCGGCGGTCGACTACGCCGGCCAGCGCAAGCAGTTCGGCCGGCGCGTGGGTGAGTTCCAGATGGTCGGTGGCATGCTCGCGGACATGGCCACCAGGACCGAAGCCGCCCGCCAGTTGTCGTGGCACGCCGCCGAGCAGCATCTCGGCCGGTCAGGGCTCCGCGGCACGCTGGGCGGCGATGGCCAAGCTGTTCGCCGGGGACACGGCGATGGCCGTCACGACCGACGCCGTGCAGGTGTTCGGTGGCTATGGCTACACCAGCGAATACCCCGTCGAGCGCATGATGCGCGACGCCAAGATCACCCAGCTGTACGAGGGCACCCAGCAGATCCAGCGGCTGATCATCGCGCGCGACCTGCTCAGCCGGGCGCAGGGATAGCAGCGATGAACATCGTCGTCCTGTTCAAGGCCGTGCCGGTGGTCGGGACGGAACGCCTGGGTGACGACCTGCTGACCGATCGGTCGGTCCAGCTCGAAGCCAACGGCAACGACGAATACACGCTCGAGAAGGCGCTCCAGTTGACCGAGACGCACGGCGGCGAAGTGACGCTGCTCACGGTTGGGCCGGCCGGTGCGACCGAGGCGCTGCGCAAGGCCCTGGCGATGGGCGCGGCGCGCGCCTTCCACGTCATCGACGACGGCATCCGTGGTTCGGACATCCGCTCCACGGTCGACATCCTCGCCGCAGCCCTGGGCCGGCTCGAGTACGACCTGGTCTTCGCCGGGACCGACACATCAGACGGGCTGGGCGGCGTGGTCGGCGGAGCGCTGTCCGCTCGCCTGGGGCTGCCCTATCTCTCCTACGCGTCGGAGATTCAACCGACCGATGGCGGCGTGCGCATCCACCGACTGAGCACCGCCGGCTACGACGTCCTTGAGGCACCCACGCCGGCGGTGGTCATGGGCACGCAGTTGCTGGGGACGCCACGCTACCCGTCGCTGCGCGGCATCATGCAGGCGCGCTCGAAGCCCATCGAGACCTGGTCGCTGGCCGACCTGGGCATCGATGCTGGATCGGTTGGCGCGGGTGCGGCGACCACGACGACACTCGATGCGGCCAAGCCACCCGAGCGCGCAGGCGCAACATTCGTGCGCGAGGCGCCAGATGACGCCGTGGCGCAGATCGTCGAGTTTCTGGCCGGCCGGAGGCTCATCTGATGGCGCGCGTGTGGGCGGTCGGCGAGCTGGCCGGCGGCGTGCCAACCAAGCTGTCACTCGAGCTCGCGACACTCGCCCGGAAACTCGCGGAGGCTTCGGGTGGTGAAGATGCATGCGTGGTCATCGGTACCGGTGCCACGGGGGCCGCCGGCCAGCTGGCTGCCTACAGCAGTTCGGTGCTGGCGGTCGAGGTCGACTCATCGTTGAGCGATCGCCCGGTGGCGTCGGTCGTTGCCCCGCGCCTTGCGGCATTGGTGCGCGAGAGGCAGCCGGACATCGTGCTGGTCAGCGCCTCGGGTGACGGCAAGGATATGGGCGGGCTGCTGGTCGGGTTGACCGGAATGCCAATCCTGGTCAATGCCTCAACGGTGGCCGATGCCGGTGGCGCGAAGGTCGAGATGAGCACTTTCGGCGGCCGCCTGGTCACGCACAGCACCTTCGCCGGCCAGGCGGGTGGCATCGTCGTGGTCCGTGGCGGGGCGGCGACCGAGGAGAAGGCGGCCGCGAGCGGCTCGGTCGAAAACGTGGACGTGGCCATCGATCACGAGCTGCCGGCCGTGAAGGTCGTGGATAGAGTTCGTGAAACCTCTGCCGCCGCGCCCATCGAGGAGGCACGGGTCATCGTCGGTGGCGGGCGCGGCGTCGGCAGCGCGGACGGCTTCCGTCTCGTCGAGGCGCTGGCCGAGGCGCTCGAGGGTGCCGTGGGGGCGACGCGCGCGGCGGTCGACTCGGGCTGGATCGGTTATGGCCAGCAGATCGGCCAGACGGGCAAGATCGTCAAGCCGGCGCTCTACGTCGCGTGCGGCATCAGCGGCGCGATCCAGCACAAGGTTGGAGTGCAGACGGCGGAGACGATCGTGGCCATCAACAAGGACCCCGACGCGCCCATCGCCGAGTTCGCCGACCTGATGGTGGTCGGTGACCTGTTCGAGATCCTGCCGCGCCTCACCCAGGCGATCAAAGCGCGCCAGAACGGTTCCTGAGGTTGGTCTGGCAGCCACCCGCGGTCGGGAAGCGCGCTGAGCGCCGACACACCTTCACGCAGGCCGATGTCGAGGCCTTCGCGGCCTTGTCAGGCGATCGCAACCCGCTGCACTTCGATACCGACTTCGCACGGTCGACGCGCTTTGGCCGGCTGATCGTTCACGGTGGCCTGACCACGGCGTTGTTCAATGCCCTGGTCGCGCAGGAACTGCCCGGTCCGGGCAGCGTGTTCCTGCACCAGGACTGGGACTACCCGGCGCCGGTCTACATCGGCGACACGGTCATCGCCCAGATCGAAGTGCTCGAGGCGCGCGCCGACAAGCCGATCACGCGCCTGCGTTGCACCGCGCGCCGCGCCGACGGCACGATTGTGCTCCAGGGCGAGAGCGTGGTCTATACGGTGCGCCCGGAGTAGCCACCTGCGGGCTGGATTCAGGCTGAGGTGGCGGTCCCCACCGTGGCCGGTGAGCTCTGACCTTCGTCAGTCGCCGATTGCCATGGCGCCAGGCCGGCATCGAGTCGGGCGAGCATCGGCGGCGATCCGAGTTCTGCGAATATCTGACGGGCCTCATCGGCCGCCTCAGCGATCCCGCGCGTGGATGGCGGCAGGGCGATGGCCATGTCGGCCAGGTAGACGCCCAGCAGCCAGCGCAGGCCGAGCGAGCGAGCGATCTCGATGGCGCGCCGAAAGTCGCGCGCAGCGTCATCCCTGCGGCCTGCCAGCGCGGCGCCAATCGCGCTCGCCTCGGCCGTGGCGGCCTGGTTCAACCGACCCTGCTGCGTCCACTTCGCGAAGCGCTCGTTCGCCCGCGCCGCGAGCTCTGGCCGGCGGCCCCACAGCGCTATCCGCGCCAGCCATTCTGCGCACACCTCGGAGTTCGCCTCGCCCTTCATGTCCATTCCTCGTGCGGCGTGCTCCGCCGCCAGGTCTAGGTTTCCGGCGAGCGCCTCTACCTGCGCTTCGGCGGTTACCAGGGCCGCCTTGATCGGCTCGAAGCTCGTGCCGGCGATCATTTCTCGCAGCCCAGTGATGGTCTCCCGCGCGGCCTCGTCGTGGCCATCGGCCGCCAGAAGCTCGATCCTCCCGGTCTGGAAGTCGAGCAGGTTGGGATCGTCCGCGGGCAGGTCCTTCAAGTCGTCGACGATGCGCCTGGCCTCATCCCAGCGGCCGAGCTCGAAAAGCCAATCGACCTGGCCGCCGCGGAAGTAGTTCATCGTTCCCAGGTTTCCGGTGCGCCGGTTGAGTTCTTCGCCCTGCCGGCTGAGCTGGAGGGTTTCAGCGGGGTCGTCGCGCTGCATCATCGCCGCGAGATTGTTGAGGGCACGCGCCTCCGGCCAGATCAAGTTGTGTGCGCGCGCGAGCGGCAGTACACCACGGATGATCGCCGTCGGCTCGTAGAAGCGACCCAACCGGCTAAGCACCAAAGCCCAATTCAGGATCGCCTCGACCACGAGCTCAGGGTCGTTCAGGCGTTCTGCCCGCTCGACGACGCTGTCGATCAACTCTGCAGCGCGCGGGTCGAACAGGTTGGAATAGGTGCGTGTCAGCTCCGACAGCACTCGCACGCCCTCGGGCTCGGTCTCGATCGAGACGATCTCGCTCAGCACGCGCTCGAGGATGGGTACCGCGTCGGCCGCCCGCCACAGGCTGTGTAATGCGATGGCGACCTCCGCCGCGGCCCGCGCCAGGCCGTGCAGGTCACCCACCTGGCGATAGAGGTCGATCGACTGCTCGAGCAGCTCCTGCGCGACATCCGGCGTCTCGTCCTGTGCTTCCCGGCCCGCGCGGTAGAGGAGCTCTGCGCGATCCGCGGGGACGTCGGTCAATTCGAGCGCCTGTCGGAAGAAGGTCACCGCCTGCTGGTGCGAGCCGAGCGTTGCCGCTCGCTCTTCGGCGCCGCGCAGCGCGATGCGCGCCTGGGTAGCCAGGGCATCGGCCTCCGGGCCGACCGGCGCATTGCGGTACGCCGCTCCGTAGTGCCCGGCGAGGGCACCTGCCAGCTCATCGTCGCCCAGCGTTTCGAACCAACGCGCAGCAGCCAGGTGGCGTGTCTTGCGCTCCTGGCGCGAGAGCTGGTTGTAGGCCACCTCGCGTATCAGCGACTGCACGAACGAGTACTGGCCGCGCTCGGGCGAGCGCGGATCGGCGTTGACGGTGAGCAGCTCGCGCCGTACGAAGTCACCGAGCGTGTCGGCGACCGCCTTCTCGCCCGCTCCGCTCACCGCCGCTATGCCCGCCAGGGTGAAGCTCTGGCCGAGCACGGCGGCGTCCTGCACGATGATGCGCGCGGCCGCGTCAAGACCATCAAGGCGCGCGGCGATGAGCGCGGTGAGGGTCTCGGGTACGGGAACGTCACTCACGTCGCCGACGGGGACATACCCGCCATCGCGCTCGACCAGCCTGCCGTCGGCCACGAGCATGCGGATCATCTCCACGGCGTACAGCGGGATGCCGTCCGCGCGCTTGACGATTGTTTGCCGGATCGCCTCGGGGAGGTCGGGCGCCAGGCCCTGGAGGAGGGTGCGCATGTCATCGCCGGGCAGCGGCTCAAGTGCGAGCGAAACGAAGTTGCGCCTGCCGGCACCCCAGTCGGGCCGCCGCTCGAGGAGCTCCGGACGCGAGAGCGTGATCACGAAGATGGGCAGGGACTTCGTCCAGTCGAGCAGGTGATCGATGAACTCGAGCACACCCGGGTCGGCCCACTGCAGATCCTCTATCAGCAGCACCGTGGTTCCATGGGCAGCTATACGCTCAAAGAACGTCCGCCACGCGGAGAAGAGCTCATCGCGGCCGCCCGGCAGCGGCTCGCCCTGGCCAAGCAATGCCAGCAGTGCCTGCTCGACCCACCGCCGCTCGTCCTCGTCGCCTATCCAGGTGGCCACCGAATTCGTGGATCTTCCGCCGCGTCGTGGCCTCGTCATCACCCTCTGCCAGCTCCGCGCGCCCACGGACCATCTCGCTCAACGGCCAGAAGGTGACGCCCTCGCCGTACGACGGCGCCCGCCCGGAGTGCCAGTACGTGTCCTCGATCAGGCCGTCGGTGTACTTGGAGAACTCCCACGCAAGGCGGCTCTTGCCGATGCCCGCCGGCCCCATGACCGACACGAGGCGTGGCCGTTTGTCGCGCCCGGTGGCGTGGAACAGGTCCTTGAGCAGGCGGAAGTCATCGTCGCGGCCCACGAAGGGTGGCTCCAGCCCGCCGGCGCGGTTCTTGCCGCCCACCTCGGCAACCACTCGGACTGCCCGATAGGCGGCAACGGGCGTCGTCTTGCCCTTGAGCAGCTGCTCGCCAGCCGGCTCGTACTGGATGGCCCGGTTGGTGGACCGTTCGGTGGTTTCGCCCACCAGCACGCCACCCTGCGGGGCGACTGACTGCAGGCGGCTGGCCGTATTGACCAGGTCACCCGCGACCATGCCCTCACCGCGGGCACCGAGTGTCACCGCGGCCTCGCCGGTCAACACGCCGACGCGTGCGGCGATGCCCGGGCCCAGACCGTTGACCGCATCAACCAGTGTCAGCGCCGCCCGTACCGCGCGTTCGGCATCGTCCTCGCGCGCGATGGGCGCCCCCCAGACGGCCATCACTGCGTCACCGATGAACTTCTCGACCGTTCCTCCGTGGCGCTCGATGACCTCGCGCGCGAGGTCGAAGTAGCGCGACAGGAGCTCCCGCGTCTCCTCTGGATCGCGACCCTCGGCCAGCGTGGTGAAGCCGACCAGGTCGGCAAACAGCACGGATACGAGCCGACGTTCGGCGACCGGCAGCGGAGGGGCGACCGGGGCTGCCTGGAGGGCCTGGGGCCCGGCGTTGGCACTGTGTGCACCGTCGGACAGTCGGGCGCCGCAGTCACCGCAGAACTTGGCGTCCGGAGTGTTAGGTGCGCCGCAGTTCGCGCACGCCGCGGAGAGCGGCATCCCGCATTCCTTGCAGAACCTGCGTCCCGCCTCGTTCTCAGTGGCGCAACTGGTGCAGATCAACCCTTCTCCTCACGGCGTGCCGCCATGAGGGTAGCGGAAGGCTCAAACCGCGGGCGAGGCGGCGTAGTAGAGCTGCGCGTTGTTCTTGTTCTTGCCCACGATGAACAGGACCTGGGCACGGCCACTGGCGTCGACGGCAATCGCCGAACTGCCCAGATACCAGTTGCCCGAGGGGGCCAGGAGCTGCTTCGATTCCCACGTTCCGTGGCGATTGGTGAAATACCACGCCCCGTCGGCCACGGTCGTTGCGACGACGTGCACCTTGTTGGCGGTGTCGACGGCCACCGCGAGCGAGGTGAAGTCGCCGACGTCCGACAACGTGTCGGGCCCGCTCCAGCCGGCATCTGACCGGCGCGTGAAGAAGAGCCCCGGTCCTTCGGAGTCGGCGGTGTACACGAGGTCGATGCGGTCACTGCCGTCGACGGCCATGTCGAAGGGGGCGTAGTCGTCCTGCGTCCCGGGCACGAGCTCGCTCATGTCGCCGGCCGAGCCGGCATAGAGGTACGTCAGGCCATTGCCGGGCAGTAGCCCGAGGTAATCGCCAAAGACGATCTGATAGCGGCCGGCCTGGCTCAGGCCAAGCACGGGCTCCGTGCCATTGTGGGATACGACCGAGTCGCCCCACGAACCGCTCAGGTTCGTGGCGAAGCGAACCGGGTACTTGTCCGACGGGTCGACGTAGTCGAGTGGGAACCCATCGACGTAGGCGAGGTAGATGGCGCCGTTGCGCGCCTTGATCGAAGGCGCGTTGGCGACAGCCGGTCCGTAGGCCGCCGGGTCGCTCCAGGCGCCGCCACCGGTTCGGTTGGTCAGGTAGATGTTCTCGGGTGGCGAGCCAAAACCGGTGTTCGGGCCGTAGCGGGTGAAGGCCACGAACAGGTTCGGGCCACCGCCGGCGATGGTCGGCTCTTGATCGTTGCGCCCGCTTGGCGGCGAGCTCAGCTGGTGGCGTGTCCACGAGCCGCTCCGGTTGGTGACGTACCAGATGGCTCCGTCGAGCGCCGCCGCGGCATGGACGGCGCCGGCATCGTCGACGACCAGGTCGACTGCGGTGTAATGGTTGCTGGAAATGGCGCTCGCCTCGGTCCACTCGGTGACCGGCGTCGGGCTGGGAGTTGCCGTGGCGGGCACCGTCGGCGTGGCCGTCGGCGGGATGGTGGTCGTCGCTGTCTCCGTCGCGCCGGCAGTCGGCGTCGGCGGCAGGGTGGCTCCAGTGCCCTGCGTCGGCACCGGCGTTGTGGCCGCAGCCGATTCACCTGGTGTGGACGGCGAGGGTGTCGGCTGCTGGACGTCGACACAACCGGCAAGCAGCGCGAGAGTCACGGCAAAGGCCGCCCAGGAGACCAGGCGCCGCTGCGCCGGGACGGTTACAGGCATCTGTTGCTCCTCGCGTGGGTCGAGATGCTCACATGCTGGCGGGCGGTGGATGGCCTGTCCAGTCGAACCATCGGACTGGTTCGATGCGACGACCGGCCCGGCCCAAACACAGTCCATCTGGCCCTGTTGATGTCGCATGCTCCCGACCACGATCAGGGTGAAGGCAATCGCAAGCAGGGGAAATAGCGTGACCTACGTAATCGCCGAGCCGTGCGTCGATGTCATGGAGCTGTCGTGCGTGGCGGTCTGCCCGGTCGACTGCATCCACTACGACGAGGGCGTCGACCGGACGCTGTACATCGACCCCAACGAATGCATCGACTGCGGCGCGTGCGAACCGGAGTGCTCGGTCGAGGCCATCCGCGTCGAGGACGAGCTGCCCGAGGACTGGAAGCCATATACCGAGATCAACGCGCTCTGGTACACCGACAAGGACGCGGCACGGGCCAAGGTCGACCAGATAAAGCCGCATTGAGCCCGCCCGCGTGGCGCGCCGACTCACCACTGCGCTGCGCAGACTACGTTCGATCGGTCAGAATGCGACACTAACCGGCACACATCGGACGTTGAAACTGCCTGGCCGCGCCCGGTGTACGGCCAGCACCTAAGGAGCTCAATTCTCTTGCGATACCCCGGCTGGCCGGTTGCTGGCTCGATACCGGCGCGCGCTCGTATGACGCGCCTGCTCTTCCCCCTAGCGCTCATTGGCGTCGTCATTGGCTGCACCTCCGTGCCCGACCTCACGCCGGCGCCCTCGCCGACGTCGGTTGCGGTCGTCACCTCGAGCCCCGATGGCTCACCGACCGACGAGCCAACGCTTTCACCCACGCCCAACTTCACGCCCACCGCATCGCCCAGCGCACCGCCCACGCCGACAGCCAGCCCGTCGTTGCCGCCGACGCCCACGCCCTCGCCATCGCCGCCACCCGCAGCCACGCCCAAGCCCACGCAGCAGCCGCCGCAACCGGGCATGACCCTGCTGGGCACCTGGACGGTGCACTTCTTCCCCGATGCGGCCCTGAACGGCAACGGCGCCAACATCCGGCTGCCGGCCGAGAAGATCGATGGCACCATCGTCAAGCCGGGCGACCGGTTCTCCTTCGTCACGGCGGTCGAGCCCGTCAACTGTCCGCCGTACGGCAAGGGCGGCGCGCTCGTGCACGGCAAGATCGTCGAAGGCAAGGTCTGCGGCGGGGGTATGTGCTCGACATCGACCACACTGTTCAATGCGGCCGCGCGCGCCGGACTTGCGATCGTCGAGCGCCACAACCACGCCCTGTACATCAGCCGCTACCCGGTCGGCCTCGATGCCACCGTGTGGGACCAGGGGGCGGGCGACGGGGAGAACATGATCTTCATCAACGACACGGGCCATCCCATCGAGATCAAGGGCTACGGCAAGCGGCGCAAGGTGATCTTCGAGATCTGGGGCACCGACGACGGGCGCAAGATCTCCTTCTCCGACCCGGTGATCACCAACCAGAAGCCGGCGGCGATGTACATGGAGTACACGGACGCCCTGGCTGCGGGTCAGACCCAGAAGGAGTGGGACAACTACGACGGTTTCGACGCGGCCGTCACGCGGACCGTCAAGGACGCGAACGGCAACGTGATCCACCTCGACACGTTCCATTCGCACTACTCGCTGCTGAACGGCCTGACCATGGTCGGCCGCTATCCCGACGACCCGCAAGCCGGCACGCTTATCCTGGCCAGCGACTACCCGGGCAAGCCGCCCAAGCCGACGCCCAGCCCGTCGCCCACCAAGACGCCCAAGTCTCCGTCGCCGCCGCCTTCTGGTGACCGCCGTCGCCGCCGACCACGCCTGTCGGCCTCACCGTGCCGCCTCGCCGTAACTTCCCGTTAGGCCAGGGCGGATCGGCTAGCTGCCCTGGGCGGCGCGGATGGCGGCCAGCGCGAAGCCGGAGCTGGCAACGATGACCGGCACGGCCACCCAGGCGCCGTACAGTGCCCACGCCTCGGTGCCGCGTGCGATCAGGCCGATGGGCATCAGCGTGGCGCCCATCCAGAAGAAGCCCCACGCAAGGACCGCGCCGACGGTCAGGCCGGCGGAGATGTCTCCGTAGCCGAGCGCGACCACGACGCCGGCCGCGACGAACAGGATGGCGGCCACGATCAGGCCATTGCGCAGGCCGCGCGCCACGACGCGCCAATCGACCACGTGGAGCACGATTGCCGACGCCCACAGGAGCACGGTGGCGCCGTACGCGATTACCTGGACGGTGGTCATGTCGAAGCCGAACATCGGCAGTGATTGTCGCCGTTGCGACGCCAGGTGACTTGGGGCCTGTATCTAGTGGTACTCTTGGTCCGCACCACTAGGTGTAGTGGTCGAAGGGAGGTTGCCGCCGGTGCGCTGCCCAAACTGTGGGGAACGCGACACGCGCGTGGTCGACTCGCGCGACATCGACGACGGCGCCATTCGCCGGCGCCGCGAATGCAACCTGTGCGCCACGCGGTTCACCACCTACGAACGCATCGAGTCGGCGCGGCTGGCCGTGCTCAAGAGCGACGGCCGGCGCGAGGAGTTCGACCGCGACAAGCTCGCCGCGGGCCTGGCCAAGGCACTCACCCGCCGGCCGGTGCCATCGGACGTGGCGGAAAAGGCGGCCGAGGAGATCGAAGCCGCACTCCGGTCGCGGGGGCTGTCGGAAGTGCCTTCGCGGACGATCGGCGAGGCGGCCATGGACAAGCTGCGCGAGATCGACCAGATCGCCTATATCCGCTTTGCCAGCGTGTACCAGAGCTACGAGAACATCGAGGAGCTCCAGCGCGAGGTGAACTCGCTGCTCGCCGAGCGCGTGGAGATCGAGCGCGAAACACAGGCGCCCGCGCCGGAGCCGCGTGCCGGCGGTGGTTCGGGAGGCAAGCGCTACCCCAAGCGCTAGCCGGTCGCGTGGCGAACGGTTTGCGCCGGGCGGCACGTTTGCGCCGGGCGGCACGTTTGCGCGGGGCGGCACGTTTGCGCCGGGCGGCACAAGCGACCGGCGCACGACACGTTGGCCGGCGAACTTCGTTGGATCATGTCGTCGCACGGCAGGCTTGATCGAAAAGCGACCCGCGCAGGTCCAAATCGGGGGTCGGACGGCCTGACTGAGTGGCTTTCGCGGTCGCTTGTGCCGCCCCACGGCACCAGAGCAGATTTCTTTGACGGAGGGCGCAACCGGGTGCCGCTCCGTCACCGATAATCGGCAGCGATGGCCTTCCTGTCCGATCGCGATATCCGCGCCGCCATGCAGGCCGGCCGAATTCGCATCGACCCGTACGACGCGAGCTGCCTCCAGCCGTCGTCCGTCGACCTGCACCTCGACGGGGATTTCCGCGTCTTTCGCAACAATCGCTATCCGTTCATCGACGTACGCGCCCCGCAGCCGGACCTGACGGAGCTCGTGTCGGTCGCCGAGGACCAGCCGTTCGTCCTCCATCCGACCGAGTTCGTGCTGGGCCAGACGCTGGAGTGGGTCGAGCTGCCCGACGACCTGGTCGGGCTGCTCAACGGCAAGAGCTCGCTCGGCCGGCTGGGGCTGCTGATCCACTCCACGGCCGGCTATGTCGACCCCGGCTGGAAGGGCAACCTGACGCTCGAGCTGTCGAATGTCGCCAACCTGCCGATTGCCCTGTACCGCGGCATGAAGATCGGGCAGATCTCCTTTGACCGGATGTCGAGCCCGGTCGAACGACCGTACGGCTCGCGCGAGCTCGGCTCCAAGTACCAGGGCCAGTCGACGCCCACGGAGTCGCAGTACTTTAAGGACTTCGAGGCTCAACACCGTTCCGTGACCAAGGGCGGCCCCAAGCGCTGATGGCGCTCAGCCAAACCGTTGACTGGAGCGCCGACCTGGGCGCTGGCGTAACCATCGCGCTCATCCAGGCAGGCACCTTCACGACCGACGCGGGCGCCGCCTTTGGGCCCGTGCCGCGGACCATGTGGGAGCGCCTGGTCGAGGCCGAGATCAACCCCAATTCGACGCTCAACCAGGCACTCAACTGCCTGTTGGTGGAGACGCCGGCCGGGCGCGTGCTGATCGAAACCGGGGTCGGCGAGCGTATGGACGAGCATCACCGCGCTCAACGGGGAGTGGCCGGCAAGCCCATCCTGCCGTCGCTGCGCGAAGCCGGATTCGACCCGGCATCCGTGGACATCGTGGCCCTCAGCCACCTTCATTTCGATCATGCCGGTGGGTTGCTGACGACCGACGGTGAGCGCGCCTTCCCACGCGCCCGCGTGGTGGCGCAGGCAGACGAATGGAAGTTCGCGCTGGGCTCGAATCCGCGGCTGCAGGCTTCCTACGAGCAGGCCGACCTGCGCCTGGTCGAGCCATGGGGGAGGGGCGAGTCGGCCGACGGTGATGAGGAATTGCTGCCCGGCGTGTCGGTCGTGCGTACCGGCGGGCATTCGGGTGGCCACCAGGCGGTCGTGGTTCGGGGGCCGGGTGGTCGGACGGTCGGCTTCTTCGGCGACCTGTGCATGCGCCCGTGGAGTGCGAACCCGCGCTGGGTGCCGTCGTTCGACGACTTTCCCTTGACGTCGGTCGAGGTCAAGGCTTCGCTCTTCCGCCGTGCGGCGGAGGAGGGCTGGACCGTCGTGCTGTCACACGAGCCACGCCAGCCGGTTGGCCAGTTCACGGCCGATCGCGATCGCTTCCGCTTCGAACCCGCGATCTAGGAACGGCGGGCGCACACGACTGATGCGGGTGGCGCATCAACACTGGCCCATTCCCTGAGTGAACGCACTCCGAATTGCGAGTTTGCGTGCACGTCCGTGCGGGGTTGGCAGCAATCTGATGCGGCACGCGCATCAACCGCTTCGGGAGCCAAGCCAGTGGCCAGCTGCGGCTACTGGGCGAGGAGCGGCGCGAGCATCTGCTCGACCTGGTCGCGCGAGACGATACCCAGCACGACGTCGCGGACGATGCCGTCGCGGTCGATGAATACCTGCGTGGGCAGCACGTAGGCGTCGTAGGTGTGGAAGATGGCCGATGTGGCATCGAAGCCCACCGTGAAGTCCAGCCCGTAGCGGTCGACGTAGGCGCGCACGTCGTCGGGCGTCGATTCCTGGACGCTGATCGCCACCAGCGCCAGGCCGTCGGCCTTGTGCAGGTCGTACTCGTCGTGCAGGATCGGCGTTTCCTGCTGGCAGGGCGGGCACCATGAGGCCCAGAAATTGATCCACACCGGCCGGCCACGCAGGGCCGCGAGGGTGATCGGGTTGCCGTCGAGATCGGTCAATCCCACCTGCTGGCCGTCGTGCATCCCGGTCAGTTCGGGCGCCGGCTGGCCGACCCGCAAGCCGGTCGTCGCCGCCCCCACGGCCACGTATCCGGGTCCCGGCGTGGGCAGACCCGCCTGATCGCCGCCGGCCAGCGGCGCGGTGAGCACCACCAGTGCGATCGCCGTGATCACCACCACGCCCACGACCGCCGTCAACTGGAGCAGGCTGAACGGCCCGAAGACGCGTTGGCGCCACCGGTCGGGCCTGGCGGGGTCGGAGTCGCTCATACCGACGGCCACAGGAAGCTGAAGGCCTGGGCGAAGGTCGCCAGCCAGTCGAACATGATCGCCAGGCCCACGAGCACGACCAGCGCCCCGCCCACGATCTCGACCTGGCGCCCGTAGCGCATGAAGAAGCGGGTGACGCTGTTGGTGCCGTCGATCGCGATGGCGAGGAGCACGAAGGGCAGCCCGAGGCCGAGCGAATAGGCGATCAGCAGCGCGACCACCTGGGGCGCCGCCCCCAGCTGCAGCGACAGGCCCAGGATGGCACCCAGAGTGGGGCCGACACACGGCGTCCAGCCGATCGCGAAGATGGCGCCCAGCGCCAGCGCTCCCAGCGGGCTGCGTGCGGCCGCGCCGCCGAGCGGCTGCCTGCCGAAACCGGGCTGGGCCGGTGCCCACGACGCGGGCCAGCAGCGAGATGCGCAACACGCCCATCAGGTTGAGGCCCAGGATCACCAGCAGCAGGCCGCCGGCGATGCGCACCGGTGGCACATCGAAGAGCGGCCGGAAGGCGTAGAGGGTCAGGCCCATGAGCAGTGAACACGGCGCCGAAGCCGAGCACGAAGGCGATCGCGTGCGGCAACGGTGTGCCAGGTCGAGCGGATGGTCGGCACTGCGTGCGGCAGCCGCCGGACGCCGGGCACCGGCCGAGGCGGCAGCGCTGACGATGCCCATCTGGCCCAGGTATGCCGGCACGACCGGCAGGACGCACGGCGACAGGAACGAGATCAGGCCGGCGAAGATGGCCGCGGCGAGGGTCAGTTCCATGGTGCGGTCGGGCCGCTAGGCCGCCCGGCCGAGCACGCGGTCGAGGAACTCGGCGATGGTGCGGTAGGTGCGGGCCAGTGTCAGCTCGTGGTCGCGCACGCGCAGCACCGGCACGAGCGTGCCGTAGCGCTCCTCGTATTGCGGCTCGCGGGTGAGGTTGATCTCATGCACGCGGACGATCGGATCGCCGCTCTTGACGCGGTCCTCGAGCACCTGCTGCAGGTCGGCTCGGGCGTCCTCGCACAGGTGGCAACCGTCGCGCGTGAAGAAGTCGAGCGTGGGAAGGGGAGAGGTCATCGCGCGGGGCGATTCTAGTCGGCGCCTCGCCGGGACCGTAGAATCGGCCTCCCGCCCCCGTAGCTCAGTGGATAGAGCGAGGCCGTCCTAAGGCCTGCGTCGGGAGTTCGAATCTCTCCGGGGGCGCAGATAGGCAATCGAGCGGCCTGGTTCTGTCTATGAAGCGCGATCCCCGGGAGCGGCGTGTAGTTGCTCGAGCCGGGCTCGATCGTGCCGGCGCGCAACTATCCGAACCAGACTATTGTCGGTTGATCATCGGAGTGCTGCGCGGCCAGCGCGGCGGAGGCTACGTGAACGACCTGCTGAGCGAGATGATGAGGCCCTTTACCGAGATCTCGCTCCCGGGCGAGAAGGTGGGCGCGGACACAGACTTCGGCACATTGGGCCATTGTCCGGGCATTGCGCGAAGGCTGGCTTTCGGACCGTCGCAGCGCGCATCGTGATGACGGAACGAGGTATGCCATGGCGGGCGCACTCGCGAGGGCGAGCGTTCACCTCGAGTTCAGTGGCCCTGCCGCGTGCCCTTGACATCTTGATGCCGACTAGTGATGCTTTGGTGCATGCGAACGACCATCAGGATCGACGACCAGTTGCTCGCGGAGGCCAAAGCACAGGCCGTTCGTTCGGGGCGAACCCTGGGGGCCGTCGTCGAGGACGCGCTCCGCGCGGCGCTCGCGCGACGGGGTCGACGCGGCGGCGAGATGCCACCCGAGCTACCGACCTCTCGCGGCGGCCGCCTCCAGCCGGGAGTTGATCTCGAGGACAGCGCGGCGCTGCTCGACCTCATGGACGGAGCGGGGCGCTGATCCTTCCCGACGTCAACATCTATGTCCGCGCCTTTCGCGAGGCTGCCCCAGACCATGAGCGATATCGCGCGTGGCTTGGTGCCACTCTTGCGGGCGATGAGCCCGTAGGGGTTTCTGCGCTGGTGCTGAGCGGCTTCGTCCGGGTGGTCACCCATCCGAGAGTCTTCGACCCGCCCGACACTGTCGCGGCCGCGCTTGCTTTCGCCGACGCCGTGCGGTCCCAGCCGGGCGTGGTGATGGTCGCGCCCGGGGAACGCCACTGGGCGATATTTGCCAACCTCTGCCGGTTGACCGAGGCCCGCGGCAACCTGGTGCCTGACGCGTACCTCGCGGCATTGGCGATCGAGACCGGTGGCGAGTTCATCACCGCCGATCGCGACTTCAGCCGCTTCCCAGGGCTGCGCTGGCGCCACCCGTTGGCAACACCCTGACGAAGGCGCTTGCCGTCGAGTACCGCCCTGAATCGCCGGTCTACTGGCTGACCTTGGCGGCCAACTCCTGATACGGGGGGACGAGCGCCTCCCAGCGCGCTGCCGCGTCACCCGGTTCGCGACCGGCGATGTGGGCAGCAAGGTTCTCGGCATGAATCTGCCAGCCCGCGCCGTAGAAGGCGATCTTGTCGAGCGGCATGCCGCGAACCTCCAGGACCAGGAGCGTGTGATCGCCGTCGGGGGTCAGTGTGATTTCGTTGCGCGCGTCAAACGGCGGAACGCCCTGCCCGCGTGCATAGGATTCGTCGGTCTCCCTCATCGTGAGGAGCAACCGCCGCGGCGGCTCGCACGCGTCCACGCGCCCGGTGAGTTCGATGTCGTCCCCCTGGTTGTACACGCGGAACCGTCCCCCGGGACGGAGATCGCCCGACACTTCGCCATGCCAGCGTGCCAGCCGTGCGGGATCGGTGATCGCCGACCAAAGGTCATCGATGTCCGTGTCGTAGCGTTCCTCGATGCGCACGACTCCGGCGCCGTCCGAGGATCGGAGACTGCCCAGAATGCGCTGGTCGCCCCGTGGGTTCGTCATCTCGCGCTCCTTGTCGTCTAGATCTGCGGCTTGATGACCATCAGGAACACGACCAACGCCAGCAGGATCAGCATCGCCGTGCCGCCGCGCTGGGCGCGCAGGGCCAGCGCCGGCAGCCCCGCTGGAGGGCCGCTTGCGCCCGGCGCCGGCGGCGTGGAGGTCAGCTCGATGATGCGCCCGACCACCTGGCGCTGGACGAAGAACGAGTACAGGTAGACGGCCGTGTAGATCACGATGGCCACGTCGAGCCACCAGAACACCCGACTGGTCAGGTCCAGCCCGAGCACCCAGATCATGGCCACGCCGGTCGCGGGGATGACCAGGCCCACCGGATAGACGAGCCGGTCGGAGATGGCGTGCGAGACCCGTGTGCTGAAGTTGGCGTACTGCGGTTCGTGCCCGCCCATGGCCCGGATCGTCGAGTAGGCGAAGTTCGGGCCGATGGCCACGATCGCAGCGAGAATGTGCAGCAGGAGCAGCCACGGAAAGAGGTCCTGCCAGGTCACCGACTCACCTCCGCCCCCGCGTGGCCACGACTCGAATGCCGCGGGCGGAGCCTAGCAGTTCGAGGTCCCCTGGGAGGCCCGGCTCAGGCGGTCTGGGCAGGCTCCACGCCGAGTTCGGCCATCAGCGCCCGAACTCGTCGCTCGATCTCGTCGCGAATGGGTCGCACCTCGTCGAGCGACTTGCCGGCGGGATCGTCGAGCTCCCAGTCAACGTAGCGCTTGCCGGGATAGAAGGGGCACGCGTCGCCACAACCCATGGTGACGATGACGTCGGCGGCGCGAACGACCTCGTCTGCCCACGGTTGGGGCAGTTCGGCGCGTATGTCGATGCCCTTCTCGGCCATCGCCGCGACCGCCGCGCGGTTGATGCTCTCGGCGGGCTCGGAGCCGCCCGAGAAGACGTCCACTCGGCCTCCGGCGAGGTGGCGCATGAAGCCAGCCGCCATCTGCGAACGCCCGGCGTTGTGGACGCACAGGAAGAGCACGCTGGGATTGAGGTCCGTGCGATCCGACTCGAGGCGCACCAATGCGCGCAGTCGGTCGTTCGTCAGCCGCTCGACGAGAACGGGGATCCACGTCGTGATGCGCGCCCTGGGCAGCAGCTGGTCCATCGACTCGATCATGAAGCGCTCGATGGTCTCCGTGTTGAACTGGCCCTTCCAGCGCCGCTGGAGGGCCGCCGCGGACTGCTTGACCTGGAGCCGCTCGGCAGTGTTCAGCCTGTCGGCGCCGTCGTCCGTGGCCATGTCGATGGTCATCTCGCCCTCCGGTTTGCCCTAGTGCTGCTGAGTTCTCGCCAGCCGACCAACGCGTTCAGCAATCTCCGCGAAGGCAACCCTGAAAGCATCGATCCGACCGTCGGCGACCGGGTCTGGAATCGACCAGTGGTATGACGGGCTCGACCACTCCTGGACCGACTCGTGGGCGCGGTCACAGACCGACACGACGAGGTCCGGTTGGCGGCCGATGGCAGCCAGGGCCTTGGGGGTCGCCGCGCTGAGGTCGACGCCGAACTCGCGGCCCACCTCGACGGCCAACGGATGCACCCGCGGCGCCGGCTCCGTGCCGGCGCTGTCTGCGCCATCCCCGGTGAACGACTTCCACAGCTCGGCAGCGAACTGCGAGCGCGCCGAGTTGTGCGTGCAGATGAACAGCACGAAGCCGGCGGCAAGGAGTCTTGGTTCGAGGGTGATCTCGTCCAGTCGGTCCTGGCGCAGCGAGATGTACCGGCGTCGATGGTCGCCATCGGATACGCGCCGCGTGATCAGCCCGCCGGCCTCGAGAACGCCCAGGTGATGCGCCGCCAGGTTGCCCGGCAGGCCCGACGTGTCAGCCAGCTCGCGGAACGTGCGGTCGCCGAGCGAGCAGTTCGTCGACTATGCGCAGACGCGCCGGATCGCCGAGTGCGGCGTGGATCGTGGCGCGATCTGCAACGTCCATGACTCATAGAATAATGAGTCAATAGACGCTGAGTCAATAGTGGTGCCGGGTCAGTGCAGGTAGCCCAGCAGGAAAAGGATCAGCAGGACGACGACCACGGTACCCAGGCAGCCAAGCCCGCCCGAATACCCGTATCCCCAGCGATCCCGGTACCCGTAGCCGAAACCGCCAAAGAGCAGCAGCAGTACAAAAACGATGATGAGGACGTACAACACGGCTGACTACCTCCCGCATGCAGCCGAATGGCTGCCATACCCCCGGAGGAATTCACCCAGATGTGGCATTCCGATGCCATCGCCACGGGTGGCCGGTTCTTGCAACCGGCTCCCGTTTCAGGACTTGCTGGCGGCCGCCAACAAGTCGGCGTAGTCGACCATGTCGAGATCGCCCGGTGAGTGGCCGGCGGCGGTCAGCAGCGCGGCAGCCTCGGATCGGTGTTGCGTGCCGTGGTTCACGACGTGGACCAGCATCTGCCAGACCGGGACGCCGTCGTGGACGTAGTTGACGAAGCCGTCGCTCAGGCCGGCGAGCCATTGGTCGGTGGCCGTCCATTCGTCGGCCCACATGCGGCGCAGCTCGTCGACCGCGGGCAGCGGATCCTTTTCCGGTTGAGGCAGGTTCGCCTCGTCGCCCTCGCTCTGGAGGCTGATGCGCCAGCGCATCGACGCACCGAGATGGTGAACCAGGATGCCGCCGAGCCCGCGCTCGCCGACCACGTTGGCACTGCTCCAGACGTCGGCGCCGACGCCGTCCAGCACAGCGAGCACGCGCTCGGTCGCCCAGCGGTCGTAGGCGTACAGGAATCGGATCTCGTCAACGTTCATTGGCTTCTCCGGACAGGTCCTTGTCTTCCATCTCCCAGGCGTGGTCCATGGTGTGGAAGGCCGAGTGACGGATGAGGAAGGGGAGCGTCCACGAGCGCATCTTGCGCGCGACCTCGCCAGCGTTGTAGGCGCGCATCGCCGCCACGTAGGCGTCGCGGTACGCGGGACGTGCGGCAGCTGCGACCACCACGCCGTCGTCAGGCACGAGCAGGCCGACCTGCTTGGCGAAGTCGAGGCTCTCGACGCGCAGCACGTGACGGATGATCTCGTCGCGGCTGCGCCCGCCGCCGCGCGGCCCGCGGCGCAGCTCCGGTGACACACGCGCGGCGACATCGTCGAAGTAAGTCCAGCAGGCGCGCAAGATGGTGAGCTTGCGGTCGAGTTCTTCCTGGCTCATCGGTCCGTGCTCGGTGGCTGAGGGCGAGAAGGAGATGCCCCAGAAGTCGGTCGAGCCGGTGCCGACCTTGTCCTCGACCACCTCCGGCGGGCCCTCTTGGTCGAACTCGGATTGCATTCCCGCCAGGACGGCCACCGGGCGGTAGCGTTGGCGGTAGGCCTCGAGCGTCTCGAGCGCGTCGGCATCGGTCTTGGCGCCGCGGCTCCAGCCCGGCCAGTCGAGGGCGACGGCAACCACGCGTTTGCCCTTGGGTCCGCGGTCGATCACGGTGCGAACAAGCATGCCTAACTATGGCATGCGCATAGTTGCGCACACATGAGGTCGACACATCGCTCGCCGCATAGCGTGCTTCGATTCGGTGCTAGCTTCCTGCCATGAGGTCTGTCCAGGACACGCTGCGTATGCGCCAGTTCGCGGCGGATGCGGCGCAGGTTGCCACTGTGAAGGGAGCACTGATCCTCTTTGCCACGGCGGCCCGGGTGGCCGAGCGGGCTGTCTTCGACGGAATCGCCATTGACCGGCGCAATCGCCGGCCGGGGGGCGGCTGGTCGCCCAAGGACGTTCTTGCTCACATCAGCGCCTGGCGGGACCGCCAGGCGCTCCGCCTCCAGGCGGGAGTCGATCGCAACCGGGCGCCGTCGCCGGCACGGATGGCGCTCAGGTTCGACGACGCCACGCTAGACACCATGAACGCCAGGTCGCACGCCGAGCGTGCAAACTGGACCTGGGAGCATGTGGAGGCCGATGCGGATGCCTCGTTCGCCAGGCTGATCGCCGCGCTGCGAGCCACCGACGAGCTGCTGCTCAAGGACAGTGGCCTCCTGGTCGGTTCGATCCTGGGCAGCGGACCACTCCACGATCTCGAGCACCTCTCCGCGGTGCCCGGGGTCCGGCGCAAGGCACCCTCGCGTGCGCTCGTCGCGGTGGGACGCGAGATCGCCGAGGCGGGTGTTCTGGCCACGGACGACGCAGGGCTGTTGCTGTACAACCTCGCGTGCCGCGAGGCGCTCGAAGGTCGTATTGCATCGGCGCGGCGCGTGTTGCGATCCGCGCTGCGCATACGTCCGGACCTGACGGCCTACGCCGCTCAGGATGCGGATCTGGTCAAACTGCACGGCGAACTGGCCGCGCTCTCCGGCCAACCACGCAGATCTGCGGGCAACTAGAGAAAGGGTGGTGAAAGCGCTGATGACGGACAGGCTCGGCGCCTATGTGGTCTTTCAGCGTGTCTCTGGTACGGAGTGGAAGGTGCTCGGGGAGGCTGATCGTCGGGCTGGGTTCCCGGCGCGCAAGTCGCGTGCGCAGGCGGTGCGCGACGTGCTCCGTCGGGAACCGGAGGAAGGCGAGACGTTCGCTGTTCTTCCGCGCAGTGAGTGGCGCCTGGCCCTTGACTATTGATTAGGCCAGCGACGTCAGACCGGTGCCGGTGTTGAACAGGACAACGCGTTCGTCGCCATTCAGGAAACCTGAACGCACCAGATGGGGGAGGGCGGCGTAGGTGGCCGCCCCCTCAATCGCCGACAGGACACCGGTCAGCCGGGCCAGCCCTCGTTGCGCCTCGATGATTTCCTCGTCCGGCACGGCGACTGCGGTGCCGCCGCTCTCACGGACGGCCCGCAGCATCAGGTAGTCACCGATGGCCGACGGCACGCGCAGGCCGGCCGCCACGGTCTGCGCATTTGCCCATGGCTCGGCGTGGTCGGCGCCTGACTCGAAGGCGCGCACGATCGGAGCGCAACCGGTTGACTGCACGACCACCATGCGCGGCCGGCGTGAGCCGATCCAGCCAAGTTGGGCCAGCTCGTCGAACGCCTTCCACATGCCTATCAGTCCCGTCCCGCCGCCGGTGGGGTAGAGGACGACATCCGGGCACCAGCCCTCGCCCCAGCCGCCTGCTTCGGCTAGTTCAATGCCCATCGTCTTCTTGCCCTCGACGCGGTAGGGCTCCTTGAGGGTGGAAAGGTCGAACCAGCCGTCGGCCTGCGCGCGTTCGCGGACCACGCGGCCGGCCATGTCGATCAGGCCGTCGACCAGCAGCAGCTCGGCGCCGTACATCTCGACCTGGGCTTTGGTCGCCGCGGGTGCGTCGCGCGGCATGACCACGTGGCAGGCAATCCCGTGCGCGGCCGCAAACGCCGCCGCCGCGGCACCGGCATTTCCGGCAGTCGGCAGCGCCACCTCCTTGACGCCGAGCTCATGGGCGCGCGCGACCGCCACCGAGAGGCCACGCGCCTTGAAGCTCCCAGTGGGGTTGGCGCCCTCGTCCTTGATCAGCAGTTCGCCACGTTCGAGTCCGACTGCCGCGCCGGCACGTTGCGCCGGCAGCAGCGCTGTTCCACCCTCGCCGAGGCTGATCGCGAAGCGCTGGTCGTGTATCGGCAGGAGCTCGCTGTATCGCCACAGGTCGGCCGAGCGGCCGTGGAAGTCGGGTTGGGGCATCGCCTCGCGTAGTGCGGCCAGGTCGTAGCGGGCGAAGAGGACCTTCCCGCACGAGGGGCAGACGCCGTGCCGTTCGTCGGCACTCCAGGCAGCCTCGCAGTTGGTGCACACCAGGTCGCGCAGGACAGTTGTCGCCACGTACGAAACTTACGCCCTATCGCGGGCCCTGACTTGGCTATGGCTGGCGGCCGCCGGGCGGCTGCGACCCAGTTGCAAGCTACCTCCCGCCGCGATTAGCCAGATGCTGCCTCGCATCTGCTGCCATAGGCAGATGAGATTGCTTGCCCGGGCCGTGTTGGTATCGTCCTGCGTCTTTGCCTGCGCGTGCAGTGGCGGACTGTCGCGCGATGCACTCGATTGGTGCGCGTCCAACGCGACCCAGGTGGCGCGTGTCGCGCTCGAAGATGGGCTGATGCCGCAGAACGCGCAGTTCAGCGACTGGAAGAACAGCGACACAACTGGCTACCAGCGCGCGTGCGCGACGGCCTACAACGCGCGGCTCCCCGACACGTCGTCGCTCTCGCCGTCGCTGCGCGACCTGCTGTCGCCGACGCCGGGCAGTTCCTGAAGCTCACCGTCGTCAACGGCACGGGTGATGCGCGTGCAGCATCAGAACCTGCCAATTCCCTGCACAAACTGGATCCGGATCGTCGGTTTTGATGCACGCTCCCGCACGTATTCGTCCAAATCGATGCGCCACGCGCATCAAGCGCGGACGGCTCCGGTTTGATGACGTCGACGACGCGGCCGGGTCAGGAGGTCGACGGATTCTCGGGCGGCTGCGGGTCAGGTCGCCGGCGTATCCGGGCGCGGCTCGAAATCGAGCGAAGCGGAGTTGATGCAATAGCGCATGCCGGTCGGCCGCGGACCATCGGGGAAGAGGTGGCCCAGGTGCGCGCCACAGTTGGCACAGTTGACTTCCGTGCGCACCATGCCGTGTGACGTGTCGGACTTCTGCGTGACGCGGCCCTTCTCGAGCACGTCGTAGAACGATGGCCAGCCCGACCCTGACTCGAACTTGGTATTGGAGTCGAACAATGGCTCGTGGCACACCACGCAGCGATAAGTGCCGGTCGCGTGGTTGTCCCAGTAGATCCCGCTGAACGCCCGCTCCGTGTCGGCGGTCTGGGTCACTGCATACTGGATGGGGGTCAAGCGGGCGCGCAGCTCCGCTGGTTCTGGCTTCGTCACGTGGATATTGTCTCCATCCGACAAGGGGTGTGCCAAATGCGGGGATTCGGCAAGCCGATCGCGGTGCTGCTGCTGAGCGGGATGCTGGCGATTGCCGGCTGCGACGGCCCAATGCCCGAAACGGTGCCGCCGTCGACGGCAACCACCAGCCCGACACCGGCGGTCTCGGCGACCGCCACATCAAGCCTGGCGCCGACGCCAACCGTGGCGCCGACCCCGACCCCAACGCAACGGCCCACGACGCAGCCGACGCCCACCGCCACGCCGACAGCTACGCCCTCGCCGACGATCCACCTGCGGCCCACGCCGGTACCGCCATCCACGCCGCCGGGCCCGATCGATGTCACGTTGCCGCCGCAGGACGGCGCGGCGACGTTCCAGCCCGGTGTCACGGGCGATCCGGACCTGATCAACGTGGCCATGGAAGGCTCCATCGACGCTGCTTACGTGGGCGGTGGCTGCGGTGGCACGGTCAGCGCCGCGCCGCAATTGCGCATCGACTTCGTTGGGCCGAGCACGACCGGACTGCTGCGCTTCTACTTCGACGGCACCGGCGATCCCACGCTGCTGGTGCGCACCCCGGATGGGCAGTGGCTGTGCAACGACGACTCGTACAACGGCTCCGACCCGACCGTCGATATCACCGATCCGGCGGCCCTGGCCGGCAACAGCTCATATCTCGTGTGGGTCGGCTCCTACGCGGGCAACTCGCTCCTCGGCACGCTCTACATCACGGCACTCGACAGCAACCACCCTTGAGCCGCGCTCGGGGCTAGACTTGCGGCCCGTGTCGGTGCAACCCACTCGTTCAGGCCGCGCGCTGGCGCGCGCCGCGTGCCTGCTGGCCGTCCTGGTCGCGCTGCTGGTTGCCGCGTGCAATGGGCAGGCCGTCACTCCCGGTGCCGGACAGGCCCAGGCGCGTATCGGTGCGGCGCCGCCGTACACGCTCGATCCGGCCCACGCCGGCGACGCCGCCTCGGCCAACGTCATCGCCCAGGTCTTCGATGGGCTGACGGCGTTCGACGCGCAGAGCAACGTGCAGCCGGCGCTGGCCGATTCGTGGCAGACGAGCGCCGACGGCAAGACGATCACCTTCCACCTGCGCCCGGGCATCGAGTACAGCGACGGCTCGGCCATCACCGCGAGAGACGTCGTCAACTCGTGGCTGCGGCTGATCGACCCGCAGCAGCCTTCGCCGCTGGCGAGCCTGCTCCTCGAAGTCGTGGGTGCATCCGACTACCAGGCCGGCCGGGCGAGCGCGGACCAGGTTGGCCTGCATGCCGACGGCGACCAGGTCATGGTCGACCTCGCCCGACCGGCGACGTACTTCCTGGCCGTCACCGCCTCGCCGTCGCTCGCCGTGGTGCCGCCCTCGATGTACGGGCAGCTCGACCAGGGCGTGCCCGCGAACATCGTCGTCTCGGGCGCGTACGTGCCGAGCACGGGTAGCCAGAACGGCGTCATCGGCCTGACTGCCAACCCCCATTACTGGGCCGGCACGCCGGCGCTGGCCAACGTGGACCTGGTCACCGATTACGGCACCAGCGGGCCGGTCGACCTGTTCTCGAGTGGCCAGCTCGACTACACCGACATCGCCGCCGCCGACGCCTCGTGGATCGCCTACGACAGCACCCTGGGGCCACAGCTGCGCCAGAACCACAGCTTCACGACCAACTACTACGGCTTCGACACCACGACGCCGCCGTTCGACAACCCGAGCATCCGGCTGGCGTTCGCCGAGGCAGTCGACTGGAACCGCATCGTTACGCTCGCCGGCGGTACGCCGGCAACCTCGATGGTGCCGCCGGGCATTCCCGGCCGCGACGACGCCGACCACCGGCCCGCCTACAACCCCACCGATGCGCAGAACCTGCTGGCGCAGGCCGGCTATCCCGGCGGCCGTGGCTTTCCCACGGTAAGCATCGACACCTACGGCATGGGCAACGAGTCGACCGTTGCCGCCGAGCTCAGGAAGAACCTGGGCGTGAATGTCGACATCGAGGTGCACGGCTTCCAGGACTTTCCCGGTTACCTGGCCGACAGCCAGGCGCCGCAGATCTGGACATTGAGCTGGATCGCCGACTACCCGCAGCCCAATGACTTCCTGGGGCTGCTGCTCGAGACGGGCAGCAGCAGCAACTTCGGCGGCTGGAGCAACCCGCAGTACGACCAGCTCATCGCGCAGGCGGCGGCGACGGCCGACGTGAGCCAGCAGCAGGCGATCTATGCACAGGCGCAGGACATCCTCGCCCAGCAGGCACCGGTCGTGCCCGTCGACTACGGCGAATCCTTCGCGCTGAGCCGCACGGGACTGCTGGGCGCCCTCGAATCGGGCGTCGGCTTCGTCCGCATCGCGGGCCTCGCCGGGGCGCCGGGGACCGGGCCGTGAGGCACGTCATGAGTCGGTTCACTGGGCTGCTGGCGTTCGCCGTCTCAGTTGTGCTGGTCGGCGGCCTCGCGATGCCGGCCGTGAGCCTCGCTGCCCAGCCCACGTTCGGCACGCCCAGCGCGGCGGCCACGCTGGGCCAGCCGCTCACCTTCACCGACACGATCACCGGCAGCGACATCGCGTCGGTCGACGTGGTGGTCCAGCTGGTGGGCTACGACCCGATGGTGATCGTTCCCGCGCAGCCGACCGGCAACCCGGGGGAGTGGCAGGCGAGTGACCAGGTGGACATCGCCAGCTCGATCGAGTGCACCTGCTACGCGCAGGGCCCGAGCTCACCCAACACGCGCATGACCTACCGCTTCCGCGTCCACGCATCGGACGGCACGGTGACGCTCGGCCCGCAGGCGCAGGCGACGGTCAACGACGACCGCTTCACGTGGCAGACGCTGTCCGATCGGATGGTCGTCGTGCACTGGTATCAGGGCGACCAGGCATTCGCGCAGGCCGAGGCGAACGTGGCCAACGACGCGATCGACAAGGCGTCGCAGTTGCTCGGCGTGACCCTGCCGCAGCCGGTCGACCTGTACATCTACGCGACGCAGCAGGCGCTCATCGATGCCGTCAACCCGGCGCGCGACGCGATCGCCGGTGAGGCGCATGCCACCATCGGCACCATGTACGTGTGGTTGCCGCCCGACCAGCCGGCCTCCGACCAGGCGGTCACGGTCGCCCACGAGCTGACCCACCTGGTGTTCAACCAGGCGATCATGAACCCGTACCACGAGCCGCCGCGCTGGCTGAACGAGGGCATCGCCGTGTACCTGTCCGAGGGGTATTCGGGCCAGTGGCAGGCGGAGATGTCGTCGGCTGTCGCCAACAAGCAGGTGATTCCGCTCGACGGCCTGGCCGGCCTGTTCCCGTCGCCGACGGACGAGTTCTACCTGGCTTACGGTGAGAGCGTGTCGGCGGTCAATTACTTCATCCAGACCTACGGCGACAAGAAGCTGTGGGCGCTCGTCGACAGCTACAGCCAGGGCCTGTCCGACAACGATGCGTTCACCCAGGCGATCGGCATCGGCGTCGACGCCTTCAACGCACAGTGGATGGCGTCGCTGGGCGTGAGCGTGCCGTCCTCGTTCGGGCCGCAGCCGGGCCTGCCCGGCCCGGTGCCGAGTGGCTGGACGACCCAGTCGGGCAGCCCGGGTGGCGGCGGTACGCCTGGCAGCGGCCAACCGGCCACGCAACAGCCCGTCTCATCTGCCGGCGTGGCCGTGGTCCCCGGCGCAACGCCCGGCCCGACCGGCAGTCCCGCTGCGCCAGCCGAGTCCAACGGGCCGGGCGACTACGCTGCGGCGTTGCTGATCGTGTTCGTCGTCGTCCTGCTGGCCGCCGTCGGCATCGGCGCCTGGCTGGTACTCCGGCCGCGGCCGCGCCAGCCGCCGTGGTATTGATCGGGGAGTGGCTGGCGGGCCTGTCCTCGAGCTGCGCCCGGGGGATCGCATCGAGCTGCGCAAGAAACACCCGTGTGGCGGACGAACGTGGGCGGTCTTCCGCGTGGGCGCGGACATCGGCCTTGCCTGTGAGACGTGTGGCCGGCGCGTGATGCTCGAGCGACGTGAGGTCGAACGCCGCCTGGTGCGCTTTGTCGAGCGCGGCCCCGCCGAGCGCGGCCCTGCCGAGGGCGATCCATTGGAGCCCGCGGAATGACGGCCGTCCCCAGCCCGCAGAGCAGCTCGCTGCTGGTCCTGCGCAACCGGCGCTTCCTGGCGCTCTGGCTGGCCCAGGTGGCGACCCAGGTGGGCGCCAACATGGTCCTCTACGGGCTGACCGTGCAGGTCTTCGGGCTGACCCACCTGTCGACCTCGATCAGCGTGCTCATCCTGAGTTTTCTCGTGCCCGCAGTGATCTTCGGTGCCGTGTCGGGGGTCTATGTCGACCGGCTGGACCGGCGGCTGATCCTGGTCAGCACCAACCTGTTGCGCGGGCTGCTGTTCGTGGCCATCATCGTGGCGCCCAACAACCTGCTGGTGATCTACCTCGTCACCGCCCTGGTGGCGACGCTGACCACGTTCTTCGGGCCGGCCGAGGCGGCGATGATTCCCGCGGTCGTGCCGCGCCACCAATTACTGCCGGCCAATTCGCTCTACATCCTCACCCTGCAGGCGTCCTTCTTCCTGGGCTTCGCCCTGCTCGGGCCGCTGGTCCTCAACCTCACCGGCATGGACGTGCTGCTGTTGATCGTGGCCGTCTCGTACTTCATCGGCGCGGCGCTGTGCGTGCTGCTGCCCAGTCAGAATCCGCGCCTGCCCGCCGAACACGAGGGCGGCGCGTTCGACGAGGCAGGCCGGGCGCTCGGCGAGGCGAGGAGTGCCGTGCGCACCACGTTCGCCCAACTGGTCGATGGGATGCGCTTCATCACGGCCAACCACACCATCTTCTGGCCGCTCACCTATCTCGCGGTCACCGCGTCGCTGATCGGCGTGCTGGGCGTCCTCGGGCCGGGCTTCGCGACACACGTGCTGGGCCTCTCCGAGCGCGACTTCGTGGTCGTCGTGCTGCCGCTCGGCGTGGGGCTGGTGATGGGCATCCTGCTGCTCAACGTGTACGGGCGGCTCTTCTCGCGCCGGCGCGGTATCGAGGGCGGCCTGATCGCGCTGGGCATCACCCTGCTTGGCACTGTCGATCGCCCAGCCGCTGACGACCACCTTCTCGTTGGGCCCCGTCATCTCGCTGCTGTCGGTCGTCATCGTCGTCGCCTTCGCGGCCGGCGTGGCCTACGCGTTCGTCGCGGTGCCGGCGCAGACGCAGCTGCAGGAGGAACTGCCCGAAGGCGTGCGCGGACGCGTGTTCGGCGTGCTCAACATGCTCGTGAGCATCGCCTCGTTCCTGCCGATCATCATCGTCGGCCCGATTGCCGACGCGGTTGGTACGCCGCTGGTGGTCCAGGGTGCCGCGGTCGTGGTGCTGCTCGTGGCCGCGGGGTCGATCACCCGCGCCCAGCCGGGCAGCGACGTGGGCGCCACGGCGCGCTCGAGTCTCGTCGACGCGGCCGACCCGGTCACGGTCACGGGCCGTTCGCTGACGCGGCCAATCAGCCTGGATCTTGATGAGCCCGCTGAGCCGCCGAGCATGGCGTACCTTTCCTCACCGGTCGCGCCCGGGCGGCCGGGTCCCGCGGCGCGGCCCGAGCCACCCGACCACGAAGAGCAGCTCGAGCTGCTCGGCAGCGACCACTACCGCGACAGCGACCACTACCGCGACCAGGAGTGAGGCGATGGCACGTGTCGCGCTGATCTTCACCGGGGGCACGATCTCGATGCAGCACGATGCCGGCGCGGGCGGCGCGCTCCCGGCGCTCGATGGCGCCGCGATCATCGAGCGCGCCGCCGGCCTGCGCGACATCGCCGAGATCGACGTCATCGACTGGGGCATGGTCTCGGCCTCCCACCTGCGCTTCGCCGACCTGCTGTCGATCCACGCCCTCATCGAGCGCGAGCTGGCACGGCCGGAAATCGGCGGCGCGGTGGTCGTCCAGGGCACCGACGCGATCGAGGAGACCGCCTTCGCCTATGACCTGCTGCTGCGCGCGCACAAGCCGGTGATCGTCACCGGGGCGATGCGTGACTCGTCGTCGCCCGAGTACGACGGGCCGCGCAACCTGGCCGACGCGGTCCGCTGCGCCGCCGCGCCCGAGCTTGCAGGGGAGGGCGTACTGGTCGTCCTGGCCGGTGCGGTGCTCGCCGCCGACGACGTGATCAAGTCGAATACCACCGCGATCGACACATTCCGACCGCGCGACGGCGCCGCGGTCGGCCGGGTGACCGGGGCGGGAGTCACGGTCGCGGCGCCGCGACCCGCGCGCCGGCGATCGCTGCCGGTCGTTCCCGCGCAGGCCGTCGAGGACGTGTACCTGGTCACCGCGACGATGGGCATGGACGGCACGCTTGCTGCGGGCGCTCGCGCCGTTGGCGCCACGCGGCGTTGTCATCGCCGCGACCGGTGCCGGCAATACCCATCCGGACCTGCTCGCGGCAGCCGCCGAGCTGATGGCCGCGGGCACGATCGTGGCTCTGACGACGCGCTGTCCGTCGGGCACGGTCACGCCGCTCTACGCCTTTCACGGCGGTGGACTGAGCTGGGAGCGTGCCGGAGCGCTGCGTTCGGCACTCGACGGACCCAAGACGCGTGTCGCGCTGGCCCTCGGGCTCGCCGCAGGCATGGACCGCGGCGAGCTGGCGCAACTGATCGGACCATGAGCCGTCGCGCCGACCTCGTCATCAGCGGTCGCGTGGCGACGCTCGCCGGCGACTCGGGTTTTGGCTGGCAGTCGGGTCTCGCCATCGCGGGCGGGCGGATCATCGAGCAGGGCGACGACCTCGAGTCGGCCGAGCGCTGGCGGCTGCCGGACGACCTGGTGGTCATGCCCGGCATAACCGACGCGCACCTGCACCTGGTGGCCCTGGTGCTGGCCGAGAGCCAGGTCGACCTGACCGGCATGGACCTGGACGCAGCACTTGCCGCGCTTGGGCGCGCCCACGCCGAGCTCGCCGCTCGTGGCGATGCCGACGGCTGGCTGCTGGGTCACGGCTGGTCGCTGCATGCCCTGGGCACCTGGCCGGACGCGGCCATGCTCGAGCGAGTGGCGCCCGGGCGGCCGATCGCGCTCTACGCGCACGATCACCATGCGCGCTGGATCAGTGCCACGGCCACGCGCCTGGCGGGCATCGATGTTGCGGCCGACCCACCGGGCGGCATGATCCGGCGCGACGAGGCGGGCACGCCCAGCGGCGTGCTGCACGAGACGGCGGGCGGGCTGGTCGACGTGGCGATACCGGATCCGTCACCGGCCGAGCTGGAGGCGGGCCTGCAGCGCGTGGCCGCGACCCTCGCCGGCCTGGGCCTGACGGGCTGCCACGATCCGGGCGAGCTCGGCAGCGACACGCAGATCAAGCGCGGGCCAGTGTTCTATCGCGCGCTGGCGGCCGCGGGCCGCCTGCCACTGCGCGTCCATGCGTCGATCCGCGCGCCGCAGCTGGCGCACGCGATCGAGCTCGGTCTCGTCAGCGGCGAGGGCACCGGGCGCTACCGCATGGGCTGGCTGAAGCTCTTCGCCGACGGCGCGTTGGGCTCGCGCAGCGCGGCGATGCTCGAGCCGTACACCGACGCCGCCACGAACCCGCCCACCGGTGGTCCGCGCGGGATGGTGCTGACCGACCGCGCGGAGCTGGCCGAGTTGCTGGGTCGTGCCGCGGGCGCCGGCATCAGCGGCCAGGTCCACGCCATTGGCGACGCGGCCGTGCGCACGGTGCTCGACGTACTCGCGGACGTGCCGCCGGCGCCGCTCATGCGCCGCGTGGAGCACGCGCAACTGGTCGATCCCACCGACATTCCGCGCTTCGGCCGGCTGGGCATCGCGGCGTCGATGCAGCCGGTCCACCTGCGCAGCGATGCGCACGTCGCGCGCGCGGCGTGGGGTGAGCGGGCCGACAACGCGTTTCCGGTCGGCTCCATCGCTGCCGGCGGTGCGCTGATCCCGTTCGGTACCGACGCGCCAGTGGAGCCACCCGACCCGTGGCCCGGGCTGGCCGAGGCCGTCGTACGCCGTGAGCCGCTCGATGCGGCCGATCCGCCGCTTGGCCTTCGACACGCCATCGACCTGGCACGCGCGCTGCGAGCCGCCTGCCTCGACCCGGCGCTGGTCGCCGGGCAGCAGGATCTCGGCCGGCTGCTGCCCGGCTACGTGGCGGATCTGCTCGTCGTTCCCGCCGCCGCGCTGCGCGAGCCGGTCGATCCCGCCGCACTCGCCCTGGCGCGGCCGCTGGCGACGCTCATCGACGGCGAGATCGTCCACCGCAGCGCGGACTTCGATCCCTAGGATTGGCACGTGTCGAGGCGATCTGCAGCGGCTCCCGATTCGCTCAATTACGAGTGGCGCCGCCTCCTCGCGGAGGTGCTGGGCACGTTCTTCCTGGTGTTCGTGGCCATGGCCGGGCCGATCGTCAACGCTCGCTTCGGCGGCCACGCAGTGCCGTTCACCGCGCAGGTGACCGCGCCGGGCGTGATGGTCGGGGTGGTCATCCTGTCGCTCGGCGCCATCTCGGGCGCGCACCTCAACCCCGGCGTGAGCATCGCCTTTGCACTGCGTGGTGATTTCCCGTGGCGCCGCGTGCCCGGGTACATCGCGGCGCAGTTTCTCGGCGCGATCCTGGCCAGCGTGCTGCTGGTGTGGCTGCTCGGCAGCCAGGGCTCGGCCGGCCTGACGATGCCGGGCGCCGGCGTGGACGACGGCACCGCGCTGCTGTGGGAGCTCATCGTGAGCTTTGGGCTGGTGACGACCATCCTGGGCACCGCGTCGGGTGCCCAGAACGTCGGCCCGCTGGCCGCCCTGGGCGTGGGCGGCTACATCGCCCTCGCCGGGCTGGTCGGCGCGCCGGTCAGCGGCGCGTCGATGAACGTTGCGCGCTCGCTCGGACCGGCGCTCGTGCTGGGTAACTGGACGTCGTGGTGGGTGTACCTGGTCGGGCCGCTCGCCGGTGCGGTCATCGCCGCGGGCATCGCCTACCTGTTGCGTGGTGCCGGGGGAGGGGTGACCGGCAGCGCTGCGGCCCAGGGAACCCTCGGCTGGCTATGGCATCCGGGGCCGGTCGAGGCCGTGATTGGTTCGCCCACCCGGCAAGGCCCGGATTCGTCAGAGGCCGAAGCGCCACCGCGCTGAAGCGGCAGTAGCCTCGCAAGATGGCCGACGATCTGCTGGGTAGCTGGCACGCGGCATCAAGCCCTAGCGTCTGGGAGCGTCGACCGGCCTCGCCACTTCCTCGACCACATGCGAGATGGCCGACATGACCCGACGTCGCTCTGTTGTTCGCCGTACCCGCCGAAGCAGGCAATGCTCGCGCGTCGAAGGAGGTTGTGCCGTGCAACCAGATGGTTCAGCCAGGTTGGACCGTATTTGACGGTCATGGCGAGGAAATCGGCAAGGTGATCGGCTCTTTGGGCGGCGCCGTTCACCGTCCGCAACAACCGCATGCTCGGTGCGGACTACATCGTGCCGCGCAAGTCCATCACGGCCGTCGAAACAGGCCACGTGGAAACAAACCTGAGCCGCAGCGAAATGTCGACCACTGCCGGATAGCAGCCCGACTCGACCTCGTCACCGCAGCGAGCGGCGGCGCGGCGAGGCCGCTTTATCGCGCGTGAAGCGTGCTGCCGACGAGTATGTCGTTGGCCCAGTACGCACCGGTGGGCCCGGCGGGCAGCAGATCGAAGGTCGCCCCACCGGAGTAGGTCACGAGTTCGGCTGAAAGCACGGTCGACCCATCGACCTGGTCGCCTGGGTGAAGCGACCCCACCTCCCGCCCGTCGGCCAGCGGATGCCCGGGCGATACGTCCACCGATCGACCGTCGGCCAGCACGAGGTGCACCACTTCATGGGTCGCCGGGACCGGTGTTGAGCCGACCTCCAGGACCACCGCCGGAAACGGACGCCCGGAGGCGTCCGCACTCCAGACGATGTCGCCGACCTTCATTTGCTCGACCGGGATCTGTCCAGCCGGCGTGGCAATCAGCGTGCCGCGAGCCAGGCAGATGGGGCAGTTCGGACGGGTCGTGGGCTCGTCGACGGTGGTCGTGATCTGGCCTGTGGCGGTAATCGTGCCGGCTACGTGGCGGTCTGTTCCGGTCACATCGCCGCCGGGCAGCGCGATGTAGTCAAATGAGTACCCGCCTGCCACCGGCGTCAGCGTTACTGCCTTGGTCAGGATCTTCCAGTCGCGGTATACGAAAACGACCTGCTGATCGGTGAGCTGCTGGACGTTGGTGATGCCGTTGTGCTGCAGGATGGTGGCGAACAGAGCCGGGTCCGCCTGCATCTCGCTGAGGTGTTGCCGGGCGACGGTGACTTCGTCCGCGCGCGCTACCGGGTAGAAGTCGGGATCGCACCAGTCGGGCCGGCCGAACTGGCCGACGACCGCATAGATCAGCGCTGCCAGGCCGGGCGGCTGAGGGGTGGGCAACGGCGTCGGCTGCGGCGTGGGCCGCGGTGTGGCGTTCGGATCGAACGTCTGGGGCGTGATGACACCACCGCCCGATGTTGCTGTGGCGCCGGTCGCTGCAGGTGCGTGCGTGGCAGCCGCCGATGGTGCTGACGAGGCAACCGACGGTTGCCCGCCACCCGCGGAGCAGGAAGCGATGAGCGAGGCGACGATGGCCAGAACGACGACGTGGAGCCTTGAATTGGTCATGCGGAACGGGACGCTGTGGAGGGCCGCACGAGTTCCGCGTGCCGAAGCCTGAAGCACTGTTGCTAGGCCCTGGCGGCCGCGCGGCATAGGCGCTCGGTCGTCGATCGCCGACGCTCGTCCGCAAGGAGGGCCGCCGGTGTGAAGATCTTCGGCATCGACCTGGCGCAAACGTTCGCGCTCGACGTCAACCCCCTGGAATTGATCATCCGTGGCACGCTGACCTATGTCCTGGTGCTCGTGCTGCTGCGTATCCTTGGCCGCGGACGAACCGGCACCACGATTGCCGACCTGCTCGTGCTGGTGCTCATCGCCGATGCTGCGCAGAACGCGATGTCCGCGCAGTACAAGACGTTTTCGAGCGGGTTGGTGTTGGTGACCACCATTGTCTTCTGCAGTTATGCGCTCAACTGGCTGGCCTACCACGTGCCGGCGCTACAGGGCATCGTGCACCCCGGGCGCAAGTCGCTGGTCATCAACGGTCGCATCATGCGGCTCACCCTCGCCAACGAGCTGATGACCGAGGACGAACTGATGACCGAGCTGCGCATGAGTGGCATCGAGCACGTGGCGGACGTCCGCGCCGCGTACCTCGAAGGCAACGGCGAGATCAGCGTGATCCGCGCCGGCAAGGAGTCGTCGGGATCGCGCAAGAAGGAGCCACGCGGCGGTGGCGGCTGAGACCGGTAGAATGGCGGCCGCGGGCGGCTAGCTCAGCTGGTTAGAGCACTTGCTTGACATGCGTCGGGCGCCTGAGCGATGCACACCGGCACTCTCACGGCACGGGAGGGGCGAGCGATAGAGGGCAAGTTATCGTGCTCTAACTCGTCCCGAATCTGCCAGAGCCATCCCGAGCAGTCGCGACGGAAGCATCGACGCCCTATAAGGCCGCGGTCAGCTTCGCCTCTATCAGCACATCAAATGAGCCTGCCCAGGCCAGGATGACGCCATGTCGCTCGCATAGACGGAGCCACCCGGGATCGGACGGCTGTACCTCGACGGCCAAGACGGCTCGGATGCCCGTGTAGCGGGCAGCCATTAGCTCCTGGTAGTCCAGGGCCTGCCCGAGACCGAGCCGCAGACTGACGGTCCTGGTTTGAGCTAGACAGGCTCTTCACCTCCGCGACGAAAATGACCTTGCCGAGCTTCCATGCGAGATGGAAGTCGGGCTCGCCTGCTGACGGCGACCACGCACGCGCACCCGCGGCGACGAGAAAGTTGTTGAGTGCGTTTTGCGTGTCGGCGTGGGCACGCAGCGCTCGATCAACCGTATTGGGGTCGCGCGTAAAGGGATCGCTCGGCGCCGTGGGAGCGGGCGTCGCCCTTCGGTACGCAGCCACCCTGGGTGGCGTGAGTGGCCGGACCGCGACGCCGACCGGCCTGAGGCGAAATACGACGACGTCTCTATGCGGACCACGGCCCGTCGAAGGTGCCTTTCGCGTGTCATACGGTCGATGGTCGAGCTCGTATTCCCCGAGGAGATCATGACGTTCGGGGTGACACGTGAGGGCGAGATGCCGCTAGGTAAACGGACGTGCCACACCTCAGATGCCTACGGTTTTCGGTTCGTACGGCTCTTGACACCTCGTGTAGCCGCCACAAGACTCGGGGTGCTCCAGTTGTCTGGGCGCCAACGGGGCTCGCTGGCGGGTGATTGGGTTCGTGAAACTGGGCCGCGCTGCCATGGAGACGCGGGTCAACATTCTGGCACTGGCACCGCCACCGACAACCTGTCGCCCTATTGGTGCATGGGAGAGGGGAATGTCTGCCCGAGTGTTGAGTGCAGTCCGAGTAATTGTCGGCGTGTTAGCACTCTGCATTGTCTTCGTTGGTTCGGCTCTCGCCGATGAGCCTCCCACTGGCGACCATCACGACGCAGCAACGGAGGTTGTGCCTCCGATCTCGGCGGCACAGTCTGCGATGTTGGCCACCAAACAGGCCATGGCGCGTGCCGACGCGGCCTACGCGTCGAGCGGCGTATGGAACGGCGTCACAACTCGCCTGGTACCGCGACAGGCGATCGCGGCCACTCCGTCGTTCATCTGCGCCACGTGCGACCCGGGCGGTGGTCCTCCGCCCGACTACTACTACCTTGATCTCCGAGCTCGCCGTCAAATCAACGATGTCAACTGTGGACCAGCAGCCGGCCAGGTAACAATCAACTACACGCGCGGCTATCGCTACACCGATATTACGTCTGCTGGCGCCGAGAGCACATCGATCAACTGGAAGAAGCAAAGCACGATAGCGGACTGGATGGGGACGGATCCGGACACAGGAACCAGTGGCTGGCAAGTACGAAACGGCTTGATGCACGAAAACAATAACGGGGTCATCAACGGCATCGTGCCTCCAGCGACCAACTGGGCATATACGTACCAGACTCTTGGGAATGGCGCATCCAACGGTGCTGAGTTTCATAGTTGGATCGAGGAAGATGTTGGTCAGTGGCATATGCCCGTCATCCCGGACTTGAAGCCTCACAAGGCCAGCGCTGACTACTACCTTCCAAGTTGGTCTGTAGAGGTACCCTCAGCCGTTCATTGGGTCGCGATCGGCGGGTACGACGGCTATTGGGACGGGACGAGCGGTCCCACGGTTTGGTACGCCGAATTGTCGGGGTTTGACGGCCACGACTGGCAAGTTGGCATCTGGCCGACTTCGGCACTTACCATGTGGAAAGTGACCCAGTACCTGACTAGCAGAGCTGTCTGGTAGTCGGTCTGGGCGAGTCAGTCAAATGTCGCGAAGGACGGCCACGATCATTTGGATCGTGTCTGCAGGCATGGCGTTCAGTTGTACTGAGGCGACGCCTAGTCCATCACTTTCTCCTCTGACTGACGAGCCGAGTCCAACATTCGCAGTCGAGACGCCGACGCCGTCGGCGTCTCGACCGTCGCCCTCCGCGGCGCCTCCCACAGCTCCGCTCCCTCCGACCGTGACACCAGGCCCCACCATCACCGCGACGCCTTCGGCTTCACCCTCCGCACTGGAGGCAGTTCCGCTCAGCCTCGATATCCACGAAATACCGGCCGACTACACATCGTCGCTGGGAGTCATCGAGAGCCTCGGCAACGAGATCATCTGGGTCGGCTCCGGGGCACTCTGGCGCTACACCCCCGGCGCGGCTGAACCCGAGCGCATCGTGAAGGAGGATCGCGCCAACCCCATCGTGTCGATCGCCGGCGGCACCGGCGGCTACCTGTATCTGACCCGCGAGAGGAGCACTGACCAGAGCAACCCCAACCGCTGGCGTCTCTGGTTCCTCGCGGGTCCAGGCGAGACGCCCGACCTGCTCGACAAGTACGACAACGAGAATGTCCCCAGTCCAGAGTTCGCGATCAACGACCACTGGATCGTCTGGACCGCCATCCACGGCAAAAACGACCAGAACGCGCTGAGCGTGCTGCGAGCGGTGACGGTCGACGCGCTCGACCAGCCGCGCGACGTGGTCTCCTATCCCGCTACGGACACCAACATGTGGAACCCGCAGCTCAACGGCGACGAGGTCTGGTATGGCGTCAACCACAACGACTGGACCAACGGCCTCGCCTATCCGCGTGTCGAGATGGTCGACCTATCAAGCCCCTCGCCGACACCAGTGCGCTACGGCGAGGACGTGCGGGCGTTCATGCCCAGCGCCACCGATGCGGTCGTGGCGTGGAAGGGCGGCGGCGACTACAGATTTGCGTCGGGCGGCATGGGTGAGCTTTACATCTACTGGCGAGATACATACGCGCTATCCGAAGTGGCTCTCCCGGACGGCAGCTCGGATAAGGTCACGTACCCCTCCGTGGGCAGTCGTTTCGTCGCCTGGTGGGATGAGAACCGCACTCACCTTCTCCTCTACGATCTCCAGTTGCGGGAGGTCCGTGTCATAGCGCGGTACGACCCAACGGCGCAAGGTCCCCTAGTCCTGCAGCCGTGCGTGAGGGGTGACCTTCTGGCCTTTGTCTACACGCCAGGCGAGGGCGCGCCACACCAGCTGCACTGGGCGCTACTCCCAGAATGACCTCCTTCTGGTTCATGCCAAACAGTACGGGGGTTGAGCCCAAGATCGGCGCTTCTGGCACCCTGCCCTAATGGGACGGGCCAAGGCGAGGCGCAGATAATCAAACGGTGTTTGACGACCTCCTTCGCCGGCTGGGGAACATCCCCGAGCCGCAGTCGATCTCGGTGGAGGTGCCCCTTGACGACGACGGGTACTTCGACCGCTGCTGTCCAGCCGACGAGTGCGGTGCCGCGTTCAAGGTCGAGTTCCAGGACTGGAAGGACAAGGTGTCGGACCAGCGCGCCTGGTGCGCAATCTGCGGCGAGGCCGCTGACCCGAGTGACTTCAACACGCCCGACCAGCGGCGCTACTTCACCGAGCAGGCCAGGGCACATCTTCTGGGGCAGCTCGACGACGCGATGCGACAGGCGCACAAGCCGACCCTGAACGCCGGGCTCATCACGGTCACGTGGAGCTATCAGCCGGGCGCGCGGCCCCTTGTCCTTCCGTCGGCTGCTCAACCCGTGATGACGCAGCTCTCGGAGTGCGAGGAATGCACCTGCCGCTTCGCCTCGATTGGCGCTGCGTTCTTCTGTCCTGCGTGCGGCCACAACAGCGCGCGCAGTACATTCGCCAGCGCCCTCGTGACGATTCGCGGGACGATGGATCTGGTCGATCGTATGGGCGAGCTAATCAGCGATCGTGATCAGGCGTCCGACACGGCTAGGCAGCTCGCTGAGAACGCTCTGGTTCGTATCTGGTCGTCGTTCCAGCGTTACGCCGAGGCGGCCTACGCGTCGCATCCAGCCAGTGCGACGTCGCCAGCACGGCGCAACGCATTCCAGAACCTGGCCGAGTCCAACGCAATCTGGCAGGCGGCGATCGGGAAGACGTACTCAGACCTTCTGTCACCTGATGACGAGCGCGACTTGGTGCGCCTTGTCCAGGCTCGGCACGTGCTAGCCCACCGAGACGGTTTGGTGGGTGCTGACTACGTCGCCCGGTCCGGTGATCATCGCTACTCGGCGGGTCAGCGGCTCGTCATCAGCAGCCGCGACGTCAAACGCTTGGCCAACATCGTCGAGAAACTCCAGTTGGCGTTGGCGGCCGAGCTGCCGTAGATCTGTGCGATGCCCCCGGAAGCGATCCTCAGGCCACTGACACGCAGGTTGAACGTCTCGGCTTAGGACTGCTCCTCCCCAGCATGTAGTTGCCGTTCGGCGTCCCCGACGAGATCGGCTCGCAGGATGATTGGAAAACGAGGACAACGCGGCCCACATTGCCTCGGTCGGCGCATCGCCTACCCCGATGTCAGGCTCATCAGCAAGATCGGCGACAGCTAGCCAATGGCCATTGACGTGCCGCACCCGGACGTCTATCCAGAAATCGAGGTCAGGATGGCGCAGTCGCAGCCGATTCACGCATGCATCCTATGCCCGGCGACATGGTGACCCTTACCGGCGCCGTCCTTCTGGCGCCGCTGCCAGCTCGTCGGCGATCTCGCGACCGCGGCGGGTCAGGCGCCATTTCCCCCGTATGGGGCTCCAGACGTAGTTCTGGCGCACCAGGCGGCGGAGTCCCTTACGGCAGGTTCGCTCGAGAACGCCGGCGAGTTCCGCCACATCCGCAGTTGAGGCCTCGCCGTAGCTGAGAGCGACCAGGATCAGCTCGTCACGCGTCATGACTGGCCCTCATCCGCCGGCGCCGGCGCGGCAACGCGGCCCACTGCGGCCTGTTCCGGCCCGGACCATCCAGAGCCGCCTAGGGAGGCCAAATCCACTGCCGTGCGGCCTGCTCCGGACCGATGCGGCCTAGCCCGCTGCCGGGGGCGCCTTCGCTGCCGGGCGGCCGATTGCGGACCACTCCGGCCTGGCCCATCCATTGCGCCTGCTGACCGGGCGTCCGAGGACGCCAGGAGACGGGCCAACGTAGCTGTCCCAATGCCCAGCCGGCGCGCTGCATGCCGGCGCGATATGGCGCCACTAGATAGGTCGCCGCGCACTCGCTCGAAGCGGGGGACAAAGCCGGGGCGATCAGTGACCGGCGGTCGGCCGATGCGCGCGCCCTTCGCCTTGGCATGGCGCATGCTCTCCCTGACGCGATCGCGGATCAGCTCGCGCTCCATCTCACCCACCGCGGCGAGGATGGTGAACACCAGCCGGCCGGCCGCCGAGGTGGTGTCGAGCTCGGGCTGGGTCAGTGAGGTGAAGCCGACGCCATGGTGTTCCAGATCCTGGAGTGTCGAGAGCGCGTGCAGTGTTGAACGAAAAGCACGGTCGAGCTTCCACACCATGACTAGGTCGATGCGCCGCCGGGCCGCATCGGCCAGCAGGCGTTGCCAGCCGGTCCGATGCGCAAGGTCGCCGGCCGCGGCCTCGTCGGTGTATTCGACCGCCTCCCAGCCACGCGCGGCCACGTGCTCGCGCATTGGCACTAGCTGCAGCTCGACGTCCTGGTCCTTGTCACGGGTTGAGACACGGGCGTAGAGAGCGACGCGGACTGGGCGATCGAGGGGCGATCCGACATAGATTGGCACTGCAGTCATGGGTCCGTCCGCGGCACCATCGCGGTGCTGTCGGTCGGCATGGCAGGCGGCTTCAACATATGGCCGAACACGGCCTGCGCCACGCCCACCATGTCGCTGCCATCGACGGGCGGTCCGGGCTCGCGTGTCTGTTCAACCAGCGGTTCCCCCCGTAGGGGGGACCGTTGAACAGACCGCGCCGAACCGAGCGCGAGAGCGTAGCGGAAGGGATCACCGGCGCGACCCTTCCCAGCCTTTACCAGCTCGCCCGCATCGACCAGCCCGAGCACGGCGCGGCGGACGGTTGCCCGCGGTCGGCCGATTGCTTCTGCCAGCTCGTCCAATGTCTGTCCGTCCAACGGCACGTCCTGTTGAACAGACAGACATCCGAGGATCAGCTCGCGAGCTTCGGAATACGCCACGGCACTGGCATCACCGAGCACGATGTAGCCTGCGTCGGTCAGCTCGATCAGTACCGGTTCCTCGGGCACGTCCCCGCGCCGACTGATCGCCTCCAGCTCGCGGATCGTGGGGCGTACGGGGTTGCGTTGCCGACGTAGGGCCATCACGCAGTCGACAGCACCGCTCCAAGCGTTCGAGCCGCGCCCCGACTCGGCCACGTCGCCGCCGCTCTTGCGGTCGTGGCGGGTGAGCAAGATGGCTAGGTCATGTTCCTGTGCTGCGGCTTGCAGTGGTCGCATTGCGGCAAGCGCAGCCGCGGCGTCGTTCTCCATCTCGGCGCCCAACCCGACGAACGGGCTCAGCGTGTCGACCACCAGAAGTCGCGCGCCGGTACGTTGGCACTCGGCTACGGCCGCGGCGACGATCTCGGCCCAGCCAGTGCCCACGGCATCGGGCCAGGTCAGCATGAGAAGTTCGTCGCGATCCAGTCCAAGAGGGCGCAATGTCGGCGCCAGAGAGCGGCGCGTCTGCTCAGTCAGCAGAACGACACTCGTCTGCCGTGTCGGTTCGCCCAGGAATGGCTTCCCATCGAGCACTGCGACGATCAGATGCAGCAGAAACGTCGTCTTGCCTGCCGTTTTCGGTTTGCCGTCCAGCTCGTGGATCATGCCCAGTGCGACGTATGGCCGCACCAGGTAGTCCCAAGCGATGGGAGTATCGGCGGCCAACTGGGTGCCGGTTAGGAAGGTGAGCGGCTTTCTCTTGGACTGTTCTTCTGGTTCGGTGGAGGCAATCTCAGCGTCAGGCTCGGGCGCATACCGGCCGACACTCCGGGCGATCTTCTGCAGCTCGCGCTCGCTGAGCGGCGCGCGATGGCCGGCCTCGTCCACGCAGCGCTTGTTCTCCTCGTGCAGCATGGCGAGTAGCGCGGCTTCGCTCGCGCCCTGGCGCCGGAACCTGCCGGCCAGGCTTGTCAGAGTCGCATCTCTGTCGCCCTTGCGGATTGTCTGCCCCGGCTGCGGCGCAATGCGCCGCTCGGGCGGCAGCAGTCGCTGGATCAGGTCGCCGGGCAGTTCGGCGATCGCCTCGCCGTGCGGCGTGTAGACGGTGCCGCTGGCATGGCGCGACCAGGGACCGATCACAAGCCGGCCGGCGCCTTCGACTCGAACCTCGCCCCAGGGCGCGGTTGCCGGCAGCGTGGCCGGGTCCGTGCCGGCTGGCAGCCGGAAGTATGCGTGGCCGCGGCCAACGCTTGACACGACGCGGTAGGACTCCGGTAGGGCGACCGGCAGCCGATCGGCATGGTCCACGTCCAGGACTAGGCCGCGCTCACCCGGCCACGGGATGACGCCGTACTGGCCCGAATGTTGGCGTACGCGCCGCTCAATCTCGACCGGCGAACGCGTGGCTCGCTTCTGCCAGTCGTTGCCCACCGGATGCTTGCCCGCTGAGGCGCAACTCGCGCCCCGTGGACAAGAGCAGCCCTCTGCGGCCAGGGCATAGGCTTCAACGATGCCAAAGCCTTGCCCGGCGAGCCACTTCGCTTCCTCGATGGCCGCCTCGATGCGGGCCTGCTCCCCGTCGCCCGGGCCGGTCATCGTAGCCGCCGTTCGTGCGCCCGAATAGCGGCGACCAGCTGTCCGGTGGGCCTGCTGGAGGCCGCGGCATGGCGAGTGCTAACTTGTCTCCGGCCGCCGGGCGTCTCGACATCGCCGGCGGCCACTACGCTGTCCTTCCGGGCGGCTTCCGTCGCCGCGCGGCGGCGGACTTGGCCGCCAGGCTGAGCATGTACGCCCGGCGCGCACGGTCGGCACGGATCGCCCGCTCGATCGGGTCGAGCGTGCCCTCGGGGTCGACCAGCTTCTCGAACCGGCGCCGGAATCCGCGGTGCGCCGGCCCGACCATCGTCTCGGGACCGTGTCGGCTCCACGCGACCAAGCCACCAATGCGTCCGTTTTGCCGCTGGCGCTTCTCATCCATTCCGCGCCAAGCTTGAGCGCGGTACAGCGCTACGTCACTGTGGACGTTTCGCGATGCGCCCCCACTTTGTGGGCCCGACGCCAGCGCTTCACGGTGTCGCGCGACGTGGGCTTGCCCCGTTCAGCGCTGATCTTGGCGGCGATCTGGGCTAGGCTCAGGCCATCGGCCGTCAGCGTACCGACGCGCTCGACCCAGTGCCGTGTCGTTGCTCTCTTTGCCTCGAGCGGCGCGCGGCGTTTGGCCTCCAGGTGCTCGGCGTAATCGCGCGTCACCATGAACAGGCGACCGTAGTCGATGCGGTCAATGAACAGCCACCAGTGGGTGTCGTCAACGCTAGCGTCGGCGGCCTTCAGCTCGGCGAACTGGGCGCGCAGTTCGCGCAACAACCGGCCGTTCAGGCTCGGATCAGTGTCAATGTGCTCCAGGGCGACAACGAATTGCTCGACGCTTGCCTTCGTCTCCGCGGGCAAGGAGTCATATACCTCGGCCGCGGCCTGGAGGACAACGCGCACGACATCAGATATCGCAGCGGATAGCGGTGGAAGCGGGGGGAGGTCGGTGCGGACCTTCAACCGGATTGGTTCCATCGTCGCTGGTCCAGCCGATCTACTGGGCTGAGCGCCTTGGCGGCGGCCAGCGCGCGTTCCTGCCGCGTGCTCGCGGCGTAGCGCGCGAGCATGGCTCGGCTCTTCCAGCCTGCGATGGTCATCAGGTCGGTCTCACTCATGCCCGCACTGGCCGCGGCGTGGGCGTAGGAATGGCGAAACAAGTGCGGGTAGACGCGGCCGGGAATGCCAGCCTGCTGCGCCCGGTGACGGATCAGCTCGGCGAGTCCGGTCGCGCCGAGCGGGCCCTTGCGGCCGAGCCATAGGTGCTCGACGGTGCCATCGTTGGCCGACACTCGGCCCGCGCGGCGGCGTTCCTCGATGTAGCGCGCGCGGGCGCGCAGGTAGCGGTCGATCGCCTGCGCCGTGCTCGCGCCGACGGCCACGACGCGGGTGCGGCTGCCTTTGCCGGTGACTGTCAGCAGGCCGGTGTCCAGGTCGACGTCGGCGAGGCGCAGGCCGAGTATCTCGGCGCGCCGGATGCCGCTGTCCATGAGGATGCGCAGCATGGCCTCGTCACGTCGGCCGCCGAAGCTCCGGTCTTTCGCGCAGACGTCGAGCAAGCGGCGCAGCTCCGCATCGCGCAAGACGGGCACGGGGGCCTCAGGTAGCCGCGGCGGCTTCATCCGCGCCATCGGGCTGACTCGCACCTCGCCCTCTTCCACGAGCCACGTGAAGAATGCCTGACAGCCACGGAAGCGGTTGTGAGCCGTCGCGGGTGCCTTGTGTTCGAGCAGGTCAGCGACGAACGCCTCGACGTGCTCGCGCCGGACACTGCCGACGTCGGTGGGCATGCCCTGATCGTCCAAGTAGTTGGCCAGCAGCAGCGCGGCCGAGGTATAGGTGGCGATGGTTGCCGGACTGACCCGCCGCGCGGCCAGTGACCGACGCCAGGAAGCCACGAGCGGGGCGATCTGACCGGGCCCGGTGCTAGACTCGGCGCGCGTTACGGGGCTAGTCGACATGGCTCGGATACCTCCGTGCTGACTGGCAGGAACACCGGGCAGCATGAACTATTCGAGCGATGTAGGCAAGCCCCAAACGCCGAGAACTCGCAGTTATGCGGTGTTCCTGAGCGTGAAACCGCGGGCGGCTAGCTCAGCTGGTTAGAGCACTTGCTTGACATGCAAGAGGTCACTGGTTCGAGTCCAGTGTCGCCCACCATTCATCGTGTTCCTACGACTCGCAGCCGATTCCGTCCTTGTCGCCGTCGAAGTGGTGCGGGTCCGGGTCGGGAACGTTCCACAGCACCGTGAAGTTGTGGCGCCCGATGTCGGCGCAGTCGAGATCGGGCGGCGGTGGCGGGATGCAGAAATCGGGATAGCTCGCCGCGCAATTGCCGCTCAGGGTCGAAGCGGGCGTCGGCATTGGCGTAACGCCGGGCATGGGGCTGGGCGCCGGGAGCGGGCCTGGCGCAGCCAGCGCCACCGACATTGTGGTGCTCGGGCAGTCGCCGATCATGCGATTCAGGGCCGCGCGCTCAGTTGGATCGACGGTGAGCTGCCAGCGGACCTTGACGGCCAGCCAGTCGGCGATATACGGACACTCAGCGCCCGCCGCCGGCGGCATCCATTCGGCTGGATCGCCGTCGCCCTTGCTGCGATTGGCCGATGCCGAGACCGCGATCAGCGCCCAGGGCACGCCCAGATCGTTGGCGTATGCCTCGCGACGTTCTGCGCTCCACGTCGAGGCGCCCGAATCCCATGCCTCGGCAAGGGGCACCATGTGGTCGATGTCGAGCTTGGACGGGTCGGTGAAGGCCAGCCCGTCGTAGAACGAGAACCAGCTGCCGCCGAACAGGCTGCAGCGGGCGCCTACCGTGACGGGCGTCAGCGACTCTTCGATGAGCACCTCGTGACGCGTGTCGCAGCCGTCGCCGTTCGCGTCGATCCAGAGCACGAACAGCGCTCGGTCGTAGCCGGCGCGGTTCTCGGGTTGAGTCGGCAGCAGGGCGAGCAGTTGGGCGAGGGTGTACTGGCCGCCGGCGGGCGTCGAGCCCAGAGCCGGAGTGGGCGTCGGCGTGAGAGTCGGCGTGAGAGTCGGCGGCAGAGTCGGGCCGAAGGTGGAGGGCAGCGTCGGCTGGACGGTGGGTTCCTCGCCGACGCCGGCCGGGCCCGCGACCGAAGCGACCGGCTTGGCGGAGAAGCTGGCCTGCGACGCGTTCGGACTCGCAAACGTCGCATTCGCCGAAGGCGCAGCGGAGGAAGCGAATGCGAAGGGTGTGCCGGCCGCCGGTGGTTGCGAAGCCAGGGCGGCCAGCGAAAGCAGGACGGCGAACATGGCAATGACCACGATGCCGGTGAGAAGCTGGCTCGACGCCGATGGACGTCGCATTACGGTCCTTCCATTGCGTCCCCGGTGACGCCACCGAATGGCGGACCGTCAGCGCATCGACGAGTGCCGCCGGACCACCGCGGAGCCCTCCGGCTGGTCGTAATCGGGACAGACGGAATGGTAGATCGATACACCGCCCTTACCGATATCCGGGTAGTACCAGTCCATCCCGTCGGTTGCCCGGCCGAGGCGCTCCCGCCTGAGGCCCACGGCACGACCTTGCCGCCGTGCGAGCTTCCGAAGTCGGCGTTGTGTCTGCGGGCGCCGACGGTGGGTAGTTGGCGAGGTTGCTAGAGTCGGACCATGGCGAGTGAGGCAGGGCGGCTGCTGTACCTGTCACGGGCGGACGTCGAGTCGGTCGGGCTTGACATGGGCACGGTCATCGACCTGCTCGCCACGGCGTTCGAGGAAAAGGGCAGGGGCAAGGTCGAGATGCCGCCCAAGCCGGGCATCCACACGCTGCCCGATGCCTTCATCCACGCGATGCCGGCGTTCATTCCCGCGCTGCGGTCGGCGGGCATCAAGTGGGTCGGCGGCTACCCGGCCAACCCGGCGCGCGGCCTGCCGTACATCAGCGGCCTGCTGGTGCTCAACGATCCCGAAACGGGCATGCCCCTGAGCGTCATGGACTGCACCTGGATCACCGGCATCCGCACCGGTGGGGCTACCGGCCTCGCGGCGAAATACCTGGCGCGCCCGAACAGCGAGACGGCCGGCATCCTCGCCTGCGGCGTGCAGGGCCGCACCAACCTGGCGGCCCTGGCGCACCTCTTCCCGCTCAAGCGCGTATTCGCCTACGACGTGAACCCGGCGGCGCGCGAGCGCTACGCGAACGAAATGCGCAGCGTCCTTGGCCTCGACGTGGTCGTGGTCGTCGATCCGCGCGATGCGGTCACCGACTCCGACCTGATCGTGACCTCCGGACCCATCCGGCACGACCCCCAGCCGACCATTCCGGCGGGCTGGCTCAAACCGGGCGCCTTCGCCAGCGCGGTCGACTTCGACAGCTACTGGACGGGCGACGCCCTGGCCGAGTTCGACCGCATCGCGACCGACGACCACGCGCAGTTCGACTACTACCGCGAGCAGGGCTACTTCAAGGTCACGCCGCAGCCGTACGCCGACCTGGGCGAGATCGTGACCGGCCAGAAGCCGGGCCGGCAGAACGACCAGGAACGCCTGATGGCCATGAACCTGGGCCTGGCACTCGACGACATGGCCGTCGCGCCGGAGCTCTACCGCCGTGCGGTGGCGGCAGGGAAGGGGACCTGGCTGGCCCTCTAGGGTTCTTGCCCGACTACAGGCCGCCGAGCAGTGCGAGCGGCAGGAAACCGAGCAGCAGCGCGGTGGCCAGCTGGATGCCGATGACCGCGATCGCCGGTCGCGGCGCGCGAGGCAGCCACGCGTAGCCGAAGTAGGCGATGACCGGCAGCTGCAGGCCCATCAGCAATTGCCACAGGTGGGCGTGCAGCCCCTCGTCGGGCTGGGCGACGGGGCCATAGAGCGCCAGGTACCAGCCGATGACGGCCAATGCAGCGACCGACATGACCAGCGGCAGCCAGCCTGCCGGCCGGGCGAGCAGGTGGCGCACGGTAATCCGCGCGGAGGCGTCCATGCCGCGATTATGGCCGCGTGCGCAACGCGACGCCGGTCCAGGCGAAGCCTCCAGGCGATATTGCACGTGATTTGCACACGAGTGGCCAAGGCGGGCGGGTTCCGTGGCCCCAGCGTGAGCGTACAAGCGTGAGTAGGTCACCTGCCGGCTCGGAATCGGCAGCCGCGAGGGCGTCGGAGGGCGAAATCGGCGCAGTAGGCCCATGTCGTGTGCAAATGACATGCAAACCTGCGTGTCGCTGGAACGAGAGGTGGGGAGGCGGGATGCCGCGTTGCGCATGGGTCGCCGTATACTGCGAACAACTTTGAAAGCGTCGAGCGGGACGCGCGCGATCGGAACCTGGCCACAGAGAGCCCGGGTCGGTGGGCTGGAAGCCCGGGCGGCAGATCGGCCGAGAGCGCACCACCCGTGAGCGACCGGAGAACCGGTACGGGCGCCGCCCGTTAACGCGGCAGCATGAGTGGCCACTTGCCGGGAACGCTGGGGAGTGGCAAGCGCGGGTGGAACCGCGGGAGGTTCGCGCCTCTCGTCCCGTCGAGGTGTCGACGGACGAGAGGTTTTTGATTCTCGGAGGCTTCCGATGGTTGTAGAGAACGAGGAAGAGCTGGCGCTCGAGGCGCCCAAGCGCGAGTCGGCCGAGGAGCTGCTCGACGCCCACGCCGGTGACCCGCTCGATCCCATGCGCCACTCGGCCGCGCACGTCATGGCCGAGGCGGTGCTCGACCTGTTCCCCGACGCGAAGCTGGGCATCGGCCCGGCCATCGCCGACGGCTTCTACTACGACTTCGAGCTGCCGCGCCCGCTGACGCCCGACGACCTGGAGGCGATCGAGGCACGCATGGCAGCGTCGGTCAAGGCCGACCACCCGTTCGTGCGCAACGTCCTGCCGCCCGACGAGGGGCTGGCCTTCTTCGAGAAGCAGGGCCAGCCATTCAAGGTGGAGATCATCACCGACCTGCGTCAGGCAGCCACCGCCGCCAACCAGCCCATGCCCGAGGTATCCACGTACCAGCACGGCCAGTTCATCGACCTGTGCCGTGGGCCGCACGTCGAGTCGACGGGCAGGATCGGGCCGTTCAAGTTGCTTGCCGTTTCCGGTGCGTACTGGCGCGGCGACCAGCAGCGCCCCGCGCTGCAGCGCATCTACGGCACGGTCTGGGAGACGCAGGAAGAGCTGGACCGTTTCCTGTGGCGCCGCGAGGAGGCCAAGAAGCGCGATCACCGTCGCCTGGGCGTGCAGCTCGACCTGTTCAGCTTCCACGACGTGGCGCCCGGGGAGGCGTTCTGGCATCCCAAGGGCTGGCTGCTGTACCAGACGCTGCAGAACGCCATGCGCGGCATCCAGGCGCGGCGCGGCTACCAGGAGATCTACACGCCGCCGTTGGTGCACAAGAAGCTGTGGGAGCAGTCGGGCCACTGGGACCTGTACCGCGACAACATGTTCATCGTCGAGGACGACGAGCAGACGTACAGCCTGAAGCCCATGAACTGCCCCGAATCGACGTTCATCTATCGCTCGCGCGTGCGCTCGTACCGCGAGTTCCCGCTGCGCCTGGCCGAATACGGCGTCCTTCATCGTTCGGAGCTGTCGGGGGTGCGCTCGGGCCTGACTCGGGTGCGCCACTTCTACACCGACGACGCGCACATCTACCTCACGCCGGCCCAGATCCAGGAGGAGATCCTCGCCTTGATGGGCGAGGTAACCGAGTTCTACTCGTGGTTTGGGCTGGAGCCGGTGCTCACCTTTGGCACACGGCCGGACAAGGCGCTGGGCGACGAACAGACGTGGCGTGAAACCGAGGCGATGATGCTCGACGCGCTCAAGGCGTCGGGCGTCAACTACCGCGTCAAGCCGGGCGACGGTGCGTTCTATGCGCCCAAGATCGATATCCAGGTTGCCGACGCGCTGGGCCGCGAATGGCAGACGGCGACGATCCAGGTCGACCGCCTGATGCTGCCCGAGCGCTTCGACCTGTGGTATGTCGATGAACACGGCGAGCGGCAGCGCCCGGTCGCCATCCACCGCGCCATCCTGGGCTCGCTGGAGCGCTTCATCGGCGTGCTGACCGAGCATTTCGCGGGCGCCTTCCCGTTCTGGTGCTCGCCGGTGCAGGCAGTCGTCATTCCCATCGCCGACCGCCACAACGAGGCGGCCGACAAGCTGGCTGCCAGCCTGCGCGCGCGCGGCCTGCGGGTGGAGGTCGACGAGAGCTCGAACCGCATGCAGAACAAGATCCGCCTGGCGCAGGAGCAGAAGACGCCGTACATGCTCGTGCTCGGCGACCGCGAGGTCGAAGCCGGCAGCGTGGCGGCGCGCACGCGGGCGGGCGAACAACTTCCCGTGATGTCGTGGGACGAGCTGGCCGATCGGCTGGTCGAGGAGGCGGCTGCCCGCCGTCCGTCCTAGCGGAGGTCGATTCTGGTCGGCCATCCGCTACGATTCGCGCCCACAGGGAGGATCGATCATGAAGGCGGCTGCGGCTTTGTTCCTTGTTGGCGTCCTCGTCACCGGCTGCGTGTCGGTCACCTCGGAATCGCCGAGTCCCGCGACCAGCCCGACCCCGAGCGCCAGCCCTTCGCCGGCGGCCACGGCGAGCCCGACCCCGACCCCGACGGTGGCCCCCACCGTCACGGCGAGCCTGCCCGCATCGGCCTCGCCCAGCGCGCCGGCCAGCCAGCCCGCCAGTGCTCCACCGAGCAGCTCGCTCGGTTCGACCACCAAAGACCAGCTGTTCGACGACGCGATGGACATCAACAATGGCTGGGCGACGGGCACGTCGAACGGCGGCACGGTCACTTTCCAGGCCGGCGGCCTGCAGCTCGCGCCGGTCAACCCGGGCTGGCTGTGGAGTTCGCGGCCGACCGGTACGCAGAGCGGCACGCTGGCGGTCGCCGGCGAGTTCGTGCCGCAGACGGACGGCATCTTCGGCCTGTTGTGCGACTCGGGCGACCAGACGCTCGTGGGCGGCCTCGTCAGCACCACAGACGGGGAGTGGATCTTCGTGTCGATCGACAGCAACGGCGTGACTGTCCTCCAGCGCAGCGACCCGGGCGCGCTCGACATCCCGGTCGGACAACCCACCGACCTGGCCGTCGAGTGTGGCGCCATGACCACCGGCAAGCTGCGCCTGGCGATGTGGCTCAACGGCGGTGGCATGGTCGCCGCCTACGAGCAGGCCGATGGCCCATCGAGCTTCGACCACGCGGCGGTGTATGGCGAGTCCGAATCGGATGGCTATACCGTGTCGGTGACTCACGCGACCGCCTTCGGCGTGGCCAACCTCAACGGCGAACCGAGCAGCGGTGCGCAGGACCTGATGCTCAACCACGTCCCGCACGACTGGTCGTCCTCGTGCTTCGAAGGCCCGGTTCCCGGTCCCTACGGCGGCATGGCCAAGTTCCGCGTGTCGTGCTTCCTGGCCGTCGGCCAGACCGGCCACGCCGGCGCCGAGGTAGCCGAGTACGTCCAGTACGGCAGCGCCGCGGACATGAATGCGGCCTACCAGGCGCGCCTCGCCGCCTTCCCACCGGGCTCGGCCGACAGTTGCCAGAACGGCTCGCGCGAGACCACGTATCACTACAACAACGACACCGCCGACGCGGGCAATCTGCTGTGCGCCGACCAGGCCATCGGCATCCGCTTCGATTGGACCGAGAACAACCTCAACATCCTCTCGACGCTGATCGATTTCGACGGCAGTTACGGCGACACATTCACCGACTGGACGAACGCCGGTCCGAACTGAGCAAAGCCGGAAACGAACGTCCGGAAGAGCAGCCGCCATGTGCTATAGTCCCGCGGCCGACAGAGTGCCGGAGAGACGTCTTTGACAGAGAGGGATCAGGCCTGAGCCGAGAACTGCGAGTAAACGAGATGATCCGCGTCCCGACCGTACGGGTCGTGGATGAAGAGGGAAACCAGATGGGCGTGCTGCCCACCGCGGAGGCTCTCCGGCTCGCGCAGGAACGGGGCTACGATCTAGTCGAAGTCGCTCCCATGGCCGCCCCGCCGGTCACCCGACTTCTCGACTACGGCCAGTTCAAGTACGAGCAGGCCCGCCGCGAGAAAGAGGCGCGCCGGCATCAGCGATCGGTCGACTTCAAGGAGATAAGGCTCAAGGTAAAGATTGGCAAGGGCGACTTCGACACCAAGGCGCGCCGCGCCGTCCAGTTCCTGGAGGACGGCGACCGGGTCAAGGTGACGGTCCAGTTTCGCGGCCGTGAAGTGAGCCACGCCTACCTTGGTCGCGACCTGCTGACGCGTTTCGCGGAGCAGGTCAGCGAGCATGGGACGGTCGAGCGACAGCCGCTGCTCGAGGGGCGGCAGATGTCGCTGGTGATCGCCTCGACTCACAAGGCCAAGGCCCAGCGGCACGAGGATGGCGCTGAGGGTGGCGAGGAGGCGGCGCCGACCAACGGCGCCGACCAGGCGATGCCCGCCCAGGTCGCCGCCGCGAGCAACGGAAAACCGGCAGGAGCTTAGAGACAGATGCCCAAGATGAAGACCCACAAGGGCGCGCAGAAACGCTTCGGCGTGACCGGCACGGGCAAGGTCGTGCGCGTCAAGGCGTGGAGCGGCCACCACCTCGACATCAAGTCGTCGCGTCGCACGCGCCGCTATGCCGGCAAGGAAGTGCTCGATTCCACCAGCGCGGAGCAGGTCCAGCACCTGCTGCCGTACTTCAAGAAGAAGTAGGCGATCATGGCCAGGGTCAAGCGCGGCGTCACCGCGCACAAGCGTCACAAGCGGCTCCTCAAAGCGGCTGAGGGCCGCCGCGGCACACGCTCGCGGCTGGTCAAGCCGGCGCGCGAGGCGCTGCTCCATGCCATGGCGTACTCGTACGCCGGCCGCAAGCAGCGCAAGCGCCAGATGCGCGCGCTGTGGATCGTGCGCCTGAACGCTGCGGCGCGCCAGAACGGCATGTCCTACGCGAAGCTGATCAGCGGTCTCAAGACGGCGGGCGTTGCGCTCGATCGCAAGATCCTGGCCGACATCGCGGTGCGCGATGCGGCTACTTTTGCCAGCATCGTCGAGGTCGCACGGGCCAGGTAGCGGCGCATCGCCGTGGACCTGGAGTCCTTCTCCGCCCAGCTCGCTGAGCTGAATGCCCGCGCCCAGGCAGCGGTAGCCAGGGCCGACGACCCGGCCGAGCTCGACGCCGTCGAGAATTCCTTCCTGGGACGCAACGGCGAGCTGCGCAAGCTGTTCGCCTCCATCGGCCAGCTACCCGGTCCGGATCGGGCCAAGGTCGGTGGCCTGGCCAACCCGGTGCGCGAGGAGCTCGAGCGGCAGATTGCCGAGCGCCGCGCGCGGCTCGACGAGATCGCCCTGGATGTCCGCTTCGCGCGCGAGCGCAGCGATGTCACGTTGCCCGGGCCCACGCTCGCGCGCGGCTCGCTCCATCCGCTCATCGAGACGCAGCGCGAGATCGCGCGCATCTTCGGCCAGTTCGGCTTCGTGACCTATGAGTCGCCCGAGGTCGAGACCGACGAGGTCAACTTCCAGGCGCTCAACATTCCCGCCGACCACCCGGCACGCGACCTGTGGGACACGCTCTATGTCGCCGGCCCGGACCGCCACTGGGTGCTGCGCACGCATACCTCGCCCGGCCAGATCCACGTCATGCGCGCGACGCCACCGCCCATCCGCGCGCTGCTGCCGGGGCGCTGCTTCCGCTACGAGAACGTCGCTGCCGACCGCAACTTCGAGTTCTTCCAGGTGGAAGGACTTATGGTCGACGAGGGCACGACCATGGCCCACCTGCGCGGGCTCCTGATCGAGTTCGCGCACGCCATGTTCGGCGCCGACAAGGCGACCCGCTTCCGGCCCGGCTACTACCCGTTCACCGAGCCATCGGTTGCCTTCGACGTGAGCTGCCTGGTATGCGGTGGCGTGGGCTGCCCGTCGTGCAAGCGCAGTGGCTGGGTGACGATCCTGGGTGCGGGCATGGTCCACCCGGTCGTGCTGCACAACGGCGGGCTCGACCCCGACCGCTACCAGGGCTTTGCCTTTGGCATGGGCGTCGACCGCATCGCCGGGCTGCGCCACGGCATTCCCGACATCCGCGCCTTCTTCGAGGACGATCTGCGCGTCCTGGAGAGCTTCTGATGCGCGTTCCGCTGTCCTGGCTGCGCGACTACGTCGACTTCGACCTGCCGCCCGAGCGGCTCGCCGAGCGCCTGACCATGCTGGGCATGGAGGTCTCCTCGATCGAGGTCATCGGCGCCGACTGGAAGTCGGTCGTCGTGGGCGAGCTGCTCGAGGTCGCGCCGCACCCCAATTCGCAGCGCCTGTCGCTGACCAGTGTGCGCGTGTCCGATAGAGACCAGCCGCTGTCGATCGTGTGCGGGGCGCACAACATCGCACCCGGCCAGCGCGTGCCGGTGGCCCTGCCCGGCGCGGTGCTGCCCGGCGAGCGGGCCATCGGCGTGACCAGCATCGCGGGCGTCGAGAGCCAGGGCATGCTCTGCTCGGGCGCCGAGCTCGGGCTGACGACCGATGCGGACGGCATCATGATCCTCGCGCCGGCCGGCGCTGCGCACGACGCCGGTGCTGCGCTCGACGGCCTGACCCTGGGCCGACCGCTGAGCGAGGTCGCCGGCGACGTGGTCCTCGACGTCGACGTCAAGCCCAATCGTGGTGACGCGCTGTCGCTCATCGGCCTCGCGCGCGAAGTGGCCGCAATCACCGGCAGCGAAGTTCGCTGGCCGGTCATCGCCGTGCCCGAGAGCGGCGACGCCACGGCAGAGCACCTGTCCGTGCAGGTCGACGACGCGGCGCTGTGCCCGCGCTTCGTGGGCCGCTACGTTGACGCACTGCACATTGGACCCTCGCCGCTGGTGGTCCAGCTGCGCCTGTCGGCGGCCGGCATGCGGCCGGTGTCGAACGTGGTCGACGCCAGCAACTACGTCATGCTCGAGCTGGGCAAGCCGATCCACGTCTTCGATGCCGGCGCGGTGGCCAACGACCACATCGTCGTCCGCCGCGCGCACGCGGGCGAACACCTCGAAACGCTCGACCACGTCGATCGGGAGCTGACGCCTGACACCCTGGTGATTGCCGACGAGCGCGGCGCGATCGGCATCGCCGGCGTGATGGGTGGCGCCGGCAGCGAGGTGGGCGAATCGACGACGACGGCGATCGTCGAGTCGGCGATCTTCGATCCAGTCTCCATCCGCCGCACCGCGTTCCACTTCGCGCTGCGCAGCGAGGCCAGCCTGCGTTTCGAAAAAGGCCAGGAGTCGCGCCTCGCTCGCCTGGGCGCGGATCGCACCGCGCAGCTGCTGGCCCACTGGGCGGGCGGGCGCGCCGCGGTCGGCGTGGTCGACAGCAACCCGGTCGACGAGCAACCGCACCGCGTGGCCTTCCGGCCCGCCCGCGTGAGCCGGCTGCTGGGCGAGGACATCGCGCCCGACGCCATGGCCGCTGCGCTGGCGCGGATGGGCATCGGCGTCGAGCCGGGCACCGAGGGCGGCCTGGTTGCCGTAGCGCCACCGCATCGCCGCGACATCGCCATCGAGGCCGACGTCGCCGAGGAGATCATCCGCGTACGCGGCTACGAGGAGTTGCCGCCGCGGTTGCCTGACACGCCCATGCCGCCCTACCGGCCCGACCCCCACCGGCTGACCGACCAGCTTCGCGACCTGCTCTCGGGCCGCGGCCTGGCGGAGGCGCTCACCAACGCCCTGATCGGCCCCGGCGATCATGCGCGGCTCGGTTTCGCGGTGGACGATCCGGCCACCATCCGCGTCGCCAACCCCGTGTCGATCGATCACTCCGAACTGCGCCGCTCGATGCTGCCGGGCATGCTCGCCGTGCTGGCGCGCAACGAGCGCCAGCGCCAGGCGGACCTGGCCGTGTTCGAGATCGGCGCGGTGCACGAGTGGCGCGCCGACAAGCCGTGGCAGCAGGACCGGCTGGCCATCATGTTCAGCGGTGACGTGCGCGCGCCATCGTGGTACGAACCCGCGCGGCCTGCGGGTGCCGAGGACGTCAAGGCGGTCATCAGCTGGCTGCTCGACCGGGTCGGCGTGACGCCAGTCGAGTACCAACGTCCGCGCGATATAGCGCCGGGCATCGAGCATCCCGGCCGGACCGCCGCGGTCATTGCGCAGGACGACGGGCGGACAGTCGAGCTGGGGCGCGTGGGCGAACTCGATCCGCGTTACCTCGCCGCGGCTGGCGTGCGCGCCGAGCGCGCGGTCGTCGCCACGCTCGATCTCGCGCTGCTGGCCGACCTTGCGCGGCCGGTGGCCGAGGTGCGCCAGCTGGCCCAGTTGCCGGCCGTCGAGCTCGACATCGCCATCGTCGTGCCCCGCCAAGCGGAGGCAGGGCGGGTCGCGCAGCTCATCCGTCAGCACGCGGGCCCGCGCCTGGCGCGACTGTCGCTCTTCGACCGTTACCAGGGCCCGCCGCTCGGTGCCGACGAGATCAGCCTCGCCTACCGGTTGCGCTTTCAGCCTGACGAGACCGGACCGACCGATGAGCAGCTCGCTGATATGACCGTGGCCATCGAGAACGCCGTGGCCGACGAGCTCGGTGGACGCGTACGCAGTGGCTGACGTCGTCCTGCTGATCATCTTTGGCGGCGCCTTCCTGGTGGGCGCATGGCGCGGCGCGCTACGCCAGTTGCTGCTGATCGGCGTCTGGCTGATCAGCTTCCTGGCCGCGGCCTATCTGCGTGATTGGGTGGCCACCTGGCTCGCCACGCAGCAACCCGACCTGTCATGGCAATACAACGAGATGGTCGCGTTCCTGCTCGTCTTCGGCTTCCTGTTCACGCTCGCGACGGTGATCATCGAGGTCGCCGGCACGCGCATGGACGTGAGCAAGCGCCAGTGGCTCGATGACGGGCTGGGTGGCGTGCTGGGAGTGTGCGTGGCCATCCTGGTGGTCGGCTCGGTGCTGATCATCTTCGACTCGTACTACGCGGGCGGCTACCCGGTCAGCCTGGAGCTGACCGGCTTGAGCGAGGTCCACGCGGGCCTGACCGGCTCGGTCATCGGTCAAGCGGTGCACAACTCATTGGTCCCCGGCCTGTTGGCGTTGGGCGGCCTGCTGCTGCCGGCCAATGTCGTCCACCCCGGCTGAGGCCGGCCGGCCGCTTTCGCGCGACTTCTTCGCCCGGGCCACGGTCGAGCTCGCGCAGGCATTGCTGGGCGTGCTGGTGGTGCGCGAAGGGGAGGGCTGGCAGGCAGTCGGCCGGATCGTCGAGACCGAGGCGTACCGCGGGCCGCAGGACCGCGCCAGCCACGCCCGCGCGGGACTCACGCCGCGCACCGCGCCCATGTTCGGGGAGGTGGGCCACGCCTACGTCTATCTCGTATACGGCATGCACAGCTGTCTCAACGTGGTGGGCTACGCCGGTCAGCCGGCCGGCGCGGTGCTCATCCGTGCCCTGGAGCCACTCGCGGGCGTTTCACAGATGCAGTTGCGCCGCAACCGGCCGCACGAGGCGGCGGCTCGGCTGTGCGCTGGTCCGGCGAAGCTGTGCCAGGCCCTCGACATCGACCGGCGTTTTGACGGCTACGACCTGACGGGCCCCGGCGAGCTGTGGCTGGCGGCGGCCGTCGACGGGACCGGCCCTGCCGCCAAGACGGGGGAGGAGATCGCGAGCGGGCCGCGCATCGGTGTCGACTACGCCGGCAGCGACTGGGCCGCGCGGCCGTGGCGCTTCTGGCTCGCCGGCAATCCATCCGTTTCGCGATGATCTGCGTGTCATGACCGACCGGCGCAGCCAGGAGCTGCTCGAGTACCCCGAGATTCGCCGGCGCGTCGCCGGTTATACGAGTTTCTCGCCGTCGCGTGAGCTGTCCATGGCGATGGCTCCTTCGACCGACCCGCTGGTGGTGCGCCGGTTCCTCGACGAGACCGACCAGGCGCGCGACATCCTGCAGCGCCGGCCGGACGTGGGCGTCGGCGGCGCGCGCGACATCACCATGCTGATCGGCAGGGCGCGCCGCGGCGGGCGTTTGGTGGGACCGGAGCTGCTCGAGATCCTCGACACGCTCGTCGCAGCCGGGCGCCTCGCCGACGTGCTGCGTGGCGAACGGCCACCGCTGCTGCACGAACTGGGCCGCGCGATCAAGCCGCTGCCGCAGTTGCGCGCGCGCCTCGAGGCGAGCGTCGACAACGCCGGCGAGTTGCTCGACTCGGCGTCAACCGTCACTCGGCGGCCTGCGCCGCGCGGTGCGCGTCGCCTACGAGCGGCTGCGCTCGCGGCTCGAAACGCTGGTGCACAGCGCGGACCTGTCCGGCGCACTGCAGGAACCCATCGTCACCCTGCGCAACGATCGCTACGTGGTGCCCGTGCGGGCCGACGCGCGCGGCCGCGTCAAGGGCATCGTCCACGACCAGTCGGGCAGCGGCCAGACGCTGTTCATCGAGCCCCTCGTGATGGTCGAGCTGGGCAACACCTGGCGTGAGGCGCAGCTCAAGGTGCAGGCCGAGGAGGAGCGCATCCTCGACGAGCTGTCGCGGCTGGTCGGTGCCCAGGCCGAGGCGCTGGAGGAGACTCTTGCCGCGCTGGCCACCTTCGATTTCTGGCTGGCCCGTGCACGGCTGTCGGACGAGCTCGACGCGGTTCGGCCCGAGACCGTGGCTACCGATGACATGGTGCTGCTCTCCGCGCGGCACCCCGGGTTAAGCGGCCACGTGGTGCCCATCGACGTGCGCCTGGGCACCGATTTCCGCGCGCTCGTGATCACCGGCCCCAACACCGGCGGCAAGACGGTCGCCCTGCGGACCATCGGCCTGCTGGCGCTGATGCACCAGTCGGGCCTGCCCATTCCGGTTGCGCCGGGATCGCGCCTGCCGGTCTTCGCCGACGTGTTCGCCGACATCGGCGACGAGCAGTCGATCGCCCAGTCGCTGTCGACCTTTTCCGGCCACATGCGCTCGATCGTGCGCATCGTCGAAGCCGCGGGAAAGGGCAGCCTGGTGCTGCTCGACGAGCTGGGCGCGGGCACCGATCCGACCGAAGGCTCCGCCCTGGCCCAGGCCCTGCTCGACCGCCTGATCGCGGCCGGGGCGCTGGTCGCGGCGACCACCCACTACGCCGAACTCAAGACGTACGCGCACAACACGGCGGGAGTGGAGAACGCTTCGGTCGACTTCGACCTTGCGAGCTTGCGGCCGACCTATCATCTGACGATCGGCCTGCCCGGTGCCAGCCAGGCCTTCGCCATCGCCGAGCGCCTGGGCCTGCCCGATTCGGTCGTCGCCGATGCGCGGTCACGGCTGGGCCAGGCGCAGGCCGAGTTCGAGCAGACGCTGGCCTCGATCCGCGAGACGCGCGCGTCGACCGAGGATGCCCTCGCGCGAGTGGCGGCGGCCGAGGAACGCGCGCGTGCTGCCAGGCACGAGGCGGAGGAGGAACGCCGGGTTGCGCGGCGAGAGCGGGAGCAGGCGCTGGCCGACGCTCGGGCGGACGCCCAGCAGCAGCTTGCGCAGGTGCAGGCCGAGATTGCCGCGGCGCGTGAGCTTCTCGAGCGTCAGACGCTCACGGAACAATTGCTGGAACAGTCCACGGCGCACCTGACCGAGCTCATCGGTGAGCCGGCGCCCGAGGAGACTCCCGTGCCGGCGTCAGGTGGGCCGGTGGATGTGGGTCAGTACGCGCGTAGCGCGAGTGGCTGGCAGGGCACTGTCGAGGCGATTGACGCCGACAAGGGGGAGGCCACGCTGGCGGCCGGCTCGATGCGCATCAACGTGCCGCTCGCTGAGTTGTCGCCGGCTGCTCCGCCGCGCGAGGATGTGCTGCGCGCGCCGCCGGCACCCCGTCCGGCGCCGCGCGCCGTGCCGTCGAGTCTCGACCTGCGCGGCGCGCGCGTCGAGGAGGCGCTTGAGTCGCTCGACACCTACCTGGACCAGGCAGCGGTCGCCGGGGCGTCGCGCCTGACCGTCATCCACGGCCATGGCTCGGGTGCGCTGCGCGACGCGCTGCGCGCCCACATGAGCGGCCATCCACTGGTCAAGTCATGGCGCCCCGGCGAGCGTGGCGAAGGCGGCGACGGCGCGACGATCGTCGAGCTCTAGCGGCGGCGCCCACCTCCGCCCCATTCAGTGCGCGTGATGCGCGTGCAGCATCGTTTTCGACGTTTACGTGCGGGAATGTGCATCGCAAACGGCGATCTGGATCTTGTTTGTGCAGGGAATCGCCGGGTCGTGATGCGGCACGCGCATCAACCGTCGTGGTTGCTGGCTGGAGCGAGCGTCAGTCGGGCAGGTACGCCCACTGGATGCGCCCGGGCGTCTGGTCGTTGGCGAAGTACACCCAGCTCAGCAGGTTGCCGCTGACTGACGGCTGCAGGTACCTGGGCCCGTGCGGGTCGTTCTCGACGATCCGCCGTAGAGCATGCTGGGCCAGGTCGTAGACATAGAACTGCGTCGCCTCGTAGTCCCACCACGCGACGAAGCGATTGCCAACGGTGGGGAACTGGATCTCGGCGGTCTCACGGTTCGGGTAGTGCGGCAACGGTACCTGCTGGTACGTGCCGGTGGCGCGCCAGTAGATGTATGGCCAGGCCGGCTGGCCCATGCCGTCCTCGGGTGAGCCGCCACCCTGGAACGCGACCACCTGGTCGTTCGCCGCGGGCATTAGCGCACGCTCATCGGAACCGTAGATCGTGGGGCCGGCGTCGGGATGCAGCAGGTCGACCATCTCGATGTGCGGGTATGCGCGTCCGTGCGCGAAGTCGTTCTCCGACACGTAGTACCAGAGCTCGTCGCGCCACAGCGCGACGTCCCCAAGCGAGCGTGTCTCGGCGTGGTACGAGAACAGCGTGCGCGGCTGGTCGAGCTGGTCGACGCGCGCAAAGCGCAGCGCCACAACTGGATCGGAGTAGGTGCCCGATGAAGGCGACCACGCGAGATAAGTGTCGTTGATGGCGATGTTCGGGTTGCCGAGCTGATCGTTGGTGTACCGCTCGATCAGCACCGGTGTGCTCGACCCGGCGGCCAGGAAGTAGAGCCGCCAGGGGGCCTTTGGGCTCTGGGTCAGGCCCTTCTGACGTTTCTCCTCGACAAACAGGTACCCGGCATCGCTCGCCACGACAGGGCCGACCCAGTCGCCCGCGTCGCCGGTGTACACGACCTCCGGCGAACCCTCCAACGCGTAGCGCCAGATCTGGTTGCCGTCGGCCCACACGAGTGCGTCGCCGGCGTTGTACACGGTCCCCGAGTAGCGCGCCGGTAGTTGCTGGACGTCGAGGGCCAGATCGATGATCGGGGCGCTGGGTGACGGCGTGACCGTGAAGGTCGACGTGGGCGTGGGCGAGGGGAGTGGCGAAGCGGTGGGCGTCGCAGTCGGCATCGGACGGCAGTGGAGCGGGCAGCCTGTCGGCGACGGGATCTCAGAAGGCTGCGGCGTGGGCGAGGCCCCCGGTGCGCCGCAACTCGCGGCGAGCAGCACGAAGACGAACAACGCGGGCAGGGTCCGTTGCATACCGGGATCGTGGGCGTGTGTACACCGCCGCGCAAGTGCCGAACATCGCGAACTGGAGCCGCGATGGCCTCACGAAGAGCGGACCGCCCACATCATCGATACGCGTGATGCGCGTGCAGCATCGATTCCCGCGTTTCCGTGCGGTGACGTGCCCCGAAAACGCCGATTCGGATCACCTCCACTCAGGGAATTGCCGGATCTTGATGCGGCACACGCATCAGCCGTGGTTGCGGCCAGCGCTCGTCAAGTCTCGCTGTTGATCGACGCTCGCAGACGGGCGCGCTACGAGGGCGGCGGACTCGGTGGGCCGGTGGGCGGTGGCGTGGGCGGCTGGCTGGGCGGTGCCGTCGGCGGCAGCGTCGGCGGTGGCGTGGGCTGGCTGGTCGGCGGCGGGGTCGGGTTGAGAGTCGGTGTCTCGGTCGGCAGCAGGCTGGGTGACTCGCTCGGCGACGGGCTCAACGATTCGCTCGGCGACGGCGATGCGCCCGGGATGCAGCTCTCGGTCGGCGGCCACGGCGCGCCCCAACTGTGGCCGTACGGGGTGTAGCTCTTGTTGAACAGGTAACTGGTCTTGGTCGGGTTCTGCGGGTCGGGCCCGCCGGCTATGCCCACACCCTGCTTGGCGCGGGCGATCCAGTTCTGGTCGGCGATCTGCCAGTCGGGGTGGCCGGCGTCGACGTTGTCGAGGTTGAGGAAGCCCTCCGTTACCGGCGTCCCGACACAGCCGTCGACCCACAGCTGGAGGTTGCCCGACCCGTCGTCGAGCACCTGCAAGGCCTGCTTGGTGGTGTCGGGCCCGGGGACCGTACCGTCGATGAAGACCTCGTTGACCGTCTGCGTGGTGTACTCGGTGGGGGCCATGCCCGTCCACGCGTCAACGTCGGCGTTGACGATGCCCGGCGGCACGGCAAAGTCCTGGACCGGCCAGTTGGCGGTGACCTCCTGCATGAAACCGTGCCAGGTGGGCGCGGCGATGTCGGTCGAGAAGACCGGGTTGTTGGGGCGCAGCACGGACGTGTCGTCACTGTTGCCGTTCCAGGCACCGACCACCAACGCGTGCTCGCCGGCGGCCCGCCCGGCGTCGTCCGGTGGGGCGATGTAGCCGAAGGCGTCGAGGTCGATGGCGTCGTCGTTGGTGCCCGTCTTGATGGTTGCCGGCCGCCGGCCGTTGGGGCCCTTGAGCGCGAACGCGCCCCAGATGGGGTTCTGGTGCGGGTCGGTGTTGCTGGCCAGGATGTTGGTCATGACGATACGCCGCCTGGGGGCTGACGACCTGGTCGCCGGCCGGCGGCGTATACGGCGGCACGAGGTCCTGGCCACTGGCGTTCTCGATGCGCAGGATGTGCGTGTAGCCGATGTGCCGCCCGCCGTTGGCCAGCGTGGCGAACGCCTCGGTCACGTCGAGCGGGTGGGTCACCTCGGTGCCCAGGGTGAGCGACAGGCCGGCGGTCGGCTGGTCGTTCTGGAAGACCATGCCAAAGCGCTGGGCCATGTCGAAGACGTGGCTGACGCCGTTGATCTCGAGGGCCTTGACCGCGGGAATGTTGAGCGACCACTGCAGTGCGCTGCGCATGCGCAGCGGCCCGCGCTCGAGGCCGTCGTAGTCGGTCGGGATGTACGTGTTGTTGCCGTCGGGGAAGGGCGTGGTGACGTCCATGAACATGCTCGCCGCGGTCATCGTCCCGTCGTTGATGCCGGTCACGAAGTTGAACGGCTTGAAGGCCGAGCCAGGTTGGCGCCAGCCGTTGGCGAGCACGTCGAACTGCGGCTGGAATTGGGGCGTGGCGTCGCTGGCGCGGTAATAGCCGGCGCTGCCCACGTAGGCCAGGATCTCGCCGGTCTGGTAGTCCATCGCCACCAGCGCGCCGTTGCCCACCTGCAGCTTCGCGAGTTTCTTCATCCACGGCTCGTAGGGCACGCCAAGCTGCGCGGCCATCGCCTCGGGATCGGTCGAGTGGGGCAGGAACACGCCGGCGGTGACCCACTTCTCGGCGATCTGTTGCATGTTCGCGTCGAGCGTGCTGACGATGTGCAGGCCACCCGCCTCGAGTGCCGGGCAGGTGTCGGCATCGCCGCACAGTTTCTGGGCCAGCTCGTCGCGCAGCGCCCAGATGAAGTGCGGCGCCAGCCACTGCTGCTGTTGCTGAGAAGCCTGCGGAGCGAGCACGATGGGCTCGTTCTTGGCCGCCTCGAAATCGGCCGCGCTGTACTGGTTGCCGGTCAGCACGAGGCGTGACGGGTCGCTCGCGAGCAGGTCGAGGATGTAGTCGCGCCGGGCGACGATGGGGATGGTCGGGTCGAGCGGCACGTACAGCGTGCCGTCGGCCGCGGTGACGGCGTTGCGCACCAGGTCGTAGCTCGACGGCGACTGCGGCAGGGCCGCCAGCAGCGCCACCTGGCCGAGCGTCAGCTGGTGCAGGTCGGACACGCCGAAATAGCCCTTCGCCGCGGCCAGGATCCCGTAGCTGCCGTTGCCGTAGTAGTTGCTGTTGAAGTACGCGGTGATGATCTGCTGCTTGCCCTGCTCACCGGGGTAGGCCTCGGTCAGGCGCACCGACTGGATGATCTCCTTGAGCTTGCGCTCGATGACCCGGCTCGGGTCGGCGACCAGCGTCGGGTCGAGCAGCCGCTCGCGCACCAGCTGCTGGGTGATGGTCGAGGCGCCACGCTCGTTGCCCTGCACGGTGTCGATGGCCGCCGAGAGGATGCCCAGCGGGTCCACGCCGGTGTTGGTCCAGAACGACTTGTCCTCGATCGCGGTCTGGGCATCGATGAGGATGGGCGGCAGCTGGTCGTAGGTCACCGGCTCGCGCTGCACGCCGGCGCCGAACCGGGCCAGCACGACCGAGTCGGTGCGGTCGTAGACGACGCTCTCGCCCACCGCGCCGAGGGCAGTCAGGCTGTGCGGATCGGGCAGGTCCTGGTTGTAGAGGGCGAAGACGGCGACGGTACCGACCAGGCCGGCGAGCCCGATGATGGCCATCACCGAGAAGACGATGACCGGGAGCGCGACCTTGATCCCGCCGCCCTTGCGCCGCCGTCGCGAAGGAAGCCCACCGTTCACGGCTGGATCGCCGGGTCCGTTGGCGCGGCCGTTCATGCGCCGCGGCGCGCCGCCATCGCGGCTGGTGTCCATGTGCGGCGAGACTCTAGCATTACCTGCGTGAGGGGTCCGTCAGCTTCCCGTTCAGATTTCTTGGCCGAACTGTCCTGGCGCGGCATGATGGCCGAAGCCTCGCAGGGCCTCGAACAGCGCCTCGCGCGTGGGCCGCTGTCAGCCTACGTGGGCTTCGACGCATCGGCCCGTTCGCTGCACGTCGGCAACCTGATGCAGGGCATCCTGCTCACCCATCTGCAGCGCGCCGGTGGAACGCCGTACATCGTCGTCGGCGGTGGCACGGGCATGATCGGCGACCCGTCGGGCAAGTCGAGCGAGCGCAACCTGCTCGACGACGAGGCGATCCGCGCCAACTCGGCGGCCATCCGCAGGCAGCTCGAGCACTTCGTCGACTTCTCGCCCGGACCGAACCAGGCCCAGATGGTCGACAACCGCGAGTGGCTGGCGCGCTACGGACTGATCGAGTACCTGCGCGACATCGGCAAGCACTTCTCCGTGCCGTACATGCTTGCCAAGGAATTGGTCCAGCAACGCCTGTCGGCGGGCATGTCGTTCACCGAGTTCTCGTACATGACCCTCCAGGCGGCCGACTTCCTGCACCTCTACCGCGAGCGCGGCGTCGAGATGCAGATGGGCGGTGCCGACCAGTGGGGCAACATCACCGCCGGGCTCGAGCTCATCCGCCGCGTGGTGGGGCGCGAGGAAGGGGAGGAGCCGGCCGCGTTCGCGTTGTGCTCGCCGCTGCTGCTGACCCGCTCGGGCGTGAAGATGGGCAAGTCCGAGAAGGGCGCCGTCTTCCTCGACGCCGCGTTGACCTCCCCGTTTGACTTCTACCAGTACTGGCTGAACGACGAGGACGAGCTCGTGATGCGGCATCTGCGCTGGCTGACGCTGCTGTCAGCCGACGAGATCTACGAAATCGAGGAGGCGCAGCGCGATGCGCCCGAGAAACGCGTCGCCCAGCGCGCACTGGCGTTCGACCTGACCGCCCGGGTCCATGGTCGCGCAGAAGCCGAACGCCAGGTGAAGGTCGCCGACGCAGTCTTCGGCGGCGCGGCGTTGCGCGACACCGACGTCCTCGAGGTGCTCTTCAAGGAGCTGCCCAGCTGGGAGTTCAGCGACGGCGATGTGGCCGATGCGCTCGCCGCCGCGGTCGCCGCCGGCCTGTACCCATCCCGCTCCGAGGCACGTCGCCAGATCGCCCAGGGCGCCTTCTCGATCAACGATGAGCGCATCGTGGAAGGCGCCCGGGTGCCCGACCCGATCGCCGGCCGCTACTTGGTGCTGCGCGCCGGCAAGAAGCGCCTGGTGATCGGCCGCCGCCGGGCCTAGCCTCAGGAGGGCGGCCGCGGGACCCTGTGCGATCGGCCGGTCGCCTCGCCGAAAGCCCATGCGTCGATGTCCGGCGGCGTGAGGCCGAGTGAGGTGAGGGCGGTGCACACCTGGCTGCGGTGGTCGGTGCCGTGGTGGACGACCTGGGCGAGGCGGATGCCGGCCGGGTTGTGGAACTCGAAGCCGTCGCCGTGGCTGACCATGTCGCGGTCGGGATCGATGTCCGTCGCGAGCAGGGCGGTCCACGCCGCGCGGTCCTCGTCCATCGCCGCGCGCAGGGTGGCGATGTCCAGGCCGGCCTCTTCGTCAAGCGATGGCAGGTCCGCGCCGGCGGGGAATCGGCGGACGTAGCCACGGTCTGAGGCAACCAGGTGGCGCAACGTTTCGATGATCGAACCGTAGGTGCCGGGGACGGCGGCCTGCAGCTGGGCGGGCGTCAGGGCCGCGCACGCGTCGAGCAACTGCTCGGTAGCCCAGAGGTGATGTGCGAAGGCGTCGGACAGCAGTGAACGGGTCACCTGCGCAGAGTAGCGCGGCGCCGAACGGACTATGCGGCGAGCGGTTGTGCGTGCCGGGAATGGGGCGGGTCAGCCGCCGCCTCCCGTTCGGCGGCGAACATCCGGCCACCGAGGTACCCGGCTGCCAATGAGGCGAGCCCGAAGATGATCAGCGGCGGCCACTCGATGCTCCCCTCGACCATGCCGGCCGAGAGCAGCATCGCGGCGATGGCTGCCGTCATCGTCGCAAACGCGATCGAGAACGCCGCGGCGAGGGCATAGCCCAGGTCCGTGGCGCGCCACGCGTACCAGGCAATGACCAGCGTCGCCGGTACGACCAGGCCCAGGTCGAGCGCCTGCACGGTCAGCGTCGTCTCGCCCATGAGGAGGGCGTCGGCCTGGCCGTCGAGTGCCTGGAAGATGCGGCCGGCCCACATGATCGTCAGGAGCAGGGCCAGGGCGACGCTCAAAGCCGCCCAGCCACGCCGCGGGAAGTGGTCGGCGAAGCGCCCCGCAATGCCGTCGACGGCGAGGCTGCGCGAAACCGCGACGAGTCCGATCAGGCTCGCCGCGAGGATCGCCACGTAGAGCGGAAAGAGCGGCCCGAACGCCCACGTCACCGCGTACTCGAGGTACATGTAGACGAAGTAGGTGAGTAGTCCGGCGGCAACCAGCCGGCCGGAGAAGGAGCCGCGGGCAACGAACCATGTCGCAATGAGCAGCGCGGGCACGGCGATGACCAGGGTGAACGCATCCCAGCCGATTCCTTCGGCGACCACACGCTGCGCATTGAACGCGTACACGCCGTTGGCGGCCACCTCGTAGGTGGTACCGCGCACGCTGCTTGCCAGCTGCGTGGTCCCATCGCCACGGGCGATGACGCCCGATAGCGCGGCTACGCCGGCCAGCCCGGCAACAAGCAGGCCCCAGAATGCCGCCACCCAACCCGGAAAACGCGTCATGGCAAAACCTCCCCGGTTATGGCAACCGATGGGCGGCGTTACAGCCGAGGGCCGAATGACCCTTCCGGGCTGGCCATGGCTCACAAATCGTCTGGGAACCGGGCCGGATCAACCTCCGCCGGACGCAACCGCCGCAAGGAGTCGCTCGTTCTCTTCTCTGCTGCGCACGGTCAGGCGCAAATGGCCGCGCAACGGATTGGCGGGTCCGAAGGTGCGCGGCACGATGCCGGCGCGCAGCAGCCGGTCGGCCGCGACTTCGGCCGCAGCGTGGTCGCCGATGCGTACGAGCAGGAAGTTGGTGACGCTCGGCAGCGGCTGCCAGCCCGCGGCCGACAGTCGAGTGGCGAGCCGGCCGCGCTCGGCGACGAGCGCCCTGGCATTGGCGAGCGCGTAGTCGGGCTGCGCCAGGGCGCGGCTGGCGAGTTGGGCGGAGATGCTCGAGATGCTCCCCGGCGGACGGACACGCTCCAGCCTTTCGATGACCGACCGATCACCCAGCCCGAAGCCGACGCGCGCCCCGGCCAATCCAAACGCCTTGGACACGGTGCGCACGACGAGCAGGTTGTCGAAACGATCCCGCCAGGCGACGACCGTCTCACCGACGAACTCGAAGTACGCCTCATCGACCACCACGAGCGGGGGGTCGTGCTGCTCAGCGGCCGACGCGAGGATCGCCTCGATGTCAGCCATCGCATCGAGCGTCCCGGTGGGGTTGTTGGGCGAGCACAGCCACACCACCTTTACGTCCGGCAGGTGTGCGGCGATCGTGGCCACGTCGAGCGCAAAGCCGCCCGACGGCCCCAATCGGGGAACCGCGACGATCCGTGCCGCGCGCTGCGACGTGAGCACGCCGTACATCGGGTAGGTGGGCACCGGCACGAGCGCACCGGCGCCCGCGGGCAGGTATGCCTTGGCGACCAGGTCGAGCACCTCGTCGGCGCCGGCGCCCACGATCAGCTGGTGCGGCTCGACGCCGGTGTATGCGGCTGCGGCAGCGGTCAGTTCCGCGTAGGACGAGTCCGGATATTCGTTGAGTGGCGGATCGAACGGCTCGCGCAGGGCCGCCGGCAGCCAGTCGGGCGCGATCGGCGAGGTGTTCGTGTCGAAGCGCAGGATCTCGTCAGGGCGCAGCCCGTAGCGTGCCGCGATCGCTGCGTTCGACGGCTCCCACGTGTAGACGTGGGACGGGCTTGCCGATGCCATGGCCCAACTCTAGACGGAGGTCGCGCCACTGGCTGCGACCTGGTCAAACACGCGCCACGCGAACGTTAAGCGCGGTTGAGGCCGCCATCTGGGTTTGTGGGCGAGGTGACGCGGCGCCGTCCAAGCGTGGGTCCGGCCGGAATCGGCTCCCCAGCGGGCAGAGACCGGACTTAACGTGCGAGGGGCGCGAGTATGACCAGTTGGCGGAGGGGGCAGCCGTCAGTGGGCGGAGACAGCAGCGACAGCGAGCGGCCGCCAGGCCGGCGACGGCAAGCCGCCGGCAGAGCCGGCGCCGCCGGCAGTCGCCGTCAGCCGCCGTCAGTGGGCCGCGGCCTCTTCCTTCTTGTGCGCCTCGATGACCCCCTGGGCGACGTGCGCGGGCACCTCCTCGTAGTGGTCGAGGGTTGCCTTGAATCGCCCGCGGCCGCCCGACAACGAGCGGAGCTCGGTCGCGTAGCTGAACATTTCGGCCTGCGGGACGTGGGCACGCACGACCTGCATGCCGTCGGCCTGGTCCATGCCCATCACTCGTCCGCGGCGGGTGTTCAGGTCGCGATTGACGTCACCCATATAGGCCTCGGGCACCTGGACCTCGACGTCCATGATCGGCTCGAGCAGGATGGGTGATGAGTCCTGGATGCCCTTGCGCGTGGCCAGTTGTCCGGCCAGACGGAAGGAGAGCTCGTCCGAGTCGACCGTGTGGAACGAGCCGTCGTAGAGCGTCGCCTTGAAGTCGATGACCGGGTAGCCGGCGACCGGTCCGCGGTCGGCAACGTCGTGCACGCCCTTCTCGACACCGGCCCAGAACTGGCGCGGCACGGAGCCGCCGACGACGCGCGTGGAGAACTCGACGCCACCGCCGGGATTGGGCTCGATCTCCAGCCACACGTGGCCGAACTGCCCGCGGCCGCCGGTCTGCTTCTTGTGGCGGCCCTCGGCCTGGGTCTTCGAGCGAATCGTCTCGCGGTACGGAACGCGCGGCGGCCGCGTCACGACCGCGGCACCGAACTTGCGCTTAAGCCGCTCGGTGATCACGTGGACGTGGTTCTCGCCGTGTGCCCAGAGGAGCTGCTCGCCGGTTTCGGCGTTGCGCTCGACACGCACACTCGGCTCCTCCTCGACGAGCCGGTTGAGCGCCTGGCCCATCTTGTCGAGATCGGCCTTGGTCTGCGGCTCGATGGCAACCGGCAGGCTCGGCTCGGGGAACAGCAGCGGCGGCAGGCTGAGCGGCTTGTCGTGCATCGAGAGTGTGTCGCCCGTGTAGGTGTTGGCCAGCTTGGCCACGGCCCCGATCTCACCGGCGCTGATCTCGCCGACCGGCTCGGTGTCCTTGCCTTTCACGCGAAGCACCTGGCCGATGCGCTCCTCCTCGCCGCGCCCGGCATTCCAGACGTGGTCATGCGAGGCGACCTTGCCCGAGTAGACGCGGAAGTAGTTGAGCCGCCCGACGAACGGGTCGGCGGTCGTCTTGAACACGCGCGCGAGTAAAGGCCCGCTCGTGCTGCGCGCCACCTCGACCTCCTTGCCGTTGCCGTCGAGCGCGTGCATGGCCGGCTCCTCGGCAGGCGAGGGCAGGTAGCGCACGATCGCGTCGAGCACGGCCGCCACGCCGATGTCGTGCGCCGCGGAGGTGACCATGACCGGCGCCAGGATGGCGTCGCGCACGCCGCGGTGCAGGCAGCCCTCGAGCTCGGCGTCGCTGATCTCCTCGCCCTCGAGGTACTTGGTCAGCACGTCGTCGTCGGCCTCGGCGGCCGCCTCCAGGAGCTGGTCGCGCCGACGCGCCACCTCGTCGGTCAGCTCGGCCGGAATGTCCGCCTCCTTGCGCTTGCCGCCTTCCCACGTGTATGCCTTGCGATGCACCAGGTCGACGTAGCCACGGAAGTTCTCTGCGCGACCGATGGCCAGTTGCAGCGGCGCGATCTTGGTGCCGAACTCGCTGCGCAGCGCATCCAGCGCCGCCGTTGGATCCGCATTCTCCCGCTCGCAGCGGGTGATCACGAAGAGCGCGGCCACACCCGTCGAACGGCCCAGCGCGATCGCTCGTTCAGTACCCGCCTCGACGCCGCCCGATGCGTCCATGACCAGCAAGGCGCCGTCCGCGGCCGCAAAACCCTCGACCACCTCGGCTCCGAAGTCGGCGTAGCCGGGCGTGTCGATCAGGGTGATTTCGTCGTCGCCGTGCTGCATCGTGGCCAGCGCCAGTGACAGCGACTGGTTGCGTTTCTGCTCTTCCGGCTCGAAGTCCAGCGTGGCGGTCCCGTCCTCGACCCTGCCCAGTCGGGTGATGGCGCCGGCGGTGTGCAGGAGGTGCTCGGCGAGCGTCGTCTTGCCCGAGTCGGAGTGGCCGGCGAGGACGACGTTGCGGAGGTGCGACATGTCTGCGGTCATGCCGGCAGCATATAGAATCCGAGCCGATGTCCGGTCATTCCAAGTGGTCCCAGATCAAGCGCCAGAAAGGCGCGAACGATGCCAAGCGCGGGGCGGTCTTCACCAAGATCGGGCGCGAGATCGCCATCGCCGCACGGGTGGGCGGCGGCGACCCTGACGCCAACTACCGACTCCGGCTGGCGGTCGAGAAGGCGCGCTCGGTGAACATGCCCGCCGACAACATCAAACGCGCCATCGAAAGGGCCGTCGGCGACTCGGCCGCTGACCAGTACGAGGAGATCGTCTACGAGGGGTACGGCCCGGGCGGCGTGGCCATCCTGGTCGAGACGGCGACCGACAACAAGAACCGGACCGCGGCGGACGTGCGCTCGCTGTTCGCCAAGCATGGCGGCCAGCTGGCCGGAGCAGGCGCGGTGGCGTGGCAATTCGAGCCGCGCGGCGTGATCGTCCTGGCGCGTGACGGGCAGGATCCCGATGAGCTGGCGCTGACCGCCATCGACGCCGGCGCCGAGGAGATGGACATCGAGGCGGACCCCATTGAGCTGGTTACCGATCCGGGCAAGCTCGAACAACTGCGCACCACGCTCGAGGGCACCGGAGCCAACATCGAGTCGGCCGAGGTGAACATGCATCCCAAGACGCCGATCGAGGTCGACGAGCACGTTGCCCGCCAGAACCTGCGCCTGATCGAGGCGCTCGAGGACCTCGACGACGTGCAGCGCGTGACTGCCAACTTCGACCTGCCGGCCGAAATCCTGGCCGAAGCCGCCGCGGTTTGAGCCACCGGCGGCGGGGGCCGGCATGATCGTCCTGGGGATCGATCCCGGCACTGCCGCGACCGGCTACGGCATCGTCGAGCGCAACGGCGCGGCCCTGCGAGCGGTCGACTACGGCTGCCTGGAGACGCTGCCCGCCCACGAACTGCCGCAGCGCCTGCTGCACATCCACCGCGCGGTGTGCGAGTTGATCGAGGCGCACCGGCCGGCGATGGTCGGGGTCGAACGGCTCTTCTTCAACCGCAACGTCCAGACAGCGTTCGCGGTGGGCCAGGCACGCGGCGTCGTCCTGCTCGCCGCGGCCGAGTTCGGGCTGCCGGTGTTCGAGTACGGGCCGCACGAGGTCAAGCTGGCCGTCACCGGCTACGGCCGCGCCGGCAAGGCACAGGTCCAACGCATGGTCCAACTTGTGCTCGGCATGCCGGTCATGCCCAAGCCCGACGATGCCGCCGATGCCCTGGCAGTGGCCATCTGCGTTGCCCATGCGCACGCCCTCGCGGCCTGAACCGCCGGCGCAGAGAGGCAGCCGGTGATCGCGTTCGTCGAGGGGGTGGTCGCCGCCCTGGGCCTCGACTCCGTCATCATCCAGGCCGGCGGTGTGGGCTACCGCGTCTTCTGCGGACCGGGCACCCTGGCGGGGCTGCGTGAGGGCGCGTCGGTGCGGCTGTACACCCATCACCTGGTGCGCGAGGACCAGCAGGCGCTGTACGGCTTCCGCACGACCGAGGAACTCGGCTTCTTCGAGATGCTGACCACCGTCACCGGCGTCGGGCCCAAGGTGGCCCTGGGTATCGTCTCGGCACGGCCGGTGACCGATCTGCAGCTGGCCATCCTGCAGGGCGACGAGGCGGTGCTCACGGCCGTCTCCGGCGTGGGCAAGAAGCTTGCCGCGCGAGTCGTGCTCGAGCTCAAGGAAAAGGTTTCGGCGGCGGGCGCGTCAGTGGCTGCCGGTGGGCCGTCGAGCGGCGTGGGTGAGGTCGTGGCCGCGCTGCAGGCGCTCGGCTACAGCGCCGGCGAGGCGCGCGACGCTGCGTCGATGGCGCTCTCCACGCTGCCGGTTGGGGCGTCGCTGGAGGACCGCGTCAAGGCGGCGCTGCGCATCCTGCGCCGCGACTGACAAGGGGAGGACTGCGAGTTGGCGGGCCTGATGCTCGTCGCGGTCGTCGTCATCGCCGTCGTCTTCGACTACATCAACGGCTTTCACGACACGGCCAACGCGATCGCGACCTCGGTCGCCACGCGCGCCCTGCCGCCGCGCATCGCGATCGTGATGGCCGCTGCGTTCAACTTCATCGGCGCCTTCGCGGGCACGGCGGTGGCCAAGACCATCGGGGCGGGACTGGTCAACGAGGCCACCAGCACGACCGCAGTCATCGCGGCCGCCCTGCTCGGGGCGATCACCTGGAACCTGATCACCTGGTGGCGCGGCCTGCCCAGCTCGAGCAGCCATGCCTTGATCGGCGGCCTGTTCGGCGCAACGCTCATCGAGGCGGGCACTGACGCCCTCAAGCCGGAGGGCATCGTTGACAAGGTCCTGCTGCCCATGGTTGCTTCGCCGCTCATCGGCTTCGCCGGCGCGCTGGCCCTCGTCGTGATCCTGTTCTGGGTTTTCCGTCACGCGCCGCGCCGGCCGATGACGGCGGCCTTTCGTCGATTGCAGGTGCTGTCGGCCGGCTTCATGGCGTTTTCGCACGGCTCGAATGACGCCCAGAAGACGATGGGCATCGTGACCCTCGCGCTGTTCGCCGGCGGCGTGCTGCCGACCATCGACGTGCCCTGGTGGGTGATCGTCATGGCCGCCTCGGCCATGTCGCTGGGAACGGCGGTGGGCGGTTGGCGGATCATGCACACGATGGGCCACCGCGTGGTCGAACTGGAGCCGGTCCACGGCTTTGCCGCCGAAACGAGCGCCGCGACCGTGATCATCACCGCGGCGCATTTCGGCATGCCCGTCTCGACCACGCACGTCATCGCCGGCGCGATCATGGGTGTCGGCTCATCGCGCGGCGCGCGCGGCGTACGCTGGGGCGTGGCGCGCGCCATCGTCGGCGCGTGGATCATCACCATTCCCGCCGCGGGAACCGTTGCCGCCCTTGCGTGGTTGGCCCTGCATGCGCTCGGGCTGGGTTGAGGGAAGATGCGTTGAGCGTCAGGAGGAAACCTTGCACATCAGGCTGATCCCGCGTGACATCAGGTTCGTCGACCTGTTCGTGGAGAGCGGCGAGAACCTGGCCGCGGCGGCGCGCAAGCTCGACGAGTTGATCGGGCAGTACGACCGCGTCGAGGAGCGCATCGCCGAGATCCAGGCGCTCGAGAAGAACGGCGACCGCATCGACCATCTCATCGGCGAGCGGCTGGAAGAGGCCTTCATCGCACCCTTCGACCGCGAGGACATCCACGACCTGACCGTGCGCCTGGACGACGTGGTCGACCTCATCCAGGCCGTCGGGGAAGGAATGCTCATCTACGACGTCCGCCAGCCGACCGAGGACTGCCGGATGCTCGCCGGCATACTCGCCGCCGCGGCAGTGGAACTGGCCGCAGCACTTGCCAAACTTGAACGGATGCGCGACCTGAACGGTCACCTGGAGCGTATCCACGAGCTCGAGCACCAGGCCGACGGCATCTCGCGCGCGGCCATCGGCCGGCTCTTCCGCGACCGCCTTGACCCGCTCGATGTGATCAAGTGGCGCGAGGTCTACCTCGAGCTCGAGAACGCGATCGATGCCTGCGAGGACGCCGCGGAAGTCATCGAACGCATGATCCACAAGCGCGTGTGACGCTATACTTCGCGGCGATCTGAGCGTCACCAGGTGGCGGCGCCCGACCGGAAAGGAGCACGAACGAATGGCACCCACTGTTGTGCGGGTTGTTGATTCTTCGCGCCTGGCGGAGGGCTGCATCTGAGCTGACTGCGATAGCGCAGTGCCGTTGATGCCGTCCCGCAGGGGACGGCTTCTTTGTGTCCGGAAGCCACGCGACGAATCGGGGACACGCACCCTTTTCAACGCGCAGGAGCTTCCCGTGAAGTCCAACGAACTCGAGCCCATCCGTCGGGCTCGCCAGAGATACAGGTCCGGTGAGCGGCCAGACGGCCGTGCCCAGGGCGACCTGCGGCGCGCCAGCCCGCGCAACGATGGCGGCGGCGCCCGCACCACACGCGCGCCGGAGACCTTCCGCTGCGTCCACTGCCGCATGGACGTATCCACGTCCGCGCCCGGAACGCAGCACCGCAACCACTGCCCGTTCTGCCTGTGGAGCCGGCACGTCGACAACGAGCCGGGCGACCGGGCGGCCGACTGTCGCGCGTCGATGGAGCCGATCGCCATGACCGTTCGCGGTGATGGTGAGTGGGTGCTCATCCATCGCTGCGGCGGGTGCGGCGTGCTGCACGCCAACCGCATCGCGGGTGACGACAACCCGCTGCTGTTGGTGCGCATCGCGGTTCGCCCGCTGGCGCTGCCGCCGTTCCCGCTCGATCGCCTGGCCGGCATCTGACCGGCATCTGGCCGGCCGGCGCTCGCGGCCGCCCGGACTCGCGCGTAAATGGTCAAACGTGCGCCCTGCGCGCGTTAAGTCGGTTGCGGAGTGGTGATACGAGGTGGCCGAAGCCGGCGCCCGCGGCCACCGAGCGTGACGATGGGCCGGGAAGGGACCGGCAGCGCCGGAAGCGCCGGCCTACCCCGCATAACGTGCGCCCTGCGCGAGTATGGCCAGATGCCCGGTCGCCGCGGGGGTCGGCGCGGCATGGGGCCATCAGCGCGAGTCGGGCGACCCCACCGGGTGTCGAACAGGCGTTCTATTGCGGGCGAAGTCTGGTAGCATCGCGCTCGATGCAGGAAGCCGATCGCCCGGTTGAGGCCGGCCCGTTGACGGTCGAGGAAATCGCCGTCGAGACATCCCTCCGTCCACGCGTCCTGACCGAGTACATCGGTCAGGCGCCGGTCAAGCAGAACCTCGAAATCCTGCTTGCCGCGGCGCGCCAGCGCGAGGAAGCGGCGGATCACGTGCTGCTCTACGGACCGCCGGGCCTGGGCAAGACAACGCTGGCCAACATCATCGCCCGTGAGCTCGGCGTGAACCTGCACGCCACGAGTGGCCCGGCGATCGAGCGGCCGGGCGACCTGGCCGCGATCCTGACCAACATCGACGAGCGCGACGTGCTCTTCATCGACGAGATCCATCGCCTCAACCACTCGGTCGAGGAGCTCCTCTACCCGGCCATGGAAGACTTCGCGATCGATGTGATGATCGGTCGCGGACCGTCCGCCCGCAGCCTGCGCCTGGGCCTGAAACCGTTCACCGTGGTCGGCGCCACCACCCGCGCCGGGCGCATCGGCGGCCCGCTGCGCGATCGCTTCGGGGCGGTCTATCGGCTCGACTACTACGCGCAGGACGAGTTGGCCACGATCATCAAGCGCTCGGCGGGCATCCTCGAGGTCGACATCGCGCCGGAAGCCGTGGCGGTTCTGGCGCGCCGGGGGAGGGGCACCCCGCGTGTCGTCAATCGCCTGCTGCGGCGGGTGCGCGACTACGCCCAGGTCCGCTCCGACGGTCGCATCGGCGTTGACGAGGCGACGCAGGCAATGAACGCGATGGACATCGACGATGAGGGACTCGACACCACCGACCGGCGATTGCTGGCGGCGATCGTCCAGAAGTTCGCCTCGGGTCCGGTCGGCGGCGCGGCGGTGGCCGCCGTGATCGGCGAAGAGATCGAGACGATCGAGGACGTGTACGAGCCGTACCTGCTGCAGATCGGCTTCCTTGACCGGACGCCGCAGGGCCGCGTGGCCACCGAGCGGGCGCGCGAGCACCTGCGCGGGTTGGGCTACGAAGTGCCCGCGCCGCGGCGCAGCGACAGGACCGACGCCGGCCTGTGGGACGGCGTCACCGCCGAGGGGCGGATCGAGTCGGAGCTGCCGGCGTGAGCATCGAGCAGCCACAGCCGTTCGGGTCGACACCAGCGGCACCGCCGCCACCACCGCCCCCACCACCTTCGGTCGGCGCTGCCCTGCCGATCCCGCCGGCCTACGCTGGGCCACCGCCGTCCGATCTGGCCGTTGCCACGCGTGGCCTGGTCAAGAGCTATGGCCGGCACCAGGCATTGGTCGGGCTGGACATGTCCGTGCCGAGCGGTCGGGTGTACGGCTTCCTGGGGCCCAACGGGTCCGGCAAGACGACGGCGCTGCGCCTCCTGACTGGCCTGATCAGGCCGAATGCCGGGGCCATCTGGCTGTTCGGCCAGCCCTACAGCTGGCATGATCGCAAGCGCCTCTTCCGGGTCGGCTCGCTGATCGAGATGCCCTCCTTCTACCCGTATCTGTCGGGCCGCGAAAACCTGATCGTGCTGGGGGCAACGGGGCCGCCGACGCTGCCGGCACGGGTCGAGCAGGTGCTCGAGTACGTGGGCATGTCCGGCCGCTCACGCGACGCGGTACAGACCTACTCGCTGGGCATGAAGCAGCGCCTCGGAATCGCCGCCGCGATGCTCTCGGATCCGGACCTGCTGCTCCTCGATGAACCGGCCAACGGGCTTGACCCGGGCGGCATGGTGGCGATGCGCGAGACGTTGCGCTACTTCACCGCCGAGCTGGGCAAGACCGTGGTCATATCCAGCCATCTGCTGCACGAGGTGCAGTTGCTTGCGGACGTGGTGGGCATCATCGACAGGGGCCGGCTGATCCGCGAGGGTGACCTCGACCAGATGCTGGCCGACTCGGGCCGCGTGCGCGTGCGCGTCACCCCGGCGGAGATGCCCCAGGCGGCAGACGTGCTGAAGCGCATGGCGCCCGACAAGCCGCTCTATGGCATCGATTCGGGCGAGCAGGCCGGCTGGTTCACCGTCGGCATCGCGCCCGACCGGGCAAGCGAACTCAACCAGGCGCTCAGCGCGGCAGGCATCTACGCCTCGGGGCTCGAACCGGGCAGCGACCTCGAGTCGCTCTTCCTCGAGCTGACCACCGGCGGCGCGAACGTGCCACAGGCCACCCAGTGAGACTGATCCGCGCGGAGCTCCTCAAGGCGCGCCGCCGCTCGGCGACCTACGTCATCTTCATCGTGGCCATCGCCATCACGGCGGCCATATACCTGCTGGCCGGGCGCGCCCTCGGCGGCCTGACCTGCCAGTTCACCGGCGATTGCCTGATCGAGTTCCCGGCCGCCTACGCGGTGGCCAACCAGTTGCTGTTCGGCCTGGGCGGCCTGTTGGCCGTCATCTACGCCGCGGCGTTCGTGGGTGCCGACTGGAACTGGGGCGTGTTGCGCAACGTGGTCGCGCGCGGTGAGAGCCGCGTCAACTACCTGCTCGGCAAGGCCGCTGCGCTGGCCATCCTGATCGGCGTGGCCGAGGTGGTGCTGTTCTTCTTCTGCATCCTGATGACGTACGTGGCGGGCGCCCTGTACGGGACGCCTGTCGCGAGTCCGCTGCGCGGCAACGGCCTGGCCGACATGGCCACCGACCTGCTCCTGGGTTACCCGGTCCTGCTCGAGCGGGCGGCGATCGGCTTTGCCGTCGCGGTCGTCATGCGCAGCCAGCTCGCGGGGGCGGTGGTCGGCGTGGTCCTGTTCGTCGGTGAGGGCATCATCACCACCGTCCTGACAGCGTTCACGCTGGCCGGCAGCCTGTCGCGCGGTGGTTTCAGCGGCGGCCTGCCCACGATCGGACCGGAATGGTTCCAGTTCCTGCCGATCAGCATGGGCGGCGAGGTGCTCAACGGGGCGCCGGGCAACGCGTCGGGACTTGGTAGCGGCAGCCTGGAAGGGCTGTTCCTGCAGCCGGTGGGGCTCTCCATTGCGCTTGTCGGCACGCTCATCTATCTCGTCGTTGCGGTTGTTGTCGCGTTGATCGCGCTCAACCGGCAGGAGATCGTTTGACTGACGGCCCCCTCGCGTTCGAGGTCAGCACAGCCGCCCCGGCCGACGGATCGACGCGGGCCAGGCTCGGGCGCCTGACCACCGGCCACGGCACGGTCGACACGCCGGCGTTCATGCCGGTGGGCACCAACGCCACGGTCAAGGCGCTCGATCCCGACGACCTGCACGAGGTGGGTGCCCAGATCATCCTGGGCAACACGTACCACCTCTACCTGCGCCCGGGGCACGAACGGATGGCGCGGCTGGGCGGCCTGCACCGCTTCATGGCCTGGGATCGCTCGATCCTGACCGACTCGGGCGGCTACCAGGTCGTCAGCCTGGGCGAGTTTCGCTCGGTCGACGACGAGGGTGTCACGTTCCGGTCGCACCTCGACGGCTCGCTGCATCGCTTCACCCCGGAACTGTCCATCGAGGTGCAGCAGGCACTCGGCTCGGACATCGCCGTGTGCCTCGACCAGCCGGTGCCGCCGCATTCCTCGTCGCGTGCCGCCGTAGCCGAGGCGACGGCCCGAACGCATGCCTGGGCGGAGCGCTGCCTGGCCGTTCATGATCGGCCGGACCAGGCCCTCTTCGGCATCATCCAGGGTGGCCTGGAACCCGACCTGCGGAGCGCGTCGACGCGTGTGATTGGCGGCCTGCCGTTCGCCGGCCTGTGCATCGGCGGCCTGGCCGGTGATGAGAGCGCGGCGCAGCGGCGCGCGGTACTCGACGTGGTCGTGCCGCTGCTTGCCGACGACCCGCGCCCGCGCTACCTGATGGGCCTCGGTTCGCCGCGTGACCTGCTCGACGCGGTCGACGCCGGCGTGGACATGTTCGACTCGGTGCTGCCCGCGCGCGTGGCGCGTAACGGGACGCTGTGGGTGCCCGAGCCGGAAGGCCGCCTGAACGTGCGCAACTCGCGTTTCCTCGACGATCCGGCGCCGGTCCAGGAGGACTGCCGCTGCAGGACGTGCCGCTCCTTCTCGCGCGCCTACCTGGCCCACCTGCTGCGCGCCGACGAGCTGCTCTTCTATCGCCTTGCGACGATCCACAACCTGACCTTCGTGCTCGACTTCATGGCCGGTATTCGGGCGGCGCTGGCCCACGGAAACTTCCCTAGACTTGTGCGCGAGCTTGCCGAGCGACGTCCGTCACCCGTCACGGAAGAGGTGATGGCGTGACACGTAAGCTGGCGCAAAGTCGTAGTGAACTGGCAGCAAAGCGGGCACCGCTAGGCTGCCAGATGGACCGCGGAGGCGGACGAAATGGCATCCAAGGATCGCCCACATCGCGAGGCCAAGAAGAAGGCCAAGTCAAAGGAAGCGAAACCGCATCTCGAGTCGCTTCTCGAATCGCCGCCACCCACGGTGGAGGTAATCAAGCCCAAGCGCAAGCCGCGCTGGGAACAGGAGCCGGAGGCAGACGAGGAGTAGTCCTCGCGGTCCCCGGTCGGAGCCAGGAGGGATACCAGGCATGACCATGACGGGGACCGCCGCCAAGGCAACGGCGCCGGAGGGCAACGGCGTGGAGCGCACCACGGACAAGCAGCTGAGCGAGCGGTCACGCGCGGTGGATGCCGCGATCATGGCCATTGAGAAACAGTTCGGGCGCGGCTCGATCATGAAGCTCGGCTCGGCCGAGAGGCAGCAGGTCGATGCCATTCCCACGGGCTCGATCGCGCTCGACCTGGCGTTGGGCGTGGGCGGCGTGCCGCGCGGGCGAATGACGGAGATCTTCGGCCCCGAGTCGTCGGGTAAGACGACTCTCTGCCAGCACATCCTCGCCGAGGCGCAGAAGAAGGGTGGCGTGGTCGCCTTCATCGACGTCGAGCACGCGCTCGATCCGACCTATGCGCGTGCCTGCGGCGTGAACGTCGACGAGCTGCTGGTCAGCCAGCCGGACACCGGCGAGCAGGCGCTCGAAATCACCGAGACGCTGATCCGCTCGGGCGGCGTCGATTGTGTAGTCGTCGACTCGGTCGCGGCGCTCGTGCCGCGCGCGGAGATCGAAGGCGAGATGGGCGACTCGTTCGTCGGCATCCAGGCCCGTCTGATGAGCCAGGCGCTGCGCAAGCTGACCGGCGCGGTCAGCCGGTCGAACACCGCGCTCGTCTTCACCAACCAGTTGCGCGAGAAGATCGGCGTCATGTTCGGCAACCCGGAGGTCACGCCCGGCGGTCGCGCACTCAAGTTCTACGCGAGCGTGCGGCTGGACATCCGGCGCATCGAGACGATCAAGAGCGGCACCGATTCGATCGGCAGCCGGGTGCGCGTCAAGGTGGTCAAGAACAAGGTCGCGGCACCTTTCCGCGTGGCCGAGTTCGACGTGATGTACGGCGAGGGCGTGTCCAAGGAGGGCGGGCTGCTCGACGTGGGCGTCGCCTCGGACGTCGTTTCGAAGACTGGTGCGTGGTTCAACTACGGCGAGACGCGGCTGGGCCAGGGCCGCGAGCAGGCGAAGGAATTCCTGAGGGCCAACAAGGACATCGCGCAGCAGCTCGAGACCGAAATCAGGGCGAAGGTGGGGACGATCAACGTCCCCGTCGAGGGCATCCCCGAAGCGGAGTAACGGGCGCTTGATGCGGCCGCCTGCTGCGTTGGCGTTCTCGCTCCCTAGCTCACGCACACGAGTGCGCTCGCGTCGGCGAGTTCGAAGCTGCCTTCCAATCGACCCGCCTGCCCCGCCGGCTTAGCCACACGTCGCCTGAACGCGCCCTTTGTCATGGCAGGGAGCCGGGCCGGACTGCTGACGGCGATGTCGCGCGTCACCAGGCTGTTGTCGAAATGACGGCACTATCGTCAATGAGCCGCACATCGGTGAGGGGGTGACGCTCGATGTTGGTCCAGGCAGGCGGATCCCGCACACGAGATTCGTCCCCGCCCCAGCGTGGCCAGTTGTGCGGGGCGGTCCTACGGCGCGTCGTGGCTTTTGTGAGCGTCCGTGACGATAGTGCCGGCAAAACCGCCATCGGCGGGACGTGAACAGCGCATGAGCCGGCGGCGATCGCCCGAGTCGGTGGCAAGGCGGCGCGAGGAACGGGCGCAGCTGACCGACCAACAACCGGTGATGGACGCGGCCGCCGCGTTCCTGTCGGTGCGACCCCGATCCGTCGCGGAGACAAGGCGGCGGTTGCTGCGCTCGGGGTATCCGGAGAATCTGGTTGGGCAGGTCATCGACCGGCTGGTGGACATGCACTACCTCGACGACGTTGAGTTTGCCCGGCTCTGGGTGGAGAGTCGCGACCGGGCCCGCCCACGGGGCGAGATCGCTTTGCGCCGCGAGCTGGCGCTCAAGGGTGTCGCGCGCGAGACCGTCGACGCCGTCCTCGGCGCGCGAGCCGCAGCAGGCACCGCACCAGACCACGCGGCGGCCGAGGCGTTGCTCGAGCGGCGGCGCGCCGCACTGGAGCGCGAACGAGATCCGCAGCGTCGTCGACAGAAGGCCTTCGCCCTGCTCGCGCGGAATGGCTTCGATCCCGAAACGTGCCGGACCGCTGCCTCGGCGTTCGCAGCCGACAGCCAAGCATTCACAGCCAACACCCAACCGGATCACAGCGACGGGCCTTAGCGTCCGCGCGCGATGGGAAACGGACCGGCTCGGCGACACGCTCAGATGAGCCACAGTCGGGTTCGACGCGGCCCCAAGATCGGCCGGCCTGCACGCGCGGCTGGAACGGCCATACTGACCGCGCCATGACGAAGGTAGTTGCCGCGGTCTACGTCGCCATCATCCTGGGCATGACCCTGCTGCCGATTTTCGGCATCGAGCCCAACGACCCGATCATCGTTCAACTGACGCCGTTCCAGACGATCGTGACGGCATTCGATCGAGGTATCCGCTCGCGTGACTTCATCCTGCTGCTGGGCAACATCGCCATGTTCGTTCCAGTCGGCATCCTGGTGCCCTTGCTCACGGGCCGGCGCCAGTTACTGCCCGTGTTCCTGGTCGGGCTGGCGTTCTCGGGCGCGATCGAACTCACGCAGCTCGCGATTTCGCTGCTGCTTGGCTTCGGCTACCGCACCGCCAACGTGGACGACGTGATCACCAATGTTGCAGGCGCGGTGCTCGGCTACGTGGCGTTCGTCGTCTACGAGTCGTGGGCACACCGATCCGGCGACCGACCGGGGCCGGGACTCCTGGATAAGGCCCAAGAGTAGGGCGCCGGTTCTGACCAACCGGTTGCACGCGCATCGCCGGGCAGCGGATGCCGCCGGCGCAGGTTTGGCCAAGATTTCAAAACCGGGGTAGGCTTCGGATTCGGAAGAAAAGGTTGTCACCGCCGCTTCCAACAGCTGGGTTGCCCGGCCTGCGGCCGGTGGTGGCATGCGAGAGGGTTGTCTCGTTGTCATGCGAGACACGGGCCGGGCGGCCCAACGGCCGGCTCCTAAACCTGCACACATCCTTCCAGTTTTGGGGCTGGATGGGAGGCAGCTACATATGAGCGATCCCGTCGTCCTGGCGGTGGTGGCCGTGGTGGCCATCGCAGCCGGTGCGGTCATTGGATTCGTGGCCCGCACGTTCCTCGCGTCACAGGCGATTCGCGCGGCACAGGACAAGTCGGCGCGCATCGTGGCCGAGGCCCGGGCGCAGCAGAAGGACCTCATCCTGCAGGCCAAGGACGAGCAGGTCCGCCTGGCGCGCGAGGCGGAGGACGAGGCCCGTTCACGGCGCAACGAGCTGGGCAGCCTCGAACGGCGCCTGTTGCAGCGCGACGAGCAGCTCGATCAGCGCGCGGACATGCTCGAGGACCGCGACCGCAAGCTGATTGCCCGCGAACGCGAGCTCGACCAGGCCAAGGAAGACCTCGTCCAGGCGCGCGCCGAGCAGATCGCGGCCCTCGAGCGCGTCGCCCAGATGAGCCAGGAGGACGCCAAGCAGGTGCTGCTCGAGCAGGTCCGCGAGGACGCCGAGCACGATGCCGTGCGCCTCGCCCGGAGCATCGAGCGCAAGGCGCGCGAGGAAGCCGAGGACAAGGCGCGCGACGTGGTCGTAACTGCCATCCAGCGCACGATGGTGGACCACACCGCGGAGATGACGGTAACGTCCGTGCCGCTGCCGAGCGACGAGATGAAGGGCCGCATCATCGGTCGCGAGGGGCGCAACATCCGCGCGCTCGAGCAGGCGACGGGCATCGACCTGATCATCGACGACACGCCCGAGACGGTGATCATCAGCGGCTTTGACCCGGTTCGGCGGGAGATTGCGCGCCTGGCGCTGACCAAGCTCATTCAGGACGGACGCATCCACCCGGGGCGCATCGAGGACGTGGTCAACAAGGCGCGCGCGGAGGTCGAGCTGGTGATTCGCCAGGCCGGCGAGTCGGCCGCCTACGACGTGGGCGTGGCGGGGCTGCCGCCCGAGCTCATCAAGCTCCTCGGTCGGCTGAAGTACCGCACCAGCTACGGCCAGAACGTGCTCCGACACTCGATCGAGACGTCGCGCCTCGCCGCGGCGATCGCGGGAGAGCTCGGCGCGGACATCCAGGCGGCCAAGATGGGCGGCCTGCTGCATGACATGGGCAAGGCCGTCGACCACGACATGGAGGGCCCGCACGCGCAGCTGGGCGCCCAGATCGCGCAACGCCACAACTTGCCCATGAAGGTCATCAACGCGATCGCCGCGCACCACCAGGAAGTGGAATACGCGTGCGTCGAGGCGCCCATCGTGCAGATCGCCGACGCCATCAGCGCCAGCCGGCCGGGGGCCCGCGGGGAATCGTCCGAGACGTACCTCAAGCGGCTCGAAGACCTGCAGGCCATTGCCGAGAGCTTCGAGGGGGTCGAGAAGTCGTTCGCCGTGCAGGCCGGCCGCGAGGTACGCATCCTCGTCCGGCCCGAGCAGATCGACGACCTCGAATCGACGAGGCTGGCGCGCGACATCGTGCGCAAGATCGAGGAGACGCTCACCTATCCGGGTCAGATCAAGGTCACGGTCATCCGCGAGACGCGAGCGGTGGAGTACGCCAAATAGCCGGTAGCAGGCCGGCCGCCGGCCAGGTCGAGGCGGCCGACCGCCTGGCGCGCGCACCCGCAGTACCCGCGTCGGGCACGGTGCGCGTGCTGATGATCGGCGACGTGATCGGCAAGACCGGTCGCGTGGCGCTCGAGCAGGCGCTGCCGGCGCTGCGCGATGAGCGGCACGTGCACCTCGTGACGGCCAACGGCGAGAACCTGGCCGGCGGCATGGGCCTGACCGCCTCGACTGCCGCCGCGCTGTACGAGGCCGGCGTGGACGTGATCACCAGCGGCAACCACATCTGGGACAAGCGCGAGATCTACCCCGAGCTGGACCGCGACGAGCGCATCCTGCGCCCGCTCAATTACGGCACCGACGGGGTGCCCGGCCGCGGCTGGGGCGTGTTCCACGCCGGCGGCACGGACGTGGCGGTCATCAATGCCCAGGGCCGGACGTACATGGCCCAGATCGAGAACCCGTTCACCATGCTCGACGAGCTGCTCGACCGGGGTGCGGTCGAATTGCCGCCGGCGCGCGTGGTCGACTTCCACTGCGAACTGACGAGCGAGAAGAATGCCTTCGGCGTGTACCTGGACGGGCGCGTGAGTGCCGTGTGCGGCACGCACACGCACGTGGCCACGGCCGACGAGCGCATCCTGCCGCGCCGGACGGCGTACATCACCGATATCGGCATGACCGGCGCGGCCTACAGCGTGATCGGCTTCGACCCGGAGACGGTGCTGCCGCGCTTCATCAATGGCCTGCCAACGCGCTTCGCCGTGGCGACGGGCGCGGTCGTGTTGAACGCAGTGCAGATCGACATCGACGTGGCCACCGGGGCGGCGTGTGCCATCGAGCGCATAACCAGGCTGGTCGACGGATGACCCAGAGCCGCTTCTTCGAGCCCGAAGCGCAGGCGAACTGGCCGTACAACCGGGTCGACCTGCACACGCACAGCAACCGTTCCGACGGCGTGCTCGCGCCGGTCGAGCTGTACCGGGCGATGTCCGACTGGGGGCTGCAGGTGGCGGGCGTGGCCGACCACGACACGCTGGCCGGGTATCGCGAACTGGCGGCCGAGATTGCCGCCGGGCGGCTGCCGCGTAAACCGCAGCTCATCGCCGCGGTCGAGATCAACAGCATCGCCGACCGCGAGCTGGTGGGTCTGGGCGTCGAGCTCGAGGAGGGCGAGCTGCACATGCTCGGCTACGGAATGGACATCGACGATCCCACTTTCCTGGCCCAGATGGAGGCGCAGAAGGGCGCGCGCATGGCACGCCTGCTGATGATCGTCGAAGCGCTGCGCCGGCTGGGCGTGCCCGTCGACGAGCAGATCGCCCCGGTGCTGGCCAGCGACGAAGCGGTCGGGCGGCCACACATCGCGCGGGCGATGGTCGCGGCCGGTTACGTCCAGAGCGTCCAGGAGGCGTTCGACAAGTGGATCGATCGCAACGGTCCCGCGTACGTGCCCCGCCAGGGCATGAAGTCGCGCGCGGCGATCGACGCCATCCACGCTGCCGGCGGCCTCGCCGTGCTGGCCCACTATCCGGCCGCGCCGGACCAACCGGCGCTCGTCAAGCTGCTGCTCGACTGGGGCATCGAGGGACTCGAGGTGTACTACCGCCGCTTCCACAGCGAGACCGTCGGCCGCATGGAAACACTCGCCCGGGAGCACAACCTGCTCGCCACGGGGGGCAGTGACTACCATGGCGACACGATGACCTACGCCGAGGCGCAGGCGACGACGTACGTGCCGCGTGCGGCGGCCGAGGCGCTGCTCGAGCGACTCTCCGCCGCGGCGACCGGCGCGCCGGCCAGCGCTTCCGCGCCAACGCCGTGACCAGCCGGCTGCTGCCCGTGCTCGACGCGACGCGAGCGGCGCCCAGCCACGCCGCAGCCCCGCCGGCGCCGGAGCTGGCCGAGTTCGCCACCGAGGAGGTGGCCCTGCCGCGCTTCCACGTGTGGACGCTGGGCTGCCAGATGAACCAGTCCGATTCGGAGGAGATGGCCGGCGCCCTGGCGGCCGCGGGGTGCCGCGAGGCGGCGTCGCTCGATTCGGCCGACCTGATCGTGATCAACACCTGCGCCATCCGCGAGGCCGCCGAGCAGAAGGTCATCGGGCGCATGGGCCAGCTGGCCATGCTGCGGCGCGCCAACCCGGCGCTGCGGGTGGTGATGACCGGCTGCTCGGTGCGCGCGAATAACACCGGCAGCCTCAAGCGCCGCTATCCGCAGGTCGACCTGTTCCTGCGGCCCGACGAGGAGCCCGAGCTAACCGCGCGGCTGGGCCTGCTGGGTGCCACCGCTCCGGGCGCTTTCAGCGGCGACACGTACGCGCGCGTGGGGGCCTCGTTCAGTGCCACGGCCGATGCCCTGCCCGCATCGCGTGCGGCGGCCGTTGGCGGCGAGCGCGTGCGCCGCGCGTCGGCCGTGTCCGCCTGGCTGCCGATCATCTACGGCTGCGACAAGACGTGCACCTACTGCATCGTGCCCTTCAGCCGTGGTCCCGAGCGCAGCCGGCCTTTTGACGAGGTGGTCGACGAGGCGCGCGCGCTGGCCGGGGCCGGCTACCGCGAGGTGACCCTGCTGGGCCAGAACGTCAACTCCTACGGCCACGACCTGCCCGCCGAGGGGCGCTTTGCCGATGTCGCGCGGGAGCGGACGCTGGGCCGACGAATAGAGCTCGACGGTCGACCGGACATGGCCAGCCTGCTGCGCGCGATCGACCGCCTGCGCACCGCCGATGGACGGCCGGCGATAGCCCGCCTGCGCTTCGTCACCTCGCACCCGTGGGACCTCTCCGAGCGGCTTATCGCGGCGATGGCCGACTGCTCGTCGGTCTGCGAGCACCTGCACCTGCCGGTCCAGTCGGGCGACGACGCGGTACTGCGCCGGATGGGGCGCCAGTACACGGTCGCCTCCTACCTCGAGCTGGTCGCGCAACTGCGCGCGGCGGTGCCGGGCATCAGCCTGACCACCGACGTGATCGTCGGCTTCTGCGGTGAAACGGAGGAGCAGTTCGAAAGGACACTCGAGCTGCTCCGCGCGGTGCGCTACGAGACGGTGTTTGCGGCGGCGTTCTCGCCGCGGCCCGGCACGCCCGCGGCGCGCCTGACTGACGATGTTCCTGCGGCCGAGAAGAAGCGCCGCCTGAACGCCCTGCTCGAGGTCCAGGAAGGCATCGGCCTGGAAGCCAACCAGGCGTGGGTCGGGCGGACGACCGAGGTGCTCGTCGAGGCGGTCCGCCGGCCGGTGAGCCACGACCACGGGGCGGCGCCGCTGACCGATGACGGGCCGCGCCTCGCCGGACGCAACCGGCACAACAAGCTGGTGCACCTGGGCGGTCACGCGGAACTGGTCGGCCAGCTGGTCGATGTGCGCATCGAGCATGCCGGGCCGTACTCGCTGATGGGCACGCTCGACGGCTGACCCGCGGCTGCCGCCGCTGATCGTCATCGCCGGCGCGACGGCCACGGGCAAGACCGGCCTGTCGCTGGAACTCGCCGGTCGGCTGCCGGGTGCCGAGATCATCAGCGCCGATTCGCGCCAGGTGTACCGCGGCATGGACATCGGCACGGCCAAAGTTTCCGCAGCCGACCGCGCGCGCGTCCCACATCACGGGCTCGACCTGGTCGAACCCGACGAGGCTTTCACGGCGGCGGACTTCCGCGCGGCGGCGCTCGAGGCGTTGCGCGGCGTGTCCGCGCGTGGCGGAGTGGCCATCCTGGTCGGCGGCACGGGGCTGTACCTGCGCGCCGTCGCCCGCGGCGTTGCCCTGGAGGAGACCGGCCGTGACCCGGCACTGCGCGGCGTGATCGAGCAGCGCCTGACGGGGGAGGGCCTGCACGTGCTGGTGGCGCAGTTGCGCTCGGCCGCGCCGGCCGTTGCCGAGCGTACCGACCTCGCCAACCCGCGCCGCGTGGTGCGCGCCCTCGAGCGGGTGAGCGTGGCCGGCGATCGGCCGCCGCCGGCGCCGCGCGGCTATCCCGCGCGATCGGTGTGGATCGGGCTCACCCTCGAATCATCGGAGAGCGCTCGCCGCATCGAGGCACGTGCCCGCGCGCAGTTCGCCGGCGGTCTGCTGGACGAAGCCGAGCGGCTGCGCGTCCGTTACGGGTCGGGTTTGCGGTCCTTTTCGGCCTTTGGCTACCGGGAGGCCTTCGGACTCCTGGATGGCCGGCTGTCGATCGCAGAGGCGATCGCCGAGGTCGCCACGCGGACGCGGCGCTTCGCGCGCCGCCAGGGCAGCTGGTTCCGAGCAGAACCCGATGTCAACTGGCTCGACGCGACAGACGATCCGCTGCCGGCAGCGCTCGAGATTGCCCGACGAGTCAGCGGAAGCTGAGCCGCACGTCGCCCGACGTAGAAATCCGCCGCTCGAGCAAACCTGTGCCCCGATTTCGGCGCGCTGGTCGATTTCAGGTCGCGCAGCTCCTCAGTCTGTTACCCCATGCACATCGAGTTCGTCGATGACCTGCGTCACGCCGCGGACACGAGTCACGACTTCGGTGATGGCGTCCGTGTCGTCAAGGTCGTCGACGACGCCGCGCACCGCGACGATGCCGGAGCGATGGGCGATCGCCAGGGTGTCCGCGTATTGCGAGGTCGCCGAATCGGCGCGCAGGGCATCGCGCACCAGGGCCACGAACTCGTCTTCATTGGTCAGCAGCTCGTCCTCGTGGTCGGAGTCGTAAGGGTCGCTCTCGGCTGACATCCCGAAGCCGGCTGCCACGTCGACGCCCTCGGGGTTCTGGTGGTCGGCGACCACCGGCGGATCCACGGGCGCCACCCAGGGCAGGCCTTCCTGGGCGGCAGTGTCCGGATCGTTGGTCACTCGTCGTCCGCGGCGTCGTCGTCGCGATCGTGGAGCTCGCCACCAACCGACGCGGCGGGGAACTCCTCTGCGGCACCGGCGATCCCCGTGACCGGGCCATTGGTCAGCCTGCGGTCGCCTGACTCCGGCGGCTCACCAGCCGGGCGTGACCCGTCTTCCGAGTCGGGCTGGGGGTATCGAGGCTTGTCCGGCGCCGAATTGTGTTGGTCAGCGTCCTTCATCCAGCGAGGGTGGACTTCGCCGGCTTGCGGCTAGAGCGATGGTGAATCGCTCGGCCTTGCAAACGGCCTGCGATGTCTTGCAGGCCAAGTGCGGCCGTATGCTGTGGCGTGTGAACGCACGGACCAACCGCCTGGTCGAGGTCGCTCCACCGCTCGAGCGTGCCTTCCTGCTCGCGGTCGACACCGGTCAGGATGCCGGCTGGACCGCCGCGGAGTCGCTCAACGAACTCGCCAGCCTGGCCGGCACCGCCGGCGCCGAGGTAGTCGGCGCCGAGTGGCAGAACCGCCGCCACGTGGACCCGAACTGGTACGTGGGCAAAGGCAAGGCCGAGGAACTCGTTCGCGCCAAGGGCGACACCGGCTATTCGTTGCTGGTTGCCGACGACGAGCTCAGTCCTAACCAGCAACGCGCACTCGAGAGTTTGCTGGACGTCAAGGTCCTCGACCGTTCGGGGTTGATCCTCGACATCTTTGCGCAGCACGCACGCACCCACGAGGGGCGGCTGCAGGTCGAACTTGCCCAGCTCGAGTACCAGCTGCCGCGCTTAACGCGGTTGTGGACACACCTGTCGCGCACGGGCGGTGGGATCGGGACCCGCGGACCGGGCGAAACGCAGCTCGAGACGGACCGGCGGGTGATCCGCGAGAAGATCAAGAAGCTGCAGGAGCGCGTCGCGAACGTGCGCCGCCAGCGCGACACTGCGGCGCGCTCGCGCGACCGGCGACTGATGCCCACGGTGGCCATCGTCGGCTACACCAACGCCGGCAAGAGCTCGATGCTCAACGCGCTGGTCGGTTCGGCGGAGGCGCTCGCCGAGGATCGGCTGTTCGCAACGCTCGACCCCACCAGCCGGCTGGCCAGGCTGGGCGACGGGCAGTCGGCGGTGCTGACCGACACGGTGGGCTTCATCCACAAGCTGCCGCACCAGTTGATCGACGCCTTCCGCGCCACGCTCGAGGAGGTCAACCGGGCCGACATCCTGCTCGAGGTGGTTGATGTGGCCGACCGCCATGCCCCCGAGCATCGCCAGACTGTCCAGCAGGTGCTGGCCGACCTGGGCGCCGCCGACAAGCCACGCGTGCTCGCGTACAACAAGGCCGATCTCGTCGATCCGGCGGCGCAGGACGGGGCCACCCCGGCGCCGACGATCGCCGGATCGGTGCTCGTCTCGGCCGCAACCGGCTACGGGCTCGATGTCCTGCGCACGCGCCTGGCACAGATGCTGGCCGACCTGTGGGAAGAGGTCGATGTCGCTGTGCCGTACAGCGAGGGCGAGCTGCTCTCGCGGGTGCGCGAACGGGGCACGGTCGACATCGGCTATCGCGCGCGGGACGTGCGCGTGCGCGGCCGTGTGGCACCGACCCTGGCGGCCGAGCTACGCGCGGCGGCTTTCAACGTAAGCGGTCAGCAGCCAGATGACTGAGCCGATCCGGGTTTCGTGCGCGGCGGGGGAGGGTGGCTGGACGTGCGCCGTGCGCGTCGGCCCACCGGGTGCGGAAAGTGGCTACTCGGTGACCGTGTCGGCTGACGAGCTCGGGCGGTTCGCACCGGGCGCCGCAGAGCCGACAGCGCTGGTGGAGCGGTCGTTCGAATTCCTGCTCGAGCGCGAGCCGACGGAATCCATCCTGTCGAGCTTCAGCCTGAGCACTATCGAGCGCTACTTCCCCGAGTTCGCGTCAGTGGTGGTTGGCGGACGGCCCCCTCCCACGTGATCGAGCCGCCGACGGCGATCTCGTCGCGCGCCGATCAGTGGAAGACGACCGAGTCCAACATGGCTTTGAACGTTGCCTCGTCGGCCGGATCGGTAGCGCCTTTGATCGACGCGTCCCGAAATCCGAACCTATAGCCGTAGCCATCGACAACGGTGTATGCGTTATAGATGAGGATGCCGCAGTTCAAGGCCTCGAGAGTGCCTGGCTGACCGCCAATCGTGACCGACTCGACCAAGTCCGGCGTCGCGGGGCACTCGGCGTGGAAATTGGAGGCGTTTTGGATGCCCGCGGCGACCCAGTCCGCGAGCGTGCTCGTGGTCGGTGCGGCCGAACCGAACGCGCCGCGTCCCGAGCTGCGGCCAGAAGGCCCGAATGCGTCCACCGCGGGGTCGTCGATAGCCGGTGCACTGGTCCCATGCCAGGTCACGCTGGCCGCGGTCGCATACCAGCCGATTGGCATGGTGATCGAGTATGGATACTGGGGGGACGCGAACACCTGCGTCGGCGACGATCCCGGTTGACCGGCACTCCCTCCTGACTGGGGCGCCAACTGGATGGCGATCGCGGCGACCAGCACGACGGCTGCCGCTGCGACGACGAAACGGGCATAGCGGTACATTTGATCTTCCCTCCACGGGCCGATGACGACCCGTTGTCGTGTGTGATCGATGTGGGCGCGCACGTCGTCATAGGCGCGGTCCGGCAGCTCGGTGTGGCCGTCGCCAAGGAACTCACGAATGAGGTGGTCGGGGTCGCGCGTTGCCGTCATGCGAGTCGCTCCTGGACAGTGGTCGGCGTGCGGGCGTCGGCCTCGAGGCTTGCCCGCAGCGCCGCCGTCGCGTGGAACATGCGCGACTTGACGGTTCCGAGCGGAACGCCAAGCCGTGAGGCCACCTCGGGCAGGGAAAGCCCGAGGTAGTGATGAAAGACGAGTACGGCGCGCTGCTCCAGCGTCAGCCTCCGGAAGGCGCGCTCGAGCTGATCGCGGTCGTTGACGGCCAGCAGGTCGGTCGACTCGGCTTGGCCGTGCATCGGCAACACGCGAATATCCACGTGCATCGAGCGGCGGCGCCTGGCCTCGGCGTAGCACTCGTGCGTGAGGATCCGGTGCAGCCAGGGCTCGAAGGCGTCGGGATCGCGCAGTGACCTGAGCTGCCGCCAAGCGGTGATGAGCGCGGCCTGCACCGCGTCCTCGGCCCGGTCGGCGTCGCGCAGGATGCGGTATGCGATGGCCATGCAGCGATCGCCAACCGCCCGCGCGAGGGCGTCGAAGGCCTCTCGGTCGCCCCCTTTCGCACGGTCGACGAGCGCTCGGTGCACCCGACACTCCCTCTCTTCCCTCAGCAGATCGGTCCGGCGGACGCGATCACACTAGAGAGTCCGTGGAATGGGTGATCGGTTCAATCTGCGTTTACGCGCGTGGCCAGAAGGCTCGGGTAGCATGCGGGTCATGCGCCAGGTAGTGGGACGCCGCCTGTCAGAGGTGGACGTCGGTTAGGTCGACCAACTGATCGCTGACCACCAACGCGTGGTCGTCGATCTGGGTACCGGTTCCGGACAGGCAGTGCTGCGGCGCGCCCGGCGTGAGCCGGTCACGCTCGTCGTGGGCGTCGATGCCGATCAGCGGGCGATGGAGCATGCCTCGCGGCGCGGTCGCGCGCCGCGCAACGCGATTTTCCTCGTCGAGTCGGCCGAACGGCTGCCCGGCATCCTCGCCGGGCGCGCAGACCTGGTGACCGTGGCTCTTCCGTGGGGCTCGCTGCTGCGCGCCCTCATCGAGCCCGAGCCGGCCGCCGTGGGTGGCATCGCGGCAATGCTCAAGGACTCCGGCGAGCTGGAGCTGCTGCTGACCGACCAGCTCCGCGATCTGGCTGCCTACGAGGCTACCGGGCTGCAGCTTGTCGACCGCCGCCCGGCGACAGCCGGGGATGTGGAACGCCTGTCGTCGGCATGGGGCAAGCGCCTCGGCGTCGGCGCCGCCCATCGCGCCGCACACGTCTTGCTGTTCAGGAGGGACGCGACGACCGTGGTGCGTGATACTGCGCGACATGCGCCAGCCGGCCGAGATCGTGCGTCCCGTGGCTCGCGTGCTCATCCTGGACCCCGCTGACCACGTCCTGCTGCTGTTCGATGACCGCGACCAGCAGCGCGGGGGTTTCTGGTACCCGCCAGGCGGCCGCATCGAGCCAGGCGAGACGCCGGAACAGGCAGCGCGCCGTGAGTTGCTCGAGGAGGTCGGGATGGACACCGATATTGGCCCCCTCGTGCACCGCTGCCGAGCCCGTTTCGTTTACCAGGGCCGGCCCTTTGACCAGGACGAATGGCACTTCCTCGTCCGCACAGAGCGGAGGGCGGTCCTGGTCAGCCGCCCGGGCGACAACGAAGCCGCCGCCGTCGCGGCCCACCGCTGGTGGTCGCTGGCAGATCTTCAAGGGACGGCGGCGCGCGTCTTTCCGGACCAACTGGCCGAGGTGCTGCACGCCATCATCGAGGGGCGCGCTGCCACGCCGGAGTAGCGCTGCCCGCGGGGTGGGGAAGGGGAGGAGGCGGTTGACCTCCTCCCGCTGAACTTGTTTAGAGCAGGCTAGGCTTTGGCGGCACCCTTCTGCTTCTTGGTGCTGGTCTTGGGCTTCTTGCCGCCGCCCTTGCTGCCCGGACCCTTGTCGCCCATTCGATCTACCCCTTTGATGCGGGACTGGCGGCGGCAATCCTAGCGCTCTGCGAGCGCGGGCGGCGCGGCACCGGACACCAGGTCAGGAACTTGGCGGACGAGCGCCAGGAACGCGTCGAGGCTGACCGGCGCGTGGCCCGCGTCCGTGCGCCGGACGATGCCAATGTGGCGTGGCGACGGGTCGGCGTCGTCCATGCGCAGGGCCACCAAGCCGCCCTGCGCAAGCTCATCGGCGACGGACGTTCGCGGCAACAGAGCGACACCCAAGCCGCCGGCGACCATGCGTTTGGCCGCTTCGACGTTATCCAGCTCGATCATGCTGCGTGGCCGCACGCCTGCCTCGCGCAGCAGTGCGGTGGTCAGCTCGTAGTAGCTCGACGCACGATCGAACAGGATCAGGGGCGTGTCGGCCAGCGCGCTGCGCGACGTTGACTCGGTGCGCGCAAGAGATGCCTGCGGGTGGACTACCAGGACCAGCTGGTCGTCGTAGATGGGCTCGTAGCTGAGCAGCGGATGACGGACCAGGCGCGCGAGCCCAGCCTGCACCTCGCGCCGCAGCACCAACTCGGCGATCTCCTCGGAATGCGCCGTGCGGACCACCAGCCGAACGCCGGGCTGAAGGCGGTTGTAGTGGATGAGCAGTCTGGGCAACACGTAGGTGGAGACCTGCGGCGCCACCGCGATGTTCAACTGGCCCCCGCCGCCGGCCGACACGTCAGCCACCTCGGCCAGGCCGCTATCGAGCGCCGCGACCGCCTGCGCGGCGTAGGGGAGGAACGCGACACCCGCGTCGGTCAAGCGCACGCCGCGCCGGACGCGTACGAAGAGCGGGTGGCCGAGCTCATGCTCGAGCGACTGCAGGCGGGCCGTCAGCGCCGGCTGGGTGATGCCCAGCGAGTGCGCGGCACGGCTCACGTTGCCGGTCCGGGCGACCTCGAGAAAGCCCTGAACCTGGGTCAGTTGCATCGCCTTAATGATAGATGATCGTTATGGCTGGGCTGCATAGCCTAGGTAGCATTGATGGCTAGGCAACCGTACGGTAGGCGCTCCGCAGTCAGGGAGATCGTCATGTTCGAACTGTTCACAGTTCCCGTACGCCGCTGGACGGCGGCTGCCCAGCAGGCGGCCCGTCGGTCGCGTTTGCCGCTCGTTCGGATAGGGCAGGAGGGATCGGCCGACGCCGTCGCCGTGGCCCACACCGATATCGGCATGCTGCGCGGTGTCACTAGCGCGGCAGCCGACACGTCCGCCTGCACGTGCCCCGATGCGTGCGAGCGTGACCACGCGAACGAATAGCACCATGGCCGTCGCGCACGTACCCGCCGCCCACGCTGGCGATCACCCAGCGGTCCCGGATCGACTGGCGAATACGCCGCTCCTGCCGCACGGCTTCCAGGTGCCCGCCACACGCTGGACGCGCTCCTCCACGCGCATGCGCCAACTGCTTGACAGCGAGCCCTACCTGTTCGGCCCGGGCGTCTACGACGCGCTCGGCGCGCAACTGGCCATGTACCACGGTTTCAAGGCCGTCTACTTCAGCGGCTATTCGTTCGCCATCGGCTACCTGGGTACGACGGACATGGACCTGTACTCGAGCGTCGAGATCGCCGACGGAGCCCGGCGCACGGTCAGTGCCCTGCGCAAGTTCCAGCTGACGATGGCCGTCGGTGACCCGGACAAGGACCGCCCGCCGCGCCATCTCGAGATTCCGCCGGTGATCGTCGACATGGATGCCGGCTACGGCAACATCTTCAACGTGCAGCGCACGACCGAGCTGTACGTCAACGCCGGCGTCGCGGCCACGCATATCGAGGACCAGGTGCTGCCCAAGCGCTGTGGCCATATCGGCGGTAAGGCGCTGGTGCCGGCCGCCGAGATGGCCGGCAAGCTGCGCATGGCGCGCGCCGTTGCCGACGACCTGGGCAACGAGGACTTCGTCATCATCGCGCGCACCGACGGCCTGGCGGCGATTGACGCGCCGGAGCCGGCGCGCGGGCTGGACCTGGCCGTGGATCGGGCGTTGCGTTATCTCGACAGCGGAGTTCCCGACCTCGTGTGGTGCGAGTTCCCGACGGCCGACCGAGGGCCGGTCGAGGATTTCGCCACGCGCGTCCATGCACGCTTCCCGGAGGCACGCTTCGCCTTCAACTGGTCGAGCTCGTTCAAGTGGTTCAACGACCCAGCGCCGATCACCTTCGCCGAGCTGGGCGAGCTGGGCTTCAAGTTCGTCTTCATCACACTCGGCGGCCAGCATGCCATGGGCCTCGGCTTCAGCGAGCTCCTGCAGGCGATGGGCGAGGACCAGGAGCAGGGCTACATTGCCCTGCAGCAGCGCGAGTGGGCAGCGGGCAGCGACTTTCCCACGCGGAGCCACCACCAGTTCAGCGGCGTGCCGTACCACCACCTCATGGGTGAGGAATACGGCTCGGCCCGCCTGGGTCGTGAATTCGTCGAGGATCTACCCGAGGACAAGGTGGTCTAGCTCGCGGCGGCACGCTCGAGCATCGGCCTCGGGCGCTGCCGGCTCGACGACGGCGTCGATCCAGCTCCGGGGAGCGCCTATGACTCGATCACGTAACGCCGTTCACCGGTGCGCGGGTCGCTGAAGACGCGCATGCGGCGGCGCGAGGTGGGATCGACGAAGACCTCGTCGGTCGGCCGGAAGCGTGGCTCGGGCAGCGCGGGTTCACCGCCCGAGGCGGGGGAGTGCGGGCGCTGCGAGTCGGTCGCCTCGGAGCGGTAGCGGTTGACCTCGAGCAGGGCCACCAGCAGCAATGCGCCTCCGATGATGAGCATCCAGCCGGCGGCGATGAAGCTGTCCAGCCCACCGCCCAGGGCGAACGCAGACATCAGGCCGCCGACGAACAGAAGTCCGCCGACGACACCCATTACCGCGCGGATGATGGTCACGCCGAGCATCGTCTTGGAGCCGCCCCGCGGCTATTCCATGGGCTGCGGCGCGTTGGCGTCCTGCACGACGACCACGGCCGTGCCATAGGCGACGATCTCGGTCATCGTGTTGGCCATCTCGGAGCTGTCGAAGCGCATCGACAGCACCGCGTTGGCGCCCATCATCGTCGCGTTCTGGACCATCCGGTCGATCGCCTGGCGGCGCGTGTCCTCGAGCAGGCTGGTGTACTCGTGGATCTCGCCGCCGCCAATGGAGCGCAGGCCGGCCATGATGTTGCCGCCCAGCCCGCGGCTGCGCACGACCAGGCCGAATACCTGGCCCTTGGTCTCAGTGACGCGCCAGCCGCCGATGTAGGGCGTCGTTGCGATGAGCATCTCGATTACCCCTCCAGATGATGGTTGTCATAGATTGTCGCGGATGGCCGCCGACACCGCGCACGGGAACGATCAGCTGACCGAGCAGATGGAACAGCGCTCGCGCTCCTTCGACGCGTGGGCGTCGGAGTACGAACGCTATCGGCCCGGCTACCCCGACGCCCTCCTCGAGCACATCGCTCAACGACTCGGCCTGCCCGACCATGCTCAGGTCGCCGACCTGGGCGCGGGCACGGGCAAGGCAGCGCGGGCGATGGCGCGCCGCGGTTGGCGCGTTACCGCGGTGGAACCGGGTGGGCCCATGCTCGATGAGCTGCGCGCGCAGGCGGCGCGCGAGGGGCTGGTGCTCGAGGCGCGGGTCGGCTCCGCCGAGGCGACCGGCCTCGCTGACGCGAGCGTTGACCTGGCGACCGCCGCGCAGTCGTTCCACTGGTTCGACAAGGAAGCCGCGGTTCCGGAGATGGCGCGCATCGTTCGCCCGGGTGGTGGTGCCGCCGTCTTCTGGAACTCGCGCGCCGACGATCGGTCCGCCTTCCTCGCCGCGTACACGGAGCTCCTGGCGCGCTACGTACCCGAAGAGCACCTCGACCGCCAGCGGCCGACGGAGATCTTCGATACGCGTGGGCAGCTCGCCGCGGGTAGCTGGTTCGACGTCGACGACTCCGTGCAGTTGAGCCACGTCATCGAGATGCCTGTCACGGACTTCATCGGCCTCGCCTTCACCGCCTCCTACGTGCGCATGTTCGCGACCGGGAGCGCCGCGCGGGCGCTCCGCACGGACCTGCAGGCGCTGCTGGCGGAGCACGCGCGCGACGGGTTGATCAGCGTGCCCTACGACCTCGATGTCTACGTCGCGCGGCGCAACTCGGTACGCTGACATCGTGAGGGCGAGAGGGTCACTGCACGTGATTACCGGCTGCATGTTCAGCGGCAAGACCGAGGAGTTGCTGCGCCTCCTGCGCCGCGCCGACGTGGGCGGGCGATCGGTGCTGCTGATCAGGCCGCAGGTCGACACGCGCTCGCCGGCGGAGGTCGCCGAGTCGCGCTCGGGCGCCCAGTTCGCGTGCACCACCGTCGCGGGGCCGGAAGACATCGTCGAGGCCGTCACCAGCTCGCCATGTGAAGTGGTGGCCATCGATGAGGCCGAGATGTTCGGCATCGAGCTCGCCGACGTGGCCGACCGCCTGGCCACCGACGGCTACGAGGTCATCGTGTCGGGCCTCGATACCGACTTTGCCGGCCGGCCATTCGGCGCCATGCCCACCCTGCTCGCCCTGGCCGACACGGTGACCAAGCTCAACGCGGTATGCACCTTCCCCGGCTGCGGCGAGCCGGCCACGCGCACCCAGCGCCTCGTCAACAACCAGCCCGCGGCGATCGACGACCCGCTCATCGTCATCGGCGGCACCGAGGGCCGCCGCGAACCCGACCGCTACGAGGCACGCTGCCGGCTGCACCACCGCGTCGCGTCGGCACGTAACGGCGGCTGAACCAGGCGAGCGCCTTCGCCGAATGTGACCGACGGCCCTCGACGCGCTCGCTTGCAGTTCGGAGACTCGACCCACCAGACGGTCGTGCGTAGGGAAGGCGAGGGGAGTGTGGGCGATGCGTGAAGCGATGCTCATCGGAGCTGGCGTGGGAGCGGCGCTTGGCCTCCTGTTCGGCCTGCTGCTCAACGAGCTCATCCTGGGAGTGGTTCTCGGGTTCGTTGTTGGCGCCGCAGTTGGCGGCGTTCAACCTCGGGCGGCGAACCGCTGACGGGATGTAGTAGTATCGTGCAATGATCACTGTGCCGGAGGCGGCCAAGCGTGCAGGCAAGGATCCCGAAACGATCCGCCGCTGGATACGCACCGGCCGCCTGGCAGCCCGGAAGATAGGTACCCAACACGTTATCGAGGAGGCCGATCTCGACGCGCTGCTCGAAGATGAGCAGCTGGCGGTTCCAGGTGGATGGCGCTGGGACACGATGCCCGATGGCCGGCCCATGCCGAATGTCGTGAGGGCCGTTCGGCTGTCCAGAATTGGCCACTGAACGCGTCGTCATCGACGCCAGTGCGGGCGTGCGAGCAAGCCTGGCGGACGGGTGGCCAGCTTTGCGGCGCTGGAAACTCATCGCTCCATCGCTGTTCTGGTCGGAGGCATCGGCCGGTTTGCGGCAGCTCGAGTATCGGCGCGACATCTCGCGCCGTGAAGCCGCTGCAGCGCTCAGTCTGTTACTTGCCGCGCCTGTTGAAACAGTGCCCTCACGCGAGCTGATCACGCCTGCGTCCGATCTCGCCATCCAACTGGGCTGGGCAAAAACCTACGACGCTGAATACGTTGCGCTGGCGCGGCAGTTGGGCGCACCGCTTTTGACCATCGACGCCGCACTGGCGGCTACCGCACGGCGCTTCGTCGCGGTCGTGCCCTGAGGGCTACCTGCTACTTCCGATAAGAGAAGTTATGTA
>CAWCVO010000006.1:0-177555 GCA_963798955.1 uncultured Chloroflexia bacterium | reverse complement strand
AGTTCACCGGCCCCAGCCTGCCGAGCCAAAGCCCGATGACCAGTCCCGCCAAGAGCACTACCAGAACGAGCACAGTTTGCCTGCTGTGTGCAGGGGCTACGCGAGTGATCTCAGGCCGCTCTCCGTTCATCAGCTCATCAGGCAGGGTAACTCGGCCTGGGCAAGGTTCATTCGTGTTGCCGAGCCGCTGGCGGCGGGACACGCACAGGTTGGCGGGCGCGTCGTTGGGCGATGCCTCTATCGCGGCTCCGACGCCTCGGTGCCCTCGACCACTTGGGCGGTGACGAGCCAGGAAGGACGACACGTCCGGGAGGGGTGCCCGCAGGTTTCGATTATGGTCGGGAGTGTGGGTGGGATGGCCATGGAGTCTGTGCCGGGGCCGATGTGAGCCGCCAGTTCGTCAGCCTCGACAAGACCGGGGCGTCCGCTGCCATGGAGCGGCGACGCTCCGGGCGGGCGACTGAACGTGTGGTGGCGGCGGCCGCGATCGGGCTGTCGGCCGCCTTCGTCGCACTTGCCCTGTTCGCCATGGCACTGCCGGCCAACCCCACCCTTGGAGCGTGGCTGCCGGTGCACCTGCTGCTGGCCGGCGCCGCTACGACCGCAATCGCCGGCATGATGCCCTTCTTCAGCGCCGCGATCGCGAACGCCTCGCCGGCGCCCGGCTGGCTCCGGTTCGCCGCCGTGCTGGGAGTGGCAATCGGTGCCCTGGTCGTGGTCGGTGGGCGGATCGCGTCGCCGGGCGTCGCCGGCGGCGGCGCCTGGATCGCCGGGGCGGGAGGCGTCGTGTTCATCGGCGGCCTGGCGCTCGTGGGCGCCGCCACGCTCCTTCCGCTGCGACTGGCTCTCGGCGGTCGACGGGCAGTGATCGGCTTCATCTACGGCATGGCCGTCATCAACGTCGTTTGCGGTGCGACGCTGGCCAGCCTGCTGTTGCTCGGCTGGCTGCCGGCGCTTCAGGAGTGGCCGGCGCTCAAGCCGGCGCACGCCTGGCTGAACGTCTTCGGCTTCGTCTCACTGGCGATCGCGGGATCACTGCTGCACCTGTTACCGACGGTCGCGGGCACGCGCATCAGCGAGTCGCGCGCAACGGTTGCCACCTACCTGGGCGTTGCGCTGGGCCCGCCGCTTGCCGCGCTCGGCTTCGTCCTGGGCATGGACGCGCTGACTCTCGCGGGGGCGGTCGTCCTGGTCATTGGCGCGCTCGCGCTCGGCATGTACGGGCTCGACGTCGTCCGGCGCAGTTTCGACTGGCGGACCGATCATGCCTGGCACCGCTTCACGACCTGGTCGCTCGCCGCCGGCATCGCGTGGTTCATCGTGGGCTGCGCCATCGCGGCGTGGATCGTGCTCCGCGGCGGCGCGACCGCCACCGGCTGGCAACTCGACCCGCTGATCGCGCCCGTGTTCGTGGGCTGGGTGGCGCAGGTGCTAGTCGGCGCCTGGTCGCACCTGGTGCCCGCAGTCGGCCCCGGCCTGCCGCCGCGCCACGCCGTGCAGCGCCGCATCCTGGGCTGGCTGGCGACCCCGCGGGTGGCGTTGCTCAACGTGGCCGTGTTGCTGATGCTCGCCGGCAACCTGCCGGGCTTATCGCTGCTGTTCGAAATCGGCGTCGGGGCAGTGGCCGTGGCCGGCATTGCCGCGATCCTGCTGCTTGCCGCGGCGCTGGCCGTCGACGACAAGTCCGGGACGGGCGGCGTTACTGCGCCGTGAGGAGACGCCCGACAACAGCACGAAGATGGCAACGTTGATCGCCACAGGGTCAAACGGCCCAAAATGGCAAAGATGAGCAGCAGGCGCGTTACCTGGAGTGATCTGCCGGCCAGGGCGAAGGCGTTTCGGGTCGCCCACGTGCTAGCCGGAGTAGTCAACATGTCGGCGCTGGGCTACATCTGGCTGTCCGCAGCGCGGCGGACGCGCGACAAGGCCCTGGCTGCGTCCATCGCGGCGCTGTCGGCGGAGGCCCTCGCACTGGTCGTGGGGCGCGGTGACTGCCCGTTCGGGCCCTTCCAGGCCAGCCTTGGCGATCCAGTCCCGATGTTCGAACTATTTCTCCCACCGCGCGCGGCGAAGGCCGCCATCCCGATCCTGACAGGGGTGGCCCTCGCCGGGTTCGCGGCTGTCGCCCTGCGCCCGCCGCGCTAGGCAGTCACAGCGGCGCGGCGCCGATTGATCAGGCGACCCAGACGCGCTGGCCACGGGCAAGAGTCCGGACCACCTCGGCCACGACCGCCGGTGCCAGCGCGATCGCGGCAACCAGCACCCAGTCGTAGAGGTCGAGCGGCACCGCGTTGAAGGCGTCGGCGACGCCGGGCAGGTACGGAATCGCGACCTGGATGGCCAATGCCGCGGCGCACGCGACAAACAGGAATGTGTTTCGGCCCAGGCGATGGATGGGCTCGCGCACGCTGCGATTCCAGTAAGCGCGGACACACTGGCTGGCGACGAGCGTGGTGTAGGCCAGCCAGGCTGCATGTTCGAATGTGTCGCCGCGCGTGAGCATCGCGGCCAGCGCGGCCAGCGCCGTGAAGCCGCCGGCCAGGACGATGCCGCCCAGGATCCGGTTGGTGAGCAGCGGCCGCCGGGGATCCCGGGGGCGGCGAAGCATGATGTCCGGCTCGGGCGCCTCGCGCTCGAAGGCGATCGACGTCGAAAGGTCGATGAACAGCTCCATCCACAGGATCTGGAGCGGCAGCAGCACCTGCCCGCTCGCGACGGCGATCGTCGAGATGAGGATGAAGCCCAGGAAGGCCACGTGCGTCGAGACCAGGAAGACGAGGCCCTTCTGGACGTTGTCGACGATGCGCCTGCCCTCGGCCAGGCCGAACATCAGCGTGGCGAAGGAGTTGTCGCCGAGGACGAGGTCGGCGGCCTCCTTGGCGACGGCGGTGCCACTGCCCATCGCCACCGCCACGTCCGCCCGATGCAGCGCCGGTGCGTCGTTCACGCCGTCGCCGGTGACCGCAACCTGGCGGCCGGTCGCGCGTGCGGCGCTCACCAGCCGCTGCTTCTGTTCCGGCGTCGAGCGCGCGACGACGTGCATCTGCGGGAGCTCGGCGTCGAGCCGCGCGTCGTCCCAGCCGGCCAGCTCCTCGCCGGTGACGATGGTCTGCGCATCGAGACCTGCCTGGCGCGCAATTGCCGCGGCCGTGAGTGGATGGTCACCGGTCACGACCAGCACCTGGATGCCGGCGCCGCGCGCCATCGACATCGCCTCCGGGATGCCCTCGCGCATGGGGTCGGCGAAACCGATGAGCGCGCGCATGTGCCACGGACCCTCATCCACCCGCCGCGCCAGTCCGACAAGGCGCTCTCCCTCAGCCGTAGCCTCCTCCACCAGCTCCGCCCAGCGCTTCTGGCCACCGTCCGCTGCGGCGCCATCAGCGACGTACCTGAGCACCACCTCAGGTGCTCCGAGGGCAAGTTCCTCGACGCTTCCGTCGCGCGCAGCACGCGTCCTCGTGACCGGGTGGGCGTCCGATGCGGGCGTCGCGCTGATGAGCTGCTCGACGTCCAGGACGCTCTCGCCGCCGGCCGACTCGACCGCCTGACGCAAGGCGCGCGTGAACGACGCAGGTGTGATCTGATCGGGCGACGGCCAGGCGTCCTCCTCGGCGCGGAGCGCCTCTTCCAGGAGCCGTGTGCGCTCGGCCTGCGTGACCCGGCCTCCGGGGATGCGCACCGATGCGACCGCCAGCCGGTTCTGCGTGATCGTGCCCGTCTTGTCGGTGACGATCAGGTCGACCGCGCCGAGCGTCTCCTCGGCATTCAGCCGGCGCACGAGCACCCCGCGGCGCAGCAGCCGATAGGCGCCCAGGCCCAGGATCACGGCCAGGAGCACGGGTGGCTCTTCCGGGATCGCGGCAATAGCCGAGGAAATCCCGGCGATGACGTTCTCGCCGAGCGGATGGCCGCGCAGGAAGCCAATGCCGGCCGTGAAGGCGATCAGGCCGGTGGCGACCACGAGCAGGATGCGCACGAGGCGGTCCAGCTCGCGCTGCAGCGGGCTGCGGCGCCGTTCACGCGAGGTCAGCGAGCCGGCAATGAGCCCGAATTCGGTGGCGCTGCCGATCGACACGACGATTGCTTCGCCACGGCCACCGACGACGCTCGTGCCGGAGTAGGCGATGGCGTGGCGGCTCGCGAGCGGTGCTTCAGCAGGATCGGGCTCGACCCGGCCCGGCTCGGGAATCGACTCACCGGTCAGCACGCTGCGGTCAAGCAGCAACCGCTCGGCGCCAATGATCCGCGCGTCGGCCGGGACGACGTCGCCCGCCTGGAGCAGGATGACGTCACCGGGTACCAACTCCGCGGCGGGAATTACCTGGACGGCCCCGCCGCGGCGCACGCGGGCGGTGGGTGCTGAAGCCGCGCGCAGCGCCTCGAGGGCGCGCTCGCCGCGGTACTCGGTGACCACGTCGGCCCCGACGATTGGCAGCAGTCCGGCCAGCACCAGCAGGCCGTCGCGCGCCTCGCCGACGACGATTGCCAGCAGTCCGGCCACGGCGAGCATGAGCACGAACGGTTCAGTGGCGGCAGCCACGACCATGCGCCAAACCGGCTCACGGCGTGACGCCTCGAGTTCGTTCGGCCCACCCTCCGCCGCACGCCGCTCGATCTCGCCGGCGGCGAGGCCCAGCGTGGGCTCGACCCCGAAACGCGCCGCGACGTCGGCCGCCTGGAGATGGTGATAGTCGGACATCGCCCTCAGGCTAACGGCAGGGCCGCCTGTCACCCGAGGGCCATTGCGCACATCGGCTCGCCAGCCACAGCATCGGCGACGGGGATACCATGAGCGGCGTTCCGGGCTGCGCGATCCCAGACTGAGGGTCCCGAGTCGGCGGCCCCACCCACCCGTCAGGTGATTCCGGGCCGAGATCCCATGAGCACCAGCACTCTTTCCGACGCCGCCTCGGACGGCGACAGACCCGGCTCGGCGATGCCCGCCCGGGCCGTCCGCCGAGCGCTCTATCCGGGTTCAGACGCCTCCGCGCGCCAGGCGCTGTTCCTCTACCTGCGTCGTCACAAGACGTGGCTGATCGCCGGTGGCGCCCTGACCATCGCGGGCGCCTTCGTGTCGACCCTGCCGCCGGTGCTCATCGGCCAGATCGTCGACGACCTGGGCCAGCCCGACCTCAACCTGATCATCCAGCTGGGCCTGGCGATCATCGGCCTGACCGTCGTCCAGGCGCTGTTCCAGGCGTTCGGCCGCTACCTGACCGTGATCACGGCACGCGACATCGAGTACGAGATGCGCGACGACCTGTTCGCGCACCTGCAGCGCCTCGACCTGGCGTACTTCCAGCACCACCGCATCGGCGACCTGATGGCGCGCATGACCAACGACCTCAACGCGGTCCGAATGATGCTGTCGATGGGCCAGGTCAACTTCATCGCCACGGCCGCCGTGGTCACCTTCACGTTGATCGCGATGATCAGCGTGAGCCTCCCCCTGACGCTCATCTCGCTGGTCATCCTGCCCTTCGTCACGCTCACGCTGGCGGTGGTCGGGCGCATCGTCAACCGCCGTTTCGAGGCGCTCCAGGCGAAGTTCGGCGACATCTCCGCGGCCGCCCAGGAGAACATGTCGGGCATCCGCGTGGTCAAGGCCTTCGCCCAGGAGCGGGCCGAGGTGAGTGCCTTCCGCGAGGTGTGCAACCAGTACCTGTGGGGCGCCATGCACCTCGCCCGCGCACAGCAGTTCATCTGGCCGGCGATGGAGGCGATCCTGGGCCTGGCGACCTTGCTCGTGCTGGTGGTCGGTGGCCAGCAGGCGGTCGGCGGACAGCTGACGCTGGGCCAGCTGGTCCAGTTCGTGGCCTACCTGCGCCTGCTCGCCTGGCCGCTGGTCAGCCTGGGCTTCGTCTCCAACGTGGTCCAGTCGGGCTGGGCGTCGCTGAAACGCCTGCAGGAGCTGTGGGCCGTGCGACCGACCATCCACGACGAGCCGGGCGCCAGCGCCGAGCCCATCTGCGGCGAGGTCGAGTTCCGCGACGTCACCTTCGCCTACGGCGACTACGCCGGCGCGCCGGTGCTGCGCAACGTCAGCTTCAAGGTGCCGGCCGGCGCGTCGCTGGCCATCGTCGGCGCCACCGGGTCGGGCAAGTCGACGCTCGTCAACCTGATCCCGCGGCTCTTCGACGTCACCTCGGGACAGGTACTGGTCGACGGCCGCGATGTGCGGTCGCACGCGCTCGCGACGCTCCGCCAGGCGATCGGCTACGCGCCGCAGGAGACGTTCCTGTTCTCCATGCCGCTGCGCACCAACGTTGGCTTTGGCCACTCGCACGAGCTGTCCGAGCACGACCTCAACGATGCCGGCGAGATCGCCCAGCTCAACGAGGACGTCATGGGCTTTCCCGAGCGCTACGACACGATCATCGGCGAGCGCGGCGTGACCCTCTCCGGCGGCCAGAAGCAGCGCACCGCGCTGGCACGCGCCATTGCCAAGCGGCCGCGCATCCTGATCCTCGACGACGTCTTCTCGGCGGTCGACACGCACACGGAAGCGGAGATCCTGCACCGCCTGGGCGCGGTCACGCGCGGGCGCACCACGATCCTCGTCGCGCACCGCATCTCGACCGTCAAGGACGCCGACCAGATCCTCGTGCTGGCGGACGGCGGGATCGCCGAGCGCGGCACGCACGCCTCGCTTCTGGAAGCAGCGCGGCCTGTACTACGAGATGCATCGCCGCCAGCAGCTGGAGGACCAGGTCGGCCGGGACGAGCTCGCATCGCTGGGCAGCACCTCCACGGAGGCACTCGCGTGACCGCCGTCCTCGACGCGTACGCGCCCGACGAGGTCTTCGGCAAGGCCTACGACGCGCGCCTCGTGCGCCGCCTGGGCCGCTACCTCGTCCCCTACCGCCGGCTGGTGGCCATCGCCCTCGTCGGCCTGCTGTTGCTGACGCTCACCGCGGTCGCGCCGGCGGTGCTCACCAAGCTGATCATCGACTCGGCCATCACGCCGGCCGTGCAGGGCACGGCGACCACGGCCGACGCCCTGTCGCGCCTGGTGCTGCTCGGCCTGGTCTACCTGGGCGCGGTGGCCAGCCGCGGCGTGCTGCGCTACGCCCAGAACATGCTGGTCATGGTCATCGGCCAGCGCGCCATGCGCGACCTGCGCGCCGAGCTGTTCGCGCACCTGGAAGGGCTGTCGCTGTCGTTCTTCGACCGCAACCCGGTGGGCCGGCTGATGACCCGCCTGACCAACGACGTGGACGCGCTCGCCGACCTGCTCACCCAGGGAGTCGTGGCGATGCTCGGCGACGTCCTGCTGCTCGCCGGCGCGTCCGTCCTGCTGGTCATCCTCGACTGGCGGCTGGCGCTGGTGATCTTCGCCTCGCTGCCGGTCGTCGTCGGCCTGACGATCTTCTTCCGCGGCCGGCTGCGGACCTCCTTCGTCAACCAGCGCATCCGACTGGCACGCATCAACGCCTACCTGAACGAGAACCTCTCGGGCATGGCCGTGGTGCAGCTCTTCACGCGCGAACGGACCACCTATGAGGCGTTCGATTCGCTCAACGACGATTTCCGCCAGGCGAGCCGCAACTCGATCCGCATCAACTCGACCTTCATGCCGCTCGTGCTGGTCACCCGGGCGGTGACGACTGCGGCTCTGTTCGTCGCCGGTGGCGCGTGGGTGATCGGCGGCACGCTCACCGTGGGCACGCTGGTCGCCTTCTGGCAGCTGCTCGACCAGTTCTTCTCACCGATCGAGGACCTGTCCGACAAGTACAACCTGCTGCAGGCCGCGATGGCCTCTTCCGAGCGCATCTTCCGCATCCTCGACACGCAACCCGCGATCGTCGATTCGCCTTCACCGCGAGAGCTGCGCAACGTGCGCGGCGAGATCGTCTTCGACCACGTGTCCTTCGCCTACGACCACGAGGCGTGGGTCCTGCACGACGTGAACCTGCGCATCGAGCCGGGCGAGGCCGTGGCCATCGTCGGCGCGACCGGTGCTGGCAAGACGTCGATCGTCAGCCTGCTGGCGCGCTTCTACGACATCCAGAAGGGCCACATCCTGCTCGATGGCGTCGACATCCGCGACCTGCGCCTGGCCGACCTGCGCCGCCACGTGGGCATCGTGCTGCAGGATCCGTTCATCTTCGCCGGCACGGTCGCGGCCAACATCCGCCTGCGCGACGAGTCGATCAGTGACGAGCGCGTGCGCGCGGCAGCTGAGTTCGTCAATGCCGCGGGCTTCATCGAGGCACTCCCCGACGGTTACGACACGGTCCTCACGGAACGCGGCTCGATCCTGTCCGTGGGCCAGAAGCAGTTGCTCGGCTTCGCGCGGATCGTGGCCTTCAACCCGGAGATCATGCTCGTCCTCGACGAGGCCACGTCATCGGTCGACACGGCCACCGAGCACCTGATCCAGGACGCCCTGCCCAAGCTCATGGCCGGCCGCACGTCGATCGTCATCGCCCACCGACTCTCCACCATCCAGCACGCCAACCGGATCATCGTCCTGCAGCACGGTCGGGTGGTCGAAACCGGTTCACACGCTGAATTGCTCGCGAAGGGCGGCACCTACCGCCAGCTCTACGAGCTCCAATACGGCCTCCAGGCGGGCGAGCAGCCGTCGCCGGCGTAGGCGCGCGGCTGGGCCGACCCGGACTTCCTCTACACGCCTTCTTCTATCTGCCCCATTTCGCGCGAATCGCGATCCGTCCAACCAAGCGGAACCATCGAACCGAAAGGCGTCGAAAGCCACCGATCGCCGGCCAACCACAGCCCGCCCTGGCAGCCGGCCTCCACCGAAATCGTGCTGGTCCAGAACACCCGCGTGCCGGCGATGATGTCGCTTGAGCGAACGGATCCGGGATCGAGGGTTAGTAGAAGGACCACGAGCCAAACATGGTCCAGTGGTCGCCGCCGTCGGTCGTGCCGTAGACGCGCGTGTAGTTGCCCACGGCCCGCAGCGACGCGAAGGCGGTCGAGTCGTCGACCATCGTGATGCTCTCGAAGCCGCCGATCGTCTCGCCGGTGTTCAACGCCGTCCAGGTCCGGCCGCCGTCGAGTGTCCGCCAGATCGTCGTGGTCAGCAGGTAGCCGTGGCCGTCGGGCAGCATCGCCAAGCCATCGACCTGGCCGGCGTCGAACGGCGCGCCGGGCGCATAGGTGTCACCGTGTTGCAGGACGGTCGTCTTGCCGTCGGGCGTCAGTTCCAGAAGTTGCCAGGGGTAGCTCGAGTTGCCTCTCTCCCCGCTGCCGCGGCATAGCACGTAGCCGTGGCCGGGCGCGACGAGCACCGCCCTGTAGATGTCGGGCGATGGATCGGTGCACGGCTGCCCCACCGCCTGCCACGACTGGCCGCCGTCGCTGGTGGCGTAGAGCGTCGCCGGCGACGGCAGCAGGACGTCGATGGGTGGATGAGCCCAGCCGGTCTGCGCGTCGATGAACGTTGGATCGACCAGGCGGCCGACGTTGAGGTCGCGCCACGTCAGTCCGCCGTCGTCGCTGGCGAAGAGGCACGAGGCCTGCCGCCCGGCGACGCCGTGATCGGCGTCCTCCAGCCAGCAGTCCCGGGCACCGATGAGCCGCTCACCAGCGATCGCCAGGGTGGTCATAGCGGGAGCCGACGGCTTTGCAATCGACCAGGTCCTGCCGCCATCGCCACTGGTGGCCATCGCCAGCGTGCCCTCCGAGTCCCGCGTGCCGCCGACGGCGGTGACGTGTGTGGCGTCGGACGCCGCGACGGCCCACAGGTTCAGGTTTGATGGCGGCGCGGGCGTGGCGAGGACGCGAACCCCGAGCCAGATGCCGAGGCTGGCCAGCGCGATGAGCACCAGCAGCACCAACCAGTTCTTCATTGGCCACGCGCCCATGACGCTCAGCATGATCGGCGGCCTGTATCTGAGTGCAAGTGCCTTTCGGCCCGCTGGCAACTAGGGACGCTTGAAGACTGCGTGGCCGCCGACGCGCCGCCACCGGACACCCAGTTCGCCATCGATGCGCACCCACTCGAATGTCGCGCGCATGCCCGGTCGTGCGGCAACAAGAGTGAGGCGGTTCCTAGAAACGGGCTCGCGCGCCGAACTCAACGATCTTGCGCGATCTTGACACTGACAGTGGCACCGCGGACGGCTACAGCCGTGGCGTGGCTCACGCGTCAAGCAAGCCCGGCCTGCGCCTAGCGAAAGACCTCGTTGAAGGCGTCGCAGCACGACTCGCGCGCGCTGGCCTCGTCCATCGGCTCGTCGTGCGGATGGATGTGCACCGTGCCCGCCACCGGATGGACGACGCTCTCGTGCCCATCCTCCCAGCGCACGCGGTAGCGGATCCCATATGACTCCTCGAGGATCTCGAGGATCTCGCCCCGGCGTGGCGGGCTGCCCGCCTTCTCGGAGTCGATCACGATCTCGTCGTGATGCACCTTTGCCGCCGCCACCTTCGCCGCCGTCACCGTCGCCATCGTCAGCCTCCCGCCGCCACCGGCACTGCACGTTGATAGCCCAGCTCAAACGCCGCCAGGTCCGACTCGAGGAACTTCGCCTTCGGCCCGCCCAGAAGCTCACGCAGCGCCTGGCGCGCGGAGTCGGCCGACACGACCGGCCGGCGCGCGATGACAGCACCGAGTGCCACCACGCTCACCAGCTTGTCGTCGCCTGCATCCCGGGCGAGTGCCGTGCACGGCACCGGCACGATCTCGATGTCGGTGCGCGTCGGTTCCGCCTCGATCAGCGATGAGTTGAGGACCAGGAGGCCACCGGGCACGATGATGTGCTCGAACTTGGCCAGCGACGGTGGATTGAGCGCGACCACGATGTCGGCCGCGTCGACCATGGGCGAGCCGATCGGCCGGTCGGCGAGGATGACGGTGCAGTACGCCGTGCCGCCGCGCATCTCGGGGCCGTACGACGGCATCCACGACACCTCGCGGCCCTCGATCACGGCGGCCTCGGCCAGAACGTGACCGCAGAAGAGCAGGCCCTGGCCACCGAAGCCGGCGAAGATGGCCGACTTTTCCATCGTCATTCCGTCCGCTCCGCGACGCGCTCCGCCACGCGGTCGGCGAACACGCCCAGCGGGTAGGTCTTGATGACCTCCGTCTCGACGTGCTTCATCGCCTCCGACGCAGTCATGCCCCAGCCAACCGGGCAGGTCGAGAGCACCTCCACGATCGAGAAGCCGGCGCCCTTGATCTGCGCCTCGAACGACTTGCGGAGCATCTGCTTGGTGCGCCCGATGAGTTGCGGGGTGGCGATCGAACCGCGACTGGCGTACGCCACGCCGGGGACCAGCGCGAGCATCTCGAGGATCGGGATCGGGTAGCCGGCCACGCCGGCCTCGCGGCCGGTGGGGCTCGACGTTGTGACCTGGCCGAGCAGCGTGGTCGGTGCCATCTGCCCGCCGGTCATGCCGTAGATGCCGTTGTTGACGAAGACGACGCTGATGTTCTCCCCTCGTGCCGCGGCGTGGACGATCTCGGCGGTACCGATGGCCGCCAGGTCGCCGTCGCCCTGGTAGGTGAACACGAACGCGTCTGGTCGCACGCGGCGTACGCCGGTCGCCTCGGCCGGCGCGCGGCCGTGCGGCGACTCGACGAAATCAACCTTGAAGTAGTCGTACGCGAACACGCTGCAACCGACCGAGCCGATGCCGATCGTGCGTGGCGCGAGGTCGAGCTCGTCGATGAGCTCGGCTATCAGCCGGTGAATGATGCCGTGCCCGCACCCCGGGCAGTAGTGCGTGGAGCGGTCGACCAGCGAGGCCGGGTGCTGGTAGATGAGGCGTGGCTGGTCGGGTGCCTGGGTGGTCATCGTCCGTTGCCCCTGTGTGATGGTGCGCTGAGCGACCAGGCGCGGCGCACCGCGTCGACCACCTCGCCCGGCGTGGGCACCATGCCGCCCGTTCGGCCGTGGAAGAACACCGGCAGCGCGCCGCTCAGCGCGAGGCGCACGTCCTCGACCATCTGGCCGGCCGACAGCTCGACCACGACCACTGCCCGCTTGCCCCTGACGGCGTCGGCGAGGGCGTGGCTCGGGAAGGGCCACAGCGAGATGGGCCTGAAAATGCCCGCGGCCAGGCCGCTCTCGCGCGCCCGTTCGACGGCCGTGCGCGCCACCCGGGCGGCGGTGCCGTAGGCCACGATGGCGATCTCGGCATCGTCGAGGTCCTCGGTCGCGAAACGGACCTCGTTGCGTTCGATCTGCGCGTATTTCTGCTGCAGGTGCTGGTTGTGCTTCTCGAGATCCTCGGGCGCCAGGTGGAGCGAGCGCACGACGCGCGGCTCCCGGCCGTTCGCGCCGGTGAGCTGCCACGTGTCGGCCGGCCGCGGCGGTTCGCGGTACTGCGGAACGACCGGCTCCATCGCCTGGCCGATGACGCCGTCGGCGAGGATCATCACCGGCGTGCGGTAGCGCTCGGCAATCTCGAACGCGTCGGCCACCAGCGTGACCGCCTCGGCGATCGATGCCGGGGCCAGGACGGGTGTTCGGTAGTCGCCGTGGCCGTGGCCCTTGACCGCCTGGAAGTAGTCCGACTGGGACGCCCCGATGCTGCCCAGGCCCGGGCCGCCACGCATCACGTTGAGCAGCACCATGGGGATCTCCGAGCCGGCCATGTAGCTCATTCCCTCGGCCATCAAACTGATGCCCGGGCTCGAGGAGGAGACCAGCACGCGCGCCCCGGCCGCACCCGCGCCGAGGGCCATGTTGATGGCGCCGAGTTCGCTCTCCGCCTGGATGAAGACGCGGCCCTCCTCGGGCATGCGCTTGGCCATCCACTCCAGGACTTCAGCCTGAGGCGTGATGGGGTAGCCGAAGTACGCGTCGCAGCCGGCCTGGATGGCCGCCTCGGCCATGGCCTGGTTGCCCTTCATCAGGACCGGGCGGGTGGCGGAAGTGGCGGAAGTGGCGGTGGGCGTGGTTGTGGGTGTGGTCATGCTTTGGCCACCTCGCGAGCCGACTTGGGCCGGGCGTAGACGGTGAACGTGGCGTCGGGGCAGATGCGCGCGCACAGCACGCAGCTCGTGCACTCGGCCGCGTTGATCAATTCGACCGGGTGGTAACCGAGCACGTTGACGACCGACTCGTCCAGTTCGAGCACGTGCTGCGGACAGACGTCCACGCACAGCCCGCAGCCCTTGCACCTGTCGCGTGCGATCTCGACCGGAATGAAGCCATTCACCTTGGCCCGACCGTAGGCCGTCGCCGCGCTGCGAAAGAAGGGCCAATCGGAAGTGCTGGACAGGCCGATCGGCCGGTCAAGTTGCGGTCGCCGGGGCCAACACTGGGGCCGTCCAGCCTGCCCGGAGGACAACCTATGAGCGCCCAGGTGCCGCCTGATCCGCCGCCCCCAGAAACGGCCGACCTCACGGCGATCGCCAATAACCTGATCGAAGCCTTCTGGACAGAGGCACTCCTGACCGCCCGGCTGGCCATGGCCGAACCGGACAGCCGCGAGCGCGCCGCGATCCAATCCGAGCTCGACCTGTGTCGCGCCCAGATCGACGAGCTGGAGGCCCAGGCCGACTGACCGCAGATCACCGCTTGCCGCGCCCCAGGTGCGGTGCGCCCGTGCCCGGGCGCGGCCAACGGTGCACGTTTGCACGTCATATGCACACGACCGCCGCGAAACGCGCGCAATCGGCCGCGTTCGGACACTCAAGGCGCAGGGCATCTCACTTGCCAGGCGTGAAGTCCCTCGGCCGCCGGGCAGGCTGTGCTTACAGTCCCCTCAAATCCGGGTCCAAGTCGTCAGATCGGACGCCGCGTGTTCAGTTGACATGCAAAGTTGCGCGCCGGGGCGGCGTGAGCGCTCGTGGTTACTTCTTGTCGACTGCCTTGAGGGTGGCCTCGACCGCCTTGGCGCGTGTCTTGACGATCGAGCGCATCACGAGCAGGAACACGATCGCCACGACCTGGGCGCCAAAGACGATGCGATTCACGTCGATGGCGGGCATCCACGTCACCTCGTCACCCTTGACGATGAACGCGCCGGCCGGGCGGCCGCTCATGCCATAGCCCACGCCCGAGCCGGTCGGACGCTGCTTGCCCTCTTCCCCCGGTGCCTCGCCACCAGCTCCCTGCTGCAGCGGTCCTTCGCCGGCGCCGGCGCCGCCCATCACCCGTGCCGCGGGGATGATCGTCACGCCATTCTTCTCGTACGGCTCACCAAAGACGCGCTTGGCACCGATCTTGTCGGTCGCGTCCTCCACGATCTCGGCAAACTTGGTCATGTTCGGACCCTCCTTGCCCTTGTCGGGGCTGACTTTGTGGCTGTGATTGGTGCGAGTCGGTCGTTGTCGCTGTTTGGGCGCCGGGGCTGGGGAGTCGTTCTCGGTCATGCCGGGCTGCCCAGCGGCGTGGGCTGGTAGGCCTGCGGCTGGGCCTGGCCACCGCGCCCGACGAGCATGCGCCAGCCGGCGACGGTGACCGCACCCAGGCCAAAGAGGGAGATGATGGCGGTGATCAGCGGTATCCAGCCCAGGATGCCGCCCAGGGCCAGGCCGACAAAGGCGGCCAGGTACGGCCGCTCGCCGGGCTGCCGGCCGGTACGCGCGAGCAGCCACTCGCCCATCCAGATCGCGCCGACCAGGTAGCCGACGAAGGCCAGCGTCGGCAATACAAAGAACAGCACGCTGAAACCGAGCGGCAGGCCGATGATCGAGATCATCAACAGGATCGCGACGATCGGCAGGATGATGGCCGCGCCGAGTCCGACGAAGAACGCCTTGACCGGCTCGCGGCTGATGATCGCCTCGGCCGAGCGGGTCTGGCGCGCCCCGAAGGCGGCCAGCGCGAGGCCGGCGACGATGGTCACGATCGCCGTGCCGAGCCAGATGAGGAGCGCGGCAAAGCCCAGGAAGAGGACCAGGCCGGCCAGCGCCGCGGCGGCGTCGCGGACGGTGCCGCCGACGGTCGCCCCACCGGATTGCGTGACCGTCGAGTTGAACTGAACGACGTCGCCACTGACCGTGGTGCCGGCCTCCAGGTTGGCCGTACCGTTGGCGACCACGACGGTGTCGACCTGGGCGCCACGCAACGTTGCCGTGCCCTCGATGATCGTGACGCTGCGTGCCGTGCCCTCGACCAGGGCGGTGCCGTGCACGACGACCAGCGTGTCGACGCTGTCTCCGGCCGCGACGGTCACGTCGTGGTCGACGGCAACTATCACGCTGCCGGGGTCGGTTCCGGGCTGATCGGCCAGCACCGCAGGTGCCGCCAACGCATACAGCGACAGGAGCGCGAAGCTCGCGATGACCGCCCACAGGCGGCGCAGGTCAACGTTCATGAGACCCTCCTCGGAATGTCTGAGATCAACCGTTCGCTCAGCGGGCGGGGACGACCAGCGCGGCCTCAGCCTTCGCGAACACTTCGCGAGCCCACGCGCCAACGCGCTCGAGCTCGCCTGGCAGCAAATCGGGAGCTGTGCTGACGATGAAACTCTCGGGCTCGACGACCACCTCGGCACCGGCGGCGCGCAGCCGCCGGGCGATCCCCATGGCAGCCGACCCGGACAGGAAGCGCGGCCATGACAGCCGGGTGTCGAACGCCGCTGCCGTCCGGCCGGCGAGTGCGCCGGTCACCAGGTTGTCGAGGTAGCGATCCATCTCCCTGGTCATTCCGTGCCCCTCGGTGGGGCCGCCCACAAACACGAGTTGGGCCTCCGGCAATTCGTGCGGCGCCTCCTCGACGTCGATCAGCTCGATCGAGGCCTGCCCTTGCAACGCCTCGACGATGTGTTCGGCAACACGGCGCGTATTGCCCTTGTGCGACGCATAGGCCACCAGGATCTTCACGTTGTCGCCCTCCGGCTCAAGCGCGACGCGCAACCCGCCGCCACATTCGTGGACCGATCCAATGCCCAAGCGATAATGGCCGCGCGTCCCGGCGCGGCGATAGTGCCGATCGGACTGTTCGGGCCCGGGGCTGGCCGGGTCCCGGGCTGTTCGGGTCCCGGGCTGTTCTGGTCGGGGGCTGTTCGGGTCGGGGGCTGTTCCGGTCCGGGACTGTTCGGGTCCGGGACTGTTCGACCCTAGGTGCGCGGCAGGTCGATGTGTGCGTCGTACTCGTGGTGACGGCCCAGGTAGGCGCGGAAGTACGGGCAACGCGGCACGATGCGCAGGCCGCGCGCGGCGGCGTCGTCGAGGGCCGCGCGCGCGAGACGACCGGCGATGCCGTGGCCCTCGTACTCCGGTTGGACCACGGTGTGGGTAAAGGTCACCCGCCCCGGCGAGAGGCGGTACTCGGCGTAGCCCACCACGCGACCGTCCAGGCGCGCCTCCCAGCGCCGCGCGGACGCATCGTTGACGATCTCCGCCTCGCGCGGAATCTCCGCTGACACGGGCGCAAGGTTATCCTCGGGCGCACGAGGCAAGACGAACAGATGACCGACCAGCACGCAGCCGACCAGCCGGCAGCTGACCAGCCGGCAGCTAACCAGCACGCAGCCGACCAGCAGGCAGCCGACCAGCAGGCAGCCGACCGACAGACAGCCGCTGGCGCGCAGCCATCCGCCGACTCCCCAGCGTCACTGCTCCGCTGCGTCTCGTGCGGCAAGCTCAACAAGATCCGCGCCAGCGAGCGTGGCGTGCCCCATTGCGGCAGCTGCGGCAAGCCGCTGCCGTGGCTGGTCAACGCCACCGACGCCACGTTTGACGTGGAGGCGAAGGCGGCACCGGCGGTCGTGGTCGACCTGTGGGCCCCGTGGTGCGGGCCGTGCCGGTTCGTGAGTCCCATCCTCGAGGAGCTGTCACGCGAGTACGCCGGCCGGCTGAAGGTCGTCAAGGTCAATGTCGACGACAACCCGGCCACGGCGCAGCGCTTCGAGGCCTACAGCATCCCGACTATGGTCGTGATCAAGAACGGCCGGGTCGTCGATCGCATCGTGGGCGCCCTGCCGAAGAGCTCTCTGACCGTTCGCCTGACGCCGCATCTGCTGCGCACCTGACCGTCGGCACGGTCAATGGCAGGGCATTCGGCCCTAGCGCCGCTCCGACACTGGTGGTCAGCTGATGCCATGGCGCCACATGTGCTCGTCGCCACTGCCAGCCGGCACGGGGCAACGCTCGACATCGGTGATGAGATTGGGCGCATCCTCGCGCACCGCGGCATCACCGTGACCGACCTGTCCGTCGACGAGGTCGACAGCGTCGCCGGCTACGACGCGGTACTGCTGGGGAGTGCCGTGTACGCCGGCCACTGGCTTACCGAGGCCGTCGATTTCGTCAACCGCCATGCCGCGGACCTGGCGCAGCGGCCGGTCTGGCTGTACAGCAGCGGCCCCGTCGGCGACCCGCCCATGCCCCAGGAACCGTCCGGCGACGTGGCCGGAGTCGTCGCCCAGAGCAAGGCCCGTGGCCATCGCCTTTTCGCCGGTCGGCTCGACCCGGAGCGGCTCGGGCTCGGCGAGCGGTTGATCGTGCGCGTGTTGCGGGCGCCCAAGGGCGACTTCCGCGATTGGCCGGCCATCGACGAGTGGGCCAACGCCGTCGCCGACGAGCTGCTCGCGGGCGACCCGCCCACTGAGGAGCTTCCACCGGCCGACGCCCGGCGCGCATAATCCGCGGGTGCGCCGCGCCGACGCCCGAACGCCAAAGAGCAACCCCGCCGCCCGAGACGCATTCACCGCGTTCGTGCCGGAGGATCCGCGCGTCTCCCTGAGGCCAATGTTCGGGACCGTGGCTGCGTTCGCCAACACCCAGATGTTCATGGGCCTGTTCGACGACGAGTTGTTCGTGCGCCTGCCCGAGGATGAACGCCACGCCGCGCTGGCTTCCGGCTGCCGGCTGCTCGAGCCGATGCCCGGCCGGCCCATGCGCGAATACGTCAGCGTGCCCGACTGGCAGTCCAACCCCGCGCGGGTACGCGAGCTGGCGCCGCGTTCGCTGGCCTACGCGCTCTCGCTACCGCCGAAGGAGAAGCGCTCCCGCGGCTGAGCGGGCGCAACCCAATCAGACGACGCCGGCCGCAACGGACACCGCTCCTGCCGTGCGGCGGCAAACATGACCGACCAAAGCCCAAGCGAACACGCCCAGCGCGCCGTCGTGTCGTCCCGCGGCACAAGGCGGCCGGGTGTGCCGTCCGGCGGCACACGTGACGGACCAAAGCCCACGAGAACACGCCAAATGCGCCGTTGTGCCGTCCCGCGGCACAAGGCGGCGGGGTGTGCCGTCCGGCGGCAAACATGACCGCGTGGGATCGGCGTGTCGGGAAGCGGCTGGGTGCTTGTGCCGTCCCGCGGCACAAGGCGGCCGGGTGTGCCGTCCGGCGGCACACATGACGGACCAAAGCCCACGAGAACACGCCAAATGCGCCGTTGTGCCGTCCCGCGGCACAAGGCGGCGGGGTGTGCCGTCCGGCGGCAAACATGACCGCGTGGGATCGGCGTGTCGGGAAGCGGCTGGGTGCTTGTGCCGTCCCGCGGCACAAGGCGGCCGGTTGTGCCGTGCGGCGGCACAGGTGACGCTCAAGGCTGAGTTACGAGGGCGCGGTGGTGAGGCCGAGTGACGCGCGGTGTTGGGGCCTCCGACGCGCGGGGCCCTGGCAGCGCGACCCGCGTGGCGCGCGGCCTTCAGTGGCGCGGTGTCGGGTTGCTCAGCCCGAGCAGCCAGCGCACGATCACGGCACCGACGAAGGCAACGACCAGCGCGCCCAGCCAGCCGTAGACCTCCTGCTCGTTGAACAGCTGGCGCGCCAGGAATCCGCCGACCAGGCCGCCGAGGACTCCGATCAGGATGTTGGCCAGACAGCCGCCGGGCGTGCGGTTGGAGACGACGATGCCCGACAGCGCACCGGCCAGGAAGCCGATGACGATCCACCCCACGATGTCCAGGACTGGCATACATACCTCCGCTCTGACGAGGCATCGTAGCGGCCGCGCGCCCGATGGGGTGCCGTCGCCGTGCCGGTCGGTGCTACGATCGGGCCACGGACGGTCGAGCCGCCTTGATCTGAAGCCGGATCCGGCTTACGACGTTCCGGGAGGACCTGGCTGATGGCGACGGTCACCTTTGACCATGTAACGAAGAGGTACTCCGGCGACGTGCTTGCCGTGAATGACCTCAGTCTCGAGATCCAGGACGAGGAGTTCCTGGTCCTCGTCGGCCCCTCCGGCTGCGGCAAGACCACCGCGTTGCGCATGATCGCCGGTCTCGAGGAGATCACCGAGGGCACCCTCAGGATCGGTGATCGCGTGGTCAACGACCTGGCCCCCAAGGACCGCGACGTGGCCATGGTCTTCCAGAGCTACGCGCTCTATCCACACATGAGTGTCTTCGACAACCTCGCCTTCGGCCTCAAGCTGCGCAAGGTGCCCAAGGCGGACATCGACAAGCGCGTGCGCGAGGCGGCCGCCACCATCGAGCTGTCCAACCTGCTCGACCGCAAGCCCAAGCAGCTGTCGGGCGGCCAGCGCCAGCGCGTCGCGCTGGGTCGCGCGATCGTGCGCGAGCCGGCCGTCTTCCTGATGGACGAGCCGCTGTCCAACCTCGACGCCAAGCTGCGCGTCCAGACACGCGCCGAGATTGCGCGCCTGCACCAGCGCCTGCGCACGACCAACGTCTACGTCACGCACGACCAGGTCGAGGCGATGACCATGGGCGATCGCATCGCGGTCATGAACTTCGGCGTGCTACAGCAGGTCGGCTCGCCGCAGGACCTCTACGAGCACCCCATCAACAAGTTCGTGGCCGGCTTCATCGGCAGCCCGGCGATGAACTTCGTGAACGTCACCGCGACGAGCGATAACGGCACGACGGTACTCAAGAACGCGAACATGGAACTACCCATCCCTGAGCGCATGAAGGGGTCGGTCCAGCAAGGCTCGACCGAGCTCACCGCGGGCATGCGCCCCGAGCACTTCCAGGTGAGCAACGGCGGCAACGCGGTCGGCGCCAGGGTCCGCGCCACGACCGACGTGGTCGAGTTCCTGGGCAACGAGGAGCTGCTGCACGTGAGGGTCGGCGACAACGACCTGGTCGCCATCGTCGATGCCTCCCACCGAGTACGCCCGGGTGACGTCCTGGACCTGTTCGTGCCGATGGAGAAGATCCACCTCTTTGACACCGAGGACGGCAAGGCCCTCGCCAAGGACTGATCGCCAATCCTGTACGGCCGCGCCGCTGGCGGCGCGGCCGGGCTCACCCGGCGGCTGCCGCCGGGCCTACCTCGAGAGCGACCAGGTCGCGCCCGGAAGAGCGTTCGACCTGCCCGCCGCCGCCGCGCTTGGCGGCGTACATGGCCGCATCCGCGGCGCGCAACAGCTGTGCATGGTTACGGCCGTCCGCGGGGTAGATCGCCAGCCCGGCGCTGATGCCGACGCGCACCGTGGCATGGTCGCCCAGCTCGTGCTCGGCGTCGCGGACCGCGTCAACGACACGCCGCGCGACCGCCTGGGCCTGCTCGTCGGCGGCGTCGGGCATGACCACCACGAATTCGTCACCGCCGTAGCGCGCGACGATGTCGCTGGTGCGCACGGCCGCGCGGATGATGGCGGCCACATTGTGCAGCACGCGGTCGCCATTGGCGTGTCCGTGGCGATCGTTGACCGGCTTGAAACGATCAAGGTCGAGCATCAGCACAGCCATTGGGCGATGGCCGCGGGCCGACCGGGCGACCTCCTGGCGCAAGCGCTCCTGCAGGTAGCGGTGGTTGTGGACGCCCGTTACCAGGTCGACGTCCGCGGCACTCTGCAGCTGCTGGAACAGCCGCACGCGTTCGAGGCCGGTGGCCGCCAGGCTGGCCATCGCCTGGCACGCCTGCATCTCCGAATCGTCCAGGCGGTGGACTGCACTGCGCGCGTAAAGCTCGACCAGGCCAATGGTGCGCGTGCCGGTGTTGAGCGGCAGCAGCACGACCGTCCGGGCACCGTCGTCACCCTGGTGGCCGGCCACGTCGGACGCGACCGCGGCCGCCTGGACCACGCGCGGCCGGCCCTCGCGCAACACGTCGCAACGGTCGGCTGAGTCGGCGGCATCGATCGTCTCCTCGCCCGGCGCAACCCATGAGCCGTCCTGGGTTAGCAGGTGGAGCAGCGTGGAGCTCTCGTCCCAGCGCCACACCGCGCAGCCGTCCATGCCCGCCGCGGTGCGCATGCGCCCGGCGGCCACCGCCGCCAGGCCTGTTTCGTCGGTCGCCGCGCCCGCCGCCGTGCTCACGTCGAGCAGCGCCGCGAGCTCATGGACGAGCTTCTCCCGGGCCATCAGCAGGCGCGCATTCTCGATCGATACGGCCGCCTGTCCGGCGAGAATCTGGAGCAGCCGTACGTCGTCGTCGTCGAACGGCTCGCCGTGCGTGGTGAGCGCGATTACGCCGCTGATGCGCCCTTCGTGCTGGAGCGGCACCGCGAGCAGCGACAGGTCGCCGGCCGCGTCAGAGCCCGCATCACTGAGATCGCCCGCAACCACCGGACCGGCGCCGCACGCCGCTCGGGTGACCGCCTCGCCCGCCGGGCCGGCCGTCAGGTTTGCGAGCGCACCGGGCTCGGGCTGTCCGTCGCGTCGCGTGCTCGTCGCGACGCGCTCGAGTCCGCCGTCGGCTGCGAACAGCAGCACCTGCGCGCCGTCATAGTCGATCACCTGGCGCGCCTCGTTGCACAGCGCCGTGGCCAGCTCGGGAATGGACGCCAGCCGGCTCAGGCGCGCGGCAATCCGCTGGATCGCTTCCAGCTGGCGGACCCAGCGTGAGCGGCCCGGCGCGGCCGCAGCGGGCCGATCGTCGCTGGCCAGGCGGCGCACGTACAGCTTGGCCACGATCCCGTCATGCTGGGTAAAGCCGCGCCGGCCGTAGCGGTTCATGACCACCAGACCGCCGGCGGGCGCGGGCAACATCATCGTCTGAACCTCGCGCGCCCGCTGGTTCGAATGCAACAGGCGTGCCCGCAACGAGGACGACTCGTCGGGCGTGCTGTACTCGGCGGCGATCTCGTAGGTCCCGTCGCCACCATCGCGGTAGAGGCGCACGCCGGCGTCGGCGTCGACCGCGGTTGCCAGCTCGGCCAGCGCACTGGCCAGGCGTTCCTCTTGAGCTGAGTCAGCCTGGGCTGTGTCAGCCATTGGCGCCGCGCAGGCCGGCTGGGGCCGGCTGGCCTGTCACTCGAGTCCCCTCCTCAGTCTGCGGCGGCGTCACGCCACCGCGCTGCATCACCCGCACCAGCCACAGCGCACCGCCCAGCCCGATCAGCACGTCGCCGATCGAGAACACGTTGGCGAACGGAATTGGCCGCGGCAGCACGTACACGTCGCCGAGCAGGGGCAGGATGGTATGCGGCCCGGCAATGGCCGAGTTGGAGAACGCGTCGGTCGGCACGACCGGTTGGCCGGTCAGTAGGGCGACGGCTGCGGGCGAAGCAGGCATCTGCCCGCCGTTCGCGAGGATCACGGCGAAATTGAGGACGGCGCCCAGGGCAATCAGCCAGAAGCCCGGTTGGCGAATGTTGGCGACCAATGCGCCGAGGACCAGGCCCGTGGACAGTACGTACAGCGGCGGACCCCAGGGACCGACCACCTCCGCCAGCGGACTGCTGAAGAGGGCGGCCTGGAACGCCAGGCCAAGGAGCGCCACCGGCCACAGCCGGACACGGACGTCGGCCAGGCCCTGCAGGCTGCCGTGAGTGGCAAAGCCGATGAGCACGCCGAACAGAACCGCGTAGAGCAGGAGCATCGACAGGGCCCCCTAGCGGTCGATCAGAGCTTTGAACGCAAGCGGCGCGCGGGCAGGCGCGCCGTCAGTACCAGAAGGGACGCTTCGCGGTGAAGGCGTCCCGTTTCAGCTGGTTAGAACCACCAGCGGAAAGGCGCGGCCACGACGAGCAGGAATGCCGCCAGGACCACGAGGCTGAATGCGATGCGTCGGACGTCGGTCATTTCAGACTCCAGTTTCAGCGGGACCACCTGGGTGGTTTGATCCCTGTGCCCGATCCTATGGACGCCATCCGCCGAAGCCCATGGGAAACATGTACCAGTACGAGGCTGGCATACTCGCCTCGACATGGCCTCTGAGCACGAATCCGATCTGGTCGAGCGGCTCGTCGATCGCAAACTGGTGCGCGCGAGCACCTACATGACCCATGTGACCGACACCGTTGCTGATGCGACGGGCCATCAGCACATGCGCGAGGTGATCATCCACCCCGGCGCCGTGTGCATCGTGGCCCTGCTACCCGATCGGCGAGTACCCATGGTCCGTCAGTACCGCCACGCCGCCGGCGAGGTGCTCCTCGAGTTGCCTGCGGGTACGCTCGATCGCGATCCGGACGGCGCGCTCGAGGACCCGCTGCATGCAGCGCCACGCGAGCTTTCCGAGGAGACCGGTTTGCGCGCCGCGACGTGGCGCAAGCTGGCCGAGTTCTACACCTCGCCCGGCTTCACGACCGAACTGATGCACCTATACCTCGCCACCGGCGTCGAGCGTGATCCGGCCTATGCCGGGCCCATGGAGGACGAACGGCTCGACCTTGTCCTGCTCACCTTCGAGGAGGCCATCGAGAAAGCGCGGTCGGGCGCCATCCGCGATGGCAAGTCACTCGTCGGCCTGTACCTCACCGAGCGGCTCGCGCGCGCGGGCGAGATCGAGTTGCCTACGGCCAGCTGATCGTCAGGCCGAGGAAGATGATGTTCGACTCGGCGGTCTCGATGGGGTCCTCGACGACAACCCGGCAGGTGATCCCGGCATTGACCGCCAGGCTCTTGTCGAAGCTGCTCGCTCCGGTGATGTTCGTCTCGTCGTAGCCGAGTGCGGGGACGGCCAGGTGGTAGGCGCCGGGACTGTTCGGATCGAATGCGCCGGTGATATGCAGCGTGCCCTGGTTGGCCGTGTCCACCTCGGTGGTGATGCCGTTGTAGTTGGGGTTCGCCCGGCCCTGGAAGCGAACGTTGTCGAAGTGGACCGACGGCGCGTTGGCGTTGAAGCCGAGCTTGAGCGTGACATACGGGCTGATCTGGTCGTTATCACCGATGAGCGACAGGTGCCACGTAACCGAGCCACTGTCGAAGGTCGCGACCTTGACCTTGGGCTTGCGCTGGTTCTGGGCGCAGGTCTTGATGTTCACCTCGTCGGCCCGCCATAGGCACAGGCGCACGGGTCCGGCGCTGACGCTGGTGACCGTGGCGCTGATCTGGCTCTGGCCGTCGACGTTGAAGCTGATGTAGCGCGGCGTCGACCCGGCGTCGAGGTTGTGGTTGTCGAGGCCAAGGTCGATGACCCGGATCTCGCGCAGTGGCGCAGTGGGATTGACGGTCGTCGCCGGGGTGGGCGTTGGCGTCGGCGGCGGCGTCGGCGTGGGTGGGCCGGTGGGCGTGGCAACCTCGGTCGGTGTTGGCGGGACGCTGGCCGGCTGGCCGCTGGACGACGCGCTGGCGGTGGGCCCGGAAGCGGTGAAGGTGGGTTCGATGATGCTCGGCGATGGCGGCGCGGTGACCGGCGCGAGCGTAGTGCGCGGTGAGTGCTCGCTCAGCAACAGGAAAATCGAGGCACCGATGAGCACGATGAGGAGCACGCCGAGCACGGCCGCGAGCGCCTGCGCCGAGCGGGTGTTCACCGGCTGAAGCCCTTACGCCGTGCGACGGTTAGCCCGGCGGCAGCCTCTTGAGCGCGTTGCGGTAGAGCGGCGAATGGGGCGCCAACGCGACGGCCACGCGCAGGTGCGTACGCGCCTCGTCGTGCCGGCCGAGCTGCTTGAGTGCCTGGCCCAGACCAAAGTGGCCGTACGGCGCCGACGGGTCGATATCGAGCAGCTCGCGGAAGGTCGCCTCCGCCCGGCCGTGCTGCCCGCTGTTGTAGTAGGCGCGTCCCAGCGCCTCGACGATCGAGCCCTTGCCCGGCTCGAGCCGCGCGGCCCGTTCGAGCAGCACGGCCGCCTGCGCGTGGTGGCGGCGGCGCAGCAGCATGCCCGCCCGCTGGAACAGCCCATAGGCTGTTTCGCGCTCGGCCAGCTCGTCGAGCCGGCGCGTTGTTTCGTCCCCCTGGTCCATCGCCCAATGCTGCCACTGCATGGCGCGCCTGTCCGGTCACGTGGCGGCCGCCGACTTGCGCCACGCTGCCAGGTCGACCTTCTGCAGCCGCGGGCTGGGCGTGATGCCGGGTATCCGGCCGCGCTTGGCAATCGGCTTGCCGCCGATCTCCTTGAGGTCGCCGGTGAAGTCGATCGGTTGCGCGCCGGCGATGTACGAGCCGACGGCGTACGAGTCGACCGGCGCGCCGTACTCCTTGAAGAAGCGGATGCGCTCCGGCGTCAGTCCACCACTGACGATGATCCGGACGTGCCGGTGGCCGGCCTGGTCGAGCCGCGCGCGCACCTCCTGCACGAGGTCGGGCGAGACGCGACCACGCTCGACCGGCGTATCGAGGCGCACACCGTACAGCCGGTCGCCGAGGGCGTCCGCCACGCGCACGCTCTCCTCCGCCTCGTCATGGAACGTGTCGACGAGCACGATGCGCGGCACGTCGGGCGGCATGTGCCGGTCGAACGCCTCGGCGGCCGCGAGCGTGTCGCCGAAGATCAGGATGAGCGAGTGCGGCATGGTGCCTGTCGGGCTGAGGCCGGCCAGGCGCGCGCCGGCTGGTGTCGAGGCGCCCACGCAACCGCCCACGATCGCGGCGTAGTCGAGCGTGTCGGCGATTTCCGGCCGCACGTGCCGGGCGCCAAAGGAGATGACCGGCTCCGGTGACGCGGCGTCGACGCATTCGCGCGCGGCGGTGGCCCAGCCGGTCGACTGCGCCATCATGCCCAGGAAGGCGGTCTCGTACAGCCCAAAGGTGCGGTAGCGCGCGCGAATGCGCAGCACCACCTCCTTGGGCTCGATCGTTTCCCCATCGGCCAGTGCCTCGACCACGGCCTCGCCGGCCGGCGCCTCGGCGAGCACCTCGGCTAGTAGCGATTTCGCCTCGTCGATGCCGCACAACAGCGCCGGCCGGCGCGCGAAGACTTCCATGACCACGATTGGGTCGATGCCCTCGCGGGCCAGGATGTCCTCCGCGCGCGCGAAGTAGACATCGGCCGACTCGCCGCTGAGCACCTCGCTCGAGGGGCGCCGGAGGATGTGCCGAAATCGGGTGTTGTTCGGTGACGTCACGCTCTGCTCAGAGGTCCCCAAAGTTATGCCGCGCTGCCGGTGCAGGTCGGCGCGCCCGCCGTGAGCGCGCCGAGTCTAGCAGCGGCGCATGAGCCGGAGAGCAGCCTGGCACTCCCGGAGACGCGCCGGGCGGCCTTACCATGCCGCCGTGGATAGCCAGCCGGCCGTCGAACGGCGCATCGTCACCGTCCTGTTCGCCGACGTGGTCGGTTTCACGACACTGTCCGAGCAGCTCGATGCCGAGGACGTGGCGACTATCCAGGACGCCTATTTCGCGTCCGTGCGCGAGACCATCGGGCGCTGGGGCGGGCGGCTCGAGAAGTTCATCGGCGACGCGGCGATGGCCGTCTTCGGGGCCGAGCGCGTGCACGAGGACGATGCCACGCGCGCCGTGCATGCGGGGCTCGCCCTGACCCATGCGATCGAACAGATCGGCGCGCGGCTGGGCCTCGACGAGGACACGCTGCGGCTGCGCGTGGGCATCAACACCGGCGAGGCGGTCATCGCGGTGGGCGGCACCGACGACGGTCGCGTCACCGGCGACACGGTCAACACCGCGGCACGCCTGCAGACAGCGGCGCCGCCCGGGCGCGTGCTGGTCGGCAGCGACACAGCCCTGGCGGTGGCCGACAGCGCCGAGCTCGAGCCGCTCGACCCATTGCACCTGAAGGGCAAGGCCGAGCCCGTCCCGGCGTGGCTGGTTACGTCGATGCGCGCCGCCGCATCACGCGACGAGGCGATGGGCTCGCTGCGTGCCCCAACGCTCGGTCGCGAGGCGGAGCTGGCGGCGCTCCAGGCAGCGTACGAGCGCGCGGCCGCCGGCGGGGTGGAGCGCTGGCTGGTACTCGCGCCGCCCGGCGTGGGCAAGTCCCGACTGCTGCGCGAGCTGACCGACCGACTGTCAGGCAGCCAGCCGGGACCGGCGGTGCTGCACGCCCGCGCGCGCGCCGACGTCCCATCGCCCTTCGAGCCCGTCGCCCACCTGCTGCTTGACGGCCTTGGGTCCGCGGTTGGCGACGAGGTGGCGATGCGCAGGCAGTTGCTGGATCGGCTGGCCGCAGCGGGAGCGGCCGGCGACCGCGCCGAGGTCGTCGCGAGCGCCGCGCTGTCCGTCATTCGGCCGGTCACCGACAGCAGCACGGCAGATGCGCAACGCCAGGAGCGCGAGGTCCTGTTCGCCGCGTGGCTCGAAGCGCTCGACGCACTCGCCGCCGGCCGTCCCGCGGTGTGGCTGGTCGAAGACGTCCACTGGGCCGGCGGCGACGTGCTGGCCTTCCTGGACTTCGCCGCCTCGGCTGGGTCCGCGGCGGGTGAGCGACCCGGGCGGCTGTTGGTGACCACGGCTCGGCCGTCGCTGCTCGAAGCGAGTCCTGAGTGGGCCGCGGCGGATGCCGAGCACGGGCGGCACAGCATCGAGCTCGCGACGCTCGCGCCAACTGCGGCCGGCGACCTGGTCCGCGCGCTGGTCGGCGATGCGTTGCCGGACACACTGGTTGAGCAGATCGCGCAGCGCTCCGACGGCAACTGCCTGTTCATCGAGGAGTTACTGCGCGCGTGGGTGAGCGTGGGCACCCTGGTCGAACGGGACCGACGCTGGCACCTGACGGTCGCCGCGGAGGAAGTTTCGCTGCCGGCCAGCGTCCAGTCGATCTACGCCGCGCAACTCGATGACCTGCCCGCCGACGCGCGGCTCATCGCGCGGCGAGCATCGGTCGCCGGAAGGCGCTTTCCGGTACGCGCGCTGGAAGCGCTGGGTACCCACGCCGATGCCGGCATGGATCCGCTGCGCCGGCGCCAACTGCTGATCGGCCCGCAGCCCGAGGCAATCCTGGGCGATGCCTTTGCCTATCGCCACGCCCTGTTGCGCGACGCGGGTTACGCGAGCCTTGCGCGCGCGGAACGCGCGCGCCTGCACGTTCGCCTGGCGCGCTGGCTAGAGAGTGCGGCCGGCGACCGCAGCGGCGAGCTGGCCGACCAGATCGCCGGCCACTACGCGGCAGCGGTGGAAAGCGCGCCGGCGCTCGCGCGCGAAGTTGACGAGGGCGTCGACCGGCCCACTGCCCAGCGCCTGGCGGCCGAGTGGTACGAGCGCGCGGGCAAGAGCACGCTCGCGCTGTCGGCCCACGACGCCGCCCGCCAGCTGTTCCGGCGCGCGATCGACCTGACCCCAGAAAAGTCGAAGTTCGACCTGGCGCGCCTGTGGGAGCAGCTCGCCGATGCCACGGCGTTCGCGGCCGACATGGACGAGGGCGCGCGTGACTACGAACAGGCTATGGAGTTGTACCGCCAGGCGATGGCCGAGGCGAAGAACGAACTCGACGCGGGGTCGCGCGAGCTCAAGCAGGAACTGGCGCAGGGGGAGGAAGAGCTCCGCGCCGGGATGGCCGAGCTCGACGCCGGGATGGCCGAGGCGCGCGCGGCGCTGGCCAAGGTGCCCGGCGGCAAGGCCATCGCGCGCCTGCTCCCGGGCTCGGATAGCGCGCCTGAACCAGTGCGCTCCGCCTACGACGCCGCGCGCGCCGGGTTGGCTCGGGCGACGGCCGCGCTGTCGGGCGTGATGTACCAGCAACTGCGCTTCGCCGACTCGGAGCGGCTCGCCAACGAGGTCATGACCGAGGTCGGTGGCGACCAGATCGCGGTCAGCGATCCTGCCTCGCTGGCAAGGTTGTTGGTTGCGCGCGCGCTGGGCGCCCAGGCGGCCCGCGGGCCGACGCCGGACGTCGAGGCCCAGATCGAGCGGGCGCGCGCGCTGGCTGACGAATTGCACGACCGGACGACCCAGCTGCGCGCAGAGCGCGCGCTCAGCGTGGTGTTCGCCGAAAGCGGGCGTGCCGCCCTCGTCGATTGGGCGGCCATCGAACGTTCGGCTGTCGAGATGGGCGACTGGCGAGCAGCCATCAGCGTGGCCATCAACAGCATCATGGGCCGCCTCGACGACCACGCTCGCGAAGTCGTCCGCGACATGGCGCGGGCACGCGAGATGGCGGTGGCGCATGGCCTGGTCGAGGACGTCGGTTGGACCGCCTACTTCGAGTCGGAGGCCTGGTTCGTTGCCGGCGAGTGGGATCGCGCGATCGCGGCCGGAATGCAGGCCATGGACATTGGCGAGGCGAACGCCTACCACCGGCTGACGGTACGCGCGGTGCACGTGGCGGCGGCCATCGCGTCGGTCCGCGGCACGCGTGCGCTCGTCGAACGCGCGCAGCGCTTCTACGAGTCGCTCGAAGGTCTTTTCGAGTTTCCGGATTCGCCCTATGCGCGCATCATGCGCGCCGCGTCCGATCTGGAAATCGCCGAGGCCGGCCTGATCGACCCCTTCGTGCCCGAGGTCGAGCCACGCATCGTTGCGTTCGAGGACGAACCCGGTGGCGGGAGCTGGGCGGCGGCGATAGACCGGGTGTTCCGGTCGTGGCTGGAGGCCGGTGAACTGGACGGCGCCGGGCGTGCACTGGCGGTTGCCACCGCGGCCCTGCCGCGCTACACGAACGTCTCGCACCTGGGCCGCGGCTCGTACGAGCTGCTGCGCGCGAGGTTCGCGGTGGCCACCGATGACCCCGACACGGCGGCGCTGGCCGGCCGCCAGGCGCTCGAGCATTTCCGCATCGCCGGCGCGCCGTGGTGGATGGCCAAAGCCATTCGCCTGCTCGAGCGTGCCGGCGCGGCCGACTACGCCCTGGTCAGCGAAGCCTTCGAGATCGAGCGCCAGCTGGGAGCTGTCGCGCCCACGGCCTGACGACGCAGCGACGGACTCGCCCGACCTGGCCAAACTGGTCAGATACGCGCACTGGGTGCAGTTGCGACCTGTCTGAGGCACGGCGTGGCCTCGTTCCCCGCACGGCCCTGCACGAAGCAAGACGCGTCAGCGCCGGTTGCCGGCGCGGAATTGGACTTAACGCGCGCCCTGCGAAGGTTTGACCGATTGCAGGCGGCCGGAGCCGCAGGATGGCGCAGCAGGCTACCGTCGCTCGGCCGGCGTTGCCTCGGTGGAGTCCTCGGCGGGGGCCAGCTCCTCGAGCGCCGCCGCGTGGCGATCCATGAGCGCCGGGCCGGAGAGTTCCGGTTCGGCCGCGGTAACGAGCTTGGGATAGGTTCGGCGCAGGTCGCCCATCAGCGCCATCGCCTGGGGATGAATCAGGTCGGCAATGGCCAGGGCTCGCGCGACGAGAAGGCCGAGGGCGTCGTGATCGACCTCCGAAGCCGGTAGCTCGAGGGTGAGGATCGGCCGTTCATCCTCGCTGACGGTGAACTTGGCAAAGGGCAGCTCGTCGTTCCAGCGCAGCAACTGGCGGTAGGTCTTGCGGAAGTTGTCGGACAGTGGCGGCCCCAGCTGGACCCACGCGAGCAACGCGACGGCAGGATCGAAGATGAGCGTGATGCGCAGCTGGCGTCGCTTGCGTGCGTCGAGCACCAGGTCCCAACTGACGACGCCCTCACGCTCCTCACGCTCGACCGGCGTGAGCCCGAAGTCGGCCAGCCACTGGTCGATGTGCGCCGCCTCGACTCCGGTCAGCGCGATCCTCCACCGGCGGCCGTCATGCGCGCGGGTATCGGCTCACCCTCATTCGCGCCCGGCCGCGCGGCGCCACGTGCGCTGCTCTTGCGGCCGTGGCCAGCGCCGTCGACCGTGCCCCCGGAGGCTATCGTCCGCCGACCGCCGAAATCGGCCGGGCGGACACCGTCGAGCACCTTCACGTTGCGTCCCAGGCGTACGCCGGCGGGGATGGTCGCCCGCTTGCCGACCACGGTGATGCCCGTGTTCAGACGGCCGGGTTCCTGGCGGTTGGCCGTGTCGAAGTCGGCGCCCATGCCCACCACCGCGTTGGGCCCGACCGAGACCTCCTTGTCGATGATCGCGCGGTCAACCACTGCCCCGGCGCGGATGACGGTGTCGAACATGATGATCGAGTCGCGCACCACGGCGCCCGGGTCCACCCGCACACCGGGTGACAGCACCGAGTGCTCAACCGTGCCCCACACCTGGCAGCCGTGGCTGATCAGCGAGCGATGGACCGAGGCGGTCGGCCCGATGCGCGCCGGTGCACGCTCCTCCGAGCGCGTGTGGATGATCCAGTCGCGGTCGTACAGGTCGAGCCCGGGATGCTCGTCGAGCAGGTCCATGTGCGCCTGCCAGTAGCCATCGACCGTGCCCACGTCCTGCCAGTAGCCGTCGAACTGGTAGCCGAACACGCGCGCCCCGCCGTCGAGCATGGCCGGGACCACATCGTGGCCAAAGTCGACGCGCTGGTCGTCGAGCCACGTCAGCAGCGAGCGCTTCGAGAAGACATAGATGCCCAGCGACGCAAGGTCGCTCTTGGGCTGGCGTGGCTTCTCCTGCCACTCGGTGACACGGCCGTTCTCGTCGAGCGCCAGGATGCCGAAACGGGACGCCTCGCCCAGCGGCACGCGCTTCACGGCGAGTGTCACGTCCGCCCGTGTCCGACGGTGGAACTGGACGAAGGGCTGGTAGTCCATCTTGTAGATGTGGTCGCCGGCCAGGATGAGCACCACGTCGCCCGGTGACTGGCGGATGGTGTCGATGTTCTGGAGCACCGCGTCGGCGGTGCCGCGATACCACTCCGACGGGCGGCCGCGGGCGATGTACGGCTGCAGCAGGCGGATGCCGCCCTCGTTACGGTCGAGGTCCCAGGGACGGCCGGCGCCGATGTGGTCGTTGAGCGAGCGCGGGTTGTACTGGGTCAGCACGAGCACGTTGTCGATGTCGCTGTTGACGCAGTTGGACAGCGTGAAATCGATGATCCGGTACTTGCCGGCAAATGGGACCGCGGGCTTGGCGCGCACCGCCGAGAGGATCGAAAGTCGCTCCCCTTCCCCGCCGGCGAGGACGATCGAGACCACCCTCTTCACGGGCGGATGATACGCCCCGCTAGTTACGCTTCAGGCGCGCACTCGGCTCGAGGAACTTCTCCGGATTGACTGCCCGGCCGTTGCGGTAGACACCCCAGTGAAGGTGCACGCCGGTGGCGTCGCCGGTGTTGCTCATGTGGCCGATCAGCGTTCCCTGGCGCACGTGCCGGCCGCGTCGGATGCCGCGCAGGTGCTCCGCCTTCATGTGCGCGTAGAGGGTGCGGAAGCCGTTGCCATTGGAGACGAGGATCAGCCAGTCGCCGTCGTGCCACCACGGGTTCCGGCCGACGAAGCGGATGCGGCCCGCGGCGGCTGCATAGATGGGCGTCCCGCGCCGGTTGGCGACGTCGATGCCGTTGTGGAAGTGGCGGCACGAACCGCGGCTCGGTTCGGCCCAGAAGCCGGTGCAGCCGAACGGCTGCGTGATGCGACCGGCGGTCGGCCACAGGAAGGGACGGTCGGCAGCGCGTCCGTCGACCGGTGCGGCTGCCGCCAGCTGCGCCGTGAACAGGGCCACGGCGACGACCAGAAGACGCAGGTGCAGGAGTTTCAACGCGACGCTCCGGCAGGTGACGGGGAAATGAGGGGCGGCCTGGGGACCGCCCACCCGCGCGAGCATACCAGCGGTGTCACGCGGCACCAGCCCCGACCAGGACGGCCAACAGGGCGCCCAGGATGAGCACCGGCCCAAACGGGACGGCAGTGCGCAGGGTGATACGCCGGGCGACGATGAGTGCGATCAGCACGACGGCGAAGACCAGGCTGGCAACGAGCAGGCCGGCGACGAGCAGCGACACGCCCGACATCAGGCCGATACCGACCGCCAGCTTCAGGTCGCCCTGGCCCAGCTCGCCCTTCAGGATGCGATCGGTGATGAACAGGAAAGCGGGGGCACCAACGGCCGCCAGCAGGGCGCTGACCAGGCCCAGCGGCTTGGCCGACACGAGCGGCGACCAGCCGGTCACCAGCACAGCCAGTCCGAACACGATCAGCGGCAGGGTCAGCAGGTCGGGCAGCAGGCGCTGGTCCAGGTCGGTCGCCAGCAGCACGAGCAGCACCGCGCAGTAGACGGTCAGTACCAACAGGTCGGCCGGCGCCGTCCAGTGCGAAACGAGGATGCCGCCCGTCGCAGCGCCCACGACGGCGACCACGATGGTGCGCCAATCGGGCGCGCGCGGATGGTCGGTGGGTGGCTCGTGCTCGGGCCAGCGAGCGGCCAGACGGTCGGCGGCGATTCCGAAGACGGCGCCGGCGAGTGCGGCCAGGCCGGTCGGCCAGTCCAGCACGAAGGGACCGAACTGAGTCACGCGATCTCCTCTGCACATCGGCTGTGCCCGCCGGCACATCGGCTGCTTACGGCCGTCATGGCTGGGGAGTCTAGGTGCGCTGTGGGGCGGTTCGCTGCATTACGAAGGTAACTGGTGGGGATGGCCATCCCGTAGGCTGATGGGATGAGTACCACGGCTGAAGGCGCCGCGGGCCTGTTCGCGCGTATGCCCAAAGCGGAGCTGCACCTCCACCTCGATGGCTCGCTGCGCCCGCAGACGGCGCTCGAGCTGGCGCGCGACATGAACCTCGACGAGGGCATGGACCGCGCGGCCATGACGCGCCGTCTGCGGGCGCCGGCACGCGTCACCGACCAGGCCGAGCTGCTGCGTGCCTTCGACCTGCCCATCGCCCTGATGCAGGATGCCGGCGCCCTGCAACGCATCGCCCGCGAGCTGGTCGAGGACGTGGCCGCCGAGGGCACCCGCTACGTCGAGATCCGCTGGGCCCCGGCGCTCCACCTGTCGCGCGGGCTCGAGCTGGCCGAGTGCATCACCGCGGTCGCCGACGGCGCCGAAGCAGGCTCGGCCGCGACCGGTGTCGCGGTGCGCCTCATCGCCGTTGCGCTGCGTTCGCACTCGCCGCAGACCTCGGTCGATGTAGCGCTCGCGGCCGCCCGGTTCATCGGCCGCGGCGTGACCGGGTTCGACCTCGCCGGACCGGAGGCCGCGTACCCCGACCCGCTGGCCCACCGTGAGGCGTTCGTCGCCGCGCGCCAGGGTGGCCTGGGCACGACCATCCACGCCGGCGAGTGGGGCGGCGCCGCGCAGGTCAGGCGCGCGCTGGCGGTCGGCCCGGCGCGCATCGCCCACGGCGCGTCGGCGGCGGACGACGTCGAGCTACTCGGAACCCTGCGCGCCCGGCGCATCACCCTCGACCTGTGCCCGACGAGCAACGTGCAGGCCTCGATCTTCCACTCCGCGTCCGACTTCCCGCTGGCGCGCCTGCTCCACGCGCGGGTGCCGGTCACGCTGTCGACCGATGACCGCACGGTGTCGAACGTGACGCTGGCCGACGAGTACCGGCGCGTGCACGAGACGCTCGGCGTGAGTGTCGAGCAGCTGTGGCAGATCAACCTGCACGCGCTGCACGTAGCGTTCCTGCAGCTCGACGAGGAACTCCGCGACGGCCTCATCCGCGAGTTCGAGGACTTCGCCGCGCGCGATCCGGTGCTCGCCAGGACGACCGCGCTCGGCGGCTGACAGTGTGCCCGGGCGACGTGTTTGCGCCCGGCGGCACAAGCGACCGGAGACCACCTGGGTTCCGGCAGCCAGACGGGCAAAGCTGCCGCGCGACGGCAGACTTAACCGAAAGACGCCCGTCTTCGGGGCCACAAAAGGACGCTAACCCTCTTCCGGCGGTCGCTTGTGCCGTACCGCGTCAACCACTCCTGGCGCGACGGGTGCTAGCTGCGTGCGAACCGGTCGAGAACCTTCTCCAGTTCATCGGCGTTGGCAGCCACGGCGGTCGGTTGCGCGGCTGCCGGCGCGCGAGCCAGGTCGGCGGCCGAGGTCACCCCGGTGAGCATCAGCACCGAGCGTGCTCCGAGCGCGTCCGCCGCGGCGATGTCGGTGCCCAGGCTGTCGCCCACCACGACGGCGTCGGATGCTCTGGCGCCCACCAGCCGGGCGGCCGTTTCGAACAGCAGCGGCTGCGGCTTGCCCACGACCAGGTCGGGTTCGCGGCCGCACGCAACCGCCACCGCCGCGACCATCGAGCCGGCTCCGGCCGACAGCCCCGCGGGCGTCGGGTACACCGGGTCGCGGTTGGTGGCCACGAAACGGGCGCCGTCGCGCACGGCACTGGCGGCGATGCTCAGGCGCTCGTAGGCGAGCGAGAAGTCGACGCCCACCACGAGCACGTCCGGGTGGGCGGCTAGGCCGCGCCGGGTGGGCGCCACGACGTGGATGCCCGCGTCGCGCAACTCGCGCGCCAGGCCCGGCCCGCCGAGGACCATCGCCGTACTCACCTTTGGCCGCTCGCCGGCGAGGGTCAGCGCCGTCGCACGGGCGGCGGTCACGATGTTCTCCTCGCCGTTCGGCCCGAGCGGCACACCGAGCGATTCGAGCCGCGCGCGATACTCGTCACGATGCCAGCGCGAGTTGTTGGTCACGTACACGATGCGATCGCCGAGCGCGGCGCGCCGGGCGAGCAGCTCCGGCATGCCGGCCACGGCCTGCGCGCCGCGGTACACCACGCCATCGAGATCGAAGAGCAACAGCACGGGACGATGGTATGCGGCTAGCGGGAGTGGACCTGTTGCTGATCGACGGCAACAACCTGCTCCATCGCCTCAGCGGTGCCGCGCATGAGGGCCAACAGCGGCTGCTCCTGGCGCGTCTGCGCGGGACGCTGCCCACTGATGTGCGCACGATCCTGATGCTCGACGGGCATGCCGCATCGCGCAGCGGCCGGCACGAGCGCATTGCCGCCCATCTCGAGGTGCGCCACTCGGGCTCGCGCAGCGCCGATGACGCGTTGCTCGAACTGGTCGAGGGCCAGCCGGCGCTCGCTCGCGGCGGGGCGGTGGTCGTCACCGATGACCGCGCGCTGACCGAACGCGTGCGCACCGCCGGTGGTCGTACCCAGCGCCTGGACTGGCTGATCGCGCTGATCGGCGGCGTGGGGCCACCCGGCCGAGCGATACCGCCGCCGGGGTCCGAGGCAGCGGACGAGGCAGAGGACGAGCGTCCGCCCTGGCGGCCGGGCCGCGGCGCCACGCGCAAGCACGGCAATCCGCACCGCGCGCCGCGGCACAACGCCCAGCGCGGCCCGCGACGCCACGGGCAGCACGGCGAGGCCTCCTGAAAGAGGCGCGATAGCCGGACGCGGCTGGCGACGTGGCAAAGTGGATGCCCGCGCGGCGACAACAAGCCCATGAATGAGGCAAAGAGGCCCGTGGTCGCGATCACCGGCGCGTCTGCGGGCATTGGTCGGGCAACGGTGCGTGAGTTCGCCAGCCATGGTTTCGACGTGGGCCTGATCGCTCGCGGCCAGGACGGTCTCGAAGGTGCGCGGCGGGATGTCGAGGAACTTGGCGGCCGCGCCCTGGCCGTGAGCGCGGACGTGGCCGACGCGCAGGCGATGCTCGACGCGGCGCAGCGCATCGAGAGCGAGCTGGGCGAGATCGACGTGTGGGTGAACGACGCGATGACGAGCGTCTTCGCGCCGTTCTGGGAGATCAAGCCGGACGAGTACGAGCGCGTCACGCACGTCACCTACCTGGGCCAGGTCAACGGCACGCGTGCGGCCCTCGCGTGCATGCGCCCGCGCGATCGCGGCACGATCGTGCAGGTCGGCTCGGCGCTCGCCTATCGCAGCATTCCGCTCCAATCGGCCTACTGCGGCGCGAAAGCCGGCGTGCGTGCGTTTACCGACTCGGTGCGCGTCGAGCTGATGCACCAGGACAGCCGCATCCGCGTGGCCGAAGTCAACCTGCCGGCGCTTAACACGCCGCAGTTCAGTTGGGTGCGCAGCCGGTTGCCGCGCAAGGCACAGCCAGTACCGCCGATCTTCCAGCCCGAGGTCGCCGCTCAGGCGATCTACTGGGCCAGTCAGCACCCCCGGCGCGAGGTCGACCTCGCCTGGCCGGCGTTCTTTGGGGTCATCGGCCAGAAGTTCTTCCCGGGCTTCATGGACCGCTACATCCTGGGCGCCTGGGAGAAGCAGATGATCGACGAACCGCGCGATCCGAACCGGCCCGACAACCTGTTCGAGCCACTCCCCGGCGATCACGGCGCGCACGGCGCGTTCGACGACCGCTCCAAGGACACGTCGCCGCTGTGGGACCTGCAGCGCAACGCCGGCGTGCTGGCCGCCGCGACGACGGCGGTGCTCGGCCTGCTGGGTATCGCCGCGCTCACCGGCCTCGCACGCGCGAGGCGCTAGACGGTCCTATCATGCGCGGGTGCCACCCACGGCTGTAGATCCCTGGACTGCGTTCCTGCAGTGGCTCCAGACGATCATCGTCCCCGACTGGGGCGGGCTGATCAACCTGCTGCCGATCTTCATCATCCTCGGCGTCACCGGTCCGGTACTGACCGTGCTCGTGCTGTACTGGGTCTACGTGCGTGCCGGCCAGCGGCGCGGGCACGCCCACCTCGACGAGCCCGAGCCGGTGCCCGCGCCGCTCGACGAAGATGGCGAACCGGTCTACCCCGCCAACGAGCCGTACTGCCCCACCCACGCGATCATCTATCCCGCCGCTGCCCGGGCGTGCAACGTCGATGGCGGTGAACTGATGGTTCGCTGCCCGGTGGACGGCACCCTGCGCGTCGCCACCCAGTCGCTGTGCCGCACGTGCGGCACGCGCTACCAGCTGGGCGCCTCGCTGGCGCCCGTCGTCGTCCGCAGCCACGGCCGGCCGCCGGCCGGCGGCGCCGCGGTCGCCTAGGGTCCATGGCACTCGAGGACCTCTCCCACCTCGCCATCGCCGCGGGCACCTCGACCATCTTCATCGCCTTCATCCTGTACGTCATTCACACCACGCTGCTGGCTGCCGGCCGGCGTGCGGTCGCCTCGGCCGCGGGCGCCGGTGTCGGCGCCGTCAGCGTCGCCGTCAATGCGCCAGCGGACGATCCCGTCGCCGGGCGCATCGCGCGCCTCTTCCTGTGGGCCAGCCTGCTGTCGGTCGGTGCCGGGATGGCCATCCGTGCCTACATGGTCGGTCGTGGCCCGTGGGGCAATCTGTACGAGTTCAGCGTCGCGTTCGCCTTCGGCATCATGCTCGGCTACCTCTTCCTGTCACGCCGCTACCGCATCCGCGCGATCGCCTTCCTGCCCGTCGGCATGGCCACCTTTCTGCTGGCCTACGGCTTCACCCTGCCCTCGACCGTCTCACCCCTGGTGCCGGCGCTCAACAACGCGCCGCTGCTGACCATCCACGTGGCCATGGCCATGATCAGCTACGGCATCTTCGCGGTCAGCTTCGGCGCCGCTGTCGGGTACCTCGTCCAGGGACCGGAAAACCGCGTCGCCTGGCTGCCCAGCGCCAAGGTGCTCGACGAGGCGGCCTATCGCGCGGTGATCATCGGTTTCCCGATCTTCGCTACGCTCATCATCCTGGGCTCGTACTGGGCGTCGATCGCGTGGGGACGCTACTGGGGCTGGGATCCCAAGGAAACCTCGGCGCTCGTCACCTGGCTCATCTACGCCGTGTACCTGCACATGCGCGGCCGGCGGGCGTGGGCGGGCCGGCCCGCGGCGTTGATCCTGGTCATCGGCTTCGGCGCCGTGCTCTTTACCTACCTGGGCGGCAACCTCGTGCTGGGTGGGTTACACAGCTACAGCGGGCTGTAGGGCACAAAGGTGCGGGTCATTCGGCCGTAGGCAGGCGAGAGTGGCGGTCGATAGCCTGACCGCCCGGTCAAGGACATTGGCACCCACCACGCGGGGGATATTCACGAGGGGATTACGGGCAGAGGCATGACAGCGCGAAGAATTGGCATTCTGACCGGCGGCGGCGACGTCCCCGGCCTCAACTCGGTCATCAAGAGCGTGGTCTACAACGCCACGGAGATCGGCTGCGAGGTGATCGGCATCCGGCGTGGCTGGGAGGGCCTGACGCACATGCGCCGGGCCGACCTGCTGTCCGCCGGCGGTCGCTACGACAGCGACTACGTCCGCCCGCTCGACCGGACCAACACGCGCACCATCGACCGCACCGGCGGCACCTGGCTGCACACCTCGCGCACCAATCCGTCACGCATGCGTGCCGACCGCCTGCCAGCGCAGCTCAGCCGCGAAGCGGCGGCCAAGTTCGAGACCGGCGACGGCCTGTACGACCTGACGCCGATGGTGCTCGACAACATCGAGTACCTGGGCCTCGACTACCTGGTCACCATCGGCGGCGATGACACCCTGTCGTATTCCACGGTGCTCGACCGCCACGGCGTGTCGCTCATCGCGATCCCCAAGACGATGGACAACGACGTCCAGGGCACCGAGTACTGCATCGGCTTTTCGACCGCGGTCACGCGCGCCAAGGAGGCGATCAACCGCCAGCGCACGACGCTCGGCTCGCACGAGCGCATCGGCGTCTTCCGCATCTTCGGCCGCGACGCGGGCTTCAGCGCGCTGTACACGGCATATGTCACCTCCGCGCGCTGCGTCATCCCGGAGGCGCCATTCGACCTGGACCGGCTGCTGCAGGTGCTGGTCGAGGACAAGAAGGCCAACCCGTCGCGCTACGCGTTCGTGATCGCATCGGAAGGCGCCATGTGGACGGGCGGCGAGCTGCACGAATACGGTGAACCCGACGCGTACGGCCACCGGCGCAAGGAGGACGTGGGCTTCGCCCTCGTCGAGCAGATCAAGCGGCGCACCGGCGAGGACGCGGTGAACTCCGAGTTGACCTATGAACTGCGCGCCGGAGAGCCCGACTCCCTCGACCAGATGGTGGCCATCACCTTTGCCAACATCTGCGTCGACCTGATCCGCGACGGCGGCACGCGTGGACGCATGACGGCCATCGTCGACGGCAAGTACGCCCACGTGCCGCTGCCCGAGGCGGGCCACTCGCGCAAGGTCGACGTCGACACGATGTACGACCTCGATCGTTTCCGGCCGCAGTACCACAACCGGCTCGGCCGGCCGCTGCTGCTCGGCGCGTCGCTGGGCGGTGAGCGGGCAGAGGTGGGTGACCCGGTTCTCGCTCGTTAACGTAGCTTGCGCAGCATGATCGTCGACGCGCGCGGCGCCAGGCTTGCACTCAGCTACGCGCCGGCGGGTGACACGGCCGTCGTCGCACTGCACGGCGCCTCGGACGGCACGCGCGAGCACCTGCTTCTACGCCATCTGCATGCGCTTCTGCCCGGGCTCGGCATAGGCGTTGCCACTTTCGATCGGCGGGGCGACGGCGAGTCGACCGGATCACCGTCGGTGGGCAACTTCGAACTGCAGGCCGAGGACGCGATCGCCGTCGTGCGGTCGCTCGGTGTCAGCCGGGTCTGCCTGTGGGGCTACAGCCAGGGCGCGTGGGTTGCGCCGATCGTCGCGCAGATGCTGCCCGAAACTGCCTTCCTCGTCTTGGTCAGCTCTGCGGCCGTGACGCCTGCGCGGCAGATGAACTTCGGCGTCGCCGAGCAGCTTCGCAGAGAGGGCTATCCGCCAGCCGTGGTCGAGCGTGCGGTCGAGCTGCGCGAGCGGTTCGCGGCGTGGGCCGGTGGCGCTGACGACGCGCGCCTGGCCGATGAGTTTGCCGCGTCAGCGGCCGAGCCATGGTGGTCACTGGTGTACCTGCCAGATGAGCTGCCGGACGCGGCCGCGCGCACGGCCTGGCACCTTGAGATGAGCTTCAACCCGCTGCTGGTGTACGCGCGGATCCACGTTCCGACGTTGCTCTTCTATGGCGGGGACGACATCTGGGTACCTGTCGACGAGAGCCTGGCGAACTGGGCGTCACTCGCCATCCCCGGGATCAAGTCAGTCGTGATCCCCGACGCGGGGCACGATATGGTCACGCCGGCTGGCGAGGTCTCCGCCGAATACGAGCGCGCGCTGCGTAGCTTCGTGCGCTCACTCAGCCGCGCGCGGCGACCCCAGGCTTAACCTGACGGGGCGATGACGTTCAGGCCAGGCGCCAAGCTCGACCCGGGGCGAGGTCTCGACGAACGCCGCGGCGGCACGCGGGGACGCATGACGGCCATCGTCGACGGCAAGTACGCCCACGTGCCGCTGCCCGAGGCGGGCCACTCGCGCAAGGTCGACGTCGACACGATGTACGACCTCGATCGCTTCCGGCCGCAGTACCACAACCGGCTCGGCCGGCCGCTGCTGCTCGGCGCGTCGCTGGGCACGTCCGTCGCGGAGGCGGCCCTCGTCGGCTGAGGTCGCCGCGGCTTTCAGGATCCGCCGCCCAAATCCGCTGCCGTGATGCGTGCGGCGCATCAATAACGGCGATTGCCTGAGTGACATGGCAGCGACAGCGCCGATTCGAAGTCGTCGCCCGCACGGAATCGGCTGCATTTGATCCCCTGCGCGCATCGACCGCATCCTGACCAAGGACGACGGTGACAGGCCTGCCCGTGCGGACCCAGCGTCCGGCCGCGCAGGCTGCGCCGGACGCCTCCTTGCCCCCGGCGTGTAGTTTCTGAAGGTGTCAGCAGGGGTCGCACGCCTGAGGGAAGGCGTGCTGCGGATCGGCGCCCGGCCGACTGATCGGCCGGAGCTGCGCATGCGCAAGGAAACGCTCGTGCTGACCGCCATGGCCATCACTCTGTTGGCGACCCTGTGGGTGGTCATCTACCTGGCCCTCGGGCGGCCAGTGTCAGGGGCCGTGCCGTTCTCCTACCAGGTCATCTCGGTGATCAGCCTTGTCTACTTCGCGCGCACGGGGAACGTGGTGGCATTGCAGGCGATCCAACTGGGCGCCATGCTGGTGCTGCCTTTCGTGCTCCAATGGACGCTCGGCGGATTCGCCAACTCGAGTGTCGTGATGGTCTGGGCGTTCACCGCACCGCTCACAGCGCTCGTGCTCCAGCCGCCCCGCCGGGCCGCGCTGGTCTTCGGCGCGTACCTCGGCCTGATCGTCTTTTCCGGCCTCATCGATCCCTACCTGGTGGCCAACAGCACGCCCATGCCGACACCCGTCCAGCTCGCCTTCTTCGTGCTCAATCTGGGCGCCGTGTCGCTGGTCGCGTATGCCGTACTGCAGTACTTCGTGGCCGGCCGTGAGCGCGCCCAACGCGAGACCGACGACCTGCTGCACAACGTCCTGCCGGACACCATCGCCGACCGACTCAAGGCCGGCGAACAACGCATCGCTGATGATCATGCTTCCGTGGCGGTGGTCTTCGCCGACGTCGTCGGTTTCACCAGTCTGGCACGGGCGGTCGGCGCAGGCGAGGTGCTGGCCATCCTCGATCTTCTGTTCACGACCTTCGACGGCCTCGCCGATCGCTACGGGCTGGAGAAGATCAAGACGATCGGCGACGCCTACATGGCCGTCGCCGGCGCCCCCCGGCCCCGACAGGACTGCGTTCGCGCCGCGGCGCAGATGGCGCTCGCCATGGTGCCTGCGACGGCCCAGGTCGCGGCTGAGGTCGGCCGGCCACTCGAGTTGCGTGTGGGCGTCCACGCGGGGCCGGCGATCGCGGGCGTGATCGGCCGCCGGAAGTTTGCGTATGACCTGTGGGGTGACGCAGTCAACGTCGCCAGTCGGATGGAATTGCACGGCCTACCCGGCCGCGTACAGGTCAGCGAAGCCGTCGCGACCGCGCTCGACGGCGGGTACCGGTTCGAGGAGCGCGGCACGATTGACATCAAGGGCCTGGGCGAGATGCGCACGTACTTCCTGCTTGGGTCTGCGTGATGGCCGACCGACACGAGCCCGACTGCTGCAGCGTCGACCCGCGCATCGCCAGCCACTTCGACAAGCGGCTGGCCGAGCAGACCATCGCCGGCGAGCTGCCGGAGATGGTCGACGTATCGACGATGCTGCTCGGTCTGCTGGCCGACGACCTCGCTGCTGAACACCCCGGCGTGCTCGAACTCGGCTGCGGCAGTGGCGCCCTGAGCGTCGCGTTGCTGGAGGGTGGCGCAGGTCGTGTTGATGGGGTCGATCTGTCGCCCGATGCGATCGCCGCCGCGGGCCGTCGTGCGGCGGACGCGGGAATGGCCGCATCCGCGAGCTTCACGGTCGGCGACGGGGCGCTGCTCGAGCATGCCGCGCATGACTGGGTCGTGCTGGATCGCGTCGTGTGCTGCTACCCCAACCCAGACCGGCTGATCGAGTCGGCCATCGGTGCCGCCCGCGGGCGCGTGGCGTTTTCGGCACCCATCTGGCGCGGCTGGCGTGGCTGGGTGAACCGCATTGGCTGGGCGTTCGAGAACGTCCCGGCGCGTTTGTTCAAGCGCGCCTGCCCGACCTTCGTGCACGACATCGGCCGGCTCGAGCGCGTGTTGTACGCGGCCGGTTTTCGACGCAGCGCCACCGCCACGCTCGGGCTCTGGTACGCCGCGGTCTGGGACAAGCCCAAATCGGACGCGTGATGCGCACAGCGCATCGCTACCCGCGATTGCCTGAGTGACCTGCCGGCGAAATCGTCGTTCCGGATGCGCCGCACGCGGGGATTCGACCGAGTTTGATCGCCCGGGCGCATCGGGCGCATCGGCCGCGCCGGGCGGCCTCCGCGGCGAGCCGAAAGCCAGCTCCTGAAGCGTTCGACCAGTCCGGGCCGGCGCCCGCTCCCCGCGTCGCCCGCGGCGTTGTCCGTCTGCTTGTCATACATGGCCTTGGACAGGTCGTCATCGGCGCGGCTGCGCGCGTCGGCCGCGGCCAGCTCGCTGTCCGCCCGCGCGTCGTGGTTGAGGTTCATCGGAGCCGTGACATGCCGCCACGATGGACTCCGCCGACAGCCGCGTCAAGTGCTCCACGCGGCATCCCCAGGGCCTCCACAGGTGCTCCACCGGCCGCCCACCACGAACATGGCGCGTACACAAGTGATTGTGGTTACAAAAGGGCACGCTCCACCACATCTTGTGGTTTTGGCCTTGACACTCCCCACCGTCGGCACTAGCATCGAAGGGTTGATGGGCGCCCGGAACCACCCCAGTGGATGCGGCGCCAGCGCGTAGGGAGAGGACACGAAAAATGGCGCGAGCTGCGGCAGCGGTGGGGACTGAGACGACTGGCGACGGGACGCAGGTGATAGCCCGCAACCCCGCTCTGAAGGCCCCCGGTAAGGCTGCTGGCAAGGCCGCATCGGAACGCCCGCCCGTTGACGACGAGGGTCGCTTCACCGGCCACGGCGTCCAGGGCATCACCTGGCAGCGTCGCTGGACGACACCGGGCGTGCATCCCTACGACGAGATCAACTGGGAGCTGCGCAGCGCGGAGATCAAGAACGAGACCGGCAAGCTGGTCTTCGAGCAGAAGGACGTCGAGGTCCCCGACTTCTGGAGCCAGCTCGCCACCAACGTGGTCGTCAGCAAGTACTTCCGCGGTCACGTCGGCACCGCCAAGCGCGAGCGCAGCGTCAAGCAGCTCATCGACCGCGTGGTCAACAGCATCGCCGGCTGGGCGGAGACTCAGCACTACTTCGCCAGTGACGACGACCTGGCCGCGTTCAAGGCCGAGCTGACGCACCTGCTGGTGCATCAGAAGATGAGCTTCAACTCACCGGTCTGGTTCAACGTGGGCGTGGAAGAGCGCCCGCAGTGCAGTGCCTGCTTCATCAACTCGGTCAGGGACAACATGTCCTCGATCATGGATCTCGCCAAGACGGAGGCGATGCTCTTCAAGTACGGCTCCGGCTCGGGCGTCAACCTGTCCACCCTGCGCGGCGCCAACGAGAAGCTCTCCAAGGGCGGCGTGGCATCCGGCCCGGTCAGCTTCATGCGCGGCCTGGACGCGTTCGCCGGCGCGATCAAGAGCGGCGGCACCACCCGCCGCGCGGCCAAGATGGTCATCCTCAACGCCGACCATCCCGACGTGCTCGACTTCATCGACTCCAAGGCCAACGAGGAGAAGAAGGCCTGGGCGCTGATCGAGCAGGGCTACGACCCGTCATTCACCGGCGAGGCGTACGGGTCGGTCTTCTTCCAGAACGCCAACCACAGCGTGCGTGTGACGGACGACTTCATGCGCGCCGTGGAGGCGGATCGTGACTGGACAATGCACGAGGTCACGACGGGCAGGCCGTGGGCCACGCACAAGGCGCGCGACGTCTTCAAGCGCATGGCGGATTCCGCGTGGATCTGCGGCGACCCGGGCATCCAGTACGACACCACGATCAACGACTGGCACACGTCGCTGGCCACGGACCGCATCTACGGCAGCAACCCGTGCTCGGAATACATGTTCCTGAACGACACGGCCTGCAACCTGGCCAGCCTCAACCTGATGAAGTTCGTCAAGGACGACGGCGAGTTCGACGTGGAGGCGTACGCCTACGCCGCCCGGCTCACGATCACCGCGCAGGAGATCCTGGTCGACAACGCCGGCTACCCGACTCCCCAGATCGAGCTCAACTCACACCTGTTCCGCCCGCTGGGCCTGGGTTACGCCAACCTGGGCGCGCTGCTGATGAGCCGTGGCCTCGCCTACGACTCGGACGAGGGCCGGGCGACCGCCGCCGCGCTGACCGCGATCATGACCGGCCAGGCGTACACGCAGTCCGCGGCCATCGCGCGTGACCATGGCGGCGCGTTCAAGGAATACAGGAAGAACGAGCAGCCATTCCTGCGCGTAGTGAAGAAGCATCGTGACGCGGCCTACGCCATCCCCGCTGGCGAAGCGCCGCAGGATTTGATCGACGCGGCACGGTCATCCTGGGACGCGGCACTCGAATTGGGCACGCAATTCGGGTATCGCAACGCCCAGGTGACCGTGCTCGCGCCGACCGGCACGATCGCGTTCATGATGGATTGCGACACGACCGGGGTGGAGCCGGACATCGCGCTGATCAAGTACAAGAAGCTGGTCGGCGAAGGCTTCCTCAAGATCGTCAACAAGACCGTTCCGTCGGCCCTGCGCAAGCTCGGCTACACGCCGGCCCAGGTCGAGGACATCGTCCACTACATCGACGAGCGCGAGACGATCGAGGGTGCCCCGGAACTGAAAGCCGAGCACCTGTCCGTCTTCGACTGCGCCTTCAAGCCGGTCAACGGCGAGCGCTCGATCCAATACATGGGCCATATCCGGATGATGGGCGCCATCCAGCCCTTCATCAGTGGTGCCATCAGCAAGACGGTCAACATGCCCGAGGCGGCCACCGCCGACGACATCGCCCACGTGTACATGGAGGGCTGGAAGCTCGGGCTGAAGGCCATCGCCATCTACCGCGACGGGTCGAAGCGCAGTCAGCCGCTCTCGACGGGCAAGAAGAAGGACAAGGACCAGCGGCAGGTGACGAGCGCCAACGCCGCTGATGCCGAGCAGGTGTCGGCGGCGGCGGCGCCGATCGCGGCTGAGCTCGCTGGGGAGCCCAAGCCGTATCGGCGCCGCTTGCCGGACGAGCGCCGCGCGGTCACGCACAAGTTCCAGGTGGCCGGGCACGAGGGCTACATCACGGTGGGCCTCTACCCCGACGGTCAGCCCGGCGAGATCTTCCTCAAGATGGCCAAGGAGGGCTCGACGGTCAGCGGCCTGATGGACACGCTGGCAACGATGACCTCGATCGCGCTGCAGTACGGCGTGCCGCTGCACGACCTGGTCAACAAGTTCGCGCACGTCCGCTTCGAGCCGGCCGGCTTCACCGGCAATTCGGAGATCCCCATCGCCAAGTCGATCGTCGACTACGTGTTCCGCTGGCTAGGGTCACGCTTCCTGAGCAAGGATGAACGGGACGCGCTGGGCATCATCAACCGTGACGACGCAGCCGCGATGGCCGCCGCGGCTGAGGGCACGGCCATCGGCCTCTCGGCGATCCCCGCCGCGGACGTTGACACCACCTCACCCACGACAGAAACTTCTGCAGATTCAGGCGAACAGGCGGACAATTCCGACATCGGGGGGGTCGGTGGGCCCAAGGCGCAGGCGAAAGCCGTGGAGCCTCCTCCCACGGACAGTGTCAGCGGCACCGACCTCCCCGTCCACTCCAACGGACATGCGAACGGGCATGCCAACGGCACCGGTGGCGCCGGCTCAAGTCTCCCGATCAAGCCACTCGACCTGGGCGGCGGCACCAAGGTCGCCTTCAGCGTCAGCGCCGACTCCCCCTCGTGCGCCGACTGCGGCTCGATCATGGTCCGCAACGGCAGTTGCTACAAGTGCCTCAACTGCGGTAGCACCAGCGGCTGCAGCTGAAGAACGGCCGCCGGGGCGTGAAAGTCCAGCGCCTGGCCTGGCTTGGCACCAGGACCGACAAATTCGAAGACACGCGGCGCTTCTTCACCGATGTGCTGACATTGATGATGGCGGCTTCTCGGCGGCCCACTACAGAACTGGGCCGGTAGTCGGCTTGCAGGTAGACGACATCGTCGCTGCCCGTGCAGAACTTGCCGAGGCCGGCATCGAGTTGCTCGACGAAATCACCTGGCCGCGCAGTACGCCCGGCTACGGCTGGTTCCATTTCCGTGGCCCGGACGGGAACGTCTACTCGCTGCTCCAGGGATCGAAACTCCGTCCCGAGTCCTGAACTGCCGCGATTTGCCGCCATGAGAGCGGAAACTCGCATTAGGGGGCCGGAACGGGCCGGCCCGGGACGGCAGCACCGCATCGAACTGACGACGTCGGTGTGCGAGATTGCATGTGATATGCACGTCCCCGGCCACAGCTGCAGGCGACGCGCGCCGGGTATCGGAACCCTCCGCGGGAGAGACCCGAATCCGACTGTGCCTTCGCTCTGCCGGCGCCTGCATGGTCCAGGGACGCGGCGAAAGCCCACGGGACGCGGGTGACTTCAAATGATCGGGGCCGCAGCCGCGCGTCACGTGCAAATGACGTGCACTTCCGCTGGGATAGGAAAAGCGTCGCAGCCGGCGCCGCCCGCAGGCCTCGGCGGCACGCGCGACTTTGGGCGAAATGTGGAGGTCGTTACGAGCCCGCGCGGTTACGCCTGGTCGGGGTTCTCGGCGCCGTCCGGCCAGGCAGCGATACAGACCTTGTTGCCCGACCTGTCGCTGAGCACCCACCAGACGGGTCCCCGATCGACGACGACACGACCGCCCGCGGCGACGGCCGCGGCCAGCCGCGCCTCGGCCTGCTCGCGGGCCAGCGACACGTCGATGTGCATCGCGTGGCGCAGCGACTTCTCCGGGTCGAGATCCTGCATCCAGACCGTCGAGCTGTGGGCGAGTGGGTCGATGCCGTTGTCGTCGGCCTTCGCGTCGTAGCCGAGCACGGCGCGCCAGAAACCGAGGTCGATCGCCTCCGGCTTTGCGGCCACGGCGACCTGGACCTCCTGGACGGCCGAGCGATCGGCAGCGCCGCCATGTTCGCGGGCGACCGCCGACACTGCCCGCGCGAGCTCGATGTGACGCTCCTCGATGCCCCATACCTCGCGCGTCAGGCGCACCGTCAGCCATCTTGGCGTCGCAGTCAGGGCGACCGTCCCGCGGTCCAGGCCGTCGACCTGCGACACGGCCACAGCCAGGCCGGCGGCGTCGGCCAGTGAACCGACGCGGAACGCGGCCACCGGTCCCCCGTGCAGCACGACCCAGTCCTCGACGCCCTCGGCGGCCAGGAATGCCCGCCAGCCTTCCTCGCTCATGCCTCAGTGGCGCTGAGCGACCTGGGCGGTGCAGTCGGAGCAGATCTCGCTGAGCCCGGCGAGCTCGGGCCGCTCCTCCGAGTTCGGGTAGTTGCGGCCGCAGAACGTCCGGTGGCCGACAATCCGGCCGTCGCTCCAGCGCTCGGCCGCCGCGATGTGCCAGATGTGCTCGTAGGGACCGCGCAGCCCGAAGGGCGGTTCGGGGCGCAGCTCTTCTGCCATGCCGCCGAGTCTACGCGTCGGCGGATCGCGGGGTCGAACGTCTCTTCGAACGCCTGTTCGAACAGACCTGTTACTCTTCGGCTTCCTCGTGTTCGTTGGGCGCTCCGGTCTGCGCCCCGGTAAGTTCCGTTCGATCCCGACCCACATCTGAGCCCTGACCGGGCCCCGCGCGAGCGGGAGGGCCTCGTCAGGAGCCATTCCCTCATGTCTTTCGATCAACTCGGGCTCACGCCCGAGCTTCTCCGCGCGGTCGCGCAACAGGGCTACACCGAGCCCACGCCGGTCCAGAGCGAAGCCATTCCCCACGTCCTCGTGGGACGCGACCTGCTCGCGGGCGCCCAGACGGGCACCGGCAAGACGGCCGCCTTCGTGCTGCCCATCCTCCAGAAACTCAACCGCAATCCTCGTGAGGGCCGCCGGCCCATTCGCGTACTCGTGCTCGCGCCCACGCGCGAGCTTGCCCTCCAGGTGGAGGAGAGCGTGCGCGTCTACGGCCGGCAGCGGCCGGTCGGCTCGGCCGTCATCTACGGTGGCGTGGGCTTCGATGGTCAGGTCCGCCAACTGCGCCAGGGGCCCGAGATCGTGGTCGCCACGCCGGGCCGCCTGCTCGACCACGCCGGCCAGCGCACCATCAACCTCAGTGCGGTCGAGATCCTTGTCCTTGACGAGGCCGACCGGATGCTCGACATGGGCTTCATCCACGACATCCGCAAGATCCTCGCGCTGCTGCCCGCGCAGCGCCAGAACCTGCTCTTTTCGGCAACCTTCTCACCGGAGATCCGGCGCCTGGCGGCGGACTTCCTGACCGATCCGGCCTATGTCCAGGTCACTCCCAGGAACACCGCCGCGGAGCTCGTTCGCCAGCTCGTCATCCCGGTCGACAAGTCGCGCAAACGCGAGCTGCTGAGCAAGCTCGTCAACTCCGGGCGCATCTACCAGGCGCTCGTCTTCACGCGCACCAAGCACGGCGCCGACCGCCTCGCCCAGCAGCTCACGATGGACGGCATCAGCGCCGTCGCCATCCACGGCAACAAGAGCCAGCCGCAGCGCGTACGCGCCCTCGACGCGTTCAAGAAGAACAAGGTGGCGATCCTGGTCGCCACTGAAGTCGCCGCGCGCGGGCTCGACATCGAGTCGCTGCCCCACGTCGTCAACTACGAACTGCCGATGGTCGCCGCCGACTACGTCCACCGCATCGGCCGAACTGGTCGCGCCGGCACGGACGGCGACGCGATCAGCCTGGTGTGCGTCGACGAGCGCCCCCTCCTGGCCGACATCGAGCGCCTCCTGGGCCACCGCATAGAGACCGAAATCGTCGACGGCTTTGCGCCCGACCCGACCATCCGCCAGCAGCCCATCCAGTTGCGCTCAGCCGGCCACCAGCCGCGGCCCCAGGCTCAGCGGGTCAGTCGGCCGTCCCGCGAGAATCGGCCGCAGCGCTGGGATCGCCGGCAACCCCGCCGTGCGGCGAGCCAACCGAGCGGGTCGTTCGGACGCCCCGTGGCCCTCCCCGGCGAACGCCTGTCGCGCTCCGCGTAACCCGTGGGAGAATTGGTGAATGCGGCGGCTGGCTGCAGTCATGTTGACCCTGGTGGGCGTGCCCTTGGTTGGCTACGCGCTGCTCCTCACGTTCGGCTCGTTGATGACCATGGGCACGTGCTCCCCAACTGCCCCCATCTGCCGCGCGTCACCGCCTGGGTTCGTGCTGGCTTTTGCGCTGATAACCGCCGTCGGACTCGTCCAAATCGTCATCGCCGTCGGCATCTGGAAATCGCGCCGCTGGGCTCAGATACTCGGCCTGCTGCTCTCGGCCGGCTGCCTGGTCATCTGCCTGATCGTCGCCCAGACAGCATTCCGGCCGATCGGCGCAGCCGCCATCGGCCCGCGTGGCGAGATGGTGCCGATATACGAGGACCGATCCATCGCGATCGCGGTGGCGGCGATTCCATACGCAATCGCTCTCGTCGCACTGGTCGTGCAATTGATGCCTCGACGTCGCGAGAGCAGCTAGGCACCAATCGCCTTCCAAGGGCAGCCTTGGGTGGGTAGTGCTCGGCCTGTTCGTGGGCGGCTCCGTCGAGCTTGTTGTCGTCGGCCTGGTCGCTATCGGCGTCGCCGGCGTGCTGCAGGTGGCAACCAGCCGGTGCGCCTGAACCTTTCCCATCGGCGGCCGACACGGCGCACCGCCGCCATTCGGCTGCCCAACGAGTGACCTCCGGCTCTGCCCGGCCGTGATGCGGCACGCCACGCTGCCTCCGTCCAACGGGAAGGAGGTCCGCCAATGCGCGCGCTGGTCGTCTACGAATCGATGTACGGCAATACCCATGCAATCGGCGAGGCGATCGCGCGGGGCATTGCAGCCGCCGGCCAGGTCGACGTCGTTCCGGCGGCACGGGCGACGGCCGAGTTGGTCGAGACGGCTGACCTGCTGATCGTCGGCGGGCCGACGCATGTCCATGGCATGTCGCGCGCGAAGACGCGTGCCCAGGCGCTCGACCGGGCAGCCTTACCCGACAGCGGGCTGGCCGTGGACTCGGATGCGCGCGGCATCGGTCTCGACGACTGGCTGGACGCACTTCCGCGCGTCAAGGACAAGCCGGCCGCCGCATTCGACACGCGTGTCGTCGGCAACCCGTGGATCACGGGCCGGGCATCGAAGGGGATTGGAGCCTATTTGCGGCGCCGGGGCTTCCGGCTCGTCACCGACCCCGAGAGTTTCCTAGTCGAACGTCCGGCGCAGCTGGTCCCCGGCGAGGCAGACCGCGCCGAGCGCTGGGGCGCCGAGCTGGTGGGCGGGCTCACGGCGAAGTGACCGCGCCGCTCGCCAGGCGACGGTTCGTTTCCATGGCGGGAATCAACAGGCCGCCCGCATTACTGCGGGCGGCCTGCCAGTTTGTCTGGGTTGCGAGCCTAGGCGGCTGACACCCGGTTGGCGCGCGGGCCCTTGGGGCTGTCCTCGATCTCGAACTTCACGGTCTCGCCGCCGACCAGACGGTCGAAGTCGAGGCTGGAGTCGAGCGAGTTGCGATGGAAGAAGTATTCCTTCGCATCCGACGCTGTGATGAAGCCGAAGCCGCGATCGGCGACGACCTTCTTGATGGTACCGGTGGTCACAATGACCCTCCACGTCTTCCCGAACACAAATCACTCACGCACGATCAGTTCGAGAAGAAGTCGATCACACGGCGCCACCGCACAAGCGCGGTGTGGGCACATCATACCCGATGCGCGTCCGAAAGTCGAACAGGTGTTCGAGCCGGCTCGGGCTCGCCCGCGGTCAGGCCCTGCGCGCGACGAGCTCCGTGACCCACTCGCGCAGGCGCGGGAGGTGCTCGCCGTAATGGTCGCCGCCCGACTTGGCGACCCACCACGCTGCTTCCGCGTCGCGCGCCGGCAGCGCGAACCAGTCCTGGAGCATCAATGTTCGTGCCGCGATGGCCATCGACCAGGCCACGTCGAAGGGCTGGTCGTGCATGGCCTCGAGCAACTGCGCGTTGACCGCGTCGATGTCGATGTCGTGGCCCTCGTAGGTGCCACCGGCCATGCGCTCGAGTTGCACCTCGGCTTCTGCCAGCCACGTGCCGATGTGCGCGACCAGGTCGCGCACCGTCCAGTCGGGATCGCGGTAGTAGCCGGGCGCCAGGCACTCCTGCGGCGTGAGCCGGCGCACCAGGGCGCTGAGCTCGTACCAGCCGGTCCGCTCGGTGTCGATCTCCGCCTGCCAGGCCGGGTCCGCGGGTTGTGCCGGGATGGTCGCGTCGGTATGCGTCATGCGGTCCTTTCGCCGTCGCCGGCAACGTGGGCCAGGTGCTCGGCCGCCGGGATGAAGTAGTACGCCCCGGTCAGCGCCCGGGTGAAGCGCGTCAGGTCATCGCGACCGCCGCCATCGAGCCCGACCATCGCCTCGAGCATCTGGCGCAAGGGCTTCTGGGTCGCGCAGAAACCCACGAACACGGTGCCGTGCTCGCCGACCGTGCCGTAGGGGATGTTGCGCCGGAAGATCTTGCCCAGCCGATCCTGGTCGGTCCGCCCGACGTGCGAATGAGGCGGCTTGGGATCGAGCTCCTCCGAGTCGCCCTTGCGCCGGCCCATGGCCTGCTCCTGGCGCGCCACGCCCAGCCCTTCCCAGGCCGACACGTCGTGCTCCCACTGCTGCAACAGGAGCACCGAACCGCCCTCCCCCGGCTTGCCGCCGGGTATCACCGCCGCGGTGACCGCCTCGATGAGCGTGGGGTTCTCGGTGCCGTCGATGAAGCCGGTCAGGTCGCGGTCGTGGTGGTAGGGCCAGCCCACCAGCTCGTGCACCAGCGCCGCCTGATCGTGGAGCGCCACGACGATGTCGCGCGACAGGTCGAAGACGACGTCGTACGACGGACCGGTGAGCCACATGACCATGTCGTGCTGCGTTGCCGGCAGCGTGTAGCCATCGTCGCCCACGATCGGCTCGCTGAAGCCCGCCACCTTGGGCGGCGCAAGGTCAGGCGCGACCCCTGCCCACAATTCGGGGCGGAATCCGGCGACCAGGTTGACGCCACCGATCGTCGTGCGCGGCTCGCGCAGCCCGGCGGCCGCTGCGACGGCCGCAGCTAGGTCGCCACCCGCGAGGATGTCGAACTCGAGGTATGCGTGCGAGTTCGTCCCCAGGGCGAAGATGCCCGGCTGCGGCGTCGGCACCTGTCGCTACGCCTCTTTCGCTGTCGCCTGACTTTGCAGGGCGCGCAAGCGCCACGAGAGCATGAAGTTGAGGAAGCCGAACACGATCGCCCAGAAGCCGACCAACCACACGAGCGTCAGCAGGCCGTCGCCGGGGAATATCGCCAGGTACGCGCCGAACACCACGGCCAGCACGCCGCCCAGGATGAGCCACCACTCGTTGTCGATCTGGCGGCGCATGTCGATGGCGGCAATGATCTGGAAGATGCCCATGACGATTGACCAGGCGGCGACCACGTACAGCAGCGAAAGCGCAGTGACGCCGGGAAGAACAAAGGCCACGATCCCGGCGACGATGCCCAGCAGCCCGACCACCGCGAGCGACCAATTCCTGCGCAGGGCCTGCATGCGCGGGCGACCGATGCCGAAGAGCAGCGCGGAGCCATCGACGATCGCGTAGACGGCAAAGAGGAAGATGAGGATGGTCAGCGTCAGTGCCGGCCACACCAGCGCCAGGACGCCAAAGACGATCGCCGCCAACCCGCGCGCGGCGAACACCCACCAGTTGCGGGCCAATACATCCAGCAGCATCACGTGCCTCCCTCAAGAGTTACCGCACCGCCGCTCGCCCCCGCGGCCCGCCGCAGGCCACCGGCGGCTCCCTGCGCGGCATCCTACGCCCCGGCCACAACGGCAGGTGAGACCATCGCGCGGCGGTATGCAACGGAGCGATCGGTGACTCGCGGCCGACAGCGGTGAGCGGACCTCACCGCAGCCTCGGCCTGTGGGGCGTCGTTGCCATCGGCGTCGGGGGGATGGTCGCCGGCGGCATCTTCGCCGTGCTCGGGCTGGCCGCGCTGATCGAAGGCGTCTACCGCTTCACCGGTCGCGAAATTCGACTCAGCCGGCGAGCGTCATCAACCGCGCGTAGAGTCGGCACGACGTGACAGGTTCGCCCGAAATCGCCGATCGCGAAGCGTGGCCCGCGCTGCCCTGGCCGGCGTGGAACGGCACGGTCACGACACTCCACCTATGGTCCCAGATCGTGGGCAAGATCCGCATGGCGTTGATGCCCCCGGCCGGGCAGTGGTGGCACGTGCCCCTGTACGTCACCACGCGTGGACTGGGCACCCGGGCGATGCCCTACCGCGAGCGATCGCTCGATCTCGAGTTCGACTTCATCGACCATCGACTGGTGGCCCGCGACAGCAGCGGCCGCGGTTTCGACCTTGCCCTCGAGCCTTCGTCGCTGGCCAGTTTCCACGCGGCGCTGTTCGCTGGGCTTGGCAGGTTGGGCATCGAAGTGACGATCTGGCCACGTTCGGTGGAGATCCCGGAAACGATCTGGCTCGACCGCGACCGGATCGAACGCCCCTATGAGCCTGCCCACGCCCGCGCGCTGTGGCGGGCGCTGATTGACGCGCAGCGAGTGATGGCCCGATTCGCGGCACGTTTCGCCGGGCGCGTATCGCAGGTGCACTTCTTCTGGGGCAGCTTCGACCTGGCCGTCACGCGGTTCTCGGGCCGTCGTGCGCCGCTGCACCCGGGTGGCGTACCCAACTGTGCCGACTGGGTCATGCGGGAGGCCTACTCGCACGAGGTCAGCAGCGCCGGTTGGTGGCCCGGCGGCGACGACCAGGCGCCCTCTTTCTACGCCTACCAGTACCCGATTCCGGACGGTTACGGCGAGGCCGCCGTGGAGCCCGCGGCCGCCCATTACGACGCGGCGCTGGGCGAGTTCGTGCTGCCCTACGAGGACGTCAGGACGGCCGCCGATCCCGATGCTGCGCTGTTCGACTTCCTCGAGAGCAGCTACCAGGCAGGCGCGCGCTTGGCCGGCTGGGATGAAATGGCGCTGGTCTCGCGGGTATATCCGGCCATTCCTCCGCCGCGCGCTGCCTGGAGCACGGCCCTGCGCGGCTTCGGCAATTCGACGGGCGCCGCCGGCCGGGGCATTGCCCACCGCGCACGTCGGGGTCAACAGTCAGGCGTTTGACCTGTTCGCGAGTCGTGCGCTAGGGTCGGCGGCGAGGCCGGCTCGACCGTCTGCCGTGGACGGATTTGGCCGCCGAGGGTGACGCCGTGACTCCCGCCTGACGCCCCAGCCAGGAGGCGAGTGGTCACCGCTGCGGGTCGCGTGGTCCGCCTGCGCACGCCTGTGCGCCGACGCGTGAGCCGTGTCCAGTCACGTTGGGGCTGCGTCAGGCCGTCTGTGCATGCCAGACCAAACGCCGTGGGAGGCCGCGCTGCACACCTCGTCCGCGGAGCGCGTGGACGAACGCGCAGCCGCGCCACCCGCTGAGGACGACATCCGCGGCCACCTCGAACACGTCGAGGCGGCCGCGACATACCTCGCCAGCAGGTTCGACAAGAGCGACTGGGTCGAGCTCGTCGCGGCCGTGCTGATCGCGGTGGCGACCATCGCCACCACGTGGTCGGCCTACCAGTCGAGACGGTGGGGCGGGTCCCAGGCGCTCGAGACCGCGGCCGCCGCGCGCACGCGCTTCGAGTCGACGAACGCGTCACGCGACTATCTGACGCAGCACCTGACCGATGAAACGACGTGGGCCAGCTACGTCGGCGCGAGGGACGCCGGCGACGTCAAGCTGGCCGATTTCTGGATCGAGCACGCCCGGCCGGAGTTTCGGCCGGCGCTCGAGCAGTGGATCGCCACAGGCACGAGTTCGAGCCTGACTCCCTTCGACGAACCGCCCATCCATTACGAGTCGCAGGCCCAGGCCACCCAGCTCGGCGCAGAAGCCGACCAGCACGCGCGCAACGCCGCGCTGGATAACCAGCGCAGCGACAACTACGTCTTGCTCACGGTCATGTTTGCGCTGGTGCTCTTCTTCGCCGGCGTGGGCGCCAAGTTCAGGGGCAGCCGCACCCGCCGGCTGATGGTCGGGGCGGCGACCGTCATCTTCCTCGTCGGCCTCACGTTTCTCGCGGCCATGCCCCAGAACGTGGGCATTTAGTCGGCCTGGCCCTCGCGCCGCTCTAGCCTTTCGGCTCAGCCTGTTCGAGCCGCTTCTTCAGGCGCAGGTAACTCTTGGGCGCCGCTGCTCGTGTCTGCCGGGCAATGAGCGGCAGGATCGCGCGCAACGGCCCGACCGCCTCGAAGTCGAGGGTGAACGTCACCCGCGATCGTCGCCCGCCGTCGAGCGGCTCGACCGTGACCGTGCCGTTGGCCTTGAGCGCGCCGCCGAATCCCCGCGCCGCCCAGCGCCGCGGGGCATCCAACTCGACGACTTCCTGGGCAATCGTCTGCCCGGCCGGTCCAATGTGGCGGGTGGTGAAGAAGCGCGCCCCGATGCCGCAGCCTTCCATTTCGACCTTGGCTATGTCGGTCTGCCATTCGCGGAAACGCGTCGGGTCGGTCGCGTACGCGAACACCCCGTCCGGCGGGCGGTCGATGTCGATGGTCGAGACGATCGGTTTCAATGCCTACTCCAAATGCGATAGTCGTTGCTGGTCGGCGAGGATGTCGATCTCGGCGATGTGGCCGGCGCGCACCGTGAACGCGAGGATCGCGTAGAGGCGTTCGCCCGAATAGACGACGAAGCCGGGTGCGCCGTTGACCAGCGCCGGTCGCGCGCCGCCCGCCAGGCTGCGGAAGGAAAGCGCCGTCTCGGCCACGGCACGCCGCCCGCGCAGCTCGCGTGACAGGCTCGAACCGCGACCGTAGTCGGCGCGCACGACCACGTCGGGGTCGAGGACCTTGAGCAGCGCGCTGAAGTCGCCCTCGCGCGCGGCGGCCAGGAAGGCGGCAACGACGCGTCGCTGGCGTGCGAGGTCGAAGTCGGTATTCGTGCCGGTCCGTCCCCGAATGCGCGACCGGGCGCGGCTGGCCAGCTTGCGGGTGGCGACCGGGGTCCGCTCGACGATCGCCGCTATCTCCTCGAACGGCAGGCCGAAGACGTCGTGCAGCACGAAGGCCAGCCGTTCGGGCGGGCTGAGCGTGTCGAGCACCACGAGCATCGCCAGGCCGACCGAGTCGGCGGTCACGGCCGCCTGTTCGGGTTCGGCATTGGGGTCGACAAGGGCCACTACGGGATCGGGCACGTGCACTCCGGCCCATTCCTCGCGCCGAGCACTGCGCGCCCGCAAGACGTCGAGGCACAGCCGGGCGACGACCGTGGTCATCCACCCGTTGAGGTTGCGCACCGCGTCGGTGTCGCTGCGCGCGATGCGCAACCACGCGTCCTGGAGTACGTCGTCCACTTCGGCCATCGAGCCCAGCAGTCGGTAGCCGACCGAGCGCAGCTGCGGCCGCTGCGCCTCGAAGCGCTCGGCCAGCCAGTCCTCGCGAGTGTCGGTCACGTCGTCTCGTTTCATTCCGTCAAGGGTCTGACGAAATCAGGGAGGCCAAACGTGACCACATCCATCGCCCATGACGCACCGGCATTCATCCGATTGTCTGCCCCCATCACCCGCCGCATGCTGCGCTTCGGGGTGCCGATGGGCCCGAATGCGTTGCTGACGGTTCGCGGCCGGCGCACCGGCCGTCCACACACGGTGCCCCTGGCCATCGCCCAGATCGGCGTACGGCGATACGTGGTGGGCACCTTCGGCGACACCAACTGGGTGCTCAACCTGCGCCACACGCCCGACGCCCGGCTCACGATCGGCGCGCGCTCGGAGTCGGTCTGCGCGGTCGAGTTGACGGCCGACCAGAAGCGCGTTTTCTTCGGCGAGACGCTGGTCGCCTACCTGCGCACACTACCGCCGTGGTGGCGGCTGATGGTGCGCGTGCTGCTCACCGTCGCCGCCCCGGCCATGCTCAAGAACCCGGAGGTTGCGGCGCGCTCCCGGTCGGTGTTCGAGCTGTCGCCGACCGTCAGCCGGCCGAGCGCGCCTTGAGTTTGCGCCAACCCCCGGCGCGATTGTGCTCGACGATCTGCCGGAACATCGCCAGCAGCGCGGCCCGCTTGATCGGCTCCCCGCGGTGAATGGCTATCTGGCGACCGGTTTCGTTTCCGTGGCCACCGGTAATGACGCCTTCGGGATCGTCGACGAGCGGGTCGTACAGGAAGACGTTGACATGATCCCTGGCGGCCAGGAACGCCGCCACGCTGCCGTGCAGCACGAAGTACGGCTGCACCGTTCGCTTGATGGTCTCGCCCATCTCGGGATCGGCCTCGTGCAGCAGTCGGCGCACGTCCATCAGGATCTCCGCCTGCCAGTCGGGCAGGGCATTGATGTAATCGTCGACGCGTGGGTCGATCGCTGCCATGCGGTCAGTCCTCCAGTGGCGACCAGCCGGCGCGCAGGGTGTCGAGGAGCTCGTCGTGCGGCAGGGCATGCGCCGTCACGCCGTCAGCGCCGGTCATCGTGTCGGCGGCCAGCATGGCGTTCAGGACCGCTTCCTCGGTCGCCTCGATGACCGCGTTGAAAAGGCCGTCGATGTGGCTGTCGTCGAGCATCGTCACGCCCTGGGTTGGCACGCTGGCAGGATCGTCTTCCGAGAGCCTCAGGCCGCGGTTTCCGGTCGCGAAACACAGGAACAGGTCGCCACTGGTGTTGCCGCCCGCGCCGCCGATGCGGCCGATGCCCAGGCTGATGCGCTGCGCCACGCGAGCGCACTGGTGGGGCAGCAGCGGCGCGTCCGTCGCGGCAATGACGATGACCGAGCCAGTTTCCTGCGCGTTGCCGGCGGGCAACGGAATCCGCTCCGGCGTCAGGAAACGGCCGACTGGCACGCCGCCAATGGTCAGTCGCTCACGCCGGCCGAAGTTTGATTGCACCAGCACGCCGACGGTAAAGGTCGGCTCGTTGCCGCCCCCGAGCGGGACCAGCCGCGAGGCCGTGCCGATGCCGGCCTTGAAGCCGAACGAGATCATGCCCGTGCCGCCGCCGACGCTGCCCTCCTCGACCGCGCCGTGGCCGACGTTGGCAAGAGCGGCGACGACGTGTTCGGGCTTGACGTGGAAGCCGTTGATGTCGTTGAGCCGCCCGTCCCAGGTTTCGGCGACGACCGGCAGGGCCCACGCGCTCTGGTCGGCGCCGCGCCGGTGGAGCTCCCAGGCGATGAGTGCGTCGCGCACGACGCCCACACTGTGCGTGTTGGTGATCGCGACGGGTGACGTGAGCATGCCGTTCTCGCGGATCCACTCGAGACCGGTCATCTCGCCGTTGCCGTTCAGCCGATGCGGGGCCGCGAACACCGGCGCGCTCCAGATGTCTTCGCTGGGTACGACCACGGTCACGCCGGTGCGCACCGGCCCGCGCCCGACGACCAGCTTTCCATCACCGCGGATGAGGGTGGCATGCCCCACGCCCACGCCGGCAACATCGGTGATCGCGTTGAGCGACCCGGGCGTCATGGTGCCGATGCGGATGCCCAGGTCGCGTGCCCGCGGCCGGCGCGATGTGGTCATGCCGACAGGCTAGCGACCCGCGGGTTGCGCCGTCCGCTTGCGCTCGAGGCCATCGAGGATGAGGTCGAGGCCGAACTCGAACTCGTCGACGTCGTCAGGCGCGTCCGCCAGGTGCTCGCCCACATGCTCGACGAAGTGCGGCAGGTCGTTGCCGCCCAGCCCGGACAGGACGTCGCTGGCCACGGTGGGCACGGCCTCGTCAAGCTCCAGGAAGGGCAGCACCCACAGCACGAAGCCAACGATGTGGCTATCCAGCGCGTGATAGGCGTGATGGGTCATGTTGGGCGAGAAGCCGGCCTCACGCAGCCGGCCCAGGATGCCGTCCATCCATTCCAGCTGCGCTCGGGACGGTTCCATCGGTTCGCCCAGCAGGCGCGCCGCCCAACGGTGGCCCAGCAGGACGTCCTTGGCGGAGACTGCCGCGCGGCGCAGGTCCGCTCGCCAGTCAGGGCCATGGGCCGGCCGCTCCATCTCGGCGAAGACGGCGGTGAGCATGCCGGCGCGCAGCTGACCCTTCGTGGCGAAGTAGTGATACAGGCTCATCGCCTGGACGCCGAGCTGCTGTGCCAGACGGCGCATGGAGAGCCCGTCGATGCCGTCATCGTCGGCCATTCGGATGGCAGCGGCGACCACGCGCTCACGGTTGAGCGGGTGGCGCTGGCGACGTGCCTGCGGGGCTCGAACTGGCACTCAGGGCACTCCCGACACTTGACAGCCTTACGCTGTACGGTTAGCCTTCCCGGTGATCACCTTACAGTGTACGACAAGAGGTAACCCAGGATACCCATGAAAGCCATCCGCCAGCGCGGCTACGGATCCCCCGAGCGGGTGCTCGTGCTCGAGGACGTTGCCGCGCCCGTGCCCAGCGACAACGAGGTCGTGGTGCGCGTCCGAGCCGCCTCGATCAATTCGGTCGACTGCCGCAAGGTCCGCGCGGACCCCATCCTGGTGCGCTTCATGATGGGCCTGCGCCGGCCCAATCAGGCCGCGGTCGTGGCCGACGCGGCCGGTGTCGTGGAGGCGGTCGGCTCGGCCGTCACGGAGCTGCACGTGGGCGACGAGGTGTACGGGCACGCCCTCGGCGCCCTGGGTGAACTCGTCGCCGGCGAGACCTTCGTCATCAAACCCCAACGGCTGACCTTCGAACAGGCCGCGGCAGTGCCGACGGCGGCTTCTACGGCGCTCGAGGCGGTCCGCGACAAAGGCACGGTCAAGGCGGGCGACCGCGTGCTCATCAACGGCGCCGGCGGCGGTGTCGGCACTTTTGCCGTTCAGATCGCCAAGGCGCTCGGTGCCGAGGTAACCGCCGTGACGGCCACCGACAAGGTCGAGCTGGTGCGCTCGCTCGGCGCCGACGACGTCCTCGACCGTACGCGCACGGATTTCACCCGGCACCGGGGTGCCTTCGACGCGGTCATCGACATCGGCGGCGACCACTCGCTGCGCTCGACCGTGCGCACGCTCAAGCCGGACGGCTGGCTGGTCATCGTCGGCGCGCACCGGGGCATCCTGCGCCGCCTGGTCGCGGGTACGCTGCGCCGTCGCCTGTTCAAGCAGCGCATTGTCTTCTTCGAAGCCCACGTGGGCACTGCGGAGCTCGTGGCACTCAACGAGCTGATCGAAGCCGGGCAGCTGATGCCGGTAATAGAGCACACCTACCGGTTCGACGAAGCCGGCGCGGCCGTCGCTCGTGCGGAGGGCCAGCAGGTGGCCGGCAAGGTGGTCGTCAGCATGGGCTGATGGCCCCGTTATCTACGCACCGCTTGTCGACCCTATTCCGCCTCATCTGGGTCATCCCGATGGCCCCGCGCTGGTGGTTCGATTACTCGCTGGCGATGACCCGCTTCAACACGCGCGGCGGTGCTGTGGTTCGTGCTGCTGACCGGCACGTACCCGCCCTTCAGCCTGCGCCAGGCATGCCGCCCGCCGGCGCCTCTTCGCCCAGGAAGTGGCGCAGGCTTGCGCGCCAGAGCGCCCGACCGTGGAACGAGACGTCGGGCCCGATGGCCGCCAGGCCGTCATACCAGACGAGCGTCTTGAGCAACGGGGTGAGCTGCGCGCCGTAGAGCTCCATGCACGCCTCGGGCCGGACACCCGGCCACGAATAGCAGGACACGACGGTCCGCCGATTGGTCGTGGGGATGACCGCGGGCACGCGCGCCCAGGCCGGGTCGTCGGGCCCGAATTCCCACTGGTCAAGGTTGCCTTGGGGAATGCCCTCGATGCCGCGCACGACCGGCGGGTCGTCGTCCAGCAGGTAGGGGTCGACGGCCAGGTCGCAGACGACCGCGTGCTCGGGTAACCAGCCCAGCCAATCGTTGGGGAGCACTGGCTGCGAGGTGTCGCGCCGCGCCGTGGCGTCCACCAGGATGTCCGTGTGGCCCAGTCGGCGCCGGAAGTAGGTCGCATCACCGGACAGGTTCTGGTCGATGACCACGACCTCGACGCCAGGCAGGGCCTCGCGCATGAACCGCTGGTTGCGTTCGTCGTCGCCGGCCTTGACCGCCCACTCAACGGCCTGCTTGCCGACGCCTCCGGCACCGATGATCGTGACGCTGACGGGCGGCCTGTCGGCGGACAACAGCGGCGGCCAGCGGCGCTCGAGCGCCTTAAAGGCTGAGGCCAGGCCGTTGCGCGCCACGTCGCCCAGGTTCTGGACGAGGCGCTGTCGGTTGTCGCCGGTGACCATGTCGAGCGCGATCGCCTCGACACCCAACCGGTGGAGCAACTCGACCCGCTCGGGTCGCGTGGTGAAGTGCAGCATCGAGAGCAGGAGCGTGCCCCTGTGCAGCAGCTCGTAGCGCCCCGCTGGCGCGCGCAGGACGGTCACGACGGCCTGGCCGTAGGCGGTCGCCTCGTCGACGATATGCACGCGCGGCGAGGTTGCCCGATATGCCTCGTCCGAGTAGCCCATCCCCGCTCCACTGCCCGCCTCGACGAAGACGTCGACGCCCATGTCCGCGAGCAAACCGATCAGCGGCGGCAGGAACGCGCGCCGCTCACCAGGTTCGTTGTACATGCGCGGAAAGCCAAACGTCAGCTCGCTCACCTGCAGAGCATGGCACCGCCGCGAAACGGGCGCTGGCTACCGACAGTGCCGCGAGCAGGACGGCGAGCAGGCCTACGACCGCGCCGATCGCCACTGCAGGTACGCCACCGCGGTGCCGGCCGCTGGCAGAGAGGCCCGCTTGACAGCCTTACTTAGCACTCACTAAGCTGTCGCCCATGAACGCGACCGCCGTGCGGCTCCATGCCGAGGAACGTAAGGAGAGCGTGATCGCCGAGGCGACGCGCGAGTTTGCCGCGCACGGCTATGCGGGCACCTCGACGATGGCCATTGCCAAGCGCGTCGGCGTGTCGCAGCCGTACCTGTTCCAGCTCTTCGGCACCAAGAAGGACCTCTTTATCGAGGCCGTGCGTGACTGCTTCGGCCGGGTGCGCAACCGCTTCGAGACCGTCGGACGTGAGGCGCGGACGAAGTCGACGGATCCGATCGCCATCCTCCATGCCATGGGCGACGAGTACTGCGACATGCTGCGTGATCGCGACATGCTGCGGCTGCAGATGCAGGCCTATGCGGCGGCCAGTGACGACCCGGACATTCAGCGCGTCGTGCGCGGCGAGTGGACGGCGTTGTACGACGCGGTTGCGCGGGTGTCGGGTGCCGACGAAGACGCCATCCACTTCTGGTTTGCCGAGGGCATGCTGATGAACGTTGCCGCGGTGGTAGGCGGCCTCAACCCCGAAATCGACGCAGAGCTCGCACGAGGTGGCGCCTGGCACGAGTGACCCCACGTACCCCTTTTTTGTGCTGCGAACTTAGCGAGCGATAAGTAACCCCGACCCGACCCCACAGGAGAACCCACGATGTCCCGCACCCGCTCAGCGGCATGGACCTTCGCGATCACGGCGATCGCGCTGTTCATGGTCGCGCTCGACAACCTGGTGGTGACCACCGCCCTGCCGGTCATCCGCGCCGATCTCGGCTCGTCGCTGTCCGACCTCGAATGGATGGTCAACGCCTACACGCTGACCTTCGCGGTGCTGCTGCTGACCGGCGCGGCCCTCGGCGACCGCTTTGGCCGGCGGCGCATGTTCGTCATCGGCCTGGTCATCTTCACCGTGGGTTCGACAGCCGCGGCACTGGCGCCCACCAGTACGGCGCTGATCCTCGCCCGCGCCCTCCAGGGAGTGGGCGGCGCAATCGTCACGCCGCTGACGCTGACGATCCTGTCGGCCGGCGTGTCGCCCGAGCGGCGCCCGCTCGCGCTCGGTGCCTGGGGTGGCATCGGCGGCCTGGCCATCGCGGTCGGACCGGTGGTCGGCGGAGCCATCGCCCAGGGCGTGAACTGGCACTGGATCTTCTGGCTCAACGTGCCCGTCGGCATCGTGGCCGCCATCCTCGCCTACTTCCGATTGCAGGAAACCCACGGGCCCGAGGGTCGGCTGGACATCGCCGGGCTCGCCCTGGCCAGCACCGGCCTGCTCGGCGTGGTCTGGGCGGTCATCCACGGCAACGACCGTGGCTGGACCGATCCGCAGATCCTGGCCGGCTTCGTCGTGGGCGGCGCACTGCTGCTCACTTTCGTCGCGTGGGAGCTGCGCACGCGTTCGCCCATGCTGCCGCCGCACCTCTTCCGCAGCCGCGGCTTCACCGCCGCCAACACGGCCTCGCTGCTGATGTACTTCGGCATGTTCGGCTCGGTCTTCCTGCTCTCGCAGTTCTTCCAGGTGGTGCAGGGTTACAACCCCTTCGAGGCCGGCCTGCGCGTGCTGCCATGGACGGCAATGCCGATCTTCGTGGCACCCATTGCCGGCGTACTCAGTGCGCGCATCGGCCCGCGGCCGATCGTCGTCACCGGCCTGGCGCTGATGTCAGTCGGCCTCGCCTGGCTGGCAGCCATTGCCGCACCCGACGCGGCGTACACCAGCTTTGTGGTGCCATTCATCGTCAGCGGCACCGGCATGGGCATGTTCTTCGCGCCGATCGCCAACGTCGTCCTGTCCGCCGTCCGGCGCGACGAGGAGGGCAAGGCGTCGGGCGCCAACAACGCCATCCGCGAGGTCGGCGGCGTCTTCGGAGTGGCCGTCCTGGCCGCGATCTTCACGGCCAACGGCTCATACACCTCGCCGCAGGCGTACGTCGACGGCCTGGTGCCGGCGGTCTGGTTCGGCGCCGCGGTCGTGGCCGGCGCCGCGGTCAGCGCGCTGTTCATCCCGCGCCACGTGGTCGGCGAGGTCGTGTCCGGCACACCTGAGTCATCCGAGGCAGGCCCAATCGAGCAGGCCGCGGCCGGATAGCGCCGGCCTGACGGGGCCGGGCCACGGGGCTCGACGGGCCGGGCCCGGTCAAGATCGCATTTGGCCCGCGCGCGCAAGCGGCACGCCGGGGTCCCCTCCGCGGCAATACTGTCCGCATGCGTCCCGGTCCCTGGGTGGTACTCGCGCTGGCCACGCTCGTCGTGCTGTGGCTGGCTCGCGACGTGCTGGGTCCGTTCGTCGTGGGCGCCGTCGTCGCCTACGCCTTCGGCCCGCCGGTGACCGTCGCCCAGCGGCGCACCGGCTGGCCGCGCATCGCCGTCGTGGGCATCGGCTACATCGTGTCGCTCGCGATCATCATCATCCTCGCCGCGCTGCTCGCGGACCAGGCCGTGCGCGAGTTCGGGACCCTCGCGACGGGCGGCCCGGATGCGCTGGCGACGACGCTGCGCAGCCTCGTGGGCGCCGACTCGATCAATCTCGCCGGGCAGACATTCTCGATCTCCGAGATTGCCCAGGCAGCGGAAGACCAGATCGCGGGCCTGTTCGCGTCGCCCGGTGATGCGCTGCACCTGGCAACCGAGGCGGGCTCGTTCCTGCTCGACTCGTTCCTGGTGGTCGTCGTCAGCTTCTACCTGCTACTCGACGGCCCGCGCCTGCTCGAGCGCATGGTCCTGCGCGTGCCCGACGACCGACGCGACCGGCTGGTGGCCATCCTCGACCGGATCCACGTCACACTCGGGCGCTGGCTGCGTGGCCAGCTGCTGCTGATCGCCCTCGTCGCGTTGGCCGTCTACCTCATCCTGGGGCCGATCTTGCACGTGCCGCACGCGCTGGCGATCGGGATCCTCACTGGCATCCTCGAGATCCTGCCGCTCGTGGGCCCGATCGTCGCCACCGCGATTGCGGCGATCTTTGCCTTCTCGAGCGGTGGGCTGACGCTGGCCATCATCGTGGTGGTCATCTACTTCGTGCTCCGCCAGGTCGAGGACCAGCTGGTCATGCCGGTCGTCATCGGCCGCATCGTCCATCTGCATCCGGTCGTGACCATATTTGCGGTACTCGTCGGATTGAGCGCCTTTGGCCTGTTGGGCGGCGTGCTCGGGGTGCCCGTGGCAGCCGCGGCGATGGTCGTCTTCAACGAGTTCTTTCCGCCCGACCATGAGCCCGAGCCGACCGCGTGACCAAGGGACTGCAGTGATCCGCCATTTGACCCGCGACCGGCGAGCCGCGCTCGCCTAGCCTCGCCACCACCGAGGACAAAGGAGGCGGAGAGATGCACCTGACCCGTCACGAGGTGATGAGCGACCGGATGCTCGAGGCCCGCCGCGTTCGCGCACAGCAGGTCGTTGTTGGCCTGTTGCTGGTTGCGGCCGTCGCCATCTCCGGCTGCGGTGGCGGGGGCGCCGGGCCGGCGGCGACCGTCGCGGCGACCGGGCCTGCGACTGCGAGCGCGGCGGCCACCACGCTGCCGCTGACGGTCGGTGTCGCCCAGGCTGCGGCACTCAAGGATCAGGGCGCGTTCGTCCTTGACGTGCGCGAGCCCAACGAATGGGCCACCGGCCACATCCGTGGCGCCACGCTGATCCCCCTGGGCCAGTTGGCGGACCGAGCCGGCGAGGTCCCCCTCGACCGGACCGTGGTGGTCGTATGCCACACCGGCAATCGTTCCGCGCAGGGACGCGACATCCTGCGCCAGGCCGGTTTCACCAACGTGACCAGCATGACCGGCGGCATGGCCGCCTGGATCGCCGCCGGCCTGCCCGTCCAGACCGGGTCGTAGCGGGCTCCTGACGCATCCGGCCGCACCCAGCCTGTTCCAGTCACGCGTGATGCGCACACACGATCAGAAGCGGGTCGTCTCCTGATCAAGCGTGCACCGAAACGCACATTTCGAGTGCGCGTCACTCGGGGATTTGGCGGTCAGCGATGCTTCACGCGCATCAGACGTTCTGGGAGCGGAAGGCACCGGAGTCGGCAAACCGTCCGGACCCGCGACATCGCCAGCAGCTAGGAAGGCGCCCGGACCACCTCGCCGGCCAGGCGCGCCTGCTCGGCCGCGAAGGCGAGCGTATGGCCGACGACTGCCGCTTCCGCCGCGCCGGCGGGCACTGGCTCGCGTCGGCCGGCGCGCCGTTGCACCACGCCCGCCACAAAGGCGTCGAGCAGCCGGTCATCGCCGCCGCCGTGTCCGTCACCGGCCACGTCGATGGGTACTGCAACGGGCGCCGTCGCCACGCCCGGCGTGAACGAACTCAGCCACAACTCGCCGGTCACCAGGTTGCCGCTGATCTCGCCGGCCGCTCCCATCAGCCGCACCGTGCGGGTCACGTCGGCGGTGAATGCGCTGACGGTCAGCGTGGCCGTTGAGCCAGTCTGCGAAATCGATCACGGTCACCTGGTGATCGGCCACGTCGTTGTCGCAGCGGTAGACGCAGCGTCCGTACTGCCCGCTGCTCAGTGCCGCCCGTATGCCGGCCCCCGATTGATCGGCCGTGGCGGCCATCAGCCACGGGTGGCCCGCGGGCAGGGCGCCGTAGAAGGCGACCGCATCGAAGGGACACGCCCGCTGCACCGGACATCCGTCGGTGCATCGCGCGGGTGCGCCTGCGGGCGCGTTCTCGGACCGAAAGTGCGTCAGCCGGCCGAAGGAGGCGACCGACCGCCAGGCACTCCCCGTCAACCAGGCCAGGACGTCCAGGTCGTGGCAGGCCTTGGTCAGGATGACGGGCGCCGTCTCATTGCTGCGCCGCCAGTTGCCGCGCACGTAGCTGTGGGCGAAATGCAGGTAGCCGACGTTCTCGACGTGATCGATGGTCATCAGCCGGCCGATGCGCCCCTCGCCCACCAGGCGGGCGATCGCCTCGAAGAAGGGCGCGTGGCGGAGCGGGTGCGCGATGGTCATCCGCCCGGCCGACGAGCGCGCGGTCGCGAGCAGCCGCACGAGTTCGTCCGGCGACCGCGCGACAGGCTTTTCGAGCAGGACGTCACGTCCCTGCTCGAGAGCCGCGATGGCCGGCGCAGTGTGGGCCCAGTCGGGCGTGGCGATGATCACGCCATCGCTGGATGGTCCGTGGGCCAGCAGGTCGGCCCAGTCGGCAAACCGATCGGCCGCGGGGATGCCCAGTTCGCGGCCCAGCACCGCACGCCGGGCTTCGTCGGGTTCCGCTACGGCGACGACGCGCACCGCCTCCGCGTGTTTCGCGCAGTAGGCACCGTAGGTCAGCCGACCGCGCACACCGGCGCCCAGGATGGCCAGCGTGACCGGTGTGTCGGTCACGCTAGAGGGGCAGCGCGACCGCGACCACGCCCACGAGCGCGCCGACCGCCAGGCCCGCAAGGACCATGCGCCACACGCGCGCGCGATCGCGCGCCCGAGCAACGGGATCGGCGATCTGGCGGCGATCGCCTAGCGGGCCGAAGTTGAACACGCCGCGCGACCCGAAGGCGACGCAGAAGTGCAGCACCGCCTGCAGGTAGGTGATCGCGGTACCGGCCGCGGGTACGGCCACGATGAGGCGGAATACCGGTGGCACGCGCAGCACGATCAGCACGATCAGGGTGGCGAGGGTCACGGCCAGGCCGATGTGGCCTGCCTGCCGGCGCCGCGCGATTTCGGCCGGGCCGATGTTGCACACGCCGGGCTGGTAGTCGCCTGCCGGGCTGAAGCTGTCGCCGGCCGGCGCGGGCGCAGTGCGCGAGAGAGTCATGCAGCCATTCTGGACCCGCGCTTGGATCCACGCGGCGCGCCGCGGCGCTAGCGCTCGGTCAGCAGCTCGTCAAGCGGGAGGCGTGCCTCGCCCGGCGCGGTCCTCGGCGCCCGTGCCGCGAGCGTGGGATGACCCACGGCCATGATCGTGCGCACGAAGTGGCCGTCGGGTACTCCGAGCAACCGGCCCACCTGGTCGCGCACGTCGGGCCGCACCCAGGTGATTCCGGCGCCCAGGCCGATCATCGACGCACCGATCAGCACCCGCTCAGCGACGCGGCCGTCGTCGTAGGCCAGGCTCGAGCGATGGTCGCGGTCGTCCGGCAGCACGATGGCCAGTGCCGCGACCGCCGTGTGCAGCGCGCGCGTCTGCGGCTGACCCACTTCCGCAAGAGTGTGGATCAGCCGCTCGTTGCGCACGAGGATGAAGCGCCACGGCTGCGAGTTGCGGCTGCTGCCCGACCAGCGCGCGACCTGGGTCAGCGCACGCAAGTCCTCGTCACTGACCGGCTCGCCGGTGAAATCACGGTACTGGCGCGTCTTGAGCAGCGGCCGGAGTCGCGCAATCGGGTCATCCATGCAATCCAGACTGCCACCTTCGCGGAACGAACGCTCACCGGGAGTGGGCATTTCGGACTAGACCGGTGCACTCTCCCGCCAGCCGATGATCTGGGCATGGCGCTGAGTGCCGAAATCGAAACGCATGAACACGCGCCGGCGGAGGACGTCCTCGTCTTCCGCTGGGCGAACGGGGTATTGCACCTTGTCGGCGGCACCGGCCGCGGGGCCGGCTGGGCCGGCATCGTCGATGTCTCGCCGGCGGGCAACCCGTTGCTCGAAGAGGCGTGGCGGGCGGGCGTGCCCGTGCGCGTGCTGTCGGACCGTCCGGTGCTCGTGTGTGGGCCGTACTGGGCCGCCCAGGCGGCGGTCATCCCGGTCGGCCGCGAGCACCTGGTCGTCTTCGGCGGGCCGGATGTCGGCGCGCGATCGGATGCGGCGCTGGTGGCCGACGCGGCGCGAGCAGTCGCACACACCGGCCACACGTCGGCCGAGAAGCTGCTGGCCGACGAACTCGAGGTGGTCCACGCCGTGCGCGCCCTGCAGTCGTACCAGCCCGTGTGCGTACGCGACACGGCGCGCCACATCGCGACCGTCGCCGCCCGCGCGCTGGCCTGTGACGTAGCCGCGGTCAAGGTCCGCGTCGGCGCCGAACCGACCCTGGAGGTTCTCCAGCTGGCCCACGGTCGGGTCGTCGACGGCGAGCCGGCAGCGGCCGGTCGAGATGCGTCACGTTTCCTCGACGCGGCCTCGATGAAGTCCGAGCCGATCATCGAACAGTCTGTCGGCCGCGAACCGCAGGTGTGGACCGACCCGGTCGTATCGCGCATGACGCTGCCCATCGGCGCGGGCATGGGCGCCCTGGCGCTCGGCCATGCGGTGGGTCACGAACGGGGCTTCACGTCACTCTGCCAGCGCATCGCCCGCGCCCTGGCCGATTCCGCGCAGCCGCTCCTCAACCAGGCCATCAGCCACGAGCAGATGACGGCTGAACGCGCCGAGTTCGAGCGCGCCAGCCAGCTCGATCCGCTGACCGGCGTCGGCAATCGCGCTGCCTGGCACGCTGCACTGGCGGCGGTACCGGCCGGCACCGAGAAGAGCTACAGCGTGCTCAGCGCCGATGTGGACGGGCTCAAGCAGGTGAACGACGCTTACGGGCATCCAACCGGCGACAACCTGCTGCGCCTGGCCGCCGGTGAACTGCGCGCCACCCTGCGCGAGTGCGACGTCGTGTGCCGCGTGGGCGGCGACGAGTTCCTGGCCCTCCTGGCCAACGCCGGTGAACACGAAGCGAGCGCGGCCGCCGAGCGGGTGGCCGCGACATTGACCGGCACGCGCCTCAATGACCTCGGCCTGACGGCGAGCCTGTCGATGGGCTGGGCAGCCTTCGACGGCGACTGGCCGTCAACGGTCCAGCGCGCCGACGAGCGGATGTACGCGGCCAAGCGCCAGAAGGGGAGCCAGCGGCTGCCGATGCCGGCAGCCAAGCCCCGCTCGGAGCCACGCCGCAGGCGCACCGACCGCCACGGCTGGGGGCGCTAGATCGAGCGCTGGTAGCTCCTGAACGTCCATGTCGCCCAGGCGGTGGTGACGATTGCCAGGACTGCGAGACCGGCCAGCCGCGGCAGGATGAGTGACCAGTCGGGATCGGGCGAGGTCAACGCCGCTCGTCCGGCCTCGACGGCCCAGTTGACCGGGTTGTACCCGGCAATCGTGCGCAACCAGTCGGGCACCAGATTGAGTGGCATGAACGCGGCGGACAGGAAGGTCAACGGCAGGGTCAGCAGCGTGTTGATGCCGATCACCGTTTCGCGGTTGGGCTGGCCCAGGGCAATCGCGTCCGAGAAGGCCGCCACCGAAGCGCCGACGAGCATCGCGCACAGCAGCAGCACGCCGAAGCCAACGATGCCGCCGGCAAAGCGCGCGCCCAGCAGTAGCGCCACGCCACCGATGACGGCGGCCTGGATGACCAGCGACACGAGCTCATACAGGTTCAGCCCGGTGATGATCGCGCTGCGGTGGATGGGCGTCACGAGGAGCCGGTCGATGATCGAACGGTTGATGTCCTCGACCACCGCCATGCCCGACCAACCGCACGAGAACAGCGCGGTCATGACCAGCACGCCGGGGGTCAGGTAGTCGAGGTAGTTGCCGCCGCTGCCGAAACCGGGAATGGCGGTCACGCTCCTGAACAGCTGGCTGAAGAGAAACAGCCAGATGAAGGGCTGCACCAGCGACACGAGGACGAACCACGGCTGGCGGATGAAGTAGTGCAGGTGGCGGCCGGTGATTTCGGCCGTCTGGGCGATGGCGGTCATGGTGTTCGTCAGGCCTCCGTTGACTGCGGCCGATAGGCGCGGCCGGTGTGCTGCAGATAGACGTCGTCCAACGACGGGCGCGCGATGGTTACCGAGGCGACGCCGATCCCGGCGCCGTCGAGCGCGGCGAGGACGGCCGGCACCGCGCGCGCACCGTGCTCGGCGCGCGCGCGCACCGCGCGGCCATCGACGACCGGCTCACGGAGGCCGTCGAGACCAGCGATGAGGTGCGTCGCGTCGCGGTTGCGCTCCGGCTCGATGAGCTCGACCACGATGGCGTCGCCCCTGAGCTGCGACTTGAGCTCTTCCGGTGTGCCGCGCACCACGATGCGGCCGCGATCGATGATTGCCACCTGGGAGGCCAACTGGTCGGCCTCCTCGAGGTAGTGCGTCGTGAGCAGGATGGTCAGGCCTTCGCGTGCCAGGCGACGCACCTCGGCCCACAGCTCGGCGCGTGCCTGGGGGTCGAGGCCGGTCGTCGGTTCGTCGAGGAAAAGGACCTGCGGCCGGTGGACGAGGCCGGTGGCGACGTCGAGCTTGCGTCGGTTGCCGCCTGACCAGGTCCGGACGATGCGGTCGGCGTACTCGGTCAGCCCGAACGCGGTGAGCAGTTCATCGACGCGCTTGCGCAGCTGTCCCCCAGCCATGCCGTACAGGCGGCCCTGGAGGTGCATGTTCTCGCGACCGGTTGCCTCGGGATCCACAGCGGCGTTCTGGCCGACGACGCCAATCGAGCGCCGCACGCGATCGGGCTGGCGCACGACGTCGCTGCCCAGCACACGCGCGCTGCCGGCAGTTGGACGCGAAAGCGTGGTCAGGATCTTGACCGTGGTCGACTTGCCGGCCCCATTCGGGCCGAGCAGCGCGTGGATATCGCCCACGCTGACGTGCAGGTCGACGCCATCGAGCGCGTGCACATCGGGTGGGTACACCTTGACCAGGCCCTGCGCGTCTATGGCCGCGCTATCATTCCAGCTGTTCATCGCACTCCTCGTCAGTATCTTATCTGCTAAGATATTCGCATCATGAACGACACGCCTCGAATCCGTCAAGTCCTGCGCGATTCGGGATACGAACACGCCCTCGCCGACCGCCTGGGCATGAACGTGACCGACCTGCGTTGCCTCGAGCTCGTGATCGATGAGCCGGGCATCAGCGCCGGACGCCTGGCCGAGGAAACAGGCCTGAGTACCGGTGCGGTGACCGGTGTGCTCGACCGGCTCGAGCGCGCCGGCTACCTCGAACGCACGGCCGACCCGACCGATCGCCGGCGTGCAGTCATCCAGCCCACGCCCGCGTCCGACGAGGTGCGTACGGCGCTGGGGCGTCTCGACCGGACGGTGAGCGACCTGCTCGGCAAGTTCTCAAGCCGTGAGCAGCAGGCCATCCGAACATTCCTCGACGAAACTGCGGCCGCCGTCAGTCGCGACACCGACACGCTGCGCGCGAAGGTGCGCGGCGGCTTCGTGGGCCAGAACTACCAGGCACCCCTCGGTGCCGCAGCGCGCGGGCGGCTCGTGTTCGTCAGCGGCGCGCCCCGCCTGGCGATGAACCTCGCGCCGTTCGGCCCGCGCGCCGCAGCACGCGTGATCATGGAACCGAGCGCCTCGCGTCTGCGCTTCGAGGGGGTCGCGCCGGCAGAGGACCTGATCAGTGCCTCGTTCGATGGGCCGCTGCCCGATATCCGCTCAGCCAGCGGCCAGGTGAACGTCCGCTACCAGCGCCGCTCATTGTCGGCCTTGAGCACGCGCGAGGCGCGCATCGCGCTCAGCGATGCGGTCCCCTGGGCGATCGAGATCGATGGCGGCCTGACCGACCTGACCGGTTCGCTCGCCGATGTCACCCTCGAGCGGCTCGAGCTCAATGGTGGCGCCAACCACGTCGATCTCTTGTTGCCAGCGCCGAGCGGCACGACACTCGTGCGCATCCGCGGCGTGGTGAGCAGCGCCCGCCTGCGGCGGCCGGCTGGAACGGCCGCCTCGCTGCTCATCTCGGGCGGCGTGTCGCACGTCCGCTTCGACGGCCAGCGCTATTCCCAGCTCGGCGATCGCCGGCTCACCTCGGACGGCTTCAGCGGCGCCACCGATCGCTACGAGATCGAGATCCTCGACGGAGCCGCCAAGCTCGAGCTCATCACGCGTTAGGGGAGCATCGCTGTACCCGGGCAAGTTCGCGTCGGTGGCAGGCAGGCGCCGGGTCGGCGATGCTGTGCAGGTGCGCTACGACGCGGGCATCTTCGATCTGGGCGGAGTGCTTATCGACTGGAACCCGCGGCACCTCTATCGCAAGCTGTTTGCCGGTGACGATGAAGCGATGGAACGCTTTCTCGCGGACGTGTGCACGCCCGCCTGGAACCGCGAGCTCGACCGCGGCCGCCCATTCCAGGAGGCCATCGACGAGCTCGCCGGCGAGCATCCGCACGAGGCGCCCCTGATCCAGGCGTACTGGGACCGCTGGCCGGAGATGCTCGGCGGACTCGATCGCGAGGTGCTGGCCATCCTCGATCAGTTGCACGCGCGCGGCCTGCGCCTGTACGCGCTGAGCAACTGGTCCGCCCAGACCTACGGCGCGACGCGCCACCTCGTGCCCGAGCTGGACCTGTTTGACGGGGTGCTCATCTCCGGCGAGGCCGGGCATGTCAAGCCGGAGCCGGAAATCTTCAGCGTGGCCATCACCCGATTCGGTGTCGACCCCGAGCGCGCGTTCTTTGTCGACGACATCGCCGCAAACGTCGCGGCCGCGCGGGTCGTGGGCATGTCCGCCCTTCAGTTCAGCGGCGCGGCCGCGCTCCGCCGGGATCTCGCGGCCATCGGCGTGCTGCCCCGCGAATTCTGACCAAACGCACAGCTTCCCGTCACCGAACTGACAGGTTCGCGGGCTTAGCGTCGGGCGCAATGCAGGGGAGTGTTCGCACGCGCACGCGGCCGCGGCTGCCACCGGTCCCGCGTGTATGGCCCATCCACCCGCTCGAGGTGTGGCTCGTCGTGGCCGCCAACATCGTCGTCACCCTCGGCATGTGGCTGATCCACGGTGGCCTGAACCAGGTCACCACCTTCGGCGGTCTGTTCACCGCCGCGGGCCAGCTGACCGCGCTGCTGGGCACCTTCTTCGCCCTCGTGGGCATCGTGCTCATGTCGCGCAGTCCGTGGCTCGATCAGCTGTTCGGCCTGGGCGGCCTGGCGCAGTGGCATCACTGGCTCGGGTTCGCCACGCTGTGGCTGCTCGTCGGCCACGGCGTCTTCACGACGGTCGGCTTCGCCGCCGATGCCGGCGTCTCGATCGTGGACGAGATCAACGCGCTGCTCTTCAGCTACCCGTACGTGCTGATGGCCACCGTCGGCCTGTTTGCCCTGATCGGCGTCGGGATCGTGTCAGTCCGCGCTGCCCGGCGCCGCCTCTCGTACGAGACGTGGTACGGCATCCACCTGTACGCATACCTGGCCATCGCGCTCGCGTTCCTGCACGAGCTCGCGGTGGGCACCGACTTCACCAGTGACTTCGCCGCCCAGGCCTACTGGGTGGCGCTGTACGTGGCGGTCATCGCGCTCGTGCTTGCCTTTCGCGTCGGGCAGCCGCTGGCCAGCTACGTCCGCCACGGCTTTCGCATCGCCGAACTCCGGCGCGAGGCGCCCGGCGTCGTATCGCTGTACATCAGCGGCCGCAACCTGGACCGACTGCCCGTGCGCGCCGGGCAGTTCTTCTACTTCCGCTTCCTGGCCGGCGGCGGCTGGTGGCGGGCGCATCCGTTCTCGCTGTCCGCGGCGCCCAACGGCCGCTACCTGCGCATCACCATCAAGCGCAGCGGCGACGACACCAACTGGATACAGCACCTGCGGCCGGGCACGCGGGTCTTTGCCGAAGGTCCCTATGGCGCCTTCACCGGGCTGCGCCGGCGCTACGCGCGAGCGCTGCTCATCGCCGGCGGTATCGGCATCACCCCGCTGCGCGCGCTGCTCGAGGAGTTCCCGCCGAGCTTTCCCGGGGCCGTGACCGTGCTCTACCGCGCGCGCAGCTGGGAGGACGTGGTGTTCCGTGAAGAGCTCGACGAACTCGCGCGTACCCAGGGCGCCTATGTCCATTACCTCATCGGCCGCCGCGCTGCGGGCCGGCGCAGCCAGCCGCTCGACGCGCGCTCGATCGCCCGCCTGGTGCCCGACATCCGCGTGCGCGATGTCTTCATCTGCGGGCCCGACCAGATGATGGCCGCCGTGCGCCGCGCGGTGCACTCACTCGACGTGCCCACCAGCCAGATCCACATTGAACACTTTGCGAACTGATCCGGGAGGTTTCTCAGGAGTGCCCAGGCGTGGCGCTGTCGCGCTCGTGACGACCGTCCTGGCCGTGCTTTTGCTGTTCAGCTTCAAGCCGGCCGATCAATCGCGTGCCAGTGGCCTGCCCAGCAATGCCGCGATCGGCACGCCACCACCGACGCAGGCACCGGTGGCGGTCGGCCAGCGACCCACGCCCACGCCCCCGCCGACCGGCCAGCCACCCTCTACCCAGGCCCCGCAGGCCACCTCTCAGCCCAACGGCGGCAACGGCAACGCCTCGGGCACCTTCACCGGCGATGCCATCAACACGCCGTACGGGACGGTGCAGATCGCGCTGGTAGTCCAGAGCGGCCAGATCGTCGACGTCCAGGAGCTCCAGCTGCCCTCGGACCGGCAACTGTCGGCGCAGATCAGCCGCGAGGCCGGCCCAATGTTGCGCCAGGAGGTGCTGCAGGCCCAGAGCGCGAACATCCAGGGCGTCTCCGGGGCGAGCTATACCTCGTACGGCTTCTACCTTTCCCTCCAGTCGGCGCTGGGCAGGATCCAGTAATGACGCTCACCCTGGCCGCGGCGGAGCCGCGTATCGAGCACATCATGGGCACCGCGATCGTCGTCGACGTCCGCGACGGCGAGGCCGTGCCGGGCTCGATCGCGCGAGCGACGCGGGCCGCGTTCGAGCATTTTCGCCTGGTCGACGAGCGCTTCAGCACGTACCGCGAGGACAGCGAGGTGAGCCGTCTCAATCGCGGCGAGCTGGCGGCCCAGGAGACGAGCGCCGAGCTGCGCGAGGTTCTCGCCATGTGCGAGCAGGCACGGATCGCGAGCGACGGCTACTTCGACATCCGCGCCCACCGGCGCGACGGCCAGCTGGATCCATCGGGGCTGGTCAAGGGATGGTCGGTCGAGGGCGCCGCCCACATCCTGCACGCCGCCGGGGCGGCCAATTTCACCATCAACGCCGCCGGTGACCTGGTCGTCCGGGGCGAACCGGAAAAGGGCGCGCCATGGCGAATCGGCATCCGCAATCCGTGGGATGCGCAAACGGTGGTGGCGGTCATCGAGACGCGCAACCTGGCCATCGCCACGTCGGCCACCTACGAGCGCGGCGAGCACATCGTCGACCCGCACAGCGGGCGGGTGGCCAACGGCGTGGCCAGCATGACTGTCGTTGGCCCGAGCCTGACCTGGGCGGACACTTGGGCGACAGCGGCCTTCGCAATGGGCGTGCGCGGCGTCGACTGGGTGGCGCGCGAGCTTGACGGCTACGAGGCGCTCGCGGTGACGCTCGACCGTCGCCTGGTCATGACTGCGGGGTTCGAGCGCCTCCGGGCCTGAGACTGAAGGCACACGCCGCTAGTCCAGGGTGGCGAAGCTCGGCAGCGGCGCAGTGTCGTCGGGGGGCACGAAGTCGGCCAGGCGCATTGCTTCCGCCTGCGAAAGCCGCGCTCCCTCGGCGACCAGGCGCTCGTATTCGGCGGGCCCCAGTGCTTCGGCGGCGCGACGGCGCAGGCCCTTCGTCCTGACGATCGTCGGCGGCGGGGTGCCGCCCACGCGGTCTCTCGCCGAGTCGACGTAGCCGAACAGTTGCGCCGCACGTTCGGCATCCCTGGCCCATGCCGCCAGCGCCGCCTGACCCTCGAGCGCGAGGCCCACACCGATCTCGTTGCCGGCCTCGGTGAATATCGCGGCCGACTCCAACAGCGCCGCAGCCGCCTCCCGCCACTTCCCCGCGCTGGCCCGGGCGAAAGCGAGGTTGGTCAGCTGGTCGGCCAGCTCGAGCATCTCATGACGCGCGCGAAAGATGGCGATGCTCCGCTCGAGATGCGGGATGGCCAGGCTGTAGTCGGTGCTCCAGTAAAGGGCCAGCGACAGGGTTCCCTCCGTACGCGCCACCCCGAGGTCGTCGCCGATCTCCTCATACGTGTCGCGTGCCCGCTCGGCGAGCTTTGCGGCCGCCGCTGAATCGCCGTTCATGAAGGGCACGAACGACTCGTTGAACAATGCCTCGGCGAGGCCCGGCTTGTCGCCCGCCGCGTCGAACAGTTCACGTGCCTCGGTGTACCAGCGGGCCATGGATTCGTAGTCGGCCTGCCAGTAGGCGATGCCACCCGCGCCGCTGAGCGCCCTGGCGCGCGCCGCCGGTTGCGCCGGGCCGCCGACCAGCAGATGATCGAAGATCGAGCGCGCCTCGGCGAAGCGCCCGCGCTGGTGCCAGAAGCGCCACACCGAACCGGCGGCGACGAGTGCCTCGTCGAGCATGCCCAGGGCGGGCGCATCGATCAGGGCAATGCGCAGGTTGTCGGCGTCGCGCTCGAGCCGGTCGAGCCATTCGGCCTGTTGCGCGCCGGTCAATTCCGGACCACTGGCGACCGCCACGTCGAAGAAGAAGGCCGCGTGACGGCGCCTGGTCGCCAGCTCCTCGGCGGCGTCGGCGACGAGCAGTTCGCGACTGAATTGGCGGACCGTCTCGAGCATGGCGAAGCGCGGATCGTCGGCCGCTTCTACGGCGTGCAGCAGGCTCTTGTCGACCAGCGAGGCGAGGCCGTCGAAGGCATCGAGATCGAGATCAAGAGTTGCGACCTGTTCGACCGCGGCGAGCGACATGCCTCCCAGGAAGACACTCAGGCGCGTCATCAACCGGCGCTCGTCGGGGCTCAGCAACTGGTAGCTCCAGTCGATGGCGCCGATCAGCGTGCGCTGGCGCGCGGGCAGGTCACCCGCCGAACTGGCGAGCAGCGACAGACTGTGTTCCAGGCGGGCCAGAATCTGCTCGGGGCTGAGCAATTTGATGCGTGCCGCGGCCAGCTCGATGGCGAGTGGCAGGCCATCGAGGCGCACGCAGATCTCGGCGAGCGCCGGCGCGTTGGCATTGCTCACCGTGAAACCGGGCTTGGCCGCCACGGCGCGTTCGATGAACAACTGCACGGCCTCGTACTGCGACAGCGCCGCGGCGGACGACGACGCTGCCACCAGTTCGGACACGACCGCCAGTGGCGGCACCGGATATTCGGCTTCGCCATACACGTGCAGCGGAGTCCGGCTGGTGGCCAGCACGCGCAGGCCCGGCGCGGCCGCCAGCAGGCGCGCGACCAGCGGCGCCGCTCCGGTGACCTGCTCGAAGTTATCGAGCACGAGCAGCAGCTCGCGGTCAGCCAGCCACTCGCCCAGAACGTCGAGCGCCGGCCGATCGCCAGGGATGCCGACACCCAGTGCGCTGGCGATCGCCGGCGGCACCAGCTCGGGATCGGAGATCGCTTCGAGGGCTACGAACCAGCAGCCGTGGCGGTACTCGCCCAGCAGCTCGCCCGCGACGCGCAGCGCGAGTCGTGTCTTGCCGGTTCCCCCCGGCCCGGTCAGTGTCAGCAGCCGCGCGCCACCAAGCAGGCCGACGATCTCGTGCGTCTCACGCGCCCGCCCGACGAAACTCGAGAGTGTCGCGGGCAGGTTGTTGGGCCGCGCGTCGAGCGAGCGCAACGGCGGAAAGTCGGCCGGCAACCCGTCTATCAACAGCTGGAAGAGGTGCTCCGGCTGGGCCAGGTCCTTGAGCCGATGCTCGCCCAGGTCCCGCGTCGCGACGCCGTCTGGCAGCGCGTGTGCGACAAGGCCGCGCGTGGCGTCGGCGATGACCACCTGGCCGCCGTGCGCGGCAGCCGCGAGGCGTGCCGCGCGGTGGACGTCGAGGCCCACGTAGTTGTCGCCGCCGAGCGTGCCCTTGCCGGTGAGCAGGCCCATGCGCACGCGCACCGTGCGGTCGGCCGGCCACGCCTCGGCCACCAGGTCGCGCTGCGCGTCGACGGCAGCGCCGACAGCGGCGGACGGATCGGCGAAGACGGCAAAGAAGGCGTCCCCCTCGGTGCTGACCACGGTCCCGCCGTGCTCCCCTATCCGGTTGCGCAGGATCTCGTGATGCCGGTCGATCACCCGCTCGAAGTCGACGCCCAGGCTGGTCAGGTGTCGCGTCGAACCCTCGATGTCGGTGAACAGAAAGGTGACTGTGCCAGTCGGCAGCTCGGCCATGCGCGGACATGTTCGTGCCCGCGCGGGAGCTTCGCAAACTCGCGCGAGAGCCGCCCTAGGATGCCCGCCTGCGTGCGCCTCCGTTGTTGCGCAAGGCACGCTCGATCAGCGGGTGCAGTGGCGCGATCAGTATCCAGCTGAGCTCCGTCGCGCCCGTCCCGGCAAACGGCAAGATCGCGAGCGAGCCGAGCATGACGACCGGGATGGCCAGGCCGCGCAGCGTCCCGATGCGCACTTCCACGGCATCGACTCCCGCGCCCAGCAGGCCGGCGCGGGCGGCATACAGCCAGGACGCGGTGCCGGCCAGGCCGGTGGCGGAAATCGCCAGCGCATAGATCACGACAACGAGCGGCGACGTACCGTAAGCGCCGAGCAGCGAAGTCGGGAACGGTACCAGGGCGATGAAGGCCAGCAGGACGAGGTTGAGCAACGCCAGCCGCTCATCGCTACGCTCGATCACCGCGAAACGGCGCCAGTGGGCGAGCCACGACAGGCCGATGACCAGGAAACTGAGCGCATAGGCCAACAGCCGAGGCAACTGGCCGGCCAGTGCGGCGGCAAGGTCCTGCTCGCTCCAGCCCGCGGCCAGGTCGGGCACGCGCAGGTCGATGACGAGCAGCGTCAGCGCGATGGCGAAGACGGCGTCGGAGAAGAACACCAGCCGCTCCAGGCGTTTGCGCGGTGACGGCGCCCGAGCAGCCGCCGAAAGCGGGGCTCGTTCGTTCATATGTATCGGATGGTAGCCCCCCGGCTAGCATAAGGCCCTGCCGGGGGGAACCCGGACATCGATACGCCAAGAAGGAGGAGCGCTTGAAGATCGCCGCCAACATCCACCGCATCGGTACCGACAGCACCGTCAACGCCTACCTGGTCGACGACGGCGGCGCGGTCACCGTGATCGACGCCGCCATGCCCGGCTATTACGACGACCTCGCGCGTGAGCTGGCCGCCATGGGCCGTGCCATCACGGATGTGCACGCCCTGGTCCTGACCCACGGCCACAGCGATCACATCGGCTTTGCCGAGCGACTGCGCCGCGAGCACAAGGTGCCGGTGTGGGTCGAGGAAATCGATGCACCGCTGGCGCGCGGTGAACAGAAGGCCAAGACGCCCATGGGCAAGGTTCGGTATGGCCCGTTGCTCGGCTTCCTGTGGCTCGCGCTGCGCAACGGTGGGCTGCGCCAGCCCGCCATCCACGAGGTCTCGACGTTCGGCGATGGCGCCACGCTCGACCTGCCCGGCAGCCCACAAGTGACCCTCGTGCCCGGACACACGCCGGGGTCCGCGGTCCTGTCGGTACCGGGCCTGGGGGCTCTCTTCGTCGGCGATGCACTGGCCACCTACTCGGTCGCCAACGGCCGGCGCGGCCCTCAGATCGCGCCCTTCACGGCCGATCGAAAGGAAGCCCTGGACTCGCTCAAGCGCCTCGAGGGAGTCGACGCCGCGCTCGTGCTACCCGGACACGGCGATCCCTGGGACCAGGGCGTCGGCGCGGCCATCGCCGCCGTGCGCGAGTCGGTCAGCCAGACGTAAGGCGGACTGTATTGATACCGAGTATCATCAGTCGCCGATGGCCAACGACAACTCCCTCGTCCAGGCGCTTGACGCGGCCGGCTACCGCCTGACTCGACCGCGCCGCGCGGTGACGTCGCTGATCGCCGGCCGCCCCGGGCACTTCACCGCCGCCGACCTCGAGGCTTCGATCGCGGAACGGCGTTGGGGCATCGGCCGCGCAACCCTGTTCCGCACGCTCGAGCTGCTCACCGAGCTCGACCTGCTCGAGCGCATCGACCTGCCCACCGGCGAGCACGCCTACGTGCGCTGCGCACCGAGCCACCACCATCATCTTGTGTGTTCGTCGTGCGGAAGGGCGCTCGACATCGAGGATCGCGGCCTGGCGGCAGCGGTTGCCGAAGTCGGCCGGCAAACGGGCTTTCGCATCGACAGCCATCGCATCGAGCTGTACGGGTTGTGCGGCGACTGTCAGCGACCGTCGGGTCAAGCGTGAAGCGGCCGTTCGTCCTGGTCGTGGTGCTGGTGAGCTTGCTCGCCGCCTGTGGGCCGGCCGGCTCGTCGCCGTCCGCAGCGCCGCAAGGCTCGGTGAGCGTGGTCACGACGACCACGGTCTTCGCCGACCTCGTGCGCAACGTCGGTGGCAACCTCGTCTCGGTGACCAGTCTCGTGCCCAACGGTGGCGACGTGCACACGTACGAGCCCAAGCCGGACGACGTGCGCACGGTCGCCGGGGCTGACCTGCTGGTGATGAACGGCCTGGGGCTCGACGATTGGCTGGAACAGGCGATCGGCAGCGCCTCGGCGACCGGCACGCCGCTCGTCAGGCTCGGCGTCGACCTGCCCGGCGTGCAACTGCTGCCGGGCGAAACCGTGGCCACGCAGAACCCCCACCTGTGGATGGACGTCAAGTACGCCGAGGGCTACGTGGATCGGATCGAGCAGGCCCTCGCCAGTGTTGATCCGGCCGACTCGAGCGCGTTCGCCAGCCACGCCGCGACCTACCGCCAACAGCTCGATCAGCTCGACACCCAGATTCGCCAGGACATCGCCAGCCTGCCTGAGGTCAGCCGCCGTGTCGTCACGTATCACGACGCGTTTCCCTACTACGCTCGCGCCTATGGCCTGACAGTGGTGGGCGTCGCGGTCGAAGCTCCCGGCCAGGAGCCGAGCGCTCAATACGCGGTCCAGCTGGTCCAGGCCATCAGGGAGAACAACGTGAAGGCGATCTTCAGCGAGAACCAGTTCCCGACCCAGCTGGTCGACACGCTGGCGCAGGAGACGGGCACTGCGGTCGTCGCCAACCTGTACGACGACGCGCTCAGCAGCAGTGTCCCGAGCTACGTCGCGTTGATGCAGTGGGACACGGATCAGATCGTGGCCGCACTTCAGTGAACGGGAAGCCCATGGACGGCGCCGCCGTCGAGCTGCACGACGTAAGCGCGGGCTATGACGATCGCGTCGCCCTGCGCGACGTCACCCTGGAGGTCGAGCGCGGCTCGCTGCTGGCCATATTCGGGCCGAACGGCGGCGGCAAGAGCACGCTGCTCAAGTTGATCGCGGGGATGCTCAAGCCGTGGACCGGCAGCGTCGAGACACTCGGCCTGCCCGCCGGCCAGGCGGCCCGCCGGATCGCCTATGTGCCCCAGGCCGAGCTCGTCGACTGGTCCTTTCCGGTGACCGTCTGGAACGTGGCGATGATGGGCCGCTACCCGGCACTCGGGCCGCTCCACCAGCCCACCCGGATCGACCACGACGCGGTTTCGACAGCGCTCGAGCGCGTGGGCATGATCGACCACTCACACACCCAGATCGGCCGGTTGTCGGGCGGGCAAAGGAGGCGGGCCTTCCTGGCCCGTGCGCTGGCCGCGGAGCCCGAGCTGTACCTGCTCGACGAGCCCGTAACGGGCGTCGACATCCCCACCCAGCACGATCTCATGGCGCTGCTCACGGCCGAGTCCGAGCGGGGCCGGACCGTCATCGCCACGACCCACGACCTGGCCGCCGTCGAGCGCCACTTCGAACGGGCGGTGGGTGTCAACGGCCGGGTCATCGCCAGCGGCCCGGCCGCGATCGTGGACGACCCAGACGTCCTCTCGCGGACCTACGGCGGCCATCTGCTGATGATCGGCAACCAGGCCGTGTTGCTCGACGACGCTCACCACCACGACACGCCCAGCGGCGGGGAGCAGCACTACCACGAGGAGGATCGCCGGCGATGAACCTGCTCGCGCCCATCCTCGACCCGTTGGCCTACGGCTTTTTCGATCGCGCCCTGATCGCATCAGTCATCGTCGGCCTGGTCGGCGCCGTGGTTGGCAGCTACATGGTGCTGCGCGGCCTGGCCTTCATGGCCGATGCCATCAGCCACTCCGCGTTTCCCGGCGTGGTCGCCGCGTACATGGTGAACGGGCCCTTCTACGTGGGCGCGGCAATCGCGGCGGTGGCGACCGCGCTGGCCATCGGCTGGGTCACGCGACGCGGCGCAATCCGCGGTGATACGGCCATCGGCGTGCTGTTCGCCGGCATGTTCGCGTTGGGCATCTTCCTGTTCAGCCTGATCCCCAACTACGTGGGCGACCTGTTCGGCTTCCTCTTCGGCTACATCCTGGGCATCGGCGTCGATGACCTCGTCTCCCTGGCCGTCCTCGCCGCAGTCGTGCTGGTGACCATCGGCCTGTTCTGGAAGGAACTCCTCTATTCGACCTTCGATCCGCTCGGGGCACAGGCGGCGGGCCTGCCGGTCACCCGTCTCGAGTACCTCTTCCTGGCGCTCATCGCACTGACCATCGTGGTCAGCCTGCAGACCGTCGGCATCATCCTGGTGGTGGCCATGCTTATCACGCCGCCGGCCACCGCGCAGCTGTTGACCAGGAGTTTCGGCCGGCTGGTGGGCCTGGCCGCAGCCATCGGCGTGGTCAGCCCGCTGATCGGGCTGTACCTCAGCTATTGGTTCAACTCCGCCAGCGGCGCCACGATCGTGCTGTTCGAAACCGCCGTGTTCGTGGTCATCCTCGTCGGGCGCACGTTGCGTCCCCGGACGGCCGACGACGTCGAGCCAGTCGCCGAGGCTTAACCCACCGGCCTACGTGCGCAGCGCGATCGTGCCCGACTGCGCGTCAACGATGAGGGGCAACTCGAGCAGCGGCACGGTGGTCGGACCGGCGACGACGGCACCATGCGTGGCGGGATCGAACTCGGCGCCATGGCAGGGACACACGATCAAGCCCAGCGAAGCATTCCAGCCCACGCGACAGCCCTCGTGCGTACAGGTCGCGTCGTACGCGGCGAAGGAGCCGTCCGCGAGGCGCACCACGAGGCCACTGTCGCCCGCTGGCAGCGGGGGCGGCGCCGTGACGGGCACGCGAAAGCGCGCTGAGCCGCTCCGCTCGAGATCAGCGGTGTGCGCTACGACGATGCCCGTCGCGGTTGGAACGGAAGACGGTGGCGCGTCCGATGGCGTGGGGCCGGGTGACGGCTCGTCGGTCGGACGCTCGGTTGGCCCCGGGCTCGGCGACGGCAGTGGCGGCACGACAATCGCCCGCAATCCGCCGGCCAGCCCGGCCACCACGACCGTCAGCACGCCCAGCAGGCCGACCTGCAACAGGCCACGACGCACTAGGTCCGCGCCATCTGCAGCAGTTGACCAGGCGCCGGCGCGGGCCGGCCGCCAGACCAGCAGGTCGCCGTGGCCGGCCAGGGCAAGCGACAGCCAGCCGGCCGCATAGGGAAGGTCCGGACCCAGGTAATAGGGCCGCACGGTCCACGAGGCGGTCAGCACGAAGAGCACCGCCAGGGCTGCTCCGCCGAGCGCAGCGAGGCGGTAACAGATGCCCGTGAGCGCGCCCAAACCGACGGCCACCTCGCCGAGCGCGATGAGCAGCCCGACCAGGACGGCGTATGGCTCGGCCAGGTGGACCAGCGGCGCCAGCGGTGAGAAACGCTCGAAGATCGCGAACTGGCTCTGGATCGACCCGGGCGCGCCCGGGTCGAAGAAGTCGGGACTGAGCAGCTTGTCGAGGCCTGCGAAAACGAACGTTGCGCCGAAGACGAAGCGCACCGGCAGCAGCGCTGCGGCGGCAACGTTCGCGTTTCGCAACCGGTCGCCCAGCGACCGGTTCATCTAACCGAGCTCGTCCGGAAGCAGCGGGCGGATCCAGAACTGGTATTCCTGGCCGCCCGCGCTGAGCAGATCGCCGGGCGCGGCGGACGCCAGCGCCGTACCAAGGTCCTGTGCGTCCGAGCCGAGCACGATGGCCGAGCGCAAGCCGGTGACCCCGTAGTCGGGCGTCGCCGGTGTGCCGAAGCCATCGAGTTGCCGGGCGAGCGGCCAGGCCACCGTTGCCGCACCCGCTCCGCTGTCGGCCGGGGCGAACCAGAGCCGATAGCCCACCGGGTCGTAGGTCTGGGCGGTCACGCCGGGGGTGCCCCAGGTCTGCGACGGATCGGTCAGCTGCGCGAGCAGGTCGAATGCCGCGGACGAAGTCTTCTTGCAGCCAGTCGCGGCGCCGGCAAGGCCGGCGAACGTTACCGGACCGGACGCGCTCGCGGCGATGCGGCTGACGACCTCGGAACCATCGAGCTCGACGGTGAACACGGTCACGCCCGCATCGGCCGCTATACCGCAGTCCACCGTCGTGTCGAGCCCGGCGGCGCTGATGGCGGCGACGATCCGCGCTGCCCCGGCGCTGCCCACATCACGCACCAACACTGACTGAATAACCTTCGTGCCGGCCGTGCCCGAGTCGGGCGTATAGATGCGCCCGTCGGCGTCGACCACGACCCGGGGCAGCTCGCCCAGGTGCGCCGTGGGGTTGATGAATCCGCCCTCGCTGGTGACCTCCAGCAGCAGCTGTGCTGACGGCAGGCTGGGCGATGGTGACGGCGACGACGTCGGCGAGGGCGTGCCCTGCGGCGTCGGCTGCTCGGTTGGGGACGACGTCGGGCCGGGCGTCGGCGGTGCGCTGGGAGTTGCGCTCGGCAGGGGCGAGCCGCCACACGCGGCGACCGCCATGGCCACCGCGACCCCAGCGGCGAAGACAAGGGGACGAACCCGAGGGCGTGGGCGCGATCGAGCGAACATTGGCGTGACTCCATCGTGTGCCGTGGTCGGTGCGAAAACGCCGCGCGACACGGCCGCGCGGTCACGTGCTGACGCGGCCTCAGTCACTTTGGTTTCGTTCGGCAACGGCCCTGGGCTGGCACTTTCGCCTGACGGTGCGGTACGAGAGCCCCGTACGCCCGGCCACGACCCGGCCCTATGGTCAAGACAACGTGCAACAAGTGGCAGCAAGTGGCAGTCACGCGCCATCGCGCGACGCGTGGATAGGCATCGCCGAAACAGCGGACTACCTGTCGGTGCCGGTCCGGACGGTGTATCGCCTGGCACAGCGCGGCCAGGTGCCGGCCGTCAAGGTCGGCCGAACGTGGCGCTTCAAGCGCTCGGAACTCGATGCCCATCTCAGCAGGGCCGCTGCGCCTGACGGCGAGCCGTCCACGGCGCTGGCCGGCGCCGCGTCGCCAGCGCGGTTGGCGCACGATCCGGGCACCGGCACCGGCACCGGCACCGGCACCGACACCGGCACCCCCAGACCCACCGGCGCCAGCCTCGTCTCGGACGCGCGGCGCTGGAGCGAGCAGCTCGAGCGCATCGGCGCCCTGTCGCGCGAGCTGAGCCGTTCGCGTGACGTGGTCTCGGTCGCCGAGGCAGTGGCGCGCGAGATCGCCTCGGTCATCAACTGGCATGCCCTGCGCTTCTTCGTGGTCGATGCCGACCAGATGTTGCGGCCCATCGTGCTGCGCAGCACCACCAGCCACTACGCCGGCGAGACGCCCGACCGCTTTCGCATCTCGGTCGGCCAGGGCCTCGCCGGCCACGCGGCTGCCTCGCGCGAGGCGGAAATCGTGCCGGACGTGCGTGCCGACCCGCGCGGCGCGAGGATCCCCGGGACCGCGGACGTTGACGAGTCGATGCTGCTTGTCCCGCTCGTGTACGAGGACGAGGTCCTCGGTGTCCTGACGCTCACGCGTCTTGAACGCAATGCATTCGACGCGACCGACCTGCGCCTCGCCCGGATCGTCGGCGCGCAGGCCGCCATCGCGCTGTCGAATGCCCGCCAGGTCGAGGAGCTGCAACGGCGCGGCGAGGCTCTCGAGCGGCGGCTGGCCAGCCAACGACAGTTGCTCGCGATCACCGAGCGCCTGCTGCTCACGCGCGACCGCAGCGCGGTCTTCGATGCGATCGCCGACACGCTCGCCAAGGTCGTGCCGCACGACACGCTGACCATCTACCTGGTCGATGCCGAGAACAAGTGCCTGGTGCCCATCCTCGCCCGCGACCCGTACGCCGAGGCCATCCTCGCGACGCGCCCCGCACTCGACGCGGGCATCACCGGCGACGTCATTCGCAATGGTGAGGCGGAGATCATCAACGACGCGATCAACGACCCGCGCACCATCCACGTGCCCGGAACTCCGAACGACGACGACGAGTCACTCATCGTCGCCCCGGTGCACAGTCCCAACGGCGTCATCGGCGCACTCAACCTGTACCGGGTCGGACAGCGCTTCGACGAGGAGGACCTCGAGCTGGTGCGCCTGTTCGCCAACCACGTCGCGATCGCGCTCGAGAACGCGGCGATCAACGAGAAGCTCATCGATGCGGCATTGACCGACCCGCTGACCGGGCTGCCCAACCGACGGCTGTTCGCCGACCGCGTCGAGCACGCCCTGACCCGGCGCGAACGATCGGCCGCGCGCGTGGCCGTGCTGTTCCTGGACCTCGACCGCTTCAAGCTCGTCAATGACGGCCTCGGCCATCATGCCGGCGATGCCGTGCTCCAGGACGTCGGCGCTCGCCTGCGGGCGACCGTGCGTACGAGCGACACGGTCGCACGCCTGGGCGGTGACGAGTTCGGCATCCTGCTCGAAGAGGTGGGCGGCGCAGATGACGCGATGAGCACCGCCCAGCGCATCCTGAGCAGCCTTGCCGAGCCGCTCGACATCGGTGGCCGCGCCGTAAGCCTGCGCGCCAGCATCGGCCTGGCCATGGATCGCCCGGAGACACCGGTCAGTGCCGACGAGATGCTGCGTGACGCCGATACCGCCATGTACCGGGCCAAGGCGAACGGGCGCGGCCGCGTGGAGGTCTTCGAGGAATCGATGCTGGCCCACCAGCTCGCCCGGCTCGAGCTCGACGGCGAGCTGCGCGAGGCGATCGAGAGCGACCAGCTCGTGCTTCATTACCAGCCGATCGTCGCCCTCGACAGTGGGCGCGTGGTCGAGGTCGAGGCGCTCGTGCGCTGGCAGCATCCGACACGCGGCCTGCTCTTCCCGGACGACTTCATCGACCTGTCGGAGGAAACCGGCCACATCGTCAAGATCGGTGCCTGGGTCATCCGCGAGGCCTGCCACCAGGCTCGCGCGTGGCAGCGCGCACAACGCGGCGGCCGAACACTGCGAATCTCGGTCAATGCCTCGGCTCGAGAGGTGGTAGAGCCCGCCTTCGAGGAGAACGTCCTCGCCACCCTGGACGAGACGGGGCTGTCGGCTGACTCGCTGACGCTCGAGATCACCGAGAGCATGCTGCTGGCCGACGAGACGGTCGCCATCGCTGCGCTTCGTCGGCTGCGGGCACGCGGGGTGCGCATCGTCATCGACGACTTCGGGACGGGCTACTCCGCACTGAGCTATCTGAACCAGCTGCCGGTCGACGGCCTCAAGATCGATCGGTCGTTTGTCCAGGGCCTGGGCGTCGAGCGTGAAAAGACGGCCATCGTGCGCGCGACCATCGCTTTTGCCCGCGGCCTGGGCCTGTTCGTGACCGCCGAGGGAATCGAGACCGAGGCGCAGCTGCGCCTGCTCATCGCCCTGCACTGCAGCCTGGGCCAGGGCTACTGGTTCGCTGCGCCGGTCGAGGCGGCGACGATGGGCCGCCTGCTGGCGGGGAACGGCTTCCCGATGCCCGGGCCATCCGCGCGTGCGGGCGCTGCTGCGCATCGACATTCGGTGCGCCAGACGGCGCTCGACACAGCCCGCAGGTGAACAGGAGGAGGCGACGATGATCGATGCCACCCTGTCCACCTGTCGTCCGGAGGGGCGCCCGAGCGCCTAGCTCGTGGGCGAGCACGCCAACGTGCGCGTCGCCCTCCGGTCGCGGTTCCCGCTGGGAGCCGTCTCGGCCCTCCGCCCATATCCTTGTCGAGTGAGCCTGATCAGCCTTATCGACAAGGTGGACCTGCATGAGCCCGCGGCGGTGGTCGCCTTCGACGCGTGGGTCGATGCGGGCTCGGCCGCAACGTCCGCGGTGGAGGCGCTGGTGGCCCAGGACGCGCCTGCACTGGCGCGCTTCGATGCGGACGTCCTGTACGACTATCGCGCCCGACGGCCGACGCTCGAGATTGCCGACGGCCGCCCGGCGAGGTTGAGCTGGCCCGATCTCGCGCTGCGCCACGCCCTCGTCAGCGGGCGCGACCTGGTCGTGCTGAGCGGGCCCGAACCCGATTTCCGCTGGCGCGAGCTGGCCGCGAACCTGGTCAGCCTCGCGCGCCAGGTCGGCATCCGAGAGTGGATCTCGCTGGGCGCCATCCCGGCGGCCGTGCCACACACCCGGCCGGTGCCCATCCTGGGCACCGAGTCGAGTCCGGGGCTGTTGCGCGGCAACGTCTTGCCCGGACCGGCGGGCCTGCTGCGCGTGCCGGCGGCGGCGATCTCCGTACTTGACGTCGCTATGGGCGAGGCCGGTATCCCAGCCGTGGGCTACTTCGCCCAGGTTCCGCACTACGTCAGCGGCCCATACCCGGTCGCCGCGCTGGCCCTGCTCGAGGCGCTCGGTACGCATCTCGGCGCGCACCTCGAATTGGTCGCGCTGCGCACCGAGGCCGAGCTGTTGCGCACCCGCCTGGACAGCGCCACCGCGGTTGATGAGAAGACACGCACGTACGTGGAACGGCTCGAATCGCTGGCCGACGAGGAGCGCCTCCCCGCGGGCGACGAGCTGATCAACGACATCGAGCGCTTCCTGCGCGAGCAGGGCAATGAGCCGGGCCATGGCCAGATCCACTGAGCGTCCTCAGCGAGTCCCAAGCAACCTTTGGTGAATCTCACAGCGAGTTCCAAGCTCACTCCATTGAAATCGACGTGATGCAACCGATCCAGCCCACTCAGCCGAGCCCCGCTTCGGGCGCCGGCAACGGGCGCCCGCCAGAGCCGCGCGGCCGCGTACTCGTCGTCGACGATGAGGCGCCCATCACCGAGCTGCTCTCGACGGCGCTGCGCTACATGGGCTACGACGTGACCACCGCGCGCACCGGCGCCGGTGCCCTCGAATCGGCCTCGCGCACGCCGCCCGACCTCGTGGTGCTCGACGTGATGCTGCCCGACATCGACGGTTTCGAGGTGTGCCGCCGGCTACGTGCCGACGGCGACTTCGTGCCGGTCATCTTCCTGACTGCCCGCGACGCCGAAGACGACCGCGTGACCGGCTTCATCCGCGGCGGCGACGACTACGTCACCAAGCCCTTCTCGCTCGAGGAGTTGACCCTGCGCATCGGCGCGCTGCTGCGCCGAACGCGGGGAACGGCCGACAGCGCCGGCAACCAACGCCTGCGCTATCGCGACCTGGAGATGGACGAGGACCGTCACCAGGTATGGCGCACCAACGAGGAGGTCCGCCTGTCACCAACCGAGTTCCGGCTGCTCCGCTTCCTGCTGCTCAATTCCGAGCGCGTGCTTTCCAAGCAGCAGATCCTCGATCACGTCTGGCAGTACGACTTCAACGGCGACGACAACGTGGTCGAGACGTACATCAGCTACCTGCGCCGCAAGATCGACGCTGGCCGCGAACCGCTCATCCGCACTGTCCGCGGCTTCGGTTACACCATCCGCGCAGGCAGCGCCTGACCCGGCCGTAGCAGCCCGTCGAGCGCCGACGACATGCGCATACCCGCCCTGACGCTGCGAACGCGCCTGCTGCTGGCCCTCGGCACGCTCCTCGCACTGGCCCTCCTCGTGTCGGGCGGCCTGGTGGTCGCCATCACCCGCTCGAGCCTCGTGGACCAGCTCGACAACGACCTGCGCAACGCCAGCCTCGCCGACTTCGACGCGGGCAACGGCCCGGGCGACGGACCAGGCCCGACCGGCCGGCGTTTCGCCCTGATGGTCTTCGACCAATCGGGCGCCCTGCTCAGCTCGTTCCCGTCAGGCATTGGGCCCACACCCGACCCGCTGCCAGCCGTGACCAGCGACGGGTTGCTGGCCACGCCGGTGGGGCAAATCGTCACCCGCAGCGCTGTCGATGGCTCGCTCTCGTACGAAGTCCTGACCGTCCGCGGCCGGACCATCGGAGGTGTGCTGGTGACGGCCGTGCTCGCCGCGCCACTGTCGGAGGTCAACGCCTCGATCGGCCTGCTCGTGCGGGCGCTCGTATTCGTCGGGCTGGTCGTACTCGTGCTGATGCTGATCGTCGGCTGGCTAATCGTCCGCCGCGACATGCGGCCGCTCGAGCAGATGACCGGTACGGCCGAACGTATCTCGGCGGGCGACCTGTCACAGCGCGTGGGCGTCCCCGATGACGGCAGCGAGGTGGGCCGACTGGGGAACGCGTTCGACCAGATGCTCGACCAGATCCAGGCCGGTTTCGAGTCGCAACGGGCCGCGCTGTGGGCCAAGGAGCGCAGCGAATCGCAGTTGCGCCAGTTCGTGGCCGATGCCGGACACGAGTTGCGCACGCCGCTGACCACGCTGCGCGGCTACGCCGACCTGTACCGTGCCGGCGGTCTCGAGGAGAAGGCGGCGCTGGAGCAGGCCATGAGCCGCATCGGCACCGAGAGCAGGCGCATGGGCACGCTGGTCGAGGACCTGCTGCTGCTGGCCCGGCTCGACCAGGGCCGGCCGCTGCGCCGCGAACCCGTGGTGCTCAGCGAGCTCGTGCGCGACGCGATCAACGATGCGCAGGCGGTCGAGCCGGGGCGGCCGATCAACGCGCAGCTGGCTGAAGGCGTGACGGTCACCGGCGACGAGGATCGCCTCCGCCAGGTGGTCGGCAACCTGTTCGCCAACGTGCGCGTGCACACGCCATCGGAAACGCCGGTCGATGTCAGCCTCGCGGCGCACGACGGCATCGCGGTATTGGAGGTGGCCGACCACGGTCCGGGAGTCGACAGCGAGCACCGCGAGCACATCTTCGACCGCTTCTATCGCGCGGACGTTGGTCGCTCGCGAGACCGTGGCGGAAGCGGCCTCGGACTGGCCATCGCAGCGTCGGTCACCGCGGCCCACGCGGGCACGATCAGCCACTCCGACACGGCCGGCGGCGGCGCCACCTTCACGTTGACCCTCCCCCGCACCTTACCCCGCACCTGACCCCGCGCCATCTGACCCCGGGCTCAGACACGGGGCAGACACCTTTCGTTCGCTAACTGGTCATACCGTCTCCCGGCGAACGTTAAGTCGGTTGGCCAGCCGGCGCCATGTCACCGATCACGTGCCATCGCGCCCGGCGCGAGCGTGGCCCCACGCGCCCCGCCATTGCCGAGATCAGCGACTGCGATTGCGGCCGGAATGCAACAAATCAGCCGCGTATCTGGTTTGCCCCAATCGAGCGTTGGGCTGCTCGATTTGAGTTAACGCGCACAGCTGACCGATCTGACCGGAAACACTGTCACGGCCGGGCGGCGGCGGGGCCGCGCCGAGAACCGGGCAAAAGGAAACCGGAGGGCCGAGGGAGATGGCCCTCCGGTGGGGAGGAGGAACGGGGAGGACGCGAGGGGAGCGTCGTCCTCCCTTATGGATCAGCCGTTGGTGGTTGGCGGTTTGGCGCTCGCGTTCGGCTGGGTGTTGTCGTTGTCGTGGTCGAACCAGCCCGGGCCTGACCCATAATGGCCGGGTCCGAAACCGGGTCCCATGCCGCGGCCAAAGCCAAAGCCAAAGCCGGGCAGCTGCCTGAGCTGATCGAGCGTTATCTGGCCGTTCTTGGCGATGCTGTCGAAGGTCTGGCGCAGGGGACTATCGGCCGGTAGCTGGTCGATTTCGTCCTGGGTGATCACGCCATCCTGGAGGAAGCCCTGGATCTGCTGGCGCTCCTGCTGCATCTCCTGCTGGCGCTGCTGGGCCTGGGTGCGCAACTGGGCGACCTTGTCCTGCAATGCCTGCGTGATCTTGTCGGACTGGACCTGGGTGATGGTGCCCTGGCTGACCAGGTCGGCCAGGACCTGCTGGAGTAGGCCGGCCGGGCCATTGGCATTCGTGCCCGTGGCCTGCGACGGCGAGGTGCCCGGAGACGGACTCGCGTCGGCGAATACGCCAATGGCATGAACCGCGTCCTGGGCCATGCCGGGCGCTGCGGCAGCGACCGCGGCGCCAGCAATCAAGAGGAAGCCGGCAACCGGAAGCCAGACAAGTTGTCGCATGAGTTCCCTCCATGAATCGCCGCCATCAGGGCAGGCGTCGACAGAAGCCATCGTCGCCCGAGCTCCTTTGCTGGAACTTGCGGAGCGCTGGGCATTGCCTGTGAATTCGGCTTTGTACACTGACTTGACAAAGCACTCACCGTGTGCGACAACTCGCTGCGAGGAGGCCGCCGCCGAGGATGGTGACGCTGCCGGGCAAGGCGACACATCGCCAGACGCGTGAGTTCAACGAGCAGCTCGTGCTGCGCGCGATATACGACCACGCCCAGATAAGCCGTGCCGACGTGGCGCGGCTCACCGGCCTGACGCGAACCACCGTCTCGGAGATGGTCACCGAGCTGCTTGACGAGCAGCTGGTCGAAGAGGTCGGGCGCGGCCCCTCGACGGGTGGCAAGGCGCCGATCCTGCTGCGCGTGCGCGCACATGGTCGCCACCTGGTTGGCCTCGACCTGGGCGAGTCCGCCTTCACCGGAGCCGTCGTCGACCTGCGCGGCAACCTGATTCGCAGCTTGACGCTGCCCATCGGCGGACGCGACGGAGAAGAGGCGCTCGGGCTCGTCTTCGAGCTGATCGATGCCCTCACGCGCGCCAACGGCGACAGCCCGCTGCTCGGCATAGGCATCGGCGCACCGGGCCTGATCGACACGCGTACCGGCACCGTCCGCTGGGCAGTCAACCTGGACTGGGCGGAGCTGCCCTTGCGCGAGCTGGTCGAGGACCGCTTCCACGTGCCGGTGGTGGTTGCCAACGACAGCCAGGCGGCCGCCGTCGCCGAGCTGATGTTCGGCTCCCTCCCCCGACCCGCGAACCTGGTCGTGGTCCGCGTCGGCCGAGGGGTGGGCGCGGGCATCATCCTCGACGGCCGGCTGTTCGGCGGCGACGCATCAGGCGCCGGGGAGATCGGCCACATGATCTTCGACGCCGGCGGCGCGACGTGCCGCTGCGGCCGCAGCGGCTGCCTGGAGACCGTGGCCAGCATGCGCGCGATGGTCGCTGCCGCGCACGCCATCCGGCCGCGTGTGCACGACGATGAGTCGTTCGTCGCCGCCTTCCGGGCCGGTGAACCGGCCGTCCGCGGGATCGCCCTGCGCGGCGCCCGGGCACTCGGGTTGGCCATCGGCGCGCTCATCGGCACGCTGAACGTAAACACCGTGCTGCTGGTGGGCCCGGCGACCGAGCTGGGCGACGAGTGGCTGACGGCGGTGCGCGAGGAGGCCGTCTGCCGAGCACTGCCGCAGCTGGCCCGCGAAACGCGCATCGAGCTCGGGACTGCGCGCGACAGCGACGTCCTGCTCGGCGCATCGGCGTTGCTCATGACCCGCGAACTCGGCCTGAGCCTGGCACGGTGATTGCCACGTCGGGCCTGCCGCGCGTCGCCGACCCGGGCCGTGACCGGCAGTTGACCGTGGGCATCGATGTCGGGGGCACGAAGACGGCGTGCGTGGTCACCGACGCCGCCGATCACGTACTGCTGCACGAGATTCAGCCGACCGACGCCGGGCGCCTGCCCGATCAGCTGGCGACGATGGTGCGCCGCGCGGTGGACACCATGGGCGCCGGCACGAGCGACCGAGTGGCGGCGGTTGGCGTGGCCGTACCCGGACACGTCGAGCCCGAGCGCGGCACGGTCACGCTCGCCGTGAACCTGGGCGGGCAGGCGACCGAGCTTGGACCGCAACTGACCGAGCGTGTGGGCCTGCCCTGCTACATCGAGCATGATGCCCGCTCGGCCGCATCGTGGGTCTACGCCACTGCAGGGCACGCCGGCACCGATCTGGCCTACATCAGCCTGGGCACGGGCATCTCCGCCGGAATCGTCCTCGACGGCGAGATCTTCAGGGGCGAGAACGGCCTGGCCGGCGAGATCGGGCACGCCTGCGCGGACCCCGATGGCGCAGAGTGTGCATGCGGCCTGCGCGGTTGCCTCGAGGCGACCTGCGCCGGCCCGGCGATTGCACGGCTGGCACACCAGGCTGCGGCCGAGGCGCCGCCTAGTCTCGATTCGCGCCGTGGCGCGGCCGATGTCTTCCATGCCGCGGCGGCCGGCGACGCGCTGGCTCTCGACGTTGTCACACTGGTTTCGGGCCATTTGGCTCGCGCCATCCGCGGTCTATTGTTTACTCTTGGAGTCAGGCATGTCGTCATCGGCGGCGGAGTGGCCGCCGCCGGCGAGGACCTGCTGCGACCGCTGCTGGCCGCCATCGACCGCGAGCGCGCTGCGTCGGCACTTGCCGAGACCGCGTTCGCGCAGACAACCATCGAGCTTCTCTCGCCGGAGATCGAAGCTGGCGCTCGGGGCGCCGCTGCGATCGCCCGTCAGCGGGTCGAAGCTGACCAGCGAGAGGGGGTGGGCGAGCGCTAGATCGACCTCGTAAATTGGGGGTTGACCGAGCGGTTCCCCAGGTGGTCAAAGCGGGAACCAAACAGAGGAGGTATTCATGGGGAAAAGAAACCTATTGACCATGGCGGTGGCCACCGTCCTGGTCGTGGCCGCATGCGGCTCGCCGGCAGCGTCACAGACGCCTCCGGCATCGCAGCCGGCGGCCTCGCAGCCGGCGGCCTCGCAGCCGGCCGAGTCAATGCCCGCCGAGTCAATGCCCGCCGAGTCAATGCCCGCCGAGTCAATGCCCGCCGAGTCGATGGCGCCGGCCGTACCGACCGTGCCGACCGGCTACACCGAGCTTGATCAGGCACTGACGGCGGGTTCTGACGGCACGATGCCGTTCGCCGGCAAGACAGTCGACATCCAGGTCCAGTGGACAGGTGGCGAGCTCGCCAACTTCCAGGCCTCGGTCGCCGACTTTGCCAAGGCCACGGGCATGACGATCCAGATCGACAGCGTCCCCTCGAGCCACGAGACGGTGCTGAAGAGCCGGATCGAGGGCGGGTCACCGCCTGACATCGCCCAGCTGGCGCAGCCGACGCCTGTCCTGGCCTACGCGGCCGAGGGCAAGGTGATCGACCTGGCCACGTTCATGGATGCCAACAAGCTGACCAGTGAGTACCCGTCAACGATCGGCCTGCTCACCGATGGCAGCCATATCTGGGGCGTCCCCTATAAGGCCGACGTCAAGTCGATGATCTGGTATCCGATCAAGGCCTTCCAGGCCAAGGGCTACCAGGTGCCGACGACGTGGGACCAGCTGATTGCGCTGTCCGACCAGATCGTGGCCGATGGCAGCAACCCGTGGTGCATCAGCGCCGGCGGTCCCGGTGACGCGACCGGCTGGCAGATCACCGACTGGGTCGAGGAAGTCGTCCTCAAGACGCAGGGCCTCGACTACTACAACAACTGGATCAACCACACGGTCACGTTCGAGGACCAGGGGATCAAGGACGCCTTTGCCAAGGTGGGCCAGATCTTCTTCACGGACAAATACGTCTACGGCGGTCCGCAGGCGATCATCAATACCGACCAGAAGACCACCATGGACCCGATGTTCAACCAGGACATGCAGGCTCCGCAGTGCTGGCTGCAGAAGATCCCGACCTGGTACGGGCCGGACTTCTTCCCCGATCAGCGCGCCAGCGGGCAGCCGTCGCAGTACATCGTGGGCACCGACGTGGGCATCATGCCGTTCCCGCAGATCAACGCCAGCGACAACTATGTCGAGGGTTCTGCGGACACGATGATGATGCTCAACGACCGACCGGAAGTCCGCGCGGTTGAGGAGTTCCTCTCCACGCCGCAGGGCCTCCAGAACTGGATCGCCGCAGGCAGCGCGATCTCGCCGAACACCTCTACTCCGGCCGACTGGTATGCGGGCGCCTACAAACTGCAGGTTGCCTCGCAGATCGTCAACAGCGCATCCGGCATCGGCTTCGACGCTTCGGACCTGATGCCCGGTGTCGTTGGCGCCGGCACTTTCTGGACTCAGTCGGTCGACTGGGTCAATAGCAACGGCACCAACACTGATGCCGTACTGAAGGCGATTGACGACAGCTGGCCCAGCCAGTGACGTCCTGAGCTCCAACGGGGCGCGCCCACCCACACGGGGTGGCGCGCCCCGTTATTATTTGCCAGGAGGAGGGTAAATGGCCGTCGCTGCGGGGACCGAAAAACCCGAACTCTCGCGGTTCTTCCTGCCCATCGCTGGGCTGGTCGCTCTCGCCCTGTGCGTCGGCGGCATCCTGGTCCTGTTCGATCCCCACGGCGCGCAGAACCTGCTCGCGTGGGTCTACGACGCGCTGGGCAACTCTTCCGGCGCGACGCAGTTGCGCAACGGCCAGGGGGACCAACTCTTTGCCAAGATCCTGCTGGCGGCCATTGCCATCGCCGTCGGCGTGGGCGGGATCTGGCTGCTGTTCGTCGGCCTTGGCGGCCTCGTCAGCATGCTCCGGCCGCAATGGCGTGATCGCATCCTGCCGTGGGTGTTCGTTGGTCCAGCGCTGATCCTGCTCACCGTTTACCTGCTCTACCCCGGCGTGGCGACGTTCATCCGCAGCTTCCTGGACGACAAGACCAACGTGTTGACCACGGCCAACTACCAGGTGATGACGACGCCCGACTTCGTCGACGTGCTGCGCAACAACATCATCTGGCTGATCGTGGCCACCGGCGGCAGCGTCGGCCTGGGCCTCGTCATCGCCGGTCTATTCGACCGCGTACGCCGTGAGGCGCTGGCCAAGACGTTCATCTTCATGCCATTGGCGATCTCGCTCATCGGTGCGTCCGTCATCTGGAGTTTCGTATACGCGTGGGAACCGGCACAGCAACCCCAGATCGGCCTCCTGAACGCCATCGTCGTCGGCCTTGGAGGCCAGGCGATACCGTGGTTCACGACCAGCCCGCTCAACATCGGCGCCGAGATCGTGATCATGATCTGGCTCCAGACTGGCTTCGCGATGGTCGTGCTGTCGGCCGCAATCAAGGGCGTTTCCACGGAGATCATCGAAGCGGCTCGGCTCGACGGAGCGAGCGAGCGGCAGCTCTTCTTCCAGGTGATCGTGCCGTCGATCCGCGGCTCGATCATCACCGTCACGACGACCATCGCGATCATCACCCTGAAGATCTTCGACATCGTCTATGTCACGACGGGCGGCCGGTTCCACGACGACGTGGTCGCCGTGCGCATGTTCCACGAGATGTTCCAGTACTTCAGTGACGGGCGCGCGGCCGCGCTGGCGACCCTGCTGTTCGTCGCTGTCCTGCCGGTGATGTACGTCAACCTACGCAACTTCCGACGTCAGCAGGTGGAAGGATGACAGCCCCAGCACAGTCGATTCCGCGCAAGACCGCGCGCGTTTCCGCGTGGCGGCCACCATTGCTGCGCAATACCCGGGTGCGCGTGGCGGTCATCGTCATTTGCTTCCTATGGACGTTGCCGACCATCGGCCTGCTGGTCTCCTCGTTGCGCAATCCGGCGCTGATCACCCAATCGGGGTGGTGGACGGCGCTCTTCAATCCGCTGGATCTGAGCCAATGGACTCTGTCGAACTACCAACAGGTGATCACCAGCGGCGGCATGGGTGATGCCTTCCTGAACAGCCTGATCGTGACCATCCCGGCGACCGCGATCCCGATCACCATTGCGGCGTTCGCGGCGTACGCGTTCGCATGGATCCCGTTCCCCGGCCGCGGCATCCTGTTCACCATCGTGGTCGGCCTGCTGGTCGTGCCCATCCAGATGTCGCTGATCCCGATCCTCAAGATCTACAGCGGCGCCGGCCTGTACGGCACCTTCATCGGCATCTGGCTGGCGCACACCGGCTTTGGCCTGCCGCTGGCCATCTTCCTGCTCTACAACTTCATCTCCCAGCTGCCGCGCGACCTATTCGAATCGGCCGCCATCGACGGCGCGTCGCACCTGCAGACGTTCATCCGCATCGTGCTGCCGCTATCAGTGCCGGCGTTGGGCGCGTTCGCGATCTTCCAGTTCCTGTGGGTCTGGAACGACCTGCTCGTCGCGCTGACCTTCCTTGGGCCGGCCACCAACCTGCGCGTCATGCCCACTGCTCTGTTTGCGCTGCTCGGCAGCCGCGGCGGTCAGTGGCAGCTGCTGACAGCGGGCGCGTTCGTGACGATGGTGCTGCCGCTGCTCGTCTTCCTGTTGCTCCAGCGGGCGTTCATCCGAGGCATCCTGGCCGGCTCCGTCAAGTCATGATCTCGGGCCAGTTGATGCTGGCCTTCGACGGCCCGGAGTTGCCGGCCGCCGTCGCAGAGCGGATCGCCGCCGATCCGCCCGCAGGCGTTTCGCTGTTCCGCCATCAGAACATCCGCTCGGCCGAGCAGGTGCGTCGGCTGACCGCCGCGCTCCAGGCCGCCACGCCGGCGGCCGCTCGTCCGCTGCTCATCGCCGCCGACCAGGAGACCGGCCAGCTTGTCGGGCTGGGCAATGACACGACACCATTTCCGGGCGCCATGGCCATCGGCGCAACGGGCGATGAGCGCCTGGCCGAGGAAGTCGCGCGCGCCATTGGCCGCGAGATACGCGCGCTGGGTGTCAACGTCGACTACGCGCCGGTGTGCGACCTGGCCACCAACCCGGCACATCCGGCGCTCGGCATCCGCTCCTTCGGCGATGACCCGGTCACGGTCGGCAAGTTGGCCGCAGCGACGGTGCGCGGCCTGCGCGCCGAGGGTGTGGCCGCCACGGCCAAGCACTTTCCCGGCAACGGCGAGGCCACGGCCGACTCACACCATGGCCTGGCGCAGGTCGACGCCGACCAATCCACGCTTCACCGTCGCGAACTGGTGCCCTTCCACGCCGCTCTGGCGGCCGGCGCCCAGCTCGTCATGTCCGGTCACTTCGCGCTGCCCGGGCTGACCGGCAGCGATGACCTGCCCGGCAGCCTCTCGTCAGAGGTCGTCGCCGGGTTGTTGCGGCGCGACCTCGGCTTCGACGGATTGGCCATCACCGACGCGCTCGACATGCACGCCATCGCCCAGGGCGCAGCACAGGTGGTCGACGTCATCTGTGCCGTCCGCGCCGGCCAGGACCTCCTGCTCGCGACGCCCGATGCCGCGCTCGTCGCGCGCCTCGAGGAAGGCCTCGCCCAGGCAGAGCGGCGCGGCCTGGTCGATGCCGCGGCCGGTCGTGCCTCGGCGGCCCGCGTCGCCGGACTGCGCGCCTGGCTGGCCGAGGCCGGTCCGCAGCCCGACCTGGCACTGGTCGGCTGCGCCGAGCACCTCGACCTTGCCGCGCGCGTGGCAGCCAATTCCGTGACGCTGGTGCGCAACGACGACGGCCTGCTCCCGTTGCGTCTCGCACCCGACGCCCGTGTCGCGGTCGTCCAGCCGCGACCGGTCGATCTCACGCCGGCTGACACGTCGTCGTACGTTGCGCCGATGCTGGCGGACGCCATCAGGCTCCACCATCCGATAGTGGAATCATTCGTCGTCGATGCCAGCGAGCCCGCCGAGGGCGACCTGCTGGGCCGCCTCGCCGGCCATGATCTCGTCGTGCTGGGCACCGTTTCGGCGAACATCCTGCCCGCCCAGGCGGAGCTGGCCAACGCGGTCCTCGCCCTGGGCCGGCCGACCGTCACGGTCGCGCTGCGTACCCCATGGGACCTGCTCGCGTATCCGCTGGCGCGCACCCATGCCTGCTCGTACGGCATTCTCGAGCCCAGCCTCATTGCGCTGGCCAGGGCACTCTTCGGCGAGCGGCCTTTCTGCGGGCACCTGCCGGTAACGCTCGGCGACCAGTACCCGCGCGGGCACGGACTCGCCACGTGACCCTGCACGACGAGATCCGCGAACAGCCGGCAGCCGCCAGTCGCCTGCTCGCGGGCGCCGATGAGCAGTATCGACCGGTAACCGAGGCGATCGGCCGCCGGCGTCCCGCCTTCATATTGATCGCCGCTCGCGGCAGCTCCGACAACGCCGCGCTCTACGGCCAGTACCTGCTCGCGATTCGCAACTCGCTGACCGTGGCGCTGGCCACGCCGTCGACGATCACGCTGTACCACGCCCGCCCCGACCTGTCGCAGGCGCTGGTCGTGGGCATCTCGCAGTCGGGCCGCTCACCGGACATCGTCGCCGTGCTCGAGGAGGCCCGCCGCCAGGGGGCCCCGACGCTCGCCTTGACCAATGACACCGCGTCCCCGCTCGCGCAGGTTGCCCAATGCGTCGTCGACGTGCGCGCCGGCCCCGAGCTGGCGACCGCCGCGACCAAGACGTACACGACCGAGCTGCTGGCGATGACGTTGCTGTCCACCGCGATAGACCCGGCGACACCTGACGAGCGGACGCAGCTCGCAGGCATTGCGGAGCACATGTCTGCCGCCCTCGAGCTCGAGCCACACGCACGCGAACTGGCCGGCGACTTCGCGGCGGCGAGTCACTGCGTGGTGCTGGGCCGCGGCTTCTCGTACGCGACGGCACGCGAGTGGGCGCTCAAGATGCAGGAGCTGAGCCAGGTGCCCGCGCTGGCGTTGTCGGCAGCGGACTTCGAGCACGGGCCACTCGCGCTGGCGGAACCCGGGCTGCCGGTGTTGACGGTGGCGCCGTCGGGCGTCGAGGCCGATGCCCAGGCCGACCTGTTGCGACGGCTGCGCGCCGATCACGGGGTGCGCGTGCTGGCCATCTCCGACTCGAGCGCGATCACGCACATCGACGCCGGCCTCACGCTGCCGCCCGGGATACCGGCCTGGCTCGCACCGCTCGTCGAGATCATCCCCGCCCAGCTGTACACCTATCACCTGACGCTGGCGCGCGGGCTCGACCCGGACCAGCCGCGCACCATCCACAAGGTCACGCGCACCGTCTGACCGCGCGCCGAACACCAGAAGACCCACGCTCCGGGAACGAGCGTGGGCCTCCACTGTGTCGTTTGGTGATCCGGTGGGCGGAACATGGTCCGCTCGCAACCCCGGATCACCCGGCTATGCCGGCCCGCGTGTCACAGGAGATGTTGCCCGCACGGGGCTGGGTCACGAGGTTGCTCACGCCGCGACACACATCCGCGGTGATGGGCAGGACCAGAGAGGCGACGGCCTTCCAGGTCCTCCGATCGGTCCGTCCATGGCGGCTGCGGGAGTTCGTCACGCTCGCACCTCTACGGCCAATCCTACTACCCGAATCCAAGCAGGCCAACCTTTCAGGCGCATGACAGGTCAGGAGCAGTGGCCGGCCGCCAGGCCTGCAGCGCGGTACGGACAATCGGCCTGTTCAAGCAGGTACAGGACGGCGCCCCGGTTGCCGCGGTCAAAATGCTTGATCTGGGCGTGGGTTGGGTAATACCGCTTGGGCCGGCCGCGCGGTAGTTCGATCGTCAGCGCAAAGATGCCGTGCGTGCCATATGCCCAGTCGTCCTGGTCACCGTCGACGATGTACAGGTGGCTTGCCTGTTCGGGCCGGTAGCCGTTGCGTGCGGCGATGTTCCGCCCGAGGGCCACAAAGGTCGCATGGTCGTCAGCGGTCATGTCGGGCGGCAGCTTGTCGCGCGTGTAGATGTACGGCCACAGGACGAGGCGGCCCTCGCTGTGCAGGCTGAGGATCTCGGTCAGCGGACGCCCCTGGTTGGCCAGGGCATCGACGAAGTCCCGGTACGCGACGGTTTCGGGTGCCCACCAGGGCGACGGGCCGCGGTAGAAGACGCTCGCCGGATTACCGCTCGAGCCACCGCAGCAGTTCCAGGTGTATCCGAACTGACGGTTGAGGTCGACCCCGATCGCGTCCGAGCCCGGGATGGGTTGGCGATTCTTCCGCCAACGATGGAAGCTGCCGCCTGAGAAGTCGTACTCGGCACCATCGGGATTCATCATCGGCACGATGTAGACGCTGCGCGTGTTGACGATCCGGGTTACCCGCCGGCCGAGGCGCGTGTTGCGGCCATAGTTGTCGGTCAGGACGTGCATCACGTACAGGGCCAGCTCTTCACTGGCACGTTCGCGGGCGTGGATGAGGGCGTTGATGAAGATGGCCGGGCGCACAGGGTCCGACTGCACGTTGCGCGTGATCTCGATGCCCCAGATCTCGCGGCCCTCGTAACTCTTGCCGCTGTCACCCGGCGCGGCGTAGTCGCTCAGCGCAAAGCGGGCGGCGATGGTCGGGTGGGCTGCGGCCGTGTCGTCGATCGCGGCCTTCACCTCGGCATAGGATTGGTAGAACTCGTAGCCCGGCGGCTTGTCCTGCTGGGCCGCGGCCGGCGCGGGAGCCACCGGCAGCACGGCCAGAGCGAACGCGACGATGCCCAGCCAGCCGGTGCGCCGGACGTTCCTCGCCGCGAAGCCCATCCGCTGCCAATGGCTCAGAATCGCGCCATGGAACAGGACGGGTCGGTACGTATCGCGTGGCTCGCCGACGGCTACGAGGCAATCCACGTCTACGCGCGCTTCTGGCCGTCCGGGGAGGTTCAGCAGCGTGCCCGGGGAGTCGCCGACGTGGCACTCACCAACCGCACCGTGCACGACTTGCGGCGTTCGCTGCGCCAGCGCTTCGACGGCGCATTCACCATGCAGGCGCCCGACGAAGATGCGCCCGACCGGCGCGTCGCGATCTTCTTCGATCCGCCGCGCGGCGAGCCGAATCCCGACATCGACTAGCGCTCATCGGTTGGCGGCGATGGTCAGCCCGCCCAGGTCGTCGCCGTTGAACACGTCCGGGTCGACGCAGCCCAAGATGCCATCGACACTCGTGCAGCCACCGTACTGCCAGAACGTCCAGCCCACGCCGGCCCAATTGCCGGCCGGCACAGCGGGTTGGTCGACGCCCCAATGGGCGATCCACAGTCGATAGCCATTCCTGGCGAACCACTGGCTGTCGCCCATCCGCTCGCGCCAGAACGACGGGCTGACGTAGATGATCGGCTTGACCCCCAGGCGCGATTCGACGCGCGCGAGCCATGCCCTGACCCACGCGCGCAGTTTGCGCACCCCCAGACCGCCCGCGTGCTCGAGGTCGAGCACGGGCAGCAGGTCACGCGGCTGCAGTTGGGCCGCGTCCACGAAGTTGTCCGCCTCGATGAGGGCGTCGTTTCGGCCACGGCCGGGCTTGGCGAAGTGGTAGGCCGTGAACGGGATACCCAGCCGATGCGAGCGGCGCCGATTGCGCGCGTACTGGCCATCGCGCCAGGTCCGACCCTCGCTCGCCTTGGCAATCACGAACTGCACCCCGGCGTCGCGCACCTGGGGCCATACCGGCGCACCCTGCCAGTTCGAGACGTCGATGCCCTCGAGGACGGGTGGTTGCTTGGCAGTCGCTATCGTCGGTACCAGTGTCAGCAGTGCCGCCGCCGCGGCGAACAGCACCACGCTGCGGCGCTTCAAGTCGTTCATGGCTCCCCCGGATTACACGGCTCGGGCCAGTGTCGCATCCCCGGTCAACGCCCACGAGCGCGCGGCCAGCTGCTGCGTAGACTGAATCCCATACCCCAAACGGAGGACAACGTGTTCCTGTTCAACCGCGACAAGATGAAGATGCCCGAGCCGTCTGCGGCGCTGCCCGGGCGTGCCACAGCCATGTCCGTGCCGGAGCGCCACTACGTCAACGGCGCACGCCTTGCGGCGCCCTACCCCGACGGCACCCAGCTGGCGATGTTCGCCGCGGGCTGCTTCTGGGGTGTCGAGAAGACGTTCTGGCAGCTGCCCGGCGTGGTGTCGACGCAGGTCGGCTACGCCGGCGGCTACACGCCCAACCCCACCTACGAGGAGGTGTGCAGCGGCAGGACCGGCCATGCCGAGGCCGTGCGCGTCGTGTTCGACCCGGCACGTGTGTCGTACGAGCAGCTGCTCAAGGTCTTTTGGGAGGAGCACGACCCCACCCAGGGCATGCGCCAGGGCAACGACGTGGGCACCCAGTACCGGTCGGCCATCTTCGTGTATGACGACGCCCAGCGGAAGGCAGCCGAGGCCTCGCGCGACGCCTACCAGAAGGAACTGACGAAGGCCGGCTACGGCACGATCGCGACCGAGATCGTCGACGCGCCCGATTTCTACTTTGCCGAGGACTACCACCAGCAGTACCTGGCCAAGAACCCCGCCGGCTACTGCCCCGACCACTCGACCGGCGTGTCCTGCCCGGTTGGCCTCGGCGTGCAGGCCCAACCGCTGGAGAGGCCTGCGGCGGGATAGGCATCACCGGGGCCGCGTGACAGCGGGTGTACCTTGGCCACTCGGGCGGTGCAAAGGGAGACGCTGCCCGAGGAGGGAGTTGACCGATGTCCGACCAGCAGGCGCCCATGCCACCGCCACCGGGACAGCCCGCGCCACCAGCCCCGCCCGCGCCCCAGCCGTCAGCGATGGGAACCATGGTCCAGTCGATGGCACCATGGGAGTTGTTCATCGTGGGCGGCGCAGCGCTATTGATCCTGTTCGACCTGGTGTTCGGGATCGTCCTCGATCGCTACTACGCCGGAGCGCTGGAGTGGCTGGCCGCCGCCATCGCGGTGGCTGCCTTCGTGGCCAATCGCCGGCGTGCAGGTTCGGTGCCCATGTACCAGAGCGTGATGCTCCTGGCTGCGGCCGCAGTGGCGCTGATCGCCGGTCGCGACCTGATCATCGAACTGATCTACATCGTGCGCGACCTGCGCAACCCCGACGCGACGTACCTGCTCGGGTTCATCACGTGGGCAATCGCCGCAGCCATCATCGCGTGGGGCGGCTGGATGCTGTGGAGGACACGCAGCACCTGAACCGCGCGCGCGAGCGAGAGGCCCGCGCCGACACGTTGGGTCGGCGGCGCGCTTGATGCGCACGTCGCATCGCAAATGGCAACCCGTGCAGGAAAAGTCACCCAAACGGGCGATTCGGGGCGGGTTTGTGCCGCGGATCGGCCGATGTTGATCCCGTGCGCGAATCAAGCGCGATGATGCAGTCCAGAGACTGTGGGTAGCATTCGGCGGTGACCGACACGAGCGCGCGCTTGCCATTCACCGGCGACCCGGCGGCCGACGAACTGATCGCGCATGATCCGCTGGCGCTGCTGATCGGCTTCGAGCTTGATCAGCAGGTAACGCTGCAGAAGGCTTTCTCGGGACCGCTCGAGCTGCGCCGCCGAGTCGGCACGCTCGACGCCGCGCGACTGGCGGCGATGGACCCGGCACGCCTCGAGGCAGCCTTTCGCGAGCGCCCGGCCCTGCACCGCTTTCCGGCCAACATGGCCCACCGCGTACAGGAGCTGTGCGCGACCGTGGAACGGCAGTACGAGGGCGATGCCGCCCGGGTATGGACCGAGGCGCGTGATGCCCAGGACGCGTACCGGCGGCTGGTCGACCTACCGGGCATCGGCGACATGAAGGCGCGCACCATCGTCGCCATCCTGGTCAAGCGCCTCGACCTGCCGTTGAGCGGTTGGCAGCAGGTCGTGCCCGACCACATGACCCTGGGCGACGTGGATTCGGTCGCCAAACTGGCCGAATACCAGGCCGGCAAGCGTGCTCGCAAGGCGCAGCTGCGGGCCGCCGGGAAGTAGCCCAGTCGTCGCCAGGTGGCCTCGGCACTGCACTGCCGGGGCGGCATTCGGGTAACGGGCCAAACGTACGGGGAGCGGAACGTCGCCCGATCAGGTAATATCTATTCAGCAACCGCAGTGTGCCGCTGGTTTGAGCATCAAACCCTCGCTCCCGCGGACCCGGTTGGATCAAGGCTCCGACGCTAGGAAAGACGTCGTGGAGCAACCCAGTAGCCCCCGCCTCCACCAACTCGGCGAGGGGAAGACAGAAAGCGCGGAAATGCAACTCCGATCTCATGTAACCCACAACACCCTGAGCCAGCCTGCTTCGGCACGCCGGCGCATCCGCCGTTCCACACACGGCCAGCGCCTGTTCTGCTCGACCAACGGCTGTGCCACCTATCTGCAGCCTGACGCGAGCGGCCGCATGGCCAGCTGCCCAATCTGCGGAGCTCGGCGCATCCTCCACTGAGCAGCCCGTCACAATCGCTGGTGATGGCTCCTGCGATTTCGGATACGCGCGACGGTAGCGCTGCGCTCGAATTCGATGAGCCCATCGCCTGGGACGCGCTCGCGGCCGGCCTTGGCGCGCAGCACCTGCAGGCCTGGGCGTGGGGCGAGCTCAAGCAGCACTTTGGCTGGCAACCGGTACGCCTGGCGGCTACCGACCGGCGCGCCGCAGCACAGGTCCTTTATCGCCCATTTGCCGGCCTATCGGCGGCTTACGTGCCGCGCGGGCCGATTTTCGACGGCGAACACCTGGACGGGGCCTTCCTCGACCAGCTGGTCAGGCGCGCACGCAAGCACCGCGCCGCGTTTCTGCGTCTCGAGCCGGCCATCGCCGTGACCGACCCGCGCGCCGGCACGTTCGACGCCCAACTGCGCGCGGCCGGGTTCAGACCCACCACCCGGACGCTGCAACTGCGCTCGTCGGTCGCGCTCGAGATCGACCGCCCACTCGACGACCTGTTCCGCGACTTTTCCAAGGGCCATCGTGCCGACGTGAAGCGCGGCGAACGCAACGGCGTGACCATCCGCGAGGGGACGCGGCCGGAGGATTTCGAGCTGCTCGAGCACATGCTCCTCGCAACCCAGGAGCGCAAGCGGTTCACCTACCACGGCGCGGACTACTACCGGACGCTGTGGCAGGCATTCGGTGATGCGGCCAGGTTGCTCGTCGCGCAGCACGACGGACACGACGTGGCCGCCGCGCTCGTGGTCGGCTGGCGCCAATTCGGCAGCTACCTCGTCGCCGGATCCACCGGCGAGGCCCTCGAATTGCGCGCGGTGCACGTGCTCCAATGGCAGGCCATCCAGTGGGCGCGCGAGCGCGGTGTCAGGACATGGGACCTGGGCGGCATGGCCGACGCGCGCGGAGCATATGAGCTGGCGCTCGCCGCCGGTGACCGCTCGGAAGCGCAACTGGAGCAGATGCGTCGCGCGGCCGAAGCCGATCCGCTCGATGGCGTCTATCGTTTCAAGAAGGGTTGGGGCGGCCACGTGGTGCGCACCCTGCCCGCCTATGACCGGGTATTCATTAAACCCGCGTACTGGTTCTGGCTGCGGCGCCTGAGCGGCTGAGCGGTCGACAAGAGAGGTTCTGTGTTGTTATTTGACCAATTCGGGCTGGACCCGGAGATCCTGCGCGCCGTCACCGAGCAGGGTTACGAGCAGCCGACGCCCATCCAGGAGCAGGCCATACCGTACGTGCTCGCCGGCCACGACCTGCTTGGCCGGGCGCAGACGGGCACGGGCAAGACGGCGGCCTTCGCGCTGCCCATGCTCGAGCGCCTGGGCCGTCACGCGAACACCAGCTTCTCGCCTGCCCGACACCCACTGCGTGCGTTGATCCTCGCACCCACCCGCGAACTGGCCGTACAGGTATACGAGAGCTTCACTGCCTACGGCCGGCACGTCCCGCTGCGCTATTCGGTGGTCTACGGCGGCGTGCCCATCGAGCCCCAGACCAAGGCGCTGCGGGCCGGCGTCGAGGTGCTCGTGGCGACGCCCGGCCGGCTGCTCGACCACCTGGGCCAGCGCAACCTGTCGCTCGCGACGATCGAGGTGCTGGTGCTCGACGAGGCCGACCGGATGCTCGACATGGGCTTCCTGCCCGACATCACGCGCATCGTCGAGCAACTGCCGGCCAACCGCCAGACGCTGCTCTTCTCGGCCACCTTCTCAGCCGAGATCCGCCGCCTGGCCGCGCACCTGCTCAAGTCGCCGGTGTCGGTCGATGTGGCACCGCAGATAACGGCTGCCGAATTGGTCGCCCAGGTGGTCTACCTGGTCGACGACCACCGCAAGCGCGAGCTGCTGGCCGAACTCGTGCGCCGGCGCGACCTGCACCAGGTGCTGGTCTTCACGCGCACCAAGCTGCAGGCCGGACGCCTCGCGTCGCAGCTCGATCGTGACGGCATCGCCGCCGTCGCCATTCACGGCGATCGCAGCCAGCCCGACCGCGAGCGCGCGCTGGCCGGCTTCAAGACCGGCGACGTGCAGGTGCTCGTGGCGACCGACGTCGCCGCGCGCGGCCTCGACATCGAGGCGCTGCCGCTGGTCGTCAACTACGAACTGCCACACACCGCACACGACTACGTGCACCGCATCGGCCGGACCGGCCGGGCCGGCGCCGTGGGCCGTGCGATATCACTTGTCGCGCCCGACGAGGAAGACTACCTGAAGGCGGTCAACCTGCTGCTCAAGCGCGACCTCCCGGTGCGCGTCGTCAAGGGTTTCGAGCCCACGCTCGGCGGCCCTGCCCATCGGCGGGCCCCGGCCTCACGCGGCGCGCGTCGCCCGCCGGCAGCCCGCTCGGCCCGCACGCCACGGCCCGCGGAGCGACGGACCGGCAGTCGCGCGCACGCCACCGAGGAATCGGCCAGGGTCGCATAACGGACCTGCGACAAACTCGGGTGGCGCCCGCCAACGCTCGCGTCGACTACATTCTTCTGCGGTGACTCTGCGACTCGAGGACTACGCGCTCGTCGGGGACATGCAGACAGCCGCGCTGGTCGGCATTGACGGCTCGATCGACTGGTTGTGCCTGCCGCGCTTCGACTCGGCAGCCTGTTTCGCGGCCCTGCTGGGTACCCCCGACAACGGCCGGTGGCTACTCGCCCCAGTCGGGGTCGAGCGCGCCGCCCGACGCGCCTATCGCAGCGATTCGCTGGTGCTCGAAACGGAGTGGGAGGTCGGCGACGGCCTGGTCCGAGTAGTCGACTTCATGCCGCCCCGGGCGGAGCATCCCCATCTCATCCGCGTCGTCCAGGGAGTGCGCGGCCAGGTCCGGATGCGCAGCCGATTGACGCTGCGCTTCGACTACGGCCGTCTCATCCCCTGGGTGCGCCGCGTCGGCGGCGATATCTGCGCGGTGGCCGGGCCCGATGCCGTGTGCCTCCGCAGCGATGTGCCGATCGTCGGCCACGGACCACACAGCGACTCCGAGTTCACGGTCGGCGAGGGCGACTTCGTCGCATTCGTGCTGTCGTGGCACCCGTCGAACATGGCGCCGCCCAGGCCGCCGCATGCCGCCGGCGCGCTCGAACGCACACTGGCGTGGTGGGGTGACTGGTGCGCCCGGCTGCAGTACGAGGGCCGCTGGAAGGACGATGTCCGCCGATCGTTGATCGTGCTCAAGGCGATGACCTTCAGCCCGACCGGCGGCATCGTGGCGGCCCCGACGACGTCGCTGCCCGAGTCGATCGGCGGCGTGCGCAACTGGGATTACCGGTACTGCTGGTTGCGCGACGCAGCCTTTTCACTGTGGGCACTGCACGTGGGCGGCTACGTCGAGGAGGCGCGCGCGTGGCACGACTGGCTGCTACGGGCGGCCGCCGGCGACCCGGCCAGCCTGCAGACACTCTACGGGCCGGCCGGCGAGAGCCGGGTGCCCGAACTCGAGATACCGTGGCTGGCGGGCTACGAGGGCTCGCGACCGGTGCGCGTGGGCAATGCCGCTGCCGGGCAGTTCCAGCTCGACGTCTACGGCGAGATCGTCGACACGCTGCACCTCGCCCGCGTCTTCGGCCTGAAGTCCGATCACGACGCCTGGGCCCTGGCCAGCCACCTGGTCGAGTTCGTCGTCGACCACTGGCGCGAACCAGACCAGGGCCTGTGGGAGATGCGCGGCCCGCGGCGCCACTTCACGCACTCGAAGGTGATGGCCTGGGTGGCTCTCGACCGGGCGGTGCGCGCGATCGAGAAGTTCGGGCTCGACGGGCCACTCGAGCGCTGGCGCGCGGTGCGCCAGGAGATCCATGACGACGTCTGCCGCAATGCCTTCGACGCCGAGCGCAACACGTTCACGCAGTCGTACGGCGCGCACGAACTGGACGCCAGCCTGCTCATGATCCCGCTCGTCCACTTCCTGCCCGCCACCGACCCGCGCATGCGTGGCACGATCGACGCCATCCAGCGCGAGTTGATGAGCGACGGCTTCGTGGTGCGCTACCAGACAGAGGCCACCGACGATGGCCTGCCGCCGGGCGAGGGCTCGTTCCTGGCGTGCACGTTCTGGCTGGTCGACAACCTGGCCATGCTCGGCCGCATCGAGGAGGCGACGGCGCTCTTCGACCGCCTGCTCACGCTGCGTAACGATGTTGGCCTGCTGGCCGAGGAGTACGACCCCAAACTAGGTCGTATGGTGGGCAACTTCCCGCAGGCATTCACCCATGTTGGGCTGGTGAACTCGGCCTACAACCTCGACCGGGCACGGATGTCGCGCGCCAGGGCGCGACGCTCAATGTGAGTCGCGCTGGCCGTCGCCGGCGGCCGGTACGGCCGGGCCGCTCGCGGCACGCAGGCGCACCAGCCGCTGTTGCAGGTGCATGCGGACCTGCGGCCATTCCTCTTCGATCACGCTGAAGTAGACGGAGTCGCGCCGGCGGCCCGAGTCGGTCAGCATGTGCCGGCGCAGAGTGCCCTCTTCGGTTGCGCCGATGCCTGTCAACGCGGCGCGCGACTGCTCGTTCAGCGCGTCGGTCTTGAACTCGACGCGCAGCGCGCCCAGGGCGGAGAAGGCGTGGCCGAGCATCAGCAGCTTGGCCTCGCTGTTGGCTGCCGTTCCTTGCCACGCCGGAGCCAGCCACGTATTGCCGATCTCGAGCCGGCGGTGACGTGGCTCGATGGCCATGTAACGCGTGGTCCCGATGACCCGACCGGTCGCCTGGTCGATCGTGGCGAAGGGCATCTCGGTCCCCGCCGTGGAGGCGTCCAGTGCCGCCTCGACGTAGGCGCGCATGTCACCGGGCGAGTTGACCTGGCGCGGCATCCAGCGCCAGATGTCGGCCTCGAGGCCGACCGTGGTCAACGCGGGCAGGTGCTCCAGCGACAACGGATCGAGTCGCACGACGTCGCCCGTCAGCGTGACCGGCTCGACCCAGCGCCGGCTGGTCATTCGGCTAGTGCGGCGCCTCCGCGTAGGCGCGTACCTTGATCTGGCGGTCGAGCTCGTCGGCCACCTCGGCCAGTTGGCGCTTGAGCGTCGGCAGGTGGCCGTTGAGGTCGGCCAGCAGCTGCTGTGAGCGCTCGAGCACTGCCGGGTCACCGCGGTAGGACGGGTACATCGCCATCAGGTAGGAGCGCGCGAAGGGGTGGTCGCGCGTCGAGAAGACGTCGCGCACCTTCTCGAAGAACTGGTCAGCGTAGGGCTCGACGAGCGACTCCTGCTGCGGCCAGAAGAAGCCCATCATGGCCGCGCGCGTCAGGTGGAACGACCCGTAGCCCTGGCCATGTATGCGCTGCCAGGCGTCGGCCTTCGCCTGCGCCGTTGGCCGCGACGCTTCCGCGCGCAGGATGGCCCGGTGGCCGCGGTCGGATCGATCACGTGCCGCTTCGTGCTGGAGCGCCGCGTCGGCGGCGGGAAGCCCGAACGCGACCTGCTTGACGGCGATTGACCAACGCATTTCCTGGTCGAGCTCGAAACCTTCGATGCGGTCCCGGTCACCGGCCAGGTCGGCCAGCCGTGCGACATCGGCGGCCGACGCCGCCACGGTGATTGCCGAGCGCGCCCACATGATCTGCCGATCCCCGTGCGACTGCGCCACGTTGGCCAGCGCAAACTCGAACCAGGTGTGGGCCTGCTGCTCGCGGACTGCTTCGGGCACGTAGCGCGCGATCGACAGCGTCGCGCGCCCCAGCACAGTCTCGAGAATGTCAAGGTCCGGCTCGCCGCCCAGCCGCTCGCGGCTGATGGCGAGGTATGCCGTCGAGCGCAGCTGCCGATCGCGGACCATCTCCCACAGCGACATCCACAGCAGCTCGCGCAGCAGGGCGTCGTCGACATTGGCCAGGTTGCGGCGCACGAAACCGAGCGACGCGGCGTCGAGCTGAACCTTGGCGTAGGCGTGGTCGCCGTGATTGGGAAACACCAGCTCCGGCAGCGGACGGCCCTGTGCGTCGGGCACGCTGGCCGAGGCGCCGGTGACCAGGACCGGCAGGGCGGCGATCTCGACCCCGCCCGGCGTGCTTCGCCCGAGCGTGACCTCGAGTGCATGCGGGCGCAGGTAGGGATAGGCCTCTGGCGCAGTCTGCTCGACGGTCAGCTGGGCCAGCCGGTCGCCGTCGGGCAGCCACTTCGCCGCAAGGGTGTCCAGTGATGCTGTTTCGAGCCACAGCCGCGCCCACTCGTCGAGACGCTGCCCGCTCGCCTCCTCGAGGCATGCCAGGAAGTCGCCCAGCGTGGCGTTGCCCCATGCATGCCGGCGGAAGTACAGCCGCACCCCATCACGGAAGGCATCACGGCCGAGGTACTTGACCAGCTGCTTGAGCACCGAAGCGCCCTTGCCGTAGGTGATGCCGTCAAAGTTCAGGAAGGCGATCTCGGTGTCGGCCGCCTCGCCTGAGATCGGGTGCGTGGTGGGCAGCTGGTCCTGCTGGTACGCCCAACGCTTGATGTCGGCGGCGAAGACCTTCCACGCGTTGGTGAAGCGCGTTGCCTCGACCATCGTCACGTACGAGACGTACGTCGCGAAACTCTCGTTCAGCCACAGGTCGTTCCACCAGCGCATGGTCACCAGGTTGCCGAACCACATGTGCGCCAACTCGTGCAGGAATGTTTCGGCGCGATTGAGGCGCTCGTTGAGGGTCGGCGGGTCGCGGAACAGGTGCGCCTCGTTGTAGGTCACGCAGCCGACGTTTTCCATGGCGCCCGAGTTGTATTCGGGCACGAACACCTGGTCGTACTTGGCAAACGGGAAGGGCTGGTCGAACTGCTCCGCGTAGAAGTCGAGTCCCTGGGTCGTCAACTCGAAGATTTCGACCGCCTGGTCTGCGAGCAGGTGCTCCATCGATCGGCGCGCGTACAGTCCCAGGCTGAGGCCCTTGTGCTCGGTCCGGCGCACGGCGTATGGCCCGCCGATCAACGCCATCAGGTACGTACTGAAACGTTCGGTCTGGGCGAACTGATGGCGCGTGCGGCCTTCGTCGGCCGGCGCCGACTCGCTCAGCGGGGCGTTGGCGACGACCTGCCATTCCGCCGGCGCCACCACGGTCACGGTGTAGCGGCCCTTGATGTCGGGCTGGTCGAAACACGGAAAGAGGCGGTGCGCTTCGTACGGCTCGAAGTTCGTGTAGACGTACTCGGCGTTGTCTTCCGGATCGACGAAACGATGAAAGCCGTCACCCGTCGTGTCGTAGTCATTCAGATACCGAACGCGCACCACGTTTTCTTCGCGGAGCAACTCGCCGGGCAGGGTCAGGCGATAGCCGGTCCAGTCCGGCTCAGCGGTATGGCCGTTGACCTCCAGTTGCTCGATCGTGCGCCCGCGGAAATCGAGGAACAGTGGCCCTTCGCCGGTCATCGCGAACGAGAGCGTCGCCTCTCCGCGGTAGGTGGCGAGGCCGGCCGTCAACTCGAGATCGAGGCGATAGTCGGCGTGGTTGACGCGGGCGGCACGCGCGGCGGCCTCGGCTTGCCTGAGGACGTCGCGCGCCTGGCCGGTGAGCATTGGCGTGTGGGACAAGGTTCGCTCCGGGTCTTCTTGTCTTGGGCGAGCGGAGTGTAAACCCGCTTTCGGCTGTATGCGACTAAGCCGCCCTGCGCACCGGTCCTGCCGCGTCACGCATAGCGCAGGCTGGAGCCCTCCCCTTCCTCAACGACGCGCGCGCAGGTGGGGCAATACCAGCGTGCTTCGAGCAGCGAGCCACAGGCGACGTGACGAACACCCTCCCCCGTCGAGGGGCCATCCCCGCCGTATGCCGTTGCGGTCCCCCAGGCGGCCAGCAGGCGCAGCACGCCAGCCAACTCCAGGCCGTCCTGGCTGAGGCCGTAAGCGAGCCGAACGGGGCGCTCGGCGTAGCGCGCGGTGATCACGATGCCTGCCCGCTCGAGGCGTCGCAGTCGCTCGGTCAGGATGTTGGGCGCGATGCCGGGCAGTGCTGCCTGCAGCTCGCCGAATCGGCGCGGGCCCTCCAGCAACGCTTCGACGATCAGGAACGACCAGCGGTCGCCCATGCGTACGAGGGCGGCATCGAGCGGCGTCACCGGTTCGTCGCCGCGCGGATCGCCTGTGCCCATGGTCCGATTGTGACAGCGCCCGGAGATCTTGCGCCATCACGTCCGCCGTTGTAACTTGCAAGTTGCAAGTGCATAGCGAGGTAAGTGGCATGGCAATCCTGGAGGAAATCGGCGAGCAACTGGCGGCGGCGGCGAACAAGGCCGGCCCGTCCGTGGTTCGGCTCGGTGGCGGTTGGCGCGGCGGTTCGGGCATTGTGATCGCACAGGGCCAGGTCCTGACCAACGCCCACAACCTGCACGGCGACGGTGCCGAACTGACCTTCGCCGATGGCCGCTCGGCGACGGCGGAACTGAAGGGCATCGACATCGACGGCGACCTGGCCGTGCTCAGCGTGGACACCGGCAGCGCCCAGCCGCTCGCGTGGGCCCCCGACGCGGCCGGCGTCGGCGCGCCGGTCTTCGCGATTGCCGCGGTTGCCGGCGGCGCGCCGCGCGTGACCTTCGGTTTCGTGTCGAGCGTCGCCCGCGCGTTTCGCGGCCCGCGAGGCCGGCGCATCGCCGGCAGCCTGGAGCACACCGCCCCCCTGGCGCCCGGATCGTCGGGCAGCGCCCTGGTCGATGGCGCGGGTCGCCTGGTGGGCATCAACACCAATCGGCTGGGCAGCGGTTTCTACCTGGCCCTGCCTGCTGACGCCGCCCTCCAGGAGCGTGCCGCGGCACTCGGCCGCGGTGAGCAGGCGCAGCGCCCGCGGCTGGGTGTCGGCATTGCGCCGTCGTGGGTCGCCCGCCGGATGCGTCGCGCAGTCGGCTTGGCGGAGCGCGACGGCGTGCTCGTGAGGGAGGTCGAGGCAGACAGTCCGGCCGCTCGAGCGGGTGTCGCCGAAGGCGACCTGATCGTCGAAGCCGCCGGCAAGCCGATCAGTGAGCCTGACGATGTCTACGACGTCCTGGCGTCGGTGAGCGGCGCCGCTGGACTCAGCCTGCGCATCGTGCGCGGCGCCGAGGAGCGCGTCGTCGAGGTGACCTTCGGCTGACGCCCCTCCCTCAGCCTGGAGCTGCGCTCGACGATGGGCTGGGGGCCGCCCCGGTGAGGGCGTCGATGGCTGCACGCAGCTGGTCGTCGGGCATCGTCGCCACCTGGTCGGGGGTCAGCGCGCCGACCTCGCTCGGGTCGAGCGGCAGCTGGTTGGCGGGCAGCGCCACGGTCTCCGTGGGCGTAATACCGTGGCCAAAGATCAACTGGCCATCTGGCGTCAGCCAGCGCTCGACCGCGAGCCGGATGGCCGATCCGTCATCGAGCGGATAGGTGAGCAGGATCGTCCCCGTGCCGAAGGTCGTCTCGCCGATCACCGGCCCACGCTGGTTCGACTCGAGGGCGCCCGCGACGATCTCGGCGGAGCTGGCGGTGTTCGCGTCGACCAGCAGCGCCAGCGGCAGGTCGGTGGCAGCGATCGAGTCGTTGGTCATGACCGGGATGCGCTGGTTGTCGGCCAGTCCGCGGATGTAGACGGTCTTCTGCTTCAGGAACAGGCTCGCCACGTCGATTGCCTGGTCGACGTAACCGCCGGGGTTGCCGCGCAGGTCGAGGATGAACGCCTGTGCGCCCGCGGCGACCGCCTGGTCGCGCGCCTGGCGCAGCTCCTCCGCCGAGCCGGTCGAGAACTCGATCAGGTTCAGTAGCGCCACCCTGGTGCCCGGCACCATGGTCCACGATGCTGCCGGAAAGTGAACCTCGGCGCGCACGATCGTGAAGTCGAGTGTCTCGCCGGTCGATGGACGCTGGACGCCTATCTCGACCGAGGTGCCGGCCGCGCCACGCACCAGCGCGGCGATCTGCTGGCCGTTCTGGCCGGTGACACTCTGGCCGTTGACCGCGACGATCACGTCGCCCGCGCGCATCCCGGCCTGCCCGGCCGGGCCGTTGTCGACGACCTGGAGGACGATCACCGAGCCGTTGCGGTCGCCCAGCAGCACGCCGATCCCGACCACGCTGCCGCCCAGCTGATTCTGTGAGGCCTTCACGTCGGCGGGCGTCAGGAAGATCGAATGGCCGGTGTCGCCGAGCGCCTGCATCATGCCCGAGATCGCGCCGTAGGTGATCGTCTGGTCGGCCAGGTCGCCACGCCCCACGTAGTTCTGCTTGATCAGCTCGTACGCCTGCCAGAAGACCCCGAAATCGGCCGGCGCGTCCGACGGCACGGCTTGCGCTCCGACACCACTGGCCTGCGGCTGCTGGCTGCCACCGGTGACGGTCCCGAGCGCGCCGCTCTGGCCGACAAATACACCGAAGGCGAAGACGACGACCAGCAGCAGCAGGCCGGCGATGGCCACTGCCGGCCTGCCCTGCGGGGGTACGGGCTCGACGGGCGGCGCCCAGCGTGGTTCGGTGGAGCCCGGGAGCTCGTTCATCGGCGGCCGATCCTTCCCTGTGGACGAAATATCTGGATGAGGCGTGGATAAGGGCACGTTCCCGAGAACATCTCGTGGACAACGGTGATTGTCCACGGATCGGCGCAGGCGCTACATTGTGGTCGTCCCGAAGGGGCCACGACACCGGAGCCGGAAGGCTGGTTCGCCAGTTTCCCAGCCACCGGATCGGGCGGCTCCTTCGGGCGTTTTCGTATCGCGAGTCAGAACATCACCGGGCACCAGGGCGGGACACTCGTGTTGAACAGAGCGTCCGCGCGCGACCACGCGCCGGGTTTCAGCTCACGGGTCCGCCCCGCGCGCGCCAGGTCGGCGAAGGTGAAGGCACCCAGGTAGACGGCCGCAAGGTCGGTCGTGTCGACGAGCATGTCGGCCGGATCATCGGCCGCCTCGGCGTGGCCTGCGCCATCGGTGACGGTCAGCCGCCATCTACCCGCCCACTCGGGCATGAACGCGTCGGTGACCTCGAGGATGAGATCGCCATCGGCGCGATAGGAGCGCTGCGAAAGCGCCGCACCAACGTCGACGATGCGCAGCCACAGGCCGTCGCCGAGTTGCACGGACGCTCGCCGCGGGTTGGCAAGCTGGAGCAGCAGCGGATGGTCAGCCGGGCCGCGCCGGGCCGTGATGCGCGACATCAGGTCGACGCCGAACACGTAGCGCCACAGCCGGAGCGAGGCGGCCGGATCGACGCCGATCAGCTCGACCACCATCAGCGTGCTTGCATGACCCGCGCTCGACCAATCTTCCTTGATCCTGTACATCACGTAGCCGGCGGCGTGTCCATCGCGTTCGTGGACCGCGTAGAACCGCTCGCCGCCACCCGCGCGGTGTTGGGGCAGGTCGGCGAACAGCGCAGCCCATGCCGCCGGCGAGCGCGAGATGAAGCCGGGCACGGCCGGACGGACAGCATCGAATACCGGCGGCAGCGCCCGCCTGGCCTCATCACGCGTCACCAGCCGCATCGCGCCGTGTCGCTCGGCCTCGCCGCGCAACGCGGTCCACTGGCGTTCGATGTCGATGCCGCCGGTGAGCGTCGCCAGGCCATAGCCGAAACGCTGGTAGATGACCCCCTCGGACGCCCACAGGATCGCCACCGGCTCGCCGCGCTCGCGTACGTCGCGCAACTGGCGGTCCATGAGTTGCCGCAAGGCGCCCTGCCGCCGGTGCGTGGGCAGCACTCCGACGGCCGACACGCCAGCCGCGGCCACGCTGCCACCGGGCACTGTCAGCTGAATGGAGTTGGCGGTCGCGCCGCCCACGAGATGGTCGCCGTCGTAGGCGCCGAGGACCCGATCGGGCTCGGTCAGCGCACGGTCGAGCGCCCACTGCTCCTCGCTGCTGTGCTCCGCGAAGGCGACACCGATCGTGTCGACCCAATCGCGCAGGGACGCCTCCGGTACCCGGCTTATCTCGATGCTCAAGTGGCCACCTCCGCGCGCGCCTGGCCCCGCCTCAGCTGGGCCCGTTCGGCTCGCCCGAACCATAGCCAGTAGAGCGAAGTGGCGAGTGCATAGAGGAGGATGATGGTCACGAAGTTGACGTCGTAGCCGCGCTCGAAACCGAACGTCCCCTGGACGATGGCGTAATACGCGCCGCCGACTGCCCAGCCGAGCTGCCACAACAGGCTCATGGTGGCCGCGATCGTTGCCCGCTCGAGGGGCCGCACGCGCTCCATGACGTACGCGTTGTAGATGGGATTGCTGGCGTTCATGAGCGAGTTGCGGACGGCCATCGCCACGACCACCAGCCACAGCCAGGGCGCAAATCCGAGCGCAATCAGGAACGGGATACTCGCCCCCTGGACAAGGACCGTCGAGCCGATCCGGCCGTACCGCTGGGCAAGCAGCGGCTGGACCAGGATGGCGATCATCGTGCCGAACGAGGTCACCGCGAAGATCACGTTGGTCTGCGAGAGATCGAGGCCAAAGCGGCCGACGATGTACAGGTTCAGGAAGGGCAGCACCTGGCCGGCGCCGAGCGAGATGATGAAGCCCGGCAGCAACAGCCGGACGAACAGGCGCGGATCGCCGACGCGCAGCCCGAGGCGGTCCAGTCGCGCGTGCACCGGGCCGGTTGCCAGGCGCGGCGGACCCGGCTCGGCCGATGCCTCGGGCACGTCAACACCGCGCACCAGCCCACGATCGTCACTCAACAGCGCTGCCGTGACCAGGCCGAGCACGGTGAGCGTGGCCATCGCCAGCAACAACACGCGATACGCCGTCGGGCTGTCCGCGCCCTGCCCGCTCAGCGCTGCCACGAGCGCGGCGAGCGCGCCGCCACCGAGCGCGGCAACGACCTGCGTGCCCGAACTCACGGCGAACTGCAGGGCGAAGAGCTCGTTACGCCGCGCGGGGCGCGAGTGCTCGGTCATGAACGGGCTGGCCACGACCAGCTGCGTCTGCTGGCCGACGTTGTAGGCGATGGCCAGCACAAAGAGCAGTGGCACTGCCGGACCCACGAGGAAGAAGCCGGTTAGCGCGGCGGCGGCCAGGGCGAGGCCGATGATCATGGTCAGCCGCCGCCCGATGCGATTGGACAGCACGCTGGCCGGCAGCGCGATGAGCGCCGAGCTCAGCGCGCCGGCCGTGGCGATCAGGCCAATCGTCGCGGCATCGATGCCGAGTGCCGCCAGGTACAGATTGAAGTTGATCCAGAACAGGCCGATCGCGCCCGCCGCGAAGACGGTCGAGAGCACGAACATCTTCGCGTCGCGCTCGAAGCCGCGGTAGCTGGCCACGAAACGCCGTGCACGCCCGCCCAGCCCAGCGTGGCTCACTCATGTGCTATCGTGCTATTCCCATGCCCGGCCAGCGGGTGACGCGGGTCGGCCGCGTCGGCGCGAGGCCGGTCAGCGCGCAGGATGTTCGCAGGCCGAAGCGCCGGCCGTCAGACCCACGGCAGGACCCGCGACTTCTAGTCGATCGGGATGTTCTCGCGGCCCGGCGGCTCCTTCGCCGGCGTCGAATTGTCGAGCATCCGGTTGGCCCAGTGGTCGAGCAGGCTGCGCACGGCGAGCAACTGCTCGCGCCACGCGGCGCGCATGTGCTTGCGCGTCTCGTCGGGCATGATCGAGCTCATGGCCGCCTTCGAGCGCACCATTGCCGCGTCCATTGCCCGCTCCATGGCACTGCTGCGTCCCTCGAGCTCGTTCAGCCGTCGCTCGAGATCTTCCATTCTCTGGTCACCCATTCTTCATTCCTCCGGCAACGGCCCTTGACGGCTCCGCGAAGCGGACCTTGAGCACTCGATCTTCCATTTTCGCGCCCTGCGTCGGCGCGTCCAGCAGCAGACGTGGGAGGACGAGATTACGGCGCCACGCGCCGACCTGCAGCACCAGCTCGTCGGCCGAGCGCGACAGCGAGACCTCCTCGCGCGTGGCGAAGGGCAGTTCGACCGACAGCGTGTAACCACCGTCGTGGCGCTCGACCCAGTAGGGCCGGCCGCGGTACAGGAATTCCTGGGGATCGCTGTCGCCGAACAGCGCCTGGCCGAGCTGGGTCAGCCGCTCGAGGCCGACCATCTCGTGGTCGAAGAAGGGCACCGTGCGAACGGGCACCGGCGCGAACTGCTGTTCGACGAGCGGCAGGTAGCGCGCCTGTGCCTCGCGCCATTCGTCGAAGTAGTGGCCAGCAGCGACCGGCAGCACACGGTTGGCCACGATCATGTCGGTCGGGTAGCCGTACAAATGGAAGTAGGTGAAGGAGCGCTGCGCCTCCTGGATCGAGACGCGCTCGAGGTTGAGCACCAGGCGCACCGAAGAGCGGTCGGGATTCGACAGCAACTCGTGCACGTAGCGCAGCCGGTCGAGCAGGGCCTCGGCCGACTCGTACACCGCATCCGAGGGCAGCGGCACTCCAACAATGCGCCGCAGCAGTGGGCCGCCGAGGCGCTGCACCCGCCGGCCGATGGGCGCGATCTTCTCGATCCACCAGCGGCTCGCCTCGGGCAGGCTGAGCAGGCGGACGGTTTCGCCGGTCGGCGCGGCGTCGACGACGATCAGGTCGTACTCGGCGCGGTCCACGTGGTCGCCGATCCACAGCAGGTTGCCGAGCTCGTCCATGCCGGGCAGGACGGTCATCTCCTCGGCCATCACCTCGTCGAGCCCGCCCCACGAGAAGAGGCTCGAGAAGTACGACTGGATCGTCCGCCAGTAGCGGCTGATGTTGAAGAAGACGTCCGGCTCGTGAGCCCACAGGTTGGGCGCGATCTCGCGTGGTGTGGGACCCACGGGCGTGTCGAGCGCGTCGGCCAGGCTGTGGGCGATGTCCGTCGAGACCACCAGGGTGCGCAGCCCGCGCTGGGCACACAGGACTGCGGTGGCCGCCGCGACGCTGGTCTTGCCGACCCCGCCCTTGCCCGTGTACAGCAGGATGCGCGTCATTTCCCCTCCATGCCGCCCGTGATCTTAGCCGTGCCGGCGGGGCCGGCAGTTGGCCGCAGTTCGAGCATCACGGCACCCGTTACGTTGACGAGGGTCGTGCCACCCCAGCGTTCGTGCCAGCAGTCGGTCGCCGCCAGGGACGTGTGACCGTGCAGCCACAGGATGGGCTTGAACCGGGCGCACAACCAGTGATAGGCGGCGAAGCCGCGATGGTAGAGGTCCTCGGGCGTATCGCCGAGGCCGAGCGGCGGAACATGGCTGATCACGATGCGCGGGGCACGCGCGGGCCAGGCACGCAGTCGCAGGGTCACGGCCTGGCGCCAGGCCGACGCCTCGTCGCGCACCGCGCGGCCCTGGACCTCGTGCGGCCACGACAGGCCGGCGATGCCGATGCCCGCCGCTTCCGCCAGACCGTCATCCAGCGGATCGGGGAGTTTCTCGCTGCCGGCACGCCAGGCTCCGCCACGGTCATGGTTGCCGCGGACGTATACCAGCGGCACCCCGAAGGCATCGGCCAGGAAGGCGAGGTAATCAGGCTCCAGGTCGCCACAGCCGAGTACCGCGTCGATGGGTTCGAGCTCGGCCCGGTTGCGGGCGAAGTCGAGCCCGCGCTCGACCTGGTCGGACGCGGCCAGCAGGCGGATCGGCCGGCCACCCGCAACCGGGCCGCTGGACGGCCAGTCAACGGCCAGGCGGCGAATCACTCGGCCGCCTTCCTGGTGCGCCGCGGGCGGCGCGAGTGATCGTGCGGCTCGAAATGGTCGGGCAGCCGCTCGCTGGGACGTACCCCGGTTCGCGTGAACCGTCCCGCACCGGCATCACGCAGGTCGAGACTGCCCTCGAGCACCGGCGCCAGCGCCTGCGGCCCCGCCGACGGCATGCCCGGCAGGCGCAGCTCCTGGATCGCTGCATCAAGCTCGATCTGCCCGGTGTACAGGGCCGCGGCAACCCGGTTGTGGCCGTCGACGACCCAGTAGTCATCACCGAACTTGATCAGGTCGATGGGTGGCAGCGTTACCAGGCCGTCGACCGCGTTGATGATGCGTTGCCAGCGTGCACGCCAGTCATGCGAGCGTCGCTCGCGCAGCGGCAGGAAATCACCACCGCGCTGCGCCGGGCCCTCAACCGCGGTACCCCTGATCTCGGTCACCGGGATGCTCTGGACGCCGAGCTCGCGGATGGCGGCACGGCGCGCCTCCGGGTGGACGTCCCAGAGGTTGAGCAGTGGCTGGTGGCCCATCCGCCGGACCCGGCGAACCCGCGCGCCGTCACGCTCGCCGATGGCGCGTCGGGCGGCGTCGATGACGGGTCCGGCCGCACCGGCAATGCTCGCCGCGACGCCGCCGAGGCGCGAACGTGCCTCGGGCTCGACCGCTGCGTCTTCGCTCGGCTCGGCCGGTTTGTCTGTCACCGCGGGGAGCCTAGCAGTACCGCGTGACGGGCCTCGTCAGCGCCGCGACGGCCCGGTCAGTAGCGCGCGGCAGTGTCGGCCAGGGAGGTTTCGGCCAGCAATCGGGCGTAGCCGGGCTTGACGACGCCGTTGATCAGGCGCAGCCGCTCGTCGAATGGCGCGAAGGCACTCTTCATGGCATTCAGGGTCAGCCATTCCATCTCGTCGAGACCAAAGCCAAAGACGCGCGACAGTGTCTCGAACTCGTCGCTCATCGTCACGCCGCTCATCAGCCGGTTGTCGGTATTGACCGTGACCCGGAAGCGCAACCGGCGCAGCAGGTCGATGGGGTGCTGTTCGATGGCTGCCACTGCCCCGGTGTGAACGTTCGAAGTGGGACACATTTCGAGCGCGACGCGACGGTCGCGCACGAACGAGGCCAGCCTGCCCAGGCGCACCTCGCCTGCGTCGCCCACCTCGATGTCGTCGACGATGCGCACGCCGTGGCCCAGGCGCTCCGCGTTGCACCACTGCAGCGCTTCCCAAATCGAGGGCAGACCGAACGCCTCGCCCGCGTGGATGGTCAGGTGGAAGTTGGCCGAGTGGATCAACTGGAAGGCGTCCAGGTAGCGGGTCGGGGGAAAGCCTGCTTCAGGTCCGGCGACGTCGAAGCCGACCACCCCGGCGTCGCGGTAGCGGATGGCCAGCTCGGCGATCTCCACCGAGCGCGCGAACTGGCGCATGGCGGTGACGATGAAGCGCATCCTGATGCCGGCTGCCGCCTCACCCTCGTCGAAACCCTCGAGGATGGCCTCGACCACCTCGTCGAGCGACAGGCCCTCGTGGGTCGAGAGCTCGGGCGCGTAGCGCACCTCGGCGTAGATGACACCGTCGGCGGCGAGGTCCTCGGCGCACTCGCGCGCCACGCGGCGCAGGGCGGCCGGTGTCTGCATCACGGCCACCGTGTGTTCGAAGCCCTCCAGGTAGAGCTCGAGGCTCTTGCGATCGGCGCCCGCAGTGAAGAAGGCAGCCAACTCGGCCGGGTCAGTCGTGGGCAGGCCGCGATAGCCGACCTCCCGGGCAAGCTCGATGACGGTGGCCGGCCGGAGCCCTCCGTCGAGGTGATCGTGGAGCAGGACCTTGGGCGCCCGCTCGATCGTCTGGCGCTCGATCATCGACGCCATCCTATGCCGCTAGAGGCCGCGCACAAAGTCCGCAACTCGATCAAGCGCATCGCCGAGGACCGGCTTCAGCCCGTGCCGCACACCCGGATATGTATGGAGGTGGTGGTTCGGGAGCAGCGCGACGGCTTCGCGCAGCCACGCGACGCGGGCGAAGGGGTCCGCGTCGCCCGAGAGCAGCAGCACCGGACACTCGATCGCCGGCCAGTGCGCCACGCGCGATCGCCAGTCGGTGCCGCCCGGACGATGGAGGGGATAGCTGAGCAGGATGAGGGCGCGCGGTCGATCCTCGGCGGCGAGGAGGCTGGCCACCCGTCCGCCGTAGGAGTGGCCGCCGATGATCGCGCTGGCAAGTTGGCCGGCCTGCGTCCGGAACGGACCGACTGCCCGCTCGGCCCGGCCCACCGGCAGGTCGATCGCCCGCCCCCGCAGGCCGCGCTCGCGCAAACCGTCGACGTACGGGGCCATGCTCGCCGCGTTGCCGGAGGCGCCGTGCGCCAGCATTATTTCCATCCGTTGATTCTGTGACATGCAAGGTGGCACGCGGGAGGGCAACCATGCACGCATGGAAACCGCCACCATCGTCCCGCTTCATGCTCATCAGTCCGCTCGCCAGAACGTGCGCGTCGAGGCCGACACGCTGGTCATCGAGAACCTGCGGCTGGCGGACCGGCCGCTGGCCGCCTTCGTCGGCCAGCGGCCTGCGGACGACCAAACGGAACTGGTAACCCGGGCACTGCGCATCGGCCTGCTGGCGCTCGAAGACGCTGGTACGTCGGTCGACATCGACCTCGTACGCCGCGAATTCGACGCCCTCGTCCAGCGCAGCGTCATGGTCAATGACAAGGCGGCCACCGCGTTGGACCAGATGCTGCGCCAGAACTTTGCCGACCAGGACGGCCGCCTGCCGCGCACGCTCGAGCGCTTCCTGGGCGACCGCGGCCAGCTGAACCGCCTGATCGGCGAGCTGTTCGACGAGACCAAGCGCGATTCGGCCATCGGGCGCATCCGGACGCTGCTGGGCACCTATTTCGACGGGGACGCGTCGCGGCTCGCCCAGCTGCTCGATCCCACGCGCCTGGGCTCGCCTCTCCACCAATTCCGCACCGAAGTGAGCGCCGCCTTCGAGAAGCTCAACGATCGGCTGACCGCCATTGAAGCGGCTTCGGCGGCGCGCGCGAGCGAGCGAGCGAAGTCGTCGGCCAAGGGCGGCGATTTCGAGGACCTGCTCGAAGCGCTGCTGTGCGAGGTCGTGACCGGCACGGGCGACGTGGTCGAGCGCACCGCGGACAACGCGGGCGACATCATCCACTCGCGCAAAGGCGACTTCCTGCTGACGATCGACCCGCAGACGTGCTCGGGGGCGGAAGTGCGCGTGGTCGTCGAGGCGAAGGACCGCCAGTTGTCATGGCGGCAGATACGCGACGAACTGGCCGACGCGAAGCGGAATCGCGGCGCCGCGGTGGCGCTGGCGGTCTTCACGCCGGCTCACGCCCCGAGCGGTGTCGCACCGTTCGATGTGCGCTTCGGACACGTCTTCTGCGTGATCGACCCGCAGGATCCGGACGCGGCAACACTCAACGCCGCGCTGCGCCTGTGCCGGCTCTACGCCCTCGCATCTCTCGCCGAGGACAGCGACAGGCTCGACGTCGCGCGCGTTGCGGCTGCCATCACGGCCGTGCGCATCGAGCTCGACGCCGTGCGCCGCCTCAAGGTGCAACTGACATCGATCCGCAACACGGCGTCAGAAGTCACCGTGGGCCTCGACCGGCTGCGCGACCAGGTCCTCGCCCGCGTCAGCGATGCCGAAGCCCTCCTGGCCACGCCCGACTGAGTGTTCACCCACCCGCCGGCCGACGCCCCACGGCAGGACCCAATAACCACTTCGCGCGGGTTGGGCGCCGGGTGGGTGACGCGGGGTGGCCGCGCCGGCCGGAGGCGGCGCCAGCGCGCAGCGCTGAGGACGCCGAGGGGCCGGCCGACACCCCGCGGCAGGACCCGCCCGATCAGTGCCTAGCGGGCGACGAGGACCGGGCAGGGGCTGTGGTAAACGACGTAGTCGGAGACGCTGCCGAGCAGGTAGCGGTCGGCCCGATCGAGCCCACGCGTCCCGACTATCAGCAGGTCGGCGTGCTCCGCTTCGGCTGCGGCGACGATGCTGTGTGCCGCTTCGCCCGTCCACAGCAGGAATACCGCCTCGACGCCGTGCGAACGGGCCACATCGACGATCGAGAGCAGCGGCCGCTCGCGATCGGCGCGCATCTGGTCGACGCGCGGCGCGTGGCCGAGGGGCATCAGCGGCGCGGCAGTCTCCTCGCCCAGGTCAATGACATTGACCACGAGCAGGCGCGCGCTGAGCGAGGCAGCGAGGTCAATCGCCTGGAGCGTGGCCGCTTCTGAGGCTGACGTCAGGTCGGTGGCAAGCATCACCGTGCCGATCCGTCCACGCTGCCGGCGCATGACGATCGGCTCGGGATCAGCCGAGCGCGTCAGACTCGAATACGCAGCTTCCATGTGCGGATGTTGAACTTCGACGCCCGAGCGAAACAGGGACTAACGGCCCTTTTCACTCGGGCCGGTCGGCGGCTGCGCTGCTAGGCTTTTGTCGCTGTGCCCGTGACCCACCAGACCCTATTGCCGGTCCACCTGCTGCTGGCCCAGCTCGAAGTGTGGCGCCGCGATCCGTCGCATGAGGCCTCGGCAGGGTTGGCCGAGGCATTCGCCGGACTGGCCGAGGCGTACGAGGTCAATGGTGCCTTTCTGGCGCTTGATGCCCAGCCGCTGCCGACACTCAGCCTGTCGGCCGGCTCGCTCGTCGGTAACCAGCCCGCGGCGGATCATCCAGCCCCGCGGCGCCGCCTCGACATATCTGCCGGCAGTCGCGCCACAGCGAACGTGTGGGTGGACGGCGACGCCAACAACGCCGACCGGCTCACGGGGGCCCTCGAGCTGGCGATCGGCGCCGCCTGGGCGAAGCAGGAGGCCGCCCTCAGGCAGGACCAACTGGCTGCTCTCGACGGGGCCGTGCGCGGTATCGCCGGCCTGCTGTCGGTCGAGCGCGTGCTGCAGCTCATCGTCGACCGCGTGCGCGACCTGGTCGGCGCGCAGTACGCAGCCCTCGGCATCGTCGGCCCGTTCGGCGGCATCGAGCAGTTCATTACGAGCGGCATCACCCGCGAGGAGCGCGCGGCGATCGGCCAGCTGCCGCGCGGACGCGGGCTCCTCGGCCTGATCATCCGCGAGGACTCGTCATTCTTGATTGGGGACATCGCGACCGACCAGCGCCGCTCCGGGTTTCCGCCCAACCACCCCGAGATGCACTCCTTCCTCGGCGTGCCGGTACGTACCAAGGGCCGTTCGATCGGCAACCTGTACCTGACCAACAAGCTGACCGCGGCGACCTTCTCGGAAGACGACGTGCGCCTGGTCGAGATGTTCGCGCTGCACGCTGCCATCGCCATCGAGAACGCCCGCCTGCACGAGGAGATCCAGCGACTCGCGGTCGTGGAGGAGCGCCAGCGCATCAGCCAGGACCTGCACGACTCGATCATCCAGAGCCTGTACGCGATCTCGCTGTCGCTCGAAGACCTGCCCGAGATCATCACCGAAGACCCGCCGGACGGTGCCGCGCGAGCAGATCGTGCCATCGACTCGATCCACGGCACGATCCGCGATATCCGCAACTTCATCATGGGCCTGCAGCCGGAACTACTCGAGGAAGCCGACCTGGCGGCCGGCATCGAGTCGCTGGCCGCCGAATTCCAGGCAAACACGATGATCGACCTCGAACTGCGACTCGACACCTCGCTGCCCGACCTGCCGCGCGAGCACGCCATGCACATGCTGTCGATCACGCGCGAAGCGCTGAGCAACATTGCGCGTCACTCGGGCGCGACGCGGGCCTCGCTCGAGGTGCTCAACCGCGCCGGAACCCTGCGCCTGACCGTCGGCGACAATGGCCGGGGATTCGATCCCAACGAGGGGCGCACGTCACGCCAGCGAGGGCTGACCAACCTCCGTTCTCGAGCGACGGCCGCAGGGGGAACGCTCACCATCGCGAGCGAACCCGGGGTGGGGACGCGGTTGGTGGCCGAAATTCCGATCAGAAGCGTGGGAGACTAGCGCCGATGACTGAAGAACCGACGCCCGGACGCCAGCACCGCCTGCTGGTGGTCGATGACCACGAAGTCGTGCGCCAGGGCCTGGTGGCGATGCTCAGCCGGCGGCCGAATTTCCAGGTGGTGGCCGAGGCCGGCACTGCCGCCGAGTCGGTCGAAATGGCGCGTCGCTACCAGCCTGACCTGGTGGTCATGGACGTGCGCCTGCCCGACGGCTCGGGCATCGAGGCCTGCCGTGAGATCCGCGCGGAAGTGCCGGGCACGCGCGTAGTCATGCTGACCAGCTATCCGGACGAGGAAGCCGTGTTCTCGGCCATCGTCGCCGGCGCCAGCGGTTACCTGCTCAAGCAGGTCAGGGCACGCGACCTGGTGGCCGCGCTCGAGGCCGTCGGTCGTGGCGAATCACTGCTCGACCCAGCGGTCACGGAGAAGGTCCTCGAGCGCGTGCGGCGCATTGCCACCGGCGGCGCCACGGACGAACTCGCGCAACTCACCGCGCAGGAGCAGAAGATCCTCCTGCTGGTGGCCGAGGGCAAGACCAACAAGGAGATCGCGGCGGAGGTTTTCCTCTCCGACAAGACCGTCAAGAACTACGTCAGTTCGATCCTGTCGAAGTTGAATCTGCAGCGGCGCGCGCAGGCGGCCGCGTACCTCGCCAAACGACACGGCAGCTCCGGCTGACGGACTTTTCGCCGCGCGAGCGGCTGGCGCGCACGCGCGCCTCGGCTGGCACCGTTGAGATATCGGCCGGCAATGCGTCGGCAACGAGCGGCATCGTGACATCCACCACACCGCCTTCGGCCGGCGACACCTGCGCCGGGTACGGCGCCGAGCTGAGCAGGCGCAGGACGCGGGAATTGGTGACGAACGCGCTCGCATAGATGCTCTCGACAGCGTGGGCCTGCGCCCAGTTGATGGCATTCGTGAACAGTTGCCGGCCGATGCCCCGCCCCTGGTAGGCGTCGGCAACCGCAACGGCCAGCTCGAGCTGGCCCTCGCCGCATGGCTGCAGGCACAGGTGGCCGACGATCCGTGGCGGACCGGCACGCATCGGATCGCGCAGCAGCGCCACAAAACCCTCACCGTGAGTGTGATCCGGCGTGCAGAACGAGCGCGCCATCTCTTCCGCGACCCCACGCGTGAAGCCCAGGAAGCGCTCGTAGCGGCTCTCTGCCGACAGGTTGTCATAGAAGTCCACGAGCGCCGGCAGGTCGGAGGGCTGAACGTGGCGAACGAGGGGCTGGGAAGTCGCCGACTCCTCCCGCGCGGTTGCCGGTCCGCTACCGTCCGCGCTCGAAAGGCTGGCGGCGGCGAGGCGGTCGATGAGCGCCTCCTGGGCGCCCGCGAACAGGTTGTGGACACTGCATATCGGCTCGGCGCCACAGGGCGTGTTGCGCAGCACGCACTTGCGCCGGCGCGTGTCGCCCTCGACGGCCTCGACGACGCTGAGCATGCTGATCTCGGCCACCGGCCGCATCAGCCGGTAACCACCGGCACGGCCCACGCGCGCCTCGACCAGGCCCGCCTGCGACAGGTCGCTCATCACCTGGCTGACGAAGGCCACCGGGATACCGGTGGCGCGCGCCAGGTGCTTGCCGCTCTGGATGCGCTCCGGCTCGCGCGCGAGCGCCAGCATGGCGCGGACGGCGTAGTCGGCACGTCGGGTCAGAGCGAGTCGCATGACGCTAGTTCGCGCCGTGGACGGGGCTGCCGGTAGGGCCGAATGGCCCGTGTTGCGCGCCACAGGAAACATTGACCTACTTGGCCACCGTTTCCGGTCGGCGGCGCGGGCCGCCATCGCGCAGTACATCGCGGTGCCGGTAGACCCGGCCCCATGGCCCACTTGGCACTACGCGACCGCGGGCCGCGACCGATAGGTTGCACTCGGCGCCCGGCCAAGAGACATGGGGGCGCAACAAGGAGCACTCGGATGTTCGACAAGATCCTGGTGGCCATCGGCGGCGAGGACGCCAGCTTCGAACCGGCGCGTGTGGCCGGTCGGCTGAGCTGTCTGGTCGGTGCCGAGCTGACCATCACTTCCATCCATCCCGAGACGCCCGAGGCGCTCGGCGAGCCGTATTACTCCGAATTCGTGGATCGCCACCTGGCCGAGGCCGACGCAACGCTCGACAAGGCGCGCCAGATCGCCGAAGCCGAAGGCGCGACGGTCGCCGACATCGAGCCACTGGCAGGTCCCGCGGCCGAGCGCATCGTGTCGCTCGCCAGGCACGGTGGCTTTGGCTTGATCGTCATGGGCACGCGCCGGCGCAACCGCCTCGAGGCGGCGCTGCTCGGCTCCGTTTCGGCAACGGTGGCGGCGCACAGTCCAGTGCCCGTCCTGGTCGTGCCTGAGCCGGCCGGCTCGCGCTGAGGTATGCGCATCGTTTCCGCCCAGCAGGCCGTCGCCGGCATACGTTCCGGCCAGCAGATCTACGTCCATAGCGCTGCGGCGGTACCCGAGGTGCTGCTCGAGGCACTCGTCGCGCGCGCACCCGAGCTCGAGGACGTCAAGGTCATCCACTTCCACATCGAGGGGCCCGGACCGCACCTCGCGCCCGAGATGGCCGGCCACTTCTTCCACCGCGCCCTGTTCATCGGCCCCAACGCCCGGCGGGCGATCAACGAGGGCCGGGCCGAATACATACCGGCCTTCCTGTCCGACACGCCGTCGTTCTTCAGGCGCGGGATCCTGCCCCTGGACGCCGTGCTGGTCAACGTTTCGCCGCCCGACCGCCACGGCTACTGCTCGCTCGGCACATCGGTGATCGCCATGCCGTGTGCCATCAAGGCAGCCGGCACGGTCATCGCCCAGATCAACCGTGCCATGCCGCGGACGCTGGGCGACTCGTTCGTGCACATCGACGACATCGACCTGGGCGTCGAGGTCGACCAGCCTCCCTACGCCGTGCCGCTACCGCCCATCGGTGAGGTCGAGGCACAGATCGGCCAGCACATCGCCGAGCTCGTACCCGACGGTGCGACGCTGCAGATGGGCATCGGTGCCATCCCGTCCGCGGTCGCCAACGCCCTGACCGACAAGCGCGACCTGGGCATTCATACCGAGATGATGACCGACGTCGTGCTCGATCTCGTCGAGGCGGGGGTGGTCACCGGTGCGCGCAAGGAGGTCAACGCGGGCCGGGTCGTGGCGACGTTCATGCTCGGCACCGAGCGCCTCTACCGCTGGGCCGATGACAACCCGATGGTCGAGATGCGCCGGACCGAGTACACCAACGACACGGCGATCATCCGCCGCTTCCGGCGCATGGTCGCGATCAACTCCGCCATCGAGGTCGACCTGACCGGCCAGGTGTGCGCGGATTCGATCGGTTCGCGCCTGTACAGCGGCGTCGGCGGCCAGATGGACTTCATTCGTGGCGCGGCGCTGGCCGACGAGGGGCGCGCGATCATCGCGCTGCCGTCGACCGCGGCGGACGGCAAGATATCGCGCATCGCCACCTTCCTCCAGCAGGGCGCCGGTGTCGTGACCACGCGCGCGCACGTCGAGACAATCGTGACCGAGTACGGCATCGCCGAGATGCATGGGCGCTCCATTCCGGAGCGCGCCCGGGCGCTGATTGCGATCGCACATCCGCGCTTCCGCGAGCAACTTGAACGCGAGGCGCGCGAGGCGCACTTCCTGATTTGACGATGTCACCGGTGCGGATGGCCGCACCTGGTCTGAATGATCAGGAAGCAGGCGATCCCGGCGCCACCTTGGCCGGTTCGGCGTGCGGGCCGGTGACGAGCACTTCCGCGGCCTCGTCCTCCTCCGGTGAGGCACCGCGCAGCACGTACCAGTGGCTGATGCGCACGACGCCACTCGACAGCATTGCCGAGATGGAGCAATAGCGCGACGCCGACAGCTCGACGGCACGTCGGACCGCCTCGCGATCCACGCCGGCGCCCTCGACCTCGTGGACGATGCGAATGTCGGTGTAGATGCGCGGGTGTTCCTCGCGCTGGTCGCCCTCGACGCGCACGCGGTACCACGCCAGCGGCTGGCGCTTCTTGCGCAGGATCGAGAGCACGTCCATGCCTGAACAGGCGCCGAGTGCGCCGAGCAGCACCTCCATCGGCCGCGCCGCGCTGTCGCCAACCTCGTCGTCGAAGAGCACCGAGTGTCCCGACGCGGTTCCGGCGACGAGGCGCAGACCGGGACCGGTGGCCGTGACGGTGGCGCGCTTGGGAGCCATGCGCCAACGTTAGGCAACCATGCCCGCCGGGCGAACAGCCGAAGCGACCCGACGTGGGTGCCGAACGGCCCCGTTCTTTCGGTACCGCGTGTCACGTCCCCGGCGCAGCCGGTAATGCCAACCTGAGTGCATGACAGAAGCTGCTCGTCCGCCCTATCCGGGCAAGCCGGCCATCATCGATGGCTCGGAGGCAGTTGCCTACGTCGAGACCAGGTTGTCCGAAGCCTGCTGCGCCTACCCGATCACGCCATCGACGACCATGGCGACGCTCTACCAGGTTGCCGTGGCCAACGGCGACAACAACCTGTGGGGCACTCCCCTGGCTTTCGTCGAACTCGAGTCCGAGCACTCCAGCGCAAGCGCCGCGGAGGGCTTCGCCCTCGCCGGCGGGCGCGTCACCAACTTCACCGCCGGCCAGGGCCTGGTGCTGATGAAGGAGGTCCTGCTGGCGATCAGCGGCAAACGCCTGCCCGCAGTCTTTCACGTCGGTGCGCGCGCCCTCACCAGCCAGGCGCTCAACATCCATGCCGGGCACGACGACGTGATGGCCGTCGCTGACGCGGGTTGGGGCATCCTGTTCGCGCGCAACGTGCAGGAGGTGGCCGACCTGGCCGCCATCGCACGGCGTGCCGCCGAGGAGACCGAAACGCCCTTCCTGGTCGCCCAGGACGGCTTCCTGACCACGCACACGCTCGAGAACGTGCGGCTGCCAGAGGACGAGCTGCTGCGCGACTTCGTCGGTGACCCACGCCTGCGCATCCGCGACCTGTTCGATCCGGCTGAGGGCCTGATGAGCGGCGTGGTGCAGAACCAGGACAGCTACATGAAAGGCCGCATCGCGCAGCGTGCGTGGTACGACCGCATGCCGCAGGTGCTGCGCGAGCTGATGTCCGAATGGACGAGCCTGACCGGCCGGCCGTACGGCCTGATCGATGCCTACCGGACCGATGATGCCGAGCACATCGTGGTGGCCATGGGCACCATCGCCGACAGCCTGCGCGATGTCGTCGACTACCTGCGCCGCCAGGGACGGCGCGCCGGCGCGGTCGGCGTGACCAGCTTCCGGCCCTTCCCGGCCGATGAACTCAAGAACGCACTCGCCGGCGCGCACAGCGTTGGCGTCATTGAGCGGACCGACGAACCCGCCGCGTCGGCCAACCCGCTGACCCGCGAGCTCAAGGCCGCGCTCGCCGACCTTGCCGCTGATGGACGACGTATTCCGCGCGTCGTGTCGGCGTCGGCCGGCCTGGGCTCGCGTGACGTTGCGTCTGCCGACCTGGTCGCCGTGTATGACTGGCTGGCGGACGAGGCGCGCATGGAGCGCCAGCCATACGCCGTGCTCGGGGTTCAGCACGCGCTGGCGCTCGAGGCTCCGGCGATCGACATTCGCCCGCGCGGCGCCTACAGCCTGCGCGGTCACTCCATCGGTGGCTACGGGTCCGTGACCGTCAACAAGCTGCTGGCCCAGGTCATCGGCGAGCTGTTCGGGCTGTATGTGCAGGCCTACCCGCGCTACGGCTCGGAGAAGCGCGGCCTGCCGACGACCTACTACCTGACCATCGCCCACGAGCCCATCCGCCAGCACAGCGAGCTGCGCCATGTCGAGTTCGTGCCGGTGCACGATGCCAGCGCCTTCGGCCAGGGCGATCCCCTGGCCGGGTTGGTCGACGGCGGCACGCTCTTCCTGAACAGCATCCTCGCCGATCCGTCGGCCATCTGGGCCTCGTTGCCCGCGGCCGCCCGGGCCGACATCGTTGCCCGCGACATAAGCGTCGTCGCGCTCGACTCGTTGGCACTCGCGGAACGCTTCGCGCCGGGGCCCGAAATGGCCCGCCGCATGCAGGGCGCCGCGCTCGTTGGCGTCTTCCTGCGAGTCGCGCCGCTGGTCGCCGAACGCGGCCTGCCCATCGACGAGTTGCTCGACGCGGTGCGCGGCCCGCTGCAGAAGCAGCTCGGCAAGCGCGGCGGCGCCGTGGTCGAGGCAAACCTCAAATTGATTCGCGCCGCATACCAGGAATTGATCGATGTGACCGCGCCGCTGCGCGACCATCCGGACGGCGATGAGCCGGCCAATGGGCGAACGACACGGTCCGCCACGGCTGTGGAGGTGGGAGCATGACCACGCGACCCAACGTCTACGTTCGCTTGAGCCCGACTCCCGGGGAGGCCGACGGCCCACCGACCCTGGGTGATCCGCCGCCGACAGTCGCCGACCTGATGACGCCCGATCCAATCTCGGTCAACGAGAGTGCCTCGCTCGACGAAGCCGTTCGCCTGCTCGAGGAGAACGAGGTCAGCGGGCTGCCGGTCGTCGATCGCGACGGTCTGCTCGTGGGTGTCATCAGCCAGACCGACATCGTGCGCGCCCGCGCGGTGCAGCACCTGTGGCATCGCTGGCCGGGCCTCCACGTACGTCATCTGATGCACGCGCCGGCCCTGACCGCCGATCGCTCGATGAGCCTCGAGGAGGCCGCGCAGCTGATGGAGCGCTTCCACGTCCACCGCCTGGTAGTCGTCGACGATGACCAGCTCACCCCGGTCGGCATCGTGTCGACCACCGATCTGGTCCGCGCCCTGGCGCACAGGCCGACCGACGGCTGACATGCTCATCAAGGAACCAGGCGAACCCAAAGAAACCCACGAAGGCCAGATGGTCGCGGCACTGCCGGTCTTCGACGTGCACAGCTACGTCGAGGACTTCGCCGCGACCATCATGCCGGCCTACCGTGCCGGCACGGCCGACCGCGGCCAGCCCGTCGACAGCGGCGTCGCCCGCAGCATCATCCCGCCCGGGACGGCAGCAACGCGCGACTTTTCGACGCTCGCCCCGAGCATCCCGCAGCTGATCGCGGAGAAATGCGTGGGCTGCATGGCCTGCGTAAGCGCCTGTCCGGACACGGCCATCCTGGCCACCGCACAACCGACTGGGTCGCTGCACGCAGCGATCTCGACGTTTGCTGCCACTCAGCCCGATGCGCCCGCCACGGTGGCGCAGCTCAACGAGCACTTCGTGACGACCCAGAAGTACGCCACGGTGCCCGAGCGGCGCGGCCTCGAGCCGGCACAGTTCGGCATCTTCGTCGACCCGGCCCATTGCAAGGGCTGCGCCGAGTGTGTCGAGGTGTGCGCCAACCTGGGCCACGACGCCTTGATCATGATCGACAAGCAAACCGCGACCGACGCACAGGAGTCGACGGTCGAGCGCTACCGGCGCGACATGAACTTCTTCTTCGCACTGCCCACCACGCCAGCCGTCTACCGCAACGAGAAGGCGCTGGCCGACCTGATGCTCGGCGAGAACGCGATCGGCTACGTGGGTGGCGCGGGATCGTGCTCCGGCTGCGGCGAGGCGACCGCGCTGCGCATGCTCGTCGCCGCCACGCGCCAGCTTTACGGGCCCGAATCGATGGGCATCGTCGCCGCCACCGGATGCAATACCGTCTACGGCAGCACTTATCCGTACAACCCGTACCTGGTGCCGTGGACCAACTCGCTGTTCGAGAACGCGGCCACGGACGCCATGGGCATCCGCCTGCGCTGGAACCAGGCCGGTCACGCCGGCCGGCGGCTGTGGGCCGTCGGTGGCGACGGTGCCATGTACGACATCGGCTTCCAGGCCCTGTCGCGCCTGGTCGCATCGGGTGCCGATATCAAGACGATGGTGCTCGACACGCAGGTCTACTCCAACACCGGCGGCCAGGCCTCGACCGCCAGCTTCGGTGGCCAGATCACCAAGCTGTCGGCGTACGGCCATGAGCTCCACGGCCGGCCCGAGCGACGCAAGGAACTGGGGCGCATCCTGATGGCCCATGGCGAGGTCTACGTCGCCCAGACCACGACCGCGCACCTGAACCACTTCTATCGTGCGGTCATGGACGCCAACGAGTATCCCGGACCGGCCGTGGTGGTGGTCTATACGCCGTGCCAGCCCGAGCATGGCATTGCCGACGACGCCTCCGCCCGCCAGTCGCGGTCGGCGGTGGATTCACGTGCATTCCCGCTCTTTACCTACGACCCGCGCCGCGGCGACTCGCTCGCCGAGCGCCTGTCATTGACCGGCAACCCGGCTGTCAGGGACGACTGGTACAAGCTCCCGGACGGGACGCAGTACGACTTCCTGTCGTTCGCCCGCACCGAGGGGCGCTTCGCCGGTCACTTTGCCGCAGACGGAACTCCGAGCGTCGAAATCCAGGCCACACGGGCCGACCGGCTCGAGAACTGGCACACGCTCCAGGAGATGGCGGGCGTCACGAGACCTGAGGAGGGCTGATGAACGTCCGGCGCCGTTACATCGACCTGGGCATCTTCCTGCTCTGCCTGGGGGCGGTGCCGCTGGCGGTCGACGCCGGCGTACTCAGCCACGCCACCGCTGCCGACCTCGCGCGCCTGTGGCCGCTCATCCTGATCGGCATAGGCCTGGGCATCATCCTCCGCTTCTCGCCCATCGAGTGGCTCGGAGGCATCGTCGTGGCGGGCACGTTCGGGTTGCTCATCGGCACGGCACTGGCCGGCGGCGTGTCGGGGGTGGGATGTGTCAGTGACCAGATCGCCGGCAGCACGATCACGCGGAGCGGCACGCTCAACGGCACCGCGATCGACGTCGACGTCTCGTGCGCCGACCTGATCGTCGATAACTCGCTGACCGACAACAACTGGAGCGTGCAGGCGACCACCGACCAGCCGCCGACGATCAGTTCCGACGGAACGCTCACCCTCCATTCCGGCCAGAACGTGGGCTTCCCGTTCGCCGGCGGCCGCGAGCGCTGGCTGGTCAGCCTGCCCAACACCCTCGACACGACGACCTATTTCCACCTCAACGCCGGGCACGGGCAGCTCACCTTCGGCTCGGGCGCGCTCGGACACATCTCGGTCGACGTGAACGCCGGCGACATGAACGTCGACCTGCACGCAGTCGACATGAGCAGCGGGCCGATCAACATGACCCTCAACGCCGCCTCGGCCAACCTCGACCTGCCCAGCTCCGGCCTGGGCGCGACGGGCACCGTCCACATCAACGCGTCGACGCTCAACATGTGCGCCGACCCCGGCCTGGCGCTGCGTTTCAACTACGACGAGACGCTCGGCTCGAACGACTTTTCGTCAGCCGGACTGATCAGGAGTGGCGATAGCTGGATGACCGCCGGCTACAGCGACGCCGGCGCGCACGTCGAGCTTGACCTGTCTGCCAACGTGTCAACGATCAGTCTCAGCCGCTCCGGAGGAGGGTGCGCGCAATGAATCACAGGCTGTACCGGTCGCCCGATGACCGTATCCTCGCCGGCGTCGCGGGCGGCATGGCCGAGGCGTACGACCTCGATCCAGCACTGGTCCGCGTCGGCTGGGCGCTGCTGATCCTGGTTTCCGGGGGCATCTTCCTGGTCCTCTACATCATCATGGCGATCGTCGTGCCGCTGCGGCCGATGAACATGCCGCTGCCCTGGAACACGCCCGGATCGCCACCGGCGCCCGGATCAACCGACGCGCCCGACGGCACCGATGCCGGGCTCGACGGGCGGCACGACGCCACCTGGCCCCACTGGATCACCTGAGTACACGCCCTGGCGCTACCAGCGCCGTCACCGCAGCGACGCATCGGGCGCGCTGGTCGTCGGGTTGATCCTGATCGCCGTGGGCGCCTTCTTCCTGCTGCGCCAGTACGTCCCGAGCATCGACACGAACCTGCTCTGGCCGCTGCTCGCCATCGGCGTCGGCGTGCTGTTCATCGTCGCCGCGTTCGGGCGCCCCGGATCGTCCCGTTGACCAGGTCCGTACCGCGCTCGAGCACGCGCGTCGAGCGCCGCCGACTGGAGCGCGACGAACGCAAGGCACAACAGCGCCGGCCGGCGCACTCCGCGCGCCAGACCTCGCCCATGCTCATCTTCACCGGCGTGGCGTTCGTCGTGGGCCTCGTGATCGTCGGCTTCCTCGTCCTGCAGCAGCTGACCGCCACTTCGAGCCCCAACCTGAGCGAACCGAATGTCAACGTGCCCGCCGGTCTGGCCGACGGCCGAACCCTGGGCACAGCCAATGCGCCCGTGACCATCCAGGTCTGGTCCGACTTCCAGTGCCCGGCCTGCCGCACCCTGGCCGTCACCGTCGAGCCGAGCATCGTCCAGCAGTTCGTCGTGCCAGGTGTCGTCAAGCTGACCTACAGCGACGCCGCCTACCAGGGCCGCAACGGCAGCGATCCGAACTGGGACGAATCGGTCGCCGCGGGAGCGGCGGCGCGTTGCGCCGCCGACCAGGGCCTCTTCTGGCAACTGCACGACTGGCTGTTCACCAACTGGCAGGGCGAGAACGTCGGTTCCTTCCGCCAGGACCGGCTGCGCGCGATCGCCCAGGGTGCCGGCCTCGACATGGCCGGCTACGACTCGTGCATGGCCGCCGGCGACAAGCAGGCCGCCGTGCGCGCCGAGACCAACCAGGCCGCGGCCGCCGGGGTCGGCCACACGCCAACGCTGATCATCAACGGCACCGCCTACGTCGGTGTGCCCACCTATGACCAACTGGTCGCCATGATCAACGAGGCAGCCGCCTCCTCTACCCCGTGATCACGCAGCGCGTCCCGGCTCGGCGGCTCCTGGGTCTCCACCCGGCGCTGATCCTCGGCGCGCTCGACGCCATCGGGCTTGGAATAGCCGGCTATCTGTCGGCGGTCGAGTTGCAGGGCGGCGTGCCGACGTGTGGGCTGGTCGAAGGCTGCGAGGAGGTCGCGCGCAGCCAGTACAACAACTTTGCCGGCATCCCGGTTGCCGTGTTCGGCGTGTTCCTGTCCCTGGCCCTGCTCAGCCTGGCGGTCGCCTGGTGGCGCACCGACGTCTACGGCCTGCTGCTCGGCCACTACGGGCTCTCGCTCGTCGGCGTCATGTTCGACGGCTATTTCCTGTTCCTGCAGGTGTTCGTCATCAAGGCCGTGTGCATCTGGTGCATGGCCTACGAGTTCTCGCTGCTGTTGCGCTTCCTGATCGCGCTGGTCGTATACCTGCGCCAACCCAAGCCGGAGGTGGGGCAATGAAGGTACTGGTGGCTACTGATGGTTCGCAGCCCGCCGAAACCGCGCTTGAACTCGTCGGCTCGATCGCCTGGCCGGCAGGTTCGGGGATCCGCCTGGTCACCGCCCTCGAGCCCGTCGAGCCGGTCATGACCGCGGCCTGGGCGCCGTCGCTGGCGACCGACGTCGACAAGCAGCAGCGGGACCTGTCGGTGTCCGCCGAGGCTGTCCTGGGACACGCCGCCCGCGCACTCGCCCACACCGGCGCGACGATAACCACGGACGTCCTCGACGGCCGCGCCGCATCGGCCATTCTTGACGAAGCGCGCCTGCTGGAAGCTGACCTGATCGTGCTGGGCAGTCGTGGCCACGGAACGATCGGTTCGATGCTGCTCGGTTCGGTCAGCGCCGAGGTTGCCGACCACAGCCCGTGCCCGGTATTGATCGCGCGGCGGCCGCACCTGACCCGCGTCGTGCTCGGCCAGGATGGCTCGGACTGCGCCCGCGTGGCGGAGGAGATCGTCGCCGGCTGGCCGATCTTTGCCGGCACTGCGATCGAGGTCACCAGCGTCGCCTACCTGGGCATGCCGTGGACCTCAGGGCTGGCACTCGCCTCGTACGAGGCGATCCCCGACGACTACAGCTCGGTCGGCCGCCAGATCATCGCCGAGCACCAGCAGCTGGTCGATGGCTGTGTGCAGCGCCTGGCGAGCGCCGGCCGGCGCGCCAGCGGCCGCGTGTGCGAAGGGGAAGCCGCCGCGGGCCTGATCGAGGTCGCCGAACAGGTGCAGGCTGATGCCATCGTCGTCGGCACGCACGGGCGCACCGGGCTCTCGCGGCTGGTTATCGGTAGCATCGCGCGTAACGTGATGCTGCACGCAAGCTGCTCAGTGCTGATCGCCCGGCGTGGTGGCGTGGCCCGCGCCGCGCACTCGCGGGCCTGAGCGGAGCCGACGACTATCGCGGACCGGCTCGTCCTCGTCCTCAACGCCGGGTCGAGCTCGCTCAAGGCGAGTGTGCTCGTTCCGGGCCGGGCGGCGCCGCCCCGGGCGCAGGCGAATGTCGACTGGGGATCCGACGCGACGCGCGTCGTCGATCGCCGCGCCACGGTCGAGCACGCACTCGACCAGATCGCGAGTGCCGGTATCGCACCGGCAACACTCGACGCGGTCGGACACCGTGTCGTCCACGGCGGAGCCCGCTTCCAATCGCCGGCACGGATCGATGCGGCAGTGCTCGGCGAGCTCGAGCGCCTCGTGCCCCTTGCGCCGCTCCACAATGGCGTCGCGCTCGACACCATTCGTGCGCAGCAGGAATTGCTGCCCGACCTGCCCGCGGTGGCCTGCTTCGATACCGCATTCCACGCGACGCTGGCACCGGCAGCGCACGTGTATGCACTGCCCTGGGCGTGGTACGCCGACTGGGGCATCCGTCGATTCGGCTTCCATGGCCTGTCGGTCGAGTGGGCCGTCGACCGGGCGGCACAACTGCTGGCGCGGCCGGCCGCGGACCTCTGCCTGGTCGTCGCCCACCTTGGCAGTGGCTGCTCGGTGACCGCGGTGGAGGGTGGCCGCTCAGTCGCTACCTCGATGGGCTTGACCCCGCTCGAGGGCCTGATGATGGGCACGCGTTCGGGCTCGTTCGACCCGGGCATCACCCTCGACGTTCAGCGCCGTCACGGGCTGGACGCCGAGGGCCTGGCGAACGCGATCGAGCACGAGTCCGGCCTGCTCGGTATTTCCGGCGTGAGTGGTGACATGCGTGCCGTCGAGCGCGCCGCAGCTTCGGGCGATGGGCGAGCCCGGCTTGCCGTCGAGATGTTCGTGCTGCGGGTCGCCGAGGGCATCGCCGCTGCCGCCGCCTCCCTGCCGCGGCTCGATGGGCTGGTCTTCACCGGCGGCATCGGCGAACACTCCCCGGGCGTGCGCGCCGCGACCTGCGCCCGGCTGGCGGTGCTCGGCGTAACGCCGCTCGAAGGTGACGACGCCGGGCGCGATGGCGTTCTTTCCGCGTCGGGCGCCAGAATTGCCGTGATGCGCATCGAGGCACGCGAAGACGTCGTCATCGCCCGATCGACCGCGAGGCTGTTGTGGAACGCCACGCCCTCGAGCTGACCCAGCCGCGCCCGGTTGCGCAGCGGCCGCTGACGTACGTCGAGCGTCCGACGCTCGCGCCCGCTCCCGGTGAGCTGCTCATCGAGGTCGCCGCGTGCGCGGTGTGCCGCACCGACCTGCAGCTGTGCGAGGGCGACCTGCCGGCGCATAAATTGCCCGTGATACCGGGCCACCAGGCAGTCGGGCGTGTGGTCGCCATCGGCCCGGAGGTCGACGGCTGGCGGGTCGGCCAGCGCGCCGGCGTCGGCTGGCTGGCTTCGGCATGCGGCCACTGCGACCACTGCCAACGCGGTCAGGAGAACCTGTGTCCCGATGCCCGCTTCACCGGCTGGGATCGCGACGGCGGCTACGCCGGCCAGCTGGTCGCCCGGGCCGACTTCGCCTTCCACCTGGACGGTCCACTGGATGACCTGGCCGCGGCGCCACTGCTGTGCGGTGGAGTGATCGGGTTCCGCGCCCTGCGCCTGTCCGGCGCGCGGCGGGGCGATCGCCTGGGACTGTACGGTTTCGGTGCATCGGCGTCGCTGGCCATCCAGGTCGCGCTGCACTGGGGCTGCCAGGTATTCGTGGTCACGCGCTCGCCCGCGGAGCAGGAAAGGGCGCGCCGCCTGGGTGCCGCCTGGGCGGGGGGCTACGACCAGGCGCCGCCGGAGAAACTCGATGCCGCCGTCACCTTTGCGCCGGTCGGCTCGGTCGTCGTCGCGGCCCTGTCGGCCATTCGGCCGGGCGCCACCGTGGCCATCAATGCCATCCATCTCGACCACATCCCGGAGTTCGACTACGACCTGCTGTGGGGCGAACGCGTGCTGCGCAGCGTGGCTAACTACACGCGCGATGACGCACGCGAATTCCTGCGCGTGGCAGCGGAGATCCCGATCGTCACCGATCCCGAGCCGTTCCCATTGGCAGCCGGCAACGATGCGCTCGCACGGCTGCGCGCTGGAAAGCTTGCCGGCACGGCCGTGCTGGAGACCCGGCCCGGATAAGTAAAGGCGGGCCGGATGACCCACGACACCCGGCCCGCACTGGACGCCGGCTGGCTGCGGACAGCCGGCTTGGATCGGTCGCAACAAGCCGCACATGGCGGCGATACCAATGTTGCCGCCTGGCCGCCCGCGACACGTAGGGCCATCACTCCTGCCCGGCAGGGGCCAATTGGACGTTTTCTCGGGGCGCCGACCGAATGGCCCACCAATGCAGTGTCAGATGGCACGCCGCAAAGGTCGCCCGGACACTCTCGCCGGGCGCGCGGCGAGCCGATAGTCGAAGCGTCAACACCCGCAGTGGGGAGCCAATGTGAGCGACGCCGACGAAACGATCTCGCTCGTTCTCTTCTCGGGCACCGAGGATCGCCTGCAGGCTGCCGCGGTGCTCACCGCCGGAGCGGCCGCCCTCGGTCGTCCGGTGCACATATTCCTGCAGTACTGGGCCCTGGACGCGTTCCGCAAGGACCGGATCGACGCGCCGCTCGGCCTGGCGCCCGAGGCAGGCGCGGAAGGGCGCGCGGCGGTCGACGCCATGCGTTCGACGGGCCAGCCGTCGTGGCAGGCGACGCTGCGCATGGCCAAGGAGCTCGGCGAGGTCGACGTCCAGGCCTGCTCACTCTCGATGGACCTGCTGCACCTCCAGCCCGATCAGCTCGATCCCCTGGTCGATGGCGTCGAGGGCGTGGCCGCGTTCTACGTCAACGCGGGCGCGGGCCAGGTTCTCTTCATCTAGCTTGAGAAGGAGTCCACAAATGACACCCGAAGCTGCCACCGCGGGCGTCGAAACCGTCCAGCTCGACGCGCGCGGCCTCAACTGCCCGATGCCCATCGTGCGCACCGCGCAGGCAATCAAGACCCTCACCAGCGGCCAGATGCTCGAGGTGCTGGCCACCGACCCGGGTTCGGTCGCCGACTTTGGGGCATGGAGCCGCAGCACCGGCAACGAGATCGTCACCAGCAGCGTGCAGGACGGCGTCTACCGTTTCCTGCTGCGCAGGAAGTGAGGCGTCGGCGATGACCACTCCGACCATCGAGAAGCCCGCCACACAGACGGGTATCGAACGCGACCTGCTCGGTTTTCTCGAATCGGCTGTCAGCGAGACGCCGATCGAGGAACTCGAGCCGCAGGCGGCCCCCGCAACCTCAGCCGAAACGCCGGTCAAGCAGCTGGTGATCATCAACTGGAGCGGGGAATTCGACAAGGTCCTGCCGACCCTGATCATGTCCAGCGCCGCCGCGGCGAGCGGCTATCAGGCGAAGGTCTTTCTCACTTTCTGGGGGCTGCTGCCATTCGTCAAGGACAGCCGCCGGATCACCGGCAGCAACTGGATGCAGAAGATGCTGTCGTTCATGCAGCGTCCCGGCATCAGCCACCTGAAGATGTCGAAGATGAACTTCATGGGCATGGGCCCGTGGATGATCGGCAAGCTTTCGAAGAAGTACAACGTGGCCACGCCGCAGGAGCTGCTCGAGGCCTGCCAGGCGCTCGGCGTCGAGTTCCTGCCCTGCCAGATGACCATGGATATGTTCGGCCTCAAGGCCACAGACATGATCGACGGACTGGGGGATCCCGTGGGTGCAGCGACGGTGCTCGAGCTGATGACCCAGCCGAATACCGCCAGCCTGTTCATCTAGGAGGCGACGACCATGACGCTCACCGATAGCACGATCGACCGGAAACCGGCGCGCCTGATCGACGCCCGCGGCAGCTTCTGTCCGGGCCCGCTGATGGAGCTGATCCGGGCCATTCGCGAGGCTCAGGTGGGCGAACTGATCGCCGTTCGCTCATCGGATCGAGGCTCGCGCGTGGACATTCCCAAGTGGGTCGAGAAGGCCGGCCATCGGCTCGTGGGCATCGAGCCCGCCGACGGCTTCGACGAGATCTACGTGGAGAAACTGCACTGATCAATGCGGCCCGTTAGCTCGATGCGATCGGGCCCTCGGTAAACGAACATCACCCTCTGACAACGGCGGTCGTACGCAGCGCGACCGCCGTTTGTTCGCTCACCAGCGCCCCGCGGAGTCGCTACTCGAGCGCGGTCAGGATCTCCCGCCAGTAACGGTAGAGCAGGTGGTGACCCTCATCGTCGAAGCGGGTGAAGCGCGCGTCCGGGATCGCCTCGGCCAGGTGCTCGCCCATGGCAAAGGGGACGGTCTCGTCGATCGTGCCGTGCCACACGTGCACGGGCACGTGCAACTCGGACAGGGGGAAGCCCCACGGCCGCGCGAGCACGAGCGCCTCGTCGTACAGGCCCCGGCCACCCTGCCGGTAGACCTCCGCCGAGCTCGCGATCATGCGCCCGCGCAGCTGGAGGTCGGCCATGACCAGCTGGTCGGATCGGCACATCGCGGCAACCGAGTTCTCCAGGAAGCGCACGGCATCGCGGCGCTGCGGCCGCGCCCAGTGCCAGAGTGCGAGACGGATGACCCACGGCGCGCGGCCCGCAGCGCGAACCGCGTTCCGGTCGAACCGGCGCAGGTAGGCCGCCTCACCGTTGCCGGCCAGCGGGGCGGGTGAGCTGACCGCGGCGACCGACGTGACGCGGTCGGCCAGCGCGTAGCCCGATGCCAGTGCGTAAGGCCCGCCGCCCGACCAGCCGACGACCGAGAACGTATCCAGGCCGAGCTGATCGGCGAGCTCGACGACGTCGGCCGGCCAGTCCAGCAGCCGGCGGCCGGGACGCGGGTCCGAAATGCCGATCCCCGGCCGGTCGACGGCAATCAACCGCAGGCCCAGCTCGGTGGCCGGCTCGGCCGGCGGACAGATGACGCGCGAGGTGCCCATGCCGTGGAAGAAGAAGACCGGCCGGCCGCCTACCTCGCCGAACTCGGCGTACCCAAGGCGCCGGCCGTCACGCAACGTGACGACGCGATCCTCGCCACGCAGCGGCCGCGTTCGCGTGCGGCGGCGCGCAGGCCTATAGACGGAGGCGCCCAGCAGTGCCATTGCTCTCCCAGTGACGGTTCGCCTTGCGTAGTATGGCAACCGACCGCAAGCAGCGAGGGGGCGGAGGACCGTCATGCGCAATCCGTGGAACGGCGTCATCGCCGAGCTGGTCGGCACGTTCATGTTCTTTTTCGTGGGCATCGGCGCGGTGGCGACCGTCGATCGCTTCGGCACCCTGGGCGCATCGGTCGGAGCCGTCCCCGACCAGGCCGCCAGCCTGATCGTCATCGCACTGGCGCACGGCATCGTCCTGGCCGTCCTGGTCAGCGCCCTCGGCGCGGTCTCGGGCGGGCATTTCAATCCGGCGGTGACCTTTGGTGTCTGGCTGGCCGGCCAGATACCCGGGCGCCGGGCCATCGCCTACGTGCTTGCCCAACTGATCGGCGGTCTCGCCGCGGCCTGGTCGCTGCGCCTCGCGTTCTCGGCCGCGACCTCGCCCAGCCTGGGCACGCCCGCGCTGGGCACCGGCGTGGACCCTGTTGTCGGCGCAGGTCTCGAGGCTGTCCTTACCTTGATCCTCCTGGTTGCCGTGTTCGGGACGGCCATCGATCCCCGCGCGCCGAAGGTGGGCGGCCTGGCCATCGGTTTCGCGGTCGGTGCAGACATCCTGATGGGTGGGCCCCTGACCGGCGCGGCCATGAACCCGGCGCGCTGGTTCGGCCCCGCCGCGGTGACCGGACTGTGGGACAACTGGTGGGTGTGGATCGTGGGTCCGCTGGTGGGCGCTGCCATCGCCGCCCTGATCTATCGCTTCTTCTTCCTGCCCGAAGCCGACTCGCTGCGCACGCCGGCCGAGCCTGCGGCCTAGCCGGAGCCGTTTCCGCCGGGCGCATGCCCGCCTGACGCGTCCACCTCGCCGCGGACCAGGCGCACGGCGGCCAGCTTGTCGGCGTAGCGACGGCGCAGTTCGTTCAACTCGGGACGGGCCATGTCCAGTTCGCCGGCGATCTGGGTCAGCTCGGCGAATTCCTGGGCGCTGATGTTGTCGTCCGCGGCGGCCACTGCGAAGCAGGCCTCGACCACGGCGCGCCGCTGCTCCTCGGTCGTGTGCGCGGCGAACTCTCGCGTGACCAGGTAGTCCTCCGTGCCACCGTAGAGCTCGGATTGGTGCTTGGCGATCTCGACGACCAACAACGCCTGCGCTTCCGGTAGCTTGCCGGTCTCGCTCAGTATCCGCTCCATGACCGCCGACTCATCGGCCGATATCGCCAGGTCGGCATGGGCCGTGCGCGCAAGGATGTACGCGAAGCCTGCCAGGTAACGGCGCTGCGCTGGCTCGAGCTGCTCGAGTTCGCGGACGATGCGCCTGACGGTCTGCGTTTCCGACTCGGCGTTCGCTGTCGGTTGCGCATCGGGACCGCCCAGACCGAGAAACCTGCGCAACACCACGCAGCGAGAATGCCACATCTCCGGCGCGAACGCGGAACTCGGCCCGCCGCGCGCTCGTCGTGGGATCATGACTCTGGTGCGTAATCGCTTGCTGGCGGCCACGCTGGCCGTCCTCGGTATCTTCGTTGTCGTGGGGTGCTCGGCGATGCCCGGCAACTCTCCGGCAGCCTCCGCGGCCGACTCGTCCAGCCCCACGCCGCCCACGGCGACCCCACCCATGGGCGGCAGTCCCTCGGCCAGCCCGTCGTTCTCGGCGGTCCCGCCGTCCATCTGGCCGAGCTCGCCGGTGGGCTCAATCGCGCTCGCCGATCCGGCGCGCGCGGCCGCCCTGGTGCTCGCCTCCGACCCCCGTTTCGCGCAGGTGTCGCCGCTGACCCCGGGCCTCGTCGGCGCGTCTGCCTGGTACGAGGTGAATCCGGCCAAGGACGGGCAGTTCTCGGTGTCGGTCACCCTCGGCTCGGGCGATTGCCAGGCCGGTTGTATCAATCAGCACACCTGGCACTACACCGTCACTGCGGGCGGGCAGGTCACCCTCGTCGGCGACGAAGGTGACGCAGTCGAATACTCGCCCCCGGCGGCCGCGGCCGGCCCGGCGACGCTGACCATCTCCGCGCTGGCGGGCCCAACCTGCCCGGTCGAGCAGAACCCGCCTGCCTCGGCCTGCGCTCCGCGCCCGGTAGCGGACGCGCAGCTGGTCGTCCACGCAGTCGATGGGCAAGTGGTCGCCCGCACGACGACCGACGCCAGCGGCAGCGCGACGGTGCAGCTGCCGGGTGGCGCCTACTGGGTCGAGGCGTTGCCCGCGACCGGTGTCATGGGCACGCCATCAGCCATGGCGTTCTCCGTGGTCGGTGGCCAGTCGACCCATTTGACCTTCAGCTACGACACGGGTATTCGCTGATCACCTTGCCCGGCTAACCTATGCCGAGCATGACCGTGGAACAGGCCGTCGTAGCCCCAGCCACCCCGAAGAGCCCGGCGACACGCGACCTGGGCATGCGTGCGACGCTCCTCTTCCCCACGCGCGAGATCGCCGAGCAGTACTACCTGCCGCTCATCTATACGGCCTGCCGCACGTGCTATAGCGAGCTGGAACCGCAGGACATCTTCGAGCGCGCCACGACAGGCCGGGTGGCGACCGACAAGCAGCAGGACCTGATCCGCCGCGTGATCGAGTCGGGTCACGGCTCGACGATCGAACACATCGTCTTCACCTTCGGCATCAGCGGCGTGACGCGCACCCTCTCCCACCAGCTCGTCCGCCACCGCGCCGGCGTGGCATTCGACCAGCAGTCACAGCGCTACCTCAACTACAAGCGGCCGTCGTACATGGTGCCCGGCTCGCTGTCGGACGCAGCCCCGGAGATCCTTGATCGCTTTACCGCCGAGATGGACGAGTCGCTGGAGTTCTATGGCGAGATGCTCGGCGCCGGCATTCCCGGTGAGGACGCCCGCTTCGTTATGCCCAATGCGACGCGGACGAACCTGATCATGACGGCCAACCTGCGCGCGCTCATCCACATGAGCGGATTGCGCCTGTGCACGATGGCCCAGTGGGAGATCCGCCGGCTGTTCCAGCTGATCCGCCACGAGGTCTTCGGCGTGTCGCCCTTCCTGGGCTCGTTTCTGGCGCCCAAGTGCGTGCCGCTCGGCTATTGCGACGAAGACCGCAACCGGGACGAGCATTGCCCGATCCGGCCCCACAAGGACAATGTGCTCGCCGCCTGGGCCGAGAAGAAAGCCGCGGCGAAGGCCGCCGGACGGGACCTGCCCACGATCTAGGGCTGCGCCGGCTCTGCGGCCAGCAGCGCCACGAAGCGTCGAACCAGGGCTATGAAACGCGGGCCGGCGCGCTCGGCTGCGGCAAGTACCTCCGCGTGGCTCAGCGGCTTCCCGGTTACGCCCGCGCCGGGGTTGGTGACGAGTGACACGCCGACCAGCTCGAGGCCGGCCCACCTCGCGGCGATTGCCTCGAGCACCGTGGACATGCCCACCGCATCGGCCCCCATGGTGCGCAACATTCGCACCTCGGCCGGAGTCTCGTAGTTCGGCCCCAGCAGGCCTGCGTAGACCCCCTCGGCAAGCGCGATCTCGAGCGCGTCGGCGGCGGCATGCATCAGGTTGCGCAGGCGCGGGCTCCACGCGTCCACCAGGTCAGGGAAGCGAGTGCCCAGACTGTCCTCGTTGGCGCCGATGAGGGGACTGCGGCCGGTGAGATTCAGGTGGTCAGCGATCAGCATGAGGGTTCCCGCCGCGTAGCTCGAGTTGACCCCACCGGCGGCATTGGTCAACACGATTTCGCGAGCTCCCAGCCGGCCCATCAGCAGGACCGGCTCGACGACCAGGCGCTCGCTGTTCCCTTCGTAGAGATGCAGGCGACCGGCCAGGCAGACGACGGGAACACCGTCGAGCTGGCCGAGCAGCAGCCGCCCGGCATGACCGGGTGCCGATGCCGCCGGCCATCCGGGCAGCTCAGCGAAGGGAATGGCGGTGATGTCCGATAGCTGGCCGGCCAGCCCACCCAGACCGGAGCCGAGCACGATGCCCACGCGGGGCACAAGCGCAGTGCGCGCACGCACGGCGGCTTCCAGTTCGTCAAGGCGGGAAGAGAACATCAGTCTCGAAGTCGGCGGGACATACAAACGCCCGGAGAAGCCTGCCAAGTCTCCTGTCGCCTTGATGTGATCTCGGCTTCCGAGTTCTCGCGGCCCCTCCGGGCAAGACCTACGTTAGGCTCGCGCGGGTCCCGGGTCAACGGCCTTATCCACGGATTTCAGCGGCGTTGCAGGCGACCGTCCACAAATCCACAGCCATTGTGGATATCCCGTGGAAATCGCTCCATCGGCAGACCGAAGCACACAAGAAAGGGCCCGCGCCATGTGGCGCGGGCCCCTTCAGCTATGCCGAGATTGGCCGGTGTGTCAGGCGACGCTGCGACCTGCCTTGACGACCATCGTGTGCGCGTACTGGTCGTGCAGTCCCTGCTTGGTTGGGCTCTGCGCCGTCGTGACGAGCAAGACGATCAGCCACACCAGGCCGAGCAGCGAGATCAGGATGCCCAGGCCGGGCCACGGGTTGAGCAACTGGGCCAGCCCGAATGGCGCACCGAGCAACAGCCAGCGGATGGCCGCTTGCTGATAGGTCAGTGTCGCGCCATCTGTCTCGTTGCCGATCTGCATGCCGAGCACCTTCATGCCCACTGTCCCGCGCATCGCTACCCACGTGTAAATGAAGTAACCGGCGTTCACAGCCAGGCCGAGGATGGCGATGATGAACAGGCTGCCGTAGTTGACCGAACCAAAGCCCGGGCTGAGGAGATTCGTATTGATGACCCCGCCCAGGACGGCACTGACAACTATCGAAACGATGATGTCGGCGACCGCGATGATGATGATGTCGATGATGTAGGCGATGAAGCGGTTCGGTACATCAGCGTAGAAGTAGCCCGCCGGACCCGCCACTGGCGCGGTGCTGGTGAGGTTACCGACCCACGCCGGCGTCCCGGCGCCCATGCCACCTGGCGGGCCCATCGGCGGCGGCCCGGCGGGCGGTGGCGGTGGCGGGGGACCGGGCTGTTGTGGCGTCGATTGCCAACCCTGCTGGGGTGGCTCGCCGGACGGCGGCGGTGCGCCCGGTCCGGATTGATCCATACTCACTCTTCCTCCTCCTGTGGACGCGCGGGCCGCGCAGCACTGAGACCGTGGCTATCCGTCCAGGCAATCCCTCTCACGGACGCCTTCGTTCCAGCATAGCGGCAGATGCAACGTGAACGAAGGGGAAATTTCGCATATGCGACTGACGAAATTGTCAGCCGCCGATACGCGACATCTCGACGCGCCGCGGATCGTTCAACGAAATGCCACTGACCGGCGTCGCGAGCGCGCGCAGCTCCGAATACCTGTCATCGCGCGTCCGCCAGACGCCGGTGATGGACGCCAGCAACTCATCGTCAGTGGCACCGCCCCGCAACTGGGCGCGCAGGTCGTGCCCGCTGTTGGCGAACAGGCAGGTATAGAGCTGCCCATCGGCGGTCAATCGGAGACGTGAGCAGCTGCCGCAGAAGGGCTGCGTGACCGACGCGATTACGCCCACCTCGCCCGACCCATCGCGAAACGCCCAGCGCTGGGCGACCTCGCCGGCGTAGGTGGCCGGCACGGCGACGAGAGGCAGCTCGGCATCGATGCGCGCCAGCACCTCCGTCGCGGGCACCACGTCGTCCATACGCCAGCCGTTGGTGTGGCCCACGTCCATGTATTCGATCAGCCGCAGGATGTGTCCGCGGTCCCGGAAGTAGCGTGCCATGGGCACGATGCTGTCCTCATTGAGTCCGCGACGGACGACCATGTTCACCTTGATCGGCGCCAGACCTGCGGCCTGCGCAGCGTCGATGCCGTCCAGGACCGACCGGACGGGAAAGCCAACGTCGTTCATGCGCGCAAAGACCGCGTCATCGAGCGAGTCGAGGCTGACGCTGATCCGCCGGAGACCCGCTTCGGCCAATGCCCGGGCCTGGCGGGCGAGGAGCGCGCCATTCGTCGTCAGGGTCAGGTCGTCGGCTCCGTCGATTCCATCGAGCATGTGCACCAGGACGGGCAGGTCACGCCGCAGCAGGGGCTCGCCGCCGGTCAGGCGCAGCTTGCGCACGCCGAGCGCGACGAAGATTCGCGCGAGGCGGGTGATTTCCTCGAATGTGAGCAGTTCGGCGCGCGGCAGGAAGGCGAAATCGCGTCCGTACACCTCGCGCGGCATGCAGTAGGTACAGCGGAAGTTGCACCGGTCGGTGACGCTTATGCGCAGGTCGTGCATTGGCCGGCGCAGCTTGTCACGCGGCTGTTCAGCCAGCATCGGCAGACTCATAGGCGGCGATGGTAGCCGCGTCCAACGCAGATGCGGTCGTGGAGCCTGGTCAGCGGGCCAGGAACTCCTCCACCGCGTTGCGGAAGGCCTCGGGCTGCTCGATGTACATCATGTGGCCGGCGTGCTCGAGCAGCACCAGCCGCGCGTCCGGGATGCCGCGCACGAGTTCGTCGGCCGCGCTCGGGCCGCACACGAAGTCGTCCGTCCCGGTCACCACCAGCGTTGGCGCCGTGATCCGCGGCAACTCCTCGCGGATGTCGAGGTCGTCGCCGTCGTAGTGCTTGGCGGCCACGGTACTTGCGCCCGCGGCCATCCTCTCCACGAACGGTCGATAGCTCTCGTCCCAGCGGCCGAAGTACAGCGGCGCCATGCGTTCCCACAGCTTGGCGAGGTCGTCGAAGTTGCCCTTTTCCTCGTCCTTCAACGCCTCGACGGCCTGGCCGTACCAGGGCTCGTCGCGCTTGTCCCGGATCAGGCGCTCGGCCTCGGCCTCCATGCCCTCGGTCACCGCGGCCAGGCCACCCGCGAGCACCAGCCGGCGGACCGCCGCCGGGTGCAAAGCCGCGTAGTGCGCGGCCACGGCGGCGCCGTAGGAGAAACCCAGCAGATCGAGCTGTTGGTCACCAAAGTGTCTTCGCAGGTCTTCCAGGTCGTCGGCGTAGCCGTCGAGCGAATAGGTCGCTGCGGAGTCGGAGGCACCGGTACCGCGCGGATCAAGCAGGAGCAGCGTGCGCGTGCCGTCGAGGCCGCCGAGGTCATCCAACTCGGCACCGGAGAAACCCGGCCCGCCGGGGTGGCAGACGAGCGTGGGGCCCGAACCGAGCAGGCGGTAGCTCAGGCGCCGGCCGTCACGCGTGGCGAACGTTTCCATGGCCCTGATCCGCTCCCCTAGCCCTCGTCGGTAGCCGCGCCCGAGCGCTCGCGAATGGTCTCGACCACGCCCGCGTCGGCCAGTGTCGTCGTGTCGCCCAGCGAGCGTCCCTCGCCGATGTCGCGCAGCAGCCGGCGCATGATCTTGCCCGAACGCGTCTTGGGCAGGTCGGGCGTGAAGAGCAGGTACTTGGGTCGCGCGATGGCGCCGATGACGCGGCCGACGTGCTCACGCAACTCGGTCGCCAGGGCATCCGTGGGCTCCGCGCCGCCACGCAGGATGACGAAGGCGAAGATGGCCTGGCCGGTGACCGGATCGGCACGCCCGACAACGGCAGCTTCGGCGACGGACTTGTGGTCGACCAGCGCCGACTCGACCTCGATCGTCGAGATGCGGTGGCCGGACACGTTCATCACGTCGTCGACGCGGCCGAGCAGCCAGTAGTAGCCGTCCTCGTCACGCTTGGCCCCGTCACCGGCGAAGTACGTGCCCGGGAAGCGGCTCCAGTAGGTTGCCTTGTAGCGCTCCGGGTCGCCGTAGATGCCGCGCAGCATCGACGGCCACGGACGGGTCAGCACCAGGTAGCCGCCGCCGCCGCGCGGCACCGAATTGCCGTTCGCATCGACCACGTCGGCGCCCACGCCGGGGAACGGGAACGTGGCGGAACCCGGTTTCGTGGCGGTGATGCCGGGAAGTGGCGTGATCATGATCATGCCCGTCTCGGTCTGCCACCAGGTATCGACGATGGGCGTCTTGGCGCCGCCGCCGATGTTCTGCTGGTACCACAGCCACGCCTCGGGGTTGATGGGCTCGCCCACCGAGCCGAGCACGCGCAGCGAGGACAGGTCGTGCTTCGCCGGCCACTGCTCGCCCTGCTTCATGAATGCGCGGATCGCGGTCGGCGCACAGTACAGGATGGTGACCTTGTAGTCCTCGATGATCTGCCACCAGCGGTCCCACGCGGGCGTGTCCGGCGCGCCCTCGTACATGATCGAGGTGCACGCGTTGGCCAATGGGCCGTAGACGATGTACGAGTGGCCGGTAACCCAGCCGATGTCGGCCGCGCACCAGTAAACGTCCTGCGGCTTGACGTCGAACACCATCTCGTGGGTGAAGCTGGCGCCCAGCAGGTAGCCCGCGCTGGTATGCATGATGCCCTTCGGTTTGGCGGTCGTGCCCGAGGTGTAGAGCAGGTAGAGCATGTGCTCCGAATCGACCGGCACCGGCGGGCAATCGGCCGACTGTCGCGCGACGATGTCGTGCCACCACACGTCGCGCCCGGCCTGCATTTTGACCGCCTCACCGGCGTCGCCGATGCGCCGTACGACGAGCTGGTGCTCGATGGTCTTGCTCATCGCGCACGCGTCGTCGGCCGCGGTCTTGAGGTCGACCGGCTTGCCCCGCCGCCAGCCGCCGTCGGCGGTGATCAACAGCTTGGCCTGCGCGTCGTCGATGCGACCGGCGAGCGCCTCGGCGGAAAAGCCCCCGAAGACCACGGTGTGCGGCGCGCCGATGCGCGCACAGGCGAGCATGGCGATGGCCAGTTCGGGGATCATCGGCATGTAGATCGCCACCACATCGCCGGTCCCGACCCCGAGCTCGCGCAGGGCATTTGCCGCCTGCGCCACCTCACGCTGCAGGTCCGCATAGGTCAGCGTCCGCGAATCGCCCGGCTCGCCGATCCAGTGGTAGGCGACCTTGTCACCGAGCCCGTTCTCGACGTGCCGATCAACACAGTTGTAGGCCAGGTTGAGCTTGCCGCCGGTGAACCACTTGGCAAACGGCGGCGCCCATTCGAGCGTCTTCTCGAAAGGCGTGTCCCAGCTGATCCGTTCACGCGCCAGACGCTCCCAGAAGGCGACGTAGTCGCGCTCGGCCTCCGCGTAGATGTCCGGCTGGGCGTTCGCCTGCGCGGCAAACGCAGGATCGGCCGGGAAGGTGCGCTTCTCCGCGAGCAGGTTCTCGATCTCGGGCTGGCTGAGGGAGCCGGGCAGAGTGGCGTCGGTCATTCGGAACCTCCCGAAGCGGCGGGTCGCCGGGTCATTGGCGTTGTCTTCGACTGGGCAGCTTGGGACTTGTCTGCGAGGCCAGCGTGTCGGCCGCATCCGCCGGCCAGCCGAGATGCACGCCGGCCTGTGCGGCACCATCCAGAATGCGCCGGCGCATCTCGCCCATGGCATCCCATTGCGCGCCGGCGACGACCCTGCCGAGGACCAGCGCCGCCATACCGTACTCCCCGAAGTTGCTGATGCGCACGTACGCCGGTGCCTCGATGATCTTGCCCTGCCAGTCCGCCTCGGCGGCGAGTGCGGCGCCTGCGCCATCGATCACCTGCCTGAGCTTGTCGATGTCGGTGCCATAGGCGACGGGCACCTCGAAGTCGACGCGCGCCCAGTTGCGCGTCAGGTTGCTGGAGACCTCGATCAGGCCGTGCGGCACGAAGTGCAGCGTGCCGTCGATCGACCGCACGGTGGTGCGCCGCAGGTTGATGTCTTCCACCGCGCCACTTACTCCGGCAATGCTCACCACGTCCCCCTCGGCGTAGTGGTTCTCGATGAGCACGAAGGCGCCCGCCATGTAGTCACGCACGAGGTTCTGCGCGCCCAGGCCGAGCGCCAGGCCGGCGATGCCCAGGCCGGCGATCGCCGGGCCGATGTCGAGGCGCAGCACCTGGAGCGCCATCAGGAAGGCGATGGCGATGATGATCACGCGCAGCGCGCTGTAGAGCAGGTCGTCGAGCGTCCGGTGCCGGCGCGCGAGCTCGATGGCGTCGACGTCGCGCGCAGTGCCCTCAGCGGCCTCGCGTGCGAACAGGCGAGCCAGCGCGGCGCGCACCGTCAGGCGAGCGAAAGCGCAGCGCCACGAGCGTGGCCACCACGATCAGCAGCAGCTGAATGGCGATCGCGATCAGGGCAAGCCGCGTCGGATCATCCATGAGCCCCGAGAGGTCCGGCATCAAGCGCTAGGTTAACCAGCGCGTGCGGCCGCTTGCTCGCTGCATGCACGCCTGCGGCCCCAGTCCTGGGCTGGCGCGCTCAGCTCCCGGGCGGGCGCTCAGTTCTTGGGCTTGCGCGCTCAGCTCTTGGGTTTGACCCAGTCGGGCAGCTCGCGACGCAGCGTGGCCAACGGCAAAGTCCCGTGGCCGAGCAACTGGTCGTGGAAGGCCATCAGGTCGAAGCGGTCACCGTCGCGCTGCTCGAGCGCATGCCGCAAGGCAACTATCTCGCGCATGCCGGTCATGTAGGCAAGCGCCTGGCCGGGCCACACGATGTAGCGGTCGGTTTCCGTTTCTGCCTCGAGCCGCGAGAGTCCGACCTCCATGAGCAGGTCGACGGATTGCTCGCGGCTCCAGCGGAAGGCGTGGATGCCTGTGTCAACGACCAGCCGGGCCGCACGCCAGGCCTGGGCATCGAGCATGCCCAGACGCTCCCTGGCGCCGTCGTACAGGCCCATCTCGTCGGCCAGCCGCTCGCTGTACAGGCCCCAACCCTCGGCGTAGGCCGCACCCGTCAGGCGCGACCCGAAACGCCGGAAATCGTTGAGGTACTCCAGTTCGCCCTCGAGCGCGATCTGGAAGTGGTGGCCGGGAACCGCCTCGTGGTACGTCGTCGCCGCGAGCCGATGGAGCGGACGATGCTCGGGCTGATAGGTGTTGACGAAATAGATGCCCGGCCGCGAGCCGTCGGGGGCGGGACCAAAGTAGAAGGCCGGCGGCGCATCCGCCTCCTGGTACGGCTCGACCGCGCGCACCTCGCACCTGGCCACCGGGCGCCGGCCGAACCAGTCGGCCGCGACGCTGTCCGCCTTGGCGATCTGGCGCTGCGCGCGCTCGACGATCTCCGCACCTGACGTGGCGTGGTTGGCCGGGTCGGTCGCGAGTGCGTGGCGCATCTCGGGCACATCGTCGAAACCGAGCTCGCGCGCAATGTCCTGGGTCTCGCTGGATATCGCCTCGATCTGCTCGAGGCCGTAACGATGCAGCGCTTCGGGGGTTTCGTCGAGTGTCGTCGAAGCCACGATCATCGTCTGGTACACCGCCTCGCCGTCGGGCAGCGCCCATACACCGTCGCCGTCGCGCGCCTTCTCGGCATAACCCTCAAGTGCGGCGAGGTGCTCGGCGAGCGCCGGCTTGACGTGCTTCTTGACCATCGCGGCGATGCGCTCGCGCGACTCCTCCGACAAGTCGGGATGGGCCAACAGCAGCGGCGACTCGTCCAGCGGCGCCTCGACCGCGCGCCGCGTCTGTTCGATGACCCGCACGACGGCGGGACGAGCGGCCGTGCGCCCGGCCGCGACCCCTTCGAGCAGGTTGATGCGATGCTGTTCGAGGTACTCAGGAAACTGTTCGAGGCGCCTGACCAGGCGATCGACCCGCTCGGTGGTGTCGACGCGCTGGAAGCGGGCCAGGTCGCCGGGCAGGTTCTGCGGCCCGCCGTTCTGGTCGATCGCATCGAAGTGGTAGAGCCGATGGTCGAGCTGGCGCAGCCAGATGCGCGCGACAACCTCGAGCATGTCGAGCGTGATGCCGTCCTCGCGGCTGAGGTGCTCGTGCTCCAGCTCGCGCGCGTCGCGCAGGAAGCCGCGCAGGTCGGCCTCTTCCTCGGCGCGTCCCTCGGCCGACGGATCGGGCAAGCGGTCGTCGTAGCGCTCGTCGCCCAGGGTGGTTGCGTAGATCGGCTGGCGGGAGAGGAACCACTGCCAGAAGCGATCGGCCAGATCGACGACCGGGCTGTCCGAGTCAGCCGTTTCGAGCATCGCGTCGGTCACTTGCGACCTCCTCACGCAAAGAGCGGAAGCTGCTCGGCCTGCTGCTCAATCTCTGGGTCGAGCCCGAGCACTGGAGCCAGCTGGTCCAGTCCCACGTCTTCACGACCAATTAGCTGGCGCAGGTGGTCGGACTTGAGGATATGCCAGTTCTGCTCTTCAAGCGAGCGCCGGAGCAGCGGCGAACGGGCGAGTTTGAAGCGCACCAGCTCCGTTCGTTCGGGCGGAATGACCAGGAAGCGCACCAGCGTCTCGTCGGCCGGAATGCGCGAGCCACGGCGGAGCAGCGCGTCGGTCAGCATCGCCGTCCACTCCACTTCGAACAGGAAGGTCGCCTTGCCGCGCAGGTACCAGATGCAGTCGATCTGCTCCAGCGCGGCCGCTTCGCCCCCGGTGATGAGCGGCACGTAGGCGCGCAGCTCGTCGTCGCTCAAGAGGTCTGCGACCTTGGCCTCGCCGTAGGCACGGCGGCGCTCGTGTGCCGACACGAAGCAGCGCAGGCCGAGCCGGTGGCCATATTCGACGAGCATGCCGACCAGTTCGCCGTGCTCGGCGTGGCGCGCGGCCAGTCCGTCGCCGGAGCGCAGCGACACGCCATCGCCCAGGCGTTCGCCGTAACTCTCGAGGACGGTCCGAACCAATTCGGGATCGGGCGTGTCGTAGCCCACGAACATGTCGGCGATGCGCTGGTAGAAGGTGGCCTCGGAAATGCCGCGCGCGGCCGACAGCAGGCCGTAGGCGGCCCACTCGAGCCGATCGGCGAGCGGCGGCCGCGCCTCGGACAGGTCGCGCCGGTCGCGCAACCACCACCGGCCGCGCTCGATCTCGACCAGGCGCGGGTTGTCCGGGCGTCGCAATTCGCCCATCACCAGCTCCATCAGCAGGCGCACATGGTCGGTCGCCGAGGCGCTGCCGAGGGCCCAGACCGGTACCTCGCCAGACGCCGGTGGCTGCGCAGCGGGGGACTCTGCGCCGTCGTCGGCATCACCGGGCGGCTGCTCGGCCGCATCCTCGCCGGCCGGGGCATCCTGCGGCGGATTACCCCCCGCGGTCGCCGCCGGCTGGTCCTCGGTCGCCGCCTCGGTCTCGCTGAAGGTCTGCGTGGCAACCAGGCGGCGCAGGTGACCGAGCCGGTCGAGCCCGATGAGCACCTCGCCCAGGAGTCGTTCCGCGGTCGCCGGTTCACCGCGCTCCTGCAGCACGCTGACGGCCACGTCGCTGACCGCCTGCTCGACGTCGGCGAGCACGAACGGGGTGTCCTCGTCCGCTTCCGGCTCGGGTTCCGCGAGCGGATCGCGGCGCAGGTCGAACTCGAGCACACCGGCGATCTGGTTACCGGATTCGGTCAGCACGGCCGACGCGAGGCGGAAGCCGGCGCCGACGCCACCGAGCACTCCGGCGACAAGTCCCGACGCGCCGCCACGATCGAGCATGAGCACCGCCCGGGCGTCCCGCGCGAGTACCGGGCGCACCGCCAGTAGCGAGTGGCGCAGCGCCGTCGCCTCTCGGCCGCGATCGTTGCGCGGCGGCGGACCGAACAGCCATTCATGGGGCACGTCCGCCGCCGCCTCGCGCCCCAGCGCGAGGGCCGTGGCCAGGTAGGCGAACGAGGCGTTCTCGATGGACCACTGGACCGGCGGCTGGGTGAGTACCAGCCGGATGCGTGAACGCGGGTCCAGCCGCCCGGGAAGGATCGTCCGCTGCGCCGAGAAATGGGGTTCGTTGCCGGGCAGCGCGGGCGATCCGGTGTGCAGCACGACGTTGGCCACGCCGTCGACGAGCGCCTCCAGGTCATCGCCCGGCCGCGGTTGGAACGATCCCGTGTCGGTCTGCAGCTGGGCGATGAAGTTGCGCACCTCGCCGCAGCCCGCCTCGAAGGCGAGCCACGGGTTGCGTTCGCGCCACGATCGGCTGTTGGGCTGCTGGACGTGCCCGTGGCGCACGCGCAGTGACGCCAGCCGGCCCGGAAACCCGCTCAGCCTGCTCATGGGCAGCAGCGCGTGGACCAGCCCGAGGCGCAGGCCGGCGTCGATCTGGGCAGCGCGCAGGTTGCTGTCGAGCCGGCCGATGATCGCCTCGAGCGCAACCACCTGGCGCGGCGTGTACAACGCCAGCAACTCGTCGGGCAGCTTCGAGTTCGTCTCGCCGGGCGGCAGCGGGAAGCGCTCGCGCAGGGCCGCATAGGCGGGTGCCTGGCTGTCGAACTGGGCAACGATCTCGAGGTCGTCGTCTTCGACCGGCAGCAGCCGCTGCTCGTTGCCGCGAGTCTGCTCCTTGCAGAAGGTGCACCTGAACAACTTGCGCGTGAGGCGCGGCTCGCCGCTGTCCCCGGCTTCCCAGATGTACTCGTCGACGACCACCGGTCGCCCGCAGCTCGGACAGCGAGAAGTGAACGGCTGGTTCAGGGCTCGCCGCAGCTCGACGTCGCCGCGCGGCTGGCCGGCCAGCGAGGCCATGCCCGCGTCGAAGTGGCGCAGGTCCGGCGGGCGCAGCACCAGCTCGGCCACCAGGCGCGTAAGTGACGTCGATTCATTCGCGTACACGCGGCGCAGCGCGCCGATGGCCGTGCGCGCCACCCAGCCGCCCCGGCCGTGCAGGTCGACGACCACGTCGCCCGGCGCCGTACGCGCGACGAGCTCGGCCTGGATGACGTTTTCTGCCGGGGACCGAGCGAAGCGCTCGAACGCCGGCAGTTGCGGACCAGGGTGCGGGCGTATCAGCGACGGGAACGCCTCAGTCATTGCGCTGAGTCTAATTACGTGCCGGGCCGCCTTTGGCGCGTCAGGCGCGTCAGGCAGGCCGGCTACGCCAGGTCAGCCGCCAAGTGAGCCGGCGCCGGCTACTCCTCGTCGCCCCCGCTGTCGGGCTCGCCGCCGTCGCCGTCGTCATCGGACAGGTCGTCCGACTCGTCGCCGCCAAAATCCGCGTCTTCGTCGCTGACGTCCTCGGGCAGCACGCGACCGATGTCCTCGATCTCGTCGTCCTCGTCGTCCAGCTCAAGCTCTTCCTCGAGATCCATCTCCTCGCGGATGAGTGTGCCCTTCGTGTACGGGCGCATGTCACTGACCTTGGCCGCCGTCGGGAACGAGACCTTGCCGTAGTTGGCCGGGTCCTGGTACGTCTCGCGGATGATGATGCGCACGTCCTCGGCGCCCAGGCTGGTGACGCCGGCGGTGTACTTGTTGCCCTCCGCGATCAGCTTCAGCAGGCGCGCGGCCACGCGCGGCTCGACATAGCCGATGTGCGCCCCATTCGCCCGCGCGGCGAGCCGCGGCCCGTCGGGGGTCAGCTCGACCGCGTCACCCGGATTGACCTGCGCCAGTTGGCGTCGATCGACCAGGTCGACCAGGTGGGCAAAGCCGGTCTTGCCGGTCTCCTCGACGAAGATGGTGACCGGCGCCTTGTCCTCCTTCTGTGCAGCCACGGTCTTCTTGCCGGCGTCGACCATCAGCAGCAGCAGCCGGTTGATATTGCGCTCGGCAATGCGATTGGTGGGGTCGAGCGCCAGCGCGGCCTGGTAATGCTCACGTGCCTGGGCGAGCTCGCCCAGCTCCCAGTACGCCTTGGCCAGGCGGTTCTCGGCCTCACTGTCGGCGCCCAGGTCAAGGATGCGCTTGTTGAAATCGACCGCCGACTCCCACTCGCCGGCGGTCGCGGCGGCGATCGCCTGCTCGGCAAGCTGGCGGCGCAGTCGGGTGGCGTTGACGGCCGGCGAGGGGCCGCCGTCAGTCACGGAGAAACTCATAGGTAGGTAAGTCCTCAGGGGTTCAGGTCAGGTACGGCTAACCATGGTACCCCCACTCGCGTGCCAGCCCGGCCTGGAGACCGGCGCGACGACTGGATTGCACGCCAAACGACCACATTGCATGTCATCTGCACGCCAGGCCCCGAATCCCGAGCTCGAACGGCTGCCGACTGGCGCCATTACACGTCACGGCGTAATCCTGTCGGTCCGCCAACGCCCGAGGCGGCCGAATGCGGCGACCAGGCGGGCCGACATGTGCAGATGACGTGCAAAGCTGCGCCGGTCGGGCCGAGCCCGCCGTCGGGCCGAGCGCGCCGGTCAGCCGTGATCGGTGACCGCCGCGAGGAAGTCGCCGAGCGATAGGGTGTTCAGCACGTCGGCCGCAGTCAGCCACGCCCGCCGCGCCTGCAACACGCCCCAGTCGAGGTTCTCGAACTCGTGCAGGTAGTGGGTGTCCGAGTCGATGACGAAGCGGTTGCCCGCGTCCAGGGCGGCGCGCGCACGGCGTGGCTCGAGATCGAGCCGCTCGTCGGAGCCATTGACCTCGAGCACGGTGCGCGTCTCCGCGGCCTCGCGGAAGAAGGCGTCCCAGTCGAGATCAAGATCGTCGCGCGTGCCGATCTTGCGTCCCGATGGGTGGGCGATGATGTCCACGTTGGGATTGCGCAGCGCCACGCGATAGCGCGCCATGAGCTGCTCACGCGGCTGGCGCCGGCCAACGTGCAGTGACGCCACCACCACGTCGAAGCGCGCCAGCAGCGCGTCGTCGTAGTCGAGCCGGCCGTCGGCGCGGATCTCAAGCTCGCAGCCATGCAACAGCCGGAAGTCGGTGCCCTCCCGCGCGAATTGCTCGTTGAGCTCGCCGATCAGGCGCCGCTCCTCCTCGACACGCGCCGGTGACAGGCCGTGGGCAATGACGAGGCTCTGGGAATGGTCGGTCAGGACCTGGTACTCCAGCCCGGCGTCGCGCGCCGCCTGGTTGACGCGCTCGATGGGCGCGTGCCCGTCCGACCACTCGGAGTGGGTGTGCGCGTCGCCGCGCAGGTCGGCGCGGGCGACGAGCGTGGGCAGGCTGCCCGCGAAGGCCGCCTCTATCTCGCCGCGATCCTCGCGCAAGGCCGGTGGAATGAAGGGCAGCCCCAGGAACTCGTATACCTCGCCCTCGGTCGCGCAGGTGATGCGCCTGGCGGAGTCATCGAGCGCCGTGAAGCCGTGCTCGGACAGCGACCAGCCGCGATCGCGGGCAATTTCGCGCAGGCGCACGTTGTGCTCGGCCGAACCGGTGAAATGGACCAGGTAGGTGCCCGCCGCGCCGGGCGGCATGGCCATCAGGTCGACCTGCGGCCCGTTGACCAGCTCCACCGTCGTTCGCGCGGCGCCGCCCGGCCGCGCGGCGTGGCCACCGGCACTTTCGACCAGGGCGGATGCGTTCAGGCGATCGATCACCGACGCCGGATCGTCCGTTTCCACGAGCAGGTCGATGTCAGCCACGGTCTCGCGCCCACGCCGATAGGAGCCGGCCGGCACGACTGCGCGCACTGACGCTGCGGCCGATTCGATGACCGGCGTGACGCGCCGGATTGCCTCGCGCGCCTCCGACAGGCGCATCCGCCGCGGCGGACGCCGGCGGAGCGCCTCCAGCCCGGCGGCCAGGCGCTGCTCGGTCTTCGCGCTCATGCCACGCAGCTGGCGGATGCGACCCTCGCGCAGGGCCGCCTCGAGGTCGTCGAGCGAGGCGATACTGGCCTGGCGCCACAGCTCTCCGGCCGTGCCCGGGCCCAGGCCGGGCACGCGCAACAGCGTCACCACGCTGGGCGGCACCTCGGCGCGCAGGCGCTCGTGATACTCGAGCCGTCCGGTGGCCGACAGTTCGGTGAGTTTGTCCGCGATCGCCTTGCCCACGCCCGGCAGGCGTGGCGGAGTGCCGGCACGGTATGCGCGCGCGATGTCGAGTGGCGAGGCGGCGACCGAGTCGGCCGCCCGGCGATATGCGCCGACCTTGAAGGGCATCTCGCCCTGGATCTCGAGCATGTCGGCAATCTCGTAGAGCACGCGCGCCAGCTGGTCATTGCCCAGGATCGGCGCCTCGCCCTGTGCTGCGTCGGGCACGCCGGCCGCCACCGGCGCCGGCGGTACGTCGATGCGCTTGGGGCGCGGGGGTGCCGATCGGCGCTGCGGGCTCACCAGTGCAGCGTACCGGCAGTACCGCCAACCGCCCGCAGACCGACTTCGGCCGGCCATATACTCGGGCGCGTGACCCACGGCACCGTCAGCGACTAACGCGTGGCGCGCGTATTCGTCACCGGGGCGCGTGGGTTCGTGGGCCGCTGGCTGACGACCGAGCTCGAGTCGTCCGGCCACCAAGTCATCGGCGCCGACCTGCCTCTCGACGTGCGCGACGGTCCGGCCATCCAGGCCGCCCTCGACGACAGCGCCGCCGACGCCGTGGTCCATCTCGCTGCCATCGCGTTTGGGCCCGACGCCACGAATGATCCCGAGCTGGCCTTCTCGGTCGCGGCCGCCGGCACCGCGAGCGTGCTCGAGGCCGTCCGGCACCGCGATCGCCCACCGGTCAGCCTGGTGGTCGGCTCGGCCGATGTCTACGGCCCGGCGGCGCCCGATGAGCTGCCGCTGCTCGAGACCAGCCCGCTGCGCGGCCGCAGCGCCTATGCCGTCTCGAAGCTGGCCCAGGAGTCGGTCGCGCTCGCCTATGCGCAGCGTTATGGCCTGACGCTCACGGTTGCGCGCTCGTTCAACCACACCGGGCCTGGCCAGCGGGCGGAGTTCGTCGTGCCGGCACTCGCCGGGCGCGTGCGCGCCGTCGCCGAGGGAAAGGCGCCCGCCGTGCCGGTGGGCAATCTCGAGGTGCGGCGCGACATCAGCGATGTGCGCGACGTGGTGCGTGCCTACCGGCTGCTGATCGAGGGGATGCTCCGCGGTTCGCTGGGGAGTGCCGGAACCGTGGTCAACGTGTGCTCGGGCGAGTCGGTGCCCATCCGCTGGGTGGCCGAAGAACTGTGCCGCCTGGCCCGCGTCGAGCCACGCCTCGAGGTGCGCCCCGAACTGGTTCGCGCCAACGACACACCTGACGTGCGCGGCGACCACGCGCTGCTCACCCGGCTGACCGGCTGGCAGCCGAGCTACGAACTGTCGCAGACGCTGGCCGAGGTTTGGCGCAGCATGGGTGCCGCCGCGCCGGCTAGTTGACCGGGCCGAACCAGCTGGCGGTCAGCGCGCGCACCACGCTGATCTTCAACTCCTGGTGGCTGCGCACGGTTCGTGCGTACCTGGGCGGCTTGAACACGGCGTGCACGAAGTTGGCCGGGCTCACGTAGCGCAACAGGTTGAAGAGCGCCAGCATGTCAGCGTTGGTGGCGATCGGCAGCGTCGTGTAGAAGTCGCTGGGCGTCGCGCGCGCCGTGGCGCCGAGTCCGTAGAGGCCCGTCTGGCTGCCGCCGTTTTCGCCGATGACGCGCTGCAGTGCCGACATCAGGAAGTTCTGCTGGCGCTTTGCCCGCACCCAGTCGTTGTTGCGCGGCCCGTGGCGGCTGCGTACGTACAGCAGCGCCCGCGTGCAGTTGGGCACGGCGTTCCAGTTGCCGGACGCGCCCGGGCCCCAGCACAACGGAGCGTTGGCACCGAGCATGAGCGTGTTCGGGCTGGCCAGGAACTTGGCGCCATGAGGGTGGTTGGTGACGCGCTCGTCCACGATGCGGGTGTCGTAAAGCGAGCGGGGCACGCTCACCGGCACGCCGCCGACCTGGCCGACGAGGGTTTCCAGGCCGGTGAAGCGGATGTAGGCCACGTAGTCGATCTGGATCTTGAGGGCATACGCGACCGCTTGGCGCAGGTGCTCCATGGCCGCCTCGCGCGTGCCGTAGGTCTCCTTGTACGCCTTGAAGAGGGCGTTGACACGGCCCTTGAAGACCTGTCCCGGGCCGATGGGCAGCTTGCCCACGTCACGCGGGATGCTGATTGCGGCGACCTGATGGTTGTTGGGATTGATCGACAGGACCATGATCGTGTCGGTCCGTTCGCCGGTCCCGGCAAGGCGCGGACGGTAATCGGAACCGACGAGCAGCACCGTCAGGCGCCCGTCGCTGCCGTAGCTGAGGGATGTCGGCCCGACCAGCGCGGTCAGCGCCGAGCCACCGACGCCCATGCTCGAGAGCATGTCCAGGCCGGCGTTGAGCCACGGCCACGGGCTGAAGTGGAAGCTCGCCGCCGATACCGGCCCGGCGAGTGCCCCGGAGCCGGTCATGAGCAGCGTCAGCAGCAGTGTCGTGAGCCTGAGACGTGTGGCGCGAGCGCCCATGGTGACTCCCCTCCGCCGGTTCCAGATCGCGAGGATTATCTCGCGGGGTCAGCTGAAACGCGAGCGCAGCATCCACCAGAAGAAGGGCGGGTCATCGACGAATACGCGCCGCCCGATACGGCGTGGGTCGTGCACCAAGCGGAATGCCCATTCCAGGCCGACGCGCGTCATCCAGGCCGGTGCTGCGGGCACGCGACCGCCCAGGATGTCGATGGTCTGGCCGATGCCCAGCATCACCGTGTGCGGCAGGTCGGCCTGGTGGCGAGCCATCCACTGCTCCTGCTTGGGAGCGCCAAAGCTGACGATCAGGATGCTCGGGCGCGCCTCGACCAGCGCGCGGGTCGCCGCTTCATCCTCGACGCCGCCGATCGCAAAGCCCATCGGCGGGCTGACTGCGGCGACGACGTTGGCGCCCATCGCGCGCAGGTGTTCGGTCGCCTTCTGCGGTGCGTCATCGCGCCCTCCGATCATTGCGATGGGGGGCGTATCGGGCACGGTGCGACGCACGATCTCCTCGGGCAGCAGACGGCCGTGGACCGGCTCGCGAATCGGGCGGCCAGCGAGGCGCGATGAGTAGATGAGGCCCATGCCGTCGGGCACGCGCAGGCGCGCGCCCATGACCAGCTCGCGGAAGGCCGGATCGCGCCGGGCGCGCACCAGGTGGTCGACGTTGGGAGTGGAAACGTAGCCGCCAGTCCCCTCGCGAGCCCAGCGGATGATGAGCTCGACGGCCTCATCGAAAAGGACGTCGTGCACGGTCACCCCGCTGGGCGGGATGAGGATCTCGCGCAGCTTCTCGTCGTCGTCGCTCACTCCGTCTGACTCCACGCCGAGAGGTCACGGCCGATCAGTTCCGAGAGCTCTCCCACCTGCGGCGCGAACTCAGCCGTCAGCTGCGCGCGCAGGGCGGCGTCCATTGGCGCCCGGCGTGCTTGGGCCGAGTTGGCCGCCACCAACAGGTCGCGCACGCGGTGCATGAAGGGGACGGCGCGCAGTCGGCCGACCAGACCACGCAGCGCCGGCGGCGGGTTGAAGATCGCCTGCTGAAGACGGCCCGAGCGCGGTTGACGCGCGGGGTTGTAGATCGACAGATCCACTGTCACGTCGGGATCGACACCCAGGAACTCGAGCGCGGCGCGATAGACGGCCGCCGAATCGGCGACCAGGTCATCGAAGACAACGAAGTGCACGGCGTCGCGCTCGAAGACCTCGAGGTAGCGGCGCACCTGTTCGGGGAAGCGCACGCTGTGGCGGTAGAAGAGGGCCTCGGGGCGGATGGCACCGGCGGGCAGTCGGCGGCCGGCGCGCCGGTCGGGCTCGGCGGCGAGGGCCTGGCCGAAGTCGGTCAAATCCTCGCGCTGGTTGAAGACCAGCTGGGCGTGCTGGCTGTACATCACGTCGATCGGGTTGCGCAGCATGACGATGATGCGGGCCTCGGGGTTGAAGCCGTGGATCTCGCGCGCGGCGCTCGTCGAGTACAGGTACCACGGCGACGCCTCGCCCGCGCGCTGGTCTTCGCGCGCGTCCCGGAACAGAGCCAGGTACTCGTCGCGGGTCATGCGTCGGTAGCGTGGCGTCAGGTCCTGGCCGAAGTACATCGGCTCCTTGGGCACGCTCATGAACACCTGTGGATGAGCGCGCAGGTACTCGTAGAGCGCCGTGGTGCCGGCCTTGAAGCAGCCGACGATGAAGGTGTCGGGCCGCTTCAAGCCGGAGGATTCCACGGGTTGAGCAGCTTGGCGCCCGTTATGTAGTGGCCAGGGGATACGTGACGCGAACGCGCCGAAAGCGTCCAAAATCACGATCGTTCGTGGCGACCTGGGCGTTGTTCTCGATCGCCAGCGCCGCCAGGTGTGCATCCGGGACGAGATTGCCGGCCGTCCCGACAGCGGACAGCAGCTCGCGGAGTAGCTCGTGGTGGCGCGGCCCGGGATGCACAACGCGCGATGCCGGCCGCTGCAGCCATTCCTCGACCAAGACGATCGCTCCGCCTGGCGTCAGCGGCCTTTCGAACAGACCCGGATGGGTAGCCAGCCGGATGAAAGCGAGCAGCACCACCCAGGCCAAGGCCAGCGTCTCGGTCCCGTTCAGCGCCTCCTCGAGCCAATCGCGAGCGAGAGCATGATTGGGCGACTGCTCATCGACCGCGTAGAGCAAGATGTTCGCGTCGGGCAGTTTCACTTGCCCAGCTGAAGCTTGTGGATGATCTCCTGGTCCTCCAGCTCCGCGGCAACCTGGAGCGCCTTGTCAAGATTGACCCCCGGCCGCAGACCCATCGGGTAGGTCTTCATCTTGTAGCGCCGCGGCTTGGGGCTTCGTCCAAGTCCCTGGCGCAGCGCCGAGTTGATCGCCTCCCGAAAGGAGATCTGACGGTCGTGCTGAAGCTGCTCAAGGCCACGGGCAACGTCGTCGTCGAGAGTGACGGTTGTTCTCATCGTCGTGGCATCATAGCATCAGCGCTCGTGATGTCCAGGCATCACGCGCGAAACGACTATATCTCGCACGGCAACTACCCGGCAGCCGACATCCATAGCTGGACTTGCCTCAGTCGCGGTCAGGCGACGCTCCGCGTCGTATCTCCGAGTGCGCTCTTATCTTGGGCGCAATGGAGGCAGCCACGCTCGCGATGCCTGCTCAGGGTGCGCAATAGCCGGAGCGAACAATGGGCATCGGTGCTCACAATCTGCGAGTGACGTTCCACCGGCTGCACCACGTCTGGGTCCGGCGCGCTGCGCCGTACGTCGTGCTCGGCCTGATTGCCGCCGTGCCCGCTTTTTATCTGCTCGGTGATCGCGGCTTCTGGGGCGACGAGGTGTGGCAGACGTACTGGGCGCAACTCTACGGCTGGCCCGCGATCTTCCAGCGCTTCATGGTCCCCCCCGACCTGCCGATTCCCATCCTGCTGACGAAGCTGGCCCTGCTCGCCGGGCAGAGCGAGTTTGCCGCGCGGCTGCCCTCGGCGCTTGCGGCGATCGGCAGCGTACTGCTCACCTACCGCATCGGTCGGCAGCTGCTTGATCGCTGGTCGGGCGCGGCCGCCGCCCTGGCACTCGCCTTCGCGCCGATGCACATCTGGTACGCCCAGGAAGCGCGGCCCTATGCCACCCTCGAATTCCTGTCGCTGCTCTCGCTGGCTGCGTTCTTGGAGCTCTGTTGCTCCCCGGGTCGGCGCCAGATCGCGCTCTTTGCCGTCGCCAACGCACTTGGCATCTGGAATCACCTATTCGGCGTCTTCCCGCTGGCGCTCGAGCTTGTCGTGGGCCTGGGCGTCGTCGCGCGTGCCTGGTACGCGGGCCGGACCAGCCGCCCACCCGACACGTCCGCTCCGCGCCTCGCCGTCGGGCTGGCCGCGGGCGCGATCGTCTGCTGCGTCCTGATCGTGCCGCTGATCCCCGGCTTCATCCGGTGGGGCACCGGGGGCAACCCGTCGGCGATCGGTGGCTTCAACGTCGACCCGGCATTCCTAGCTCAACTCTTCGCGGCGTTCGGCGCTGGCTTTGGGGTGCCCCTGGCGATCATGCTCGCGCTGGCCGCCGTCGGATTCACGGCCGCCTTGATCAGGCGCTCGCTGCTGGCGCCGATCGCGCTGGCTTGGCTGGTCCTGCCGGAGGTGCTGCTTGCGCTCGTGCAGCCAGCGCACAACGTGGTCGCGCGCTACCTACTCTTCATGCTGCCCATTTATATGCTCCTCTTCACCCGCGGGGCTATCGTGGTCGGGCGCCTAGCCGCGGCCGGTGGGCTCCATCTCAGAACACGTTTCGCCACGAGGACGCGGGTTCGCTTACCCGGGCGACCTCTAGGCGCGTTTGCGCAGGCCGCGACGACGGCATTCGTTATCGCACTCATGCTGCCGGCTGACGTAGGCGGGCAGATGCTCGCCCGCGGCACTGACTGGAGCGGCATGTGCGACTACCTGCAGGCCCACGTTAAGCCGGGCGACGTGGTCATCGGCAGCGACTACGCACATGGCGCGATGGTCTGGTGCTTTATGCATATGCCTCAGGTCAATCTGCCCCCCATTGGTCGCTACACCCCAGCCGACCTAGTCGCTGCCGGCCGCACGTCGTGGTACATCGACATCCCGCTCCACCACGACTTGGATCCCACCATCCTCAAGCTCGGCTACACCGAGATCCCTCTGGTCGACATCGAGCGGGCCGGCACGCACTATCCGCGCCCCGATCAGGGTTTCCCCTACCCGCACACCGAAACGGGGCCGTCACGCCTGTTCCGCGGACCGTCGGTCGGCCCGCCCTCCGGCATCGCCCTCGACGACCTGGTCGCCACGACTCAGAACGCTGGCTGGCCAGATTTCGTCAACGTGACTGCCACCGGCTACTTCGTCAAGCTCGGCCTGGCCGCGCACCCACCACGCTACCTACACTTGTACTTCCTAGGCGGCACCACTCGGGCGACGGAGGTGATAGTCGACGGCAGCATTATGGGGCGCGTCGCGGACCCGTCCGCCCGGTGGCAGGATGCCGCCCTGGCCCTCCCGTCAACGAGTGGCAGCGACGTCACCGTCGAGTTGCGTGCGGTTGGCAGCACGCAATCGCTCGTTAGCAGCGTCGCCCTCTCGACGGTACCGTGACCGTGGGTCATGGGACCCAGATGTCTTGGGCGTAACGCCATGCAGGTGCGGCTCAGCGCACCCGCAGCAAAGCCGTTGGCGCCGTCCGCGCACGTGACCCATGGCAGGAGTCGCATTCGACGACGCTCGCCCGGCGTTCGATCCACCGCTAACATCTTCTTCTACCTCACTGCGCAATCCCTTCAGGTGACATCGTTCATGTGGTCTCTGAGCAAACCATGCGCGTGATCGACCGAAAGCCCGGTTCTGCCCGCGAGGGTGTTGACCAGACACTGGAAGGTAGCCCGGAGCACGGGACAGCGACACACGACGCGCCCCTCCAGACTCTTCGATGGTTCCTGGCGACGGGCTCACTGGCAGTCCTCGATGGGCTGATGGCGTTCGCCACCGTCCTAGCTCTCGTGTACATCCGGTTCCATGTGTTGCATGGCACATGGTCCGCAAGACTTTCACCGCTGGATCTAGCCGCGGGCATCGCGCTGTTGTGGGTCGGCGCGATGTTGCTAGTCGGTCTGTACGGGCAACAGAACCGCTCGATGTCGTCTGGTTCCTTTGCCCGGATGGTCGCAGCTGATGGGGTACTCATTGGTGCGACCGTTGCCTTATCGATCACTCTCAATGTCGCCTACGTAAGCGGGCTACTGATGGCCATGATTTTTATCACCCTACCTTTCGTTGGTGCTGGTACACGCCTCGCGCCGCAACTGATCATCGGGCTCCGTCAGGCGCTTGTCGCGGAACCTGTCCGCGGTGACGCCTTGCTGCCTTCCTTCACGGTCATCGAGCCGCCGCGGCCCTGGCCGGGCCTCGGTCTTCGTGAACTCTGGCAATTCCGGTCGATCTGCTTTGTGCTCGTCAGACGGAACTTGAAAGTCCGCTATCGACAGACGGTCGTGGGTGCTGCGTGGGCACTTCTGCAGCCAACGCTCTTAATGGTGCTCTTCACTGTCTTCTTCGGGATCTTAGGCCGCATACCTTCGGGAAACTTGCCCTACCCTGTGTTCTTTTTCTTAGGGCTGCTGCCGTGGTATATGGTCGCGAAGATCCTGAACGAGGGAAGCACGAGCGTCGTTGCCAACTCTGCGTTGGTTACCAGAATCTACTTCCCACGCGCATACTTCCCGCTCTCAGTCGCGCTCGCCAGTCTCGTTGACCTAGCCCTCGAGATTGTCGTGCTGGCGATCCTTATGGCCTCCCTGCATGTAAGCCTGAGCCCAACGGTCGTCCTTGCGCCACTCTTCATTGTCATCGCTTGGTCAGCGGCCCTTGGAGCCGCCTTCTGGCTGTCGGCGCTGAACGTGTCTTATCGCGACATCACTCAACTCTTGCCCTTCCTTGCACAGTTGTGGATGTTTTCATCGCCGATCATCTATCCGGTATCGATCGTGCCGCCTAGCTACCAGGACCTCTACTTCGTAAATCCTGTGGCCCTGGTCGTGACCGGCTTTCGCTGGGCTGTCGCTGGGGCGCCGGCCCCACCGACAGGAGGGTGGGTGCTTGGCGGAATTGCCGCGATCGCCCTTCTTGTGACCGGATACATCTACTTTCGGCGCCGAGAACCCACGTTCGCGGATTCGATATGAACGCAGATCTTGGAAACGATGCCGTACGCGTCGAACGGATAAGCAAGCGCTACCGGATCGGCGCACGCGCCGCCGGAAGCCTTTACGACCGACTTGCCGGGCGAGGTCGGGCAGGTTCCGCCCCGATGGTGTGGGCGGTCAGGGAAGTTACGTTCGCGGTTCCTCATGGATCGGTGCTCGGCCTACTCGGCCGGAACGGATCAGGAAAGACGACGCTCCTCAAGATTTTTGGCCCGAGTGACCGCGCCGACTGCAGGGGCCGCGCGCATAGCGGGCCGCGTCGCCGCGCTGCTGCAAGTTGGGACTGGTTTCCACCCTGAGCTGACGGGGCGCGACAACGTCACGCTCAGCGGGACTATTCTTGGAATGACCCGTCACGAGATCACACAGGTTGTCGATGAGATCTTCGCTTTCGCCGACATCGACGCCTTCCTGGATACGCCCGTGAAACGCTACTCGACTGGCATGTACATGCGCCTCGCCTTTTCCGTCGCCGCCCACATGCCGGCCGACGTGATGCTCATCGATGAGGTGCTGTCTGTTGGCGATGCGGCGTTTCAGAAGAAGTGCGAAGAGCGAATCCGGGCATTGGTGACACAGGGGAGAACGGTCCTCTTCGTCAGTCACAGCATGTTATCGGTCCGAGCACTGTGCGATAGGGCCGCCGTGCTCGATCACGGGCGGCTCCTGTTCGATGGCGACGTCGACGAGGCGGCACGGTTCTATGAAACGGAGGTGCTTGCCGGTACGTCGGCTGACAACCACGGCAGAGGGGGGGTTTAGGTGTCGGGCGAGCCGAGGTCGCGACGCAGACGGGCGGCCGCAGGGCCCACCTTGCCCGCAAGCGAACAGCCCCCAATGCCGGAATCCTACGGCCTGCCCACCATTCCTGATCTCTACCGTTGGCGAAAGGACAAGGTCTCAGACAAGTGGGCAAGTTACCTCGATGCCTACGACCGCCTGTTTTCTGAGTATCGTTTCCTTCCACTTCGCTTACTGGAGATCGGGGTCCAAACGGCGGCTCCCTCGACATCTGGTCCGAGTACTTCCCCAACGCGCGTCGGATCATTGGCTGCGACATCGACCCGCGAGTCGCACAGCTTGAGTACACAGACCGCCGGGTCGTAGTCATCGTCGGTGACGCAAACAGCGACGCCACTCAGGCGGCAATCCGGCGGCGCGCGCGTGTGCTTGAGCTCGTCATTGACGATGGATCGCATCGATCAAGCGACGTCGTCCGCTCTTTCGCCCGCTACTTCGCGATGGTCGCCTATGGCGGCGCGTACGTCGTCGAGGATGTGCACGCCAGCTACTGGTCGGAATTCGAGGGCGGCCTCACACCCTCATTCGTCGATGGCCTTCTTCAAACGCCTCGCCGATTCCGTAAACCATCAGCACTGGGGTCTCGCGAAAGCAGATCGCGATCTGTTCGCCGGTTTCGTAGACGAATACGGGTTGGCCCTCGGCGAGAACATGCTGAGGTCTGTGCATTCGGTCGAGTTCATGAACTCACTGTGCGTGATACGCAACGAGCGCCCAACCCGGAACTTGCTTGGCCGACGGGTCGTAGCCGGGAGTCAGGCGACTGTCGAGCCTGACATCGTCCGTCACTCGAAAGAGGTACTCATAGCTCCGGACCAGAGCCGCAACCCGTGGTCCGCGCGTGACATGTCGCCTGAAGAGGAACTCCCGTTGCGCACAGTCGAGCTGGCAGAGCGTGAGACAGAGTTTACGCGGCTCAGGGAACAGGTGCGCATGGCCGAGAGCGCGCGCAACGAGCGCGACGCTGAGGTGAATCGCCTCGCCGCATCGCTCCAAGCCGTGTCTTCGGAACTGAAGGACCGCCAGGTCCAACTCCGGACATCAACCGCACAAGCGCGCGCGCTGGAGTCGCGGCTGGAAGCGACGACCAGTGAAGCGACTGACGCACGGCGCCGACTTGACACACAAGGGGGAGCAGTTGCGCCGCACACGGGAGCAGCTTCGCGCGCTCCAGACTTCACGCTCGTGGCGGTTCATCATGCCGCTCCGCAAAGCCGGAGCAGCCGTGCGGCGACTCTCGAACGCGCTACCCGTGGCCGTTCCAGTCCTATCCACGGCCGCAAGGCGCGGGCCCCTGGCGGCCGTCGGTCTTGTCAGAGCTCGTCGACTCATTATTACGTCCGGCCTCTTCGATGCCCAGTACTACATCTCACATAACCCTGACGTCGTCGCCGCACACCTGGAACCGAGCGTTCATTACCTGCTGCATGGTAGTCGGGGAGGGCCGACGCCCGAACCCCATCTTCAAATCCCAACTGGTACCTGCGGACCAATCCCGATGTCGGCGGCTCGGGCATCGATCCACTCACCGACTACGCGCGGTTTGGGGCAGCCGAAGGACGGGATCCAGCACCCGATTTCTCGACGGATGCCTATCTAGCCGCCAACCCGGACGTCGCTCGTGCCAACGTCAACCCTCTGGGCCACTACCTGCGGTTCGGCCGTCTCGAAGGACGCCCATTGCGCGCACAGGACGCCCGAGTTGCTCGCCCGCCGCATGATTTAGAAACCCCGTCGCCGCTGGGAGCGTGCGTCAAAGGCTGTCTATGCGCTTCTTCCAGCGCGGATAGTCGCCACCAAGCCGCTTCGACGCATCTCGATGCGGGTGAACAAGGTTGATAACAATGGCGGACGACTTATCCAGCGTGGATAATGACCAACGATCGGCTCACCGACACCGATCGGGCCAAAATCAGGAACCATATTTCCAGCCTAGAACGACGGCCGCGCCTCTCTGTGGTCATGCCTGTGTTCGATACGCCTCGTCGGCAACTTGAGGAAGCTATCGACTCGGTAATTACTCAGCTCTACGAAGATTGGGAGTTATGTATCGCCGATGATGGCTCGACCCAACCGCAGGTTCGCGCCGTATTGAACGCTTACGCCGCCCGTGACAGCCGCATCCACGTCACGTACCGCCCGAGCAACGGGGGGATCTCCGCCTGTACCAACACAGCGTTGGAATTGGTGTCCGGCGAGTGGATCGTCCTCCTGGACCATGATGACACACTTGCGGAGCACGCTCTGTACTTCGTTGCCGTGACACTGCTCGAGCATCCCGGCGCTGCTGTCATCTATTCCGACGAGGACAAGCTCGACGAGGTGGGACGCCGCCACGACCCGTACTTCAAACCTGATTTCGAACGAAGAGCTATTTCTTGGACAGAACTTTGTCAACCACCTGGGCGCCTATCGCGCCGACCTAGCGACTGACGTCCGCGGCCTCCGCGAAGGCCTCGATGGATCGCAGGACTGGGATTTTGCCCTGCGGGTCCACGCGGCCGCGCCCGACGCCGAGATCGTCCACGTCCCGTTCGTCCTATATCACTGGCGACAGACGAGGCAGATGTTCTCAACCAAGGAATTGGCGCGCGCCCGTTCGTCCGCGGCGACCGCAGTCCGCGATTACCTCGCAAGCACGGGACAGCCGGCGACAATCCGAGCTGAGGACCGCTCCACGTATCTCCTTATTCGGCGCCGTATTGCGCCATCCCGCCCAAAGGTGTCAGTGATCGTGCCCACTCGCGACCGCGCCGATCTGCTCCGCACGTGTGTCGACGGGCTTCTGCACGGCACCAATTACGCGCCAATGGAACTGATCCTCATCGATAATGGCAGCAGCACGCCCATGCCGGCGCGCTGCTAGACCAGCTACAACGCACCGACGACGTCACGGTGATACGGGACGACGGTCCATTCAATTTCTCGCGTCTCGTCAACCGCGGCGTGGCAGTCTCAACGGGGTCGGTGTGCGTGCTGCTGAACAACGACGTCGAAGTCATTGAGCCGGGTTGGCTAAGCGAAATGGTCAGTCATGCGGTGCGACGCGACGTTGGCGCGGTCGGTGGCCTTCTGTACTACCCAGATGACACCATCCAGCATGCCGAGCTGGCGCTCGGCCCTGGCGGCGTCGCGGGCCATGCTTATCTCCGATGGCCAAGGACGTCGACCGGCTACTTCGGGCAGCTAACGCTCGCCCACAACGTATCTGCCGTGACGGCAGCCTGTCTCGCCGTGCGGCGCGAGATATATGACGAAGTTGATGGGTTTAACGAACGCGACCTCAGCGTTGCGTTTAACGATGTCGACTTCTGCCTGCGCCTCCGGCGGGTTGGATATAGGGTCATCTGGACGCCACACGCCAAGTTGTACCACCATGAGAGCGCCTCACGTGGGTACGAGACCACACCGTAGGAATCTCGTTGCTTCGGTGCAGAGGTGGCTTACATGCGTTCCACTTGGGGCTCAGTGCTTGACACAGACCCTTTTTACAATCCGAACCTGTCGCTGGATACCTGTATGCGCTCGCTATGGTCTCGCACGCGCAAACCGTGGATCGACTTGCGCGCCCAGAGGCAATCAGACCCATGGCGGCACGAACACGTTGACTTATCACCTCGGGTCCCGCTCTCCGATAGACGCACTCCACAATGCCGGCTTGTTCCGGCTCAATGACAACAGCCGCAAGCTACAGGAAACCATCGTCGTGCTTGGGGCAGCACGCAGTGGCACCTCAATGGTCGCTGGCGTCCTGCATAAGTTAGGCATATACATGGGTGATCGCCTTGGCCCCGTGTATGAGGACGTCGCCTTGAGTGACGCGGTCGAGCGTCGCGACATACGGCGCGTCCAGAGCATTGTGGAAGTGCGCAACACCCGCCACGATGTCTGGGGGTGGAAGCTGACCCTCAGCCGTTGACCACATATCTGTCATTGCTGAGCAATTCCGTAACCCTTGCTTGATAGTCGCTCTCCGCGACGTCTTCGCGATCGCAAACAGGAACCGGATCTCAATGCGCGACGACGTGATCAATAACATGCGCTCCGCGCTGCGCTACTATGTGAAGCTAGCTGATGTGCTGGCCGGCACTCCGTTCCCCACACTTCTTGTGTCGTACGAAAAAGCGATGGCAGATCGATCTGCCTTCGTTCAAGAACTGCGCAGCTGGGCACGCGCCGATGGGATGACCGGAGAAGCCCGCGATAGCATTCGTCCGACCCGACCCCCAGGATTACCTAATTTTGTCGCGCATCACACAAGCGCGCGGGTTCCTGGACGTTGTCGATACGAACCGGATCGCGGGTTGGGCAATGCTCGTCCATTCCCAAGCCCCAGCTGAGGTGTCCGTCCTCGTCAACGGTGACGAACTCGCGATTGCACGCGCAACTCTCCACCGGCCGGACCTCCTCGCCAAACGCGT
>CAWCVO010000005.1:0-183196 GCA_963798955.1 uncultured Chloroflexia bacterium | reverse complement strand
ACGATGTGCTCGCCATCGATAAGAACGGCGGCATTCTCGAGCGGCTCCGCGTCCGCGTCGACATACACCTGGCGGGCGGAGCGATGAGGACTTTCGACATACGTAATAAGGTACGCACCTTGGCCGGGAGGCACTTGCCAGATGGCCAGAGGCGCAGGCGGCAGTCGTGGATAAGGTCACACTCGCGGCTGAGGACGACGCAATTCGCGGCCTCGGTACCGATGACAGACACCTGCAAGTCGAACGTGGGAGAGGCGTCCGTGCGCCTCGAGTCGGACTAGTTCTCGAGCTTGCCTCGAGCCGCAGCCCTCGCTGCATCCGAGCAACTCGCGAGCGCGCGGGGCGAGACGGCGATGAGAGCAGCGGGCGATTATCGCTGCGGCCGGGCATGGCTCGACCGGCAGTACGACGCACGTGGGTCGGTCGCCGACGCTGAGCTATACCTCGAGCGGCGGAGAACTTGGAGCCGACATATCAGGCGCCGCCTCCAGTTCGGTGGCGACCTCCATTTCGGACCCGGGCCGCGCGAGCGACTGGATCTATTCACGCCGGCGACGCCCTCCCCATGGCCGATCGTCATCTACGTGCATGGCGGCTACTGGCGGGCCAACGACAAGCAGGACTCGAGCTTCGTCGCCGCGTCGCTGGTGCCCTTGGGAATAGCGGTGGCCGTTGTCGATTATCCGCTGATGCCTGGTCCAACGATGGACTCTGTGGTCGGTAGCGTCCGCACTGCCGCCGCTTGGCTGCACGCCTGCGCGGCCGGGCTTGGTCTGGATGCCTCACGACTCTTCGTCGTCGGGCATTCGAGTGGAGGTCACCTGGGCGCGATGATCGCCGCCGAACAGCTGGCAGACGGAGTACGGCGTCCCGGCCGACATTGTCAAGGGAGCCTGCCTGATCAGCGGGCTCTACGACTTGGAGCCACTGCGACACACACGCGTGAACGAATGGGTGCGCCTGACCGCACGCTCCGCACGACGCAACAGTCCCCAATTCCACCTTCCCCGCCCAAACGGGAGAGTCGTAGTAGTGGTAGGCAGCCGGGAGACCGATGAGTTTTTACGCAGGCAATCGCGCGCATACGCAGACGCGTGCGTCCATGCTGGCATGAACGCAGACCTGATGGAGCTGCGCGGGCGTAACCATTTCGAGACACCCGAGGGGCTGCATCGATCCCACTCCCTTGTAGGCCCGTGTCGTTGCCGCCACGGTAGCCCGAGCCGGAGCCAGGGTGATCAAGGCGTCAGGCTGATTAGCACCTGCTTGACCTCTTCTTTGGAAGCTACGATGCCGTGGTACAGCGACGTGTTGCGCAGTGTCGCGCTATGCAGGTCGGCATGGAGAGCCGCGCAACAGTCCTCGACCACGATCACGTCAAGGTCGCGGGCATACGCGTCCCGCACGGTGGAGTCGACGCAGTAGTTGGTTGTCACACCAGCTACAAGGAGAACCTGATGCCAGCCATCCTGAGCGCCACCTCCAGCGTGGTGTCATAGAGCACGATGCGCGATGCTTGACAAAGACATAGTCGGACGGACCGAGGCGACTGGCGAGAGCTGGCTCTATCTCGGCGTCCCACGTCCCGCGGACACAGGGAAGGTGGACCTGTTTCGCCAGGTGCGTTGGTAATCGGCGCCGGGCTAGTGCGGCATCCACTGGATCGTGTTCCTGTCGCGACCAGAACACGCGGACTCCTGCATCGTGAGCCGAGTCGACGAGGTCGGCAACCGCGGGCACCACGCCGCGCAACTCGGCCCCCTGGCCGCGCCGAGCCAGGTCGCCCTGTGGGTGGCAGAAGCCATTCTGCATGTCTACCACTAGGACGCCGATGTCGCGCGTGCTCAGCTCTCCAAGCTCCACCCCGGCGAAGCTCACTCAGGTCACCTCCGCTAACGGCACGGCCTTGTGAAACTCGGTTGCCTGCTGGAACCGATGGGCCAAACCGAGGATCCACGCATCGCTGTTATGGTCACCGACTATCTGGAGGCCGACGGGCATCCCGTCGTCAGCGGTTCCGCAGGGGATAGTCACGGCCGGCAGCCCGCTCAGGTTGGCAAAGATGGCCAGGCTGGTCGCCTGTGCCAGGGATCCCTCGACCGCTGACGTTGGCTCGAGTTCGGGCGCGGTTGTCGGTGCGGTGGGCAGCAGCAGAGCATCGATGTCGTCGAACAATTTCGCGGACCATGCCCGAAGTTCATCGCGATGGCGAAGAGCTTGGTAGTAGTCATAGGCCTGGACCATCATTCCGGAAGAAGCCGAGCGCAGACGGTTTCATCCAGCTCGGCCGCATGATCGAGCAGGCTATCGGCTCGGGGCAGGACGCCGGCAAGGCTCGGCGACTCGCTGAGCAAAATCGTCCAGCCGACCCACGAAGAGATCGCCGGCGGCGCGTCGGAACCTCGACGAGCGTTGCGCCAAGCTCGGCAAGAGTATCGATGGCAGACCACGTCGCGCGCGCAATATCCGTGCCGCACTCGTGGAAAGACCGCATCGCGACGCCAAGTCGCCCGGCGACATTCCTGTGTTCATGCGTGGTGACCTTGTGATGGCGCCAGGACGATGTCCAGGTCGGTAGCGTCGCAAGCTAGGACGCCGATGGAGTCCATGGTCGGCGACAGCACTAGCGTGCCATCCGCCGGCACTGACCCATTCGTCGGCTTCAGACCATTGAGGCCGCAATGAGCAGCTGGAAGCCGAACCGATCCCGCTGCGTCGGTTCCGATGGCGAACGGGGAATAGCCTGCTGCCACTGCCGCGGCAGGCCCGGTCGATGAACCGCCTGTCAGTCTGGACCGGTTCCACGGATTCAAACAGGCCCTGAGTGGGTGTTGATTAGGCTCCCGCAGCCCAGCTCGTTGGTGCGAAGCTTGCACATGGGTATTGCACCTTGCTCTCGCAGTCGATGCACGACCTCCGCGTCGATCTCCGCCATGCGGGTGAAGGCGTTTCCGCCGAACGCCGTGGGCATTCCAGCAATGTCGAGCAAATCCTTCACTCCGAAGGGAATGCCCTCGAGCGATCGCTGGCGGCCCGTCCGCCAGCGATCTTCCCCTTCCGCTGCCATACGCCTTCCGCCATCGGCGTCAAGGGTGACGGCGGCGTTGATCGCCGGCTCAACCACCGCAATCCGCGCCAGTGTCTCCTCGATTGCGTCCACCGGCGAGAATTCTCGTTTCGCGTAGGCGCGCAGCATTGCGGACACGCCACCCGACGGTGGGGCTTGTGGTTGGTGCCCGGGCCGAGAGTCGATGGACGACCCACTCGGGCCACCGTGCTTGGTCGTCTGCCTTCCATCGGCTGGCCCCAGCCAGCTCTGAACGTCACCCTCCGCTAGTCGAGCAAGTGAGTCCAAGCGGTCGATCGCGCCGCGGATGATGTGGGGCGACGGCGCCCATCCGTAGCGACGCGCAGCCGCGATGAGGTCCTCCTCAGGAGGTGCAGTGCCCATGATGCGAACGCCAGCGGGCCCCTAGCCGCTGGATAGCAGCTCCGTCGCCGCGGTTGCCACGACGCGGGCGTAGCCGAGGAGGTTGTCGATCTTGAGCACTTCTCCGAGTCCCGGTTGGTACATCCCGTAGCCGCCTGAGAGGTTGATGCCACCGGGGCCGTAGGTGACTGCCGGTACCGAGTGGGTGGCCAGGCTGTTGTTGTCAGACGAGATCGCGCAGCGCCTGGGGTCGGGAATGCTGACCTCGGAGCCGAAGACCGCCTGGTGGGCACGTGCGACAGCCGTTGGTAGCGGGTCGTCGAACGGAATCTCGTACCCCGGCTCGTTGAGGTACATCTGCACGGAGGCATCCAGGCTCAAATCCTCGGCCATCAGCTCCCCCACGACGGTCTCGACCTCGTTCTGCACTGACATCACGTTCTCCCCGGGGACCGTCTGCACGTGGAGATAGAGGTTGCAGAACGGGGCAGAGATGTGCGGCTTGTAAGGATAGCCGGCGTACATGCTGCCGATCAGGATTTGTGGGGTGATGTGGGGGTGTCTACGAGCAGCCTGATATTCGCTCTCCCAGTGCAAGAGGCGCTCGTGCACTCGAAAGGCTTTGGGAATGGGATCGATGGCTTGATCCTTCGAATATGCCTCTTGGGGGTCGCCCTTGATGTGAATCCGGAAGAAGGCGTAGCCACCGTTGAGCGGCTGCAGTCGTAGTCCGGTTGGCTCACCGTTGATGCAGAAGTCGGCCAGCACTCCGTGACTGAACATGTAGTGGGCGCCCGAGCCACCGCCGCGGAAGCGCCGCCCACGCCACTCGTCAATGGGCGCCTTCAGGATCTCGCCGATGACTCCCGCGACGATGATTTCCCCGTTCAGGTGTGTTCCGCTGTCTATCAGCATCTGGAGTGCGGAGTAGAAGCCTGAGAAAGCGCATTTCATGTTCGAAACGCCCAGGCCGTAGATCCAGCCGTCCTTAACCGTTGCGACTGGCTGATAGCCGATGGGCAGGTCTTCGCCTGGCACCGTCGACGTGTCGAAATGGGCCAGCAGCATCAGGCGTTTGCCGTGCGTGCCCGATCGCCAGCGTGCGACCACGTTGTTGCGGCCCTCCTCAACCTCCTGCATTTCGACGCGCATCCCCAAGGAGCGGAATTTCTCGGCGACGTACTCGGCAATGGCGCCCTCGTAACCGGTCGCACTTGGGGTCTCGATGAGCTCGCGCGTCATCTTGACGGCCGCGGAGGCGTCTTGGTGCGAATACATGTCTCGTACATCCATGTCAGGTGCCTTACCTCGGTGTCTGGGCCTATGATCGCTTCGCGGCCGGTTGGCTACGCGAGCAGATTGGCGGCCAAAGTGGCGTAGGTGCGGATCGTATTGAAGTAATCCTCGAGCGCGATGTGCTCGTTCGGGCCGGACTCACTGTCCTGAAACTCGAATTTTGCCGTGGGTATGCCCGCGTCCAGAACGAGCCACCGTGCGTCGCTCGTACTGCTCACCCCGCCGACCGCCATGTCCTGGCCCGTCACTTCGCGAATGGCCTGCTTAAGAGCGTGGACGATGGGTTCGTCGGGGCTGATGGCCGATGGCAATGCGACGTGCTTAAAGGTGTAGTCCACTTTCAGCTGCGGGTCGGCTGCGCGCAACTCTGAAAGGATCGCGTCGATGTCGTGCTGCAAACCGTCAAGCGTCTGCGACGGCAATATGCGGAAGTCGACCAGGATCGTGCAGCGGTCGGCCGTCATGCCAACTTGCTGCCCACCAGAGATGAGATTCGTGCTGGCAAGCGGCGGGCCCGGAATGAAGGGATCGGGACTCCAACCGGTGAAGCCCATGCTCTCGATGGCCTTGATGACGTCGATCATCTTGACGATCGCGTTCACCACTGGACCATCCGGCGTGACCGTTCCTTTGAGCTTGGTGTGCTTCGCCAATCCGTAGGTCGTGAACTCGGCCTTGATCGAACCGCGATGCGAAATCTCGATCTTGCATGGCGGATCGGATTCCGTGTACACGGCATAGTCTGCCTTCAACAGCCCCCGTCTTACGAGTTCGCCCAAACCGTTATCACCCAGGACGATCTCATCGGCGGTCTGGCTCAGCAAGATGTCCCCTGAGAGCTCGATGCCGCACTCTACGAAGGCACGCGTGGCGAACATGGCGGCCGCAAGACCAGCCTTCATGTTCTTTGAGCCGATGCCCCACATGATGCCGTCGTGGATCTCCGCGCCAAACGGGGGGTACTTCCAGTTGCGCTCATCACCTGGCAGGAAGGTATCGAGGTGCGAGTTGAACAGCAGCACCGGGGATCCCGACCGACCCGACAGGCGCGCAACGTTGCTGACGCGCATTGGGGACGGTTCGACCTGCTGGACGGGTATGCCGACGGCGCGCAGGTACTCGGCACAATAGTCGGCCACCCGTTTCTCGTTCCCGGGCGGGTCGAAACTTGGTATGCGCACCAGTTCCTGCAGCAGGGTCGTCGCTGTCTCCGCGTTCCTTTCGATGTGTTCGAGAACGCGGCTCTTGATGTCGGCGGTCGTACCCATGATCCTCCTCGATGGCTCGTTAAGCGATGTTCAACCGGTCTGGCGCAACAATTCGCGGTGTCGCCTGTGCCACGGGATGGCAAGCGTCTCGATCAATTCCACCAGCCAGAAAAGGACGATACCGATCGCGGTGAGGACCAATACGCCAGCGAACAGAAGGCCGGTGTCAAGCACCCCGTTGGCGGCCAGAAGCAGGTAGCCCAGTCCGGAGTCGGCGCCGACGAATTCGCCGACGATCGCGCCGACGACGGCCAGGGTGACGGCAACCTTAATGCCACCGAACATGCTTGGCAGCGCACTCGGCAGCCGGATCTTGCGGAATGTCGTCAGTCGGTTCATGCGCATCGAACGGGCCAGCAACAACTGTTCTTGCTGGACGCTTGACAGGCCGACAAGCGTACCAACTGCCACCGGGAAAAAGGCCATCAGGAATACAACCACGACCTTTGGCGCGAGGCCAAACCCGAGCCAGACGATAAGGATGGGAGCGATCGCGACCTTAGGAACCGCCTGTGAGCCGACTAGGAGGGGATATAGCGCGCGCGAGAGGATGGGGGACGTGTCAAGCAGGACTGCAATTCCGATTCCGATCACGAGCGCGACTGAGAACCCGGTGATGATTTCAATCATGGTCACAATCCCGTTATCAAGCAGCCGTCCGGCATGAGCCGTGAATGCCGAGTAGATGTCGCTAGGCGGCGGAAGGACGTAGTGCGGGATGTGAAAGACGTCGACGGCGAGCTCCCAGACAACGAGTAGAGTGATGAGGGAGACGAGTGGGGCGGCTGCCGATCCAAGTCGCGCCCGGTTGCGCGCTCGCCGCGCCTGACCGCGAGTGATCTCCTCGAGTGCGTCGATGGATGCGTCGCGGTCGTGGCCCGGCCCGATCCTGTTCATCCGTCTTCTCGGAGGACACCACGGCGCAGGAACAACTCGCGTATCGCTGCGGTGGTTGCGACAAATGCCGGGTCGTCGCGCATGGCCAGCCTACGCGGTCGGGGCAGATCGATCGAGAAGACTGATTCGATCTGGCCCGGTCGTGGCGTCATCACATACACGCGGTCGCTCAGGAAGACGGCCTCATCAAGACTGTGCGTCACGAACATGACGGTGGGGCGACGACGTAGCCAAAGCGACTGCAGATCGATGGCGAGTTGATCACGCGTGATCGCGTCGAGGGCGGCGAATGGCTCGTCCATCAGGAGGAGCGACGGTTCATGAACGAGGGCACGACAGAGGGCGACACGTTGCTGCATACCGCCCGAGAGTTCATTGGGATGCCGCGCGTGGAAGTCCCCCAAGCCTACTGAGTCCAGAAGGGCCGCGGCTCGCTGACGCGCCTCGGCGCGGGGAACGCCACGTCCCTCGAGCTGAAGTGTCACGTTATCGATGGCCGTCCGCCACGGGAGCAGTACAGCATCCTGAAAGGCGATGCCCGCGTCGGTTATGGGGCCTTCGACCAGGTGGCCCTCAAAGCGAACCGTGCCCCGCGTAGGGCTGGAGAGACCTGCGGCCACCCGCAAGAGCGTGCTCTTGCCGCAGCCACTCGGGCCGACAATCGAGATGAACTCGCCCTCGGCAGCCGTCATCGAACAGTCCGCCAACGCCGTGACGGTGTCGCGTCCGCTCAGGAATACTTTGTACACGCCGTCGACCCGCAGGACAGGCTCAGGCGCGCCGTCGTGGCGCGCTGAGCCCTCCGCGATTTCTGGCGAGCCTGCCGCAGCCCTCATCCCGGTCAAAGGCGAGGCGATCTACTGCGCCGGTACGAAGTCGTCCGTGTAATAGAGCGATGGGTCGGCTTCGCCTGTGAAACCGGCGTACTGGGTCAAGATGTTTAGAGTGTCCGCCCAATCCTGCTCAGCCATCCAGCCCAGCGGCTTGCCCTGAGTGTTGGCCGTGTGCAAGGTGTCGGGCAGGACCTGCATCCCGGCCGTGAGGAAGTCGTGATTGGTCAGCGGCCAGTCTGCGATTGTGGCGTCCACTGCGGCGGCAGGATTGGCCAGAGCGTCCTGCCACCCTTTGTTCGAGGCGCGGAGGAACTTCTCGATGACGTCAGGTGAGTTTGAGATGGTGCTCTGATTGACGATGATCCCATGGCCCAGGGCGTTGATGCCGTAGTCGGAGAAATCCAGGTGGCAGACCTCGCCTGCGTTCGCCGCCTTCGCCGCCTGCTGGATGTCGCCGAGAGTCGAGTAGCCGAAGCCAGCCTCGAGATCGATCTGGCCCGAAATCAGCGCGGCCACCCGGGCTTTTGGATCGAGACTCACGACGTGAATGTCGTCGAGTGACATCCCGTACTTGCTAAGCAGTGCGGGCAGCAAGTCCACGTAGGGGGTCGCGCCCGTAGTTGTTTCTAGCGTCTTGCCCTTCAGATCGGTTGGTTGATTAAGCGTCTCCCGGTCGCACAGGTAGATGATCATCGCCGGTTGGATCTGCAGGTAGTCGGCGACCATCTTGATGGGCATGCCGCCTGCGATGCCGGTGGCTGCCGTCGACCCCGCGACATAGCCGAAGGTATCCGCCCCGCCCGCGATGATCTGAGATGTCAGGAGCGATCCTCGTCCCTCAAGAATGGTGACATCCAGACCCTCTGCCGCGTAGTAGCCCTGATGCTTGGCGTAGATGAACGGCACCTGATGCGGCGAGATGAACCAGTCGAGGCGAAGCGTCGCCTTCGTTAGGGGTCCGGCGGAGGGCGACGGAGCCGCGCTGCTCGCGGCCGGCTGACTCTGGACGACGCCCGTCGATTGGCCTGGGGGCGAACTTGTGGCTCCAGGAGCGCTCGAACAGGCCGTCAACAGAAGGCCCGTCAGGGCCGTGACCGTAAGACGCCGCAGCGATCGGTACATTACCGCCTCTCCTCCTCAGTACCGTGGGCCTTGAGGCTAGCGCTTCTGTCAAGCGTTATACATTTGATCATCCGGCTACTGAGGTATGGGGCCCAGCCGCGGCGGTGCAGGGAGGAGTGGACGGTTGAGCGTGCGTGCGGGACAGCCTCAGGCCGCCGATGAAAGGATCCTGACGCGTCGATTTGTGGCGCTTCTGGGGGTGGTCTTCCTGGGCTTCGCCCAGTACCACATTTTGCAGGCCGTCCTGCCCGTCCTGATCATCGCCCGGGGCGGTGACGCGGCCATCGCCGGCTTCGTGGTCGCTACACACAGTATCCCGTCGGTGCTGTTCCGGCCGGCGATCGGGAGCACGATTGACCGCATCGGCGCCCGCGTCGTCATGCCCTTTGCGTCCTCCGCGGTAGCCCTGGCCGGACTTGGCTACCTCCTGCCGGGCATCCCGTTGCTGTTCGCGACGAGATTCGTCCATGGCGCCGCGTGGTCGGCATATTCGGCCGTCAACCATGCCAGCCTGGTGCTGCTGGCGCCGATTCGCCGCCGGGTCGAGGCGGCCGGCATCTTCAACCTGATGCCCGGCATCGCTCAGACCACGATGCCCGCCACAGCGTTCGCGCTGATTGCGGTGCTGGGTCTCGAATCGGGTGTTGTCCTGGCGGTCGGATGCGGAGTCCTGGCGATGTTCGCCGGTATGGCGCTCAGCCGGTGGATGCCCAGGTACAGCCATGAAGAGAATGGGTCACCGCTGCGCGCGTCCCCCCAGGTCGACCTCACTTCCGGCGCGCGTCGGAGGTTCGGCCGCTTCATGGTCGAGCGTGCGGTGTTGCGACCGATGCTCATGGAGGTGGCCTATAGCTCGGTTCAGCCGCTCTTCCTGGCCTTTGCGCCGGTCTACGCGCTGAGTGTGGGTATCCCGCTCGAACTCATGCCCATCTACTTCCTGACGTATGGCGGCGTGCTGGTGCTGACCAGGTTCATCCTCGGGCGACGAGCCGACCATTTCCGCCGCATCTCCCTCATCCGCGCCGGCGTCACGATGTCGCTCACGGGCTTGATCGTCGTTACGATCGTTGGCGGCTTCGGCGGACTTGTGGCCGGCGGGGCGTGCTTTGCCATTGCGACCACGTTCGAGTCGCCGGCAACGATGGCACTGACGATGGACCTGGCGCCGCCCGACCGCATCGGCGCGGCGATGGCGACCTACTCGCTCGGTTTCCCGCTTGCGACGGGGGGTAGCGCGGCAATCTGGGGCATCGTCATAACCAGCGCTGGCTTTCCGACGCCGTTCGTGCTGGGCGCCGGGCTCCACTTCATTCTGCTGGCGATCTTGCTGCTCTTCGGTTCACGTCTGACGCGGGTGCCGAAGCGCCGTGAGGCACCGGAGCAGGTAGGTCGGCCTTAGGCCGTGACCGACTACTGCGGTACGCCGGCGATGTACTGCCCAAAGCCGGGCTGCCCAACGACCTTCCGGTCGCGCGCGATGACCTCGCCACGCAGCATGGTCAGCTCAACATAGCCCTTGACCTTCCAGCCCTGGTAGGGCGTCCAGCCGACCTTGGTGTACAGCCCCTCGTCACTGAGCGTGGCCTCGCGGTCGAAGTCGACAAACACGAGATCGGCGTCCGATCCGGGCAGCAGAACACCCTTGCGCGGGAAGATGCCCAATATCTTGGCCGGCGCCTCGCTGAACAGCTCGGTTACGCGGCGCAGTGACAACTTGCCCTTGTGGACGTCGGTCAGGGTGATCGAGTACTGCCAGTCGTACTGCGGCGAGCCCATCGCCGCGTGCCACGCATCCTCGTCCTGGACGGCAATCTCCTCGAGCGTGTGCGGTGCGTGGTCGGCGTCGATGTTGTCGATCGTGCCGTCTTCGAGCGAACGCCAGATCTCCGCCATACGCGCAGCATCCTCTGTGATGAAACCGCCCGGACAGGCGCGACCCTTGAGCTTTTTCAGGTCGTCGCGCGTCAGGTGGTAGTACTTGGGGTCGACCGCGCATGTGACTCGCTGGCCGCGCTCCTTGGCGGCGCGAATGAGGCGCAGGCTGCCGGCCGAATGGGTATGCACGAGGTGCAACCGGACGCCGCTCAGGCGCTGCAGGTTGATCAGCGTGTTGACCGCGGTATGCCAGATCTCCTCGGTCGTATAGACCTCGCCGAAGGTGTACCAGTTGTTAGGCTTGCCGGCCGCAAAGGCTTCTTCGCTGAGCTGCTCGAAAAGGCTCTGGTTGAAGGGATGAACCACCATCGGCAGCCCGGTCTTCTCGATCGCGCGCATGGCGCGCAGCAACGCGCCATCGTCGTTCATGGCCAAGCGTGGGTCGTGGGGATAGGCGCCCGAGACCTGGAATACCTTGTAGCCGGTGACGCCCGCTTCGGCGAGCTTGGGGATCTCGTCGAGCTTTGTGCCGGCAACAAAGTGCCCCCAGTCGATGATCGACTTCGTGTCGGCGCTGGCTCGTTTCTCGAGATACGTCTCAACCGTGTCCGTAGGCGGCTCGACGTTGGGCATGTCGACCATCGTCGTCACGCCGCCCACGGCGCCGGCCTGCGAGGCGCTCAGGAAGTCCTCTTTGTGGGTATAGCCCGGTTCGCGCGTGTGCGCGTGAAGGTCGACGATTCCAGGCAAGACGAGTTTGCCGCCAGCGTCGAGCTCGCCGGCGGCCTCGGCCGACTCCCCGCGGCCGACCAGCGCCACGATCTTGCCGTCGTCGATCAGAACGTCACTGTCGACCAACTCGCCGCGCACCATCACGCGGCCTCCGCGGATCCTGGTCCTGACCGCCGCCATCCCCTCTCTCCTTTCTATTGCCAATTGTGTAAAAGTTTAGCAAATGCAAACCGCACGACTGAAAACTGAGAAGCTGGCCGGCCCGCTGCTCGGGGCAGGCGCCCCGGCCGGCGGCAGCGGTCCACTCGACGGCTGGACGGTCGCGGTCAAGGACCTGTTGGACGTGCGTGGGCTGACGACCGCGGCAGGCGGCAGCGCCGGCTATCGCGCGGGCGCGGACGCCACGGTCGTGGCACGCCTTCGCCGTGCTGGAGCAGGAGTCGCTGGGAAGGCGCACATGGACGAGTGGGGACTGGGCGTTAGCGGTCGCAATCGTTTCCTCGGCCGCTGTCCCAACCCGTGGGATGTACTTCGCCTCTCGGGCGGCTCGAGCTCCGGCTCCGTCGTGGCCGTGGCGACTGGTCGCGCAACCATCGGGATTGGCACGGATAGTGCCGGCTCCCTGCGCATTCCCGCGGCCTTGTGCGGCGTCACGGCGCTCAAGCCGACACGCGGCCGGTTGCCCATGGGTGGTGTCGTGGGCCTCGCCTCGACGCTCGATTGCGTCGGGCCCATCGCTCGCTCGGCACAGGATTGCGCCACTGCGTTCCAGGTGATGACCGGCGGGTACGCCCCACGGCGCTCGCGCGCCACGCTGCGCATTGGCTTGCCGCGCGATGACCACTGGCTGGCGCGCGTCGAACCGGCCGTCGGCGCGGCGGTCCAGGAGGCGGCGGGAGTCTTCGCCCGCCAAGGCGCTCAACTGATCACTGTCGGCGTCCCCTCGATCGAGGAAGCCACCCGGCTCAACGGCGTCGTGCTCTTGTACGAGCTTTCACATGAGCACGAGGCGCGCTGGGCCGGCAGGAATGACCTCGACGCGCGTGTGGCACGCCAACTGGAGCTCGGACGCGCGATTGAGCGGCACGAGTACGAAGCCGCGCTTGCGTTCCGGTTGCGCTGGCGTCGGCGACTGGGCGAGCTGTTCGAGCAGGTCGACGCACTGCTGCACCCAACCGTGCCGTGCACCGCGCCGCTCGCCAGCGAATACGTGGCGACGGCCGAGCTGACGCGCCTCACCGCGGCGTGGAACTTGGGCGGCCTACCGGTGCTCAACCTGCCGGTCGGCTTCGACGAGCGCGGGCTGCCCATTGGCGCATCGCTCGTCGGTCCGGACGGCAGCGAATCGGCGCTGCTCGGACTGGGTGCCGAGTACCAGCGCGTTGCCAATTGGCACACCGCAACGGGCCGCATCATGCGCGCCCAAGCCAGCATCGAGAGGAGGACAGGGTGACAGTAGATCTGCGCATTCACGGCGGAACGCTGCAGTCGTCGAATGGTTCGCTCGAAGCGGACCTGCTCATCGACTCGGGCAAGGTGGTCGGGGTCGTTTCGCCGGGCAGCGAGGCCGATGCGACCCAGACAATCGACGCGGTGGGGCAGTGGATCATGCCTGGCATCGTCGACATGCATGTCCACACGCGGGTGCCTGGCTATGAGTACAAGGAGGATTTCAGGACCGCCTCGCGCGCGGCCGCAGTTGGCGGAGTAACGAGCTTCATGGATATGCCGAACGTTGAGCCGCCGACCGAGACGGTCGAGCTGCTCGAAGCCAAACGCGAAATTGCCGCGCGCGACTGTCATGTGGATTGGGGGCATTGGGTCGCGCCGACGAAGCTCGACCAGATACCGCTCCTGGCGGAGGCCGGCGCAACCGGTTTCAAGATCTTCCAGGTGGGCGGCGGCTACCCGCACGACCCACGCCTCGTGCTCAGCGATCCGGGACGGGTCTACACGGCGTTCGAGGCCGTAGCGCGAACTGGACTGCCCTGTCTTGTGCACGCGTTTGCCCAGACTCTGCTCGAGACGATCAGCGAGCAGGCCTGGGCGGCGGGCAAAGGACGGGACATCAAGACGTTCAGCTCGATCTACACCCGCGACATCGTGTGGAGCGCTGCTGTCGGCCAGCTGCTCGAGTTGGCCAGTGAGACGGGCGTGCGTCTGCACTTGCTGCACACCCACGCCGGCGCCAGCCTGCGTCTGTTGCGGCGCGCCAAGGAGGCTGGCCACCACGTGACGGTGGGCATCGATCCCAAATACTTCCACCTGACGGCGCGCGATCTCGCCGAGGGTGGCGCGCGCGGAATGCCGGGCGGCTTCATCGTCGAAAACGAGGAACGGCTGGCGGAAATCTGGCGCTCGCTCGATGATGGCACGATCGATGTGATCGATTCGGACCACGCACCGCATACGCTCGAGGACCTGAAGCGCGCCGAAGCCGATCCATGGACCGGGCCGTGGGGCGGGCCGCACCTGGAGCACATGCTCTCGCTGCTGCTGACCGATGTGCACACGGGCAAGCTCCGCCTGGCCCGCTTGGTCCAACTGATGTGTGAGAACCCGGCGCGTATTGCCGGCCTCTACCCGCGTAAGGGTGCGCTCCAACCAGGTTCCGATGCGGACGTGGTGATCGTCGATCCCGAGCGCGTGGTGGTTCCGCGGGACGAGGGCATGGAGTCGAAGTCGGCCTGGACGCCGTACGCTGGATGGCAGCTTCGCGGGGCGCCTGTGCGGACACTGCTGCGTGGTAAGACGGTGGCCCAGGACGGGCGGGTGACCGGGCAGCCGGGTGATGGCCGATACATCGCCGGTGTGGCACAGCGCTTCGGGGCCCCGGGGCGCTGCCAGTCGCCCGGCCTCGCGCTCGAAGCTCACTGACCTTCCTGCGCGGGAGCCTTGCAGTGAATCTTGCCGGGCAGCTTCGCCAGTGGTGTCGGGGGCAGCGCGACGACATGGTCCGGCTGCTCGAGCGGCTGGTCAACGTGCCCAGTCATGCCACGCAGCGAGATGGTGTCGCGCAGGTGGCACAGCTGCTCGGCGAACCGCTGGCACAGCTCGGTTTCTCGATCGGCGAACGGCCGCCGCCACCGCTGCCGGCTGAGCTCGCCTGGCTGGAGTCGATCTTGTCGCCCGAGGCGCCCTACGCGCGACTGGCGTCGAGCTACGTCGCACAACGTGCTGGGCGGGGCGAGCGACCGCTGCTGCTCCTCGGCGATCTCGACACTTCGGCACCGCCCGGCAGTTCGACGTCCGTCCCATTCTCCGTCGCGGGCCGGCGCGCATACGGAGCCGGTGTGGCCGACATGAAGGGCGGTCTGGTCGTCATGCTCACCGCTCTGCGCGCGCTCCATGTGCATGGCGTCCCGGCACCGCCGATCACCATTGTGCTGGCCGGTGACGAGCAGGCAGGGAGTCTTGCCTCGCGACTGCTGGTTGAGCGTGCTGCGGCGGAAGCGGCGTGGTGCCTGTGCTTCGAGTGCGCGCGCGACGGCGGACGCCTGATGCACACCCGTGGTCACATAGGTGTCGGGGAGATAGTGGCGCGCGGGCGAGAGGCACACGCCGGCAGCGCCTGGCTGCACGGGCGCAACGCGCTCGACGCGCTGGCACGCGCAATCGTCGCCGTCGACAGCCTGACGCGTCCCGAGAGCGGAACCTTCGTCACGGTCACGCTCGCCACCGGCGGGCGGCGCCGTAGCGTGATCCCCGGCTACGCGCGTGCCGTGATCGACGTGCGGACGCGGGATGCCGCGGCATGGGCCGACGTCACACGAATGATCGAGGCAGCCGTCCGAAGCGTCGACGTGCCCGACGTCCGGCTCGAGACGCGACTGTATGCGCACCGGCCCGGTTTCCGGCCGGACGCGCACACGGAGGGGTTGCTCGTCGCGGTTCGCGAAGCCGCCCGAAGCGTGGGCGTGGACGTGTCATCGGTCGAGTCGGCCGCGGCGGGAAGCTCAGCCTTCGCCGGGGCGGCGGGCGTGCCCACAATCGACGGCATGGGGCCCTCCGGCGGGGACCTGCTGACTCCGGGGGAGTACATCGAGCTCGACTCGCTGGCCCCGCGAGCGGCGCTTGCCGCCGTGACGATTCAGGTTCTCAGCCGGCGTGAGCCTGTTCTTTCGTAGAATCCGCGCCGATGCCGGCATACGATCAAGAAACGGCGCTCGTCGTGGTCGATGTCCAGAACGACTTCGCCAATCCCAACGGCTCGCTGTACGTGCGCGGCGGCGAGCAGATCGTCGCGTTGGTCAATGCCGAAATCGAGAACGCACTCGCAGACGGCGCCAAGGTCTTCTACACGCAGGACTGGCATCCGCCATCCACGCCGCACTTCGAGAAGGACGGGGGCATCTGGCCGGTCCATTGCGTGATGGATACCTGGGGCGCCGAGTTCGACCCCGCGCTGCAGGTTGTCGGCGCGGTCGTGCGCAAGGGCAGCAATGGCGAAGACGGCTATTCCGGCTTCAGCATGCGTAACCCAGTCAGCGGCGAGACCGCCGAGACCGGCCTGGCCGAGGAGTTGGCGGCAGCCGGCGTGAGCCGCCTGGTCGTGGTCGGCCTGGCGACCGACTACTGCGTCAAGGCGACGGTGCTCGACGCACGGACGCGCGGCTACCCCACGACGGTGTTCGAGAACGCCATCCGCGCCGTCGATCTGCAGCCGGGCGACGGGGACCGGGCGGTCGAGGAAATGCTCGCCGCCGGGGCCCTGCTGGAAAGCCGCGCGGACCTCGGTGGAAAACGCTGACTGGATCGCATGAAGTTGGGCCTTTCGGCAGGTGCCGGATCGGTGGTGAGGGCTAGACTCGAATGGTCATGGACGATCAGCGGCCTTACTCACCCGGCCTAAAGGGGGTCATCGCCGGCGAGACCTCACTCGCCTTCATCGACGGCGACAAGGGGCGCCTGCTGTACCGCGGTTACCCCATCGGCGAGATTGTCGAGAACGGCACCTACGCGCAGGTGTGCGAGTTGCTGTGGACCGGCGAGTGGCCGGATCACGCCGAGCTCGCCTGCGAGCCGCTGCCCAGCGGCGTCGTCCAGGCGCTCCGCCAGCTGCCCGCGACTGCCAATGCCATGGACGCATTGCGCACCGGCGTGTCCGCTTGGGGCGCCATCGAGGGCATCGCCTATCCGCCCACGCCCGACCAGGCGCGCCGGCTGACGGCTACATCGCCTTCCATCCTGGCCGCCTTTGGCCGGCTGCGCCAAGGTAGGGATCCGATCGCTCCCGATCCGTCGTTGAACCTGGCCGCCGGCTTCCTGTACCAGCTGCGCGGCGAGAAGCCTGACTCGGCCGGGGCCAAGGCGCTCGAGGCGTACTTCATGGTCGGCGCTGAGCACGGCTTCAACGCGTCGACCTTCACTGCGCGCGTCATCACCTCGACCCACTCAGACATGGCCTCGGCCGTGGCCGGTGCCATCGGCGCGTTGAAGGGTCCGCTGCACGGCGGGGCACCCTCCGAGGTCGTCAACCAGCTCCACGAAATGGGCTCGCCCGAACAGGCCGAGGCGTGGATCCGTGGCGCGCTCGATCGCGGCGAGCGGCTGATGGGTTTCGGACACCGCGTGTATCGCGCCTACGACCCTCGCGCGGCCGCCCTGCGCAAGGTTGCCGAGGGCCTCGCGTCGGTGGCCGACTGGCTGCAGACGGCCGTCGCGGTCGAGGAAATCGCGCTGCGCGTGCTGCACGAGTACAAGCCCGACTACCCGATCCTGACCAACGTTGAGTACTACGCCGCAGCAGTGCTGCAGGGTGTTGGCCTGCCGCCCAACCTGTTCCCGTCGATCTTTGCGCTGGGCCGGCACGCCGGCTGGACAGCGCACTGCATCGAGCAGTCCGCCGCCGACGTCCTGATTCGCCCCGACGTCAAGTACGTCGGCCATGCCGAGCGCCATCTGCCCGGCGTCAAGGTCGTCGCGGCCGCTCGCTGAGGGGCCGTTTTCTGTCAATTCCGGCAAATAGCGGGCTTGTCGCGTCGCTTTCAGTCATTTTCCGGCCGGCGACCGCGTCTGACCGGAAGCGCGGCCCAAACGCGCGGATCGTCCGGCGATATGCCGGAAATGACGTGAAGTAGGCCGCCGTGAGCACCACGCTGTATCGCGACGCCGCGCTCGCGGATGGCCGCTCGCCCGAGCCACGCATCGGGGTCAGCGTGCTCGTCCGCAATGGTGCCATCGCCTGGATCCGGCCGACCGACGACGAGGGCGAGGCGGGCCACCCGAGTGACCTCGAGGTGATCGACGCCAGCGGCACGACCATCGTGCCGGGCATGGTTGACTGCCACAGCCACCTGACGCTGCCCGGCGGTGCTCACTGGATCGACCGCGGCTTCGACTCCACCGACAGCCTGCTCGCATACGCCGAGCACAACGCGCGGCTGATGCGCCGCGCAGGCGTCTACTGGGCGCGCGATGTGGGCTCGCCGACACGAGTCGACCCGCACGACCGCCGCGAGCGCGGTCTGGCGATTGGCCTGCGCGAGCGGTGGCACGGCCGGCGCGAGTATCCGTACGTCCGCGCTGCCGGGACGTGGGTGTCGCGGCGCGCCAGCCTGCCCACAGGGCTGGCGCTGGAGGCCGACACCGGCGACGAGCTGCTGGATCTTGCGCTGCGCCAGCTGGACGACGGGGCCGACTTCGTCAAGCTCTATCTCGACGGGCCGGATCGGGACGTTGCCCCCTGGTCGGCCGCGGAGGTCAGAGCCGTCGTCGACGCCGCCGCGGCGCGCGGCAAGAAGGTCACCGCCCACTCGGGCAACCTCGCCGGAGCGAAGGTCGGGGTCGCCGCGGGATTCCACTCAATCGAGCACGGCTTCGAGCTCGACGCGGACGTATGCCGCGAGATGGCCCAGCGCGGCACGTTCCTTGTTTCGACGCTCGCGGTACTGCATTCGGTGTTGACCTTTGGCCGAACGACGACGCTGCCGCGCTTTGCCTCGCCGGATGGCCGCTCACGCATCATGGACCAGCTCGCACGCGCGCAGGAGAGCGTTCGCCTGGCCCATGCGGCCGGCGTCGCAATCTGCGCCGGTACCGACTTCGGCGGCGGCTCGCTGCGCGCCAACCAGCTGGCGTGGGCGGTCGAGTCGCTTGTCGAGGCGGGACTCGAGCCGTGGCAGGCACTCGGTGCCGCAACGTGGCGTGGTGGCGAGATCCTGGGCGAGCCCGAAGCGGGAATCATCCGCGAGGGTGGCCCGGCCGACTTCTTACTCGTTCACGGGGATCCCACCTCCGACCCGGCGAGCCTCTGGCGGGTCTGGCGAACTGCTTGACCGCCGCCCTCGCGTCGCGCCCGAACGGCTCGAAGGTGACGAGCGCCATTTGGACCTACCTGGTCCAGCGTTCGCCATCGGCGGGTCTGTCTTGCACCAAATGGACCGCCGGTGATCCGGCTGACTCAAAGTGAGCCACCTGGGCCGTAACAGCGGATTTATCTGGTCCAGATGGTGCAAACCGCACCGTGGTGTGGCTACGGCGCTGCCTTCAAACCGGCACCGACACGTCGTGCTGGCCGGTGGCCGAGAGGAACTGCTCCTGGTACAGCCGTGCGTACAGCCCCTCACGTTCGAGCAACTCGGCGTGGCGGCCACGCTCGATGATGCGGCCGTTCTGGTAGACGAGGATCAGGTCGGCACGCAGGATGGTCGACAGCCGGTGGGCGATGGCGATGGTGGTGCGGCCCTTCATGACACGCTCGATGGCCGCCTGGATGAGCCGCTCAGAAACAGTGTCGAGCGCTGAGGTGGCCTCATCGAGGACCAGGATGCGCGGATCCTTGAGCAGTACGCGCGCGAGCGCGATGCGCTGTTTCTCGCCACCCGACAGCTTGTAGCCGCGCTCGCCGACGATCGTCTCGTAGCCCTCCGGCAGATCACGAACGCGGTCATGGATGGCGGCCATACGCGCGGCGACCCGGAGCTCGTGGTCGGTGGCGTCGGGTTTCGCATAGCGCAGGTTCTCGGCGACCGACGCGTGGAACAGGAATGTCTCCTGGGTGACGAAGCCGATCACCTGCCCGAGCGAGGCGAGGCGCAGGCCGCGCACGTCGACGCCGTCGATCTCGACCGCACCCTCGTCGACGTCGTACAGCCGCGGCAGCAGGTAGGTCGTCGTCGTCTTGCCCGAGCCGGACGGGCCGACCAGGGCCACCAGCTGCCCGGGCGCTGCCTCGAAATCGATGTCCTGCAGGCCGAACGGCAGCCGTTCCGCGGCGGGCTCGAGAACCGGTTCGGGGACCGCCTCCGCGAGTGGCTCCGCCCCATCGCCGTCGAGGCTGCTCGCCACCGCCGGCTCGGGCGGCCGGGTCGGATAGCGGAACGAAACGTGCCGGAAGCGGATGGCACCGCGCACGGTTTCCGGATCCAGCGCCACGGCGTCGGGGCGGTCCTCGATTTCCGGCCGCAGGTCGAGGTACTCGAAGATGCGATCGAACAGGGCGAGCGCGCCCTGCACCTCGACCTGCACGTTGAGCAGCTGGCCGAGCGGGAAGAACAGCCGGCTCTGCAGTGTGGTGAAGGCGACGATGTCGCCGATGGTGGGCGCCGACGGTGCGCCGTTGATGGCCAGCCAGCCAGCCAGCCAGTAGACCAGCGCCGGCGTGATCGAGAAGACGGTGCCGACGATCATGAAGAACCAGCGCCCGACCATGCTCTGGCGGATCTGCAGGCGGGCGAGCTTCTCGTTCGCGTCGCGGAACCGGTCGATTGCCGCCGCCTGGCGGCCGAAGGTCTTGGTCAGCAGCACGCCGCTGACGCTGACCGTCTCCTCGCTGATCGCGGTGATGTCGGCCAGGCTCGCCTGGGTCAGGCCGGCCAACCGTCGGCGGACCTTGCCCACGCGGTAGGTCAGGTACATGAAGAAGGGCAGGATGCCCAGCGAGAGAGCCGTCAGGCGCCAGTCGATGAGCAGCATGGCACCGACCGTGCTGATGGCCGTGACGAGATTGGCGAAGGTGCTGCTGGCAGTGTCGGTGACGACGCTCTGGATGCCGCCCACGTCGTTCGACAGGCGGCTCTGGATCTCGCCTGTCCGTGTCTCGGTGAAGAAGCGCAGCGGCAGCTGCTGGAGGTGCGTGTACAGCGCGTTGCGCAGGTCCTGCATGACGCGCTGGCCGATGACGTTGTTGAGGTATGTCTGGCCGACGCCGATCAGTCCCGAGACGATGGGCACCACGATCATCAGGCCCACGAACAGGTTGAGCAGGCCGAAGTCGCGCTGCGGCAGCGCCACGTCGATGAGCAGCTTGAGCAGGTAGGGATTGATCAGGCCGAGCAGGCTGGTCACGACGATCGTCAGCAGCACCAGCGTCACGCGGCCGCGGTAGGGCCGGAAGAAACCGGCGATGCGGCGCACCGTGTGCCCGCGACGTTCGGGCGGCACCTTCTCCGAGTCGTCGAGGCTCATGCCCATGCGCGACCAGCCGTGGCCGTGTCCGCGGCCGCTCACGCGTTCACCCGAGTGTCACCATGTTCGCGAAGGTAGCACGAGACACTGGCCAGGCCATTTGTGCCGTGTGGCGGCACAAACCGCTGTGCAGGTTGCGGCTCGAGCGGCTTTGCACGTCATTTGCACACCGCAATCGCAATTCGTTGGCCACCGAGGCAGACACCGCGCAATCCCAGCTACTGGGAGTGTGATCGCTGCACAACCCGAGCTTCCGCACGCCTGCCCCGCCACCGCGAATCGCCCAAATCGCGCAATCTGGAGGGAGCGTGTTCAAATCACGCGCAAAATCGTCGCAGACACCCACGTGCTACGGGGGCACCCTGCGGGCGCCCATCGGCCGGCGCACGATGGGCGCGACCCCAGCAGCCCCAGGGTGCCTGGAAGGTCAGCTGCTCTTGGCCGGGATGGGGAGTGGCGCAGGTGTGGGCATTGCGACTTCGACCGCAGTCCCGGACGCGAGCTCACGGTCGGGGCCAAGGCGCAGCCGCGTGGCGAACAGCCACGCCAGCGCGTAGAGCGCGGCCACGACCACCAGCAACGCCTGGTAGCCGGTGACGAGGGCGAGGTATTCGAGCGTGCCACCGACCATCGCGCCGAGCAGGTTACTGGCGAAGGCCATGTCCGCGGTGACCGTGTCGCGGAACGAGTAGGTGAACACGAGGTTGGCGAAGAACACCGGTGCGAATGCGAGGATCGCCGACAGCGCATAGCGCAGCCACGGTGGATCGACCAGGAGCGATTCGGGCGGCAACAGGAACGCGATCAACAGGGCGATGAAGAGACCGGCGTAGAACGGCCGCGGGGTGCGGATCGGCCAGCGCGCGTTGATCAGGATCGCCAGCAGCACGCCGGCGAGTATGCCGAAGAAGGCCAGCGCGTTGACGATCCAGGTGGTCCCGAAGAGCAGGCTGAAGCTGACCAGGCTGCGCGTCTCGAGCAGCAGGAAGGCCACGCCGAGCACGAAGAAGTGCGGGCTGAAGCGGCGTATGGCGGTGCCCGTCACGCGCGCCGCGCCGGCCACCGCGACGAAGGCGGCGAGCAGGATGACGGCCAGCGCGACGAGGTAGTAGTCGGCCACGAAGGGCGTGCGCAGGTACAGGAACGGCCAGTCGTCGGTCGCCGGCTGCGGGGTCGGCCCGCCATCGTTGGGGACCGGATCGACCGTATCGCCCGGTGGCGGGCCGCCGTACAGGGCCGCTACAGCCGGACCATCGGCCAGGGCGGCCTTGACGTTGTCCCACGTGCGCAGCAGCGGCGGCGTCCCGAAGGCGTTGGTCAGCATCGCGTCGAGCTTGGTCACCAGCCAGGGCTCGCGGTAATAGTTGTAGAGCACGAACACGCCGTCGGGTGCCAGGTGGTCGCTCACCGCGGCGAACGATTCCTCGGTGAACAGGAACGATTCGAGCCGGATGTTGGCGTTGGTGCTGACCAGCGTCAGCGAATCGGGCAGGGCGAAGATGACCAGGTCATACTTCGTGTCGGTGGTGCGCAGGAAGGCGCGACCGTCGTTGACGTGGGGCGTCACGCGCGGGTCCTGGTAGGGATGGTTGGGGTGGAGCTGCTCGCCCAGCGACAGGATCTGCGGATCGATCTCGACCGCGTCGACATGCTTGGCGCCGCGCGCCAGCGCAATGGCGGCATCCGAGCCACTACCGGCGCCGACGATGAGCACGTTGTCGTAGGTGCGCCCGGGGAACCAGTTGTAGACCTGGTCGTAGAACTCCTCGCGCGGCGCGTCGAGGGCGTGCATCACCTGGTGCGGGATGCCGTTGACGTTGATCTGCTCGCCGATCGTGGTCGGAATCACGTTGATGCGGTAGTACGGCGACCAGATCTCGTCGGGTGTCTGGCGGTGGGCGACGACGAGCACGACGGCCACGATCGCCACCAGGCCAGCGAGCGTCGTCAGGACGCGCCACACGCGCGAGTTCAGGTCCGGGCGGAGGCCCGGCTGGCCCAGCGACAGGGCGAGGAACAGGACGCCCACCACGCTGAACCAGACCACCGGCGAGGTGTCCAGCGCCGATAGCAGCGTGAAGCCGGCGATGCCGGCCATCGAACCGGCGATGTCGATCGCGTAGGCCCGCAGTGGCGCCATGCTCTTGAGCAAGGGGCCCAGCGGGACGGCCAGGGCAGCCATGACAGCTGCCACCAGGCCGACCACCACCGGCAGCACGACGTAGTTGGTGTTTGCCGCACGGCTGGCGTCGGTGAGGCCAAAGAACAGCTCGTTGGCCGAGTTGACGCGCACGTCGAGCTGGTTGCTCGCGACGATCAGCACCACACCGGCCAACAGCAGTGCGAAAGGCCACAGCGGCAGCGAGCGTCCGGTCCGGCCGAGCAGGATACCCAGCCCAATCCCGAGGAAGCTGGCCATCAACAGGAAGTTCGAGAAGAACCCCACGTACAGGATCGTCGAGGGCACCCAGCGGATGAGCAGCAGCTCGACGAAGAGCAGCGTGGCGCTGGTCAGGAACAGGCGAACTTCGTTGCGGCGCAGCAGCGTCACCAGGTTCTCCGTACGGGTCCTCGCGCCACGGGTCCGAGCGCGTGGAGGAAAGAGTAAGGGGTCGCGATGCGACCAATGACGGCCATACCGTCGGCGGGCCGTGTTACCAGGCAGTGGCGGTGGCTGCTTCGGTGATGCCCTGCGCCTCGAGCCAGCGCTCGGCGTCGATGGCCGCCTTGCAGCCATCGGCTGCGGCAGTCACAGCCTGGCGGTAGCGGTGGTCGTGTACGTCGCCTGCCACGAACACGCCGTCGACGCGCGTATGCGTCTCGTCGGTGACCACCAGGTAACCCTTATCGTCGACCTCGAGCCAGTCCCGAAACGCATCGGTGTTGGGCTTGTAGCCGATGGCGATGAACAGCCCCTCCATGGGCTCGTCGTTCTCGGCACCGGTGTCGACGTCGCGCAGACGCAGCCCCTCGACCTTGTCCTCGCCCAGAACGTCGGCAACCTGCGTCTTCCAGACCACCTTGATCTTGGGGTTCTCGAGCGCGCGCTGCTGCATGATCTTGCTGCCGCGGAACCTGTCGCGCCGGTGGAGCATGACCACCTCGCTGGCGAAGCGCGTCAGGAAGGTGGCCTCCTCGAGCGCCGTGTCGCCGCCGCCGACGACCGCCACGCGCTTGCCACGGAAGAAGAACCCGTCGCACGTCGCGCAGGCGCTGACGCCGCGGCCGCGCAGCCGCGTCTCGTTGTCGAGGCCCAGCCAGAGGGCCGAGGCACCGGTTGCCACGATCACCGACTCAGCCGTGTATTCAACGCCCTCTGCCCACAGCCGAAACGGACGTCCTGAGAAGTCGACACGGTCAATGTCCTGGTCGACGAAGCGGGTTCCGAAGCGTTCTGCCTGCTCGCGGAACTTCTGCATCAGCTCGGGACCCTGGACGCCTTCCGGGAAGCCGGGAAAGTTCTCGACGTCACTGGTGATCATCAACTGGCCACCGGGCGCGTAGCCACCGATGACGATGGGTGCCAGGTTGGCGCGGGCCGCGTAGATCGCCGCGGTCAGCCCCGCCGGACCGGAGCCGACGATGACCACCTTGGCGTGGTTGCCCTCGCCGTCGGGCGTGGCGCCGTTGCCACCGCCCTGCCGCGTGGCTGGAACCTGTGCGACGGCATCGGCCGCGGCGCCGTCATCGACGATGGTCAGGCTGGGAAAACCCCGTTTCGACTTCTCCATGTGCCTGAAATCGTAGCAGGAATGAATACCCCAGTGGAGTATCCGGCTACCGGAAGAGGTCCATCTCCAGGGGCATGACAACGTCGCGGCGAACGCTGCCCGGCCCGACGGCGAACTCCACGCCACGCACCAGCACGACCGGCTGGCGAGTGGTCTTGCCCTTGGCCAGCTCCGCTGCGGCGCAGATCTCGTCGGCGACCGCAACCACGGTCGACTGCATCGTGCGACCGTCGGCGTCGGCCGTGTCGCGCAGGTCGATGAGCGGCTCGATCCCGGCCACGCCCAATGCCACGTCGGTGATGCCAAAGCGCCACGGACGGCCAAACGAATCGCTGATCAACACGGCGGGAGCGGAGGAGGCCGGCATGCCCAGCAGGGTGGGCAGCTGCTCACGCAGTCGGGCGGCCGACGCGTCGGGGTCATCCGGCAGCAGCGTGACCAGGTCGCGCCCGCCGGTATTGGACGCGTCCACGCCGGCGTTGGCACACACGAAGCCATGGCGCGTGCGGCTGATGACCAGGCCGCGCTCCATGCGCAGGATCTCGGCCGATTCGCGCAGCACTACCTCGACCTGGCGCGCGTCGCGGTCCCAGCGCGCGGCGAAGGCCGCGGCCTCGGGACGGGGCTGCACCGTGGCCAGGTCGAGGATGCGGCCCTCCGCCTTGGACACCACCTTCTGGGTGACCACCAGCACGTCACCGTGGCGTGGTGCGAGATCCGGCTGCGTGGCCGCCAGGTCGTGCCACGCCGCGGCGATCAGCCGCGCGAGATCGTCACCGGGCCGGACCTCGGGGAGTGCCGGCAACGCGACGGCAAGGATCGTGCCCACCGGCGGTCTCCTCGTCAGCCGGCCGGTGCCGGCGACGGCGCCACCTCGGGCGCATCGAGCTCGCCCAGCCTTTGCAGCTCGAGCAGGCGCTCGGCTTCGAGGCGGAGCAGGTCGTCGGGCGTGTCGAGGTCGAAACCGAGGGCCGGGTCGATGACCAGCTGCATGCTCGCGTCGCTCGCTGCGCCGGCGCGCAGGTGCGCTTCGAGGCTCTGCGCGCCAAACGCGGGCTCGATGATGCCCGGTGGCGAAAGCAGCAGGGCGTTGGTACCGCTGCGCGCATCGGCCGGCGCGATGACCACGATCGGCCGGCCGTTGCCGGCGGCGATGGTCGCGTCGGCCGCCTCGAGCAGGGCGTCGAGCGCTGCGCGATGCAGCAGCGGCAGATCGGCCGGCAGCAGCAGCACGGCGGTGGCGCCCGCCGCGCTCGCCGACGCGATGGCGGTGCGCAATGCCGGGTTCAGGCCGCCTTCGAACGGGTCGGCGACGACCGCCACGCGCTTCGCGCGCCGGCCGACGCGCGCTGCCTCGGCATCACTCGTCGCGAGCCAGATGGCAGTTGCGAGTGGCCAATCGTCGAGCACCGCCAGGGTGCTGCCGAGCATGCCCAGCACCAGTGCCGAGCGCTCCTCGGGATCGAGCGCGTCACCCAGGCGTGACTTGCCACCGGCCGCGCCGCGCACCGGCACGATCACGTGGAGTGCGGACAGGTCGGGCCGGCTCGTGGAGGTCACCGGGTGGAATGGTACCGGCCGGGGGCGGCACTGCCGCCCGCCGTGAGTGGGCCTATTTGACCCTCGAAATGGCGCACGCGACCTGCTATAAGTCCGTATCCGGTGAGGCCGCAGCCGGCCGGGCCGAGACCTGGGAGGGATCGATGCTTCGAGTTACCGCGTCACTCGCGCTGCTGGCGGCGCTGTTGTTCGGTTGTGCCAGCGTGCCCGACCTCTCGCCGACACCCGCGGCGCCCGGCCAGACCGGCCAGCCGACTGCGCCAGCCACGTCTGCAGCCTCGTCAACGCCCGAGGCCGCCACGCCACCGCCAGCGACCCCGGGCGAGACCACTGCGCCCGAGTCCAGAGGACCGGTCGCCAGCTCGGCACTGTGCGGGCTGACCAGCCCCGCCGAGCTCGCTTCGATCTTCGGCGGGACGTGGGAAGAGACCGATTCGTCGGACGGCTGCACGTGGACCAATACCGACGCGTTCACGAGCATGACCACCCGCTTCGAGAATTCGAGCGACTTCTCGGCGGCGCAGGTCATCCTGGGCAACGTGCAGCAGGTGACCGTGGGCGGCCACCCGGGGGTGATCGGCGACTTCCTGGGCCCGCTGCTCTACATCCAGGTCCAGCCGAACCTGCAGCTCGTCCTGCAGGGGGTGCTGATGGCCAGCGACGACGCCACCCACCAGCAGGTCATCCAGCTGGGGACGGCGATGGTCGGACGGCTGTGAGGATGACTCCGGCCAGGCGCTGACGCTCGGACTCGCCGCCGATCAGCGTGTCGCTGACGAGTGGCTCGATGCCGGCCGCGCTGACCGCGCCGGCCTGGGCGCGATCGGCCTCATCGATCACCAGGACGTCGACCAAACCCGGGTAGCGCTCGGCGTAGTGCGCCGCGATGGCGGCGGCGTCCGGTTCACGTTGCTCGAGTGAGGACAGCATCGCCGCCGCCGGCCCGCGCAGCGCCGCTCCTCCGACGATCGGGCTGACCGCGATCGTGCGCGCGGCCGCAGCGCGCAGAGCGTCGATCATGCCCGGCACAGCCACGATTGGGGCGATGCTGACGAACGGATTCGACGGTGCGACGGTGATCAGGTCCGCGTCCTCGATTGCCGCGATCGCCTCGGCTGTGGGCCGCGCATGTTCGACGCCGTCGAAGGCAACCTGGCGGACCTGGTCGGCCTGGCCACGGCGCACGAAGTAGTCCTGGAAGTCAAGCCAACCGGCGTCGGTGCGGATCTTCGTGCGCACCGGATCGTCGGTCATGGGTATCAGTTGGGCGTGAACGCCGAGCCCGCGCGCCAGCTGCCGCGTAACGTCGGTCAGCCGCTTGCCCGCGCTCAGCCGTTGCGTGCGCACCATGTGCGTGGCGAGATCGCGGTCGCCCAGCCGGAACCAGGTGGGCGCGCCATAGCGCGCGAGCATTTCCGCGGCCGACCAGGTCTCGCCGCGCACGCCCCAGCCGGTATCGGTGTTGGCGATACCGGCGAGCGTGTACATGACCGTGTCGAGATCGGGCGAAACGTGCAGGCCGTGGACTTCGAGATCGTCGGCCGTGTTGACGATGACCGTCAGCTCGACGGCTTCACCGAGCAGCGCGAAGCCGTGGGCCATGCGCGCACCGCCGAAGCCACCTGCCAGCACGACGACACGAACTGGCCCGCCCATGTGAATCAGCTCGGATCGCCGTGGACGTGGACGCGCTGGGCGCGCAGCAGGAATGTGATCCGCTGCTCGGTCGCGAAGCGGGCGATCTCGCGCCGCGCGTCATCGGGTCCGTCGTAGCGCCACGCCATTTCGGCGATATCCGCCTGCGCGGCGTCGGGATCGTGCAGCACCTCCGCCAGCGCGTCGATGGTCACGGCGTTCTCACCATCTTCCACGGCGAAGCCGACGCGTGGATCACGCTGCAGGTTGGCCGGCCAGCGCCTGCCTTCACGCGAGTTGACCACGATGTCATCACCGCGCACCAGGTACCACACGATTGCCTGGTGGGGGCTGCCGTCCGGATTGACAGTCGCCAGCGTCGCATAGTGCAGCGTGCCACTCAGGAAGCTGCGCACAGCGGGGGCAAGGGCCACGGACTTGCTCATCGAGGGCTAACTGAGCCGCTCGCCGGCCGGCACGCGCAGCGCCAGGCGGCTGTCGGGCGGCGCCAGCGGGCAGTTCCAGCGAGGGTCGTACGCGCACGAAGGGTGGTAGGCCAGGTTGAAGTCGAGCAGCAGTTCGCTGCGCTGCCAGTTGCCGCCCAGGTCGGCGCCCTTGACCGTGTCGAGCAGGTAGCGGCCGGCGCCGTAGGTTTCATGACCCGACGTTGCGTCGCGAAACGGCAGGAAGAGGCCGCCGGCGTAGCCGGCCATCCAGTACACGGGAAGTTGGGTGCCGGCCAGTGGTCCGGCGAGCGCGACTCGCCCGATCAAGCGGAACTGGAACTCAGGCGTGACGCTCGCCGGAAGCGCGATCAGTGGCGGCTGTTGGGGTGCCGCCGCGGATGCCGGCTCGAGCAGCGCCGTGAATCGATACGCCGGGTCGTAGTCGAAGTAGGAGAGCCCGCCGAAGCGGGCTCTCTGGTCCTGGGGCAGTGGCGACTGGGGATGCTCGCGAAACAACTGGTCGCGAGTCTCCCGCAGGTGTTGCGTTGCCGTCGCCGGGTCACCGGGCGCGGTGGCCCGCCACGTGGCGTACATCTCCGCCACGCGGCGGCGCCAATCGGTGAGCTGGAGCTCGTCGGTCGTTGCCGCCACGTCGCGTGCCGATCTACCGGGGCCGCTCTACTGGGAAATGAAGCCGTTCTGCTGCAGCCACGTCTTGGCCACCTGGCTCGCGTCCTGATGGTCGACTGCGACCTGCTTGTACAGCTCGGCAAGCGTTGCCGTGTCGATCTTGGCCGAAACATCGTTGAGGATCTTTTCGAAGGCGGCCTTGTCGCCGACCTTGTCGAGCAGGTCGTTGCGAACTATGGGCGCGACGTTGTCGGCCGGCTGTGTTTGCTTGTCATCGGTCAGGATGACCCAACCGTTGACGATGATGTCGGGCTGCGTGGAGCACAGCTCGCCCAGGTCGATCGTGCCGGCTTTGAGGGCGTCCGCCATGGGCGTGCTGCACGCGTCCAGTAACGTCGCGCCGGCGATCGTCTGGGCGGTGAGGCTATACGAGCCCTGCAATGCACCACCCGGCGCACCGCACAGCGGGTTCGTGGGGCAGTCGGTCGCCAGGCCCCACTTGAGCTGGTCCTGGACCGCTGTCGTATCGCTCATCTTGGTCAGGTTGAACTGGCTGGCCGTGTCCGGTCGGACGACGAAGGCGTTGGTGTCCTGCGCCGGCGTGTAGTTGAGCACGGTCAGGTTCTTCGAGTTCAACGCCTGCTGCAGGTTCTGCTCGTTGGCCGCCGGATCGCCGGTGGGACCCTGCGGCGCGGCGTTGGGGTTCTGCTTGAGTTCGTACGCGAGCCGGCTGCCGATGTATTCCGGCTGCAGGTCAATCTGGCCGCTCTCGATCGCTGGGGCGACCACATCGCGCGTGCCGAGGCCGATGCCGACTCGGTCCACGGTGTAGCCGTTCGCCTCAAGCGCCTGGGCGTAGACCTCGGCCATCACCCGTGCCTCGTCGAAGCCGACCGAGCCGATCTTGATGGTTGGCTTGGCTGCCTCTGTGGGCGCCGCCGAAGTTGCGACCGGCGTCGTCGGCACGGCCGATGGGCTTGCCGTTGGGTTGCTGCCCCCACCCGAGCTGCAGGCGCCGGTCAGCGTGATCAGCGACAGCAGCATCGCCCCGAGGGCCAGCGTGCGGTAGCTCCGCATGGGTAACCTCCTCTTTTGGATCATCCGGTTAGTCCGGATCTGTCCGGACTATACCCGAACTACGCCGAGGCCGTCGAACGTGCCCGGTCGAAGATCAGCCCGCGCGGCGTCAGCAACCGCTGGACTAGGGCAAAGGCCACATCGGTCACGATGACCAGCCCAGCGACCAGGATGGCGCCACCGAAGACCTGGCCGGAGTCGTGCTGGGCGGTCCCGTCGATCAGGTATCGACCCAGGCCGCCAAAGCCGAAGATGGCGCCCAGCGTCGCGGTTGCCACGATCTGGATGGCACTCGAACGGATGCCGGTGACGATGACCGGCACGGCCAGGGGTAGCTCCACGCGCCACAGTACCTGGCGCTCACTCATGCCCTGACCACGGGCGGCCTCGAGCAGGTCGCGGTCGACCTCGGACAAGCCGGCGTAGGCGTTGACCAGGATGGGCGGCACGCCGAGCACGACCATGGCCACCACCGTGGGGTAGACCTTGAAGCCGAGCTCGGGGTCGATCGGCACGGTCAGCGGCAGCACGATGGCGATGACCGCCAGCGACGGCAGCGCGCGCCACAGGTTGGCCGAGTTGACGGCGAAGGACGTGTACCGCCCGGTGTGGCCGATCCACAGTCCAATGGGCAGGCCAATGGCCAATGCCACCGCCAGCGACACGACCGAAATCGCGACATGCTCACCCAGTCGCACTGGTATCCCGTTGGGCCCGGACCAGTTGGCCGGATCCGACAGCCACGCGGCAGTCGCGTCGACTATGTTCATGCCGGGACCGCCGTCGAGCGGGCCCACGGCGTGATGCGCCGTTGCAGGTAGGCCAGGACCAGGTCCGCTGCGATGGCAAGGAGGATGGACGGGATCGCGCCGAAATAGAGCTCGGTCGGAAAGCTGCGCCGATAGCCCTCGAGGATGAAGAACCCCAGCCCGCCGAAGCTGTCGCCGAGGATGGACGTCACCGTGACCAGCCCGATCGTGGACACCGTCGCGAGGCGCAATCCGGCGACTATGAGCGGCACCGCCAGCGGCAATTGGACACGCCACAGGCGCTGGGAACCGGTGTAGCCAAGGCCGGTAGCCGCCTCGATCACATCAGGCGGCACGCCGTCGAGTCCGGCAGTCATGTTGCGCACGAAGATGACCAGCGTGTACATCACGAGCGGGATCTCAACAGTCAGCAGGGTGATGCCCGTGACCGATACGAGCACCGCGAAGAGCGCCAGGCTGGGGATCGTGTACAGGATGTCCGAGACCGCCAGGATCGCGCCGTTGGTTCGTCGCCGGCGCACGGCGAGGATGGCCAGGGCGAGCGAGATCACGAAGCCGACGCTCACCGCGATCGCGGTCAGCCAGATGTGCTGCAGCGTCCGGCCGAGCAGGTCGTCGAGGTGGTCGGCCATCCAGGCGAGGTCGATCATGCTTGGCCCGCCGCGGTTGGCTTCCGGTTGGTGCGGGGCAGCGCAGGATTGCACGTCATCTACACACCACGCTCACGATCGGCGCGCGGCTGGCGTGACAGGCGGTGCTCCTCAGCTTCGAAACGCCACCTCCGCCGCGTGACACCACCCATTGCTGGTCGGGGAGAACCGCTGCCGGCCATCATTGAGCCTTCGGCATGGGCTGGCGGCCCGCGAAATCGGGCCGGCATGTGCAAATGACGTGCAAAGGTGTCCATTTCCGCATCGTCGGCTCGCTCGGCCGGCATGGAGGAAAGGCGAACCGCCGCGACATACCTCATGACGCGGGTCGGTCGCGCAGTGCGGCCGCGATCTGCTCGACGGTCACCAACCCCAGGACACGCTCCTCCTCGTCGACGACCACGGCAGCCATCACGTCGGCGGCGAGCAACTGCGAGAGCGCGTCCTTCAGCGTGGTTCGCAGCCCGAGCACGGGTGATTCGGCTTCGGCCATGTCCTCGGTCAGCGTGCCCGTCTGCGGCACGTTGCCCTGGTTCAGCCAGCCGATTGGTCGGTTGACCGCATCAACGAGCAGCAGGTAGGGAAACGGGTCGGCAAGGATGCGTGCGCGTGCCTCCGCCGCTGCGTCGCCGGCGCGCGCGACGATCGCCGGCCGCAGCTCGAGGCCGCGCAGCGTGGTCAACGACAGGCGCTTGAGCCCGCGGTCGGCGCCCACGAATCGGGCCACGAAATCCGACGCGGGATTGGCGAGTATCTCGGCCGGCGGCGCGAACTGAGCCAAGTGGCCACCCAGGCGCATGACGGCCACGAGATCGCCCATTTTGATCGCCTCGTCGATGTCGTGAGTAACGAACACGATCGTCTTGGCGAGCTGCTCCTGGAGGCGCAGGAACTCGTTCTGCAGCCGTTCGCGGGCGATTGGGTCGACGGCGCCGAAGGGCTCGTCCATGAGCATCAGCGGTGGGTCGGCGGCGAGCGCACGGGCCACGCCCACGCGCTGGCGCTCGCCGCCCGACAGCTGCGCCGGGTAGCGATCACGGTAGGTTTCGGGCTTGAGGCCAACCAGGGCGAGCAGCTCTTTGGCACGTTCTTGTTGCCGTTCCGCGCTCCAGCCGAGCAGGCGCGGCACGACAGTCACGTTCTGGCCGACGGTCAGGTGCGGCAGCAGGCCCACCTGCTGGATGACGTAGCCGATGCCCCGGCGCAGCTCGATCACATCCCTGTCGAGTACGTTGGCGCCTCCGATCAGAATCTCGCCCGCGGTCGGTTCGATGAGCCGGTTGACCATCTTGAGGCTCGTGGTCTTGCCGCAGCCCGAGGGGCCCACCAGCACGCAGATCTGGCCGGCCGGCACGCTGAAGCTGAGGTCCTCCACGGCCGGCCCGCTGCCGCTCGGATAGCGTTTGCTGACGTGCCGGAACTCGAGTTCGACGCCGCTCATTCGACTCCGCTCATGGGAGCGCACCGTATACGCTTCGGCGATGGACTTGAAGGTCGGCGGCGCCGGCGAGAGCGCGGTCATCGTGCCCGTCCAGGTGCCCGTCGCAGTGAATCGGCTGCGTGATCGGATGGACCCTTCGGCCGCCCAGGGTGTGCCGGCCCATGTGACGCTGCTGTACCCGTTCATGGCACCCGAACTACTCAAGGACGACGTGCGCCGTCGCCTCGAGGAGATCATCTCCGCGGAGCCGGCGTTTCCCTTCGAGCTGACCTCCGTCGAGCGCTGGCCGAACGTGGTGTACCTCGCGCCCGAGCCGGACGAGCCGTTCCGCCGCCTGACCCGCGCACTCGCCGCGGCCTTCCCCGACTACCCGCCCTACGAGGGGGCGCACGAAGAGATCGTGCCGCACCTGACGGTTGCCCAGGACGTGCCCAACGACTGGTACGCCGCGGCCCAGCACGCCCTGCCGGCGGCGCTGCCCATTCGCGACATCGCGCGCGAGGCGTGGCTCATCGGCCACACACCCGAGCAGCCTTGGAACACCCTCTGGCGGCTGCCGCTGGGCGATGCCAGGCTCAGTTATCCCGGGGACGACGCCGCGTAGACTGCCCCGATGCCACAGATCCACCTGCGCGCCGAGCCGGGCGACTACGCGCCGCTCGTGCTCCTCCCCGGCGATCCCAACCGCGCGAAGCTGGTGGCGAGCATGTTCGACGGCGGGCTCGAGCAGGCTCGCCTGGTCAACGACCATCGCCAGATGTTCGGTTACACGGGCACCTACAAAGGGGTGCCGGTGAGCGTCCAGACGAGTGGCATGGGCACGCCCTCGCTGTCGATCGTGGTGGAGGAACTGCTGCGCCTCGGGGCGCGACGGCTCCTGCGCATCGGCACATGTGGCGGGATCGGCCGTGGCCTGCGCACCGGCGACATCGTGGTGGCCACCGCTGCGGCACCGGTCGATGGCGCGACGCGGACCTACCTGCACGGCGAGCCTTACGCGCCGGTCGCCGACTTCGAGATGACCCGCGCCCTGGTCGACGCGGCCCGGGCGAGCGGCGCGCGCACGCAGGTCGGCCAGGTCGCTTCGGTCGACGTGTTCTACAACCCCGACGAGGACTACGTCACCAGGTGGCGCGCGCGCGGCGTGCTCGCTTTCGAAATGGAGGCCGCAGCGCTGTTCTTCCTCGCGTCGCGGGCGCAGGGCAGCGGTGATGACGTGCGCGCGGGCTGCATCCTGACGGTCAGCGACACGCTCGGCGAGGACGAAACCTCCGAGCAGACGTACATGGAGCTGACCGACCTGGAAGCCGCCACGGTCAACATGATCAAGATCGCCCTCGAAGCCGGCACGTCGCTCGTCCGCTGACCCGCACCGACTGGCCTCGCGCCACGTTTTCGCGTGGCACGTTTTCGCGTGGCACGTTTCAAGCGACCGCCAGCTGCCGCACGTGGGCGCCGTCGCCGGTCGATCGTGTCGCCCGGTGGCAGAAACGACCGAAATCGATGCCCGCCGGCGTGCCAAATGGGCTCCAAACTCGGTTGCGGAGCCGGAAAGTGGGCCGCCGCGGTCGCTTGTGCCGTCCGGCGGCAGATCTGCACCGGGCTGCCGCTCCACGGCAAACGCGTGGCTCGGCGCTGCTGGGCCAAGCGTGGCTGCCGCTCCACGGCAAACGCGCGGCCTGCCCATGCCGGCCGGCGTCATCGTAGGTGACCTCGGTTAGGCTGCAGTTGTGATTCCGATCGGCCTGAACCTGACCACCGTCGGCGTCGACTCGCGCTGGTGGCTCGACTCGGCGCGCGCGGCCGAGGCGGCCGGCTTTTCCGGCGTCTGGGCGTGGGACCACTTCATCAGCCAGGGACGCGACAAGACCACGCCCGTGCTCGAGTGCTGGACGACCCTCATTGGTGCTGCGGCCGCCACGGAGCGAATCCACGTGGGCAGCTTCGTGACCAACGTGATGAACCGTCATCCCGCCGTCCTGGCGCGCATGCTGGCCACGCTCCAGGAACAGTCGGGCGGTCGGGTCGAGCTGGCCATCGGCGTGGGTGGCAATGCGGCCGAGGAGGAGGCGTACGGCATCTCCTTCCCACCGGCCCCGGAGCGCGTAGGCCTCCTCGAGGAAGCTGTTGCCGTGCTGCGACTCCTGTGGTCGGGCGGACCGGTCGGCTTCGACGGCCGGTTCTTCCACCTTGCGGACGCCTGGGCCCACCCGACCCCGCAACCTGTGCCGCGCATCATCATCGGCGGCGAGAAGCCGGCCGGCGCGCGACTTGCGGCTCGCGTGGGCGACGGCTGGACGACCAACGCGGCCGACTACGAGCGCCTGCTGCCAATCCACCTGGCGGAGCTCGCTGCTCACGGTCGGACCCGCGCGCAATTGGTCCATCTCGTCGCTGTCGACCTGCCGCGCGACGAGCCGCCTCCGCCGCTGGATCGGCTGGCGTCCGAATGGGCCGGCCGCGGGGCGGACGGCCTGATCGTCAACTGGGTGCGGCCCCGGCAGTTGCGGGCGCTGCTGGATGCCGCGGCGAAAGCCGGGCTCGCGTAGCTCGGACATGACCATTGGCAGGCCGCGAAGCGTCTGAGCGGCCCAGACGCTGCGCGAGCCGCGAGCCTACCCTCGACGGGTAGGGCTGAATGGGAGGCAACTCGTGGCGAACAAGGCAACTGCCCGCTGGGCTGGGTTGGCGCTCTTCGTCCTCGCGGCGGGGTTCATGACTGCGATCATGCTCGGCGCGTCGATCGCGCCCGGCTATGACATCCGGCACGGGGCGATCAGCGACCTCGGCGTAATACCTGAAAGCGCGGCGCTCTTTAACGCGACCCTGTTGGCGGTAGGGCTGCTCAACGTGCTGGGCGGATTGCTGCTCTATCGCGCCCGTCAGATCGGCGTCTGGGTGCTCGCCATCTTCGTGCTGGCCGGCGTCGGTGCTGCGGGTGCCGGCCTGATGCCGCTCGACACCGGCGGCCCGCACGGAGTCTTCGCGCTACTGGCCTTCCTGTTCTTCAACCTGGAGGCGCTTGCCTACGCGACAGTTGCCGCGGGGCTCATGCGCTGGGTCTCGGTCGCTGCCGGTCTGGTCGGCCTGTCTTTCATCGTGCTCATGGTCGTAGGCGACGCCGGCAACCCGGCCGTGTTCGGGGCAATCGGCCACGGCGGCGCCGAGCGGCTCATCGTCTATCCAGCGATGTTATGGATGCTGGCCCTGGGCGGCTACCTCATGGCAGAAGGCAACGTGAGGCGTTCCGCGCTAGGCTGACGCGGCCATGTTCCGTCGCCACCAGCCGGCCACCGCCGACGGTCCGGCCGCCAACGCGGTCGACGTTACGCAGCCCCACGACACGTGCGTACGCTGCGGTGCCCCCACGCCGCTGGGCGTGTCGCTGTGCGAGCGCGACAACCCGGGGCGCATCAAGTCTCCGTCGGCCACCCAGGTGCACGGCACGATCGTGGTCGGTGTACTCATCGGCTTCGTGCTGCTGATCTTCGTGATGCGCTACGTGTTCGCCGGGCTGGGGCCCTTCGCAGCGACGCTCGACGGCGTCGCCACGCGGCCCGACGGCGGGCTCGATGTGGTCGTCTCGGTCACCAACAACGGCTCACGGATGGCCGGTGCGAGCTGCCGCGTCTCGCCCAACGGCGCGCCGGCCGACACCGACTACGTGTTCTTCACCAGTCCCCTGGCACCTGGCGAAACGCGCCAGTTCAGCCAGACCGTGACGCTGCCGGTGGGCCAGCAGCCGTTTCAGTCCTCGAACGTCCTGGTGCGCTGCACCTGAATTGAGTGGCGCGGCTCAGGCGGCCGCGGACGGGGCAGATGCGCCGGACGTGCCGCTCGTCTCCGCGGGCGCCAGCGCCTGGCCGTTGTCGATTCCCAGGCCGTTCGCGATGGCACCCAGGATGAGCAGGCCGGCGGCCACGATCAGCGCCTCGTGGAACGCCTCGGTCGAGGCAACCTGGCTGGCGTGGGCGACCTCGGCCGCGACCGGCGCCGTGGGCGGATTGAGCGGCGGCAGGGTCTTGCGCACGTCGGCCGAGTTCACGTCGAGGCCGGGCGACTGGACGGCCAGTGTGGCGTAGAAGGACGCGGACACGATGATGAACAGCAGCGCCCCGGCCAGCTGTGGGCCGACGCGCGAAATGGCGTTGTTGATCGCCGAGGCGAGACCCGCCTGACGGCTCGGCACCGAGCGCATCAGCGCCGTCGTCAGGGGCGCGACCATGATCGAGATGCCGAAACCAAAGATCAGGTATCCGGGTAGGGCATCGACCAGGTAGCCGTGTGATGGCAGCCACGTCGACGTGTTGGCCATGTCCAGTACCCAGCCCGAACTGTCGTAGGGAATGCGCGCGAACCAGAACAGGCCGGCGGCCATGATGAGCGGCCCGACGGTCATGAACCAGCGCGGGCCGTAACGCCCGGCCAGCCCCCCGAAGCGCGTCGAGAGGAAGATCAGGAAGAGCGTGCCCGGGATCGACCCCAGCCCGACTGCCGATGGGCTGTAGCCGAGCACGCCCTGCAGGAAGACCGGCACGAACAGGAAGGTGACATAGATCGCGCCATAGATCAGCAGTGTCGATATGTTGGTCACGCTGAAGTTGCGCGAGCGGAACATGTTCAGAGGTACGAGCGGGTTCGCGGCCCGCGCGAAGTAGAACGGCAGCGCCAACGTGGCCAGCGCACCAACCGCGAGCGCCCCGAACGCGAGCGCCGACTGCCACTGCTGGCTCTGGCCATAGATCGCGCCGAACGACAGCCCGCCCACGGCAATCGCCACGAGCAGCGCGCCCAGCCAGTCGAAACGGCCGGTCGCCTCCGGATCGCGACTCTCGCTCACGTACCGCCACGTCGCCCACAGCGCAATAAGCAGGAACGGGATGTTGATGAAGAAGATTGCCCGCCAGGTGACCTGCTGGACGAGAACGCCGCCGACGAACGGTCCCAGGATGCCCGCCAGGCCGGTCGCGCCCGCCCACACGCCGAAGGCCCAGCCCTGTCGCTCGCCGTGGAAGCCATTGGTCAGGATCGCCAGTGACCCGGGCACCAGGATGGCGCCCGCCGCGCCCTGGGCGAGCCGGAAGAGCACCAACAGCTCCAGGTTGGGAGCCAGGCCGCAGATCGCCGAGGTAATGCCGAAGCCGACCAGCCCGATGACGAACATCCGGCGCCTGCCGAAGTAGTCGGACAGCGCGCCGGCGAGCACGAGCAGCGCGGAGAGCGTCAGCAGGTAGCCGTACTGGATGAAGTTCTGGGCTTCGAGCACGCCCAGGAACAGCCGCGGCTCCTTGCCAATGGTCGTGAGCGCCACCGGCAGCACGGCCGAATCGAGGAACACGATGCCCGAACCGAAGACGGCGGCAACGAGCGTCCACCAGTCACGTCGGGTCATTGAGGGCCGCTCACGGCGGCCATCCTACAATCCGTCGGTGCCAGCTCGAACCGTCGCACGTCCATGCATTGCGCTCAGCGTTGGCCGCCCGACCGCGCGCAACGAGGTCGTTCGGCAACGCTACGTCGACGCACTCGATACGCGCCGGGGCGGAGGTAGTCGTGGTGTACCCCGGTGACGGGCTGCCCGGCGAGATCGATGGCGTGCTGCTATCGGGCGGCAGCGACGTTGATCCCGCGCGCTACGGCGCCGCGAACGTCGCCGCGGAGGACCTGGACGCGCAGCGCGATGAGGTGGAGCTCGCGCTCGCCCGCCGCGCGCTCGACGAAGACCTGCCCACGCTCGGCATCTGCCGCGGGCTTCAGCTCCTGAACGTCGCGCTGGGCGGCGGCCTCGTGCAACACGTCGAAGGACACCGCCCGGCCGAGCGCGAGGGTCTGCTCAGGCACGAGGCGCTGAGCGTGATGCCGGGAACGCGCCTGGCGGCCGCGGTCGGCGAGGAGCCGCTCGACGTGAACTCGCGCCACCACCAGGCGGTCACCCCGGCAACGCTGGCGCCCGGCCTGACGGCGACGGCCATCGTCGACGGTCTGGTCGAGGCCTTCGAGGCGCCCGACCGGCGCTGGCTGGTGGCCGTCCAGTGGCACCCCGAGCGCACGAGCGAGGTCTCGCCGGCCGCGCTGGGTGTGTTCGATGCGCTCGTCGAGCAGGCGTCGCACGCGCCGGCCGGCGTGGAGTGAGCCTCGAGCGCGAACTCGCCGTGGCGACCGACGCCGCGCGGCGTGCCGGCCGGCTCCAGATGGAGCGCTATGAGCGGCTCGAGCGGATAGTCAACAAGTCGCCGCACGACGTCGTCACCGAGGTCGACGAGTTGTCCGAGGAGCTGATCATCGGCAGCCTGCACGCGGCCTTCCCGGGCGACGCCTTCCTGGCCGAGGAGTCGGGCGCTTCCAAGACGCCCGCGAGCGGCGACCGCGTGTGGGTGATCGACCCGCTCGACGGGACGGTCAACTATGCCAACGGCATCCCCATCTTCTGCGTATCGATCGGCCTGGCCGACCACGGGCAGCCCGTCGTCGGCGTCGTTTACGACCCCACCCGCGACGAGTTGTTCAGCGCGCAGGCCGGTCGTGGAGCGCGACTCGACGGGCGACCCATCCACGCCCCCAACAAGGAGAAGCTGGCCGACGCGGTCGTCTCGCTCGCCCTGCCGCGTGGCCGCTGGGCAGTGCGCGAGCGGCGCCTGCGGCACCAGATCCGGGTGGCGCGCTCGGTCGGCAGCGCCGCGCTGGCGCTGGCCTACGTCGCCAACGGCCGATTCGACGCCTTCGTGCAGGCCGGCGGCCTGTCGGCATGGGACATCTGCGCCGCCGGCCTGATCGCCGCCGAAGGCGGCGCCACGCTGACCACGCTCGATGGCGGGGAGTGGTTCGACGTTGCCCGCCCGGCACGCTCGACCAGCCTTATCGCGGCTTCGCCGCAGCACCACGAGGCGATCCTGGCATTGCTCCAGTGACCGAGGGCTGGCACGAATACCACGAGATCTACGGGCCGGACAACACGGTCAGCGGCCGGGTGGTGGTCTGGCCGGAGCTCGCCACGAAACTACCCGGTGGCCCGCGCAACATCCTCGTCTACCTGCCGCCATCGCTGGCGCAGCATTGGTCGCCGCCGGCGGAGGGCACACAGTCGGACGTCCCATTGCCGACGCGGCGCTACCCGGTGCTCTACTTCCACGACGGGCAGAACGTCTTCGATGAACGCACCTCCAACGCCGGGGAGTGGCACGCGGACGAGACGCTGCAGGAGCTTGCCGGGGAGGGCATCGAGGCCATCGCGGTGGCGATCCCCAACGGCGGCACGGCGCGCATGGACGAATACAACCCGTGGCGCTCTCATCCACCCGAGATCCGGCACATCAAGTTCCTGCGCGGCAAGGTCGGCGGCAAGGGCGACCAATACCTGGGCTGGCTGGTTGGCCCAGTCAAATCGCTCGTCGACCGTTCCTTTCCCGTCCGCGGCGGGCGCGCGGCGACCGGCCTCGTCGGTTCTTCGATGGGTGGCCTGATCAGCCTCTACGGCCTGATCGCCCGACCGCGCATCTTCGGCCTCGCCGGCGTGATGAGCCCATCAATCGTGTGGGCCAACTACCACGTGCTGCGCCTGGTCAAGCAGGGCAAGCTACCGCGCGCGCGCGTCCACCTCGACATGGGCGGCAAGGAATGGCGCGGCATGCTGCCCGACGCCCGCCGCCTGCGCGACACGCTGGAGGCGCGAGGCTGGGTCCTGGGCCGCGACCTGCAGTACGTCGAGGAGCCGGACGCCACCCACGACGAAGAGGCGTGGGCGCGCCGCCTGCCCGACGCGCTGAGGTTCCTGTTGCGCGACCTCTAGTCGAGCCAGTGCGGGACGCGGCTGAGCAGTTGCGTCGCGCGCAGCCGCTCGGCGAGTTCGGTCAACGCAGCGCGATGCGCGCCGCGCCAGCGCAGGTCCTCGAGCGACTCGGGCAGCGGCACGGTGGTCACCAACGTGGCCAGTTCGCGGAACAGGAGCGCTTCCTCACGGTGCTCGCGGAGCGACGTCGCCAGCATGGCCGCATTGCGCACCGCGAGGTCCCAGTGCGCCGCCCGATCGGGAATGTCCTCGAGGTGCCCGTAGCGCGTGAGCACCGCAGCGGCGGACACCCGACCCCAGCCCGGGATGCCGGGGAAGCCGTCCGAAGCGTCGCCCACCAGGGCCAGGAAGTCGGGGATGCTTTCGGGCGATACGCCGAATTTGGCACGCACGTCGTCGGCGTTGAAGAACTGGCGCTTGCGCCGGTCGTACTGGACCACCCGGCCGTCCTCGCGCACGCACTGGGCCATGTCCTTGTCGGGCGTCATGATCACCACCCGCTCGACCGCCGGATCGGAGCCCCAGCGCGCGGCGGCCGTGCCCAGGGCGTCATCGGCCTCCCATTCGACCATCGGCCAGACGACGACGCCCAGGGCGCGCAGGGCATCCTCTGCCTGGTCGAACTGGGCGAGCAACTCCGGCGCCACACCGGCTGATCCCTTGTAGCCGGCATAGCGGGCGTTGCGCCACGACTCAATGACGTGGTCGGCGGCGCAGCCGAGATGCGTCACGCCGTCCTCGCGCAGCAGGTACAGGACGTTCTCGAGCAGGCCGACCGTGGCGCTCGCCGGTTGCCCGGCGGCATCGAGATGCTGCGGCCGCGGCGCGAAATGGGCGCGGAACAGCTCGTACGTCGCGTCGAGCAGGTGCACCTGCATCGGGACGTCTGCTCAGTCGGCTTCGGCGGGAGGCTGCCGCAGCTCGGGCTGGAATGCCGCTCCATCGGCTGCCGCCATCGCCGCGCCGATGATCCCGGCGATGTTCAGGAACTGGGCGGCCACGATCGGTGCGCGGCTGCGCAGCAGGTCGCGGTACTTGTCCATGACCTTGCTCACCCCGCCGCCCAGGATGATCAGGTCGGGCCAGACGTACGCCTCGACGCGCTCCAGGTAACCGTTGAACTCGTCGGCCCAGGCGCTCCAGCGCAGCTTGCGCCGTTCGCGCGCTGCGCCCGAAAGACGCGATTCGGCGTCGCGACCCTTGACCTCGATGTGGCCGAACTCGGTGTTGGGCACCAGCTGGCCACCCACGACCAGGCCGCTGCCGATGCCAGTGCCAACCGTCAGCAGCAGCACCGTGCCGTGGCAGTTGCGGCCGGCGCCGATGCGCACCTCGGCCATGGCCGCGGCGTCGGCGTCATTGAGAGCGTAAACCGGCCGCTGCAGGCTCTTGCCGATCAACTCCGCGGCGGACAACCCGATCCACGCCTGGTCGATGTTAGCCGCGGTCATCACCATGCCGTTCTTGACCACTGCGGGCAGCCCACAGCCGACGGGTACGCCGGGCGCCAGGCGGTGATCGGCCGCGACCATGTCGACCACTTCACGCACGCACGCGGCTACGGCATCGGGTGTCGCCGGATGGGGCGTCTTGGACCGAAAGCGCTGCGACACCAGCTCGCCACGGCTCACGTCCACGAGCGCAGCCTTCACGCCGGTGCCGCCAACGTCGATACCGAGCGCCAACGCCTCCACGCATCCAAGGATACGTCCGTCCGAAAGCACGACTGCTGGCTGGCGTCGGGTGGCACCCGGCACCACGTGTGCGGTCCTACGTATTGACGCGCCGGTGGCGCAGGCCTCACATTTGGGAGTGCTGCCGTGTCCGAACGTCACCCACGGTCACGTTCATACCAACTCGATCGACGCTGGTCGCTGCTCGCGATCCTGCTGATCGTCGTCGAGTTGGTCGTCGTGCTCGGCGTTGCCCAGTTCACGGGTGGCTCGGCGCCAGGCGAGTCGGCGAGCACCATGACGCCCTATGAGCAGCTGTGGGCCCAGGTGAGGCCCGACGGCACTGTCAGCAAAGAGGTCGCGCTGCAGGCGTTCGCCCTGGCCATTGCCCCAGTGCCTGGCGTCACTCCGCCCGGCGGCCCGGCGACGCCGTTGTACGAGCGCGCTGACGGAACTTTCGCGGTCGATTGGATCCGGCCCTACATCGACCAATTGACGCCAGATCAGAAGGCAGCCGTCGCGGCTGCGCTCACACCCGGCTCGAATGCGCCGCCAACGACGCCAGCGGCCGACGGATCGGAAATGGTGCTCGTCGCCGACGACATCACGCAGGCCTACTACGACAAGGCTGTCTCCGATGCAATCGCCAAGGAGACCGCTCTGCTCGACTGGTCGCTCAACCTTGGCTGGAATGTGACGCTCAACCAGCAGGAGATGTGCACGCCCAACCCGAAGACGAATCAGTGCGAGGACGCGCTCGCCTACACCAATACCGTTTTCAAGCCCGTCATCGGCTCGACCGGCTGTGACCTGTACGTCAACCCGTCGCTGCGCAACATGGGCGATAACGCCGCCGTTCAGGCGACCATGGCGCACGAGATCTACCACTGTTTCCAGTTCGCCTGGTACGACCAGCACGGGCAATCGCCGCATATGTCGCAGTGGGTTAAGGAGGGCCAGGCCGAGTGGGTGGGCGAGACAGTCGGCGGTCCGAGCGTGATCGGGCAGGGCTGGTGGGACAAGTATCTGGTCACTATCCAGACGCCGCTGTATGACCGGGACTACGACGCACTGGGCTTCTATCAGCATCTGGCTGAGGAGGGGATTGATCCCTGGCTGCACCTGGGCGACATGCTCGCGGCCACGACGGATGACGACGCGTTCAAGGCATCCGGTGCGGATGCCGACCTCTTTCTCGACACTTGGGCGTCGGGTGAGTTCCGCGACGCATCCCTGGGCGGCCCGTGGAATGCGCAGGGTCCGTGGTCCGTCTCGGATCGCAGCCAGCCCGGCCACGCGTCGGTCAACAACGGTGACAGCGTGGCCCTGGGCACACCAAAACAGGTCAACGAGGACGTCGGGGTCAGTTCCGGCGCGGACCTGGTCGAGCTCAAGACCGACACCGGCCATATCCGGTTGCACACCAATCCGCCGGGCAACGAGACCGACACCGCCGACGTGTGGCTATGCACGGCGCCATACACGACTGGCTGCACGTGTCCCGAGGGGCAGCATTACGTTGGCCCTGAGTACCAGAAGGTTGCGAGCGACTTCGAGGTCGCACTCACCGGCGGGCTCACTGGCGCCACCGGGACGCTCACCGGGCATTCGTTGGACAACTACTGCAAGCCCCTGCCGTCGACCAATCCGCAGGGGAGTCCCGACTCGAACGGCGACCCGCATCTGCGCACGACCAACGACTACCGCTACGACTTCCAGGGTGCCGGCGAGTTCGTGCTGCTGCGTAATGCCGACGGCAGCATCGAGATCCAGGCCCGCCAGCGGCCGTACACGGGCGGCGACTTCCACGGAGTGGCAACGAACACCGCGGTCGCTGTACGAGACAACGGCCATCGCGTCGCTGTCTACGCGGGCGCTCTGCCGGCGGGCTGCAGACCAAGGTCGATGGTTCGGTCGTCGACGTTGGGGTGCCGGTCGACCTTGGCGGAGGCGCGTCCGTCCATTCGATCAGAAATGGTGTCGAGGTCGACTTCCCTGATGGAAGCGTCCTGGAGGCGCTGTCACTTGGCCAGTGGGGAATCAATGCGCTGGTCCAGCCGTCCAATGGTCTGCACGCGAGCGGTATGGGCCTGCTCGGACCGATCACGCCGGGCAATCTCGGCGTCCCCGCGTTACCCGACGGCACTCAACTGCCTGCCGCACCGGACGCGCATACACGCTTCCAGCGGTCTATGGTCCGTTCGCCGACGCCTGGCGCGTCACCGAGGCGACCTCGCTCTTCGACTACGGCCCCGGCAAATCCACGGCCACCTTCACGGATCGCAGCTTCCCGACCGAGGCCGATGAGGCCGCGCTGGCCAGCCTACCGCCTGAAAGCAGGCTGCGGCGGAGCAGACGTGCTTGCCGCAATTACCGACCCCGAGCTTCATCCCGAGTGTGTCTTCGATGTCGCCGCTACCGGCGACGATGGTTTCGCCGATCAATACGCTGCCCAGCAGGATCTGTACGACAGCGGCATTGCGACCCCGCCACCGGCCAGCCCCACCGCAATCACTTCGAGCGCAGGCATGCACGACGCGACCAAGGTCACTGACCTCGCCAACCTGACGGGCGCCGCGGTGGGACCGGACGACACCGTCTATCTGTCGGTCGATGACGGCCAGGGCAACGCGCGAATTCTGGCCGTCGACCCGCATACCGCGAGCGTGCGCCAGGCGGTACCCGTGCGCGTGTCGACCGATCTGCACTTCGCCGCCGGCTCGCTGTGGGCCGCCGGCCTCAACCTCGACTCGAACTTCCAGGACTGCAACGTGACCAGGTTCGATCCGTCGACGCTGGCCGTGCAGGCCACCTTCCCGATCGCCTGCTCGTTCAGCTATCCCGGACCCAAGCTGGTCTCGAGCGGCGACACGGTGTGGGTCGTCGACACCAGCAACTACGACCTCAACTCGGACAGCGGTACCAAGCTGCTTCAGATCGACCCGACCACCAATGTCACCGGACGGTCTGTCGACCTTCCCACCAACTACGGCGGGTTCTTCGATTCGCAAGGGGCCCTGTTCTGCGCTTGTGGCAAGGGCAACTCCGACATCTTTCGCCTGACCAGCGATGGCACAGCGTTCGAGGACCTGGGCAACTACGTCGACCTCTACCCTGCTGGGGCGGGATTCTGGAGCACCACTCAGGCGGGCGGCGACACCGCCGTCTATGTCACCAGCGCGGGTGCCCCTGCGGCATCGCTGACGATGGGGTCCCAGGACACGCTCGTGGGTGGCGACACGAGCAACGCGTACGTGCAGAGCGAAGGAAACGTGACGCAGCCCGGAACACAGCTGCTGCGCCAGCCCGCCGACGGCTCGGCCGCGATCCCGATCGCCAACGCGCCCACCTGGGACACTCCCGACCAGCTCGATTACACGGAGTTCGACTACTTGACCGGCAACCCGACCAAGTTCGCGACGGCGGACGGGTTCGTGACGATGTGGGGCTTCCAGGGCTCGTTGTGGCTGCAGTGGGCGCCGCTGCAATGAGGAGCGCCACCGGCGGCGTCTGACGCGACAGCCGGAATTGCCAGCCGGGCGCCCATCGGTCCGGCCCGGATAAGATGGACTCAACCCATGTTCGATCACTTCGGCGATTTCAAGCGGCAGCTGCCGGACCGCGACCCCGACGAGACGGGCGACTGGATTAGTTCGCTGGACTCGGTTGTCGATACCGAGGGCCGGGCGCGCGCGCAGTTCATCATGTACAAGCTGCTCAAGCGCGCGCGCCAGCAGCACCTGGGCCTGCCGCCGCTCACCGCCACCCGCTACATCAACACCATCTCGCCCGAGCAGGAGCCCGAGTTCCCCGGTGACGAGCAGATGGAGCGGCGCATCCGGCGCATGATCCGCTGGAACGCAGTCGCCATGGTGCTGCGCGCGAACAATCGGGCGCCCGGTATTGGTGGCCACCTCGCGACGTATGCCTCGGCGGCGAGCCTGTATGAAGTCGGTTTCAACTGGTTCTTCCGGGGCAAGGACGCGCCGGGCATGGGCGACCAGATCTTCTTCCAGGGACATGCCGCGCCGGGCATCTACGCTCGCGCATTCCTCGAAGATCGGCTGACCGAGAACCAGCTCGATCACTTCCGCCAGGAGGTAGGTGGCCAGGGCCTGAGCTCGTATCCCCACCCACGCCTGATGCCCGACTTCTGGGAGTTCCCCACGGTCTCGATGGGCCTTGGCCCGCTGGCCGCCGTCTACCAGGCGCGCTTCAACCGCTTCCTGCACCACCGCGGCATCAAGGACACCTCCAACAACCGGGTGTGGGCCTTCCTGGGCGACGGCGAGACCGACGAGCCGGAGGCGATGGGCTCGATCTCGATTGCCGCGCGCGAAGGCCTCGACAACCTGATCTTCGTCGTCAACTGCAATCTGCAGCGCCTCGATGGCCCGGTGCGCGGTGACGGCAAGATCATCCAGGAGCTCGAGGCCGTCTTCCGCGGCGCGGGCTGGAACGTCATCAAGGTCATCTGGGGTCGCGAGTTCGACGAGCTGCTGGCGCACGATGTCGACGGCGTGCTGGTCGACCGGATGAACGAGACGCTCGACGGCGAGTTCCAGAAGTACTCGGTCGAGAGCGGCGCCTATATCCGCGAGCACTTCTTCGGGCCTGACCCACGCCTGCTCGAGATGGTCGCGCACCTGTCCGACGATGACATCGCCCACCTGCGCCGCGGTGGCCATGACTATCGCAAGGTGTATGCCGCGTACGACGCGGCGGTCAAGTTCCAGGGCCGGCCCACCGCGATCCTGGCCAAGACCGTCAAGGGCTGGACGCTGGGCACCGGCGTCGAGGCGCGCAACATCACCCACCAGGCCAAGAAGCTGACCGAGCAGGAGCTGAAGGTCTTCCGCGATCGGCTCGAGCTGGACATTCCCGACGCCAAGCTCAAGGACGCGCCCTACTACCACCCGGGGCCAAAGTCGCCCGAGATCGAGTACCTGCGCGAACGGCGCGCGGCACTGGGCGGACCGTTACCGCGGCGCGTCGTGGTCAGCAAGCCGCTCGAGCTGCCGGGCGACGATGTCTACGGCGAGTTCACCGTCGGGTCGGGCAAGGCCGAGGTGTCGACCACGATGGCCTTCACAAAGTTGCTCCGCAACCTGCTGCGCGACGCCAAGATCGGCGCGCGCGTGGTGCCCATCATTCCCGACGAGGCACGCACCTTCGGCATGGACCCGCTGTTCAAGGAGGTCGGCATCTATTCGGCCCTCGGCCAGTTGTACGACCCGGTCGACTCGAACCTGGTGCTGTCGTATCGCGAGGCGAAGGACGGCCAGGTGCTCGAGGAGGGCATCACCGAGGCCGGCTCAACCGCGTCGCTCCAGGCTGCGAGCACCTCGTACGCGACCCACGGCGTGCCGATGATCCCCTTCTACATCTTCTACTCGATGTTCGGCTTCCAGCGCACCGGCGATGAACTGTGGGCCTTTGCCGACGCTCGCGGGCGTGGCTTCCTGATGGGCGCCACGGCCGGCCGCACGACGCTCAACGGCGAAGGGCTGCAGCACGAGGACGGCCACTCGCTCGTGCTCGCCTCGGTCATCCCCAACGTGCGCATCTATGACCCCGCGTTCGCCTACGAGACGGCCGTCATCGTGCGCGAGGGCATTCGCCACATGTACGGCGACAAGCCCGAGGACGTCTTCTACTACCTGACGCTGTACAACGAGAACTACCTGATGCCGGCCCGGCCGGAGAGCGTCACCGACGCGGACATCATCGGCGGCCTGTACCGCTACCGCGCGGCGCCGGAGCTCGGCGGCCGGCGCGGCCGGCGCGGCCAGGCACCCCTGCGCGCCACGATCCTGAGTGGTGGCGCGATCATGCTCCAGGCACTCCGCGCGCAGGAATTGCTCGCCGAGCGCGGCGTGGCCGCCGAAGTGTGGAGCGGCCTGGCCTACCAGCTGCTGCGCAACGAGGCGCTCGCGTCCGAGCACTGGAACCGGCTCCACCCAGACGAGACACCGCACGTGCCGCGCGTCACCCAGCTTCTCCAGGAGCCGGCGGCGCAGGGGCCGATCATCGCCGTCACCGACTACATCCGCACCTGGCCGGACATGATCAGTCGCTGGGTGCCGGGCGGCTGGTGGCATTCCCTCGGGACCGATGGCTTCGGGCGCAGCGACACGCGCGAGGCCCTGCGCCGCTTCTTCGGCATCGACGCCGAGAGCATCGCCGCGACGACGCTCGCCGAGCTGGCCCGCTGTGGCCGGATCGACGGCCGTGAGGCGCGCCGTCAGATCAGTGACCTGGGTCTCGATCCCGACCACGTCTTTTCCCTCCACGCCTGAGTCTCGGCCCGTAACGCCACGGGCCCCACTTACCGCGGCCCTCCTGGTCGTGGCTGCCGCGCTCAGCCTCGTCCTGGCCGCCTGCACGACAACCGGTAACGGGCTGTGCACCGTAGGCGGTTCGATAACCGCGTGCGGCGAGGCGACCGGCATCGTCACCAACGTCAGCGGACCGAGCGCGACCCAGGTCGACTCGGTCACCGTGCGTACGCCGCAGGGCGAGGTGATCCAGTTCCAGGTCGGCCGTCTCGACCTGACCGAGGGCGGCCTGAACGCGCCGCACCTGCGCGACCACTTCATCAGCGGTGTGCCCATCACCGTCCAGTACAAGGTCGACAACGGCCAGTACGTCGCCCTGCGCTACTTCGACGCACCGTTCCCGAGCGCCTCACCGGGCCTGCCGTCGGCTACGCCCACCAACACCGCCACGCAGGGTGGCCAGCTTTCGGTCACGCTCATGCCGTTCGCGCACGGCTTGGGCGCGTTGACCTTCCTGGTCAGCGCCGGTGACGGCAGCGGCGACCTCTATGCCGTCGAGCAGGCCGGCCGGATCTGGCGGATCGGCGCCGACGGGACCGTCGCCGACCGGCCGTTCCTCGACATTTCGAACGAGATCTCCGCGGGCGGCGAACGGGGCCTGCTGGGGCTCGCGTTAGACCCCGGCTATCGGTCGAATCGGCAACTGTTCGTCGCCTACACAGATACCAGTGGAACGGACACGGTCGCCCGATTCACGGCCACGCCCGATGGCAGCGCCGCAGACCCGAGTACTGAGCGCGTGGTGCTCAAGATCGACGAGCCGTTCGCCAACCACAACGGTGGCATGCTCGCCTTCGGCCCGGACGGCTACCTGTACTTGGGCACCGGTGACGGCGGCAGCGCCGGCGATCCCATGGGCAACGGCCAGAACACCAACGTCCTGCTGGGCAAGATCCTGCGCATCGATGTCGAGCGGGGCGACCCTTACGCCATCCCGCCCGGCAACCCGTTCGCCAACGGCGGCGGTGCGCCCGAGATCTGGGACTGGGGCCTGCGCAACCCATGGCGCTTCAGCTTCGACAGCCAGACGGGCGCGCTGTGGATCGCCGACGTCGGCCAGGGCAACTGGGAGGAGATCGACGTCGAGCCAGGCGGCTCGGGTGGCCGGAACTACGGTTGGAACGTGGTCGAGGGCAGGCAGTGCTACGCGGCGGCGACCTCGACCTGCGACATGTCAGGCACCACACCACCGGTCGCGGTCCACGACCACTCGCAGGGCGTGTGCGCCATCGTCGGCGGTTATGTCTACCGCGGCTCGGCGTACCCGCAGCTCGCGGGCCAGTACCTCTTCTCCGACAACTGCGCGGGCACCATTTGGGCGCTCCCCGCAGCGACCGCGCTGGCCGCCGGGACGGCCGACTATCGGCCGGTCGCCCAACCGAGCGTCCACCCGAGCGCCTTCGGCCAGGACGAAGCGGGCGAGCTCTACCTCGTCGATCTCGAGGGCGACGTCTTTCGCTTCACAGGCGGGTAAGCCTGCCCGGCGCCCAATGCTCGGCCAGCGCCGGGCCAAGCCGTCGGGGTGCCGGCACTATCGTCAATAACGCACTTGGCTCGGACTTCACCCGTCGGCGTCGGCGGACCGGGCAGCGCGGGCTCCGGTTCTTCGCCGATTGGCCAGGGCCGTCGCCCGCCGAATCTCGGTCATGGCGAGCCCTCGCGCACTGTCGGCAGGCGGTAAGCGTCGATTTGACGATAGTGCCGGCAATCGGCCGGCCATTACGGGCGTGGGATCCCGGCGAGGGCACCGCGAGGGCACTGGTATTCGGGTCCGGCTGGACGAGTTACTGCGAGGGCGGCGCAGGCCAGGCGTCGTGGATGAAGTTCGCGACCAGCGCGGTCCAGCTCTCGTTGTCGGCGCCCAGCCCGCGACCGGTATTGCCGTCGAAGAACTCGTGCAACCGGCCGGTCTGCTGCCAATCCTGTTCCACGTTGCCGACGACCCGGCCACGGATCTCTGCTGACAGCGGCCCGTCGATGTCGGAAAGGGCCTCCACGATCAGGTAGTTGATGGGTACCCAGACCGGCCCACGCCAGTTGGCGTTGATGCCCGGGCCGGCGACGCCGGGCAGGTAGTCCGCGCTCGCCGCCGACATGCTGCGGATGCCGGCAGGTGACATGAACTGGGTCGGATCGCGCAGCGCGTCGAGGATCTGCGGCAGGCGGTCGTAGGGCACGACCCCGGCAATGAGCGGGACGAGTCCCGCGTACGACTTCTGTGCGACGAAGCCGCCATCAGGCGCGAGGTCGTAATAGAAGCCGGTAGCGTCATCCCACATCTGGGAGTTGATCTGCTCCTGGATATGTCCGCGGTCGACCCAATAGCGTTCCGAGTCGGCCGTGTCGCCAAGCTCGGACGCGATGCGCGCCATGTCGCGCGCAAAGAAAGCCATCCACGCGGTTGCATCGACGCGCGGCAGCCCCGGCGACGAGCGCGGCAGGTTGTCCATGCCCAGCGAGCCGCCGGTGAAGAGCGCGTCGCCCACCTGCTCGTGGTTCCACCAGTAGTCGTAGTTGCGCTGCAGCCCCTGGTAGACCTGGGCCAGCCACGTCTGGTCGTGGTTGACCTCGTAGAGACGCCACGCTGCCCAGGCGAAGATCGGCGGGCACTCTTCGCTCATCGCCCACTCCCCACAGGGGATGTGGCCGTCCGGCTGCTCCCAGCTGTCGGACAGCACGAAGTTGAGCTGGTCTTCGGCGATCTGGGGGTCGGCCAGCGCGGCGGTCACCGCCTGGAAGCCGGAATTCCAGCTGGCCAGCCACGGGTACTCCCACTTGTCGGGCACGATCACAACGTTGGCCGCGTTCACCTTGCCGGCCCAGTCGGGCGTCAGGCCGGTCGTTCCGTCCCACTCGTAGTAGGTCTGGTTCCAGAGCAGGCTCATGAGTGCCTGGCGATACAGCTCCTGGTGCTGGGTCACCTGGTCGCTGAAGGTCGCGTCGGCCTCGGTGCGCCGGGAATCGACGATCTGGTCGCTTTCGGCCAGCACGGCGCGTGCGGCACCGGACGCGTCGTCGGCTGCCTGCGCCGCGTCGGAGGCCTGATCCACGGGTGCCTGCGCGATGCCGAATCGGATGACGCTCTCGCCGTTGCCGGGAATCTCGAGCCGGTAGGCCAGGGCGCCAATGTTGCCGCCCTGGTCGCCGACCAGGCCGCCGCCACGCAGGTTGGCGTCGAGCGCGCCCTTATCGGAGGTGATCTGCCATTGACTGGGTTTCTGGCCGACCACCGCGACGACCGATTTCGTCCCGTGCAGCAACAGGCCGTCGGTCAGTGAGTCGACCGCGCCGCCGGGCGCCAGCCAGCCTTTGAAGATCACGTCAAGGTTGCGCGGTTCGCTGGTCGTGTTGGTGACCGTCGCGACCATGGTCATGCTCGTGTCGTCGTAGCGCGCCGTCTCGAGATCGACCGTGAACCAGTCGCTGCCCTGCGGGTAGCGATAGGTGAGCCGCTGGTAGGCGTGCGTCGGCTCGTTCTCGTGGAATACGCGATCGTCGCTGATGGCGTCGGCTCCCGCGATGGAGGCGTTGCCGTTCAAACGCTCGGTGACGTGGTCCTGCTGGCCGTCCCAGAAGGCCCAACCCAGACTGAACTGGCCGTTGGCATCGGTCACGCCGCCGATGCCGTCCGATCCGAAGCGGTAGTCGGTCGTGATCGCCGACTGCCAGTCGAGCGCCCAGCCGTTCAGCCCAACGGCCTCACGCGGGGTGCCCCACTCCCGCTCGGAGAGGTACGAGCCCCAGTTCGTGTCAAGCTCTGCGGCCGGCATCAGCTCCAGGGCCGCAGGCGTGCCCGCCGACGGCTGGACCAGCACCGCCGCCGTGATGCCCAGCGAGATCAGCGCGAGCGAGCCCGCAACCGCGCCAAGGACCATCCACCACGGCGCCCGACCGGCACGCGAACGTGTGCCCAGCCTGGGCATCGTGCGGGAACTGTGGGCGCCATCCGGCCCGTACCCGGACTCGAGCGGCGGACGGGTCTCGCTCACCACGGCCGAGGTTAGCGCGGAACGCGCCGATATGATCGAGTCGGATGAGCGAAATCGACCCGATTGTCGCGCGCTATGAATTGGCGGCGGCCGACTACGAGCGCTATTGGGCGCCGGTGCTCGAGGCGACCTCGCGCCAGGTTCTCGACCTCGCCGCCGACCACGTCGACGGCGACGCGGAACGGCAGCTGTGTCTTCTCGAGGTGGGCGTGGGTACGGGGACGGTGTTGCTGGCCGCGCTCGAGCGGTGGCCGGGGATCGAAGTGATTGCCAGTGACGCGGCCAACGGGATGCTCGAGGCGGCGCGGCAGCGTGTCATGCGAGCTACCCATGACGAGGCCGGTCGCGCGAGCTTCGTCCAGGCGCCGGCCGCGCACCTGCCGCTGGCCGACGCGTCGGTCGACCTGGTCGTTTCGTCCTTCGTGCTGCAGTTGGTGCCCGACCGTCACGCGGCCCTGGTCGAAGCCTACCGGGTCCTGCGACCGGGCGGCATGCTCGCCTACGTGACCTGGCTCGACCGCGACGCGCGCGAGCCGTTTCGGGCCATGGAGGAGTTCGACGAGGCGGTCCTCGACCTCGAGGTGGAAGAGCCCGACGGAGAGCCCGAACGACGCGCCGGGGATGTCCCTTCGGCCAGGGCGGCCGCCGACGAGCTGCGCCGGGCCGGCTTCGTCCGGGCGAGCGCCCGCGAGGACATGCTCGTCTACCAGTGGACGATGGACGGCTTCCTCGACTACAAGCTCGGCTACGACGAGCGAGTGCTACTCGAGATGCTGACCGAGGCGCAGCGCGACGAGCTGGTGCGCAACGCGCGACGCCGGCTGGGCCGGCTGGCGGTGCGCGACTTTCGCTGGCACGCCCCGGTCGTCTTCGCCCGCGCGGTCAAGCCGGCCTAGGCAGCGCGGAACGGGGCGTCGACCGGGCGGCAGACACGGCATGGTCGGTAACCGGCACTGCGCGAGTCGTCGGCCGACCGGAAGGTGACCCGGTGCGCCGGCGTAACGCGGCGGGCGTTGCGGCACGACGGGTAGCAGTAGATGTGCGTGGTGTCGGAGCCGATGAAGCGCACACCCTTGGCCGGCAGTCGCTCCATCTCGCCGGTGTCCATGCCCTCGGATTCCAGCACGGCTCGCTTGGCAAGCGGTCCGCCGGCGCCGTACTGGCCGATCCGCCCATCGCTGCGCACGACGCGGTGGCAGGGGATGACGAAGGGAATGGGGTTGCGGGCGACCGCGTTGCCGACAGCGCGCACGGCGAGTGGCCGGCCGACTTCAGCCGCCACCCAGGCATACGGGCGGACCTCGCCACGCGGGATCTCGAGCACCTTGCGCAGGACCTGCTGCTCGAACTCGGGGAGTTGGTGCAGATCCACGGGGGCTGCACCGGCCGCCCGGCGCCGGCCCCACACACGCGCGTCGATGACGCGCTCGATCAGTTCCGGGGCGCGCGCCACACGCCGGACCGGGCGGCCGAAGGTGGCACGGAACTGCTCCTCGAAGTCGCCGGCGTCGCGGCCCGGTGCAGCGCGCTCGACGAGCGAAATGCCGTGCGGGCCAAAAGCCACGAACAATGGTCCGATGGGGCCCTCGACCTCGACGTAGGCGTCGGTCAGGCCGAGCTGCTCGAACACCCGTGGCGCGAGGCTCCGCGGCGCCGGCCGGCGCAGGTTGCGCAGGCCGCTGGCGATCAGTCGGCTGTCGTTCATGAAGGTGCCTCCGTTTCCGCGATGCGCCGCTGTTCCGCGTCGTAGGCCGCACGCAGCAGCGCCACGCCGCGGTGGACGTCCGACTTGACGCTCCCCAGCGGCCGGTCGAGCGTCTGGCTAAGCTCGTCGTAGGAAAGGCCGTCGACGTGGCGCAGGGCGACGGCCAGCCCGTAACGCGGCGGTAACTGCGCCAGCAGGCGCGACCACATGTTGCGTTCGTCGCGCCGCTCGGCGAGCCCTGCCGGCCCCTCGTCGGGTGCCGCGGCGCGATCGCCGACGGCGGCCAGATCGTCGTGCGCGCGCACGCGCCGTACGTCATTGCGCGCGAGGTTGATGGCGATCCGGGCCAGCCACGGTCGCGGTCGCAATTCGCGGATGCGCTGTCGGGGGTACTTCTTCAGCGCGCGATAGGCGCGCACGAAGGCTTCCTGGGCGACATCCTCGGCACGGCCGCTATCGCGGACCACGCGCAACGCCACGCCGAACACGAGGTCCTGGTGGCCGCGTACGAGGTCTTCGAACGAACCATCGAGGTCGCTCGCCAGCCGCGCGGGGAGTTCGTCCATGCACACGTCGGGATAACACACTCCCCGGCGCGCCGGTTGCGAATCGTCGTCGCGCCACTGGGCGCGCCTGATGCGCGCAGGGGTTCACAAACCGCCAATTCCCTGAGTGAGGAGCTTTCAGATCACCGGTTTCGCGGCATTTCTATGCACGCGTTGACGATTCTTGATGCGGCACGCGCATCACCCGCTGCCATCGGCGCGGCTGACAGTGGCGCGACTGCCCAGTGGCGCGGCTAATATCGGCACGGTCGCCGGCGTGCGCCGCGGTCAGCTGAGGAGGAAGCCCTCGTCGAGCGGGTCGCGTTCATCGACGACGAACGTCGAATAGCCGGTGATGAACGCCGTTCCGGCAATGCTCGTGCTGACGGCCGGGTACGGGCCGAGCGATGTCTCGGCCTCGATACGACCCAGGAAATGCTCGCCGGTGATACCGGCGTTGGCGATCTCCTGGCCGACTTTGAGCCGCCCGCGTGCGTGCAGCTGGGCCAGGATGGCGCTGGTGCCCGAGCCGCACGGCGAGCGATCCAGCTCCGCGTCGGCAAAGATCGTCGCGTTGCGGATGTGCGCGTCCTGTGCGCGGCCGTCGGGCGAAGTGCGCGGGTCGTAGTCGACGATGATGGTGCCGTAGACGAAGCTCAGGTCGGCGTCGGTGGGATGTGCCGGCGTGTGGTCGCGGCGGAGCATGTCGGTGATTGCGGCTCCCGCGCGGCGGAGCGCGTCGGCCTGCTCGGGCACCACACGAAGACCGAGCTCCGCGGCGCTGACGATGCCGTAGTAAGCGCCGCCAAAGGCGAGATCTACGGTCAGCCGGCCGTATTGCGCGGCGTTGCCGTGCAATTCGAGGCCGTCCGGGCGGATGGCCAGCGACTGCGCGGCCAGGTATGCCGGCACGTTGGTGAAACGCACGCCCTCGACCGCCCAGCTGCCGTCCTCGAGACGTTTCGTGGCTGCGTTGGCAGCGACGATCCCGGCCGGGACTTCGTAGCGCACCGTCGTGACCGGCTCGCTGGCCGGCAGCAGGCCCTCTTCGATCAACCCCGTCGTGATGGCGATCACGCCGTGGCCGCACATCGTGCTGTAGCCCTCGTTATGCATGAAGAGCACGCACATGTCGGCGAACTCGCTGTATGGCGGGAGAAGGATCGCGCCGTACATGTCCCGGTGTCCGCGCGGCTCGTTGATGAGTACCTGGCGGACCTCATCGGCATTGTCCCTGACCCACTGCCGGCGTTCGAGCACGGGCAGATTGGGTACCTCGGGGAAACCACTGCGCACTATGCGCAACGGCTCGCCGGCACAGTGGAGGTCGAGCGTCTGCACGGTCATCTTCCAGCGCGCTTCGCCCGCTGAAGCGGCCTGCGGCTCTGGTTCGGCGGCGGCCTCTGGTGCGGCGGCGGCGGCCTGCGGCTCTGGTTCGGCCTCGGCCTCGGGCACGGGGGCGGCGGCCTGCGGCTCTGGTTCGGCCTCGGCCTCGGGCTCGGGGGCGGCGGCCTGCGGTTCTGGTTCGGCTGCGGCTTCGGGCTCGGCCTCAGCGACCTGCGGCTCCGGTTCGGCGGCGGCCTCTGGTTCGGCGGCGGCCTCTGGTTCGGCTGCGGCCTCGGGCTCGGGGGCTGCGGCCTGCGGCTCTGGTTCAGCGGCGGCCTCTGGTTCGGCGGCGGCCGCGGGCTCCGGCTCGGGGGCGGCGGCTTCTGGTTCGGCGGCGGCCTCGGGCTCAGTCTCAGCGGTCTGTGGCTCTGCTTCGGCGTCAGGCTGAATGGCTTCGCCCACCGCCGGCGCCAAATCGACTGCCGGCCACTCTTCTTCGGGCCAACCGTCAGTCGTCCATTCGTCGGCCAGGTTCTCCGACTCGGAAGGCGCATAAGCCGAGTGCTCATCTGTGGCCATCCCGGCCGTGTACTCGCTCGATCGCGACTCCTCTACCGTCTCGACGGCCTCGGACTCGACGGCCTCGGACTCGACGGCCTCCGACTCCTGGGTCGTCGCGAATTCGTCGACTTCGTGCAGCGGCTCGGTGGCCACGAACTCATCCACCTCCAGCGCGGCCTCGGCGACCATTGACGGCTCGGGTTCTGGCGATTCGGCCTCTGGCTCGTCGTTCTCGGGCTCGGCTTCGGCCACATCCTCGAACGTCGGTGCGGCATCCTCGGAGGCCGCGGCTGCAGCGTCGGCGGCGGGCGCGGCAGGCATGGGTGCGTCTTCGTGTCGGTAGGTCACGGCCAGCAGGAAACCCTGCCAGTCATGGCTCCAGTCCTGCTTGACAGGCAGGTAGTTGCGGCGCAGCGCCTGGGCCGCGTCGACCCGATAGGACTGCTCGACTTCCTGGCGCGTTGCGCCCCGGTAATGCCTGACGACGGGTTCCTGGCTCACCTTGTGCTCAACTCCTGCGTTCATCGCTCACCCTCTCCGCCCGGTTGAGCCTATACAACCGATCCGCGACTGACCATCCCAATGCACCCCTATCGTGACCATCCCGAACCTCTCCCGGTGGCCTTCTGATGTACCGGTCGGCGACCACGCAAAGGTCCTAGCGTGCAGCGGCGGGCGGCATGGTGAGTGCCTCTTCCGAATGATGTCACTCGCAACGTAGCTGCAACGCCCGCTTTACGACCTGTGGCGCGATCGGGGATTAACGTGGGTCCGAGGTAAAGGGAGTTGATCCCCATGCGCGATTTCGCCTACTGAATGCATATGCGCGTACTCCGCGGTCGGGTCTTCGACGGACGCGAACCCGACTTCGTGGAGCTGTCACGTCGTCAAGTGGCCGGCGGCGCCCGAGCGCCCGGCCTCCTTGCTTTCATGGCCGGCTACCGACGGTCGCGGCGCACCGAGCGAACCGGCACGGCGGAGCGCTTCCTGATGGTTTCGACGTGGGAGGACGAAGCGGCTGCGCAAGCGGTCACGGGCGCAACCGCGGAGACCGCGACGCAGTCGTTGGCCGGGATCGTCGAGGTCGAGAGTGTCGGCGGCTATGAGCTCATCCCGCCGATCTTCACCGGCATCCTTGACGCTCCGGGTGCGGTCATCCGCCTGAGCGAAGCGCGTCTGCGGCCGGGCCGGCGCGACGACCTGCTGCGCTGGCTGCATGCCAAGGAGCGCGAGGTGCGCAGCCAGCGCTGGTTGATGGGCTGGGCGATGGGGGAGCGGCGCGAGCCCGATGGGGGGCAGGTGTTGATATCGGCGTCGGCCTGGGCGAGTCCGCTGATGATCGAGCAGTTCGGCGAACCGGGCCGCGCGCCTGGCCTGGCGCTGTTCGCGGAGCTGGACGACCTCGTGACCGACTTCCACGTGGAGCGCTACCAGGCGATCGAAATGGCACTCCCCGCCGCGCTGGCCGACGTTGGCGGCCGCCGCGTGATCGCCGCGCGCTTCGACTCGGAAGAGGACGCGTTGAGCGCACGCGCCACCCTGGCCGAGAGCGTGGTGAGCGCCAGCGAGGCGGGGATTTCCGTCGCACGTCTGAGCGCTGACGTCGAGGGCGAGACCGAACCGCGCATCCTCGTCGCGCGCGTCAGCATGGCCGACTATCCGGTGGCCGAACGCATGATCGCGGACCTGGGCGGCCAGGTGATCCTCGCCCATGACGACCTGGCCGAGGACCAGCCGGCGAACGGCGATCAACAGCTCAATGGGTCGGAGTCGCTGGCAACCACCTAGCCTTGCGGCATGAGCCGCCGCCGCGATCCTCTTGCCCGGGACGTTGACCTGCTCGGGCGGATGCTAGGTGAGGTGATCGTCGAACAGGCCGGCCGCGATGCCTTCGACCTCGTGGAGCGCGTCCGGCGGGCGACGATCGCCGCGCGCCGCAAGACTGCCCATGGGACACGCGACGCCCGATTGGTTGCCGACCTGGCTCGTCTCGACCTCACCCGGCTCGAGATCCTGGTACGCGCGTTCGGGCTGTACTTCCAACTGACCAATCTCGCCGAGGAGAAGCAGCGCGTCCGACGGCTGCGTGAGCTGGCGCGCCAGGCGGGCGGCCGGCCGCTGGACGAATCGCCCGCCGCCGCGCTGGCCGAGCTGACCGCACGCGGCGTTCCGGCCGCCCGGGTCGAGCAGCTGTTCAGCCGGCTGTCGATCGCCCCGGTACTGACCGCGCATCCGACCGAGGCCCGCCGGCGCACACTGCTGGTCGCGTTGCGGCTCATCTATCGGCTGGTCGACCGTCTCGACGATCCGCGCATCGCCCCGGCCGAAGAGGAGGAGGTGCGCCGGCGGCTACGCGAGGAGATCTCGATCCTGTGGCAGACGGCGCCCATCCGTGCGGTCTCGCCGGGCCCGCTCGACGAGGTGCGCAGTGCCTTCGCATTCTTCGACGAGTCGCTCTTCGTCGTCACCCCGCGGCTCTACCGCTCGGTCGCTGCCGCGCTCGCGGCGGCGGAGCCGAACGAGGCGGCCGGCGCGGTGCGTCCCTTCCTGCACTGGGGGTCGTGGATCGGCGGCGATCGCGACGGCCATCCGCTGGTCACGGCCGAGACCACCCGTCAGGCGGTGGCGATCGGCGCAGAGCATGTGCTGCGTGCCTACGAGGCGGTCTGCCGGCGCCTGGCCCAGACCGTCAGCGCGCAAGGGGACGCGGGGCCGGGGCTGGCCGCCCGCCTCGCCGCCGATGCCCGCGCCCTGCCCGACGTGGCCAGGCGCCTCGACGCGCGCTTCCCCGATGAACCTTTCCGCCGCCGCTTCAGCTACGTGGCGGAACATCTCGCGCGGACTCGCGCAGGCACCGCTGGTGGCTACGGTTCTGCCGCCGAGTTTGACGCCGAACTGGTCGAGATCGACGACGCGCTCCGCGCGGCACGGCTCGACCGCGTCGCAGACGGCGAGCTGCGCGACCTGCGCTGGCAACTGGCCACATTCGGCTTCCACGGCCTGTCGCTCGAGGTGCGCCAGCACGCCGAGGTCCACGAGGGACTGCTTGCCGGCACGCCGGTTGCGACGGTCAGGGAAGCGGAGGTCCTCGGCACCTTGCGCGCGATCGCCGATGTCCAGCAACGCTACGGCGAGGCGGCGTGCCATCGCTACGTGGTGAGCTTCACGCGCGGCGCGGCGGACGTGACGGCAGTCCTGGAGTTGGCGCGGCGCGCGTCGGCCGCGGTGGCCCTCGATGTCGTGCCGCTGTTCGAATCGGCCGACGCCCTGACCGGCTGCGGCGCGATCATCGGCCAGCTCTTCGCCGATCGCGGCTACCGGCAGCACCTCCGCGAGCGTGGCGATCGCCAGGAGGTGATGCTCGGCTACTCGGACTCGACAAAGGAGTCGGGCTCGCTTGCGGCAGCGTGGATGCTCTACCGGGCCGAGGCGGCGCTGGTGCAGGTGGCACGCCGCCACGGCATCGAGTTGACCCTTTTCCATGGCCGTGGCGGGGCGCTCGGGCGCGGTGGCGGCCCGATGACGCGTGCCATTCCGGCGCAGGCGCCCGGGTCGGTCGACGGCCGCCTGAAGTTGACCGAGCAGGGCGAGGTCATCGCCGACCGCTACGCCAACCCGGACATCGCCCTGCGTCATCTCGAACAGCTGACCTACGCCACGTTGCTGGCCTCGGCCCCGGCGCGCGCGACCCGGCACGCCGGCGATCCGCGCGCGATGGACGAGCTCGCCGCAACTGCCAGCCATACCTACCGCGCGCTGGTCTGGGAGGACCCCGCGTTCGAGGCTTTCTTCCTGGCCACGACGCCCATCCTCGAGCTGTCGGGCCTGGCCATCGGCTCGCGACCGGCCGCGCGCCACGCCGGGCAGTGGGCGGGTCTGGCGTCGTTGCGCGCGATCCCGTGGGTCTTCGCGTGGTCGCAGTCGCGTGCCAATATCCCTGGCTGGTACGGCACTGGCACCGCGCTCACCGACTTCTGGCAGGGCGATCACCGCCGCCTCGGCCGCCTGCGCGACCTCTATCGGACGTGGCCGTTCTTCGCCACCTTCCTCGACAACACCGAGCTTGCGCTGGCCAAGGCGGACATGGCCATTGCCGAGCGCTACGCCTCGCTGGCCGGCGACGAGCCCGATGCCCGCCGCATCTGGCAGGGCATCCGCGACGAGTTCGAGCGCACGGCTGCCGCTGTCCTGGCGGTCACCGAGCGAGGGGGGCTGCTCGACAACATGCCCGTCCTGCAGCGCTCGATCGCGCTGCGCAACCCGTATGTGGACTCGCTCTCCGAGCTCCAGGTGCTGCTGCTCGGCCGACTGCGCTCCTTACCGTCGAGCGATCCCGCCCGGGCCGACCTGCTCCGCCTCGTTCACCTGACCATCAGCGGCGTCGCCGCCGGCCTGCGCAACACCGGCTAGCGTCCGAGCAGGCGCACGATCGACTGTCGGCCGGCCAGGCGCAGCATGCGACGCATGCCTGCTGGCGACATGTGCGACACGGTTGCCAGCGCGTCGTCGAGCTCGTCGTCGGGGATGTCGGCCAGCACGGCCAGCAGCCGGTCGAGCGACTCGGGATCCTGCCGGCTGATGGCGCGAAAGAGCTTGCGCAGAGTGCCGACTCGGGCGCGTAGCACCGCAGACAGCGCGTGGTCGAACTCGCCGACGAATGCGGTCAATTTCTCGAGCCGTTGTTCCAGGTCACGCGTCTCCTCGCCGGACGGCAGGGCGCGCGCCTCGACCAGGCACTGCTCGAGGATGGCAATGACCGGGTCGGCCTCACGTTCCTTGCGGCCCTGGACGACCAGCCGGAACCACTCCCAGTTGTCGTCGAGTGCCAGCCAGGCACGTCCCGCGGGTCCGCGGCTGCCGCTGCGCCGCAACTCCGGCGCTCGGCGGACGATGCCCCATTCCTCGCAGTCGGCCAGGGCGACTCGGATTGCGCGGTGGCTGAGGCCGAGCGCCTCCTGGAGCTCGCGGTCGGTGACCGGGCCGCCGTGCACGAGCAGGTAGCCCTGGATGGCGGCAGTCGACGGCGCGATGCCCCACGCCGCGCCCATCTGCCCCCACGCCTGGGCGAAGCGACGCCGGATGGTTTCGACCGCTTCCACTTCCTGGACGCTGCGGTCGGCCGCCTGAATACTCACTAGCGTCAAGTATCGCGTACTTGCTCGCGAGGCGATTTCTGAGCGATCGCGCGGCGGTCCGTAGGGGTCGCGAGGCGGTCGCTGGGCCACGCGACGAATGCCGGCCTTATCGTCAAACCCGGGCCAATGGCCGGCCGCGCGGCGGCTACAAGGCCACGCGGCGAATGCCGGCCTTATCGTCAAATCGGGCCAATGGCCGGCCCGCGCGACGAATGCCGGCCTTATCGTCAAATCGGGCCACTGGCCGGCCGCGCGGCGGCTACACCACCAGTCGGGCCCCGTCGGTTGCCTTGATCGTCCTACGCCACGCGGTGAGCCTGCGTCATTCGAACGGCCCGACCACCGCTGTACGGAACGCTCGACGCGATCGTGACGATACTGCCGGCAATCGCGCTTCCATCCGGCAAGTCGGTTATCCATCCGCACGGGCAACGTCCCCCTCCCGACCGTGATGCACGTGCCGCATCGCGAATCGTGAATCCGTGCGGGTGCGTGCACGGAAGCTGCCGATCCGGAACGCGTCCATTCACGGAATAGGGCGATCTTGATGCGCCACACGCATCGGCCGCACTCGAGCCAGGCCGGCAAAGGCGCGGACGGCCGGCATTGACCTTCCTAACGAACGTTAGTTAGACTGATCGCCTGATGGTCGACACCCCACGACGACAGCAGATCGATGAAGTCGCGTCGGCGCTCTTCCGCGACCGCGGCTACGCGGCGACCAGCGTGCGCGACATCGCCCAGGCGCTGCACATCCAGGGCCCCAGCCTGTACGCCCACGTCGCGTCGAAGGAAGACGTCCTGTGGTCGATCGTCAGCCGCGCGGCGGATCGGTTCAACGTGGAGGTCGGCCCGCTCGCCGTCGGCGATGTCGCGCCGCAGGTCAAGCTGCGCGAGATGATCCGTGCCCACGTCGATGTCGTTACCAGCGCGCAGCGCGACGCCGCGGTGTTCCTGCATGAGTGGCGCTTCCTCTCTGACGTGCGGCGGCAGCAGATCGCCGCCCGCCGCGACGCCTACGAGGCGTTGTTCCGCCAGGCCATCGGCGAGGGCATCGCTGCCGGCGAGTTCGAGCCGGTCGATCCGCCGCTCACCGCGATGGCCATCCTGTCGGCGCTCAACGGCATCGCCACGTGGTATTCCCCCGACGGACCACTTTCACCGACCGAAATAGCCGACCAGCACGCCGACCTCTTCCTCCGTTCCCTCAGCTGCGATCCACCCGGGAGGACCCTTGTATGACCGACCCGCTGTCCCTCGCCCCCATCCTGCCGCCTGGCGAGCGACCCACGCCGGCCTTCGCCGACACAGGGCTGACCCACGAGCAGCGCTACGACGCGTTCGTCGAGCACGTGCACTCGGGGCTGAAGGTCGAGGCGCGTGACTGGATGCCCGACGAGTACCGCACCAGCGTGCTGCGCTTCGTCGAGATGCACGCCAACTCCGAGCTGATGGGCGTGCTGCCCGAGCGCGAGTGGATCATGCGCGCGCCCACGCTGCGCCGGAAGCTGGCGCTGACGGCCAAGGTCCAGGACGAGGCGGGCCACGCGCAGCTGCTGTACCGCGTGGCGGAGGACCTGGGCAAGCCGCGCGAGCAGATGTACCAGGACCTGCTCGACGGCAAGACCAAGTTCCATAACGTCTTCCACTACCCCACGAAAACGTGGGCCGACGTGGGCATCATCGCCTGGCTGGTCGACGCCGCCGCGATCGTTGCCCAGCAGGCGCTGCGCGACTCGAGCTACGGGCCGTACAGCCGGACCATGAAGAAGATCTGCTGGGAGGAGTCGGTCCACATCATGCACGGCCGCGATGTGGTCGTGACGATGATGAATGGCTCCCAGATGCAGCGCGACATGGTCCAGGAGGCGCTCGATCGCTGGTGGGGGCCGCTGATGCAGATGCACGGCCCGCGCACCGATCCGGCGAAGGATCGCGACCTGTTCTGGCGCATCAAGGAGAAGACCGGCGAGCAGTTGCGCCAGGAGTTCCTCTCGACGTATGTGCCGCGGATGTGGGAGATCGGGTTGTTCCCACCCGACCCGGAGCTGCACCTCGACGAGGCCAGCGGCGAGTGGCGCTATACCGAGCCCGACTGGAACGAGCTGCGCACGGTCGTGACCGGCCACGGACCCAAGTCACAGGAGCGGCTGGCGTTCCGGCGTCTCAACCACGACGAGACCGCGTGGGTACGCGACCTGATCCTGTCCGTGCCCGCCGCGGCCGCCGCCTGACTGCGTCTCGCGCCGTCGAGATTGACACGATTGCATGTCATCTGAACACGCCATGCCGCTGACGCCAGTCTCCAATGCCGGGACAGTTGCCGGGCGCATCGCCACGTGCGTGACCGCGCCGTCAAGCGCCGCATCGATGCGCGATTCACCATGCTCGAGCGCACTCGGAGCGACCCAGCTCGCCACGAGAAGCCTGTCATGTGCAAATGACATGCAAAGTTGCTTGTCAGGGGCGCGGTCATGACAGCCGATCAGCCGCGGCCCGCGGAAGGGCGGCGCGACGAGGCCGGCCGACTGGGCGCGGGTGCCGACCCGACCGTCTGGGAGGTCTTCCGCCAGGAGAAGGACGGCGACCCCATGCGCCACGCGGGCAATGTCCGCGCGCCCGACCGCGAGCTGGCGATGCACTATGCGCGCGAGTTCTACAGCCGCCGCCAGGAGAGCGTCCGGCTGTGGGTCGTGTCACGCAGCCAGATCACCGACCTGTCCGACCCGGACCTGCTCCAGCCGCCGCTCGACCGCAGCTTCAAGAAGCCGGGCGGCTACGTGATGCGCGACAAGCTCGAGGTCGCCAAACGGCGGGCGAAGACGCGGAAGGACGGCGAAGAGAAGGGACGAAGTGACCGCCGAGGCCAGGCTGCCGACGCGCCAGCTGATCCAGCCCGACGTGCCGGCCTTCGACCGCCGCGAGCTGCCGCCCACCACCCGCGATGCGCTGGCGGGGCTGCTGCTGGCGATGGCCGACGACGAGTTCGTGGTCGGCTTCTGGGACTCGGAGTGGACCGGCATCGCGCCCATGCTCGAGGAAGACGTGGCCTTCAGCTCGCTCGCGCAGGACGAGATCGGCCACGCCCGGATCTTCTACGAGATGCTCGCCCAACTGGCCGGCGAATCGGCCGACCGGTTGGCCTTCCACCGTCCACCCGAAGAGTTCCGGCACGCGCTTCTGCTCGACCACCCGCGCACCGACTGGGCATTCTCGATCGCCCGGCGCTGGCTCTATGAAACGGCAGACGCGGTGCGCCTGACGGCACTCGCCGATGGCTCGTTCAAGCCGCTCACTGATGTCGTGGCCAAGGTGCGCCGCGAGGAGCGTTATCACCTGATGCACCTAGACGCCTGGCTGCGCCGTCTGGCGGGAAAGGTTGGCGAGCCGCGCGACCGGCTCGAACGAGCGCTGGTCAGCCTCGCGCCGGATGCGCTGACCGTCTTCACGCCACTCCCCGCAGAAGGTTTGCTGGTCGAGGCGGGCATCCTCGCGGCACCCATGGCCGAACTGGCGGATAGGTGGCGGTCGGACGTGGGCGGCACGTTGAAGTCGCTGGGGCTGCCTGGCCTGCCGGCGGCCGGGCCGCCCGCGGATGGTCGGAACCATGCCCAGCCGTCGGAGTCTTTCCGCTGGCTGTGGAACGAGTTCACGTCGGTGGCGCGGCTGGAAGAGGGCGTCGAGTGGTAGCGCCAAAGGTGTCCGAGCGCCCGTTGGAGTCGGCCGTCTGGGCGGCCCTGCTGGACGTTCACGATCCGGAGATACCGGCGATCTCGGTCGTCGATCTGGGCGTCGTGCACAGCGTCGAGACGGGACAGGGGAGCGTGCGCGTGGAGTTGCTGCCCACGTTCGTGGGCTGCCCGGCGATCGAGCTGATGCGCTCGGCCGTGGCGGAGCGGCTCACGGGTTTCGCAGAAGAGGTTCGAGTAGAAGTCAGCTTCGCCGAGCCGTGGACCAGCGAACGCATCACGGAAGATGGCCGGCGCGCGCTGCGCGAGAGCGGCTTCGCACCGCCACCTCGAACCGGGCACCAGGGTGACGCACGCGAGTTGTCCGTCCTGCCGCCCCTGCCGGTCGCCGAGTGCCCATACTGCGGTTCACACAACACGACGCTCGAGAACGCGTTCGGACCCACGCTCTGTCGCGCGATCTATCACTGCGGAGATTGCCGGCAGCCGTTCGAGCAGTTCAAGGAGGTGTGATGGTCATCCGCGATCGGTTTGCGCTCGCCGTCATGGGCCTGTCGGCCGGGGCGCTGACCACGCTCGCCGCGCTGGCCAATCTCGAGGCCACGCCGCGCACGATCGACATCGTCATCCTGTGGCTCGTCGGCGCGCTGCAGCTGGGCCTGGTGCTGGTGTGGGTCTTCATCCCGCGGCTGCCGCGCTGGATCGTCGCCGGCTGGGGCCTGATCATGGCCGCCCTCGGCGTGGGTGACATCATCGCCGTGCCGGTACCGGCCGGCGCGAGCGCGATCCCGTGGGCGCTGATCGGACTCGTGGTCGTCGGCGTCATCACCATGGTCATGTCCATCGTCCACGCGGGTTCGGACTCGACGGTTTCCGGCTGACGCTTCGGCACCGTAGGGCTATCCTCCGCCCCTAGAGGAGGAGCCTGCCGTGAACATTCGCCGATCGCTGACCCTGTTCTCCGTGGCGCTGGTGCTCGCGGCCTGTTCGAGCACCCCCGCAGCGACCGAGACGCCCCTGCCGACGGCAACACCGACCGTCGCCCCGACGGCGACGCCGACCATGGCGCCGACGATGACGGCCGAAGCCACGGCGCCCACCGGTCCGACGGCTTCGCCGACCGCCACCGTTCCGGCTTCGCCCACTGTCCCGCCCATGCCGGAAGCGTGCGCCATGAACAACCTGGTGCTCAAGAACCCCGGCCAGTTGACGCTCAGCACGGACAACCCGGCGTATCCGCCGTGGTACGGCGGCGATCCCAAGACGCAGTACCCGGGCCAGCCGTCGGGCGGTGTCAAGTGGAAGATCAGCAACCCGTACTCGGACATGGGCTTCGAGGATGCGGTCGACTACGCCATGGCGGCCAAGCTCGGCTTCACGCCGCAGCAGGTCGTGTGGCTGCAGAACACCGTCTTCGAGCAGGCATTTGCACCGGGCGAGAAGCCGTTCGACTGGCACACGGCGCAGATCTCGATCACGCCCGAGCGTGCCCAGGCGGTCGACTTCAGCGATCCGTACTTCGACTCGGTCCAGTCGATCGTGGCGTTGCAGAGCGACCCGATCACCGGCGCCACGTCGATCGCCGACCTCAAGTCCTACAAGCTCGGCGCGGCGGCGAACACGACCAGTTACAACCTGATCCAGAACGCCATCCAGCCGACCACTGCGGCCTCGGTCTTCCCCGATAACGACACGGCCGTAATCGCCCTCCAGAACGGGCAGATCGATGGCCTGATCGTCGACCTGGGGACCGCGTTCTACATGCGCGACGCACAGCTCGACGGCGGCACGATCGTCGGCCAGTTCGCCTCCACCGTCCAGACCGACCACGTGGGTGCGGTGCTCGACAAGGGCAGCCCGCTCACGCCGTGCGTCGACTGGGCCATCGAGGCGATGAAGGCCGACGGCACGCTGCAGCAGATCTACGACCAGTGGATCACCACCGGCCAGGACATCCCGCTGTTCCAATAGTCGCCACGGGCACGCCGGGCACGGCAATCGCATGACCGGGGTCGCGCCCACGACCCCGCCGGAGCTGCTGGGCAGCCGCAACTCGCGGCTGCTCGGCCGTTTCCGACCGAACAGCGCTCTGACGGCGCTGGTCAGCACCATCGTCGTCTTCGGCGTCCTGGCCTACATCATCGTCAATGCGCCCGGCTGGCCGCGCGTCCAGCAGCTCTTCTTCTCACCACAGGTGTTCGCCGACTCGCTGCCGGACATCCTGGGCGCCCTGCCGATAACCCTCGAACTCTTCTTCGCCGCCGAAATCCTGATCCTCGCCCTCGCCCTCGTCCTGGCCGTCATGCGCAGCCTGCCCGGGCCCGTGTTCTTCCCCTTCCGCCTGATGGCCGTCGTCTACATCGACATCTTTCGCGGCATCCCCAGCATCCTGGTCATCTTCTGGCTTGGCTACGGCGTGCCAGGCCTGCGGCTCCAGGGCGTCACGAACGACCCACTCGTGTGGGGCCTCGTGGCGCTGGTGATCGTCTGGTCGGCGTACGTGTCGGAAGTCTTCCGCGCCGGCATCGAATCGGTTCACCCGTCCCAGGAGGCGGCCGCGCGATCGCTCGGCCTGTCGCGCTTCCAGGCCCTGCGCTACGTCGTCCTGCCGCAGGCGGTGCGGCGCGTGATCCCGCCGCTGCTCAACGACTTCATCGGGCTGCAGAAGGACACCGCGCTGATCTCGTTCCTGGGCGTCGTCGAGGTGTTCAGCCAGACGCGCATCGACGAGGGCGGCGCCTTCAACTTCACCCCGTTCCTGGTCTGCGCGCTGATCTTCCTGGTGATGACCATTCCGGTCGCCCGCTTTGTGGATTGGCTGGTGGCGCGCGACCGCAAGCGCCAGATGGCGACGATGGCGCGCTGATGGCTGTTCCCGCGCTCCAGGTCCAGGATCTGCACAAGTCGTTCGATTCACTCGAAGTCCTGAAGCGGCATCGACATGGCGGTCGCCGAGCATGAGGTCGTATGCCTGATCGGCGCGTCCGGGTCGGGCAAGTCGACGCTGCTGCGCTGCATCAACCTGTTGGAGCCGATCGATGCCGGGCGTATCTGGATCGCGGGCACGGAAGTAACCGCGGACAACGTGCGGGTCGACCGCGTCCGACGGCGGGTGGGCATCGTCTTCCAGGCGTTCAACCTCTTCCCGCACATGAGCGTCATCGGCAACATCACGCTGGCGCCGCGCAAGGTGCTCCACCTGTCGCGGGCGGACGCTGAGAAGTCGGCCATGGAGCTCCTTTCGCGCTTTGGCCTGGCCGACAAGCGCGACGAGTATCCCGACCGACTGTCCGGCGGCCAGCAGCAGCGGGCGGCCATCGTCCGGGCATTGGCGATGAAGCCGGACGTGCTGCTGCTCGACGAGATCACCTCCGCGCTCGACCCCGAGCTGGTGGCCGAGGTGCTCGACGTCATCCGCGAGCTGGCACGCGAGGGCATGACCATGATCCTCGCCACGCACGAGATGGGCTTCGCCCGCGACGTGGCCGACCGCGTCTGCTTCCTGGACGAGGGCGTAATCCTCGAGGAGGGGCCGCCGGCCGAGATCCTGTCGGCGCCGCGCGAAGAACGGACTCAGCGCTTCCTGCAGCGCATCATCAGCGCGGGCCGGCTGTGACCATCACCGGGTTCAGCCTTCCGACCATTCGGTAGACCGGACAGTCGCCGGTTATATCCGCGGGACATCCGACAGAACGAACGAGGTAGGTGCCGTCCGACTGCTGCCCGCCATTGCTGTCGTAGAAGGATGTCGGCGCGTAGTCCTTGTAAGCGATCCACTGGACGTGAATGCCGTCCACCTTGAGCGGGTCTACCGGCCATGAGTGCGAGGACGTGATCCACGAACCGCCGCAGAACCAGCTCAGATCGGGCTTGCTGTCGGAGTCGTTCGGGGCCGGGCATTCCGGGGAGTTTGGTCTGATAAGCGAACCGGAGACGACGTAGACGTCATCGGTGGGTCCGTTTGGAGCCAGACGCAGGAGATCGGCAGCCGTCCACGCCGAGCCGTCCGATGCGAGTCGCGCCGGTCCCAGGTACTCGACCGCCTTGCTGAGGATCTTGAAGGCATAGACCCCTTCGCTCGTTGGCGGTGTGAGCAGTTCCAGCCACTCTGTGCCGTTTGGTCCTTCGTAGCGGGTGCCCTCGCCCGGGGTGGTATCCCGCCAACCGACACTGACTCCGGAATAGCCACTCACGCCGACCAGGCGCCACTCCCCGGCACACGGATCGGGGACGGTACACGGCGGATACCCGAAGCGGATCGGTTGTTCCATTTGAGCCTGTGCGAGGACGTAGCGGCCGACCAGCTCCGGGACGCCGGCCATGTCCACCATCTGTTGCGCGGTGTAGATGTGGAGTCGTTGTGCGGCGGCCGCAGTCGCCGTGGCGTGTGGAGACTGCGTCGCAGATGGTCCCGGCCCGGCCATCGGCGGGTCGAGGCGGTCCACGAGACGCCACGCGTTCGCTTCCCACAGGCGCTCTCCAACCGGCCGGACGAGGTAGACGGCCCGATCAGAAGTGGACGCCAGTCCGCCGTCTGCTGCCGCGATAGATGCTGGATTCAAGGCAAAGTTGTCGTACGCACCCGCCTGCACGTGCACGCCGCCCGGGTCGAGGTCGTTCTGGGTCTGCGCGATGGCATTCGCTGTTGCGGTGATGAACGAACCACCGCAGAAGTAGCCGAAATCCGTATCGGCGGGAAGGTCGCCGGGCAGTGGGCAGGCTACGGGTTGCGTGCGGACGAGCCAGCCGCTCACGGCGTAGATGGAGTCTGGCGGTGCGGCACTGGCGGTCGGCACGTCGTCCGGCGACCACACGAGGGAATCGCCGGACCCCTCGACCGTCCCCAGGTACTCGACCGACTCGTGGCCGATGCGGAACGCCATCACCTGTTCTTGGAGCGATGACGGCACGAGGCGGTCGAGCCAGCGTCCTTCAGGCGCGTAGAAGGTGCCGGTTCCGTCCTTGGCTGAATCGCGCCAGCCCGAAAAGACGACGACTCCAGGGTTGACGCCGATCTGCCCTGCGTAGCATGGGTCGGGCACATTGCAGTCGGCCTCGCTGGCACTCGGTACCGGCGCGAACTGGGCGTCGGCGATGACCACGCGGCCCGCGGCTGCGGGATCGTTCGTCATCGCGATCAGCTGACCCTGAGTGAGCACGGCCGTTGGACCGACCGACGCGGTTGGTTCAGTCGTCGGCGACGGCGACGGCGACGGGTTGATCGTCGACTCGTCAAGCCGGCCGACCATTCGGAAGACCGGGCAGTCGCCCATGGTGTCAGGCGGGCAACCTGCGGAGCGAACGAGGTAACTGCCTTCGCGGGGAATGGCCCCTTGCTCGTCGAATGCGGGCTGCGGCGCGAAGTTCTGATACGCGTCGATCTGGGCATGCAGGCCGCTCATGGCAAAAGACGTCGAGGACGCTCGCTCGTCGTCCGGGTTGAGCCACGAGCCACCGCAGTACCAACTCATGTCGGGGTGGCGGTCGCCCGTGATCTGGTCCTGGGGCATTGGGCAATTGAGGTTCGTCGGCGCGGAGTAGGCGAGCCACCCCGACACGACATAGACATCGTCGGCGGCGTCGGTCAACCCCTTGGCGGCCATCTCTGCGGCCGTCCAGGGCGTCCCGTCGTCGTGGAGTACAGCCGGGCCCAGGTACTCGGCGTAGGGCCCGAGTTCAGTCGCCCCATGGATCTTGAACGCGAAAATGCCCGGCTCAGTGGGGACGCTGAGTCCCTGAACGTAGTGCCCATCAGGATCCCTGACGCCACCTCCGGGCGTGTCTCGCGTCCCAATGGCCACATAGTCGTTTCCCGAGACGGCTAGGAGTCGAGCCTGGCAAGGCGAGACGAAGCACAACACAAGTGGTCCACTTGGATCCGCTGGACCGAGTTGAGCCTGTGCCAGGACGACGCGGCCGACCCAGGCCGGGTCGCCGATCATGTCCGACAGCTGCTGCGAGCTGTGAATTGTCACCGAACTCGATGACGGCGAAGGCGATGGCGTGGGGTTGGTTGATGTCTCATCGAGCCGGCCGAGCATGGTCCAGCGACAGGCGTCGCTGCCGGTCACGAGGGTGGGACAACCGGCGGGCCGAACGAGATAGGTGCCGTAGCTTGGGATGGCGCCGTGCTCGTCGCTGCCGGTTGAGGCAGCGAAGTCACCGTACGCGCCTGCCTGGAGATGCAACGCGGGACCGACCGGATAGTTGGCGGAGGTGTTGTTGCCCTCCGTTGTGCGCGGGAACTCCCTATCCCTTGTCAGGTACGAACCGTCGCAAGACGCAACGGCAGGGACTGGGCATCCGCTGGGCACCGCCTCGCCAAGCCAGCCCGAAACGACGAAGACGTCGTCGGCCGGGTCTGAGGGCGCTGACGCCTTTGCCGCCTCAACCGTCATGGATAAACCGCCCGGCGACAGGTATGCCGGGCCTAGGTACTCGACGCGACCACCACTCACGCGGTATGCGCCGAGCGCGCCTGCCGGAAGGAGGGCGGCGAGGACACGGGTGACCCACTGCCCCGAGGGCAGCTGTGTTCCTTCGCCTTCCGGCGCATCCCGCCAACCGGTCCAGATTTCCGTTGAGTATTGTCCGATCGACTGCTGCGAGTCACATACCTCTGGTGCCGGGCAAGGCTCCAGCTCGCTCGGGAGGGGGAACGGTGGATCCAGAGTGACGCGGGCGATGACGGTGCCGCTGAAGCCGGGTTCGCGGGCGAGGCTCACGAGCTCCTGCGTTGAGTAGATCTTGATCGCAGACGGCGATGGCGACGGGCCGGGCCCTGGGGCAAGCGTCCAGAGCAGCGGCACGGCCACGATGACGACCAGCACGATCGCGGCGATCGGTGCCAGCAACAGGCCCGGGCGCATGCGGAACGACCAGCGCGGCCGAGCCCGAGCACCGCCGACGGCCGCGAGGACATCTTCGCGATCGTCGGCAGGCAGCGCCTTCGAGGACCGGCGGGAGAGGTGGCGCTGGAGCTCCTGGTCGGAAATCGGGCTCATCGCGCGTCCTCGGCCAAAGCTCGGTCCAAAGCCTGGCGGGCGGTGTGCAGCCGGGACTTGACGGTGCCTTCCGGGACGCCGAGCCGGACGGCCAGATCGGCCACCGACTCCCCGTCAAGGTGGTGGGCGAGGAGCAGGGCGCGCTGGTCGACGGGCAGTCGGTCGAAGGCGGCGTCGAAGTCGGCCGGACTGACGGTACCCGGGTCGAGGTCGGCCTGCTCGAGGTCGGCGGTCATCGGGATCTCGCGCACGCGCCGGCGGCGGGCAACCATCCTCGCGGCGTTGACGGTTATCGTGCGCAGCCACGCGTCGAAGTGCTCGGCGTCACGCAGCGAGCGCAGCGAGCGCCAGGCCGAGAGGAGCGCTTCCTGGGTCGCGTCGCGTGCGTCGGCGCTGTTGCCCAGGATGCCGACCGCCGTCCGGTACACCGCATCGATCCTCGCGCGCGCGAGCTGATCGAAGGCGTCGGCATCACCCGCCCGAGCACGCTCGACGAGCTCGCCGTCCATCCACCCTCCGATCTCCGCTCTCACTACGTAGATGCGCGAGAACGCCGCTTGGTTCAGTCAGTTGAGTGCATGATGGTCCGCGAACTCAAGTGGAGAGCGGCATGCCTGCAGCGACATGGCACGATCGGCTGGCCATCTGTCTGGCCGGAGCCGCCTGCGGGGCGCTGGCAATGGCGGCGCTGGTGGCGGGAGCGAGCACCTATCTCGCTCGGCCTTACGATCCGCCGGTTCTCGTTCTTGGCGCAGTGCTGAATGTCGCCACGACTTTGATCTGGCTCTTCCTGCCTTCGCTCAGGCGCGCGGTGATTGGTGGCGTTGGCGTCCTCGACGTCATCGTCGGAGTCGTCTCCCTGGGCCAGCCAGTCGCTCGCTACGTGGGCGGTTCGCAGCCCGTCGTCGTTGACTTCTTTGCATACGCCTTCCTCGCGCTCAGTGGGGCTGGTTTGGTCATGTTGGTCGCCGCGTTCCTGCGGGGGTCACGGCCGTGAAGTGCCCCCGGCTGGCCCTTATCGCGTAGGCAGTCGTCCAGGTATGCGACTTTGCATGTCAAATGAACACGAGGGGTGGATTCAACCGGGTTGGCGACGCGTGAGGCGGCCAGAAGTCTGCTTTCTGAGCGTTGCCGGCGGGATGTCGCCATGGCGCGACGGGTCCAGGAAGGCCGCAACGCATCTGGGACGGCGGGTCGTGTGCAAATCACGTGCAAAATCGCCCGGCAGCACGGCTTGCGGAGTTCGGCAGGCGCGATCAGCCCACGCGGGCCTCAAATGCGGCCGACTGCCGCACTGGGTGCGGACTGGCGCACTGGGCGCCGACTGCCGGGCCGGTGGCCGGGCCAGTCTCAGATTGAGCTGACGGTGATCGTGTGGTAGCCGGTCGCCCCGCTCGGGGCCGGCCCTGCCAGGTCGGCGGTCTGGACCGCGCCCGTGCCGTCCGTGGCGCGCACCTGTAGCTGGCGACGGCCGGCGGGCAGGGCGAGCATGACCTGCCACTGGATCCAGGTCTTGTCGGAGATGGGCGTCGACAGCTCGGCCGGCTGCCAGCCGTTGTTGTCGACCTGCACCTCGACCTTGGAGATGCCGCGCGTCGGCGCCCAGGCAACGCCCGCAAGCTGGACCTGGCCGGCGGTCACCTGCGCACCGTCGCGCGGCACGTCGATGCGCGATTGCGTCAGGATGGGTCCCAGCTTCGACCAGCCCAGCGGCACCCAGTAGGCGTCGAAGGCCTCCAGGGTCGTCAACTCGATCTCGGTCAGCCACTTGGTCGCCGACACGTAGCCGTACAGCCCGGGCACGATCAGTCGCGCCGGGAAGCCGTGCTGCGGCGGCAGCGCCTGGTCGTTCATCTGGACGACGACCATCGCGTCGGCACCGGCGCCCGACAGGTGCTCGGTCGGGAAGCCGACAGTGAAGCCGTCGAACGCGCGACCCACGACCTGTGTTGCGCCGGACTGTATGCCGGCCCTGTTGAGCAGCGGCACGAGTGGCGTGCCGGTCCACTTGGCGTTGCCCACCAGGTGGCCACCGACCTCGTTGGAGACGCACGCGATGGTCACGTAGCGCGAGATGAGCGGCATCGCGATCAGGTCCTGGTAGGTCAGCGTGACCTCCTGATCGACCATGCCGTGGATGCGCAGGCTCCACGTGTCGGCCGCGACGCGCGGTGTGTCGAGGCGCGTGTCGATGCGGTAGAAGTCGGCATTCGGGACGACGATCGGGGCGAGCCCGTTGATGCCGAAATCGGCGCCGGCGGGCAGTGGCGGCGCGGTGCCCTGCGGTGGCGGAATCGACGGCGGTGGCCCGACGCCCACGTCCGCCGACGCACCGCCGACGAAGCGGCTGACGACCGCCAGCACGCCACCGGTGACGAGTGCCAGCACGCCCAGGGCCACGAACCTGCGGCGCGGCATGGTCGCTCCACCAGCGGGGTTGGCGCTGGCGGGCCGGCGGACCAGGGCACTCGCCGGCGACGGGGAAAGCATGTCGGCGAACCAGGTCATCGCGAAGGTGCCGACTATCACCGCGGGCAGCACGGCCACGAGGGCGCTGAACGGCGTCGCGAGGGGATCCTGCATGATCAGGTAGAACGCGACCGCGCCGAAGACGAGGAAGCCGGCGTTGCCGATGCGCACGTCACGCCGCGCTAGCAGGCCCAGGATGGCGCCCACGAACAGGCCGCCGATGCCGGTCATGATCAGGAGCGCCGCCTTGTCGTTGCCGTCGAACAGGGCAACCATCAGGTCCTTGCCGCCCGGCGGCTGCAGGGCGATGACCAGGGCACCGATCGCACCGACGATCGAGCTGCCGTTGAAGAGCACCGCGACCAGCTCGCCGGCGCCCACCGCCAGCGCCGCCGCAGCCGCGCCGGCCAGCGCCCAGGACCAGCCGCTCGCCTTCATGTCGATGAGACTATGCGCCGACTGTTACCGATCTGTGACGGAACCAGGTGGCAGCCGGGCGTTGACCGCCGGCGGGCCGCTCAGGAATCGGTCAGCTCGTAGACCGCGCCACCCGCGTAGTCGACCAGGTAGAGGCGGCCGTCGGCCCCTTCGCCGAAGGCGCTGATGGTGTACGGCGTGGACAGCGGTGCGGGCAGCGCGCTCGACCGCTTGAAGTTCGCCGGCACGATCCAGACGTTGCCCGAGCAGTAGTCGCCAAAGACATAGTTGCCGTACAGCGCGGCGCCGTTCCGCCGCGCGACGTAGCCACCCGTAACCGCGCAGTTGCCGCCGCCGAAATCGCTGTGGGCGTATTCGATGATCGGCAGCTTGCGGCAGCCGGTCGTGCACAACTTGCCGCTTGTCCGGCCGGGATAGTCGTAGTAGTGGCGCCCCTCGAGGAGCCGCCAGCCGAAGTTGTAGCCGCTGCGTGTCTTGACGCGATCGACTTCCTCATATGAGTTCTGGCCCACGTCGCCGCACCACAGCTTGCCGGTCGCGCGGTCGAACGAGCAACGCCACGGATTGCGCAGCCCGCGCGACCAGATGGCATTGAGCCCCGACCGTCCAACGTAAGGGTTGTGGCGCGCGATGCTGTAGCTCCGGGGGCCGTTGCCGTCGGGGTCGAGCGGATTGATGCGCAGGATCTTGCCCAGGTAGCTGTAGATGTCCTGGGCGTGGTTCTGCGGGTCGCCGCCGCTGCCCCCGTCGCCGGTCGAGATGTACAGGTTCTGGCCCTTGAAGCCCAGCCAGCCGCCGTTGTGGTTGGTGTACGGCTCGGCGAAGCTGAGCAGGATGCGCTCGCTGTTCGGGTCGGCAACGTTCGGGTCGCCGGCGGATACGTGGTATTCGGCGACGACGGCCGCGCCATCGCCGGCGCGCGTGTAGTAGACGTAGAAGAGGCCGTTGTGCGCGTAGTCGGGATGAAAGGCAAGACCCAGCAGCCCGCGCTCGCCGCAGCACGCGATCTTGGCCGACACGTCGAGGAAGGTGCCGCCGCCGACGATCTGGATCTGGCCGGTCTGCTCGACCACGAACAGCCGGCCGTCGCCGGCATTGGTGACCAGCACCGGATCGCTGAAGCCGTCCTGCACGAGTGAAACGCCGAGGCCCACCGCCGCGCGAGCGGGACCGGTGCTTCCAGTCAACACGATGGCAGCAACACCGAGGGCCAGGGCGAGTCGCCGCGCGAGGGTGGGCAGCCATTCCCGCAGGTTGGGCATGCCACGAAGGTTACCCGCTCAATTGGGCGGGGGGTGGCGCGATCGCGCGATGTGGGTCAGCATTGTCGACAGTGATCAACGGTTCATCGCGATGACCTTCGAGTTCCACGTTTCGCGCGCTGCGCGCGATCGCTACGAGTTCGACGAGGCGCTCTTCGGCACGGCCGGGAACGTCGTCTTCGTCGACTTCGCCGCGGCCCGTCGCTTCGCGCAGGCAATGAACAGGCAGCGCGACCTGGCCGCCGACCCGGGCGCAGCGGTACGTGCCGGCGATCTCAACGCGATGGGATTGGTCGACGAGGTGCTCCACTTCGTGGTGGAGCTTTACCGCCGCGAACGCAAGCCCGGCGTCATGGCGGCGGCCGTGGCCGACCTGCGCGAGCGGCTCGGCGCGCCTGCGCTCGACGCCACGCTGGCGGCCTTCGTCGAGAACTTCCCCAACGTGGCCGCGTATCGCGGCGACGTGTCGGCCGAGGCATATCTCGCCGGCGAGACCGACGGTCGCGCGAACCGCGAGATAGCCCTCGAGGAGCTGCTGCTGCTCTGGCTGGCGAACATGAACCCGGCATTCGCGCCATACGGCGAACTGTTCGACGACACGCCCCTCGAGGACGGCAGCGCGTATCTCGCCGCCATCCGCGGGCTGTCCGCGTTCTTCAAGACGCAACCGACCTTTGGTCCCGACAACGACGACCTGCTCAGCCTGCTGCGCCGGCCGGCCCTCGAGGCGCCCGATTCACTCGCTCGCCAGCTGCGCTGGATGGTCGATCGCTGGGGCTTCGTCGCGGAGAAGTTCGGCGACCGCCTCGTCATCGGCCTCGACGTGCTGTCCGAAGAGGACCGCGCGATGTGGATGCGCTTCCACGCGACGCACGGCGGCACGGCCGACGGCGCCGTCGATACCGCTGCGCTGCACGGTTTTGCGACCGGCTTTGGCGAGGACGAGGTTGAGCGCTTCAGCCGCGACCTCGACTGGATGCCGCGCGTCGTCCTGCTCGCCAAGAGCACCTACGTCTGGCTGGACCAGCTGTCGCGCGCCTACGGGCGTCCCATCTGGCGCCTCGACCAGATACCCGATGAGGAGCTCGACGCGATCGCCGCGCGGGGCTTCACCGGGCTGTGGCTGATCGGCCTGTGGGAGCGCAGCCAGGCGTCGCGCACGATCAAGCAGATGCGCGGCAACCCCGAGGCCGTGGCAAGTGCCTATTCGCTCATGGATTACCGCATCGCCGACGATCTCGGCGGCGACGAGGCATATCGCGACCTGCGTGACCGGGCCTGGGCGCGCGGCGTACGCCTGGCCAGCGACATGGTGCCCAACCACATGGGCGTTGACTCGCGCTGGGTGGTGGAGCATCCCGACTGGTTCATGGCGCGGCCCGATCCGCCCTATCCGGCCTACAGCTACAACGGGCCCAACCTGTCATCAGACCAGCGCGTCGGCATTTACATCGAAGACCACTACTTCGACAACACCGATGCCGCGGTGACGTTCAAGCGCGTTGACCGCTGGAGCGGCCAGGAACGTTTCATCTACCACGGCAACGACGGCACCTCGATGCCCTGGAACGACACCGCGCAACTCGACTACCTCAAGCCCGAGGTGCGCGAGGCGGTCATCCAGACCATCCTGCACGTCGCGCGGCAGTTCCCGATCATCCGCTTCGACGCGGCGATGACGCTGGCCAAGCGCCACATCGAGCGGCTCTGGTACCCCGAGCCGGGAAGTGGCGGGGCAATCCCATCGCGCACCGAGTACGCCATGTCGAAGGCCGACTTCGAGCGGGCCATGCCGATCGAGTTCTGGCGCGACGTGGTCGATCGCGTCGCCGCCGAGGCGCCCGACACGTTGCTGCTGGCTGAGGCGTTCTGGCTGATGGAGGGCTACTTCGTCCGCACGCTCGGCATGCACCGCGTCTACAACAGCGCATTCATGAACATGATGCGCGACGAAAAGAACGCCGAGTACCGGCTGGTCATCAAGAACACGCTTGAATTCGACCCGCAGATTCTGAAGCGGTACGTGAATTTCATGAACAATCCCGACGAGCGCACGGCGGTCGACCAGTTCGGCAAGGGCGACAAGTACTTCGGCGTGGCGACGGTGCTCGCGACGATGCCCGGACTGCCCATGTTCGGCCACGGCCAGGTCGAGGGCTATGGCGAGCGCTACGGCATGGAGTACCGCCGCGCATATCTCGACGAGACCCCCGATGCCGACCTGGTCGCCCGCCACGAACGCGAGATCTTCCCGCTGCTGCACCGGCGCTGGCTGTTTGCCGAGGTCGACGACTTCGCGCTGTACGACTTCTACACGTCGGATGGCGCGGTCAACGAGGACGTGTTCGTCTTCTCGAATCGGCGTGGCGACGCGCGCTCATTGGTCGTCTACCACAACAAGTACGCCGAAACCTCCGGCTGGATCCGGACTGCCGCGGTTACCGGCAAGACGCTGGGCGAGGGCCTGGGCCTGACCAGCGACGCCACCGACTACCTGGTCATGCGCGACGCGCACAGCGGGCTCGAGTACATCCGCTCGCAGCGCGAGCTGTCCGAGCAGGGGCTCTACCTCGAGCTGCGCGCTTACTCCACGCACGTATTCATCGATCTGCGCGACGTTCACGACGCCGACGGCCAGTGGCGCCGCCTCGCCGAGTGGCTCGGTGGGCGGGGCGTGCCATCGCTCGACGAAGCGCGCCGCGACCTGGAGTTGCAGCCGCTCCACGCCGCGTTGCAGCGCGACGACGCGCACGATGTGCTCGCGGCAGCGGCGGGCCTGCTGGGCACACGGGCGCCAACGCCCACCGAGCAACCGGGGGCTGTGATCGAAGCGGACGGGCGCCGCTCGCTGGCGCGCGACGTCGAAGCACTGGTGGCCGGCAATCGGCCGGAGCTGGCGCGCGGCAAGTGGGTCTACGAGTGGCGGGTGGATCGCGTGTGGCCCAACGCTGACCTGGTCGCCCTCGAGCTTGACCGCAAGACGGGCGGCCGGCTGACGGCCAAGCTGCTCGACGACGAACGCTTCCAGCGGGCGATCGGCATGAACCAGCACGAAGGCGCGACGTGGTTCAACCGCGAGCGCTTCGAGGAGGCCGTGACGTGGCTGGGCCTCGCCAACGCCGTGCAATTGACGCGCTCGGCGCAGGCCGCGGACTACCGCTTCGACAGGCTCGCGAAAACCGTTGCGGAGCCGCCCAAATGGGCTTCCACACGGCGGCCGACGCGCACACCAACGCGCCCGTCGACCGTCGCGCCAGGTGCGCCGAAACGGCCAGCGCCACCGCGTTCCACCGGGCGAAAATCCGGAAATGGAGGCTAGCCCGCTGCTCAACGGCCGCCAGCGGGCGGTCATCGAGAACGTCACGCCGCAGGTCGATGGCGGTCGCTTCGCCGTCAAGCGCATAGTCGGAGACGTGCTCCGAGTGCGTGCCGACGCCTTCGGCGACGGGCACGACGAGATCCGCGTGCGCCTGCGCTGGCGGCGCGCCGACAAGGGCGACTGGCACGAGACGGAGATGGAGCCGCTCGGCAACGACCGCTGGCGCGCGACCTTCGAGCTGGCCGAGTTGGGCCAGTATGAATATTCAATCGCGGCGTGGGTGGATCGCTTCCGGACCTGGCAGCACGACCTCGCCAAACGGCTCGAGGCTGGCCAGGACGTACGTGTTGATTTACGGATAGGGGCGCTGCTGGTCGATGCCGCCGCCGAGCGGGCACGCGGCGGGTCGGCCGTGCGCGACGCCGATCAGCTGGCCAAGCTGGCGGAGCAGTTGCGTGCCGGGAAACCGGACGTGCCGAACAGGTTGGCGGACATGGTCGAGCGCTACCCCGACCGCGGCGAGGAGGCACGCTCCGAGCCGTTCACGGTGATCGTCGACCCGCCGCGCGCCCGTTTCTCGAGTTGGTACGAGCTGTTTCCACGCTCGACCTCGCCCGAGGCCAAGCGCCATGGCACCTTCCGCGATGTGATCGCGCGGCTGCCCTACGTGGAGCGCATGGGCTTCGACGTGCTGTACCTGCCGCCCGTTCATCCCATCGGACGCCAGTTCCGCAAGGGCCCCAACAACCTGGCATCGCAGGATCGCTTCGATCCCGGCGTCCCGTGGGCCATCGGCGGTCCGGAGGGTGGCCATACCGCCGTCCATCCCGAACTGGGCACGCTCGACGATTTCCGGGCACTGGTCGCCGCGGCCGGCAAGCGCGGCATCGAGGTGGCCCTCGACATCGCCTTCCAGGCGTCGCCCGACCACCCGTGGGTAACCGAGCACCCGACCTGGTTCCGCGCCCGCCCCGACGGGACCATCCAGTACGCCGAGAACCCACCCAAGAAATACCAGGACATCTACCCGTTCGACTTCGAGAGCGAGGACTGGCAGGGCCTGTGGCAGGCGCTCAACGCCGTCTTCCGCTACTGGATCGACCAGGGCGTGACCATCTTCCGCGTCGACAACCCGCACACCAAGTCGTTCGCCTTCTGGGAGTGGTGCATCGCCGACCTCAAGGCCGACCACCCCGAGGTGCTCTTCCTGGCCGAGGCGTTCACGCGGCCCAAGGTGATGTACCGGCTCGCCAAGGCCGGCTTTTCGCAGTCCTACACGTACTTCACGTGGCGTAACTCGCCGGCCGAGCTGCGCGAGTACCTGACCGAGCTCACCTCGCCGCCGGTCAACGAGTTCTTCCGCCCGAATTTCTGGCCGAACACGCCGGACATCCTGCACGCGGACCTGCAGGTGGGCACGCGCGCCGCGTTTGCGGCACGGCTCGTACTCGCCGCGACGCTGTCGTCGAACTACGGCATCTATGGCCCGGCGTTCGAGCTGATGGAGCACACGCCGCGCGAGGCGGGATCCGAGGAGTACCTGAACTCCGAGAAGTACGAGCAGCGATCCTGGGATCTGCAAGCGGCCGAGTCGCTGGCGCCGCTGATCACCCGCGTCAACGCCGCGCGGCGCGACCATCCCGCGCTGCAGACCAATGAGCGACTGTGGTTCCAGCCGGTCGACAACGACGCGCTGCTCGCCTACACCAAGAACACGACCGACCAACGTGACGTGGTGCTGGCGGTGGTCAACATGGATTACACCGACGAACAGTCCGGCAACGTCACGCTGGACCTGGGTGGACTGGGGTTGCCCGCGGAGGAACCGTTCGAGGCCGTCGACCTGCTCGACGGCCAGGTCTACGAGTGGCAGGGGCGGCGCAACTGGGTCGCGCTCGACCCGGCCGTACGGGCCGCGCACCTCTTCTGGCTGCGTCGGGCCGGCACCGCCGGGCGGACCAGCCGCGGCCGCCGGTGAACGTGGCATCTTTGCACGTCAAAGTGACGCGACCGCGGACAAAGGTAGCGTTGCGCGTCGAAGCATCGCCCGATACACCTCACGGAATGGCATCTTTTCATGTGATGTTCACAGTCGTCCGGTTGCGGGGCCGTTGGCCGGCGCGCGGCCTTCGGTCGGGCGCGTACATGTGCCATTCACGTGCAATCTTGCCGGGATCGGTGGCTTGAGCCTGAGCAACGGTTCGGGCGTGCCGCGGCGAAGCCGCCGGCAGCGCGATTCGTACGCGATCGGCACCGGCGGCGAGCCCGACTGGTACAAGGACGCGGTCATCTACGAGCTGCACATCCGGGCGTTCTTTGACAGCGACGCGAACGGCTCGGGTGACTTCCCGGGCCTCACCCAGAAGCTCGATTACCTGGCCGACCTGGGCGTCACCGCCATCTGGCTGTTGCCCTTCTACCCCTCGCCGGGCAAGGACGACGGCTATGACATCGCCGACTATTCCGGCGTCAACCCCGACTACGGCACCCTGCGCGACGTCAAGCAGCTGATCCGCGAAGCCCACGCGCGCGGCCTGCGCGTGATCACCGAGCTGGTGTGCAACCACACCTCCGACCAGCATCCCTGGTTCCAACGCGCGCGGCGCTCGCCGGCGGGCAGCGTCTATCGCGACTTCTACGTGTGGAGCGACACGCCCGACAAGTACGCCGACGCGCGCGTGATCTTCAAGGACTTCGAGCCCTCCAACTGGAGCTGGGACGGCGTCGCGGGCGCCTACTACTGGCACCGCTTCTACCACCACCAGCCGGATCTCAACTTCGACAACCCGCGCGTCCGCGAGGCGATCCTGAAGGTGCTCGACTTCTGGCTCGAGATCGGCGTGGACGGGCTGCGTCTCGACGCCATTCCCTACCTCTACGAGCGTGAGGGCACCAACTGCGAGAACCTGCCCGAGACGCACGCCTTCCTGCGCGAGCTGCGCGCCCATGTCGACGCGCGCTTCGCCGACCGGATGCTGCTGGCCGAGGCCAACCAGTGGCCCGAGGACGCGGTCGCCTACTTCGGCGACGGCGACGAGTGCCACATGTGCTTCAACTTCCCGGTCATGCCGCGCATGTTCATGGCCGTGCGCATGGAGGACCGCTTCCCGCTGTACGACATCCTCGAGCAGACGCCGGCCATTCCCGACAACGCGCAATGGGCGCTCTTCCTGCGCAACCACGACGAGCTGACGCTCGAGATGGTCACCGACGAGGAGCGCGACTACATGTACCGGGTCTACGCGCACGACCCGCAGATGCGCATCAACCTGGGCATCCGCCGCCGCCTCGCGCCGCTGATGGGCAACAACCGCCGGCGCATCGAGCTGCTCAACGGGCTGCTCTTCGCGTTGCCCGGCACGCCCGTCCTCTACTACGGCGACGAAATCGGCATGGGCGACAACGTCTACCTCGGCGATCGCAACGGTGTCCGCACGCCCATGCAGTGGAGCAGCGACCGCAACGCCGGCTTTTCCGACGCCAACCGTCAGCGCCTCTTCCTGCCCGTGATCACCGACCCCGAATACCACTACGAGGCCGTCAACGTCGAGGCTCAGCAGGCCAACCCGACCTCGCTGCTGTGGTGGATGAAGCGGCTCATCGCACTGCGCAAGCAGCACCGTGCGTTCGGTCGCGGCTCGCTCACCTTCCTGCATCCCGACAACCGGCGCATCGTGGCCTTCGTGCGCGAGTACGACGGGGAGCGGATCCTGGTCGTGGCGAACATGTCGCGCTTCGTGCAGTACGCCGACCTCGACCTGTCAGCATTCGCGGGGCTGGTGCCGGTCGAAATGTTCGGCCGCGTGGAGTTTCCGCGCATCGACGATCGGCCCCTGTTCCTGACGCTCGGCCCGCATGCCTTCATCTGGTTCAGCCTCGAGGCGGAGCCGGGTCCGCAGGGCAGTGAAGTGCGCGGTGCGGCGGACACCGCGGTGGTGCTCACGGGCGCCCCGAACCTCGAGGCGTTGACGCGCGGCCGGGCGCGCGGCCGGCTGACCGCGATCCTGCCCGGCTACCTCCGCCAGCGGCGCTGGTTCCGCTCCAAGGCACGCCGCATCGCCGCCGTGACGCTGCGCGAGGCGATCCCGATTCCCCTGGGCGTCAGCGAGCGCGAGGCTCGCCTGTGCGTGTTCGACGTGGAGTACACAGAGGGCGAGCCGGAGGCGTACGTGCTGCCGCTCGCGCTGGCCACCGCCGAAGAGGCCGAAGCCGTTCTCGACCGTGCGCCACAGGCCATCGTGGCGCGCGTCGGCCCGGCTGCCGACGACGCCCAGTGGGTGCTCTACGACGCGCTCTATGACCCCGCGTTCGCGGCGCAGCTGCTGAACGCCATCGGCAGCCGGCGCCGTTTCGCCGGCGCGCGCGGTGAGGTCACCGCGACGCCGACGCGCGCCTACACGCGCTTGCGTGGCGCGCGCCGTGCCGGGCTGGCGGCCACTGTCGGTCGGGCCGAGCAGAGCAATACCTCGATCAATTTCGGGGACAGGCTGATCCTGAAGGTGTTCCGCCGGCTCGAGCCGGGCGTCAATCCGGACCTGGAGATGCTCTCGGCGCTCTCGGAGCGCGGCTTCCAGCATGCCCCCGGGGTGGGCGGCTGGATGTCCTACCGGGGCGGCCGTGAGGAGCCCGCAGCGCTGGCCATCCTGCAGGAATTCATTCCCAACGAGGGAGATGTCTGGGAGTACACGCTCGACGCGGTAACCGACTACTACGAGCGCGCCGTTACCGCCGCCGAGCCACCCGAGGCACCGCTGACCAGCGTCGCCGACGTCCTCGCCGCCGGTGCAGCCGAGCCGCCACCGGCCGCTGTCGAGCAGATCGGCTCGTACCTCAACGTGGCGCGCCTGCTCGGCCGGCGCACGGCCGAGCTGCATGGCGCGCTGGCGTCGGCGGGCGAGGGCCAGGCATTCGCGCCCGAGCCCTTCAGTGCGCTCTACCAGCGCTCGATCTTCCAGACCCTGCGCAACCAGGCGTCGGCCACGCTCAGCCTGCTCGGCCGGCGCGTAAACGAGCTCGCGCCCGACAATCGCCTGCGCGCCGCGGCCGCGCTCGAATCAGCGCCGAGCCTGCACGCGCTCCTGCGCCAACTGACGGCCAGCCGCCTGTCGGGTGCGCGTATCAGGACACATGGCGACTTCCATGCCGGCCAGGTGCTCTGGACGGGGCGCGACGTGGTCTTCATCGACTTCGAGGGCGAACCCGGACGCCCGCTGTCGGAGCGGCGCCACAAGCGTCCGGCGCTCAGCGACGTGGCCGGCATGCTGCGCTCGTTCCACTACGCGGCGTATGGGACGCTGCTCAGTCCGCGCGTTGGCGGCACGGTCCGGCCCGAGGACGTGAACCGCCTCGAACCGTGGGCGGCGATGTGGTACCTGTGGGTTGCCGGTGCCTTCCTGGGCGCGTACCTCGACGAGGCCAAGGGCCAGCCCTTCCTGCCCGACAGCGGCGATGAGTTGCTGCGCCTGCTCGAGCTGTCGATGCTCCAGAAGGTGCTGTACGAGTTGACCTACGAGCTCAACAATCGCCCCGACTGGGTGTCGATCCCATTGCGCGGCCTGCTCGAGCTGCTCGGCCGCGAGGCTCCGCCCGAAAACTAGAACGGCGGCCAGGGCACCGCCGGCCGGTACGGGTCGGGTTGCGGAAAGCGCCCGGTCGTGAGCAGGCGGCCGGCACGTTCGGCCGTGGCGCGCACCTCGCGTCCGGTCAGCAATTCGCGCAGCTCGGCACCCAGTTCGCCGTCGAGCGCAGCGCAGACCTGGCGCACCACCGCGAGCTCGGCCGCCGCCAGGCGCTGGCCGCGCCATGCCCACAGCACTGTCCGCAGCTTGGGCTCCTCGGCAAAACAGATGCCGTGGTCGACGCCAAAGATGTGCCCGCCGGCGATCGGCAGCAGGTGACCCGCCTTGCGGTCGGCGTTGTTGGCCAGCGCGTCGAAAACGCACATCCTGCGCAGGCGATCGTCACCGCCGGTGACCATGGCGATGACGTCGGCCGACTCGTCGATCTCGACCCAGCGCTGGACCATGCCCTCGCCCAGGGGTCCATCGCGCAGCACTGTCGGCGGCACGACATCCCAGCCGGTGCACGCCGACAGCCGGTAGGCGGCTACTTCCCGGCGGGCCAGCGTGCCGGTTGGGAAGTCGTCGAGCGGGCGCTCGCCACGCACCGGCTTGTACACGCAGACCAGCCCCTCGCCCGCGGCGTCCTCGCCGGCGACGGTCGCCAGGAACGTTGCGTTCGATGCCCCCGGCAGGCGCCCGATCAGCTCCAGCGCGCCCCGCCGCAGCGAGTCGAGCGTCGTGGCCCGGTCGGAGTCGTCCGACATCGATGACGTCAGTTGGCGTACCCGTTCCGGCGCACACAGAAGTGGCCGGTCGGCTCGAGCGGCGCGCCGCAGTTGGGGCACGGCGGGCGGCCCGCCTGCACCACTGCCACGGCCCCCGATGCGAAGGCCAGTGCGGCCTGCGGCTCGAGCTGCACGCGCACGACGTCGGGCCCATCTTGGGTGTCGGCCGGCAGCGCGCTGGTGACCGAGGCCTCGTCCTCGTCCTCGTCGTCCACCTCGTCCTCGTCGGACACTTCGCGCGCCTCGATGACCACGCGCTGGTGCTCGTCGTCCCAGCCCAGGCCGAGCGCGCCCACCCGGAACTCCTCGACGACCGGTTCGGCGAGTGGCGGCGGCGTGCCGATGACCTGGTCGGAAAGCTTCAGGCCGCCGTCGCGCAACGACACGAGCAGCATCGCCACGCGTTCCGCGAGCACCGCGACCTGGACCTTCTCGAGCGCCACCGAGACGACCCGCTCGCCCTGGCTGGCCTGCAGGAAGAAGGTGCGCTGACCCGGCTGGCCAAGCGCGCCGCAGATGAAACGGTCGGGCTGGTCGAACGAAAAGACGCGTCGCGGCATGAGGTCGATGACTCTAATACCCTTTGGCCCATGCAGTTCAAGACCGTCTCTTCGGCCCCGGGCGAGGGCCTTGATGCCGTTATCGTGCCGGTGTTCAGGGACACCGACGAGGGCGAGCCCCAGGCCGCCGCAGCTGCCGTGGGCAACCTGCGCCGCCAGGCCGAGTGGCTGGCCCGCGAGGCCGGCCCGGGCAAGCTGTTCGGCACCCATACCCATCTTGGTGCGGGTGGCGAAGACGGCCGGACCTGGCGCCTGATCGTGGTCGAGGCCGGCAAGTCGGGCGATTTCGACGCTGAGCGTGCGTGGCAGGCCATCAGCGCCGGAACGCGCGCGCTGTGGGGCTCCAAGGTGAGCCACCTGGGCGTGTGCCTGGAAACGGCAGCCGTCGGTTTGCCGGACGCGATCGTGGGCGCCGTGGAGGGCGTCCTGTTCGCCATGTGGGATCCACAGACCCACAAGACGGCGGAGGGCAGCCGCCGTCTCCCGCCGCTCGAGGAAGTACTGCTGATCGCCGGCGCGGAGCCCGCGGCAGAAATGGCGCAGGCCGCGATCGCACTGGGCGAGGCAGTCGGCGAGGCCGTCAACTGGGCCCGCGCGCGATCGAATGAGCCGGCCAACAAGATGACCCCGACTGACCTCGCGGCCATCGCGCACGAGCTGGCCGAGGCGCACAACCTGGGCTTCGCCGTGATCGAAGAGGACGAGGCCGCCCAGATGGGCATGGGCAGCTACCTGTCGGTTGCGCGCGGCAGCGACGAGCCGGCCAAGTTCATCGTCATGCGCTACCACGGCCGCGACGCGGACGGGTACGACCTGGCGCTGGTGGGCAAGGGCATCACCTTCGACTCGGGCGGCATCTCGCTCAAGGATCCGCAGAACATGTACCTCATGAAGCACGACATGGCCGGCGCCGCGGCCGTGCTCGGCAGCATGGGCGCCATCGCCCGGCTGGGCCTGCCGCTCAACGTGATCTGTGTCGCGCCGGCAACCGAGAACCTGCCCGGCGGCCACGCCACGAAGCCGGGCGACGTGTTCACCAGCCTGTCGGGCAAGACAATCGAGGTCATCAACACCGATGCCGAAGGGCGTCTGGTGTTGATCGACGGGGTCGCCTACGCGCAGCGCGAGGGCGCGCGTCGCGTGGTCGACGTGGCCACCCTGACCGGCGCCATCGGCGTCGCCCTCGGGCGCCACTACAGCGGCGCGTTCGGCCGGCCCGAGGCGTTCGTGCAGCAGATCACGGAGGCTGGCAAGCGGGCCGGCGAACGAATGTGGCCGATGCCCCTCGACGACGAATTTCGCGAGGACATGAAGAGCGACATTGCCGACCTGCGCAACACCGGTGGCCGGATGGGCGGGGCCAGCCTGGGCGCCGCTTTCATCGATGCCGGCGTCGACCCGGCCACGGAGTGGGTGCACCTGGATATCGCCGGCACCGCGTGGTCGGAGGACGAGCAGCCCTATGCACCCAAGGGCCCCCAGGGGACGCCCGTCAGGACGCTGGTCGAATTGGCGAGTAGCATCGCTGGCCGAGGCCATTAGACCCGCGTGCGGCGCATGCGTCGCCGCATGGATGGTCGGTTTGGTGAAGAAAATGCCACTCGGCGATTGCCAGCACGCAATCAACGCGAGTGACGATGGGCGTGGCGCCAGTCGCCCGCCGGAGAGGGCAGTTACGTCGCGGGTCGGGCTGGCCCACCATCGAACGCCAGAATCGAGGAGTCTTGTCGAGATGCGCTTTCTGCGTGCCGGGTTCGCGGCGGCACTGATCCTGGCCGGCCTTGCGCCGGCCATCGCAGTTGCCCAGACGCCGCTCCAGCTGACCACTCCGTTCCCCGCGGTCGTCGCCGATCCCGGCGGCACGGCGAGGTTCATCGTCACGGCTTCCACTGAGACACCCGAGCGCGTGGACCTGTCGGTCGCCGGCGCGCCGGACGGCTGGACCACCACGCTGCGCGGCGGCGGCTCGACGATCTCGGCCGTCTACACGACGCTCGCGCCGGCGGCCAGCAGCCAGACCGCGCCGGCCTCACCCATGGCGCAGTTCGACGTGGAGGTCGATGTCCCGGCCGATGCCGCGCCGGGCGCCAACAAGGTGATCATCAATGCCCAGAGCGCCTCGGGGCAGTCGACGAGCCTCGAGCTCGACATCACCATCCAGGCCGTCCAGGCGGGCGCGGTTACCTTCACTTCCTCGTTCCCCGAGCAGCAGGGCGCCACGACCACCAGCTTCCGCTTCGAGGCCAACCTGCACAACGGCACCAACGACCAGATCTCGTTCAACTTCCAGATCGACTCGCCCGCCGGCTGGACGGTCACCGCGCAGCCCTCCGGCTCGTCGCAGGCCGTCACGGCGGTGGTCGACGCAGGGTCGACTTCGACCGTCGTGGTCAACGCCACTGCGGCGTCCGATGCGGCCGCGGGAACCTACCCCATCAACGTGACCGCGGTGGGCGGTCCGCAGCCGGTCCAGGTCCAGTTGTCGGTGGTCATCACCGGCAGCTATTCGATGACCCTCGGCACTTCCGACCAGCGGCTCAATGCGAACGTCACTGCGGGGGGCACGACCGCGCTGCAACTGGTCGTCACCAACACGGGCACCGCCCCGCTGACCAACGTCAAGATGTCATCGTCGCCGCCGACCGGCTGGACGATCACCTTCCCGCAGCTCCAGAACGACACCATCGATTCGATCCCGGCCAACAACCAGGTAACGGTCGAGGCGGACATCCAGGCGCCGTCGAGCGCCGTGGCCGGCGACTACGACATCACCGTGCGCGCGAACAGCACTGACGGCAACGCGAGTGACAGCGTCGACATCCGCACCACCGTCGACACGTCGGCCATCGGCGGCCTCCTGGGCATCGCCGTGCTGGTCCTCGTCGCCGTCGGCCTGTTCCTCGTCTTCCAGCGTTATGGCCGTCGCTGAGTCGCCCCAGGCGGGTGGCCGCCTGACCCATCGCGAGGCGGCCGCCGACGGCGGTCCGGCCATCCGCACGCGCGGGCTGACCAAGCGCTACGGCGACTTCACCGCGGTCGACCATCTCGACCTGTCGGTCCGCCATGGTGAGGTGTTCGGGTTGCTGGGACCCAACGGTGCCGGCAAGACGACCACCATCCTGATGCTCCTGGGGCTGTCGGAGCCAACGTCCGGCAGCGCACGGGTAGTGGACCTGGATCCGGCGCGCAACCCGCTGGCCGTCAAGCGCCACGTGGGCTACCTGCCCGACAACGTCGGCTTCTACGGCGGCATGACCGGCCGCCAGAACCTGCGCTACACGGCGCGCCTCAACGCGATCGACAAGAAAGTGGCCGAGGAGCGCATCGAGTACCTGCTCGAACGCGTGGACCTGGTCGATGCCGGCGATCTCGAGGTCGACAAGTACTCACGCGGCATGCGCCAGCGCCTGGGCATGGCCGACGTTCTCGTCAAGGATCCCTCGATCGTCGTGCTCGACGAGCCGACCACCGCCATCGACCCGGCGGGCGTGGTCGACGTACTTGCCCTCGTCCGCGAGCTCGCGCGCGATGGCGCCGCCGTCCTGCTTGCCAGCCACCTGCTCCACCAGGTGCAGCAGGTGTGCGACCGGGTGGGCATCTTCGTGGCCGGCAAGCTGGTTGCCAACGGACCCATGGACAAACTGGCCGATCAGCTGGGCACCGGGCCCATGCAGATCGAGGTCTCCGTCGCCCCGCCGCTCGATGCGGCCGTGCCCATCCTGACCAAGGTTCGCGGGGTGGTGTCGGTCGAGCCCGACGATCGCGATCCGCGGCTGCTGGTAGTCCATGTTGAGCGCGACGTGCGCACCGATATCGCCCGGGCGCTCGTCGAAGCCGGACATCCGCCGTCGCACCTGCGCCGCCGCGGCGATGAGCTCGACGAGATCTACCGACGCTACTTCTCGGCTGGCGAAGAGCCGGTTCAGGAGCTGCCGGTATGACCGGCGACGCGCGCGCCATCCGCCAGCCGGACACGCGTCGCCGGCGGCGCAAGCGAGTGCCGACACGTCCCGACCAGCCGGCGCCAAAGCAGCCCGAGCAGCACGCCGCGCCCGTCGAGATACCGCGCGAGCTGCGCGGCGGTTGGCGGGTGATTGCCGCCAAGGAGTTCACCGATCACCTGCTGAGTTGGCGTTTCCTGGTACTGACCCTGTTGGTCGGTCTGGCGGCGGCAGCGGCGGTCTACTCCACGGCGGGCAACATCCGCAATGTCGCATCCGACGCCTCGGGAACGCCCTCGCTCTTCCTGTACCTGTTCTTCTACCAGCCATCCACGGGCAGCGCGCTGCCCACTTTCGTGTTCTTCGTGACGCTGCTGGCGCCGCTGCTGGGCATCGCCTTCGGCTTCGACGCGATCAACGGCGAGCGGGTCGAGGGGACCCTGCCGCGCCTCGTTTCACAGCCTGTCCACCGCGACGACATCATCAATGGCAAGTTCGTCGCGGGCGTGGCCGCCATCGGCGTCGCGTTCGTGGCGATTGCCGCGGTTGTGGCCGCGGTGGGCATCCTGCAGCTGGGCATCCTGCCCACGCCCGACGACCTCTCGCGACTGATCGTGTGGGTCGGCCTGGCGGTCGTTTACGTGGGCCTGTGGCTGGCGCTGGCGCTGTTGTGCTCGGTCGTCTTTCGACGGGCGGCCACGTCGGCCATCGTGGCCATCTCGGTCTGGCTCGTGGTAACGCTGTTCGCCAGTCTGCTGGTGCAGGTCATCGTCGGCGCCATATCGCCGCTGCCGACCAATCCGTCGGTCGACCAACAGATCGCCCACGCCGCGCTCCAGCAGAACCTCGCTCGCGTGTCGCCCACCGAGCTGTTCACCGAGGCCACCCAGGCGATCCTCAATCCCACCATCCAGACCTTCGACATCTCCTCGCTGCTGCGCCTGAGCACCGAGCCGCGCGCTGTCGCTTCGGTGCTGTCGCTCGACCAGAGCCTGCTCGTCATCTGGCCGCAGGTCGTGGCGCTCGTCGCGGTCATGTCGGTCATGTTCGCCCTCGCCTACGTGTCGTTCATGCGTCAAGAGGTTCGCGCGTAGACCGTCGCGCTATGCTCCGCGCATGAAGGGTGATCGCGTCGAGGCGGTGGTCGACACTGGCCAGGGCACGCAGACGTTCGATATCGTCGCGCGCCGCGCCGGGCGGCGCATCGAGATCACCACGGCGCGTGGCGTGGTCGAGGTCACCGAGGTGACTCGCTCGGGCACGCCGGTACGCACCGGCAGGTTCATGGCCAACCGCCTGATCGCGCTGGTCGAGCACCCCGCGCTCGAGGGCGATGGCGCCGGCGTTGACGTCGAGACGCGGCGGCGGATGGGTGGCGAGCGCGATGCGAGCCGCGGCCGGGGGCGGGGCTCGGTGTCGGCGGACGCGCCGCGGCAACTCACCGTCCTGGGCGACAACGAGGACGAGCCCCCCGACGACGGGGCGTAGTCGCCCAGCGGCCCAGCCGCCGGCCCTAATGGCCCGACTCAAAGACCCCTTGGAGGGAGTTGCCTTGTCACTTGGTTCCGTGGCGCGCGTCCGGCTGCTGCTCCTGGGCGTGGCCGTTGTCGCGCTCGGCGCGGCCGGCTGCACGCCGGCAGCGGCGGGACCGACCAACAGTCCGGCGACGGGAGGCACCGTCACGCTCTACACATCGGTTACCCAGGACACCGTCGACGCCGTACTCGCGGCATTTGCCCAGTCATATCCCGACCTGCGCGTCAACGTGTTCCGCGCACCAACCGGGCAACTCGACGCGCGCATCGCGGCCGAACAACGCTCGGGCGGCGTGCAGGCCGACGTGCTCTGGGCGACCGATCCGCTGTCGACCGAGGCGTACGCGGCGCAGGGGCTGCTCGCCCCGCTTGGCGGGCCCGGCGAAGACCTGTCGGCGGTGCCGTCGCAATACCGGACCGACACGTTCGTCGGCACGCGGTTGCTCAACCTGGTGATGGTGTCGGGCTCGGGCGTCCAACCGCAGCCGGTGTCGTGGCACGACCTGACCAGCGCCGCATACCAGGATGCCGTGGCGCTGCCGGATCCGGCCTTTGCCGGATCAGCGTTCGCGGCGCTCGCCTACTTCGCTTCCACGCCCGACTTTGGGATCGACTTCTATCGCCAGCTGAAGGCCAATGGCGCGGTCCAGGTGCAGGCCATCGGTGACGTGATCACGAACGTCGCGAACGGCACGCAGAAGGTGGGCATCAGCCTCGACAAGTCCGTACGCGACGAGGTGGACAAGGGCTCGCCGATTGAGCTCGTGTGGCCTCAGCCGGGCGCCATCGCGGTCTACAGCCCGGCGGCGATCTTCACCTCGAGCAGCAATCCCGCCGCGGCCGCGACACTGGTCGATTTCCTGGTGTCGGTGCAAGGGCAGACCGCGATCGCGGGCACCGGTTGGCAGCCCATTCGCGCCGACGTCCCGTGGAACAAGTCGGGACCGGTGGTCGATGTCGATTGGGGCCAGGTGTTCGGCGAACAGCAGCAGCTGCTGGACCAGTACCATGCCATCTTCGGCCAGTAATCTGAGCCGATGAGCAATCGGCCAGCGCTTGCCGGACTCGCGCTGGCCGTCGCGCTACTCGTGATCGTCCCGCTGGCAGTGCTGCTCGGCACCGCCCTCGACGTCGGCCCGGGAACGCTCGTTGACGCCCTGGCCTCGGCCGGCGGTCAGGTCCTCAATACGGTACTGACCGCGCTCGGGGGCACGCTCGTGGCGGTCGTCGCCGGCACCGCCTTCGCCGTGCTCACCGAACGGGTCGACTTTCGGGGCCGGCGCGTGCTGCGAATAGCCATGCTGGCCGGCCTGATCGTGCCCGGTTATGTATCGGGCATCGCCTGGCTGAGCGCCTACGGTCCGGCCGGGCTCAGCGACCGCGCCTTCGGATTGGTACTGCCCGGCCTGCAGGGTCCGCTGGGCATCAGCCTCGTGCTCGGCGCCGAGGCGGCACCGCTCGTCTTCCTGGTCGTTGCGGCGGGCCTCGCGGCGCGCGCCGAACCCGATCTCGAGCGTGCCGCGCGCGCCTCCGGCGCGAGCGCCTGGACGGCGTTCCGGACGATCAGCCTGCCACTGCTGGCGCCGGTCATCGGCGGCGCGGCGGCGATCGCCTTCGTGCTCAGCGCGACCGCCTTCGGCGCGCCGGCCGTGCTGGGCATCCCGGCCGGCTACACGACCATGACCACGCGCATCTACCGTGACCTGGCCTTCTCGTCCGACCCGGTCGCCTTCGACCGCGCGGTGGGACTGGCGGTCCTGCTCGCCGTGGGTGCCGGCGTTGCCATCGCGTTCGCCGGCCGGCTGCTCGCGCCGCCTCGGGCACCGCGTTCGGGAGTGCCCGGCGGGCCGGCGGCCGGCGTCCAGCCCGCATCGCCCGCCGGCCACGACCGCTCGGGTGCGCTCGTGGTCGCGACGCTTGCCTGGTTGTTCGTGACGCTGTCGGTCATCGTGCCCCTCGTCGCCCTGCTGCTGGCGGCGCTCACCCGGGCGGTCGGCCTGGCGCCGGTCCCCGCCAACTGGACGCTGGCCAATTTCGGCGCGGTGCTCGACGGTCACACGCTGGCCGCGTTCGGCAACAGCCTGCAGCTCGGCGCGCTCGCGGCCGCCGGCGCGGTATTGCTCGCGCTGCTCGGTCTTGCGGCAGTGCGCGGTCGCTGGCGCACCCTCGCCACGAGCCTTGCCGGCGTCTCGTTCGCCATTCCCGGCTCGACCCTCGGCGCAGCGGTGCTGATCGCCTACGGGCCGCTCGTGCGCGACACACTGGTGATCATCCTGATCGCCTACCTGGCCAAGTTCTGGGTGCTTGCCTTCCGGCCGTTGAGTGCCGCGCTCGAGGGCGTCGCGGCTGACCTGGGTCGTGCCGCGCGCGTGTCGGGCGCCGATGCGCTCACGACCGCGCGGACCATCCTCGCCCCGCTGCTGTGGCCGTCGATCGCGGCCAGCGGCGTGCTGGTGTTCGTCTTCGCGCTGCACGAGCTGACGATGTCCAGCCTGCTCTACGGGCCGACGACGGCTACCCTCGCGGTCGTGGTGCTCAACCTCGAGCAGCTCGGAGATCCCACCCAGACAGCGGCGATGGCCGTGATCGTGACGCTGCTCGTCGCGCTGGTCAGCCTGCCACTGGCCGGCCGGCTGAGCGCCTTCGCCAGCGCGCGGTGGCGCGGGTGAGCGACCTCGCGGTGGCGCGCGTGAGCGACCGCGGCCGCGGCCCTCGAGTGCCGCGCCCTGAGCGTCGCGTATGACGACCACCCGATCATCGACCGCGTCGACCTGGTCGTGGCGCCCGGTGAGACGGTCGCGGTGCTCGGTCCGTCAGGTTCGGGCAAGACGACGCTCCTGTACGCCATTGCGGGCTTCCTGCCACTCCGCTCGGGCGAGGTGTGGCTCGGGGGTCACCAGGTCGCCACGCCGCAGCGCAGCGAGCCGCCCGAACGACGTCCGGTCGCGATGGTCTTCCAGCACTACGGCCTGTGGCCGCACCTGGACGCCCTCGAGACGGTCGCCTATCCGCTGCGCCGCCAGCACATGGCGGCCGGCGACGCGCGCCGCGAGGCACGCGGCTACCTGGCCCAGATGCGCGTCGATCACCTCGCGGCCCGCCGGCCGGCCGAGTTGTCGGGTGGCGAACAGCAACGCGTCGGGCTGGCGCGCGCCCTGGCCCGGCGCCCCGCCGTGTACCTGCTCGACGAGCCCACCGCGCATCTCGACACCGCGCTCAAGGCCGACCTCCAGGACGAGCTCGCCCGGCGCCGCAGCCATGATCGCGCGGCGGCGCTGATCGCCACGCACGATGTCGAGGAGGCGCTCGCGCTGGCCGACCGGGTGGTCCTGCTGCGCGACGGGCGGATCGTGCAGTCGGGCACGTCGGCGCAGGTGTACGAGCAGCCGGTCGATGAGTGGGCCGCGCGGCTGACAGGACTGGCTTCGTTCATCCAGCGCGACGGCGTGACCCACATGGTGCGGCCCGAGTGGATCGCCCCCGATGGCGACCTCGAGGCGACCGTGGAGACCGTTCGCTTCCGCGGTAGCCATACCGACTACACGCTGGTCAGCGGCGACGAGCGGCTGGCGGCGCGCTGGCCCGGGCCGCCGCGCCACGAGGTCGGGGCGAAAGTCAGCGTGGGCCTGACGTCCACGTACCGGCTGCCGCCGAGCGACGACCGTTAGCGCAGGATGCCGCTCGCGGGCGCATCCCCCCCGGGAGGGCCATCTCGCCCGGATTCCGTCCCCAGCCTGGAGGGCGCATCCCGCCTGGAGCGCACAGCTCGCCCGGATTCCGTCCCCAGGCTGGAGGGCGCATCCCGCCTGGAGCGCGCAGCTCGCCTGGAGGGGCCTATCTGGTCTAACTGGCCCAGGGCGCACGTTATGTCACCTGCGGCCGGGTCCGGACGTGGATCCGCGCTGCCAGCCCGCCTGATCGGAGCGTTGCCACGCATGCTGCGCTCCCATTTGACGGCGGAATCAGTGTTCGGCTCGGGCAGCAACCGCCTCGAGCATGGCGCCAACTTGCTTAACGCGCGCCTGGCGAGAGTTTGACCAGAAAGGGCACGCGGCCGACCAGAAAGGGCACGCGGCCGACCACAAAGGCACGCGGCTGACCACAAAGGGCGCGCGGCCAACCACCAAGGCACGCAACACGCCAGACACGGCCAGATGAACCGCGGCTAGGGGTCGGTCGGCCCTACGAGCACGGGCGCGCACGCGCCACGCTTGCCTCCGAGAACCGAAAAGGAGGCACTCATGACCACCGAAATGCTCATCAAGCCGACCGATGAGGCCACGCCGACGACCGCCGCGCTCGAGCGGCTGCTGGCCGACACGTACGTCCTGTACATCAAGACTCACGGCTTTCACTGGAACGTGACCGGTCCGCGCTTCGCCGCCCTTCATGCGATGTTCGAGACCCAGTACCTCGAGCTGTTCGCCGCCGTCGACGAGATCGCCGAGCGCATCCGCGCCCTGGGCCAGATGGCGCCCGCGTCCAATCGCCAGTTCAGCGCCCTGACCAGCCTCACCGAGTCAGGCGAGCCGGTGCCCGCCGACAGCGAGATGGTGCGCCAGCTGGCCGACGACCACGCCCGGGTGATCGCCACCGCCAACACCGTGCTGAAGGCCGCCGAGAAGGCCGACGACGCGCCGACCATGGATCTCGCCATCCGGCGCATGACCATCCACGAAAAGACGCGCTGGATGCTGCGCGCGTCGCTGTAGCTGCTCGCAGGGGAGACACGTTCTATGGTTGCCACCGTGGTCGAGCCGGTCCAGACGACGAACGCGCCTGACAAGGCGTCCGATGTCCTGCGCGCGTCGCGCCACCCGCTCGACGCGCTCTTCCAGCCGGCCTCGGTGGCAGTCATTGGCGCAACCGAGAAACAGGGCAGCGTGGGTCGCACGGTGCTCTGGAACCTGATCAGCAGTCCCTTCGGCGGCACCGTCCTGCCGGTCAACCCCAAGCGCGACAACGTTCTCGGCGTACGCGCCTACCCCAGCCTGGCGGCCATCGACCAGCCGGTCGAGCTGGCCGTCGTCGTCACGCCTGCGCCCAGCGTGCCGGGCGTCCTGGAGGAATGCGCGGCCAAGGGTGTCAAGGGCGTCATCGTCATCTCGGCCGGCTTCCGCGAGATCGGCCCGGAAGGGGAGGAGCTGGAGCGGCGCATCCTCGCCCAGGCGCGCGAGGCGCGCATCCGGGTCATCGGGCCCAACTGCCTGGGCATCATGAACCCCATCGGCGGCATGAACGCCACCTTCGCCGCCGGCATGGCCAGCCCCGGGTCGGTCGGCTTCGTCTCGCAGAGCGGCGCGCTGCTGACCGCCGTACTCGACTGGAGCGCACGCGAGGGCGTCGGCTTCAGCTCGGTCGTCTCGCTGGGCTCGATGCTCGACGTCGGCTGGGGCGACGTCATCTACTACCTGGGCGACGATCCCCACACCAAGTCGATCCTGATCTACATGGAGACCATCGGCGACGCGCGGGCGTTCCTGAGCGCCGCGCGTGAGGTGGCGCTGACCAAGCCGATCGTGGTCATCAAGCCCGGTCGCACGGCCGAGGCGGCCAAGGCGGCCGCGTCGCACACCGGCTCGCTGACCGGTTCCGACGAGGTGCTCGAGGCCGCTTTTCGCCGCGTCGGCGTGCTGCGCGTCGACAACATCTCCGACCTGTTCGGCATCGCCGAGGTACTCGCCAAGCAGCCGCGGCCAAAGGGTCCCAACCTGACCGTCGTGACCAATGCCGGCGGCCCGGGCGTGCTCGCGACCGACACCCTGATCGCCGGTGGCGGGCGGCTGACGCCTCTGTCCGACGAGACGATGTCGGCCTACAACGCGGTGCTGCCCAGTGTCTGGAGCCACAACAACCCGGTCGACATCATCGGTGACGCACCGCCCGAGCGATATGCCCGGGCGCTCGAGATCGCGGCTGGCGATCCGGCAGCCGACGGCATGCTTGTCGTGCTCACGCCGCAGGCGATGACCGACCCGACGGCAACGGCGCGCGAGCTGGTGCCCTACGCGCACGTCGCCGGCAAGCCGGTGCTCGCCTCGTGGATGGGCGGCCGCGACATCGAGGAAGGCGCGGGTGTCCTGCGCGCCGCCGGCATCCCCACGTTCGACTATCCCGACACCGCGGCGCGCATGTTCAACTACCTGTGGCGTTCATCGGAAAATGTGCGCCTGCTGTACGAGACGCCGACGCTGGCCGAGGGACCGGGCGTGTGCGTCGATCGTGGCCTCGCCAAGCGGGTCATCGACGGCGCCCTGCGCGAGGGCCGCACGCTGCTGACCGAGGTCGAAATCGAAGCAGGTGCTCGCCGCGTACTGCGTGCCCATCACCGAGACGCGCGTGGCCGCTGATACGGACGCCGCGGTGGCCGCCGCGCGGGCGATCGGCTACCCGGTCGTGGTCAAGCTCTACAGCCACACGATCAGCCACAAGACCGACGTCGGCGGTGTTCAGCTCAACCTGGTCGATGACGACGCGGTACGCGGCGCGTTCGAGACGATCCGCGCCGCGGTGACCGAGAAGAGGGGCGCCGAGCACTTCGAGGGCGTCACCGTCCAGCCCATGATCAACTACACCGGCTACGAGCTGATCATCGGCTCGTCGACCGATCCGCAGTTCGGTCCGGTGCTGCTGTTCGGCACCGGCGGCCAGCTGGTCGAGCTCTTCCGCGATCGGGCGCTGGCCCTGCCACCGCTGACCACCACCCTTGCGCGGCGCATGATCGAGCGCACCAAGATCGCTACCGCGCTGGCCGGCGTACGGGGCCGGCGGGCGATCGACGGCGCAGCGCTCGAGCAGCTGCTGGTGCGCTTCAGCGTGCTGGTCGCCGAGCAGCGGCGCATTGCCGAGATCGACATCAATCCGCTGCTCGCCTCGCCGGAGCGGCTGATCGCGCTCGACGCGCGCATCGTGCTCCATCCACCTGACGTCAGCGACGCTGACCTGCCGCGCCTGGCCATCCGGCCCTACCCGTCGCAGTACGTGGCGACGTGGACGGCGCGCGACGGCTCGACCTTCCTGATCCGGCCCATCCGCCCCGAGGACGAGCCGCTATTGGTCCAATTCCACGCACGCGCTGACCGAGGAAACGGTCTACTCGCGCTACTTCGAGCACCTGGGGCTGTCGCAGCGCACCGCGCACGAGCGCCTCACCCGGGTGTGTTTCAACGACTACGACCGCGAGATCGCGTTGGTCGCCGAGGAGCAGGACGCGGCGGGCGAGTCGCGCATCGTGGCCGTCGGGCGCCTGTCGAAGGCACACGCCCTGCCCGAGGCCGAGTTCGCCGTGTTGGTGGGCGACCCGTGGCAGCACAAGGGCCTCGGTGCGGAACTGCTCCGGCGCCTGGTCGAGATCGGCCGCGACGAGGGCCTGCACCGCATCTATGCCGAGATCCTGCCCTTCAACATGGCCATGCGCCGTACCGCCCAGAAGGTCGGTTTCGAGCTCAGCGAGCAGCCCGGCGACCCGACTGCTCGCGCCGAGCTTCGCCTCTAGGGCTCAGTCGAGGCCGACGTAGGCCTCTTCGCGATGAAGTCCGGTGTCGAGGCCGACCTCCTCGACGCCCGGCGCGACGTGCACCTTGGTAACCCGATCGATCAGCCACAGCATGCCGAACGTGAAGGCGAATGCCCACACGGACGAGAGGACTACCGCGGCCAGCTCCTTGATGAAGAAGGTCGGGTTCCCCGCGAGCAGGCCATCGGTTCCATTGGGGTTGAAGGCGGTCGTTGCCAGCACGCCGAGAAGCACTATCCCCAGAAAACCGCCGACTCCGTGCACGCCCCAGACATCGAGCGCGTCATCCCAGTGGAGTCGGTTCTTGAGCGCCACCGCGCCGTAGCACACGACGCCCGAGACGACCCCGATCACGGCCGCCGCAGGCGGTGATACGAAGCCGGCGGCAGGCGTCACGGTTGCGAGGCCCGCCACAGCGCCGGTGAGCAGGCCCAGAAAGCTCGGCCGCTTCTCAAGTAGCCAGGCGGTGAACAGCCAGGCCATCGCTGCGAATGACGCAGCAATGTCCGTATTCAGGAACGCTACCGCGGTGGTCGAGTCGACGCGGAACTCGCTGCCCGCGTTGAAGCCGTACCAGCCGAACCACAGCAAGCCGGTGCCCAGCGCGACCAGCGGGATGCTGTGCGGGCCGCGGTCGGCCACCTGGCGGCGGCCGACGTAAAGCACTGAGGCGAGGGCCGCCAGGCCGGCGATGTTGTGCACGACTATGCCGCCCGCGAAGTCGAGCACACCCCACTGCTGCAGGACACCGCCGCCCCAGATCATGTGCACGAACGGGAAGTAGACGAACAGCAGCCATGCGGTGAGGAAGACCATGTAGGCCTTGAACGACACCCGATTCGCGAACGCGCCGGTGATCAGTGCGGGGGTGATGATCGCGAACATCATCTGGTAGGCGACGAATACGATCTCCGGGATGCTCGGGTTCGCCGCCGCGGGGCTGGTCAGGCTGACGCCGCTCAGGAACGCCTTGTCGAGGTTGCCGATCACCCCGCCGACATCACCTGAGAAACACAGCGAATAGCCAACGGCGAACCAGATAACGGTCGTCCAACCCATCGAGACGAAGCTCTGGATCATGATGGCCAGGACGTTCCTGCGTCCGACCAGCCCGCCGTAGAAGAACGCAAGGCCGGGCGTCATGAGCATCACCAGGCTGCTGCAGAGCAGCATGAAGGCGGTGTTCCCGGTATCGAGCCCAGGCATGCGTGGTCCTTATACACCCACGGGGATGGCGTTGGTCAGGTGTTCAACACGCCCTGGGCATGGTTCAGTGCCATGGGCCGAACAAGCGGATAATCGGTCGATGGGACCCACGACCAACACGACGACCAAGCGCGCCAGCCGCGCCAGCCGCAACCCGCTCAGCGACCGCGAACTGAAGCGCATAGACGCCTACTGGCGCGCGGCAAATTACCTGGCCGTGGGCCAGATCTACCTGCTCGACAACCCGCTGCTGCGCCGGCCCCTGCAGGCGTCCGACATCAAGCCGCGGCTGCTCGGCCACTGGGGCACGACGCCCGGCCTGAACTTCGTCTGGGCCCACGCCGACCGCGTCATCAAGCAGCGTGACCTCGACGCGATCATGATCGTCGGGCCCGGCCATGGCGGCCCGGCGGCCGTGGCCAACGCATATCTCGAGGGAACCTGGTCGGAGCGTTACTCGGCCGTTGGCCTGGGCGAGGACGGCATCCGCAAACTCTTCCGCGAGTTCTCGTTTCCGGGCGGCATCGGCAGCCACGTGACGCCGGAGGTGCCGGGCTCGATCAATGAGGGCGGTGAGCTGGGTTACTCGTTGGCGCACGCCTATGGGGCGGCGTTCGACAACCCCGGGCTGACCGTCTTCTGCGTGGTCGGCGACGGCGAGGCGGAAACCGGGCCACTTGCCACCAGCTGGCAGGCCAACAAGTTCCTGAACGCGGCGCACGACGGCGCCGTGTTGCCGATCCTCCACCTCAATGGTTACAAGATCGCCAATCCCACCGTCCTGGCGCGGATCCCGGAAAAGGAGTTGGTCGAGCTCTTCGAGGGCTACGGCTACAAGCCGTTCATCGTCGCCGGCGATGACCCGGCCAGGATGCACCGCCAGTTCGCAGCGACGCTCGACCAGGTGCTCGACGAGATAACCGCAATCCAGCACCGGGCGCGCGACGAAGACGATGCCGCCCGGCCCACCTGGCCGATGATCATCCTGCGCTCGCCCAAGGGCTGGACCGGCCCCAAGGAGGTCGACGGCAAGCCGGTCGAGGGCACCTGGCGTGCCCACCAGGTACCGCTCCCCAACGTGCGCAACGATCCGGCCCACCTCGCCCAGCTCGATGCCTGGATGCACAGCTACCAACCGGGCGAGCTGTTCACCGAAGAGGGCCGCCTGGTCCCTGACCTGGCCGATTTCCCGCCGCGCGGTGACCGACGCATGAGCGCCAACCCGCACGCCAACGGCGGCGAACTGCTGCGCGATCTCATGCTGCCCGATTTTCGGGACTACGCGGTCGAGGTCACGCAACCCGCGCAGACGTTCGACGAGGCGACACGGGTGCTCGGCCGCTTCCTGCGCGACGTGATCAAGGACAATCCGACCAACTTCCGGTTATTCGGGCCGGACGAGACCGATTCCAATCGCCTGTCGTCGGTCTTCGAGGTCACCGATCGCCAGTTCGAAGGCGAACTGCTGCCGACCGACGAACACCAGGCACACTCGGGACGGGTGATGGAGGTGCTCTCGGAACACCTGTGCGAGGGCTGGCTGGAGGGCTACCTGCTGACCGGCCGGCACGGGCTGTTCGATTGCTACGAGGCGTTCATCCACATCGTCGACTCGATGTTCAACCAGCACGCCAAGTGGCTGAAGATCACCAATGAGATCCCCTGGCGCCGGCCGATCGCATCGCTCAACTACCTGCTCTCATCGCATGTCTGGCGCCAGGACCATAACGGCTTCAGCCACCAGGATCCGGGCTTCCTCGATGTCGTGGCGAACAAGAAGGCCGAGGTGGTGCGCATCTACCTGCCCCCCGACGCCAACACGCTGCTGTCGGTCGCCGACCACTGCCTGCGCTCGCGCCAGTACGTCAACGTCGTGGTTGCCGGCAAGCAGATGGCGCTCCAATACCTACCCATGGACGACGCGGTCCTGCACGCGGCACGCGGTGTGGGCATCTGGCCGTGGGCATCGACCACGGACGGCGAACCCGATGTCGTCCTCGCCTGTTGCGGTGACACTCCCACTCTCGAAGCGCTGGCCGCGGCCGATCTGCTGCGCCAGCACCTGCCCGACCTGGCCGTACGCTTCATCAACGTCGTCGACCTGATGCGCCTGCAGCCCGAAAGCGAGCACCCGCACGGCCTGCCCGACCGTGAGTTCGACGCCCTGTTCACGCGCGACAAGCCGATCATCTTTGCCTTCCACGGTTACCCGTGGCTGATCCACCGGCTCGCGTATCGGCGCCACAACCACGTCAACCTGCACGTGCGTGGCTACAAGGAGGAAGGCACGGTCACGACGCCGTTCGACATGACCCTGCGCAACGACATCGACCGCTTCCACCTGGTGATGGACGTGATCGACCGCGTGCCCGGACTGGGCGAACGCGCCGCCGACCTGCGCCAGCAGATGGTCGATGCCCGTCTGACGGCGTCGATGCATGCGCGCGAGTTCGGCGAGGACGACCCGCAGATTTCCGGCTGGACCTGGCCCTACTGACCTCGCCGGCGGATGCCGCGACTGGCACGTCGTGCGCCGCCGGATGTCAGCCACGCTGACCGCCCCGCCGTGCGCTGCCGGATGTCAGCCACGCTGACCGCCCCGCCGTGCGCTGGAGTTGCCCCGGTTTCGTGGACGTGATGCCTCATCCGGCCGCGATGACCGGCCTTGAACGATAGCGCTCCTCGAACTGCTCGGGACTGAGCTTGCCGAGGCTGTTGTGGCGGCGGATCCGGTTGTAGAAGACCTCGATGTAGTCGAAGACGGCGGCCTTGGCCTCCGCCCTGGTCGCCCAGTCGGAGCGGTCGATCAGCTCTGTCTCCAAGGTGGCGAAGAAGCTCTCGGCCAGCGCGTTGTCGTAGCAGTCGCCGATCGAGCCCATCGACGCCGCGATCCCCGACTCGCGCAGGCGCCGTCCGAACGCGAGGCTCGTGTACTGCGTGCCGTGGTCGGAGTGATGGATGAGATCGGTGCCCGGTCGGCGGCGGACGATCGCCGCGTCGAGCGCCGCGCTGACGAGCTCGGTGCGCATGTGTCCCGCCATCGACCAGCCGACGACCCGGCGGCTCCAGGCGTCGACGATCGAGGCCAGGTAGCAGGCTCCGGCGCGTGTCGGGAGCGCCGTGATGTCGGCGACCCACAGCCGGTCGGGCCCCGCGGCGCTGAAGTCGCGCTTGACGAGATCGGGGAACGGCGCCGCGTGCTCGGCGCGGATCGTCGTGCGCACGAACCGGCGGCGATGGACGCCCGCGAGATGGTCACGCCGCATCAGCCGCGCGACCCGCTTGCGCGAGACGTGGAAGCCGGCATCGGCGAGGTCGGCGTGGATGCGCGGCACGCCGTACGTCCCGCGGCTCCGGGCATGCGCGCGGCGGATCTGCGCGGCCAGTTCCGCATCCGCGCATTCTCGGGCGCAGGGAGCGCGTGATCGCCAGGCGTAGTAGCCGCTCGGGGAGACACCGAGGGCGCGGCAGAGGATGCGCACCGGATAGCTCGCCTTCTCCTGCTCGACGAAGCGGAACCGGGTCACCGGGTCCGCTCGGTCTCCTGAGCGAAGAAGGCGGCTGCTTTTCGCAGGATCTCGCGCTCGGTCTCGAGGACCTTCACCCGGCGCCGCAGCTCGACGAGCTCGGCCCGCTCGTCGGCCGCGAGCGGCGCTCCCGGCGGCCGCTCGTGGGCCTGGCGGAGCCACTGCCCGAGGGTCTGGTTGGCGATCCCCAGATCAAGCGCGACCTGACGGACCGACTGACCCGATGTCTCGGCCAGCCTCACCGCCTCGGCCCGGAACTCAGTGCTGTAGTGGGTGTGCCTCCTCCCCATGTGGACTCCTTCCCGCGGACGGTGCCGCGATGGTAGGTGTCCACGAAAGCGGGGTAGGTCCACGCCGCCGGATGTCAGCCACGCTGACCGCCCCGCCGTGCGCCGCCGGATGTCAGCCACGCTGACCAAATCGCGGTTGGCTGCCCTCTAGGGCCGCTGCCAACGGCGGTGCGGCGTCCGATCGTGTTGCGCGAGACGGCCATTGAGCTGCTCACGCACCGCCGAGGTTTGCTTACGACCGTGCAAGCCCGATTTTGTCAATCACGCTGACATTGACGCCCTCTCGGCCCCGCGCTCAGCGAACTTCGATGATGCGGTACTCGTGCGCGCCGCCCGGCAGTTCCACGCGAACCTGGTCGCCGGCACGCGCGCCGAGCAGGGCCTTGCCCACCGGCGACTGGTATGACAGCCGGCCACTCGCCGGGTCGGCCTCGCTCGAGCCGACCAGCACGTAGGTCTCGCGCTCACCGCTGAACTCGACCTCGACCGTCGAGCCGGGTCGCACGGTGTCGGTCGGCTCCGCCGCGTCGATCACGCGGCTGGAACGCAACAGCGCCTCGAGCGTCTGGATCCGACCCTCCACGAACGACTGTTCCTTGCGCGCCGCCTCGTAGTCGCCGTTCTCGCGCAGGTCGCCCAGCTCGCGCGCGGCCTTGACCCGGGCGATCACCTCCGGCCGGACAGTCGTGCGCAACTCCTCCAGCTCTGCCGTCAGGCGCACGACTCCTTCCTCGGACAGGTACGTGGGCTCGGGAATGGGCTTGGCGGCCTTGGCGGAGGAGCGTGAGCGCGTCGCTGGTCGGCCGGCTGTCGTGGTGCGGGGCCGAGCGGCGGTGGGCGATTTCCTTGCCGTCGGTTTGGTCGGGGCCGCCTGTTCGTCGGCGCGGCGTAGCGGGTTGTCGATGCCGGTCGCCCGCGTCCCGCGCGAGGGCGAGGCCAGGTTCGCGAACGGCAGGCGCCCGTCGTTACGTGTCGCCACTTCTTCCAGCAACGCGTCTTCGTACTCCTCGTGCGCGTCGGTGGCCGCCCACCACACGCGGACGTCACGCAGCGCGGATAGTGTCTTCAGCCAGTAGGCCAGCGCCGACGGCCGGTCGTCGCCCAGCGGAGTGGCATAGATGGCCGCCAGCCGTTGGCTCACGGAGCGCGCCGAACGACCGACGAACAGCACGGGTTCGCCGGGCAGCCAGAACTCGGCCAGGCGTGCCGCGAGGGCTGCCGGGGCGGGCTGAGCGCCGTCCAGCGTCAGGTCGGGAACGTGATCCAGCCAGCGCCGGATGGCGTGGTGGTCGAGCGGCGCCTGGTCGGGCGCGGCCGGCAGTTCCGCGACGAAGATGCCCGGCGCGCGACCGGATACCGGTGTACCCCACACCCTGGGCCCGTCGACGAGCAGCCCCAGCGCGCGCATCATCTCGGCTGCCCCTGGGCGTGTGTCTGGTGCCATACCGCCCCATCGTCGCGCATCTGGCCGGTTGGCGCTCGGCGCCCTTCCATGGCCGGCCGCCACTCAGCCGCCCGCGATGTGGCCGGCGAGGTGGGCAAGATATTCCTCGACGTTGAGTGGATCGGGCGTCGTTCGCGCGCGCCTCGGCGGCGGGCCGGCCACCGGCTGGTAGCCGGCGAAGCTCACCTCGACCACTCCCTCGCCCGACGTGGCGCCGGGTAGCAGGCGGCGCAGGTCCTGGAGCCTGGCCACGGCCAGCGTCGCGTCGATGCGGCACAGCCCGTCGAGCAGCACCGGCGGCTGTGCCTGGGCGCCGAGCCGCCCGAGCATCACCAGCAGGCGGCTGAGGCTGGCGGCTGGTGCCTCCATGGTCAAACCCGCGATCGGCTCGCACACCGTGGTCCCGGCGCGCTGCAGGGCGCGCATGAGCACGAGTGGCACGAGCTTGCGGAAGTCGCCCGCGGTGGTGCCCGGCGCGCGATAGCCGCAGTCGATGACGGTCACGGCCGCGTCGGTCACCTGCCAGCCGGCGAGTCCTTCGCGCAGCGCATCGTTCACGTAGGTGGTCAGCTGCTCCACGAAGAGCTCGGAGGTCTTGTAGATGTACAGCGGCACCAGGTGGTAGTCCACGTCCAGTTCCACGGTCACGCCGGAGGATTCGGGCGCCCGATCGATGCGCAGGCCGAGGGTGGCCGGGAAGGGGTTGTCGCTGTCGGGTGAACTCCGGCCGGTCACGTTGGTGTGGGTTCGGGCTCGCAGTACTTCGCCCGCCGCGCCGCTGCCCGCCGGCCGTTCGATGCAGATCGTCGTCGTATCGCTGAAGGCCACGGCGACGCCGTAGTCGCGCTCCAGGGTCGCCGCGGTGACCTCCTTCTGGACCTCGCCGTAGAGCGACAGCCATGTGTCTCCGCGCTCGTCGTCCTGACGCACGTTGATCAGCGGGTCCTGCTCGGCAAGCTCGCTCAGCGCCGCGAGCAGCCGGCCGCGGTCGCCGGCCCGAATGGGCCGCACCACCGACTCGAGCGTGGGCGGCGCAAAGTGGTGCTCGATGACGTCGCGACCCGCACCGATTGCATCCCCGACCATTGCCGCGGACAGTCCGCGCAACTGGCCGACCTCGCCGGCGACCATCTCGTCGCGCGGCGTCGGTCCACCCGGCGCGAAGACCGCCACGCCGGTCACCTTGCCCTCCTTGCCCTCCTGCCCGCGGCCGTAAGGCACGCGGTCGCGCGGCCGAAGCGTGCCGGCGTAGAGACGGACCAACGCAACCTTCTCGCGCGCGGCGCCGCGCTCGATCTTGAAGATGCGTCCCGAGACGGGCGCCTCTGGGTCGCCGGTCGCGGGCGGCAGGAGGTCGACGATCGCCGCCATCAGCGTGTCGATGCCTGCGCCGGTCACAGCCGAGCCGAACAGGACCGGGCAGACGAGCGCCTGCGCGAGCTGCCGCCGGAGGGCGCGCTGCAGACGACGCTCGGGGATATCTGTCGCGTCGGCGATGAATGCGTGCAGCAGACCGTCGTCGTGGTCGGCGAGCAGCTCGGCCAGCTTGAGGCGGACTGCCTCGTCGTCGGCTGGGTCAGGCACGGAGCGCGCCGCGCGCGTGCCCTCATCGCGCACCTGGCCCAGCGCTGCGAGTGCCGGTGTGAGGCGACGCCCGACCGCGTCGAGGACGCGTGCCGTATCGGCGCCGGAGCGATCGATCTTGTTGACGAAGAGCAGCGTGGGAACCTTCAACCGCTGAAGCGCGCGCATGAGCAGCGGCGTCTGCGACTGCACGCCTTCGACTGCCGAGATGACGAGCACAGCCGCGTCGAGTACCGCCAACGCACGCTCCACCTCGGCGATGAAGTCGGGGTGCCCTGGCGTGTCGATGAGGTTGACAGCCAGGTCGCCGATGGTGAACGAGGCGACTGCCGACCGGATGGTGATGCCGCGCTCACGCTCGAGCGCGAGGTAGTCGGTCTGGGTGGTGCCGGCGTCGACGCTGCCGAATTCGGGGATCGCGCCGGCGGCGAAGAGGAGCCGCTCGGTGAGGGTTGTCTTACCGGCGTCTACATGCGCCAGGATGCCGAGGTTGAGAGTGCGCATAGCGAGTCATGCCTTCCAAGCAGGTCTGGATCACCTTCTCGTGGGACATGGCTGCTGCCATTTCGCTCCTTTCGTCTCGTACCTGCCGACGATCTGCGGCCAATAGAGATTGCCACGCCGGTCAACCCGTCAGGCAGGCATGCCCGCGTCGATCCAGCTGCGGAAACGGGCCACATTCTCCGCCGGCCAGGGGCTGTCGCAGGGCATCTCGCCGCCGGCCAGCCGTTCGTAGATCCCGTCTGCGTTGGCGCGTACGTCATCGAGCGACCCGAGGTCGAAGGCGAACGCCATCGCCCGAATGTCGCTTTCGCGGAAGAGCGGGCGAATGTCTCGTGCGAAGGACGGTTGCTCGGTCATCGCAACATCGTAACGGCCACCGCCGAGGTGCGGAACCGGCGTACCGTGGTAGGCGGTCGTTCCGTAAGGCGTCGTCGTGTGGCGCTACGGCCGGCGCACCCTGTCGAGGCACCCGGCGATCGTGAGTAGTCCGATCGACTGACTCGGGCGCAGGGCCGCCGAGGTTTACGATCGGTGCCTGCGGACCTTGAGGAGGATCATCGTGTCAGGGAAGGGCTGGTTGGGCCTCGTCGGGCTCCTCGTCGTTGCCGGCTGCGGATCGACGCCCGCGCCATCAACCCCACCGCCATCAACCCCCCCGCCGGCGGCGACTACCGGCACCTCCGCGGCACCGGCGTCCGCCAGCGCCGCGCCGTCGCGCAGCGCGAGCATCGGCGCGACACCCACGCCGACCTCGGCAGCGACGGCCACGCCCACCGCGTCGCCGACGCCGACGCCGACGCCGACACCCACCGGACCCCACCAGCCGCCGACCAAGGGTCGGGTACGTGGGACGTGCTGGCCGTCGGGCCACACGGCAGCAACTACCTGGGCGTTGGTCCGGCAGGTCTGTTGTCGACCGGCGGAGGGCCTGGCGCTCTGGGTGAACAGCCAGGTTCAGCTGCGCGCGTCGGTCTATGACCCGGCGGACGACACTTGGTCGCCGACGGCCGCGCCGCCCTGCTCCTGCCTGCTTGTCGCCCTGCCGGACGGTACCCAGTTCGCCATCGATTCCGAACGCACCCACGGCCAGCCGAACACGCTCTCATACATCCGTGGCGGTTTTAATCAGGCCTGGCAACAGACGGCACAGCTGCCCGATTCGCGTGATGACACGGTCCCGGTGGGCCTGCCTGGTGGCCAGGTGCTGGTGCTTGGCGGTTGTGAGCCCAGGTGCGGGCTCGACGGCCACCGACTTCTACGATCCGACCACGGCAGCTGGACAGCCGGTCCACCACTGCCGTTCGATGATGCGACAGCGGCCGTCGTGCTGGCCGATGGCGCGGTCGTGGTGCTGCTCCGCGAGTAAGTCAGCGCGACTCAAGACCGGGGCGAATCACTGGGTCAGTGCTGGGAAGGCGCCGGTCGGGGTGTACGCGGAGATCGTGCCTTTCGGCAACGGCGCAATCGCGCTGGGCGGCGAGAGCGGCAAGTCATCTACTTCTTCGATCCACGGACTGCGATCTACAACGAGGCAACGAATGCCTGGTCGGCGGGACCACCAATGCCGAGTTTCCATGGCGTGTCGCCGGGTGTCGGCGCCGCAGCCGTACAGCTGCCAGATGGTCGCCTGCTGGTGTTCGGCGGGTCACCTGGAGGCAGCGAATATTCCGCCACGCGGGGACTCGCGGTACTGGCTGCCGACGGCTCTTCGTGGACCAGCCTCGCCTCGGCTCCGGCCGACCTCTTCAACTCGGTCGGCTGGGTCATGCCCGATGGCTCGATCGTGTTCGCCGGCGAGGCAAGCGATCTGGAGAGCGACGTTCAGCCGTATCTGGGCGCCTTCCGCTTCACTCCGTGACGCTCGCGGCCGCCGCCCTGGCACACCGGCAACGCCGGATGCCGGACCCTGCGCGCGGCGGTTCCTGGGCCAATTTCTGTCACGCCACCGTTACGCAGCTCGCTGCCCTCGCCCCGCGCCTGCCCCGCGCCGACGTGTGCGGGCGAGAGGCGGCGAATGTTGGCTAACTTCAGCCTCGCCGGCAATTAGCCCTGGTGGCCGGGGCCGGCAGTCGGATAACTGTGGCCACGTTGTAATTGGCGCAGGTTGTCGGAGGGGGCGAAGGGGGCAGTCGTCGGAGTGGTGGACCGGCGTGCGAGCCTATTGCGGTGTCTGCCGCCGCCGTCGACTGGCTGTTGCACTCCGACGAGCCAGTAGTCCGCTACCGGGCGCGGACCTGGCTGCTCGGCACGCCCGAAGCTGACGCGCACGTGCGCGCCGACCGCGCGGCGATCTTCGATGGGCGCATCGTCGCCACGCTGCTCGATTTCCCGGGACCAGAGGTGACGCCCTACCGCAAGTGGTGGGGCCTGCACTGGCGCCTGGTCAGCCTGGCCGACTTCGACCTGCCCGTGGCCGATCGCGCGGAAGTCCGCCGCCGCATCGACGATGCCATCGACCGCGAGCTCAACTGGATCGCCAACCCGCGTCACCTCGACTCCATTCCGCGCCTGGACGGGCTGTACCGTGCCGACGCATCGATGGAAGGCAACGCGCTCTATTCGGCCGCGCGCTTTGGCCACGCGCGCGACCCGCGGGCGCGGCGGCTGGTGGAGAAGTTGCTCGAATGGCAGTGGCCCGATGGCGGCTGGAACTGCGACCGCCGCTCGTCGGGCTACCGCTCCAGCTTCCACGAAAGCTGGGCGACGGCCATTGGCTTGGCCGCCTGGCGCGACGCAATCGGCGACGCCGACCAATTGGCGGCCGACGCGGACGCCGCGGCCAGGCGGACCGCCGAGCTGCTGCTCGGCCACCGACTCTTCCGCACCCTCGATGGGCGCCGGCAGATCCATTCGAGCATGGCCGCCCTCCACTGGCCGGCCTACTGGCACTACGACTTCCTCGCCGGCCTGCGTGTCCTGGCGGCGACCGACTCGGCGCTCCTGGACGATCCACGCGCCGGCGATGCACTCGACCTGCTCGAAGAAAGGCAGCTGCCCGACGGGCGCTTCGTGACCACCCACGCGTGGTGGCAGGCCGGCCGCCACGTCACGTCGCCGACCGACGTGGTCGACTGGGGCAGGGGAGCGCCGTCGGAGGTGCTGACCCTGCATGCGCTCACCGTTCTCAAGTCCGCCGGCCGCCTCACGGCGCGCTTGATGCGCACAGAGGATCGATAGCGACCAATTCCCTGAGCAAACGTGTTCGCAAACGGTGGTTTGGCCGCCGCTTTGTGCAGGGTTCAATTGGATCTTGAGCCGCTGCACGCATCATCCGTCGATCGGTTGGGCCGCAACTCGGCCAGCCCCAGCCGGTATCCTGCGCGCCCGTGAACGCAACCCACTCGACCACACGCTCGCTGTGGCGCGACGCCGACTTCATGAAGCTGTGGACCGGCCAGACGATCTCCGAGCTGGGTTCGGTCGTGACGCGTACGGCCGTGCCCCTCGTCGCCCTGCTGGTTCTCGGCGCAGGACCCTACGAGATGGCCGGCCTGGTCGTCGCCGCGAGCCTCGCCGTGCTGCTGGTCGGCTTCTTCGCCGGGGCGTGGGTCGACCGCGTCCGGCGGCGGCCACTCATGATCGGGTCCGACGCGATCCGTGCGGTGCTGCTCTTCTCGATCCCGGTCGCCTATCTGGCCGGCGTACTGAGCTTCGCGCAGCTGTACGTCGTGGTTTTCCTGGAGGGCTGCCTGGGCGCCTTGTTTGACGCTGCGTATCCGGCCTACGTCCCGTCGCTGGTCGGTGTCGAGCGGGTCGTCGAGGGCAACAGCAAGCTTGCCGCGAGCTCGTCGCTGGCGGAGGTTGGCGGGCCGGGCCTGGGTGGTGGACTGGTCCAGCTCATCGGTGCGCCGTTCGCCATCCTGACCGACGCGATCTCATACCTCGTCTCGGCGGCCTCGCTGATCCTCATCCGCAGGCCCGAACCGCCGCGCCCGCAACGGACGCAGGCCACGCCGATTCGCCAGGAGATCCTCGAGGGCCTGCGCCTCGTGCGCCGCCACGCCGTTCTCGTGCCGCTGACGCTGCGCTCGGTCATCGCCCACGTGTCGGGCTCGTTCTACGGCGTGCTCTACACGCTGTACCTGATCAACGACCTGCATCTGAGCCCCTTCCTGCTGGGCATCGTCGTCTCCGCCGGTGGCGTGGGCTCACTGATCGGGTCGTTCTTCGCGTCGCGCGTGATCGGCCGGCTGGGCTTTGGACCGGCGCTCATCTGGATGGCCACGGGCGCCTCGATCATCGGCGTGCTGACGCCACTCGCCGGAGGCCCGCTGTGGCTCGCGGTGCTGATGGTTTTCCTGCCGCAGCTGCTGGGCGACGGGCTTCAAACGGTCGAGGAAGTGGCCGAGATCTCGCTCATCCAGAGCGTCATTCCCGACCGCATCCTGGGTCGTGTCAACGCCACGCTGGAAGTCTTCTCGCACGGCATCGCCTATCCGCTGGGCGCGCTCCTGGCTGCGGCGCTGGCCGGGGTCATCGGCATCCGCGGCGGCATCGCCATCGGCTGGGCGGGCATGGCCGCATCGATCCTGCTGCTGGTGTTTTCGCCGCTGCCCCGGGTCAGGCAGCCGTCCGATGTCGCGCCGGTCGAGGCGGCGGAGGCCACGCGCCCCTGACGCGCGTCAGCGACGGGCGGTCAGCAGTTGGCCACCCTGTTCGTTGACCACGTTGACATCACGCAGGCCGGCGCGACGGGCGAGTGCCGCGAGCTGGCGGTCGGTGTACAGGTGGCTGTGGCTGGCGAACGGTTCGGGCGCTGCCGGCGTGCCGCGCAGTTCGGGCGCAGTCGTGTAGATCGCCAGGCGCCCGCCGGGCACGAGCACGCGCCGGCATTCGCGCAGTACCAGGACGGGGTGAGCCAGGAAGAAGAAGACCATCGACATGGCGACGGCGTCGAACGACTCGTCGGCGAAGTTGAGGTCCTCCGCCTCGCCCAGCACGACCTCCGCGCCGGGCGCGCGCTCGCGTGCCAGCGCGACCATTTCGGGGCTGTGGTCGACTCCGACCGCCTCCGCTCCGGCCTTCATTGCGTCACGCAGCAGCAGGCCGCCGCCGACGCCCACCTCGAGCAGCCGTTCGTCCGGCTGGAGGTCCAGGGCTTCGAGGATCGCCCGCCGCGCCCAGTCGTGGATGCCCTCCGCGCCATAGGTTTCGCGGGCACGATCGCCACTCGGCCGGCGCGCGACGCGGTCCATCAGCCACTCGTCGAACGCGTCGTCCGGCAGGCCGGCGGCGAGCCACGCCTGCTCGTCGTCCGCGCCCAGTCCGAATTCCGCCAGCAGCCGGCGTCGTTCCTCCACGGGCCGAGGATAGCGGTGGGGTTTGGGTCGACGAGTGCGCCGAGCCGGCGGTATTAGCCCCCAGGCACGCCCCCGATCCTCCGGATGCGGGGAGTGGCTGGCGCGGAAGGATTTGAACCTTCAACCCCCTGATCCAGAGTCAGGTGCTCGACCGTTGAGCCACGCGCCAGCGAACGCGTGCAAGTCTAGACCGCCGCCGGTCAGGCGAGCCAATCACCGTCCCTCATGACGTCACGCCCATGGATCTCGCCGTAGCCGCGATACGCCTGGATACGTACTGGCCGCAGGACGTAATAGCGCCAGTCGGGGCCCTGCTCGGCGGGATCCCAGCGCGCCGCTTCGCGGAACGTGGCACCCGCGTCGCCGCCGCCGCTGGTCGGTAGCGAAGCGGCGAGCTGACGTCAACGAGTACTGCGTCGTCAGAGGTGCCGAGGCCAGCCGCTCGGCCGGTGTCTCGTCGAGGTTGCGCGCGGTGCGGCTCGACTCGCGCGTCGCGACCACGATCGACTCGCCATCCCACGCGGTCGCGCTGACGATCATGTGCGGTTCGCCGCCATTCGCCGTCGCCAGCCAGGCATCACCATGGCGCTCGAGCATTGCCAGCACGTCGGCCTTGCGCTGCGCAGTGGCGCGAGGTCAGCCACGGGCTGTCACCGGTGCTCGATCGGACACGATGTCCCGCGCTGAGGTTGTGCTCATCATTGTCGTTCTTGTGTTGGTGTTGATCGTGATCGTCTTGGCCTGGACCTCGCGGCCGCTTCCCATGCTGACGCCGATCTAGGCCGATCTCTCGTCAGACATCTCGCCTTCGCTCGCTTGCGCACCCGGCGAGTAAGTCGGGTGTGTCACGCCTTGCCCTCGCCATAGCTGAATGGCTGGTCGCGCCAGAAAGTGACACACGGCGAACTGGACAGTCGTCTGGGCGCCGCGTGTGCGGGCTCACTCGCACGCCACGCATCCCGGCGCCTTGGCGTGCCTCTCGCACGAGCTCGGCGAGATAACGCACGCTAGCCATGTGCCGCCCCGCACGAGGAACAGCATGCTGTCTTCCTGTCGGGCGCACGGCACGTCCGGCAGGCCCCGGACATGGTCATACGCGCAAGGGTCGAACGTAATGCACGTTGCGCGGCCGGAATCCGCCCCTGGCCAGCAGCCCCGTGCAGGGGTTTCCCTCTGGTGACCGAGTTTGAGGTCACCAAACTGACCTAACGTGCGCTGGTAGCGAGTTTGGCCAATTAGGGCCGTCTGAATGCGCGGTGGTGCTGATCAGGCGAGCCAGCGACCGCCCTTCATCACGTCGCGGCCCTCGATCTCGCCATAGCCACGATTCGCCTGGATGCGACCCGGGTGGAGCACGAAGTAGCGCCAGTCGGGACCCTCCTCGGCGGGATCCCAGCCGGCCGCCTTCTGGAAGGTCACAGCCACGTCGCCGGCGGCGCCGGCGGGCAGCGACGCCGCCAGCTCGACGTCGATCAGCGCGGCGTCGTCCGAGTCGCCGAACGCCAGGCGCGCGGTCTGGCTCTCGTCGAGGTTGCGCGCGGTGCGGCTCGACTGGCGCGTGGCGATAACGATCGACTCACCATCCCAGATCACCTGGGTGACGATCACGTGCGGGACGGAACCGGCCGCCGTGGCCAGCCACGCATGGTCATTGCGCTCGAGCATGGCCAGCACGTCCGTCTTGCGCTGCGCCGTGGCGCGTCTCTCAACCATCGTTGTGCTCCATCTAGTGAAGGTCGCCGCAGGCAACGGTCTGGCCGGGCGAGCTGTCGTCCTCGCCGACCTGGATCGAGTGCCGCCGGCGAGCAGGTCGGACAGGTTGGCAGCAACCGTCGTCTGGAGCATGCCGCCGCTCTCGTCGCCGAGCGGGTAGGCGACCGTGCCCACGTCCGGGCATGTTGCCTGGTTTATCGACACGGGCCGAGGCAGGTCGGTGTACAGGTTGGGCACCGACACGCTGATTGCCGTGCCGGAGCCCGAATAGCTCTCGACCAACACTGCGGTCGTTGGCGCCAGCGCACCGGCGTTGCCCGGACCCAGAGTTATCACGGCGCCCTGGGCAGGGCCGCACAGGCGACCACGCCCGTGCCGTCATTGCCCGCGACCGTGACGATGTTCTGGCCGGTCAGCAGTGAAGCGAGGCCGGCCGGCAGCTTGCCCTGCGGCTGGGTGCTGACGTTGGGCGACAGGTCATAGACGACGGGCCCTGGGCTGTCGCATGTACCCGAGCGGATGCTCGCCGGACCGGTCAATGCCGGCTGGGCTTTCACATCGAGCGTGACCTGGGTGCTGTCGCCGTCGGCCTCGAAGTAGGCGTCGCCGCCCGAGGCACCCGGAGCGCTGACCTGCAGGGCCATGTCGAAGAAGACCGGCGGGACGGCCAGCGACGGCGGGGCCGACGGGCTGTTCACCGGTGGACTAGGTGGCTGCCGGCATTGGAACGTGTTCGAGGAACCGGTCTTCTCGACCTCACCAGAGATCGCGACCTCGCCTGGCTGCCCCGCGACCTCCGCGATATCGATCATCTGGAACTTCGCCGTGACCACGAATTTGACTTGAGCGGAACCCGAAGTGTTGCAGGTGAACTGCTGGCTCTCCTGCACGGGCTGATCCACGCCGTCGAAGTAGCCGATGGCAAGGAGATCGGGATCGATCGGTCCGCTTGCCTCCCACGTTCCCCGTGCCATCGCGTCCTTGATGGCCGGCATTGCACCAGTGTCCACGACGCCGCTCGCTCTCTTGAGGATGTGCACCTGAACATTGGCCGTAACGGTGAACGGTTCGCCAACAAACTGATCGGCGACGTGTCCCAGGCCAATGGCAAAGCTCAGAGGAACCCAGCTGATTACGGTGAAGTGACTGATCTGGGCGGCAACTGCCGTCTGGTCTCCCTGGGCGTCCCCCTGCAGGAGGGTGGGCGCTCCCTCGAGCGTGGTGCCCGACAGGAGCGCCAGCATCGTGTCGGTGTCCGCGCCGGCCACGCCGTGGAGAACCTCGAATAGCACAGGTGTGGAGAAATGCAGCCCGTCGGGCGACAGCTTCCAGGCGGCAATGGGCGGTTCGCCGGTCCAGGTTATGCCCGCCTGGGCTGGATCCAGCGGCGTGATCGAAAGCTGACTGGCGGATGTGCCGGGCGGCAGCGCTCCCTGCGGGATGAGCAGTTCTGCGCTGCCATCGGGGGCTGTGACGGTGTCGTGCGGTTCGTTCGTGACCTGGTCGACGAAGCTGGCCATGTCCACGTCCGTCGCCGTGGGCGCGACACTCTCGCCTGGGGAAGACACGATCCCGGTTGATCCAACCGGCGAGCTGGATGGGCCGGTGCCGCACGCGGTGATGAGCAGCACGGCCGCAGCAAGGATGGCCAAGAACTGGACCCGTGGGCGGATCACGATCGCGAGTCTAGCCAGATTGCCCGCACTGCAGCCGCGGGCGGAACTATGTGCCGCGCGCCTGGATCTTGGCCCAGGTGTCCTTGAGCGTCAGCGTGCGGTTGAAGACCAGCGCGCCCGGTCGCGTGTCGGGGTCGACGCAGAAGTAGCCCAGGCGCTCGAACTGGAACGTCGCGCCGGGCGGGCGTCGGCGAGCGAGGGCTCGACGAGGGCGTCCGCGACGACCTTCTCCGAATCGGGGTTGAGGTCGGCCAGCAGGTCGCCGTCCGGCGCCGGGGTCGGCGTCGTGAACAGGTGGTCGTAGAGGCGCACCTCGGCAGCGACGGCGTGCGCGGCGGAGACCCAGTGCAGCGTGGCCTTGGGCCGCCGGCCGTCGGGCGCGTCGCCGCCGCGCGTCGCCGGATCGTAGCGTGCAGCGCAGCTCGACGACCTCGCCGGCGGCGTCCTTGACGACCTCGTCGCAGGTGACGAAGTACGCGTCGCGCAGGCGCACCTCGCGGCCCGGTGCCAGGCGGAAGAACTTGGGCGGCGGGTCCTCCATGAAGTCGTCGCGCTCGATCCACAGCTCGCGCGAGAACGGCACCGTGCGCGTGCCGGCTGCGGGATCCTCGGGGTTGTTGGCCGCCTCGAACGTCTCGACCTGGCCCGTCCGGGTAGTTGTCGATGACGACCTTGAGCGGGTCGAGCACCGCCGAAGCGGCGCGGCGCGTCGCGGTTGAGCACGTCGCGCACGGCGTACTCGAGCAGCGCCGATCTCGATCGTCGCTGTCGGCCTTGGCGACGCCGATCGTCGTCGCGAAGTCGCGGATGCCCTCCGCCGGGTAGCCGCGCCGGCGCATGCCCGAGATGGTCGGCATGCGCGGGTCGTCCCAGCCGCGCACGCGGCCCTCGTCGACCAGCCGCAGCAGGAAGCGCTTGCGACAGCACCGTGTAGGTCAGCTTCAGGCGCGCGAACTCGTACTGGCGCGGCCGCGACGGCACCGGCAGGTTCTCGAGGAACCAGTCGTAGAGCGGCCGATGGTCCTCGAACTCCAGCGTGCAGAGCGAGTGGGTGATGCCCTCGATGGCGTCGGACTGGCCGTGGGCGAAGTCGTACGTGGGATAGATGCACCACGCGTCGCCGGTGCGCGGGTGGGCGGCGTGCAGGATGCGGTACAGCACCGGGTCGCGCAGGTTGATGTTGGGCGAGGCCATGTCGATCCTGGCGCGCAGCACGCGCGCGCCGTCGGGGAACTCGCCCGCGCGCATGCGCGCGAACAGGTCGCAGGTTCTCCTCGACGCGCACGGTCGCGGCAGGGGCTGTCGCGGCCGGGCTCGGTCAGGGTGCCGCGGTGCTCGCGGATCTCGTCGGCCGATCAGGTCGTCGACGTACGCCTTGCCCGCCTTCGATCAGGTCGACCGCCCACTCGTACAGCTGCTCGAAGTAGTCCGAGGCGAAGTACAGGTCGGTCGCCCCAGTCGAAGCCCAGCCAGCGCACGTCGGCCTTGATGGCGTCGATGTACTCCTGCTCTTCTTTCGTCCGGATTGGTGTCGTCGAAGCGCAGGTGGCAGCGGCCGCCGAACTCGGCGGCGATGCCGAAGTTGAGTGCAGATCGACTTGGCGTGGCCGATGTGCAGGTAGCCGTTCGGCTCCGGCGGAAAGCGGGTGACCGACGCCGTCGATTCGGCCGGCGGCCAGGTCCTCGGCGACGATCTCGCGGATGAAGTCGGCCCGAGGCGTCCGGGTGGGCGATTCAGTGGTCACGGCCGGCGGTTTCCGCTCCAACGCTTGACGTGGCGACGATGGCTGGCGAGGAAGGACTCGAACCTTCAATTGCCTGATCCAGAGTCAGGTGCCTTACCAGTTTGGCCACTCGCCAGCGGGCTCATGAGTCTAGCAACGCGAAGGAGTCACCTGCCGCGGGCCGTCCGGCGGTCGGCTAGCCTGTCGCGGCTCATGATTCCGTCGCTTCTTCGGCAGGGGCCCTTCCGAAATTTCTGGCTGGGCCAGACGATCAGCGTCTTCGGTGATCAGGTCACGCTGCTGGCCGTGCCCATCGTGGCCGTGCTGGTCCTGCACGCAGAAGCCGCCCAGATGGGCCTGCTCACCGCGGTCGGGCTGCTGCCGCACCTCTTCTTCTCGTTGCCCGTCGGGGTGTGGCTCGACCATGTCCACAACCGCCGCCGGCTGATGATCGCGGCCGATCTCGCCCGTGCCGCAGTGATCGGCAGCATTCCGCTTGCCTTCGCGCTGGGCGACCTGACCCTCGTCCAGCTGTACGTCGTCGCGTTCGTCGTCGGTACGCTCGATGTCGCCTTCGACATTTCCTGGAGCACGCTCTTCGTCGCCGTCACGGAACGCGACGACTACGTCCAGGCCAACTCACTGCTCAACGGCAGCCGATCGCTGGCGCAGGTGGGCGGGCCGTCATTGGGCGGCATCCTCATCCAGCTGGCCGGCGCGGCCTACGCGATGCTGCTCGACGCGCTGTCCTTTGTCGCCTCGGCCGTTTTCCTGGTCCGGACCCGGGCAACCGAGCCGGCTGTCGAACCGCAGACCGAATCGGTGCGCCGGCAGCTGGCGGTGGGCGTCCGCTTCATCTTCGGCGACTCGATCATGCGCCCGACGCTGCTTTCGGTGGCGACCGTCAACCTGTTCAACTTCGGCTTCCAGGCGCTGATCATCCTTTACGTCACGACCTATCTCGGGGTGTCGCCGGGCGCGCTGGGCCTCGCCTTGGGGGCCGGTGCCGTGGGCGCCGTGGCGGGAGCGCTCGTCGCCGCGCGCATCGGAGGCCGGCTCGGGCTGGGCCCGGCCTACATGCTCGGCCTTGTCCTGTACCCCGCTCCGCTCATCCTGGTGCCGCTGGTCAGCGGCTCACTCCCGCTCGTGCTGGCAATGCTGTTCAGCGTCGAGTTCCTCTCCGGCTTGGGCGTGATGATCCTGGATATCAACGTGGGTGCCTTCATGCAGGCGCGCACGCCGGACCGGATTCGCGGCCGGGCGATGGGGGTTTTCAGGTTCGTGAACTATGGGATACGGCCCATCGGCGCACTGCTGGGCGGCCTGCTGGGCGCCGCGATCGGCGTCCGCGAAACGCTCTTCGTCGTCACCATCGCATCGCTGGCCGGCATCCTGTGGACCGTGGGTAGCCCGCTGCCAGGCCTGCGCGATATGCCCGAGACCGCCGAGGTCTAGTCGTTCAACCCGGGCATGGAAAGACCGGCTGCCCCAGCAGCCGGTCGAGTGTCGTTCGCATCAGGGCGTCAGCTGTCCGACTTGGTCTCGTGGTGCTCGCTGCGCTCCTTGTTCACCGTGCGCGCAGCGCGCTCCTCGGCCTCGTCGGTCGAGACACCGCGGTCCTTGTAGGACTTCTTGATGTGCTCGTACTGACGTTCTCGCTTCTTGCTCCACGATTGATCGGGCATGCGGGCCCTCCTTTCGCGGCGCACAAGGTAAACGCCGGCCATGTGTCGCGGCGGCAATCAGGAGACGCGCGGGCGTTTCAGTGGCGACGCAGTCGCGGCTAGTCGACGTCCATTACCGGCAGCGAGAAGCCGAACTCGGCCCCGCTGCCATCATCGCGCGGCGCGGCCCACATCTGGCCGTCCATCGACTCCACCAGCTGGCGGCAGACATACAGGCCGATGCCCGCGCCGCCGGGCACGAGCCGTGCCGCGGGCGCCCGGTAGAACAGGTCGAACAGGTGCTGGGCGTCGTCGTCGCCGAAGCCCGGTCCGCGATCCAGAACGCGCACCACCAGCTGACCATTCTCGCGACCGGCGACGACGTCGATGCCGTGTTCCCTTGCCGCGCCGTAGCGCACGGCGTTGGTGAGCAGGTTGCGCATCACCTGCTCGACGTAGGTCGCGTCACCGGCGACAGCCGGTAGATGGTTGTCCAGGGAGGTCCGCACTTCGACGCCCGGCCAGCGTGACTGGAATGCGCGGATGACGGTTGGCAAGAGCCGCTGCACGAGGATCGGTTCCACGTCCACCGCGACCATGCCCTGCTCCACGCGCGTCATCACCAGCAGGTCCTCGACCAACCTGGCCAGGCGCTCCGATTCGACGCGAATGTCGGCGATCACTTCCGCCCGATGCTCGGCGCCCAGTTCGCGCTCGAGGAGCTCGCTACCGCCATAGATGGTCGTGATCGGCGTGCGCAGCTCATGCGACAGTACGCCCAGGAAGGCATCGCGCGCGGCGCGGGCCGCCCGCTGCGCGGTCATGTCGCGTAGGACGATGACAGTCGGCGCGAACGATTCCGCACCCTCCTCTTCGGCTTCCGCGGTGACGGTGTGGACATGCAGCTCCAGCCACTTCCGCGGCACCGCCAACGCGAACTCGAGCGGCTCGTCGGCCGCCGCCGCGATCTGCGCTCCATCGAGGCCGAGCACAGCCGCAAGCGCAGCCAGCGTGGGCGCCGGGCTGCCGGCCAGCAGGTCATCGGCGGCGCGGTTGCGCAGGCGCAGTTCACCGGTACGGCTGAACACGAAAACGGCCTCATCGAGCGCGCCGAGGACCGCCGCCAGCTGCGCACGCCGGTCATCGGCGGCGCGGAATGCCTGTGCGTTCTCGAGGGCCAGGCCGGCGCGCTCACCCAGCTGCATCGCGAGCTGGAACTCCTGGTCGCTCAGCCGCCGACCCGACTCGGACATGACCAGCGACAGCGCACCGATCGGTCTTCGCCGGCCGACCAGCGGAACGACGACGTAGGAATGTATTTCGAGGCCATGTGCGAGCTCGCGTTCCTCGTCGGTCATGGGCGCGGCTTCGATCATCTCGTCGGTCAGTTCGCCCAAAGCGGGCCGGCCCTCGCGGATGGCGCGCGCAGCCGCGGTGTCCGAGTTGATGTCGAATGGCCGCAACTCGAGTACCCGCTGCGCGACGGCGACGCGTTCCGGGTTGGAATGGACAAGCGCGGCGGTCACCGCGCTGCCGTCCGGTTTCAGCAGCTGGACCGTGCAGTAGTCGGCCAGGCGGGGCACGGCCAGGTGCGCCAGCCGGCGTGCGGCCTCGTGCGTGTCGAGCGTGCTCGACAGGGCGACCGCCGCATCGGCCATGAACGCCGCGGCTTCGTCGGCCCAGTGCTCCCGGGTAACGTCGCGGAAGACGTTGATGACCTGCATGACCTCGCCCGCCGGCGAGCGGATGGGAGTGCTGCGCAACAGGGACCAGCGCGCCTCGCCCGTGTCGCGTCGCCGGAAGTGGAGGATTGCCTGGGCGTGGTCCTCGCCGTGCAGTGCTCGCCGGCTGGGGACCTCGTCGGCCGGCATCGGATTGCCGTGCTCGTCGAGGATCTCGAAGCGCGACAGCTGGTCGGTGCCGCCAAGCAGGTCGCCGGCGCGCTCCAGGCCGGCCATCTGCGCGGCCATGTCGTTGGCGTACACGACACCGGTGTGGTCGGTGATCGTGATCCCCTCGTCGATGCTCGCAACGATGGCCGCGAGCTGGTCGCGCGAATCGCGCAGCTCGTGCTCGACGCGCGTGCGCTCGATGGCCGCCGCAAGGATGTTGGCGACCGCCTGCAGGAAGTGCGTGTCGTCGCGCGTGAACTGCACTCGCCGGGTGGTGAAGGCGTTGACCGCGCCGTATGGCGCGTCGGCTTCACCGATGCGCACGCTGATGGCCGACTTCGCGCCCAGCTCCAACAGGATCGGCTGGATCTGGAAGCGGCTCTCGGTGGCGAGATCGGTAACGGTCACCGGGCCGCCACGGGCAATGGTGTAACCGCTCATCGAGCCTGAGCCGCCGCTGACGGTGAAGTTGCCGACTATCCCCGGTCGCCAGCCCACGCCGGCAACCACACGCAGCGTGCGCTGGTCGGGCGCCAGCTCGAGGATGTCGACCATCTCGGCCCCGAGGATCCGGGCGATGACCTGGCACGCTTCGTGGAACAGGTCCAGCGCCGGTTTTTGGCCGAGCGCACTCTGACCGATCTGGGCTATCGCCGCCTGCTGCACAGCGATCCGCAGTGTAGGCGACGGCCGATCGGCGGCCGAGTTATCCGCCTCAAGCGTTTCTTCCGGCTCTTCTACATCCCGCATCCGCAGCGCCCCCTCAGGGTTCGAATATACATACGCAGGGCGTCAAAACCCATATCAGTCAACCGGCCGATTTTGGCCGGTCAGTCGACGGCCGGCAGCTCCTGCTGCAATTGCAGGGCCGGCGCGTACAGGTCGCCGCGCTGCGCGAGCCGATCGAGGATCGAGCGGATGTTCCAGCGATCGGGTCGCAGGGCGGGATCGTCGAGCTCGTCCCAGGTGATGGGCGCCGAGACCGCCGCGCTGGCCACCGGCCGCACGGCGTAGGGCGCCACGAGCGTCTTGTTGACCGCGTTCTGCGTGTAGTCAAGGCGTGCCCGGCCGTGTCGCGACGATTTTCCCCATTCCCACGAGACAAGCTCGGGCAGGGCATTGCCCACGGCGCGCGAGATCGCCTCGACCCAATTGCGGGTCTCGTCGAAGGTGTAGCGCTGCTCGATGGGGATCCAGATCTGGATGCCGCGCTTGCCGGTCACCTTGGGAAAACCCTCGGTCTTGAGGTGGCCAAGTGCCGCACGGTAGAGGCGCGCCAGCGCGACGACCTCCGCGAACGTCGTCGATTCGCCGGGGTCGATATCGACCAGGGCATAGGTCGGGTTGCGATACGCGTCCGTACGCGACGTCCATGGGTGAAGGTCGATGCTCGCGTGGTTGGCCAGCCAGCCCATGGTGGCGACCTGGTCGGCGACCAGATAGGTCTGTGACTCGTTCGAGCCGGCCTCGGGGTACGCCCAGCGGGCGATCCATTCGGGCGCCCAGTGCGGAATCTGCTTCTGCCAGAACGTGTGGCCGTTGATGCCATCCGGCCAGCGCGAGAGGTTCAGGGCGCGATCGCGCAGGTAGGGCAGGATGACAGGCGCGACCGTGACGTAGTAGCGGATCAGGTCGCGCTTGGTGAACCCGGGCTCGGGGAACAGCACCTTCTCGAGATTGGTGAGCGGTATGGCATGGCCGCCCAGCTCCCAGTTCCCTTCTTTCGAGATCGACTCGAGCGCGGCGAGCTCGTCCGCGGTGGCGCCCTGCGGCAACCGGTCTCCTTCGGCGGGTCCTGCCGCCCGGTCGCCGGTCGACCGCTCGGCGCCCTCATCGCTGCGCGCTGGCGGCGCCTCGGATCGACGCGCTCGACCGGCGTCACCCGCCGAGGTACCTGTCCCCCGGGTCGCGGGTTTGGGGGCAGGACCCGCCGCAGTGTGTGCGCCCGGACCGGCCGAAGACTCCGCCTCGCCGACGGCCGACTTCGTGGTGGTCGGTCGCTCGCGCACGACGGACTTGGGGTCCTTGCCGATGTCGACGCCCTTGAATGCCGCCTGGCGCAGGTAGCCGTCGCTCGTCCATTCGCTGAACTCGACGCGCACGACGAGGCGCGGCTCCGACCACACCGCGCCCTTGATGCGCGGCGCGTCGGCGACCGGCGCCGCCTCGAGGGCATGCTCGTCGAGCTCGCGCTTGAGCTGCCTGACCATCCGATCGGTCAACCCGCTGCCGACCTCGCCCACGTAGCGCAACTGGCCGTCCTCGTGGACGCCGAGGATGAGTGAGCCGAGCGCCGATCGCGACCCCTTGCCCGGCTCGTAGCCGACGACGACGACCTCCTGCTCGCGCCGGATCTTGATCTTCAGCCACGCGCGGGAGCGGTGGCCGGGCTCGTAGCGGCTGGAACGCAACTTGGCGACCATGCCCTCGAGGCCCTGTTCCCCCACTACCCGGTAGAAGTCCTGGCCGTCGGCCGCGACGTGAGTTGCGAAGCGGACCATGGGGTGCTCACGCAGCACGCTGCGCAGCAGCCGCTTGCGCTGCTCGAGCGGCACGTCGAGCAACAGGCGGCCGTCGAGGTAGAGCAGATCGAAGGCGTAGTAGACGATCGCTGTCGGAGGTTTGTCGCTCGTTGGCTGCTTGTCGTGCTCGGCCCCTCGCGGTCCAAAGCGGCCCATGCCGGCACGATCCTGGAGGAGGCTGAACTGCGGCCGCCCCTGCTCATCGAGCGCGACGACTTCGCCGTCGACGACCGCCTGCCGTCCGCGAAGCCAGGTCGGCTGCGCGGCCGCGAGGTCGGGGAAGTAGCGCGCGGCGTCCTGCCGGTTACGCGTCCACAGGCGCACCTTGCGATCGTCGACGACCGCCTCGATCCGGTAGCCGTCGAGTTTCAGTTCGAACAGCCAGTCGTCGTCACTGAAGGGCTTGTCGACGGCGGTGGCCTTCATCGGCTCGATGAATTCGGGCAGCGCGGCGTCGCGCGCCGCGGACAGGTCGATCTCGGCCTCGGCCGCCGGTGCACTCGAGTCCCACACCGCATCGGCGCCCGCCGCCACCTCGTCGTTGGTCCGCCCGCTCTTCACCGAGCGGGGCAACTGGTCGATGTCCCAGTTGGCATCGGCGGCCTCATCGCGCTTATGGATGAGCAGCCAGTCGTCTTTTTCGGGATCCTTCGCGCGCGTCCTGACGAGGGTGAATCGGCCGCGCAGCTTCTCCCCGAACAGCCTGAACTTGAGCTCGCCCTGGCGCACCGCTGCAGCGGGATCGTCCGTTTCCTCGGGCTCGTACGTGCCCCAATCCCAGACGATCACGTCGCCGCCGCCGTACTCGCCCTTGGGGATCACGCCCTCGAAGTCGAAGTACGACAGAGGGTGGTCCTCGACGTGGACCGCCATGCGCCGATCCGCCGGGTTGAGTGACGGGCCCTTGGGCACGGCCCACGATGCGAGCACGCCGTCCATTTCGAGTCGAAAGTCGTAGTGCAGCCGCGTCGCGCGATGGCGCTGCACGACAAAACGGCGGTCGCCGCTGGGCGGCGCAGGCGGCGCTTCGCCTCCGCTTGGTTCGGGCGTGCGGCCGAAGTCGCGCTTGCGGCGGTACGTCTCGAGGGACATGGCGCTCAGGTTAAGGGCGCTGGTTCAGGCTCTGCGCTCGCCCGCGTCCTCTTGGCGCTCACGGGGCCACGCCAGGGTCAGCAACAATGCGCAATCACGGGTTGCAGTCAGCGCCCACGGCTGGCCGGCGTCGACCACCGCGACCTCGCCCGCGCGCAACTCCACGCGCCGGCCGTGGGCACGTAGCTCTGCCTCGCCATCGATCATCTCGATGCTGGCGCGTGCGTCACCGTCCGCCTCGTCGAGACTGGCTCCCGAGCGCAGCGTGGACAGCAACACGCGAAAGTCGACTTCCTTGGCGAGAGTGCGCGAGTTGCGGTCGCCCTCGACCCAGGGCTGTTCCTCGCGCAGGGATTCGACCTCGTTGTCGACCGAGAACAGCATCAGCGGCTCCATCATGCGCCGCGCTCGCCGGTCATCGGAGCCGCTGGTGGCCTCATGGTCGTGCGTTCTGAGCCAGTCCGGACCGCCAGCCAACTCGATCACATCTCCAGGTCAGTGGGCGTCGGCGGCGGATAGACGACATCGCTCTCATCGGGCACGTCGTCGCCCAGGTTGGCCGGGTCGCGGCCGGTGCGCAGGCCCACGGGCCCACCTTCCCCGCCCAGGTCGCGCAGGTCCTCTTCGGTCGGCTGGTCCGGCCTGTCGGCCGGGCCGGGCAGGTCGCTGGCTCGGGGATCTTTCACCCGGCAACGCTGCGGCCACTGCGCTTGCACCGACTGCGGGCGTTCGGATGACCGGGTTTCAGAGTCATATAAGCCCCGGTAATCCGGTGACTCGACGCAAACGGCGGGAAACTGTCACGCTTCGGGCATGACCCTTGGAAGTCCGACCGCCGTTGCCGAGCGCGCTTCGCGCCGCATTGCGGGAGCGACTGGCACTGCGCTCGAGCAGCGGCGACGCGGACTGCGTTCGCGGCGGCCGACGACCATCTGGCCGGGACGGCCATACCCGCTGGGCGCCACGTGGGACGGCGAGGGCGTCAACTTCGCGCTGTTCTCCGAGGTGGCGGCACGAGTCGAGCTGTGCCTGTTCGACGATGACGACCGCGAGCGGCGCGTGGACCTGCCCGACTTGAGCGGCTTCGTCCACCACGGCTATGTGCCCGGGCTGGGTCCGGGCCAGCGTTACGGCTTCCGCGTCCACGGGCCGTGGGTGCCACAGGCCGGCCAGCGCTGCCAGCCGTCGAAGCTGCTGCTCGACCCGTATGCGCTGGCGATCGAGGGCCAGGTCGACTGGGACGAGGCACTCTTCAGCTACCACTGGGCACGGCCGGGCCGGCGCAACGACCGCGACAGTGCCCCGTATGCGCAGCGCTCACTGGTCGTCGACACGGCCTTCGACTGGGCTGACGACGCACCGCCGGGCACGCCGCTGCACGAGACGATCATCTACGAGACCCACGTCAAGGGCCTGACGATGACGCGGCCCGACGTGCCCGCCGAAATCCGCGGTACCTATGCCGGCGTCGCCCACCCGGCGACCATCCGCTACCTGTGTGAGCTGGGCGTGACCGCCGTCGAGTTCCTGCCGGTGCACCAATTCGAGCAGGACTCCAACCTGTTGCGCAACGGCCTGCGCAACTACTGGGGCTACAACTCGATCGGCTTCTTTGCGCCGCACAACGGCTACAGCAGCAGTGGCGATCGCGGCGGCCAGGTGGTCGAGTTCAAGCGCATGGTCGCCGCGCTCCATGCCGCGGGCATCGAGGTCATCCTCGACGTCGTCTATAACCACACCGCCGAAGGCAGCCACCTTGGCCCGACGCTCTGCTTCCGCGGCCTGGACAATGTGGCGTACTACCGGCTGGTGCCCGGGCAGCCGCGCTACTACATGGATTACACGGGCACCGGCAACAGCATCAATGCGCGCCACCCGTTCGTGCTCCAGATGATCATGGACAGCCTGCGCTACTGGGTGCAGGAGATGCACGTCGATGGGTTTCGCTTCGATCTCGCGGTGACGCTGGCGCGCGAGGAGCATGCCGTCGACAGCCTGTCCGCCTTCTTCGACGTGATCCAGCAGGACCCGGTCATCAATGGCGTCAAGCTGATCGCCGAACCATGGGATATCGGCGAAGGTGGCTACCAGGTCGGCAACTTCCCGCCGCACTGGTCGGAGTGGAACGGCAAGTACCGGGACGCGGTCCGCGATTTCTGGCGCGGTGAGCCGCACAGCCTGGGCGAGATGGGCTATCGCCTGACCGGCAGCTCCGACCTGTACGAGAACACCGCCCGTACGCCCCACGCGAGCATCAACTTCGTGACCGCGCACGACGGCTTCACGCTGGCCGACCTGGTCAGCTACAACGCCAAGCACAACACGGCCAACCTCGAGGGCGACGTGGGCGGCGCGAACGACAACCGCTCGTACAACCTGGGCGCCGAAGGGCCGACCGATGACCCGGTTATCCGCGCCGAGCGCCAGCGCCAGCAACGCAACTTCCTGGCCACGCTGCTGCTCAGCCAGGGCGTGCCGATGATGCTCGGCGGCGACGAGATCGGCCGCACCCAGCGCGGCAACAACAACGCCTACTGCCAGGACAACCAGCTCAGCTGGTACGACTGGCGCCATGCCGACCGGCAGCTGCTCGAATTTACCCGCGGCTTGGTCCATTTCCGGCGCCACCACCCAGTCTTTCGCCGCCGGCACTGGTTCCACGGCCGGCGCATCCACGGCGCCGATGTGACCGATATCGCGTGGTTCGGGCCCGATGGCCGGCCGATGTCCGAAGAACACTGGAACGAGGACCTGGCGCGTGCCCTGGGCCTGTTCCTGTCGGGCGCCGACCTGGGCGTCGACGAGCGCGGCCGGCGCATCACCGATAGCGACTTCTACCTGCTGCTCAACGCCGCACCCGACCCGATCGCCTTCCGCCTGCCACCCGAGCGCTGGGGTGCGCGCTGGCGCACGGTGCTCGACACGCGCCGCCCGCAGGCACCGGGCATGTCCGACGAGACGTTCGCCGCCGAGGGCCGGCTGGAGCTTGATGCGCGGACGTTGGTCGTGCTGGTGAAAGAACCCGGGGAGGCTGGCTCTGCCGGCTGAGCGGCGGCGCGTCGAGCCGCGCGCCACCTACCGGCTTCAACTGCGCCCGGGCTTCGGTTTCGACGAAGCGGCGGCACTTGCCGGCTACCTCGAGGAGCTCGGCATCAGCCACGTCTACAGCTCGCCCTACCTGCAGGCTTCACCGGGCAGCTCCCATGGCTACGACGTTGTCGATCCGCGGCGGGTCAGCGCTGACCTCGGCGGACCGGTCGCGCATCAGCATTTCGGCGCAACGCTGGGCGAGCACAACCTGGGCCAGGTGCTCGACATCGTGCCCAATCACATGGCCATCAACGGGTCGGCGAACCCATGGTGGTGGGACGTGCTCGAGAACGGCCCGGCCAGCCGCTATGCGCGCTTTTTCGATGTCGACTGGGACTCGGGCGACCCGAATTTCGGCGCCACCGTCCTGCTGCCGATCCTCGGCGACCACTACGGCCGCGTCCTCGAGGCCGGTGAGTTGCGCGTGGTGCGCGACCAGGCGTCGTTCGTCGTCACCTATGGCGACCAGACCGTGCCGCTGGCACCGCCCACGCTGGCCGATCTGCTGGTGGCGGCGGGCCGCAGTGTCGGCTCCGACGAGCTGGTCGTCATCGGCGAGTCATTCGAACGCCTGCCGCCGCCGACCTGGACGGATCGCGAGAGCGTCGCGCGCCGCCACCGCGGCAAGGAGGTGCTGCGCTCGCAGCTGCGCCGCCTGCTACTCGACCGTCCCGAGACCGCCGGGGCCATCGACGACCAGATCGACGCGCTCAACCACGACGTCGAACGGCTCGACGCGCTGCTGGGCCAGCAGAACTACCGGCTCGCCTTCTGGCGTGCCGCGCGCGAGGACCTCGACTACCGCCGCTTCTTCGACGTCACCAGCCTGGCCGGCCTGCGCATGGAGGACGAGTACGTCTTCGACGAGACCCACGAGCTGCTGCTCGAATGGCTGCGTGACGGGACGCTCGACGGGCTGCGCATCGACCATCCCGACGGCCTGCGTGATCCGGCGCGCTACTTTGCACGGCTGCGCGCCACCAGCGCGCGCGCGTGGATCGTGGCCGAGAAGATACTCGAGGCGGGCGAGCAGCTGCGGGCCGACTGGCCCATCGACGGCACGACCGGCTACGACTTCATGAACCTGGTCACGCGGCTGTACGTCGACCCGCGCGGCGAAGCACCGCTGACCGAGCTGTACGAGGAGCTGACGGGCGAGGAGCGACCGTTCGCCGAGGTCGCGTACGAGGCCAAGCAGCAGGTCGTGCACGAGCTGCTTGCGAGCGAGGTGGTGCGGCTGACCGAGTACCTGCTCGCGGTCATACGCGGGCACCGGCGCGAGCGTGACTACGCGCGGGTCATGTTGCGCGACACCTTGCGCGAGCTGCTGGCCGCTTTCCCGGTCTACCGAACCTACGTTCGCGCCGAGGCGGGCGAGGTGGCACCGGCCGACGAGCAGTATGTTCACGCCGCCGCTGCCGAGGCGCGCCGGCGGCGCCCTGACCTGCCCCCCGACCTGTTCGCGTTCATCGAGAAGGTGCTCACCCTGGGCGTAACCGGTGAGCGTGAGGCCGAGTTCGTGATGCGCTTCCAGCAGGTGACCGGTCCGGTCATGGCCAAGGGCGTCGAGGACACCGCCTTCTACCGCTACAACCGCCTGGTGGCGCTCAATGACGTCGGTGGCGATCCGGGGCTGTTCGCGGCATCCCTGGCCGACTTCCATGCTGCCTGCGCCGACGCCCAGCGCCATTGGCCACGGCGCATGCTCGCCTCGACCACCCACGACACCAAGCGCAGCGAGGACGTGCGCAGCCGGATCGCATTGCTCGCCGAGATGCCCGAGCACTGGTCGGCTGAGGTGCGCCAGTGGCGCCAGCTGAATGCCACCAAGCGGGCCGGCGAGTGGCCCGACGCAAACACCGAGTACCTGATCTACCAGACGCTTATCGGGACCTGGCCGATCGATCCGGAGCGGCTGCTCAGCTACCTCGAGAAGGCGGTCCGGGAACAGAAGGTGCACACGAGCTGGACCGACTCAGACGCTGCCTACGAACGGGCCGTGGCCGACTTTGCGCGGCGTTGCATCGCGGATCGAGCCTTCGTTCGCCGGCTCGAGGCGCTGCTCGGCCAAATGACGCCGGCCTGGCAGATCACCTCGCTCGCCCAGACGCTGCTCAAGTTGACGTGTCCCGGCGTGCCCGACATCTACCAGGGCACCGAGCTATGGGACCTCAGCCTGGTCGATCCCGACAACCGTCGGGCGGTCGACTTCGAGTCGCGTCGCGAGATGCTCGAGCGGGCCCGCAGTGCGACTGCACAGGAGGCCCTGGCCGGACTCGAGTCGGGCCTCACCAAGCTCTGGCTGATCCGGCGCACGCTGCGCCTGCGCCGACGCCGGCCGGAGCTGTTCGGCCCGTCGGGCCGCTACCGGCCTCTGCTCGCGACGGGCACGCGCGCAGATCACGTGGTCTCCTTCGCCCGCGGCGGCGAGGCGGTCGTGGTGGCGCCACGCCTGGTTATGGCCATGAACGGCGAGTGGGGACGCACATCGCTCGAGCTGCCCGCGGGCGAGTGGCAGGACGAGTTCACCGGTCGGCGCCAGCGAGGCGGCAGGGTTCAGCTCGCCCGCCTGCTGGCTGACTTCCCGGTGGCCCTGCTGATGCCCGCCGCGTTGTAGTGGACCGCGACAGGCAAGTGGCCGGAGAGAAGTCAGGCGGCTTCCCGCTGCGCGTGTGGGCGCCGCGGGCGACCCGCGTGGAGGGCGTCCCGGGCGATCGACGCGTCGACCTCGAGCCCTTGGACGGCGGTTGGTGGCGTTCCAGGCAAGCGGTCCCGCCGGGCACCGACTACTGGTTCAGCCTCGATGGCGGCCAGCCGCTGCCCAGCCCGCGTTCGCGCTGGCAGCCGCATGGCGTGCACGGGCCTTCGCGCATCCTCGATCCCGGCCAGTTCGAATGGCACGACCAGGACTGGCAGCCACCACCGCTGGCGGATGGCGTCGTGTACGAGGCGCACGTCGGCACGTTCAGCGAGTCGGGGACCTTCGCCGGCGCGATTGCCCATCTCGACCACCTCGCCAGCCTGGGCGTCACGCACCTCGAGCTGATGCCGGTGGCCGAGTTTCCCGGTCGGCGCGGCTGGGGCTACGACGGCGTCGACCTGTATGCGCCGCATCACGGATACGGCGGCCCGTTCGGCCTGGCGGCGCTGGTCGACGCGTGCCACGCCCGCGGCCTGGCGGTCATCGTCGATGTCGTCTACAACCACCTTGGTCCGGCCGGCAACTACCTGTCGCGCTTTGCCCCGTACTTCACCGACCGCTATGCCACGCCGTGGGGCGAGGCGGTCAACCTCGACGGCCCGGGCAGCGACGAGGTACGCCGCTTCTTCATCGACAACGCGTTGATGTGGGTGCGCGACTACCACGTCGACGGGCTACGCCTCGACGCGGTGCACGCCATCATCGACACCTCCGCGGTGCACTTTCTCGAGCAGGTCGCGAGCGAGGTGCACGAGCTCGGCGAGCGGCTCGGGCGTGCGCTGCTGGTCATCGCCGAGAGCGACCTCAACGACCCGCGCCTGATCCGGCCCGTCGCCGGCGGTGGGTATGGGCTGGACGCCTCCTGGAGCGACGACTTCCACCACAGCCTGCATGCGCTGTTGACGGGCGAGAGCGCTGGTTACTACGGCGACTTCGGCCGGCTGGACGACCTGGCCATCACCCTCACCCGCGGTTACCGCTACGCCGGCGATTACTCGCCCTTCCGTGGGCGGCGCCATGGTCGCCCGAACCCGCAGCTCGACGGCAAGCGCCTGCTCGGCTACCTGCAGAACCATGATCAGGTCGGCAATCGGGCGCGCGGCGAGCGCAGCGCGGCATTGATGAGCCCCGGCCGGCTGATGATCGGCGCGGCAGTGGTCCTCACCGCGCCGTTCGTGCCGCTGCTCTTCGCCGGCGAGGAGTGGGCAGCGTCGACGCCCTTCCAGTACTTCACCGAACACGAAGCGGAACTCGGCAGCCTGGTCAGCGAGGGGCGTCGAAAGGAGTTCGCGGCGTTCGGCTGGCGACCCGAGGACGTGCCCGACCCACAGGCGGCCGAAACGTTCGACCGGTCGCGCCTGGACTGGTCGGAGCTCGAGCAACCGGCGCACGCCCGGGTGCTCGCCTGGTATCGCCGGTTGATCGAGCTGCGCCGCGGGTCCCCGGAACTGCGCGACGGCCGCCTCGAGACGGTGGTCGTCGACTCAAACGCCGACGAGGGTTGGCTGACGTTCCGACGCGGCCAGATGGTGACGGCCTTCAACATCTCTGCGCGGACCCAGCGCGTGCCACTGCCGGGCACGGTCAGCGATCTGTTGTCGCCGCAGAATGGCATCGCGCTGTATCCCGACGCGGCCGACCTTCCGCCCGACGGCGTGGGGATCTTCCTGCTCGACTAGACGCCCCGACCGCTCCCGTCCCGCCTCGGCTCCTGCCATGGCGGTGATGCGCGCAGAGCATCAGAAACGGGCAAGACATTCAGGGAAGTCGTCCGAAAACCGGCCGATGTGAACAACATCCACGCCGGGAATCGCCCGCTCTTGAACCCCTGTGCGCATCAAGTGCATGCTCAACCGACGGACGGTTCGCCGCTGTCGACCACCGGCTCCGCCGGCGTGCCGCCCGGTCCGATCGGGACCGGTGCGCTGCGCGCCTGGAGGCGCTCGAGCACCACGAGCATCGCCGCTGCGAGCGGCACCGCGATCAGGGCGCCCGGGATGCCCGCGATCGCCGCGCCGGCGAGGATGCTGACGATGACCACGAACGGGGGAATGCCGATGGTGTTGTGCATCACCAGCGGTATCAGCACGTTGCCCTCGATGACCTGGATCACGATGTAGACGACGGCAACAAGTACGACCGTCTCGATGTTGCCGGTGAAGCCGGCCACCACCAGTGCAGGCACCGCGCCGAGGGCCGGGCCGACCAGCGGAATGGCCTCGGCCAGGGCGGCCAGCAGGCCCAGCAGCAGCGGACTGTCGAGCCCGATCGCGAAGTAGGCAACCGACGTCGCGATGCCGACCGAGCCCATCAGGATGAGCTCGCCGCGCACCCACGCGCCGAGGCGCTCCTCGATCTGGTTCCACGCGTCACGCGCGCCCGCCCGACGATCGAGTGGCAGGAATGCGAGGGCGAAACGCTGCAGGTGGGCGCGCTCGGTGAGCCAGAAGTAGGTCAGGCTGAACACGGCCACGACGCTGATCACCGCATCGGCGAAGGTCAGTCCGATGGCGATCAACTGGTCCGGCCCGGGCGCGTCCGCCGGAGACGGTGTGAGCGCCGCCCCGACGGTGTTCACCAGGCCGGTCATGCTGATTGCGAGGGCGCGTGGCTCGAGCGAGCGCGTCCACGTGCGCGCGTCGTTGAGCAGCGGCGTCACGCGCGTGCTGAGCTGGTTCAGCTGGCCGATCGCGGCGGGCACGACGAGCAGGGCCACACCAGCGACGAGCACCAGCAGGCCCACGTAGACGAGCAGCAGGGTGACACCGCGGCGCAGGCTGCTGTGGCTGCGCACCTGGGCGACGATCGGCTCGAGGCCCGACGCGAGCAGCAGCGCGATGAACATCAGGACGACGACACGTGCCCCCAGCACGACTGTGTACAAGGCGGCCACGGCGAGCGCCGCACCGAGCGCGAAGCCACCGCCGCGGACGAACCAGCGGAAGGCTTCAGCGCGCATGTCCGATCACCTGCAATACCTGTTGCAAATTGAAATGTCTTCGTTAGGCCATGGAAGGCCAGAACCTTAACGGCCGGGCGTAGTCTGGATGGGCAGAGGAGGTAGTGTGAACAGTCAACCACTCGTGCTCGTCGCCGACGACGAGCCGCGCATCACCAAGCTCGTCGCCCTCACGCTTCACGACGAGGGTTTCCGCGTGGTAACCGCGAGCGGCGGCGAGGAAGCACTCAAGAAGGCTGAAGAAGTTCGCCCCGACATCGTCCTGCTGGACATCGTGATGCCGGACCTCGATGGCATCGAGGTCATGCGCCAACTGCGCGAGTGGCGCCCGGTGCCGGTCATCCTGTTGACCGCCAAGGGCTCCACCAGCGACAAGGCCAAGGGCCTCGACCTGGGCGCCGATGACTACATCGCCAAGCCCTTCCACCCCGACGAGCTTGCCGCGCGGGTACGTGCCGTCCTGCGCCGCGCGAGTGGCGTGGCGCCGGGCGCCGGCATCGTCGCCTTCGGCGACATCGAGATCGATCTCGAACGGCGGCTGCTGACCAGGGGCGGTGAGCTCGTCACCCTCAGCCGCACGGAATGGCTGCTGCTCCAGCATCTCGCCGCACACGCCGGCAAGGTCGTGCTGCACACCGAGCTGCTGACCAAGGTCTGGGGACCGGAGTACCGCGACGACCTGCAGTACCTGCGCGTCTGGATCAGCCGCGTGCGCCGCAAGCTCGGCGCCGCGCCCGGCGAGGCAGGGCCCATCAAGACCTTCCAGGGGATCGGCTACGTGCTTGACGTCGAGGGCAACCTGGGCGATTCGAGCACGTCGAGCTCGAGCGCCCAGCGCAAGGCCGCCGGCGCGGAAAAGTCGACCGACGGCAGCGAGCCGGTCGCTACCAAGGCGACGGCCTGAAGCGCGGAGCCGGGCGTGCGCCCGGCTCGCGTCCGTTGTCAGGCCTGCGGCCGGCGCCGGACGAGGGTGCTGGCCATTGCCGCGGCGGGCATCAGGGCCAGCGCGACCAGCACCCGATTGGCGCCCTTCAGCCATAGTCCGGCGGTCATGCCCAGCCAGAAGCCGGTACCCAGCAGCAGGGTTTCACTGGGCATCTGGTCGAGCGCCCGCTGCGTGTCGCGCGCGGCGCCCTGGGCATCAGACACTGAACTCGGTAGCCGTTCCGCCGCGCGCGAGGCGGTCGTTCGCACACGTGCGGCCACCTCCTGTGCACTGTTGAGGACCGCTGTCGTGGCTCGCCGGGCGCCGTTGTCGCTGCCGGTCAGCTCGTCGTCCATGTGATCCTGCTCGTCGGACATCGCCGCACCTCCCTGAACATCCATCACCACCAGTATCGCCACCCGCGCCAGCGGGGCACTCCATGGCAGGAGCGGACGCGCTTGCAGGCTGCTTACAGGGTCGCTGGTGTGCAGCCGGCGCAGCCGGCTCAGGGGGACGGCTGCGCCGTCGGTTGGGGCGGCGCGGACGCGGGCGGCGGCTGAGCGGTGGGCGGCGGCGTCGCCGGCGGCGGCACCTGGCTGCAGTTGACCGGCGCGATCGGCCCTCCCCAGTCATGCTGCCCGAACAGATACGCGGTATAGCTGCCGGCCGCGCCACGCCGGTTGATGCCGTGCCGCGCGCGGTCCATCCAGCTCGCGTCGGCGTCCAGCCAGCGCTGGTTCTTGCCCGCCTCGGCCTTCAGCAGGTCGACATACCAGCCGCCACATTCGTTGCTATAGAGCAGCCCATTCGGGTCAACCTGGTTGGCACCGCCGGGCTGGGTGCCCTCGATGAAATACTCGGTGCGCGTGGCGCGCGTCCATGGGCCCGGGGTGCCGCCCGTCCACGCATCGATGGTCGTGCCGACGATGCCGGCCGGCGGGGACGGGAAGTTGTAGACCGGCCACTGGGCGGTGTAGTCGCGCATGAACGACTGCCAGATGCGGCCCGGGCCGTCGGCGGCGATGATCGAGGCGTCACCGCCGAGCGGCGGGCTGTGGTCGCTGTTGCCCATCCACACTGACGCCACCAGTTCGGGTGCGTTGGGATCGGGCGGCGGCGCCAGGTAGCCGTACACGGACAGGTCGGCCAGGTAGTCGGTCGTGCCCGTCTTGACCGCCGCCGGCCGGCGCTCGCCCTTGGGCTCGGTCGCGCTGGGTGGGCCGTTCACGACCTCCAGCCGCGGGCCGAAGATGGCATTCACGTTCGGATCGGTGCTGTCCTTGAGGATGTCGCTGATCAGCCACGCGGTCTGCTGGCTGACAACCTGCTTGGGCGCGCTCTGGCCGGTAATGGGTACCGGATTGCCGTTGCTGTCGGTGATCGACAGGATGGTGCGCGGCCCGACTTCGACACCGCTGTTGGCCAGCGCGGCATACGCGTCGGTGAGTTGCACCATGTTCGTCTCGGCGGTCCCGATCGCCCCCGCCAGCCCCGCCTGCGTCAACTGGTTCGGCCCGCGCGCGAAGGTCAGGCCCATCTTCTGGGCCTCCTGCGCCACCGTGTCCACGCCGATCATGTCGAGCGCCTTGATAGTCGGGATGTTGAGCGAGTAGCTCAGGGCCTGACGCATGAGCACCGGTCCGCGCTCGCGATTGTCGGCGTCCTTGGGGAACCAGCCCCGGGAGAACTCGGTGACGACATCGGGCAGCAGGGTGCCCGGCGTGATCTTGCCAGCGTCGAAGCCGGCGCTGTAGAGGATGGGCTTCCAGGCCGATCCGGGTTGTCGGTAGCCATAGCCGGCGACGTCGAACTGCGGATCGAACTTGGAGGATGCCAGGTCGTTGCGGTAGTAGCCGGCGCTGCCCACGTAGGCGAGGATGTCGCCGGTCCGCGCGTCCATCGCCACCAGCGCTCCGTTGTGGATGTCGATGCCGTGCAGCTGCTCGATCCACTTGCGGTCCTGCTGCAGGCCCTCATCGGAAATGGCCTGCTCCATCTGGTCGGTCGGCATGTTGGTCAGGATCGTGCCCGCCGCGACGTACTTCTCGGCGAGCGTCTGGGCGGTCACGTCGAGCGAGGTGATGATCTTGTAGCCGCCGCTTTCAGGCGGCGCACGGTCGGCCAGCAGCTGATCGAGCTGCGCCTTCATGTACCACACGAATTGTGGTGCCAGCCACTGGGCCTGCTGCGTGTTGGGCTGGCTGTTGAGCACGATCGGCTCGTTGATGGCTGCCTGGTACTGCTCGGGCGTCAGCCGCATGAAGTGGCCGTAGCCGGCCTCGAGCCCGGCCAGGATGAAGTTGCGCCGCACGACGGGCGCGGGCAGCGACTCGCCCGGCGCGGCCTGGGTCGGGACGATGAGGCGGCCCTGGCCGTCCTGGAGCGCGTACTTGAACAGGTCGTAATCGTCGGGTGCCTGGGGTAAGCCGGCCAGCAATGCCGCCTGCGCCGGTGTCAGCTGATTCAGGTCCGTGATGCCGAAGTAGGTCTGGGCCGCAGCGGCCACGCCGTAGGCGTTGTGGCCGTAATAGATCTGGTTCAGGTAGGCGGTGATGATGCGCTGCTTGCCCGCGACGCCAGGAAAGGCCTCGGTCAGGTTGCGCGCCTGCAGGATCTCCTTGATCTTGCGCACGAACTGGTCGGCGTTGGGAGCCACCACGTCGGCGGGCAACAGCCTCGCGCGCACCAACTGCTGGGTGATGGTCGATGCCCCGCGATCGCTCTGGCCGGTCAGGTTCTCGAGCAGCGCCACCGCGATGGCGTTCGGGTCATAGCCGTCGTTCTCCCAGAACGTGCGGTCCTCGACCGCGATCGTCGCGTCGAGCAGTACCGGCGGGATCTGGGCGTAGGTCACGACCCGGCGCTGCTCGGTACCGAAGGTAGCGAGCTGGATCGTGCCGGTCCGGTCGTAGACGACCGAAGGCTGCGCGTAGTCGAGCGTCTCGAAGTCCGTCACGGGGGGCAACGATGCATTCATCTGGTCGACGAAATCGAACCCGGCGGCGATCCCGGCCACGGTCAGCAAGGCCGACACGGAGAAGAGGCCGAGGATGATGAACAGGATGCCCACGCGCAGGAATGGCGCGCCGCCGCGCGGTCGGGGGCGTGCACGCACGCGCGCCAGCGCGAGGTGGCGCAGGTTGCCGTTGTGTCCGTGCCCGTTGCGCCGGCGGCCAGTCGAGCGGTAGCCGCGCGCGGACTGTCCGCGATACACCGCTACGAATTCTCTGCCACAAACGCTTTGGGCGTGTGGCGCGGCCGGCGGGCGGGGTAAGGAATGAGCACAGTCCTCAGACGATCGAGCAGGGGCCCGCGTCGCGCCGGGACCGAATCTCGCCCGGATCGGGACAACCAACAGAGGTTGGGATGCCGCTGCAGCGCGAGCCCGCGCTGGCTCGCCCATTGCTGCAAGCAGTGCCCCTCAAGCTGAACTCTCGTGTCGAACAGCGAGGGGGTGGTGACGGGATCCACCGGTGACGCGTCGGTTGCCACCGGCGCGGCGCCGGTTGCTGAGGGGGCAGCTGCGCCTGCGGCGGTGGTGCTCGAGCACGTCAGCCGGCGTTTTGGCATGGTCGTCGCCCTCCAGGACGTTTCGCTGACCATGGCGCGCGGATCGATCGTCGGCATCATCGGTCCCAGCGGTGCGGGCAAGACGACGGCCATCCGCATGATCACCGGCAGCCTCGCGCCTGACAGTGGAACCGCCCGCGTGCTCGGCGAGAACCCGCTCCGCTTTCGGCGCCGGACGCGTGAGGCCATCGGCTACATGCCGCAGCTGTTCGTCCTGTACCCCGAACTGACGGCCCGCGAGAACGTCGACTTCAGCGCCGCGTTGTACGGCATCCCGCCGTGGCGTCGCGCCGAGCGCGTGGCTGACGTGCTCGGTTTCGTGGAGCTCTGGGATGCGCGTGACCGGCGCGCTTCTGAGCTGTCGGGGGGCATGCAGCGCCGGCTCGAGCTCGCCTGCGCGCTGGTCCACGAGCCTGCCTTGCTGATCCTCGACGAACCCACGGCGGGTATCGATCCGGTGCTGCGCACGAAGGTCTGGAGCGAGCTCGAGCGCCTGCGCAAATCGGGCGTCACGGTGATCGTGACCACCCAGTACGTAGGCGAAGCCGAGTACTGCGACCGCGTTGCGCTCATATCCGACGGTGAGCTGCTGGCGTACGCAACGCCGCTAGACCTGCGCCGCCAGGCCCTTGGCGGCGAGGTCATCGAGCTCGGTACCCGGCTGCCCTTTGAGGCGAGCGCCCTGCCGCCCGTCGAGGGTGTGGTCTCGGTGCGCCAGGTCTCCCCGCGCCAGATCTTCGTTGTTGCCGACAACGCCGGGCTGGCCACGCCCAAGGTGGTCGACGCGGTCGAGCAGGCGGGCGGATCAGTCGAGTACAGCCGCGAGCATCGGCCGAACTTCGACGAGGTATTCACCGCGCTCGTCACCGCTCACCAGGAGGGCGCCGCGGGCCCGACCACGACGGCGCGGCTGCTCGCCGCGGCCCGGCCGCGCTGAGAGGGCAGCGATGAACGGCCTCCGCTCGGCAATCGATCGGCTCGTCGATGGCATCCGTGAGTTCCTGATCGGCTGGCTCAAGTCATTCGTCAGGGTCGCGGCCCAGGTCGGCAAGGAACTGACCCAGGTGCGCCGCCGGCCCGGTGCGTTCATCAGCCTGATCCTCGGTCCGTTCCTGATCATGGCCCTGTTCGGCCTTGGCTACACCGGGGTGTCGGCACCGCTGCGCACCATCGTCGTGCTGCCGGCCGACACGAGCCTGCCGTCGGACGCCACCTTCTACCAGAACCTCAGCGGACCGGCGATCAACGTCCAGGCGACCACCACCGACGAGCACTGGGCCCAACAGCAGCTCGAGGCGCAACAGGTCGACGTGGTCGTCATCGCCCCGGCCAACATCGAGCAGACGGTCAGGTCGGGCCATCAGGCCACACTCCAGGTGTTGATCAACGACGTCGACCCGGTGACCGCCTCGTACGCCACGTTCATCGCCAACGACGTGACCCAGCAGATCAACGCCCAGATCGTGCGCGCGGTCGTCAGCCGCGGCCAGGCCTACGCGGTCCAGGAGCTCGGCCAGCAACCAGTCCAGATTCCGCCCGACGTGATCGCCAGCCCGACCGTCGCGCAGGTCCACAACCTCGCGCCGATCAAGCTCGACCCGGTCCGCTTCTTCGCGCCCGCCGTGCTCGCGCTCGTGCTGCAGCACATGGCGGTCACGCTTACGGCGCTGTCCTTCGTGCGTGAGCGGCTGAGCGGCACAATGGACCTCTTCCGTGTCTCACCGATCAACTCGATCGAGCTGGTCGTGGGCAAGTACCTTGGCTTGGGCATTCTCAGCGCGATCATTGCGGCGACCACCGGGGTATTGCTCGTGACGGTGCTGGGTGTGCCGCTGCTGGGCAGTCCTGCCGTCGTGGCCGCGGTCATCGCGCTGCTGGTGTTCGCCAGCCTGGGCATCGGCATGCTCATCTCGGTGATCGCCGATTCGGAACGACAGGCGGTGCAGCTGTCGCTGCTGGTGCTCCTCGCCTCGGTCTTCTTCAGCGGCCTGATGCTTCCCGTCGACCAGTTCGCGCCGATCGTCCAGTACGCCGCGTATCTTCTACCGGTGACACACGGAATCTCGTTGCTGCAGGACCTGATGCTGCGCGGCGGCACCAACGCGTGGTGGCAACTGGACGTATTGGCGGCAATCGGCCTGGTCCTGTTCGTGGCGACCGCGCTCATCCTGAGGCGCCAATTGAGGAGCGCATGACGGCCCCACGTCCAGCGGAGGACGGACGCTGGCGGCGGCGTGGACTGCGCATCCTGGGCAGCGTCCTCGTCGGCTACGGGCTGACCGGCATCGCGCTATTCGGCATCGTCCTGACCGCATTGGGGCCGCCCATCGTGGCCGTCGGCAGCCTGTCCACGTCATTGGAGCAGGAGCGCCAGGAGGTCCTCGACACGCTCACGCGGGCGTCCGACACGATCACCCAGACCGCGGCCGGAGTGCGCGGGATGGACACCAGTCTCGACCGCGCCCAGTCCGCCACCAACCAGGCGTCCGGCCTGTCGAGCGGCATGGCCGACAACATGCACGGCCTGGCCCAGGCGATGAACGTGAGCGTCCTGGGCATCCAGCCGCTGGCCGGGTTGGCGCCCAGCTTCGAGCAGTCAGGGGCGTCATTCGAGACGCTCGGCCAGGATCTCGATGACATCGCCACCGCGCTCGGTGACAATCGCCAGAGCGTCCAGTCGGTCGCCACCAGCCTTGACCAGCTGGGGGTTTCGATCGCGCGCCTGACGACCAGCATCCGGACCGGGCCGGCCTTCAGCCTGGGCGCCGACGGCTCGCTTGCCGCACTGCGCATCGCCACGCTGGCCGTCCTCGTCTGGCTGTCGCTCGCCGCGCTGGGGTGCGTCGTGGCGGGCATCGCCTGCTGGCGGTTGGCCCGGCGCATCTGACCCTGCCGCCGGCACGCCGTCGGATCATCGCTCCTCGCCGGCCGCATCCTCCTCGCCGGGCGATGGTTTGGCGCGTCCGATGACCAGCAACTCGGGCGTCAGGAATTGGAGCAACAGGAACATCAGCACGGCGCCGCCGATGCCCAGGATGTACAGCCCGCCGCCGATCGCCACGCCGATGGCTGCGGCCACCCAGATTCCTGCGGCCGTGGTCAGGCCAATGATCTGGCGATGCATCTGCAGGATGGTGCCCGCACCGATGAAGCCGATGCCCGTGACGATGCCCTGTGCCACGCGCGACGCCGGGTCGCCGGCGCCGAAAACGAGCGTCCCGGCGACCGTGAACATCGCCGCGCCCATACCGACGAGGCCATAGGTTCGCAGGCCGGCGGGCTTGCCCTCCATCTCGCGCTCCAGGCCGACAAGGGCGGCGAGACCGCCGGCCAGCACGATGCGCAGCAGTCCCTCAACCTGCGGATCCCGCAGGAACGAGCCGAGGTCCACGTTGAATGGCATGCTCTCCCTCCAGCCGCAGTATCGCGTGCGCCCCCAACGTGCGACCATCATGCGCGCCGTGCAGGTCAGCGACGTCACCCTTCCCGCCAACGATGCCTATCTCCAGCGTGACACGCTGACCCTCGCCGAGCTCACCGAGCATTGGGCGGCCTATGGCGCGCTGCGGCCGATGACTGCCGAGGAGATGCGCGGCGCCGACCGCCGCGCGCAGCGCATGGGTGTGCCCGGACGCGAGCTCATGGAGCAGGCCGGCACGGCTGTTGCGGCTGCGGCGCGTGCCCTGCTCAACTCGACCGACCGGCCGTCGTCGGACACGCTGCTCGTCCTCGCCGGCCCGGGCAACAACGGCGGCGACGCCTTCGTCGCCGCCCGTCATTTGGGCAGTGCGGGCAAACGCACGGTGGTGGTGCTGGTGAGTACCGAGTCGCGACCGGGAACGCCCGATGCCGCCGCGAACTGGCGCCGGTTGAACGGTTGGCCGAACGTCGAGCGCATGCATGCGGCCTCACCGCACGACGTGAACCTGCTGCTCAATGGCCTCGAGCGCGCGGCGCTGGTCGTCGACGGCATGCTCGGCACCGGCGTCAGCGGTCCCTTGCGCGACCCCATCGCCGAGGCCGTCGAGCTGTGCCTGCGTGCCCGCCAGCTGCTCGTGCCGGTGCTCGCCGTCGACACGCCCACGGCACTCGACCTGAGCTCGGGCAGCCCGTCGGAGCCGAACGTGCGCGCGGACGTGACCGTTACCTTCCACCGGCCCAAGCACGGCCTCCAGACGCGGACCGGCCGCCTGCTCGCGGGGCGGGTCCTCGTGGCCCCGATCGGCATCCCGGCACAGGCCGACGCGGCGTAGCCGGCGCACAATGAACCGATGAGCGAAGCGCGCGACGACGAACCGGGCCGGACGGAACCGCCGGGGGAGCAGCCCAAGCGTCGTCGCTGGTGGCAGCGTGGCGTCGGCGGGACGCTGGGCGGCGCGATGGTCGGCATCGAGCAGCAGGTCTTTCGCAACCAGCCGCCGGCTCATGAGCTGGTGCAGCGTCACCGGCCCGACCAGCCGATGTCCGTGGACGATACCGGCCTGATCATCACCGTCCCCCACGAAGCTGGCTCAGATGACCTCGCCTGACCGGCGCGTGCGCGATCGTGAGGTGGTGCTCGCAGCCGCGCTTGTCGTTGCCGGCGTGCTCATCGTCGAGTTGGTGACCGGATTGGTGCCCGCGCTCGACGACCTCATCGGCCTGGCACCGGTGGTCATCATCGGCCTGGTCGTGGTAACCCTGATCGTGCTCGCGCGCGCACTCTGGCCGCGCCGCAGCTGACCTGACGGCGTCAGGCGTCGCTGCGAGCGAAGAAGTCGAGGCGGCGCTCCTCGCCGCGCAGCAGGCGACCGATGTTGTCGCGGTGCGCGATCCAGACGATGGAACCGGCAATCAAGCCGAATAGCAGGTCGGTGCCGGGGTTCCAGCCGGCAACGACGAAGACGGCCAGCAGGGCCACTGCCGCCAGGGTGCCGAGCAGGGAGCCAAGCGACACGTAGCGCGTAACCGCGATCACGCCGAAGAACACCGGCGCGGCGATCAGCACGGCCAGCGGTTGGATGATCAGCAGGGCACCGATGCCGGTGGCGACGCCGCGGCCGCCGTGGAAGCGCAGCCACACCGAAGCCCAGGCGCCGAGCACGGCGGCGGCACCGGTCAGCGCCAGGCCGATGCGCGGCACGTCGAGGTAAAGGGCCAGCAGCACCGGGAGCGCGCCCTTGCAGATGTCGAGGACGCCCACCAGCAGGGCGCGCCGAAAACCCATCGCGCGCAGCGCGTTGGTGCCGCCGGTTCTGCCGCTGCCCACGGTGCGCGGATCACGCGCGCCGGTCAGGCGCGCGACGACGACGCCCATCGGCAGCGAGCCGGCCAGGTAGCCCAGCACGATCATCGCGACGATCACCATCGCCCTGAGTATCGGCGTTCCTTGCAGCCTGCTGGGGGCCCGCGTACCATCGGCCGCGATGACCCCACCATCCTCGATCGGCTGAATCCCGCGTGGCCGTCGGCTCATCCAACAGCTTCGACCTGATCATCCTCGGCGGCGGCACGGGCGGCTACTCGGCCGCCTTCCGCGCCGGGCAACTGGGACTCAAGGTGGCGCTGGTCGACGATCAGCCCAAGCTTGGTGGCACCTGCCTGCACTGGGGCTGCATCCCGACCAAGGCCATGCTCGAATCGGCCGAGCTCTACGAGCGCGTCCAGCGTGGCGCGGAGCTGGGCGTACCGGTCGACAACCCGCGCTTCGACTACCCGGTCGTTGCCCGGCGCCGCCAGCAGGTCGTCGACCGGCTGGCCAAGGGCCTCGACTCGCTGGTCAAGAAGAACAAGGTCGAGCACATCCACGGCCGCGGCACGCTGCAGGGCGGCAAGCAGGTGCGCGTCGAGACTTTCGCTGAGGACGGCAAGCCCGACGGCGAGCGCGCGCTCGACGCCAACGACGTCATCCTGGCCTCCGGCTCGCGCGTCAAGTCCCTGCCCGACCTGGAACCGGACGGCCGGACGATCATCACCAGCGACGAGGCGACGCACGGCGATCGCCTGCCGGCGAGCATCGTCGTCGTCGGCGCCGGCGCGGTGGGCGTCGAGTTCGCCAGCTTCTACCACGACGCCGGTGCCGAGGTGACCCTGCTCGAGTACCTGCCGCGCATGACGCCGCTCGAAGATCCCGACATCAGCAAGGAGCTCGAACGTTCCTTCCGCCGGCGGGGCATCAAGGTGATGACCAGCGCGCGCTTCGACCCGGCAGCGGTGACGGTCGATGAGAGTGGCGTGTGCGTGATGGTCGGCCCCGAGGGCGAGGCGCCGCGCGAGCTGCGCGCCGAACAGATGCTCGTGGCCACCGGTCGCGCGCCGAACTCCGACAAGGTCGGCCTCGACTCGACCCACGCGAAGGTCGACAAGGGCTTCGTGCAGGTCAACGCCCAGATGAAGACGGCCGAGCCGCACCTGTACGCCATTGGCGATGTCATCGGCGGATTGCTGCTCGCACACGTGGCCGCGCACGAGGGCATCGCGGCCGTTCACGCGATCGCCGGGGCCGAGGCCGAGCCGGTCGACTACCTCAAGATGCCGCGGGCAACGTATTCCCGGCCGCAGATCGCGTCGATCGGACGTTCGCAGGAGGAATGCGAGCGCGACGGCATCGCCGTCAAGATCGGCAAGGTGCCCTTCCAGGCGATCGGCAAGGCGCTCATCAACGGCGACCCCGAAGGCTTTGTCAAGGTCGTCGCGGACGCGAAGACGGACGAAGTCCTGGGCGTGCACATGATCGGCGGTCACGTGACCGACCTCGTCAGCGAGGCGAGCGTGGGCATGCTGCTCGAAGCGTCCGCGTGGGAGGTCGGCGCCGCGGTTCACCCGCATCCGACGCTGTCGGAGGCCCTCGGCGAGGCGGCGCTCGCCGTCGACGGCAAGTCGATCAACTTCTAAAGGAGGACGATGGCGACCAAGGCACCCAGCAAGCGGCGAAGCGGCGGCGATCTCGGGGCAGACCTGGGCCTGTCGCGCGACGACCTGCTGGATATGTACCGCCTGATGGTCGTTGCGCGCCTGGTGGACGAGCGCATGTGGGTCCTCAACCGGGCCGGCAAGATCCCGTTCGTCATCAGTGGCCAGGGCCACGAGGGCGCCCAGGTTGGCCTCACCTACCCGCTCGACAAGGCCCGTGACTGGATGGTCCCTTACTACCGCTCGGTGACATCGCTGATCACCTTCGGCATGAGTGCGCGCGAGATCATGCTCGCCCAGTTCGCGCGCGGCGTCGACCCGTCATCGGGCGGCCGCCAGATGCCCGGCCACTACGGCGTGGTCGAGCGGCGCATCCTGTCCGTTTCGTCGCCGGTCGCCACGCAACTGCTGCACGCCACGGGCATCGCCTGGGCGGCCAAGCTGCGCAAGACCGACCAGGTGGCGATGACCTACATCGGCGAGGGCTCGTCGAACCAGGGCGATTTCCACGAGGGCCTCAACTTCGCCGGAGTACATCGCCTGCCGGTCGTCTACGTCGTCGAGAACAATGGCTACGCGATCAGCGTGCCCATGTCGCTCCAGTCGGCGGTGCCCGACATCGCCATCCGCGGCGCGGGCTACAACATGCCCGGCGTGGTTGTCGACGGCGCCGACGTACTCGAGTGCTACCGCGCCGGCAAGGAAGCCATCGATCGCGCGCGCAAGGGCGACGGGCCGACCCTGATCGAAGCCAAGGTCACCCGCCTCACCGCCCACTCTTCCGACGACCAGCAGAGCAAGTACCGCCCCGCCGAGGAGCTAGCCGAGCAGAAGGGCCGCGACCCGTTGCCGCGCTTCCACGATCAGCTGCACGATGCCGGACTGCTCGACGACGTGACCGACGAGGCGATCACGGCCGAGGTACGCAAGGTCGTCGAGGATGCGACGGATTGGGCCGAGGCCCAGGCCGATCCCGATCCGGCTACCGCCCAGCGGCATGTCTACGGCGACGCGCCGCCGGCGCGCATGGACGATCCCCTGTGGAGCGGCGCCCGCTTCATGGGCGATGGCGGTCCGTGGGGCGTGCTGGCCGATGAAGGGGAGGGCTGAGCGGTGGCGGTCATGACGCTCATCGAGTCGGTCAGGGGAACCCTCCAGGGGGAGATGCGCCGCGACGATTCGATCGTCGTCCTCGGCGAGGACGTGGGCAAGAAGGGTGGTGTGTTCCTGGCCACCGACGGGCTGTACGACGAGTTCGGCGGCGACCGCGTGCTCGACACGCCCTTGAGTGAATCGATGATCGTGGGCGTGTCGATCGGCGCCGCGGTCAACGGCCTGCGGCCGGTCCCGGAGATCCAGTTCGCCGACTTCATCTTCCCGGCGATGAACCAGATCCTGTCCGAGGCGGCGCGCATGCGCTACCGCTCGAACGGGGCGTTCACATGTCCCATGACGCTGCGCGCGCCGTACGGCGGCGGGGTGCATGGCGCGCTGTACCACTCGCAGTCGGTGGAGGCCTTTTTCGCGCACATCCCCGGCCTCAAGGTGGTCATCCCGTCGACGCCGTACGACGCGCGCGGCCTGCTCCGGGCGGCGATTCGCGACGACGATCCGGTCCTCTTCTTCGAGCACAAGAAGATGTACCGCTCGGTGCGTGGCGAGGTACCCGACGAGGACTACACCATCCCGATCGGCACGGCCAAGGTCGCCCGCCAGGGGACCGACGTCAGCCTGATCGCGTACGGGCTGATGGCCCAGTATTCGCTCGAGGCAGCCGAGCTGCTCGAGGCCGAGGGCATCTCGGCCGAGGTCATCGACGTCCGCACGCTGCGTCCGCTCGATGGCACGACCATCCTCGAATCGGTGGCCAAGACCGGTAAGGCGGTCATCGTCTACGAGGACAACCGCTTCGGCGGATTCGGCGCCGAGGTGTCGGCGATCCTGGCCGAGGAGGCCTTTGAGAACCTCGACGGTCCGATCGTGCGCGTGACCGGTCCCGATGTCCCCGGTGTGCCCTACAACCACGTCCTCGAGGACTGGTACATGCCCTCGCCCGACCGGATCGCCGACGCGGTGCGCCGCCTCGCTGCCTACTAGCGGCCGCCGCTGTCTGACGTGGCCGCGGTCACGCTGCAACCGATTTCCGCCACCGCCTACGAGGCCTGGCTGGCGGGTCTCGTGCCCAGCTACGCTGCGGACATGGTCCGCGCCGGACATTGGACGCAGGACGAGGCGCTCGAGCGCGCCCGGCGGCAGACGGCCGAGCTCCTTACCAGCGGTCGCGAAACCGCCGGGCAGCACATCTGGACGATCGCCGACGAGAGCGGCGCCGGCGCGGGGGTGCTGTGGGTCGCGACCCAGGCCAACCACCCCGAGCGGGCTTTCATCTACGACATCGAGATCGATCCGTCACGCCGCGGGCAGGGTCTGGGCACGGCTGCGCTGGCTGCCCTGGACGACTGGGCCCGCGCGAACGGTGTCACCACGATCGGCCTGCACGTGTTCGGGGACAACGAAGGTGCGCGGCGCCTGTACAAGCGCATGGGCTACGACGAGACGAGCGTCCAGATGGAGAAACGCCTCTAGCTCGCGTCACCTGCGCACTCCACGCGCCCTAAGCATTCCGGCGGCCCCGCCGATTTCGCGTCACCTGCGCACTCCACGCGCCGTAACCCGGCGGCCCCGCCGATTTCGCGCCACCTGCGCACTCCACGCGGACTAGGCATTCCGGCGGCCATCCTTCCGCGTCAAAGGCGCGGTCGGCGCGTCGTTGACGCCGGCGTTGCCAGGGCACCTGCACGCCGGCGCTCTGCGAACCCGTTGCCGGTTGACGCCGCCATTTCTACCGCGCGTGGAGCGCGCAACTGGCACGAAAAGGACGCCGCCCATCGCGCCGGTCGGCCGGCGGAGCCACGCTCGCACTGCGTCAGCGCGCAACGGGAACGAACGATCGAGGAGGGCCGCGTGCCGCGCCACCTGCCTGCGCGGCGTAGATACCGCCGGCAGCACGAGGAGGTGGGCGCCGCGTTCGGGGCGCCATCCGAACCGGTCGGCCGCGATCTGCGGTGCAAGTCGTGTCTTCTCGTCGAGCTTCCGCAGCGTCGCCTCCATTGATGTCAGCTCCGTCTTGATCTCGATCACGAGCAACGTGCGGGACAGAGCGTGCCAGGCCAGCAGGTCGATCGAGCCGCGCTCGCCAAAGATGGAATACGACACCTCCGGGTGCACCTCCCAACCCAGGTCGACGAGCATCTCTGTTACAGCCGTGGCGAGCGCGGCATGCCCGCCGTCCAGCAGCCGGTCGACCTCACCGCCGCGCCAGCGCACGGTCACGGCTACCTCGGCCCCGAGCGCGGCCCCGTGCCGCCGCAGCTTGCGCACGTCGTGCATGCGTCCCAACTCCGCCCGCGACACATCGTCGCCCGTCAAGTCCGCCGCGATCGCAACATCCACCTGGCGCCAGCCCAGGCGATGCCGCAGCGCCCGCAGCGTTCGGCCCACGCGCACGTCGTCCATCGCCACCCGAGCATGAATGCGAGGCCTTATCTCGCAGTTACCGCCGGATTAGCCGGAGCGGTCGTTCAGCGCGACGGCGCAGCGGACGCGTCATCGGGGTGTCACGCCGGCGGTCGTACGATGCGCTCATGGGGAAATCGGACGGGCGGCCGATCCTCGTCGTCGACGACGACGCAAAGATCGTGCGCCTCGTCAGCACGTACCTGGAACGCGAGGGGTACCGCGTGGTCAGTGCCGGCGACGGCGCGGCCGCACTCGAGCTGATCGCGCGCGAACGGCCGCGCCTGGCGGTGCTCGACCTGATGCTCCCCGAACTCGACGGTCGCGCAGTCATCCGCGAGCTGCGCTCGCTGGGCGAGACAACGCCGATCCTTGTCCTGTCCGCACGCGGGACACTCGCCGACCGCTTGCGCGGCCTGGAAGATGGCGCCGACGACTACCTACCCAAGCCCTTCTCGCCGGCCGAACTCGTGCTGCGCGTCAAGTCGATCCTGCGCCGCGCCGAACCCGATGGCGCCGCTGCGCCGGCGCCGGGCGACGAGCTCGGGGAGCTGACGCACGGCGACCTGCTCGTCGACCCGGCCCGCTACGAGGTGCGCCGCGGCGGGGTCGCCATCGACCTGACGCGGACCGAGTTCCAGCTGCTGCTCGCGCTGCTGCTGGCCGATGGGCGTGTGCTCAGCCGCGATCAGTTGCTTGACGCGGTCTACGGCCGCGACGCTGCCGAGATTCTCGATCGGACCATCGACGTCCACATCGGGCGCCTGCGCGAGAAGCTGGCCGACGACGCCGACTCGCCGCGCTACATCGCCACCGTGCGCGGCGTGGGCTACCGCGCCGCCCGCGCGGCCAACGCCTCGTGATCGGCCGCGGCATCGCCGTCCGAATCTGGCTGGCGGCGCTCATCTCGACTGCGGTGGGGCTGGCCATCCTGCTCGTCGGGGTGCTGGTCGTGGGCGCCAACGCCTTCCAGCAGCTGATGGTCGAGGCCGGCGTGTCGGCCGAACACGCCCACGAGATGTACGACGCATCGGTCACCAACGTGGTTCTCGTCGCGGTCGTGGTGGCGGTGGTGGCCAGTGTCGCGTTGTCGGTCGTGCTCGCGCGCCGGCTTGCCCGGCCACTCAGCGAGGTGGGTAGCGCGGCGCGCCGGCTCGCCTCCGGCGACCATTCGGTGCGCGTCCCCCGCGAGGGCCCGGAAGAGATCCGCGACGTGGCCGATTCGTTCAACCAGCTCGCCGCCAGCCTCGACGAACAGGAACGCATCAGGCGCGACTTCATCGCCAACGCCGCGCACGAGCTGCGCACGCCGCTGACCAACCTGCAGGGTTATCTCGAAGCGCTGCGCGACGGCGTCATGACCGCCGACGAGGCAACGTACGACTCGTTGTGGGAGGAAGCCGACCGCCTGGTGCGCCTCTCCCGATCGCTCGATGCCCTGGCCGAGGGCGACGCGCGGCAGGGGCCGCCGACCCTGGTGGAGGTCGACCTGTCTGCGGCCATCCACACCGCGCTCGAGCTTGCCCAGCCCGCCATCGATAAGGCGCACCTGCGCCTGACCATCGAAGTACCCGATCACCTTGCCGCGCGGGCAAATCCCGACCACCTGGCGCAGGTCCTCGCCAACCTCGTCTCCAATGCCGTGCGCTACACCACGCCCGGTGGCTCGCTGGTCGTCCGTGCCGAGCGTCGACCGAGCGACATACTGGTTTCGCTTGCCAACAGCGGCCAGAGCATTCCGGCCGCCGAGCTGGGGCGCGTGTTTGAGCGTTTCTATCGCGTCGAGAAGTCGCGCGACCGGGCTCGTGGTGGCGCCGGCATCGGCCTCGCCATCGTCAAGCAGCTGGTCGAGGCTGCTGGCGGGCAGGTGGGCGCCGAGTCGAGCGACGGCAACACCCGCTTCTGGTTCAGCCTCCCGGCCTAGCCATGCGCGCAGTGGCCCACTTACGCGCCGACCGCGTCATAGGCGCGCCCGCCACCCTGCCGCGGCCCACTTACGCGCCACGTGCGTAGCGGGCGCGGGCTTCCCACTACTGACCAACCTGGCCACGCTGGAATGCCGTGCGACGGATTCGCTTGCGGCTGGTACCGACGTGCCTTGTACGCGCCATCTGCGTACGTGGCGCGAAGATCAGCCCGGATGCAGGCCCGGCCGGCGCGGCGAGCCATGCCCGCAGATCGGCGCCTCGAAGTCGGTATGTCGGGGAGAGGACGGCATGATGTCGCGACACCTGCCGCCTGGGCGTCGTCAATCCGGGCAGCACGAGCAGCCGGCAGACTGCCTGGGGCCGGCGCCATCCGAAGCGCTCTTCGGCCACGCGGGCTACCAACCGTTGCTTCATGTCGTGGACGCGCAGGGTCTCCTCGACGGACATGAGCTCCGTCTTGACCTCGACCACGAGCAGCGTCCTGCGCGGCGCATGCCACGCCAGGACGTCAATCGACCCCCGCTCCCGGCCGACGCTGAACGAGACCTCCAGGCGCGTCTCCCAACGGGCTTACTTCTCGGCACGATCGACGCAGTTGGCGGCACGTCGCGGCGATGGCGGCACGATCGTGGCGATGGCGGCGCGTTCCGTCACGTGACTGTCACGGGAGCGAAATCAGGAGGTCACTGGGGACCGGCAGGGTGGTGGCTAACCCCCGACGCCACGTCGGGGCCTGACTGGAGGACGCAGCATATGCGACATCCGCGCGCCATCCTGGCCATCCTTGTCGGCCTGCTTCTGCTGGCCCTGCTGCCGGCCACCGCAGCCGCGGCACCGCCCCAGAACGACGGTCCACGCGGCGCCGTCTTCACTCTCTCCAACGCACCCGCCCAGAACCGCGTGCTCGTGTTTGCGCGCGGACGTGACGGATCGCTGACACCCGCCGGATCAGTGTCCACCGGTGGCACCGGCACCGGCGTGGGCCTCGGAAGCCAGGGCGCGCTCGCCTTGAGCGGCGACCATCACTGGCTGTATGCCGTCAACCCCGGCAGCAATGAGATCTCCGTGTTCCGCGTGCGCGGCACGCACCTGACCCTCGTCGAGGTTGCCCCGAGCGGCGGAACAATGCCCGTCAGCGTCACTGCTCGCGGATCGCTGGTGTACGCGCTCAACGCCGGCGGCGACGGCAACATCCAGGGCTTCTGGCGTAACCACGCCGGCACCCTGTCGCCGATCGCGGGCTCAAACGAGCCCCTCAGCCAGGCCGCTGCCGGACCGGCCCAGATCGGCTTCTCGCCCAATGGGCAGCAGCTGGTGGTGACCGAGAAGGCCACCAATCGCATCACTTTCTACGACGTGGACCACGGCGTCGCCGGTCCGCCCGCGTGGCGCGATTCGGCCGGCGCGACACCGTACGGCTTCGCCTTCGCGCGCAACGGAACGCTGGTCGTGTCGGAAGCGTTCGGCGGCGCCACCGACGCGAGCGCGGCCTCCAGCTATCGCTTCGGGCATGGCCAGCTGAACCTGCTCGACGGCTCGGTGGCGACGACCGAAACTGCCGCGTGTTGGACGGCCGTGACGCGCAACGGGCGCTTCGCCTACGTGACCAACACCGGCAGCGGCAGCGTGTCCGGTTACTCGATCTCGAGCCACGGCCAGCTGCAGCTGCTCGACGCTGACGGCGTCACCGGTTCGACCGGCACGGGCTCGACGCCCATCGACGTTGCTCTCGACGGCAACAGCCGGCACATGTACGTGCTCCTTGCGGGCACCCATGCGCTGGCCGCGTTCGGAGTCGGGCGCGACGGCGCGCTGGTCGACCTAGGCCAGCTGTCGGGTCTGCCCGCCGGTGCCGCCGGCCTCGCCGCCTACTAGCTATCCTCTCCTCCCGCAGTGGCCGGGCCGGGCGTTCGCCCGGCCCGGCCACATCTCCATTGGACGCTCTGCCGCGGAATGGGCGAAACTAGGGGCGCCGAACAAAGCCGCCATCACCAGCTGCGCAACCAGGAGAGAGCCGTCCATGCCCAAGGTCCAGATGCCGCAACTCGGCGAGAGCGTCGCCGAGGGCACGATCGGCAAGTGGCTCAAGAAGCCCGGTGACCACGTCGACAAATACGAGGCGATCGTCGAGGTCATCACCGACAAGGTCAACGCCGAGGTGCCTTCGCCGTTCGAAGGGACGCTGACCCAGATCCTGGTCCAGGAAGGCGAGACCGTTCCCAACAACACCGACATTGCAGTCATCGAGACGGCTGGCGCGGCGGCCGACGCCGAGTCGGCAGCTCCAGCGCCCACAGCTCCAGCGCCCACAGCTCCAACGCTCGCAGCCCCACAGCCCGCGGCCCCGGCCGCGCCGGCACCCGGACCCTACGGTTCCGGCTTCGGACCGGGCGGTTCCGACGAGCGCCCCGAACGCAACTTCGAGCAGCCGACCGCGCAGCCAGCCCCACCGCCGGCGCCCGCGCCACAGCCTCAAGCTGTCGCTGCCGCCACCGCCGTCGCCGCGCCATCGATGTCGAGTGGCAACGGTAAGGCCGCGCCGGCCGAGTACAGCGGGCCGACCACGCCGGCCGTGCGCCGCCTGGCGCGCGAGCATGGCGTCGACCTGGCGCTCGTCGCCGGCACCGGCCATGGCGGGCGCGTCACGCTCGCCGACGTACGCAAGTTCGTCGATTCGGGCGGTACCCAGCAGGCCGCTGCCCCGGCTTCCGGTCAGCACGCGGCGCCGGCTCCGGCAGTCGCCCCGTCCGCCGCGTTGGCGCCGCCCCCTCCGTCACCGGCAGCCCAGGGCGACGTTCTCAAGCAGGCCTCGCCCATGCGTCGCTCGATCGCGGCGCAGATGACCCGGGCGCTGCAGGTCCCGGTCGCCTACACGGTGATCGAGGTCGACATGAGTGGCGCCGTCGCACTGCGCGAGGCAAACAAGAGCCGCTACCAGGCGCAGGAAGGCATCAGCCTGACCTACGACGCGTTCGTGGCCAAGGCCGCGGTCGAGGCGCTCAAGCGCCACGCTGACTTCAACGCCCATTACACCGACGAGGGCCACTGGCTGCGCCAGCGCATCAACCTGGGCATCGCGGTGGCCGTCGAAGACGGCCTGGTCGTACCGGTCGTCAAGGACGCCGATCGCCTGTCGATCCATGGCTTGAACCGCGAGATCCGCGACCTCGCCGATCGGGCGCGCGCCGGCAAGCTCAGCCTGGACGACATCAGTGGCGGCACCTTCACGCTCGACAACACCGGCTGGACCGGCTCGGTCATCACCGCGCCGATCATCAACAGCCCGCAGGTGGGCATCCTGACCATGGAGATGATCGTCAAGCGACCGGTGGTGGTCGAGACGCCCAACGGCGACCTGATCGGCGTCCGGCCGATGATGAACATGTGCCTGGGCTTCGACCATCGCGCGACCGACGGCGCCCAGGCCGGCGGTTTCGTGGCCGACGTCAAGAAGTGGCTCGAGGCGGTCGACTCTTCGACCGCCATCTGGTAGGCGGCGCGGGGCAGCCAGGAGATGGGTCGCGAACTGCCGATGTTCCAGCCGCCCGGCGCGGCCCAAGGACACGGCCACGGGACACACGAGCCGCCGACGATCGCCATGGGTGGCGGCACCTTCGCCGGCGCCGCCCCCGACGGGACGATGCCGTTGCGCCGCCATCCCGAGTGGATCAAGGCCAAGCTGCCGTCCGGCGAGAACTACCACGATCTCAAGCAGATCCTGCGCGGCCTGACGCTCAACACGGTGTGCGAGGAGGCCCACTGCCCCAACATCGGGGAGTGCTGGGAGCAGCGCACCGCGACGATCATGATCCTCGGTGACGTGTGCACGCGGGCATGCGGCTTCTGTGCGGTCAAGACCGGCCGGCCCAGCTGGAACGACGAGGACGAGCCGCGCCGCGTGGCCGAGGCGATCGCCCAGATGCATCTCGAGCACGTGGTCGTCACCAGCGTCGCGCGCGACGACCTGCCCGACGGCGGGGCGCACATCTTTGCCGAGACCATTCGCCAGTTGCGCCAGAAGTGCCCGGGCATGGGCGTGGAGGTGCTGATCCCCGATTTCAACGGCCAGCCGGCGCCGCTGCGCATGGTCATGGAGGCGGGCCCGGACATCCTCAACCACAACATCGAGACTGTCGAACGGCTGCAGAAGCCGGTGCGCAAGCGTGCCCGCTACGACCGGTCGCTGGGCGTGCTGCGCGATGCCAAGCAGATGGCCATCGAGCTCGGCTACGCGGTGCACACCAAGTCGAGCGTGATGGTCGGGCTGGGCGAGACGCGCGAGGAGCTCAGCCAGGCCTTCCGCGACCTGCGCGCAGTCGATTGCGACGTGTTGACCATCGGCCAGTATCTGCGCCCCTCCGAGCAGCACCTGCCCGTCCTGCATTACTACCACCCGGACGATTTCGCGGCGATGAAGAACGAAGCCCGTGCCCTGGGATTTCGTCACGTGGAGGCCGGGCCGCTCGTGCGCTCCAGCTACCATGCCCGTGACCAGGTTCCTCGGGAGGGACGCTATAGGTGGACGGCCTGACCGCGTGGCCGCGTAGGTCGCTCGCTTTCTCCCCATACCGGATTCGACGCCCCTCGCCGACGCTTTCCCTGGCGCTTGTCCTGGCGCTGTGCGTGCTGGTCGGCACGCCCGCCAGCGGGCTGGCGGGCGTGGTGCCGCTGCAGGGCAGGGTGCTCCTCGGCTCGTGGACCGTGCACTTCAGCCCCAGCCGCCTGAACGCGCACGGCCGCAACATCCGCCGTCCGGCGCAGCTGATCAACGGCACCGTGGTGCAGCCCGGCCAGGAATTCAACTTTGCCCGGCTCACGGCGCCTTACACGCCGGCCAACGGCTACTCGTCGGGCGCCGCCATCGTCCACGGCAGGATCGTGCCCGACGGCATCGTCGGTGGCGGGCTGTGCTCGGCCGCGACGGCCATGTTCAACGCCGCCGTGCGCGCCGGTTTCAACATCAACAAGCGCGCCAATCATGACTTCTACATCAGCCGCTACCCGATCGGCCTCGATGCGACGATCTGGGTCAACAACAGGCTGAAGGGCAAGAACGTCATCTTCACCAACGATTCGGCGGCCCCGGTTCTGGTCAAGGGCATCGCCCGGCGGCGCAAGGTCACGTTCCAGATCTGGGGCAAGTCCGACGGGCGCAGGACGACCTTCAGTGCGCCATTCATCAGCAGCCCGCGTTACGCCGGCGTGCAGGTCTACTACTCGGACAAGGTCAGGCCCGGCCACACCCGGATCTGGCTGCCGGCATCGAACGGTTTTGACGCCACGGTCACGCGCATCGTGCGCCGCGCCGACGGTGCGATCCTGCACGTGGACTCGTTCCATTCGCACTACCTGCCCGAAGACGCGGTGATGTGGCTCGGCCGCCGGCCGGGCGATCCGCCCGACGGCACCCGGGTGCCTGCCAACAAGCTGCCGCCCACGCCGCCGCCGCCGCCCACCCTGGCGCCATCGTCGCCCACGCCGCCGCCGCCGACCCCAACACCGGGTCCGCCGACCCCGACGCCGCCACCGACCCCGACGCCAACGCCGACGACCGCCCCGACGCCGACTCAGCCGCCGACGGCCACGCCCAGCGAGCCGCCGACGCACACCGCCCAGCGAGCCGCCCAGCCCACCGCCGACCGAGCCGCCGCCACCGACCGACCAGCCGTCGGCCTCGCCATCGGACAGCCTGCTGCCATGACCGGCGACCGGTTGCAGCGGGAATTGGTGGTCTCGCTGCTGCGCGGTACTTCTGCGCACATGGGCTTCGATGAGGCGGTCGCGGACATGCCCGACTGGGCCATCAACGCCCACGTACCGAACGTGAGCTACACGCCATGGCACATCGTCGAGCACCTGCGCATCACGCAGTGGGACATCCTCGAGTACATCCGCGACGCCCAGGGGCACGTCTCGCCACCTTGGCCGGTGGGCTACTGGCCGGCCCCCGACGCCGAGACCGACGCGGTCGGCTTGCGCCGGTCCGTCGAACGTTTCAGGACTGACCTGCGGGCACTCGAAGCGATCGCTCTCGATCCGTCGGTCGATCTCCTGGCGGTCATTCCCGGTACGCCAGGCCACACCGTGCTGCGCGAGTTGTACCTGGTCGGCAACCACAACAGCTATCACGTCGGCGAGTTCGCCTCCCTGCGCCAGGTGATGGGTTCCTGGCCGGCCACCAGGGACAAATAGCACAGGCGTTCTATACTCAGCGGCATGCTGCGGACCGAGTACCGTGAGGAGCCGTGCCGAAGTGCCCTCAACCGTGTGACGGGCATGGGCTTCGGCTGGTCGCTCAACCCGTACATGGGTTGCGCCCACCAGTGCACGTTCTGCTACGTGCGCGCCTTCGAGCGACGCGCCGACCGGCCGGCGGACGACCGCTACGGCACATCGATTCGGGTCAAGGTCAACATCGCCGGCGTGCTCCGTCGCGAACTGGCGCGCCGGAGCTGGAAGGGCGAGCTGGTGGCGATCGGCGCCGCCACGGACCCGTATCAGCCGGCCGAGGGGCGCTATCGCCTCACGCGCGCATGCCTGAGCGCGCTGGCAGATGCCCGCAACCCCGTCAGTCTGATCACTCGTGGACCGCTGATCGTGCGCGACCTCGACGTACTGACCCAGCTGGCGCGGCGGGCCGAGCTCTCGGTTACCTTCTCCGTGCCGACGCTCGACGATCGGATCTGGCGCTACACCGAGCCACATACCGCTCCGCCGCGCCAGCGCCTGCGGGCGATGTCACGGCTGGTCAACGCAGGCATTCGCGCCGGTATCGGCGTCGCACCCATCCTGCCCGGCCTGTCGGACCGAGCCGACCTCCTGGCCGAGGTCGTCCGGGCCGCGCGCGATCACGGTGCCACGCATGTATGGGCCAACGTGCTCTACCTGCGACCGGGAACGCGCGAGCATTTCCTCGACAAGCTGAGCGAGACCTGGCCCGACCTGCTGCCCGCCTACGAGCGCCTGTATGCCGGCCGCGCCTATCTGCCGGACGCCTTCGTCAAGCCGGCGCGCGAGCGGGTTCGGCGCCTGGCCGACGAGGCCGGGGTCGCCGATCGGCGCACGGTGCGGCTCATGCCCGCGCCTTCCCCGGCGGAGCAACTCGAGTTACTGCTCTCCACCGACGCTGAGGCCGTCGTCCGCCGCGCCGCCTGACCGTTACGGCCCGATGTGCCAGCGGTCGGGCGACTGGTTGGTCCCGAAGCCCCAGTTCCAGACCCTGCCACGGTTGTCGATGGCGAGCACGTTCTGGGTCGCCGTCGCGAGCAGCGCCGCGCGGAATACCCCCTCCTTGGGCGCCTGGATCGGGGTCAGGGCCGGTGCTCCGTCGGATGATGCCCACGCGGTGTCGCCCCAGCACCAGATCGTCGCGTCGCTGCGCACCGCGCAGGCGTGGTGGAAGCCGACCGCCAGCGATTGGGCGTCGTCGATGGTCTGGACCTGCACCGGCACGAGGCTGTATGTGGTGCCGCCATCGCCCAGCTGGCCCTGATCGTTGTTGCCCCAGCACCACACGCTGCGATCGGCACGGATCGCGCACGTCTGCCAGCCGCCGGCGCGGACTTCGAGCTCATTGTCGATACCTACCACCGCGGTCGGGATGCCGGTCAGCTCCTGAGTCCCGTCGCCCAACTGTCCGAACCCGTTGTCGCCCCAGCAGCTGACGGTGCCGTCGGCGAGAAGGGCACAGGCGTGAATGTGACCGGCCGCGATCTGCACGGCCGTGCTCACGCCGATGACCTGCTGCGGCTCAGTGAAACTGACCTGCGCCGTGGAGCCGTTCCCCAGCTGGCCGAACCAGTCCTGACCCCAGCACCACACCGTTCCATCGTCGCGCAGCGCACAGGCGAAGTCCTGGCCCATGACGACGCCGGTGGCGTGGTCGATGCCGTACACCTGAAGAGGCACGCGCGAGACGTTGGTACTGCCCAGCGCCTGGCCCCAGCACCACACGGTTCCGGTGCTGCGCGTTGCGCAGGAGGAGTGCAGGCCCACCGCCACCGAGGTTGCATCGTTGATGCCCACGACGGCCAGGTTCGGGTAGTCGCGATACTCCGTCGTCCCATCGCCCAGCTCCCCAGAGTCATTGGTGCCGTCGCAGAAGATGCGGCCGTCGTCCGCCACGAAACAGGCGTGGTAGCCGGCTGCCAGGGCAACCACGCGGTGCACACGCGCAGGCGCGGGCGTCGGCGTGGGCATGAATGTGGGGCTGGCGGAGGGCTCGAGACTGGGAGTCGGCGCGAGCGTAGGCGTGGGCGTCGGCGCCATCGACGTGGGTGGTGGCGTGAGCGGAATTGTCGACGGGGTCATTGGCACCACCGTCGGCGGCAGGGCTCCACTGGGCGACGGCGAGCCGAACGGCGGCGTCGAGGTGTTGGGCGACGCACTGAACGGCTGGTACGACGGGTTGGGCTGGAGGTCGTTGTTGGGCAACTTGATGAATCCCCCAACCACGCCGGCCCCGATCAGGACGACGACAACCAGCGCCACGCCCGCCAACGCGCGCAGCGCGCCCCCATTTCCCGCTCGAGCGCCACGCCCGCTGGCGCGCCCGATCGCTGCCCGCGAAATCTCGGCCGCGTCGAAGGGCCGCGTGGCCTCGTCGGCCAGGCCGCCCAGCTCGCCCGCCAGGCGCTGCTCGAAACCCTGGTCGATCTTGTCGTCAGGCACTGGTCTTCTCGAGATCGTCGCGCAGTTGTGCGAGGAGGCGTTGCAGCCGGGCGCGCGTGCCGGACGGAGACAGCCCGGTGAGCTGGCTCAGCTCGGTGGAGTCGAGGCCGGCCACGTAGCGCAGCGCGAGCAGCGCGCGATCGTCGAGGCTCAGGTGGGCCAGGGCATTGCGCAGGTCGATGCGGCCGGTCCAGACACGGGAACCCTCAAGCTCGTCGCGCGGCCCTTCGGCAGGCAGCTCGGTGACCACCTGGCGGCGCTGCCGGCGCAGTATCTGGCGCGCCTCGTTGGCGGCAATGGCGATAAGCCACGAGCGCAGGCGTTCCGGCTCGCGGAGGCTCGGCAGCTGTCGCCAGGCGATCGCCCATGCTTCCTGCACGGCGTCGTTGGTGGCGTCGGCGTCGCGGGTGATGACCTGGCATACGCGCACCATGTCTTCGTGGTGTGCAGCGACGATGCGCGCGAACGCTGACTCGTCACCACCAACGGCGTCGGCAATAGTCGCCGCCATCGCGTCTGACTGCAACGATGGGCCCTCGAACATCGGCTGCGACGCGGCAATGACGGATACGAGCTCGGGCCTGGTGTGCGACCCGGGCAGGTTCACCGCGACCTGGCTGACGCAATCGTAGCCACGGCTGTCCATGTGCAGTTGATGCACTGCGCACGTCGGGTGATTCCCCTCAGCGCCCTCCGCCGCGGCCACCTAGCGAGTGATCCGTACCTCGCTCAGTACCCGAGGACGCATCAGTTGCCCGGTCCGCGGCATCAACTGGTCGTAACAGACACAAACTGAAGGGTTCCAAAGATGACAACCAACCCTCGGCGGGGCAGTCCGCGGCGCGTCGCGTACAGGACAATCCTCGCGCTCGCGACGGCGCTGGCGGCGCTGACCACGATGGCCTTTGGCGGCCCTGTATCCGCCGGGTCGGATCCCGGCCATGGCAGCGCGGTCGTCTGCCGCTACCACACGAACAGCCCCGGGCCCGCCTTCAACGCCCAGTTCCGGCGCATCATGGTCACGCCGCCGGAGCTGCTTTCGAAGAATGGCGGCCGCCAGAAGATCGGCTGGAGCTTCAGCGTTTCGCGCGGGATCGGCCAGTACAGCGACCCGCCCACCTCGTGGACGGTGACCTACACCAGTTCGGTCCAGAAGGCATACGGCACCACGATCCGGTACGCGGGCTTCGGCACGCGCTGGGTGACCGTGTCCGTGCCCGGTGGCATCACCGCCAAGAAGAACACCTACTACCACGTCACCCTCGACATGTATTGGTACCGGGCAAATGGCAGCGTGCAGGTGCACAAGACCTACCAACTGCCCAACTACAACCTCTTCGTCAATGGCAATCCCTATGACTACACCGACGCCTGCCCCGGCCTGGTCTGGGCGGCGGTCTGAAAGGGGGCCCAGGATGCACTCAGTCCGATTGCTTTCAGTAGCCATGGCGGCGCTCACGCTGGCAGCGACCACGCTCGCAACGCCGGCGGCGGCCGTCCAGGCGCCCCCCGATTACGGCAGCACCTACGCGTGTCGCTACCAGCCGATGAGGGGCACGATGTACGCTGCCCTGAAGCGCATCGCGGTCGCGCCACCGATCGTATACGGCGACGAGGCGAACCAGACCGTTGGCTGGCGCGTGATCATCCGTCGCGACCGGTTCGTGGACAACAGCGACCTGGGCAAGACGACCTACTGGCGGAGCGCGATCCACAAGGCCGTCGCCTCGCCGGGCCAGGCCGCCGACTTCAGCAAGATCGTGTACATGGTCCCGCCTCTCGGGGGGAAGTGGGACTACGACCTCTTCACGGGCTCGATCAAGTTGATCTGGTACAACGCCGACGGGACCGTCAGCCACAGCATCATTCACGAGTTCGAGTCCTCGTACACGTACGTCCACGGCAAGCTCTGGTGGCATCTCTTCGATCCCACCTGTGAGCGCCCGCGACAGATCGCCTTCGTGAACTAGGGCGCGCACCGGGCCGGTATGCATCGACCGGCCGCGCATCATCGGGGGCACGCTCCGTTAGCATCGGAGCGTGCCCACCGTTTTGCCCCGCAACACGCCGCTGACCGAACTGCACTCCCACCTGGGGGGCTCGGTCGCGCCGGCGATCATGTGGGGTATTGCCCATTCCCAGGGCATTCGCCTGCCGACCAAGGACTACTGGGAATTCCGCCAGCTGATCACGGTCTCGGCGCGGCGCGGGCGCAGCTTCGACGGATACCTGCAGCTCTTCCACTGGACGGAGCTGATCCAGTCGTCGCCGCTGGCCGTGGAGCGCTCGGTCTACGAGGTCATCGGCGGCGCCTACCGCAAGAACAACATCACCACCATCGAACTGCGCTTCAACCCCATGAAGCGCAACCGTGGCGGTGAGCAGGACCTCGACCACATAATCAGCGCCGCCATCCGCGGCATGGACCGCGCCGTGCTCGAATACCCGGTCGTGCCGGGGCTCATCTTCTGCCTCGATCGAGCCTTCCCCTACAACCTGAACGAGATCATCGCCGAGAAGGCCATCGCCTATCGCAGCCGCGGTGTGGTGGGCATCGACATCGCCGGCCCGGAGACGTCCGACTTCCGGCCGGCGAACTACCGCCGCCTGTTCGAACGCTGCCGGCGCAAGGGTCTCGGGATCACCGTCCACACCGGCGAGGCGGGGCCCGTCGAGGAGATCGCCGAGGTCATCGAGCAACTCGAGCCCTCGCGCATAGGCCATGGCATCAAGTCCGCCTTCGATCCGCGCACCATGGACATGATCCGCGAGCGCGGCATCACCCTCGAGGTGTGTCCGACCAGCAACCTCAACACGCGCGTGGTGTCCGGCTGGGACGAGTTCCGCTGGATCTTCGATACCTTTCGGCGACACGGGGTCCGTTTCACGATCAACACCGACGGCCCGGAGATGCTCAAGACGTACATCCGCGACGAGCTCGCCACGCTCGGGCGGCTGGGCATCCTGTCGGTCGAGGAGCAGGAGCAGGTGGCCGAATGGGCGCGCCAGGCCTCCTTCGTCGCGGCGACCAGCAAGCTTCCCCAGCCCCGCCAGACACCCCCCGCACGCCGCCGCGTGGAACGCGAAGAGGCGTAGCCGGCACCGCCCCACGGCAAATCGTCCGGGTCTTGCCGCTCCGCGGCACAAGCCGCCGCCGGAGGACGTTGTCCCGCGGTCACTTGCAACGTTCCACGGCAAATCGTCCGGATCTTGCCGCTGCACGGCACAAGCCGCCGCGCGAACCCCGCCAGCGTGGTCGCTTGCAACGCCCCACGGCAAATCGTCCGGGTCTTGCCGCTCCGCGGCACAAGCCGCCGCGCGAACCCCGCCAGCGTGGTCGCTTGCAACGCCCCACGGCAAATCGTCCGGGTCTTGCCGCTCCGCGGCACAAGCCGCCGCGCGAACCCCGCCAGCGTGGTCGCTTGCACCGCCCCACGGCACGGGCCCCTGCGGACCTCGCACCCGACAAGGCCCGCCGCGTGGAACGCGAAGGGGGCCGCGATCCCTAGTTGCGCCGAGGGAGAGTCAGGTACAGGCTGACGCCGCCCACGAGCACGACCGCAACAAACAGGGCCAGGCCGGCGATGCCCGATTCGACGTGCGCCTGCAACAGCAGCCACGCGGCAGCGAGGGCGGCAAGCGGGCCGACGAATAGCTCGGGCCGGTCGCCCACGAGGAAGTCGTACCAGAAGGCGCCAAAGGCGCGCAGGTAGCGCATCCGGTCAGTCCACGGCCGTGGTCGTCGGCGGCACCCGGCGCGCGGCGAGCATGCCCCGCAGCGCCCACGCGGCAGCCAGGCTGGCGACCAGATAGGCGGCCAGCAGCACCAGGAGAATGGCGTCGCTGGCCGGCCACTCGATGCCGATGCCCTCGCCCGCCCAGAACGTGCCGAAGGTGACGAGCATCAGGCCGACGGCGTACTTCAGGCCGTTCTCGGGCACGCGCGCCAGCGGGCGATGCAGGGCGACACCGATGACGAGGACGAGCAGGCCGGCGACGAGCGCGCCCAGGACTGCGGGGCCCATCTGACCCGCGGTGGCCCCGAACGTGACGACGATGAAGGCGACCTCCAGGCCCTCGAGGAGGACGCCCTTGAAGGCGACGGTGAAGCTGATCCAGTCCATGCCCGAGGCCGCGACGGGGGGCTCCTGGGTGAGCTGGGCGATCTCGCGCTGGTAAATCGCCGCCTCGTCGTGTTTTGCCTGCGCGCCGGCGGTCCGCAGCACCGCCTTGCACAGCCACTGCAGGCCGTAGATGAGCAGGAACGCGCCGACCACCAGCCGCAGCACGTCGATCGGCACGAACACTACGATCGCCGTCCCGAATACACCGACGATCGTCACGAGCGTCACGCTCGCGGCGCCAGCACCGATCAGCGTCGAGCGCCATTGCCGGGTCACGCCGACCGCGAGCACGATTGTCAGTGCCTCGACGAACTCGACCAGCGCAGCGAAGAACGCTGGGGCGGCAGCTACCAATACCTGACTGTCCACGGCTCGATCAGTCTCGCATGAACCGCGTGCTTCGCCGTGATGGAGGATGATGCGGGCAGATGGCTGCGGATCCCTGGACCAGGAGGCTGGCCGCGTTGCGGCGTGTCGACGCCACCTCGGAGTCGTACCGCTGGTGGCTGCTGTTCGTAACCAGCATCGGGGCGTTGCTGGCGTCGCTGACCAGCGGCACGCTGATCATCGCCCTGCCCGACATCCTGCGCGACCTGCACACCGACCTCTTCGCGCTGCTGTGGATCGTCGTCGGCTACACGCTCGTCACGACCGTGCTGGTGCTCAACGCCGGGCGGCTGGCCGATCGCTACGGGCGGTCGCGCACGTACATCCTGGGCTTCGTCATCTTCACCCTCGCCTCGGTCTTCTGTGCCGTTGCGCCGGGCGCCTTCCTGCTCATCGTCGGGCGCATCATCCAGGGGGTCGGCGGTGCCTTCATGTTCGCCAACTCGGCGGCGCTGGTGACCGACGCCTTCCCGCGCCGCGAGCTGGGCAAGGCGCTGGGCATCAACGCCATGGTCATCGGCGCGGGGCTGATCCTGGGCCCACCGCTCGGTGGCTGGCTGACGACCTTCGGCTGGCGGATGGTCTTCTGGGTCAACCTGCCCGTCGGTCTCATCGGCATCGTCGCCGCGGTGCTCATCCTGGTCGAGCAGCACCCCGCGCAGAAGGAGGTGTCGCTCGATTGGGCCGGCTCGGGCGTGTACCTCGCCGGGCTGCTGGCACTGATGACGTCGCTCGCCTTCGGCGGCGTCTACGGCTGGGGCACGTGGTGGGTGATCGGCGGCTTCGTGGTCTTCGTCGTCTCGCTGCCGGTGCTGGTGTGGACCGAGCGCCGCGTACTCACGCCGTTGATCGATCTCGAGCTGCTGCGCGACCGGCTGTTCGCGATCGGCAATCTCGCCGCGATGCTCAACGGCATCGCGCGCAACGGCGTGCTCTTCCTGCTGGTCTTCTACCTGCAGGGTGTCAAGGGTGACGACCCGGTCACGGCGGGCATTGAGCTGGCGCCGCTGGCGGTGGGCATGCTCGTGCTGTCACCGGTCAGTGGCGCGCTCGCCGATCGCTACGGTTCGCGCGAGCTGGCGACGGCGGGCATGGTCATCACCGGGCTGGGGCTGCTTGGCCTTACGACCATCGGGGTCGACACCCCGCTCTGGCAGCTCGTCATCTGGCAGCTGATCGTGGGCGCGGGATCGGGCCTGTTCAACTCACCCAACACGAGCGCGGTGATGGGCGTGGTGCCACCCGCCAAGCGCGGCATGGGCAGTGGCATGCGCGCCATGCTGACCAACACCGGGTTCGTGGTCAGCATCGCGCTGGCGATCGGGCTGATTACGACGGCAATGAAGCCCGACGTGATGGTCGCCATCTTCTCGGGCACGCAGGCCGGTTCGCAGGGCGTCGACATGGGGCCGTTCATCAATGCCCTGCGCCTTGCCTTCGGTGCGGGCGTGGTCGTGTCCGCGGTGGGTGCGGTGATCTCGCTCTTCCGCGGTGGGCACCGCTCGTGGGAGAACGCCGAGGCCTAGAAGGCGGTCTCTTGCGCCGGTCGGCCGAGCTCGCCAACCGCTATTCCGCACCGGCTGCGGTCACTCCGCCTCATTTGGCTCATCAACTCCTGGCCACGGTGCCGATTGCGGCCATTTCCGCATGCACCGCGTGGGTGAGGCCATCTTTTCGCCCGGCGGTGCCGGTCACCGGCCCTCGATCGGCCGAAATCGGTCCGACTTCCGCACTGGCTGCGAATCCGGCCGTCAGTCGCGCGGGCGAATGCGCAGTGACCACGCTTGGCCGGGCCTGGCCGGTGCGTCCAGCCGCACGGGCCAGCGCTCGCCCAGGACAATCGCGCCAGAGCGCCGGGCCCAGCCGGATCCGTGTCCGACTCCAGCAGGTGCCGCGCCACCTGCACCGCGCAGGCGCTTGGCCACCACATCGCCGATGGTCCGCGCGCCGGCTTCCGGCTGGACGCGGATGGTCACGGTCGCGCTGCGCAAGCCCGGACGGTTTGCCGACCGCCTGGTACGTGGGTGAGCGAAGGTCAAGGATCACTCCGCGCGCCCCGGCCGCGCCAGCGAGGACGGCAGGCAGGACGGTGCGCCACGTTGGCTCGAGCCGATCCATCCCCGCCAGCCGCGAGCAGACATGGAGCCGATACGCCGGGATGCGGTCGTCGGAGCGGACGGCGCCCCACAGGGCGGAGGTGACGATGAGCGACGTTGCGGCTCGTTTCCTCGCCGCGCTCGACAGCGACGTGGGATCGAGTCCCTGGTACAGCGGCCCGGCGTACACATCAAGGACCGGCTGCGCCGGCACGTCACCCAGGTGCGTGTTGCGCGCCACTTCGTGCACCAGGGTTGGCCTGACACGCAGTCGCTCGAAAGCATCCGATCGGGCGCTCGTGGCGATGAGCGCGGCGAGGATCCGCCGGCGCATCGGTGTCAGCTCGGGAAACGACAGGTCCTCGAGGACGAGCGGACGCGCGCCGACCGGCGGGGGATGTTTCGTCTCCGACGGCGGCAGGATGATCAGCATTCGCAGCCAAGACTAAGCGCCCCTGATAGCCTCACTCGTCGTGGACCTCGACCTTCCCCAGGAGCACCGCCTGCTCCGCGACACCATCCGTGACTTTGCCGCGCGCGAGATCGAGCCGGTCATCGACGAGCACGAGCACGAGCGACGCTTCCCCACCGACATCGTCGCCGAGCTGGGCACGATGGGCCTGCTGGGCATCCCCTTCCCCGAAGAGGAGGGCGGGGCCGGTCTGGACACGCTCGCCTACGCCATCGCCATCGAGGAGCTCGCCCGTGTGTGGGGCTCCCTGGCGCTGATCGTCGCCGCGCATACGTCGCTCGGCTGCAACCCACTCCACCTGGCTGGCACGGACGCGCAGAAGGAGCGCTTCCTGGTGCCCATGGCGCAGGGCCAGGTGATCGGTGCCTACGGCCTGACCGAACCCGAGGCCGGGTCCGATTCAGGCGGCACGCGCACCACGGCGCGCCTCGACGCAGGTGACGGCTGCTGGGTTATCAACGGCCGCAAGCGCTTCATCACCAACGCCGGCCAGGCGGGCACGTACATAGTCACGGCGCGCACCGGCGAACGCGAGGATGGCTCGCCGGAGATCAGCGCCTTCATCGTCACCCGCGATACGCCCGGCTTCGTCGTCGGCCGGCTCGAAGAGAAGCTCGGCCTGCACGCGAGCGCGACGGGCGAGCTGCTGTTCGAGGATTGCCGCGTGCCAGCCGACCACATGCTCGGCACGCAGGGGGAGGGCTGGAAGGTCTTCCTCAAGACGCTCGACGGCGGGCGCATCTCGATCGGCGCGATGGCGGTCGGGCTGGCGCAGGCGGCGCTCGATGCGTCGGTGGCGTACGCGCGTGAGCGCAAGCAGTTCGGCCGGCCGATCGGTTCCTTCGAGGGCGTCGCCTTCATGGTTGCCGACATGGCCACCGAGATCGACGCGGCACGCGCGCTGGTATGGCGCGCGGCGTGGCTCAAGGACCAGGGCCGCGACTACTCGACGGCCGCGGCGGAGGCCAAGTTGTTTGCCTCAGAGGTTTCGCAGCGCGCGACCAACAACGCCGTGCAGATTCACGGCGGCTACGGGTATGTCGAGGAATACAAGGTCGAGCGCTACCTGCGCGACGCCAAGCTGACCGAGATCGGGGAGGGAACTTCGCAGATCCAGCGGCTGGTGATCGGGCGCAAGGTGCTCGGCCTGCGCGTCGAGTAGCCGGCGTCCGCGAAGAATCTCGCGTCACCTGCGCACCACGCGCGACCTATTCATCGCCCGAGCCGGATACCGCACCATCTCCGCGCCGGGCGCGACTTATCCGCCACGCGCGCCGAATCTCGCGTCACGTCCGCACCTGGCGCGAGGCTGACGTCGCGACCGCCGCTCTCTGAGCGTGGGCTGCGGGCAGGCGGGTGACGCGGCCTGTCTAGTTCGCGTGGGATGCGAATTTGGCAGGCGCACCCGGCAAGCTGGCCGCGCTCCGCTCGCCACCTGCGCGGCGCTGGCGAAGTGCCTCGTAGAAGAGGATCGCGGCGGTAACCGACACGTTGAGCGAGTCGGCCACGCCGTGCATCGGCACGCGCACCGACGCACGCGCCAGCTCGCCCCACGCGTCGGATAGCCCGCGCGCCTCACTGCCCAGCGCGATCGCCAGCGCGCCGGTGTAGTCGGCCCGCGTGTAGTCGACCGACCCGTCCACGCGTGCCGCGACGATCCCGATCCCGCGCCGACCCAGCCATTCGAGGACCTCGCCGGTCGACGCGACCGACACCGGCACGGCGAAAACGGTGCCCAGCGACGCGCGGATGATGTTCGGGTTGAACAGGTCGGTGGCCGACTCGGCGACGATCACCGCGTCCAGGCCGGCGCCGTCGGCCGTGCGCAGGACCGCGCCCAGGTTGCCCGGCTTTTCGACCCCCTCGACGATGCCGATCAGTGGCTGCGGTGGCAGGACCAGCTCGTCGAGCGTGCGCAGGGGCGTCTCGGCAATGGCCACCACACCGTCCAGTCGGTCGCCATAGGCGATCCGCTGGAAGGCTTCGCGACCGACCTCCACGACGGGCACCGACTCCTCGCGCAGCCGCTCGAGCAGCGCCGCGCACTCGGGGCCGGCACACAGTTCTCGGTCGATGAATGCTTCGCGCAGGATGGCGCCGCCCTGCAACGCGCGCATCGTCTCGCGCACGCCATCGATGAGTGTCATGCCCTGGCGGTCGCGCTCGCGTCTTCCGCGCAGGCGCGCGACGGCCTTGATGCGCGGGTTGGCCGCGCTGGTGATCGCGGGGCTCAATCGAGTGATGTGGCTATCGCTCAGCCGCGGAGCGAATGGCCTCGACGGCGAGCGGGTTTTCGAGCGACGAAAGATCGCCCGGGTCAGTGCCCAGGTATGCCGCGCGGGCGACGCGCCGCATCACCTTGCCCGAGCGTGTGCGCGGGAGGTCAGGGATCACGACTACCGCCTCCGGGCGGAGCGCTTTGCCCAGCTGCTCGGCGATCTTGGCGCTGATCGACCGGCGCAGGTCGGGATCGTCGGTCTCGCCCGGCAGCAGCCGGCAGAAGACGACGATCACCTCGCCCTTGACCGCGTGCGGCACGCCGACCGCCGCCGCCTCGAGCACGGCCGGGTGAGCTACTGCTGCACTCTCGACCTCCGCCGGGCCCACGCGCTTGCCGGCCACCTTGAGCGTGTCGTCGCTGCGCCCCTGGATGAACCAGTAGCCGTCCTCGTCGACCACGGCCCAGTCGCCGTGTACCCAGGTTCCCGGCACCCGCGACCAGTAGCTCTCGAGGTAGCGATCGGGATCCTGCCAGAAGCCACGCGTCATGCCCGGCAGCGGCTGGCGCAGGGCCAGCTCGCCGACTTCGCCACGGACGCTGGCGCCGGCCGCATCGATCACGTCGGCGGCGGCACCCACGCTCGGCCCGCCGAACGAGGTGGGCTTGATCGGCGTCAACAGGTTGCAGCACAGGATGCCGCCGCTCACCTCCGTTCCGCCGCTGTAGTTGACCAGCGGCAATCGCCCGCCGCCGACTTCGCGGAAGAACCACCACCACGACTCCGGATTCCACGGCTCGCCGGTCGAGCCGAGCACGCGCAGCGCGGACAGGTCATGGGCGCGCACCGGATCGACGCCGTGTGCCATCAGTGCGCGGATGACGGTCGGCGACAGGCCAAGATGAGTCACGCCGTGGCGGGCGACGGTGGCCCATAGCCGGTCCGCGGCGGGAAAGTCGGGCGCACCCTCGTAGAGCACCAGTTCGGCGCCCAGCAGCAGCGCCCCGCTGATCGCCCACGGTCCCATCATCCAGCCCAGATCGGTAAACCAGAACAGCCGATCGCCGGGACCCAGGTCGAAGCAGTGCGCGAGGTCCTGCGCGCCCTTGATGGGGAAGCCGCCGTGCACGTGGACTGCGCCCTTGGGCCGCCCGGTCGTGCCCGAGGTGTAGATGATCATGTACGGCGTCTCGGGGTCAGTCTCGGGCGTCTCGCCGAGTGGCCGATCGACCCGGGCCATCTCGTCCGACCACCACCGGTGGCGCCCCTCCACCCAGCCTTCAGCCGGCCGACTTTCGGCGAGACGTCCGACCACCAGCACGGTCTTCACGCTCGGCGCATCGGCGACGGCGGCATCCGCCGTTTCCTTCATCGGCACCGGCTTGCCGCGGCGGAGGGTTCCGTCAGCCGTGACAAGCAAGCTGGCACCGCCATCGTTCAACCTCGTCGCGACAGCGGGGGCACCGTAGCCGGAGAAGATCGGGATGTAGATTGCCTTGCGCTTCCCCAGCGCCAGCACGGATATGACGGTTTCAGGCAGCAACGGCATGAAGATGCCCACGCGGTCGCCCTCGCCCACGCCCAGGTTGGCGAACATGGCGGCCGCGCGGTCGACCTCTTCCTTGAGCTGCGCATTGGTCAGCCGCCTGATGGTGCCGTCCTCGCCTTCCCATGTGACCGCCGCACCGAGGGGATCGGCAGCGGCTCGCGGGTCGACGGCTGCCTGCGCGTAGTTGAACGCGCCGCCGCTCCACCAGGTCGACCACTCGGCGCCGCGGCCCATGTCGAGCACGCGGTCGGGTTGGCGTTGCCAGGCCAGGTCGAGATCCTCGGCGGCGGCGCCCCAGAACCACGCCGGGTCGCGATCGGCGTGCCGTTGCAGGGCGGTCAGGTCGGTCTCGCGCGCTCGTTCGATGAAGCGACCCAGTCGAGTCGCGGTGCGTGCGTCGCGGGCTGGCCGCCAGGCGGCAGCGGCGACGTCGCGGCCAAAGATGGGCCAGTCGGCGGCGCTCACGCTTGCCCCATGCGCGCCGCGAAGTCGCCGACTGCGCGGGCGACGGTCGCCAACGCGGCGAGCGAGCGTTCGAGATCTCCGGGTACCTGGAGGACGTGGTCTGCGTCGGCAATCTCGAGCACCGTCGCGTGCGGCACGGCCGCCCGCGCCGTAGCGCCGTCCCACGAGACGTCGGCCGTTCCGCCAACCAGCAACGTGGCTGCGCGTGACGCCCGGAGGCCGGCCACGACCGCGGGCGCGTCGGGATGCACGTCGCTGATGAGCGGCGTCAGCCAGACGGCCGGCAGCGCGCGCTCCGCAGCAGCGCGTGCCGCGAGGCTGGTGAGCGACTTGGTGACGAGCAATGGCGTCGTTGCCGGCACGTGCTCGAGTGCGGCCTGGAGGCGCTCGTCGACCCACTGCTGCCGGTCGCCGCGGTGGTCGAACGTGTCCCAGACTGCCAGTACGTTGCACCCGGCCGCGAGCACCGCTTCGCGCGAGAACCAGAGCAGCGGCGCGTCGGGCAGGTACATGGCGCCGGGCAGGATGACGGCCCAGCGCGCGGCGCCCGTCTCGTATTTCCTGGCGCGACACGGCCCCAGGTCGATATCAGTCATCTCGACGGCCACGCCCTGATTGTGGCAGGCGGATCGATGCGCGACCATCTCGGTCTCGTCGTGAGCGCGGCTCAGCCGGCCGCGGCGGCGCGCAGTGCGTCCTCGAGCGTCGAGCGCAGCTGGGGACTCCAGCCCGGGCCGTAGGCCCGCCACGGGTCGAGCGCGAACTGGTCGACGGTCGATCCGGGGTGAGCTGCCTCGTACTCGGCGACGCAGGCATCGAACTCGCTCGCGTCGGCGGTGAATGCGTCGGAGCTCTTCCAGCGCAACAGGTACACGTCGGCGGCGGTAGCCTGCCCGGACAGCGTCGCCTGGAAGTGAACCCCGTTGCTGTGCAGTGCCGACCCCGGGCAACCGGCCTCGCCGCTCGTCAGCCCCTGCACGGTCACGCCGCGCACCACGAGCTGGGCGATCACGTCGGCAACTTCGTCGGCCGGCGTGGGTTGCGCGCTGCCAACCATGTAGCTGCACGACACCAGCGTCAATGCCGCGAGCAGCCCCAACAGCATCGTGCGCACGATTCGAGAGGATAGCCAGCGCGCCGCTACCATGGCCTGCCGTGCCCCAGCTGCGCCCGTTTGCCGCCCTCCGCTACCGCGCGTCCGGCGACCTGTCGCGCCTCATCTGCCCGCCGTACGACGTGATCTCGCCCGCGGAACGTGCCCGCCTGGCGGCGCTCGACGCGCACAACGCGGTGCACCTGGAGCTGCCCGACAGCTACGCGGCAGCCGCCGCGTTGCTCGACCGCTGGATCTCCGAGGGGGTGCTGGCGCGCGACGCGTCGTCTGCCATCTACCCCTACGAACAACGTTTCGAAACGCTCGGAGGGGAGGGCGTCGCGCGCGGCTTCTTCTGCCTGCTGCGACTCGAACAGTACGGCGCGGGGTCGGGCGTGCGCCCGCACGAGGCAACGCTCGGGCCGGCCAAGGAGGACCGCTTTCGGTTGCTGTCGGCAACTCGCACGAACCTGAGCCCGGTGCTCCTGGTGTACGAGTCAGCTGGCGCGGGCACCGCCAGTGCTGAACTACTTGACCGGATGACATCGGCCGACCCATCGGGAACAGCGGTCGACCAGCGGGGCGCCCGCCATACGGTGTGGCGCACAGCGTTCGGCGCCCAGGACGCTGACGCCCTGCTTCAGTTGGCCGGGTCGCGGCCGTTGACGATCGCCGATGGCCATCATCGCTACGAGACCGCCCTGCGCTATCGGCAGCAACCGGGTGCTGGCCACGAGGCGGAGTACGTCCTCGCCCTGTTGTACGACGCGCACAGCGGCGGCCTGCGGCTGCTGCCCTGGCACCGTCTCGTCCACGGCGTCGATGCGCAGCGCCTCGCGACGCAGCTGGCTGAGTTCTACGACGTGCGTGACATTGCCGATCCTGAGGCCGTGCTCCGCGCGCTTGCCGGAGCCCCGGAGGGCACCCTCGGCTTCTGGACGCGCGCCGGTGGCGCGCTGCTGTCCGTGCGCCGCCCGGCTGTCGCGCAGCTGCTTGCCGGTGCGGGCTCGGAAACGCTGCGTTGGCTGGACGTGACCGTCCTGTCGGTTACCCTCTCGGCGACGATGGGGTCGAGTGAGGGAGCCGGGGCGAGCCTGACGTATACGAGCGACGCCGGCGCGGCCGTTGCCGCGGTGCAGTCCGGCGACGCCGACGCCTGCTTCCTGCTGCGCGCCACGCCCATCGACGCGGTCATGGCCGTTGCCGCGAACGGCGAGCACATGCCGCCCAAGTCGACCTACTTCCAGCCCAAGGCAGCCACCGGCCTCGTCTTCCACGCGCTATTCGAGTGAGCGACATCGACGACCACGACGAGCTGCTCGCCCGCATGCGCCCGAACGGGCACGACGGCGCCGGCCAGCGGCCGGCAGAACGGCCGGGCAAGCCCATCCGCAAGGACGAGCGGGTGATCGCCGAGCGCGGCCTGTACGTGGAGTCGTGGTTGCCCGAGCGTCGCTCGCGCCGCCGTCCGTTCTACCTGCTCCACGGCGAGCTTGGCGGCTCGTGGCTGTGGCACCGCTACCTGGGCTACTTCGCGCCGCGCGGGTGGGAAGGCCACGCGCTCAACCTGCGCGGCCACTACTGGTCGGAGACGGCCGACTTCGACGAGCTCGACTTCGATACCTACCTGGCCGACGCGGTGGCCGGGGCCGCGTTCCTGCCGCGCCCGCCCATCGTGGTCGGCCACGGCATGGGCGGGCTGCTCGCTCTCCGGCTGGTCCAGGAGGTGCCTGTCTCGGCGGTCGTGCTGCTCAGCCCGGCATTGCCCGCCGAGCTGCTCGAGCCCCCGCCGGCGCACGTGGTCCGGCTGCTGCCGCACGAGTACCGGCGAGAGCTGCTCGGTTGGGAGGCGCCGATAGAGCAGCTGCTGCGCCAGAACGCCGACCTGACGCGCGCCGACGTGATGCGCGTCCAGCACATGATGGGCGCGGAATTGGGCGCGGCGCGACGCCAGATGCTCGAGGGGGTGTCGGTCGATCGCGACGACCTGCCCGAGGTGCCCATGCTGGTCATCGGCGCGGGGCTGGATCGCTGGTTCCCGGAGGCCGACAGCGAGCGTTTGGCGGAATGGCTGGGCGCCGAGTACCTGCCCTTTGGGGCGCATTCCCACTACGGCCTGGTGATCGGCGAGAGCAGCTATGAGCAGGTCGCGGATGCCATCAGGTCGTTCATCGAGTCGCATCGCCTGTAGGTTTGCCCGGCGCGCGCGGCGCTTGCTAAACTCGCCACCCAGGCCGGTTGATTCGGCCCAAACCAGCCGCATTCGTCTAGAGGCCCAGGACACCGCCCTCTCAAGGCGGAGATCATCGGTTCGAATCCGATATGCGGTACCAGAAATTCCCTGACGCCCCCGGACCGCGCCCCGGGGGCGTCTTCATGTGTGCCGTCGCCGGGTGCCGGGCGGCAACCCGTCTGGCTTCTTACCCCTCACCGTTCCGGTTCGCTATGCATGGGCGCGGTTACGTCGAGACGCAGGCTGACATTGGCAGGAGGTTGCGCGCAAGCGGACAATCGTCGCGGGGTCGAACGGAGGGCAGATCGATGCAGCGCGATCCTGGGCGGCGAACCGGGCTCCGGTTCGGCCTCCTTGGCCCGCTTGCCGCATGGCGAGATCGTCGCCCGCTCCTACTGGGTTCGCCGCAACAGCAGGCGGTCCTGGCGGTACTGCTCGTCCGGCGCGGCGAGTTCGTTTCCGCCGACGCGCTCGATTGACGCCCTCTGGCCCGATGAGGCTCCCGCGAATGCGGTGCAGACCGTGCGCACGTATCTCTCGCGGCTGCGCAAGCTACTGACCGACGGCCATGACTCCCCGCTCGAAAGCGGTCCTGCGGGCTACCGGCTGCCACCCGCCGCCGGGGAGACCGACGTCGAGCGATTCGATGGCCTTGCGAAGGCAGCGCGCTCGGCGCTTTCGGATGGAAAGGCCGCCGAGGCCGAGGAGTTGCTGACGGCGGCCCTCGCGCTCGTGCGCGGGCGTCCGCTGGATGGTCTCGAGGATCTGGATGCGGTGCGCTTCGAGCGTGAGCGCCTCCTCGAGCTGCAGCTGCTGCTGCAAGAGGATCTCGCCCAGGCTCGGCTGGACCAGGGGCGACATCGCGAGCTCATCTCGGAGCTGCGTGCGCGGGTGACGGAGCGCCCCGAACGGGAGCGATCGTGGGCGCAGCTGATGCTCGCCCTCTACCGCTCGGGCCGCCAGGTCGAGGCGCTCACCGCCTACCGTGAGGCGCGTGACGTCCTTGCCGACGAGTTCGGGTTGGAGGCGGGCGAGGAGCTGCGGCGGCTGGAACGGATGATCCTGCTCCAGGAGCGGACGCTCGACCACGACGAGGTCGGGCGCCTGCACGGCGTGCCCCGTCCAGCAACAAGCCTGATCGGCCGCAACGACCAGCTCGCGGAGCTGTGCCAGCTGGTGAGTCATGAACGGCTGGCGACCCTGGTGGGTCCTGCAGGAGTCGGCAAGACACGGCTGGCTATTGAGGCCGCCGCCCGCCTTCGACCCCGGTTCCCTGACGGCATCTGGTGGATCGATCTCGCAGCAGTCGATGCCGAGCGCGTGCTCGGCGCGTTTACCCACGCATTTGCCCTGCGCGATTGGGTTGGCGGCGGGCGGGCTGAGGACCTCCTCATCGCTCGCCTGCGCGGCACGCGCACGCTGCTGCTCGTCGACAACTGCGAGCACGTCCCGGAGCCGATCGCGCCGCTGCTCGGCCGGATCCTCGCCGCGACCGCCGGTGTCCACCTGCTGGCCACGAGCCGCGAGCCCCTGCGTGTCGGCGGCGAGGCTGTCCAACAGGTGCCGCCGCTGCGGACACCCGCCGAGACGACGCTCGACATCGATGGGCTCCTGGAATATGACGCCGCGCAGCTGTTCATCGCCCGCAGCGGCGGCTCGCTCGACCGCGACAGGCTCGGAAGCGAGGATGCCGCCGCAGTCGCCCGGATCGTCGCGCGACTCGATGGGTTGCCACTGGCGATCGAGCTCGCCGCCGGCCGTTTGCGCTCGCTGCCGCTGGCCGAGCTCGACCGGATCCTCGAACGCCGGCTGGAGGTCCTTGGCGGCGGTGAACGCACTGCTCCGACGCGTCACCAGACGCTCGAGACGGCTATCGACTGGAGCTACGAGCTGTTGAGCGACGACGAGCGACGCGTGCTGATCGGGCTCGCCGTCTTTCCGGGCGGCTTCGACACCGCGGCTGCGTGTGCGGTCGCCGCGGACGACCCCGCCGACCCCGATGCCGTGCTTCCCCTGCTGTCGCAGCTCGTGGACAAGTCGCTGCTCACCCTCGAGGCGGGGGAGCCGCGCTACCGGCTGCTCGAGACCGTGCGCGCGTTTGTCCGCAACCGGGCGGGCGCCACGAGCACGTTCGCGGCCGCCGCCGAGCGCCACCGCGACCACTACACCGCGCTCGGGGAGGAGCTCTTCCGGCGCCTGCTCGAGCCAGGACTGGCGCCATGGCTCGACCGCGGCTACGCCGAGCAGGAGAACCTCCGCGCAGCCCTGACCTGGTCGCTCGACCACCAGGAGGGCGAGGCGGCGCTGAAGCTTGCGTCCGCGCTCGGCGTGTACTGGTACAGGACGAGCCAGCTGAGCGAGGGGCTGGAGTTCCTCGAGCGCGCCCTCGACCTCGCGCCGGCCGCGAGCCGCTGGCGGCCCCGAGCGCTGATGGCCAAGGCGCACCTGCAGCTATCCGCCGGCACCGTCGACGAGCAGGCCATCTCGAGCGCAGTCGCGGGATCCGAGCGTGGCGATCCGGAGGTGTTCGCGTTCTCGCTCGCAGGGCTTGGGGTGACCCGGACGATGCAGGGACGTTTCGACGCGGCCGAGCAGGCGATCGACCAGGCCCACCGGCTCTTCGGGGAGCTCAAGCACCCGGAGGGCCTCCACTTCACCGACGAGCTGATGGGCGTCGTTCGCTACGTGCGCGGCGACCTGGAGAGCGCCCTCACCTACCTGCTCCGATCCCGCGACGGCTACTTCGAGATGCGCGGCAGCTCGCAAGCCGGCTGGACCCATATCCACCTCGCCCGCGTGCAGATCGGTCTCGGCTACCTCGACGACGCGGAAACCTCCGCCCGCACCGGTATCGAGGAGTTCCAGTCACGCCATGATCCGAGGGGGCTCGCTGCCGCCTACACCTGCCTCGGCCAGACTCACGCCGCGAGAGGCGACACCGAACGGGCGCGACTCTTCCTGGACCAGGCGCTCGAGCTTGCACACCGCTGGAAGTACCCGCTCGAGACGGCTGAGGCCGAGGCCGCAATCGGCCTGCTCGCAACTGCGTAGACGCGGCCGGCGCCTCGTTTACTCCGCGTATATGCCTCGCTACTAGCGTCGCGGCAAACAGGGGCGGTCTCGATGCGCGCGGCGGCTCGAAGGATCGCGTCAAGCGAGTCCCAGCGTCCCGGGAAGGAGGCGGCGGAGATGAAGGCCACAGGTCGAACCGCTCTCGCGATCACACTGCTCCTGGTCGGCTGTAGCGGAGGTAACGGCCCGACGGCAACGCCCTCGCCGGCAGCCCCCACGCCCACGCCGACACCCTCAGCAGCCGCCACCCCGACGTCCTCGTCGGCAACGCCCGCGCCCGCGCCCACGCCCACGCCGTCATCGTCGGCGGTCGCGCCCAGCGCGAGCGTGGCCAGCCCCGCGCCACAGAGCGCAGCAGACGCAGCAGAGCACGTCGACGTCAATGGGCTGACCCGGGACTACGTCGTGGTTACGCCGGCGGACATCGCTACCCGCGAGCCGATGCCGCTGCTACTGGTCCTGCACGGGGCAGGGCAGACGATGCACAACGCCGAGTCATATGGCTTCGATTTGGCGGCGACGGAACACGGCGCAGTCGTCGTCTACCCGCAGGGCAAGAAGGATCCCCTTTTTCCGGACCGGCCGGGGTACGCCTGGAACGCCGGTGCCGCTGACACCGGTGTCGACGATGTCGCCTTCATCAAGGCGCTCATCGAGCGGCTGACGGCAACGTATGCCATCGACTCGAATGCCATCTTCATTGTCGGCGCGTCCAACGGCGGCCAGATGGCGTACCGCGCCGCCTGCGGGCTCGCGGACCGCATCGCGGCCGTCGGCAGCATTAATGGCCCTCTGCTCGTCGACTGCCAACCGAGCCTGCCGGTCTCGGTTATCGACGTCCGCGGCATGGCGGACACGGAGTACACCCCGCCCGAAGGCGGCGGCACAGGCTGTGAGCCGAGGCACGGGGGGTGTCCGCCACTCGACGACACCCAGGACGCCTGGCGCCAGATCGACGGCTGCACCGGCGATCCCACCCTGACCACGATCGCCCCCGACTCGGTCGAGACGGTGTGGACAGCATGCGAGGGCGGAACCTCGGTCGCCTTCGTCAGGGCCGGCGGCGCAGACCATTTCATGCACGGCGTGGACTTCGACTTTGTGGGATTGACCTGGGCGTTCCTCGTGGGCCACCCGCGATCAGCTGGCGCGAGTTAGGCACGGAAGAAAGAGAGGGACATGCACTGACCGAGATCGAGGTGCCGGAACGTGGCTCGTGGTCACCGAGGACGTCTACACCATCGAAACGACCTGGACCACCTGCGCCGGCAAGCGAGTCCCAGCGTCCCGGGAAGGAGGCGGCGGAGATGAAGGTCACAGGTCGAACCGCTCTCGTGATCACACTGCTCCTGGTCGGCTGTAGCGGAGGTAACGGCCCGACGGCAACGCCCTCGCCGGTAGCCGCCACGCCCACGCCGACACCCTCAGCAGCAGCCGCCGCGCCCACGCCGACACTTGTCACCCCCACTGCCAGCGTGGCCACCGTCACGCCGTTGGCATCCGCTCCCGCCACTGCGGAGAGGACGACCGCGCACATCGACGTCGACGGACTGACGCGCGATTACGCCGTCGTCGCGCCCTCGGACGCGGCCGACCGCGAGCCGTTGCCGCTCCTGCTGTTTATGGTCGGGGGCAACGTGACGCCAGCCAACGAAAAAGCGATGGAGGACATGGCCGGCTTTGACGCGTTGGCGGTCGAACCCGGCTTGATCATGGTCTACCCCGACGGCTACCAGAACAGCTGGAACGCGGGCGCCTGCTGCGAGCCGGCGACCACCGCTGGCGTCGACGATGTCGCATTCATCGACGCGCTCGTCAGCCGCATCGAGGCCGACTACCCGGTCGATCCCAACAGGGTGTTCATCGGGGGCGACGGGACCGGCGGTTCGATGGCTTATCGCGCAGCGTGCGAGCGGTCGGAACGATTCGCAGCCGTCGCCGTCGTGAGCGGCCCGCTCCTCGTGGATTGCAGCCCAGCAAACCCCATCCCCGCGCTCCACATCCACGGCACGGAAGATGTGAAGTATCCCTATGAGGGCGGCGGGGCCGAATGCGATGGGCCGTGTCCATCTGTCGACCAGACCATGGAGCGCTGGCGTCAGGCCGACGGCTGCACCGGCGAGCCGACGGCCACCACCGAGGACACCGTCGTCACGACAACCTACTCGACCTGCGAAGGCGGCGTAGAGGTCGAGTTCATCAAGGTCATCGGCGCGGACGACACCTGGCTCGGGTCCGAGCCAGGTGATCGAGCGGTGATCTGGGCGTTCCTGATGAGTCACCCGCCCACACCCAACGCAGTTACGGAGCACATCGACGTCGGGGGGATGACCCGCGGCTACATGGTGGTCACGCCGCCCAACGTGGCCGAGCGCGAGCCGCTGCCGCTCCTGCTGGCCCTGCACGGACGGACCGGGACGATGTATGACGCCGAGTCGATCGGCGGCTTCGACGCGATGGCGGTCGATCCCGGCGCGGTCGTGGTCTACCCCCAGGGCTATGACGGTAGCTGGAACGCGGGTACATGCTGTGAGGCGGCCGCCAGGGAGAACATCGACGATGTCGCGTTCATCGCCGCGCTGATCGACCAGATGGAGGCGACCTACCCGGTCGATCCGAACCGTGTGTTCGTCGTGGGCGGCTCCAACGGCGGGGAGATGGCCGAGCGGGCCGCCTGCGAGCTGTCGGGGCGCATCGCCGCCATCGCCGACGCGATGGGCACGCTCCTCGTTGACTGCGCTCCGAAACACCCGGTGTCAGTCATCGCGATCCACGGCACGGCTGATGTCATGATCCCGATCGACGGAGGACTCACCGACGACCCCTCCTGCCAGGACACCCCGTGTCCCGCCTTCGCCGACACGATGGATCGCTGGCGCCAGATTGACGGCTGCATCGGCGACCCGACCGTGACCGAGGACGCCTACACCATCGAAACGACCTGGACCACCTGTGCCGGCAATACCGGCCTGACCTTCATCAAGGCCCTCGGCAAGGGGCACGAGTGGTACACGAGCAACCCAGACGATCGGGCCGTCACCTGGGAGTTCTTCATGCGGCACCCCCGGAATCCCTCACCCTGATGCCTAGACCGTTGCGGTGGTGCGCCATCTCGCCGCAGACCGCGTAGACGCTGACGCCGCGTCATTTATTCCGCGTATATGCCTGGCCACTAGCGTCGCCGCAAATAGGGGCGGTCTCGATGCGCGAGGTGGTGGCGCAGCCGCCTCCCTGAGCTTGAAGGAGAAGACCATGTCCAGAAGGCTCGTACTTCCACTCGCGCTCGCGCTCCTTGTCTTCTCGGCGGCACCTGCACTGGCCATCGACGGCGGCGTTCCCGACGGGAATGGCCACCAGAATGTCGGACTGCTGGCCTTCGATATCGACGGCAGCGGCCCGACGCCGCCATTCGCCATCTGCGGCGGCAGTGTGATCTCCGACCGCGCCTTTCTCACAGCCGCGCACTGCATCGTCAACGACATCATCGGGCAGTTTCCCGATGCCACCTGGGCGGTCACGCTCGAGGCCGGGTCGCCGTCCGCCCCGATCCTGCCCGGCGGAGCCTTCCCAGACTCCTATCCTCTCTGCTGCATGCTCACAGTCCCTCAGTCGGCGATCGCCCGTGCCACCGATGTCGCCGTGGATAAGTTGTTCGATGTCGCGAGCTTCACCTCGCCTACCGGCGGCGCTCATGACCTCGCGGTCGTCGAGTTCCCGCCAGGCACCTTCGCGAGCGTCGCGCCCGTCGCCATCGTGCATCCCAGGCAGCTCAGCCACCTCGCAGCCGCCGGCCGCCGTAGGGGCCCGCAGCTGACCGTTGTGGGCTACGGGACCGAGCTGCGGGGCGGCCAGTCCTACGTCCCCGGTTACCGGAAGACGGGGCGTGCCTCGTTCGTTGGGCTGACCAACGTGTGGCTCGAGGTGTCGCAGATGTCCGGCGGCCTGCCGCGCAGCGCCGCGCCGTGTGAGGGCGATTCTGGCGGCCCGTTGTTCCTCGGTGGCTCAGACGTTCAGGTCGCCGTCTTCCACACCTTCAGCGGCTCGCCGTGCGGCGAAACGGGCTACGCCCAGCGCCTCGACACGCCGGCCGAGCAGGCCTTCCTCGCGCCGTACCTCCCGACTCGGTAGGCTGCGCCGCACCCATATCGATCCCGTCTCGAACTCCTGACGCCCCCCGGACCGCGCCCCGGGGGCGTCTTCATATGTCCGCCGCCAGCCACCGCGCCGGTGTGGACAAGAAGGTGGACAAGATCGTGGACGCTATGGCTTTCGCGGGCGGGCGCGACTGGCCTACAATCCGGGTCTCGGCCGGCCCAAAACCCCCAGGTCCGGGTCGGTGCGCAGGGAGGAGTCGGGAGCCACGCCGCCAGGCACGCGGATGGCATACCGGATTAACGATCACGCACGCGGCGTTGCGCTGGCAGTCGGACGTCGCGTTTGGAGAGGGTTTATGTCGTCTTTTCAGCCTGCCGAGGGGCAATTCGCGTCCGATGTCCAGGAGGAGCGCATCGCCGCCGGCGACGAATCGCTCGAGTTCGTCCGTTTCTGCTACCACCGCCGGCGCGTCGCGTGGCCCGCGCTGTATGACGAGATGTGCGCCGTGGCCGCTCGCGGCGCCTTCCACGGGCTCGGCTACCCGGAGCTGGGCGAGCGGGGTATCTCCTTCTGCCTGCTCGACCTGCCGCACCTCTCGGCGTTGGCCCAGCGCGTGATCGAGGAAGAGCGCATCAGCCTCGAGCAACGCACCGGCGGCGCGCCCATGAGTCTCTCGGTGGTGCCCGCCGGCTCCTAGAGGCGCCGCCGCGCTCGAACCCTACGAGCGCAATCCGCGGCGCGCCATCTCCCATTCGATCTGCCGCTCCGCCTCGACATACTCGTCGATCTCGCCGCGGATCCGGTTCGCCTCCGGCGTGTACAGGTGCACCTGCTGCTGCAGGATGTACGACAGCCGGCGGCTGGTCATGCGCACGTGGTCGAGGTTGCGCATCAGCACCAGCGGATCCATGGCCGCCAGGTCGTCGGGGTGGTAGGTCTGCTTCATCGGCCGCCCGAGTATATCGACGCTCGCCGGCGCGCCGTCGACCGCCGGCCGCGTGCCCGCGCCGTCGACCGCTGGCCGCGTGCCCTGCGCCGTGCCACTCCCAGTGTCAAGAAGCGCCC
>CAWCVO010000004.1:0-11973 GCA_963798955.1 uncultured Chloroflexia bacterium | reverse complement strand
GCCAATCTGTCCCGTCATACCGCTGTCGCCTGGGCGACCCGCGCGGGTCGGATCAGGAGTTCGCGGCCACCTCGGACGTGGCCGGTGGAGCGTCCTGGAGCACCAAGTCCGCCGCCTCTTCCGGGGTCATCGACATGCCTTCGGCGAGGAGGCGCGCGTGCAGTTCCGCCGGCATCGACGCCCGCGCGCCCTCCACGGGATCACCGCCCTGCATCATGTGCTCGGGGAGCTCGCCGCCGACCTCGTCGCGATGCCGCTCCGCAGCGCCGCCCAGCACCACGGCCCGCTCGGGATTACCGGAGCGCAGCTCGAGCGCGGCGACCAGCTTGATCGTGCCCATGCGACCGACGTCGCCGATGTCGCGCCACAGCCGCACAGCGTCGATGGCAGTCGGCCGTGCGCGGACCAGGTCGCCCGCGCGCCAGTACAGCATGGCCAAGCTCGTTGTCCAATCCGCTGCGTCGTACAGGCGGCCCACGCGCCGGTTGGCAGCGGCCGCCTCCTGGGCCGCGGCCACGGCATCGTCAAAGGTTTCGAGTTGGCCCATGAAGTAGGCGCTCGTGCGCAGCCACGCCTCAACGTTGGCTCTGCCCGTGTCGTCACGCGCCTCGGCGTACGCCTCGATCGCCTGCCGAGCGTACGCCTGCGCACTCGGGAAGTCATTCCGGGCGACCGATGCCCAGGCGAGGTTGTGCAATGTTTCGCCTATGCGGGCGCGATTGCGCACGGCCCGCCAGATCTCGAGTGCCTGCCGGTAGTGTTCGGCCGCCGAATCGCCATCGCCCTGCCAGTACTCCAGGGCCGCCAAGGAGTCGAGCGCTCTGGCGCGCGGCGCCTCGACGGCATCTGCGCCCGGCAACGCCAGCGTTCGCTCCAGCCACGCGCGTCCTTCGCGCACCTGTAGCCAGTACCCCCAGAAGTGCCACAGCCCGCCAGCCACGCGCAATCCGATCTCCGCGTCGCCATGATCGACTGCCCACTTCAGCGCCACGCGGATGTTGTCCTCCTCCCGCCGCAGCCGGTGTTGCCATTTCCTGATCTGAGTGCGGACCAATTCGGGCTCGGCGGTCTCCACCAGGTTCGCCATCTCCAGTGCCTGGCGACGCCGCACAGAGTCCCCGTCCGGGCTCGCATCCAAGTGCTCGCCGGCGAACTCGCGCAGCACCTGCAGCATCGTGAAGCGGGCTTCGCCGCCGCTGACGTCCATTGGCCGCACGAGGCTCTTGTCGACGAGTGACGACATCCCGTCCAGGAGGTCGAGCCCCAGCTCGCCGGCCGGGTTACAGACCGCCTCGGCCGACTCCAGCGTCCATCCGCCGGCGAAGGCCGCCAGCCGATCAAAGAGGCGACGCTCCGCCGGCGTCAGCAGCTCATAGCTCCAGTCGATCGTCCCGCGCAGCGTTCGCTGGCGATCCGGGAGATCACGGGCACCGCCGGTGAGCAGATCCAGGCGGCGCTCCAGGCGATCGAGGATGGCGTCGGGCGGCAGGAGTCGAATACGAGCGGCGGCGAGCTCGATGGCGAGCGGCAGGCCGTCAAGCCGGCTGCAGATCTCGGCGATGGCCGGCGCATTCTCGTTGGTGATCCGGAACCCGGGTTGCACAGCCGTCGCACGCGCGATGAAGAGTGCCACTGCTTCGTATTGCGAGAGAGCGTCCGGCGCTGGCAGGTGCGCCGGGTCCGGGATGGTTAACGGCGGCACAGGAAAGTCCTGCTCGTCGGAGAGCCGCAGCGGGGAGCGACTCGTGACAAGGACGCGCAGCCCGCGAGCTTCGCTGATCAGCTGCGCGACCAGCGGTGCGGCGTCGATGAGCTGCTCGAAGTTGTCGAGCACCAGCAGCAGCTCCCGGTCGCGCAGGAACGCCCGCACGCCCTGGGCGACATCGCGATCGCGCTTCTCTCGCACTCCCAGCGCGTTGGCGATGGCGCTCCTCAGCCCGGCAGCGTCGGTGGCGTTCTCGAGGGCGACGAAGGAGGCGCCGTCGCGGAAGCGTGCCAGGCAGCGCTCCGCGGCTGCGATGGCCAGTCGCGTCTTGCCCGCGCCGCCAGGCCCGGTGAGCGTGAGCAGGCGCCGCTCAGCCAACAGATCTACCAGCGCCCCGAGCTCGCGTTCGCGGCCGATCAGCGAAGTCGCCACGTGCGGCAGATTGCTGGGCGGGGTGCCGGTCGACTTCAATGCGCCGAACCGGGAAGGCAGCCCAACAACGTCGAGCTGCCAGACGTGTTCCGGGGCAGCGAGATCCTTCAGCCAATGCTGCCCCATGTCGCGCAGCGACATGTCCGCGGGCAAGCCCTGCGCCACGAGACCGTGCGTGGCATCCGAGAGAAGGATCTGGCCACCGTGACCAGCGGCGGCGATCCGGGCCGCCCGGTGCACGTCCATGCCCACGTAGTTGTCGCCGCCGCGCCGGCCTTCCCCGGTGTGCAGCCCCATGCGTACGCGCACATCGGCGCCATTCGGCCAGCTTGCCTTCGAAAGCGCACGCTGGGCGGCCGCGGCGGCGGCCAGCGCGCGGGGCGCAGACGGGAAGACGGCGAAGAAGGCGTCGCCCTCGGTGCTGACCTCGGTGCCCTCGTGGTCGACGATCGCCTTGCGCAGGATTCGGGCGTGTGCCTCGAGAAGCGGCTGGTACCGGGTACCAAGGCTCGATAGCAGGCGGGTCGAGCCTTCGATGTCAGTGAACAGGAACGTCAGCGTACCGGTAGGCAGCCGCTCTCCATGCCCCGCAGCCATTGCCCCAGCATAGGAAACCAAATCAAGTTGGCGCCTCGGAATGTCTTCGCTGGAACGTAGAATCGGATGCCTGTGAGCGTCAGCAGCCTTCCTCGGCCCGAGCGCGCCGACTTCATCCGCGAGATCGTTACCGCCGATGTCGCGGCGGGCCGGATTGCCGCACCCGTCACGCGCTTCCCGCCCGAGCCGAATGGCTACCTGCACATCGGCCACGCGAAGTCGATCGCCCTCAATTTCGGCATCGCGGCCGAGTTCGGCGGCCGCTGCCACCTGCGCTTCGACGACACCAATCCGGAGAAAGAGGAGCAGGAGTACATCGACGCCATCGAGGCCGACCTGCGCTGGCTGGGCTACGACTGGGGCACCCACCTGTACTTCGCCTCAAACTACTTCGAGCAGCTGTACGAGTGGGCGGTCGACCTGGTGAAGGCGGGCAAGGCGTACGTCGACGACCTGTCGGCCGACGAGATTCGCGGACGCCGCGGCACCCTGACCGAGCCCGGCCGTAACTCCCCGTGGCGCGAGCGTGGCGTCGACGAGAACCTCGAGCTGTTCGCGCGCATGCGCGCGGGCGCGTTCGCCAACGGCACGCACGTGCTGCGCGCGAGGATCGACATGGCATCGCCAAACATCAACCTGCGCGACCCCGTCCTCTACCGCATCCTGCATGCACCTCATCCGCGCACCGGCGACGCCTGGTGCATCTATCCCACCTACGACTTCGCCCACGGCCAGAGCGACGCGATCGAGGGCATCACCCACTCGCTGTGCACGCTCGAGTTCGAGGCACACCGGCCGCTCTATGACTGGCTGCTCGACAACCTGCCGGTGCCGTCACGGCCACGCCAGATCGAGTTCGCGCGCCTCGCGCTGACCTACACGGTGCTGTCGAAACGCTTCCTGCTGCGGCTGGTGAGCGAGCGCCGCGTGCGCGGCTGGGATGACCCGCGCATGCCGACCATCTCGGGCATGCGCCGGCGTGGCTATCCGGCGGAAGGCATCCGCGACTTCGCGACGATGGTCGGCGTCGACAAGGCCAACAGCACGATCGAAATCCAGCAACTCGAATTCGCGATCCGCAACGTGCTCAACCGCACGGCTCCGCGCCGCTTCGCGGTGCTCGATCCGCTCAAGGTGGTCATCGACAACTATCCGGCCGAGCAGATCGAGACTTTCGAGGTGGCCAACAACCCCGAGGATCCCGCAGCCGGCACCCGATCGGTGGAGTTCTCACGCGAGCTGTGGATTGAGCGCGACGACTTCATGGAGGACCCGGCACCCAGGTTCTTCCGCCTGGCACCGGGGCGTGAAGTGCGCCTGCGCGGAGCGTACTTCGTGACGTGTGAGTCGGTCGTCAAGGATGCCGGCGGCCGAGTGGTCGAGGTGCACTGCAGCTACGATCCGGCGACGCGCGGTGGCGACGCGCCCGACGGTCGGCGACCCAAGGCCACCCTCCACTGGCTATCCGCCGCGCACGCCGTGAATGCCGAGGTGCGGCTCTACGACCACCTGTTTACGACGCCCACGCTGGGTGCGAGCGGCGACCTGATGGCCGACCTGAACCCCGACTCGGAGACAGTCCTTCCGAGCGCCCTCGTCGAGCCCTCGCTCGCCCATTCGAAGCCCGGCGCGACGTTCCAGTTCGAGCGCCTGGGCTACTTCTGCGCCGATCCCGACTCGGCACCCGGTCGACCGGTCTTCAACCGCACGCTCACCCTCAAGGACACCTGGGCCAAGATCCAGGCGCGCATACGGGAGTAGCCAATGGCTGAGCTGCGCAGCACACCCCAGCGCAAGATGGACGTGCTGGCCATGCTCGAGCGCAATGACCATGCGTGGCTGGCCACGGCGGCCGGTTCCGTCCCGCACGTGATCGTCACCCAGGTGATCTGGGATGGCGAGTCGATCGTCATCGCCACGCGCGAGTCGAGCCGCACCGCACGCAACCTCGACGAGGGCCAGACAGCGCGGCTGGCGTTCGGCAACTCGGACGACGCAGTGATCGTCGACGTCGAGCTCGCCGGTTCGCTGCCCGCCGGCGACGCGGGCGACGTGGGCACGACCTTCAAGCGGGCGGCCGGCTGGGATCCCGCGGAGGAGGGTCCCGACTGGCGCTACTTCGTGCTCCACCCGGTGCGCATCCAGGCGTATCGCGGCTATGGCGAGGTCGAGGGGCGCGACGTGATGAAGGATGGCGACTGGCTCGCCTGAACCTCACCGCCGTGCATTCAGACTGCCCAATTGGCCAAACTCGCCATGAGCGCACGTTAAGTCAGTTTGGTGACCTCAAAGTCGGTCGCCAACGGGATACCCCTGCACGGGATTGCCCACGAGACGCGAGAATCAGGCCGCGAAACGGGCATTACGTTCGACCCTTGCGCGTATGACCAAGTCCGGGCCTGCCAGACTGTGCCTGCGCCCGAGACGCGTAGACAGCATCTAGACTTGCAGTCCGCTGGCGCGTGGCTCAACGGTAGAGCACCTGACTCTGGATCAGGGGGTTGAAGGTTCGAATCCTTCCGCGCCAGCCACTCCGCTCCGCGACCTCCCGGACCGTCGCTTCTGTTCTGATTCCGTTAAGCCAACCGGCAAATCGCGAGACGGCGTTGCCCAACTGAACCGCTACGGGGGTGTTCGGCCGCCCATTCGCGACACTGGTGAGTTGCTGTTCCTCGTGCGGGGCGGCACATCGCTAACCCGCGTTATCTCGCCGAGATCGTGCGCGAGGCAGGCCAAGGCGCCGGGATGCGTGGCGTGCGAGTGAGCCCGCACACGCGGCGCCCAGACGACTGTCCACGTCGCCATGTGTCACTTTCTAGCGCGACCAGCCAGTCAGCTATGGCGAGGGCAAGGCGTGACACACCCGACTTACTCGCCGGGTGCGCGAGCGAGCGAAGGCGAGATGTCAGACGGGAGATCGGCCTAGATCGGCGTCAGCATGGGAAGCGGCCGCGAGGTGCAGGCCAAGACGATCACGATCAACACCAACACAAGAACGACAATGATGAGCACAACCTCAGCGCGCGACATCGTGTCCGAGCATAGCATTCCCGCATCTGGAGGATCCGAGGCATGCCTGGTGATCGAAGACGCCTCGTTGCTGGTCTGGGCAGCGGCCTGGGCGTGGGCATCGCCCTGGGCTTGATCTTCGGGCTGCTCCTCGACAACCTGGCCATCGGCATCGCGCTGGGGGCAGCCGTGGGCGCCGCTGTCGGCGGCACCTACGGCTCAGGCGGCGAGAGGGGCTGATACCGCCGGCTCGGCGCACTCGTCGACCCAAACCCCGCCGCTATCCTCGTGGCGTGGACGAACGGGCGCGGCTGCTGGCCGAATTCGGACTGGGCGAGGAGGACGAGCAGGCGTGGCTCGCGGCCGGGCTGCCGGACGAGGCGTTCGATGAGTGGCTGATGGACCGCGTCGCGCGGCGGCCGAGCGGCGATCGGGCGCGCGAGACGTACGGCGCGGAGGGCATCCACGACTGGGCCCGACGGGCAATCCTCGATGCGCAGGCGCTCAAGCCCGGTGAGCGCCTGCTGGAGGTGGGCGTCGGCGGCGGCCTGCTGCTGCGTGACGCAATGAAGGCCGGAGCGGAGGCGGTCGGAGTCGACCACAGCCCGGAGATGGTTGCACTGGCACGTGAGCGCGCGCCGGGCGCTGAGGTCGTCCTGGGCGAAGCGGAGGACCTCAACTTCGCCGACGAGTCGTTCGATGCCGTCGCCATGTCGATGGTCTTCTTCTTCCTGGCTCACCCGGTCCTGGTCCTGCGTGAGTGCCGGCGCGTGCTCGTGCGCGGCGGGCGCCTGGCGATCTACACGACAGCGCCCGAACTGCGCGGCACCCCGGCAGCGCCCGAACCGTTCGCCAGCCACAGCCACCTGTACACCGACCGCCAGCTCGCGGCACTCGCCCGCCGCGCCGACCTGCGTGATGTCAACGTGGTCAACGAACAAGGCGGCCAACTGCTGACCGCCCGTCGCTGACGTCAGGGCGGCAGCAAACGGGTGGTACCATATGTGGCGTGAAGAAGACCACGCTGTACCTCGAGCCTGACGTCGACCGCGCCCTTGGCCGCGTCGCAGAGTCGCGCGGCGTGACAAAGGCAGAGGTCATCCGCGCGGCATTGCGCGACGTCGCGCGTGGGCTCGAGCGCCCGCGCATCAGCGCGATCGGCCTCGCCCACGGCCCTGGCGACGTCGCCGATAACGTGGATCAACATCTCGCCGAGACCGGCTTCGGCAGCGAGTGATCGTCCTCGACACCGCGGTCATCTACGCCCTGCTCGACGCAGCGGATCAGCGTCATCGCCAGGCGCTCGATTGGTACGACAAGCTGGATGACGAGCTCGTAACAACGCCGCTCGTGCTGGCCGAGGCAGACCACCTGGCAGCAACGAGAGGCGGAGCGCGCGCGGCGCGCGCGTTTCGGGCGGACGTCGCTGCCGGCGCCTACCTGGTCGATTGGTGGCCCGCCGCGGCCCGCGAGGCAGCGGCGATCGCCGACCAATACGCAGCGCTCGGACTTGGTCTGACCGATGCATCGCTGGTCGCCCTCGCGTCCCGCGTCGGCACGGTCGACATCGCGACCTTCGACCAGCGCCACTTCCGCGCAGTCAAGCCGCTGGGCGGCGGCGACGCATTCCGCCTGCTTCCTCTCGACACGTGAGCGCCGCTGCGCTGGATCCGCCTAATCCGGGACGACTTCCGCCAGCTCAACGCTGGCCACATCGGACGGCTGCCTGACCCGGGGCAGCGGCGAGAACACCAGCAGCAGGATCGATGCGGCCATGCCCGCCCAGCCGATGGCGATGCCGCCGCGGATGCCGATGACCCCGGCCAGCGCCGCAGCCAGGAGCGCGCCCAGCGGATAGGCGATGCCGTGCGAGAAGACTTCCAGCGTGGCGTTGACACGACCCAGGATGCGGTCGGGAATGACGCTCTGGATGAGCGAGATCTCGGCCACTTCCTCGACCGTCTGAAGCCCGTCGCCCAGCAGCTGCGGCAGGAAAACCATCAGCACCGCGAGCCACAGCGGACCGCCGGCGAGTGGCGTCAGCACGCCGATGATCGAGGCGCCCGTGGCCATCCAGATGAGCGCCGGCCCAAAGCCCAACCGGCCGATCACGCGCGACGCGAAGAACGACCCGATCAGTGAGCCCACGCCACCGGCGGAGACGACGATGCCCAGCAGGAAGGGGCTCAGATGCAGGTCGTTGATCAGGTACAGCGTGTACAGCACGCCGTAGAACGAGCCCGACACGTGGGCGATGACCGAGCGCAGCGTCAGCGGCACGAGAACGGCGTGGCGGCGCACGAGGCGCAGGCCCTCGAGGATCTCCTGGCGGATTGGCGTGGCCTGCGTCCGTTCCGGGCGTGCCGGTTCGGGCCTGCGGATGAGGATCAGCGACAGGCCGCCGAGACGAGGTATGAGATCGCGTCGGTCAGGATGGCGAACGGCGCACCGATGAGCTGGACCAGTCCACCACCCAGGCCCGGCCCGCCAACCTCCGCCAGCGACGAGCTCGCGGCAAGCTTGCTGTTGCCCTCGACGACCCGCTCGACGCCGACCAGCGACGGGACGTAGGCCGGATACGCAGCGTCAAACAAGGCGCCCAGGCAGCCCTCCAGGAAAACCACGACGTACAGCTGCGCGAAGCTCAGTACGCCGGCCAGATAGGCGACCGGGATCGAGAAGAGCAGCACCGCCCGGATCGCGTCGGACCCGATCATGAGTGGCCGCCGCCGGACGCGGTCGACCCACGCCCCGGCGAAGAAGCCGACCAGCAGCACGGCGAGGCTCGCGGCGACGACCAGGCCGGCCATCTCGTAGGGTCCTGCGCCGAGAACCAGCAGCGCGACGAGGGGCACGGCCGTACGCGTCACGACCGAACCCAGCTCGGAGATCGTCTGGCCGGTCCACAGCTTCATGAAGTCGGCGTCGCGCCACAGCGAGCGTGTGGGCGAGTGGGTTGCGCTCACGGGCGCGCAGGATACCGGCTGGGGCTGGCCGAGTTGCGGCCCAACCGATCGACGGATGATGCGTGCAGCGGCTCAAGATTGGCCAATTCCCTGCACGATGCGGCTTTCAATCCCCCGTTTGGGAACACGTTCGCTCAGGGAATTGGTCGCTATCGATCCTCTGTGCGCATCAAGCGCGCCGTGACGCGGCCGGCCGACTTGAGCACGGTGAGCGCGTGGAGCGTCAGCACCTCCGACGGCGCTCCCCTGCCCCAGTCGACGACGTCGGTGGGTGACGTCACGTGGCGGCCGGCCTGCCACCACGCGTGGGTGGTCACGAAGCGCCCGTCGGGCAGCTGCCTTTCTTCGAGCAGGTCGAGTGCATCGCCGGCGCGTGGATCGCCCAGGAGCGCCGAGTCGGTCGCCGCCAGGACACGCAGGCCGGCGAGGAAGTCGTAGTGCCAGTAGGCCGGCCAGTGGAGGGCGGCCATGCTCGAATGGATCTGCCGGCGCCCATCGAGGGTGCGGAAGAGTCGGTGGCCGAGCAGCAGCTCGGCGGTCCGCCTGGCCGCGGCGTCCGCGTCGGCCGCCAATTGGTCGGCGTCGCCGATTGCGTCGCGCCAGGCGGCCAAGCCAATGGCCGTCGCCCAGCTTTCGTGGAAGCTGGAGCGGTAGCCCGACGAGCGGCGGTCGCAGTTCCAGCCGCCATCGGGCCACTGCCATTCGAGCAACTTCTCCACCAGCCGCCGCGCCCGCGGGTCGCGCGCGTGGCCAAAGCGCGCGGCCGAATAGAGCGCGTTGCCTTCCATCGATGCGTCGGCACGGTACAGCCCGTCCAGGCGCGGAATGGAGTCGAGGTGACGCGGGTTGGCGATCCAGTTGAGCTCGCGGTCGACGGCAGCGTCCAGCCGCCGGCCCACGTCCGGCCGGTCGCGGGCAGGCAGGTCGAAGTCGGCCAGGCTGACCAGCCGCCAATGCAGGCCCCACCACTTGCGGTAGGGCGTCACCTCTGGCCCCGGGAAATCGAGCAGCGTGGCGACGATGCGCCCATCGAAGATCGCAGCGCGGTCGGCGCGCACTTGCGCGTCAGCTTCGGGCGTGCCGAGCAGCCAGGTCCGCGCCCGGTAGCGGACTACTGGCTCGTCGGAGCGCAACAGCCAGTCGACGGCGGCGGCAGACACCGCAATAGGCTCGCACGCCGGTCCACCACTCCGACGACCTGCCGCCCTCCGACCGCCTCGCCCTCCGACGACCTGCGCCTCCGACCGCCTGCGCCTCCGACAACCTGCGCCAATTACAACGTGGCCACAGTTATCCGACTGCCGGCCCCGGCCACCAGGGCTAATTGCCGGCGAGGCTGAAGTTGGCCAACATTCGCCGCCTCTCGCCCGCACACGTCGGCGCGGGGCAGGCGCGGGGCGAGGGCAGCGAGCTGCGTAACGGTGGCGTGACAGAAATTGGCCCAGGAACCGCCGCGCGCAGGGTCCAGCATCCGGCGTTGCCGGTGTGCCAGGGCGGCCGCCGCGAGCGTCACGGAGTGAAGCGGAAGGCGCCCAGATACGGCTGAACGTCGCTCTCCAGATCGCTTGCCTCGCCGGCGAACACGATCGAGCCATCGGGCATGACCCAGCCGACCGAGTTGAAGAGGTCGGCCGGAGCCGAGGCGAGGCTGGTCCACGAAGAGCCGTCGGCAGCCAGTACCGCGAGTCCCCGCGTGGCGGAATATTCGCTGCCTCCAGGTGACCCGCCGAACACCAGCAGGCGACCATCTGGCAGCTGTACGGCTGCGGCGCCGACACCCGGCGACACGCCATGGAAACTCGGCATTGGTGGTCCCGCCGACCAGGCATTCGTTGCCTCGTTGTAGATCGCAGTCCGTGGATCGAAGAAGTAGATGATCTTGCCGCTCTCGCCGCCCAGCGCGATTGCGCCGTTGCCGAAAGGCACGATCTCCGCGTACACCCCGACCGGCGCCTTCCCAGCACTGACCCAGTGATTCGCCCCGGTCTTGAGTCGCGCTGACTTACTCGCGGAGCTCAGCACCACGACCGCGCCATCGGCCAGCACGACGGCCGCTGTCGCATCATCGAACGGCAGTGGTGGACCGGCTGTCCAGCTGTCCGTGGTCGGATCGTAGAAGTCGGTGGCCGTCGAGCCCGCACCTGGGCTCACAGAGCCGCCAAGCACCAGCACCTGGCCACCAGGCAGGCCCACCGGGACCGTGTCATCACGCGAATCGGGCAGCTGTGCCGTCTGTTGCCAGGCCTGATTCAAACCGCCACGGATGTATGAGAGCGTGTTCGGCTGGCCGTTGGTGCGTTCGGAATCGATGGCGAACTGGGTACCGTCCGGCAGGGCGACAAGCAGGCAGGAGCAGGGCGACGCGGCCGTCGGCGACCAAGTGTCGTCCGCCGGGTCATAGACCGACGCGCGCAGCTGAACCTGGCTGTTCACCCAGAGCGCCAGGCCCTGGCCGCCGGTCGACAACAGACCTGCCGGACCAACGCCCAGGTAGTTGCTGCCGTGTGGCCCGACGGCCAGCACGTCCCACGAACCCGACCCCTTGGTCGGCGGCTGCGTGGGGGTCGGAGTTGGCACGGCGGTGGGTGTCGGCGTCGGCGTCGGCGTCGGCGACGCGGTGGGCGTGGCCGTCGCTGCCGAGGTCGGCGTGGGTGTCGCGCCGATGCTCGCGCTGCGCGACGGCGCGGCGCTGGCGGACGCCGGTGCCGCGGAGGTGCCGGTAGTCGCCGCCGGCGGGGGGGTTGATGGCGGTGGGGTTGATGGCGCGGGCGTCGATCCGCAGCCGGCAACGACGAGGAGCCCGACGAGGCCCAACCAGCCCTTCCCTGACACGATGATCCTCCTCAAGGTCCGCAGGCACCGATCGTAAACCTCGGCGGCCCTGCGCCCGAGTCAGTCGATCGGACTACTCACGATCGCCGGGTGCCTCGACAGGGTGCGCCGGCCGTAGCGCCACACGACGACGCCTTACGGAACGACCGCCTACCACGGTACGCCGGTTCCGCACCTCGGCGGTGGCCGTTACGATGTTGCGATGACCGAGCAACCGTCCTTCGCACGAGACATTCGCCCGCTCTTCCGCGAAAGCGACATTCGGGCGATGGCGTTCGCCTTCGACCTCGGGTCGCTCGATGACGTACGCGCCAACGCAGACGGGATCTACGAACGGCTGGCCGGCGGCGAGATGCCCTGCGACAGCCCCTGGCCGGCGGAGAATGTGGCCCGTTTCCGCAGCTGGATCGACGCGGGCATGCCTGCCTGACT
>CAWCVO010000003.1:0-608436 GCA_963798955.1 uncultured Chloroflexia bacterium | reverse complement strand
CCCCTGGGGCGACGATCCCGGCAACAACCACGACGTCGGCCATTGCGGACGAGCTCATCGTGGGCGCCACGGTTGCGCCGGCGCTGGTCAACGCCTACTACGCGACCCTGCCGACGAAGGCGGCGAGCGACGCCGAGATATGCACAAGCGGAGGTGGGCTGGCGTGCGTTGGCGTGCCGGTTAGGATCCTCGCGTCCGGATACTCGGAGACCGCGTCTGCGCCGCCGTTGCCCGGGCCGGCTGAACTGTGGCCCGAGCTCGACGTGGTCCATCTCACCTCCGTCGCCTCGAGCCACACGATCCTGGCGGCCGACTTGAGCCCGTCGATGTTCAACGACTTCCTGGTCGATTCGACATCTGATCCAGCTGGTGCGGGATGGACGGAGTGGCTCAACCCTGTGCGTCAGGCGAGCAGCAACGGCAGCGTCGTCTTCGCCGACGTCGGATCGCTGCCAGCCGCTCGCTACATCGTCTACATCCGAACTGTCTATAGCCTGCCGCCGGGCCCGTATGGCCTGGTGGAAACCTGGCGTGCCGTGGGTATCGACGTTCTCTGACCGATCTGTATCGGCGCTGGTTTTCGCAGTCTGCGTGATCTGGCAATATGCAGATGCGTGAGCGCGTTATCATGGTTCACGCATCAATCGTGGCGAGAAGGAGTCGACGATGGCGAAGACGCACACGACCCTCGACCTGGACCGCGAATTGCTCGCCGCGGCAGCGGAGGCCCTGGGCACGACGCGGACGACAGAAACCGTCCATGCCGCGCTGCGCGAAGCCGTCGCCCGTCGGCGACGGGCCTGGCTAGCCCGGCGAGACTTCTCGGAGCTCGAGGCCGCCTTGCCCAGCCTGCGGGCCACGCGGGCTCGCTCATAGATGGAGCCACGGCCCTCGCTCGAGCTGGCCGACACTTCGGTCTGGGCGCGCAGCGGCAAGGCTGGGCTGGAGTGGTTCGCGCCAGCGGTCGAGGACGGCCTGATCGCAGTCTGTGATCAGGTTGCGATGGAGGTGCTCTGGAGCGCCCGCAACGTCGCGGACTTCCAGGCCACCGAGACAGGCCTGCTGGCGTGCCCGTGGTTCGAGGTCGAGTCAGCGGACTGGGCCGAAGGCCGCCGCGTGTTTCGTGAGCTCGCCAGCCGCGGCCCGCTTCACCACCGCCAGGTCAAGATCCCGGACCTCCTCATCGCCGCCGTCGCCGCCCGGAATGGGCTCGTTCTCGTCCACTACGACAACGACTACGACATCGTTGCTAGCGTCACCGGCCAGCCGACCCGCTGGGCGGCCCCGCGCGGGACTGTCGTCTGACCTGTGACCTTGGGTTCTTCATGGCCGGCTCGCGCATCGGCTTGGTTCGCCGGCTGCGACGCGAGATGAGCGCGGCGACGGCGCCCGAGCAGCTACCAACGTGAGTCTCCGGGCGAGGCCGGGATACACGGCCAGCAGGTCGGCCTCGAAATCCGCGACGTACGAGATTGCCGGTGCCAGTTCCACTCACCCTCCGCCTACTTGGCTAAACACCGGAGGGCGACGAATTCTTGCGGAGGCGCGTAACGGCTCACGACCGGTTGCGGCCGCTAGCCGAAGATGCCGTGCACGTGCAGACGGACCTGGTCGGGCGTGATAGGCGACGTGAGGTGAAAGCGCAGTCCGAGCAACAGGCCAATCGAGGTGGCCGGCGCGAAGAACGAGACGATGCCGCCGCCACCATCGAGGTTCACGTCGATCACGTACTGCTGTCCATCGCGGGCGACGATGACCGGTGGCTCGAGATGCCGGACACCGCCCTCCCAACGTACGTCCATGGTCAGGCCGTCGTCCGAAACTGTGACGCCTTCCGACAGGCGCGGCGAACCGCTCGGCAGGGATTCCACTGACGCAACGATCCCTGTCTGGTCGTAGACGTTGGCGGTCACCGGGACGTAGACCACGTAGTCGGCGCGCACGACGGCCATTGGCGTGAAGGCGGCCGAGCTCGCGACGATCAGCAGCAACGCCAACGAGATGGGAACCCAAGCCACCGGCCGAGGCCGCGTGCTCGCGCCTCCTACGGCCCATCTCTGCCACGGCGATTCCGGCGGTCAAGTGCCGGATGACCTGCAGGGCTGGCCGTGGGCGCCTCCGGTCCCCCGACTGCGAGTGCCCGCGATCAGCGGGCGAGGGCGGCGAACCAGGAGAAGACCGAGCCGAAGAACTCGGTTTGCTCAAGTCCGGACACGTCGAGAAGGTAGCGCTGGCCGTCGGATCCGACGGCTGTCAGGACAACTCCGGCCCAGTCGACCTCAGGAACTTGATTGAACACGATGGTTCCCGAAAGTGTTGTGCCATCGAGCTGGGCAGGGGCTACGGCAAAGGGGCGCGTCTGGCCGGGGACCAGGTGCCAATCGTCGTGGGGCCGTTCGCCGATCCAGGCCTCGAGTCGGAAGTCCCTGAGCTGGGCGATGGCCTGTTGGCTGACGGCGTCATATTCGACGCTCTCGGTTCCGAGCGCCGTCGAGGTCGACGTGCTGGCGTCGAAGCGGCTGTGCGCGCTATCGAATGAGCCGCCCCACCACGGCGGAAGGATTCCCGCGCCAAGTGTCTCCTCGTTCCATGAATAGCTGTCGGGATGGCCGGCAGCGGCCGATGTTGCGAAGTTACCGACCAGCACCATCACCAGGGCAGCGACGAGCAGGACGCCGAGATCGCGGAACCTCGCCAGCGGCGGCGTCTCGATCCGCGTGCCCGCCGCGAAGGCACAGGGCACGAGGATGAGCGCGAGGACACTGGCCCAGTTGAGCGACGCCTCGTACACGACCAAGATCAGGAACGAGACAGCGAGGCCGCCGATCAGGGCTACCCAACCATGGATGTCCGATCGTCCCCACCAGCCGCGTCGCGCGACCGCGCGGGTGGCTGCCGCGCCGGCCGTGAAGGCGCCGACCGCGAAGACCAGCGCGGTCAGTACTGTGTTCCATCCGCCTGCCCAGCCTCTGAAATAGACGCCCAGGGCGTCGACCGCCCAATGCGTGATGATGAGTCCAACGACGGACGCGATGACAATTACGACCCAGCCGGTGAGGGCGCCATACACGCCTGACCCGAGTGCCGCCCATGTCCCCGCCCCCGCCGCCGCCAGCAGCTGGGCCGGCCCCCGGCGGGCCGCAACAAGCGCCCGGGCGATGGTCGCCGGCGGTCCGAGTCGCGCGAGCGCCTCCATCTCGGCGACGTCGGGCTCGTGACCGGCAGCGCGGAGATCGGCGGCGGCATCGCCGATATGCGCCGCGAGTTCCTCGAGAATTTCCGCCCTGGGTTCATCGGGCAGCGTGAGGTGGGCGGCCACCTCAGCGAGGTATCGGTCTGTGGGACCCATCAGTCGGCGCCTCCGGCGACCGCGGCCACACCGCCGGTGAAGGCCTGCCATTCGGCGCGGGCGCTGGCGAGCTGTTGCTTGCCGGAAGGTGTCATCCGGTAGTAACGACGGCGCGGTCCGCGGTCACTCGCGCGCCACTCGGCCACCACCGCTCCGTCCCGCTCGAGCCTGTGCAGCGCTGGGTACAGGCTGCCCTCGCTCGGCGCGAGAAAGGCCCCGGACCGCTCCCGGATACGCTCGGCGATCTGATAGCCGTAGAGCTCGCCGCCGTCGAGGACACTGAGGACCAGGAAGGGCACCGTGCCCTTGAGCAGTTGCGATCGAAGCATCGAGGGAAATGCTACCTCGGTTGCCGAGATAGTCGACGGCCGTTCGGCACAATTGGTGTCAGCGCTCGCTGGCCCCGCCGCGTGACCTCATCGACAGGCCCAACACTACGAGGGAGCGCCGGCCAGGCGCGCGGCCCTGGCATGAAGGTAGCGCCGCTGTCGGAGATTCCGTGCGCGATTGGCCGCCTCCTCATACACCGTTCGCGCCGCTTCGCGATCGCCCGCGATCTCGAGGAGATGGGCGCGCACCGCCAGCGGATGATGGTCGCCGGGCAGCCGGCCCTCCGCCTGCAGCGTGGCCAGCCGGTCGAGGCCGGCGCGCGGTCCCTGGACCATGGCCAGCGCGACCGCGTGGTTGAGCGCGACGACGGGGGTGTCGGAGACCTGCAGCAGAGCCTCGTAGAGGGTCATTATCCGGGGCCAATCGGTGGCGTCGGGGCTCAGCGCCACGTCGTGCTCGGCGGCGATCGCAGCCTGCAGCTGGTAGGGGCCGACCGGGCCGCGCGCCATCGCCGCGCGGCATAGCGCGACTCCCTCGGCGATGGCCGTCGCATCCCAGCGACTGCGGTCCTGCTCGGCCATCGGGACGAGCTCACCCGATGGCCCCGAGCGCGCCGGGCGCCGCGCGTCGGTCAGCAGCATCAGCGCAAGGAGCCCGCTCACCTCGGCCTCCTCGGGCAGGAGGGCGCGGACCATGCGAGCCAGCCGGATGCCCTCGGCGGCCAGGTCGACGCGCTGCAGCTCCGGACCGGCTGTGCTGAGGTAGCCCTCGTTGAAGATGAGGTACAGCACATGGAGCACGACCGCGAGCCGTTCGCGGCGCTGGGCAGCGGCCGGCATGGCGAATGGCACGCCGCTCTCGCGGATGGCCTGCTTGGCGCGGCTGATGCGCCGGGACATGGTGTCCCCCGGGACCAGGAAGGCACGCGCGATCTCGGCGGTGGTCAGGCCGCCCACCGCCCGTAGCGCAAGGGAGATCTGCGAAGCGGACGTGAGCGCCGGATGACAGCACAGGAACAGCAGGATCAGCGTGTCGTCGCGGTCCGAGGGGGCCCGATCGGCGGTCGGCGCCAGCCAGTCCTCGGGCAAGGTCCAGCGGGCCACCTCGTTCTCCCGTAGTCGGCGCGCCTGCTCGCGGCGGAGGAGGTCCGTGAGCCGGCGCGCGGCGACGGTGATGAGCCAGCTGCGCGGGTCGTCCGGGAGGCCATCTTCCGGCCACTGGGTGGCGGCCGCCAGCAAGGCCTCCTGGGTGGCATCCTCCGCGGTGTCGAGGTTGCCGTAGCGGCGGACGAGCGCACCGAGGACCTGCGGCGCGAGGGTGCGCAACAGATCCTCGAGGTCACTGCCCACGCTGGCCACGAGTTAGTCCAGGAGCTCGGCGCGGGACTCGACGATGGGCCGGACGTCGGCGTAGGCGCGTTCCTGCACTGCGGCCGGTCCGGGGACCTGCGCCAGGCGGGCAGCGATCTCGGTGGCCCGATCGAAGCTGTCGCACTCGACGATCCAGTAGCCGGCCAACACCTCCTGCGTCTCGGCGTAGGGGCCGTCGGTAATCACCGCCAGCCCTTCCTTGAGGTGTATGCGTCGGGTGTGGACCGGCGCGTCGAGGCCGCGGGTCTCAACAAGCTCGCCCGACTCGTCAAGTTTGCGGTTGAAGGCCTCCATGAACGCACCCATGGCCGCGAAGTCATCGGGAGACCACGCCGCGTCCTCGCCGGGCATGCCGCCCATCGCGTCGTAATCGGCCTGTGTCGCGTAGGTCGAGATCATGAACTTCATCGTTCGTCTCCTCACCGCTTGGGCTTGCGCCTGGTCAGCCGCTTGTGTTCCGCTGTGGTCCAGTTTCATGGCTTCATCTCCTTTCGGCTTCGGGCTCCGGGCGTTAACGGAGCCGTACATGACTGAGTCGAAGCCAACGCCGCCATCCGGACATGACGGGTCTGCGTTGAGACGGAGGGGGCCTGCGTGCGGGGTCAGGTCTAATCACGGAGCAGGTGATCTGCCGGGGGCGGACGGAGGGATAGCTCGAAGTCGGCTTGGAGCCACTATGACGTGGCCGCACGGACCTGTCCTGGGTGACAATTAGTGTCCGCCAACATGATCCCGTTCCGCTCGACTGACAACTGGAGCACGCCTGGGTAGCGGGCGTTATTCGCCAACACGCGCTGATGGCGGAGTTCGCTCAGGCGATGCGACCGAACGAGCCGCCGACCGAGGCGGAGCGCCAGCGAGTGCTCGCGGCAGCGAAGGTGCTGACTCGCCCCGGCTTCTTCTGCCCCGGCTCCGGCGAGCTGAAGGAAGAGCTCAATGATCTCTTCGTGCCGCTCTGTCAGGATGGCGAGAACTGGAAATCGCGGACTTCCTCAGCTATGCCGACCATGCTTGGCTCAGGTAGGCAAGGCCGGAACCTCTGGGAAGCGCTCAAGCCCTTCCACGAACGCCTGCCGCGGTTCGAGGTCTTTCTGGTGGAGTACCCCGGTCCGGCGGTAATGACCATTCCGCCTTCGACCGGCATCATCGCCCCGGCTTCTGACGCGGGCCGGTACTCCCGACGGCCGCGTACCGCCGGCTAGAAGTCGGCGCTGGCCGGAGTGCGCGGGAAGGGGATGACGTCCCGGACATTGGCCATCCCTGTGGCGTAGGCCACGGACCGGTCGAAGCCCAGCCCGAACCCGGCATGCGGCACCGTGCCATACCGGCGCAGGTCGCGGTACCACCAGTAGGCCGCGGGATCGAGCCCGGTTTCCTGGATCCGGGCGTCCAGGACATCGAGGCGTTCCTCGCGCTGGCTGCCGCCGACGATCTCGCCGATGCCGGGCGCGAGCACGTCCATAGCCGCCACGGTCCGTTCGTCGTCGTTCAGGCGCATGTAGAAGGGCTTGATCTGCCGCGGGTAGTTGACGACCACCACGGGCCGCTTGGCGTACTCCTCGCACAGGTAGCGCTCGTGCTCCGCCTGCAGGGCGACGCCCCAGCTGACCGGGAACTCGAACGATCGGCCCGAGCGCTGCAGGACGTCGATCGCCTCGGTGTACTCCATGCGTGCGAAGTCCGAGGCCACGAAGGCCTCGAGGCGGCGCACCGCCTCGCTGTCTATCCGCTCGGCGAAGAAATCCATGTCGTCGGCGCGTTCGTCGAGGATCGCCCGGAAGCCGTACTTGAGGAGGCCTTCCGCCAGGTCGGCGTTGTCGGCCAGGTCGGCGAAGGCGATCTCCGGCTCGACCATCCAGAACTCGGACAGATGGCGGCTGGTGTTTGAGTTCTCCGCGCGGAACGTGGGCCCGAAGGTGTAGACGCGGGTCAGCGCCAGGCAGTACGCCTCGATGTTGAGCTGGCCGGACACGGTCAGGTAAGCGGGCTTGCCAAAGAAGTCCTGCGAGTAGTCGACCGCGCCGTCGGGCGTGCGCGGCAGGTTGGCCAGGTCGAGCGTGGAGACGCGGAAGAGTTCGCCGGCGCCCTCGGCGTCGCTGGCCGTCAGGATCGGCGTGTGCACCCAGAAGAAGCCGTGCTCGTCGAAGTAGCGATGGAGGGCCATGGCCAGGCTGTGCCGGACGCGGGCCACCGCGCCGATGCTGTTCGTGCGCACGCGCAGGTGGGCGACCTCGCGCAGGTGCTCGAAGGTGTGGTGCTTGGGCTGGATCGGGTAGCTGTCCGGGTCGTCGACCCAGCCGACGACATCGACCGCGTCGGCGACCAGCTCGACGTCCTGGCCCTTGCCCTGCGAGGCGACGAGCGTTCCGCTGACGGTGACTGCGCAGCCGCTGGTCAGGCGCGCGATCTCGTCGTGGTAGTTGGCGAGCGTCGCCGGGGCCACGACCTGGAGCGCAGCGAAGCAGGATCCGTCGTGGATGTGCAGGAAGGAAAGCCCGGCCTTCGAGTCGCGCCGGGTCCGGATCCAGCCCTGGACCGTGGCGCGCGCACCGACCGCCGGCCGGCCGGCCAGGATGTCGGCGACTCGTTCTGCCTGGGGCATCGGGTTCCCTTTTCCGCCTCGAAGTGGGGGGTGGTTGTGGGGTGGCCTATGGGGGTCGAACCCATAACCTTCGGATCCACAGTCAGCCCGAATTACGCGTGACATGGGCCGCCGGTAGCCACCGCTGGTATGCCACCGCGGTAACGGCAACCCGAGACTTGGTTGCCTGGTGGCGCTCGCCCATTGTCGACTCCAGCCGCAGACTCAACGCAGTCCCGTGATCGGATGCCCACGATCGCCTGTACTGGCGTCCGACTCCGGCCGGGGAACGCTTAAGAGACCGGTGATTCGGCCGGCCTACCCCGCGTAGCGCATCCGTGGAGGTCGCCTGATCAGTCGAACGACGACGAGCAAGAGCACCGCGATGACGACGACAGGTAAAAGCAGGGTCGCGATAAACGCTAGCTGGGACAGCGGTGATGCCTGCGAGCCTGACGAAACATGCACGGCTACGCCGGCGTCGACCGCCGCGGTTTGTATCTGTTGGAACGTGTCGGCAGTTACCGCCTCGACGCGAAGTAACTCGCCGTCCTTCTCAGTGACGGTCAAGGTCGATCCGGACAAGTCGAGTTTCTCGACCCCATTCGAGATGATCAGTTGCGAGACGTTGGCGAGGTCGGTTTGGCGCGGCAACGCCAGTTGCGAGGCGACGAACAGCAGCGACCGCAATGACAGCCACGAGGAAGGCGAGCGTCGCCAGAAGCGCTCTCGCACCTAACCGCCGTCTCTTCGCGGGCGGCTGGCTGGATGGCTCGCGGCCCAAAGTCGGTGTGCTTTGATCGCTCATCTGCAGGTTCTCCTGCCCGCTGAGTCTTGCCATTAGTTCGACCCGCCCTGCAACGCCAAGTTTCGAGTAGATCGCCGAAAGATGGCTCCGGACGGTCGCTTCAGTAAGCGACAGACGACTCGCGATGGCACGGGCCGACAGACCCTCCAGCGCGGCAGAGAGGACGTCTCGTTCCCGCTCGGATAGGGACGTCAGGTCGGGCGCGTTGCCCCGCCCATTGGCGGGTTCATCGTCCATCACGGACCAAGCATGGACCCGTCCGCGGCACAAGTCATCAGCCGAACGAATGAAAAGCGTGCTCACGGCGCCTCTGAACACCACTGTCTAGCCGGCGGGGAAGGCACCAGTCGCGCCGACCCCGCCGGACGCGCTATCTACGGGTTGGCCGAAGTCGTGCAGTAAGCGTCGGGGCCGAGCTGCCAGCGCTGGATGCCACCGCGAGAGGGGGAAGGCGATGGAGGCCAATGAGACTTGTAGCCATTCCGGAGATGCCTGGTACGTCTGCCGGCGTCGGGCCGCTGAGCGTGGTTACGAGCCCACGTCGATCCTAGACTGACGCATGTGGGTCACGTCGCAATATGGTTTCGAGGCTGCGGCTGTCTACTGGCGCTCGCGTGCACGAGTGCCCTCGTGGTGGCATGCACCCCACCGATCGTGAACTCGCCGTTCATCGAAACAGTCGCCGAGAACGAATCCAGCGTCGGCTACGTTGCGGAGATCCACGACGTGGAAGGGTCGGTCGAGGCTGACCGCCACGTCCCGATCCGTCCACGCGCCGATTCGGTGGTCGATTCGGTCGGCGATCTCAACACGGCCACCAACGCGGTTTGGTTGTGGGATGCAGCATGCCTGAGCCGAGCGCAGGTCACCGGCAACTTCGCGGAGAACGGCGGGACGATCTTCATCAAGCCCGACGGGAGTGTTTCCTTTGTCGCCGGACGCCTTGCCCGGTTGGATCCAACAGAGGTGGACACGGCGCGCGCCAGCTGCCCGGAAGCCGCGGCCGACTTGGAATCGCGGGGAAACCCGCTTCTGGAACTGCCGAGCCCCACGCCCTAGCGTCATGGACCCGGTCGGATGCGGCGAAGCCCGGTCGTACGCCGCGCAGTTCGTCGGCCGGGTCGAACTCTCAAGTCCGGGCGTCGCGCAGAGCCGACCAAGCCGGCAGCGATCGCGACAGGGCCAACGATCCCAGTGCGCCGACGAGCGGTAACACCAGTGCCGCAGCGAGGATTTCAGGCAAGGGCACGATCAGCGGCGCGTCGCGCGCGGCGAGTAGGCCCCAGGCGGGAATGAGTCCCGCAGGAATCGCCAGCAGACCGGCCAGCAGCGCCAGCAAAGCGGCCCGCGCAGCAGTGATGCGCCGCCTGATCCGGGGATCGGCGCCGACCGCGAGCAGCGTGCGCTGCTCCTGGCGCGACTCGGCCTCGCCCAGGGCGACGGCGACCGCCGTCACGCTCAAGGCTACGAGCAGGCTGATCCCGATCAGCACCCACCGAAAGGCGTCGAATGAGCCGGGTGGACCGAATGGGCCGTCCGCCCAGGTGTTGTCGTAGCCGGCTGCCGCCTTGGCTGCGACGTCCACGTCGGCCTGCGTCACCGTCCGCGGCAGGCGAATCAGGTAGGTCGGCAAAACGTTCGGTGATGGCCCGAGTCCGAGCCGCGCGGCGGTTGCGGCGGACACGACGGCACGTGGCACGGTGAGGCCGACACCGACGACGACGGCGGTGGCCCGTAGTTCAATGGTGCGGACAGCCGTGCCGGTTGCGGCGTCGTCGACCTGCAACGAAGCCGTCTGCACATTTGCCGGGTGCTCCAACAGGACGATGACGTTGCCTCTGTCGAAGTCGTCTGCGGCAGAGGCGGCGCCGAGCGCGTCCAGGCCGGCGCGGTCGGTGAAACCAAGCGTTAGGTACTGGTCCGGGCTGTCGTCGGCGAGGCCGGGCAGTTCGAGCTGCTCGATCGCCTGGGATCGATCCATTGGCCAGGCCTCTGAAACGATTGAGCCAGCCGCGGCGCCGAGGGCAAGCGCGGCCTGTGGTCCGGCCGATGGCGCGCCTTCGCCGGTGACCTTCAGCTGGTCGGGCAACAGCCATGGCTGCCAGTGGGCAGCATTGGCGGCGTCGCTGCTCGTCGAGTAGGCGGCGAACGCGACCGTGGCGGCGAGCGTTGCGAGCGCCGCCGTGACGACCGGTGCCTGGCGCGAGCGAGAGCGGGCGGCGTCGCGCATGGCGAGGCGCATCGAGACCGGCAGCCGACGTCCGAGCCATTCGAAACGCTCTACCAGCCAGGGCGTGGTCGCGCCAAAGCCGAACACGCCGACGATCGCGCCGCCAACCAGCAGGAGCGCGACCATCCCCGGACTGTCCGAGCCACGGACGCTGATCGCGGCGCCGATCGATGTCATGGTGATCGCCAGGATGACGAGGACTGCGCCCAAGAGGAGCAACCGGTGGGCAGGCGACGGTGCCGGGCGACGACCCGAGAGAGCGGTCAGCACCGGCTGGCGGGCCGCGCTCCAGGCGGGCACGAGGCCAGCCAGCAGCACTGCTCCAACGCCGATCAGTCCTGCAGCAAGGAAGCCGCCAGGATCGAGCACCAGGGGCCCGTTGCGTTTGTTGGTTAGCTCGTCGAGCCACGGACTCAGACCGGCCATCGCGACGACGCCGACGACCACGCCGAGAACCGAACCGAGTAGACCCAGAAGCACAGCTTCGGCCACAACCGTGGCGGCGAGCTGGCGCGGCTTGGCCCCAATTGCCGCCAGTACGCCCAGCTCGCGCTGTCGGCGGCGAATGCCGACGGCGAAGGCGGCCGCTGCGACGAGCGCGCTCTCGACGAGCACGAGCGCACCGAGCACCAGGAAGCCGAGCGTCGCTTGGCTCGGCCCGACGCAAAAGTCCGCGCGAAACGTCGAATGAAACACCTCGTTCTCGCTCAACGGGGTACCGGCGCAGGTCGTCGAGTGGAAGATGCTCTGGTCGAGCGCTGCATCAGCCGGTAGTGCGACGAGCCACGATGACGGGCCCCCTGAGGAGGTTGCCGCGGCAGTCGCGGGAGCCTCCAAGACGGTCCGCGAGCGCAGGTCCGTCGGGTCCTCGACGTAGCCGACGATCGTCGCCGGCGCGTCGCTGTCGACGACGATCGAGTCGCCCATGGACAGGTGGGCGACGTCGGCGAGGGCTCGAGTGACCGCGACCTCGGACGTATTCGAAGGCAGCCGGCCGTCGACCAGCGTCATCATTCCGCGTGCGAGCCCATTCAGATCGAGCGCACGCACAACGACGCGCATCTGTTGCCCGGGCAGCTGCAGCCGGCCATCGCGTTGGACCACCTGCTCGATGCGTGAACCGGCCGGCAGGGCGGCGCGCAGACGGTCGGTCGTCGCGTCGGGCGACGACGGCCAGACGATCATGTCCGCGGCGCCCATCTGGTACGTGGCCTGGCGATCGGCGCTCGGTGTCGTGGTCGCGACTGCGGTCATCGCGCCGGCCATTGCCGCGACGGGCAGCAATACCAGGAGCACGATCAACGCGCTGCGCCACTTGTTGCGCCTGACGTTGCGCCAGCCGACACGTATCACCGCGCGGGTCGCGGCGAAGCTCATGCAGCGCGGACCGGAGTCGCGGCGGCGCGCGTCTCGTCGACGATCCGACCGTCGCGCAGGAAGACGACGCGATCGGCCCATGCAGCGTGCGCGGCGTCGTGTGTCACCAGCACCGCCGTGCCACCAGCGTTGCAGTGGTTGCGCAGCAGGCGCATGACTGCCTCACCGTTGATCGAGTCCAACGCCCCGGTCGGCTCATCGGCGAGCAGGATGCGCCGGCCCCCGGCGATCGCGCGCGCGATGGCCACCCGCTGCTGCTCGCCGCCTGACAAATCATCGGGAAACCGGTCACCCAGCTCGGCGAGGCCAACGGCCGTCAGCGCCTCTGCCGCCGACTTCCTCGCGGACTCGATCTTCTGCCCGTCCAGCTCAAGCGGCAGCGACACGTTCTCGATGGCCGTCAGCCCAGGAATCAGGTTCAGGTCCTGGAAGACGTAGCCCACCGTTCGCCGGCGCAGGTGGGCGAGCCGGGACGACTTCATCGCACCGACATCCTGCCCCTCGACGAGCACGCCTCCGAAGCTCGGGCGGTCGAGCCCGCCTATGAGCGATAGCAGCGTGCTCTTGCCCGAGCCGCTCGGCCCCATGACCGCCAGGAACTCGCCCGGGCCGACGGTCAGGTTGGTTGGCTGCAGGGCGATGACCTCCGTGTGTCCCTTGCCGAAAGCGCGGCCCGCACCGTCGAGTTCGATGACCGCCGTCACTTCTGCCTCCCCTCGCCTGAACGAAGCTTGCGGATGCGCGCGTCGCACGCGTCCAACCACCTGATGTCGGCTTCGCTGCGGTAGATGAGTGCATCGAGCATTACCAGGAAGGGCAGGTCGTTCTCGTCGGCCTTGGCCTTGCGCCGCGTATAGCCCTGCAGTTGCTCGATGGTTGCCGTGCGCTGGCGCTGGATCAGATCGGTGACGTCAACGTCGGCCGTTGCGACGGCCAGCAGGACCTTGATCATCAACTCGTCGCGCTGCGGCGCATCGGCTACGACCGGGTCGGCGAACCAGCGCTCCAGTTGCCTGTGACCGGCGTCAGTTATGCGGTAGTCGCGCCTGTCGCCGTCACCTGTGAGGGGCTCGACCAGCCCGTCGCGCTCGAGCCGCTGCAGGGTCGTGTAGACCTGGCCGATGTTTATCGTCCACGATCCGCCCGTGCGGGCCTCGAACTCCGTCTTGAGCTCGTAACCATGCCGCGGCTCCTCGGCCAGCATGGCGAGCACCCCGTAACGGAACGACATCAGAGTCCCTCTTGGGCGGCACCGACGGCCGCACTCCGCGGAGACTACATACTCGGTATGTAGCCGTCAATCAGAGTGCCACCGCTGGAGCCTTGCCCAAGTGCTAGCCAGGGCCAGCGCACACTTCCTTGAGCAGAGCACCTGCGGCTTTAGCCACTTGGCCCCCGTAGTCGCCAGTCACTTCGGCGCCGCCGCGTAGGTCAATCTGAAGAACAGTGTTGTTGAGCCTGGCCTGCACGCCAACTTCAGCCTCGGTACCTGCGTGCGGCGTACCCGGATCGACGAACTCGAAAGCCCCATCCCCCACGCTTGCCAGCACCTCGCTGTGGAAAGGCGTCGCGGGAGCGGGGTCAATGGCGCCCGCCAGAAAGTCGTGCGCCGCCGCCGCGGTGCGAAAGGCCAGGTGGGTCTGATAGACCTCAAGCGTGCCCGGGTAATCGCTGACAATTTGACCTGAGAGGGGCACACTGGGCCATTCGCGGACCTGGTATCCCAGGCTGCGCGTCAGTGCGTCGTTTTGCGCGCGGTATGGTTGCGCAAGTGCGATCGGCGCGATGTAGCCCGCCGTCCGCAGGTACACGAAGTCGGGATTGGGCACAAGGCGGAATGGCAGGCTGTCGGTCTCCGACGCGCCCATGTCCAGCATTCCGCCGAACCAGTCAGTACCAAGAAAAGTCCGGTCCCCGGTCGCACACGGACGATCCAGGGTCGATGAGCTGAGGGACTCAGAGGGCCCGACGCAGATGAGGATGAGGAACAGCGCGACTGCGCCAATGACCATATGCGCACTTCGCATCAGCCAATTCTCCTTCCGGGCTCTGGCTGGTCAGTCTCGTCGTTTGGCCGGCCACCGCAAGTGCCGAAGTCACCGACTGGCCCTTTCCCGTTGGTCTTCTCATACGTTTTCGACGTAGACCGACTTACGCTCGTGTATCGGTAGTACCGTGTTCTCATCGACGACCGGCGTTGCAGTTGTGGCGGCCCCCTGAGTGTCGGGAGAAAGTCGTTGTCGGCCGTAACCATCGCGGAGATTGCCCTGATCGCGATCGCGCTGATCGGCTTCGAAGGCATACGTCTCTACGCCGACCGGCGGGTCAGGCGAGGGCAGACGGGCTGGCTGTGGGTCTCGCTCGGCATGTTGCTCGTCTTCGGGTTCGTGGCTCTCGTGCTTGCCATGGGCATGGTCGATAGGCAGCCACTCGGCGCCCTCGTGCTGGGCGCCATGGGAATCTTCATGATCGGCTCGCGCGTCGCGCTTATACGCCGCATGCAGCGCGCGATAAGCGCAGCAAAAACCCCCGAGCAACGTTTCAACGCAACGCTCGAACCAGTCACGGACGACATCGTTCTGTGGACGTGCGCCACAATCGTTTTGGCGGTGGCGATGGTCGTGGTCGCGGTCGCGATGAAGATCACCGGAGGGCTATAGGCCCCGTCGGGCGGTGATCGGATTGGGGTGGCCTATGGGGGTCGAACCCATAACCTTCGGATCCACAGTCCGATGCTCTGCCGGTTGAGCTAAGGCCACCGCGGGGGAGGTGAAAGTATCGCATGGGCGGCCTGCAGGTCGGCCGTGGCAGGCAGGCTGGGCGCGACCGCGTAGCGGCCCCAGGTGGCCAGTCGGACGCACAGCAGCGAGAAGGCCACGATCGCACCACCGAACAGCAACGCGTGGTCGCCGGTCATGGGCACCAGCAGCAGGGTCGAGGCGAACTCGATCGAGATCAGCACGTACAGGATGCGCACGATGTTGTCGCGTGACATGCGCGTGACCAGCAGCGCGCCGGTCGGCGCACCGAAGGCCACCACCGGCACCGCGGCCAGCCACATGTCGACCACCGGGCCGGTGAAATCGTTGATCACGAACAGGTGGGTCAGGAAGCCGGCCAGCGTGACGGTCGTCAGCAGCACCACGGTGGTGGGCGTGACCACCCGCTCGCAGACGCGGAAGCCGAGCACCAGCAGCACGAACATGATCGTGTTCTCGCCCACGGCCGCCAGCCCGGACAGCAGCCCGCCGATCAGTCCCGCGACGACCAGCGCGCCCGCCTCGCCAGGCCCGAACAGCTCGATCTCGTCGTAGCGGTGCGGGGCGTGACGGCGGCTGATCCACAGCGCCAGCGCCAGGCTGACCAGGATGGCGGTGAAGATCAGTCGCACCGTGGCGTTCTCGACGTGCGGCGCGATGAGCACGCTCGACAACACCACGCCCACGACCGCCGCCGGCGCGCCAAAGCGCAGCGCGCGCCACTCGATCGGCACGCGATTGGCGATGATCGTGATCGATGCCGCGGTCATGCCCACGCTCTGGATGGCGAAGCTGAACAGGCGCGCCTGGTCGGCCGGCACGGCGAGCACCTTGGTCAGCACCGGGAAGGCGACCGCGCCGCCACCCTCCGACGTCCCGCCACCGACCAGCGAGCCGAGCACCATCGTCAGCGACACCTGCCAGTGATCGACGACGGCCTGCAGCGAGCGATCCCCGCCCAGGACCAGCCACGCGACGAAAACCACGCCACCGAGCACGAGGTTGACACGCGCCATGCGCAGGAAGGCGGAGCGGTGGGTCGACGGCAGCGCCGGCGGGTCGGTGGCGAGAACGGGCGGGTCGGTCGGCCGGCCGCTAGGCTTCGCGTTCGTGAACGTCCCCGGCTTCATCGCTCGCCAGTTCTACGTGCAGGGAAGCCTGCGCAACGCCGACGGCGGCTGGGAGCTGCAGGCGCACAACCCCATCAGCGACGGCTTGCTCGTGGGCGTCGGGTCGATGAGCGTCGACGGGAAGCCCATTGCGCCCGACGCGGTGAGCGCACGCCGGCCCGACGGCGAGGTGATCCGGGCCACGAACATCTCGCGCACCAATCCGGTCAAGGTCGCCAAGGGCGACCGGGTGACGCTGCACGTTGCCGGGTCGCCGCTCGCGCCGGGCGAGCACAAGCTCGAGGTCGCGCTGTACGAGATCAACCTGGGCCTGCTGTCGTTCACCATCAGCGACCGCGTGGGCTGAGTCGCACCTAGTTCTGGATCACCTGGCCCGCGGCGTCGGTGTCGACGCTCACCTGGGTGGGATTACCGCTGATCGTCAGCAGGCCTGCGGTGTGCACCGTGCCCGTCACCGAGCCCGACACGTTGACCAGCGCGTGCCCGGCCGATGTGATGTTGGCCTGCACGCTCTGAACCGGCACGTTCGCCAGATCGGCCGTGCCGGCGCTCTCCGCGTTGACGTTGAGCGACGTCGCCTGGCCGGCTGCGCTGATCGTGCCCGCCGAGTTGGCAACCACCTTCAACGCGTCGGCGGTCAGGCCGGTCACGTCGATGCGCGCCGCGCTCGTCGCCGTGAGTGAGTCGAGGGCGGGCACCACGATGTCCACGCTGACGGGCGTCCTGGTCGTGACGGTGCCCTGCATCGACAGCTGCAGCTCGCCGTTGGACACGCTCGCGCTGACCATCGGCAGGATGTTGTCGTCGGCGGTCACCGTGATGTGCTGGGGCGAGCCCACGCTCACAGTGGCGCGGATGGCGGCGCTCACGTTGAGGGCGTGGAATTCACCCAGCGTGCGATCCTCGCTGGCGCTGTTGCCCGAGCCGATGACCGTGCCGGGTATGGACACGTTGCAGCCCGTGACCAGCAGAAGCGTCATGCTCAGCGCCATGACAAAACTCGGACGCCCGTTCATGCAGAACCTCCCTCTTGGCCGATCCGCGCGTCAGGTTGGCCGCCTGTCGGCCGGCCGGCGAGTGCCGTTGGACGTGTCGGAGTCGGGCCGATGAGCACCTTCAGCGTCCGAGCGGAGCGCGAAGGCGAAGCCGACCTCGTGCGCTCGATCGAGGAGGCGGCCTTTGGGCGACCGCTCGAGGCGGACATCGTCGACGCCATTCGCGGTACGGAGCGACTGGCTGAAAGGTGGCTCGATGCTGGCCATCGACGAGTACAAGAAGGCGGCCGGCCACGTGCTGGTCAGCCGCGGCCGGCTCGAGCGGGTCGGGGAGGAGCCGCTGGCGCTGGCGATGCTCGGTCCGATCGGCGTGCTGCCCGACCGCCAGGGTGAAGGTGCCGGCACGGCCCTGATGCGCGCCGCGATCTCATACGCCACGCAGCGCCACTACCCGCTGCTGTGCCTGGTGGGCGATCCCGCCTACTACCGGCGTTTCAAGTTCGAGCCCGGCCGCGCCGTGGGTATTGAACCGGCGGTCGACTATCCCGACGAGAACTGGCTCGTGCTGCGCCTGATCGACTGGACTCCCGGCCTCCAGGGGGTTGCCCACGCGCCCCTTCCCGACGGGAGCGCCCGCCCACGTCTCCGCCGGCGTGCCACCTTCGCGTCCACGCGGGGTGGCGGGTTGAACCGCTGTGCGCATCGGGCGTGCGCGAGCCGGGGCATGACGGACGCGCTGGTAAGCCGAACCGCTGACGTCCGACGATGGTGACGTGAGCGATCGCCGACGCTACGATCGCGACGTGATTGCCGCCCGCCTGGTACGCGTCCCGCCGTTCGAGCGTGGCCTGACGCTCGGGGACTTCCTCGTGCCGATCCGTGTCGGCGAGCGCGCCGCGTCCTGGCAGCGCCATCTGCTGATGGTCGTCATCGGCACGCTGCTCATCGCTCTTGGCGCGCGCATCAGCTTCTACCTGCCCGGCAACCCGTTCGTGCCGGTTACGCTGCAAACGTTCGGCGTGCTCTTCGGCGCCGCATTGCTCGGCTTCCGGCGCGCGCTGGCGGCGGTGGGCCTGTACCTGCTGCTGGGCATCGTCGGACTGCCCGTGTTTGCGCTCGATGCGCAGACGGGCGTGTACCGCTCCGGCTTGTCGACCATCTTCACGATCGGTGGGGGAGCGGTGAGCCTTGCGCCGACCGGCGGCTATCTGGTCGGCTTCCTGTTTGCCGGCGGGCTGGTCGGCCGACTGGCCGAGTTGGGCTGGGACCGCCACATCGGTGGTTCAGTCGCCGCCATGCTGCTGGGCAACGCGGTGATCTATCTGTTCGGCGTGCCGTGGCTGATGGCCGCGACGCACCAGGGCCTGACGTGGGGCCTGAACAACGGGCTGTGGCCGTTCCTGACCGGTGACCTGGTCAAGCTGGCGATCGCGGCGGCCATGCTGCCGGTGGGTTGGTGGCTGGTGGAGCGGAGGTCGTCCGACCTCTAGCGGCCGACCTGGGCCGACCGGGGCCGACCTGGCCCGACCGGGCCGCCTTTCCTGACCGCCGACCGGGCCGCCTTTCCTGACCGCCGAATCACGATCCGTCCAAGCAAGCGGAACTATCGCCCGTATCACCGCCCTCTACCCGAGCACAAGCGGACCGTGCTCGCTGGGCTGGCCACTCGGTGGGCGTTGGCTCGTGCTCGACCATACGACGCCGGTGCCGACGATGATGTCGTTTGCGCGGAACTATCGTGAATGGGCCGCCGAGAGGGCCGTTGAGGGTGCCGCGAGAGGGCCGCTGCGGGCTAGGCGGGACTGAGCGTCTCGAGCAGGATGCGGTTCGCGGCGTCGAGCAGGTCGCGCGCCTCGAAGTCGGCGCGGTGGACGCTGCTCAAGTGATCTTCGGGGAGTGGCCCAATGCGAATCGTGCGCAGCCCCGCGCCACGTGCGGCCACGACCCCTTCCTGGTCGCCACCGATGTGCCACGCATCGCGACGCTCGATGCCGTACGTGGCGATGGCCCGCTCGATCAGGCCGCTGTTGGGCTTGCCACACTCCGAGTCGGGGAGCGACTCTTCTTCGGCCGAACACTGGACCACGATCAGCCGGTCCAGCCGATCACCCAGGCCGGTGCGCAGCACCTCCATCCGGGCGCTCGTCTCGCGGCCGTGCTGTGAGTCGGGCGGTGGCGGCTCGACCAGGACGACTATTCGCTCGGCAACCTCCTCGAGGCGATCGAGCGACTCGGAAACGTCAGCCTGAAGCCCCAGCTCGAGGCTGCGGCGGCCCTGGTAGATGCCCAGCAGGACCGTGTCGAGGTCAAGGAAGACGGCGCTCGCCTTCTCGTAGTCGGCTTCCACGTCGGGGACCGGGGTGGCAGTCAAGGTAAGCATTTGCGCGATAGTCCGCGACGCGGCCGTGCTTTTGCTCCAGCGTACCCGCGGCGCTCGTTGCACTCTGGTTGCACCTTGGCCCGTCCAGCACCGCACCTACAATTGCCGCTGCGTGCGCCCGTAGCTCAGTGGATAGAGCGGATGGCTTCGGACCATCAGGTCGCGGGTTCGAATCCTGCCGGGCGCGCCACCACGACCCGGGGCGGGTCAGCCGTTCGCCGCGGAAACGAGCGAGTAGAAGCTGACCACCGCGACCGATAGTTGGATGCACAGCGCCAGCGCGAAGACCGCCAGTGAGCCCAATGCGATCGCGTTGGCCCAGAACAGCAAGGTGGCGGTGGGTCCGACGGCGAAGAGGACGAGAGCCGACCCGGTGCGATAGCCACCTGCGCGTACGAATTGCCTGCCGCGCCACAGCACGATGCCGGTGGCATAGATGGCCACGCCCAGACTGGCCACCACGAGCGCCGAGCGCTCGTCGGCGAGCCAGGCAAACGCGATCAGCGGCGTCAGCGCCTCGAAGACCACGTTGAAGCTGGTCGAAACGATGGCGCGCTGGCGAAGGCGCATCGGCGGGCTCCACGAACCGCCCGGCGGCACCAGCGTCGAGGTGACCGCGGTGAAGCCGGCGACCGCGACCGCGATCGTGGCGATACCCACCAGCAGCGCTTCGCCCGGCACGCGCGGATGCTATCGCGCACGCGGATGCGGCTAACCTCTTGCGTACGAACGCGAGAGAGGAAGCACCGATGAACGAACCGCTGGAGCGGTTCCTGAACTTCCGCATTCACCCGGCGGTCTGGCTGCTGCTGGGCCTCGCGGTGCTCGACGTCGCCTTCACCGCAGCCGTGGCCGGTTTCGAGCCGACTGCGCTGCTGTTCGCCGTCAACGAGGCGGGCGCCTTCGTCTTTGCCGCCGCCGTGGTTCTCGTCGCGGGCAACCGCCGTATGCTCGTGGCGGGCGCGCTGTCATTGTCGGCCGTCGCCGCGGTCATCCTGCTCCAACGATTGGCCAACGAGTTCGCGGCGCAACTGGTTCTTGGCGACGCGTTCACAGTTCTCCATTCCCTGGCCTGGCTGGCCGGCGTGGGTGGCGCGCTCGCGATCGGACTGTCGATCGGCGGCATCCGCTCGCGAGTTGGCTGGCTGGCAGTCGGACTGGGCGTCGTTGTCGCGCTGGCCATCACCTACTGGCAGCTATCGATGCTGTTGCCCGTCCTCGCCGACTGGCCGCCTGATCTCCTGCCACAGCTGTCCATGTCCCTGTCGCTGGTGTCGGGGATCATGTGGATCGGCTGGGGCTACCTGCTCGGCGCCGCGGTCACCGCCCGGCTGCGCTGGTTGACACTGGGGGTCGTGATCATCTTCGCGGGCGAAGCGCTGAACTTCGCGGCGATACCGCTCGTCACGCCGGACAACTACCAGTTGTTCAACGAGTTCGCTGCCCCGGCGGTCGCGTTGCTATCGATCGCGCAGTGGCTGGCGTTCATCGCCAGTGCCTTCGTGGAGCTCACCGGCAGCGGCTGGCACTACCCGACCGAACCGGCCGGCCCGGCTGCAGCGGCGCCGGCGTGAGCGGCCAGCCGGGCGCGCCGAACGCGCGCGAGATGCTCGAGCAGGCACGCGAGGCTGGCGACCGGGGCGAGTACGAGCAGGCGTCGGCGCTCTACTCACGGTTGGTCGGAAATCCCGATCCGACCATGCACGTCGCCGGCCTGCTGGGACTGGCCGATTCGCGCTACCGACTCGACGACGAGGAAGGCGCCCTGCAGGCCTGGATAGTCGCCACGCAGGCGCCCGAGAACCCGCTCACCTGGCAGGCATGGGTACAGCTCGCGGGCGCGCGCGTGCGCGAGCACGACCTGCCCGGCGCGGCGCGCGCGTACCGCGAGGCCGAGCGGCGCGCGCCCGCCGACGAGCGTGCCGGGATCGCGTCGCGGCTGGGCTGGCTGAACAAGGAAATGGGCAATCGCTGGACGGCGCAGCGCTATTTCGGCCGCGCCCGCACAGGTGTCTTCAGCCCGGTCGCGACGTACGCGATCATCGGCATCACGGCGGCGATCAGCCTGTTCATCGGCTTCGGCGGCCAACCGGGCGACCAGCTGGGCCGCCTGTTCGAGCTGGACAAGCAGGCGATCCTCGTCCACCACGAGTACTGGCGGCTACTCACGGTGACGCTGGTCCACGCGCCGCCGCCGGAGATCTTCCTGCACCTGGGCTTCAACATGTACGCGCTGTACATCGTGGGGCCGCTGGCCGAGGCGCTCTACGGGCGCGCGCTGTACGTCTCGATCTACGTCCTTGCCGCGCTCGGTGGCTCGATCGGCAGCTACCTGTTCTTCGCTCAACCGTCGGTCGGCGCGAGCGGCGCCATCTTCGGCCTGTTCGGGCTGCTCTTCACCGCCACGTACGTGCACAAGCCGGCGCTGGCGCGCCAGGCCCGCGCACTGACCAGTCAGATCGGCATCCTGATCGTGCTCAACCTGGTCATCGGCTTCGGCGTGGGCGGCATCGACAACGCCGCGCACATTGGCGGGCTGCTCAGCGGGGCGTGGCTGGGCGTCGTCATCGCGCCACGCGGCGCCGCGACGCTGGCCACCTTCTGGCAGGGGGCCCGCGGCGCCGCCGTCAACTCCCCGCTGATGCGCATCGGCGGCGTGCTGCTGCTGGTCGTCGTGCTGGCGGTGCTGCTCTTCCTGGTCCGGCCCTTCTGGGCGAGTTGACCGGCCCCATTTGACCAGCTCCGTCCGCAACGTCCTGATCGGGACGTTCACGCTGCGCTTCAGCACCGGCCTGACCGGCGGCCTGATCGCCTATTACCTGGGCAATCTGCCCGAGCACGGTGGCGTCGAGGTGAGCGCTGTCGCCTTCGGCGTCCTGACCGCGCTGTTCTACGCCACCGAGCTGGTCACCTCGCCGATCTTTGGCGTGCTGTCGGACCGCCTGGGCCACCACCGGGTGATGGAGTGGGGGCCGGCCTTTGGTGCCGTGGCGGTGGTCATCACCGGCCTGACCGCCAGCCTGCCGATCATCGGCGGCACGCGCCTGCTCGAAGGCGCAGCAACCGCGGCCAGCGTGCCCAGCATCCTGGGCTTCCTGGCCGTCGTCACCGCCCGTGACGAGGACCTGCGCGGCAAGGTGTCGGCCCGCTTCGAGCTGGCCACGATCGCGGGCATCGGCGTGGGGCTGCTGAGTGCAAACTTCCTGTGGGCGCTGATCGGTCCCGGCGCCTTCTTCCTGAACGCGGGTATCTACGCCGTCTCGTACCTGATCTATCGCTTCGGCGTGACCGCGCCCGACGAACCGCTGGCGGCGAGCAAGCGCCCGACCCGCGGCTGGGCGCGTTACGCCGCGCTGCTGCGCAACTCGCACGTGTGGCTGCTCGCGCCGACGTGGATCGCGATCAACGCCGCGCTGGGCGTCTACGCCGCGCAGGGCCTCTTCAACCTGATCCAGGACCGCAGCGGCAAGTATCCCGATCAACTCCTGGCCGGTGGCCTGAGCCCGATCGAGATCGGCCTGGGCATGATCGCGGCGGGCGCCGTCTTCTTCGTCGGGCTGATCTTCTGGGGCGATCGCTTCAAGAGTTTCCGGCGCACGTCGATCATCTTCTACGGCATCGTGGGCGGCGCGGTGCTGGTGGTCGGCGCGCTCGCCTTCAACCACAGTGGCGGCCTGCCCGAACTTGCCCGGACGCCGTTCATCGCCATCGCCGGCGCAGGTTTGTTCGTGCTCGCGGGCGCTACCCCCGCGGCGCTGGGCCTGCTGGCCGACATCTCCGAGTCATATCCCGAGGATCGCGGTGCGGTGATGGGCCTGTACAGCGTGTTCCTGGGCATCGGCCAGATCATCGGCAACCTGGTCGGCGGCGCCGCGGCGGAGTGGGGCGCGATCGACGGCATCCTGCTCGCCACGCTGCTCCTGATGGCGGTCGCGGTGTTGCCGCTGTACCAGTTGCGCGCGTTCGAGGATCGCCTGGGCACGCCCGCCGGCGCCTAGCGGCCGCTGTCTGTCGCGGGCGGCGTCTTTCGCGGGCGGCATGTGTCGCGCGTGATGCGCACAGAGGTTCAGATCCCGGCAATTCCCTGTGTGGACTGCTTCCAGATCGGCATTTTCGCTGCAGGTTTGTTCAGGGATTTGCCCCAGGTTGATGCGCCACGCGCATCAAGCGTGGTCGAAGGCGGGGTCGAACGAGCAGGCCATCGTGCGCCGATCGCCAGCCAGCGCATTGAGGTAGTAGGCGTCGTCGCCGGGCGGGGCCGCGAAGGGGTGGTAGCCGTCGGTGACGAGGACGAGGTCGCCGCTGTGCACCTCCCAGGCGCAGTCACGTGAGCGGTCGGCGCGGTACAGACGCTGCACGCCCCACGCCTCCGGCCGCCCGAAGCGGTAGTAATAGACCTCCTCGAGCACCGCCTCGGTGGGCATGTCATCGACGTCGTGCTTGTGTGGCGGCCAGCTCGACCAGTTGCCCGACGGCGTCCAGGTCTCCGACACCAGCAGGCGGTCGGCCGGAAACTCGGGCGGGATGATCTTGTTGATCTGGCGCGCGATGTTGCCGGCGCCGCGCATCTCGACCGTCACGTCCGCGCGATGGATGGCGACCGGCGTGGTGGCCACGCCGCCGCGACTCGATGGCGGCGCGCTGGCAATCGCCACGAGCGACCCCGCGCCGAGCACGCCGGCACGCCGTCCGGCCGGTACGTAGGCCGCTTCCGGCAACGCCGCGAGGGGGAAGGGGCGGCCCTTGAGCACCATTTCCGCTTCGCCGTCGCATTCGACTACGACGTCGTCACCGCTGACGATCACCACCACGTGCTCGAGTTGCGGATCGAGCGTCTCGCGCTCCCCGACGGCGAGCGACACGGTGCGGAACGACAGGTAGCGCCAGCCTGCGCCGGCTGGTGCGACGCTCACTTGGCCCACCTGGTCGGGCCGCAGACGGAGTGCGTCACAGGCCAGTTCGTTGGGCAGCGCGGCCGGGTGAACGAACGGTTCAACCACCGGTCCGAGATTAGTGGGCGGCGACCCACGCTGCCAGGTCGGTGACGAGCTGGGCGTCGACGTGCCCCGGCACGCTGTACTCGGCGGGGCTGGGCGTGCCCGATCCGTCGAGCAGCAGGTGGTCCATCGCCGGGTAGTTGCTGAACGTGACGTTGGACCGGCCGCCCAGCGCGTTCTGCCACGGGACGAGTTCGCTCGGCGGGACCTGGTAATCGCGGCCGCCCTGGGAGAAGAACATCGGCAACTGGAGGCCGGTCGCGGTCGCGATCGGGTCGTAGGCGCGCAGGTCGAGGAAGTAGCTCGCGGGCACGCCGAGCGGCAGTTGCGATGCCGGCGTGGCGGCGGTCAGGTCGGGCGACTCCGCGAGCTGCACCGCGGCGGCCAGGCCGGCCAGCGCCGCGCTCGCCGACGGACCGGGGCTGGGGCCGAGCGAGGCAAGGTAGCGCTCCTGGTCGAGGATCAGCTCGGGCAGCGGCGTGCTCGGTGTCTCGAGCATTGCCAGGCCTGCCAGTTGCCCGGGAACGGCGGCGGCGATGCGCGGCGCCAGGTACGCGCCCAGGCTATGGCCGACTACGAAGACGCGCGCCGGATCCACCCCGGGCGTCGCCCGCAGCAGGTCGATGGCGGCGGCTGCGTCGTCGGTCGTCTCCTGCTTGACGGTGATGTCGGTCATGCCCGCCATCTGCGCGCTGTAGACGTAGGTGCGCTTGTCGTACCGCAGCACGGCGATACCGGCCGAGGCGAGTCCCCACGCCAGGTCCTGCAGCGGCTTGTTGGGGCCGAACGTCTCGTCGCGGTCCTCCGGCCCCGACCCCGCGACCAGCACGACCGCCGGGAAAGGCCCGGCTGCCGTCGGGCATCGACAGCGTGCCCGGCAACGTCCACGGGGCAGTGCCCACGGTCACGTCGGTTTCGGTAAACGAGGACCGGTCGACGTACGACGCGGGCGACTGCTCCGGCCCACCGGACCCGGTCGGCGTGACTGCACCGACGTGCAATCCGGCCACCTTGCCCGACCCATCGACGGTCACCGTCAGCGTCACGATCGCCTGTGCGAAATTGGCAGGCACGTTGGCATTGAGGTAAGGCGGCTGGCTGGCCACCGCCACGTCGCCCAGGTCCGAGAAGGCGCCGTATTGCGCGACGAGCTGCTGCCAGATGTTGGCCAGGTTGGCCGCCGGCGCGGCGTTGACCATGGCCGTGTCCTCGAGTGACTGGGCAGACTGCGCGTCACCGGCGGCCAGGTAGCCCACGAAGGCATGCGCAATGGCGGCGGCGTCGGGCGTCGCGGAAGGGGAGGCCGCATTCGGGCCGCCGCAGCCGGCCAGCGAGGTGGCAGCCAGGGGAACGGCGACGGCCAGCACCAGGGCGAGCTCGAGCGGCCGCTTCATCGCTCGACAGTAGCAGCGGGTTGACGATCCGGAGCTACCTACAATCCACGCGTGGACGACGGTCTTGTCTTTGGCAACTTCATCAGCGGCGAGTGGCGCCCCGCGGAAAGCGGCCGTACCTTCGAATCGCGCAACCCCGCTGACACGCGCGACCTGATCGGCACGTTCGCGGCAAGCGACGCAGCCGACGTCGCGGCCGCCATACGCTCCGCTGAGGAAGCGTTGCCGGCCTGGCGCAACATGCCGGCGCCCAAGCGCGGCGAGATCATGTACGCCTTCGGTGCGCTGCTGGCGCAGCATAAGGAACGCCTGGCGCGGGCGATGACGCGCGAAATGGGCAAGGTCCTCGCGGAAGCGCGCGGTGACGTCCAGGAGGGCGTCGACATCTGTTTCCTGATGGCCGGCGAGGGGCGGCGCATGTTTGGTGACACCACGCCCAGCGAGCTGCCCGACAAGTGGGCCATGAGCATCCGCCAGCCGATCGGCGTAGCCGGCATCATCACGCCCTGGAACTTCCCCATCGCCATCCCGTGCTGGAAGATGAGCGCGGCGCTGATCAGCGGCAACGTGGTCGTCTTCAAGCCCGCGTCGGACACTCCCCACTGTGCCGCGCTGCTCGTCGAGCTGATGCACGAAGCCGGCTTCCCGCCGGGTACCGTCAACCTGGTTACCGGTTCGGGCGAAGAGGCCGGCATGCCCATCGTCGACAACCCGGACGTCAACGTCGTCTCGTTCACTGGCAATGGCGCAACCGGCCGCGCGATCGCGATTACGGCGGCGCGGCGCGGCAAGCGCCTCAGCCTCGAGCTAGGCGGCAAGAACGCGATCGCGGTGATGGCCGACGCGGACCTCGACCTGGCCACGGACGGCATCCTGTGGTCGGCCTTTGGGACGACCGGCCAACGCTGCACGGCATGCAGCCGGCTGGTGGTCGACGAGGGCGTGGCCGATGCCCTGCTGGCGAAGCTGGTCGATCGGGCGAATCGGCTGCACCTGGGGTCGGGACTCGAGGAAACGACCGACGTCGGCCCGCTGATCAACCAGCCGGCGGTCGCGAAGGTCGCCGGCTACGTCGACATCGGACAGCAGGAGGGCGGCCGACTGATCGCGGGTGGCTCGCGCGCGGCCGGCGAAGGCCTGCAGCACGGCAACTTCTTCGCGCCCACGATCATCGACGGCGTGCGCTACATGGACCGCGTCGCCCAGGAGGAGATCTTCGGACCGGTGCTGTCGGTGGTGCGCGTGAGTGGCTACGAGGAAGCGGCGATGGTCGTCAACCACACACGGTTCGGGCTGTCCGCCTCGATCTACACGAGCGACACGAACACCGCGTTCCGGGCGATGCGCGACTTCGCGACGGGCATCGTGTACGTCAACGCGGGCACGATCGGGGCGGAGACGCACCTGCCGTTCGGCGGCTGGAAGGGCACCGGCAACGGCCACCGCGAAGCGGGCCATGCCGCGCTCGACACGTTCACCGAATGGAAGTCGATCTACGTCGACTATTCGGGCCGCCTCCAGCGCGCCCAGATCGACAACCAGTGAGCCCATCGTGAGGCGGCAGTCCTGGTCGGTGCTCGACATCCTCGCGCGGATCGGGAGCCTGGGCAGGCGGGGCGTATCCGCTGCCGCCGGCACCGACGCCGACGCCGACGCCAGGGAGCGGGCCGACCTCGCCGAGCCCGCCGAACCGCGTCGCAATTCGCTGCTGATCGCCCTCGCAATCGCCCTGCCGTACGCGGTGGCGGCCTTCTGGCGCTCGGTCTACACGCCGTATCCGTACGCCGTGAATGACGCCAGCGCGGCACTCGCCGACGCTTCCTTCGTGGGTTTCGTCTGCCTGGGCGCCTGCTATGCGCTGCGCCGGCTGATGAACCCGCCCCTCCGGCCAAGCCCGGTGGCCACGCGCGGCAGCCGGCGCGTCAAGATCGCGCTGCTCGAGGGTTTCGTCCTGGGCATCGCCACGGCCATCGCGCCGTACTCGTGGGGTGAGCAACTGGGCAACGACGTCGTGGTCGCCATCGTGGCCACCGCCGTCGCGGGCGGCGTGCTCATCTGGCTGGTGCTCGGGCTCAGGATCCAGGCTCCATCGCAGTTCGAGATGCCGGCGCGTCGAGGTCGCCCGCACGCTTAGGCCGGCAGGCGGCCGGCACGCAGGTGGCCGTGACTCAGCCGCAGATCGCGCCTTACCGCACATGGCGCGCGTTACCCGCACATCGCGCGTGGGCCGCGCGCGCGTGAGCCACACGTCGGCGCGCATTGGCCGCACACCCGCGGAGTAGCCGCACCTTGCGCGCATTGGCCGCCTATCTGGTCATACTCGCCAGTGGCGCGCGTTAAGTCGGTTGCCTGTGCCCCGACCACCCGTTTCGCGGGTCATCCACGCTTGGGTTGGGCGAGAATCGGGCCAGAACGCTGTCCAAGATGGGCTCACAACTGACTTAACGCGCCACCCGCGCGAGTATGACCAAATGGCCCGCCGACCCGCCGGCTCAGGCCAGGTGGAAGACCAGGACGTATCCGGTGGCGATGGCCAGCGACGCGATAGTGACCACCGCGCCGTAGCGCATGAACTCGAAGAAGCCGATCTGGTGACCGGCGCGTGCCGCCTGGTTGGCGACCACGATGTTGGCCGACGCGCCGACCAGCGTCAGGTTGCCACCCAGGCACGCACCCAGCGCGAGTGACCACCACAGCGGTGCCGCCGGCAGGCCGTCGGCGATGAGCCGTTCGACGACAGGTATCGCGGTCGCGGTGTACGGGATGTTGTCGACGATGGCGCCGACGATGCCCGAGATCCAGATCAACGCGACGCCGGCCAACGTGGCGTTGCCTCCTGCGGTAGCGGCCAGGGAGTCGGCCACGCCACCGACGATGCCCACCTTGACGATGCCCTCGACGAGCACGAACAGGCCGATGAAGAAAAAGAGCGTGCGCCACTCCACGGCCGCGAGTCCATCGTGCGCGTCGACCCCGCCGATGAGCATCAGCACGGTGGCGCCGAGCAGGGCGATGGTCGCGCTCTCGAGACCGAGTGCCTGGTGGAAGGCGAAGCCGGCGAGGGTAAAGCCCACGACCACCAGGGCGCGGGCCAGCAGGGGACGGTCGACGACCACCGGTGCGACGGCCTCAGCCGCCTCCTGGACCCTGGGCGCGGCGCGCAGTGCTCCCCGAAAGAGCACCGTCATGATCGCCAGCGAGGCGACGAATATCACTACGGTGACGGGGGCCAGGTTTCTCACGAAGGCGTCGAAATCGAGGCCTGACGCGGAGCCGATCAGGATGTTGGGCGGGTCGCCGATGAGCGTGGCCGTGCCGCCGATGTTCGAGGCCAGGATCTGCGAGATCAGGTACGGCACCGGCGAGACGCCCAGGCGCCGCGCCACCGACAGGGTGATCGGGACGATCAGGACGACGGTCGTGACGTTGTCGAGCAGTGCCGACAGGACGGCCGTCAGCGTCGCGAGGAGGACGAGCAGCAGCATTGGCCGGCCACGCGAGACCGTGACGGCGCGCACCGCCAGCCACTCGAAAATGCCCGTGCGTGCGAGTACCCCGGCAATGACCATCATCCCGGCAAGCAGGAAGATGACGTTGAGGTCGATCGCGGCGAAGGCTTCGTGCTGGTCGAGGATGCCGGTCACGATCAGCAGCAGCCCGCCGAGCAGTGCCACCACCGTCCGATCGCCGACGTCGACGGCGATCAGCGTGTAGGCCGTCACAAAGATGATGGCGGCGAGCCAGGCTTCCATGGTCATGGGGAAGGCATATTGTCCGATATCGGACACTGAGCGGGACTCGCTTGTCGGGGAGGGGCCAAGTTGACCGAAGCAAATGGGCCGGTGGACGCGATCGAACGTGTGATCGAGTCGGCACGGCGGCTGGGCGTTGAGGTCGACGAGCACGAAGCCACGCAGTGGATCGCGGCAATGCAGGCCGAAACCCAGGGTTCGGACGTGGTCGTCGACGTCGACACGGGGGTTTTCGGATACCGCGCCTCGATGCTCGATCTGGACCCGGGCGACCTGGCTCATTTCCGGCGTATCGCCGAGATCGTGCGCATCCCGCACGGCCGCGGCGTGCAGACGGCACTGGCATTGTCCGGCTCGGCCGCCCAGAGCCGGATCCAGCGCTACCCGGGCGACGCGGACTTCTTCGAGCGCATCCACATCACAGCGGCCACCCGGGAGGCCGCGTGCCGGACGCTGGGGGAAGCGATCCGCGAAAAGGCGCTGGCGACACTGCGCGGGCGAACGCATCGCCTGGCCGAGGTCAAGTTCGGCACGTGGGATGCTCCCGTGACCAAGAACGGCGCCGCGGTCGCGGCCGGATCGCCCGTGTCCTGGACGCCCCAGGAGGTCGCGGCGGGGCAGATGGACGTGGTCGGCGAGGATGGCTCACCGCGAACCCTGACGTGGGCGGACGCGGCCGCGAACCCCGGTTGGTGCAAGATCGACTGGATCGTCGCCGACACCGAACGGGGACAACTGGCCAACGCGAGCAACTGCCTCGACACGACCTGGGAGGCGCCCGACGGCTCGATCGTCGCCCTCGACGGCTTCCTGGACCCCTACTTCCAGGAGGTCTACCTCGACGTCGACAGCAAACCACTGTTCGACAAGCTGATCGGCGAACTGTCGACCGATGCGGTGGCCGACTACGTGGCGCAGCTCGAGCACGAGGTCTGGAAGTACACCGCCACGCACCCGAACTGGGGCAAGGTCGCGCGCCGCCTGTACAACATCTTCCGCCTGACCGCGCGCTACCCGGAGGCGGCCTATATCCGCGAGCTGTTCGACGAGCCGACCACGGCGCTGTACCAGCTCGCCGCGCGGCTGCGCGCCGTCGACGAGGCGGCGGCCGACGGTTCACCGTTCGACAACGAGATGCTCGTCGAGGAGGTCGACCAGCTGATCATGTCGGCGATCGAGGCGCTCAGTGGGCCGCGCGAAGCCGAGGTCGTCGCGCAACTGCTGAGCCTGCGCGACGAGGTGAGCGGACGCAAGCCCGGCGAGCGCAGCGCACAGGTGCGCCGACTGCAGGCCGAGGCCCTCGACACGGTCAACGACTACTTCCGCCAGCGGCTGCTTGCGCTGCCCGAGATCAGCGACTTCCTCGACGAGATCGCCGCCGCCCACTCGTCCTGAACCTCGACGGTCTGCGCGCTATCCGGTCTGCGCGCTATCTGGCCATATCGTCAAGGGGCGCGCGTTAAGTCGGGTAGCGGGCGCTGAATTCGGTCCGCCGCAGTTGATCCACGCTTGGGACGCGCTGCAAAAGTCGCTGGACGGACCCAGAACAGGCCGGAAACAGACTTAACGTGCGTCCCTTGCGAGTATGACCAAATGGGGCTGTTCGAGGGCTAATCGTCGGTGCTGGTCGAACGCGTGAAGCTGGGCGGGTCGCTGGCGGGGAAGGATTCGTCGGACGCCTCGTCGACCTCGTCGTCGCGGCTGGGCTGAGCGTCATCGTCGGAAGCGCTCGTGGGCCGCTGGGGCTGGTCGTCGGGCGTCGGGTGGGGATCCGGCGTCGGGTGGTCGTCGCTCATGCGCAGATCGTAGGCTTGCCGGCGGTTCCGGTCAGAACCGCCGACCGGACGGCGTTACGGCCTCCGGTAGAATCGCCGCTGGGCCGCTAGCTCAACGGTAGAGCAAGGGACTCTTAATCCCTAGGTTCAGAGTTCGAATCTCTGGCGGCTCACCAGCCAGATCTAACGTGAAAAGACCCCGGACGACTGTCCGGGGTCTTTCAATTCCTGGAGACGGAGTCCCCGTGGTTCAGGCCGGAACGGCCGCCGCCTCGGAGTCAATGACAAGCTCCGACGGCGGCCCGGACATGGGCTGGGTCAGATCGACGCCGTGCACTGCCTGCGCACGTTCGATGAACCACTTCGTGAATGGGTCCGTGCCACTGACCATCCGACCGAACGAGGCCGCCGGATCATCGCCCTTGAGGGTCACGATCACGAGATCGCCCATCGGCGTGTGCTGCAGGAACGTTCGCTCGTGAACGCCGGCCTTTCGGCGGGACTCGGCGAACTCGTGCTGGCGCGGGCCATTGAGTTCCTCCATCCAGGAGCGCCACTCCGGCGTCTTTCCGGGAAGGATCGGGAATGCGACTGCCATCAACGGCAAGAGAACCTCCAGGGACACGTGCGTGCCCGGCGACGGAAGTCGGACTCGCCACTGGCCATGCGCGACGGTCTTGGCGACCGTGTTGGGGCGTCGCGCCGTTGGGAACCCGCAGGCCCCTGCCACCTTCCGCTGACATGAGTATGCGCTCCCTACCTGTGAGTCCGGCTGGCGCCTCCCTCAGCCCCCGAAGAATTCGCCCAGGTCGTTGGCGCGGCAGCTGTGGCGCAGGCAGCCGACCCGCAGCCCCGCCTCGATCGTGCGCAGCAGCGAGTAGTGGTCGTGCGCCACGGCCGATTGCATGCCCGGGCGGCTGAGCAACGGCGAGACGACCAGCGTCGCCACGTGCCCGCCACCACCGGCGCCCCCACTGCCCTCGTCCCAGGTGATCAGCAGCAGGCTGTGCGCGAAGGCGGGTGACCCGGTGATCAGGGGCACGAATGCCTTCAGGAAGGCATCGCCCTGGGCGGTCGTGCCGTTGTGCATGTCGTTGATCGAATTGGGCACGATGAGCTCGAAGTTCGCGGCCGCCGGGTTGAAGCTGGCCAGCGAGGTGATTCGGGCGCAGCGCCGCGGGTGGCGCGAGATGTCCAGGAAGCTGATTGCCGGATTGTGCTTGCGTGCGTACCAGCCGCCGGGGCCGAGCAGGTCGACGCCGCCGCGTACGTAGCCGGCCTTCGAGCAGTTGCCCGGGTAGTCCTGTGCGTAGACGTGCCACGACAGGCCCGCCCTCTGCAATTGGTCGGCGAGGTTCGACTTGGCCAGGTTGTAAATGTCATCGTTCCTGATGCCGAACGTCGAGCCGCCGAACAGCGCCAGGTAATTGGGCTCTGACGGGTGGCTCACCGCGTCGTAGTTCGTCGCCAGGCCGTAGTGAGCGATCAGTGAGTCGATGTACGGAGCATCGGGATTGCCCACGATCGAGCCGTATGCCCGGTTCTCCATCACGATCAGGTAGACGTGATCGAAGGCCGGCAGTCGACCAGCTCCAGCCGCTTTGGCGACGGATGCAGTAGCGGGGAAAGCGATCAGGCCGAGCACGAGCAGCAGTGCGGCGATCCCTCGCCGCCGCCGGTGCTGCTCGAAAGAACGCGGAGCGGAAGATCTGGTCATACCAGCCAGTGTGGACGAAGTTAGCCCGGTTGCGCAGCTCACGGCCATGTCGTCCATCAAGCACCTCGAGCAGCTCTACGAGGAACGCAAGGCGGCCATGGTGAGTAACCTGCTCGTCGTGCTGTGCAGTGAGCGCGAGAGCCAGCCGGTGGTCAACGCGGGCAGCCTCTACTGATGCCCGACGACAATCGTTCGGCGGACCGCAAGGCCTTCCTGCTGCGAGTCGAGCCGGCGACCATGGCGGCGCTCAGGGCGTGGGCCGCGGACGACCTGCGCAGCCTCAACGGACAGATCGAATACCTGCTTCGGCTGGCCCTGCGTGAGGCCGGGCGACTTCCCCGCAAGACACGTACGGGCAAGGATGACGCTGAGGCCGGGCAAGACGAGGCCGCACCTTCGGATGCCGCCCTCCGACCGCGGCCAATGTCCGGACGTCGGTCGCGCGTCCGAATGCCCACCGGGGTGACGGAATGAGCGACGGCGCGCTCCAGATCAGCGATGTCTCCAAGAGCTATGGCAACACTGTCGCGCTGCGCGACTTGAGCTTCGATGTCAAGGCGGGCGAACTGTTCGGCTTCGTCGGCCGCAACGGGGCGGGCAAGACGACGACGATGCGCATCATCCTGGGCGTGCTCAATGCCGACACGGGCGAGGTGCGCTGGCAGGGCCAGCCGCTTCACTTCGCGACGCGTCGGCGGTTCGGCTACATGCCCGAGGAGCGTGGCCTGTACCCCAAGATGCGCGTGCGCGAGCAGCTGGCCTACCTGGGCGAACTGCACGGTATGCCGGGCGGCGCGGCGGCAGATGCGGCCGCCGGCTGGCTCGAGCGCTTTGGCCTGGCCGCCCGGGCCGATGACGAACTCCAGGCGCTCAGCCAGGGCAACCAGCAGCGCGTGCAGCTCGCCGCCGCGCTGGTCTTCGAGCCCGTGGCGCTCGTACTCGACGAGCCGTTCGCGAGCCTCGATCCGGTCGCAGTTGACGTCATGACCGCGGTCCTGCGCGAGCGCGCCGACGCCGGCGTCGCGGTGATCTTCTCGAGCCACGAACTCGACCTGGTCGAACGCATCTGCGACCGGGTGGGCATCATCGACCAGCACCACATGGTGGCCATGGGCACGGTGCCGGAGCTGCGCCAGAGCGGTCCCGATCGGCTGTGGATCGACGTCCCGCAGGCGCCCGAGAACTGGGCGAGCAGCCTCAAGGGCGCCACCGTTGTGCGCCGCGACGGGACGCGCGTGCTGCTTGCATTGGAGCCCGGCACCGACGGCCAGGCGATCCTGCGTGCTGCCCTGCGGACCGGTCCCGTGCGCGAGTTCCGGCGCGCCGAGACGAGCCTGGTCGAATTGTTCCGCGACGTGATCGGCGAGAAACAGCAATGAGCGACACCGCTGCCGCGCCTGCGCCCGCGCCCGACGCCGAAGCCCGGCCGGGTGTTGCCCGCCGTTGTCCTCGTCGCGCGGCGCGAGATGCTTGTCCGCCTGCGCTCGCGCGTTTTCATCGCGCCGACCATCCTGATGGTCGCCCTCGTGGTCATCGGCATCGTCGGCTACTCGCTCATCGGCGGGAATGCCGCGCCGGTACGCGTGGGCTTCAGCGGCACAGCGCAGAGTCTCGAGCAGGCCTTCAGTGCGTCGGCGACTGCACTGGGCCAATCGGTCGCGGTCAGCGACGTCGCCGACGAAGCCACCGGCCGTGCGCAGGTCTCCGCAGGCCAGCTCGACGTGCTGGTGACCGGGTCGGCCACTTCGCCCACTGCCGTCGTGAAGAAGACGGTTCCGCCGCTCGTCCAGGCGGCACTCGAGCGGGCGGTGCTCGCGGCGCGCCTCGTGGCCGCCGGGCTCACCCCGGCTGATCTCGCGTCGGCGATGAGCGGCGCTCAGGTCACCGTCGACGCGCTCCAGCCGACCAACCCTGGGCTGACCCAATCGCTGGTGGTCGGGCTTGCGGTTGGGATCCTGCTCTGGATCGCGCTCGGGCTGTACGGCAGCCAGGTGGCGCAGGGCGTGGTCGAGGAGAAGGCGAGCCGCATCATGGAAATCCTGCTCGCCACCGTGCCGCCCAGCCAGCTGCTCGCGGGCAAGATCATCGGCATCGGGCTGACCGGCCTGCTGCAGCTCGGCATCGTGGCGGTGGCGACGCTGGCTGCGGTCGCGGCCACGAGCGCGGTGGCCACCCCGGCCCTCAGTGTGATGGCGGTCCTCGGGTACCTGCTCTGGTTCCTGCTCGGCTTCACGTTGTACGCCGCGGCCTATGCGACGCTGGCTGCGCTGGTCTCGCGTCCGGAAGAGGTGCAGGGTGCCGTGGCCCCCATCAACGTGTTCCAGGTCGGCGCCTATCTGCTGGCCTACGTCTACCTCGCCAACCAGTCAAATCCCCTGGTGCTGGTCGCCTCCGTGCTGCCGCCTTTCTCGCCCATCCTGATGGCGGTGCGCATCTCCGCGGGTGACCTGCCGGCTTGGCAGGTCGCGCTTGCACTGGTCTTGATCGTCGCGTCAATCGCCGGGCTGATCTGGCTTGCCGGACGCGTGTATGCAAACTCGGCCATGCGCATCGGTACCAAGGTGCGCTTCATGGATGCCTTCCGTGGTTAGCTCCCGAATCGGAGGAAACAAATGCCATCTCGTGTGCGGGACCATCCCTTCCTGACCCTGCTCGCCGTGGTCTCGGCGATCCTCATCCTGGTGGGTCGGATCAACCGTGGGGCCTGGTGGGGAGACTGGGCCTTCATCGGGGGAATAGCCGTGCTGGTGCTCGCCGGTCTTTTGTTCCTCGTCCTTGGCCGGAGGTAGCTGGTCCCGGAGACCGTGGATCGCCCGGTAACATCGGCCAATGACTGCACCGATCATTCTTGTTCCCGGGTTCTGGCTGGGCGCCTGGGCGTGGGACGAAGTCACCGACCTCTTGCGCGCCGACGGCCACGACGTCACCGCCATGACACTCCCCGGCCTCGCGCCCGGCGACGACCCGACCCACGTTGGCCTGGCCGACCATGTCGAGGCGATCGTCCGCGCCGTGCATGACGCCGGACGACCAGTCGTATTGGCGGTCCACAGCGGCAGCGGTTTTCCCGGCTACGCCGCGACCGACCGGGTGCCGGATCAGATCGCGGCGGCTGTCTACGTGGACACTGGACCCGGCATCGCGCCGATGGATCCCGACTTTGCCGAGCCGGTACGGCCCATGCCGTCGCCCGAGCAGCTGGCCCAGGAAGAGAACCTCGACGGCCTGAGCGAGGAGCAGCTGGCAACTTTCCAGCGCCGTGCGCTGCCCGAGCCGGGCGGCGTCATCCGCGACAGGTTCGAACTCACCAACGATGCGCGCAAGGAAATCCCCACCACCATCATCGCGACCGGCTTTCCGGCCGCGGAGTACAAGGCCTACGCGCAGGACCAACACCCGTCGTTCCTGGCCGGACTGGACGAGCTGCGCAGTGTTACGTGGATCGATCTGCCCACGAGCCACTGGCCCATGTGGTCCCGGCCGCGCGAGCTGGCCACGATCATCAGCGACATCGCCAAGCGCGCCTGACCAACTGCTGTGGCGGTTGACGGTGGAGCGCCCGCGCTCGTAGTCGATCACCTGACCAAGCGCTTCGCCGAGCGAGTCGCCTTCGCGGACGTCTCATTCCAGGTCGGCCGGGGCGAGGTCTTCGGCTTCCTGGGGCCCAACGGCGCGGGAAAGACGACCACGGTGCGTACCCTCGCGACGCTGTTGAAGCCGACCTCCGGCTCGGCGACGGTGGCCGGCGTGCCGCTCACCGAGGGCAACGGCGCCGAAATCCGCCGCCGCATCGCGGTCATGCCCGAGGCACCGGGCCTGTACCTGAGCCTCAGCGTCCGCGAGAACCTCGAGTGTTTTGCCGACCTGTACGAAGTTCCCGACCCTGCCGGCCGAGTCACGCGCGCCCTCGAGGCGGTGCGCCTGGCCGACCGCGCGCGCGATTTGTGTTCGAGCCTGTCGAAGGGCCTGCGCCAGCGCGTGGGCCTGGCCCGCGCGCTGCTCAGCGAACCCGAGGTCCTTTTCCTCGATGAACCGACGGCGGGCCTCGACCCGGTGGCCGCACGCGAGGTCCATGAACTGATTGCGGCCCTGCATGAACGCGGCGTGACCGTATTCCTGACGACCCATCGGCTCGAGGAGGCCGAGCGCCTCTGCGATCGCGTGGCGATCCTCAACACGTCGCTGCGCACCATTGGCCGGCCGGCCGAACTGCGCGACCAGCTCTTCGCGCGGATGCTGATGGTCCGCACCGGGGCGCCCATCGCGGAGCCGGACGAGGTCTTTCGCGGGCTGCCGGCCGTCGAGGCCTGGCGTCCCGACGGAAGGGCGGGCTACGTTCTGACCGTGTCGGATCCAGCCACCGCCGCGCCGGGCGTGGCGCGGGCACTGGTCGCCGCCGGAGCCGACATCCTGTCGATCGGTGAGGCGCAGCACTCGCTCGAGGATGTCTACCTCGAGCTCATCGACGACGAGCGTGACACGGCGCAGGCCGGAGCCGCCGCATGAGCAGGCGGCGTATCGGTGCGATCGTGCGCAAGGAGCTGCGTGAATACCGCCGCAACCGCAACGTGATCGTGACCATGGCGGTCATCCCGGTGCTCTTCGCGATCCAGCCGCTGGTCGCGGTGCTCGGCCTGGCATCGTCAGCGGTCCTCGCCAACGAGCATGTCCTGGTGTACCTGCTCGGCATCCCCGTGCTGGTGCCGATATTCGTCGCCGCGTATTCGATCGCCGGCGAGCGGCAGCAGGGCACGCTCGAACCGGTGCTCACCACGCCGATAACTCGCGCCGAATTGCTGCTCGCCAAGGCGCTCGCGGCCATGGTGCCGTCGCTGGTCGTTTCGTACCTGGTGTTCGCCGCCTTCGTGGCCGTGGTGGCCGTGTTCGCTCAACCGGGCGTGCCGGCCGCGGTCCTGCGCACCTCGGACCTGCTCGCGCAGATCCTCTTCACCCCGTTGCTCGCCGGCTGGTCGATCTGGGTCGCGATGGCCATCTCCACGCGCTCGACCGATGTCCGCGTGGCCCAGCAGATAAGCCTGTTGGCGAGCGTTCCGACGGTCATCGTGGTCGTGCTGATCGCCTTGAACGTGATCAGCGCCACCCTGCCCGTGGCGGTGGCCGGCGCGGCGCTGCTGGTCGTGCTCAACGTCGTGGGCTGGCGCCTCGCCGCCCGGCTGTTTCAGCGTGAGCGCCTGATCACCGGCGGCTAGTCGAGCTCGACCGCTTCGCGCCAGCGGGGGACGTACGTGGGCAGCCCAAGCGCCTTGATCTTGGGCTCGATGGCGGCCTGCGCGTCGGGGTCGCCGTGGACCAGGAAGACGCGTTTCGGCGCGCGGCCGGTGGCGAAGTTGCGCAGCCAATCGAGCAGCTGTGATTCGTCGGCATGGGCCGAGAAGCCCGAGATCGAGCGCACCTGGCAGCGCACTTCCACGGTCTGCCCTTCGACGCGGACCTGTTTGGCCCCGTTCTGGAGGCTCTCGCCGAGGGTGCCGTGGGCCTGGTAGCCGACGAACAGCAAGGTAGCCCCGGGATCACCGACGAGCTCGCGCAGGTGGTTGACGATGCGGCCGCCGGTGAGCATGCCGTTCGAGGCCACGATCATGTACGGCCGCTGCGCCTGCAGGATCTGCTGTGAATCCTTGAAGTCGTTGGTCACGATCTGCTTCGGATAGTCGAGCGGCGTCCCGCCTGCCCGTTGGATCGCGGCAGCTTCCTCGTCGTAATAGTCGGTGTGGCGGCGGTAGACATCGCTCGCCTTGGACGCCATGGGCGAATCGAGGTACAGCGGCAGCAGCGGGATCTTGCCCGCGTCGATCAGCCGGTCGAGCTCGTAGACGATGTCCTGGGTGCGCCCGATGGCGAAAGAGGGCACCAGCAGCACCCCCTTGTTCTGGGCCACCAGCTGCACGGTCTGGGCCAGGACGGCGACGGCTTCCGCCTCCGGTTCGTGCTCGCGCCCGCCGTACGTCGTTTCGACGAGCACGTAGTCGGCCTCGCTGACCGCGGTGTAGTCGCGCAGGATGGGTGCGCCGGGGCGGCCCAGGTCGCCCGAGAAGACGAGCTGGGTGTCCGGCGCACCGTTCTCGCCGGCCACGCGCAGCAGGATGATGGCCGAGCCCAGGATGTGACCGGCGTCCACGAAACGGGCATGCACGCCGGGGGCGACCTCCAGTTCCTGGTCGTAGTCGATGGGCTTGAACTGGGTGAGCGCCAGGCGCGCCTCCGCCTCGGTGTACAGCGGCTCGTCGAGGTCGATCGTTGGTGCGGCGGCGGGTGGCGCGGCGGGGGCGAGGCCGGCGTGCTGTGACGGTTCGACCGTGGTCGGCACGTGCTCACCGGTCGCCATGCCGCCGGCGGGCGCAAGGGCCGGGCTGTCGGCCAGCGCCTCACCCGCCTCGGCGAGGTCGAGCGCGGCCTGGTACTGCTGCTGCTCCTGGCGATCGTCCTCGACGGCACGATCCGGATGCCGCTTCTCCCAGCGCATCTCGCGCTTGGCGAACTCCTGCTGCAGGCGGCCCGAGTCGAGCAGCACCAGCGCCGCCAGTTCGGTGGTGCCGGCGGTGGCGTACACGGGGCCCTTGAAGCCGGCCTTGATGACGCGCGGGATCATCCCGCAGTGGTCGAGGTGGGCATGCGTGAGCAGCAGGGCGTCGACCGTGGTGGGGTCGTAGTCGAGCGGCACGAAGTTGCGCACGTGGATGTCCGGCGTGCCCTGGAACATGCCGCAGTCGATCAGGATGCGGGCGTGGTCCGTTTCGAGCAGGTACTGCGATCCGGTCACGGTCGCCGCAGCTCCCAGGAAGTGGAGTTTCAGCGGCATGTGCCGATTGTGACAGCCCGCCGGGTTTTCGCCCGGCGAGTGCCGCGCGAGTGCTCTGGGCGCCTCTAGAGCGCCAGGCGCTGGAGGAGGTAGAGCAGCGGGCGCGTCTGCGGCGCGGGCGCCTCGACGACGGGCATGCGCAGCCACGCTTCATCGGCGACGCCCGGGCGATATGGGGCGTCCAGGCGACGGCCGGAGATCTCGCCGATGCCCATCGACGCCACCGCTGCCGCGAGCGTCAGGCCCTCGCCGCGCAGGCCACGGCTCATCACGCAGCGATCGGTGTCGGTCAGTTGCTGGGCGAGCCGCTCACGCCGCTCGCCGAACGGCCGGCTGAAAGCAGCGGACGATTGTCTTCGTACAGCAGGTCCGACGCAACGAACGCCGGCTGCCCGCCCGCGTAGGGGTCCTCCGACAGCCGCTCGCGGAGCAGTTCCTGGTCGGGCCGGCCCTCGTCGTCGAGCACCAGCAGGAAGCCCTCCACGACAAGCCCGTCACCGGTGAAGGAATCGCGCACGACGGCCAATTCGGGAAAGGCCGTTGCCGGGTCGGCCATGTGCGCCGTCTGCAGCCGGACGTGATCGCCCTGCAGGTAGCACAGCGTCGGCGCGCCCGGCCACCAGGGCTCGAAGAACCAGTCCGGGTCGTCGAACGGCGCCGGCGTGGCGACTGGCGTCATGGGCAGGATGCGATAGGGGACCGTGGCGCCCCGGGCGGGAATGTCGAGAGACAGCTGCCCCGCCGCTGCGGGGTGGCGCGAGCGGGAGGCGCGGCTCAAGCGACCTTGCGCCGGCGTTCCTGCTTGGGCTCGGCCTTGGGCTCAGGCTTGGCCTGTGCCTTGCGCGCGCGCCGCGGCGCGGGCTTGGCCTCAGCGGCCGCCTCGGCAACCTGCTCGCCGGCTGCCGGCTGGCGGGTGCGCGCCTCGCGTGCCGCGGCGACACTCGCCTCGAGCACGCTCATCAGGTCGGCGATCTTGGTCGGCTTCTCGGCGACGTGGACCTGCTCGGCCGGCTGTCCGTCGATCTTGGCCTCGATGACCGCCATCAATGCCTCGCGGTAGTCGTCCTTGTAAGCGTCGGCCTGGAACTCGCCCTTCATCGCCTGCACGAGTTGGGTCGCCATCGCCTTCTCGGCCGGCTTGAACTCGAACTCATCGGCGGGCAGGTCGAGCTCTGCGGTCGAGCGCACCTCGTCGGGCCAGTAGAGCGTCGTGAGCAGCATCGTGTTGGAGTACGGATTGAGTGCCGCGAGCGCCTCGCGGTCCTTGAGCACGATCTTGCAGATGGCGCTCAGGCCCTCTTCCGCGAGGACCGACTTCAACAGGTAGAACGCCTTGCGCCCGACCGCCTCAGGCTCCAGGTAGTAGGCCTGCTTGATGAAGCGCGTGCCGTTGTCGTCGGCGTCGGCATCGACGAAGGTCTCGATCTCGATCGCGCGCACGGTCTTGAGCGGCACCGACTCGAAGTCCGCCTCGTCGACCACGACGTACTGGCCCTTGCTGTACTCGTAGCCGCGCACGGTCTCGGAGCGCGGGATCTCGCCGTGAACCGGGCAGAACACCTTCATCTGGATGCGCTGCATGTCCTCGCGGTGCAGCAGGTGAAAGCTGAGGCCACCACGGGCCTCGGTCGCCAGGTACAGCTTGACCGGCACGGTCACCAGTCCGAACTGGATTGCCCCGCGCCACATCGCGCGTGCCATGTCAGTCTCCTTCGCAGCTGCGGTGCTCGTCCCCGCACGCACAGGATACGCGGTCCTGCAGAGATCAACCCTGTCCGCGGGCTTGACCGTTGATTCGCTGGCCACCGCGACCGAGCGGCACCGTGGGCAGTATGCATCGCCATAAATTCGATCCCTCTGCTCACCGATGATTCCGCCCGTGCACAATCTTGACGCCGTTGCTAGCATCGCAGTTGGAGAGAAGTGATGCCGGAAGGGGATCCACGACGGCCCGAATGTGGCTCCTGCTGAGCGCGTTTTCGACGCTCGTGCTCCGTGTCCGATGGCGACGCTACGGGTTCGTTGCAGTAGTAACCACTGCATGCCTGACTGCTACGAGTGCTATCGCGCTGGCCTACAATCGCCACATATATGTCTCTGGCTACGAGATGAACCAAGCAACCGGCTACACTGGGTTCGAGCAGCGGCGGAACATTCTTTCCTCAATTCAGCTCCCCAATTGCTGGCCCATCTACGACACGACTTGGGAACAGACAACAGTCGACGACTATGTTGAACTAGCCACGTCGTACGGCTGCAGCGGTGTAGTCACTATTGTTGGGGCGGCGCTGAACGGACAGTGGGTGGAGATCTCCGAGTCGGCAGACGGCACGACGTATGGCGAGCACACGTTCAAGGTCATGCTTGCCAAGACTGACCGATATTGGTCGTTCACCGTCGACGGGATTGATCAACATCACAGGGTCTATACCGATGGAAAGACCGCCTACCAATTGGCGGTTGTGATTGAGTCGTACGAGACCGCCATCATTGCGCCCGCTCATAATGATGACCAGTTGCAGGACCGCCGTTGGTGGAGCGGCGCCGGTTTGGTAGATTGGGCAGGCCGCGATGCACTCTACACACCTTATCCGGACGACACGTGGCTTTGCATCCAATGGAATTCAGATACGTCGTTGCGCGTTGGTGAGAACACGGCGTGCTAGCGACACGAAAGCCGTTTGGCGTTGTGGCACGTATGACGTTTGTGGCATGCTGCGTGGCTTTCCTGGTTGGCTGCGGTGCTGCAAACGGTCCGCTGCGGTCCGCATACGCGAGCAACGGACCGGTTAGTGCTGCAAGCGGCGCGCCATCGAGTGGGGCCATGACGTCGACACCAACCTCGTCCTCCGCCGAGGCACGCTGCTTAGGACTCGATCGGCCAGACATGCTGCCGATGCCAAGCGGAACCACCCTTGCAGCTGCATTCCAAACAACACCTGATCGTATTCCGGCCTTCCGGGATACCCTTGCGGCGACGATTGGCATACCGACCACCACCCCAGTGCCGGTGTCGACGGCTGGAGCGACCTCTTCAATATCTACGTCAGCGGCGGTGGTCACCGTTTGCTACTTTGATGGCGACTTCGGTCGGCCGCGAGGCAATCCCCCCGGAAGCGTGCAGGACATTAGTCGCATGGTGGTCGTAATCGATGCATCTGGCATCCCCACCATTGTTGCTATGGGATTCCGCGAGTCACTGCCGACCACAGCGCCTTAGCGATCCACGAATTGCAGCAAGCGGGCCCGGGCCGATCGTTCGGTCGCGCGCCGGCGCCAAGCTAAGCGAGCCAGGCGATCGTGACCAGGTCGGCGACCCTTTCGAACTCTGGATCGGCGGTCAGGACCGGGATCGACTCCCGGTGCGCTAGGGCGGCCGCGAAACAATCGCCAAGCGATATACCGCCGCGGGCCTTGAAGTATGCCGCGCGAGCGGCTAGCTCGAGATCGACGTTGACCAGTTCAATGGGCAACTGCTGGATCAGGTCCAGCATGGCGGTGCTCGCGGCCGGGCCGCCGCGGCGCTCGACGACGTACATCGTCTCCGCCACGTTGACGACGCTCATCAGGACCGAGCGCCGCCCGGCCGCGGCCTCCGCGAGGATGGCGCGCACTGCCTCCGCGGACGGGTCGCCGTCGATGAACGCTAGGAGCGCTTGAGCGTCGAAGACGATGGCTGGCGCGTCCACCGCGCGAATTGCCTTTCCTCAGTTTCGCGGTCAGCACGGCGCATGGCGAGCAACTCGTCGCTGGCCGGCTGTTCGCCCGCCTCCGCACTCCAGAACTGGCGGATATAGCCGGGTGCGTCGGCGATCGGGTCGTCCCAGGCCTTGCTCAGCTCGAGCACGCCATCCTCGCGCCAGTGCAGGCTGACAACCGAGCCGGGACGTACGCCCATGCCGTCGCGCACTTCCTTGGGGATGACGATCTGGCCCTTGGGTCCAACCTTGGCGATCATCGTATTACCTCCGACTGCCAGTATAACTGCCCACCAGCAGTGCCACCTGGGACAGAGCCGGGAGGCATTCTCGTCCCCGAGTCGGCTGGAATAGTCTTCGCGCGTGACGTCAGCGAGCGAAAGCGGGAACGGGCGGTCATCGGCGCCGCGCCCGGTGCAGCTGTGGGCAGCGCTCCAGGAGAACGTGGCCCAGGCGGTGGTTGGTGCCCACGAGCCGCTGCGCCTCCTTGCGACCGCGCTGCTGGTCGGCGGCCACGGACTGATCGAGGACGTGCCGGGCGTCGGCAAGACGCTGCTCGCCAAGGCGTTTGCCCGGTCGCTGGGGCTCTCGTTCGCGCGCGTGCAGGGCACGCCCGACCTGCTGCCGTCCGACGTGACCGGCTCGAGCATCCTGGAGGGCAGCCCGCAGGGCAACGACTTCCGCTTCGTGCCCGGGCCCATCTTCGCCAACGTCGTGCTCTTCGACGAGATCAACCGCGCCACGCCGCGCACCCAGTCGGCCCTGCTCGAGGCGATGCAGGAGCGCCAGGTTTCGGTCGACGGCGTGACGCACCCGCTGCCGCGGCCGTTCATGGTCCTCGCCACCCAGAACCCGATCGAGCTCGAGGGCACCTTCGCACTGCCCGAGGCGCAACTCGACCGCTTCCTCGTGCGTGTCGAGCTGGGCTACCTCGACGAGGCGGGCGAACTGGAGATGCTGCAGCGCCTGCGTGGCGCCGCCGAGGAGCCGGTCGACGACCTGGCGCCCGTCATCGGCGCGAAGCAGCTGGCCGCGGTAACGGAGACAGTTCGCGGGGTGCGCGTGGCTGATGACGTCGAGCGCTACCTGCTGGCGCTCGTGCGCGCGACACGCACTCATCCCGACGTGCGCCTGGGCGCCAGCCCGCGCAGCGCAGTGGCACTGCATCGCTGCGCGCAGGCGTGGGCCGCACTCGACGGTCGCGATTTCGTATTACCGGACGATGTCCGTGCGCTGGTGCGGCCGGTCCTGGCGCACCGCCTGGTGCTCGACCTCGACCGCGAGCTGCGTGGCGCGACGCGCAACGACGTGCTCGATCAGGTTCTCGATGGGACGCCGGTGCCGATGGCCGAGCGCGCGTGACCACCTGGGCCGCGCTCGGGCTCGCCGTGGGCGTGCTCGGCGTGGTCCTGGGCGCGCCGGTAGTCGTGTTCATCGGCGCCGCGATCGTCCTCGTGCGCATCCTCGCCGAGCGATGGCCCAGACACGTTCTCGAGCGGCTCGAGTTCGAGCACCGCTTCGTGCCACCCAAGACGGTTGCCGGCGAGGCGGCCGAGCTGCGCCTGACGATCTGGAACACCAGCCGCCTGCCGACTGCGCTGGCCGTCGCCGAGGACTCACTGCCCGACGAGCTGGAGGCGGACGAGCGCAACCCGACGATCGCCGTGCCGCTGCGCGGCTTCGAGCGGGCCACGCGCCGGGTGGTGGTGCGGCCGCTGGTGCGTGGGGTGCACAGCACGGGCATCGCCGATCTCGAGGTGCCGGCGCTGTTCGGAACCAACGCGCCGCGCCGCCAGGCGCCGGTGGAGCCTGCCTGGCTGGTGGCCCGGCCACTGGCCGTGCCCGTCACGGGAGCGACGCGCCACGGCGCGCCGCTCGCCCAGGCGCGCGCGCGACGCAGCCTGTTCACCGACCCGACCCTCTTCGCCGGGGTGCGCCCGTACCAGTCGGGCGACCCGTTGCGCAGCATCCATTGGCGGGCGACGGCGCGTACCGGCACGCGCCAGACGAAGCGCTTCGAACCCGCCCTCGCGCGGCACCAGTTGCTCGTCGTGGATGTCCAGACGATCGAAGGCCCGTACTGGCGTCTGACCCACGACACGGAGACGTTCGAGGACCTGTGCGTCGCGGCCCTGTCGCTGGCCCGCTCGCTGATCACCGCCGATGCCGCGTGCGGCCTGGCCGCGGCCGGCTTCTCGCACACGGTGCAGCGCTACGTTTACCTGCCGCCGCGCGCGGACCGCGCCCAGATCGAGCGCATCGCCGATGTCCTCGCGCGGCTGTCGCACGAAAGCTCGGCGCCGCTCGCCCAGCTGCTCGGCTGGCTGCCGCAGCGCCTCGCGGCGGGCACCACCGTCAGCGTCCTGTCAGCGCGCAGCGTGGCTTCGTATGCCGGTGTCCTGCGCCGCCTGCAGGCAAGCGGCTTTCCGGTGCAGTACATCGCCTTGGGTCGGCAGTCGGAGCATTCCGCAGAGGCGCGTGAGCTGGGGTTGGCCGGCTGGTCGGCCACGCTGCACATGAGTGACGGCCGTCCACAGTCGCTGGCATTGGCCGGCTGACATGGTCGCGGCGCGCCTCCGGTCGGCATCGCCGGGATTGATCCGCGTGGGCCTGCGCCTGCTCGCCGAGGGCGCGTGGCTGAGCGTCGTGTATGCCGCAGTCGCGGTGGTCGGCGACCGGCGCGTGCCCGGCCTCGGACCGCTCGAGATGGCCGTGATCGTGGGGATCGGAGCGTTCATCGCCACGCGCACTCACCAGCTGCCCGGGGTGGGGGCGGTGCTGCTCGTCGGCGCGGTCGCGGTTACCGGCGTCGGCGGCTGGCTGCTCGCCGGCCAGGCGCTCTCGGGGATCATCCCGGCGGTGGCCCTGGTACGCGGCGCGATGATCGCGCCCGACTGGGATGCGACCCAGCGCCTCGAGACCACGCTCTTCAGGGCGTTGCCGCTCGTGGGCCTGCTGTGGGCGGCAACGCTCGTGGCGAGCCCCGCGGAGCTGGACGGACCGTTCTCGGCCAGCGCGCTGTGGAGCACCGTCCTGCTGATCTCGGCGGGCACCATCGGCATCGGCTGGGCGCGCCTCGAGCGGCTGCAGCGGTCGGTCACCGACCGTCCAACGCGGCGTGCCTGGCGCCTTCTGGTCATCGTCATCGGCCTGGTGGTCGTGCCCCTGGCGGTGCCGTTCGCGCTGGCCAGCGGCATCCCGCTGGCGTCGCTGGGATCGCCCATCGTGGGCCTGCTGCAGCTGGCCATCGGGCTGCTGCTCCTGCCGTTCTACGTGATCGCCGGGGTGCTGCTCAACGTCCTGGCCATGATCTTTCAGCCCGGGCAGCCGCTGGCCGACGTCCAGCTGCCGCCGCAGCTCGCGCCGGCGGCCAACCCCGACCAGGTCGCCCAGCAGTATTCGCTGCTCGGGGTTGCCGTCACGATCGTCACCTTTGGCGCGGTCGCGCTGGTGCTGGTGATCGGCGTCCTCCTCGTGGCACGCTGGCTGGTCGGACGCGAGAGCCGGCCGTCCGCCGCGCGGCCGGAGGCAACGCCCGACATCGAGCGCTCGATCGTCCGGCCCATGCCCGCCCATCCCCGTTCCCGCGCTGGCGAGCGGCGGCGACGGAACTTCGGCCATCCGCGCGAGGCCGTCGGCGCGTACCTCGCGGCGCTCGGCGAGCTCGAGCCACTTCCCGCACTGGCGCGCCAGCCGGCCGAGACGCCGGCCCGCCACGCGTCGCGGTTACGCGCCGCGGCGGAACCGGTGGCACTCGACGTGAGCCACCTGGCCGCCGACTACCAGCTGGCGCGCTACGCGGCGCGGCCGCTCACCAGTCGCGAAAACCGTCGCGCGGTGTCGCGCTTCGAGCGCCTGCGCGCGACGCTGCGCGCGCCTCAGCGCAGGAAGTAGCGCCGGTTGAGCGGTAGGTCGCTGGCCGGCTGAACGGCCAGTAGCAGGTCCTGCAGGCTGACCGCGCCGGTCGCCGGGTCGATCTCCACATCGGCCGTCGCGCGGTTGAGCAGCAGGTCGGAGCGCGTCAGGCCGCGCGTGTTGCCGATGGGCAGGAAGGTGCGCCGGCTGCCCAGCCGCCGTCCGAACGCGTCGGCATCGATGGCCGACGAGACGAAGGTCACCGACGAGGCCGCCGATGCCAGGCCACGCCCGCCCCAGCCCGGCCGCAGGCGGCGCGGCTCGGCCCACTCGACCGTGGCGTTGCCCTCGCCGTATGAGCCCCACGCGGGATAGCCCGACTTGAACACGACCTCCGGCTTGACCCCCAGCCAGGCCGGCTTCCAGAGCACGATGTCGGCCAGCCGGCCCGGTTGCAGCGAGCCGACGTGGTCGGCGATGCCGTGCGTGATCGCCGGCTCGATGGTGCACTTGGCCAGGTAGCGCAGGACGCGCGCGTTGTCGTCGGGCGTCTCGTCGGCCACCCAGCCCTTCATGACGTGGGCGAGCTGCAGCGTGCGGCGCAGCGTCTCGCCGATGCGGCCCATGCCCTGCGAGTCGCTGTTGGTGATCTGGATGGCGCCCAGCTCGTGCAGCGGTCCTTCGGCGGCCATCGTCGCTGGCGCGCACGCGCTCGCGGGCCAGCTCGACGTCCTCGGCCAGGTCGAAGGTCAGACCGTGATTGAGGATGGTCATGGGCAGGTGCTCGGCGACCGCGTTGACGCCGAACGGGATGGTCGGCGTGGTCGAGCTGCAGATGATGTTGGCGTGGCGGACGAGACCCAGCACGTCGGGTACGTGGCCGCCGCCGGCGCCCTCCACGTGGTAGGCGTGCACGGTCCGGCCGTCGATCGCGGCGACCGTGTCCTCGAGCTCGGCCGCCTCGTTCAGGCCGTCGGTGTGCAGCGAGACGCTCACGCCATGCGCGTCGGCGTAGCGCAGCACGGCGTCGATCAGCTCGGGATAGGCGCCGTAGTCCTCGTGGATCTTGAAGCCCACGGCACCCGCGTCGAGCAGGGCGTCGAGCGTCGCGTCGGCCGCCGCCCGGGCGTTCGCCTGCAGGCCCAGGTTGATGGGCCAGTCCTCGAACGAGCGCAGCGTGCGCTCCATGGCCCACGGCGGCTCCTCGAAGCCGGCCGTGATGAGCGTGGTCACGCCGCCGGCGAGCGCGGCGGGGATCAGCTCGGGCGTGATCAGGTGGACGTGGCTGTCCACCGCGCCCGGGGTGGCCACCAGGCCGTAGCAGATGATGGGCTCGGTGTGCGGGCCGATGGCCAGGTCGATGCCGTCGCTGATCGCCGGGTTGCCGGCCGCGCCGATGCCCACGATCCAGCCGTCCTTGATGCCGATGTCCGCCTTCACCACGCCCAGCACCGGGTCGACGATGACCGCGCCGATCAGGATCGTGTCGAGCTCGCTCGGGTCGGCCTCGCCGGACTGCACCTCGCGCAGCCTGATCGTCTTGCCGTAGCCCCACAGCGGCTCGTCGCCGTGCGCCTGGCGGTCCTCCTCGACGGCCAGCCACAGGTCCGCATCGGCAACCCGGATGCGATCGCCGGCCGTGGGCCCCAGGCGCGCGCGGAATTCGTCGGCGTTCTTCATTGCCGTTCCGCGCCGCCGTAGCGGACGAGCGTGACGATGAGCGTCTCACCCGGCGCCCAGCGCTGCGTCGAGCCGGCGGGCAGGTCGAGGTGGAAGCCGCGCGCCTGCTTGCGATCGAAGGACAGCCGTTTGTTGACCTGGTCGAACGGGTAGTGTGACGAGACGCGCACGATGTGCGTGCCGTTGTTGGCGACCAGGAGCGTGCGCGTCTCGCGCTGTGCCGGCCGGGGCGGCTCGGCCGCTGTCACGGCCAGGCCCGGTCCCAGTGGCCGGCGCAGGACGACCAGCCGCGTCCCGTCCCCCATGAGCACTTCGAGGCGCACGTCGTCGACGAGATCGGCCACGCCGTCCATCACGTCGGCCGGCTTGACGGCGGCCATGCCGGCGGCCTCGACTGCGGCGTAGGTGGCGCCACGGCGCGCCGCCTCGAACATCGCGTCGCACATCAGCGCGATCGCCTCGGGCGCGTTGAGCTTCAGGCCGGCGTCGCGGTGGCGGCGCGCCAGTTCGGCGGCGGTGAAGACGAGCAGGCGCTGCTCTTCCCACTCGGTCAGGCGCATCGCGCAGATCGTAGGCCGTTGTGACGCTAATGAAAGGTCCGCTTCGACGGGGGTTCGGGCGGCCGCGCGTCCGCTTGCCCGAGCATGGCGGCGTATGAGCGGAGGAAGCAACGAATGACGATGATTGACGGCGCGACAGCCGATTCGCACCCGACGGCCGTGGACAAGGTCGCCGGCGCGATTGCCGACGTGCAGCGCGAAATCGGCCGGCAGGCGGGCAAATGGTCGCAATCGGCAGGCGAGGCCGCACGAGATGTGCGCCACGACGCGGCCAAGACGGGACAGGACGTTACCCGCCGGGCCGGTGAGCAACTGGCTGACGCGGTCGAGCCGATCCTCGAGCAGCTCCGTGGCGCGGCGCGCGATGTCGCCGAGAACGCCCACAACCAGGCTGATGAGTTGCGTTCCCTGCGCCTGACCACCGAACCGCCACGCGGCCCCGGCTACCTGGGATGGCTCGTGCTCGGGCTGGGTGCCGCGATCGGCGCGCTGGTCATGTTCCTGATGGATCCCGACCGCGGGCCACGGCGGCGTGCGCAGATCCGTGACCAGGTGGGCCATTGGGCGAACGTCGCGCAGGATGCGACCGGCGGCCAGTTGTCCATCAGCGACCTGCCCGGCGCCGCTGCACAACCGGTGGCTGCGAGCTCAACGCGTCCGGCGCGGCGGCGTGCGCTCGACACTCAGCCGGATCCCGCGACTCCCTCGTGATAACCTGACGACGTCCCTTCACACCGGTCCCGAGAGGCCGGCGAGGGCGGCTCCGAGAGGGCCGGGAAGGAGGACGTCGAACTTGACCATGGACAGCCACCGCTCACCTGCGAGCGGTGGCCATTTTTCTGCAACCGGGGCGGCCGGGCTGGGCGCGCCAGCCCTGCCGTTGCCTGCAGACTCGGTGGTCGACCCGAGCCTCGGCGCGCAGGGGCCCGCGCTCCTCGTGCTGGCCGACGGCACGGTCTTTCGCGGCATCGCCTTTGGTGCGCCGCTGGCCGGCGGCGGCGACCTGGTGGCCAACACCAGCCAGACCGGCTACCAGGAGATCTGCACCGATCCGTCGTATGCCGGCCAGACGGTGCTGATGACCTACCCGCTGATCGGCAACTACGGGCGCATCGCGCTCGATGACCAGTCGTCGCGGCCGTGGCTGACCGGGCTAATCGTTGCGCACGCCACGGCCGCCGTGCTCGAGCCGGCGCGCCAGCTGGTCGAGCTGCTGCGTCGTTCGGGCGTGCCCGCGATCGCCGGCCTGGACACGCGCCTGCTGGCGCGCCATCTCCGCGAAACCGGCTCGCAACGGGTACTCATCACCGCCCCCGGTGACGTCGACCCTGAAGCCGCCCGCGAGGCGGTGAAGTCAGTGCCGCGTTGGGAGGACCAGGACTTCGTCGGCCAGGTGTCGGCCGTGGCGCCGCACGAGGTCGGGCCACCGGGCGGTCCGCTGGTGGGCGTGGTCGACTACGGCCTCAAGGAAAACATCGTCCGCCAGCTCGTCGCGCGTGGCGCGCGGGTGCGCGTGCTCCCGCACACCGCCGACGCGCGACTGGCCCTGGCACCCGACGTGCGCGGCCTGGTGCTGTCGCCCGGGCCGGGTGACCCGGCGCGCCTCGACGGTCCGGTGCGCCTCGCGCAGGCGGCCATCGCCGACGGGCGGCCGCTGCTGGGCATCTGCCTTGGCCACCAGATCGTGGCGCGCGCCGCGGGCGCCGACACGCGCCGCCTGCGCTTTGGCCACCACGGCGCCAACCACCCGGTCAAGGACCTCGACACCGGGCGCGTGCAGGTCACCGCACAGAACCACGAGGTCGAGGTCGTCGCCGACACGCTGCCGCGCGAGTCCGGCTTCACGGTCAGCCAGCGCAACCTCAACGACGGCTCGGTCGAGGGACTGCGCCACCTGACGAGGCCGATCGAGACGGTCCAGTACCACCCCGAGGGATCGCCCGGGCCGCTCGACGCGCTGGAGGTCTTCGACCGCTTCATGGCGCGGCTGTGAGCGAACGCGTCAAGCCTGGGTCGGTCCTGATCATCGGCAGCGGGCCGGTGATCATCGGCCAGGCGGCCGAGTTCGACTACGCCGGCACGCAGGCCTGCCGCGCGCTCCGCGCGGAAGGCGTCAGGACGATCCTGCTCAACAGCAACCCGGCCACGATCATGACCGACCCCGGCGTGGCGGACGTCGTCTACCTCGAGCCACTCACCGTCGCGTCGGTCGAGCGCATCCTCGAGCGCGAACATCCGGACGGCATCCTGTCCGGCCTCGGCGGCCAGACGGCGCTGAACCTGTGCGTGCAGCTCGCGCGCGAGGGCGTGCTCGAACGGCACCAGACACGCCTGCTGGGCACGCCGCTCGAGGCGATCGAGATGGCCGAGGATCGCGAGCGCTTCCGCGGGCTGCTGGACGAAATCGGCCAGCCCTATCCGCCGTCGATCGTGGTCGAAGGTTCGACGCCCGCCGAACGGCAGGAGCGGGCGCGGACGGCACTTGCCGAGATCGGCCTGCCGGCGATCATCCGGCCGGCGTTCACGCTGGGTGGCTCGGGCGGCGGCATCGTCCAGACCGAGGCGGAGTACCTCGAACGCGTGCGCAGCGGACTGCGCACGAGCCCCATCGGCCAGGTCATCGTCGAGCGCTACCTGACCGGCTGGCAGGAGATCGAGTACGAGGTCATGCGCGACGCGGCCGATACCTGCATCGCGGTGTGCGGCATGGAGAACGTCGACCCGCTGGGCGTGCACACCGGCGACTCGATCGTCGTCGCGCCGATCCAGACGCTGCCCGACCAGGTCCACCAGCGCCTGCGCAGCGCCGCGCTCGAGATCATCCGCGCGCTGGGTGTCGAGGGCGGCTGCAACGTCCAGTTCGCGCTCGCGCCGGATTTCAGCGAGTACGCCGTGATCGAGGTCAACCCGCGCGTATCGCGCTCGTCCGCATTGGCGTCGAAGGCGACGGGCTATCCCATCGCGCGAGTGGCGGCGCAGATCGCGATCGGCCGCCGGCTCGACGAGATCCCCAACGCGGTCACCGGCAAGACCGTCGCCGCGTTCGAGCCGGCACTCGACTATGTGGTCGTCAAGCTGCCGCGCTTCCCGTTCGACAAGTTCCCCGGCGCCGACCGCGGCCTGGGTTCGCAGATGAAGGCGACCGGCGAGGTCATGGCCATCGAGCGCACTTTTGGCGCGGCGCTGAACAAGGCACTGCGCGGCCTCGAGCAGGCCGGCGCCGGCTGGCTCTCCGAGCAGCCCGAGTGGGCGCCCGACCTGGACGCCCTCACGGCGCACACGCCCGACTTTCCGTCAGATTCGGCTATTTCCGGGATGGAGTCACCTGCAACCGCCCGGCTGGCGTCAATTCCGGCCGGCAGCCAGGAAACGACAGAAGAGGGCGGCCAACCCGTGCCCCCGTCCGGCTATTTTCCGGATATGACGGAAGATCGCCGGGAGCGGCTGGCCCGGTTCCTGCGGCCTTCGGACAGCCGGCTGTGGCGGGTGATCGCGCTGCTACGGCGGGGGTTGCCGGCGGACGTGATCCAGGGCACGACCGGCATCGCGCCGTGGTTCGTGAGCGAGCTCGACCGTCTGGTGGGGTTGGAGGGCCGCCTGCGCACGGCCGGGCGCAATTTGGACGACGAGCTGCTGGTCGGTGCCAAGCGTGCCTGCTTCGGTGACCGTGACATCGCGACACTGACCGGGCTGACCGTCGCAGAACTGACTGCCCGACGTGATGCTCTCGGACTGCATCCAGGCTTCGCCATGGTCGACACCTCGGCCGCCGAGTTCGCCGCAGAAACGCCGTACTTCTACTCGACCTACGCCGCCGCCGAATCGCCGCCCGAGGCGCCGCCGGTCGACCGTCCCGCGTCGGTCGTCATCGGCTCTGGACCCGTGCGCATTGGCCAGGGCATCGAGTTCGACTACTGCGCGGTGCAGGCGGCCGACGCGCTGCGCCGGATGGGCCACAGTGCGGTGATGGTCAACTCCAACCCCGAGACGGTTTCGACCGACTTCGACGCCTCGACCCGACTCTATTTCGAGTCGCTCGACGCGGAGAGCGTGAGCGAGGTCTTCCGCGCCGAGTCGGTGGACGGCAGCCCGCCGGACGCGTTCGTGCAGTTCGGCGGCCAGACGCCGCTGGGCCTCGCGCCGGCGCTCGACGCCGCGGGCATCGAGTTGCGTGGCCTGGACCTGGACGCAATCGACGCGACCGAGGAGCGCATGCGCTTTGCCGGCCTCGTGGAGCGCCTGGGCATCCCGCAGCCGCAGGGTGGCATGGCCGCGTCGGTGGAGGAAGCTTTCGTCGTCGCCGAGCGGGTGGGCTACCCGGTCATCGTGCGCCCGTCCTTCGTCATCGGCGGGCTGGCCATCGGCTTCGCCTACGCGCCGGATGACCTGGCGCGCATCGTGGCGCGGGCGGTGGCGGTCGACGAGGAGCGGCCGGTGCGCATCGACGCGTACCTCGAGGGCCTCGAACTCGACGTCGACGCGGTGACCGACGGCCAGAACGTGCTCATTCCGGGGCTGATCGAGCACGTCGAGCGGGCGGGGGTGCACAGTGGCGACTCGATCGGCGTGTACCCGCCGCAGCACATCTCGGAGACTGACCAGCAACTGGTGGTCGATGCGATCACGCGCGTCGCGCGCGCGATCGGCATCCGCGGGCTGATCAACGGCCAGTTCATCGTGCGCGAGGACGGCGTCTACCTGCTCGAGGTCAATCCGCGCGCCTCGCGCACGGTGCCGTTCCTGTCCAAGGTGACCGGCGTGCCGATGATCGAGCTCGCCACGCGCGTCGCCCTGGGCGAATCGTTGAAGTCGCTGGGCTGGCCTGGCGGATTGATGGCGGCGCGCCCGCTGGTCGCGGTCAAGGCGCCCGTCTTCTCGACCTACAAGCTGCGCGGCGCCGACCCAACGCTCGGCCCGGCGATGCAGTCGACCGGTGAGGTGATCGGGCTGCACAAGGACGCGGACGTGGCGATGGCCAAGGCGCTCGTCGCCGCCTCACTGCGGCCGCCGGTGGCAGGGGAGGGTGGTGCGCTGGCGCTGCTGTCGATTGCCGATCGCGACAAGGCGCACCTGGCACAACTCGCTGAGCGGCTGGCGCGCGCCGGCTATTCCTTCTGCGCCACGGCCGGCACGGCGCGCGCGCTGTGCGATTTGGGCCACGCGGTGGAGGAGCTTAGCCGGGTGGGTGAGGCTGGGGCTGAAGGTCGGTCGGTGCTCGAAGCGATCGAGTCGGGCGACGTACTGCTCGTCGTCAACACGCCGTCACCGGAGTCCGTCCCCGTCCGTGACGCCGGCGCGATCCGGATGGCCGCGATCAACGAAGGCGTGCTGTGCCTGACCTCGATCGATACGGCACTTGCCGCCGCGGCTGCGCTGGATCCGTCGCTCGCCGATCGCCTCGCGGACGTCCGTCCGCTCGGCGAGTGGCTCTCGGACGGCGCGCTGGCGGCCGTCTGACGAGTTTGCCCAAGGGCCCTGAGGCCGCGGGGCAGTCTGGCAACCAATGACGGAATGACGGCCGGCACGCTCGTACGGGGCCGAACAGCACCGCCCGGGCCGGGTGAGTGCCGATGTGCCGGTCACGCGCCCGACCGACAGCCGCCTTTTCATGTGATTTGAACACCAACACTCCCTGGAGCTTGGCTGGGACGCGAATGTGGCCGTTAGGCGGGCGCAGTTTTCATGTCAAAGCGCAAGACTGTCCGCGCGGAGCGCACGAGCAGGCACCAAACCGCCGAATCGCAGCCCGGGTGTTCAAATGACATGCAATCTCGCGGGGGTAGCGCCTGCAGGGCAGGGCTACCTCTTGCGGGGTGACCGCGTCGGACTGGACCGGACCGGACTAAGTCCAGTCCAGTCTGCTAAAATGCCGCTCGATGAAGGTCAACATTCACGAGGCCAAGACGCATCTGTCGCGACTGGTCGACCGAGCGGCTGCCGGCGAGGATGTCGTCATCGCCCGATCGGGTAAGCCCCTCGCCAGACTTATCGCGTACCAGCCCATGACTGAGCCGCGCCCGCTCGGACTCCTGAAGGGGAAGATCTGGATCGCGCCCGATTTCGACGAAGGGGATGACGAGATCATCCGGGAGTTCGAGGAGAGTGAACTCTTACCGGGCGAACCAGACGCGTCAGCGGCCGAGTGAGACTCCTGCTCGACTCCCACGCCCTGCTCTGGTCGCTCGAGGCGCCCGAGCAACTGCGAGCGGAGGCCCGAGATGCGATCCGGGACCCGGCCAACGAGGTGTTCGTAAGCGCGGCGTCGGTGTGGGAGCTGGCGATCAAGCAGGCCAACGGCCGCCTGGCAATCTCCGGTGACCTCGTCGCGACGATCGAGGCGAGCCATTTCGAGCCTCTGCCGATTACCCAGCAGCACAGCCTTGCGGCGGGCACGCTGCCGCCCCACCACCAGGATTCGTTCGACCGCATGCTGATTGCTCAGGCCACGATCGAGGGGCTCACAATCGTCACTCGCGACACGCGGTTCGCGCAGTACGGGGTGGCCGTCCTGGGCGCGTGAAACTGACAATTCCGGATCCAGGGTTGGTGCTCCTTGTCGGGCCTTCGGGCGCCGGCAAGTCGACGTTCGCCGAGCGCCATTTCCTGGCCACTGAGGTCGTGTCGAGCGACTTCGCCCGCGCGCTGGTGGCCGATGACCCGGCTGACCAGTCGGCGTCGGCCGACGCCTTCAAAATCGTCGAACTGATCGCCCGGGCAAGGCTGGGCCGGCGGCTGATGACCGTGGTCGATGCCACGAACCTGCATGCGCCGTCACGGAGGCGCTTCCGCCGGCTGGCCGAGCGCTACGGCGTGCCGGCCGTCGCGATCGCCTTTGACTTCCGCGCGGCCGACTACGTGCGCCACAACTCGCTGCGCGACGGGCGGACCGTCCACGATGACGTGGTGGCCAACCAGGCCGCGCGCATGCCGGCCACGTTGGCAGCCCTGCCCGCCGAGAACTACGCCGCGCTGTACGTCCTGCGCTTCGCCCGAGGCCGTGGCGCGAGCGCGCGTCGAAAGGGTCAGGCAGGCGCGCCCAGGCAACGCTGCGGTTTGACGGCCATATCGTCACAGAGCCACATTTCGCGACGCTAACGCTCCCTTGGCGCCCTCTTTGGCGGCGGGCTGTCGAGCGTTCACGCCTGCGCGCGAACGCCGCTGTGCATATCCGACGGGGCCCGGGACTCCTGGGCCGTGGCAGCCGGCGGCTATGCGCGCCGTTGACGATATGGCCGGCAATCGGGCGCCATTGGGGCGGCGGTTTCTCGGCGCCCACCGGCGGTCAGTCGCGGCGGTGCTCGTCCACGTGGCGCAGTGCCCAGGCCGAGACGGCGAAGAACAGCACGGTCAGGCCAATGGCGATGCGCGGGCCGGCGGCATACAGGGAGCTGGCCGTGGCGGGAGCGTCGGGCGGCGCACCGGCCGGCAACCCGACCAGCACCAGCGCGGTGAGCAGCAGGCCGCCGGTCGTTCGGCTGACCGGGCCGGACAGAGCAGTGGCGACGTTCGACAGGCCCATGTAGCGGCCCGTCGTTGCCTTGGGAATGATGTCGGTCATGAGCGCCCAGTCGACGGCCAGGAAGGCGCCCGACGAAACACCCACCAGCACCAGCGCGGCGAGCGTGAACGCGAACGACGGTGCCGCGGCAACCCCGAGCACGCCCACGGTGCCGACGCCGATCGCGACATAGATCATGCGTTTCCGCCCGACCCGATCCGACAGCCGCGCTGCCGGGAAGGTGACGATGCCGGTCGTGATCCCGAGCACGGCGGCGATGATGGTCAGCGGCAGCGCCGTCTCGTCCTGGCTGAGCCCGAGCGAGCGCTCCAGGTAGTAGATGCCGGCGTAGGTGACCATCGCCGCCGACATCAGGAAGAACAGGCGCGAGACGAGCAGCCACACGTAGCTGCGTTCGCGCAGGACGTCGAGGCTCCAGGTGGACATTGCGATCTTGGGCCACGACCTGCCGTCGCGTGACGGGGCGCGGCGACCTTCGTCGACGAACAGCAGGAGGGGCACCATCGTCACGATCTCGATCACGGCCAGGCCGAGCGTGGGCAGGAAGAAGTGGGCCTGGGCGGAAGGCGCCGGCGTCGGGCGTCCCCAACGCATAGGGGTTGCGTGCCAGCAGGCCGAGCGTGGCGATACCGACGCCGGCGACCTGGCCGCCGATGATCATCACGCCCATCAGGCCGCTCGCCACGCCCACCTGGCGCTCGGGGACGAGGTCGGGCACGTAGCCCTGGAGCGGGCCCTGGGCGAAGTTGGACGAGAACTGCAGCAGCAGCACGAAAGTGGCAATGGCCACGAAGTCGTTCGCGGCGGCGATGCCGGCCAGGAAGACGATGTCGAGCAGGCCGCCGACGAGGATGTACGGCTTGCGCCGGCCCCAGCGCGTGACGGTGTAGTCGGAGAGCGCGGCGACGGTCGGCTGGACGACGATCGCGACGGCGAGCGGGATGACCTCGAGGAAGGCCACGTACGATGGACCCGAGCGTCTCGCCGAACATGGCGTTGAAGCGCGCCTGGAAGATGACGTAGCCCAGGCCCGACCAGATGACGTTGATGCCCAGCCAGTAGACCGACAGGTTGAGCAGGTGCGTCCACGGCAGCGCGCGGGTTGGGCGGCCGGCCTCCGCCCCATCTTTGCCGGGCTGCAGTGGCGAACTCACGCGGTTGGCGCCTGACTCGTGCCCGGAGCTTAGTCGAAGCCAGGGCGGGCGCGCGGTCGACTGTCGCCGCTGTCCACGCCCGGCGAACCACCGCCACCGACGGTTGATGCGCGTGGCGCATCGATGTCGGGCAAATCCCTGCGCAAAGTGCTCTCAGAACGCCGATCTGAAGCCGGTTTGTGCAGGGAATGGGCCGGTGTTGAGCCGCTGTGCGCATCAGGCGCGAGAACGCGCATCACGCGCGAGAACGCGCATCACGCGCGAGAAAGGGACGACACGGCTGGTCGGTGGCTTTCGCTGGTGCCATTTGCGCGCCGGGCGCGCCGTAGGAACGGCGGAACCAGCCCCGGGCGCCGTTTTCGGCGTGAATGGGAGCCACCTACGCGTGGGGCGCGCAGCTGACGCCAAATCGGGCGGTTGGCGGACCTAAGACGCGCGGGGCGCGCAGGCGGCGCCAAATCGGGCGGTTTGCCGGGCCTAAGACGCGTGGGGTGCGTAGGTGACGCCAGGTCGGGCGGTTGGCGGGCCTATGCGGGCGTTCGCGTACGGAAGCTGGCGATGCGTCACAATCGGGGCATGGCCCAGCCCCTCACGGACGCCCCTGCGTCGTATGCCGACCTGCCCATCATCCACTTCAGCGAGCGACGCCTGCCCAACGGCCTGCGCGTCATCGTCGCGCCGGATCACCTCGCGCCGGTGGTCGAGATCAACATCTGGTACGTGGTCGGCTCCCGCCACGAGCAGCCCGGCCGGACCGGCTTCGCGCACCTGTTCGAGCATTTCATGTTCCAGGGCAGCCGGCACGTGTCGAAGACCGAGCACTTCAGCATCATCCAGAGTGCCGGCGGCGTGAACAACGCGACGACCTACTTCGATCGCACCAACTACTTCGAGACGCTGCCGTCACACCAGTACGAGCTGGCGCTGTGGCTCGAAGCTGACCGCATGGCCACGCTGCTCGACGCGCTCGACCAGGAGAACCTCGACAACCAGCGCGAAGTGGTCAAGAACGAGAAGCGCCAGAGCTACGACAACCGGCCCTACGGCTCCTTCTACGAGAAGCTGATGGCGTCGGTCTTCCCGCCCGAGCACCCCTACCACCACACGCCGATCGGCTCGATGGCGGACCTCAACGCGGCGAGCGTCGAGGACGTCACCAACTTCTTCCGCAAGTGGTACGCGCCCAACAACGCGGTGCTGTCGATCGTCGGCGACGTCGACGAGGAGGAGGCGCACGCCGCCGCGGCGCGCTTCTTCGGGCCCATCCCGGCCAACCCGAACATCGTCCAGCCACAGTTGCCCACCGTCGCGCCGCTCATCGGTAAGGAAGTGCGCGAGGTGGTGCAGGACAAGGTCCCGCTCACCCGCGTGCACATCGGCTTCCGCTGCCCGCCCTTTGGCTCGCCCGAGTACGACGCCCTCGAGGTGGCCAGCCAGATCCTCGCCGGCGGTCGTGGCTCGCGCCTGTACCGGCGGCTGGTCCGTGAGCGGCGCATCGCCCAGGACGTGACGGCGTTCACGCTGCCGCTCGTCGCCGGGGCCAGCTTCTTCGGTGGCTGGGTCACGGTTCGCCCGGACAGCGACGCCCAGACGTGCGAGGCGGCTTACCTGGCCGAGCTGCAGCGCCTGGTCGACGAGCCGGTGACCGACGACGAGCTCGCCCGCGCGCGGGCACTGATCGAGGCCAGCGAGCTGGGCGCCATTGGGCCGCGTCGAGGAGGTCGGCGACCGGCTGTCGATGTTCGCCGCGCTGTTCGATCGGCCGGAGATGATCAACGAGATGCTGCCGCGCTACCTGGCCGTGACGGCCGACCAGATCCAGGCCGTCGCGCGCGACATTTTCCGCGCCGACAACCGCGTGGTGCTGACCTATGTACCCGAGGCCGCCGACAGTAACGACGAGGTGGCGGCATGACGCCCGACGAAGGCGAGCACGGCTTCCAGACCGACCAGCAGGCGCCCGGCGACGAAGCGACGGTCATAACGGCCCAGGAGACCGACGCGCCGGCCGGAGCGGACCTCTCCGTACTCGACACGCGGCCGCAGCCGGGCGCGCCGCGCGATTACCACTTCCCACGCTTCGAGCGCAGCCGGCTGCACAACGGACTGACCGTGCTCAGCGCGAACGTGCCCGGTCGGGCGCTGCTCGCGGCGCACCTTATCTTCCCCGGCGGCGGCTGGACCGAGCCGGCCGAGCAGCGCGGCGTGACCGTGCTCACCGCGCGGGCGATGCCGGAGGGTACGCAACGGCGCGACGCGAACGAGTTCATCGAGGCGTCGGAGCGCCTGGGCGCCGAGATCCATGCCGACGCGAGCTGGGAGGCACTGTCGGCCGCACTCGAGGTGCCCCGCTCACGCTTTGGTGCGGCACTCGCCCTGCTGGCCGAGATGTGCTTCGAGCCGGCCTTTCCGGCCGACGACGTGGCCCGCCTGCGCGACGAACGGCTGAACGACCTGCTCCAGGCGTGGGCCGATCCGCGGCGCCGCGCCGAGCGCGTCTTCCCGGAGACGATCTACGCGCCCGACACGCCCTACAGCCGCCCCCTTGGCGGCATTCCACCAACCATCCGCCCGCTCGATCGCGACGCGATTGTCGAGCGCCACCGCCAGCTGCTCGATCCATCGCACGCGACGCTGGTCGTCGCCGGCGACCTCAGCGGACTTCGGGTCGAGGAACTGGCCGAGCAGCACCTGGGCGGCATCGACACTGCGCCGGATGCCGCGGGTGAAACGCCGGCCGACCGGGACGCAGTAGCCAATCCGCAGGCGGCGCGCCTGGTGCTCGTCGATCGCCCCGGCGCGCCGCAGTCGGAGCTGCGCATCGGACACGTGGGGGTATCGCGGCGAACGCCCGACTTCCACGCCATCTCCGTCCTCAACGCCATCCTGGGCGGGACCTTCAACTCGCGCCTCAACCGCGTCATCCGCGAGGAGAAGGGCTACACCTACGGCATCCACTCCTCGTTCGACATGCGCGGCCACGCCGGTCCGTTCGCCATCCGCACCGCCGTCGAGACGGCTGTCACAGTCCCGGCCATCGTCGACGCGCTGCAGATCGTGCGCGCCATCCGCGAGGCGCCGGTGTCGGCCGACGAGATCGGCGTCGCCCGCGACTACCTCGAGGGCGTTTTCCCGCTGCGCTTCGAGTCGGCCGGGCAGGTGGCCGCCGCCATCTCCGGCCTGGTCGTGCTCAAGCTGCCCGATGACGAGCTCGACCGCTACCGGCCGATGATCGCGAGCGTTACCCAGGATGACGTGCTCGCCGCGGCGCGCGGCCACATTCGCCCTGAGCAGCTGTCGATCGTGGTCGTCGGCGACGCGAGCCAGGTCGAAGCACCGCTGCGCGATGCGGGGCTGGGCGAGCTGACCCTCGTGCCCGCCGACGCCAGCCCCGGCTGATCGTCCGCCCGTCACCCGCGTGATCGTCGTTGTTGGACGTCCCGGGCTCGATGCGGCCGGCCAGCTTGCCAGAACGGCGGCCCGCATAGCGCTGGCGGCCGCCGCTGACGGCGGACGGGTGGAGCTGGTCGGGTCTGTCGGCGATGACGCGGATGGCGAGCTGGTCGCGCTGCAGCTGGGGCGCAACGGCATCGGTCATGCCGCGCTACTGCGTGATCCGGCCGTGCCGACACCCCGCGCGCCCGAACCGGTCGAGGGCGACGACGGGACGGGTGGGGAAGAGGCCGGTCCACCTGCGGCTGGACCAGCGTTGCCGCGGCTCGATGCAGCCGACCTTGCGCTGGGCCTGAGCTACCTCGCCGAGTGCCAGGTGCTGGTCGTCGCCGAGCCGCTCGCGCCTGACGCGCTCGCGGCGGCATTCGAGGCGGCGCGCTATCACGGCGCTGCGCTGGTCGTACTCACGCCGTCCGGTGCCGCCCCCGACAACGTCCCGCCCGACGCCACGGTGCTCGAACTGCCCGAGCCCGCGATCGAACCCTTCAACCGCCTGATCGGGCTTTACGCCGCGCACCTCGACGCTGGTGGCGCGGCCGCTGACGCGTGGCAGGACGCGCTGGCGAACAGTGGCTGGGAGGCGGCCGCGCAGTGACCGAGCCGCTCGTCATCTACGGGCCGGCCAGCCTCGACTACGACTTCGGCCCCGAACACCCGCTCACGCCGCGCCGCTTCGGACCGTCGATCGAGCTGCTGCGGAGCGTGGGGGCGAGCGAGTTCCTGGCCCCGCGCATGGCCACCGACGCTGAACTGCGCCGCCTGCACACGGCCGACTACATCCACACCGTGCGCTCATTCGACCACCACCCGCTGCGACCGCCCGAGGCGGGCATCGGGCCGGGTGACTGCCCGCCGTTCGACGGCATCCACGAGGCGTCGGCGACCGTGGCGGGCGGTTCGATCGAGGCGATTGATCGGATTCTCGCCGGGGACGTGGAGCATGCGTTCCATCCGGGCGGCGGGCTGCATCACGCGATGGCCTACCGCGCGTCGGGTTTCTGTATCTACAACGACGTCGCGCTGGCGGTCGCGCGCGCCCGCGACGCCGGGCATCGGGTGCTGTACATCGACCTCGACGTGCACCATGGCGACGGCACCCAGGCGCTCTTCTGGGACGACCCCGAGGTGCTCACCTGCTCGTTCCACGAGACGGGCGTGACGCTCTTCCCGGGCAGCGGCTTCGCCGATGAGCGCGGCGGTGACGTCGCGCGTGGCACGGTCGTCAACGTCCCGCTCCAGCCGTACAGCGGTGACGCCTCTTGGATCGCGGCGGTCGAGCAGCTTGTGCCCGCACTCGCCGACGCGTTCAGGCCAACCTTCCTGGTCACCCAGCACGGCTGCGACTCGCACGTCTACGACCCGCTCGCACACCTGCGCCTGACCACGCGCGCTTACCGCGCGGCGACGGTGCTGCTCGACGACATCGCGCACCGTCACACGGAAGGCCGCTGGCTGGCAACCGGCGGCGGTGGCTACGACGCGTATCGCGTGGTGCCGCGCTCGTGGGCGCTGGTGTGGCTGGCGCTGGCGCACCGCGAACCGCCGGTCGAGACCGATGCCGCCTGGCGCGCGCGCTGGGAGGATGAGGCACAGACATTCGGGCAGGCGCCCATACCGGAGCTGTTCCTCGACCCGGCGGGACTGGTCGCGGCCGACAAGCCAGATCTCCGGGCCACCAATGCGACGACCGCACAGCGCGCGCTGGCCGGGTCACTCGAGTTGCTGGAGGATCACCCATGACCGACACGAAAGCCGCGGGCTACGTCGAGTTCAACGGCGCGCAGATCTACTACGAGGCCGAGGGCAGCGGGCCGCCGGTGACGCTCATCCACGCGGGCGTCGCGCACCTGCGTATGTGGGACGAACAGGTGGCGGCGTGGCGCGATCGCCTCCGGGTCATCCGCTACGACACGCGCGGCTTCGGCAAGACGCGTAGCGACGATGTGCCCTACTCGAACATGGACGACGTGGGCGCCGTGCTCGACGCGCTCGGCGCGCCCGACACGCATCTCGTCGGCCTGTCGCGCGGTGGCCAGATCGCGCTCGACTTCACCGTCAATTACCCGCAGCGCGTGCGCTCGCTGACCTGGGTGGCCGGTGGCGTGCGTGGCCTCGACGTGCCCGACGATCCGCGCCTGGTCGCGATCTGGCCGGAGATGGAGCGGCTGTACAAGGAGCGGGCGTGGGACGAGCTGGTCGAGCTCGAGACGCAGGTGTGGACCGATGGTCCGGGTCAGCCGCCCGACCGGGTTGACTCCGGGCTGCGCCGCCAGATGACGACCTGGAACAAGGAGAACTACCTCGCCGAGGAGGACGCCGACCAGGTCGTCACGCCCGACGTCATCGCCGCCGAGCACCTGGCCGAGATTGACGTGCCCACGCTCGTGATGTGGGGCACCTTCGACGAGTCGAGCGTCGGCGAGTCGGGCGATCGGCTGGCCGCCTCCGTGCCCGGCGCCCGCAGGCACGTCTTCGAGGGCGTGGCGCACATGGTCAACCTCGAACGCCCGGCCGAGTTCAATCGGTTGGTGCTGGACTTCCTGCTGGCGGTTGAGTCGCGGCGGGGGTGAACGAGCCGGCCCACACGATCTCCGGTGGCCGGCCGTCACGCGGATAGTTCTTGGTACGCCAGTCGCGCCGGCCGGCCGACTCGAGCGCCGTGCGCACCTGCCCCGGTGAGGCGTCGGGGTACATGGCGCGATAGATGGCCACGGCGCCGGTGACGTGCGGTGCCGCCATGGAGGTGCCGCTCAGGTAGGCGTAGCGGCCGTGCAGCCAGGTCGACAGGACGCACACGCCGGGCGCCACGAAGTCGACGTCCGGGCCGTAGTTGCTGAAAGTCGCCAGGGTGTCGTCGGGCGTGCCGGTCCAGTACGGGCACGACTGCGAGACTTTGCCCTGCCCGCCACCGAGGCCGTCGTAGTCGGCGATTGCGGCCACGGTAAGCACCTGGTTATAGGCGCCCGGCCGGTTGCGCCGCGCATCGTGGCTCTCGTTGCCGGCCGCCACGGAGTAGACGACACCGGCGTCGACCGAGCGGCAGATTGCCTTGTGCAGCATGTCTGCGCGCGGGTCGGTGCAGGCCCGGTTGTTGCCACCCGCCCGCGGCCAGCTGATGCTCATGTTGGCGGCCTCGATCAGCGGCCGGCTGTGCTGCCGGGGATCGTGCTGGGCGGTCACCCAGTCCACGCCGCACACCAGCCACGAGGTCCAGCCGAAGCCGTCGGCGTCGAGCACCTTGACCGACCACAGGCGCGCGCCGGGCGCCACGCCGACCACGCCGCCGGCGCGGCCCATGCCGCCGATGATGCCGGCCACGTGCGTGCCGTGCCCGTTGTTGTCGTCCCACTTCTTGGTATTGCGACTGGTGCAGTTGTAGCCGCCCACGACGTTCAGGTCGGGGTGGTCGCGTTCGATGCCGGTGTCGAGCACGGCCACGTCGGCGTTCACCCGCTTCCCGCCGTTGCTCGCCGCGGCGAGTGCGCTCAGGCCGGCGCCGACGCGGCGCACGCCCGGCGGCACGCGCTGGTCGGGATGTCTGACCGTGCGAACGCCGTGGCCGGCCACCGCTGGTGAACCGGCCATCGCTGGCGAACCCGCAACCGCGGCCGAACCCGCAACCGCGGTGCCGTCGTCGAGGCTGACGCGCTGGTCGGGCATGAGCTGGCCGACCGCGGGATCCTGCTGCAGCGCGAGCAGCTGACCGGGCGACAGGTCGGCGCTGAAGGCACCAACGTGCGCGTAGACGCCGGTGGCGGTGATGTGCGCGGCCGCGGCGACGCTGTCGATCTCATTGCTCATCGCCTGGGCATCGGTCGTCGGGCCGTTGAGCATGACCACGTACGGCTGCGGCGTTGCGTCGCCCAGCACCAGGCCGGCAGGTGCGGCGAGCACCGCCAGCAACAGCGCGAACAGGACTGACAGCCGCAACCGTGACGGCCCACGACGCGGCCAACTCGGCACGTTGACCATCGCTCGCGACGCTAGGCACGGCGCGTGACGCGGGACATCATCGTGAGGTACCAGTCAGGCATGACGATGTGCGGCCGATTGGACGTGCAGTCCGGCCAACTGGTCAAACTCGCACAGGGCGCGCGTTATCCCGTAAACGACCCGCGCAAGACGGACTTGGGCCGCGCTGAATGCGTGAAGATCCGCATCCAGGCGCAGGTCGACGGGCGTCGGGCGCCTTGCCACGCTTGGGCAGTGGGACAAACTGGGCCGCACCCGCCCTCAGGTCAGCAGCGGACCGACTTAACGTGCAAGGGGCGACAGTCTGGCCAATTGCACGCCGCGGGCCGCCCGATGTGTGCTGCGCCAGAGCGCTTTCAGGTGCCGCGTGACGCGGTGGCTCAGTGGCTCAGTTTGATGGTGCTCACCCGGCCGCAGAACCACTAGGCTGAAGCACCGTGAGCGAGGTCAGACTGATTCTCACCTGCGGGTTGCCCGGGACGGGTAAGACCGCACTCGCAAGGCAGCTCGCCAGTGACCGGAGTGCCGTGCGCCTCACCAAGGATGAGTGGCTCTGGGCCCTCGGCTCTACTCCGTGGGACACGCCGACCCGGCAGAAGGTCGAAGCCGAACTCTGGCGCCTCACTCAGGACATCCTGCGCCTGGGCCTGAGCGTCGTGCTTGATTTTGGGCTCTGGGCGCGGATCGAACGTGACGAGGTGCGATCCGTGGCGCGTGGCCTTGGTGTCGGCGTCGAACTGCACTACCTCGACGTGCCCGCCGACGAACTCTGGCGGCGCATCGAGGCCCGGAACTCGGAGCCGCCCTGGGCCAGCTACCCGATCAGCCGCGCCGACCTCGAAGGATGGCAACGGGTCTTTCAGGCACCCGATGCTGCCGAGCTGGCCTTGTTCGACCCCCCGCCAACGTCAAACTGAGCCACCGGGCGGCTTGTCAGCTCAGTTCTGGTGGGCGAGCCGCTGCTGTCTGATTTCCAACACGACCAGGCAGGCGAGCATGAGCGCGTAGGGGGTGATCGCGAGGGCAATCAGCTCGCCGCCGACGTCGTAGTGCGGCTCCAGCCGCCCGGTCGCTGGGTTGAGCGCCGAGTCGGTGGGGCTGAACGCGCGCGGCACGAATGAAGCGCAGAACCACATCGCCACCAACGAGAAGACGACAGCGAGGTGAGTCGGCCAGGGCCGGCCACGCCACACTCCGCGGGCCAGCCAGACCAGCGCGAACCCCACGATGATCATGGCCACGCCGAGGGCAACCGTACCGGCTGAGGTCTCGGTACCGGTATGGAACCCGTTGGTGGCCACGAGTCCCAAGCCCCAGATCATCACGAAGATGCCAAGGACGATCACGGCGGGCGCACTGACCAGAAGTGCCACAGCTGGTATGCCCCGCAATATCCAATGCTCCGCTCGCTGGTTATTCACCGCGAACACCTCGCCCCATCGTCTCGATGCAAGGCCTGCCCGAAGCACGTTCCCGCAGCTCGGCGCTCCCTGTCAAGAGCCGACCGTCAGCTGCCGCGGCCTGCGAGCCCTTTGCAGCACGTGCAACAAGCCTCCGTTTTCCGGTGGTGCTGCCCGGACGCAGCGGACTGGCCTCTCCGGCCGGGCCGGGGCGCGGCCCGGCGCCCCCTGGCCGTCCGCGTAACTGGTCAAACTCGCCCCCCGTGCGCGTTATCGCAACAAAGTCCAGATCCAGCCGCTCCTCGACGGCCGCCGGGCACCTCCTCACGCTCAGGCAGTGCGACAAATCGACCCGCGCCCCCCTCAGGCGGGTACCGAAGTGACATAACGTGCGTGGGGCGACAGTCTGACCAATTGCACGCCCCCGGCCCGCCCGATTTAGACCAGTTGTTCGCTTTCGCGCACCGACTTATACTCGGCGCCCGTGCCCCGCTCCCGATCTCCGCTGGCGGCCTTTTCGCCGGCGACCCGCTCCTGGTTCGAGTCGTCGTTCGCCGCGCCCACGGCCGCGCAGGCGCAGGGTTGGCCGGCCATCACCGCGGGCGGGCACACGCTCATCTGCGCACCCACCGGGTCGGGCAAGACGCTCGCCGCGTTCCTGTGGTGCATCGACCGCCTGATGCACGAGCCGGCACCGGCCGACCCGCAACGCCGCCTGCGCCTGCTGTACGTCTCACCGCTCAAGGCGCTCGTGCACGACGTGAACCGCAACCTGCGCTCGCCGCTGGCGGGCATCACCCTGGCCGCGCAGCGCGGAGGCGGTAATGCGCGCGAGCTGCGCGTGGGCATGCGCACCGGCGACACGCCGGCGGACGAGCGGCGTGCCTTCGGCAAGCGGCCGCCGGACATCCTGGTCACCACGCCCGAGTCGCTGTATCTCCTGCTGACCTCGGCCGCCCGCGAGGCGCTGCGCGGCGTCGAGTGGGTGATCGTCGACGAGATCCACGCCCTCGCTGCGACCAAGCGCGGGGCGCACCTGGCGCTGTCGCTGGAACGCCTCGCGGCACTCACCGACAAACCGCCCCAGCGCATCGGCCTCTCGGCCACACAGCGACCGCTATCCGTTGTCGCCGGCTACCTGGGCGGCCGCGAGGCGGACGGCACGCCGCGCAAGGTGGCCATCGTCGATGCCGGCGTGCGCAAGCAGCTGGAGCTTCAGGTCGTGGTGCCGGTCGAGGACATGGCCGCCATCGGCGAGGTGCTGCCGCCCGAGCAGCAGCCGAGTGGCTCGGCGGCCGCGCCCGACCAGCGCAGTTCGATCTGGCCGCAGATCCACCCGCGCATCCTCGAGCTCATCCGTGCGCACAAATCCACGATCGTCTTCGTCAACAGCCGGCGGCTCGCCGAGCGGCTGGCGCTGCGCCTCAACGAGCTCGCCGGCGAGGAGCTGGTGCGTGCCCATCACGGTTCGCTCGCGCGCGAGGAGCGCCTCGAGATCGAGGAGCGCCTCAAGGACGGCCGCCTGCCGGCGCTGGTCGCCACGAGCAGCCTCGAACTGGGCATCGACATGGGCGCAGTGGATCTCGTCATCCAGGTGGAATCCCCGGGCTCGGTGGCGCGTGGACTGCAGCGCATCGGCCGCGCCGGCCACCACGTCGACGAACCCAGCCAGGGCGTCATCTTCCCCAAGTACCGCGGCGACCTGCTCGAATGCGCGGTCGTTACCCGGCGCATGCTCGACGGCGAGATCGAGCAGACGGTCATCCCGCGCAACCCGCTCGACGTGCTGGCGCAGCAGATCGTCGCCACGGCCGCCGAGCGGCGCTGGACCGCCGACGAGCTCTACGGCCTGGTCCGCCACGCCGAGAACTTCGCCGACCTGGGCCGCGATTCGTTCGAGGCGGTGCTGGGCATGCTCGCGGGCAACTACCCCGGCGACGAGTTCGCCGAGCTGCGCCCGCGCGTCATCTGGGACCGCGCGGCGGGAACCGTCGAGAGCCGCCGCGACGCGCGCACCGTGGCGGTCATCAGCGGCGGCACGATCCCCGATCGCGGCCTGTTCGGCGTGTACCTCGCCGAGGATGGCGCGGCGTCGACGCGGGCCCGCTCGGCACGCTCGGGCGGCCGCCGGGTGGGCGAGCTCGACGAGGAGATGGTCTACGAGGCACGCGCGGGCGAGGTCATCCTGCTCGGCGCGAGCGCGTGGCGGATCGACGAGATCACGCGCGACCGGGTGCTGGTCAGCCCGGCGCCCGGCGAACCGGGCAAGATCCCGTTCTGGAAGGGGGAGGGTCCGGGCCGGCCGATCGAGCTCGGCCGGGCGCTGGGCGAGTTTACGCGCACCATCGCCGACGAAGCTGCCGCGGGTACCGGCGGCCGCGCCCGGGCGGAGACCAGGCTCCAGCGCGAACACCTCCTCGACCCGCTTGCGGCGCGCAACCTGGTCGACTACCTGGCCGAGGAACAGGCAGCGACCGGCGCGCTGCCGACCGACCGCACCATCGTGGTGCAGCGCTTCCGCGACGAGCTGGGTGACTGGCGCATCGTGCTGCTGACGCCCTTCGGCGCCCGCGTCCACGCACCATGGGCACTCGCGATCGAGGCGCGACTGCGCGAATCGCTGGGGCTGGAGGTGCAGCCCATCTGGTCGGACGACGGCATCGTCATCAGGCTGCCGATGACCGACGAGCTGGCCGGCGACGCCCTGGCCTTCGAGGCATCCGACGCGGGGCCGGGCGGCGGGCGGACCGCAGTTGCCGCAGCCGAGGAGGCGATCCGTATCGCCGCCGCCGACGTCGAGGAGCTGGTCATCGGCATCCTCGGCGGCTCGGCGCTGTTCTCCAGCCACTTCCGCGAGAACGCGGCTCGCGCCCTGCTGCTGCCACGGCGCCGGGCCGGGCAGCGCACGCCGCTGTGGCAGATGCGCCAGCGCTCGGCGCAGCTGCTCGGCGTGGCCAGCCGCTACGCCTCCTTCCCGATCGTGCTCGAAACGTACCGCGAGTGCCTGCAGGACGTCTTCGACCTGCCCGCGCTCAAGTCGATCCTGGCCGCCATCGAGCGGCGTGAGATCCGCCTTATCAGCGTCGAGACGCGCCACGCTTCGCCCTTCGCGAGCTCGCTGATGTTCGACTACATCGCCTCGTACATGTACGAGGGCGACGCGCCGCTGGTCGATCGCCGGGCGCAGGCGCTGGCGCTCGATCGCGACCTGCTGCGCGAGTTGCTCGGTGCGGAAGAGCTGCGCGAGCTGCTCGATGGCGGCGCACTGGCCAACCTCGAGCTCGAGCTGCAGGCGCTCACCCCCGAACGGCAGGCCGGCTCGGCCGACGCGGTGCACGACCTGCTGCGCCGTTTGGGCGACCTCACCCGCGACGAGGTGGCCGCCCGCGTCCGTGGGGCCGATGAGCGAGCGCGTGCCCGGGCCGCCGGGGAGTGGCTCGAGGCGATCGCCGCCGACCGGCGTGCGATCGCCGTGCGTATCGCCGGCGAGGAGCGCTGGATAGCCACGGAGGATGCGGCACGCTTCCGCGATGCACTCGGGGTCGTGCCGCCGATCGGTGTGCCGCAGGCTTTCCTCGCGCCGGTGCCCAACGCCCTGGCTGGCCTGCTGCTGCGCTGGGCGCGCCATCACGGTCCGTTCCTGTCGGCCGAACCGGCCAACCGCTGGGACCTGCCGGTGGCCCAGGTCGAGGCGGTGCTCGAGCGCCTCGCCGCGGACGGCCAGTTGCTGCGCGGCGAGTTCCGGCCCGACGGCGTCGAGCGCGAGTGGTGCCATCCCGAAGTGCTGCGCTCCCTGCGGCGGCGCTCGCTCGCGGCGCTGCGGCGTGAAGTCGAACCGGTCGAGGCCACGGCCCTCGCCCGTTTCCTGCCGAGCTGGCAGGGCGTCGGCGAGCGGCACGGCGGCGTCGACCGCCTGGCCGAGGTGGTCGCGCAACTCGAGGGCACGCCCCTGCCGGCCAGCGTGCTGGAACGCGACATCCTGCCCGCGCGCGTCGCCGGCTACGCGCCGCGGCTGCTCGACGAGCTTGGCGCGGCGGGCGAGGTGGTATGGGTCGGCCTCGGCTCGCTGGGCCAGGACGATGGGCGCGTGGCGCTGTACCGGCCCGATCGGCTGCCGCTGCTTCTTCCGGCGCCGGTCGAGGCCACGGCCGACCGCCCGTCGAGCTGGCTGCACGACGCCATCCGTGAGCACCTGGCCCAGCGCGGCGCGTCCTTCTACCGCGACCTGCTCGCGGCTGTCTTGCGCGCTGCGGCGGAGCGGGGGGAGCGTCCGGTACGCGAGCGCGACCTGCTCGATGCGCTGTGGGACCTCGTCTGGGCGACCGAGGTGACCAACGACACGTTTGCCCCGTTGCGCGCTTTGCGCTGGCCGCGCACCGCGGCGCGCCGGCGAACGGCACCGGCAGCACGCCCGCGCTTCGCCGCCGCAACGCGCATGGGGCCGCCGGAGGGCGCCGGACGCTGGTCACTCGTCGCAGATGCGCTGGCCACCGCCGTCACGCTGCGTGGTGGCGAGGCGCCGCGCGAAACCGAACGCCGACACGCCCAGGCATTGCGCCTGCTCGAGGCATACGGCGTGGTGACACGTGACACGGTCGCCGGCGAGGGCCTCGCAGGTGGCTTCGGAGCGGTCTACCCCATCCTGCGCGAGATGGAGGAACGTGGCCGCGTCCGGCGCGGCTACTTCGTCGAGGGCCTGGGCGGCGCGCAGTTCTGCCTGCCCGCGGCGCTCGACCGGCTGCGCGCCGAGAGAACCGACCCGGCAGGCGACCGGCAGTCCGGCAATGTGCTGGTGCTGGCCGCGGCGGATCCGGCCAATCCGTATGGCGCCGCGCTGCCCTGGCCGCGCTGGTCGGAAGACGATCGGCGTCCGCTCGCCCGCGCTGCCGGCGCGTACGTGGTGCTGGTCGATGGCGAGGCCGTGCTCTACCTCGAACGGGGCGGCAAGTCGCTGCAGACGCTGCCGGCATTCGCGACCGCGGAAGCTGCCGCGCGTGCCCTGGGCGCCCTGCGCCAGTTGCTCGCCGACGGCCGTGTCCGCGCGCTGCAGATCGAGCGCGTCGACGGGGTCGCCGTGGCCGACTCGCCCCATCTCGACGCGCTCGCCGGCGCCGGTTTCCAGCGCTCCTACCGCGGCTGGCTGCTGCGCACCTGACCCGTACCGATCCGTGCCTGAAGGCGACACGTTGGCCCGGGTTGCCGGCGTGTTGCGCCCGCTGCTTGTCGGTGAACTAATCACCGCCGCGCGTGGCAGGCCGGGTGGCGCGCAGCTGGAGCGGGTGGTCGGGGCCCGTGTCGAGTCGGTCGCGGCGCGCGGCAAGCACCTGTTGATCGCCTTCGACAACGACCTGACGCTGCACAGCCACCTGGGCCTGCACGGTTCGTGGCACCACTACCGGACCGGGGAGCGTTGGCGACGGCCGACGGATCGGGCGGCCGCGGTGCTCGAGACCGCGGATCGCGTGGTGGTCGCCTTCGAGGCGCCAACCGTCGAACTTCTCGACAGCCGTGCCGTGACGATTTACCCTGTCCTGCGCCGGCTGGGATCCGACCTGACAGACGCCGACTTCGACATCGCCGCCGCACTCGCCGCTCTGCGTGCGCCCGAGCGCGCAAACCAGTCGATCGGCGAAGCGTTGCTCGACCAGCGCGTGGCCGCCGGGCTGGGCAACGTCTATCGCAGCGAGCTGCCGTTCATCGAGCGCGTCAGCCCGTTCGCGCCGGTCGGCGCACTGACCGACGACCGACTGCGCGCGATGCTGGGGCGCGGGGCACGACTCGTGCGCGCCAACAGCGCGGGCGGCGCGCGCGTGACCACGCCGGCCGGCATGCCCACTCCCCTGTATGTCTACGGTCGCACCGGGCGACCGTGCCTCCGCTGTGGGACGCCCATTCGCAGTGCCGTCACGCGCGCTGGGGAGGCGGCCAACCCGCGCCGCGTCTACTGGTGCCCGCGCTGCCAGCCTTGAGTACAGCGAAGGCGGCTGGACCGCGACCCGGGATCAGGCGGACGGTGGCGGTGCCTCGCGCAGCCACGACCAAGACAGCCGCGGCGGCCACGGACGCGAGTAGAGCCACGGTACGAGTCCCCACAGGATCATGAGGTAGTCCACCCGCAGCGGCCGCGGGTAGTAGAGGTCGATGTCGAGCTGGCGCACGGTCTCCGGCCACGTGGCCAGCGTCAGGACGATCAGCACGCCGAAGATGACCAGGCCCCAGCGCCACGAACGACGCGGCATGAAGGGCAGCAGCGGGATGGGCAGGAACTTGATCGCGGCGGGGAGCGCCCAGGCCAGCCCGCCGCCGCGCGGCCCGGCCCAGTAGGCGACCCACATACCGACGCCGATGAACAGGTTCACGTTGCCGGTGTCGAAGTTGGCGGCGAGCGGGACGCCGAACAGCGCGACGAGCACGGCCGTGAAGAGCGGCCGTTGGCGATACGCCCACACGACGGTCGCGGCAAAGGCGATGACCATCGCACCGCGCCACACGATCCACGCCACGTTCCAGGGCAGCACCGCCCACGGCAGCAGCAGGTACAGCGTCCACGGCGCATACGAGTAGGGCAATGCCCCCTGGGTAGGCGGCACGTAGCTGCCCGGCGGAGCCTGGTAGATGTCGGCGCCGACAAACCAGCGCTGGACGGCGGTCCAGTAGGCGTAAGCGTCGGAGCCGGCCAGGTCGCCGCGCGCGGTGACGAAGGCGAGGATCAGGCCGCCGGCCAGCGCGAGCAGCAGGATGGCCGCCGCGCGGCGCGGCTCGCGCAGGCGCGTCAGCAGCTCACGGGCGAATTCCGCACGGGGCAATGCAGATGGGGATCGCAAAACGTCGGTCACGGCATGAAGGGATGAAACGGGCGGGGCTCAGCTCGTCCTCCTCGTCCGAGCTTGTTGGGCGCCCCCGCCCGGCGCTCATGGTAAAGCCTCGTGGCAAGGGGCCGGGGGGAGCCGGACGTCACGAACGCACCATGACCCATGGCATACTCCGGCACGTGAGCGCGGGACACGTCATGGTCATTGGGGGCGCGGAGGACAAGGTTCGCGAGCGCGTCATTCTCACGCGCTTCGTGAGGCTGGCGGGCGGGTCGGAAGCGCGCATCGCCGTCGTGAGCAGCGCCTCGTCGCTCGGGCCGCTGGCCGGCGAGATGTACCGGCGCATCTTCGGCGAGCTGGGCGTGACGTCGGTCGAGCCGATTCATGCGGCCACGCGCGAGCAGGCCAACGACCCGCAGGCCGCGCGCACGGTGCGCGACGCGACGGGGATCTTCCTGACCGGCGGTAACCAGCTGCGCCTCTCGTCGACCATCGGCGGCACGGCCATGGGCAAGGCGATCACGCGACGTCACCGCGAAGGCGCCGTCATCGCCGGCACGAGCGCAGGCGCCTCCGCGATGAGTACCCACATGGTCGCATTCGGCGCAAGCGGCGAAACACCCAAGCAGCGCATGTTCCAGATGGCGGCCGGCCTGGGCCTGCTGCCCGGCCTGATCATCGATCAGCACTTCGAGCAGCGTAACCGGCTGGGCCGGCTGCTGGCGATCATCGCGTCAAACCCGTCGCTGCTCGGCCTGGGTATCGACGAGGACACTGCCGGCGACATCGGGCCCGATCACGTCATGGAGGTCATCGGCCGGCGTAGCGTCACCATCCTTGACGGCGCCGAATCGGAAACCGACGCCTGGGAGGTCAAGGGCCACCGTCCGGTGATGATCAGCAACGTCGTGCTGCACTCCCTGCCGGCCGGTTATCGCTTCGACCTCGAACGCCGCGAACGCGTCGCAACGCCGGTGCTGCACGCGCTCGGGAACGACTCGCTCGCGTCCAGCTGACCGAGGGGAGGGCGACATCGCCAGAAAGTCGGGCGCCCCCGCGAAATCGAGTCGCGCCACGCCGTCCGCGGGACCGGCCCCCACGCTGCGCATCGTCGATACACGCGTCATGCGCGGCCCGAACATCTGGGCGCATGCGCCGGCCATCGTCATGCTCGTCGACCTGGGCATGCTCGAGGACTGGCCGAGCGACCGCATCCCGGGTTTCAACGAGGCACTCATCGAGCTGCTGCCCACGCTCGACAGTCACGCCTGCTCGCTGGGCCGGCGCGGCGGTTTCATCGCCCGGCTGCGTGACGGAACGTGGCTGGGCCACGTTGCCGAGCATGTCGCGCTCGAGCTGCAGAGCCTGGCCGGCACCGAGGCGCGCCTGGGCAAGACGCGCGGCGCCGGGTCTACCGGGCGTTATCACGTCGTCTATGAGTACCGCGAGGAGGAAGTCGGCCGCGAGGCGGGCCGCATCGCCGTCGCGCTGCTCAACCACCTCGTCGCCCCGCACCAGGTCGAGTTCGACTTCGCCGATGAGCTGTCGGGACTCATCCACCTGGCCGAGCGCAAGGCCTTTGGGCCGTCCACCCAGGCGCTGATCGACGAGGCCGTGTCGCGCGACATCCCCTTCATCCGCCTCGACCAGTCGAGCCTGGTCCAGCTGGGCCAGGGCATCCACCAGCAGCGCATCCGCGCGACGATGACCTCGCGCACGTCGGCCATCGCGGTCGACCTCGCGTCGGACAAGAGCCTCACCAACCAGCTGCTCAGCTCGGCCGGGCTGCCCGTGCCGCGCTCGCAGGTGGTGCGCTCGGCCGACGGTGCGGTCGAGGCTGCCCAGCGCATCGGCTATCCGGTCGTGGTCAAGCCGCTCGACGGCAACCACGGCCGCGGGGTGGGCCTCGACCTGCGCACGGACGACGACGTGCAGCAGGCCTTCCAGCCAGCCTGGGACGAGAGCCGTCACGGCGATGTTGTCGTCGAGTCTTACGTGGCCGGCAACGACTACCGCGTGCTGGTCGTCGGCGGGCGGATGGCCGCGGTCGCCCAGCGCGTGCCGGCGAGCGTCGTGGGCGACGGCCGGCACACGGTGCGCGAACTGGTCGACAGGGAGAACGCCGACCCGCGCCGCGGCATCGGCCACGAGAAGGTGCTGACGCGCATCCGCTTGACACCGGCCGCCGAGGAGCTGCTCACCAAACAGGGGCTGTCACTCGACGACAAGCCGCCCCGCGGCAAGCGCGTGCTGCTCGCCGCCACGGGCAACATGTCGACCGGCGGCACGGCCATCGATCGCACTGCCGAGGCGCACCCGGACAACGTCGAGATTGCCGAGACTGCCGCCCGGGTCATCGGCCTGGACGTCGCGGGCATCGACTTCATCGTGCCCGATATCGGCGTCCCGGTACGCGAGCAGGGCGGGGCGATCGTCGAGGTCAACGCGGCACCGGGCTTTCGGATGCACACCCACCCCACATCGGGCGAGCCGCAGTACGTCGCCAAGCCGGTCATCGACCTGCTCTTCCCCGACGGCTCGAACGCGCGCATCCCGATCCTCGCCGTCACCGGCACCAACGGCAAGACGACGACCGTGCGCATGATCGCCCACATGCTGAAGCTGACCGGCCGGCGGGTGGGCATGACCACCACCGACGGCATCGTCATCGACGGCCGGCTGATCCGCAAGGGCGACATGTCCGGGCCGCGCTCCGCGCAGATGGTGCTCCAGAACCCGTCGGTCGACACTGCCGTGTTCGAGGTTGCCCGCGGCGGCATCCTGCGCGAGGGCCTGGGATACGACCGCAACGACGTGGCCGTGGTGACCAACGTGACCGGTGACCACCTGGGGCTCAAGGGCGTCGACACGCTGTCGCAGTTGGCCCACGTCAAGTCGGTCCTGGTCGAGGCCGTGCCGCGCGCGGGTACGGCCGTGCTCAATGCCGACGACCACCTCGTCGCGCGCATGGCGCGCCAGTGCCGCGGCCGCGTCGTCTACTTCTCGATGCAGCAGCATGAGGGCGAGGAGGGCTACGACCGCGTCGACGGCCACTGCGGCCGCGGCGGGGCGGCGATGGTACTCCAGCAAACCCCCGACGGGGAGTTGATGGTGCTGCGCAACGGCGATCGGACGATGCACCTTCAGTACACGCACCTCATCCCCGCGACGTTCGGCGGCCGCGCGCGCATGAACGTGGCCAACGCTTTGGCCGCGGCCGCGGCCGCGTGGGCCGCCGGCGCCCACCTGCACGACATCCGCCAGGGCCTGCGCACGTTCAGCACCTCGTTCTTCCAGGCGCCCGGGCGGCTGAACGAGATCGAGGTCAACGGCTACAAGGTGATCCTCGACTACTGCCACAACGTCGACGGCATGCGCCGCTTGACCGAGTTCGTGGACCTGCTGATGCAGCCGACCAACGGCGAGTCAGCCGAGGGCGCAGCCGCCCGCGCGCCACGCGCGCGCCATCGGGGTCATCGGCATGCCCGGCGACCGGCGCGACGACGACCACCGCGAGTACGGCCGCTTGGCCGGTCACTCTTTCGATGCGCTGGTCGTGCGCGAGGACCGCAACCGGCGGGGGCGGGACGAAGGCCGATCGGCAGCCCTGCTGGTCGAGGGCATCGAACGCGCCCAGCGCGAAGGAGGGCGCGTGCAGCAGGTCGAAACGCTGATCGAGGAGGCGGACGCGGTGACGGCCGGCATGGCCCAGGCGCGTCCCGGCGACCTGGTGGTGCTCTGCGCGGATGACATCACCGGCGTTTACCGCCGCGTGGTAGCGGAAGGCACGGCGCACGCTGGCGGCACGGCCATCGGAGCGCCGGGCGAGTACGCCGTCGAAGAGGGCTAGTCCAGGGCGATTACCGACAACGGTTGATGCGCACAGGGGATCAATAACCACCTATTCCCTGCGTGGACTGACGCACAAAAGCCGGTTTGGTGCGCCGCTCACTCAGGGATTGGGGCGTCGGCGATGCGCCACGCGCATCAACCCCGATGGTCGACGAGTGCCGGGGACAATTCCGCCAGTTCGGCCGGTAGCGCCACGGGGAGGAATGCCGCCGCGGCCAGCTCGCGCTCGATCTCGTCGCGCCCCGCGTGGCACATCACCAGCAGCACGTCCGGCATGCCGGCCGCCAGGGCGCTACGCACCGCGTCCGTCTCACTCTCGTAGACGGGCACCTCGCCGGCCGGCAGCCCGGCCTCGCGCAGACCGGCGCGCAACTCGCCCACGACGCTCTCGCGCGAGCGGCCGCGCAGGTAGCTGAGCGACTCCTTGATGGCCACCTGGTCGGCGCGTTCGCCGGCGATGCGCCCGATGGCGCGCAGTGAATTGTCGGGACGATCGCCGGCCGTGCCGATGATCGCGCCGATCGTTGCAGCACGCTGACCGCGCGGGCCGCCCGCGAGAGCTTCGGCAGTGTCGAGCAACGCCGCCAGGCCGGCCTCGTTGTGTGCGAAATCCACGATCACCACCTGCCGGTCGCGCCGGTACACGTTCAGCCGCCCGGGCATCTGGCTCGGATCGAGGCCAAAATCGCGCAGACCGCGGGCCACGTCGGCGACGCTGAAGCCCAGTGCTCGGGCGCCGGCGGCCGCGGCGAGTGCATTGGCGACGTTGTGGCGCGCCAGTCCGCCGAGCGTGGCTGGCACGTCCGCGGCGGCGATGATCGGGACGGCTGCTGCCTCCCGGCCTCCGGAGCGCTCGACCAGCCAGCCGTCATGCAGCACGAAGGCCCGCCCGCCGCGCGCCACGTGGCGCGCAATCCGGCGCGCGCCGTCACGCCCGCCCAGGCTGAAGAACCAGGCCGGCGCGCGGACCCGACGGGCGACGCCCGCGACGAGTGGGTCGTCGGCATTCAGGACCACGGCGCCGGAGGGCCTCGTGACGCGGCAGATAACCGACTTGACCTCGGCCAGCTCGGTCAGCGTATGGATGCCCTGCAGGTCGAGGTGGTCGGCGCTGATGTTGGTCAGCACGCTAGCGTCGTTCGACTGGTAGCCCAGGCCACGCAGCAGGATGCCGCCGCGCGCCGTTTCGAGCACGGCCAGGTCCACGTCCGCTCGGCGCAGCACGCTGCGCGCACCCTGCGGCCCGGTGTAGTCGCCCGGCTCGACGAGTTGCTCGTCGACCAGCACGCCGTCGGTGGTTGTCATGCCCACCCTTCGGCCGGCGAGGCGCGCGATGTGGCTGATCATGCGCGTGGTCGTCGACTTGCCGTTGGTGCCGCTGATGCTGACCACCGGCATCCGCCGCTCGGCGTCGGTCACCCACGCGGGCGGCCGTCCGCCGGCAGCGCGAATGCGCTGCAGCTGGCGTTCGCTCACGGCGCGCAGCGCGCCATCGATCAGGAGTCGCCAGGCGGTGTTGGCGATGACCTCGGCCTCGTCGTCGGCCTGCCACGGAAAGGCCACCACCCAGTGCCCCGGCTCACTCGTGCGGTGGAACGAAAGCCTCACACGGCGCGAAAGCGCTCGCCGGTGGAGCAGCCTGACCTGGCGCGCCAGCTCGCGCAGCGGCGGTGGCACTTCGCGGGCCGGAACGGACGCGCTGAGGTGAACCACCGAATGCGCCGCCGGCAGCCGCTGGCCATACCACGAGCGGCGGCGACCGAGCGCCAGCTCGATGCGCACCGCCGGCTCCAGGCGATAGAGATTTGGCCCGTCGAGCAGGCGAATTTCGACCAGCCGCACCGTCGCCGGAGTATACGGGCGCTGGCGTACAGTCCGGCCGTGATCAGTGACCGTGAACTGGCCGACCTGCGGTCCGTTGTCGAGGCGTCGCAGCCCGCCTACATGGCCGACCTGGAGCGGCTGGTCAACATCGACTGCGGCACGTACACCAAGGCCGGCGTCGACGAGGTCGGCCGCTGGCTGGCCGGTCGCCTGGCGGAGCTGGGCGCCAGCGTGCGCACCGAACCCAACGCGGAGCTGGGCGACTGCGTGGTCGGCGAGTGGCATGGCGGCGGGGCGGTGAACGTGCTGCTGGTCGGCCATCTCGACACCGTCTTCGAGCCCGGAACGGTCGCGCAGCGGCCATTCAGCGTGCGTGGCGGGAGGGCCTACGGCCCGGGCGTCGCGGACATGAAGTCGGGCCTGCTGGGCGGCCTTTACGCGCTGCAGGCCGTGCGCTCGGTGGCGGGAACGGACGGCCTGCCCTTCGGGCGACTCGTGTTCATCGGCAATCCGGACGAGGAGATCGGCTCGCCGGCGAGCACACCGCTGATCGAGAAGACCGCCGCGGAGATGGACTTCGCGCTGGTGCTCGAGGAGGGCCGCGCGAACGGCGACATCGTCAGTGCGCGCAAGGGCGTCGCCGACATCCGGATGCACATCGAGGGTCGCGCCGCGCACGCCGGGGTCGAGCCGGACAAGGGCCGCAGCGCGGTTGTCGAGGCGGCGCACAAGGTCCTCGCGCTGACCGCGCTCAACGGCCGCTGGCCGGGGGTCACGGTCAATGTCGGCGCGGTCAGCGGCGGAACACGGGCCAACGTGGTCGCGGAACATGCACAACTCGAGATCGACCTGCGCGCCACCAATCGCGCCGCGTTGGAGCAGGCCGAGGCCGAGATCCGCGCCATCGCCGCGCAGTCGACCATCCCCGATGTCGAGACGTCGATCGAGCTGCGCGGGCATTTCTGGCCGATGGAGAAGACGCCCGCCGGCGCCGCGCTCGTCGATCAGGCGGTGGACATCGCGCGTCGCCTGGGCTTCGCCCTGCACGACGCAGCGACCGGCGGTGCGTCGGACGCCAATACGACGTCGGGTGCGGGTGTGCCGTCGCTCGACGGTCTGGGACCGGTCGGTGGCAATCCGCACGCACCGGCCGAGTACATCGAGCTCGATTCGATCGTGCCGCGCACCACGCTTGTCGCGGCCCTGCTGCTCGAGCTCAGCCGCTCCGAGCCGTCAGCGTGCTAGGAAATCGACGATTGCCCGCGCGAGCTGCGGCACGCGCGGCGAGCCGAGGCCGGTGGCGTAGTCCCAGCCCGGTCCGGCCGGCTCGAGCAGGTTGCTGCCGCGCACGATGTCGTGGAAGGCGTTGCTGCCCTGTTCGGCAGCGACCTGGTAGAGCACCGGCCCGAGGGGCTGGTTGAAGCTGACGCCCTCGCGCTCGGCGAGCTGCTCGGTGAGCACCATGGTCGCTGCGAAGAACGGCGTCGCCGCACTCGTGCCGCCCACGGTGGCATCGACGAACCCGCTGCCGGGGTCGGTGTACTGGATGTCGAAGCCACTGTCGGGATCGGCCGGACCGGCGACGTCGGGCACCTGGCGCATGCCGTTGCTGGTGCTGTTGTCGACGCCCGGGCCGGTCTGCCAGTCCGGCCGCGGCACGACCGTCGACAGGCCACCGCCCGTCGAGCCGCCGCTCAGCGGATCCGCCCACGCGGCCTCGTCGAGGTAACTGCCATCCTGGCGCACGCGCAGGTACGTGCCGCCCACGGCGATGGCGTGTGAGCTCGACGACGGCCAGTCGGTCACAGCGGTCAGGTCGCGATCCTGCCGGCTGCTGCGCAGCTGCACGTTGCGGCAGTCGTAGGCGCCGTCGTCGCCGCTGGCCACGAACACGCTGATACCCGCTGCGTAGGCGGCGGCGAGCTCGCGCTCATCGGCCTGGCGGGCGTCGGCCGGGTAATACTTCTCGCACAGTCCGAAGCTGATGCTGACGATCTTGACCCGGCCATCGGCAACGATGCGGCCGATCAGCGGCGCCATCGAGCCGAAGGCGGTGCTGCCCTCGTAGACGACGATCTGGGCGTTGGGCGCGATCCCGCGCAGGACCTGCAGGTCGAGCGCCACCTCGCCCGCCTCGTCGCTCGGCGAGTCGAGCGCGTCGGGCATGCGCACGACGTCGATCGGTGGCCCGCTGATGCCGTTGCGCCGATCGAACTTGGTCATGTCGCCGGGCGTGTAGGCATCGAGCGCGACGAGGCCCACCGATACGCCTTCGCCGTGCAGCCCGGCCGCCCACAACTGGTCGATGCCGTAGGCGCGCGCCACGTCGACCGGCGCCATGCCGCCGTTGGGTACGTCGTTCCCGCTCACGCCGTCCAAACCCGAGCGCAGCACCGGCTCGGTATCGAGGCCCACGATGCTCGCCACGTCGCCGGCCAGTTGCTCCGGAATGCGCGGCGCGCCGGAGGGCACGTGGTAGCGCCGTCCGTCGGCCGTCCGCCGATCAAGAAGCGAGATGCCGAGCAACCGTTCCACCTGGCCCGCGCTGCCGGTGACCGACAGCGAGGTGCGCTGCGGCAGGCGCGTGACACTCAGCCCGGCGCCGCTCAGCCACGCCACGACGTTGTCGATATCGCCCGTCGGGAGTCCGAAGCGAGCCCCGAACTGCTCGGCCGACAGGTACTGGCCGTAGACCGGCGACGACGGATCGCTCAGCCCGGCGAGATAGGCACTGAGTTCCGCCTCGCGCGGCAACCGCAGGCTGACGGTCATCGACACCTGTACCCCGGGTGCAGTCGGCCCGAGTGCAACGTCGGTCGCGGGCGCACTCGCAGGCGCACTCGCGGGTGCGCGCGCCGGTGCGGCGAGGCCGGCACAGCCGGCGACCAGCAGCATGACCGCGATCAGGCCGAGTGTGCGCCCAGCCACCGTCAGTGCGCCCCCCAGTCGAACGTTTTGAGGATTCCGTCGGCCGACTGGCGCACGATGGCCAGGTTGGGCTGGCCATAGGAGTCATCGTCGGGATTGGCCACGATGACCACCACCGCCGCGCTGATGCGGCCATTGGAGGCGGTGACGACGGTGATGTTGGCCGGCGCACTGGGCGTGCCGCTGTCGTCCAGCAGGGTGGCCGAATAGACCTGCGCCTGGGCGTCGACGTAGCCCAGGTCGGCGCCCAGCACGGTGTCGGCGTCGGAGTTGTCGGCGGTCCGGCCGACGGTGAAGCCGTCGATGGTCGAGAGCTGCTGCTGCAGCAGGCGGTCGACCGACGTATCGGCCGAGCTGCCCACCACCACCAGCTCGCCGATCGAGTTGTCGAACACCGCGGTCTGGTCGTCCTGGTAGCTCAGCGACCAGAGATCCGGGTCGTACTCGAAGGAATAACCCAGGCTGGTGCTGCTCCAGGTCTCGCCGTTGAGCAATGGCGGAGCCGTGCTGGGCGGTTCGTCGGCCGGTTCGAAGCGAGCGCCGCCGGGCGAGCCGGACGGGATCGGTCGATTGGTCGGGCCCGGTGACGCACCCGGGACGGTGCTCGGCCTGGGCTGGCCCGGCGGCGGCGGCGCGCACACCTGGTCGGCCGGGCAGGGTGCCTGTGCGGGGCCGGGCGACAGCGCCGACACCACAACGGCGGCGCCGAGCGACAGCACGAGCATGACCGCCAGGAAGACCGCCAGCAGTACGACCGGTCGCATCCGGGCCGGCGCCGGCTGGCGATATGGCGGTGCCCACCCCGGACGCCCATCTGGCGGCCCGTAGCCCGGCGGCGGAGGTGACGGTTGCCAGCCGCTCACTGTTCGCTCGCCCGGGCCCGCCGCGTGCGTGGCAGCGCGGAGAGGGAGATTCCGCAGTTGCCGCAGAAACCAACCCCCGGCGTCGCACGGCCGCAGTTGGGACAGCGGACCTCGGGCGCGTCCTGCAGCTCGTGGAGCTCTTCGATGAGGCCCAGCTGGAGCGCCCGGCGCAGCCACAGCAGGGTGAGCGCGGCCTCGACCAGCAGGACGACGGTCTCGGGGATCAACGACAGTCCCGTGCGTGCCAACCCCGCGACGACGAGCAGCGCCGCGGCCGCGACGACCGCGATGAGCGGCGCGCCGAGCGGGCCCAGCGCTGCCCGATCACGCACCGGCGCGCGGTACCGCAGCCAGATTGCGGCCGTGGCGGCGCCGATCGAACCGGCGGCGATGACCGGCTGGAGGATGCCGAGCGATATCAACTGGACGATCCACGGCAGCGGATCGCCGCCGGGCAGCAGCCCGCCCGAGAGGAGCGGCAGCGCATTGACGATGACCTGGGCGCCCACGAAAGACGCGCCCGAGGCCGCGCCGAACGTGGCCCCGTCGAGCACGTCGTTGAACCGCCGCGCCGGCAGCAGGGCCAGTGGACCGAGCAGCATCAGGGCCGCCGCCACGAGCGGCAGCACGACACCGTGCACGAGCAACTGGCTCGCGGCGCCGCCCGCGAACGGGCTGGGCGTGGCGACGGCCGTGGCGGCGAAGGCGAACACAGCTCCGGCAGCGGCGCCCCAGAGCATGGTCGCGGCGACGACCGCCAGCGGCTCGTCCTCGTAGATGTCGACGGCGTAGAGGTAGAGCACCATCAGCAGCGGCACCAGCGCGGCCGCGGCGACGATGCCCACGGCGAAGGCGCCGACCAGCGCCAGGCCGACGATCAGCGCCATGCCCAGCAGCAGCGCCAGGCGGAACGTGCGCATATGGGCGTGCGGCAGCTGCGGAAAGACCGTGCTGATCAGCGAGACCGAGTTGAGGGATTCATCGGGCGCCGCGGCGAAACGCGCTCGCCGCCGTTCGCGTGCCTCGTCGTCGTACTCGTCGCTGAGCGGATCGCCGCAGCGCACGCAGAAATCCATGCGCGGCACCTGGTTGCCGCACTGGTTACAGCGGATCAGGCCGTCAGCCGGATCGCTCAACGCAGGTAGGTTTCGCCACCCTCATCGCACACGGTGAACAGCGCGTGGCGCTCCTGCGCGTACCCGCATACGTGCAGCCGCCCGTTCACGTGTTGCGGACAGACGAAGACCCACGTCCGGTGTGGCCGTCCCGGCTCGTCGGGGTAGTCGTATTCGATGGGCTGGGACTCGGCCTTGATCTTGTCGGCCAGCTCCGGGAAACGCTCGCTGGCGGCGGCGACCGCGGCTGCCCGCTGGCTTTCCGTCTCGGTCGTGTACGGGTAGCTCTGGGCGACGTTCGACGTCAACTGGACTCCCTCAGCAGCTGGAACGGCCAGCCGCGCGGTTCGTTGAGCGCGGCGCGACCGGCCGGGCCGAGTATATCGTGCTGACCCGCGGCGCCAGCCGCTCTCAGAGGACCAGGAAGGCGTCGATGTCGACCCGGTTCCTGCGTGATGACGGGTTGCGTGTGCCGGTCACCGTGACCACCAGCGCGTGCGGCCCGGCCGACAAGCGGACCCGAGGCCCAGGCCACGTGGGCCATCTGGTAGCCACTGGCGAGGTACAGGTCGATGACCTGCGCCGCACCGCCGTCGAGCTGTACCGACGCGATGCCGCGCGCTGAGGAGAGGGTGCTGACGAACGCCACGCTCGAGCCGGTGAACGTGAAGGTCACCTTGTGGTTCGCGTGCCCGGATGCACGCACGTGGCCGCCCAGCGCCCCGGCGAAGCTGAAGCGGCGGAAGCGGCCGTGGTAGACGACGTTGGCGGTCGGCTTCTCCTGGATCACGCGGACCGACACCGGGCTGCTGGCGAGATGCGCCCAGCCGCTCCAGTTGCCCGACGAGTCCTGTGCGGCGAGGCGCAGGTCGACCGTCTGGCCGGGAGACACGCTGAGCTGCACGCCCGTCGCGGAGGGGCTGGCGAGGTCCACCGCCGACCACGAGCCGCCGTCGAGGCGCGCCTCCAGCTCGTAGCCCGAGATCGGCCCGCCTGTGTCTGTCGCGGCGGGCCAGCTGACGTCCAGCGCGATCGCGCCGGCGGCCGACCGATCCGCTGCGATGGCGATGGTCGGCGCGAAGACGGTCGGCGGGTCGGTGTCGGCGGGGCTCACCGCGGGCACCGTGATCGGGCCGACCGGCGTGGAGGCGGCGCCATAACCGACGCTGTTCGCGGCCTGCACCTTGACCGTGTAGTTGCCGTTGCCAAGGCTGCTCACCGTGCACGACAGAGTGCCGGCAGTCGAGCACGTGCCCGGAGATCCGGCGCCGGTCGGTGTGACCGTCGCGCGGTAGGCAGTGACCTCGCTGCCGCCGTCGCTCGCCGGCGGTGCCCAGGTGACCGCGATTGCGCCGGAGCCGGCAGAGGCGGCGACATTGGTCGGTCTACCCGGGACGGTGGCCGGAGGCGCCGCCGCCGCGACTGCGGCGGCGGCGTTCACCACGCCTGCGCCGCACGGCTTGGCGGCCCGCGAACAGGAGTGCCGCGCGCTCGAGTAGGGGAACGGCTGCGCCGTGGCCACGAGGATGGCCTCGATCTGGTCGGCCGTGAGACCGGGGTTCTCGGCGGCCACCAGCGCCGCGGTCAGCGACACGTGCGGCGCGGCCATCGAGGTGCCGTCGTAGTAGTCGTAGCTGCAGCCGCCCGACCGGTACGAGTAGCAGACGGTGTCGTTGTAGGTGCTCGACGGGCCCTTGGTGCCGCTGTTGAGCGTGCTCAGGATGCCCACGCCCGGCGCGGCGATGTCGACCAGTGGGTGCTTCGCCGAGCCGTAGTTCGAGAATCCCGCACGCTTACCGCCCGAGTTGACCGCGGCCACCGAGAACACACCGGCACAGTTGGCCGGCGAGAAGTTGATGGCGTTCTCGCCGTCGTTGCCCGCCGCCGCGACGACGACCTTGTCCTTGCTGCGCGCGTACTGGACGGCCTGCTCGAGATCCGAGTCGCAGATTGGATTGCCGTGCTCCCGGTCGGCCGGGCCGCCGAGCGAGATGTTGAGGACGCGGACGCAGGGGCCGGACGTTGCGCAGTCGGCGTACGGGTCGGCCGGCACCGTCCCGCCGTTGCCGTCGCTGACCGAGCTCGAGCCGGCGGCCCAGTAGATGCCGTCGATGACGTCCGACATGTAGCCGCCGCAGTGCCCCAGCACGCGCACCGGCTGGACCTTGACGCCCGGCGCGCCGCCGAACACGCCAAGATTGTTGTTGGCGAGCGCCGCGATCGTGCCCGCGACGTGGGTGCCGTGCCACGAGGACACGTCCGACCCGCAGTTATCGGTACTGCGCGGCCAGTCGCCGGGGTCGCTCGCGTCCGGGTCGCGGCCGTTGCCGTCGCCGGCGACATCCGGGTTGGAGCCCTGCCCGTAGTCGGAGACCAGGTCGTAGCCGGGCAGGCTCTGGCCGGCGAGGTCGGGGTGATCGAAGAGGAGGCCGGTGTCGATGACCGCGACCACCACGCCCGCGCCTGTGGTCGATGGCCAGGCGTCGACCGCGTCGATGCCGTACTGGCTGCCCTGTGCCGGTCCCACCAGGCCCCACATGCTCGCCGAGTCGGTGTCGTTGGTCGCCGGTCCCGAGGCCGGCGTCATCCAGATGTCCGGTTCGACCGACAGCACGCCGGGCACTGTGCGCAGACGGTCCATGATCGCCGCCGGGTCGGCGCCCTGCGGCAGCCGGTAGACCTGGGCCCCCGACGCGGTCTGGCGCACGTACTCGATCGTCGCCCCGGTCGCCTCGCGCAGCCGGTCGGTCTGTGCTGTGATGGTGGCCGCGCCACGGCCGCTCGGCGCCGCGCCACGGCCGCTCGGCGCCGTGCCACTCCAGTGGACGAGCACCTGGGCCGCGGGCGCAAAAGCTGGCTGCAGGTCCGCCGACGAAATTGCCTGCGAGATTGCCGGCGAGATGGCCTCCGGACGTGCTGCGCCGGCGGGCTGTGCCGCGACGAGGGAGATGAGTACCACCCCGACGAGCGGCGCCAGAAGACGATGTGAGCGGATGGGTTCGTGCCCCCTGTGACGAGCCGGTCGCGCCACCGGCACCCCGAATTCTACGAGAGTTATGAGTATCGGTTCGGGTCAGATCGTCCCGGTCGGCCGACCAAAGAGTGTCACGCTGCTCGCCAACGGCGTGGATTGTGGACGCGTCCCCTCAAGACGCTCCGAGAGACGTCCCTTTGCGACGCGTGATGCGCGTGCAGCATCGCCTTCGGCCAATTCCCGCAACAAAGTCCGGCGGCAACGTGCTTCATGACTGAGTTTGCCCAGGGAATTGGCGGTTATTGATGCTCGGTGCGCATCACGCCGCCTTGGTCGCCCGGGTGCGACGCATGAAGTCCGCATAGTCGGTATAGGCAGCGGGAGCGACCCGGCCGGCCAGTGGCGTCGCGAGCAACCACCGGCGTGAGCGGTTGTACGGGTCGATCAGCGCCAACGCCCGACGCGAGGGCAGCCTCCGCCCATCTGGTCCTCGCGCATCTCGAGCCACCACCATGCTCAACTCGCGGGCGCTCATCGGAAACGACTCTTGCAGCAAGTCGCGGTTATCCGCGATGCGCGTCGACGCCTTCGCGGTGGCCAGCACCAGCGCCGCGCTGATCGCCTGTCGAGGCTGCCAGCCCTGGCGACGCGCGGCCGCCCATGCGCCGCGCTCGTACCATCCGATCTGCCGTTGCAGCATGCCGACATCCACGATGTCCGTCTTCACCTCTGCCACGAGGAGCAGGCCCTCGCTTTCCCGGTAGGCAAGGACATCGATCCAGCCGTGGCTGGACCCGGTCACGATTTCGACCTCGGTCAGTACCGTCCAGCCCATCCGCCGCAGACGCCGAGCAACGTAGGCCACGCATCGAGCGTGCCCGGCATCACGCTGTCGTTCCCGGTCGGCAATGAACGGCGCTCGGAGTTCGAGGGACGCGTGCACACCAAGCACGTCGAGGATGAGCGCTGCGGTGTCGAAGGTCAGGTCGGGCAGCGTCGCACGCTCGATACGACAGACGGTCGACTGCGCGAGCTGCGTCCGCCGCGCGAGCTCTCGCTGCGACCAGCCGAGAGCAAGGCGCACGTCGCGGACCGTCCGCGCAACGTCGATCCGGAGGCCCCGACCAGACACCGACATGGCCGATTCATAGCCACCGCCGCTTATCTCCCACTTATCTCCGGCTTACTTCGCCGCGGCCGATGCGCGTGCCGCATCAGTTTTGACCCATTCGTGCAGCGACCCCCCGCGAATCGGCCGATTGGGACTCACTTTGTGCAGGGAATTGGCGGTTTCTGAAGCTCTGTGCGCATCAAGGGCGCGTGAAGGGGTCGAGGCGCCTCAGGCAGAGGCGGAGCGGGAGGTAGAGGCGGAGGCGGCCTTCTCGTCGGCCAGGTTCAGGGCCAGCCAGCGCTCGGCTTCGGCGAGTGACCAGCCCTTGCGGCGCGCGTAGTCGGCCAGCTGGTCGCGCCCGATCCGCCCGAGGCCAAAGTAGTGCGCGTCCGGGTGCCAGAAGTACAGCCCGCTGACCGACGACGCGGGGATCATGGCCATCGACTCGGTCAGCCGCATGCCCGCCTGCCCCGAAGCGTCGAGCAGCCGGAAGATCGTCCGTTTCTCGGTGTGGTCGGGCGCGGCGGGATAGCCGGGCGCGGGCCGGATGCCCTGGTACTCCTCGCGGATGAGTGCCGAGTTGTCCAGCGCCTCCCCGGGCGCATAGCCCCACAGCGAGCGGCGAACCTGCGCGTGCAGCCACTCGGCGGCCGCCTCGGCCAGCCGGTCCGCGAGCGACGTCAGCAGGATCGCCGAATAGTCGTCGCCGTCTTCCTCGAAGCGCCCCTTCGCCTCGTCGAGCCCCCCGCCGGCGGTGACCGCGAAGGCACCGACGAAATCCTCGACACCCGACCCCACCGGCGCCACGAAGTCCGACAGACACAGATTCGGCCGACCATCCGGCTTGGCCATCTGCTGGCGCAGGGTGTGCAGGCGGTCGAGCTCGGCGGACCGCGAATCGTCGGTGAACAGCACGATGTCATCGTCGGCCGTCGAACCCGCCGGCCAGAAGCCGACCACCGCCGACGCGTGCAGCAGCCGCTCCTTCACCACGCGCTCGAGCAGGACGCCGGCGTCGGCAAACAGCGAGCGTGCGGCGGCGCCCCGGCGTGGATCCGAGAGCACCTCGGGGTAGTGGCCGGGGATCTCCCAGGTGGCGAAGAACGGCGTCCAGTCGATGAAGCCGGCCAGCTCGGCGAGTGGGATGTCGCGCAGCGCGCGCGTGCCCAGGAACTCGGGCCGTGGCGGGGCAGCACCCGCCCAGTCGAGCACCAACCGGTTCGCCCGCGCCTCGGCGAGGCTCAGTCGCCGGACACGATCGTCACGCTCGGCGAACTGGCGGCGCAGCTCCTCGTACGCAGCGCGCGTCTGGGCCACGAAACCAGTCGCGCGCGTCATCGTCGAGCAACGAGCGGACGACGCCCACCGCGCGCGACGCATCGGCCACGTGCACGACCGGCCCGGAATACGCCGGCTCGAGGCGCACCGCGGTGTGGGCACGCGACGTGGTCGCGCCACCGATCAGCAGCGGCAGCGTCAGGTGCTCGCGTTCCATCTCCTGCGCCACCGTGCGCATCTCTTCGAGCGAGGGCGTGATCAGCCCGGACAGGCCGATCGCCACGGCGTTCTCAGCCGCAGCCGTCTCGAGGATGCGCGGCCAGGGCACCATCACGCCCAGGTCCACTATGCGATAGCCGTTGCACGCGAGCACGACGCCCACGATGTTCTTGCCGATGTCGTGCACGTCGCCCTTGACCGTGGCCATGACCACGGTGGGCGAAGACTGCCGGCCGTCGCCGTTCGCGGCCATCGGGTCGGCCGCCCGCGCCTTCTCGATGTACGGGACGAGGTAGCCAACCGCCTGCTTCATCACGCGCGCGCTCTTGACGACCTGCGGCAGGAACATCCGACCCGACCCAAAGAGGTCGCCGACCGCGTCCATGCCGGCCATCAGCGGGCCCTCGATAACGTCCAGCGGCCGTACCGCAGCCGCGCGTGCCTCCTCCGTGTCCTCGACGATCCAGTCGCTGATGCCCTCGATCAGCGCGTGGCGGAGGCGCTCCGCGACCGGCGCCGACCGCCACGCCAGGTCGGGCCCACCGGCGCCACCGGCCGCACGCTCGCCGCCGCGCACCTCGTCGGCGATCTCGAGCATCCGCTCGGTCGCATCGGGCCGGCGGTTGAGCACTAGGTCCTCCGCACGCTCGCGCAGGTCGATCGGGATGTCGTCGTAGACGGGGAGGGCCCCGGCGTTGACGATGCCCATGTCCATGCCCGCGCGGATGGCGTGGTACAGGAAGACCGCGTGGATCGCCTCGCGCACCGCGTCGTTGCCGCGGAAGGCGAAGGAAACGTTCGAGACGCCGCCACTGACGAGCGAGTCGGGCAGCTCCTTCTTCAGCCGCCGCGTCGCCTCGAGGTACGCCACGCCATAACCGGCGTGCTCCTCGATGCCGGTACCGATGGCGAAGATGTTCGGGTCGAGGATCACCTCGGTCGGGTCAAAGCCGGCGTCGCGCGTCAGCAGCGAGAAAGCGCGGTGGGCGATGGCCACCTTGCGCTCGACCGTGTCCGCCTGGCCCGCCTCGTCGAAGGCCATCACGATCACCGCCGCCCCGTAGCGTTGCGCGAGCCGCGCCTGGCGCAGGAATTCCGCCTCACCTTCCTTGAGCGACAACGAGTTGACGACGGGCTTGCCCTGCACGTGCTTCAGGCCGGCCTCGATCACCTCCCAGCGCGACGAGTCGAGCATGAAGGGCACCTTGGCGATGTCCGGCTCCGACAGCGATCAGGTCGAGGAAGCGCGCCATGGCACGCGGTGAGTCGAGCAGCGCCTCGTCCATGTTGATGTCGATCATCTGGGCGCCGTTGTCGACCTGCTGGCGCGCGATCGCGACGGCCTCGTCGAAGCGGTTCTCCTTGATCAGCCGCGCGAAAGCACGCGAGCCGGTGACATTGGTCCGCTCGCCCACGTTGACGAACAACGAATCGGGGCCGATGTCGAGCGGCTCGAGGCCGGCCAGCCGCGTCCTTGGTTCGATGGTCGGGACGACGCGCGGCGGCATGCCCTCGACCGCGGCGACGATGGCGCGTGTGTGGTCAGGCGTCGTGCCGCAGCACGAACCGACCAGGTTGAGCAGGCCTTCGCGGCCCATCTCGCCCAGCAGCGCGCTGGTCTGCGCTGGCTGTTCGTCGTAGGCGCCGAAGGCGTTGGGCAGCCCGGCGTTGGGGTAGGTGACGACGGGCACGTCGGCGATGTGCGCGAGCTCGGCGACGTACGGCCGCAGCAGCTCCGCCCCAAGGGCGCAGTTGAGCCCGACTGCGAACGGTCGCGCATGCCGGACGCTGTTCCAGAAGGCCGCCACGGTCTGGCCGGACAAGGTGCGCCCGGAGAGGTCGGTGATCGTGCCGCTGACGATGACCGGCAGCCGCCTGCCCAACTCTTCGAAGAGCGACTCGACGGCGAAGATCGCGGCCTTGCCGTTGAGCGTGTCGTAGATGGTCTCGATCAGCAGGATGTCGACGCCGCCGCTGATCAGGCCGCGCGCGGCGGTCGAGTAAGCGTCGACCAGTTGCTCCCAGGTGACGTTGCGCGCGCCGGAATCGTTGACGTCGGGCGAGATCGAGGCGGTCTTGTTGGTCGGGCCCAGCGAGCCCGCGACGAAGCGCAGGCGGTCCGGGGTGCGCCTGGTCTGCTCGTCGGCTGCCGCACGGGCGAGGGTGGCGGCGGCGTGGTTGATCTCCTCGGCGTAGGGCTCCAGGGCGTAATCGGCCATCGAGATCGCCGTGCCGTTGAAGGTGTTCGTGGTGATGATGTCAGCGCCAGCCGCGAGGTACTCGTCGTGGATCTGGCGGATCACCTGCGGCTGGGTGAGGTTCAGGACCTCGTTCGCGCCTCTCAGGTCACGTGGGTGATCTGCAAACCGCTCACCGCGGAAGTCAGCCTCGCCCAGGCCGCGCCCCTGAATGAGGGTGCCCATCGCCCCGTCGAGCACGACGATCCGCTCGCCCACCAACTGGTGCATTTGCGCACCACCTTCGGCGTTTGCGGTCGACCGTCGCGCGGTCCGCTTTTCCTTCACAAACAGGCAGTCTAGACGCGCCGCCACGCGTTCTCGCCACGAGTGGCGTGGGCCCTTTGGCCTACCCGCAGGGCCGTCCGGCACATGCCTTTGGTACTACCGCTGACCATTACTTCGGGCGCAGCCCTGGTGCTCGAAGTCCCGCAGGACGAGTGCCCCTCGAGATCCGGCAGGCTGCGGCGGGCGTTATCGGCGCGTCGCCCAGACGCACGCGCCCAAGGAGGGTGATCGCGCGCAAATCGCGTACCCGAGTTTGTCACGGCCCTTTTAGGCCTCATCGGTAGGTCGCACGCGCCGGCCGCTGCCCAGTCAGTCAGGCCCGAGCGATGCGATCTGACCCCAGTCTTGGGAGAGAGTGGATGCGCAAGTTCCTGGCCCTGACGGTGGGCCTGTCCCTCGTCGCCATCATGACCTTTGGCGCCATCGGCAGTGCCGCCTGGTTCACCAGCTCCGACACCGTGGCTGTCACGGCCACATCGGGCAAGATCACAGTCACCGGCTCGCCGACCTTCACGCTGTCGAACCTGATGCCCGGCGTGTGGACTGATCCGGTTCAGTTCAAGATCTACAACCACAACACGCCGGACTCGACGGTGCCGGTCAAGTTCCGCGTCACGGAGCAGCTCCTCGACCAGACGATCGACGGCTTCCATGCCCAGATCCTGGTCCAGGCGACCGGGCGCTATTGCGACGGCGCCGAGCTCGGCAGCCCCGTCTATCAGGGCCTCCTGATGGACCTGACGTTCGATAACTCGTCGACACCGACGTTGTGGACGGCAGGCCTGCCGATCAACATCACCGCGTGCTACGACCTGAGCTTCAAGCTCCTGAACGCGACTCCGAACACGTTCCAGAACCAGACCGCGCACTTCAACCTGGTGATCGACGCTACCCAGCTCGAGAACCCCGGCTGGACTGAATAGCGGCAAGAGAAAGCGAGGCCGGGGCGACTGTGGTCCAACCGCCCCGGCCCTGCCCGTGAACAACGAGATCAATGGGATGTGCCATGGCACGTGAAAAAGATGCGGCGCGCCGGGAGATGCCGGCAACCAGCGGTGCCTTTGGTCGGGCAGTTGGCCTGGTGCTCGGCCTGGCGCTGGTCGTCGTCCTGATCTCGCTGATCGGTGGACGCACCAGTGGTGCCGATGCCGTGGCGAATCCGAGCCGGGCCCCGGAGCCCGATGAGGATGCTGAAGGTTCGGCCCCCGCGCGCCCAATCGAGCAGGATGACTCCACACTGCTGCCCCACGCTGAAGCGAGGCGCGGTCTCCTGGCCCGCTTGAGTACCCCTGTGGGCGTGGCTGTTGACGCTGTCCTGGTCGCTGCGGTTGTGCTGACGGTGTTCGTGGCCTACGGACTCATCAACAATCCCTGGTACCACGTGCTCGTGGTCGAAGGCGGAAGCATGTATCCCACCATCACCGCCGGCGACCTGATCGTGATCGCGCGTCCACCAGCTCAGATCGAGCCGGGCATGATCCTCACGCTGGAGGTGGACAACTCGGTGGTGACCCATCGTGTCGAGCGGGTCAACCCGGACGGCACCTTCGTGACCAAGGGCGACGCGAATGCGGTGGGCGATGACTTCAGTGCGAACGACGTTCACGTCGTCGGCCAGGTCCTGTTCCGCATCCCTGCGTTGGGCGGCCTGTTGCCGGTCGGCGGTGCGCCGGCCGCCCACTCGTCGGGGGCGTGGTTTGCGGTCGCCACGACGGTGGATGCGTCGGCTGCGGCCCAAAGCTGGAGCGACCCAACCCCTTAGAAGGGGCGCCTCGGCGGTTGGCCATGCGCCGAGTACGAACGCACTAGGACGGGTCCGCCTGAAGTCGTGTGTGGCGGCATCCCTGCATGGCTCACGCTCGGAACAGGACTATCGGCTGGATGGCCGATGGGACCGACGGGTCATTACCTGAGGACACGCTGATCGGGACCATCGTTTGTGCGCGATGCCCAACCGCGCTCTGCCCGTCCGCTGGCGTCACCGGCGGAGGAAACAAGGAGAGGTCCAGTGCGAAAGACTCTTGCCGCCACCTTCGTCCTGTCGGTCGTTGCGATCATGGCCTTTGGTGCCGTGGGCAGCGCTGCCTGGTTCAGCGATTCGGACCACGTGTCTGTTACCGCGACGTCCGGCAACATCGACGTCCAGGCGCATCCCACCAGCTTCAGCGTCAGCAACCTGATGCCCGGCGTATGGAGTGGCCCGTACGAGTTCGAGGTCTACAACACGGCCCTCTCGACCGTGCCCGTCAAGTACCGCTTCACCGATGAGTTTGGCTCCGAGAGCTACACCGGCTTCTACAACAAGATCCGGGTGCGCGTGAACCAGATCTACTGCGGTGGCGCCGAGATCACGCCCGCCGTCCAGGAGACCTACCTCAAGAACCTGAGCTTCACCAACGCGCAGAACACCGGCCCGTTCGCCGGCGGCCTGCCGATCAACTACACGGCTTGCTACAACGCCTACTTCCAGCTGGTGACGAGCGCCGGGAACGAGTTCGAGAACCAGACCGCCAACTTCAACCTGCACGTCGACGCGACGCAGGTCGAGAACCCCGGCTGGTAGACAAACCCAACCTTGCGAGCTGAGGACGGAACGTGCCCATCCGTCCTCAGCCTCGTACCTCGGAGCCTCTACCGGGGAGACTCGTGATGACCACGACCGAACGAACCATCAGCGACAAGCTTGCCCAGGCGGTCGATCGCCTCATCGGGCGGACGATGGGACTGACACTCGGTCTCGCGGTCATCACGAGCCTTTTCGTTATCGGTTTCCGGCTCAAGCACGTGGCCGATCCCGAGCCGCCCTCCCACCCCCACGACGACGCTTCGACCGACCATGAGGGGACGGCCGACGCTGCAGTCGAAGGTGAGCCGGCGGTCGACGAGCCGACCGTCGAGCCGCTGCCCATGTCCAGGCGTGCCCGAGCCGTACGGCTTCTCAAGCGGCTTACCGGCACTGCCTTCAACGTCTCGCTGGTGATCGCGGTGGTCTTCGCCGTGTTCGTCGCATACGGGCTCGTCAACAACCGCTGGTACCACGTGCTGGTCGTCAAGGGCGCGAGCATGACGCCCACGATCAGTGCCGGCGACCTGGTCGTCCTCGGCCGCCCGCCCGCCCAGATCGAGCCGGGCATGATCCTGACGATGGAGGTCGACAACTCAGTCGTGACGCACCGTGTCGCAACCGTCAACGCCGATGGCAGCTTCACCACCAAGGGAGACGCCAACAGCGCCGGCGACGACTTCAGTGCCAACGCCGTGCGCGTCGTGGGCCAGGTGCTCTTCCGTGTCCCGCTGGTCGGCAGCCTCCTGCCCGCCGGCAACCCGCCCGCCGTGCCTGCATCCGCCGCGTGGTTCAAAGCGGCTGCGAGCGTGGGCGCCTCGGCCGACTCGGGCAGCTGGAGCACACCGCCGCTCTAGCGTCCGGTGCGCGGAGTCACCCAAAAAGTGACTATTGGGTATAGCCACACCAGTACTCTCGGCCTAGCATCGGACGCGGTGTCCACGCCCAACAGGGGAGGGAGGGCACTGTCTAACGGCAACCCAGCCGTCGTCACACAACGACCGGACGCGGCCCCAGCAACGCGACCACACGTAGCGAACCCACCGTGCTTCGCTCCGGGAAGGAGGTGATCGACCGCCCATCGATCCCGGTCCTCAGATGGCGCGCTTCAAATTCGCAGCGTGCCCGTTCGCCTCAACTGTCGGTGTGCCCCCACCCTTCTGTGTCGTGCCCACATCGACTCACAGTGCCCGAAGGAGGGACAATGAAACGCATCGCGCTCTCGCTATTCGTGATCACCGCAATTGTGTCGGTCGGAGTTTACGCGACCGGCGCATATTTCACCGACTCGATTTCCGCCAACAACTACACCTTCACATCTGGATCGGCTGGTCTGAAATTCGGCTTCTGTCCGGCGCTAAATACCGACTGCTCGACGACGAACGCCACCCTTGATAGCTATACTTTCACCACGGCGCAGGCCACCGGCCCAGGCATCACCGCGGAAGACTGCATTGTCGTGGAGAACGTTGGCGACTTCGCCTTGACTCTCACGGCCTTGCAGGACGTGACCTACGCCTCACCTGACGGAATGCAGGATGCATTCCAGGTCTACGCGGAGACGACTGATCATTCCTGCGAGCCTGGTACGGGAACCGCCATATACTCTTGGCAGAGCGCGCGTTCGGCTGAAAGCGCCGGCAACGTGCCTGTAGGGTCCCTTGCTTCTCACGCCCGCCTGTACATCATTCAGAAGAATGCATGGGACAGCAATGGCAACCAGAATGCTCTTCAGGGCGGTACCCTCAAGATCAACGCGACAATCACCGGTCAGACCGTCTGAGGTGGTGGTGGCAGATCGGGCATTGGTGTCACTAGTGCCCGATCTCCCCAACTCGTTCCCGCATTGGTTAGCTAGATGCGGCTGAGTCGGCTAGTCCTTCAGGCTTGCCTGTGGCTGGCGCTGCTCGCGTTTCTCGGCTTGCTCGCGGTGCCACGTTTCACGAACTATGACGTGATGATCGTGCGCGGCTCCAGTATGGAGCCGACAATCCACTTGGGATCGGCAGTTGTCGTTGACCGTTCAACGCGAACGCTAGCTATTGGCGAGGCAGCAGCGTTCCGCGACCCGAGCGGCGAAACGGTGACACACCGCGTCGTCGCGCTCGACGGGAAGACCTATGTCACCCGCGGCGACGCGAATCCGGCGGCTGACGCCGAGCATCGATCTCAAGCCGACGTAATTGGTGGCGCCCTTTTTTCGATCCCTTACCTCGGCTATGTACTGTTCGTGATGCAGCAGCCGTGGGCGTTTCTAGCACTTCTGGCGATAACTGGGGGCTTTCTGATCTTTAGCGAATTACGCACGATGTGGACTGAGATCAGGCGCCTGGTTACCAATCGCCGCGTAATGCAGGATCCGCCAGAGCCTGTGGCCAGATCGGAGTCCATTCGGCAAGCCATTGAAGGCGGTAGTGAGCTTGCCGACACGACGTCCCTCGCGGCAACATCGCCGACGCTCAACTCTCAATCATTTCCTACTGCGACACCGAAGCTGCCCGCACCAACCATATCGCTCGTGGCGCTGCTCGTACTCGCTGCCGTGGCTTTCGTGATGCGCAGGTCCAGATACATGAGTCGTCACGGACACCGAATCGAGGCCGACAGGTAGATGGCAATCGTCCGATCGCACCATCTGCTGGCCGTGCTCGGTCTGGTCGCTGCAGTTCTGCTCGCTTCCGCCGGTATCTCAGCGAGCGGCGCATGGTTCTCGTCGGACGTGAACTGGTCCCAGGCGTATCTCGCCCAGCTACCGGGGTCTCCCGCGGTACCGAGCGACTGCGCCAATATCCACTTCAAGAACACCATCTACGGCACTGAGGGCGACGACGTGATCTACGCCGGCAACGGCGGTTCGCTCGTCTTTGGCCTGGGCGGCAATGACACGATCTACGGCGGAAACGGCAAGGACTGCCTGGTCGGCGGCGACGGCAATGACACGATCTACGGCGAGAACGGCCCCGACTACCTGTTCGGTGGCGCCGGCGACGACATCCTGATCGGCAGCAATGGCCCGGAGATCCTCGACGGCGGCGACGGCACGGACACGTGCACAGGGGGCCACGGGCCCACCACCTTCCGCTCGTGCGAGAACACCACTGATCCGTCGGCAAACGCGCCCGTACCCGCGCCAAACGTCCCTCTGACGAGTGCCATTCCAGGTACGGATGCAGGCGCGACACCAACCCCAGCGCCGACACCGACTCCGACTCCGACGCCCACGACCACGCCCACACCAACACTCGACCCGACTCCGACGCCGACCACCCCCACGCCCGCAGCGCCGAATGCCGACTTCGTTGGCACTGTCCAGGCCGACGGCGTGACGGTGAAGTGGCAGGATCTCTCGACCGGTGACATCACCAACTGGCACTGGGACTTCGGTGACGGAGCGACGTCCGACGGGCAGAACCCCAGCCACACCTACGCGCGCTACGGCGACTACCCGGTCACCGTGACCGTTTCCGGTCCGGGTGGCCAGGACAGCCGAACCAAGGAGCTCCATCTCAGGGTGGCGCCCACGGCCAACTTCACGGGCACCATCAAGCCCAATGGCCTGACCGTGAAATGGCAGGACCTCTCGACGGGCTACATCACGCGCTGGCACTGGGACTTCGGCGACGGCAGCACGTCCAACGAGCAGAACCCCACGCACACCTACGCCGCCCACGGGGATTACGACGTCACTCTGACTGTCAGCTGGGCGGGCGGCGGCGATAGCCGAACCAAGGCGCTCCACCTCAAGGTGCAGACCTGACGGCATCGCGCCGATCGTTCCGGTCGCATACGACAATGCTGGCTGTGACTGCGGATGGCGCGCATGGGTAGCACAGGCAGGACCCTTGCGACACTGACAGTGGCGTTGGTCATCCTGTCGCTCGTCGCGGTCCTGGCCGTCAGTGGCCTGGCACCAAAGCCGTCAGTCGATGGCAGCCAATCGCCGGCCCCGACTTCGACGAATAGCGCGCCGCCGCCAACCACCGGGCCCACGCCCACGCTCACGCCAACACCCACGCTGCAACCGACACCGACACCGACGCCGACGCAAGCACCAACGCCCACCCCCACGCTGCAACCGACACCGACACCGACCACCGCGCCGGCCGCGCCCACGGCCGACTTCACCGGCACCATCCAGACCGACGGCCTGACGGTGAAATGGCACGACCTCTCGAGCGGTGTCGTCACCAACTGGACCTGGGACTTTGGCGATGGCAAGGCGTCCAGTGCGCAGAACCCCAACCACACATACCCGGACTTCGCCGACTACTCGGTCACCATCACCGTCCGCGGGCCGGGCGGCCAGGACAGCCGGACCAAGGTGTTGCACCTCCGGGTGGCGCCCTCGGCTAACTTCACGGGGGTTATCCAGGCCGATGGCCTGACCGTGAAGTGGCAGGACCTCTCGACGGGCTACGTCGCGCACTGGCACTGGGACTTCGGCGACGGCGCCACGTCAAGCGCCCAGAACCCGAGCCACACCTATGCCGTGTCGGGCGATTACCAGGTCACCCTCACCGTCCGCGGAGCAGGCAGCCGCGACAGTCGCACCAAGGTCCTCCACCTCAAGGTGTAGGCGCCCCGATAAGGACAGCTACGTCTGGGTGAACGGCCGCGATGCCGCGATCGAGCGTGGCCAAATGGCCGCCGTTTGCGCGTGCCAGATCGGCGAGGTAGGCGTCGTTTACCTGGCGGTGCCCTACGACTCCGCGCAGCGTCCCGTCCGTGAACCCTGCATCGTCCGGCCAGAACTCGCGCCTCTCGTGCTTGGTGATGCCGGTCAGTGTGTCGGTACTTGCCCGCGAGTCCGGTCTCGATCGCGACGGCTACGTCAAGTGCGATCAGCCGGCCACGTTGCCGGTTGCCGTCCTGGGACCGCGGGCAGGGCGATTGTCGCCGGATGCCGTGACGCGTGTGGACTCGGCGCTGCGTTTTGTGCTGGGTCTGTAGGCTGCATCGCGTGAATGACGCCATGAGCCCGTCCGTACCGGAACTCCTCGACGCGTGGCGCGCCCGAGTCAAGGCCGACAACGACCAGGTCGATCGCGTCCGCGAGGAGCCCGACCCCACCGACTTCTACGCCCCCACGGCCAACCGCTTCCGCATGGATCCCCACCGCACGGACGATGCGACGCTCAACGCGCTGCTTGAGCTGGCGCGCCCGGACGACGTCTGGGTCGACGTCGGCGCGGGTGGCGGGCGTTACGGTCTGCCGCTGGCGTTGGCCGTCCGTCGGCTGATCGCGGTCGACCCCTCGCCGGCGATGCTCGCTGCGTTCACGGAGGACGCCGCGGCGTTCGGTGTCGGCAACCTCCAGACCATCGAGTCACGCTGGCCCATGGCATCCGAGGCGCCCAAGGGTGACGTCGCGCTGATGTCCCACGTTGGCTACGACATCCCCGATATCGGCGCCTTCCTCGACGCCTTCGAGCAGGCCACCACGCGCCTGTGCGTGGCGGTCATGGGGGAGTCGGCAATGGCCACCGTGTCGGCCATGTTCTGGGAGCCCATCCACGGCGAGCCGCGCGTCCGACTTCCCGCCATGCCCGAGCTGCTCGTGTTCCTCCTCGCGCGCGGCCGGCTGCCGGAGGTGCGCCTCGTCGATCGCGTGCCACCCACCTTCGAGTCGGCCGACGAGGCGCTCAAGCTGCGCGGCGCCAGCTCTGGCTGCGCACGGGCAGCGAGAAGGACCAGCGGCTGGCAGCGCCTGCTGCCGGACGTGCTCGAAGCAGCGCGACGGCCGCTACGCGTTCGACTGGAAACCGACCAGGATCGGCATCCTCAGCTGGTCCCCGCGCTGACCTCGGCACCCATGGTGAAGATCCGCCTTGCCGATCCGGAGCGCGATGCTGAGCGCGCGGCGGAAATCTACCGGCCGGCTGTTGTCGGCAGCACGATCTCGTTCGAGGAGAAGGCGCCCGACGCGCGACGAGATGGCTGGCCCGCATGCGCGCCGTCCTCACGCGCACGCCGTGGCTCGTGGCGACGGACGAGGATGGGCGCGTGGTCGGCTATGCATATGCCGGCGAGCACCGATCGCGGGCGGGCTACCGCTGGTCGGTCGACATCTCCGTCTACGTCGACCCTGCGGCCCAGCGCCGCGGCATAGGCCGCGCGCTCTACGCCGACCTGCTGCCGATCCTCCGCCGCCAGGGCTTCGTCAACGCCTACGCCGGCATCGGGCTGCCCAACCCGGCCAGCGTCAGGCTTCATGAGTCGATCGGCATGACGCGCGTCGGCGTCTATGAACGCGTCGGTTGGAAGCTGGGCCGGTGGGTCGACGTTGCCTGGTACGCCCTGCGCCTGGCTGAGCCTTCGTCGGACGCGGCTCCGCCTGAACCCGTGCCGCTCCCCAGCCTTCTCGATGAGCTGGAGATAAGCGGCAGGTAAGCGGCCGATGAGCCGCCGATAAGCCCCTGCCATCAGGATGATGGCCATGGATGCCCATCGTCTCGGCAGGGTCTGCCGGGCGCTGCGCATGAAGAAGCACTGGCGGCAGGCCGATCTCGCCGTCAGGGCGGGCGTGTCGGCGTCGAGCGTGTCAAGACTGGAGCGCGGCCTCGTGCGCGAGCTCGGAGTCGACGTCGTCATGGATCTGGTCGCGGCCCTGGGCGGCAGCCTCGACTTCGTCGTCCGCTGGCAGGGCGGTGAGCTGGATCGACTGCTGAACGCCCGTCACTCGGCGATGCATGAGTCGGTGGCGCGGGCGCTCCTCTCAATTCCGGGTTGGGTGCTCGCCCCGGAGGTCTCGTTCTCCGTCTACGGGGAGCGTGGCGTGATCGACATCCTGGCCTGGCACGCGCGAAGTCGCACCCTGCTCGTCATCGAGCTCAAGACGGAGATCGTCGATGTCAACGAGGTGATGGGCACGCTTGACCGCAAGCGCCGCCTCGCTCCGATGATCGCTCGCGAGCGTGGCTGGATACCGGCACACGTTGCGGTCTGGCTGGTGGTTGCCGGCAGCTCGACCAATCGCCGCCGCGTGCGCTCGCACGGAACGACCCTGCGCGCCGCGCTCCCGACTGATGGCAGAACGATCGGCTCCTGGCTTCGGCGGCCGGCTGGGCCGCTTGCGTGCCTGTCTTTCTGGTCAGATTCGCGACCCTCGCGCGTTAAGTCCGATCTGGCGACCGTCAAGCGGGTCAGACGCCCCGAGCGCCGCGTGGCTGAGCGTGGATCGAGCGTGACTTCGCCGCCACGGCCCCGCCCGCCCAAGCCGAATTGCACTTAACGTGCGCCCCTCGCGTGTATGACTAAATGCCACCGCCACGGCCCCGCCCGACCAGGCCGAACTGCACTTAACGTGCGCCCCTCGCGTGTATGACCAATTTGGCCGGTGCCCGAGGCGGTTCTCAGGCGCGCGCGTCGAGTGGAGCGGGGCGCGCGTCAGGGAAGGGGCGTTTCGACGCCGCGTTCGGGCGAGATCACCTGGACCGTGCCCACGCCGGCGCGCGTCAGGTCGTGGCGCAACTGCTCGGGCGTGCCGGCAAGGATGGGGAAGGTGCCATAGTGGATGGGGATCACCGCCTCGACGCCCAGCAGCCGCGTGGCGATGGCGGCCGCCTCGGGGTCCATGGTGAAGTGGCCGCCGATGGGCAGGAACGCGACATCGGGCGTGTGCAGCTGGCCGATGAACTCCATGTCACGGAACAGCGCGGTGTCGCCGGCGAAGTACACGCGCCGGCCGTCCTCGAGCTCGACCACGAAGCCCACCGGTTCGCCGAGATACATCGGGCCGGCGCTATCGCGGCGCCAGCCGGTCATCGGCTCGCCCGGCGGCAACCAGTCACCGGCCGAGTGGTCGGCATGGACCATGATCACCTTGAGGCCGCGCGACTCGACCGTGCCGCCCTTGTTCATGCCGATGATCTCGACCCCGGCGTCGCCGAGCTGCGTCTCGAGCCACAGGGAGAGCTCGTGGATGCACGGCCAGGCTGGTTTGGTGCGCCGCGCGATCGACAGCGCGTCGGCTTTGGTCACCTCGCGCGGCGCCGAGCCCAGGTGGTCGAAATGGCCGTGCGAAACCAGCATCATGTCGCACGCCTGGACCTCGTCGGCTGACTTTGGCGAGGTGGGGTTGCCGAACCACGGGTCGAAGATGACCGTCCTGCCACCGGGCGTGCGCAGCTCGATGCATGAGTGGCCATACCAGGTGAAAGTGGCAGTAGATCCGGCCATCAGGGTCGCCTCCCTATGCTTGTCTGCGTGTCCCGCTTCTGGCACGCGGCGTTTCGCCTTCAGTACCGCATTCTCGCCCTGATCGACCCGCCCGTGCGCGCCGTCTGGCGGCGTGTCGGTATCGGCAACACGCTCGAACTGCGTGTCAACCGACGCGACGGGCAGGGCGTCCGATCGCGACTCGTGGGCCTGCTGCGTGCCGACGGCAACCGCTACCTGGGCCACCCCAACGGTGAAGTCGGCTGGACACGTGACCTCGCGGCAGCCGGCCGCGGCGTGCTCGTCTGGCCGAACGGCGGCCGGCTGCGTTTCGTGGCCAGGAAGCTCGAGCCGGACGATCCGGAGCGCGAACACGCCATCCAGGCCACCGGCCAGCATCCCTTCCCCGGCAACCTGACCTACCGCCTGGGTCGTGGCCACATACGCCGGGTGGGCGTGTTCTTCCGCATCGAGTCGGAATGAGCGAGTGCAAAGCCGGCCGTGCCCGGCCCGACGCTGGCCGTGCCCGGCCCGACGCTGGCCGTCACCGGCCCGCCGCCGGCCGTCCCCGGCCCAACGCCGCCCGCGCGTCCACCGCAGTCTCCGGCTCCAACGTCGGCCACGACGGCCCGAATTCCGACCAACAGCCCCTCAAATGCCGGCCATATCGTCAAAATGCCGGACACCCTGCGCTCGGGAGCTTTCGTTGACTTCCGCATGTCTTCCGCCCGCCGGCGCCTCGCATGACTTCCCACGGCTCGGCGGCGCCATCCCATTCCCACGGCGTATCTTCGGCATCCGTCGACCCGCGGACCGCGTGGGTGACGGTATGGCCGTCATTCGGGGCGTTGGACCGGTCCGGTGAAGCTGCTGCAGCGGGTAGTCGGCCCGATCGCCACCAACCTCTACGTCCTGGGCGACGAGGCCAGCAATGAGGCCATCGCGATCGACACGGCGACGCCGTGCGTGGAGTGGGTCACCTCAACGCTCGCCGAACGCGGCTGGACGCTCAAGCTGATCGTCAGCACGCATCGCCACTGGGACCACATCGGCGACAACGCGGCGGTCCAGGCAGCGACGGGCGCGCAGATCGCCGCGCACATCCTCGACCGACACGGCCTCGTCGAGCCACAGCCGGTCATGGCGCCGTTCCCCATCCCGCCTTCCGTGCCGGCCATCGACCTGTCCGAGGGATCGCGCATCCGCTTCGGCGAGATCTCGCTCGAGGTGCTGCACACGCCCGGTCACACCGAAGGCTCGGTCTGCCTGCTGACCGACTCGGAGCGCCTGCTCTTCACCGGCGACACCCTCTTCGCCGGCAGTTGGGGTCGCACCGACCTACCAGGCGGCTCCGACGCGGCGATGGTCGACTCACTCACCCGCCTGGGTAGGCTCGCCGACGACCTGCGCGTGCTGCCCGGCCACGGCCGCGGCTCGACCATCGAGCTCGAGAAACCGTGGCTCGAGCAGGTCGCGCGCACCCGGATCCTGCCCTTCTAGCCTCGTCCGCACACCCTCAGAGCGGCCGGCACCCACAACACGGCCTACAACGCGGGCAGTAGGTGAGTGACACTGAACAAGATTGGCAGTAGGTCAGTGACACTGAACAAGATCCACGCTCTGGGCAGCCTGGCTCGGGCGGTCAAGTCCAAACCGCTGCATGATCGGGCGCCGCCACGCTCAATGCCCCATCCTTGCTGAGTGACGGCGTGCGATGAGTCGGCGCTGAGCCGCAGCAAAGTGGCGGATAAGGCGGTGTCTGTTCAATGACACTGACTATGTCGCCATCATCGCTCCGCCAGCCCCCGACACCGGCCGCGGCCAACGCACTCGTGCAGTTGCTTGCCATGTTCGGTGGCCGGGTGCGCGAGCAGCGACTTCGCCGGCGACGAACCGTGCGCGAGCTGGCCGACCAGGCGCATCTGTCGCCGGCCACGGTACTCGCGATCGAGGACGGCCATGCCGGCTCGCTCGACGCGTATGTCAGGCTGGCAACGGCCCTCGGACTGCGGCTGGAGGCGGGTCTGCTGGACGGGCGCGCGAGACCGGACACGCGACCGTCACTGACGGCGGATGTCGTCCATTCGGCGATGGGTGAGTACGAGGCCGCACACTTCCGGCCACTCGGTTTCACGATCGGCGTGGACGAGCCGTACCAGCACTACCAGTTCGCCGGCCGTGCCGACGTTGTCGTCTGGGATACGCCGGGCCGGGCCCTGCTGCACATCGAGAACCGAACCAGGTTTCCGGACCTGCAGGAGAGTGCCGGAGCGTTCAACGCGAAACGCGCGTACCTCGGCGCTGCGCTCGCCGCACGCCTGGGCGAACGGCGCTGGGAAAGCGAAACCCACGTCATCGCCGCGTTGTGGTCCGCTGAGGTGCTGCACGTGCTGCGACGTCGGCCGGAGACGTTCCGCGCGCTCGGCCCGGACCCGACGCCCGCATTTGGCGCCTGGTGGGCGGGCATGCCGCCCGCGGCGGGAACATCGACCTTGCTGGTCTTCCTCGACCCTGCCGCAACACGCAGACAGCGGGCGTGGGTCGGCCTGGACGATGCCCTGAAGGCGAAGGCGCGTCACCGCGGTTACGCGGAGGTCGCAGCGACGCTCGGGAAACGCTAGGCGTGCGCCTCGGGCCCGTACTTGGTGCGCATGTGGTTGCGCACCGACTTGTGGATGATCTTCCAGCGGCGCCGCTCGCTCGCCCGCAGCGCGGCATCGTGCTTGCGCGCCTCGGCGGCGGCCTCGCGCGCCAGCTTCCGGTGGCTGTCGAGGCGCGCCTGCGCAAGCCGGCCATCGGCTACAGCGGCGCGTACGCCGCAGCCCGGTTCGCCCTCATGCGCACAGTCGGCAAAGCGGCATTCGGCCGCGAACGCATCCACTTCGGCGAAGGCAGCCGTGACGCCGTCCTGCCCGTCCCACATTCCCACCGAGCGCATGCCCGGCGAGTCGATCAGCAGCGCGCCCGACTCCAAGCGCACCAGCTCGCGGGCGGTGGTGGTATGACGCCCACGCTGGTCGCCCGCGCGCACGTCGCCGGTCGGCTGGCGCTGCCAGCCCAGCAGCGCGTTGACCAGGGTCGACTTGCCCACGCCCGATGATCCGAGAAGGGCGATGGTCTTGCCCGGCTCGAGGAGGGGCATGAGCGAATCCAGGCCAACGCCTTCGCGAGCGGCGATGACGCGCACGGGAACACCCGGCGCCACCGCGTGCGCGTCGGCGATGCGGCCGGGTACGTCGTCGCAGATGTCGGCCTTGTTGAGGACGACCACCGGCTCGGCACCGCCCGCCCAGGCGAGTGCGACGTAGCGCTCGATGCGCCGCGGGTTGAAGTCGTGGTCGAGACCGGACAGGAGCAGCACCAGGTCGACGTTGGCGGCGACGACCTGGCCGTCGCCGCTGCCGTCGCGCGCCGGCCGAGCGAACTGGCTGCGCCGCGGCAGCAGCGACTGGACCACTACCGTCTGGCTGTCGGCATCGGTTACGACGATCCAGTCGCCAACCGCCGGAAAGTCGGCCACCCCGGTCGCCGCGTGGCGCAGTTGGCCGGCGACGACGGCGTCCCGCTCGCCGGCTTCGGTGACGACGACGTAGCGCCCACGATGCTCGACCAGCACGCGCGCCGGACGTCCGACCTGACGCTGCGACTCGAACAGCCGCTGCGCCCGGTCATCCCAGCCGTACTGGTCGAGCATGATCAGGCCTCGAACGGCTTGCGCCAGGCGGTCGAGCGCTCGGCGACGGTGAAGCCGATCTTCTCGTACAGGCCGAGTGCGCCGGTGGGGTTGTCAGCGTCGACGCCCAGGATGCCCTGCTCGACGCCACGCTCGCGCAACAGCACGAGCGAGCGCGCGATCAGCGCGCGAGCGAGGCCGCGCTTGCGCCACGGCCGGCGGGTGAAGACGCTGTGCAGCCAACCGCGGTTGACGCCGAGCGCCTCGTTCTCGTCGGCCTCGATGGCGTTGATCACGCCGCCGGCAACCTGGTCGCCGTCGTAGGCCACCACCCACATGGTCGGATCGAAGGAGGCCCGTGCCAGCCAGCGGGCGAGTTGCTCGTCGGACGTGTCGAAGCCGCCCCAGTGATCCTGGAAGGCTTCCGTGTCCGCGTCCCAGACCGGACGGAGCGTCTCGCGCGTGACCGCGACGCACCTCCAGGCCATCCGGCATGGGCACGTCCGGGATGGGCTCGGACAGCGGCCGCGTCATGTCGAAGAACCAGCGCACGGGCTCATAGCCGTGGCGCCGGTACAGCTCCATGCGCGTCGCCTGGCTTGATCGTCATTCCAGCCGCCGAAGACCGTCTGGCGGTCGGTCGCATGCGCAGCCGCCTGCGCCCGCGCGCGACGCTCGTTCTCTTCGAGCAGCAGCGAGCCGATGCCGTGCCCGCGCCACTCGGGCAGGACCGCGCCGCCCAGCCGGTACTCGCGGTACAGGCCGTCGTGCGTGTCCACCCAGTTCTTCTCGGCAAAGCCAACCGTGTGACCGTCGATCTCGGCGATCAGCACGTCGCGGGCCGGGTTGAAGTTGTCGTTGGGATGCTGCACGAAGGCGAGGTAGTCGTCCTCCGACTCACGACCCTGCACGCCGTCGGCGGCCAGGTCGGCGTTGGCGACAGCCACGCCCGCCTTGACGTCGGACTCCTCGCGATAGAGACGCAGCCGGAAGCCGGCGGGCAGTGGCCGGCCCTCCGCTGTCGTCGTCGGTGTTGTTAATAGATGCCTGCAAATCGGTCATTTCTCAGCCAACCCTCTTGAGCTTGCCTGTCCGCTTGGCGTAACGCTCGGCCCAGCCGAACACCCACACACCGAGCGGGATGAAGAACACGGCCATCGCCGCGAGCGGCAGCAGGTGGCCGCCCATGGATGACAGTGGTGCGCCACTGATGAGCGCCTGGCGCACTCCGTCGAGGATGTAGGTCGCCGGCGAGAACGCGGCGATCGCCTGCATCCAGGCGGGCAGGATGGTGACGCTGTAGTAGACGCCGCTGATCAGCAGCAGCAGTGACTGGAGCACGAAGACCATCTGGTCGCCCCGCTCGACCCACAGCAGCGGCAGGGCCGCGGCCATCATGCCGATGCCGATGATCGACAGCGAGCCGATGAGCATGAGCGCGCCAGCCGTCGCGAAGTCGGCGTGCGACAGGTCGATGCCGAAGAACAGCACCAGCACGGTCAGCACCACGAACGTGTGGATGAGGCCCCATAGGATGGCGAAGAAGGTCGAGCCGACCAGCTGCGACACGCGCCGAACGGGCGCCATCATGGTGTACTCGAGCGTGCCCTCCCAGCGCTCCCAGCTGATCTGCTCGGCGACGACTGAGAAGACCACCGACAGGTAATTCCAGAAGGTGGCGCCGATCATCAGCGAGAGGATCAGCTTCGGGCTGTTCTGGTCACGCCCGATGAGGGTGACCGACAGCGCCCCGGCGACCGAGTAGACCATGAAGGCCACTTCCCAGCCCCAGTAGCGCTTGGACAGGTTGAAGTTGCGCTCGACGAAGGCGAAGCTCGCCTGCAATTCGCGGTTGAGGACGGTCATTGCCTAAGGCTCCGATGGAGGTTGGTTGTGGGCCCGCCGCCTAAGGCAGGCGGGCCCATTGACGGTCAGGGTCGGCGGCCAGGTGGCTGCCGATCCTGATCATGGAGCGACCGATCACGCGCGAGATGCGCCGTGGCGGTCGCTGGGGCACGACGGACCGCTGCCCGTGCAGCGCGTCGCGCAGTGAGCGCCGGTGGTGCCGGTCGCGTTCCTGGTAGTACTGATCGGAAAACATCTCTTTCACCTTTCGCCCCCCGGCTATTCGTCTTCTTCGGATTCCTCGACGTCGTCGTCGAGGGAGCGGCCCGTGTGGGCCATGAACACTTCCTGGAGGGTCGCCGGCAGGCCGCGCTCGCGGCTCACCTCATCGGTGAGCTGGCCTACCGTGCCCTCCGCGACCAGCCGCCCATCGTTGAGCAGGCCGATCCGGGAACACAGGCGTTCGGCCTCGTCCAGGTCGTGCGTGGTGAGCACGATCGTTGCCTCGTGCTGGTCGCGGATCTCCTCGATGAAGCTCTGCACTTCGAGCTTCGATCGCGGGTCCAGGCCAGTCGTCGGCTCGTCGAGCAGTAGCAGCACGGGGCTCGTCAGAAAGGCACGCGCGATGGCGACCTTCTGCTGCATCCCCCGGCTCATCTGCTCGAGCGGGCGATCCAGGCGTGACCGGGCGATGCCCAGGCGCGCCATGATGCGCACGATTTCCCGACGCGCCTGACCCGGGTCGACGCCGTACAGCCGCGCGGCGTACATCAGGTTCTCGTTCGGCGACAGCTTCTTGAAGAAGGCTGCGTCGACACTGACCCGATTGATCAGCCGCTTGACGCCCATCTCGTCGCGCTTGATGTCGTGCCCGAAGACCTCGACCGTGCCTTCCTCGACGGTCAGCAGGGTGCTGACCAGGCGAATGAAGGTCGACTTGCCGCTGCCATTGGCGCCCAGCAGTCCGTAGATCTCGCCGCGCTCGATGCGCAGCGACACGTCGTTGACTGCCAGGACATCCCTGCGCTTGCGCCGTCCGCCGACGACGAAGCGCTTGGTCAGGTGGTCGATGCGCAGCGCGGGAACGCCACGCACGGGCTCAGACACGCGCGCAGACTCGACGGGTCGCCGCTCGACCGGGTCGAGAGCCGGTGCTTCGAGTGTGACTGTCATGGTGGTGCTCCTGCTTCTCGGACTTCCGGTGACAGGGCCCCAAGTTCACGGCTCGCGGGAGGGCGGCTCTGACGATGCCTGATGCGTTCAGGGCATCAAAAAAGCCGGGGGCCCATCTGGCCCTCCGGCTCATCTGCGCTGGCGGCTTGCCGCCGACCGTCAGATCGAAGAGGGCACAGATCTCCCGCGCTCGTCTGCGCCGAAAGGCGCGACGATTCGCAGCTCGCAGGCTGCGGCGCTGGTGAGATTGACCGTCAACATTTCGTAGTGCGTCTCCTGTTATGGCTGGCTGGGCGCGAGCGCGATTGCGGAGCATACGGGCGCGCTGGCAGACCTGTCAAATGGCCGCACCCGGCCGGCGACTTGGCCTAATTCTCGCCCGGCGAACGTTAAGTCTTCTCCCACGACGGCCGCCGGCACGCGCAATGACGCCGCGCGCATTCACCGAGCGTGGGCAGTGCCCGGCGTGCCGCCTCGGCAGCGCCAAATTCGCGGTTTTGGCGGCTCTTCTGTGCATAACGTGCGGGGGGCGCGAGTATGACCAGATGGGCCCGTGACCAGGCGATTCGGCGGCCCGTGACCGGGCGATTCGGCGGCCGGCGCGGCCCCGGGGCATCGGCCACGAGCACCGGCCGGCTGCCGTCAGGCGGACAGTCTGCTGCTCGTGTTGGTCACGGCGTCGAGCAGGTGGCGCGAGGCATGTGCGATCTCGTCGACCGCCGCGTCGAACGCGGCCTGGTTGCGCTGCGATGGCACGCGATAGCCGCTGATCTTGCGCACGTACTGCAGCGCGGCGGCGCGCACCTCGTCGTCAGTGGCGGTCTGGTCGGGTCGGCGGAGGGTAACGATGCTGCGACACATGGGCGAACGATAACCCGCCGAACAATCCGCCCAACGGCAGGCGTGATTGGTACGTGTGGCAGGCGCACGCGCGGGGTCGGCTTGGACTATGCTTCCGGCCGTTCTTCTGGAGTCTCGCGAGCGCGGTCGTCACTCCGCGTTCCCGGCGGCAGCCCCCATGGGGCGTGGCGGCGAGAAGAAGGCTCGACGGCCGGGTGGTCGAATTGGCCGGCTCCGTGGACAGGGTCTCCCGAGGCTCTTCGTGTTGTCCGCGCCCCTGGTCGACGACTGGCGTCGCTTCGGCGATCGCCGGTTCCGGCTGTACCACTACCTCGCCCTGAGCCAGGGCGTGGTCGGCGTGCTTGCCGGCTTCGACGTCCTGATCCCGTTCGCGCTGGCCATCGGCACGCCACCGCCGGTGGCCGTGCTGCTGGGCGTGCTGCCCATGTTCGGGGGCATGGCGCAGATGCTCGTGCCCGGCCTGCTCGGGCGGACCCACGGCAACCTGCGCGGCCTGACCATCCTCTTCGCCGCGATCGCCGAGCCGCGTGGCTTCTGGTACCTCGCCCTGGCTGTGCTCGTGGCGGCCGGCCTGGTCACCGGCCCGCTCGCGGTCGTGCTCCTGGCGTTGATGATCGCCCTGGGCAGCGTGCTCTCGGCGGTGTCCGGCGCCAACCTGCTTTCGTGGCATTCGGCGGTATTGCCTGAGGAGGACCGCCGACTGGTCGTGCCGCGCATGATGGCCGTGTCGCTGGCCATCGGCGCGCTTTTGCTGCTGCCCATGGCCGGACTGCTCGACCTGCTGTCGCGTTCGGTGGGGGTGCTTGCCTACGCGCTGCCGCTGACGCTTTCGGGCACGCTCGGGGTGGTCGAGATCTTCGTGCTCGCCCGGCTGCGTCATCCGGGCCGCGTCGTCGTGCCGCCGGCCGCGCTGGAGGCCGACGCGCAGACCAACACCGAGCTCAACGGCTTCCTGCGCATCAGCGTCCTCAACGCGCTGGGCATGGGCTTCGCGCCGGCGCTGTCCGTGTACACGATCTCGGTCGTCGGGCTGACTGCCGGCTTCTCGATGATGGTCGGCTCGATCGGCACGCTCACCCAGGTCGCCACGGCCGTGCTGGTTGGGTCGCGCCTGGCGCACTCGTCGCCCGACCGGCATCTGCGCGCTTCGTTCGGTATCCGCGCCGTGGCCATGGCGTGCCCGATCTTCGCGCTGCCCGGCACGCTGACCGCGCCGCTCTTCCTGGTTGCGTCGGCGATGCTCGCCGCGATCGGCTATGCCGAGGGCCTGCTGGCCGCCAACGAGCGCCTCTTCCGACTCATCCGCGGGCCGGCGGTCGTCCGACAGCACGCGCGCTACCTGGGCCAGACCTCGGGGGCGATGACCATCGGCCAGGTTGCCGGCGCGGCCGCGGTTTCCCTCGGCTACCCCGCGTTCTTGCTGCTGTACGTGATCTCGTCGGGGCTGCGCGTCGTCGCTTACCGCGAGGCCGGGCGCGTCACTGCTGACCAGACCGCCGACGCCGACCACCGGTCCGACCAAGCATCCGACCGGCTGCCGGACCAGACGTCCGACCCTGCTTCCGACCGGGCCTCCGACCAGCCGGCCGGCCAATCCGGGCGCCGGGACGCGCCGACTCCGGCCGTCGCCGTCTAGCCAACGCGCCGCCCGTCGGCGGCGCCCTCCGTCGCCGCGACTTTGCACGTCATTTGCACACCACGGTTCGCTCCGACAGGCTTCGGGCCGTCGCGCAGTTCGATACGGGGAGACAAATCGAGCATGACGCGCGTGGAGATGGGAGCGTACCCCGCGCAAAGTGCCGGTCGCTGGCCCGAACGCAGCGCGATCTGCGGTTTGTGTGCAAATCACGTTCAATTCCGTCCCAATCCCTGCGGGGCCGGCATCGCCGCCCCTGCGGGGCCGGCATCGCCGCGGTCGTCACATCGTCGCCCCTCCCGCGCCGGTCGGTGGGGATGCAGCGAACACGGGTGATGCGTATACAGGTTCACATCTGGCCCGATCCCCGCACGAGGTGTTCTCCAGATCGGCGTTCTGGGAGCACTTCGCCGCGTGGTTTGGCGATTGGCGATGCGGCACACGCATCAGGCGCAGCTGACGCGCCACCGGGCCGTCCACGTGGCTGAGTGATCGGGGATTGGCGCGAATCAGAAAGGCGGAGGTGGCTGGGCGATCGGGGATTGGCGCGAATCAGAAAGGCGGAGGTGGCTGGGCGATCGGGGATTGGCGCGAATCAGAAAGGCGGAGGCTTGCGCCTCCGCCTTCAGTGGCTGAGTGATCGGGGATTGGCGCGTCAGGCGCCGCTTGCTTGTCCTGCCGTCGATTGTCCTCTGTTGAAGACAGCTCCCGGCCTCCAGGGCGTGCCCAGCATGGGCAGCAGCCAGCGGTCGACGCCGTAGTAGCCGGCGACCTTCCAGGCGAGCACGATGCCGATCGCGAAGGTGAACATGACCGGGTTCGACGAGGTCGAGCCGGCCAGCAGGTACGACACGTTCATCAGCGCGCCGAAGAAGGCGGCTATGCCGGTCAGCACACCGAAGATCAGGCCCAGGCCGACCGCGATCTCACCGAACGTGACGAGCAGTGCGAACCAGCCCTGCGCCTGATTGTCGATCAGGAGCTGCAGGAAGCCCCGATACCAGTCGTAGGTGATCGGTGCATGGCCGCCTTCGGGGATGGCAACCGCGTTGTTCCAGTAGCCCAGCAGCGCGGTACCGCCCTGCGTCCAACTGGTTTCACCAAGCTTGGTCAGGCCGGCGTCGAGCCAGGCATAGCCGACGAATACGCGGATGGGCAGCCAGAACAGCCCGGCCGCCCGATTGTTGAACAGGAACCGGGCAAAGCCCGGGCCCTCGATCTGGACTTCGTCTGACCCGGGTGCCTGTCGCGCGTTGTAAAAGAGCGCGACCAACAGGGCGAGGAAAGAGACCCAGAAGATCCAAGTGACGACGGTGCGGATGTCGCCGGTCAGTCCGACTTGCTCTATCACCAACAGGGCGAGACTTACCACAGCGACTGCACCCAGTCCGTAGATGACGGCGCGCAGCGAACTCATCCGAACGACCTCCCTTTGTCGTTGATCTTGCCGCTTGTCCTGCGGCACTTCATGCCAAAAGGGTGCGTTCTGGTCCCATTGCGGCCTTAGGGCCAGATGGCACTAATACTAAGCCCAATGGTCCACGTTTTTCGGGATGGCGCCCGGCTGGTCCGGACAGCCGGCAGTCAGGCGATCGGCGAGGTCGTCTCAGCGACGTCTTCTCAGCGAGAAGGTCCGCGAACCTCGAGCAGGTGAGCCTTCCAGCCATCCGGCGCGCTATCCAGGCTGCTGCCCTGCCAGCCGCAAGTGCACGTCACGAGCTGCTCACGGTGCTGGTAGCGGTCGATCAGATGCTTGAAGGGCTCGGGCGGCGCGTCCTTGGGGACGGAACGGCGCCAAACAGAAGAACCGGAAGTTGTCACGCGTCGACCTCTCGTGCGTCTCGATGGAGCCGGCAAATCACCAGTGACGCTCCGCTGACCGCGCAGGGGACGCGGACGAATCGCAACGTTGGTCGCGTCCCAAGCTGGGCTGCTGGCGGTGACCGACCGGCCTGCTGAGGCCATCAAGTATAGCGGATTGGGTGGCTAAACCCTCTTCGCGTCTCGGCGAACCAGCGTGCGCAGGGCCGACAACAGCTGCGTGCCGGCCTGCCAGTCGGCCGGGCGCGTGGTCTCCAGCCGCCGACGTTCGCGGTGCAGCACCTCGGCGTCGAGGCGCCAGCCCAGCTCACGTGCGGCGGCCGCGCCGAGATCGAGCTCGTGCTGCAGGTATGCAGCGTAGATGGCGCTCGGGGTCACCTCGGCAAGCTGGCTTTCGAACGTGCCGCGCGGGTCTGCGGCGGCACGCAACTCGGCCAGGAACGCAACCACGTCGCGTGACCACGGCTCCCAGCTCTGGGAGTGGCCGCCACGCGCCAGGATCGGCGCGTCCGAGGCGAAGACAACGACGTTGAGATCACCGACAACGGCGACGGTCAGCTCGCCGCCAAAGGCGACGAACTCATTGCCCACGTTGAGCCGGTCGACCACGCGGATGGTGCCCCACGAGAACGGACCGTGCAGCTCGGTATGCGCCGCCCATTCGATCTCGGCCGGTGCGCCGTGGCCGTCCGAAGTCACCCAGTATTCGACGCGCTCCGGGTCGAAATGGTGGAGCGTGGGCCGCCGGCGCAGAGCGACGAACAGGTATGCGGCGCCGGCGGCCCGGGGCGGTCCGGGTACGTGCAGGAAGCCCAGCTCGTCGAGCAGTTCGCCGCCGGCAGTCGGGCCAAGGGTCGCGCTCATGGCAAGAGCATGGCCCATCGGCCGGTGGCTAGGTAAGTGCCAAGCGGACCGGTTTGCGAGCGTCCGTGTCGCCTTTTTGAGCGCCCGCATTCACACGGCCCCCGCCCGAACCGTCGCGTCGTTTCGACGGTCGCTGGGGCGTGGTGGGCTCGGGACGGCCGAGCAGGTAACCCTGGGCATAGTGGATATCGAGCACGCGCAGGGCATTCAGGTCGTCCTCGGTCTCGACGCCCTCGGCGATGATCCAGAAACCGGCGGTCTTGGCGAAGTGCTTCATGCCCGCAACCAGCGCCTGGCGCGCCTGGTCGCTGCCCAGGTTGGTGATCAGGGCCCGGTCGAGCTTCACGAAGCTCGGCTGCAGCTCGAGGATGTGGCGCAGGCTCGCAAAGCCGGCGCCGGCGTCGTCGACGGCCAGGCGCACGGACGGGCCCAGCCGGCGGACGGCCGATCGGAACTCGGCGTAGTCACGAATCTGCTCATGCTCGGTCAGCTCGATGACCATCGGCCGATCGGCGTTCTGCACGAGTTGGGCGAAGCCGTTGCCGCCCAGGATGAGTGCCGGTGAGGCGTTGATGTTGAGCCACGCGCCGGGCGGCAGTGCCTCCGCATCCTCGAGCGCGCGCGTCGCGGTGGCCAGCTCGAGCTGCTTGCCCATGCCGGCCGCGGCGGCCTCGGCGAACTGCTCTTCGGGCGACGCACCGCCGTCGAAGCGCGTCAGCGCTTCGTAGCCCACCACGCGCCCGTTGGTGATGTCGACGATCGGCTGGAACACCGCCATGAATGAGCCCTGCTCGATGACCCGCGTCAAACGGCCGCGCACTTCCTCAACCTTGGTCCACTCGGCGATTTTGGGGCCCACCAGGGCGGCGCTGAGGTCAGCGAACTCCACCAGCGCCGGCAGCGCAGCGGACAACACCCCCTCGGCATCTTCGCTGGCGCTGCTGATCAGCAGGTAACCGATCACTCCGCCACCGACACGGATCGGCGCATAGGCGACAGCCCTGACGCCGAGCCTGCCCAGCACTTCGTTATAGGGATGCCACGGCCGATCGTGCCACGCCTCGATCCACGGCCCTTTCATGGCCTGTGCCCGGACCTCCTCGACACGTCGGGCGGGCAGTGGTCGGCGCGGCAGCGCTTCGCCGTCCGCCGAGACGATGCCGTACGGCACGGCTCGACCGTCGAGCCCGAAGATGACCAGCGCCGAGGTCGCGACGTCGGGCAGGCCGATGATGCGTCCGCAGATCGTGGCGGCGATCGTTTCGACCGGCTTGCGGGTGTCGATGGTGCGGATCGTCTCGGCGATGAGCGCTCGCTCGCGTGCCAGCTGCGCGGCCCGGACCTCCGTGCGGCGCTCCGCGGTCACGTCGCGGCTGACGGCCACGTAACCGGTGATTACCCCGTCGTCATCACGGATCGACGAGATTACCGCCGACGACTGGTACTCGGTGCCGTCCTTGCGTCGGTTGATGAAGTCGGCGACCCATGGCTGGCCGGCGGTCAGGGTCGACCACATCGAGTGATAGAACGACGCCGGCTGGCGACCGCTGTTGAGCATGCGCGGGTTGCCGCCCAGGGCCTCGGCCGCGGTATAGCCGGTGACTCGCTCGAAGGCCGGGTTCACGTACTCGATGCGCCCGGTCGGGTCCGAGATCACGACCGCCTCGTCGGCCTGCTCGACCGCCGCGGCAAGCCGCGCGATCTTGTTCTCGGATGCCCGTTGGTCGGTTACGTCGTGGAAACTGACCACGACGCCGCCCACGGCCGGATCGGCAGTCCGATTGTCGGAGGTGACCTGGATCAGCCGGTATTCGGCGTCGTCGGTGAGCAGCCGGACCTCGGCCGACTGACTGGCGCCGGGAGTGCTGAGCAGCTGGGCCATGCGCTCGCTGTTGGCCGCCCTGTCGTCGGGATGCAGTCGGCTCAGGAATTCCATCAGCGAGTGACCGACGACGGCTTCGCTGGTCACACCGAACAGGCGCTCCGCGGCCGGGTTGGCGAGGCGGACGCGGCCGTCGGGGCCAGTCACTGCCAGCGCCTCTGACGCGTTGGCCAACAGGACAGCGATGCGCCGCTCGTGGTGAGCCTGCTGGCGGAACGCCTCCCACGTGAGCGCGAAGAGGAGCGCGGCCAGCCCGAGAGACAACACCAGGAGGCACCCAAGCGCGCCGGCAACACCGCCGGCGGCATAGCAGATCAACATGGCGACGACGCTCGCGGCCAGGTAGAGGCCGGTGATCCCAACCAGCCGCGGCTGCGACCGCAACGCGCGCGGCAGCAGTTCGCCATGGTTGTAGATGCGCCGCAACAGCGGTGCCGCAGCCGCTCGTGGGTTCACGCTGTGAGCCTGCGCCCAGCCGCCGCGAATATCGACGTGCCGTTCGTCCCATAGAGGCGGGCCGCATGGTCGCCGTGCAGACATCACCGTGGCTGCCAAGGACCAGGCGCCCAGTGCGGCGCGACCGGAATTGCCATACGATCGGTAACAGCGAGGAAGGCAAACGACATGACACTTCTCGATACCAACCCACGCCTGGCGCAGTACGCCCACCCGGAGCGGCTGGTCACTACCGATTGGCTGGCCGCGCATCTTGGCGAGCCGGGCATCGTGGTGGTCGAGTCCGACGAGGACATCCTGCTGTACGAGACCGGCCACATACCCGGCGCCGTGAAGGTTGACTGGCACACCGAGCTCAACGACCCGGTCACGCGCGACTACGTAGGTGCGCAGCAATTCGCTGCGCTCATGAGCGCGAAGGGCATCGCGCGCGACTCGACCGTGGTGATCTATGGCGACAAGAGCAACTGGTGGGCGGCTTATGCGCTGTGGGTCTTCAGCCTCTTTGGACATGACGACGTGCGGCTGCTCGATGGTGGTCGGACGAAGTGGGTCGCCGAAGGGCGGCCGATGACCACTGACGTGCCGGTACGCCAGGCGACGAACTACCCGGTCGTGGCGCGCAACGACGCCGCGATCCGCGCTTTCCGCGAGGACGTGCTGGCTCATCTGGGCGGGCCGCTGATCGACGTCCGCTCACCCGACGAGTTCAGCGGGAAGTTGCTGCACATGGCCAACTATCCGCAGGAAGGTGCGCTCCGCGGCGGCCACATTCCCGGTGCGCGCAATGTGCCCTGGGCGCGCGCCACGAACGAGGACGGCACGTTCAAGTCGCGCGCCGAACTCGAGGCGCTCTACCGCGACGAGGTCGGCCTCAAGCCGGAGGACGATGTGATCGTCTATTGCCGCATCGGCGAGCGCTCGAGCCATACGTGGTTCGCGCTCACCCACTTGCTCGGCTATGACGCCGTGCGCAACTACGACGGCTCGTGGACCGAATGGGGCAACAGCGTCCGGGTGCCCATCGAAAGGGACGTTCAGGTCGAATGACGGACGTTGCGATGCCGCCGCGGCTCGAGGAGATAGTCGAGTTGTTCGCCGGCTCGCCGCCGCGCGACCGGCTCGAGCTGTTGCTCGAGTACTCCGACCACCTGCCGCCGCTGCCCGCCCGCCTGGCCGCCAATCGCGACCGACTGGAGCCGGTGCCCGAGTGCCAGTCGCCGCTCTTTGTCGCCGTGGAGGTCGACGACGCCGGCATCGCTCACCTGTTCTTCGAGGCTCCATTCGAGGCGCCCACGACGCGCGGCTTTGCGGGCATCTTCCACGCCGGGCTCGATGGCCTGCCCGCGACGGAAATCCTCGCGGTGCCGGGCGACATTACCGCGCGGCTCGCGCTCACCGAGGTGGTCAGCCCGCTCCGCACACGCGGCGCAACCGCTCTCCTCGCCCGGTTGCAGGCCCAATTGCGCGGCCAGCTGGCGGCTGGCGGTCCCGCCGCGATCTAGCGGCTTACGCACGATAGCCGCGCGACGCGCGCCTGATGCGCACAGAGCATCGCTTACGGCCAATCCCTGCAGGCAACGTCAGCGGAACGGTCGATTAGGGCCGTGTTTGTGCACGGAATCGGCCACCCTTGACGCGCTGTGCGCATCAACCGTGATCTGACGCAGGCGCGCGCGCTGATGCGCGCTCCCGACGCGACCGGCCACGCTCCTGTGGCACCAACCACCTGCGTGGGCACCACAGCTGGCCCAGCCGCCGCCGGGTTACCGGGCCGGACGCAGCACCGCGTACTCGCCGTGGTAGCGAATGCCAAGCAGGTTGTTGAACAGGTTGAGCATGTTGATGTAGCCGACCAGAAACGCCAGCTCGACCATTTCCGGGTCGCTGAACTCGCCGTTCATTTGGCGGGCGAGGTCCTCCGGGATGGCGTTCGAATTGGTCATCGCCGCCTGCGTGTAGGCGACCGCCAGGCGCTCCCTGGTCGTCAGACGGTCAGGCTCGTCGATGAGGGTGAGTGGGTCGGCCAGGATCCCGACGACGTCGACCAGGTCGCAGTGCGAGTCGGTGCAGAACTGGCAGTCGTTCGCCCGTGAGGCGGTGATGATCACCAGCTCCTTCACCCGCCGCTCGAGCAGCCCGCCGGGGTAAACGGCTCCTCCAAACCCGGCGAACGCGCGCAGGATCTCGGGTCGCAGGCACATCGCCTGGATCATCTCAACCGGTGGCTGGCCACGCTCCCACAGCCCGCGACTCTCGTCGAACGACGGATCGTCCTTGACCGCCTCGAAGGCGGACTGGATCTGGCTGGGGCTGACGGTTACGCGCATCGGTGTCTCCTCGCGGGAAATTCGCTGACTGGACAGTGTCACCTTGACCTCGCACGGCATCAACTGTCTTGTCGGAAACGACTCACCAACGGTCCGGGATTGGACGAAGATGGTCGGAGGCGGAGGGCCCAGCGCAGGCTTAGGAGTTGTATGAGCGCGCCCTGCCCGGAATGTGGCGCATCGACAGTCTCAACTGAACGCACGTGCCCCAACTGTGGCACTGACCTTCTGTCGGCGCGGCGGACCGCGACCGCCAACATCGCGCCTCCGCCGACGGAATTCTTCGTAGATCGATATCGCGGCACGCCCTGGGAAACGGTGCTTCCGCCCGCACAACCGGCCGAGCCAACTTCATGGCGCGGACTGATGTTCCTCGTGGGCCTGGCGCTCGTGTTGGTCGCCGTGATATTTGCCAGCAAGGCGCGCATGCTCGACGTCGGGCTGAACCCCTTCGTGGCGTTGCCGGTGGCGCTGTTCGTGCCGATATTTGCCGGCTGGGTCTCGAGGATCGTCCCCGGGACGAAGGCTCGGGGCATCTTCAAGAGCTTTCTCGTGGCCTATGTCGGCACGTCGATCCTGGGTACGGTGCTGATCCTGGCGGATGCCTGGAACCCTGCGTCGCCGACCGATCCGGTCCGGTTGAGCTGGATCGTCGACCAGCTACCGATCGAGATCGCGGGTGCGGTTCTGTTCCGGCTGGTGCTCCTGCTCATTGAAGGGTGACAATCCCGTCGTGAAGGTCATTGGACTCGACGTCGACGCCCTCCGCGGCGAGTTTCCGTCGCTGCTGCTCGCCCAGGACGGCCGGCCGGTCGTCTTCCTCGACGGCCCGGGCGGCACCCAGGTACCGCAGCGGGTAATCGACGCCGTCACCGACTATTACCTGACCTCGAACGCCAACGACGGCGGCGCATTCGCCACCAGTGAGCGCGCCGACGCCATGGTTCGGGAGGCGCGCGCGGCGGTCGCCGATCTCTACGGCGCCGACTCGCCCGATGAGATCAAGTTCGGCTACAACATGACCACGCTCACGTTCCACCTGAGCAGGTCGGTCGGGGCGCACCTCGCGCCGGGCGACGAGATCCTGGTCACGACCCTCGACCACGAGGCGAACATCTCGCCCTGGCAGGCAATCGCGCGCGATCGCGGGCTCGTCGTGCGCCGCGTCGAGATTCGGGCGGACGATTGCACGCTCGACCTGGACGACCTCGACGCCAAGCTCTCGCCACGCACCCGGCTCGTCGCCGTGGGCTACGCCTCGAACGCCGTGGGCACGATCAACCCGGTCGCCGAGATCGCGCGCCGCGCCCACGCGGTAGGCGCGTGGGTGTATGTCGATGCCGTCCATTTCGCACCGCACGGATCGATCGACGTGCAGGCGATCGGCGCGGACTTCCTGGTCTCATCGGCCTACAAGTGGTTTGGCCCGCACCTGGGCGCGCTGTGGGGGAGGGCACAGTTGCTGGCCGAGCTGCCGCACTACAAGGTCCGGCCGGCCCACGACGACTTCGAGACCGGCACGCCCAACCTGGAGGGCGTGGCGGGAACGCTCGCGGCAGTCGAGTACCTGGCGTCGGTCGGTAGTCGGTTCGGCGTCGGTGGAGGATCAACTTCCCGGCGGGAGCAGCTCGTGGCTGCGATGGCAGCCATCCGGGAGCAGGAGCTGGACCTCGCCCGCCGGCTGATCGGCGGACTGGACGCCATCCCGGGCGTGCGCATCTGGGGCATCACTGACGAGTCCCGTTTCGCGGCCGAACGGGTACCCACCGTTTCGATCACGCTGTCGGGCATGTCCGCTCGCGACGCCGCGGCGGCGCTGGGCAGACGCGGCATCTTCGCCTGGGACGGCGACTTCTACGCGACCGGACTCGTCGAGCGGCTCGGCCTCGCCGAAGCAGGTGGCCTGCTCAGGCTCGGACTCGTCCACTACAACACCGCGGCAGAGGTCGACCGCGTGCTCGAGGCCATCGAGGGGCTCGCCACAGGCACTGCTTGACCACCGGTCCGGCGAGACCGACAGCTCGAGTGCGGGTGTTTACGACCCGTTTGCGCGGGCGATGCGCGTGCCGCATCAAGTTCCAACGAACCACGCAGGCAAGTTGCCGTCAGAGGGCGATTTCAGGCGAGTTTGCGCAGGGAATCGTCGACATCTGATGCTCCGCACGCATCGCGCGGTGACACGACTCCGGCTCCGGGCCGCGCCGACGCCCGAGGTGACCGCAGTCGGCCGCTAGCTCACCAAACCAGAAAGGCGTCGAGATCGACGCGTGTGCCGCCCGAAGCAGGGCGCTTGGTGCCGGTCACGCGCAGCTGCAGGGTGTGGTTGCCGGCCGACAGTGGCGCCGCGGGTGACCACACGATCTGCTGCGTGTGGCGGCTGGCGGAGTACAGATCGAGTGTCGTCTGCCGCACGCCGTCGAGCCACACCTCGACCATGCCGTAACGCGGCCCGGTGGTCGTCACCAGGGCAACGCTCGTGCCGCTGAAGGTGTAGCTCGCCGTGGCGCCTGTCGAGCTGGACTTCTTGACGTGGCCGCCCGAGGCCCCGCTCAACGAGACGCTCTTCCAGCCGCCGGCATAGCTGACGGCGCCCGACTTCTCCTGCACCCGGCGCAGCTTGGTTGTGCTGGTGGTCACCCAGGCGCTGCTGTTGTCGGCCGTGTCGGTCGCGCGCAGTCGGAAGCGGTCGCTGGCGCCCGGCGCCAAGTTGAGCAGCGCGCTGGTCGCCGTCGGCGAGTCCAGGCCGACAGTCTTCCACGGGTGGCTGCCCTTCTTGAACTGCAGCTCGTAGTGGTCGATGCCCGACACGTCGCTGGCGGCGGGCCATGTGAGCTCGAAGGGCGCCGTCCTGGTCAGCGTCGCGGGCGCCAGGAGATAGCCGTCGGGCGCGCTGACCAACGGCGGCGTCGTGTCGGCCGGGGCGGCCGGCGTGACGCTATTCGAAGGGCTTGAAGCGGGGCCATCGCCGACGCCGTTGGCCGCGACCACGCTGAAGGTGTAGCTCTGGCCGTTGGTCAGGCCGCTGACCGAGCACGAGAGCGGACCGGCTGACCAGGTGCACGTCTTGCCGCCCGGCGAACTGGTCGCCGTGTAGGCGGTGATGGTGCTCCCGCCGTTGTCGGCAGGCGCCGACCACGACACCGCGGCCTGGCCATTGCCGGCCACTGCGCTCACATTGGTCGGCGCATCGGGCGTGGTCGCCGGCGTGACGCTGTTGGACGGGTCAGAGGCCGGACCGTCTCCGACGCCGTTGCTTGCGACGACGGTGAAGGTGTAGCTCTGACCGTTGGTTAGGCCGTTGACCGAGCACGAGAGCGGACCGGCTGACCACGTGCACGTCTTGCCGCCCGGTGAGCTGGTAACGGTGTAGGCGCTGATGGCGCTGCCACCATCATCGGCAGGAGCACGCCATGACACGGTCGCCTGGCTATCGCCGGCGTTGGCCGTGACATCCATTGGGGCGGAGGGTGTCGTTTGCGGGATGACGCTGTTCGAGGCGTTCGACGGCGGGCTATCGCCGAAGTCGTTGCTGGCTACCACGGTGAAGGTGTAGCTCTGACCGTCGGTCAGGCCGGTGACCGTGCACCAAAGTGGCCCGCCCGGCGAGGTGCAAGTCTGGTCGCCAGGACTGCTCGTCACGGTGTATGCGGTCACAGAGGGCGACCAACCCCAACTGACAGTCGCCCGGCCGTTGCCGGCAGTTGCACTGACATCAACGGGAGCGCTTGGCGGGCTCCACGTTAGGGTGTCCGCCGAAGGTATCTCGACATTGCTGTCGGCCTCCAGGGATGACCAAGCATCCCCTTCCACGCGCTCCGTTAGGTCGTCTAGGTTGACGTTGACGACGCCATTCGACATTTCGAACGCCACGTCGGCACATGCCGGCTGGTCCGCGTAAATCGGCGTCGGCTCATACCAAAACGTGCCCGAGCAGAAATGCAGCCGATCACCAAAGCCGACTTCCGTGACGGTGAGGGTGCCCTGATCGCCGTTGGCAACGGGATCGTGGTCAAGAGACCATAGGACAACGGGCAAACTGCTCGCAGGCATGACCGAAGCGGACGACGGCGCATACGTAATGGCGATGCCGTTGGAGGCGGCCAACAGGCAGGTCTCGTTGCACGCACCGTCAATCAGGCCCATCTCGACGATGATCGAAGTGGCAGACCCTTCCGGCCAGTAGCCCATGTCGGCAAGGTTGGGAAGGGTAAACGTCCAGGGCGGACAGGTGTCGCCGTCCGGTCGGATGATCTCCTGGATATTAGATCCCGAACCGAGCACGCTGTTCGACTGGCCACCTCCCAGTGTCAGGACATACGCACACTCGCCGTAGCCGGTGTAGGGCGCAAACGTGTATGAGCCTGTCGGCTGGATGGTGATGCTGTCGCCAACCTGGTGGTGCAGTCCGCCAGAGATGGTGAAGTCCAAATAGCCGGAGATCGCCGCCACGCGTGGAGCGGAAAGCCCCGACAACAGCAATGCGAGCGCGAACGCCACTGCTCCGAGTCGCCGCCAGGCGGGCAGTGCCATCACTCGCGTCACGCGTGAGATCAGCCGATATTGACGCTCGGGCAATCGCGCCATCATCGCCTCAATAGTGGTTAGGCGGCAAACGGTACGGGGCCGCCCCATGAGAATCCATAGGCCGATCGGCCCGTTACCCAATTGTTCCGGCGTCGGGACGGCGCCGTGGTCGGTAAGGGGTCGATAGTGCTATTGCACTGCGGTCGGCGAGGCGAAACAGTCGCAGGTGAGGATCGACACGGAGCGACTGGGAAGCATGTCGATGGTGGTCGAGAGAGGAATGGTCGGCGTTGTGGCGGCGGACGTTCAGCCCGCCGTCGCGTCGGGCTACACGCGTGCCCGCCGTGCTCTGCGGCGTCTGACTGAGTCAACCGGTAGCCTCCTTGATCCGCTGATCGTCGTCGCGCTGGCAGACCGCCGGCGCTCGGAGCCGGAACTCGACGTTCGGCCGTGGCTGAGCGCCGTGCTGCATCGCGAGCCAGGGTACGGCCGCGAGAACCGCCGCCGATATCGCTGGGACATCGACAACTTCGGCGAAGCGGGCAGCGCCGCGTACCGCATCGCCGACTCACAGCCGTACGTTTTCTTCCGTCCACGCGAGGCCGAGGAGATGGTGGCCCAACGGGCGGCCTACGCGCGGCGGCTGATGGAACCGGTCGTGCTCGCGGCCCAGTTCGGCCTGTGGGGCGCCGTTGCCGATGACCCGGCAACTCCTGCGGATGTCGCGGCAGCGGCCGGCCGGCTGGTCGCCGAAGCCACGCCCATCGCCGAGCACGACCTCGCGCGCTGGGTTGCCGCCACCGACCCGTGGCGCGACACGCTCGCACTCGCTTCGCTGTCCGGTGCGCCGCAGGCGATGGCGCGCCTGCGCGACATGGTCTTCGCGCTGACCCTGCGCTACGGCTCGATCGCCGCGCGCGACGGCCTCGTCACGGGCCTGCGCTTTCCCTTCTACGGGCGCCCGCTGGTGTCGGCCAACGCGTACCTGGCGGCGAGCCTGTGGCGCTGCGGCATCTATCCCTCGGTGATCCCGGGGCTGGTCGATTTTGTCCGGCGCAGTCGTCAGCCCGACGCTGGCTGGGGCGACGACGGCCAACCGACCGACGTGATGACCACCCTTGCGGCGGCCGATTTACTGGCCACGCTCGACCCCGACTTCGATCCCGCACCCACGGCGGCCTGGTTCCTCCGCCACCAGGAGCCGGCCGGCTGGTGGCGCGCGCTCGACCCCGAGGTGCCCTGGCTGACGTCGGCCATCGCCGACTGGCTGGCGTCGATCGGCCTGCCCTTCGCCCGACGCTTCGCCTGGCCGTCCGCCCCCATCTGGGCGCGCGACCGCCTGAGCGGGCTGACGACCATCGCCACCCTGGAGGAGCTCGAGCTGATGGTCGGTGGGCTGGCCGGCCTGCGCGCGCAGCCGATCGAGGCGGCCTTCATCGACCTGGCCGGCTTCGGCGCCTGGAACACGGCCAATGGGCAGGTACGCGGCGACCAGGTGATCGAGCTCCTCGGCCACTCGCTCGGGGAGTTGGAGGGCGCGTTCGCGGTGCGCATCGGCGGCGACGAGTTCGTGCTGCTCGGCCAGCCCGGCGGAGAGCCGGGTCAACTGGCCGATGCGCTCGACCGCTGGCGCGCGGCGTGGCCGGCGCGGCTGACGGAGATCGACGCTGCGAATGTGGCGCCGCGCATCGTCGTCGCTTCCGGCCGGGCAGGTGAGCTGCGCACTCTGCGCGGGACGCTGGGTGAGCAGATCGGGCGCGCTAAGCACGATTGGCCGACCCCGCCGCCTGAGGGCGCCTTGCGCCGCCTGCCAGCGAGCGCACCGCTGGTGGCTCCATGAGGTGCGCGCGATGAAGCTTCCCAATCGGCTTGGTCTTGGCGCCCCGGCGCCCGATTGGTGCGCTCATCTTGACGGCAAGGGCTATCGGGAAATGGTCGAGATCGTCGCGCGCCAGCTAGGCAGTCGCGACATGCCGGGCACGCCCGCTGAGGTCTGGTGGCCGCGCGAGGCGGCGGAGGCGCTTGGCCTGCCGGCCCTCTCGGCGGGCCTCGCCAGGATTCCCCGCCGCCATTGGGAGGCGGCCATTCGCAGGTACTACCGACCCCTGGTAGTCAGGCGCGAGGCGGGTGATCGGGTGGAAGCGGCTGCGGCAACGTTGGACTTGGCGGTACCGTACCTCCGCCTCGCGCTCATGCGCGAGCAGAGCAAGCCGCCCGGCGACGTATGTTTCCCAGGTCCCTTGCCGGGCACAATCGAGGTTCTGGCGCTCGACGCCAAGGTGTCGGATAGGTATGTGAGCGAGCGTCGTGCTGCCGAGTGGGGTGCGCCGCTCGACCAAGTCCGCGCACTGGCCGAAGCTCAGGTCCTCGCGCTCAAGATCGAAGAGGCCGACCGGACCCAGATAGGACGGCCAGCCGTGCGGAGCTTCTCCCTCGAACAAGATGGGCCCTACATCGGGCCCGTAATCCGCCACCTGGCCGAGCGGCTGCCCGATGCGATGGGTCCGTTCGGGGCGTATGTCGGCGTGCCGGCGCCGGGCGGGATCGTCGTCCGGCCACTCGAGGCAGGCATGGACCTGCGCGGTGACCTGGCCGAGGTGGCCCTCCTGACACAAGCCATCTGGGAGAAGACGGCAACGCCCATCGAGCGTGTGCCCTTCTGGGTGCGGCCGGACGGAAAGATCGTGCCGGGACCACTGCAGTTCGACGACCGCGGTGCGGCGGGCTCATCGATGCCCGGGCTCGCCGGCGCGCTTGCTGCCCTCGATCCCCGGGAGATACTGCCCGTCGCAGGTTGGGCACAGGGCACGTTGTCGCCCGAGCAGTACACGCGATTCGCGGGTTGCGTCTCCGCCGAGCTCGGCCATGCGGCACCGGAACAGGTGGCCATGCTGGGGTCCGGCCTCGGCCTTAGTGAGCTCGCGCGCGAATGCAGCACCCTTGCCTTCCCAGAGTGGCCCAATGCCATAGGGGCACATCTCCGGCAAGAAACCGAGGTCCGGGCTGGAGCTCGGCTGTTGGCCTCAGGAAGCGCTGAGACGGTCGAGGCGACCCTCGACGCCTTAGTAACCTGGATCGCCGAGCCTGGAGCTGATCCTGAGGCGCAGGTGGAACACGCCATCGGCACGACTGGCTTCGTGGAGGTTCTCGGCGTGATGGCGCATGTTGCCAGCCCCGTGACTCCGTCGGCTGCCGCCGCCATGGGACCTCTGGACGAGCTGTTCGCGCGCGGCCGCCAATCGGTTCGGTCTTCGCTGACGGTCACACCGGCTCGCGCGATGCATGTGTCGGGGGCTTCCGTTCGCGTTAGCGGCAACCCTTCGCCAACAGCCGCGATTCCACACCTGATGACGTGGCTGCCCGAGGCGGTTGGTCCATATGGCGCGCTCGTCGCCGTGGGCAACGCGTGGTGGCTCGAGGTGCTTCCGATCACCGATGCATCTGCCGTCCTCGATCTTCCGGAGTTGCTGGGCGCGGCTGTCGGCGCAAGCGTCACGGCGGAGTGGCCGGTTCCGCCGGCAGTGTTCTGGCTCAGCCCCGACCGCCTGGACGTCCTCAAGGTTGAATCGTCGGAAGGGGTGGTTACCGGGGTGACCTCGTCGGCCAGCCTCGCCGGGCTGGTCACCCGTCTGCCGACGAACGCGCAGCAGCTGCCGCCTGGCCTCGAAGGGATTCTCGACAGCGAAGGTGCGCAGCGCTTCTACAGCTTCCTGCGCGCGGCCGTGGTCGATCGGCTCGAAACGGACGCTGCTGGTCTAGCCGAGCTAAATGTTCCGGGGATGCGCGAACTGGCCAGCCGCTGCGTCAGCCTGCCCATCGGGGAATGGCCGCACGAGATACGTCTCTGGATGGACGAGATGGCCGCGCCCAAGGGCGAGCTCGACCGGCTGACCCTCGCGACCTCATACGAGACGGTCGAGCCAGCGCTTGCACTCCGCGTCGCGCCCCAGGGGCTCTCGGGATCCCAGCTCGCCCGGGACGTCGGCGGCGGGCTAACGGTCTATCCGGTAATCAGCGTCGGCCACCGGCATCGACGGGTGACGCATGCGATGGCCGCCCGTTGGGGCGTCGATGCCGAGCGCTGTCATCGTGACGCGGCCGCGCGCACGGCCTTCGCCGAGGATCTCATCGACGAGCAGATGTATGCGGATCAGCCAACCGTCCGCCAGCTCTACGCGCGCGAGTCTGAGCGCGAAGCCGCGGGCCTCCACCTGCACCTGCGTTATCCGGAGACGCGCCGCGGATTCGTCGTGTCGATCACCCACGGCGGCCGGGCCCACTACATCCGCCTGGATGACCCGGGCGCGCCGGCCCTCATCCCCGCTTTCTCGCAGGTAATCGCGGAGATCTATCGCAACGCCGACGCTGTGGCTGATGCCCACAGCCCCTGGCTATTTTGGCTCGCGCCCGACGGACGCTTGATCGAGTTGTTCGACACGACGATGCCGATGCCGCCGCTCGGCCGGCTCCCCGCCGAGTTCCTCGCGGTCGCGTCCAATCAAGAGGCGTCCCTGGGCAGACATCCACCGGATACGGGCTGGCCTGGGACAGACCTCCGACCCTCGTAGTCAGCCGGGCCTCGAGCCGTTCGCCGCCTTTGACCGCGGCATCTACCTCTTGAATGCGAGACGCAATCGTCGCCTACGGTTGGCTTACTCCGGGCATTGCGCAAGAGCGACCAGGCCTGCGATCGCCAACCGAGCAGGTATCGACGTTCAGGGCTGTGACTGTTCGACACCATCAATAACGACGAAGCCGTCGACGTCGACCCGAGGCCGTCCGTCTGTGCCTTGAATGACAAGCGTGATGGTGTGCTCACCGGATTCGGCCCATGACTTGCTGAAGGCCACGGCGCGGGGCTCACTGGCGGGACTGTATGTGTCGACCACCGCTGTCAAATTGCCGTCGATATACACGTTGGCCACGCCCCGCAGGGGACTCAGCCGCGAGATCCAGGCAATGCTGGAGCCGGTGAAGGTGTAAGAAGCGCTGGCACCAGCAACGGACGCGTAGCGGAGGTGGCGGCCGAGCGCTGAGCGCACCCGGCGCGCGATCCAGTCGCCGCTGTAGTCGAGTGCGGCATCGGTCTCGGGGATGGCGGTGACGGCAAGGGTCTCAGTCTCAGCCCAATTGCTCTGATTGCCGTTGCTGTCGGTAGCCAGTACGCGGTAGCTGTAGGCCTGGCCCGGCTGATCCATCAGGGAGGTCGAAGTGTCAGCCGGCGACGCCAGACTGAGTGTCTGCCAATCTCCGCTGTTCTCGCTCTGCTGCAGCGTGTAAGCGACTACGTCGCCCGGCTCGTCGGCCGACCAGGTGATATTCAGCGGCACTCCGGTCTTGGTGAGCTGGTTACTGCCAACTACGACGGTCGGCGCCCTGGCGACGATCGGAGAAGAGCCTGGCGTGAAACCGGAGCCCGAGCCATCACCCGGCTCGTCGTCGCCCTGCTGCCACATGTACTCGCGTGTCGTAAGGCCAGAACTGTGGATTGCGGCCGCAGATTCCCGACCGACGTAGCGGTAGTGCCATGGCTCCCACCGATAGCAGGTGATGCTTGGGCTCTCCCCCTTCGGATAGCTGAGCACGAAGCCGTATTCCCAGGCGTTTTCGGCCATCCAGCGACCTGTTGGGGTCTTGCCCCAGTCGTCGTATTTCCACGGCGCCATGCCGCCGTTGCTCTTGAAGTCGATCGCCAACCCGAGTTGGTGCTCAGAGTGGCCCGGGCGGGCACTCACCTTGAGTGCCATGTCGTAGCCGAGTTCACTGACCCAGCTGTTGAACGTTGATGCCTGGGTGGCATAGCTGCGGTAGCCGCTCTGCACGGCGATGGGGTGACCAGCAGCGCGCGCCGCAGCCGCCAGCGAGCGCAGGTCGTCAATGACCAGCGCCCGCACCTTGGCGCGGCCACCGACGTTGGCTCGGACGACGGACACGAGATCGGGCGGCTTGTAGCTCTTGGGGAGCGTGTAAGTGGTGTCGACCATCGTCCTCTGCCAGTCGCCGTAGCCTTGGTACGCGGCGGGCACGCTGTCGAACCGGCAGTCGGGCAAGGGCGCGCCGGAGGGCGAGACTGCCGTCGACGCAGCCCCGACAGGGCCGATTGCCAGGCACAGACTGCTGGCTAGGCCAAGCGACAAGGCGATCGCCCAAATCCGAGCGTTCCGGGCAACGAACGCTTTCATGGTGGGAACGGTTGCACCACGTTGCTGGGCGCGTCCATGGGTCGTACGTCATCGTGCGACACGGCATCTTGTACTCAACAACTCGTCGTGTCGCTAGTCGTGGCGGGCGCCGGGCGCGGCCGATGTCTCATGTCAATACTCCCTGCCGGTATTGACAAGACCTCTTGTCAAGGGGTTGTCAAGGGCCTAAAATCTACCTCGTGAGCCTTGTCAAGTCTTGACAAGGCCATACGTGTGTCCGGCGCCCAGGGCGGTGGCCGTGACAGTCGGGACGCCGGATGCGTCCAGTAGAGCAGCCGTGAAGTACATGCCGGAGGTCACCCACGTCAGTAGGCACTGCCGCTGAGGTCAAACAGAAGATCGACCTGGTCGAGCTGATCGGCGAGACGGTCGCGTTGCGCAAGGCGGGAGCAAGCTACAAGGGCCTGTGCCCGTTCCACGGCGAGAAGACGGCCTCGTTCACGGTCACGCCCGCGCGCGAGACGTGGAAGTGTTTCGGCTGCGGGCTGGGCGGCGACATCTTCAACTTCGTGATGGAGCGCGACACGATCGATTTCCCCGAGGCGTTGCGCCGCCTCGCCGCGCGCGCCGGAGTGGAGATCAGCGAGCGCACCACGCGCGAGGACGCGCGCCGCAAGCGCCTGCGTGATGCACTCGAGGCCGCGATTGCCTTCTACCACCGCGTCCTCACCGAAAGCCACCACGGACAAGAAGCACTGGACTACATGCACGCCCGTGGTTTCACCGACGAGACGCTCAGCGCCCACCAGATTGGCTACGCCGTCGACGCCTGGGACACGCTTTCGCGCGCGCTGGTCGAGAAGCGCGGCTTCACCGAGGTGGAGCTCGAGGGTGCCGGCCTCGTCTCACGCCGCCAGGGGAGGCGCGGTGTCTACGACCGCTTCCGCGGACGAATCATCTTTCCCATCCGCGATGCCTCGGGCAATGCCACGGGGCTGGGCGGCCGAATCATCGGCAGCGAACAACAGGCACGCGCGGGCGGCCGCGACCCGGGACCCAAATACCTCAACTCGCCGGCGACGCTGCTCTTCGACAAGAGCCGGACGCTGTACCTGATCGACCGGGCCAAGTCGGCGATCCGCAAGGCGGGCGTGGCCGTACTGGTGGAAGGGAATACCGATGCGCTCATGGCTCACCAGCAGGGCTTCGACAACGTGGTCGGCACGCTGGGCACGGCACTCACGCCGGCGCAGGTCGAGCTGATGACGCGCTACGCGCCGCGCATCGCGCTGGCCTACGACGTCGACGCCGCCGGTCAGGGCGCGGCGAGCTTTGGCGCCACCGAACTCTCGGCGCTGGTCGGCGAGATCGAGCGCAGTGCGCATCGCGGGCGGCTGACCGACGTGGGCGTCATCCGACTGCCGGAGGGCAAGGATCCCGACGAAGTGATCCATGACGAGCCGGACACCTGGCGCGCTGTGACCGCGGAGCCGCAACCGATCGTCGAATACCTGGTTGACTTCCATGCTCGCCGGCACGACCCGCGCACGCTCGCCGGCCGCGAGAAGCTGGTGGCGGCAGTGATGCCGACGATCCGCCGGGTGACCAACCCCACCCAGCGTGACGGCTACCTGCAGTTGCTGGCGCGGCGCAGCGGAGTCGAGGAACGCGTGCTGCTCGAGGAACTTCGCCGGCCCGAGCAGGTCGCCCGCGTGGTCGGTCGGCCGGCCGAAGCCCATGTTGGCTCACGCATCAACCTCGAAGCCGTGCTGGCCAGCCCGGAGGCGCTCGATCCCGAGGCAGTGGCACGCACCGTGGAGCCGGTCGAGGCGGGCCTGCTGCGGCTGCTGCTGCTGCGTCCGTACATGCGCGAATCGGTGGCCGGTCGGCTGGAGGGTGGCCTGTTCGTGACCACCCCGGCGCGCGAGCTGTGGCGTCAGATCGAGCAGGCGCCCGTGGTCGGCTTCGATCGCGCGGCATTCGTCGAATCGCTCGACCCAACCCTTGCCGCCGTCGCGCGGACACTGTTCGCCAGCGCCGAGCCACTCCCCGAAGACGACGTTGCGCTGCGCCAGGCAGTGGAACAGAGCCTCATCGCGCTGGACCGCAATCGGATCGGTGAGCGGCTCGAATTCGTGCGTGCCGAGCTCGCCGAAGCAGAGGCGTCCGACGATGACGCCGCGGCCGAGCGCCTGCGCCAGGAGGCACTCACCCTGCAGGAGCAGCGCCTCGATCTCGATCGCCGGCGCGAATCAACAACTGTTCTCACCCCACGTAGAAACCCAACCCCGGCCACGGCCGGCAGCACTGTCGGAGGTACCGCCTGAAATGGATGTAGGAGACAAGCAACTCGTAGCGAGCGTGCTCGAGCGCAGCAAGCGCCGGCGCGACGACGACGATCTGCTCGACAACAAGGACGAGCTCGAGGAAAGCGGCAACGGCATCTCGGCCGCCGCCGAACTAGGTGTCCAGGTCGCGCTCGACGAGGCGGAGAAGACGCCGTGGGAGGAGCCGCCGGCCAAGCTCGACTCGGAGCAGGCTGAGGAGCCGACGGCCGAGGAGCTCGACGCGATCGCCGCCGACATGATCGGCATCGACGATCCGGTGCGCATGTACCTCAAGGAGATCGGCAAGGTGCCGTTGCTCAACGCCGAGGAGGAAGTCGTCCTCGCCAAGGCGATCGAGCTCGGCGAGCAAATCATCGACGAACCCCAGAAGGCGGTGCTGTCCCTGTGGGAGTGGACGCGCCACGGAACGGAGGCCAAGTCCCGCGAGAAGCACCCGCAGCACCGGCTGCCTTACCGCGAGGAGACCGACCGCATCGTGAACGGCGCCTTCGCGGCGGCCGAAAAGGACGGCGTGCTGCAGGCGTCGCCCGACTTCCACTTCATCAAGGGCGGCAAGGCCGTCGAGGGCGAGAAGGCCAAGGAGGGGCTCAAGGACCTGTCGCACCTGGCCAAGGCATACAACGAGGGACCGACCGCTGAGAACTTCCTCGACGTCGTCGACCACGCGTACCTGGCCGCCCATTCGTCCGACGCCGAGACGCATGACAGCGCGACCGTGCGCGCCGTGTACGACTGGACTCTCAGCGTGGGCCACGAGGCGCTGCGTCGCTGGATTTTCGGCGGCCACGATGCCGAGCTCCTGGCCGAGATGGGCTGGACGCTCGAGCAGGACACCTCGCTCAAGCCGCGCGACCGGCGCGGCGTGCTGGTGCGCTACGGCAAGGAAGGGCGCGAGCAGCTGACGTCCGCCAACCTGCGCTTGGTGGTGTCGATTGCCAAGAAGTACATCGGCCGCGGAATGTCGTTCCTGGACCTTATCCAGGAGGGCAACATCGGCCTCATCCGTGCGGTCGAGAAGTTCGACTACGAAAAGGGCTTCAAGTTCTCGACCTACGCGACCTGGTGGATCCGCCAGGCGATCACCCGCGCGATCGCCGACCAGGCACGCACCATCCGCATCCCGGTCCACATGGTCGAGACCATCAACCGCCTGATCCGCGTTTCGCGCGGCCTGCTCCAGGACCTGGGCCGCGAGCCGACGGTCGAGGAGATCGCCGAGGCGATGTCCAGGGGCCAGGAGGTGGTCGTCACGCCCGACAAGGTCCGCGAGATCATCAAGGTCTCGCAGGAGCCGGTGTCACTGGAAACACCGATCGGCGAGGAAGAGGACTCGCACCTGGGCGACTTCATCGAGGATCGCGCCGCGTTGGCACCCGCGGAGGCTGCCTCGCACCAGCTGCTCAAGGAGCAGGTGGAGGCGGTGCTCGACTCACTGAGTGGCCGCGAGCGACGTGTGCTCCAGCTTCGTTTCGGCCTCGAGGACGGGCGTGCCCGGACCCTCGAGGAGGTCGGCAAGGAGTTCAACGTGACCCGCGAGCGGATCCGCCAGATCGAGGCCAAGGCACTGCGCAAGTTGCGCCACCCGTCCCGCTCGCGGAAGCTCAAGGACTACCTGGAGTAGCGGACGCCGGTTGTGCCGTACTCCGGCACAACCGACCCACCACGCCCCACTGGGCTGGCTCGCCCGGCGGGCCGGCGGCGCGCCAGCCGGCGGCGGCCCGGATCTGAACTGCCCCCGGGCCCGCGCGCGGGACGCACGTCCGTTTGTGCCGTCCCACGGCAGGATCGTGCGGATTTGACGTCGGGCGGCACAAGCGACCGGCGCTTGCCGACATATTGCCCGTGGCAGCGGTTGCGGTGCGCCGTCAGCCACGTGACAAGCCCGATTTCGGTCACCTGTGCCGTGGGAGGCTACGGATGATCGCGGGCACGTCAGGCGCCGGGGCGCGGCGGTCGCTTGTAACGTCGCACGTCACAACACCAGGAGCGGCGGCCGCTTGTAACGTCGCACGTCACAACACCAGGAGCGGCGGTCGGCTGTAACGCCGCACGCCACGAGCGCTCGACGTAAGTCGCCGATAAGGGCGGAGTAAGCAGCCAATGCCAGGATGGCTGGTCATGAGTACGCGCCAGCGCCCTGCCGATCGAGGGCGGCAGCGCGGCCTGGATCAGGTAAGGACGATCGGTCGTGAGATTCGCCTCGCTCGGCGAACGCTGTCGCTGAGCCTTGCGACCGTGGCCCAGGCCGTTGGGATCTCTGCCACGGAGCTGTCGCGCATCGAGCGTGGCTTGGCGCCGTGGGTATCGCTCGTGCTTCTCGCCCAGCTGTGCGCCGTGGTCGGGCTCGACCTTTCCGCCCGTGCCTACCCCGGCGGCGTGCCGCTGCGCGACGCTCGGCATGGCCGCCTGCTTGCCGAATTCTTTGGGCTCATCCACCGCAGTCTGCGGCGCGGCGCCGAGGACCCCATGCCACTCCGTGGTGACCAACGCGGATGGGATGGCTGGATAGCCGGGAGCGGCTGGCGTTTCGGAGTGGAGGTCGAGCTTAACCCGATCGACGGCCAGGCGCTGCTGCGGCGCATCCACCTGAAGGAGCGCGACAGCGGCGTGAATGGCGTCATCCTGGTCCTCCCCGACACTCGTCAGAGCCGCCTGTTCCGACGCCAGTTCGCGGACCTGTTGGCGGCCGACTTTCCCGTTCCCGGACGCCGTGCTCTCGAACTGCTGGGTGCCGCGGCCGATCCCGGCGGCAGTTCGGTGGTCGTTCTGTGAATGCCGCGCGGGCCGTGCAGACGGGTGCGCTTCAGTTGGTTGGGAGCGATCGGTTGGTCAGCTGGGCGCGATGCCGACCTCGGGCCGCGCACGCTCCGCGTCGGTCGCCGCGAAGAGGGCGCGCGGCCGCCAGCCGAACAAGCCGGCCAGGAGCACGGCCGGCAACTGGCCGATGGTCGCGTTGTACTCGTAGACCTGCTGGTTGAAGAGCTCGCGGCGCCGCGCGATGAGCGTCTCGAGGCGTTCGATCTCCGCCTGGAGCGCGGCCACGTTCTCCTGGGAGTGGAGATTGGGATAGCGCTCGACCACCGCGAACAGCGAACGCAACGCCTGCGAGGTCTGGTCGGCCGTGGCGGCCTGCTCGGGGAGTGGCGCAGTGGGGGAGTAGGCCGCGCGAAGCCGGGTCACCTCGTCGAGGACGGTGCGCTCGAAGCCGAGCTGGCCGCGCACCGCGTCGACCAGGTTGGGCAACTCGTCGTGGCGCTGTTTGAGCGCCACGTCCACGTTCGCCCAGGCACGATCCGCGCGCCGCTGCATGGCCACGACCTGGTTGTAGATGGTCACGAGAACGACGGCACCGAGCACGGCCACCAGAACGACCGCAACGGCCAGGGCGACCCCGAACGGCATCACATACCTCCGCGCCAGAGGGCGGCGATAACCAGGACCGATACGACCGCCAACGCGACACCCGCCAGGCCGCGCAGGTAAGCCGCCCGATCGAAGCCTGTCGCAGCCGCCGGCGAACCGGCGTAGACAGTCAGTTGGCGGGACTGATCGGTGGTCACCACGAGTGTCTCGGGCGACACGGCGAAGATCTGCTGGGCGCGCTTGGCAGTCGCCGGATCCGCCGGCAAGGGTGGATGGACGCCCGGATCGAGCGCCGGCTGTTCGGTCGGTCGACCTATGCCGAAACCGGGAATGGCGAGGTTGCCCCACGCCTCGCGTTCGGAGCGAGGCGACTGGGCCAGCGTGCCGGCAGCCCGCGCCGCCGCGACATCCTGCGCAATCACCGGGTCGTCGGAGGCAGCGTCGGAATTGGACGGGTCGATCTGCCCGTATGGGCGCGCGAAACCCAAGACGGTGATCTGTTCGCCGGGTTCGATCCGGTATTCGGTGTAGTGACGGCGCGTCGCGACCTGGCCACCGAGCGCCCCGACCAGCAGCGATCCCGGCTCGCTCGCTTCTTCACGCATGGGCGGCTTGACGGTCAGCAGGTCGGCGATGGCGGCCTGTCGGTCGAGCTCCGGTACCGCGGCACTGGACGGGCCGGTGCGCCGCAGCAGGCCTGGTGGGTCGCCGCCGAAGAGGTCGGTGGCGCCGTCGAATGCTGGCTCGAGTTCGGCGTGCAGGTGCCTCGGAACGATGCGCACCGTGCCGGTCCCGTCGCGCAGGGCGAAGTCAAGGCCGCGCTGCTCGTCGAGGACCACGCGTTCGGAGCGGCCTTCGCGTTCGACGATCCGGCCGTGGTACCAGACGCATGGCTGCGACTGCAGTGGCGAGACGAGGGTCATGGCCAGCGGCTCGACGGTGCCGGTCAGGCGCACCTCGCCGGCCGCGAGCGCATCTGCGGTGGACGTGGCGATCGACGAGACCACGGCGCCACGGCGATAGGCCACCATGCCACGCGCGAACAGCGTGACACCGACTACGAAGCCGAGGGCGGCCAGCCCAAAGGCATACGGCAGCAGCTCTCCCATCTCTCCCTGAGTTTCCCGGGACAGTGTCCGGCCCACCTCCACCCAGTCGTACTGGACCACACCATGCCACACGTGTCCCTACTGACGCTCGCGCAATCGGCAAAACATCCCTGGCGGCGGCACTGAGAATGCGCGAGTGCAACCCGCTGAGCGCGAAACGCAGCTTGTCGGCGCGCAGCTCAGTGACCGTGACCTGATCGGCCTGCGCGGGACGTTCCTCGGCGAGGTAGGGCGGGCAAGTCTGGTTGAGCTGCTGGCCGACGCGCGGCTGATCGACGCCCCGCCCGGTACGGTCCTGTATGACTCGCGCGCGGCCGCCGGCCTCGCATTTCTGATCGAGGGCCGGGCGCGGGTATTCATGCTCGGGCCGCGCGGCCGGCATCTCACCGTGCGCCGCGCACGGCCGGGAGCGACTGTCGGAACGGTCACGGCCGCGGCCCTTGGAGGCCGTATGCCCGCGGCCGTGCGGACCACCACCGCGTGCACGCTGGTCGAGTTCCACATGGCTACAGTGCGCCGGCTGGAGCACGAGGACATCGGTTTCGCGCGCGCGTTCGTGCACGAGCTCGAACAACGCATGGCCGACGTCTATCGCGCTTTCTCGAGCGCGGCCTTCGCCAGCGTGCGCGAGCGCATCGCGGCGGACCTGCTCGATGCCGGGGAACCGTCGGCGGCTGGTCGGCCGCTGGCCCACGTCAGGCACGAGGACATCGCCGAGTCGCTCGGCACGGCGCGCGAGGTCGTCGGCCGTGGCCTGAAGAGTCTGCGCACCGCGGGGCTGATCACACAGCAGCGTGGTGGCATCGAGCTGCGCGACGTCGCCGGCCTCATCGCGGCAACCGGCGGCTGGTGGGGCGGTGCTCGGCAGCTGCCCTATTGGACCGACTCAATCGAAACCGGCGCGGAACAGTCGACCCCGCCAGTCATCGGCGTGGACGCCTCCGGCGGCATCGTGGTCAGCAACGATGCGGCCGAACGCGTGTTCGGCTGGCCATCGGCACAACTCGTCGGCCGGCCCGTGTCGCAGCTGATCACGCCGCCGCAGCGCACGAACTTCGGAGCCGCGCTGACGGCCGTGCTGGCCGGCGGCACGCCCGTGCCCGTAGGCCTCGGTGCAGCAGTCAGCGGTCGGCGGCGCGACGGCACCGACTTTAGTGCCGAGATCACCCTGCAACGTTCGACCAGCTCCGACCGCCAGTTCGCATATGTGACCGTGATTGACGTCAGTTACCGGTCGGCGCTGCGGGGGCTCCTCGAACCCGGAACCGCGCCGGGCTGATCGTGCCCGTCACCCGGGCGACGGCGGCCATGACCGTCAGACCGCACGCCAGACTGGCGGCCATCAGCGGTTGCGCCAGGAACGCGATCACGTTACCGACAGCCGGCAGGCCCACGGCTACCCGGCCGGCCACCGATACGGCGGTCGGCGTCCAGGGGTCGGGTGCGGGGTTGTTGTCGCCGCGCATGATGAACGCGCCGTCGTCCGCCAGTCCCACGATTCGGTGGGCGACCAGCAGGCCGGCGCCGACCTCGCCATCAGGTACGCGATAGGCGACCGCGTCGCCCACGGCATAGATGTCATTGCGCTCCAGCACGAGCAGGTCACCGTTCTGGTAGGTGGGCAACATGGAGTCACCGCGCACGATCACATATGTGGCCGGACCGCCGAGCCAGGTCGTGCGGAGAAATACCGCCCACAGCAAGACCATGCCGGCGATCGTGGCGAGGCGCAGCCACCTCCAATGACTCACGGGACGGCCACGTAGGCGACGATCAGTTGCGGTGCCCGGGCGAGGGTGCCCAGGTCCTTCGCCGAGGAAGTGGTCGTGCGTGCGGTGGCAGAGCCCTCGCTGTCGTCGCGGATCATCCAGCCGTAGTTCGTGGCCGAGCCACTGACGAATGCGGCCACGTCCGTGGTGACGTCGGCGCCGGTGACGTAGCCGGTGCCGATGTTTGCGCAGCCTGTCGTCGTGCCCACGTCGAACGAGTCCGTGCGCGAACCCGACGCCGGATTGTTGATCGCCGTCCCGAACGGCTGGTTGTTCCAGGTGGCTCCCGACTCCGTCCACGTCGCCGTCACCCGAAAGATGTCCAGCGTGCGACAGGCAGTGGCCACGGTGGACGCATACAGGCGCAGCGTGGCGACGCGGATGACGGCACTCGCCGGGATCGCCGGCGAGCACGTGGCCAGGTTAAAGCGCAGGTATAGACGCCGGTTGGCGCTGCTGGCACTGGCCACGTCGTTGGTCGTGCTCGTGCCGTAATTGGTCGTCGCCGAAGCCTGCCTGACGCTGGCGTCAATGACGCTGGTGGTCGACGAGGGAGTCGCCGTGACGACACATACGCGATAAGGAGTGAGCCTGGCGGACGTCGCGTTCAGCGATGCCGCAGCCGCTCCGCGGAGACTCACCAAAAGAATCGCGGCGAGCACAGTGACGACCACCAGGTAACGGCTGCCCGCCGCCGAACGCGCGCTCATGGCCCCGAGATGACCGTGTCGATCTCGATAGCCGTGGTCGCCGGCACGCTGGCCGCCAGTGTCACCGTGACGCTGCCGCCGGCCGCCGCGACTGTGGCCGACCCGGTTGAACTGGCGCTGCCGTTGTTCACCGCGAGGGCGACGGTCGCCGATCCACACGATGCCGGTATCGAGCCCACTGTGACGCTCGCGACACTGCTGCCGGAGAGGTTCGGGATGAAGCTCAGCCCGGCAGTCGTGCAGCGTGGCACGGTGACGGTTGCCGCGCCCAGGCTTTTGCTGACCGTCGCCAGTGACGCCGCGAATGCCGAGCTGACCCCGATCGAGGCGATCAGGGCCAGCCCCAGTGCACGTCGCTTCACCGCTGGAAGATCAGCCGCTGATGACGACGCTGACGCCCACCACCGAGGCGGCGGAGACGGCCGGGCTGAACGTGGCGGCGAAGCTGGCGCCGCTTGACGGCGTCGTGCCCGTCGCCTCGCCCAGCGATGCACCGGCGGCGCCTGAGATGGTGACCTTGTACGCCTTGCTGTAGCAGGTCGAGGTCAGACCCGTCACCGTCACCGTACCCAAGGTGTAGCCGGGGGTCGATGCGGAGTAGGTGGATGTGTACGTCGCGGTCAGCGCGCCGGCCTGACAGGCGGCAACGGTGTTCTGCGCCGCCCCGAGGCTGTCGGTGTTGAGGTTGAGGCTGGCGGCGAAGCCATAGACGGTGCCGAAAGTGAGGGCGCCGGCGGCGACGATCATGAGCAGGCGTTTCATTAACTGGTACTCCGGTAATCGTGGGTGTTGACGAGCTACATGTGACAGCTACGGCGTGGTTGCGGTCAGTGACCTGCCCGGTCAAAGAGCTCCAGACGCTGGTACGTGACCGGAGTCACATTGGCGGCCCGTTGACTCGGCGCGACAGAAGCTGTTGGGGCCCGCTGGCGGCGTCCGGAGCACCAGCGACACGCCCGCGCAGGCCGTTGCCGGTCCGGGTGATCAGGGAATGGGACGAAAGTACTGGCCGATTTCGTGGTACCTGGCGGGGTGCTGTGCGGGCGCGACGGTGGTGCCGCCGTGCACATAGGACTAGCTCGCTACATCCGCTACCCCAATCGGCATGTATCAGTTGGTCCACATCCCGTCGGGACTCGCGCTCCATCCAGATGAATGAGGTCGAACACGTGAAAGTGCTCTCGAGGACTGGGGCTCGAGTTCTGATGGCCGCGTGGCTTGCCGCGTCGGCACTCACGTTTGGCACTGCAACCCTGGCCACGCCCGTCATGGCCGACCAGCCCGAGGCGCGCTACGTTGATGTTCGGCCGGATACCGCCCAGGTCGATCAGGGCTCGACCGTGATGCTGACCGCGTGGGTGTACGACCAGAGCCACAACCTCTTTGCCGGCCCGGGCACGTCCACGCACCTGCATTTCGTCTTCATGCCGGGCAGTCCAAACTCCGGCCCCGACCTCGATTGCGAGACCCGCGACTCCGGTCAGTGCTCGGTCAGCTACGTCGCCGCCGACCTTGGCACCGACACCGTCTGCGCCACCACCGTCGACTGGCTCGAGTGGTGCGCTCGCTGGTTTGACCTCTTCGGGCAAGTCGATGTGGTCCAGCGCGTCGTCGTGGATCCGCCTGCCGCGGATCCAACCCCCACGCCCACCCCCACGCCCACCCCCACGCCCACGCCGACGCCCACGCCGACGCCCACGCCGACGCCCACGCCGACGCCCACGCCGACGACGCCCACGCCGACCCCAACACCAAGCCCCACGCCCACGCCAACACCGACGCCCACGCCGACCCCGACGCCGACGCCGACGCCGACGCCAACGCCGACGCCGACGCCGACGCCGACGCCGACGCCGACGCCGACCCCCACGCCGACCCCCACGCCCACGCCGACCCCCACGCCCACACCGACGCCCACGCCGACCGCCGACGCCCACGCCCACGCCGACGCCCGACGCCCACGCCGACCCCCACGCCCACGCCGACCCCCACGCCCACGCCGACGCCCACGCCCACGCCGACCCCCACGCCCACGCCGACGCCCACGCCCACGCCGACCCCACGCCCACGCCGACGCCCACGCCCACACCGACGCCCACGCCCACGCCGACGCCCACGCCCACACCGACGCCCACGCCCACGCCGACGCCCACACCGACGCCGACGCCGACGCCCACACCGACGCCGACGCCGACGCCCACACCAACGCCGACGCCGACGCCCACGCCGACGCCCACGCCAACGCCGACGCCGACGCCAACGCCGACGCCAACGCCGACGCCCACACCAACGCCGACGCCGACCCCAGCGCCCACCGCCAGTGACTCGCCTCAGCCCGCGGGCACCTCCGCTCCGCTCCCAGGCACGGACCCCGGTCCGGGCTCGAGCCCGAGTGCCGGCGCCGGTGTGATCTCTCCGTCAGACCAGGGCCCGGATCAGCCTCAGCGTCAGCCGCTCGAGGTAATTCAGAGCCTGATTTCCGACACCGTCGGCCAGGCCGCGCGGGCGATTCCGCCCGCAGTCGGGACAGCCGTAACGACGTTCGGTTTCCCACTCGGCCTCGTCTTGGCCATCCTGGCTTTCCTGCTCATTCAAAACCGGCTTGATCGCCGAGATCCAAAGCTGCGGGCGGCGCCTCTCACCGAGGCCGACGCGCTGCTGCCGTTCGAACGCGAGGATGAGCAATGACAGTCACCGAAGGTCGCGCCGAGTACACCGTGCTGAACGACCGGATGCGGCATCTCTTCTGGGTCCGCATCGCCATTGGCGTGGTGGTACTGGCATGGGCGATGCTGCGGCCGGACCTGCTCGGCATCACCGCCGCCGACCTGGCGGGCATGACCGGTGCTTACCTGTCGCTGGCCGCGGGCCTCGAGTTCGCTCGCCGCCGGTCGACCAGGCTCAGCCACTTCCTGCTGAGCCTGCTGCTGCTGCTCGACGGCCTATATCTCGCTGCGGCCCTGTACTGCACCGGCGGCCTGGAAAGCCCGATCCGCTTCCTGATCTACCTGCACATCGTCGCGCTGTCGCTGCTTGCCTCATATCGGACCGGGCTCAAGATCGCGATCTGGTACTCGCTGCTGTTCCTTGCCCTCATCTACGCCCAGGCAGCGGCCCTTCTCGCGCCGGTCGACGTCCAGCCCGGCCACGATGTCACCATCGGCCAGATGCCGCTCATCGACATCGCCTCGCTGTGGCTGTTCGCCTTGGCCACGTCCGCCTTCTCGGCGATGAACGAACGCGAGCTGCGCCAGCGCCGCGCCGACCTGCAGTCGCTCGTCGATGTCGGCAAGCACCTTGACGACGAAGGTGACCCGACACGCCAGGCCAAGCTTGTGCTCGACGCACTGGGCGAGCGGTTCGACTTCTGCCGCGGCGTCGTTGTCGGCTCGACCGACGACCGCTTGGTCGCTTTCGCCGTCCGCGGCGAGGTTGGCATCGCGCGTGATGGTGCGCCGGTCGACGCCGTCATCCGCCGCTCGTGGGAGCGCCACACCCTGCTGCCGATCAAGGAACTCGACGCCGAGCGAAATCCGTTCCTCGCCCAGCTGCTGCCCGACGCGCGGCACCTGCTGGTCGCGCCGATGATCGTCGACGGCCAGCCTGTCGGCGCGATCGTCGTGGAGTACCGGCGCCGGCACGTTGGTGGCGTGGATCGTCGTGTCGCCTCGGTGATCGGCCAGTTCGCGTCCATCGCCGCGCTCAACATGCGCAATGCCGTACTGCTCAGGCACGTCCAGGACCTCGCCGATCGTGACGCGCTGACGGGCGTCGCCAACCGGCGCATGTTCCAGGTGACCCTGGAACGCGTCCTCGAACGCCGTACCGATCGCGCTCGCGGCAAGGTCAATGCCGTGCTCTTCGTCGACCTCGACGACTTCAAGGTCGTCAACGACACGCTCGGCCACAGTGCCGGGGACGCGTTGCTGGTCGAGGTCAGCGAACGCATCTGCCGGCTGGTGCGCAGCGATGACCTGGTCGCGCGCCTGGGTGGCGACGAGTTCGCCATCCTGACTGCCGACCGAGCCGACCTGCGGCGGTCACGCACCATCGCCGAGCGCCTCGTGCGCGAGCTGCGCGCCCCGTTCCAGATCGGCGCCGCCAGTGTCACCGTGTCGGCCAGCATCGGTATCGCCTCGGCCGCGGATGCCGCCGGTGGCGCGCCCGACCTGGTGCGCAACGCGGACGTGGCCATGTACATGGCGAAGGCGAACGGAAAAGCCGGCTATGCCGAGTTCGATCCGCAGATGCACCTCGCCATGCGCGAGCAGCACGAGTTGTCGGTCGAGCTGCAGCATGTCGTCGAGCTCGATCAACTGCGCCTCGAGTACCAGCCCATCGTCGATCTGCGCACCGGGTCAACCGTCGGCGTCGAGGCGCTGGTGCGCTGGGATCATCCGGACCGCGGCCTCATCTCGCCCGAGCGCTTCATCGAGCTTGCCGAGGAGAACGGTTCGATCGTGCCGATCGGACGCTGGATACTGCGCGCCGCATGCCGCGAGGTCGGGCAGATGATGCGCAGCGGCGACGTGCCGGCACATTTCTTCCTGTCGGTCAATGCGTCAGCGCGAGAGGTTGGCCAGCCGGGCTTCATCGAGGGGTTGGAGGCAGCGCTGCAGGAAGGCGGCGTCGCGCCCGATCGGCTGATGCTCGAGATCACCGAGACGGCACTGTTGCGTGCCACGCCACAGACCCTGGCGACACTTCACCACCTGCGTGACATGGGTATCGCCGCGGTCATCGACGATTTTGGGACGGGCTATTTCTCCCTGAGCCACCTGCGCCAGTTCCCGGTCGACGCGCTCAAGGTGGCGAGCGAGTTCGTGCACGACGCAGCGGCCGACCGCCGGTCTTCCGCCGTCGCGTCGGCGATCGTCGCGATGGGCAAGGCGCTCGACCTGACGACCGTCGCGGAAGGTATCGAGAGCGCCGAGGAAGCCCAGCGCATGGCGGCCCTCGGCTGCGCGTACGGGCAGGGCTTCTACTTCGCGCGGCCGGCCGCCCTGGCGGTGGTCAAGCGCGAGCTGGTCAGGCAGGCGCGGGCGCAGGCACCCAGGCGCCGCGAACCGCGAGCGTCCCGGTCGGGTGCGCGCGGCGGCCTGCAGCCGGTGCCGGCTATCGAGGCGGTCGCAGCCTAGTCAAGCGCCTGCCCGTGGCGAGGTTCGGCGGCGGTGGCTAGGCTCACCGACAGCCGATGTTGACCGAGTCCGACTACGCCCGGATTGCCGCGAAGCTCCCACTTCTGCAGGACGCCCGGCCCGAGCTCGTCCGCGCCATGCGCGAGCAGGGTTTCCTGGCGCGCATCCCGGCCGGCCGCGACGTGTTCGTCGAGGGCCAGCAGGTTGACGCGATCCCTCTTCTGTTGTCGGGCGTGGTCCGCGTCTACCAGATCGGCGAGACCGGCCGCGAGGTGACGCTCTACCGTTTCCGGAAGGGCGAATCATGTGTCCTGACGGCCACCGCGATCCTGACCCGGCAGTCGTTCCCAGCCATTGCCACGGTCGAGCAGGACGCCGAGGCGGTGATGATCCCGGCTGCGACATTCCGCGAGTGGGTGTCCGCCTACGATGTCTGGCACGCCTTCTTCGTCGGGCTTGTGGCCCAACGACTGGCAAGCGTGATGAACCTGGTCGACGAAGTCGCCTTCCGGCGCCTGGACCAGCGTGTGGCCGGACTGCTGGCGCGTCGCGCCCGACGCGCCAACCCGCTGGTCATAACCCACCAGGAGATCGCCGCCGAGCTGGGCAGCGCTCGTGAGGCGGTCAGCCGCGTGCTCGAGGATCTCGGCGCGCACGGATACATCTCGGCGGGCCGCGGCCGCATCGAGGTCAACGATATCGCCGAACTCGAGCGCGTCGCCACGGTGACTTAGTCACCGACGTTCCCGCCGCCGGGCGCCAACCTTGCTGTTACCAACAGGTCAGCGAAAGGAGCTCGAAGTGAAGGTATTTCTCCGGTTCATGGTTTCGGCGGCAGGCCGGTGGACGCGCGTCATCGCAGGTGCGGTGTTGATCGTCGGGGGACTGTTCGCGGTCGGCGGCCCGGTAGGCATCGTCGTGGCCGTCGTCGGTCTCGTGCCGCTGCTCGCCGGCGCGGTCGATGTATGCGTCTTCGCGCCGATCTTCGGCTATCCCCTCAGCGGCCCCAAGGCCCGCGCCGCCGTCTGATCCGGGCTAACAGCCGCGCGTCCGGCTCTCTCCAATGGCACCAAATTGCATGTGATTTGCACACGACGTTGGCCATCGCAGCCGCGCGACGCTCTCCCCGGCGGCCGGATCGACCATTCCCCGATCCGGCACGAGCCGTTGGCTCTCGTGCCGGCTCGTGCGGCAGCGGAGGTCGGCAGTTTGGCCGGTCGGTGTTCGTTTCACATGCAAAGCTGTCTTACGGCGAGCAGACCGGCCAGCTATCGGTTGCAGGTCTGTATTGGACAGGAGGTCAGATGGCAAGGGTGTGTGTGCCGATTACGGAGAGCGGCGAGATCGACGGTCACTGGGGCCGGGCGCCGCGCGTCGCGATCGCGGACGTCGAAGGTGGCGTCGTGAAGAGCTGGCAGGAGTTCGAGGTCGGCTGGGGCGATCTCCATGAGACCGATACCGAGGGCGGACACCACGCCCGCATAGCGCGCTTCCTGGGCGAACACGAAGTCGAATCCGTAGTGGCGCAGGGGATGGGGCCGGGCATGGTCCAGATGCTCGAGAAGATGGGCATCGGGGTGCATGTCGGCGTCAGCGGCGACGCCCGGGCGGCGGTCGCGGCCTCCTAGCCGTCCGGGCGGGCGCGGCGGAAACGAGCGGCCACTGCCTCGGCTTCGCGCATGACGCGCAGCACGTTCGTGCCGGCCAGCCGGGCCAGGTCGCGATCGTTCCAGCCGCGCTCGATGAGCTCGGCAAACAGGTTCGGGTAGCCGGCGACATCTTCCAGGCCGAGGCTGGTGAAGAGCGTGCCGTCGAAGTCGCCGCCCAGGCCGACGTGCTCCACGCCGGCCACCCGCGCCACGTGCTCGACGTGGTCGGCGACCATTGACAGCGGCGGGATCGGCACATCCAACGACTCGATCACTTCGCGCTCGATCGCCCGGCGCGCGGCCCGGTCAGTGACCCCTGCTTGCCGTCGCTCCGCCTCGGCGAAGGCCGGCACGAGGACGGCCGCAGCGTCGCCCGAAACGAAACCGGCGACGAAGGTGATCATCACCACCCCGCCGTTGGCGGGCAGGCGCCGGAGGATTTCGTCGGGCACGTTGCGCGGCACGTCGCACAGGGCGCGCGCCGAGGAGTGCGAGAAGATCACCGGCGCGGCCGTCTCATCGAGCGCGTCGCGCATGGTGTCGACCGACGTGTGCGACAGGTCGACGAGCATGCCCAGCCGGTTCATCTCGCCTACGACTTCGCGGCCGAAGTCGGTCAGGCCGCCGTGGCGCGGCTCGTCGGTGGACGAGTCGGCCCAGTCGATCGTGCGGCCATGGGTCAACGTCAGGTAGCGCGCGCCCAGGTCGCGGAAGGCGCGCAGGGCGCCCAGGGAGTTCTCCAGGACATGGCCGCCCTCCATGCCCAGTAGCGACGCAATCCGCCCTGCCGCGAACGAGTTGCGGACGTCGCGCGCCGACCAACACAGTTGGAGATCACGCGGATAGCGCGCGATCATGCGCCGCGCGAGATCGATTTGTTCCAACTGGGTGCGTGCGAAGCCGCCGTCGCCATCGGAGCGGCCCGCGGGTACGTAGACGCTCCAGAACTGGCCGCCCACGCCGCCGCGGCGCAGGCGGGACAGGTCCGTGTGGCCGGCCGTGCGGCGGCGCAGGTCGTAAGCGGCGAGATCGCCGGGCGCATCCTCGGCGGTGCGAATGGCCCAGGGCAGGTCGTTGTGGCCGTCGATCAGGATGTGACGGCGGAGCAGTGCTCGCGCGTGCGCGAGCGCGCGGGCCCGTGCGCGACGGCGTCCCTCAGTGCTCGTCGCGGTACTCCCAGCTCTTCTTGCGCGGCTGCGCCGCCCACTCGTCGCGCAGGATCGACATCAACTGCACGTCGTGGTACCGGCCCTGCTTGAAGACCGCTCGTCGCTCGACGCCTTCGAGGGTGAAGCCGGCCTTGTCGTACGACCGGCGCGCCCGCGTGTTGTAGTCGTAGACCTCGAGCCACAGACGCTCGAGCCGGAGCTGGCCAAAGCCGAAGTCGAGCAGGGCATACATGGCGTCGGTGCCCAGGCCCTGGCCCCACAGCGCCTTCTCGCCGATGGTGATGCCGATGCCCGCGTGGCCGTCGACGTAGTTGATGTCGAACAGGCCGCAATTGCCGATCGGGACGCCATCACCCAGCCGGCAGATGACGAACAGGAAGCGGTCCTTGCCGTGCGTCTCGAGCATGGACTCGAACCAGCGCTCCTCCATCGCCGTGCTCATCGGCGCGCGCATGAGCACGAAGGACAGCGTTTCCGCGTCGTTGAACCAGCGCACGAAGGTGGGGATGTCCGACCGCTCGGCCGGGCGCAGATAGACCCGCTCGGCGCGAATGATGGGCTGCTGAGGCGGCACGGCTTCGTTCATCACTCCACCTCGATCGGAGAGCCCGGCTGCGCGCCGGTGGCGACGGGCATCTCCGAGCGGCTCCAGTCGGAGAAGGAGCCCACGTACAGGATCGGGTCGGGCAGGCCCGCAAGTCGCATGGCCAGCGCATTGTGGCAGGCGGTTGTGCCGCTGCCACAGGCGACGACGGTGGGTCGGTGGGCATCGACCAACCCGCCGTAGAGCCGGGCAAGCTCTCCGGGCGAGAGCAAGTGTCCGTCGCCGGTGAGGTTGCTCGAGGTCGGCGCGCTGATTGCCGTCGGAATGTGGCCGGCGGCCGGGTCGATCGGCTCGACCTCGCCGCGATAGCGTTCGGGCGACCGCGCATCGAGCAGATTCAGGGCACCCAGCCTGGAGGCGAGCTCCCGGCGAGCGATGATCCCGTGCCACTCACCGGCGAGCTCCACGTGCCCGCGCGGCAGGTTGACCGCGTTGGCCGACAGCGGCTGGCCAGCTGCCTGCCACGCCTGCAGCCCGCCATCGAGCACCGCGGCGCCGCCGCGATGACCCAGGTTGTCGAGCATCCACCACAGCCGCGCGGCGTTGACCCCGCCGGCGTCGTCGTAGGCGACCACGAGATCACCACTGTCGATGCCCAGCTGCTCCAGGCGATCGCGGAAGGCTGCGGGCGAGGGGAGGGGATGGCGGCCGGGAGCGCCGAAGCCGGCGGGGTCGGACAGGTCGTCGTCCAGGTCGACGTAGACGGCACCGGGGATATGACCAGCGGCGTAGGCGGTGCGCCCGGCGCCGGGTCGATTGAGGTACCAGCGCACGTCCGCGACGCGGGTGTGCCTGTCGCCCAGCCGCGCGGCGAGTTCCTCGACACTGATGACAGCCATTGCCGGCAGTATGCAGCAGGGGTTCGAGTACAGGTGTCTATGCTGGGGTGGTGACTGCGAAGGCCATCGAGGTCCACGACCTCGCGCGCAATTTCGGCGACATTCGCGCCGTCAAGGGCGTCTCGTTCGAGGTGCCCGAGGGCGAGCTGTTCGGTTTCCTGGGCCCCAACGGCGCGGGCAAGACGACCACCATCAACATGCTCTGCACGCTGTTGCACCCCTCCGCCGGCAGCGCCGCGGTGAACGGCTTCGACGTCGTCCGGGAGCGCAGCCAGGTGCGCCGCTCGATAGGCCTGGTCTTCCAGCAGCCCACGGTCGACGAGTACCTGTCGGCCGACCAGAACCTGCTCTTCCACGCCTACGCCTACCACGTGCCCGCCGACGTGCGGGCCAAGCGCATCGACGAGCTGCTCCAGATGGTGGAGCTGGCCGACCGGCGGCGCAGTCGCGTGCGCACGTTCTCGGGCGGCATGAAGCGGAGGCTCGAGATAGCGCGTGGCCTGCTCCATCATCCGCGCGTGCTCTTCCTGGACGAGCCGACCATCGGTCTCGACCCGCAGACGCGGCGGCACATCTGGGAATACCTGCTGCGCGTGCGGGAGCAGGAGCAACTGACCCTTTTCCTGACCACGCAGTACCTCGACGAGGCCGAGAACTGCGACCGTATCGCGATCATCGATCACGGCGAGATCGTCGCCCTGGACACGCCCGACGGCCTCAAGCGCCGTGTGGGTGGCGACCTGGTCACGTTCTCGGTGCCCGACCCGCAGGCGGCCGTCGATCAGGTCAAGGAGGGCTACGGCTTCGACGCCGCGAGTCGTGACGGGAAGGTGCGCTTCCACGTCCCGCAGGGCGACACCTTCCTGCCCCGCTTCGTGCAGTCGTTCCCCCAGCCGCTGCAATCGATCTCGCTCGAGCGCCCCAGCCTCGACGACGTCTTCATCACCCTGACCGGCCACGAGATCCGCGACTCCGAGATCGACGCCAAGGAGCAGCTGCTCAACGCCGGGCGCATGAGGATGGGCCGATGAGCTTCGCCGAGAACTGGCGCGGCGCCTGGGTGGTGACCTACCGTGAGCTGCTGCGCTTCGTCAACGAGCGCTCGCGCATCGTGTCGAGCCTGGCCTTCCCGCTGCTCTTCCTGGTCATCTTCGGCGCCGGCTTCGGCAAGGTCATCGGCTCGCTCAGCCCGGGCGTCAACTTCATGCAGTTCATGTACCCGGGCATCGTCGCCATGAGCGTCCTGACCAGCTCGCTGTTCGCCGGCGTGTCGGTCGTCTGGGACCGCGAGTTCGGCTTCCTGCGCGAGATCCTGGTGGCGCCGATCGGCCGCACCGGGATCGTCATCGGCAAGGCCATGGGCGCCGGCGTCACGGCGCTGCTGCAGGTGGTCATCATGCTCGTCCTGGCACCGGTGCTGGGCGTCGACCTGGACGTGCGCATCGTGCTCGAGCTGATCCCCATCGTGATCCTGCTGTCGCTGGGCCTGGCCGGCCTGGGCATTCTGTTCGCCTCGTTCATGACCAGCCAGCAGGGCTTCCAGCTCGTGATCCAGCTGTTGATCTTCCCGCTCATCTTCCTGGCCGGCGTGTTCTTCCCGGTCAACCAGGTGCCGCAGTGGCTCGAGGTAATCTCCAAGGTCAACCCGCTGACCTACGGCGTCGACGCCATCCGGCAGGTGTTCCTGGGCAGCGCGCCAGGGCTCGGCGTGACCGTCCTCGGGCACACCATGAGCCTGCTCGACGACGTGATCGTGGTCACCGCCCTGGGCATCATCCTGCTTGGCGCCGCGGTGCTTGCCTTCAACCGCCAGGAGTAGGCGCCGGCCGCTACGGGTGGACGCCCGTCTATAATTCCGCCCGTCCCCTGATCGACCGATCAGCGGGTCTTCGCGCTCCGGCGTAGCTCAGTGGTAGAGCGGGCGGCTGTTAACCGCTTGGTCGTAGGTTCGAGTCCTACCGCCGGAGCCAATTCACGCGTGATTTCTCTCCAGGCAGACCCGTGCAGTCACATGGTTTGCTGTGGTTACAGGGTGCGTGACACGCCCGGTGACGCGCCCGTAACACTCCCAGGGTCCGCACCTCGGCGCGGCCCTGCCGGGACGCTTGTGCACGTGCATGAGGCTGTGCGAGGTGCCAGAACCCGAAGGGTCGCCGGCAGGAACCCCACAGTTACCCGAGGCGCCGAAGCGCTGTCTCGATCGCGACCTCGACTCGCGAAGTCATGCCGCGCACATCGACGGGACGGCGCCCAGCCACCTGACCACGGATCCACTTCGGCTGGCTATCGTCATAGTGCAGCAGGGCATACAGATCCCACCACGGATCGAGACTCACTCCGGCGATCGACTCATAACGCCGCCGAAGCTGCTCCGACCACTCTGGCGAGTAGAGCTCTGCTATGTACCTCCGACAGTGCCCGACGTCAATCGCGCGCGACCCTCGATGGATGCCGTTCCAGTCGGTCAGTCCAGTGATTCGCCCGCGCGACCACAGCAGGTTGACAGGCAGGAAATCGCCGTGCAGAAAGACGGCGGTGTCCTTTGGTGGTGGCGCCGCCATGACACCAAACGCCGCCTTCCACACGTCCGGCTTCTGTGCGCCGACTGGCACCCGAAACCCGTCGAGAGGAGCGATCCAAGAATCCGTCCAAGGTCTGAACGTCTTCGCCGGGAGATCGAGGGAATGGAGCAATACAGCGATCTCCGCGATCCTGGTCATCCACGACCGAGGCTCCGCCGGATTGAGGTCAAGATGCCCCGGCAGCCGTGTCATCAGCAACGAAGGCGCGCCCCCCGTCGAAGCACCTGCAACATCAGTAGCCAGGATGCTCGGAACCGGGAGCCCGCTTCCCGCCACCACGCGAAGATTCGCGATTTCTTTCGCCAGGGCCCCGTGCAGGCCGAGCCCGCCCGGGTACTGCCGCAGTACGACGAACGTTCGCAAGCCATGTCGCTCGACAGTCACCCAATTCACGGCGGACGAGACGCCACCGGTCAATCGGCGGTAGCCAACGATGCGACTGCCCCGACCCATCGACGCCGCAACCCAAGCGAGAGTCTCCACAGAGGGCCGTCGCTGCCGGAAGCCGCCATCCCTCCAGTCGTCGTCGGTCATCAGCGCGAGCCTATTCGTCAGGGGCCTGCGGGCGATAGGGGTTTTGTCATCCGCCAGAGGCAGTGACCCGGCGGCTGGATGGTCGTCACCATCCGCTACGACTCCCGACAGGGGCCTGTCGCCTTCAGCCCGTCAATGCAGCCTGCAGCACCTCGGCAGCTTGCCGCTCCTGCGCTGCGCCTCAGTACACGGCCGGCTCCCGCCCGCCGGGGCCACTTGCCCCATTGTTACGGATTACGTAACATTGGCGCATGTCATGGGAAGATCTCCTCGCGGGGGCAGCCGCCCAGCACGGCTACTTCACGACCGAGCAGGCGGCCGAGCACGGCATCAGCCGGAGAGCGCTGACCTGGCGCGCCCAGCAGGGGAGCGCCCAGCGGATCGGTCATGGCCTGTATCGCCTGCCGCATTGGCCACCCGACACGTCTGACGAGCTTTACGCACTGCAGGCCTTCGCCCCGTTCGGTACGTTCAGCCACGACACCGCGCTGACCCTGCTGGGTCTGACGGACATCATCCCGTCAACGATCCATTTCACCATCCCGGAGACGTCGCGACTGAGATCGCGTGCGGGCGTCACGCTCCATCGTTCACGACACGGTGCGATGACGGACCGGACGCTCCGGGACGGTCTTTGGGTCAGCACCGCGCGTCGAGCGCTGCTGGACGCCGCCCGCGAAGGCGCTGATCCCGATCAGCTGGTCTCCGCGGCCCGCGATGCCCGAGAGCGGGCGATGCTGACGCCCGCCGATTTGGTAGAGCTGCGGCGTCGGGCGCCGTTCGCGGGCGCCGGCCTATGACCAAGACGAGGGGCGCGACGCCGGCTGGACGTCGGGCCAGCCTCATCGTCCGTATGTCGAAGGCGGCCCGCGAGGCCGACGTCGTCCCGCGCCGCATCCATCTCGTGGTCGCGATCGACCGCCTCTCGTCCGGCTGCTCCAGGCCGCGCCGGGACAATGGCTCGTCAAGGCCGCTACGCGAACCAGTTGCGGCGACCTGACGACGCCCGGTTCACCGAGGATCTCGACCTCAAGATCGATGCCGCGATCGAGACGGCCCCTGAGCTCCTCGCATCCGGCTTCGCGGTCGATCTCGGCGACGAATTCAGCTATGAGGTCGCGACGTCCCCGGCACCGCTGGAGGGTAAGCGGTGACGGAGCTGCACACGCAGCGCAGTCCACGAGGGCCAAGTCCAGTCACTCACGTGAGCGGCGGGGGGAGCGGAAGCGTGATCTCGCTGGTCTGGGTTCCGCGCGAATTCAGTACACGGCCGGCTCCCGCCCGCCGGAGCCACTTGCCAAGTCATGGGACGAGCTCCTCGCACCGCTGCGGGGCAGCGGCTTCCGCCGGTCGCGATTCCGGTCGCGACCGCGCAAACGAGTGTCAGGTCCGTCGCTCGACGTGCCTGGAATGTGATTTCGTCGGCCGACTCGCGCCGATCATCGAGCGTCGACGTCTGTCTCCAGATGGCCTGGAGAGGTCTGTAGCTCAGAAGCGCGATCCCCTCGTGGTGGATAAGCTCACGGACCGGGTCCGCCACCAGCGCGCTGCGGGACCCTACGGCCAATTCGTTAACGGGGCGACTTGTTCGGTGTAGCCGTCATCGGGCGGAGGCATCGTCCGTCAGGTCGCGATCCTGCATCTCCCAGGCGTGATCCAGCACGTGATACGCCGTGTGGCGCAGCAGGTAAGGGATGGTCCACTTGCCGAGTGGCTTGCCCTCCGCGTACCAGACGCGCATCGCCTCGACGTAGCGGTCGCGATGATGGGCGAGCCCGGCCGGCGTAAGCAGGTCCTCCAGCTCCGAATCCGCCTTCACGCGCTTCGAGAAGTCGCCACCCTCGTTCGCCAGGACATGCCGAACGATCTGGTCGCGGGATCGACCGCCGCCTCGGACACCCGGCCTGAGCTCTGCCGAGACGCGGGTGGCCGTCTCGTCGAACTCGGCCCACGCCGCGCGCAGCAGCCGCACCTGGCGGTCGAAGGTCGGCCCGTCGAACGGCTCGCGGTCGAGCGGCGCGGGCGCGAACGAGATGCCCCAGAAGTCGGTCGAGCCGGTCCCCTGGTAGCGGCCGATGATGTCGACGTCGGTCTGGGCCGCAAGCTCCGCGCCCAGCCGGACGCGTTTCGCGACCGGCAGATATCGGGGCACGTAATGGGTGAGCTTCTCAACGGCCTCGTCCTCCGTCTTGGCGCCGCGTTCGAGGCCCGGCCAGTCCGCCGCAACGGCGACCCAGCGCTTGCCCCTCGTGGGCTGTTCGACGAGGACCCGAAGCTGAGACGGGGAAACGAGCGTCATGTGGGGCACCTCCGATCCACGCAACGCGGCGACTAAGCTGGGCGTGGATCTGCCATGAGGCGCCAGCCGCCGACAGCCGGAGCTTACCATCTGTGGCCACGCCGCGAGTCTGGCTCGAGCGTAGCGAGTCGAAGGGCAGCTTAGGCAGCGGAGCCTCCGGGCGGAACTCCGGCCCGGACGCAATGAGTTGCTCGTACACGGCGCGGATTGCGGCCCAGCGCGGCGTCCAGGTGGGCCGACGCATGGCGCCAGTATCCGCTGCGTCGAGCCTCTGAACTGCCCATCCGCGGCCGGCTCAGACTGCGGTGCGCCCGTGCACCACAACGCGTGCGCCACGCTTGTGGCATAGGCCGAACGTACTGGACAGCAGGGGGACCCATCCGTACCATCCCGGTTCTCGGTAGGGGGCGACGAGGAGGGATTGTCCCCATTGGGTCCGTTCGACGGACCGGCGGTGTGCCCACCGCTGCCCACGCCTTCCGCGAAATGAGGGTGCCCACTCATGCTTCCCAGCCGGCTGATAGTTCCTTCGCGCCGTTTGGCGTCATTGGTGGCTTTCGCTCTCGTCCTGACTTCGGCAGTCGCGACTCCCAAAGTCGCCATCGCTGCCGCAGACACCGCCCTTGACCTGGGCAGCTCTGGCGCCTACGTCACCTTTGGCGTCCCGGCCAAGCTGGGCCTGGCCCAGTTCACCATCGAGACCTGGTTCAAGAAGACCGGCGCCGGCACGCCCAACACGACTGGCGGAGGCGGCATCACCATCCTGCCGCTGGTGACCCACGGCGCGCCGCAGGCCGAGAACTCGGACGTCGACGCGAACTGGATCCTGGGCATCACCAACGTCGGGGGCGACAATCTGATCGCGGCCGACTTCGAGGCGAGCCCGGGAGGCCAGAACTACCCGGTCTGGGGCAACACCCCGATCCTCGACAACACCTGGTACCACGCAGCCGCCACCTATGACGGCACGAGCTGGGCGCTGTACCTCAACGGCTCCCCGCAGACCTTGACCTGTCCGACGACCTGCGCACCGGCCGCGGCCCCGCGCTCCGACTCGCGCCAGGGCGTGGGCCTGGGCACCATGATCACCACCGACGACTTCGGCAGCATGCCCTCCTACCTGGGCCGCTTCGCCGGCGTCATCGACGAAGCGCGCGTCTGGGATCACGCCCGCACGGCCGGCCAGATCCTGGCCAACCGCGACCTCGAACTCACCTCGGGCACCGGCCTCGTCGCGCGCTGGGGCATGAACGACGGCAGCGGCTCCAATGTGAGTGACTCGATCACCTCGCCGAGCGCTGCCGACGGCACCATCAGCGGTACCGGCTACAGCTGGGTCGATGGCTTCACCGTTGCGCCACCGCCTCCGGCCAACACCGCCCTTGACCTGGGCAGCTCTGGCGCCTACGTCACCTTTGGCGTCCCGGCCAAGCTGGGCCTGGCCCAGTTCACCATCGAGACCTGGTTCAAGAAGACCGGCGCCGGCACGCCCAACACGACTGGCGGAGGCGGCATCACCATCCTGCCGCTGGTGACCCACGGCGCGCCGCAGGCCGAGAACTCGGACGTCGACGCGAACTGGATCCTGGGCATCACCAACGTCGGGGGCGACAATCTGATCGCGGCCGACTTCGAGGCGAGCCCGGGAGGCCAGAACTACCCGGTCTGGGGCAACACCCCGATCCTCGACAACACCTGGTACCACGCAGCCGCCACCTATGACGGCACGAGCTGGGCGCTGTACCTCAACGGCTCCCCGCAGACCTTGACCTGTCCGACGACCTGCGCACCGGCCGCGGCCCCGCGCTCCGACTCGCGCCAGGGCGTGGGCCTGGGCACCATGATCACCACCGACGACTTCGGCAACATGCCCTCCTACCTGGGCCGCTTCGCCGGCGTCATCGACGAAGCGCGCGTCTGGGATCACGCCCGCACGGCCGGCCAGATCCTGGCCAACCGCGACCTCGAACTCACCTCGGGCACCGGCCTCGTCGCGCGCTGGGGCATGAACGACGGCAGCGGCTCCAATGTGAGTGACTCGATCACCTCGCCGAGCGCTGCCGACGGCACCATCAGCGGTACCGGCTACAGCTGGGTCGATGGCTTCGTGCCGCCGACATCGGGTAATAGCGCGCCAGACGCGCCGACCGTTATCGCCCCATCAGACGGCGCCACCGGCGTTGGCGCCTCGCCGACGCTCGACGTGGGGGTTTCGGATCCCGACAGTGATCCGCTGACGGTCACCTACTACGGGCGACCCTTCGCCAGCGGCAACTTTGCCCAGATCGCCCAGCACTCGAATGTGACTGGCACCGGCGACACGGCGTCATGGTCCGGCCTCGGCCAGGGCCAGGAGTTCGAGTGGTACGTGACGCTCGACGACGGCACAGCGACCACCACCGGCCCGACTTGGACCTTCCACACCGCTGACGGTGCAGACCCGGTCTTCGTTGGTGCCGGCGACATCGCCGACTGCGCGAGAACGCAAGATGAGGCCACCGGCGCTGTCATCGGTGGCGTCGACGGTTACATCTGGACCGCAGGCGACAACACCTATCCGACCGGCACGGTCCTCAGCGCCTACACGACCTGCTACGAGGCGGGCTGGGGCGGCTCGATCAAGGCACGCACGCGCCCGATTCCGGGCAACCACGACTGGGGTACCGGCCAGGTGCCCTCGGGCTCCGAGACGCTCGACCAGTACAACGCCTACTTCGGGGCGGCGGCGACCGATGCCGACGGCAACAGCTATTACAGCTACGACATCCCCAGCAGCAATTGGCACGTGGTCAATCTCGACACGGAATGCCAGCTGGTGCCCGGCGGCTGCGCCGCCGGCTCACCTCAGGAGCTATGGCTGAAGGCCGACCTGGCGATCAACAGCGGCAAGAACGTCATCGCCATTTGGCACAAGCCTCGTTTCAGCTCGGGCGTCACCACCGACACCGCCTTGCAGGCGTTCTACCAGGACATCTACGACGCGGGCGTGGACATCCTCCTCGAGGGCCACGATCACATCTACGAGCGCATGCAGCCGATCGATCCCACCGGCGCAGTCGACACGACCTACGGCGTGCGGCAGTTCACGGTCGGCACCGGCGGCGCGGCACTGCAGTCGTACAACGGCTCATTCCCCGCGACCGTGACCGGCAGCGGCACCACCTTTGGCGTGCTCAAGCTGACCCTGCACCCGACCTCGTACGACTGGGTCTTCCTGCCCATCGCCGGTCAGACCTACACGGATTCAGGTACGGCTGCGGTGCACGGCGCGCCGACCAGTGGCAGTTCCACCTACTACGTCGACAAAACCAACGGAAGCTGTTCCGACGGCGGTTCCGGCACTGCGGCGGCACCTTTCTGTACGATCGGCCAGGCCGCCAGCGTGCTGCAACCCGGTGAGAGTGTCCTGGTTGTTGCCGGCACCTATGCGGAGACCGTGAGCCCGGCTCATTCCGGCACCGCGGGCAACCCGATCACCTACTCGGCGGCGCCCGGCGTGACGGTCACAGGCAGCGGCACTGCCACTGGCAATGCCTTCCGCATGACTGGCTCGACCGGCCATAGCTACATCGTCATCGACGGCTTCACGATCACTGACACGGTGGACTACGGCATCTACGCCTCGGGAGCCGACCACATAACCATTTCGAACAACCACGTCAGCTCGGCTGGCAGTCCGGTCCAGGCCACCCCTGCGGTCACGCGCATGGGCATCTACTTCACCAACACCGACTCCTCGGTCATCACCGGCAACACCACCGACCACAACAGCCAGGATGGGATCCGGCTGACGGGTGGCTCGTCGGACAACCTGGTCAGCAACAACACCTCCTTCGGCAACGCGGAGGAGTGGGAGCGCAACGCGACCGGCATCCAGGTCACCGGCATCGGCTCGGACAACAACACGATCATCAACAACATCACCTACGACAACGAGGACTCGGGCCTGCAGGCCTATGCCGGGGCGCAGTCGAACTACTTCATCGACAACCTGAGCTACGGCAACGGCGACCACGGCATCGACAACAACAACGCGCCCAACAACGTGATCGTCGGTAACACCGTCCAGGGCAACGTCACCGCCGGCATCAACCTCGAGGGTTCGACCGGCTCGGGGGGCGCAATCCTGGCCAACAACATCTCGGTCGACAACGGCCTGCGCCGGCAGTCCCCTTCCGGGACGGCCAGCGGCCAGCCCACCAACATCCGCGTGGACGCGGCTTCGGTCAGCGGCACGAGCATGGACTACGACTTGATCTACGAGACGGATGGGACGTCGCAGACCATCCAGTGGAACAGCGTCAGCTATACCTCGCTCTCCGCCTTCCAGACGGCAGTGTCCGGACAGGAGGCACACGGGCTTGAGGGGGATCCGCTGTTCGCGGCGGCAGCGCCCATCGCTCAGCGTCCCGCTGTTGCCCCGTTTAACGTCGCGATCAACGTCGGCGACTACCACCTGACCGCGGGCTCGCCGGCGATCGATAGCGCCGACTCGGCCGCGTCGAACCAGCAGGCCACGGACATCGAGGGCAAACCGCGCATCGACGACCCGGCCACGACCGACAGCGGCGCTGGCAGCCGCACCTACGACGATCGCGGTGCCTACGAATTCCAGCCCAGCGGTGGCCCGGGCAACACCGCCCTCGATCTGGGCAGCTCTGGCGCCTACGTCACCTTTGGCGTCCCGGCCAAGCTGGGCCTGGCCCAGTTCACCATCGAGACCTGGTTCAAGAAGACCGGCGCCGGCACGCCCAACACGACTGGCGGAGGCGGCATCACCATCCTGCCGCTGGTGACCCACGGCGCGCCGCAGGCCGAGAACTCGGACGTCGACGCGAACTGGATCCTGGGCATCACCAACGTCGGGGGCGACAATCTGATCGCGGCCGACTTCGAGGCGAGCCCGGGAGGCCAGAACTACCCGGTCTGGGGCAACACCCCGATCCTCGACAACACCTGGTACCACGCAGCCGCCACCTATGACGGCACGAGCTGGGCGCTGTACCTCAACGGCTCCCCGCAGACCTTGACCTGTCCGACGACCTGCGCACCGGCCGCGGCCCCGCGCTCCGACTCGCGCCAGGGCGTGGGCCTGGGCACCATGATCACCACCGACGACTTCGGCAACATGCCCTCCTACCTGGGCCGCTTCGCCGGCGTCATCGACGAAGCGCGCGTCTGGGATCACGCCCGCACGGCCGGCCAGATCCTGGCCAACCGCGACCTCGAACTCACCTCGGGCACCGGCCTCGTCGCGCGCTGGGGCATGAACGAGGGCTCCGGACCGGAGGTCAACGATTCGATATTGCTGCCGGACGCGGCTGACGGGAACATCAGCGGTACCGGCTACAGCTGGGTAGACGGCTTCGTGCCTCCCTCCGGCGATACGCCGCCCGATGCGCCGACGCTCAACGCGCCGTCTGACGGCGCCACCGGTGTCGGGACCTCGCCGACGCTTGACGTCGGCGTGTCTGATCCGGACGGCGATCCTCTGACGGTCACCTACTACGGGCGACCCTTCGCCAGCGGCAACTTTGCCCAGATCGCCCAGCACACGAATGTGACCGCGGCCAGCGATACAGCGACGTGGTCGAACCTCGGCCAGGGCCAGGAGTTCGAGTGGTATGTGACCCTCAGCGACGGGACCCTGACCACGACCGGTCCCACCTGGACCTTCCACACCACACCAAGCTCCGACCCGGTCTTCGTCGGTGTCGGCGACATTGCTTCGTGCGACACCACCGACGACTCGGCCACCGGCAACATCATCGAGGGCATCGACGGCAACATCTTCACCACGGGCGACAACGTCTACGCAACCGGGACCGCGACGGAGTACGCGGACTGCTATGCGCCGACCCCGTGGGGCGATCCGTCGGTCTTCGACCGCACCCGTCCAATCGCCGGCAACCACGACTGGGGTGACGGCCAGCGTCCCGGCAGCCTGACGGCGTACTTCGACTTCTTTGGCGCGAACGCAACCGACGCCGATGGCAACAGCTACTACAGCTACGACATCCCGGCCAGCAACTGGCACATCGTCAATCTCGACAGTGAGTGCGAGCTGGTTCCGGGCGGTTGCGATGTCGGCTCGCCGCAGGAACTGTGGCTCAAGGCGGACCTGGCCGCGAACAGCACGAAGAACGTGATCGCGCTGTGGCACAAGCCGCGCTACAGCTCGGGTCAGACCAACCTCCAGGCTTTACAGCCATTGTGGGATGACCTGTATGCCGGCGGCGTGGACATCCTGCTGGACGGCCACGACCACATCTACGAACGCTTCGTGCCCATGAAGTCTGGTGCCACGCCCGCTGACGCGCCTGTCGCCGATCCGACGTACGGGATCCAGCAGTTCACCGTGGGCATGGGCGGTGAGGAGCATCACCCGCTCGGCACCACCCTGGCGACCAGCGTCGTGCGCAACAACGACACATTCGGCATCTTCAAGCTGACGCTCCACGCGGACTCCTACGACTGGGTGTTCCTGCCGATGGACGGCTACACCTTCACGGACTCCGGCACCGGCTTTGTCCACGGAGCGCCGCCAGGTTCGAACAATCCACCGGTCGCCGCTGACCAGACCATCAGCCTGCCTGCCGGCGCCTCGACCGGCGGCACGTTGACGGCCAGCGACGCCGACAGTGATCCACTCACCTACACGATCCTCACGGCGCCGACAAAGGGATCGGTCACGCTGAACGACGCCACGACCGGCTCGTTCACCTACGTGGCCCTGCCCTCGGCGTCGGGCAGCGACAGCTTCACCTTCAAGGCCAACGACGGCACCGCTGACTCCAATACGGCCACGGTGACCATCAACCTGCAGCCCGGCCAGGGCTACTGGCTGGTCGCGTCCGACGGTGGCATCTTCACCTTCGGCGACGCCGGCTTCTTCGGCTCGACGGGTGGTCCGCCAGCGCTCGATCAGCCGGTCGTCAGCATGGTGCCCACGGCGGACCGGCTGGGCTACTGGCTGGTTGCCGCGGACGGTGGCATCTTCACCTTTGGCGACGCTGGCTTCTTCGGCTCACTCGGCGGCCAGGGACTGTCCGACATCGTCGGCATGGCAGTCACGCCCGATGAGCAGGGCTACTGGATGGTCGCCTCTGACGGCCAGGTGTATACGTTCGGCGACGCCGGCGACTACGGCTCGGCCGGTAGCGTGAGCGACGCGATCGTCGGCATGGCGGCCACGCCTTCTGGCGACGGCTACTGGCTGGTTGGTCGCGACGGCGAGGTATATCAATTCGGCGGCGCCGTTGACTATGGCTCGATGGGCGGCCAGTCGCTCTTCCGGCCGGTGGTCGGCATGGCCGTCACGCCCTCGGGCAACGGCTACTGGCTAGTTGCGTCCGATGGCGGCATCTTCACCTTCGGCGACGCAGGCTTCTATGGCTCGACCGGTGGCCAGACGCTCGATCAACCGGTGGTCGGCATGACCGCTACGCCATCGGGTGACGGCTACTGGCTGGTGGCTGGCGATGGCGGCATCTTCACCTTCGGCGACGCAGGCTTCTATGGCTCGACCGGCGGCCAGTCGCTCGACGCAGGTGTTGTTGGAATGGGGGGTTAACGATGAATCGCTTCGCCTCGCGGCGGCTGGGCAGCGGCCTGGCCGCCGCCTTCCTCGGGGTGCTCCTGGTTGTCCCGGCGGCTCTTGCGGCGTACCCGCCCGGGCCGTTTCCCGGTCCTGCGCCGGCCGGTCTGTTTCCGAGGGTGCTGACCAGCCAGACGGTGTGCGCCGAGGGCGGCAGCCTGGCAGCGAGCCAGGGCGCGACCGACATTCGCCTCGACGTACCGGCGAACGCCTTCGGCGACTGCACCCAGGTCACCATCTACGGGGCGGACAAGGCGCTGGCCAAGCCGCTCGTGCCCGATGGCTACGCGCTGATCGAGGCGCTGGCCGTGGGCTGGTCGGCGACCGGGGTGTCTGCCTCCAGCCTGTCACTGTCGGTCGGGCAGGCCGCGTCTGGCCACTCGGCGATCGTCGGGCAGCTCGTATCGGGGCTTGTGCTGACGGTCCGTAGCACAGCGATCAACTCCAAGACCCTGGCATTCCGCACCACGGGCGGGGGCATACAGAACGACGATGGGCTCGTCGTGAGTGCCGGCGAGGTGACCGTAACCGTGAACGATCCGGTAGGCATCGTCATCGTCGGTCCGGGAATCCCGAACACCAGCACCTCGGGCGACACCCTTGACACGCCGGCGCTGGATCCTTCGGCGAGTGGCCCGGGGCTGCTCGCGATCGCTTTCGGCTTGCTCGGCTTGCTCGGCGCGTTCATGCTGCTCGTGCGCGGGTGGCGGCGACAGAGGCGAAGCTAGCTCAGTCGTCTCTCCCCGGGCGTCTCCAAAGGGTCTGAGGGGAGTACGAGAGGGCTTTCACATCAGCGACGATCATCGCGTCGCGGCACCTCCGGGTCCCGCGACAACCATTGACCTGCCGGTTCTCCTGCGGATCGTTGGCGCGCTCATCTGGATCCTCTGGGGCCTCAAGCTCTACCAGCCGTCGTTCGTGGTCAGCGGCGCGCCCGAGCTTGGATTTCTATACACGGCGGCGGGCGTCATCCTGCTGGTCGCAGCGGGCCTGCCGCTGGGCAAGCGCTGGGGGCGCTCGATCGACGCCATCCTGATCGTTGGCGTGGTCGTAGCGCTTGGGGTCTGGACACGCGTCGCCGTGTACGGCAGCCCGGCCTACGGAACCGACGAGGTTGCCTTCGACCAGGGTGCCGCTCAGCTGCTCCTGCAGGGCACGAACCCGTACGGCGCTGATCTGTCGTGGACACTCGACGCGTTCCGCGTGCTGCCTTCCGGGACCACCAACACACTTTCGGGCGGCTTCGTCCACAGTCTGGACTACCCAGCCGGCGCGTTCCTCGCCTACGTACCCGTCCTCGCCGTGGGAATCCAGGCGCAAGCCGCGTTGTACGTCGATGCGGCGTTCTGGATTTTGGGGATGGTCGCGATGTGGCTCGCTCTGCCACCCAGGTTCCGCGGCCTCGTGCCGATCATCGCCAGCCTCGAGCTCTATGTGAACTACGCCACGGGCGGCGTAACCGACCCGCTCATGATCCCGTTCCTGGTCGCCGCCTTCTGGCGCTGGGACCGCTTCGGCGACCCATCTGAGCCCTCTGCCGCGCGCTGGCTCGGTCCGATCGCTCTCGGTTTGGCGTGCACCGTCAAGCAGTCGGCGTGGTTTGTCGTGCCGTTTGCCCTGATTGCGATCGCTCTCGAAGCACGCCTGCACGGCCGCGGCAGGTCGGTTGTCACACGCTATTTCTTCCTCCTGGCGGCCGCCTTCCTGGTTCCCAATGTGCCGTTCATCATCTGGGACCCGTCCGCCTGGCTCACGAGTGTCCTCCTGCCCTTTGTTGACCCGCTGGTGCCCTTTGGCCAGGGCTTCGTGGCCTTTGCCACCACGTTCTTCGTGGCGGGCGGGAACCTGGTCGCCTTCACCCTCGCAGGTGCGCTGGTGATGCTCGCCGCGCTCGTGGCCCTGGTCGGCTGGTACGGCAGCCTGAAGCGAATCCTGCCGGCCCTGCCGCTCGTGGCGCTGCTGCTCCCGACCAGATCACTCAACAGCTACTTCGTCTATGCCGTTCCCGCGATCCTGGTCTCGCTGGCCACCGTCGACGGAATTGGATCGCGCACTGCCATTAGCGAGCGCCTGAGACGCTGGGCCGCGCGATTCACGAGCGTCGCGTTCGCGGCGGGTGGAGCTGCGCTGCTCGTGGTCGCTTTGCTGTCTCCGGGTCCGCTCCTGCTCGAGCCAGTCGACCAGCACACCACGGGTGCCCTGCAGAGTGTCGATAGCCTGGTCGTGCGCGCTCACAACGCTTCGGCAGGAGATCTGGAGCCGCACTTCGCTGTTGCGCTGGGACCCTACATGAGCAGCTACTGGATCATCCATGAGGGACCCACGGTGCTGCCCGCGGGGGCGACTGCCGAGTACGTCCTGCTCGCGCCGAACACGGCCTCGATGCCCGGCGTAGACCAGCAGTCGGTGCTCTACGCGTTGACTGCGAGCCCGCCTTCGATCAGTTCAGCGCGCCTCTTTCCGGCTGTCGAGGAACGTGCGCAGATACTGCCCCAGGCCGTCAACCATGAGGTCGCCGATCCCCCCGAGGTGGACTTTACTGTGCAGCTCGTGGACCGGCTCAACACGCCCATCCAACGGTCGGGGGTATCCATCAGCATGGGCCAGGTGCTCTACACCGCCGAGGGCCTATATCCGGGCGAAACCTCGATCAACGGGCGACCTGAAGGACAGAGCCCGGTGGAAGCCCTCACGGACGAGAACGGGATCGCCCACTTCCACGTCATTGCCATCCAGCAGCAGGCGTACGAGGTCTTCTATCAGACCTGGATCACCGATCCATTTCCGCACGGGTACTCGGCGTCCGTGTCGGTCAATTTCGTCGTGGGCGGTCCGGGCCAGAAGTGACAAGCGGCTCAGCGTGTCGTTGGTGCCGCCAACCGAGCACCACCAGCTCAATGGCGCCGGCCGCCACGAGCAGGGCCAGTAGGGGCAGGTTCGGGCTGGCCGGCGCGTCGCCATCCGACCGGGTGGTCAGCGAGTCGCCCGAGGTGCTGGTGTTCGGGACGCCCGGGCCAACAATGACGATGCCCTCCGGTGCGGTGACCGTGGCCGTCACTCGCCCGGCGGCGATGACGAGTCCGTCATCGCTCTGGACTCCTGCGCCGGTGGTGCGAAACGCCTGGCCATCGATGTTGATCGCCGGATGACTGACCGTCAGCGATAGTCCGTTCGCGGCCGCCCCAGCCGGAGTCCAGCCCACGGCCAGCGCCTCGATCAGCGCGTAGCCATCGGGCACGAGCGGCTTGGCCAGCGCCTTGTCCGCCCCGTAGATGGTGACCTGGGTGCAGTCGCCGAAGGCGTTCGCCGGTACGTCGAGGTGAATGTCGGTCGCGCCCTGGCTCGCTGCCAGGCTGCCGCCCTCGGCGCACACCGTCTGGCTGGTCAGCACCCTCGGAAACAGACCGGCCGGCGCAGGACCGGGAAACGGCCCGGGCGGGTACGCCGCAAGAGCCGCCGGGACAACCAGGATCACCCCGAGGACGGGGCGGCCAGGGCGCTGTCCAGCAGTCCGCGAGGCGAAGCGATTCATCGTTAACCCCCCATTCCAACAACACCTGCGTCGAGCGACTGGCCGCCGGTCGAGCCATAGAAGCCTGCGTCGCCGAAGGTGAAGATGCCGCCATCGCCAGCCACCAGCCAGTAGCCGTCACCCGATGGCGTAGCGGTCATGCCGACCACCGGTTGATCGAGCGTCTGGCCACCGGTCGAGCCATAGAAGCCTGCGTCGCCGAAGGTGAAGATGCCGCCATCGGACGCAACTAGCCAGTAGCCGTTGCCCGAGGGCGTGACGGCCATGCCGACCACCGGCCGGAAGAGCGACTGGCCGCCCATCGAGCCATAGTCAACGGCGCCGCCGAATTGATATACCTCGCCGTCGCGACCAACCAGCCAGTAGCCGTCGCCAGAAGGCGTGGCCGCCATGCCGACGATCGCGTCGCTCACGCTACCGGCCGAGCCGTAGTCGCCGGCGTCGCCGAACGTATACACCTGGCCGTCAGAGGCGACCATCCAGTAGCCCTGCTCATCGGGCGTGACTGCCATGCCGACGATGTCGGACAGTCCCTGGCCGCCGAGTGAGCCGAAGAAGCCAGCGTCGCCAAAGGTGAAGATGCCACCGTCCGCGGCAACCAGCCAGTAGCCCAGCCGGTCCGCCGTGGGCACCATGCTGACGACCGGCTGATCGAGCGCTGGCGGACCACCCGTCGAGCCGAAGAAGCCGGCGTCGCCGAAGGTGAAGATGCCACCGTCGGACGCGACCAGCCAGTAGCCCTGGCCGGGCTGCAGGTTGATGGTCACCGTGGCCGTATTGGAGTCATCGGTGCCGTCGTTGGCCTTGAAGGTGAAGCTGTCGCTGCCCGACGCCGAGGGCAGGGCCACGTAGGTGAACGAGCCGGTCGTGGCGTCGTTCAGCGTGACCGATCCCTTTGTCGGCGCCGTGAGGATCGTGTAGGTGAGTGGATCACTGTCGGCGTCGCTGGCCGTCAACGTGCCGCCGGTCGAGGCGCCGGCAGGCAGGCTGATGGTCTGGTCAGCGGCGACCGGTGGATTGTTCGAACCTCCCCCGGTCGTGAAGGTCCAGGTTGGGCCTGTCGTGGCGTGCGAACCGTCGCGGACGACCGCGTACCACTCGTACGTCGTACCCGGATTAAGCCCCGACCACGTCGTCGAGGCGGTATCGCCCGACGTTATCGTCTGGGTGTCGATCAGGTTGAAGGCCGCCGCCCCTTGCATGTCGTAGCCAAGCGTGAACTGGCTGCTCGCGTCGGTCTGGTACTGATCGAGGACCGGCGAGTAGGTGTACGTGTCGATCTGGTTGTTGGCCGGATCGAAGACGTAGTAGCGGAGCCACGCGTTGCCGCCGTTGGGTTCGTTCTGGTAGTCCTGGAGCAGCTGGTGAACAGGCTGGCCACAGGCATTGTTGCTCGTCAAACGTGCCTCGCCCGGCTCATGACCGTTCAGCACCATGAAGACGTTGCAGTGCTGGCTCAGCACCGACTGCCAAAGATCGTCGGCGCTCAGACCACCGCTCCCCAGGAAGTAGGGGGAAGTCGCGCGGGTGCCGCCGGTGGTCAGGTATGCGTGCGTGATCACGATTGCTCGGCGAGTCGAGTAGGCAGTAAGAACGGCGTCGGCCCAGTCGGCCACGTGGTCTGCCGTTGGCAGGTCGAGTTCGAGATTCAGCACGATGAAGTCCATGCTGTCGGCGCTGAACAGCTGGTAGCTGTCGAGGTTCCCTCGGTTCTGCCCGAAATCGTCGATCCCGTCACTCGGGTCGCCGAGATAGCCGCCGTACCAGGCCTTCCCCGCGTATCGGTTGGCGCCGAACGTGGAGAGGAAGGTGGGGTAGCCGCTCGCATAGCCATCGTGGTTGCCGACGGTGATCGAGTATGGGATTCCGGCGGAGTCGAGGATGCCCATGGCCGTCGAGGCACGCGCCCACTCTGCCGCGACAGTGCCGTTCTCGGTGACGTCGCCAAGTTGTGAAGCAAAGACAGTGTTCAGCGTGGACTGCTGGTCGGCGATCCACTGCGTCTGGGCGTTGAAGAGTTCAGCTGCGGTGTCCGATACCACGTAGTTTTGGGAGTCGGGCAGGACCACGAGAGTGAACGGCGTGGTCGGACCGCCACCTGTGGCGGGCCGGCCGTAGAAATCGACGTCCAGCGAATCGCTGTCCGGATCAGTAGCGGTAACCGAGAGCGTCGGTGAGGTCGAGACACCGGTCGCGCCGTCGGCCGGCGCAACAAGCACCGGATCGTCGGGCGCGGAGCTCATGCTGAACGGCGCGCCTGCCACCCAGCTGTAGCCGGTACCCGTGATCGTGCCGTTCGCCGGGTTGGCGACCGAGTCACCGACGGTCGTTCCGCTCCCCTCGTTCAGACCCCAGCGGGCGACCAGCCCGGAGCCCGAGGTGAGTTCCTCGTTCATTGATACGGCGATCTCGGCACCCGTCAGGGCACGGTCCCAGACGCGGGCTTCGTCGAGCACTCCGTCGAAGTAGCCCTTCGCCGTCCCGCTCGCCGTGAGCATCGTGCCCAGTGCCGCCTGCTCGATGGTGTCCGAGCGCGTCGGTTCGCCGATGGCCAGGGTTGCCTCCAGATTGCCATCGAGATACAGGTTCCAGGTGGTGCCGTCATAGGTCGCCGCGGCGTGGTGCCAGACGTTGTCGGTGATGACCGTCGTCCCGTGCACGGGGTTGTTTGAGCTCGGCGTCGTGCCCCCGGCGCCCTGCTCGAAGTCGGCTGCGATGGTGTTGGTGTCGGCGTCGATGGCGAGAATCCAGTCCTCGTCGTTGTTGTCGTGGTTGTCAACGTCCGGGGCGCCGTGCGTTACGAGCGGAATCGCGTTGGCAAAGCCGTTCGTGCCGGTCGTGGACGGCGTGCCGGTCCCGGTGCGCATGAACCAGGTTTCGATCGTGAACTGGGCAAGATCGAGCTTGTCCGGGTCACCGAATGTGACGTACGCAGACGCGGAGCCGAGGTCGAGCGCGGTGTTGCCTGCTGCGGAGACGGTCAGCGAGACGGTCGCGATGTTCGAGTCGTCGGTGCCGTCGCTGGCGTGGTACGTGAAGGAGTCCGGCCCGGTGTAGCCCGTGTTGGGCGTGTAGCTGAAGCTGCCGTCGGCATTCAGCGTCAGGCTGCCGTGCGAGACGTCGGCGACCAGGATCGCCGTCAGCGGGTCCAGATCCGCGTCGTTGTCGTTGCCGAGGACGCCCGGCGCAGCCACGTTGAGCGCCGTGTCCTGGGGGGTGCTGTAGGAGTCGGCGACCGCGACGGGAACGTTGTTGACTCCGGGGATGGTGAAGCCATCGACCCAGCTGTAGCCGGTACCGCTGATGTTCCCGTCAGCCGCGTCCGGCAGCAATATCGAATCGTTGACCTCCGGTCCGGAGCCCTCGTTCATGCCCCAGCGCGCGACGAGGCCGGTGCCCGAGGTGAGTTCGAGGTCGCGGTTGGCCAGGATCTGGCCGGCCGTGCGGGCGTGATCCCAGACGCGCGCTTCGTCGATGACGCCGGCGAAGCGGCCCAGGTAGGAGGGCATGTTGCCGAAGTCGTCGGTGGTGATCATGGTGCCCAGGCCCACGCCCTGGCGCGAGTCGGAGCGCGGGGCCGCGGCCGGTGCGCAGGTCGTCGGACAGGTCAAGGTCTGCGGGGAGCCGTTGAGGTACAGCGCCCAGCTCGTGCCGTCATAGGTGGCGGCTGCGTGGTACCAGGTGTTGTCGAGGATCGGGGTGTTGCCCCAGACCGGGTAGTTCTGGCCTCCCGGGCTCGCCTCGAAGTCGGCCGCGATCAGATTGTCGCCCCCGACGTTGGTGATGCCCAGGATCCAGTTCGCGTCGACGTCCGAGTTCTCGGCCTGCGGCGCGCCGTGGGTCACCAGCGGCAGGATGGTGATGCCGCCTCCGCCAGTCGTGTTGGGCGTGCCGGCGCCGGTCTTCTTGAACCAGGTCTCGATGGTGAACTGGGCCAGGCCCAGCTTGGCCGGGACGCCAAAGGTGACGTAGGCGCCAGAGCTGCCCAGGTCGAGGGCGGTGTTGGCCGGAGGCGGTGGCGCAACGGTGAAGCCATCGACCCAGCTGTAGCCGGTACCGCTGATGGTGCCGTCGGCAGCGCTCGGCGAGGTGATCGAGTCACTCACATTGGAGCCGCTGCCGTCGTTCATGCCCCAGCGCGCGACGAGGCCGGTGCCCGAGGTGAGTTCGAGGTCGCGGTTGGCCAGGATCTGGCCGGCCGTGCGGGCGTGATCCCAGACGCGCGCTTCGTCGATGACGCCGGCGAAGCGGCCCAGGTAGGAGGGCATGTTGCCGAAGTCGTCGGTGGTGATCATGGTGCCCAGGCCCACGCCCTGGCGCGAGTCGGAGCGCGGGGCCGCGGCCGGTGCGCAGGTCGTCGGACAGGTCAAGGTCTGCGGGGAGCCGTTGAGGTACAGCGCCCAGCTCGTGCCGTCATAGGTGGCGGCTGCGTGGTACCAGGTGTTGTCGAGGATCGGGGTGTTGCCCCAGACCGGGTAGTTCTGGCCTCCCGGGCTCGCCTCGAAGTCGGCCGCGATCAGATTGTCGCCCCCGACGTTGGTGATGCCCAGGATCCAGTTCGCGTCGACGTCCGAGTTCTCGGCCTGCGGCGCGCCGTGGGTCACCAGCGGCAGGATGGTGATGCCGCCTCCGCCAGTCGTGTTGGGCGTGCCGGCGCCGGTCTTCTTGAACCAGGTCTCGATGGTGAACTGGGCCAGGCCCAGCTTGGCCGGGACGCCAAAGGTGACGTAGGCGCCAGAGCTGCCCAGGTCAAGGGCGGTATCTGCGGCAGCCAGGGTGGGTTTCGCCGGGACCACGGACATGGACGCCGCGATCGCTGCAGCCATCACAAACGTGAACAAACGATTCCAAAAGATGGGACGCTCTGCGGGCACCTCTCGCCTCCCTTTGGGCTCGGCCATTGGCCGTAGCCTTTTCTCCTTCCGCCGGGCCCGCGGGTGCGGACCGGCACAGGGCGCGAGCACCATTCCCATCTCACGGGTGAGCGAGGCACGCACTCCACCGACTGTCGGTGCCACTCTTTGCTAGGACATTGCTGGGCGGTAGGTACAGAAGTACCAATCGGCAGGACGTCTGACCTGTTGCCAGTTGGCAACGGTTTCTCCAGAACGCCGGTTCAGGCTGCCTCGGGGAGGTGCGACTCGAGCGTTGTCGGCCGGATCGGGAACGGGTGGACGCCGATGCCCTTGATGATCTCGCCGGGCGGCGTCGGGACGGCTTCGGCAGAGCAGGTGAGCGGGTAGGCGGCGCGCCAGCCGGCATCGGTCAACAGTCCGTCGAACACCGCTCGATCGGCGACGTGTGCGTAACCGTGCTCACGCCGTACCGTCCGATTGACCGCATCGCCGGCCGGGTAGATATGGCCCACCGCGAGCAGCGTCGCTGCGACGCGGCGCAGTTCGGCCAGGTAAGCACGCTCGGCGGGGACGTTCTGGAGGCCCACGCAGCTGGTGGCGACCGAACGGCTCCGTCTGCGAACGGCAGTGCGGCTGGATCGCAGGCTAAAGGGTTGCCTGGCAGCCACGCGACTCGGCCGTGACGAGTTTTGCTCAGTGGCGGCGACGGCAGCCGCGGCTCCCGCGCGCCTCGAGGACCATGCCCCGGAAGACGAGGCCGCCGGGCGAACTCAACGCGCCATGGCACTCCGGACAGGCGAGGAGCGCGATGTCGAGCGCCGCACCCCCCGATTATGTCCCGCGCTCGACGTCGACCTCGTTCAGCGAGGTTAGCCGCCCGACGGTTCTACCAGGGATAGCTGCCGAGAGGATCGGTGGTGATGTTGAACGACAGGGCCTGCGCGCCGCCCGAAACGATGACCGTGGCGATGATCGCGAGGACCACGACCGCCGCGATGAGGAGCAGATCGCGAAGAACCGCTGACGGGCTCGCGTCGATCGTATGGAGCATGCTCATGACGAGCCTCCCAATAGAAATGCTGACTGCATTCGTGTATGAATGGCCAGCGCATCCATATGCGTGAAACATACATAGGCCTCGAATATCGCGATAGGGCCAAATGTCACGTTCGCCACGAGCGGGACCACCGGGACGACCGGCCCTGCCGCGCTAGAGTTGCCGCCGAATGGCAGCCAGCAATCGTCCACTCCGGCTAGCCGACCGCGCCGCAGTCATCCTTGGCCGGGCGGCCTCGGCGGCCTCGCGGCGCACCGGCCACTCGGGCAGCTCGCTGCCGGGCATGCTCGCCGAGCGGCTTTCGCCGGGCGTCGGCGGACGGCTCGCCGCGCGCCTCGACGCCGTTGCCTTCGTCACCGGTACCAACGGCAAGACGACCACCACGCACCTGCTCAGCCAGTTACTCACGGCGGCCGGCAAGCCGGCGATCAGCAATCGTTCGGGCGCCAACCTGGGCCAGTCGATCTCGAGCACGCTGCTGGCCGTGGGTGCCGGCGGCCGAGCGCCGGCCGCCCGTGCGGCGATCCTGGAGTGCGACGAATTCGCGCTGCCGCGGCTGACCGCGCAGGTGCCGCCGAGCGTGATCGTGATGACCAACCTGTTCCGCGACCAACTCGATCGCTACGGGGAAATCGACGAGATCGAGCGGCGCTGGCAGCGCACGTTCAGCGAGCTGCCGTCGACGACGATCGTCGCGCCGGCCGACGATCCGCGCCTGGCCGCCATTGCGGCGGGGGCCGCCGGGCCGCAGCGTCTGTTCGGGCTGGGAAAAGAAGGCCAGGCGGGGATGGACGTCGGCCTGACCAGCGATTCGGAGGTGTGCCCCAATTGCGGGCGGGCGCTCGACTACGAGTGGCGCTCGATCGGCCACCTGGGCGCCTGGATCGTGCGCGGGCTGCGGCCTGGCGCGGCCGGTGCCCTGGCTCGAGGTCGAGGTGGTTACTTCACGCGGCTTCGCCGGCCAGAGACTGCGCTTCCGGGCGCCGTCGGAGGGCGAATCGGCCGAGGTCGAGTTCGCGCTGCCGGGTGTTTCGAATGCCTACAACGCCGCGGCGGCCGTGTGTGCCGCGACGGCCATGGGCGTGCCGCTCGCCACCGCGCTCGGGGCGCTGCCGGCGGCCGGCAACGCCTGGGGCCGCTACGAGTCATTCGAGCTGGCCGGGCGGCGCGTGATCCTGACGCTGGGCAAGAACCCGGCCAGCCTGGGCGAGCTGGTACGCATCGCGGCGGCCTCGGAGATCGACGGCGTCATGTTCGTCATGAATGACGGCTACCAGGACGGCCAGGACGTGTCGTGGTACTGGGACGTCAACCCGGCACCGCTCGTCCGCCGCCTGCGCTGTGCGATCAGTGGCAGCCGATCACGCGACTTCCGGCTGCGCCTGAAGTACGAGCTCGACGATCCTTCCGGCGCCGCGGAGCGCCTGCCGCCGACCTTCGAAGAACCAATCGCCGCGCTCGATGCGCTGGTGCGCGACACGCCCGCCGGTGGCACGATCGTGACCATGGCCACGTACACGGGCCTGCTGCGACTCCGCGCCGCGCTCGTGGCGCGCGGCGTCCTCGCACCGATGCCGGTCTAGTGGGCTCGCCTGGAGCCGGCGCGGCAGGCCGGCCGTGCGTGCGGCTGGCGCATCTCTTCCCCGATCGGCTGAACCTGTACGGCGACCGCGGCAACGTGGCGACGCTGGTGCGCCGCGCGGGCTGGCGTGGCATCGCGGTCGACGTGCGGCCCATCCTGCACGCCGACGACGAGATCCCCGCCGACACGCGCATCGTGTTCATCGGCGGCGGCGCCGACCGCGACCAGGCGGCAATCACCGACGACCTGGTGGCGATCATGGCGCGCGCCAGGGAGGTGGTCGCCCAAGGTGCCGTGCTGCTCGCGGTGTGCGGCGGCTACCAGAACCTCGGCCGCGAGTACCGCTCCGCCCACGCCGGCACGATCAAGGGCGCCGGCTTCTTTGACGCGTGGACAGAAGCGCCCGAGAGCGGCGAGCGGTTGGTTGGCGGCTGCGTCGTATCGCTCGGCGCAGACTCACCGATCGTCGCGGCGGGTCGCGAGTCCGCCGCACGGGCCGGCTTCGCGGGCCAGGAACAGATGGTGGTCGGCTTCGAGAACCATGGCGGGCGGACGTTCCTGGGGGAGGGGCGCCAACCGCTCGGCCGGGTGGTGTCGGGCTTCGGCAACAACGGCCGCGACGGCGCCGAGGGGATCATGGCCCTGCCCGGTGACGCGGGCGGCGCCGGTTTCCAGCTGGGCACGTACCTGCACGGCCCGCTGTTGCCGCGCAACCCGCATCTCGCCGATTACATCCTGCTGTGCGCCCTGCGCGACCAGGGCATAACCGAGCTCACGCCGCTCGACGACCGCGACGAATGGGCGGCGCATGCTTCGTTCGCCCAGCGCTGGCTCCAGCCGAAACAACCGCGCTAGGGCGCGGGCGAGCCAGCCGAGCGCTGCGCCCGGACGATCACCGGTAGCGTGCCCAGCGCGCCGAGCACAATGCCGCCGACCAGCAACGGCCAACCGCTCCACGGCGCAAGATCGCCGGCCATCACGCGCGGGCCGTCGACCAGGAAACTGACGACGACGAGGAGGGCCCCGCCGAGCGCCGACGCGAGGGGCAGCGGGCGAACCTCGATGCGATATCCGGCACGCAGGCGCTCGGCAGCGAGGAGGCCGCCCAGGACGAGCGCGACGCTTACCGCCACCGGTGCCCAGATGGGCCCGACCCACGTCGCCGGCAGCAGGAACAGGACGTCCCAGGTACCGAGTGACGGCGGCCAGCCGGTGATCACGTACAGGCCCGCGTAGTAGACGATGTCCCACACCCCGAAGATGACCGCCGCCCAGGCGAAGCGCTCCAGACCCGAACGGCCGGCAAGCCAGCCGACCGTCGCGATCATGACCAGCGTTGCCAGTTCGCGCAGCATCTCGGTCGTGGCCAGATGGCTGAACGCCGCGGAAGCCGCCGGGGCCGGCCCGAGGCCGGTCAACAGGTCGCGCAGGTAGACGACGACCGCCGCCTCGAGGTAGCCCATCGCGATCGCGTAGGCGAAGCACCACCAGCGCGACTGCGCGGAACGAGGATGTGCGGTTCATCGGTCGTCTAGGTTGCGCGTTCGCGCACCACCTTGCCAAGATCGACCCTGCTGACCGCGCGCAGTGCCGGCAGCAGGCTCAGGCCCACGGCGACGAAGGCGGCCAGTGCCGCGGCGACAAAGCTGAGCGGTCGGACCTGCAGATCGAAGGCGAACAGGTCGCTCGAGAATGCGGACATGAACAGGTCAGCGCCAAGGTAGCCGACGATCAGGCCGGGCACCACACCGATCGCGGTCAGCAGCAGGTTTTCGGCGGTGATCATGCGCCCGATCTCGCCCGCCGACATGCCCGACGCGCGCAGGTTGGCCAGCTCGCTGGTGCGCTCGGACACGTTGGCCGAGATGGTCGCGTAGATCAGCGCGAAGGCGAGCAATGCGCCGAGCACGAACATGACGCCCACGAAAACGTAGAAGAGGCCCATGAACTTGTCGAGCAGCTGTTTGATCGTGTCGCTGCCGACCACGGTCGCCACGCCGGTGATGCTTTCGAGGCTTGACTGGACGGCGGTCGCTGAGGCGCCCTCGTCAGTGCGCACGAAGATGGACCGCACGTAGCCGTCGACCGCCTGGCTGCCGAGCGTGGCGCGCAGGTAGTCGAGCGACGCATAGGCGTACGTGCCGAGTGGCTCATGCACGAAGCCGGCGATGCGCACGGTGGCCGACCCGCCGTCCTCGGTCGTCAGGGTGACGCTCTGTCCCGGCTCCAGCGATAGCTTGCTGCGCAACGCATCGCCGACGAGCAGGCCGTCGCCCGGCAGCGACTCGGCGTTGCCGTCGGGTGCCAGGAAGGTGTGCATGGTCGTGTCCTGCGCGAAGCCGACCAGCGTCGTGCCGTAGTTGGCCTGGCCGCTGGCGAGGCCGACCGGGATGCGGGCCACCGGTTCGGCAGCGGCCACACCCGTCACCGCGCCGGCTTCGTCCACCTGGGCGGCGGTAACCGGCGCGAAGGTCACGGCCTCGAACGCCTGCCGCTCGATCTGGCCGAACTGGCGATTGACGAGCACCTGCACGGTATCGAGCAGGCCCCAGCTGGTGAGCACCAGGGTGACCGCCAGGATGATGCCGACGACCGTCGCGATCGAGCGCGCCCGGCTGCGCCCGATACCGCGAATGACCAGCTTCCAACGGCTGGGCAGGCCGCGCAGCGGCGGCAGGACGCGCTCGGCGAGGCTCTCGCTGCCGGTCGACACGGTCGTGCCGCGCATCGCCTCGGCCGGTGTCATGCGTGACGCGCGCAGCGCCGGCACGAGCGCGGCCAGCAGGCCGACCACGAGCGCGAAGACGAGGCCGATGATGGGCGTCTCGGGATAGAAGTTGATGACCCGCGTGGGAATGCCCAGCTCGCCGGTGTACAGCCCGGTCACGATACTGCCCAGGGCGACGCCGAGCAGCGCTCCGGGAATGGCGCCGGCCAGCACCGCGATCGAACCGAACGCGAGGTAGTGGCGGATGACCCGGCCGCGCGTGAGCCCCAGTGCGAGGAGCGTGCCGATCTCGGCGCGTTGCGCGCGGACCAGCCGGCCGAGCAGCACGTAGACGGCCATGCCCGCGGCGCCCAGGAAGAGCAGTGGGAACATCAGCGACATCTCGCCGAAGCCGCTGATGTCCTCGTGCAGGGCCGCGTTCGAGGGCTGCTCGGCGCGCGTATAGGCGTCGGTTGCACCGGCCTGCGTCGCCCACGCGCTGACGTGCGCGTCGACGGCTTCACGGTCGGCGCCCGGTGCGTAGGTGACCAGCAACTGGTGCGTGGTGGTCGGCGGGGGAGCGGCGCTGACGAGCGCCGGCGGTGCAAAGACGACGCCCCACTCGTCGGGGGGTACGAGGACCTCCTGGCGGCTGCGCGCGGGCCACAGGTACTCGGGCGACACGCCCACGCCCGACACGGTGACCTGCTGCCAGCCGTTGGCGAGAGCCACCTCGATGGTTGCGCCGGGCGCCAGCGACAGCGCGTCGGCGAGGTGCTTCTCGAGGACGACCTGGTCGTCGGCGGACGGCAGGCTGCCGCTGTCGAGGGTGATGCGATCGAGGCTCGGTGGTGGATTCGTCGGATAGCCGATCAAGCGCGCGCTGATCGTCCGATCGCCGGCGCGCAGGGCCGATTCGGCAACGTCGCGCTGGTCGACGGTGGCCACGCCGTCGATGGCGGCCAGCGCCGGCGCCTGGGCGGCGGGCACGCCGGAGATGGTGAAATCGGCCATGCCCAGCTCGACGAAGACCTGGTCGTACGAAGCCTGCAGGTTGCGCCACGCGTCGAACGAGGCGCCGAACAGCGCCGTGCCGAGCAGGGCGGTCAGGACGATCGCCGCGAATTGCCCCTTGCGCCGGCCGATCTCGCGGAAGAGCTTGCGCCACAACGGACTCACCAGACGACCTCCGACGCAGCACGCGGCTGAGGGTTGCGCTCGGTGCCGGCGATCTGGCCCGAGCCGACGTGCACGATCAGGTCGGCCATGGTCGCGATCGCCTGGTTGTGGGTCACCAGCAACACGGTGATGCCCTTCTTCTCGTTGAGGTCACGCAGGACCGCGAGCACCTGGCGGCCGGTCGCCAGGTCGAGCGAGCCGGTGGGTTCGTCGCACAGCAGCAGTGGCGGCGACTTGACGATCGCCCGCGCAATGGCGACGCGCTGCTGTTCGCCGCCCGACAGGGCACCGGGGAAGTGCGTGGCGCGGTCGGCCAGGCCGACACTCGCGAGCGCATCGCGTGATTCCTGTTCGCCGCCGCCGACCAGCTCGGCCACCAGCTGGACGTTTTCGAGCGCGGTCAGGGTGGGTACCAGGTTGAAGAACTGGAAGACGAAGCCGACGTGCTCGCGCCGGAAGCGGGTGAGCTCGCCCGGCGAGAGGTCGCCCAGTTGCTCACCGTCGACCACCAGCCTGCCGCTCGTGGGCTGCTCGATGCCGCCCACCAGGTTGAGCAGCGTCGTCTTGCCCGAGCCGCTCGGCCCGAGCAGTACGGCGAAGACGCCGCGTGGGATTTCGAGGCTGACGCCGCGCAATGCGTCGACCGCGGCGATGCCCTCGCCGTAGCGCTTGTGGACATCCTCGAGGACGACCACCGGCGGCTGCGTGGCCGGCGCCGAGCGTGGTTCCTGTGGCGCGGTCGGCGCGGCCGGCCGGCGCCGGTCCAGGTGCTCGCGCAGGTTTGACATGAGACCGGCCATCAATTCCTCTCCTTTGCCTGGGCCGCGGCGAGCACGACGTCGAGCGTCCGTGCCACCTCGGCGATATCGAGTCGTGGGTCGATCAGTCCGTGGAAGAGCAACCCGTCGATGAGTGCCGCGACCAGCACCGCGATGTCCTGGGCGGGCAGGTCGCGGCGCAGCAGTCCGGATGCCTGCCAGCCTTCGATCGTGCCGGCCATCTCGCCGCGAATCTGGACCAGCCAGCCGGCCATCCAGTCTCGGATGGCCGCGTCGCGCGTCGCCCGGGCGAGGATCTCCGCCGACAGGACGGCCATCGGCGAGTTCGGCGTGAAGGCGCGCAGCCAATCCGAAATCTGGCGGATGCCCTCGCCCGGGCTGCTGCTGGCGAGCAGTTGCTCCGACAGCCCGGCCACCTCGCGCTCCATGGCGCCGACCATCGCCTGGCGGAGCAGCTCGTCCACGGATCCGAAGTGGTAGTGCACGAGCGCCTGGTTGACACCCGCGCGAGTCGCGACGCGACGGGTGGTGACGGTCTGCCAGCCGGTCTCGACCAGCAGCTGGGTTGCTGCTCTCAGGATCTTCTCGCGCGTGTCGGGCGGCGCATCTTTTTGGGCAGTTGACTTAGGCATCCGCCCAACTATATCACTGCGGGCCACCCGGCAAGCATCCGGCGCGTACGGCGCCCGGCGATCGTGGTGTACTCCGCGCATGCCCCGTGAGTCGACCAACAAATGGGCGGTGCTTGGCCTGTCGGGCAGCGCAGCGTTCATGACCACGCTCGACTCGTCGATCGTCAACATCGGCCTGCCGTCGATCGCGCACGACTTCAACACGCCCCTCGCCGGCGAGATCGAGTGGATCGTCATCGGCTACCTGGTGGTCATCGCCGCGACCCTGCTGACCTTCGGCCGCCTGGCCGACATGGTCGGCCGGCGCCCCGTCTTCCTGGGCGGCCTGATCGTGTTCACGACCGGCTCGGTGATCTGTGGCGCGGCGCCGTCGCTACCCATCCTGGTTGCCGCACGCCTCTTCCAGGGCCTCGGCGGGGCGGCGATCTTCGCCACCAACGTGGCCATGGTCACCGCTGCCTTTGGCCCCCGCGAACGCGGTCGTGCGCTGGGCATCAACCTGATCCTGGTTGCCCTCGGGATCAGCGCCGGGCCGACCGTGGGCGGCATCCTGACCGAGGCCTTCAGCTGGCGGGCGATCTTCTACGTCAACCTGCCCATCGGGCTGATCGTGGTCCCGCTGTCGTGGTGGCTGTTGCGCGAGCAGCACCGCGGTGGGCGCCAGCACTTCGATGTGTTCGGTGCGGTCCTGCTGGCCGTGACGCTCGGCGCGCTCACCCTGGGCCTGTCCTTTGGCGAGCAGTGGGGCTGGACGTCGCCGCTGTTGATCGGCACGCTGGTCACTGCCGCTGTCGCACTTGTCGCGGCGATCTTCGTCGAGCGCCGCCAGGATGCGCCTGTCCTCGATCTCTCCCTGTTGCGCAATCGCGTCTTCGTGCTGGCCAACTTCAGCTTCATGCTGGCCATGCTGGCGCTCTTCGCGGTGGGCTTCCTGATGCCGTTCTACTGGGAAGAGCTGCGCGGTCTCGATGTCCTGACCACGGGCCTGCTGCTGACCCCGTACTCGATCACGCTGGGTGCCGTCGCGCCGTTCGCGGGCGCGCTGGCCGACCGCACCGGATCACGCTGGCTGTCGCCCATTGGCCTGGCGCTGGCGTGCGTGGGACTGTTGCTGCTCTCGTTGGTCGGGGTCGCGACGCCGTACATCTACGTGATCGGTGCGCTGGTCATCGCCGGGGTAGGGCAGGGGCTCTTCGCCTCGCCCAATTCGCGCACCATCATGGGCGCCGCGCCGGCGGAGCGAGTCGGCGTCGCGTCGGGCATCCTGGCCACGTCGCGAGTGGTCGGCCAGAGCCTGAGCGTGGCCGTCGCCGGCGCGGTCTTCACCAGCCTGGGCGCGGCCGCTGCCGGTGCCGCGCTCGCTGCCGGAGCGGCGGGTCCCGACCAGGTCGCCCAGCTGCAGCAGACATTCCTCGATGGCCTGCATGCCGCGCTCCTGATGTGCGCCGGGCTGGCGGCCTGCGGCGTCGTGACCGCCTTCGCACGCGGCGCCGAGCAGAACCAGTAGCCGCCGACCGATTCCCGCCTTTGCCCACGGCCGCGCACGCCCGCGCACGCACGAGCAGCCCGAGCAGCCCGAGCACGCCCGCACGCTCCCGGCTCTCCCGGCGGCGCAGCTGATGCGCACACAGGATCAACATCACGCCATTCCCTGAGCGAAACGGACGCCAATCGCCGTTTTCGAAGCACTTTCCCGCACGGTTTGCCCCAGATCGATGCGCCACGCGCATCAGGCGGTCCGAGCGGCGCCAGACCGGCCGGCGACTGGCGAGCTTCGATCAGGCGGAAACCCCCATCAGCCGGAAGCTTCGATTAGTCGGAGCAGCCCATCAGCCGGAACAGCCGATCATCCGGGAACCTCGATCAGGCGCCGGCGACGGGCTCCGGCGTTGTGGCCCACGGCATCCGGTAGACGTGCCACGCATTGACGGCCACCGCGACCGACAGCGCAAACGCGATCGTGGCGCCGACCGGATGTAGCGCGGCAATGTTCGGGCTGGTCGTCTTGAGCGTGGCCAGGATGGGCACGATGAACACCGTCACCGCGAGGGCCAGGCTCAGCAGCCAGCTGCCCCGGCCGGCTCGTGAAAGCACCGCGAACAGCAGCACCAGCAGCGGCGACAGGTGCAGCACCCAACCGAATTGCTCATGCACCGCGAGCATGCCCGGATCGGCAAACAGGTCCAGCCCGATCAGGAATACCTGCGCCGTGATGCCGGCCAGGAACGCCCAGGCGAGTACCAGATAGACAGCGCGAAACGTACGTGTCACAACCTCTCCCTCCGCAGCCGGGACCCGCGTGGCCCCGTGCCCCGCAAGGGTGCCGCACCAGGCGGCTCAGGGCAACCCGTCGTCCACGTCGATGGCCACCACGCGGCACGCCCACGGATCATCGGACACCGGCATGAAGTACAGCCGTGCACCGTCGGCGGGCGTGCCGCGCGCCGCGTCCGGCCAGTAGAAGTCGACCGACACCGGCGAGACGTCCGACTCCTCGCCGATCTCCAGGTGCACCGCGCGAACGCGCTTGGCGCCCGCCGCTTCGGCGCGCTCGACGACGACCTCGACGAGCCTGCGCGTCATGCCGGCCTCGTGCATCAGCTCGCCTCCCGACTCGACAGCAGTCCGATGATCCGATCGACTGCGGCCTCTACCGCCGCGGCGACCGCCGGCGACATCGTCTCGGCGAACTCGTCGGCGACCGCGACGCTGATGCCGACGACGGTCAGGTCCGCCGGCAGCCTGGCGCCCAGGCCACGCCCGGCATCGAGGGCAGCCCTCAGGGTCGCGTCATGGGCAGAGTCCAGGTGGCCGCTGAGTGGTGTGTCGACGGCCGCCAGTGGTTCGACGTGCACCGTCCCGGGTGGCTGGCCATCGAGGCTGGCGTCGGCGAGCACCACCCGCTCGTAGCCCACCAGGCGCTCCATCAGGCGCAGCCCGCCGACCGCCAGCTGGTCGATCTCGATCGGTCCAACCGCTTGCCTGGCGCGGGTGTCGACCTCCAGGCGGCGCTCCAGTTCGTCGGCCACGCGCCAGCCCACGGCGTCATCGCCGAGAATCGGATTACCAAGCCCGACCACGAGGGCCGGCCGGCGATCAGCCGTCGCGGCGGAGGACACCAACGGTGTCACCTGTTCGATCGCGCACGACCACCTCGAGGGGCATGTGGCCGGGCAGGCTGTGGGTCGCGCAACCGAAACATGGGTCGTAGGCGCGGAAGGCCATCTCGATCCGGTCGAGCAGGCCGTTGTCGACCACGACGCCGTGGTGGATGAGGCCCCGCGCGGCGCGGTCGATCGACATCGCGATCGGCGCGTGGTTGTTGGTCGTGCCCACGATCAGGTTGACGCGGGTGATGATGCCGCGCTCATCGGTCCAGTAGTGGTGGGTAAGCGTGCCGCGCGGTGCTTCGACCGTGCCCACGCCCTCACTCGGCATGGCCGTCGGGACCGCTCGCACGTCGGGCGAGGTGATGTCCGGATCGGCGACCAGCTCCTGCATGCGCTCTGCCGCGTAGAGCATCTCGATCAGTCGTGCCCAGTGCGTCGCGCCGCGCAGGTGGACCGGTGGGCGATGCCCGTTGGCGGTGGGAGCCAGGGTGGCGAAATAGCGCTCGTACTCGGCCTGCGCACGTGGCGTTGCCATGGCCGTGGCGGCGTTCAGCCGGCCCAATGGGCCGACGCAGTAGACGCCCGAGTCGGCTCCGTCCACGAAACCCTTCCAGCCGACCTTGCGCAGATACGGGAACTTGAGATAGGTCCACGGCTCGACGTGTTCGGCGATCCATTCCTGGTACTCGGCCGGGGCGTAGCTGCCGAACTCGCTGCCGTCGGGCGCGACGACGCGCAGGCGACCGTCATAGAAGGCGACCCGGCCGTGCTCGTCGACGAGGCCCGAGTAGTACGTCTCGTGGCGGAACAGGTCACCCAGCAGCAGGTCGCGCATCTCGCCCTGCCCGATGAGCTTGCCCAACAGCTCGAGGCTGAAGCCGGCGAAGTCGACCATCGCATCGGCGATGGCGGCGATCTCGTCGCGCTCGGCCGCGCTGATGCCCTTCGTCAGGCCACCGGGCACCGACGTGCACGGATGAATGCGCCGGCCGCCGATGAGCTCGACCACGCGGTGGCCGCCGCGGCGTGTCTCGATCACCTTGCCGCCGACCTCGAGGCCCACCTTGCGGATCACGCCCAGCAGGTTGCGCTCGGCGACGGGCGCGTCCGGGCCGAGGATGATGTCCGGGCCGCCGAGCACGTAGAAGTGCGTGGCGTGGTCGGTCACGTAGAAGGCGCTGAACATGAGCTCGCGCAGCAGGCGTGCCGGCCGCGGCGGCTCGACGCCGTAGACCGCGTCGGCGGCCTTGGCCGCGGCCAGGTGGTGTGCCTCGGGGCACACGCCGCAGATGCGATTGGTCAGGACGGGCATTTCCTCGACCGGCCGGCCGACGCAGAAGGCCTCAAAACCGCGCAACTCGGGCACCTGGAAGTACGTTCGCTCCACGTCGCCCGCGTCATCGAGAAAGATCTCGATCTTGCCGTGGCCCTCGAGGCGGGTGATCGGGTCGATGGTCAGGCGCGTCATCGGGCCACCTCGTCGGCGGCGGCGGCAGCCGCGACCGCATCTCGTGACCCGCGCAGCAGCGAGTGCGCCAGGCTGAAGCGATAGAACTGGCCGACCGGGTCGGGCAGGCCGTCGAGGATGGCGTCGATGCCATCGCGCTCGACTGCGTCGACGGGCGACGCAAAGGCCGACAGCAGGCGTGCACCGAAATCCGTCACGCCGTCGGTCGGGCCGTAGCAGCCGATGCACGGGGCGCCGGCCAGCGGGCACTTCGCACCGCAGCCATCGCGTGTCGCCGGGCCGTTGCACGGCACACCCTGCTCGAGCAGGCACAGGTCCGGATCGAGCGCAGGCAGCTCCTGCAGCCGGGCGAAGCGCTCAAGGCGCTTGCTGGATCGATCGCGACGGCACTCGTCGCACACCGTCGAGTGGCCGGCGCCCAGGACCGAGCCGCGCGGCGGCAGCGTCGCCTGGCCGTCGAGGGCGGCGCCGACCAGGCCGAGCACATCGGCGATGCGCTCGGTCTCGGGCGGACAGCCGGGCACGTGGTAGTCGACCTCGACCACCTGGTCGAGTGTCCTCAGCAGCGGTTCGAATGCCGGCAGCTCGAGCAGGCCCTCGGCGGCATCGAAATGAGCCGCTGGTCGCAGGTGCTCAGGATTGTCCGTGCTCGGCGTCTCGAAGACACAGTCGAGCAGCGCGGTCGTGGTGGCGAGGTTGGCCAGGCCCGGGATGCAGCCCTCGTTGGCACACGACCCAAACGCCACCAGGATGGCCGACTTGCGCCGCAGCAGGCGGGCCAGCTCCGCGTTTTCGGCGGTTCGGATGCCGCCCGAGAAGAGCGTCAGCTCGATTGATCGATCGGTCATGGCCGCAAGGTCGGCGTACTTGGTATCCATGACCGCCGGCCAGAAGACCGGCTCGAATTGCTCGGCAAAGTCGAGGATCGCCTCGTGAAGATTGAGCACGGCCACGTCGCAGCCGCCGCACGCGGAGGCCCAGTACATGGCGAAGCGGTGCCTGGCGCGCTCGCTCACGACGTCACCTCGGCCAGATCGCCCGCCAGCTCGTCGGCCTGCTCAGCGGCCTGTTCAGCGATTTCCGGGGTTTGCACCGCAGACTCCGACTCGGTCAGCTTGGCCAGCCCGAGTCGGCGCCCCCAGCCGAGCGGCCCGAGCGCGCGGACTTCGTCGACGATGCGCGTGAAGGCGTCGGCGAGCTGCTGGCCCTCGGCGGCGCTCGCGTAGACCCGCTGGAAGCGCTGCTCTTCGAGGCCCAGCGCGGTGAGCACGCGGCTGAGCAGCTCGAAACGGCGCAGCGCCTTGCTGTTCTGGACCCGATAGTGGCAGTCGGCCGGCCAGCAGCCGGTCATCACCACGGCGTCCGCACCGCTGGCCAGCGCCTTGAGGACGAAGAGCGGGTCGAGGCGGCCGGAACACATCAGCCGGATCAGGCGCACGTTGGGCGGGTACTTAATGCGCGCCGTGCCGGCCAGGTCGGCGGCCCGGTAGCTGCACCAGTTGCAGGTGAAGGCGAGGACGACCGGTTCGAAGGCGATACTCATCGGGGCACCCGCCGGTGCGCTTGCTGACTCGCTCATGCCGCCACCACCGCGCGATCCGCGAGCAGGCCTTCGATCTGGCCCAGGATCTGGTCGTTGGTGAAGCCCGTGGCGCTGATTGCGCCGGCCGGGCATGCCGCCGCACAGACACCGCAGCCCTGGCACAGCGCGGGGTTGACCTCGGTCACCGAGCGCGCCTCGTCGTAGGTGATCGCGCTGAACGGGCACAGGTCGTTGCAGATCCGGCAGCCCGAACACCTGTCCGCGTCGATCACGGCAGCAAGCGGCTCGAGTGCCATCTCGTGCTGGGCAATGCGGCCGAGGATGCGCGCCGCCGCGGCCGCGCCGCTCGAAACGCTGGCCGGAATGTCACGCGGGCCGAGCGCACAGCCGGCGGCGAAGACGCCTTCGGTCATCGTCGCGACCGGGTCGAGCTTGGGGTGGCGCTCGATGATCCAGCCGTCCGAACTACACGTGATGCCGAAGCGGCGCGCCACCTCGTGCGCGTCGGGCTGCGGCTGGAGGCCGACCGACAACACGACCATGTCGACGGGAATGCGCCGCTGACGGCCAGCCAGCGTGTCCTCCACCTGGACGATCAGCCGGCCATCCTCGTGCGCCTCTTCGGGGTAGCGCACGACGTCGGTGACTTCGGCCACGCGGCCGCGGATGAACTGCGTGCCCTCCGCCTGGACGCGCTGGTAGAACTCATCGAAGCCCTTGCCCGGCGCACGGATATCGATGTAGCACTCGTAGACGTCGGCCTCGGTGTGCTCGCGCACAAGGTGGGCAAACTTCATGCTCTGCATGCAGCAGATGGCCGAGCAGTAGTTGTTGTAGTTGGTGTCGCGGCTGCCCACGCAGTGGACGATGGCCACCGACTTGGGCTCGGTCACCCCGTCGCGCAGCACGATCTTGCCGCCGGTCGGCCCGCTGGCGTTGCTCATGCGCTCGAATTCGAGGCTGGTGAAGACGTTGGCCAGGCGACCGTAGCCGTACTGCTCGATCCGTCGCGCGTCGAAGGTCTCGAAACCGGTGGCGAGGACGATGTTGCCGACCTTGAGGGTGATTTCCTCGGGCTGCTGGTCGAGCCGGATGGCCTGGGGCGGACAGAGCTTCTCGCACGCCTTGCACTTGCCGTTCTCGAAGTAGATGCACGCATCCGGATCGAGTACGGGGTACTTGGGCACAGCCTGCGGGAATGGCCGGTAGATCGCCTTGCGATAGCCGATGCCGGCCTGGAAGTCCCGGTCGACGACGACCGCCGGGCACTTCTCCTCGCAGATGCCGCAGCCGGTGCACGCATCGGTGTCCACGTAGCGCGGCCGGTGCAGCACCTTGACCTCGAAGTTGCCCACGTAGCCGCTGACCTCGGTCACCTCGCTCCAGGTGTGCAGCGTGATGTTGGGATGAGCGCCGGCGGTGACCATGCGCGGCGTGAGGATGCACGCAGCGCAGTCGAGCGTCGGGAAGGTCTTGTCGAACTGGGCCATGTGGCCGCCGATCGACGGCTCGCGCTCGACCAGGTGAACGGGATAGCCGGCGTCGGCGATCTCGAGCGCGGCGGAGATGCCGGCGATGCCGCCGCCGACGACCAGCGTCGCCGCATCGATGGGCACCTTGAGCGGCTGGAGCGGCGCCTGCTCGCGGACGCGCAGCACGCCGCCGGCGACGATCGCCTCGGCCTTGGCGGTGGCCGCCGCGTGGTCGGTGTGCACCCACGAGTCCTGCTCGCGGATCGACACGAGCTCACACAGGTACGGGTTGAGGCCGGCCCGCTCGCACGCGCCGCGGAAGGTCTTCTCGTGCATGTGCGGCGAGCAGGCAGCCACCACCACCCGCTCCAGCCCGAGCTCGTGGATGTCGTTCTCGATCAGTTCCTGGCCCAGGCTCGAACACATGAACGGGTAGTCGCGGGCGACCACCACGCCCTGCCCGGCAAGCCGCTCCGCGGCCCAGTCACGGACCGCCGCGACATCGACCGTGCCGGCAATGTTGGTGCCGCAGTGGCAAACGTAGACGCCGGTCCGCGGCAGGCCGTCGGCGGTCATCGCTTCGTCTCCAGTGGCTCGGGCATGGGCAGGCCGGTCGGCCGCTTCTGGCGCCGGGCCTCGTGGCCGCCGGCCGGCGCCGCGCCGGTGGCGGGTGTCTCGTCGGGCAGCTCCAGGCCGATATGCCGCAGCGCCTGCGCCGCGGACACGATCTCGTGGCCGATGCCTACTTCGGCCGGCGGCAGGCCGAAGGCGAGGCCCATGAGCTGGCTGAAGAACAGGATCGGAACCCGGTAGTGGGCGCTGAAATGGCGGTCCATCTCGCCCTGGTAGGCGTCGACGTTCATCTGGCACATGGGGCAGGCGGTTACCAGCATGTCGGCGCCCAGCCGGTCGGCGCCGTCGACGATGCGCCGGATCAGCTCCCACGCCGTGGTCGGGCTGATCTGCGTCATGTGGCCGCCGCAGCACGCCGTGCGCAGCGGGAAGTCGACGACCTCCGCGCCGAGTGCCTCGAGCAGCTGGTCGAGCATGCGCGGCTGGTCGTGGGCAGCCCACCTGCGGTCGTAGTCGGGCCGTGCCACCAGGCAGCCCAGGTAGGGCGCCACGCGCAGGCCGCGCAGCGGTCGTGTGACCCGGGCACGGACTGCGTCGAGCCCGACCTCCTCGACCACGATCTCGAGCAGGTGACGCACGCGCAGCGCGCCCGGCGTGTAGTTCAGGCCGTCGGCCGCCAGGGCGCCGTTGAGCTGGTCGCGGAACGCGGTGCTGTCGCGCGTGTAGTGCTCGGTCTTGGACAGGTTCACGTAGCAGGCACTGCACGGCGCCACGAGCGTGTCGGTGCCGTCGCGCTGCCGTTCGGCGAGGGCCAGGTTGCGGCCGATGAGCGCGTGGCCGCGCAGCGGGCTGAGCGTCAGGTACTCCGTCGCTCCACAGCAATTCCAGTCGTCGATCTCACGCAGGACGATGCCCAGCGGTTCGACGATCGCCGCAATGGACTCGGAGTAGGCGCGGGCGCTGCCCTCGAGTGAGCAGCCCGGGTAGTACAGGTATTCGTTCACGATTGATGACCCGCGTGCGGCGCGCCCGCGGTCTCCATCTCGGCTGCCCGGGCGAGGATGGACCGCAGGCCAGCGAGACCGCGGATGCGGTGCGGCACGAAGCCCATGCGCCCCTTGACGAGCATGGCCATGCCCATCGGCGCCAGGCCCGGCAGCCGCAGCGGGTGATGGCGCAGGTAGTGCCGCGCGACGAGGCCCATCTCGTAGCTGCGGCCGTAGTGCTCGATGTAGTCGACGAACGTGCGCGAGAAGTCCGCGCCGGTACGCTCGGGCGCCACCCCATCGCGCTCAGCGATCGACTTGATGGCATACATCGCATCGGGGATGTGGATTTGCTGCGGGCAACGAACGGTGCACGAGTAGCACGAGAGACACATCCACGGCGTGTTGCTGTGGAGGGCCTCATCGCGCAGGCCGGCCAGCACCAGCGCGAAGATCGTCCGCGGGGTGTGGTCCATGGCCGCCGCGGATGGGCACGAGCCGCCGCAGGTGCCGCACTGGATGCAGCGCTCGAGGCCCGTGTCGACGGCCGCTGCCGCCCGCACCTCGTCGAGGAAGCGCGGGTGGGAGACTGCTGGTGAGCCCTGTGGCAGGCCGGCCTGGACCGGCATGACCTCCATCGTTGCCCTGCTCTAGGGCACGCCCGCCAGTTGTGCCTGCGTCACCGCGGCCCTCGCCAGTCCCTCGTCATCGACTGCGAACGCCATCTCGAGCACGCCCTCGCGCCGGCCGATGCACATCGTGCCGAGCACGTTCACGCCGGCCGCCGCCAGCCGCTCGGTGACGTCGGCGAGGCCACCCGGCTGATCGAGCACGTCGACCACGACTGTGCCGCCCTCGATGAAATCGTGGCCCAGGCCGCGCAATACGTCGCGGGCCTCGTCGTCGGAAGTCGTCATGAAGGCACACGCGACCGACCCGGTGCCGGCGCACGAGATGTGCGTGATGTTCACGCCGCGGGCGGCCATCGAGCGCGCCAGGTGGGCAAGCTCACCGGGACGGTTGTCCAACTGGACTACGAACTGACGCTGCATCCAAGCCTCCCGAACTCGTCTGTGTTCGCTAACCGGCACGCGTGCGTCGAAGCGGAGGCCAGCGGCTCCCGTTCGCGGATCCAGCGTCGGCCCCCCAGTCCGGGCGCGCAAAGGGCCGTATCGCCCGTCTGGCTGTGCCATTCATCATGTGCACTTACATGAGCAGAGCTAATCCGGGGCGGACTATCTCGCGCTCCGGCGCGCTTGCTTTCGTGCGCGGGCACACTCGCCTGCGGGCGGTGCCGGGCCTGACCGGGATGCGCCTCTACTCGGGCGGCGACATCATGGCGCTGTACGACCAGACGGTCCTCGCCACCGGCCAGGCGGACGTGCCGCTGCCCTACTGGGCGTACGCATGGTCGGGTGGCCTGGCCGTTGCGCAGCACCTTGTCAGCCATCCGGAAGCGGTCCGTGGGCAGCGCGTGCTCGACGTGGCCTCGGGCAGCGGCCTGTGCGCCATCGCGGCGGTACGTGCCGGAGCGCTGCAGGTCACGGCAATCGATGTCGACCCACTGGCCGCCGCCGCGATCGAGCTGAACGCCATCGCCAATCACGTGCAGGTAGCGGTGTTGACCGGCGATCTGCTTGACCAGTCGACGAGCGGCTGGGACGTCGTCCTCGCGGGTGACATCTGCTACGAGGCGGCTATGACCGAGCGGTTCCTCGGGTGGTTGCGCCGGGCGTCGCGGGGCGGCAGCAAGGCGCTCGTGGGCGACCCCGGCCGGCGCTACCTGCCCGGCGACCTCGTGCCACTCGCGGCCTACTCGGTGCGCGCCAGCATGCTGGTCGAGGAGTCGGGACACAAGCAAGCGCGGGTGTTTCGCCTGGCCGACTAGGCAGCCTTCGTTCAGCCACTCCACAGCCTGTTATCAGCCGGCGCCGATAGCTTGTCGGTCATGCCAGACCGCCGGCCCTCGCCAAACCGCCAGCGTTCGGCCATCGTCGCGCGAGACCAGGCGATACGCCGTGTCGCTGGCTTGACGATGGTCGCGGCGCTCGCGGGGACCGCCGGCTCGATCGGCTTCGCCGGTCTCGCCGCGGCGACCTACAGCGGTGTTGCGGCGCCGACGAGCAATCCGGTCAGCGAGCCGCAGGCCGCCCAGATCGCGCCGCAGCCGGTCACCGCTCCGGTACCGATCCAGGTGGCGCAGCCGGCCACGCGCAGCAGGGGGCGAGCGCGGGTTACCTCCGGCGGATCGGGATGACCGTTCGCGCCGCCCATTGGGATGCCATCGGCACCAACGTCCACCTGCTCGTACACGATGCGCCGCTGGCGCCCGCACGCGCGGCGCTCGAGGCGGTTATCGACGCGGCCGACCAGAGCTACAGCCGCTTTCGTGCGGACAGCGAGCTGTCCCGTGTCAACGCGGCGCACGGACGCTCGATCGAGGTGGGCGAGCTCTTCGGCGTGGCGCTCGAAGCCGGCCTGCGCGGCGCCCGCCTGACCGACGGACTGGTCGATCCCACCGTCGGCCGGCTGCTGCGGCTGTCAGGCTACGACGCCGATTTCAGCCAGGTTGCGCGGCGCCGTTCGGCGCCTCCGGCCACGGTCGAGGCAATCGCCGGCTGGCTGGTGATCGACTGGGACGCGCGACGGCGGCGGGTGCGCGTGCCATCCGGCGTCGAGCTCGATTTCGGCGCCACCGGCAAGGCGCTGCTCGTCGACCTGGGCGTCCGGGCCGTGCTGGGCGCGCTGCCCGCCGGTGCCGGCGCGCTGGTGTCGATCGGTGGCGACATTGCCATCGCCGGCACCGCGCCACGCAGCGGCTGGCGGGTGCGCATGGATGAGGACAGTCGGGCACCGTGGCTCGGATCCGGCGAAGTGGCCGTCCTGCAGGACGGCGCCATGGCCACCTCGAGCATGACCATCCGGCGCTGGCGGGCGGGACACGCCACGATGCACCACCTCATCGACCCGCGCAGCGGCCGCCCGGCCGTCGGGCCGTGGCGCACGGTCAGCGCCGTCGCGGCCACGTGCGTCGACGCGAACATCTGCTCGACGGCGGCCATCCTGCTCGGCGAACAGGCCGAGCCGTGGCTCGCCGAACAGGGCGTGGCGGCGCGGTTGGTCGGCCAGCGCGGAGAGGTTGCCTATGTCGGCGGCTGGACCGAGCGCCGAGCCGCCGCGTGAGCGATCAGCTCCTGTGGTTCGCCACGCGCGGTGCCGGGATCGTTTCGCTGATCCTGCTCACTGTGGTCGCCGTGCTCGGACTCATCTCGGTCACCGGCTGGCAGCGTCCGGGCTGGCCGCGCTTCCTGTCGGCTGATCTGCACAACAACCTGGCGCTGCTGTCGGTCGCTTTCGTGGCGGTCCACGTGATCACCGCGATCATCGATCCCTTTACCGCGCTGGGCATCTCGGCCGCGGTCATCCCGTTCGCCTCGTCGTATCGCCCGCTGTGGGTCGGCCTGGGCGTGATCTCGGTCTACGCAGTCATCGCCATGATCGCCACCAGCCTGCTGCGCGAGCACATCGGCCAACGAGCGTGGCGCCTGGTGCACTGGCTCGCCTATGCCGGCTGGCCGCTCGCGGTGGCGCACTCGCTCGGTGCCGGCAGCGATGCTTTCGCGGGCTGGTTCGTGCTGATCGCGGTCGTGTGCATGGTCTCGGTGATCGTCGCGCTGTCGGCGCGCATCTGGCTTGGCCGGCCACGCCGCGCCGACCTGCCGCTGGTGGTTGCCGAGTCACGCCTGCCGGCACCCTTCGTGGAACGTCGAGGCTGACGTGGAACCGCGCCTGCTTGCCGGCCAGCCGCTCGAGGCCGGCCCCGAGACGCTTGCCCAGCACCTCGGGCGGCTTGGGCCGGCGCCGAGCGTGGGGCCGGCGTTGATCGGCGAAATCACAGCGAGCGGACTTCTCGGGCGAGGCGGCGGTGCCTTCCCGGTCGGGCGCAAGTGGCAGACGGTCGCCGAGCGCGGCGGTGGTGACGCTCGCGTGCTGGTGAACGGAGCCGAGGGCGAGCCGCTCAGTGCCAAGGACCGGACCCTCATGAGCCTCCGCCCGCACCTGGTGCTCGACGGCGCACAACTGGCCGCGCACGCGGTCGGTGCCCGCCAGATCGTGCTGTACGTGGGGCAGGCCCAGCGCGCGTCCCGTCACGCGCTGGTCAGCGCCCTGCGTGAACGGCGCGCTTCGCCGCATGGCCTCAAATTGCCAGTCCGCCTCGTCTCGGCGCCCGATGCGTACGTTGCCGGCGAGGAATCGGCAGCCGTGCACGCCGTCAACGCCGGTGATCCGCGACCCACGAGCGTGCCCCCGCGCCCCTTCGAGCGCGGCATCGACGGACGGCCCACCCTGGTCCAGAACGTGGAGTCGCTCGCCCACGTGGCGCTCATCGCGCGCTATGGCAGCGCCTGGTACCGCGCCGCCGGGCGCGCTACGACGCCCGGCACAGCGCTGGTGACGGTGCACGGGACGGCGCGCGCGGGTGTCAGGGAGATCGAGTACGGCACGACGCTGCGTGAGCTGGCCACCATAACCGGCGTCAATCAGTCGGCGGTGTCGGCCATCCTGATCGGCGGCTACTTCGGTGCGTTCGTCCCTGCCGCCCAGGCGTTTGGCCTGGCCCTCGATCCGCAGGCCCTGCGCGCGGGCGGCCTGTCGCTGGGGGCCGGCGTCATCGCGTTTCTCGCCGCCGACGCCTGCGGCGTCAGCGCCACGGCGGGCATCCTCGAGTACATGGCCTCGCAGAGTGCGGCGCAATGCGGGCCGTGCGTCTTCGGCCTGCGCGCGATCGCCGACACGGCAGCCGCTGTTGCGCAGCACCGCGCACAGCCTGCCGACGTGAGTCGCCTCGTGCGCTGGCGGGCGCAGCTCGTGGGCCGCGGGGCCTGTCATCACCCCGACGGCGCCGCCAGTGTGCTCGCGTCCGGGTTGGCCGCCTTCGATGCCGATTTCACGGCACATGCTGCGGGGCGCGGGTGCACGAGTGACCGGCCGCGCCGCGCGCATGGCCTCGAGGTCGCGGCGTGACCCGCTCCAGCGTGATCGCGACCAGGAGGTTGCGGCTGGTGGTCGACCGCATTGCCTGCGATGGCCGCGGGCTATGCGCAGAGCTGCTGCCCGAGGCGATCCAGCTCGACGACTGGGGCTACCCGATCGTCGACGACAACGGCATCTCCGGCGACCTCGAGCCGCTGGCAAGGCGCGCCGTGTCGGCTTGTCCGTTGCTCGCGCTGCGCCTCGAGACCCCGCGCACTTGAACGGCTTTGCAATGAATGTGGTGGTCAGCAGCCGCGCGCCGTCGCCCCGGTCCTTGGCAGGCTGACCCGGCCCCCGGCACCGAGGTCAGCGCCGGCGGGCAGATCGGAGGTAGCCGTGACCTATCGCCCTGAGGCCGACCTGGCCGAGCCGGGCGCCTATACCGATACCTACGTGCGCGTGTACCGGCCGAGCCCCCTGCGCGCAGTTGAGCGCCTGATCGAGTTCATCTTCAGCCTGATCGAACTGCTGATCCTGTTGCGCATCGTGCTGCTGCTGGTGGCCGCGCGCGAGAGCAACCAGATCGTTGCCTTCGTCTACAACCTGAGCGAAATCTTCGTCGCGCCCTTCCGCGGCATGTTGAGCCTGAACGAGGTCCAGGGCGGCGCAACCGCGCTGGACGTCAGCGCCATCGTTGCCCTGATCGGCTGGTTGATCATCGAGTTCATCATCCTCGCCGCGATCCGCCTGTTCCGCCCGGCAGCGACGGCCTAGCACGTCCGCCGGCGGATCACGGCGCTCACTCGTGGGCCGGTGGCGGTGAGATAATCGACGCCCGTCATGAAGGAGGGCGCCGTGACCGCCACCGGCCTGTCAGCCACGCCGGCCGAATACCGCAAGAGACTTGAAGAGCAGTCCGACGAGCAGATCGACGCGTGGGCGGCCGAGTTGATGCGCGACGTGTCCATCAGCCACGGCGTGCGCCAGGTCCTCGACAACCTGCGCTCCGCCTTTGGCGCCGATGATCGGCGGCTGGAACAGATCTACGCGCGTGGCGGCGGGCCCCTGGCAGCTGTCGGGCACACTCAGGACGGCCAGCTGATGGTGCCCGCCATCTCACTCAACTATTTCGTGACCGGCGCGCACCAGGTCTACGGCGACGCGCGCGAGCGACTGATCGTCTACCTCGTCAAGAACTTCGACGAGCTGATCTACATCTAGGGGCGCCGCCCGTGCAGCGCGCGCTAGCGGCCCTGCGGGTCGTCCATCCGTTTCCCTCGCTGTTCAACGCCGCCCTCGTGGCCGCGCTCGCGCTGGTGGCCCTGTCGCGTGCCGGGGACGTCGCCGGCGGGCTGACGATCGTCACGTTACTGGCCCTGGGCATGCTCGGCATCCAGTTCGCCATTGGCGCCTTGAACGATTTCGTCGACGCACCGCTCGATGCGCTTGCCAAACCGGCCAAGCCGATCCCACGGGGCCTCGTCGCACCGCGGACGGCGGGTGCCATCGCCGTGCTGGCCGGCGGGGGAGGGCTGCTGGCGGCCGCGGCACTCGGCCCGACCGTGCTGCTCATGGCGCTGGCGATGCTCGCGGCCGGGCTGGTCTACGACATGTGGCTCAAGCCCACGCCATGGGCGTGGCTGTGTTTCTCGGTCGCATTTCCGATCCTGCCGGTTTATGCGTGGTTCGGCGCGAGCGGCGACCTGCCGCCGAACTGGCAGGTGTTGCTGCCGGTGGCAGCCCTGGCTGGGCCGGCGCTCCAGCTGTCGAACGGCCTCGTCGACCTCGAGGCTGACCTGCTGGCCCACGTCGCGACCTTGCCCGCGAGCCTCGGCCGCGCCCGCGCAGTGGTGCTGATGGCCGGCCTCGTGGCCGTCATCTACATCCTCGCCTGGGGGACGTTGGGTGCCGGCCTCAGCACGCCCGCGCCGCGGCCGGCGTCACTCGCTGTCAGTGGGGCGACCGCCCTGGCACTGCTCGGCGTGATCCTGAGCGCCAGCCGGGGGAGCCGCAGGCGTGAGGCAGGCTGGCAGGCTCAGTGCCTCGCCATCGGGCTGCTGGGGGTCGGCTGGCTCCTCGCCGCCTGATCAGTGCTCCAGCGCGCGTCCGCTGCGCACGACGGTGATGGCGTTCTCCAGCCGCAGCTTGACGATCATCAGGTACTTGGCCAGGTTCGATCGGTCGACCTCGCCAATCTCGGCCAGCACGGCGGGCGAGCCGAGGACCTCGCCGAGTATCTCGAGACCGTCTGCCAGCGACTGCTTGGCCGCGACCAGCGCGTCGTCGCCACCCAGTGCTCGCTGGCGCGAGGCGAACCGCGCGAGGTCGTCGTCGTTCTCTGCCGGGGCGGCCGCGACCGCTCCTTCGTCATTTGCCGGCGTGGCGGCTGGTCGGGCGGCCTGGCGGCCCTCGATCCTTTCGCGCAACTTGACCAGGCTCAGTTCGCCGGCGGCGACCTGGGCCGCCAGCCGGCGGCGCTTCTTTGGGTCGTCGACCTTCAGCAGCTCATAGGCGTGTGAGAGCGTGTCTTTGCGCAAAGACACGAGCTGCTTGATTTCCGTCGGCGCGCCGGCGAGGCGCAGGCGGTTCTCGATGTAACCCTTGTCCTTGCCCAGCTTCTGCGCCAGCCGGCGCACGCTGTAGCCGTGCTCGCTGGTCATGCGGTCGTAGATCATGGCCTCTTCGAGCGGCGACAGGTCTTCGCGCTGGAGGTTTTCGATGATGCCGATCTCGAGCGCCGTGTCGTCGTCGAGTTGCTCGATCAGCGCCGGGACCTCAGTCAGTCCCGCGGCGCGCGCGGCGCGCCAGCGCCGTTCGCCGGCAACCAGCTGGTAGTGATGCGGATCACCGGACGGGCGCACGAGCACCGGTTGGAGCACGCCGTGTTCGCGAATTGACGCCGCCAGCTCGGCAAGGGCCGACTCGTCGAAGTTCATGCGCGGCTGGTCCGGGTTGGGCGTGATGCGATCGAGCTGGACGTTGCGCACACCGGCCGGCCGGGACGTGGAGTCGGGCGACAGCAGGCTGAGGATGGCCGGCGGGAGTTCCCGTTCCTCTTCTGAAAGTCGGCGTGCGGCGGTGCCGCGGAAATCCGGTCTAGCCAAGCTCGATCACCTCCCGTGCCAATCCCCTGTATGCGCGTGCCGCGTCGGTGTTACTGGCATATGAGGTAACCGGCCTGCCGACCAGCGGTGCCTCGCCGAGCCGCACTGTCTGCTTGATCATGTTCTCGAAGATATGGTGACTGCCCATGTCGCGCAGCTCCTGGAGCATGTCGCGGCCGAGCAGCGTGCGGCTGTCGTAGAACGTCGGCAGCAGGCCGAGCACGCGCAACCGAGGGTTGAGGCCCTTGCTGCGGATCTGGGTGATCACGTTCGTCAGTGCTGTGAAGCCCTTGAGCGCGTAGTACTGCGTCTGGACGGGGATGATCACGCCGTCGGCTGCCACCAGGGCATTCAGCGTGAGCAGCCCGAGGGTGGGCGGGCAATCGATCAGCACGTAGTCGTACTGCGCGACCGCAGGCGAATTCTGGAGAGTTTCGCGCAGCGCCTGCTCCCGGCCGATCGCGCTGAAGAGCATGTTCTCCGTCGCGGACAGGTCGATCGTTGCCGGCGCGACGTCGACGCCGGTCGTCTGGGTGGGCAGGATGATGTCATCGATGGACACGTCCGAATCGATCAGCACCTCGGCCATCGAGCGCTCGACGTTGCGCATGTTGATGCCCAAGCCGACGCTCAGGTTGGACTGCGGGTCCATGTCGACGCACAAGGCCCGGTAGCCCTGTTCGGCCAGGGATCCGGCGAGGTTGATGGCGGTCGTTGTCTTGCCGACGCCGCCCTTCTGGTTTGCGATGGCGATGATCATGGCCGACAACCGCTACCCCTCTGCACTGGCTACGCCGTCAATCTAGCAAGAAAGAGTCGTCCGACACACCTCGGTTATCCACAGGATGCGGAAGTTGTTCACCGAATCTGTGGACATTTCGCGTTGCTACGATAGGTCGGATCCCATACACCAGCCATCCGCTGGAGGTCGACGTGTCATCCGAGCATCCGGAAATCGAGCGGCTCCTGTCGCTGCGCGAGGAATCGCGCGAAGGCGGCGGCCGGGAACGCATCGCGCAACAACACGAACGCGGGAAGCTCACCGCGCGCGAGCGACTGGAGCTGCTGCTCGATCCCGATTCGTTCGTCGAGTTCGACGCGTTCGTGACTCACCGGGCCACCGATTTCGGACTCGACCGCCAGCGCTTCCTGGGTGACGGCGTTGTCGTCGGCCATGGCACCATCGCCGGCCGGCTGGTATTCGTGTTCAGCCAGGACTTCACCGTCTTTGGCGGTTCGCTGTCGGAAGCCCATGCCGAAAAGATCTGCAAGGTGATGGATCTTGCCGTGCGTGTCGGCGCGCCGATCATCGGCCTCAACGATTTGGGCGGCGCGCGCATCCAGGAAGGTGTCGTTTCGCTGGGCGGCTACGCCGACATCTTCCTGCGCAACACGCTGGCGTCCGGCGTTGTGCCGCAGATCTCGCTCATTCTCGGACCGTGCGCCGGTGGCGCGGTGTACTCGCCGGCGATCACCGACTTCACGGTGATGGTCGACGGCACGAGTTACATGTTCGTCACCGGCCCCGACGTCGTGCGCAGCGTCACGCACGAGGAGGTTGACCGGGAGCGACTGGGCGGCGCGTCAGTGCACACGAGCATCAGTGGCGTTGCCCACCTGGCCGCCCACGATGAGGCGCAGGCGATGGACCTCGCCCGCCGCCTGCTCGCGCACCTGCCCCAGAACAATCTCGAGAAACCCGCCACAAGGACCACGCGCGACCCGGCGGATCGGCGCGACGAGCGACTCAACGACGTCGTGCCGTCCGACCCGGCGCAGCCCTATGACATGCACGAAGTCATCACCAGCATCGTCGACGAGGGCGAGTTCCTCGAGCTCCAGCCGGCGTGGGCGGCCAACATCATCGTCGGCTTCGCTTATGTCGGCGGCCGCAGCGTCGGCATCGTCGGCCATCAGCCGGCGGTCCTGGCCGGTGCGCTGGACATCGACGCATCCGACAAGGCTGCGCGTTTCGTGCGCACCTGCGACGCTTTCAACGTGCCGTTGTTGACGCTCGTCGATGTACCCGGATTCCTGCCCGGTGTGGCGCAGGAACACGGCGGCATCATCCGCCACGGCGCGAAGCTGCTGTACGCGTATGCCGAGGCGACAGTACCCAAGGTGACCGTCATCACGCGCAAGGCGTACGGCGGTGCCTACGACGTCATGAGCAGCAAGCACATCCGCGGTGACGTCAATCTCGCCTGGCCCACCGCGCGCATCGCGGTCATGGGCGTCGAGGGCGCGGTCAACGTCATCTTCCGCGACACGATCGCCCGCGCCGACGACCCCGCGGCGGAGCGCGCGCGGCTCGCTGTCGAGTACGAGGAGCGGTTCGCCAATCCTTACATCGCCGCCAGTCGCGGCTACGTCGACGACGTGATCATCCCCGCCGAGACCAGGCCGCGCGTCATCGCCGCACTGACCATGCTCGACGGCAAGCGGCAATCGAACCTGCCGCGCAAGCACGGCAACATCCCGCTGTAGCCGCGGTGTCTTTGCGCAAAGACAGCCAGCCCGGCAGGCCGTTCAGGTCGCTGCTGGTTGCCAATCGCGGCGAGATCGCGCTCCGCGTCATCCGCGCGTGTCGTGAACTGGGGATCGAATCGATAGCCGTCTACTCGGCGGCCGACATCGATGCGCCGCATGTCCGCGCCGCCGACAGGGCAGTGGCCATCGGTGGCGCCGCGGCCCGTGAGAGCTACCTCAACCTCGACGCCATCATCGCCGCCGCCCGCGCGACGGGCGCCGAGGCACTGCATCCGGGATACGGATTCCTGTCGGAGCAGCCGGCGCTCGCGGAGGCCTGCGCCGCGGCCGGTATCGCATTCGTCGGTCCGTCGCCCGCCACACTCGGACAACTCGGCGACAAACTGGCGGCGCGGGCGCGCGCCCAGGCGGCCGGCGTCCCGGTCGTGCCCGGGACATTCGAGCCGGCCGATCCCGCGGGCGACATGCGCAAGCTGGTCGCCGACGGCGAGCGCATTGGCTTTCCGCTGATGGTCAAGGCGGCGGCGGGCGGTGGCGGACGCGGCATGCGCCGCGTGGCAGCGCCGGGTGATCTTGCCGAGGCCCTCGCCGCTGCCGCCCGCGAGGCGGCGGCCGCCTTCGGCGACGGTTCTGTGTACCTGGAACGCTATGTCGAACACGCGCGGCACGTCGAGGTCCAGTTGCTGGGTGACGCGCAGGGCAACATCGTGGCCCTGGGCGAGCGCGACTGCTCGGTCCAGCGTCGCCACCAGAAGCTGGTCGAGGAAGCGCCGGCCCCGGGACTGGGCGAGGACGAGCGCCGCCACGTCCACGAACTGGGCGTGGCCGTCGCGCGGACGGTCGGCCTGCACAACGCCGCGACCGCCGAGTTCCTGCTCACCCCCGCGGGCGAGTTCTGGTTCCTCGAGGTGAACGCGCGATTACAGGTGGAGCATGGCGTGACCGAACTGGTCAGCGGCCTGGACCTGGTAGCCGAACAGCTCTGGCTCGCCGCTGGCCGCCCGCTGTCGGCGCCGGTGCTGGCCGCCGCCGCCGCGGCCCATCATCCGCAGCGTCATGCGATCGAGGTCCGTCTCAGCGCCGAGGATCCGGCGCACGGTTTCGCGCCGGCGCCGGGCACCATCGAGCACTGGCGCATGCCCGGCGGCCCGGGCGTGCGCATCGACGCGGGCGTGGAGGAGGGGAGCACGGTCAGCCCCGACTACGACCCGCTGCTGGCCAAGCTACTCGTGGTCGCGCCCGACCGCCCGGCCGCCCTGGCCCGGCTGGCACGCGCGCTCGACGAAGTCGTCGTCGGTGGGCTGCAGACGACGTTGCCTTTCGACCGCTGGCTGCTGACGCGACCCGAGTTCGTGGCTGCGACGGACCTCTCGACCGACCTGGTCGAGCGCCTGTGGGATCCCGTGCCCCTCCTGTCCGCCGCCGCGCTGCGCGCCGCCGAGCTGGCTGCCCGGGCAGCGACGGAGGACGTCCCCGCAAGCCCCGTCCGAGCGGATGGAGCGGCGGCACCGGCGGCCGCCGCCTGGTGGCGGGCAGGCATTGCCGAGGCGGCCGAGCCGCGATGAGTCCCCGCCGGGGCGCCGTGCGGGTGCTGGTACCCGACGTCCCGCTCGATATCCAGTTGCAGCCGGAACAGGTTGCCGTTGTCCCTCCGCCGCGACGCGGTGAGCGCGTGATGGCCGTTCCGGACACCCGCGCCACGGCTGCGCAGCACTTCCGCGTGACCGTCAATGGCTGGTCGCTCGAGGTTCGCGTCGAGCCGGCGCGCCGCGCCGAGCTGCGCGAGCGTGCGGCGCGCGCCGCTGCCGAACACCAGCCCCACACGCGCCAGCAGCTGCGGGCCCAGATCCCCGGGCGGGTGGTGCGCGTGTGGGTCGAGCAGGGCCAGGCCGTCGAGCAGGGTGAGCGGCTGCTGGCGGTCGAGGCGATGAAGATGGAAAACGAGGTACGTGCCCCGCGTGCCGGGGTGGTCGAGGCGATCCATGTCGAGCTGGGTGGTCGTGTCGAGCGCGACGACGAGCTATTGACCCTGGGTTAGCACGTAGACTGGCGCGCAGGCATGAGCGATACGAACCCGCGCCGCTTCGTCACGACCAGCGACATAGAGATCGAGCCGCTCTACAGCGCTGCCGACCTGGCCGGCTTCGACCCGGCGGAGGAGCTGGGCAGACCGGGCGAGTATCCGTTCACCCGCGGCGTACAGCCCACGATGTACCGCGGTCGCCTGTGGACGATGCGCCAGTACGCGGGCTTCTCCACCGCGGCCGAGACGAACCGGCGCTTCCGCTACCTGATCGAACAGGGTCAGACCGGGCTGTCGGTGGCGTTCGACCTGCCCACCCAGATGGGCTACGACCCGGATGCCCCCGCGGCCCTCGGCGAAGTTGGCCGGGTCGGCGTGCCGGTGAGTTCGATCGAGGACATGGAGGTCCTGCTCGACGGCCTGCCGTTGGGCGAGCTGACCACCTCGATGACGATCAATGCCACGGCAGCCATCCTGCTGGCGCTTTACGTCGCTGTGGCCGACCGGCAGGGGATACCACGCGACCGGCTGGGCGGCACCGTGCAGAACGACATCCTGAAGGAGTACGTCGCGCGCGGTACGTATATCTATCCGACGCAGGCATCGATGCGACTGGTGACCGACATCTTCGAGTTCTGCGCGCGCGAGCTGCCGCGCTGGAACACGATCTCGATCAGTGGCTACCACATGCGCGAGGCGGGCGCCACGGCCGCGCAGGAGCTCGCCTTCACGCTGGCCGATGGGATCGCATATGTCGAGGCCGCGCGCGCGCGCGGCCTCGACGTGGACGCCTTTGCCGGGCGCCTGTCGTTCTTCTTCGCCGCGTGGAGTGATCTGCTCGAGGAGGTCGCCAAGTTCCGCGCCGCGCGGCGCATGTGGGCGCGCATCATGAAGGGGCGCTTCGGGGCACACGAGGCACGCTCGATGATGTGCCGCTTCCACGTCCAGACTGCCGGTTCGAGCTTGACCGCGCAGTCGGTCGACAACAACGTGGTGCGCACCACCATCGAGGCCCTGGCCGCGGTCCTGGGCGGGACCCAGAGCCTGCACACCAATGCGCGCGACGAGGCCCTGGCGCTGCCCACGGAGGCGGCCGCGCGCCTGGCGCTGCGCACGCAGCAGATCATTGCCTTTGAGTCGGGGGTGGCGGCGACGCCCGATCCGCTCGCCGGGAGCTACTACGTCGAGCGCCTGACCGACCAGCTCGAAGGGGCGGCCAACGAGTACCTGGCGCAGATAGATGCCATGGGTGGCGCCCTGGCGGCGATCGAGGCGGGCTATCAGCAGCGCCAGATCCAGGAGGCCGCCTACCGGGTGCAGCGCGAGATCGAATCGGGCGACCAGGTGGTCGTCGGCGTGAACCGTTTTCGCGACGACGAGATCCACACGCCCGACTTGCAGCGCATCGATCCGCATGCCGAGCAGGAGCAGGTTGCGCGGGTGCGTCGGTTGCGCGCCGAGCGTGACCAGCAGGAGTGGGCGCGTGCACTGGGCGAGCTGGAGGCCACCGCCCGCGGGAAGGGCAACCTGATGCCGCCGATCATCGCCGCGGTCAAGGCGCACGCCACGCTGGGTGAGATCAGCGACCGCCTGCGCGTGGCCTTCGGCGAGCACCGCGAGCTGATCACCGTCTGATGGCAGCGCCCGGCAAACGGCCGCTCGATCTGCCCCTCAGCCAACCGGCACGAGTGCATCACGTCGCGATCGTGGTGCGCGACATGGAGCGCGCCCTGGCCTTCTACCGCGACCAGCTGCGGCTGCCGCTCGACGTGCTGATGCCCATCCCCGGCGACGGAGTGCGCATCGCGTTCCTGCCTGTTGGCGAATCGAACGTCGAGCTGGTCGAGCCGACGGATGCCTCGACCGGCGTGGCGCGTTTCCTCGAGACGCGCGGCGAGGGTTTCCACCACGTCTGTTTCGAGGTCGACGACGTCGCCGCCGAGCTCGCGCGCCTCGCGGCGGGCGGCGTCGAGCTGATCGACACGGCGCCCCGCCGCGGCGCCGAGGGGCCCGTTGCGTTCATCCACCCGCGTTCGTGCCACGGCGTGCTGGTGGAGTTGATCGAGGCACCTGGCGGTCCGGCCTGGACGGCCCTCGGCATGCATGCGGAAGAGGGCTGAGCTAGCGTGGACTGGATCCTGCCGTTGAAGTTCGTCCACATCGCGTCGGCAATCATCGCGGTGGGCGCCAACGTCACGTATGCCTACTGGCTGCGCCTGGCGGGCAGCGACGCCAACCGCCTGCGCTACACGATCAGTGCCATCCGGCGGCTTGATGCGCGGGTCGCCAACCCGGCATATGGCCTCGTGCTGCTGACGGGCCTGGCGATGGTCTTCCTGGGTGCCTACCCGTTGACCGCCCTGTGGGTCCTCGCCGCACTGGGCCTGTACGGCCTGGTGGCACTTCTCGGCATCGTCTTCTACGCGCCGGCCATCCGCCGCCAGCTAACGCTCGCGGCCGATCCCACCTCGGCCGCGTACCGGTCGGCCGCTGCGCGCAGCAATCTGCTCGGCTTTGCCACCATTGCGGTCGTCGCGGTAATCCTGGCGCTGATGGTCTTCAAGCCGGCCTAGATCTTGTCCCATTCGACCATCAGGAGGTCCGGGTTCTGGGCCGCGTAGCGGACCGGGACGGTCATGCCCTGCTTGAGCTTGAACGACTGCGTGATGGGCACCATGGCCACGGATTTGGGCAACTTCTTGGGCGCCTGGCCTGGAATATTGAGCGTCATCTCCATCGCGTAGACGCGTTCGTCGCCCTGGATGCGGCCGGTGTCCTCGAGTGTGTCCACCGTCGCGCTCGCCTCGAGGCCGCTGCTGCGCAGGTAGTCGCGCAACTGCTCGACGGTGAAGTTGGCCTGCTCGGCCATGGCGAACGGCGGGGCCACCCCCTGCACGCCGCTCGCGGTGAGGGCCGCCTGTACCTGGCTGAGGGTTTCGTCGACCGTGCCGCCAACCGATGCAGCGGATGCAGCGGATGCAGCACCGACGGCTGCGGCTGCCGGCGCGGCGAGGCCGGTCGACTGCCAGTCAACGGTCAGGCGCTGCGGGTCGGCCGGGTCGACGCGCACCGCCAGCGGAGCGCCCGATGACAGTCGTCCGAGCAGGATGAGCGGCACGAATTCGTGGTGCCTGGCGGGGTACGGGGCGCGGCCGGGAACGTCGACCAGCAGGTCCATCGCGACCTGCGGCTGGTCGTTGAGGTACATGCCGGTCTGCGTCAGGCCGCTGACCGTGGCCGTGCCGGCAAGGCCGGTTGCCAGCAATTGGTCGGTAGCCGCTGCGCCCCGGCCGATGATGACGCCGATGAGGATGAGGATCGCACCCACGGCGGCGAAGATGCCGCCCATGAGCACCATCCCGCCGCCGGCATAGGGAACGCTGGCCAGCGTCGCGATGACGACCAGGCCGACAACCAGGAAGATGGCCCCCAGCACGATCAGGTACATCCGGCTGTACTTGCCGAACGTCGACCCGGTGAACTGTGACATCACGGCCTCCCTCGGGCTCCGTGAGCGGAGCGGCGGCGCGAGTCTAGCGATGCCGCCTGCCGGGCGGAAGAGGTACCCGCGGGGTACCTCAGCCGGCCTTGACGCCGGCCTGCACCAGGAGCTGGGGGATCTGGCTGGGAGCCTCGGCAACGCGCACGCCGGCCGCCTCGAGCGCGGCGACCTTGCTCTCGGCGGTGCCCCGGCCGCCGCTGATGATCGCCCCGGCATGGCCCATGCGGCGGCCGGGCGGCGCCGTTCGGCCGGCGATGAAGGCGGCCATCGGCACGCCCTGCATGTTCTGGGCGATCCACTCGGCGGCGCGCTCCTCGGCGTCGCCACCGATCTCGCCGATCAGCACGACGGCCTCGGTCTGCGGGTCGTCGCGGAAGAGGGGCAGGATGTCGATGAAGTTGGAGCCGACGATCGGATCACCGCCGATGCCCACGCACGTCGACTGCCCGATGCCGGCCTCGGTCAGGGCCTCGACCACCTCGTAGGTCAGCGTGCCCGACCGGCTCACCACGCCGACGTGGCCGGTCTTGTGGATGTTGCCCGGGATGATGCCCACCTTGGCCTGCCCGGGTGACGTCGCGCCGGGGCAGTTGGGGCCCACCAGCCGCGCGCCGTGCTGCTCGACCACGGGAATGACGCGCAACATGTCGAGCGCGGGAATGTGCTCGGTGATGCACAGGACGGTCCCGATGCCGGCGTCGAGGGCCTCGAGGATGGCGTCCGGCGCGCCGGACGCCGGCACGTAGATGACGCTCGTGTTGGCGCCGGTCTCGCGCACTGCCGCCGTGCACGTGTCAAAGACCGGCACCGGCCGCTCGAGCGCCGTCTGGCCGCCCTTGCCGGGGGTCATGCCGGCGACCACGTTGGTGCCGTAGTCCTGCATCTGCTGTGCATGGAAGCCGCCTTCGCGGCCGGTGATGCCCTGCACCAGCAGGCGTGTCTCGCGCCCGACCAGGATGCTCATGCCGATGCTCCGGCGGCGGCACCGGTGGCCACCGCGACCGCCCGGGTGACGGCGTCGTCGAGCGACTCGGCGGTCTGCAGGTCAGCATCGCCCGCATCGGCGAGGATGCGCGCCGCCTCGTCGGCATTGGTGCCCACGATGCGCACGACCATGGGCACGTGGCGCTCCTGCTGGCGGCGCGCCTCGACCAGGCCGTGAGCAACCTCGTCGCCGCGCGCGATACCGCCGAAGATGTTGACCAGGATCGCCTTCACGTGCGTGTCGGCGAGGATCAGCTTCATGGCGGCCGCAACCTTGTCGGCCTTGGCGCCACCGCCGATGTCGAGGAAGTTGGCCGGCTGGCCGCCCGCGCGCTTGATCAGGTCCATGGTCGTCATGGCCAGCCCAGCGCCGTTGACCATGCAGCCGATGTTGCCGTCGAGGCGAATGAAGGAGAGTCCCTGCTCGCGCGCCGCGACGTCAACGGGGTCCTCCTCGGCGATGTCGCGCATCAGCTCGAGGTCCGGATGACGGTCCAGCGCCGAGTCGTCGATCGTCACCTTGGCGTCGAGGCACTGCAGCACTTCGCGCGTGGTCCCGTCGGCGCCCAGCTCGCGCACGATGGCGAGTGGATTGATCTCGACGAGGTCGGCGTCGTTGCCGACCATCGTCCGGTAGAGGCCCTTGGCGATGGCCACGAACTCGCGCAGATGGCGCCCGCCGAGGCCCAGCTCGAACGCCAGCTGGCGGGCCTGGAAGTCGAGCAACCCCAGGTGCGGATGGGCATAGACGTGATGGATGGCCTGGGGCTTGGTCGCGGCGACCTCTTCGATCTCCACGCCGCCCTCGGCCGAGCCCATCAGCCGCACGCGCTTGGCACTGCGGTCGAGCACGCACGCCAGGTAGAACTCGCTGGCGATGTCGGCCGCCGGGGCCACGAGCACGCGCCGCACGGTGGTGCCCTTGATGTCCATGCCCAGGATCTGGCTTGCGACCTGCTCGGCCTCCGCGGCGCTCGACGCAAGCTTCACGCCGCCGGCTTTGCCGCGACCACCCACGAGCACCTGCGCCTTGACGACGACCTTGCCCGCCGGCCCACGCAGGAACGGCTCGGCCGCGGCGCGCGTGTCGGCGGCGGTCTCGGCGACCGAATAGTCCGGGACGGGCAGGCCTTCGGCGAGCAGGAGTTTCTTGGCGTGGAACTCCTGAAGCTTCATGCGTCCCGATTGTAGCCCGCGAGCGGCGCGCGACGGCCAAGCGGAAAATCGGGTGGCGCGCCTACACTGTTCTTCCCGCGTGGCGCAGGCACTTTGACCTGCGCGGTGAGGAGGAAATTCGCGCGTGACCTACACCGTCACCCTGATCCCCGGCGACGGGATCGGGCCGGAGCTCGCGGCCGCCACCGTCGGCGTGCTCGAGGCCACCGGCCTGGCTTTCGACTGGCGTCGCGTCGATGCCGGCGAATCACAGATCGCGATTCACGGCACTCCGCTACCGACCGGCGTACTCGACTCCATCCGCACGACGAAGGTCGCGCTCAAGGGCCCGATCACCACACCCGTGGGGGAGGGTTTCCGCTCGGTCAACGTGACCCTGCGCCAGGCACTCGACCTGTACGCCAACCTGCGGCCGGCGCGGTCGATCAAGGGCGTCGAGACGCGCTACCACGACGTCGACCTGGTCATCGTGCGCGAGAACACCGAGGACCTGTACGCGGGCATCGAGCATCGCGTCGGCCCCGACGCCGCGGAGAGCATCAAGATCATCACCCGCGCCGCGTCCGAGCGGATCGCGCGGTTCGCCTTTGAGTATGCCGTCAACAACGGCCGCCACAAGGTGACGGCCGTCCACAAGGCGAACATCATGAAGCTGTCCGACGGCCTGTTCCTCGAGAGCTGCCGCACGGTGGCCGCCGAGTACGAGGGGCGCATCGAGTTCGAGGATCGCATCGTCGACAACATGTGCATGCAGCTGGTGCAGAAGCCGGAGCTGTACGACGTGCTGGTGTTGCCCAACCTCTACGGCGACATCGTCAGCGACCTGTGTGCCGGCCTGGTCGGGGGCCTGGGCGTCGCGCCGGGGGCCAACATCGGCGAGCAGGCCGCGGTCTTCGAGCCGGTCCACGGCTCGGCCCCCAAGTACGCGGGCAAAGACGTGGCCAACCCAACCGCGCTGATCCTGTCCGGCGCGCTGATGCTCCGTCACCTGGGTGAGACCAACGCGGCAGAGCGGGTCGAGCAGGCGGTGCGCGACGTGATCGGCAGGGGCCGCACGGTGCCGCGCGACCTGGGCGGCGACGCGGGCACGCGCGCCTTTGGTGAGGCGGTCGCCGAGCGCGTCGCCGCTACGCCGGCCCAGCCATGAGCCGGCTGCCCACGCTGCTGCGCTATCGCGGCCGCGAAGGCATGCTGGCATGGGCCTTCCATCGCATCAGTGGCGTGGCCATCTTTGCGTTCGTGGTCCTGCACGTCATCGACATCTACCTCGTCGGCGGCAATCCGCAGCTCTACGACGAGGTGCTGCAGTTCTACGCCAGCCTGCCCGGACGCATCCTCGAGGTATTGCTCGGGGCCGCGCTGCTGTACCACGCGCTCAACGGGCTGCGCATCGTGATCATCGACCTGTGGCCGCCGCTGACCATCTACCACCGCGTCCTGTGGTGGGGCAGCTGGGTGATCTTCGTCGGCCTGGGCGTGCCCGGGGCGGTCATCATCCTGCGTCCGGTATGGCTGCCGCTGCTCCAGCAGCTGGGTCTGGGCTGATGGCCGAACCGACGCTGCCCGCCGGTAGCGCGCCCGCGGAAGGATCCCCGCCGCCGACCGGGGACGCGCCCGGACCACGCATCTCGCCCATCACCCGTGGCCGCGCGCGGCCGGTCGGCTCACGCCGCGAAACCCTCGTCTGGTACTTCATGCGCGTCTCCGGCGTGGCCCTCTTCGTGCTCGCGCTGGCGCATTTCAGCATCCAGCATTTCATCTGGGACCCGGCTTCGGAAACTGCCAGCTTCATCGCCGACCAGCGCTGGAACAACATCTTCTGGCGCGGGTTCGACTGGCTGCTGCTCATGCTCGTGCTGTTCCACGCGTTCATGGGCATGCGCACCGTGGTGCTCGACTACGTCCACGCGCCGAGCTGGCGGCGCGGCACGCTGTGGACGCTCTACGCGATCGCGCTGGTGCTGTTCGTGATCGGCACCCAGGTCGTGCTGACGCTGTCGTCGCCGATGTGATGCAGGTGATTTCCGTATGAGCGTAACCGTGCACGACTACCCGGCGGTCATCGTCGGGGCCGGCGGCGCCGGCCTGTGGGCCGCCCTCGAGCTTGCCCGCGACGGCGTCAAGACGGCCGTCCTGACGAAGCTCTATCCCACCCGCTCGCACACCGGCGCCGCCCAGGGCGGCATCTGCGCCGCGCTCGGCAACCAGGAGGAAGACCACCCCGAGTGGCACATGTACGACACGGTCAAGGGTGGTGACTACCTGGTCGACCAGGACGCGGCCGAGATCCTCGCGCGCGAGGCCATCGACACGGTCATCGAGCTCGAGCACATGGGCCTGCCCTTCAACCGGACCGCCGAGGGCAAGATCGACCAGCGCCGCTTCGGCGGCCACACGCGCAACTTCGGCGAGGCGCCGGTACGGCGCGCCTGCTACGCGGCCGACCGGACCGGCCACATGATCCTGCAGACGCTGTACCAGCAGTGCATCAAGCACGAGGTCGAGTTCTTCGACGAGTACCACGTCGTCGACGTGCTCATCGAGGACGGCGAAACACGCGGCGTGGTCGCGTATCGCATCGCCGACGGCGAGCTGCATATCTTCCGCTCCGCCGCGGTCATGTTCGCCACGGGCGGTTTCGGGCGCATGTTCAGGATCACTTCGAACGCGTTCTCGCTGACCGGTGACGGCGTTGCGCTGGCCTATCGGCGCGGCGTGCCGCTGGAGGACATGGAGTTCTTCCAGTTCCACCCGACCGGCATCGTGGGCATCGGCATCCTGCTCTCGGAGGCGGCGCGCGGCGAGGGCGGCATCCTGCGCAACGACGCCGGCGAGCGGTTCATGGAACGCTACGCACCGACATTGCTCGACCTGGCGCCGCGCGACGTGGTCGCCCGCGCGATGTACATGGAGATTCGCGCCGGCCGCGGCATCGGTGGCGAGGACTACCTGCACCTCGATCTGACGCACCTGGGCAAGAAGGTCATCGACGAGAAGCTGCCTGACATCACCGAGTTTGCGCGCGTTTACCAGGGCGTCGAACCGATCACCCAGCCGGTGCGCGTGACGCCCACCGCGCACTACGCCATGGGCGGTATTCCGACCAACCTGGACTCGCGCGTACTGGCCGACGAAGCGGGCAACCTGCTGCCCGGACTGTATGCCGCGGGGGAGTGTGCCTGTGTCAGCGTCCATGGCGCGAACCGGCTGGGCACCAACTCGCTGCTCGACATCCTGGTGTATGGCCGGCGTGCGGGCCGCTCGATGGCGACCGACGTCAAGGCCGCCCACGCCGAGCTGCCGGCACTCCCCGCCGACGCCGCCGAGTCGGTGCGCGCTGAGCTGGAGGCGCTGCGCACCCGCCGGCGCGGCGAGAACGCCCAGCACATCCGGCTTGAGCTGGCCGCCGAGATGATGGACAACTGCGGCGTGTTCCGGACGCGCGAGTCGCTCGAGGCGATGACGCGCAAGCTGCGTGAACTGCGCGAGCGCTACACGCGGGTGGCCATCCAGGACACCGGTCGCGTCTTCAATACCGACCTGCTCGAGGCACGCGAGGTGGGCTACCTGCTCGACTGTGCCGAGGCGACCGTCGCCGGAGCCCTGGCGCGCGAGGAGAGCCGCGGCGCACACTTCCGCGAGGACTTCCCCGAGCGCAACGACGGCGACTGGCTGCGCCATACGCTCGCATTCCGCGCCGAGGGTGGCCCCGACCTGCGCTACAAGCCGGTCACGATCACCAAGTTCCAGCCCAAGCCGCGCACCTACTGAGGCGGCCGGCACGTGACCGATAACATCGGATCGAGATGGACGTAGACCTGCGCATCCTGCGCTTCGATCCGGAGACCGACCAGAAGCCCCACTGGGAGCGCTACGCGGTCGCCGCGGAGCCCATGGACCGGGTGCTCGACCTGCTCCATCGCGTCAAGTGGGAGCACGACGGTCGGCTGACGTTCCGCCGGTCGTGTGCGCATGGCGTATGCGGGTCGGATGCGATGCTCATCAACGGTCGCAACCGGCTGGCGTGCAAGATCCGCGTCGACCAGCTCGGGCGCAGGATTTCGGTCGCTCCGTTGCCCGGCCTGCCGGTGATCAAGGACCTGGTCGTGGACATGGACGGCTTTTTCGAGAAGTACCGCAGCGTCACCCCATTCCTGGTCAACGACGAGCCACCGCCCGAGCGCGAGCGGCTCCAGAGCCAGCACGACCGCGACCGCTTCGACGACACGACCAAGTGCATCCTGTGCGCCGCGTGCACGTCTTCCTGCCCTTCTTTCTGGGCGCAACCGTCGTACGTCGGCCCGGCCGCGATCGTCAACGCGCATCGCTTCATCTTTGACACGCGCGACCACGGCGCCGACGAACGCCTCGAGATCCTGTCCGACCAGGAAGGCGTGTGGCGCTGCCGCACGATCTTCAATTGCACCGATGCGTGTCCGCGCGGCATCAACATCACCCAGGCCATCCTCGAGGTCTCGAGTGCCGCCGTGGAGCGCAAGGTCTGAGCCAGTCCCCCGGAGCCGTGCCGCGGATCCTGATCCGCGCTGACGGGGCGGCGCGTGGCAACCCCGGACCGGCGGCCTCGGGCGCCGTCCTGATCGACCTGGCGCGGGACGACGCGCATGACCCCGACTGCCCGCCGATCGCGGTCATCGCCCGCCCGCTGGGCACGCAAACGAACAACTTCGCCGAGTACACGGGCGTGATCCTCGCGCTCGAGAAGGCGCACGCGCTGGGCGCGCGCGAGGTCGAGTTGATCCTCGACTCGCAGCTGGTCGTGGAGCAGCTGTCGGGGCGCTGGAAGGTGCGCCACGCCAGCATTGCGCCGCTCGCCGCGCGCGCACGCGAGCTGCTGGCCGGCTTCGAGCGCTGGTCGGTACGCCACGAGCCACGCGCCACCAACCGCGCTGCCGACGCCCTGGCCAACCTGGCGCTCGACGACCCGGCCGCCGCAGCCGCCGCGGAAGCGGGTGCCGAGACGGTGCCGCCCGAGCCACAGGATCCCGGTCCCGGGCCACTTGGCAGCGTCCACATGGGCGCCGCGTGCGTCATCCTCGACGCCCGGAATCGGGTGCTTCTCGTTCGGCACACCTACGCGCGGCGCGAGTGGTCGCTGCCGGGCGGTCTCGTCCAGCCCAACGAGTCACCCCTGGCCGCCGCACAGCGCGAGTTGCGCGAGGAGACCACGCTGGTGGGCAGCGCCGGCTCGCTGACGGGCGTCTACTTCGAGCTGAGCCACGATTTCGGCCCGCTGTTGCACTTCGTATTCCGCTGCACGCTGCCAGACGGGGGCGAGCCGACGGCCCAGCCGCCGGAGATCGATCGCGTGGCGTGGTGTGATCCGGCCGAGTTGCCGACGCCCATCTCCGATTTCACCGAGCGGCGCATTCGCGACGCCGTGTCCGGACGGTCGGCGGCCTTCGACGTGCTCGAGTCGCGCAGCTGGCGTTGAGCACGCCCGAGGTTCGCCTCGAACCGTGGCGCACGGGCGACCTGTGGCTGATGGAGCGCCTGCTGGGTGATCCCGCGATGACCGGGCACCTGGGCGGGCCCGAATCGCCACACAAACTGTCCGGCCGCCAGGCACGCTACGAACGGCCGGGCTCGCGCCAGTACAAGATCGTGGTCGGCGAGCCCGGCGAGCCGGCCGGCGAGGTTGGTTACTGGGAAAAGGAATGGCGCGGCGAAACCGTCTGGGAGGTCGGCTGGCTGGTGCTGCCGGAGCAGCAGGGCAGGGGTTTCGCCACGGCGGGCATGCGCCTGCTGCTGGGCATCATGTGCGACGATCCCGTCCGACATCGCCAGGTGCACGCGTTTCCATCAATCGACAATGGGGCCTCTAACGCGATCTGCCGCAAACTGGGCTTCATCCTCGTCGAAGCGATCGATTTCGAATACCCGCACGGCTCGGGACTGGTGATGCGCTGCAACGACTGGCGCGGCGACCTCGGCTGAGCCGCCGCCGCTGACCGCGTTCACGTCACAGCGAGTGTCGCGGCGCGTGCTTGCTGACGCCCGGACAGGTCGCGTTGGCCGGCCGGTTCGCATGACCGGGCCAAGTCGCACGTTTTCGCCACCGCCAGTGGCACCACGGCCGGCTTTGCGGACGGGCATGGCCTGGCGGTCGCCCCGGCTCCACGAACGCAACGCCCGCGCCACTGGTAGTGACACGGCGGGGCACTTCCCGAGCTGCAGACGGTTCCCGAACTCGGTATTCGGCTCCGCCCGAGGTTGGCCCAGCCCGCATTAGTGACACTCCAAGTGACGTGCAGCCGGCTGATGGTCTGTGCCTGTCGGTCGGAGGACGCGAGCAGGAGGGAGCGCGCTGGCCACCGGTAGAATCGGGTGGCCAGCGAGATGGTCGGGCGGTCGCGTGTCCCGTCGGCTCTGAGCCGCAACCGACACGAGGAAAGTCCGAGCTCCACGACGCGAAGGTAGCGGGTAACACCCGTCCGCCGAGAGGCGAGGACCAGCGCCACAGAGACGAGCCGACAGACCGGGCAACCGATCGGGTCGGGTGAAACGGGCAAGCTCTACCTGGAGCAAGGCCAAATAGGAGAGCTGTCCAGGCGCGAGCCTGGCGGGAGTGCGTCGCTCCGCTCTCGGGTCGGCCGCTAGAGGTGGCGGGTAACCGTCGCCGTAGATGGATGACCGTCCCCGATCACCGCGATCGGGACAGAACTCGGCTTACAGGCCATCTCGCTGGCGTCTTTGCGCCGCGGACGGCGGCGCAGGCCTAGTCGGAATCGGGCCGGAAAATGCCGATCAGGGTGCACGCCTGGCAGGTCGCCCGCGCGGCGTCAAGATCGCCTAGGGCGCGCGGATCCTGGCGTTCGGGATGCGTGCACGACGCTTGGTACATGGGCAGGGCTCGTGGACGCGCCTCGGCCTTGACGTGCCTGAACGTGCAGCGGCGCAGCGGCGCACTGGCGGCAACCGGCGGTTGCGCCCCGGTGGAGATGGCACGAGCCATGATGGCCATGGCCGGCAGGGTAGGCGATCGCCGGCGGTGCGCCTAGGCACACCTCAGTACTAGGCGGCGCCGCTGGTCGGTGCACCGTGGCACCTCGCTGGCACGCCATGCACGAGCAGGCGTAAGCACGCCGGATTCTCGCGCCCCACGGCACGACGGTGGGAAGTTGACGTGGGACGTCACAAGCGACCGCCGCCAGCACGGGCGCGACCACCAGCCGGGCGGTTGAGCAGTTGCGACGTGCAGCGAGACCCGGTTCCTGCCGCCCGACGCCACGTGCGACCGCATTGTCTGCCGTGAGGTGGCGCGCAGCGGTCGCATGTAACGCGCCGCGGCAATCCGGCTGGCAACGCCGCATCCCGTTTGGTGGTCGCCGGGCATCCCCAGGCGGGGCATCCCCAGGAATTGTGGTCGAAATGGGCCTTGACGTGGAGCCCCAGCCCAGTATCATGCGCCGAAGTGGTCCAAAGTGGATCAAAGTGGGGAGATAGGGTGGAACGGTCAGCCGGCCCGGCGCCAACTCGCGCCGCGGGTGGTGAAGCCAAACGCCCAGTCGAACGTCCGTTCAACGCCGGGCCAGAGGTGTTGGTTTGTTCACCGGTGAGTACCGCCACACGATCGATGCGAAGGGCCGCGTAGCCGTGCCAGCCAGGTTTCGCTCTGATCTGGAGAAGGGCGCGCACGTCAGTCGGTGGATCGACAATTGCGTCGCGATCTTCCCCAACGCCGAGTGGCAGAAGTTGGCCGACGGCGTCGCCGACCTGCGCTTCGCCGACTCGGGCGCGCGGGCTTTCTCGCGCTTCATCTTCTCGGGCGCCTACGAGGTCGAACTCGACAAGCAGGGCCGCCTGGTCCTGCCCGCCACGTTGCGTGACTTCGCCCACCTCGGGTCGGACGTGATCGTGGCCGGGGCCGGCCAGCACATCGAGCTGTGGCCGCCCGATCGGTGGGCCGAATACAGCGCCGAGCTGAGCAACCCCGAAGTGCTCGCCGCGCGCATCGGCGACCTGGGCATCTAGCACGATGCCCCACCAAATGAGCCTTCAGGATCCGCGGGGATCGCAATCGGCGGACGTGCAGTTGGAGGAAGGGCACGTGCCGGTGATGGTGCAAGAGGTACTTGAATGCCTCTCACCTATCTCCGGCAGCCTCCAGATAGACACGACGGTCGGTGGCGGTGGGCACGCCCTGCGGATCCTGGAGGCCAATCAACCTGATGGCCGCCTGCTCGGGATCGACGCCGACCAGGCGGCCATCGCCAGGACGCGCACGCGGTTGGCCGAATTCGGCGATCGCGTCACGCTGCGCCAGGCGAACTTCGAACAACTCGGTGAGGTGGCGGGCGAGACCGGTTTCGCGCCGGCAGACGGCGTCCTGTTCGATCTGGGGCTCAGCTCGAACCAGCTGGCGGACGCCGCGCGCTCCTTCAGCTTCAACGCCGACGGTCCGCTCGACATGCGCTTCGACACCGCGCGTGGGGTGCCCGCCCGGGATCTCGTCAACGAACTTGACGAAGCCCGGCTGGCGGACATCTTCCGCCGCTTCGGTGAAGAGCCGCGCGCCCGCCGGATCGCGCGCGAGATCGTCGCGCGCCGCCAGCAACAACCGATCAACACCGGTCGACAACTTGCCGAGGTGGTGGCCGCCGTCGCTCCCGTTACTCCTCGCGGTCGACGGCGGGTCCACCCCGCCACGCGCGTCTTCCAGGCGCTGCGCATTGCCGTGAATCGGGAGCTCGAGACGCTGCCGGTCGCGCTTGCGGCAGCGGTCGAAACGCTGCGTGAGGGCGGTCGCCTGGCGGTCATCAGCTACCACTCCCTCGAGGACCGCATCGTCAAGCGCTTCATCGCCACCGAGCGGCGGGGCTGCATCTGCCCGCCGGAAGTGCCGGTATGCGTGTGCGGCCGCTCACCGCGGCTGGCGCCGGTGGGTCCGCAACCGCGGCGACCGCAGGCGCACGAAGTTGCCGTCAATCCCCGTTCGCGGAGTGCGCTGCTGCGCGCGGCGCGGCGGCTGGCGGCCTAGCTCGGGACGAGGAGGAGGACATGACGCAGCGTCACCAGGGCCAGCGCCGGCGCCACTACGCGCGCCGACAGCACGAGGTCCGCGAGCGCCGGCCGGAGGCCGACGGGCAAGGGTGGCGGCTGAACGAAGAATCTCTCGATTGGGGCTTGATCAACCTCGATGTCGAAGATCGTCGGCTGGACGGCCGGCTGGGCGGCCAGTCCAGATGACGGTCATCGGCGGCGCGCGCCCGTTACCTGGCGTGGGACGATCGCCGGCTCCCGTGCGGCGCACGGACCGGCGGTCGGCGGGCGCGCGCCCTGCCCCTCTTAACCGGCCGGCGGCCGTGCCACCGACGCGCTTTGCCGTGACCGCAATGCCACGGCGACGGCTGTCGAGCCCGACACGTGCGGGACGGCGGGCGAACCCGGTCGCGATCGTGCTGGCGGCGGTCCTGCTGATCATGCTGGTCGGCCTGATCTATCTCGCGCAGACGATCCAGCTTGCGGCGACCAACTACGCCATCGACCAGCTTGTGGCCCAGCGCGACGACCTCTATCGGCAGGCGCAGACCCTCGAGTCGAGCGTCCTGCCGTGGGGCACCGAGGCCAGCGTGCTAGATCGCGCGCAGAGTTCCGGCCTCGATCAACTGGCCACCAGGGTCCGGTTGCCGGTCCGCTGACCGATGTTCGGTCGGGCGGAAGGTCGGCTGCGCCTGCTCCTGCTGCTGAGCGCCTTTGTCCTTGTCGCATCCACACTCGTGCTGCGGCTGGCCTACTGGCAGCTCGGCCAGGCCGACCAGCTGCGCCGCCAGGCTGATGCGCAGCTGGCCTCGACGACGATCACCGACCAACAGGTCCAGCGCGGCCAGATCCTCGACCGCAGCGGCAACGTGCTCGCGACGACGGCCTATCGCGACCTGCTCGCCGCGTACCCGGACACGCTGCCCGACGACGGCGTACGCGCGGACATGGCCCGCCAGGTGGCCGCGATCCTCTCCTTCGACGATCAGCAGACAGCCGACCTGGTGGCCAACTTCACCGCGGCGCCGACTCCGTCCTACCTGGTGGTCGCGCGCGAGCTGACCGACGCAGAGAGCCAGAAGATCCGCTCCGGCCTGGCCGATGGCTCGCTGGCCGCGCTGGGTCTCGAACCGCAGCCGGTTCGTTTCTACCCCAACAGCGGTGGCGTCCCGGGAACAACGCTGGCCAGCCAGCTGCTCGGCTTTGTGACCGACGACGGGCAGGGCCGCTACGGCGTCGAGGAAGCCGCGCAGCCGGTGCTCGCGGGCGGCGGGCCGACGGCCGACGTGTCGGGCGTCGCGGCGCTGCCCCAGACGGGCGGCGCCGTGCAACTGACCATCGACTCCGGGCTGCAGCTCGCGCTTGAGAAGGAGCTCTACGCGGCGATGGTCGCGGACGGCGCGCCACGTGTGTCGGGACTCGTTATGAACCCATACACAGGCGCGATCCTGGCCTACGGCTCGGTGCCCGGCTACGACGAGAACAGCTACACCGGGGTCGCCCAGAGCGATCCGGAACTGTTCGACGACCCGATCATCAGCCAGGTGTACGAGCCGGGCTCGGTGATGAAGATGTTCACGTCGGCGGCGGCACTCGAGGAGGGCGTGGTCAACATGAACACGCCGATCCTCGACAGCCAGGCGCTGCACATCGGCCCGGACACGGTGCATGACGGCGACCTCACCGGCATGGGCTGGATCCCGTTCCAGGACGTCATCGCCCACTCGCGCAACGTGGGCATGGGCCGCGTGGCGATGATGCTCGGCCCGACCACCAACGACGCGTCGGCGGTGCTGTACAAGATGTGGCAACGCTTCGGTCTGGGCCAGCCCACTGGTATCGAGCTGGGCGGGGAGGTGGCGGGCCTGGTGACCGACCCGGCTGTTCAGCCGTGGCAGACGATCGACCTGGTCAACCACTCGTTCGGCCAGGGCATGGCGATCACGCCGCTGCAGCTGGCCACGGCCTATTGCGCGATGGTCAACGGCGGCCGGCTACCCCATCCGCACATCTACGAGAGCGTCAATGGGCAGCCCGAGACGCTGCCCGACGCGCACCAGGTCATCAGCAGCGATCTGTCGGCGCAGCTGACCCAGCTGATGATCCACGTGGTCGATGCCGGTCCGCATTACGCGGTCGAGACGAAGATCGACGGCTACGTGGTTGGCGGCAAGACCGGCACGGCACAGATCTGGGATACCGCCTCGGGCGCCTGGCTGCCCGACACGTACAACCACACCTTCGTCGGTTTCATCGGCAACCCCGACCCGCAGCTGATCATCCTGGTGCGCATCCACGACACCGAGCCGCAGGTGAAGAAGAGCTGGGGCATGACCCTCGAGATGACGTCCAATGAGCTCTTCCGGCACGTCGCGGTGGATGCGATCAGCGCGCTCGACGTCCCGCCGCTGCCCGGTTATGTGCCGCCCTCGCCGGCAGACACGGCGCCGCCGACCCGTGCTCCCGCGGGCCACGGCACGGCCGCGCAGCAGGGGCCGTAAATCGGCCGATGCGAGAATGGCCAGCCTTGATTGAGAAGCGCCCAGACCCGCGCCTCGTGTTCGAGGTGGGCGACCTCGCGCACGCCGTCGACGGCGAGGTCATTCGCACCGGCACGTTGCCCGTCCACGGCGGTGCCGTTGATTCGCGCCGGGTCGAGCCGGGCAACGTGTTCTTCGCGCTGGCCGGCGAACGGACTGACGGGCACCTGTTCCTGGCCGAGGCGGCCGCCCGTGGGGCCGCGGCGCTGGTCGTCTCGCGTGCGCCGTCCGATGCCGAGTTGGCCGCGCTCGAGGGCAGTGGCTCGCGTTGCGCGGTGATCCTGGTCGACGATGGAGGAGTGGCCCTGCGCCGCGCGGCGGCCGCGTGGCGAACCCGCTTCGCACCCCTCGTGGTGGGCATCACCGGCTCGCTGGCCAAGACCTCGACCAAGGAGCAGACGGCCGAGATGCTCTCGGAGCATTGGAACGTGCTACGCAACGAGGGCAACGAGAACAACGAGATCGGCCTGCCACTCACCCTGTTGCAGTTGGCCCCCGAGCACCGCGCGGCCGTGCTCGAGATGGGCATGTACACGCCGGGTGACATCGCCGAGCTGGCCGACATTGCGCGCCCGGCGATCGGCGTGGTCACCGCGGTGCGCAACACGCATCTCTCGCGCGCCGGGTCGCTGGACGCGATCGAGCGCGGCAAGCGTGAGCTCGTCGAGGCACTGCCGGCCGGTGGCGCCGCGATCCTCAACGCCGACGACGTGCGCGTTGCGCGCATGGCCGGACACGCCCCGGCGCGCGTGTCGGTACTGACCTACGGCTTCGATCGGGCGGCCGACGTCACCGCGACTGACGTCGAATTGGCCGCGGAGAGAGGGATGCGTTTCACGCTCGGCACGCCGGCCGGGCGGCGCGAGGTGGCGATCCGCGGCCTCGGCCGGCACAGCGTGCACAACGCACTCGCGGCAGCCGCGGTGGGCATCGCCGCCGGGCTCGAGCTGCCGGTCATCGTGCGCGGGCTCGCCCGGCCGTGGCACGCGCCGCATCGCTCGCGGCTGATCCAGGCCGGCGACTGGCGCCTGCTCGACGACACGTACAACGCGGCGCCCGACTCGATGGTGGCCGCCCTCGACATGCTCGCCGGCCTGGACGGCCGGCGCATCGCGGTGCTCGGCGAGATGCTCGAGCTGGGCGACGCGAGCGCGGCTGCCCACGAGCGCGTCGGGGCGTACGTGGCACAGACGGCAGACGTGCTCGTGGGCGTCGGGCCCCAGGCCGAGGCTTACGCTGCCGCGGCGCGCGCTGCGGGCATGCCGGCGAAGTCGGTCCACGCGGCCGCCGACCGCGACGCCGCCCTGGCCGTGCTGCGCGAGCTGATCCGCCCGGGCGACGTGGTGCTGCTCAAGGCGTCGCGCGCGGCGGAGCTGGATCGTCTGGTCGATGAGTTGTTGTCATGAACGCCGCCGCGTCGCTGGTACAGGCGATCCTGCTCACCTTCGCGCTGGTGGTCATCCTGATGCCGCCCTTCATCCTGCTGCTGCGCCGGCTCGGCTTCGGCAAGCGCATCCGCATGGAGGGCCCTGCCTCGCACCTCATCAAGGAAGGCACGCCGTCGATGGGTGGCGTGCTGATGATCGCCGTCGTCGGCGTCTCGGCAGTCCTCTTCCACGTCGTCGGCCAGGACGAATTCCTCGGCCCGCAGACCATCGCGCCACTGCTCACGCTGCTCGTGGTGGGCGGCCTGGGCCTCGCCGACGACTACCTCAACTCGACCACCGGGGAGGGCATCCGCATCCGCCAGAAGCTGCTCTGGCAGATCGTGGTGTCGGGCGCCATCGCCTTCCAGATCCAGCGCACCTACGACGTCCAGACACTGACCGTGCCGTTCGTGGGCGACGTCTTCGTGCAGCCATGGGCGTACATATTGTTCGCGGCCTTTGCCATCGTGGCCACGACCAACGGTGTCAACTTCACCGACGGCCTCGATGGGCTGGCCGGCGGCACGCTCATCTTCGCGTTCGTCGCCTACCTGATCATCGCCCTGCTCGGCGGGCAGCAGAACCTTGCCGTCCTGTGCGCGCTGATCATCGGCGCGCTGCTCGGCTTCCTGTGGTTCAACGTCCACCCGGCGCAGGTGTTCATGGGCGACTCGGGCGCGCTGGCGATGGGCGCCACGCTGGCGGTGGTCGGCCTGATAACCGGGCAGATCCTGTTGCTGCCGCTGATCGGCATCATCTTCGTGCTGCAGGTCGGCTCGGACATCCTGCAGATCGCCAGCTTCAAGCTGACCGGCCGGCGGATCTTCCGCATGGCCCCGCTGCATCACCACTTCGAACTCGCCGGCTGGGACGAGGAGAAGATCACCATGCGCTTCTGGATCGTCGGCGTGCTGGCGGCGATGCTCGGGGTGATCTTCTTCTTCTCGACGTTCGTGCCGGTCCGGTGAGCACGGTGGCCAGCCAACCGCCGCCGATAGCGCTCGAGCGCCTTGACCTTGACTCGTTCCGCGATCGACCGGTGGTGGTGCTCGGCCTGGCGCGCAGCGGCGTCGCGCTGTGCCGCTTCCTGGCCGACCGTGGCGCCCGGGTGACCGCCTACGATGCCCGCTCGACGGCCGAACTGGGCGCGCAGATCAAGGCTCTTGGCCGGCGGCCGGTGCGCTTGTTGCTGGGGCCCGAGGTCGATCCGGCGGCCGCCCTCGCGGGCCAGTCCATGATCTGTACGTCGCCCTCGATCAGCAGCCACTTCCCGACCACCGAGCCGCGCCTCCGGACGGCGCTGGCCCGCATCGAGGCCGCGGGCAACGTGCCGGTGGTCAGCGAAATCGACCTCTTCCTGCGCCTGTGCCCGGCGCTCACGGTGGGCGTGACGGGGACCAAGGGCAAGACCACCACCAGCTCGCTGACGGCGGCCGTGCTGGCCGCGGACGAAGCACCGGTGCTGCTCGGCGGGAACATCGGCGTACCGCTCGTCGAGCGGTTGCCGGAGCTGACCGGCTCGGACCGCGTCGTCCTCGAGCTGTCGGAGCTGCAGCTGCCGACGCTATCGCGCGGGACGCTGGTGGCGGTCTACACGCACGTCACCAGCGACCATCTCGACCGACACGGCACGTTGGCGGCGTACCGCGCCGTCAAGCGCCGCCTCGCCGAACTGTTGCCCGGCGCTGGCCGGTTGGTGCTCAATGCCGAGGATCCCGTGAGTGCCGAGTTCGCCGGCGCGAGCGCCGCCGCGGTGGTGCGCTATCGCCGCGGCGAGCCCGACGAGGGCGGTCTCGGCGTGCGCGACGGCTGGCTGGTCGCCGAGAGCGTCGAGCGGCTCGCGGCCGTGGGCGGCGGTAGCGCCGCGACGGGACCGGCCGGCCGGCTGCTGCCCGTCGACGAGATCCCGCTACTCGGCGAGCACAACGTGAGCAACGTACTCGCCGCCGTCGCGGTCGGCCTGCTGTTCGGTGTCGCGCCGGAGGCCATCCGCACGGCCGTGGCTGGCTTCAGTGGCGTCGAGCACCGCCTCGAGCCGGTGGCGACCATCGGCGGCATCACCTTCGTCAACGATTCGATGGGCACGCAGCCCGACGCCGTGATCGCCGCCCTGCGCAGCTTCGTGCCGCCGATCGTGCTGATCGCCGGCGGCCAGACCAAGAATCTCGACCTGACCGAACTGTCCGCCGAAGTTGCGCGCCACGCCGCGGCAGTGGTCCTGATGGGCGAGACGGCGGCCGATTACGCGCGCCTTTTCACGGCTGCCGGCGCCGGCCACGTCGAGCGCGCCGCCGACATGGACGATGCCGTCAGACGGGCACGCGCCCTGGCCCGCGAGCTGGCCGGCGCCGCCGGCTCGGCCACGGTCCTGCTCAGCCCGGCGGCCACCAGTTTCGACATGTTCGTCGACTATGCCGATCGGGGACGGGCCTTCAAGGCCGCCGTCGACCGCCTCGAGGAGGATCCGCGATGACCGCAGCCGCACGCCGCCCGGCCGCGCGCCGCGCCGCCGGGCCGACGACGCCGGCCAGCCTGCGCGGCCCGCAGCGCGAGCGCCATGAGCCCGACTACGTGTTGCTCGCGACGGTCGTCACGTTGGCCGCGCTGGGCATCCTGATGGTCTACTCGAGCTCCGGCGTGTCATCCCTGCTGACCTTCGACAATGCCTTCGCGGTCGTCGGCCCGCAGGCCTTCTGGGGCGTGCTGGGCATGGTCGTGATGGTGATCATGATGCGGCTCGACTTCCGCTGGCTCAGGCTGGTATCGATCCCCGCGCTGTTCATCGCCCTCGTGTTGCTGGTGATCGTGCTCCTGCCGCCCATCGGTCCGCTGCGGCCGATCGAGATGAACGGGTCGGCACGCTGGCTGCAGATCGGCCCGTTGCCGTCGATGCATCCGGCCGAGTTCGCGAAGCTGGCGCTGGTCATCTACCTGGCGCACTGGCTCGCGCGCAACGAACGTAAGGTGGGCTCGTTCCGGCACGGGACGCTGCCCTTCCTGCTCATCCTTGCCCCGATCCTGCTGCTCGTCTACCGCGAGCCCGACCTGGGCACGACCGGCGTCCTGGCGCTGACCGGCTTCACGATGTTCCTGGTCGGCGGCGCCAGCCTGTGGCAGTTCGGCGCGATGGTGCCGCTGGGTGCCAGCGCGGTGCTCGTTGCCATCGCCACGAGTGCGTACCAGATGGCACGCGTGCGGGCGTTCCTCGATCCCTGGTCCGATCGGCTGGGCGACGGGTACCACACCGTCCAGGGCCTGCTGGCACTGGGCGTGGGCGGCACCCTGGGCATCGGCCTGGGCGGCAACAACAGCCCCGCGGCCCCCTTCCTGCCCAACTCGACCAACGACTTCGTGTTCGCGCTGATCGGCCAGGAGCTGGGCTTCTTCGGGGCCGTGGCGGTCATCGCCCTGTACGTCATCCTGGCCTGGCGCGGGCTGCGTATCGCGCTCCGATCGCCCGACAAGTTCGGACGCCTGCTGGCGACCGGCATCACCGCCTGGCTCACCTTCCAGGCGTTCATCAACATCGCCGTGGTGGTCGACCTGTTGCCGGTGACCGGCATCACCCTGCCGTTCGTGTCGGCCGGCGGATCGTCCCTGGCGATCAGCTTCGCGGCCGTCGGTATCCTGCTCTCGATCTCGCGCGAGATGCTGCCCGGAGGTGCCTGGAACAATGCGGATCCTGATCGCCGCCGGGGGAACGGGCGGTCACGTCTACCCCGCGCTGGCCGTCGCCCGCTCGGTGCGCGATCGGGCGCCTGAGGCCAGTTTCCTGTGGCTGGGCGGGCGACGCGGCTTCGAGGCGACGATCGTGCCCGGCGAGGGCTATCCGCTGCGCCTGCTGTGGCTGCGCTCGCTGCGCACCACCGATCGCTCGATTCACACCGTTCTCGACCCGTTGCGGCTGGCCGGCGCCTACGGCCAGGCGCTGGCGATCCTCGCCCGTGAGCGACCGGCGGCTGTGTTCACGACCGGCGGCTACGTGGCCATCCCGGTCGTCGCGGCGGCGGCCACGCTGCGCATCCCGAGCGTGATCTGGGAGGGCAACCTCGAGGCCGGCCGGAGCGTGCGCGCCAGCGCGCGCCTGACGTCCACCGTGGCCGTCTCCTTTGCCGAGACGTGCCGCGAACTGGGCACTGGCCGGCCGTGCTTCGTGACCGGCACGCCCATTCGATCGTTCGCCGGCCATGACCGCGTGGCGGCGCGCGCCGCGCTGCACCTCGACGAACCACTCCCGGTGCTGCTCGTGTTCGGCGGCTCGCAGGCCGTCAGGCGCCTCAATCGCGCCGTCTGGGAGGCCCTGCCCAGCCTCGTCGAGCGCTGCGTCGTGGTGCACCTGACCGGCCAGCCGGCGTACGCCGATGCGTTGCGCCGGCGCGAGGCGCTGCCCGACGAGCGGCGCGCGCGCTATCGGCCGTTTGCGTTTCTGCGCGCGGAAATGACCGACGTGCTGCTCGCCGCCGACCTGCTCGTGGGACGCGCCGGCTCATCGACCCTCGCCGAGGCTTCGGCGGCGGGCTTGCCGATGGTCGTGGTGCCCTATCCGTGGGCCGACGCGCACCAGTCGGCGAACGCCCGGGCACTCGCCGACGCGGGCGCCGCCCGCATCGTGGCCGACGAGGAATTCGACGCGACGGCGCTGCTCGACGCGGCCGCGCTGCTCGACGATCCCGGGCAGCTCGAGCGGATGCGCGATGCCGCGCGCGAATTCGGCCGGCCGGGAGCGGCGGCGGCCGCCGCTGAGCTCGTGCTGGCACTCGCCGAACGCGCGACGCTGCCGACGCCGGCCGCCATCGAGCGGCTGTCCCGGGCAGCCTCGTGACGGACGCCGCGGCGCCGCTCGACGAAGGCGCGCTGACCAGTCTGGGCTCCGACATCCAGCGGCGCATCGGCGTCAAGACCTCGCGTCACGAGCCACTGGCGCGCTTCAGCACGATGCGTGTGGGCGGGCCGGCCGACCTGTTCGCCGAGGTCCGCAACCTGTTCGAGCTGCGCGCGATCGTTCGTTTCGCGCGCACGCGCGAACTGCCCTTCTTCCTGCTCGGCCGCGGCTCCGACCTGGTCATCAGCGATGCCGGCGTGCGCGGCCTGGTCATCTACAACCGCGCCCAGCAGCATCGCTTCGAGGACAACCGCCTGGTGGCTGACTCGGGCCTGCAGATGGCCCGCGCGGCCACGCTGTGCCGCGCCGCCGGCCTGTCCGGCCTGGAGTTCGGGCTGGCCATCCCGGGGACGGTCGGTGGCGCGGTGTGGGCGAACGCCGGCGCCCACGAGTCCGACGTTCGCCAGGTGCTCGCGCAGGCGAGTGTCCTGCATGCCGACGGGCAGGAGGTGGTGCTCGACACGCCCGGGCTGCGGTTCGCCTACCGCGACAGCCTGCTCAAGCACGGACCGGCCGATCGACCCGAGGTGGTCACCTGGGCGGCCTTTGAGCTGGTGCCCGCAGCGCCGGCCGAGATCGACGCGCGGCTGGACGAGATCCGGCGCTGGCGTCAGCAGCACCAGCCGCTCGGCCTGCCATCGGCGGGCAGCGTCTTTCGCAATCCACCGGGTGACTCGGCCGGTGCGATCATCGACCGGTTGGGTCTCAAGGGCATGCGCGTTGGGGGAGCGACGGTCAGCGACAAGCATGCCAATTTCATCGTCAATGACCGCGCCGGCAGTGCCAAGGACGTGCGTCGCCTGGCCGAGCTCGTGCGTGCGACCGTGGCCCGCGAGACGGGCACCGAGCTGGTCTTCGAAGTCGTCTTCGCCGGCGATTGGTCCGGCTGGGTAGCCGCGTGAGCGGGCAGCGGGCGCGCGTCGGCGTGCTCGCCGGTGGTGCCTCGGCCGAGCGCGAGATATCGCTCGCCACGGGCATCGAGATCGCGCGCCACCTGCCCGCCGATCGCTACGACGTGGTGCTCATCGATCCGCTCGCACTGATGGTCCGCAACCCCGAGCTCGACGACGAACAACGTGAGCATGCGCGCGCGCTGGCCGAGCGCGCGGGCGTGATCGAAGAGCTGCCCGAACGCGACCGCCGCGAGCTGCCGGCGGCGCTCCAACGGCAGATAGTCGAAGGCTCGACGGCGCTGGTGGGCGTCGATGCGGCGCTGGTGCCCAGTGACACGGGCCGCCCGCTCGACGTCGTCTTCGTCGCCATCCATGGGCGCTGGGGCGAGGACGGGACGATCCAGGGCATGCTCGAGCTGCTGGGCATTCCCTACGTCGGCTCGGGCGTACTGTCGTCGGCCCTGGCCATGGACAAGGTCATGGCCAAGCGCGTGCTCGCGGCTCAGGGCCTCGAGGTTCCGCGCGGCTTCGCCGTCGAGCGCGAAGACTTCCGGACGCAGCCTGAGCGCGTGACCCAGGCGGCCGCCGAACTGGGATATCCGCTGGTCGTCAAGCCCGTGCGCCAGGGCTCGAGCGTGGGCGTCACGATGATCGGTCGCGCCGCGGATCTCGCGGCGGCCCTCGCCGATGCGTTCGCATTCGACGATCGCGTGCTCGTGGAGGAACGCCTGGCCGGCACGGAGCTGACCGTGGGAGTCATCGGCAACAAGCCGCAGGTGCAGGCGCTGCCGGTGATCGAGATCGCCACGCGCAACGACTTCTTCGACTATCGCGCCAAGTACGACCCGGCGCTGACTGACGAAATCTGCCCGGCGCGCATCAGCGCGGAGCTGGCCACGCGCGTGCAGGCCATCGCCGTGGCGGCCCACGCCGCGCTCGATTGCCGCGACCTGTCGCGTACCGACATGATCGTCACCGGCGACGGGCGCGTAGTGGTGCTCGAAGTCAACACGATTCCGGGCATGACCGCCAACAGCCTGCTGCCCAAGGCGGCCAGGGTGGCCGGCATCGAGTTCGGCGAATTGTGCAGTCGGCTGATCGAATCGGCGCTGGCGCGCTCACGGCACGCACGGTGAGACTCGCGGCGCGGCAGCCGGTAGCCGGCGGCCGGAGCCGCCGGCGCGGGCGACGCTGGTTCCTGATGAGCCTGCCGCGCTTTGCCGGCGCGGCCCTGATGGGACTCTCCCTGGGCAGCGCGTGGTGGCTGGTGAACACCGATCGCCTCGACCTGGCTGCCGATCAGCCGCACATCAGCGGCATGCACTTCACCGACCCCGCCCTCGTTGCCGCGGCCCTGGGCAACGCCGCGCAGCATCCGAATGTCTTTCACGTCGACACCGGCGCAATCACCACAGCGCTGCGCGACCTGCCATCGGTCCAGGACGCTCACGTCGAGGCGACGCTGCCCGGCCAACTGACCGTCACCATCAGCGAGCGCACGCCGATCCTGGCGATCGCCACGTCGGGCGGGACCTACCTGCTCGACCGGGACGGCGTGGTGCTGCAGCGCCTTGACGGACAGGCGCCGCCGGCCGGCCTGCCGCTGTTCACCGATGACCGGCAGCAGTTCGCGCCCGGCCTCGCTGTGGGTGAGCGCCTCGACGACGTCGATCTCGCCGCGTTGCTGCAACTCGATGCACTCACCCCGGCGGCAGTCGGCAGCGACGCCACGGGCCTGTCGGTCAGCGCCGACGACGCCGATGGCTACGTGGTCAGCCCGACCGACGGCAGTTGGCGGGCGATCTTCGGCCATTACACGGCCAACCAGCGGCCACCCAACATGATTGCCGAGCAGGTGCAGTGCCTGCGCTCGCTGCTGGCTGCCGACGAGCACTCAGTGCGTACGATCTATCTCGCGCCGCTCGAGGATCGCTGCGGCACTTTCGTGCCGCGCACGACAGCGGCCCCCGCGCCGCCCGCTTAGGTGAGAATGTAAGCCGTGGATCGTGAAGCCGTTCTCGTTTCAATCGACGTCGGTACGAGCAAGGTCGTGGCGATCATCGGCGAGGTATCGGCTGATGGCGCGGTGACCGTCATCGGCAAGGGTTCGGTGGGCGCGTCGGGGCTCAAGAAGGGCGTCGTCATCAACATCGACCAGACCGTCAACTCGATACGCGCCGCGCGCGAGGCGGCCGAGCGGCTGTCGGGCTATCGCATCGAATCGGCCATCGTGGCCGTGGGCGGCAACCATGTCGAGAGCCAGAACTCGCGCGGAGCGGTGGCCGTCAGCGGTGCGCGGCGTGAAGTCACCCACGAGGATGTCGAGCGCGCGACTGAGGTCGCCCGTGCCGTGACCATCCCGTCCAACCGCGAGGTGCTGCACGTGCTGCCGCGCGGTTTCGTGGTCGATGGCCAGGAAGGGGTCAAGGACCCGCTGGGCATGAGCGCGGTGCGCCTCGAAGTCGAGACGCTCATCGTGCATGCCTCCGCGACCGGCGTCCAGAACCTGTCCAAATGCGTCCAGCGCGCCGACGTGCGCATCGACGAACTGGTGTGCGCCTCGCTCGCCTCGGCTGATGCCGTGCTGACCGAGACCGAGCGTGAGCTCGGCGTGGCTGTGGCCGACTTCGGGGCGGGCACGATCGACCTGGCGCTGTTCGTCGACGGCTCGCCGTTCCACGCGGCCGTCCTGCCGCTCGGCGGCAACAACGTCACCAACGACGTGGCCATCGGCCTCAAGACGAGCCTCAACTCGGCCGAGGAGCTGAAGATCCGCCACGGCACCGCGGATCCGGCCTCGATCGAGGATGACGAGCGCGTGGAGATCGATCCCATCGGCGACGGCGGCAGCGGCGAGACCGCCTCACGGCGCGAGCTGGCAATGATCATCGAGGCGCGCATGCGCGAGGTGTTCGAGAAGCTCGGCGAGGAGATCGACCATGCCGGCGCCCGCGGCATGTTGCCGGCGGGGCTGGTGTTGACCGGCGGCGCGGCCCAACTGGCGGGTTCGGCACGCCTCGGCCGGGAGGTGCTCAACATGCCCGTGCGCGTGGCCGGGCCGACCGGTGTCGAGGGCCTGACCGACCACCTGTTGACGCCCGCTTTCAGCACCTCGCTGGGGTTGCTGATGTGGGGCGCCCGCTCCGTGCAGAGCTACGAGCCGGCGCACTACGAGAGTGCCCCTGCGCCCAACGTACTCAACCGCATACGCGAGTGGGCGCGCGGCCTGCTGCCCTGACTACCGCGAGGCCGTGAAGCACACCGAACTGACCATCCATACCGGCAGTCGCCGCGGCCTCTTCGACATCACCGAGCAGTGCGCGTCGTTCGTCAGCGGCGCGGGTGATGGTCTGCTGACCGTCTTCGTGCCGCATGCCACCGCGGGGCTGGTCATCATGGAGCTAGGCGCCGGCTCCGACGAGGACCTGATGGTCGCGCTCGACCGCCTGCTGCCGCGCGACGAACGTTGGCGGCACCGTCACGGCTCGCCCGGGCACGGTGCCGATCACGTGCTGCCGTTGCTCGTCGCGCCATCGCTCAGCGTGCCCGTCGTGGGTGGCCGGCTGCAGCTCGGAACGTGGCAGTCCATCGCGCTGCTCGACACCAATCCCGACAATCCGCAGCGGCGCGTTTCGCTGTCGCTGCTGGGCGGCTGAGCGAGCTATCCACAGTCCGTCCACAGAGCTCGTCAAACACCGGCCGATTCGCGCTACCAGCCCCGAAGTGGACATCTCGACCAAGGGGTCCCGTGGCTATACTCGGCAAACCCGCCGCCCCGTCACCAAACGGGCGCGCAGCCTGACATTGCCGTAAGTCCTGGGAGGGTAGAAATGCCGTTGAGATCCGACTCGGAGAACTTTGCACTCATCCGGGTCATTGGGATCGGCGGCGGGGGCAGCAACGCGGTCAACCGCATGATTCGCGCGGAGTTGATGGGCGTCGAGTTCATCGCCGTCAACACCGACGCGCAGGCGCTGCTCCAGTCCGACGCGCCGCACAAGATCCGCATCGGCGACAAGATCACGCGCGGGCTGGGTGCCGGCGGTGATCCGGGCATCGGCCAGCGCGCTGCCGAGGAGGACGCCGAGAAGATCGCCGAGGCGATCAAGGACTCGGACATGGTCTTCATCACCGCCGGCATGGGTGGCGGCACCGGTTCGGGCGCGGCACCCGTGCTGGCCGAGGTCGCCCGTGACCTGGGCGCGCTGACCATCGGCGTGGTCACCAAGCCGTTCTCCTTCGAGGGTGCGCGGCGCCGGCTGAACGCCGAGAAGGCAACCGAGCTGCTGCGCGACAAGGTCGACACACTGATCACCATCCCCAACGACCGGCTCAAGGACGTCGTCCAGAAGGAGACCTCGATCGTCGACGCCTTCCGCGTGGTCGACGACGTGCTGCGCCAGGGCGTGCAGGGCATCAGCGATCTGATCACCGTCCCCGGACTGATCAACCTGGACTTCGCCGATGTGCGCACGGTGATGAGGGAAGCGGGCTCGGCGCTGATGGGCATCGGCCGCGCAAGTGGCGAGGGCCGTGCCGCCAACGCCGCCAAGCAGGCCATCTCCAGCCCCCTGCTCGAGGTCAACATCTCGGGCGCCCAGGGCGTGCTCTTCAACATCACCGGCGGTCCCAACCTAGGCCTGTACGAAGTGGACGAGGCGGCCGAGATCATCAAGAGCACCGCCGATCCGGAGGCGAACATCATCTTCGGCACGGTGATCGACGAGCGGATGGGCGACGAGATCACGATCACGGTCATCGCCACGGGCTTTGATTCATCGCGCAAGCGCGACGCGGCACGGACCTTCACGACTGCGGCCGATTCGTCGACGACCAGCCTGCGCTCGGTGCGTGACCACGGCCAGCTGCAGGAGGTGCCCGTGCGCGCCCCCTCGGTGATCCCCATCGGCAGCGACGCCGCGGCCGCGGACGCCGGCTCGCCGCTGGCCGCGTCGGCCGGCCAGCCGCTCAGCGGCGCGCGGGCTTCACTCGACCAGCCGCGGCGCGGGCCGCAGGTGGAAGTCGAGGATCTCGACATCCCCGCCTTCCTGCGCCGGCATCGCTCCGACTGACGATCCCGCCGGCCTGGACCTGCGCCAGGTCGACGAGCTGCGGGCGGCAGCAGATCGAATCACCGCACGCATGGCACGCGCCTGTGCGCGTTCCGCGCGCGCCAAGCGCGACGTCGAGTTGCTGCCCATCAGCAAGACCGTGCCTGCCGTTCGCATGCGCGCGGCCATGGCCGCCGGATTAACGACCTTTGGCGAGAACCGTGTCCAGGAGGCACAGGGAAAGGCGGCCGAGTTGCCCGCCGCGAGCTGGCAGCTGGTCGGCCACCTGCAGTCCAACAAGGCGACAGTCGCGGCGGAAGTCTTCAGCGTTGTGCACTCGGTCGACTCGGTGCACCTCGCGCGCCGGCTGGGAAACGCTGCGCAGCGGCGGCCGGGCGGCCCGCTGCCCGCTTACCTGCAGGTCAACGTGGATCGCGATCCCGACAAGTTCGGCTTCGACCCCGACCAGCTGCCCGCAGCGCTGGCCGAGCTGCTCGCGATCGACGGGCTCGCGCTGCGCGGGCTGATGACCGTCGGGCGCCTGGTCGCCACGGCCGAGGCGGCACGGCCCACCTTTGCCGCCCTGCGTGTGCTGAGCGAACGACTGCGCTCAATGCATCCGTCGCTCGGGCCGGGCCTATCGATGGGCATGAGCGACGACTTCGAGGTGGCAGTGGAGGAGGGGGCCACCGTGGTGCGTATCGGTCGCGCGCTTTTCGGCGAACGTCCGGCCGGTTGAGCGAGCACGTACGCCTCGTGCTGCGTGTCACGCCGCGCGCGGGCGTGGACGCCGTTGATGGCGTGGACGAGGCCGGCCGGTTGCGCGTGCGAGTCCGTGCCGCGCCGGCCGCCGGCGCCGCCAACAGCGCCGTGCTCAGGACCGTTGCTGCTGCCTTGGACATCGCGCCGTCGCGTGTCAGGCTCGTCAGCGGCGCCGGTGGCCGCCACAAGTTGCTCGAGGTGGTCGACGTCGATCCTGCCGCGCTTGCGGGCCGCTGGCCCGGCCTCGCGCTGCGCGGCTGACCGCGGACAGCGCGGACTGGCGCGCTCGCCGGCATCCGCGATAATGGCGACGGTTCCAGAGCGAACCACCCGGGGGCGATTGGCTCAGCGGTAGAGCACTCGGTTCACATCCGAGGGGTCACTGGTTCGAATCCAGTATCGCCCACCACAGCCGACGGCTCGCCCGACGCCAGCACTCGAGCGCAGGCGTCAGGCACGGTGGCTTGAGACCTAGACAGCGGCTGCCTCAGGGGCGAGAGAGCGTCGGTCGGCACCCCCCAGCGGACGGAGCGAAGTGTTCGCGACCGCCTTGAACCCCTTGAACGTGAGCCACAGGCCCAGGAAGAGTTCCCAGATGATTTCGGGGATGGTCAGGATTCCCTGGAGCGTGGAGCCCTGGGGGGTGACGCCCAGCAGGACGGCAACGCCCGATGTCGCGAGCAGCGCGCCACCGGCGACGCCGACGAGCGCGATGCGCCGGTCGACGAGGCCGGACTTGTACATCAGCCAGCCCAGGATGAGGCCCGTCCCGATGCCGTCGGCGAAGCCCGGCCCGAGCAGGAATGTCCAGTTATGCGTGGCTACGAGCGTCTTGGCCATCGGAACCAATGACGCTGCATCGGCGCTCGTCGCCGACTGCCGCAAGGTCGCGATCGTCAGGAGGCTCAGGAGGCCGACGGCGATGAAGACACACTCGATGGTTCGAGCCGCGACGTAGCCCAGGGCAAGCCCTTCACTCTGCTTCTTGAGCAGCGGGAACAGCACCACGGCGCAGCCGATGTTGGTGATGATCAGGAGCAGCTCGAGGAACGCCCCCAGGAACACGCCGGTGTTCGAGCCGCCATTGACGACGTAGAGGGGATCGGTGAGCACGGGTCCGTAGACCAGCACAGCTGCGATCGACGTGATGAAGGTGAGGATGAACAGCACCCCGACGACGAATGCGGTCTTTCGCATCGCGTCCACCGGCGCTGGTTTCGTGGTCGTGGGTTCGGCTGAATATGTGATCTCGGTCTCCTCAAGGTGAGTTGCAGCACACTCGGCCGGCTACTTTGACCTGCCGCACCGGCGACCATCGGCCTTGCCGGCGCCCGCGTCTGCCTGCTGGACGACATTCGCCGCCGGCGCATGGCCGCGCGACAATCTGATGTGGAAAGGAGTCGGTGGTAGATGGTGGAGCTTCCTGGGCCTAGGAACCGACTCCTTGCGGCTCTCGGAGTCGCCGACCCCGCAGCCGCTGCGCAGCTACGGGCCGGCCTCGAGCCTGTGGAGCTGACGGTCCCCGCCAGGGTCATGACGGCGGACCGGCCGATGCGGCACGTCTACTTCCCGGAGACCGGGGTCCTGTCCGTGCTCCAGCGAATGCGCACCGGCTCGTCCGTGGCGGTCAACCTGGTCGGCAGTGACGGCATGGTGGGCCTGGGCGTCTACCTGGGTGCGCTTACCTATCCCATGGAGGCAATTTGCCAGGCACCGGGGACGTTTCTGCGCATGGGCGCCGCGGAGTTCCAGGCCGAGGTCGCCCGGAACACGCCGCTCCACACGGTCCTGCACGGGTACACCCAGGCCGTTTTGGAGATCCGCGGCCAGATTATCGGCTGCGAGCGCTTCCACGTGGCGGAGGCCAGGGCAGCGCGATGGCTGCTGGAGATGGACGACCGCGTGGCGCAGGACGAGTTCGCGATGACCCACGAGTTCCTGGCGCTGATGCTCGGTGTGCGTCGCCAGACGGTGTCAGCGGTCGCGTCCGACATGAGCCGGCGGGGACTGATCGTCAACCGCCGAGGCGTCATTGAGATCCTTGATCGGGCCGGGCTCGAGAGCGTGGCGTGCGAGTGCTATGAATTCATCCGCGACGAGTACGCTCGCCTAGTAGGCCTTCCGCTCGCGCGCATGCCCGCCGGGATGGCCTAGCAACGCGAACGGGCTCCGCCCTACGCACCATGCATCGGATGCGTGCTGCTGCGTTCCCTAGCCCAGCGGCTCATGGCGCCGGAGCAGATCGGCCACCACCGCGGTTCGGGCGATCCTGCCGGTGACGCCGACCTTGAGGTAGATATTCGAGAGGTGGCGCTCCACCGTGCGGACGCTCAGCCCGAGTTGGTCGGCGATCTCCTTGTTGGTGCGTCCGCCCGCTGCCAGGCCGATGATTTCCCGCTCCCGCGGGCTCAGGGAGTCGACCCAGCGGGAGGCGCCGATCCGGGCGTCAACCGCCCATCGTTCGGGCTCGAGGAACTCGGTGACCTCGGCCATGAACGTTCGCCACGCGGGCTCGTCCTCCAGCAGGATGTGGTTGCGGGAGTCAAGCGGCACGAACCGAGCACCGCCGATCGCAGCGGCGATGTCGCGTGCGTGATCGAATGATGACGCGCGATCGCCGCGCGCATGCAGCAACAGGGTCGGCGCCTGGACGCGGGGCAGCAGGTCCCTGACATCAATCGCCTGGCGGGCGATGCGGCTCGCAACGGCGTTCTCGGTCGAGGTGGACATCCGTTGAAGGTCGTCCATCCAGCGCATCTGGGTCTCGGTCGCATCGGGGATGAAAATCGAGGTGAACACGCGCCGGAACACGCCGTCGGGCCGCGCCCAGCCCGCCCGGATCAAGGCCCGGAAGGCATCCTCCGCCGCCGGATCGTCGACCGACCCGAAGCAGCCGACGGCGATGCCACCGTACAGGATGAACCGCGTGACACGCTCCGGATGGCGGGCGGCATAGGAAATGGCTACCGGCGATCCGCCGGACACGCCGAGCAGCGCAAAACGCTCGAGACCGAGCGCCTCGACGATTGTCTCGAGGTCAGCCACACGCGCGGGCAGCGAGAGATCCTGGACCGACCAGTCCGACAGGCCAAAGCCACGCTCGTCATAGCGGGCCACGGTGGCGATGCCGCCGAGTCCCTCCAGGAAATGCCGCCAGACCGGGCTCTGCCAGTCGTACTGCAGGTGGCTCAGCCAGCACGAGACGATGAGCAGTGGTGGGCCGCTGCCGTGCACCGCGTAGGCCAAACGGACGCCGTCCGAGCCACGGCAGAAGCGGACCTCCTGCGACACATCGGCCCGGCCGTCCAGATCGGCGATGGCCACCATCCTCGCATGGTACGGGTCACTGTCCATTGACCCGCTGGCGGCAGACGCCGCCCGGGCGTACGTGATTGCCGCCAGTTGCGATCGGCGGCCGAGACGGCGTTTGCGTGGCAGCACGGATGCGCGGGCTGTCCGTCTTCTCCTACCGTCACCCCATGTCCGTCGGTACTTACCGACCCAACCGTGGCGGGGCATGCCGGTCGGCGCACGCTATCCGGCGGCCTCGCCGCCCTGCAAGGAGAGACTGGGATGACCTCACCGGGCTCCGATCCTGCCCAGCCGATATCGGTACTCGACGGTGTCGGCGAGTCGTGCGCCACGCTCACGCCGGTCGTCGCGGCGCGGATGCGCCAGCTGGCCCGGGGGGAACGACTCGAGGTGATCTCTGACGATGACACGGCTGCCGAGGCGCTCGCATCGTGGGCCCGGCTCTCGGGAAACGACCTGCTCGAGACCCGCGACGAGGGCCCCGGACGCTGGCGCTTCGTCCTCGGCCGCGGGCGGTGACGCCGGACCGACGCTCCAGGCTGTCTGAAGGTCAGTTAGGAGGCTACCTATGCCCAGGATCATCACCCACGCAACGTTTGGACGCGAGGACGCCGAAAGGGCAACGATGCCATTCGTCGTCGCGAACGTCGCGGCCACCGCCGACCAGTCCGTGGCAGTGCTGCTGACCATCGAAGGAGTGAGGCTGGCGACCAAAGGCTACGCGGATGTGATTGCCAAGGACGGGCTGCCGCCGCTCGGCGACCTGATTGGCCAGTACGTCGCAAACGGCGGCGAGATCTGGGCATGCGGCGCGTGCACAAAGCCTCGTGGCATCCGCGACGAGGACCTCGTTCCCGGCGCACGCATCGTCAACGCGGCGTTCATAGTCGAGCAACTCGCGTCGGGAGCTGCGACCCTGGAGTGGTAGTGAGCGCGTGACCACGCGTCCGTCCAGCCGGACCGCAGGATCCGGCGAGCGCCCTGGTGGGCTCCCGTAGAATGGCCGGGCCGTAGCAATCCAAACGCCCACCATCTTCCGTTCGGGGGGTCGCCGTGATGATGATGCATAGCCTGGGGCGTCTGGTCCCCGCCCTGTCGCTGGCTGCTGCGACCATGCTCGGCATGGTGGCGCCGCAGCCGATCGCCGCCGCAACCGTGTCCGGTGGCAGCCTGGAGCTGACCGCCAGCTACCAGGTCAATGCCGAGTTCGGCTGGAACTCGCGCGCGGTCAGCGTCCAGACCACCGCCACCGTGCGCAACACGAGTGCCAGCTCGGTCACTGAGCTCGACTTCAACCTGACACCGCTGTTGCTTGGCCACGCCCGTGTCGTGGCCGTGCTCGTCAACGGCAGCAACGCAACCCGGAGCATCTCGGACCAGACACTGGTGGTAAACCTGCCCACCGCGTTGGCCAGGGGTGCTTCGACCAACGTCGAGATCGACTACACCGCTGGCCTCAACTCGAACTCGAAGGGCGATCGCTGGCTGTTCGCGCGGACCACCGAGCTGACCGCCTACCGCTGGATCCCGTGGTTGAGCCGCCCGATCAACTTCGAGGCCAACCGCCAGGGCGATCCGTGGGTGACGCCGCTCAGCCCGCGCGTGGACGTCACGATCAAGACCGACCGCAAACTGAAGATAGCGTCGACCGGCCAGCGCACGGGCAAGTCGGCCAATGGCCTGATCCAGACCTTTGTCGCCTACAACGTGCGCGACTTCAATTTCACCGCGGCGCCCAACTACCGCGTCCGATCGCAGACGGTCAGTACCTCGGGCGGCTCGGTCAAGGTCAAGCTCTTCTACCGCAGCCTGCCCGCAGGCAAGGTCCTGCGCTGGGTTGCCACGGCGCTGCGCGAGTATTCGTCCAAGGTCGGCGCCTACGCATACCCGGTGCTCAACATCGGCGAGGTCGACCGCCACGCCGCGCCGATCGAGTCACCCGAGCATTTCTGGATGCCGTCCGACACGCCCGGGCGCCTGCTGCCCTGGGCAGTCACGCACGAGACCGGCCACCAGTGGTTCTATGCCGTGGTCGGCAACGACCAGGTCGCCCAGCCGTTCGCCGACGAGGGGGTGGTCGACTTCATGGCGCGCAACCTGGTCGACCGCTGGGCGAAGTCACCCAGGAGTTGTGGCATGCAGAACCTCGACGGGTCGGTCTCCTCGTATGGCCCGTGCTATCCGTGGGTCATCTACGTGCAGGGCAACCTGTACCTGCGGGACTACTACGACTACGTTGGAGCGGCCAGGTTCTGGGCCGGTCTGCACAACTATTACGTCGCCTACAAGTGGCAGTTCGGCGGCACCCGCCAGGTTCTCGACGCGCTCGATGCGGCCGCCGGCATCAGCTACCCGCACTACCGCCGCTTCCCGTCGCTCTACTGACCTAGTCCGAAATGCCGGCGATGCGGCGCAGCACCGCGGGCAGGATGCCGCCCTGGCGGTAATAGTCGAGCTCGACCGGCCCGTCGAGCCGCGCGAGGACCTCGATCGTTCGTTCGCGGCCGTCCGCCCGCACGCGCAGGCGCAGCGTCTGGCGCTGGGCCAGTTCGGCGCCGAGGCCCTCGATATCGAACTCCTCGCGCCCGGTCAGTCCCAGGCTGGCCGCGTTCTGGCCGGGCATGAACTGCAGCGGCAGCACGCCCATGCCCACGAGATTGGAGCGGTGGATGCGCTCATAGCTCTCGGCCAGAACGGCACGGACGCCGAGGAGCAGGGTGCCCTTGGCGGCCCAGTCGCGTGACGAGCCCGATCCGTACTCGCGCCCGGCGATGACCAGCAGCGGCACGCCCTCGCCGGCATAGCGCATGGCTGCGTCGTAGATGAACATCTCATCGCCCGAGGGCTGGTGCGTGGTGTACGGGCCCTCCTTGTCGCTCAGCGCGTTGCGCAGCCGGATGTTGCCGAACGTGCCGCGCATCATCACTTCGTGCTGGCCGCGCCGCGCGCCGTAGCTGTTGAACTGCAGCGGGCCGACGCCACGCTCCTGCAGCCACGCGCCAGCGGGGCTCCACGCGGGAATGGTGCCCGCCGGCGAGATGTGGTCGGTGGTCACCGAGTCGCCCAGCAGGGCCAGCACGCGCAGGCCGCCGATGTCGGCGACCGGTGCCGGCTCGCGCCCGATGCCCTGCAGGAAGGGCGGCCGGGCGACGTAGGTGGAGGAGGGGTCCCAGTCGAAGCGGCTGCTGCCGATCGGCGCCGGCAGGGCGCGCCAGCGCTCATCGCCATCGAAGACGTGCGCGTAGATGCGCCGGAAGATCTCGGGCGACACCGACTGCGCGATGGTCGTGCGGATCTCCTCCGGGGTCGGCCAGATATCGGCCATGAAGACGGGCTTGCCGTCGGTGCCCGTGCCCAACGGCTCGCTGGCGAGATCGATCTCGACCGTGCCCGCGAGCGCGAAGGCGACCACCAGCGGCGGCGAAGCCAGGTAGCTCGCCCGCGCGAGAGGATGGATGCGGCCCTCGAAGTTGCGGTTGCCCGACAGCACCGCGACGGCGACGAGATCCTCCCGCTCGATCGCCGCGGCGACGGGCGCGTCGAGCGGCCCGCTGTTGCCGATGCACGTCGTGCAGCCGTAGCCGACGACGCCGAAGCCGAGCCGCTCGAGCGGCTCGAGCAGGCCCGCCAGGTCGAGGTACTCGGTCACCGCACGCGAACCGGGGGCCATGCTCGTCTTGACGGTCGGTCCGACCGTCAGCCCACGGGCAAGCGCGTTGCGCGCGAGCAGGCCAGCGGCGACCATGACCGTCGGATTGCTGGTGTTGGTGCAGCTGGTGATCGCGGAAATGATCACCGATCCGTGGTCGACCGTCGCGGCGCCGCCATCCTGGGTGAGCGTCACCGGGTGGCGTTCGGCGACCCGCGGGAAGGCGTCGCGGAAGTTGTCGCGCAGCTCCGGCAGGCGCACCTTGTCCTGTGGCCGGCGGGGGCCGGCCACGGTCGGCTCGACGGACGCGAGGTCGAGCTCGAGGTCCTCGTCGAAGTCCGGCCCGCGACCCGGCTCGCGCCACAGCCCGTTCTCCTTGGCGTAGGCCTCGACCAGCGCGACGTGCTCGTCCGCACGCCCGGTCATGCGCAGGTAGGCGAGCGTCTCGTCATCGATCGGGAAGAGGGCCGCCGTTGCGCCGTACTCGGGCGACATGTTCGAGATGGTCGCCCGATCGGCCAGCGCCAGGCCGGCCAGGCCGTCGCCGGCGAACTCCACGAACGAGCCGACCACCCCATGCGTGCGCAGCATGTTGCTGACGACCAGCACCAAGTCGGTGGCCGTCGAGCCGCGCGGCAGTTCGCCGAACAGGCGCACGCCGACGACCCGCGGCATCGGCTGGTAGAGCGGCTGCCCGAGCAGCACCGCCTCGGCCTCGATGCCGCCCACGCCGTAACCGAGCACGCCCAGGCCATTGACCATCGTGGTGTGCGAATCGGTGCCCACCAGCGTGTCGGGGAAGGCAACCACGTCGCCGGACGCGTCGGCCCGCGTGACGACCACCTGGGCCAGGTACTCGAGGTTGACCTGGTGCACGATGCCCGTGCCGGGCGGTACGACGCGCAGGCCGTGGAATGCGCTCTGCGCCCAGCGCAGCAGCTGGTAGCGCTCGCCGTTGCGCTCGTATTCGCGCTCGACGTTGAAGGCAAACGCGTCGGGCGTGCGGTAGCGATCCACCTGGACCGAGTGGTCGATGACCAGGTCGGCCGGCACGAGCGGCTCGATGAGTGCCGGATCACCGCCGACATCCGCCAGCGCATCGCGCAGCGCGGCAAGGTCCACCACAGCCGGGACACCGGTGAAGTCCTGCAGCAGGACACGTGCGGGCAGGAACGGGATCTCCGCCTCGCTCACCGAGCGCGGCTGCCAGCCGGCGAGGGCGCGTGCCTCCTGCTCGGTCACCGGTCCATTGCCGGCGTGGCGCATGGCGTTCTCGAGCAGGATCCTGACGGTCACCGGCGCGTGCGCCAGGTCGGCCATGCCGGCGCGGTCGAGCCGGTAGTAGGCCAGCTGACGGTCGCCGACGCGTAGCGTGGCGCGCGCGTCAAAGGGATCGGAAATGGAACTGGAGCGGTTCATCAGCGCCAGGCCTCCTCGCCCCCGCAAGCGTTTGGCGGGGCTGAGCGGCTCCTGGCGGGTGTGCCCGCCGCGGGTCGCAATTGATCGACCGACCGAGTATACGCCCCGTCCAGCGCCGACAATTAAGCCATGCACGAGCTAGCCGGTGCGCCGGGTCACGCCCACACCGATCACGAGCAGGATGACGGCCGGCCACGCATCGCCTTCATCGGCGCCGGTCGCGTGGGCTGCGCGCTCGGCGTGGCGTTCGCGCGCGCCGGCTGGCAGGTCGCCGCGGTCGCCAGCCGCGACCCGGCAAAGCGCGCCCGTTTCAGCGAACTCGTGCCCGGCGCGCGCGCGTTCGCCGAGCCGGCGGCGGTGCTCGATGAGGCCGAGCTGATCTTCGTGACGGTGCCCGACGATGCCATCGTCGGCGTGGCCGACGCGCTGCACCTGTACAGCGGACAGGCCCTCGTGCACACCAGCGGCGCCCTGCCCGCGAGCGTGCTCGCACCGGCGATGGCGGCCGGCACGAACGTCGCCGGATTTCATCCGCTGGTCGCCTTCGCCGACCACGACCGCGCGCTGGCCAGCCTGCGTGGTGCGACGATCGCGCTCGAGGGCGACGCGGACATCCTGCCCCTCTTGGCCGAGCTGGCCGAGTCGATCGGTGCCCGTCCGGTGCTGCTGCCCGAGGGCGGCAAGCAGGCCTACCACGCGGCGGCGATGATGGCCGCCGGCGGCCTGATCGGCCTGCTCGACGGCATCGCCGAGGTCGCCCGAGCCGCCGGCCTCGATGAACACCAGGCGCTCAACGTCTACCTTCCGCTCGCCCGCCAGGCGCTCGACAACGCGGAGCGGCTGGGCATTTCCGAAGCGCTCACCGGTCCGTTCCTGCGCGGCGACGTGGGCACCGTGCGCGGCCACCTCGAAGTGCTCCACGAGCATGCGCCTGACGCGCTGCCGCTGTACGTCGCCGTGGCCCGCCGGGAGCTGGCAATCACCCGTGAGCGCGGCGGCCTCGACGAGCAGCAACTGGCCGAGCTCGAGCGCCTGCTCGGCGATGCCGCGGCCCAACAACCCAACCACGCGGCGTGATTGCATCGCCCGGCCGAGCCGCTACCATGGGCGACCGATGCGCATGATCACGGCGGCCATCCGCGGCTCCCGCCCGACCACCCGATTTGCCGCCCCGACGGGCCTCCGCCGGCAGCGCGAACTCGGCCTGCGGCGCGCCGCTCCGCTGATCCGACCGGCGATCCAGGCGCGCCCCGTCGGGCATTCACCGGTCGCTGCGCTGCGCGCCGCCGTGCGTGGCATGGGTGACCAGGTCGACATGAGGCGTGCGCCAGGGCCGCATACGGCGCGGTCCCTCTCGCGGCCGGATGCGATGTGCTGGTCGGGTAACACGGCAGGCACCGCACATCGGGCGCGGCCGCGCAGCGCGGCGCCGTGGCGCGGCTGAGCCGGCAGGCGAGCAAGGACAAGCCGCCTCGGATTCGGACCGCCCGCGCGACGTCCTGCGGGGGCGTCGTCATCAGCCAGATCGATGGCCAGGCCCAGACATGCATCGGACTGCGGCGGCGCGAGCGCGACGGCGTGAGCTGGGTGCTGCCCAAGGGCACCCCGGCCGAGGGTGAGACCATCGAGCAGACGGCACTGCGCGAGGTGGCCGAGGAAACCGGCCTGGAGGTGCGCATCCTGGCCCCGATCGGTTCGATCGAATACTTCTTCACGCAATCCGGCAGGCGCATCCACAAGACCGTGCACTTCTTCCTGATGGAGCCCATCGGCGGCAGCCTTGACCGGCACGACCACGAGTTCGCCGAGGTGCACTGGCTGCCGCTGGCCGAGGCCAGCGCCCGCCTGACCTTCCCGACCGAGCGCCAGATGCTCGACCAGGCGCGCACGCTGGTGGGCGACCCGGGCGCGCCCGCAGCCGGTTGACGGCACAGGCAATGCACCAGACCGCTTTGGTCGAGCGCCATCGCGCGCTGGGTGGCCGGTTGATCGACTTCGCCGGCTGGGAAATGCCCGTGCAGTACTCGGGCATCCTCGATGAGCATCGCGCAGTGCGTGAGCGCGTCGGCCTGTTCGACCTGTCACACATGGGTGAGGTGTGGGTCAGCGGCCCGGGCGCCGCGGGCGGCCTCGCGGCGGCGCTCGTCAGCGACCCCGCCCGCCTGGTGGCCGGCCGTGCCCAGTACAGCATGATGTGCGCTCCTGACGGGGGCATCATCGACGACCTGATCGTCTACCGGCTGGCCGACGATCGCTTCCTGGTCGTGCCCAATGCCGCGAACCGCGAGGCCGTCGTGGCGGCGCTGCGCGAACGCCTGGCCGGCCATGACGCGGCCATCGACGATGCGTCGTTGCGCACCTCGCTCGTTGCCGTCCAGGGTCCACGGGCCGCCAAGCTGCTCGCGCCGCTGACCGACGTCGATCTCGAGGTCCTGCGCTACTACGCGATGGCCGCCGGCCACGCCTGCGGGCAGGCCGCGTACGTGGCGCGCACCGGCTACACCGGCGAGGACGGGTTCGAGCTGTTCCTCGACTGGGATGCTGCGTTGCCGGTGTGGGACACGCTGCTCGCGGCGGGCGAGCGACTGGGCATCATGCCCTGCGGCCTGGGCGCGCGCGACACGTTGCGCCTCGAGGCGGGCATGCCGCTCTACGGCAACGAGCTCGACCGCGCGACCAACCCTTACGAGGCTGGCCTGGGGCGCGTGGTCAAGCTCGACAAGCCGGCCGATTTCGTGGGCCGCGCCGCGTTGGCGCGGGTGGCCGAGGGCGGACCGGCGCGGCAGCTGGTCGGGCTGGTCGTGCGCGACCGTGGCATCGCCCGTCACGGCTACGAGGTGTTCATGCCCGGCGCGGCCGATCCGGCCGGCGTGGTCACGAGTGGTGCGCCGTCGCCGACGCTCGGGGTGCCGATCGCGATGGCCTACCTGCCGCCTGCCGACACGCAGATCGGTACCATGGTCGAGGTCGCCATCAGGGCGACGCGGGCCGGTGCCGAGATCGTCCCGCTGCCGTTCTACAAGCGCCCGGTTTGAGGAGCAGTACTGGTGCAGGTGCCTGACGATCTGCGGTACACGCGCGACCACGAGTGGTTGCGCATCGATGGCGACGAGGCGCAGGTGGGCATCACCGAGTACGCCGCCACGGAGTTGGGCGACGTCGTGTTCGTCGAGTTGCCGGCCATGGGCGCGGTACTCGAGGCGGCCCAGACGTTCGGTGTGATCGAGTCGGTCAAGACCGCTTCCGATCTGTACGCGCCGACGGCCGGCGAAGTGGTGGCGGTCAATCCCGCACTGGCCGACAGGCCCGAGCTGGTCAACGACGATCCATACGGCGAGGGCTGGATGGTCCGCCTGCGGCTGGCCGATCCCGACGCGGCACGCACCGACAGCGAGCGGCTGCTCGACCCGGCCGCCTATCGAGAGCTGATCGAGACGGACTGATCCCGGTGGCCTACAGTCCGCACACCGTCGACGACCGCCGGCAGATGCTCGAGGCACTCGGTATCGCGTCGATCGACGAGCTCTTCGCCGACATTCCCGACGGGGTGCGCGCGCACGGGCTGAACCTGCCGCCGGCGCTCGATGAGCTCTCACTGGCACGCCGCCTCGAAACGCTCGCCGGGCACAATCGGGTCGACCTTGCCGGTTTCCTGGGCGCCGGGACATATCGCCACCACATCCCGCCCGCCGTCGACCAGATGCTCGGTCGCAGCGAGTTCTACACCGCGTATACGCCCTACCAGCCCGAGATCAGCCAGGGCACATTGCAGACGATCTACGAGTACCAGTCGTTGATCGCGCAGCTTACCGGCCTCGACGTCGTTTCAGCCTCGCACTACGACGGCGCCGCCGCGACGGCCGAGGCGGCGCTGATGGCCGTGCGCGCCACGCGGCGCGACAGGGTGCTGGTCAGCCGCGCGATACATCGCCACTTCGTCGAAACCACACGCACCTATTTCACCGGCGGGCGGCTCGACGTGGACGAGCTGCCCACGCTGGCCGACGGCACGACCGACCTGGCCGCGCTGGAGCGCGAGCTGGCCGACCCGCAACGGCCGGTGGCCGGAGTGCTGCTCGGGCAACCCAACGCCTTCGGGCTGCTCGAGCCGATGGCCGATGCCGCGCGCCTGGCGCACGCCGCCGGCAGCCTGTTCGTGGCCGTCGTCGAGCCGGTCTCGCTCGCCGTGCTGGCGCCGCCGGCCGAGTACGGCGCCGACATCGCCGTCGGCGAGGGCCAGCCGCTGGGCATCCCGCTGCAGTACGGCGGCCCGTACCTTGGCCTGTTGGCGGCCAAGTCGGAGCTGGTCCGCCAGGTGCCGGGTCGGCTGGTCGGCCGTACGACCGACATCGAGGGCCGGTGCGCCTACGTCATGACGTTGCGCGCGCGTGAGCAGGACATCAGGCGCGACAAGGCGGCCAGCAACATCTGCACCAACCAGGCGCTGTGCGCCCTGGCGGCGACGGTTTACCTGGCCACGCTCGGCCCGCACGGGCTGCGCGACGTGGCGGCACTCGGCGCAGCACGTGCCCGCGAGCTGGAGCTGGCGCTCGCGGATGCCGGCGCACCACGCGTCCACAGCGCCGCGTACCTGAACGAGTTTGCCGTGCGCGTGGCGGACGCCCCGCGCGTCCATCGCCGCCTGCTGGAGCGTGGCATCCTCGCCGGCCTGCCGCTCGCCGAGTGGTATCCCCACGATCCCGTGCTGGGCGACGCGCTGCTGGTGTGCGCCACGGAGGTCACGACCAGCGACGAGATCGCGCTGTTTGCCGGGGCCCTGCGCGAGGAATTGGCGTGACCGCAGTGAGCGAGCGCGAAACGGCCGACGTGCCTACCGACGAGATTTTCGATGTCGCCGGTGGGCCTCCGCCGAGCGGGCACAGCCATGCGGTTGCGATCAACGTCCAGCCCACGCTCGCGGAATTGTCACGGCCCGGTCGCGGCAGCACCAAGGTGCCTCATCCGCCGCACAACGCCCTCGACCGCCTGCCTGCCGGTCAGCGGCGCAAGGCGCCACTGGCGCTGCCCGAGCTGGCCGAGCCGGAGGTCATCCGCCACTTCGTGAACCTGTCGCAACTCAACTACGCAGTGGATACCGGGTTCTACCCGCTCGGCTCGTGCACCATGAAGTACAACCCCAAGATCAACGAGTGGGCCGCGCGGCTGCCCGGCTTCGCGGCGCTCCACCCGCTCGCCCCAGACACGCTCGCCCAGGGCACACTCGAACTGCTGTGGGACCTCGAGCAGTGGCTGCTCGAGATCAGCGGGATGGCCGCCGCGAGTCTCCAGCCGGCGGCCGGGGCGCAGGGCGAGTTGACCGGCATCCTGATGATTCGTGCCTACCACGCCGCGCGTGGCGACGATACGCGCACCGAGGTGATCGTGCCCGACTCGTCGCACGGCACCAACCCCGCGACCGCGTCGATGGCCGGCTTCCGCACGGTGACCGTCAAGTCGGACGAGTCGGGCCAGGTGGATCTCGCCGCGCTGCGCGCGGCACTCGGTCCGCAAACCGCGGCGGTGATGTTGACCAATCCCTCGACGCTCGGCCTGTTCGAGACGCGCATCGTCGAGTTGCTCGATGCCGTCCACGCCGCCGGTGCGCTGGCGTACATGGACGGCGCCAACATGAACGCCATCCTGGGCAAGTTCCGGCCGGGTGCCGCGGGCTTCGACGTGATGCACTTCAACACGCACAAGACGTTCAGCACGCCGCACGGCGGTGGCGGACCGGGCGCCGGCCCCGTCGCCGCCGGTGAGCAGCTCGCGCCGTTCCTGCCGGCGCCGCGCGTCGTGCGCGAGGACGGCGCGAGCGGCCCGGTGTTCAGGCTCGAACGCGCCGGGGAGCGGCCACAGTCGATCGGCCGAGTCCGCTCCTACGCGGGCAGCATCGGTGTGCTCGTGCGCGCGTACGCGTACCTGCTGGCGCACGGTGGCGCTGGGCTGACGCAGGTGAGCGAGGATGCAGTGCTGTCGGCCAACTACCTGCGCCACCGCCTGGCGGGGACCTTCGAGATGCCCTTCGGGCAGGCCTGCAAACACGAGTTCGTGGCCAGTGCGCGGCGCCTCAAGGCGGAGACCGGCGTGCGCATGCTCGACGTGGCCAAGCGGCTGATCGACTACGGCTTCCATCCGCCGACCATCTACTTCCCGCTGACGGTCGAAGAGGACATGCTCGTCGAACCCACGGAAACCGAGTCGATCGAGACACTCGACGCCTTCGCCGACGCGCTGGGCGCGATCGTGACCGAGGCGCACGACGATCCCGAGCTGCTGCACGACGCCCCGCACTCGACGCCTGTGCGCAGGCTCGATGAGGCGACCGCAGCCCGCCATCCTGACCTCCACTGGCGACCGATGACCGGGCGCGAAGCGGTCTGTCCGCAGTGACCCTTGAAGGGCCCGGCATACTGACGCCGAAATGAAACGCGCGTACACTGCCGCGCACCACGCGCGCGAGGGCGAAGATCGGGTGATAACCTCCTAAGCCATGGCCGTTACCGACACGACCGTACAGGCCCCCGCCTCGCGAGAGGAAGGGGTACAGGAGCAGACGACCGCGGGTCGCAGCCTGCGGCAGATCGTCCTTGCGCGCATCCGCCGCGACAAGGTCGCGATGCTATGCCTGATCGTCCTGATCGTGATGTACCTGATTGCCATCGTCGGGCCGTTCGTGCTGCCGCTGTTCGGCTTCAGCCCGTATGCCTACGACCGCTCGTCCGTCAGCTCGATACATGCCGGTCAGCCGGTGTTGCCCATGGGCGGCATCAGCCTGCAGCACCCGTTCGGCGTCGAGTGGGGCACCGGCCGCGACATCTTCTCGCAGCTCATCTGGGGCCTGCGCATCTCGCTGACCGTGGCGACCACGGCGACCTTCCTGGTCGTGGCCACGGGCACGGTCATCGGCATCGTCGCCGGCTACACGGGCGGCTGGGTCGACATGGTCATCGGGCGCTTCATGGACCTGGTCCTGGCCTTCCCGTTCCTGCTCATCATCCTCGCCCTGTCGGGCGTCATGACCCAGCGCCTGACCGATCTGGGCGTGCCCGCCGGCAACGCGTCGCGCATCCTCTACCTGATCCTGGTCATCAGCGCCTTCGGGTGGCCGTACCTGGCCCGTATCGTGCGCGGCCAGGTTCTGAGCCTGCGCGAGCGCGAGTTCGTCGAGGCCGCCGTGTCGATGGGTGCCAGCCGCCGGCGCATCCTGTTCACCGAGATCCTGCCCAACCTGTGGGCGCCGATCCTCGTCTACACCACGCTCACCCTGCCGGCCTACATCGGCCTCGAGGCGGCGCTGTCGTTCCTCGGCGTGGGCATCCTGCCGCCGGACGTCACGTTCGGCGCGATGCTCGCCAGCTCCGTGCGCTTCTTCCAGCAGGTGCCCACCTACCTGTTCATCCCGGGCACCATCCTGGTCATCATCGTCGTTGCCTTCAACCTGCTCGGCGACTCGCTGCGCGACGCGCTGGACCCGCGCGGCACTCACTGAGGGCCGACGCTTCCTGAATCGCGGACGCGGTCGAGTACCTATTTAGAAGTCGCTTGTGTATGATCAGGCGGCAATTTGGGCCGGGGGCTTCCCGGCACAAGTCGTTGGAGGAGGAACTTATGGTGAGTTACCAGGGGCGATCCAAGCGCGCCCTGGCGCTGGGCGTGACCGCCCTACTGATGTTGTCGGCCTGTTCCGGCACCCCGGCGACGCCGTCGCCGTCCGCGGTCGCGACCAATCCGCCGTCAGCGCCGGCCAGCAACCCGGCCTCGGTGCCGGCGAGCAACCCGGCCTCGACAACGCCTAGCGCGACGCCTACTGCGCCCGCAAGCGCAACGCCGACGCCGGCCGCCTCGGCACGGCCCGGCGGCACGATGTACATGCTCATGTCGACCTCGGTCGCCAACGGCGGCGTCAGCTTCCAGGACATGGACCCGCAGCGCATCTACACCGGTGAGGACCTTGCGTTCTTCGGTGCCACGATCATGCGCGCACTGACCGCCTACACGTACTCGACCGACCCGGTCGCGGCGAGCGCCCTGGTGCCCGACGCGGCGACCGATACGGGCACGCCTTCTGACGGTGGCAAGACGTGGAGCTTCACGCTCCGCGACGGCCTCACCTGGCAGGATGGCTCGCCGGTCACGTGCGAGGACTTCAAGTACGGCGCCTCGCGCACCTTCGCGACGGACGTCATCACCAACGGCCCCACGTACGGCATCGCGTACCTCGACATCCCGAGTGACAACAAGGGCAACTCGAAGTACCCGGGGCCCTACACGGCGACCGATGCCCAGCAGGCCCTGTTCGATAAGGCCGTCGTGTGCGACGGCAACACCATCACCTATCACCTGAACAAGCCCATCGCCGACTTCAACTACACGGTCACCCTGGGCTTCAGCGCCGTCCCGAATACCACCGATCATCCCGGTGTGGACACGGGCGAGGGCTATGACACCGCTCCGTGGTCGGACGGCCCGTACATGATCGACAGCTTCACCTCCGGCGTCGGCGGTAGCCTGATCCTCAAGCGGAACCCCAATTGGAGCGCCGCTTCGGATACCTACCGGCCCGCCTATCCGGACGAGTGGGACGTCGAGTTCGGCGTCGATCCCAAGGTCCTCGACGCGCGCATGATGCAGCCCACCGGTAACGACCAGTTCGCCGTTACCTACGCTGCCGTGCAGCCCGAGAACCTGCCGACGATCTTCGCCGACCCGCACACCGCGAACCCGGACTTCGTCGGTCGCGCCTTCAGCGACTACGACCCCTATTCGCGCTACTACTTCATCCGCACGGACAAGGTCACCAACACGGACATGCGCCTGGCAATCGGTGCTGCCCTCGACCGCGATGCGATCCGCACGGCCTCCGGTGGCGAGTTCACCGGTGACTTCGCTGACGGCGTCGTCAAGCCGAACATCGGCCAGGACTACTCGCCAACGGGTTTGTGGGATGCCTCAGGACCGTTTGGCCAGGCAGTCCCGCCGACCGGCAGTGCCGACATCGCCAACTCGCTCATCCAGCAGTCCGGCGAAACCCCCGGCACGCTTACCTGGGACTACGTGTCCTCGCCGGTTGCCGACCAGATTGTGGGCATCGTCCAGAGCTCGCTCCAGGCTGTCGGCTTCACCGTCACCCCGAACGCGATTCCGTCCTCGTATTACAGCTATGTCCTCGACCCGTCGACCCAGGATGAAATGGGTGGCGCGGGCTGGGGCCCCGACTGGCCGAACGCGTCGACGGTCATTCCGCCGCTGTTCAGCCCCGAGGGCGGGTTCGACCTCTCACGAGTCGGCCCCGACAACTTCTCGCAGTTCTACACAGACGAGATCGCCAACCTGTCGCAGACCGATCGCGGCATGCAGGCGACCGAGTGGCAGACCCTGAACCAGCAAGTCGGCCAGCAGATGATGGTGGTCCCGACCTTCTTCGGCCTGGCCCAGAACATTGCTGGCAACAAGGTCGGCAACCTGTACCGCTGGGGCCCCTACGGCTCTTGGCCGTATGCACAGCTGTACGTACAGCAGTAAGGTCTCCTGGTAAGGGAACCGATCTCTCTCCCGGGGGAGCGGCTCTGCCGCTCCCCCGGCCTGTTTAGATAGCAGCGCGACAGGAGGACCATCCCATTTTCGGCTACCTGACCCGCCGGCTTCTGGGCATGCTCCTGCTCCTGTTCCTGCTGACCCTGGCCGTCTTCTTCCTGTTCAACCTGTTGCCTTTCGACCCGGCCCGGCTGACGTGCGGCAAGATCTGTACGCCGTCCCTGCTCGAGGCGAACCGCCATCGGTTGGGCTACGACCTGCCGCTGCTCCAGCAGTACTGGAACTTCGTCAGCGGCATCTTCGTCGGGCGCACCTTCGCGTCGGAGGGGACCCTCGCCGGCATCGTGTGCAACGCACCGTGCCTGGGCTACAGCTTCCTCCGCCACCAGCAGGTGCTGACGCTGATCGCCCAGTCCTTCCCGGTCACCTTCTGGCTGACCATCGGCGGCTTCCTCATGTGGATCATCTCCGGCCTGACTGCGGGCATTTACGCCGCGTTGCGCCGCGGCCGCTGGCAGGACCGCAGCCTGATGGGCATCGCGCTCATTGGCTACTCGCTGCCGTCGTTCTTCCTGGGCCTCGTCCTCATCTTCTTCGTCATCCTGAGCTGGCACTGGATACCATTCCCGCACTTCGCGCCACCCGAAGAGGATCCGATTCGCTTCGTCCAGACGATGATCTTGCCGTGGATCGTGATCGCCGTCCTCAACGCCGCGTTCTACGTGCGGCTGACGCGCAACCAGGTGCTCGAGACGTTTGGCGAGGACTACGTTCGCACCGCGCGGGCCAAGGGCCTGCCTGAGCGCGTGGTGGTCGTCAAGCACGCCCTGCGCGCCGGCCTGACACCCATCGTCACGGCCGCCGGCCTGGACATCAGCTACCTGCTGGGCGGGGCAATCATCACCGAGAACATCTTCAGCCTGCAGGGCATGGGCCAGCTCTCGATTTCGTCGGTCATCAACTCGGACCTGCCCGTGATCACCGCCGTCACGCTGGTCGCCGGCACGTTCATCATCACCGCCAACCTGATCGTCGACCTGCTCTACGGGGTGCTCGATCCGAGGGTGAGAGTCGGCTGATGGCCGCGGTCGCACGCGAGACGCCGGAGGGGACCATCACCATGGTCGAGCCGGCGGACAAACCCTTCCTGAGTGTCGACAACCTGTCCGTGGCGTTTCCCACCGAGGATGGCCTGGTCCAGGCCGTCGACGGCGTGTCGTTCTCGCTCGAGAAGGGCAAGACGCTGGCGATCGTGGGCGAGTCCGGTTCGGGCAAGAGCGTCACCGCCCAGGCCATCATGGGCCTCACCGACCGGCGCACCGCCAAGGTGACGGGCGAGATCTGGGTGGGTGGCGACGAGCTGTTGGGCATGCGTCCGGCGCAGGTCCAGGCCCTGCGCGGCGCGCGCATGGCGATGATCTTCCAGGACCCCATGTCCAGCCTGCACCCGTTCTATCGCATCGGCGACCAGATCGTCGAAGCCATCCAGGCGCATCGCAAGGTGTCCAAGGCGGACGCCCGGCGCGAAGTGCTGCAGATGCTCAAGCGCGTCGGCATCCCCGCCGCGGAGCGGCGCATCGACGCCTATCCGCACCAGCTCTCGGGCGGTATGCGCCAGCGCGTCATGATTGCCATGGCGCTCATCAACTCGCCGGCGCTGCTGATCGCCGACGAGCCGACCACCGCGCTCGATGTCACTGTCCAGGCCCAGATCCTGGAGCTGATCGCTGACCTGCAGGCCGAGTTCGGGACGACCGTGATCCTCATCACCCACGATCTGGGCATCGTGGCCGACGTGGCCGATTCAGTCGCCGTCATGTACGGCGCGCGGATCGTCGAGCAGGCCGACACCAAGGTGCTCTACGCGCAGCCGGAGATGCCCTACACACTGGGCCTGCTGTCGTCGATTCCGCGCATGGACAAGGAGGCGGGCGAGCGGCTCGAGCCGATTCCGGGCAATCCGCCGTCGCCCATCCACCTGCCCCGTGGCTGCGTCTTCGAACCGCGCTGCCGCTACTCGAACCTGACGCACGGCCTCTCAGAGTCGGTACGGCCTGAACTGCTGCCGACCGGCGCCGGCCGCGGCCACCTGGTGCGCTGCCACTTGGCGCCCGAGGAGCGGCGCCGCATCGCGCACGAGGTGCTGAGCCAATTGGGGGACGTCTCACTTGACCTCGGTTAACGGCGAGATCGTCAGGGTCGACGATCTGCATACCTACTTCCCGGTGCGCTCGCGCGGGCTGCTGCCGCGCGTGGTTGGGCAGGTCCGGGCGGTCGACGGCATCGACCTGGCCATCAATACCGGCGAGACGCTCGGACTGGTAGGCGAAAGCGGATCGGGCAAGACCACGGCGGCGCGTTCGATCCTGATGCTCGTCAAGCCCACTTCAGGCTCCATCGAGATCGAGGGCGAGGACATTACCAAGCTGTCGTCGCGCCAGATGATGCCCATGCGGCGCAAGACGTCGATGATCTTCCAGGACCCGTACAACGCGCTTAACCCGCGCCACACCGTGGGCGGCATCATCTCCGCGCCGTTCGAGATCCAGAAGATCAAGCCCGAGGGCGGCGTCAAGCACGCCGTCCAGGAGCTGATGGAGCGCGTCGGCCTCAACCCGGAGCACTACAACCGCTACCCGAACGAGTTCAGCGGCGGCCAGCGCCAGCGCATCGGCATTGCCCGGGCGGTCGCGCTGCGGCCCAAGCTGATCGTGTGCGACGAGCCGGTCTCAGCCCTCGACGTCTCGATCCAGGCCCAGATCCTGAACCTGCTGCGCGATCTCCAGCGCGAATTCAACATCGCGTACCTGTTCGTGGCCCACGACCTGGCCGTCGTGCGCCAGGTTGCTCACCGCGTGTCGGTGATGTACCTGGGCCACATCGTCGAGAGCGCGCCGCGCGCCAAGCTGTACTCGATGCCCCTCCACCCGTACACCAGGTCGTTGCTCTCGGCGGTACCCGTGCCCGATCCGGAGCAGCAGCGCAAACGCAAGCGCATCGTGCTGCAGGGCGACCTGCCGAGCCCCATCGATCCGCCGCCCGGTTGTGTCTTCCACACCCGCTGCTGGCTGTACGAGCAGCTTGGCCGGCCCGAGAACTGCCGCACCGAGATTCCCGAGCTGCGCCAGTTCGGAGACGACCACATCGCCGCCTGTCACTATGCCGAAGAGTCGGCCAAGACGGACGTGGGCATCGACTATGTCGCCCATCACAAGCAGGTCGACGGCGATGGTGCACCAGCGGTAGGGCCCGCGATGGCGAGCGGAGCGACCGACCAGGGAGCGGCGCCGGTCAACTGAGCTCTGGCGGCTTTCAGTCGCCGCTTTCGAGATCCTCGGCCGCTTGGGCGCGCGCCGCCGATTCGACCAGCTGCTGGCTCTGTTCGGCGTGGTGACACGCGGTCTCGTGTCGCGGTCCGCCCAGCAGTCGTAGCTGTGGATCGGCTTCGCGACAGTCGGCCGGCTTGCCGAGTGCGTCATACAGCCAGCAGCGCGGGTGGAAACGGCACCCGGCGGGCACGTTGATGGGACTGGGCACGTCGCCGCGCAGGATGATGCGCTCGCGTCGTGCCGTTGGGTCGGGCAGGGGGATGGCCGACATGAGCGCCTGGGTGTACGGATGCTTCGGGTCGCTGTAGGTGGCCTCGCGCGGGGCGCGCTCGACGATGCGCCCGAGGTACATCACCGCGACCCGGTCGCTGATGTGCTCGACCACGGCCATGTTGTGGGCGATGAACAGCAGCGTCAGGCCCAGTTCGCGCTGCAGCTCGCGCAGCAGGTTGAGCACCTGGGCCTGGATCGAAACGTCGAGCGCGCTGACCGGCTCGTCGCACACGACCAGGTCCGGTTCGAGGATCAGCGCGCGGGCGATGCCGATGCGTTGGCGCTGGCCACCGCTGAACTCGTGCGGGTAGCGGCGCGCCTGGTACGCCGCGAGTCCCACCAGGTCCATGATCTTGTGCACCCGCGCGCGTCGCTCGGCGGGCTTGCCGATCCCGTGAATGCGCAGCCCGTCGCCGATGCTGTCGCCGATCGGCGCGCGCGGATCAAGCGCCGCGTAGGGATCCTGGAAGATGACCTGCATGCGCCGCCGGAACGGCTTGAGGCTGCTGCCGGTCAACTTCGTGATGTCCGTGCCGTCGAAATGAATGGTGCCCGCGGTGGGGTCGATCAGGCGCAGGATGAGCCGCCCAACGGTCGTCTTGCCGCAGCCCGATTCGCCGACCAGGCCGAGCGTCTCGCCACGCGCAACCTGGAGATCGACGCCGTCGACCGCCTTGACCTCGGCGATCGTCCGCTGCAGCACGCCGCCCTTGACCGGGAAACGTTTGACCAGCCCACGGACCTCGACCAGCGGCTGGTCACTCGCGGTTGGGGTGGATAGCGGGCGGACGTGCGCGCCAAGCGTGCCGATGGCCATCAGTCGGCGCCGTTCATGGTCCCTGGCATGGTCGCCAGGGGCGGTCGCCAGCCGGGCGTCTGGTCCGAGGTGTGGTAGAGCCAGCACCGCACCGTGTGGTCGGGAGCGGTGGGCAGCAGCTCCGGATGGACCTCCGTCGCCGGTTGCACGTCGTATTGCTCGCGGGCAGCGCAGCGCGGCGCGAAGCGGCAGCCCTCCGGCAGGTCGATCAGGTTGGGCACGACGCCGGGTATGACCGCCAGCTCCGACTTCGTCTGGCCCAGGATGGGCACCGAGCCGATCAATCCCTGCGTGTAGGGATGCATGGGGCTGGCAAACAGGGTCGTCGTGTCGGCCTCCTCGATGATCTCGCCGGCGTACATGACCGCGACGCGGTCACACATCTCGGCGACCACGCCCAGGTCATGGGTGATCAGGATGATCGCGGTCCCTGTCTCACCCTGGAGACGGCGCATGAGGTCGAGGATCTGGGCCTGGATGGTCACGTCCAGCGCGGTCGTCGGCTCGTCGGCGATGAGCAGTTCGGGCTCGCAGGCGAGGGCCATGGCGATCATCACTCGCTGGGCCATGCCGCCGCTCATTTCGTGCGGGTACGAATCGAGCCGCCGCCTTGGTTCCGGGATACCGACCATGCGCATCAGCTCGAGCGCGCGCTCGCGCGCCGCCTTGCGCTTCATGTTGCGGTGCAATTCGAGCACCTCGCCGATCTGGAAGCCCACGTCGCGTACCGGGTTGAGCGCGGAGCCGGGCTGCTGGAAGATCATCGATATGCGGTCGCCGCGCAGCGCGCGCACCTTGGCATCGGGGAGGCTGAGTACATCCTGGCCGTCGAAGATCACCTGGCCAGCCTCGATCCTGCCCGGCGGCGAAACGAGGCGCATGATCGAGAGCGAGGTCACGCTCTTGCCGCAGCCCGATTCGCCGACCAGGCCGAGCACCTCGCCGCGGTGGACCGCCAGGTCGACCCCGGTCACCGCGCGGACCTTGCCCTCGTGCAGGTTGAAGGACGTGCGCAGCCCGTGCACGTCGAGCAACGGTGCGTCCGACCGCGGCGCGGTCATCGTGCCAACCGTGGGTCGAGCGCGTCGCGTACGCCGTCGCCGAGCAGGTTGAAGCCCAGCACCGTCAGCGTCAGCATCAGTCCGGGGAAGAACAGCAGGTGCGGGGCGGCGAAGACCGTGTTGCGCTCGAGGCCGATCATGGTGCCCCACTCGGCCGCCCCGGGATCACCCAGGCCCAGGAAGGAAAGAGCCGCGACGTCGAGCACGGCGCCGCCGATGCCCAGCGTGCCCGCCACGATGATCGGCGTCAGCGAGTTGGGCAGCACGCGGCGAAAGAAGATGCCCGGCGGAGAATCGCCCAGCGCCCGCGCTGCGGTGACGTAGTCGGCCTCGCGCACGGTGATGACCGAGGCCCGCATTATTCGTGCGTATACCGGGATCCCCACTGTCGCGATGGCGATCTGGGCGTTGATCAGGCCGTGGCCCAGCACGGTGACGATGGCAATCGCCAGCAGCAGCGCGGGGAAGACGAGCAGCACGTCCATGATGCGCATGATCACAGTGTCGATCAGGCCGCCGGCGTAGCCGGCGAAGCCACCCAGCAGCGAGCCGACGACGATCGCAAAGCCCACGGTTTCGAAGCCGACCACGAGCGAAATCCGCGCACCGAAGACGACCCTGCTGAAGACGTCGCGATAGTTGCCGTCAAGGCCAAAGAAGTGTTGCGTGTGGTCCGTCGAGCAGCCCAGCGCGTAGATGCACGGGCCGGCGCGCTGGCCGAAGCCCTCGCCGGTGAACTGGTCGTTGATGCCATAGGGCGCGATCTGTTGGGCGAAGATCGCCATCAGCGCCAGGAAGCCGAGGATGACCAGGCCGATCACCGCCGAACGCTGGCGCAGGACGCTGCGCAGGGTGTCGCGCCACAATCCTGCAGTTCGGACGGCCGGTTCGTCGGCTTTGAGACCGGGAGCGCCGGCACCGGCCACGGGGGCGAGTTCCGTCATTGGAGCCGCACCCGTGGGTCGAGGTAGGCGTACGAGATGTCGACGATCAGGTTGACGGCCATGAAGATGACCGCGATGACGAAGACGAAGCCCTGCACGACCTGGTAGTCGCGACTCTCGATCGCATCGACGACGGTCTTGCCCAGGCCGGCCAGGTTGAAGACCGTCTCGGTGAGTACCGCGCCGGACAGGAGCAGGCCGACCTGGAGACCGATGATCGTGACCAGCGGCAGGAAGGCGTTGGGCAGCGCATGACGGGCGAGCACGAGCCACCCGGACAGGCCCTTGGCGTGTGCGGTGCGGATGTAGTCACGGCCCATTACGTCGAGCAGGCTCGAACGCGTGATGCGCGCGATGATGGCCATGGGAATGGTGCCCAGCGCGACGGCCGGCAGGATGAGATGGCGGAAGGAGTCGACCAGCGCGTTCCACTGGAACGTGACCAGCGCGGTGAACGTGTAGAGCCCCGAGACAAAGGTCAGCAGCGTCTCGAGCGGGCCGGTGGCGCCGTTGAAGATGCCCCATACCTTGTCGAGCGGCTGGACGGTCACGCCCGGGCTCAGCCGCCCGCCCGGCGGCAGTGCCAGGAATGTGCCCTTGAGCAGGATCGCAGACGTGAAGGCGAGCATCAGGCCGAGCACGAAGACCGGGGTCGAGATGCCCAGGTTGGCGACGACCATGCTCGCGGCGTCAACCGGCGAGTTGCGCCGGTAGGCGGCGACGATGCCGAGCGGCACGCCGACGAGGATCGCGAAGAGCAGCGCGTAGAAGCTCAGCTCGATGGTCGTCGGCAGGCGCTGCACGATCAGCTCGGTGACCGGCAGGTGGTACTTGAACGACGTCCCCAGGTCGCCGGTCAGGATCTGGCCCAGGTAGCCGACGAACTGGTCGGGGATCGGCTTGTCGAGCCCAAAGCGAATCTGGCACTGCTGGACCTGCGTGGCAGTCGCGCGCTCGCCCAGGGCATCGACACACGGATTACCCGGGATGACGCGTGCGAGCAGGAAGACCAGGAAGACGATGCCCAGCAGCACGGGCAGGCTGAGCAGGATCCGCCTGACGATGAAGCGAGTCACAGTTTCACGATCGGCGACCAGACGAATGAGTTAGGGGCGCCGGCCTGGCGGCCGGCGCCCCTTGACAAGGCTGTCAGTGACGAAAGGTCACGAACAGGCGGGCTGCCCCTCGATGCCGCACGGAGCGGGCGGGTTGAGGTAGCCCTGGCCAATGAGCGAGGCCCAGTATTCGAAGTCGCCGGTCCGTCCCACGTGGAGCGGGCTGAGGACATCCCACTGGGCAGCAAACGAGGCGATCACGTCGTCGGCCGCGAAGTCCGAGCCATCGCTGAACTTCACGTTGGGACGCAGCGCGCAGGTCCACTCTGTCAAATCGCTGTTGGCCGTGCACGAGGTGGCCAGCGCAGGTACCGGCTGCAGGCCGGTGTCGCCGCCGTACTTGTAGAGCGGTTCACGAATCTGCTGGCAGGCGCGCAGCGTCTCGCCATCGGACTCGTCGCCGCAGTACAGGCTGAGCGGCTCGGCGTTCTGCATGAACACGAACGTGTCCCTGCCGCCGGCGTTGACGGTGTTGAAGTTCTCGAGCAGCGGGTTCGCGTAGCAGACGTTCGGATCAGTCGAGCCACAGTCGTTCGTGACGTCGGCCTTGTAGGCCGTGCCCGAACCGCCGTGGGCGATGATCACTGCCGGTACGTACTGCTTGATCAAGTTGTTGGCGGTCGTGTAGGCAGCCGTGCGGGCCGCATCGTCGGCCGACTGGTCGCCCTGCTGGATCGCCGCCACCAGATCCGGGAACGGGTTGCCGAACTTCAGGCCCGAACCTGGGCCGAAGTGGTAGTCGAGGAAGTTGCTCGCATCCGGGAAGTCGGCGCCCCAACCAAGCAGGAAGAGGCCGTCGAGCTTGCCGGCAGCGTTGTTGTCCAGGAACGTGCCCGAGTCCTGCAGGTCCAACGTGGCATTGATGCCGAGGTTGTCATGCAGCTGGGTGACGATCTCCTGAGCGATGGTCGGCGGATCTGGCAGGTAACTGCGGACCGCCGCGCGGAACTGGACCTTGGTCGAGAAGGTGGCCGGATCGATGCCCTCCTCCTGGAGGCCTTCATCGAGCAGCTGCTTCGCGGCCGCGGCGTTGAAGTCGTAGTAGGCGTCGCCGCCGCAGGCGTCGGGGATGGCGCATGGCGTGAAGTACGAGGCAACTTCCGACCCGGGCGGGTAGTAGCTGTCGACGATCTTCTGGCGGTCGATGCCCATGGCGATGGCCTGGCGGACCTTCTGGTTGTCCCACGGCTTGACGGTGTTGTTCATGCCCAGGTAGAGCGTGTTCAACCCCTCGCGTGGATAAAAGGCGAGGTTGGGATCGTTCTGGACGGTGGCGATGTCGTCCTTGCCGACATTGTCCATGCCGTCGATCGTGCCCGCCTGAAGCTGGACCAGGCGTGCCGCCGACTGGTCGCTCCACTGGAACTCGACGTTCGGCGTGACCGGCGCGCCGCCCCAGTAGTTGGGATTGGCGCTCAGGTCGAGCCGGTTACCGTGATCCCAGTTGGCGAGCATGTACGGACCGGTGCCGTTGGGCGCGGTCAGGATGCTGCCGTCGGCCATGTGCGCCTCGAGGTAGCCGAGGTCGTCGATGGCCAGCGCCTGGAAGGCGATCTGCGACAGGAACGCGACATCCGGGTTGCAGAAATCGAACACGACCGTGTTCGGGTCGGGCGCCGAAATGCTCTTCAGGTTGCCGCCGTAGGGCAGGCCGTTGAAGGTGCCGTTGGCGCAGTCGACCTGACCATAATCGGGATATTGAGCGACGCCCGCCGCAGGCATCTGCGGCATCGCCGCAGGCGACGGATATGGCGTGCCGATCGCCTGCGATGCTTCGGGCGCCGATGCACTCGGCTGCTCGCTCGTCACCGCCGTCGGTGGATTGCTGGCGGGGTTCTGGCTGCTGCTCGGCGTGGCGGTCGGCACCGCTGCTGGCGAACATGCACTGAACACGAACGCCGCTATCAGGCCGGCGGTGACCAGCGTCAGACCCCTTGGTGGATGGGCCATACCCATCTGTGCTCCTCCTCTGGTTGCACCTGTTTCCGACTGGCGCTCCCTGCGGGCTCACGGGCCCTTGCCAGCTACGGCGTCGCGCGTAGGCGCACGCGCAACTGCCGCCTCCTCTCGACAGGATTCCGCGGAGAGTAGCAGTCGAGGGACCCGGTTGACTACTGGCAGCCGTCGTGGTCGGCGCCATCGCTAACATCAGCCCGATGACCCCCATCAACGTCGGGCTGGCCCAGATCGCGCCGCGCCTCGGCGCAGTCGACGAGAACCTGCGCGAGCACCGGCGGGTCATCGACGAGGCCGCCGCGCAGGGTGTCGACCTGCTCGTCTTTCCCGAGCTCGGCCTGACCGGCTACCTGCTGCAGGACCTCAATTCCGAGGTTGCCATGCGCAGCGACGATGCCCGTCTGGCCGAGCTCGCGCGGGCCGCCGGCGAGATGTCGGTCGTGGTCGGCTACGTGGAGGAGTCGGACGAGCACCAGCTCCTGATTGCGGGCGCGCTGCTCGAGGGTGGGCAGGTGGCGCACGTCTACCGCAAGTCATACCTGCCCAACTACGGCCTGTTCGACGAGCGGCGCTTCTTTGGCGCGGGCAACGTGTTGCGCGCCGTCGACTCGCGCCTTGGCGTACGCATGGGCCTGTGCATCTGCGAAGACTTCTGGCACCTGCCCGTGCCCTACCTGCTGGCGCTCGACGGCGCCCAGGTACTGATCAACATATCGTCGTCGCCGGGTCGCGACATCGCCGCCGTGGTCGAGGACCAGCTGGGAACTGCCCAATCGTGGCGCACGCTCATGCGCGCCTATGCCCAGCTGACGACGTCGTTCGTGATCTTCGTCAACCGCGTGGGCGTCGAGGAAGCGGTCACCTTCTGGGGCGGCTCGCAGGTCATCTCGCCGGCGGGTGACGTGCTGTGCGCGGCGCCGATACTCGAGCCGGGCCTGTTCACCGTGCGCATCGACCTTGACGACGTGCGTCGCGAGCGAGTCGCGCTGCCGCTGCTGCGCGACGAGCGACCGGACTTCGTCCTGCGCCAGCTGGAACGGCTCGTGCGCGAACGAGCCGGCAACGAAGCGGCCGACACGGAGATGGAGTGAGCTCACTGGCTGACGACCTGCCCTTTGCGCTGCCCCCGGAGTTGCTCATCGACACCGGCGTCGCGCGCCGGCTGATCGGCGAGTTCATCCGCGGCCACCTGCGCCAGGCGGGCTTCGAGCGGGTCGTGCTCGGCCTCTCGGGCGGCATCGATTCGGCGCTGGTCGGCTACCTGGTTGCCGAAGCGATCGGCGCCGAGCGCCTGCTGTGCCTGCTGCTGCCCTACCGGACCTCGTCGGATTCATCGTCGGCCGATGCTGAACTGGTGGTGCGCCAGCTCGGGTGTCACAGCCAGACGGTCGAGATAACGTCGATCGTCGACGGCTACTTCGATGGCGCGCTCGGTGGCCGGACCCCGAATGCGGACAAGCGCCGCATCGGCAACTTCGCCGCCCGGGCGCGCATGGCCGTGTTGTACGACCAGTCGGTGGTCTGGAATGGGTTGGTGGCGGGCACCGGCAACAAGACCGAGGCGCTGCTCGGCTACACGACCATCTATGGCGACAACGCGTCGGCCTTCAACCCGATCGGCGACCTGTACAAGAGCCAGGTGCGCCAGCTCGCGGCCGAGATGGGGGTGCCCGACCCGATCCTGCGCAAGGCGCCCAGCGCCGATCTGTGGCCCGGCCAGACCGATGAAGACGAGCTGGGGCTGTCTTATGCCGACATGGACCGCTTGCTCTACTGGATGGTCGATCGCCGGCGCACCGATGCCGAGCTGATCGAGATGGGTTTCGCGCAGGCGATGATCACCCGGGTACAGCGCCTGGTGGCGGCGTCCGAGTACAAGCGCCAGACGCCGCCCGTGGCCAAGCTGACCACGCGCACGCCGGGCGTCGACTACCTCTACCCGCGCCGCCGCCCGCAACCGGGCTGATGTCGGGCGAGCAGCGGTCGGCGGGCGGCGGCGGCACGCTCTATGTCGTGGCCACGCCAATCGGCAATCTGTCCGACATAACGCCGCGCGCAATCGAGGTGCTGCGCGCAGTGCCGCTCGTGGCGGCCGAGGACACGCGCCTGACGCGCCGGCTGTGGGCCCGACACGACATCGCTACGCGCCTGATCAGCTACCACGCGCAGAGTCCGGCGGCACGCCGCGACGAGCTGCTCGCGCACCTCGCCGGCGGGGCCGACATGGCGCTCGTGACCGACGCGGGAACGCCCCTGGTCAGCGACCCGGGCGGCGAGCTCGTGGGGGAGTGGGCGGCGCGCGGTGGCCAGGTGGTGCCCATTCCCGGCCCGTCGGCGGTGCTCGCCGCGCTGGTGGCCAGCGGCCTGCCCGCGGCGCGCTTCGCGTTCGAGGGTTTCCTGGCGCGTCGCGGGGCCGAGCGTCGCTCGAGATTGGCGCGCATCGCCGCCGACGAGCGCACCACGGTCATGTTCGAGGCGGCCAACCGCGTCGCGGCGACGCTCGCCGACCTGGGCGCGGCGTGCGGCGGTGACCGCCCCGCGGCGCTGTGCCGCGAGCTGACCAAGTTGCACGAGGAGATATGGCGCGGCTCGCTCGACGAGCTCGCTCGTCGGGCAGCGGCGGAACCGCCGCGCGGTGAGGTGACCCTGGTCATCGCCGGGCGCGAGCGTGCTCGGGACGAGCCGGAGGTCGGGCTGGCGGAGGGTCGGTCGGAGGTTGCGCGACTGGTCACCGCGGGGATGAGCCGCGCGTCGGCCGCCAAGGAGGTGGCCCGTCGCACCGGCCTGGCCCGCCGCGACCTCTTTCGCGGCTAGACTCCGCTCGTGACGTCCGCCCAGCCACGGCCCGATCAGGCACCCGAGGTGCCGGCGGATATCAACGCCATCCTCGCGGGCGGGCTGCCCGGCCGCGCGGCAGAACCCAAGCGTGTTCTCATCATCGGCGGTGGCATCGCCGGCCTGGTGGCTGCGTATGAGCTGCAGCGCGCCGGGCATCGGCCGGTCGTGCTCGAGGCCCAGAACCGCGTCGGCGGCCGCGTCTACACCCTGCGTTCCTTCGCGCCGGGGCTGTATGCCGAGGCCGGCGCCATGCGCATCCCGCGCGTGCACAACCTGACGCTCGGCTACATCGCCCGCTTCGGGCTGCCGCTGCGCCCGTTCGTGATGGGCAATCCGCGCGGGCTGGTTTATGTCGCGGGCGAGCGCCTGACGATGGCCGACGCCGACGCCCATCCCGAGCGCCTGCCATTCAGCCTCGAGCCTGCCGAACAGGGCAGGTCGGCGGACGCTCTCTGGCAGGCGGCGATCGCCGAGCTGCGGGCGATGGTCGACGAGGACGCCCAACGCGCGTGGCCGCAGATCGTGCGCCGCTACGACGAGTTCAGCCTGTACGAATTCCTGCGCCATCGCGGCTTCAGTGAGAGCGCGGTCGAGTACTACGCGGTGATGAACTTCGTCGAGAGCGACCTGCATAACGCGTTCATCGAGACGCTGCGCGAGGAGCTGGGCAAGTTCTACGTCGACATGCAGGAGATCGTCGGCGGCATGGACCGCCTGCCCAACGCGTTCTACGGCGAGTTGCAGGACGTGGTGCGCTTCGGCGTCGAGGTGCGGCGCATCGACCAGGATGCCGACTCGGTCACGCTGCACTGCCGCCAGGGTCCGGATCGCTACACGCTGACCGGCGACTACGCCATCTGCACCCTGCCGTTCTCCGTGTTGCGCACGGTCGAGCATCGCTCCTTCTCGCGCGCCAAGGAGAAGGCCATCCGCGAGCTCAACTACCACGCCTCGACCAAGATCCTGTTCCAGGTCCGCCACCGCATCTGGGAGACGGCCGACGGTATTGAAGGAGGCGCCACCGTCACCGATTTGCCGGTGCGCCGGCTGAACTACCCGACGCCCGATCCGTCGACCACCCGCGGCGTCCTTCTCGCCTCGTACACGTGGGGCCAGGACGCGCTGCAGTGGGGCGCCATGGACGAGCGTTCACGCGTCGAGGAGGCCCTCGAGGACGTCGAGGAGATCCACCCGGGCATCACCGAGGAGTTCGAGGTGGGCGCCTCACACGCGTGGTACAGCGATCAGTGGGCACGCGGCGCCTTCGCGCTGTTCGCGCCCGAGCAGCAGACCAACCTGCAGGCCGCCATCCTGCAGCCGGAGGGGAGGGTCTACTTCGCCGGCGAGCATTGCTCGCTGTACCACGCCTGGATCCAGGGCGCGCTGGAGTCGGGCATGCGCGCAGCGCTCCAGATTCACCAGGTGTGAGCGGCGAGGACACCGTCGCCCGATTCACGCGCTGGCTGACCGCCTTAGGCGACGCCTGGGAGGCGGGCGACGCGGCGGCGATGGCTGCCGGGTTCGTGGTCGGCGCGACCCTGCAGGCGGATCCGTTCGCGCCGCCGACCCGTGGCCGGCGCGCGATCCACGCTCATTTCGCGGAACTTCTGGCGCACACGCCGGGCGTGGCCTTCAGCGCCGAGGTGCTCGGCGCGGGGCACACCTACGGGGTGGCGCACTGGCGCGTCGCCGGCGGCGGGCGTGAGCTCGACGGGATCATGGTCTGCGCCATCGACGCCCGCGGCCGCTGCGAATCGCTGCGCGAGTGGTGGCACGCGAGGACGGTTTAGCGTCGCGCCTGGGCGTGTAGGCACAGTCGCGTGCGGGGGTTGGCCTCGGTCGGAAGGTCGAATCCGGATCCGTCCAGGCAAACGGAACTATCGGCCTCATCTTGGTGTTCTACCCAGCTCGAATGAACTCCCTGCGTGAGTCTGTGGTCGTCGGCTGGTGTCCAGGCATTCAACTTGCGCGTGGGCATACGACGTCGATCGCACCGATAGTTCTGCTTGAGTGGACAGATCGCGAATCCAGGGTCACGGCGATAGAGAGGAATGCACAGCCTGAATCGTCAGGAGCGCGCCGGAAGACAAGTGGCCACGGCTAAGCCGCAAGTAAGCGACCGGTAAGTGTGCGTGAATTGCCTCTCGCTAAGGTGTCGTCGTCGAGTTCCCGCCGTCCGCCGACCACGCAGGCCGAGCCCGCTCCGGGCCGGTCAGGAGGTGTACGGATGAACCAGGTTGTGCTCACCGGGCGGCTGACGCGCGATCCCGAGTCGCGCCAGCTGGCAAGCGGCAAGACGGTCACCACGTTTTCGGTGGCCACCAACGACTATCGCGGCGGGTCGGAGAAGTCCGAATATCACCCCGTGGTCACCTGGGACCGCCTCGCCGAAATATGCGGCCAGTATCTGGGCAAGGGCCAGCTGGTGAGCATCATCGGCCGGCTGCAGACCCGCCAGTGGGAAGACGACGCCAAGGCGCGCCACTGGAAGACCGAAATCGTGGCCAGCTCGGTCGAGATGCTGTCCGGCAAGCGCAAGAAGGACTACGCGGCCGAATCGGCTGCCGATGCCCTCGCCGCCCAGGCGGCGGCGATGGGTGTTGCCCCGGTCTTCAGCGCCGATGCGGCTGATAACGGGAACGACCCGGCCGACGCCGATGACGCCGAGGCTGCAGCTTCACCGGCCGGCCAGGAACTGGTGGCCGCCTAGAAAAAAGGACGCGTCCCGCAAGTGCCGCGAGACGCGTCCCGATAACCCCCCGCGCGGCGAGCGCGGCTCCTCCCCGCTCGCCGCGCCCCAGTTGGCCGGGTCAGCGGTTGAGACTGACGTGGAGGTAGGCCGTGACACGCATGTTGGTGATGAAGGTCAGCTTGTGGTCGGTCACGCCGTAGGGGTTGTACAGCGCACTGACCGCTCGGCCGTTGCCGACGTAGATGCCGACGTGGCGATTGCGCCCCCAGACGACCAGGTCACCGACCTTGGGGGCCTTCATGTTGGCCTGCCCGTGGTGCTTGAACCACGCGTGGAAACCGCGCACGGTGCGGCGCTTGCCGCCGATCGTCTGCAGCAGGTCGGCCTGCCGGAAGACATAGGTGACGAGGCCCGAACAGTCGAACTTCGTGGGACCCGTGGCCTTGAATGCCCAGCGGTGGCCAACCTCGTTCTGGGCAATCTGGACGACCTGCTGCGCCTGTGTCGTGGTGACCGTGTCGGATGCGGCGACTGGCAACGCCGATCCGAGCAGGCCGGCGGCGAAGACCAGCACCAGCAAAATACGCGTGAAGATACGTCCAAAGGACACGATCAGGCTCCCTCCCTGGCCGTGGTGCCGTCGCCGCGCTGGGGCGCGACGACGGAGTCGCTGGAGGCGCTGGGGCGCTTCGCGGAGCGGCTATCGGCTCCGACCTTAACCCCGACCGGACCGCTGCGGCAATCCCTTACTTTGGTCGCACGGGAGCGGTCGAGGCGCCCGTAAGTCCGGACGACACGGAAACGGACGTGAACCTCACTGACAGCACCAGCGCTGCGGTGGGCGATAAGAAACGAGTACTGCCCGGGTACCGCATGCTGGCGACCGAGCCGCGTTGCCTGGTGGCAGCGGGTCGGTGCCGCACCGCACCGGCGGCCCCGCGAGCGACCCGCGATGGCCGGCCCGCGCGCTGCTAGAATCTGCCCTTCGGCGGCGCGGGAGCCGTGAACCCGCGAGATCAATGGAGGAGCTGTTGCCCGACCGCGGCGTCGGTCCCGTGAGGCCGGCACGCAGCCAGACATCGGAACGCAGCACTCGCGTATCCCGCGCCAGGCGAGGCGCCTGATGCCGGTCACTGTCATCTGCGGATTGCAGTGGGGCGACGAGGGCAAGGGCAAGGCCACTGACCTGCTGGCTGAGCGCGTGTCGCTGTGCGTGCGCTACCAGGGGGGCGACAACGCCGGCCACACCATCGTCCTGGGCGACGAGGTCTTCAAGCTCCACCTCGTGCCGAGTGGCGTTCTCCATGAGCGCATAACGCCGGTCATCGGCCCCGGCGTCGTGGTCAATCCCCAGACACTGCTCGACGAGATGGCCATGCTCGCCGAGCGCGGCATCTCGCCGGCGCGGCTGCGCATCAGCCACGCGGCGCACGTGATCATGCCGTACCACGTCGCGCTCGACGGCGCGCGCGAGGCGGCCGCCGGCGACCGCGGCATCGGCACCACACGACGGGGTATCGGCCCGGCGTACGCCGATCGCGCCGCGCGCACCGGCATCCGCATGGGCGACCTCCTCGAGCCCACGCTGCTGCGCGAGAGGATCTCGGCCGCGCTGGACGAGAAGAACGCGCTGCTCGCGCTGTACGGCCAGCCGCCGGCCGAACTCGATGAACTCGTGCGCTGTGCGCGCGAGTGGGGCGAGCGACTGCGCGCTCACATCACCGACACGACGGCGCTCGTTCAGGAAGCCCTGGCAGCCGGCCAGCACGTGCTCTACGAGGGTGCGCAGGGCGCCCTGCTCGACCTGGATCATGGCAACTATCCCTACGTGACCAGTAGCAACCCGGTGGCCGGCGGGGTGACGACGGGCGGCGGCGTGGGCCCGCGCCAGGTCGACGAGGTGCTGGGCGTGCTCAAGGCGTACTCGACGCGCGTCGGCAGCGGTCCGCTGCCGACCGAGTTGCACGACGCGGTGGGTGCGCACCTGGTCGAGGCCGGCCACGAGTTCGGCACGACCACGGGCCGCCGGCGGCGCTGTGGCTGGCTCGATTTCGTGCCGTTGCGCAGGGCGGTCCTGCTGAACAGCGTGACCGGGATCATGCTCAACAAGATCGACATCCTGTCCGGGCTCGAGGTGGTGCGCGTGTGCACCGGCTATCGCATCGACGGTCGGGTGACCAGCGAGGCGCCGGCCAGCGAGGCGCAGCTGGAGCGCGCCGAGCCGGTCTACCGCGATTTCGCGGGCTGGACGCAGGACCTGCGCGAGTGCACGAGCCTGGCCGACCTCCCCGACAACGCGCGGCGCTACATCGAGGCGATCGAGGAGCGGGCCGGGGTGCCGGTGACCATCGTCAGCGTCGGGCCCGAGCGCAACCAGACACTGGTGCGCACATGAGCAGCGGCGGCATGCCGCAACGCGTGCTCGTAGTCGGGAACGGTGCGCGGCAGCATGCCCTGGCGTGGCGTTTCGTGGCGGAGGGCGTGCCTCATGTGGCGGTCGCCCCGGGGAACCCGATGATCGCCGACATCGCCGAACTGCACCCGTCCGTTTCCGCGGATGACCTGCCGGCCGTCGTCGAGCTGGCGCGCTCGCAGCGCATCGACCTGGTCGTGGTGGGACCCGAGGATCCGCTCGTCGCCGGCCTCGCCGACGAGCTGGCCGCCGTGGGCATAGCGTGCTTTGGACCAAGTGCCGCCGCGGCCAGGCTCGAGGGCAGCAAGGCGTTCGCGCGCGAGATCTGTGACGCGGCAGGCGTGCCGATGGCGGCGGGACGGCCGTTCACCGGCGTGGGCGACGCACTGGAGTACGCCGAACTGCTGGGCGGCCCCGTCGTGGTCAAGGCGGACGGCCTCGCCGAGGGCAAGGGCGTGACCGTGTGCGCCACGCTGCCCGAGGCGGAGCGGGCGATCCGCGACGCCCTCGAGCACGGGCGCTTCGGCAGCGCCGGTGAGACGGTCATCGTCGAGCGGTGGCTGCGCGGCAGCGAAGCGAGCGTCTTTGCCCTGTGTGACGGTGAGCGATATGGGCTGCTGCCGGCGGCGCGCGACCACAAGCGTGCCGGCGAAGGTGACACCGGGCCCAACACGGGCGGCATGGGCGCCTACTCGCCGGTTGCCGAGATCGACGACGCGCAGCTGGCGGCAATCGGCGAAACGGTCATTGCGCCGGTGCTGCGCGCGACGGCCGAGCGAGGCACCCCATTTCGAGGAGCCCTGTTCGCCGGCCTGATGCTCACCTCGGACGGGCCGCGCGTACTCGAGTTCAACGTCCGCTTCGGTGACCCCGAGACGCAGGCGATCCTGCCGCGGATGGCGACGCCCATGGCCGAGCTGCTGCTCGACTGCGCGACCGGATCCCTGCGTTCGACCAGCGTCCTGGCCACGCTGCCCGAGGCAACCGCTGCCCTCGTCCTGGCTGCGGCGGGCTACCCGGATGCTGGGCGGCGGGGCGATGAGATCAGCGGCATCGAAGCCGCACGCGCCGCTGGTGCGCTGGTCTTCGGCGCCGGCGTCACCGAAGCTGACGGCCGGATGGTAACGGCCGCGGGCCGGGTGCTGACCGTGGTCGGCAGCGGTGGCGACCTGGCCGACGCCGCCGACGCGGCCTACGCCGCCGCGGAACTCATCGAGTATCCCGGCAAATTCGTGCGCCGCGACATCGGCCGGGCATTCGCCGGAGCCGTTGGATGATCGGGCGCTACACGCGACCGGAGATGGCCGCCGTCTGGACAGAGGAGGCGCACTTCACATACATGCTGCGCGTCGAGCTGGCGGCACTGCATGCGCTGGCGCGGCGCGAGATGGTCCCCCAGGCAGCGGTCGACGCTATCGAGCGGACGGCACGCATCGACGTGGCGCGTATCTCAGAGATCGAGAAGACGACCGACCACGACGTGGTCGCCTTCGTCACGCAGGTTGCCGAGCTGGCCGGCGAGGCGGGCCGCTACCTGCACTTCGGGCTGACCAGCAGCGACGTGCTCGACACCGCGCTGGCACTGCAGTGCCGGGCGGCGAACGACCTGCTGCTGAGTGAGCTGGACGCGTTGGTGAAGACCCTCGTGGGCAAGGCCCGCGAACACGCCGCGACGGTGATGATGGGACGCACCCATTCGGTCCACGCCGAGCCGATCACGCTGGGCCTGAAGTTCGCGTCGTGGGCCTTCGAGCTCGAGCGCGACCGGCGCCGTCTGGCCGCGGCGGGGGAGGACCTGGCCACGGGCAAGCTGAGTGGCCCGGTCGGCACCTACAGCCAGCTGGATCCGGCGATCGAGGTCGAGGTGATGGCCGAACTGGGCCTTGCCGTGGACCCGATCAGCACGCAGATCGTGCAGCGCGACCGGCACGCCGCGTGGCTGGCGGCGATGGCCATCACCGGCGGTTCGATCGAGCGTTGTGCCACGGAAGTGCGCAACCTGCAGCACACCGAGATCGGCGAGCTGCAGGAGCCGTTCGGGCGCGGCCAGAAGGGCTCGAGTGCCATGCCGCACAAGCGCAACCCGATTCTGTCGGAGCGACTCGCCGGGCTGGCGCGGCTGCTGCGTGGCTACGCGCTGGCCGGGCTCGAGGACCAGGCGTTGTGGCACGAACGCGACATCAGCCACTCGTCGGTCGAGCGCGTTGCGCTGCCCGGCGCGGCCACGTTGCTGCACTACATGCTGGTGCGGTTCCGCGGGCTGGTCGATGGCCTCGTGGTCCGGCCCGAGCGGATGCGCGAGAACATCGAGCGCGGACTGGGCCTGTACGCTTCGAGCGCGCTGCTGACTGCGCTCGTCGAGCAGGGTGGCCTGGCGCGCGAACGAGCCTACGAGATCGTCCAGCGCGCGGCCCTGCGCGCGGCTGATGAGCGTCGCCCCTTGCGCGAGCTGGTGCAGGCAGATTCCGATGTGACGCGGGTGCTCGACGCTGCCGCGCTGGCGGCGTGTTTTGACGAGGCGCACGTGCTGCGCAATGTGAACGAGGCGCTGAGCCGATTGGACCAGTTGGAGGAGGTTGCCCATGCCGCTCGTTGAAACCGTTCCCGGGTTCGTCCGCTCGGGCAAGGTGCGCGACATCTTCGCGCTCGACCAGGACCGCCTGCTGCTCGTCGCGTCGGACCGCATCAGCGCATTCGACGTGGTGCTGCCCACGCCGATTCCCAACAAGGGCCGGGTGCTCACCGGGCTCGCCCGATTCTGGTTCCGCGAGACGGCGCGCGCCGGGATCATGCCCAACCACCTGCTTTCAACGTCGGTCGCCGACCTGCCGGCCGACTACGCCGCCAGCGCCGCCGAGCTGCGGGGGCGCTCGATGATCTGCCGCCGCGCTACGGTGCTGCCCATCGAGCTGATCGTGCGCGGCTACCTGGCGGGGAGTGGCTGGAAGGATTACCGGCGCACCGGCGCGGTGTGCGGCATCCCGCTGCCCGACGGCCTGCGTGAGTCGGACCGCCTGCCCGAGCCGCTCTTCACGCCATCGACCAAGGCCGAGGTCGGTCACGACCAGAACATCTCGTTCGCGGACATGACGGCGCTCGTCGGCCTTGACATCGCTCAGCGCGCGCGCGACTTGGCGCTCGCCCTTTACCGGTTCGCGGCCGCGCGCGCCGAGAGTGCCGGCATCATCGTCGCCGACACCAAGTTCGAGTTCGGCACGCTCGAGGATGGTTCGCTGCTGCTCATCGACGAGGTGCTGACGCCCAATTCGTCGCGCTTCTGGGAAGCTGCCGCATACGAGCCGGGCCGCGCCCAGGATTCGTACGACAAGCAGTTCGTGCGCGACTGGCTCGAGGCGCAGGACTGGGACAAGACATATCCCGGACCGGAGTTGCCGGCCGACGTGCTGGCCGGCACGCAGCAACGCTACGTCGAAGCGTTCGAGCGGATCACCGGCGGGTCCTTCGCCGACTACCTGGCCAACGACCGCCTCGCCGGCGAATGACCACCTTCCGCTTCGCCGTCGACGTCATGCCCCGCCAGGGCATCCTCGATCCGCAGGGCAGGGCGGTCGAGGCCGCCCTGCCCCAGCTCGGCGCGTCGATGGTCAGTGGCGTGCGCGTCGGGCGGCGGATCGAGCTGTCGGTCGAAGCGGCCGATGAGTCGGCGGCGCGTGGCGTGATCGAAAAGCTCGCGGCCGACTTCCTGTCGAATCCTCTCATCGAAGACTGGGCGATCGAGCGCGCGTGAGGCCGCGATGAAGGTCGCCGTGGTCGTCTTTCCGGGCTCGAACTGCGACCGCGACGCGCTGCACGCGGCGCAGCTGGCAGGCGCCGCTGGCGAGCTCGTGTGGCACACTGACACGGACCTGCACGGCGCCGATGCGGTGGTGTTGCCGGGCGGCTTCGCGCACGGTGACTACCTGCGCGCGGGCGCCATCGCGCGCTTCAGCCCGATCATGGGCGCCGTGCGCGAGCACGCCGCGCGCGGCGGCCTGACGCTGGGCATCTGCAACGGCTTCCAGGTATTGACCGAAGCTGGCCTGCTGCCCGGCGCCCTCCGACGCAACTCGACGCTGCGTTTCGAACACCGCTGGGTGCGCCTCTCGGTCGAGCGGCGCGATACGCCGTTCACCCGGCACATTCGGGAGGGGGCAACGCTGCGGATGCCGATCGCCCACGGCGAGGGCTCCTACTACCTGCCGCCCGACGAGCTCGCGGCGCTCGAGGCCGCCGGCGGGGTTGTCTTCCGTTACGCGCAGCCCGAGGGCAATCCCAACGGTTCGCTCAACGACATTGCCGGAGTCGTCGATGCCGCTGGCCGGGTCTGCGGGCTGATGCCCCATCCGGAGCGGGCGGCAGAAGCCCTGCTCGGTTCCGACGACGGCATGCTGCTAATGCGCTCACTGGTGGAGAGCGCAGCAGCTGTCGAGGTAGCCGCGTGATCGCGCCGCCGCCGCCGGCCGACCTGCATCGCCGCCTGGGCCTGACCGACGACGAGCTGGCAGCGATCTTTGCGCGCCTGGGGCGCCCGCCGAACGAGCTCGAGCTGGCCATGTTCAGCGTCATGTGGAGCGAGCACTGCTCGTACAAGAGCTCGCGGCGGCTGCTGCGCCGCCTGCCGAGCGCAGGTGACGACGTGCTCGCCGGTCCGGGTGAGAACGCCGGCGTGGTGCGCATCGGTGACGGTCTGGCCGTTGCCTTCAAGCTCGAATTGCATAACCATCCGAGTGCCGTCGAGCCGTACCAGGGCGCCGCCACCGGCGTCGGCGGCATCCTGCGCGACATCGTGGCCATGGGCGCGCGCCCGGTGGCCCTGCTCGATGCGCTCAAGTTCGGCTGGCCCGACGACGAGCCCACCCGCCGGCTGGTGCGTGGCGTGGTCGGCGGCGTGGGCGGCTACGGCAACTGCGTCGGCGTCCCGACAGTCGGCGGCGAGCTGCTCTTCGACCCCACGTACACGGGCAATCCGCTCGTCAACGTGATGTGCGTCGGGCTGCTGCGCGAGGGTGAGCTCGCCCACGCCGTGGCGCCCACGCCGGGCAGCCTCGCCGTGCTGTACGGCTCACCCACCGGCCGCGACGGCATCGGCGGTGCGTCGGTGCTTGCCAGCGCGGTGTTCGACGAGGGCTCGGCGGCGATGCGCCCGAGCGTGCAGATCGGCGACCCGTTTGCCGGCAAGCTGCTCATCGAGGCGAGCCTCGAGCTCGTGTCGCGCGGACTCGTCGAGGGCCTGCAGGACCTGGGCGCGGCCGGGCTGACCTGCGCCGCGTCGGAGATGGCCGGCGCCAGCGGCACGGGCATGCGCATCGATCTTGGCGCGGTGCCCCGCCGCGAAGAGGGCATGGCGCCCTTTGAGGTCATGATCAGCGAGTCGCAGGAACGCATGCTCGCGGTGGTCACGCGCGAGCGGCTCGACGAGGTTCTGAGTGTCTGCCGGCGCTGGGGCTTGCCCGCGGCGGTGGTCGGCGAGGTGACCGCCGATGGTGACGTGGTGGTGGTCGACGACGGCATGCAGCTGGCCCGCGTACCGGCGCCTGCGCTGGCCAGCGATTCACCTGAGCCGCCACGCCTCGCCGCAGCGCCGCAACGCCGGCGCGCCGCGCCCGCGCCGGGCGCGGCGCCGATGGCCCACGACGGCCTCCCCGAGCGCGGCATGGACCCCGGCGCGGTGCTCGAGGCGCTCGTCGGTCACGCCAACCTGGGCAGCCGGGCGTGGGTGACCACGCAGTACGACCAGACCGTGGGCGCCGACACGATCGACGGCTGCGAGCGCGGCGCGGCGGTGCTGCGCGTGCGCGGGACGGCGCGGGCACTGGTCGTGGCGACCGATTCGCAGCCGATGGTCGGGCTGCACGATCCCGCGCTGGGCGCCGCGCTGGCGGTCGCGGAGTGCGCGCGCAACGTGGCCGTGACCGGCGCGCGCCCGATCGGCCTGACCAACTGCCTGAATTACGGCGACCCCACGCTGCCCGACGCGTACTGGCAGCTCTCAGAGGCCGTGCGTGGCCTCGCCGAGGCGGCACGCGCGCTGAACCTGCCGGTGACCGGCGGCAATGTCAGCCTGTACAACGAATTGCCGCTTGGGCGCATCGCGCCGACCGCGCAGATCGGTGTCCTGGGCGTGCTCGATGACGTGGCGCACCTGGTCCGACCCGCTTTCCGCCACGCCGGTGACGTGGTGGCGCTGCTCGGCGAGACGGTAGCGGGCATGTCCGGGTCGGCGTACGAGCGACTGGCCGGTGCGGCGCCCGATGATCGGCCGCCGCAGATCGACTACGGCCGCGAAGTGGCGCTCTACCGCCTGCTGCGGCGGGCCGCGGCCGAAGGACTGCTCCAATCGGCGCAGGACATCAGCGCCGGCGGACTGGCCGTGGCCGTCGCCGAGTGCGCCATCTGGGGCGATCTGGGCGCCGAGCTGCAGTTGGCGATCGCCCTCGCGCCGGCAGTTGCGCTGTTCGGGGAGAGCGCCGGCCGGGCGGTCGTGTCGATCAGGCCCGAGCATTGGTCCGACCTGGCGCACATGGCGGCGGGCATGCGCGTGCCCGTCAACCGCCTGGGCCAAGTGGGTGGCGAGAGGGTGCACATCCGCCTGGTGGGCATCGGCGCCACCGGCGCGGCCGAGGAGCGCGGCGCGGATGTCGCCGACGACGTGGACGTCGGGCTGGCGCAACTGCGCCGCGCCTGGACGCAGGCGCTGCCGCGCGTCCTCGAGCAGGCGAGCTGAGGCACCGCGCATGTGCGGCGTGGTGGGCGTTCTCGCCCAGGGGCAGGAGGCCGCGGCGCTCGCCGCGCTGGGCATCTTCGCACTGCAGCACCGTGGCCAGGAATCGGCGGGCCTGGCGGTCAGCGACGGCCGTGGCGTGATGGTCTACAAGGATCTTGGCCTGGTCGACCAGGTGCTCGACGAGCGGCGCCTGCCATCGCTGCGCGGCCACCTCGCGATCGCCCACTGCCGTTATTCGACGACCGGGTCCACCGTGTGGGAGAACAGCCAACCGTCGTTTCGACTGGGTCCCGCGCGGACGGTGGCGATCGGCCACAACGGCAACCTGGTCAATACCGCGCAGCTGCTCGCCGAGCTGCCCGGCGGCCGATCGCGACTGGTCGGCACGACCGACACCGAGGTGCTCACCGCGCTGCTGGCCAGCGAGCCGGCCGACGACCTCGTCGATGCCCTGCTGCGTGTGCTGCCGCGCGTCTCGGGTGCCTATTCGCTGGTTGTCATGGACGAGACGCGCGTCGTCGGCGTGCGCGACCCGTATGGCTTCCGCCCGTTGGTACTGGGCGTGCTGCATACCGCCGACGGCGAGGGCTGGGTGCTAGCGTCGGAGACGGCAGCGCTCGACGTACTCGGCGCGGAGTACGTGCGCGACGTCGCGCCGGGCGAGATGCTCGTGCTGGGCGACGGCCCGGAGCCGCGCTCGGTCCGTTTCGCCGAGGCGCGCGAGCAGCTGTGCGTGTTCGAGCTGATCTACTTCGCGCGTCCCGATTCGTACATGCTCGGGCGCAACCTGTACGAGGTTCGCCGGCGCATGGGCGTCGCCCTCGCGGGCGAGGCACGCGTCGATGCGGACCTGGTCATGCCCGTGCCCGACACCGGCGCGCCGGCCGCGGCCGGCTACGCCGAGGCGAGCGGCTTGCCCTACCGCGAGGGCATGGTGCGCAACCGGTACGCCGGTCGCACCTTCATCCAACCCTCGCAGGGCATGCGCCAGCGTGGCGTCACGGTCAAGCTCTCGGCGCTGCGCGAGCAGGTTCGCGACCGGCGCCTGGTGGTCGTCGACGATTCCATCGTGCGCGGCACGACCACGCGCCAGATCGTGGGCCTGCTGCGCCGTGCCGGCGCGCGCGAGGTGCACGTGCGTGTGAGCGCGCCGCCCATCTTCCACCCGTGCTTCTACGGCATCGACACGCAGATCGAGCGTGAGCTGATCGCGGCGACCCGTTCGGTCGATGAGATCCGCGAGTTCATTGGCGCAGATTCGCTGGCCTACCTTTCGATCGGCGGCGTGCTCGACGCGATCGACCTGCCGCGCGAACGTTTCTGTTTCGCATGCTTCGACGGCCACTACCCGGTGCCCGTGCCCTACGACGCACGGGATCGCAAGTTCCTGCTCGAACCCGACCACGTCCCGGCCAGCCGATGACCGGGCATGCTGCCTACGCCCGCGCCGGAGTCGACGTCGACGCCGCCGAACGCGCCGTGGGGCTACTGTCGCGCTGGCTGGGCGACGGTGCCGGCGCGGCGGTCAACCGGTTCGCGTCGGTGGTCGAGGTCCCGGCCGGCATGGTGCGGCCGCTCATCGTGACCGCGACGGACGGCGTGGGCACCAAGACCGACATCGCGCGCCGGCTGGACCGGCTCGACACGCTCGGCCAGGACCTGGTCGCGATGTGTGCCGACGACGTGGTCTGCCACGGGGCGCGGCCGGTCCACTTCCTGGACTACCTGGCCGTTGGCCGGCTCGATCCGGGTCGCGTGGCGACACTGGTGAGTGGCATTGCCGGCGCGTGCGCGGCGATCGGCTGCACGCTGGTCGGCGGCGAGACCGCCGAGCATCCCGGGCTGATGGCCGAGGATGAGTTCGACCTGGCCGGCTTCTGCATCGGTTTCGTGGAGCGCGACGAGCTGATCACCGCCGATGCCGCCCAAGCCGGCGATCAGGTAATCGGCCTGGCGAGCTCGGGCCTGCACTCGAACGGCTTCTCATTGATCCGGCGCCTCATCGACGACGGACGGCTGCCGCTCGACGAGGAACTGCTGCGGCCCACGCGCCTGTACGCGCCGGCCGTGGTCGACCTCGTGGCCGAGCTGCGCCGGCGGCAGATGCGCCTCGGCGGACTGGCCCACGTGACCGGCGGTGGCATCGCGCGCAACCTGCCGCGCGCGGTGGGCGACGACCTGGGCGTGCTGGTCCGGCCGGCAGCATGGCCCCAGCCGGTGCTCTTCGATCGCGTCGCGCGCGCGGCGGGCATGTCCAGCACGGAGCTGCGCGGCACGTTCAACTGCGGCATCGGTTTCGCTGTCGTGCTCGAGCCCGCCGCCGTGCCCGTGGCGCTCGAGTTGCTGGCCGGGCATGGTATCGACGCGTGGCTGATCGGCGAGGTGCGTGGGGCAGGGGAGCTCGGTGGCCGCTATGGGGAAGCCTGAGCGCGGCGCGGCCCGGGATCACGCACGCATCGCGGTGTGCGTGTCGGGCGAAGGGACGAACCTGCGCGCGCTGCGTGCCCGGGAGCGGCGTGGTGCGTTGGCAGGGAGCATCGCCCTCGTGCTCGCCGACCGGCCATGCTCGGCGTTGGCCTTCGCCGCCGACGAGAACGTGCCCACGGCGTTGATCGACCCCGGGCAGTTTGACGACCGCGATGCGTGGGACGAGGCGCTCGCCGCTGCCCTGCGTGGCGCTGGCATCGACGCGGTCGTGCTGGCCGGCTTCATGCGCGTGCTCGGGCCGGCCACGCTGACGGCCTTTGCCGGGCACATCCTCAACGTTCATCCCAGTCTGCTGCCGGCATTTCCCGGTGGCCACGCGGTCCGCGACGCGCTTGCGGCCGGCGTGCGCGTGACCGGCGTGACGGTCCATCTCGTCGACGAGCGCCTCGACGGCGGTCCGATCGTCGTCCAGCAGGCGGTGCCGGTGTTGCCCACAGATGACGAAGGGTCGCTGCTCGCCCGGCTACACGCGGTCGAGCACCAGCTCCTGCCGCGCTCGCTCGACCTGCTCGTGGCCGGCGCGCTGGCGGTCACCGACGGCCGCATGGCGGTCGACCCGTCGCGAGCGGCCGCTACCCTGCACCATCGGCGGGCGCTGCTCTCGGTTTCCGACAAGGCCGGCCTGGCATCGTTTGCGACTCGTCTGGCGGGCCTGGGCTTCGAGCTGGTGTCGACCGGCGGCACCGCGCGCGCCCTGCGCGAGGCCGGCCTGGCCGTAACCGACGTCGCCCAGGTGACCGGTTTTCCCGAGATGCTCGATGGCCGGGTCAAGACGCTCCATCCGCGCATCGCCGCGGGTGTTCTGGCCGACCTGCGCAGCGACGAGCATCGCGAGCAACTCGCCGCCGCCGCGATCGAGCCGTTCGAGCTCGTCGTGGTCAACCTCTATCCGTTCGCCGAGGCCGCCGCGCGGACGGACACGTCTCTCGACGAGTTGATCGAGCAGATCGACATCGGCGGCCCGACGCTGGTCCGCGCGGCGGCCAAGAACCACGCCGTGGTGGGCATCGTCACTGATCCGGCGCAATACGACGCGGTGATCGCCGAGATCGGGCACGGTGGCGGGTTGACCGAGGACATGCGCCGCGAGCTGGCGCTTGCGGCCTTCAAGCTCACCGCGGCGTACGACACGATGATCTCGGGCGAGCTGGCCGACCGCTGGTACAGCCGGCTGCCGCCGGCTGCCGACGCCCAGGCTGCCGAGCCGCCGGCCACGCTGCGACTTGACCTCAGCCGGTTACAGCACCTGCGCTACGGCGAGAATCCGCATCAGTCGGCGGCGCTGTACCGCGTCGCGGGCATCGACCTTGCGCCGGGCACCTTTGGCGACGGGGTCGCGCTGCTGCAGGGCAAGCCGCTGAGTTACAACAACATCCTTGACACGGCGGCGGCGACCGGACTCGCGCGCGACCTGCGCGGCGCCGCGTGTGCCGTGATCAAGCACGCCAACCCGTGCGGTGCGGCAGAGGCCGGCGACCTGCTGAGCGCCTGGGAGCTGGCTCTCGCGGGCGACCCGGTGAGCGCCTTCGGCGGTGTGGTGGCCTTCACCCGGCCGCTCGACGAAGCTGTCGCCGAGCGGCTGACGCAGATGTTTCTCGAGGTCGTCGCGGCGCCGGCCTGCTCGCCCGGGGCCCTCGCCATCCTGGCGCTCAAGCCGAACCTGCGGGTGCTGCTCGACCCGGGCCTCGACGCGCCGCCCGGTGGTGGTTTCGAGTTGCGCAGCGCGGGCGGCGCGGTGCTCGTCAGCCAGGCCGACACGGCGCGCGACGATCCCGCGAGCTGGCAGACGGCCACGCGTCGCGCGCCGACAGCCGACGAGCTGACCGCACTCGACCTCGCCTGGCGCATCTGCCGGCACGTCAAGTCGAATGCCATCGCGCTTGTCCGCGGCAACGCGCTGGTGGGCGTGGGCGCAGGCCAGATGAGCCGCGTCGACAGCGCTCGCCTGGCGGTCGCCAAAGCCGGCCCCGAGCGTGCAGCCGGCGCCGTTTGTGCGTCGGATGCGTTCTATCCCTTCCCGGACGCGGTCGAGGTGTGCACCGATGCGGGCGTCACCGCCTTCGTGCAACCGGGCGGCTCGGTCCGTGATGCCCAGGCGATCGCCGCGGCCGATGCTGCCGGCGCGGCCATGCTGCTGACCGGGGTCCGCCACTTCCGCCATTAGAATCGGCGCATGGACGAGAACAAGACGGGGGAAGACCAGGAGCAACAGGAGCGCCCGCGTGGTGCCGCGGGACGGGAGATGCTGGTGCAGCTCCAGCAGATGATCGACACGCTGGCGACGCAGGCCGCGCCGGTGATGCGCGAGGTTGCCGCCAAGGCGGCCGAGCTGGCCGCGGTGGCCGGCGAGAAGGCCGGTCCCATTGCCCACAAGGCGGCCGGAATGACCGAGAACGTGGGTCACCGCGTGGCGGCGCGCTCGAAAGAGGTCGCCGCCGACCTGCGCCGGCCGCGTGAGGATGAGCAGCCGGGGGCCTCACCCGAAGCCACGGGGGAAGCCGGCATGGACCAACCGCCGGCACAAGGCACCGACCAGCCTGACCAGGAACCGCCGGCAGAGGCTTGACCTCTGGCTACCCGCCCGTGTCATGGGCAGGGAATCAGGGCCAATTCCATCACCAGCACCGTAGTCCGCCTGGACCGGGCGGAGAGTTCTCCCTACTTCAACCCGTGTGCCGGTTAGCCCGGATTTGCTGGTGGCGTGCCGCACGACCTTGACGCGGCAGGCAGCCCGTTGACCTGGGTAACGGTGGCGCAACTGAAATTGGCCAGCAAATACGTCAGGGCGTAGCCAACGAGCGGTCCCCGGCACCCTGGAGCGCCAGGCAAGAAGAAGGCCGGCGCCCTGAGGTGCCGGCCCTGAACGGTTTCCCGATCGCTGCCTAGCGGCGGTTCTTCTTGGCCTCGCGTGCCTCACGCGCCTGCTCACGCTGGCGCGACTCGCGCTCGATGTCCGACTGACGGTCACGGCTGCGCTGCGAGTAGTAGTCGAAGGTGGCGAAGACGTTGTGCCCCTCGGTGTCCTCTTCGTCCTCGACTTTCTTGTTCAGGTCCTGGTCTTCACTCACGTCATTTTCCCTTTCTGCCGTTCTCTCCCCTGGTCGCCTGATCCATGGGTGCGTCCAGCATGCTGCTCGGCAGGCGTGGGGTCAATGCGGCAGGCGACAGTGCAACTGTAAAGTGGGCGACAGCAGGCCCGTCACACGGCTGCGACACTTGAGGGGCCGATGGGAGTCATCGCCGTTTACCGACGCGTGCTGGGCAACGGCGCCCTCGCGCGCGTGCTGCTCGGCGAATTCGTGTCGTCGATCGGTGACTGGCTCTACCTCGTAGCGCTGCTTGTCCTCATCTGGAACCAGACGCGGGACCCGCTGATCCTGGGCATCATCGGCGCAGCGCGCATCGTGCCCTACATCCTGCTCTCCGTGCCCGCCGGGATCGTCGCCGATCGCTACGACCGCCGTCTCGTCCTGCTCACCACCGACATCGTGCGTGGCGTGATCATGGTCGCCATTGCCGCGGCGGTGATCGTCGACGCGCCCATCTTGGTCATCGTCGCGCTGGCCATCGTGGCGACCTGTTTCTCGGCGTTCTTCTCGCCGACCATCGGCGCCTACCTGCCTTCGCTGGTGCGCGACGAGTCGGAGCTCGGGCCGGCCAACAGCGCCTACTCGAGTCTCGAGAACCTGGCCTTCTTCATCGGTCCGGCGATCGCCGCCCTGCTGCTCAGCGTGGGCTCGGTCGCGGTGGCGTTCCTGCTCAACGCGCTCACCTTCGGTGTCGTCGCGTTGCTGCTGCTGGGCCTGCCCACGGCGGGCGGCGCTCGCTCCGCGCGTGTCACGGACGCGGCCGACGATGAGCAGGAGCCGCCCGGGACATCGCTGCGCAGCGTGCTCCAGCCGATTCTGCGGCCGCTGACCGGGCTGGGGCTGCTGAACATGGTCAGCGACTTCATCTTCGGTGGCCTGAGCGTGATCACCGTCATCCTGGCCGTGGATGTCTTCCGGGTGGACGAGGCGAGCGGCACCGGCCTGCTCAACTCGGCGATCGGCATCGGCGGCATCGTCGGTGCGTTGGTGGCCGGCGCGCTGGTCCTTCGCCGGCGGCTGGCAGCGCCCCTGCTCATTGGTGCCGCCGCGTTGGCCCTCGGCCTGGCCGTCCTCGGCGCCGCGCCCGTGAGCGCCTTCGGCGTCGCCCTGGTGGCCATGGCCGTGACGGCGGCGGGCGCGTTGCTCGTCGAAATCGTCAACACCACGCTGCTGCAGCGCATCGTGCCCGACGCCGTGCGCGGCCGGACGCTGGGTGCCATGGAGACGGTCTCGATCAGCGCGTACGCGGCCGGCTCACTGGTCATGCCGCTGCTCGCGGCGGCCGCACCGGCGGCGGTCCTGGTCGTGTCCGCGGTCGTCGTCGCCGGCGCGGCAGTGGTGTCCGTCGTGCTCCTCGGCCAGTACGCCATCCAGCGCCCCGTCGACGACGTCCGCCGCATGCTTGCCGACGTGCCCCTGTTCGCCGGCCTGCCGCCGGCGCGCATCGAAACGGCCATGTCTCGCGCGCAGATCCGCAACATGACGCCCGGCGAAGTGATCATCCGGCAGGGCGCCGAGGCCGACGATTTCTACGTCATCGGCCGGGGCACCGTCGAAGTGACCCAGGCCGACGCACACGGCCAGACCCGCACCCTGCGCGAGATGACCGCGGGCGACTTCTTCGGTGAAATCGGGCTGTTGTCGCGTGTGCCGCGCACGGCTACGGTGACCGCGGTGAGCGATGGCGTGCTGGTCGCCCTGGGCAAGCAGGCGTTCTTCGACCTGGTCGAAGAGGGCCCGGGCTTGACGTACCGGCTACTCGATCTTCATCGTTGGGCGAGCGGGGCCACGGCTGGGGGCGAGCCGGTGCCGGTCGGCCAGCCGGCGAGCCGCTGACAGGGAGTGGCGATGGACGACAGTTTTGCGGTTGAGGCGCTCGGGCGCTGCCCATTGTTCGAGCGCGGGAGCCAGGAGATCCTGCATTCCCTGGCAAACAGGCTGCGCCGCCGCCGCTATCGCCGCGGCGAGGTCATCTACCACCAGGGCGACCCCGGCGATTCGCTGCACGTCGTCGCCGTGGGCGCAATCAAGATCGTGTTGCCCTCGACCGAGGGCGAGGAAGCCATCATCGCCACCCTGCGACCGGGCGATTTCCACGGCGAGCTGGCGCTCCTCGACGGGGCGCCGCGATCGGCGACGGCCACCGCGGTCGAGCCGTCGGAGGACCTGGTCCTGCCGCGTGACGTGTTCATCGAGATGCTCGATACGCTGCCCGGGCTGCGCGACGCGCTCTTCTCAGGTCTCGCGCGCGAGCTGCGGCGTCTCACCGGACAGGTCGAAGAGCTGCACTTCCTCGACCTTGCCGGCCGGCTGGCGATGCGCCTCACCCGCCTCGCGCAGGACTCCGAGCCCGATGCGCACGGCAGCGTGACGCTCGACTGGCCCTATACCCAGTCGGACCTGGCGGCGATGATCGGCGGCACGCGCCAGAGCGTGAATCGGCTGCTGAGCGAGTTCGTCGACGAGGGCCTGATCAGGATCGATGCCGATGCGCTGCTCATCTCCGACCTGCCCCGCCTGGCCCGCCGTGCGGAACGTTGAGGCAGACGCGCCATGCGGCGGGTGTCGCCAAGTAGACATCTGCGCTGTCGGCTGGCTGGCTGATGGGCGCAGCTGCGGTCTTTACTCTGAACCAGATCGCTGCGAGAGTAGCGAATAACCACTGAAGGGAGGTTCCCATGGGTCAGGACAAGTTGGGCGGCGACTCCGTGTTCCTGCGTGGCGGCGAAAGCGCCAGCGAGGATGTCGAAGGACATCGCATGCTGCGTGCCAGCGACGACGAGCAGGACGCGGAGGGCCATCGCTTCCTCAAGGCCGCGGGCGACGAGGATGATGCCGAGGGGCATCGCTACCTCAAGGCCGCGGGCGACGAGGATGATGCGGAGGGCCATCGCTTCCTCAAGGCTGCCGGCGACGATGACGACGCCGAAGGCCACCGCATGCTGAAGGCGACCGAAGGCGACGATGACGACGCCGAAGGCCACCGCATGCTGAAGGCGACCGAAGGCGACGATGACGACGCCGAAGGCCACCGGATGCTGAAGTAGGGCAGCACCAGACGATCATTTGGAGTGACGGATTGACCGCCCCGCCCGAATGACCGACCCCGGTTCGACCGCCGCGCTCCAGGCACTGCGCCTGGCCGCGCGGCGGTCTTCCGTTGCCCGGCGCCTGGATGGCGGTTCCGAGCAGGCGCTGCTGCAGACCATCGTCGATGCCACGGCGACCCTTTTCGAGGCGGAGGCTTCGTCGATCGCGCTCTTCGAACGCGATCCGGATCGACTCGAGTTCCGCGTGGCGGCAGGGGCGCAGGGCGCAGGCGCCATTGGCCTGTCGGTGCCGCCGTCGCGGGGCATCGTCGGCTTCGTCTTCTCGACCGGCCAGCCGCTGGCCCTGTCCGATGTCGCGAGCGATCCACGCTGGGATCGTGCCGCGGCCGAGCGCACCGGCTACGTGCCGCGCTCAATTGCCGCGGTGCCGCTCGTCGACCGCGACCAGACCGTCGGCGTGCTGCAGGTGCTCGACAAGCGCACCGAGCCGACGTTCTCGCTGCGCGACATGGAGCTGTTGGCGGTCTTTGCCAGCCAGGCCGCAGCGGCGATCCGCGCATCACGGGTCCAGCGCGACAGCGAGCGCCTCTTCCGCGCAGTGCTGCAGGGCATCGACGACGATCTCGACGAGGCATCGGTCGAGGCGCTCGTGAGCGCCACGTCCGCCGATCTCGACATCGACGAGGAGTCGCCCTTCTGGCAGATCGTCGACCGCGTGGCGCAGCTGCGCGAACTGGGCGACCGCGAGATGAGCCTGGTGGCGGACATCCTGGGGGTCGTCGCGGCGCACTCCGCGCGCGACCGCCGACGCTCCTAGAGCGGCGTGCCCGAACAGCTCATTCCGGCATGGTCGGAACCGTTCATGGACGATGCGCGCGCCAGGCTGGTGCGCGCCGCGGCGCTGCGCCAGATCGATCGCGAGTGGGCGTGGGGCGGCTCGACCGGCGCGGGCGTGAAGGTCGCCGTCATCGACAGCGGCGTGGAGCCCGACCATCCCGTGGTGCGCGGCAGGCTGGTCGAGTCGGTGACGGTGGAGATCGTCGACGACGAGCCGCGTGTCGTGCCCGACGAGCCGGTGGACATGTACGGGCACGGGACGGCCTGCGCCGGGATCATCGTCGGCCTGGCGCCCGACGTCGAGATCTACTCGGTCCGCGTCCTCGGCGCCGACCTGCGTGGCAAGGGGGTGGCCTTCCTGGCCGGCATGGAGTGGGCCATCGAGCACGGTGTCCAGGCGATGAGCCTCAGCCTGTCGTCGAAGAGCGAGCGGCTGTTCGGATACTTCCACGAGACCGTCGACCAGGCGTACTTCAAGCGCGTGGCGCTGGTGTGCGCCGTCAACAACGTGCCCGGCTTGAGCTTCCCGTCGACGTTCGCCTCCGTCTTCTCGGTCGCCGCGCACGCCATCCCCGACCCGGAGGTGTTCTTCTATAACCCGTCGCCGCCGGTCGAGTGGGGTGCGTGGGGGGTCGACGTGCCGATCGGCTGGAAGGACGGCGGGTCGACGGTCGCGACCGGCAACAGCTTCGCCGCGCCGCACATCTGCGGCATGGTCGCGCGCATCCTGGGCAAGCACCCCGGCCTGACACCATTCGAGGTCAAGGCTGTCCTGGCGGCGATTGCCAATGATCCACGGGCGGCTATCAAGGCGGAAACGGACGAGGCCGCCGCGGAGACATGAAAAGACGCCGGCCCTGGCGGGCCGGCGCTGGAGGGGGAACGGCCTAGAAGTTCAGGACCGCGAAAGCTGCGGTCATGGCCGCGGCGGCCAGGGCAACCAGTCGCGGCTGCACCTGGTGGCGCAGGCTGGCGATGTGCGCCAGCGTGGCGTGCTGCGTGCGACCATCCTCGAGGTCGTACCGGTGATATCCATGGCTCTCGGCGCGATACGCGTGCTGGTACTCGGCGTTCAGGTTGATTGCCCGTCCCTGCTGGTACATGACTTACCTCCTCGACTTGTGGGTCGGTGTTGATTGGCTTGATTTGTTGATGACCACATGTTGCGACGAGGCAACGTGCCAGCGTGATCAGCCGCCCGACAGCGTGCCGGTCAAGTTGGAGATAGCCGCGCTGTCGGCCAGATCGACCACCGGCTGTCGCCTGGATCACACGTGCCGGATCGGGCGGCCGCCCCTGCTACCATCGCCGCCCGATGCCCCAGCATTCGCGCTACTACATCACGACCGCGATCGCCTACGCCAACAATCGGCCCGGCCTGCACACCCTGTACGAGGTCATCGCCGCCGACGTCATCGCCCGCTGGCACCGTATGAGCGGTGACGACACGCGCTTCCTGACCGGCACCGACGAGCACTCCCTGAACATCCCCGGACGGGCTGCCGAACTGGGCCAGGACCCGGCCGCGTACGTCGACGAGATCGTGGGCGTGTTCAAGCAGTCCGAGGCCGAGCTGCTCATCGCAGCGGACCGGTTCATTCGCACCAGCGATCCGGACCACGTCCTGGCCGCGCAGGAGATGATCCGTCGCGCCTACGCCAATGGCGACCTGTACGTGGGCACGTACGAGGGCTGGTACTGCCCGTCGGAGGGTTTCCGGGCCGAGAGCGACATCGTGCGCGACGGCGACACGGTGCTGTGCCCCAACCACCCCAGCGTGCCGCTCGAATGGGTCGCCGAGAAGAACTGGTTCTTCCGCCTGTCGGCCTACCAGGAGCGCATCGAGCGGCTGTTCGCGGAGCGCCCCGACTTCGTGCAGCCGGAGTACCGGCGCAACGAGATGCTCGCCTTCATCGCCAACGGCCTCGAGGACTTCTCGATCAGCCGCGAGCACGTCTCGTGGGGCATTCCCTTCCCGATCTGGCCCGACGGCAGTCCCGCGTTGCTCCCTGACGGCTTGGCAGACGCGACCGCGGGCCGCATCTACGTGTGGTTCGATGCCCTGGTCAACTACATCACCGGGGTCGGCTTTCCGGGCGACATGGACATGTTCGAGCGCTGGTGGCCGGCCGACGTGCACGTCATCGGCAAGGACATCAATCGCCATCACTCGATCTACTGGCCGGCGATGCTGATGAGTGCCGGACTCGAGCCGCCGCGCAGGATCTGGGTACACGGCTTCCTCACCGTGCAGGGCGAGCGCATGAGCAAGAGCCTGGGCAACATGCTCGACCCGGACGACATGGTGCGTGCCTTTGGGCCCGACGGCGCGCGCTACGTCGTGCTGCGTGAGGTGGCGTTCGACCGCGACAGTGACGTCTCGTGGGACTCGTTCGTGCGCCGTTACAACGCCGACCTGGCCAACGACTTCGGCAACCTGCTCAACCGCTCACTGACCATGGCCGGCCGATACCTCGATGGCGAGCGGCCGGCGCCGCAGCCGACCGGCGAACTGGCCGATGCGTGGGCACGCACCTGGCCGGCGTACGCCGAACGTATCGGGTCATTCCTGCTCCATGAGGCGCTTGCCGCGCTGTGGGGCTTCGTCGCCGAGGCGAACCGCTTTGTCGACCGCGAACAGCCGTGGACACTCGCCAAGCAGGCACGTTCAGGCGACGCCGCGGCGGCCGCGCGACTGGCTGGCGTGCTCGCCGACCTGCTCGAGGCGTGCCGCATGATCGCCCTGGCCGCGGCGCCATTCATGCCGATGGCGGCGCGTGGCGCGTATGCGCAGCTGGGTCGCGACTTTCCTTATGCCGCCGATGGGCAGGGTGGACCGCCACTCGCTGAGCAGGCGGCCTGGGGCGGCGCACCTGCCGCCGGCCGGCTGGGCAGCCAGGCGATCCTGTTCCCGCGCGTCGAAACAGCGGAAGCCTGATCGACACCCACCGAGGCCAGATCGCGGTGCACAGGCGGGCCCCGCACTGACATGCGCCTGATCGACGCACACTGCCACCTGCAGGCCGACCCATTCGCGGCCGACGCTCCGGCCGTCCTCCAGGATGCCCACTCAGCCGGGGTCGAGCGGCTTCTCGTGCCCGGCTGGGACGTGCCTTCGTCGCGCGCCGCGGCGGCACTCGCGGCGCAATATCCGGCCGATGCCGCCGCGGGCATCCACCCCCACGTCGCGGCGCAGGCCGATGACGCCGCGTGGCAGGCGACGATCGAGCTGGCCGAGCTCGAACGCTGCGTGGCGGTCGGCGAAACGGGTCTCGACTACGACCGCGCGTTCTCGCCGCGCGACGTGCAACTGGCCAACCTGCGCCGCCACCTCGCGCTCGCGCGCGAGCTGCGCAAGCCGGCCATCCTGCATTGCCGCTCCAGGCCCGGCGCACGCGATGCCCAGGACGACCTGTTGCGCGAGCTGCGCGCCCTGGGTGCCGGCACGACCGACTGGCCCGTGGAGCCGGGCCGGCCGCCGGCGGTGCTCCACTCCTTCTCGGGACCGCTCGACTACGCCGAGCAGGCGCTGGCGATGGGCCTCGCGATCAGCTTCTCCGGGCTGGTCTTCCGGCGTGGCGAGGAAGTGAGCGCGCAGGTCGCCGGCAGCGTGCCGGCCGACCGCCTGCTGGTCGAGACCGACTCGCCCTACCTGTCACCGCCGGGTGCGCCGCGCCGGCGCAACGAGCCGCGTTGGGTGTCCGTCACGGCCGACTGGCTGGCCGAGCAGCGCGACGACCTCGGTGGCGGCGCCCTGGGCGACCGGTTGGTGGCGAACTACGACGCGATGTTCAGGCGCCGGCCGGTGGCCTGAGATCGGACTCCAGGAGCGCGCGGAACAGGTCGCGCCGGTCGCCGATGAGTAGCCGGTACCACCAGCCGTCGCCGGCCGGCCAACCCACGCCGGTCAGCCGTCCACCCGGCTCGGCCGACGCCAGGAATTCGGCGCGATAGCGACGGGGCAGGGGCAGCACGCTGCCATTGCTCCCGATGGCGAGGAACTGCTCGTCGAGGTAGTCCAGATACGCGGCGTTGTTGACGTGTGCCATCGGGTCGAGCTCGCTGCGGCGCACGTCGAATACCTGTCGTGTCGCCCCCGCCGGCGCCGCCGGCAGCCTGATGCGCAGCGGCGTGAAGGCGCCCGCGCCGGCAACGGGGAAGCGCTCGGCGATCGGCTGGGGAACCCGGGTGGGCGCGCCGAGCGCGTTGAGCAGCACCCAGTCGGTCAGCGCCACGGCGGTCGGCCGTCCGTCGCCGGGAGCGCGGAACTCGCTGCGCCGGCGCGCCCAGAAACGGCGGAAGCCGGTCACCTCGGTCGAGACAACCAGCTCCGCGCCGTAGGGCGTCTCGGCCAGCACGTCGAGCTCGATCGCGTGCACCAGCCAGGTCAGCTGTTGGGCCGCGTACCACTCGCGGCCGAAGCCGGCGCTCTCGGAGTGGATCCAGGCGAGGTCCTGGGCGAAACGCAGCAGGCCCGAACTGCGCAGGTTGCCGTCCGGGCCGGCCTCGTCAAAACGTACGCGGTAGGTGCGTTCCAGTCGGGCTGGGATGGTCACCCGGCGAGTCTAGGGACTCGTTCCGGGTGACCGTCCTCAGCGGTTTTCGGTGAAGAGCTGCTCGCGCGCTGCCTCGGCCTGGTCGGCGTGCTTGGCCTGTGCCGGCGCAGCATCGTCGATCGTGGCGTCCGCCGCCGGCGTGACCGTCTGCGACTGCGACTCCATGAACTGCTGCTCGCGCAATGCGCTGGCCGCGTCGGCGCGGGCGGCCTGTGCCGGGACCGCGTTCGCGTTGGCAACGACGTTCGTGCCCGGATTGACCGTCTGCGTCTGCGGCTCCATGAATTGCTGCTCGCGCAGCGCGTTGGCCGCGTCGGCACGGGCGGCCGGTGCCGGCACTACCTGGCTGTATGCGGCCGGGATCTGCCCGGTGTTGGCAGCCGGTTGAGCGGGGTTCTGCAGCGCCGCAATGGCACCTGCACCGACGATCGTGGCGGTGATGGCGCCCACGGCCAGGGCCCGGCGCAGTGCCGCCGCGTCGCCGGCGTTGGGCAGCCGCAGCGTGAGTGCATGGCCCTCGACGTCGACGACGATTTCGTCGGATATCGCGTGGCCTTCGAGGTCGTCGTCGGCCGGCGTGAGGTCGATCGTCGCGCGGTCGCCGAGAAGCTCGGCCAACTGGCGCTGGTCCTCAGGAGCGGGCGTGGCGTAGACCGTCTGCCCGCCGATGGTGATTGCGAATGCCTGCTCGTTCATGGGTAGCCTCCTGGGTTTGCTCGCGAATGTCCGCCGGCCGATTGTCCGTCGGCGGGCCAATTGCGGCGAGCGCCCAGCTGACATTGTTGACGTCGGCTGTGCGACAGCGTCAGCCCGCCTTTGCGCCCAGGTGCTCGGCGACCCGCGGATCGATCCAGCCCCGTGCTGCGGCGCGCTCTTCGAGGTTCTCGGTACCCATCCATTCATCGAGCGCTGCCTGCCAACCGTCGTCCCAGTTCGCCGGCAGCTCGCGCGGCTCCCCGGTGCGCGTGAGGCCCGCGGATTCGGCCACTGCCGCGAGTCCCGTCTGGCGGTTGATCGTGTCGGGCGTGTAACCCAGGCTCTGCAGCTGTGCGCGGAGCTGTCCGGCGAGCGCCTCGTCGATCGCGCGCAGGTCCTCCGGTCGCGGCCGGTCGAGCAGCAGGTGGCTGATCTCGAGGATGCGGCGCAACTCGGGAATGGGTGCCTCGTGATCGTCCACGCGCAGGTCCAGCCAGCGGTCGTTGGCCCCGCCGTAGCCGCCGCCCTCGCGCACGACGAGCAGGGCCGCCGACTGTCGCCCACGCCGGTCACCGCCGCGCGCGTCGGCCGCCGCGAGCGCCGTCAGCAGGCGCTCCGGAAAGGGCATGCCCGGGGCACCCACAAAGGTGTCGACGAGGGCATCGACGACGTCCGCGCCGGTCAGGATGTTGCCCTGGGCGGCGACCCCCGGCGCCGTGCGACCACCGGCCCACGGGATGCAGCTGCTGCCCGTATAGGTCGCGCCATTGCCGTGGGCGTCGACAATGCCCAGCTGGCGATGGTCGCGCCCGTCATCGGCGGCGGTCAGCCGCGCGACGGCGTCGCTTGCCGAGGCTCCGCCGGCGAGCAGTTCGAGTCCGTCCGGCCCGTAGGCCACATTGGCCAGGGCCTGGGTGGCAATGGCCCCGATGCCGGCCCGTGCGTGCGGCACGACGGACCCAACGGCGAGGAACTTCGATGCGACGGCGATGCCCAGGTCGCCGGTTTCAGGGTCACGGGCGACGATCGAGAAGGTCATGTCGCAAACAATAATCTCGCCCTTCACGCGATGACGGCCGGCAGTTGCGTCGAACGCACGACTCGTCCGCTTTGGGGTGCGCTCGCGGCGCACGCTTTTCGCACCAATTCGGGACAGGTCGTGAGTTTGGCGCAGGATATTGGCGGCGCAGACGGCCGGGAGATGCCGGGTTGATAATCGGCGTTGCCGGGCGGCGCATCGGGGTGAGGTCGGCAATGGCGCGATTGTTGGGCACGGTCATTCTTGTTGCCGCTCTGGCCGCGGCGTGTTCGGCTGGCTGGTCCGGAGGTTCTGCCAGCGCACCGCCTGCGTCGCTGCCCGAGACGGGCGCGCCGCGCGCGAGTTCTGGGCCATCTCCAACCAATGCAGCCGGCTCCGTTTCGACCGCTGAGGCCGCCGAGCTGTTCGCCAGGTGCTCGCCCGCGGCGGGCCATATCCATGCCTATTTCCGTGTTCCTGCCGGGCACGACATCCATGACTACCTGCCGGCGGCCGGCAAGAGCCCCGAGCTCGATGGCGTGAGCGCGCTGGTCGTGATCTACGACGACCAGGTCCGGCCGCTGTGGCCGATCACCGGTGTCCCGGGTGCGTCGCGCGCGCCTCTCTCCAATGTCGTGTGCGTGGTCACGCCGTCAGGCGAATTCGACCTGTACACGGATGTCTCGCGCGCGGGGATGACCTTGCCGCCGGGTGCGCACCTCGGCCCCTAGCGCTGGCGGAAGCTTCCGCTTGACAGGCCGGCCACGGCTGCCCTAGTCTGCTAGCACTCTCTGCCGGAGAGTGCTAATCCAACATCGAGCGGCGCCGTGCGCCGGTTGCGCGCGCCCAGTGCGCGGTCCAGCCAGCGGTCGGCGGCCACAGGCAATCAAACAGGAGGGTACCGCGTTGGCAACCGCCACTGCGACCAAGCTTCGCCCGCTGGGCGACAGGGTCGTCATTCAGCCCACTCCGCGCGAGGAGATGACCAAGAGCGGCATCGTGCTGCCCGACACGGCCAAGGAGAAGCCCCAGGAGGGCAAGATCATCGCCGCCGGCCCGGGCCGTCTGAACGACGACGGCAAGCGCGAGCCGATGGACGTCAAGGAGGGCGACACCGTCCTCTATGCGAAGTACGCGGGGACCGAGTTCAAGATCGAGGGCGACGAACTGCTGATCGTCAGCCAGAAGGACATCCTCGCAATCGTCGAGAGCTGAGCCGGCTGCTGCGGCAGCTGGTTTCGTTCAGCCAGGGAGGTTTCACACACAAGTGGCTAAGCAACTGATTTTTGACGAGACCGCTCGTCGTTCGCTCAAGAGGGGCGCCGACCGGCTCGCCGACGCCGTCAAGGTGACCCTTGGCCCGAAGGGCCGCAACGTCGTGCTCGACAAGAAGTTCGGCGCGCCGACGATCACCAATGACGGCGTGACCATCGCGCGCGACATCGAGCTCGAGGAACCTTTCGAGAACATGGGCGCGCAGCTGGTCAAGGAAGCGGCGACCAAGACCGACGACGTGGCCGGCGACGGCACCACGACAGCCGTCGTGCTCGCCCAGGCGCTCATCACCGAGGGCCTCAAGAACGTCACCGCCGGTGCCAACCCGATGATCGTCAAGCGCGGCATGGACAAGGCCGTCGAGCGCATCGTCGGCGAGCTCAAGAAGAACTCCCAGCCGGTCGATAACCGCGAGCAGATCGCCGCAGTGGCGGCCATCAGCGCGGCTGACCCGGAGGTGGGCGAGACCATCGCCGAGGTGATGGACAAGGTCGGCAAGGACGGCGTCATCACGGTCGAGGAGGGCCAGTCGCTCGGCCTCGAGAAGGAATACACCGAGGGCATGCAGTTCGACCGGGGCTATATCTCGGCCTACTTCGTGACCAACCCCGATCGCATGGAGACGGTCCTCGAGAACGCCGCCCTGCTGATAAGCGACAAGAAGATCTCCAGCGTGCAGGAGCTGCTGCCCGCGCTCGAGAAGAGCGTTCAGTTGGGCAAGCCGCTGCTGATCGTGGCCGAGGACGTCGACGGTGAGGCGCTGGCGACGCTGGTGGTCAACAAGCTCAAGGGCACCATCTCAGTGCTCGCCGTCAAGGCGCCCGGCTTTGGCGATCGGCGCAAGGAGATGCTGCGCGACATGGCCATCCTGACCGGCGCCAACGTGATCAGCGAGGAAGTCGGGCGCAAGCTCGACTCGGTGACCGCCGAGGACTTCGGATCAGCCCGCCGGGTGGTTGCCACCAAGGACGACACGACGATCGTCGACGGCGGCGGCAACGCGGCGGACATCAAGGGCCGCATGACCCAGATCAAGGCGCAGATCGAGGAGACGACCTCCGACTACGACCGCGAGAAGCTGCAGGAGCGGCTGGCCAAGCTGGCCGGTGGCGTGGCAGTGATCAAGGTCGGTGCCGCGACCGAAGTCGAGCTCAAGGAGAAGAAGCACCGCATCGAGGACGCACTCTCGACCACCCGCGCGGCGGTCGAGGAGGGCATCGTCGCCGGCGGCGGCACCGCCCTGCTGCAGGCGATCCCGGCACTCGGCAGTCTGAAGCTCGAAGGCGACGAGATGATCGGCGTGAACATCGTTCGCCGCGCGCTCGAGGCGCCCATGCGCCAGATCGCCGAGAACGCCGGCCAGGAGGGCTCGGTGATCGTGTCCGCCGTCAAGGGAATGAAGGTCGGCGAGGGCTACGACGCGCTCAAGGGCGAGTACGGGAACATGTTCGATCGCGGCATCGTTGACGCGGCCAAGGTGACCCGGTCTGCCCTGCAGAACGCGGCCTCGATCGCGGCCATGGTGCTGACGACCGAGACGCTGGTGACCGACAAGCCGGAGAAGAAGGAGCCCGTCGGCGCCGGCCATAACCACGGCGAGGACATGGACTTCTAGTTCGCGTCACTGCGCGGAGCATTAGCCCGGACCGAGCAATCGGCCCGGGCTAATCTGTTTCCGGCGCTGGGGCCGTCGCGTGCCGAAAGTCGGAGGTACAACCGTGGCCGATATATCTGCGGAACTCCCCGAGGGCACGCCGCAGGAAGTTCGTGACTTCTTCTCTTGCCACACCGACCGGCTCGTCTGGCGCCCAGGCGAAATGGGCTGGCTGGCGGGTGGATCGTCGGCGGACGTGTCCTTCGCCAGCGGCGCGGATCCGGGCACCGTCAACGTCGACGTTTCCGCGGCGCACGGGTTCGTCAAGTTCTCCATCGCCCTGAGCGTCAACGAAGCGGGCGCCCTGGTCATCGACCGCAGCTCCATTCCGGAACTGCCCGGCCGAGCCGGTGCGTCCGGGCTCGACGCAGCCGTGGCGCAGGTCAACGACTGGTTCAGGCAGAACGGCAAGCAACTCAAGCCGCTGGCGCTCCAGGACGGTGCGCTCGTGCTCGAGAAGATCCCGTCCACCGACACCGCCCCGCCGCCACCTGCGCCAGACATAGCTACGCAGTCCGCGGTGCCAGGCGGGCTATTGCAGGATCACCCCGTGGTCAGCCAGAAGAGCGGACGGGGCTGTGCGCTGGTCGCGACGCTGTTGGTCGGCATCATGGGCGCGGCGTTGCCAGGAATCGTGCGCCTCGTTTGGCGCTGAGGCGACCAGCAGCGGGCGCGGACTACCTCGCCCTCTCCTCGGCCCGAGTCCCTCAACTCGGCGATTGCGGCCGACAATAGCACCCGATGCCAAGCGATCTGCCCCCGACGTCCGACGCTCCGCTGCCTGAGATGCAGCCGCCTGACGACCTGCTTCCGGCCGAGGACTCGCCCGATCCGCGGGCGCGCGCCAGGCGCCGTCCGCTGGCCGGGCCAGAGATCCTCGACGAGGCGCCGCACCCGGCGGCCGCCGCAGCACCGCGCGCGCCGGTCGAGCACGAGTCCGAGTCCGGCGCCGCGCGCGAGGAGCTTCGCCAGCACATCGTGGCGCGCCTCAATCCCGAGCAGGCGCGCGCGGTCACGACCACCCACGGCCCGCTGCTCATCCTCGCGGGCGCCGGTTCGGGCAAGACCAGGGTGCTCGCCCATCGCGTCGCATACCTGATCGGCGTCGAGGGCGTTCGCCCATGGCAGATCCTCGCGGTCACGTTCACCAACAAGGCCGCGGCCGAGATGCGCGACCGGATCACGCGCCTCGTCGGGGAGGGCGCCCGCGACGTGGCGATGGGCACCTTCCACGCACTGTGTGCACGCGTGCTGCGGCGCGACGGCTCGGCCATCGGCATCGACCCGCGGTTCGCCATCTACGACACCGACGACCAGACCGCGACCATCAAGCTGGTCATGCGCAACCTCGAACTGGTCGGTTCGAGCGATCTGAAGCCGCAGGCGATCCTGGGCCAGATCGGTCGCTGGAAGAACGACCTGCTCGGTCCCGAGGACGCCGCGGCGGCCGCGCACGGATACCACGAGGAGATCGCGGCGCGCGCCTACGAGCGGTACCAGGCGCGTCTGCGCGAACAGGGCGCGCTCGACTTCGACGACCTGCTCAACGAGGCCGTGCGCCTGTTCGACCAGGCGCCAGGCGTGCTGGCGCACTACCAGGATCGCTGGCGCTACCTTCACGTCGACGAGTACCAGGACACCAACCGCGCGCAATACCTGTGGATTCGCCACCTGGCCGGGCAGCGCAAGAACCTGGCCGTGGTGGGCGACGACGACCAGAGCATCTACTCGTGGCGCGGCGCCGACCTGCGCAACATCCTCGACTTCGAACGCGATTACCCCAACGCCACGGTGGTCAAGCTCGAGCAGAACTACCGCTCGACGCAGCTGATCCTCGACGCCGCGCACGCGGTCGTGTCGCGCAACGAGGCGCGCAAAGAAAAGAAACTCTGGACCCAGAATCCGCGCGGCGTGCTGATCGAGCGCTTCGAGGCCGACTCCGAGGATGAGGAGGCAGAGTGGATCGCGCGCCAGGTCGAGGCGCTCGTCGGCGGCCGTGGCGCGGGCGGCTCGTTCCTGGCCAGGCGTGCGGACGAGGGCGACGAGCGCACCCACCGGCTGCGCGACATAGCGGTGATGTACCGAACGAACGCGCAGAGCCGGCCGATCGAGGAGGCCTTCCTGCGCTACGGGCTGCGCTACCAGCTCGTCGGTGGTACGCGCTTCTACCAGCGGCGCGAGGTCAAGGATGCGCTGGCCTACCTGCGCGTCCTGCGCTCGGACGTTGATGGCGCCGCGTACGAGCGAATCCTGAACGTTCCGCCGCGCGGCATCGGCGAGAAGACGATCGCGCTCATCCGGGACGAGGCGGCGCGCCGGGGAGCGAACACGTGGCACGCGCTCGAGGCTCTTGTCTCAGGCGAGGCAACCGACACCGCGACGCGTGCGCGATCGGCCATTGCTGGTTTCGCGCGCGCCATCGGCTCGCTGCGCCAGCGGGTGGGCGTGCTGGCGTTGCCCGAGCTGCTCGACGCCGTGCTCGAGGAGACCGGCTATCGCGCCTACCTGCTTGACGGCTCGGAAGAGGGCGAGGACCGCTGGGCGAACCTGCTCGAGTTACGCGAGGTGATCGCCCGCTACGGCGACCTCGATCCGGACGACGCGATCGACCGCCTGCTCGAGGAGACCGCGCTGGTCGCCGACCAGGATTCATACGAGCGCGACGCCGATGCGGTGACGCTGATCACGCTCCACGCGGCGAAGGGCCTCGAATTCGACGTCGTCTTCATCAGCGGCCTCGAGGAAGGCGTCTTCCCGCATTCGCGGGCGCTCGACGATGCACGCCAGATGGAGGAGGAGCGCCGGCTGGCGTACGTCGGCCTGACACGCGCGCGCCACCGGCTGTACCTGACCCACGCCGCGATGCGCGCCACCTGGGGGAGGGGTGGCTTCAGCGTGCCGTCGCGCTTCCTGCTCGAGATCCCGGCGGACCTGATGCACGGGCCCAGGCTCGTCGTCCAGGAGGACGGCGATGACGACCAGCGCCCGGCCGACGAGCGTGCGGGCGGCGGCTACGACCTCTCGTACATCCTGAGCCCGCGGGGGGCATCGCGGCTGGTGGGCCGGCGGGCTTCATGGTCGGCCAGGAGCCTGCCGCCGGGTGGCGGCTACACCTCGCCGCCGGGGGCGCCGGCGGGCGCACCGCGCGACGGCGAGTCGTTCCGGCCGTCGCGCGACCTGGCCGCGCGACGGGCCGCGTACTACGGGCGCACCGATGCGGTCGAGGCTGATCTCCCCGAGCCCGCGCGGCACGTGGTTCCAGCGCGGCCGGTCGTGCCCGGCGAGCGGCGCTACCGTGATGGTGACCACGTGCGCCACCACGCCTTTGGTGAGGGGACCGTGGTCACGTCCAAGTTGACGCGCGACGACGAGGAGGTCACGGTCGCCTTTCCCGAGCGCGGCGTGAAGAAGCTGCTCGCCTCGCTGGCCAATCTGGAACTGCTCGGCTGAACAGCCAATCGACGATCATTGGGTTCGTGACATCGGACCTTGCCTCCCGCGCTGCCGAGCTGCGCGCGCAGATCGAGCGCGCCAACCGGCTGTATCACGTCGAGGACGCGCCGGAGATCAGCGACGCCGAGTACGACGCGCTGTTTCGCCAGCTGGTGGAGCTCGAGGAAGCGCATCCCGAAGTACGCACGCCGGACTCGCCCACGCAGCGGGTCGGCGGCACGCCCGCGGGCGGATTGCTCAAGGAGGTGCGCCACGCAACGCCCATGCTGTCGCTCAACAACGTCTTCAGCGTCGACGAGCTGCGCGCCTTCGATGCCCGCGTGCGGCGCCTGCTGGGGCAGGGGGACGGCGCTGACGAGTCGGCCGCCCTGCGCTATGACGCCGAGCTGAAGATCGACGGCCTGGCGATCAGCCTGCGCTATGTCGACGGCACCTTCGCGCAAGGCGCGACTCGCGGCGACGGCACGACCGGCGAGGACGTGACGCCGAACCTGCGCACCATCGAGAACGTGCCCAAGCGCCTGAACGAACCGGTCAGCATCGAGGTGCGCGGCGAGGTGTACATGCCCAAGGCCGAGTTCGCGCGCATCAACGCCGAGCGCGAGGAGGCCGGGCTGCCGCTGTATGCCAACCCACGTAACAGCGGCGCCGGTTCGTTGCGCCAGATTGACCCGGCGGTAACCGCCAGCCGGCGCCTCGCCGCATGGTTCTACGTGCTCGTCGAGGAGGGCCGCGTGGAGACTCAGGCAGCGGCCCTGGATCGGCTGGAGGCGCTCGGCTTCCCGGTCGAGCCGAACCGCGGCACGGACCTCGACATCGATGGTGTGATCGGCTTCATCGAGCGCTGGCAGGAGCCGCGCCACGAGCTCCCGTACGGCACGGACGGCGTGGTCGTCAAGGTCGATTCGTTCGAGCTCGAGCGACGGCTGGGGATGGTTTCGCACGCGCCGCGCTGGGCGGTCGCCTACAAGTACCCGCCCGAGCAGGTCGAGGCGTTCGTCGAGGACATCGTGCCCTACGTCGGGCGCACCGGGACGCTCACTCCCGTGGCGCATCTGACGCCGGTCAAGGTGGCCGGTTCGACCGTCGCGCGGGCGACGCTCCACAACCTCGACGAGGTGCGCCGGCGCGACGTGCGCATCGGCGACCACGTGATCCTGCACAAGGCCGGTGACGTGATCCCCGAGATCGTCCGGCCGATCGTCGAGAAGCGGACCGGGGACGAGCGGCTGTATCGAGATGCCGGCCAACTGTCCGGTGTGCGGCACGCCCATCGTGCGCGATCCCGACACGGTCCGCCACTATTGCCCCAATCCGCTCTGCCCGGCCCGCGTCGGCCAGGAGTTCGGGCACTTCGCGGGCCGTGGCGCGATGGACATCGAGGGCGCCGGCTGGAAGCTGCTTGTCCAGCTCCTCGAGCGTGGCCTGCTCAAGACGCGCGGCGACTTCTTCCGCCTGACCGTCGAAGACCTCGAGTCACTCGACCGGTTCGCACGCAAGAGCGCACAGAACCTGCACGCAGCGATCCAGCGCGCCCGGGTGCGGCCGCTCTATCGCATCCTGCACGGGCTGGGCATACCGCAGGTTGGCGGCCAGACGGCCATCGACCTGGCCAACTGGATCGCCCGGCGCTGGCCGCCGCGCGACGATGAGCCGATGGCCGGCAAGGACGGCTGGTTCGCGCGCGTGGCCCACGAACTGCGCAGCGTGCCCGCCGAGCAGTTCGAGGAGATCAACGGTGTCGGACCGACCGTGGCCGCCAGCCTCGAGCAGTGGCTGACCGATCCGGCGACGGCGGGCGTGCTCGACGATCTCGTCGATGCCGGCGTCGAGCCGGAACGACCTGCCGTGGTCGCGGTGGACGCGGCCGGCGCGGGGCCCCTCGCGGGCAAGACCGTTGTTGTCACCGGCACGCTCAGCTCGTTCGACCGGCAGTCCGCCGAGAACGCCATCCGTGACGCGGGCGGCAAGGCCGGCGGTTCGGTCAGCAAGAAGACGGATTACGTCGTCGCCGGCGACAACGCGGGATCGAAACTGGCCAGGGCGCAGGAGCTGGGCGTGCCGGTCATCGACGAGGAAGCCTTCCAGCGTTTGCTCAAGGGAGATGCGATATGAACGAGCCCGACCAGGCCCGCTACGAGCGCTTCGAGATGTCGACGCTCCAGGCCCAGCAGATGGTGCATGGCGAGAAGGCCTACCTGGAGTTCCTGCGTCGCGACTCGATGAGCGCAGGCGTCTACGTCCTCGAGGCCGGCGCCGATGACCCACAGCAGCCGCACGGCCAGGACGAGCTGTACCACGTGGTCGAGGGGCGTGCCGTGCTCGAGGTCGACGGCGACCAGCGACCCGTCCAGCCCGGCACGGTGGTGTTCGTGGCGGCCGGTACGGCGCATCGCTTCCACAGCATCGCTGCGAAGCTCGTGGTGCTCGTCGTGTTCGCCCCGCCGGAATCGGCCGCCGGCTAGGGCGAGTTCCGGCTGCCGCGCGACTTTGCACGTGATTTGGACACGTCGAGGCCGAACGGCGGGTTTTCCCTCGCATTTGACCTGCCATCGCCGGCCAGCTTGGGCCAATCGCGCGAAATTACGCGCGGCTGCGCGACGACAACTGGCCGGGCGGCTGGTTCGCGGACTCACGGTGGCGGGAATGTGCAAATGACGTGCAAAACGGTGGACGTGCAAGGCGGCGCGAACACTTACTCGAACAGGTGACGTTTGGCCCGCCACGAGCGGGCCGCTCTGACCTCGTCCGATCCCGCCGCCAGTGGTCTGCTAACAGCGTGACTGCTGCGCTGAGGATCCTGTCCATGGCCCGACCACTTGCAACCCCCAGTTCCTGGCGCCGCGTCGTGCAGCGCGCAACCGTCCACGAAGTGCTGATGGGCGCCCAGGACAACCTGACCAACGTGCTTGCCGTCGTACTTGGCGTGACCATCGGCTCGGGCCGGGCGGACTTCGTCGCCCTCGCCGGACTGTCGGCTGGCCTGGCGGAAGCCGTCTCGATGGGTGGCGTCCTCTACAACGCGACGCGTGCCGAGCAGCGCTTCGACGGCACCGACGACGAGCGGGCGCGGCTGTCACCCGCGCTGTCGGGCGCGGTGACGATGGTCTCGTCGCTGCTCGCCGGGCTGATCCCGCTGCTGCCCTTCGCCTTCCTGCCGGTCTCGTCTGCACTTCCGGTGGCGATGGTCTGCTCGGTGACCGGCCTGTTCCTGCTCGGTGCGCTGACCGGGCGCATCGGCAACGAGGATTGGCGCGCCGAAGGGCTGCGCCTTGTGGCGGTGGCCGGTGCCGCGGCACTGGCGGCCACGATCGTGGGGGCGTCGCTGCACGTGGCCTGACGCGGGCCGCCGGTATCCTTGGCGGTGATGGCCGCCCTGTCACGCACTGACGTCGAGCACGTCGCCCAGCTCGCCCGTCTCGGACTGAACGACGCCGAGTTGGCGCGCCTGGAGACGCAGCTCAACCACATCGTCGATCAGTACGCGGTCCTGGCCGAGCTCGACACCGAACACATCCCGCCCACGGCCCAGACGATCGAGCTCGAGAACATCCTGCGCGCCGACGAGGTACGGCCCAGCCTGCCCCAGGCACAGGTGCTCGGCAACGGGCCGCAGACCTCCGGCGAGTACTTCGTCGTGCCACCCATCCTGGGTGAGCACGGCAATTAGCCCGATGGCCGACCTGACACGATTGCACGCCCACGAGATGGCGGCCGGCCTGCGCGCCGGCGAGTTCAACGCACGCGAGCTGGCCGATGCGCACCTGGCGCGCATCGCCGCGACCGACCGGCCCCTGCATGCCTGGCTGTGGGTCGACGAGGACGACACGCGGACGCAGGCCGAGCGAGCGGATCGTCGGCTGGCCGAGGCTCGCGCGTCGGGCGCAGCCGCGCTGGCTGAGCTGCCGCCCCTGCTCGGCATTCCGGTCGCACTCAAGGACCTGGTACTCACCGCTGGTCAGCGTGCGACGGCAGGCAGCGCCATTCTCGAGGGCTATGTCAGCCCCTACGACGCGCACATCAGCGAGCGGCTGCACGCCGCCGGCGCGGTGCTGCCCGGCAAGACCAACATGGACGAGTTCGCGATGGGCTCGTCGACCGAGTTCAGTGCGTGGGGGCCGACGGCCAACCCATGGGACCTCGAGCGCGTCCCGGGCGGCAGCAGCGGCGGTTCCGCCGCGGCGGTGGCGGCGTACCACGCGCCGCTGGGCATCGGCACCGACACCGGCGGCTCGATCCGCCAGCCCGCGGCACTCACCGGCACCGTGGGCATGAAGCCGACCTATGGCCGCGTCAGCCGCTACGGCATCGTCGCCTTTGCCAGCTCGCTCGACCAGATCGGCCCGTTCGCGCGCGATGTGCGTGACGCGGCCATGCTGCTGGCGACGATCGCCGGACGGGATGAGCGCGATTCGACGTCGGCACCGATCGAGGTGCCCGACTACGCCGCGCAGTTGCCGGCGAGCGACGACGAGGCCGCCGCGAGCCTGCGCGGCGTGCGCCTGGGCCTGCCGCGCCAGTATTTCGTCAAGGGCATGGAGCCCGGTGTCGAGGCGCTCATTCGCGCGGCGGTCAAGGATCTTGCCGACGCCGGTGCGGAAATCATCGACATCGATCTCCCGCACACCGACTACGGCCTGGCCACCTACTACATCATCGCGCCGGCGGAGGCGTCGGCAAACCTGGCCCGCTACGACGGGATCCGCTATGGCCATTCGGTGCGCCAGCCCGACGGCGACTACATCGCTGACTACCTGGCCACGCGCGGCAGCGGCTTCGGCGCCGAGGTGAAACGACGCATCATGCTCGGCACCTACGCGCTGTCGGCCGGCTACTACGACGCGTACTACCTCAAGGCGCAGAAGGTGCGCACGCTGATCAAGTCCGATTTCGATGCGGCCTTCGAGCAGGTGGACGCACTCGTGGCACCGACCAGCCCGACGGTTGCCTTCCGCTTCGGTGCACGGCTGGCCGACCCGGTCGCGATGTACCTGTCGGACGCGTGCACGCTGCCGGTCAACATGGCCGGCCTGCCGGGGCTGTCGGTACCGTGCGGGCTGTCGGAAGGACTGCCGGTCGGCCTGCAGCTGATCGGCCGCCCGTGGGCCGAGCAGCGGCTGTTCGAGCTGGGGCGCGCCTACGAGGCAATCACCGCGGCCGCTGACTGGCGGCTGCTGGAGCCACGCGATCTGGCGGTCCTGGGGGACCCCGCGGCGCCCACCGCCGCCGACCGTGCCGCGCGCGTTGCCGCCGCGACCTGAGCCTATACTCGGACCGTCACCTGCCCAGGAGGTCGTGCCCAGATGACCGCAGAAGCCGTGCCCGTCATGCCCGTGGGGCCGGGACCGCAGCCCGAGAGCCCGACGCCGGCTCGCGACCGGCTGTCGCAACGCGTTCGCGCCGTACCCCCGTCGGGCATTCGCAAGTTCTTCGACGTCATCGCGACGATGCCCGACGTGATCAGCCTGGGCGTCGGCGAACCAGACTTCACGACGCCCCCGCAGATCATCGAAGAGGGCGTCCGCTCGCTGCGCAGCGGCCGCACGCACTACACCAGCAACTACGGGACGCTGGAGCTGCGGCGCGCCCTGGCGGCGCACCTGGAGCGCCTGTACGGGCTCGTCTACAACCCCGATAACGAGATCTGCGTGACGGTTGGCGCGTCGGAGGCGGTGGCCGCGACCATGGCCGCGCTGGTCGACCCCGGCGACGAGGTGGTCCTCCACGAGCCGTCGTACGTCGCCTACCTGCCCTCGATCGTGTTCAACGGCGGCGTGCCGGTTCTCGTCGCGACCACGGCCGAGACCAACTTCGAACTGCACCCACAGGCGCTCGAGGCGGCCATCACGCCGCGCACCAAGGTGCTGTTCCTGGGCTACCCGTGCAATCCCACAGGCGCGGTACTTGCGCCCGAGACGCTCTCGGCCCTGGCCGACATTGCCGTGCGCCACGACCTGGTGGTGGTCGCCGACGAGATCTACGACCGGCTGGTTTACGGCGGCCATCGCCACACGCCCATCGCTGCGCTGCCCGGCATGCGCGAGCGAACGGCGCTCATCGGCGGCTTCTCGAAGGCCTACGCGATGACCGGCTGGCGCGTCGGCTACGTGTGCGCGCCCCGGGAGATCCTGGAGGGCATCGTCAAGGTCCACCAGTACGAGATCATGTCGGCGCCGACGACTGCCCAGGATGCCGCCGTGGTGGCGCTCAAGGGCGCCGAGCAGGACGTGGAACGGATGGTCGGCGAGTACGACCGCCGGCGGCGCATGTTCGTCGCCGGCCTTGCCCAGCTCGGCCTGCCCACGGTCGAACCGCACGGTGCCTTCTATGCCTTTCCGAGTATTCGCCCGAGCGGTCTGGCGAGCGAGGAGTTCGCCGACCGGCTGCTATTCGAGCAGCAAGTCGCCGTGGTGCCCGGCAACGCCTTCGGGCCGTCGGGCGAGGGTCACGTACGCGCCACCCTCGCGACCAGCTTCGAGCAGCTCGAGGAAGCCCTCGTGCGCATCGGCCGCTTCATGGACGCGCTGCGCGGTTGACCGCTCCCGCTGCAACCCGTTATGAGGTAGTCGTCGGCGTCGAGATCCACGTCCAGTTGCGGACGGCGTCGAAGATGTTCTGCGCCTGCTCGACCGACGTGCGCAATGCCGCCCCGAACTCGAACACGTGCCCCGTCTGCCTGGGCCTGCCCGGCGCACTGCCGGTGATCAACCGGCGCGCCGTGGAGCACGTCCTCGCCACGGGCATCGCGCTCGGGTCGGCGATCCCGCCGGTCACCCGCTGGGACCGCAAGAACTACTTCTACCCCGACCTGCCCAAGGGCTACCAGATCAGCCAGTACGACCTGCCGTTGTGCGCCGGCGGCACGCTCGTTGTCGACACGTCGGCGGGAAGCGTGCCGGTCGCCCTGCGCCGCGCCCACCTCGAGGAGGACACCGCTCGCCTGTCGCACCAGACGACGGCCGACGGCTCGCGCGTCAGCCTGGTCGACTTCAATCGTGCCGGCATCCCGCTGCTCGAGATCGTGACCGAGCCGGTCATCGGCTCGGCCGAGGTGGCGCGCCGCTACGCCGAGGAGCTGCGCCTGCTGCTGCTGGCCATCGGCGCCTCGGACGCGGCGATGGAAGAGGGCCAGATGCGTGTCGAGGCCAACGTCTCGCTGCGGCCGGCGGGCGCCGTTGCCCTGGGCACGCGCGTCGAGGTCAAGAACATGAACTCGTTCCGCTCGGTCGAGCGGGCGATTGACTTCGAGGTGGCGCGCCAGGCGGCCGCGCTGGACGCCGGCGAAGCGCTCGTCCAGGAGACGCGCGGCTGGGATGACAACCATGGCGAGACGTACACCATGCGGCTGAAGGAGGAGTCCGAGGACTACCGCTACTTCCCCGAGCCCGACCTGCCGCCGCTGCGCACCGATGCCGCGTGGATCGAGTCGATTCGCGCGGCCCTGCCCGAGCTGCCGGCCGCGCGCCGCGAGCGCTACCGCTCGGCATTGGGGCTGTCGGCCAATGACGCCGCGGTCATCGCCGCCAACCCCAGCGCATACTTCGATGCCGCCATCGAGACTGCCGCCGCGAGCGAGGCGAAGCGCATTGCCAGCCTCTATTCGAAGATCACGCTGCGCGAGGTGAAGGGCAGCCGGGGGTTGCTCGAACAACGTGACCCGGCCGAGCTCGGCCGTGTCGCCGGCCTGGTGGCCGCGGGTGAGTTGAGCAGCCAGAACGCCGAAGAGGTCTATTCGCGCCATCTCGAGACGGGCGAGGCGATCGAAGCGATCGTGGCCCAACTCGGCCTGCGCCAGATCAGCGACAGCGCCGCATTGAGCGAGGTGATCGCGAGCGTGCTCGCGGCCAATGCGTCGGCCGTCTCCGACTACCTCTCGGGCAAGGATGCCGCGCTGCGCTTCCTGGTCGGCCAGGTGATGCGCCAGACGCGCGGCCAGGCAAACGCGACGATCGTCCAGGAAATGCTCGAGCAGCGGCTGAAGTCATGACCAACGTCATCCTGTGGGCGGCCGGCATCGTGCTCGTCATCCTGGCCGTGTGGCGGATCAGGTTGCCTTTCGGGCGCCTGACGGAGCTGGATCGGCTGGCCGACAACGCCAAGCGCTACGAATCGTGGCGCGGCGGGCGCACCAACGGCGGGCCGGACGAGCGGACCGGTGCGGATGAGATGCGCGACCTGCTGCGCCACCAGGTCTATCTGTGGGCAGCCGCGGGCATCCTCGGGGTCGTGCTCATCGTGGCCGGTTTCGCCATCCACTGACCGGCATGCTGTCCGTCGTCCAGTCGGTCAGCGGACCGGTCGCCATCGACCGGCTGGGCGTGGTCATGCCCCACGAGCATACCTTCATCGACCTGCTGCGCGAGTACCGCGCCAACGGGCTGATCAACGACCCCGAGCTCGTGTGTGCCGAGCTGGGCAGGTTCCGCGAGTCCGGCGGGACGACGCTGGTCGACCTGACCTCGCGTGGTCTCCATCCCGAACCCGAGCTCAACCGCCGCATGGCCACCACCAGTGGCGTCAACGTGATCATGGGCACCGGTTTCTACCGCAGCCCTTACCTCGACGTTGACTGGTTCGAGCAGCACACCATCGACGACGTGGCCGAGATCCTGGTCCGCGACATCACCGAGGGCATCGACGGGACCGGGGTGCGCGCGGGCATCATCGGCGAGATAGGCTGCGAGCGCGCCTTCACCGCGGCCGAGGAGAAGTCCTTCCGCGCCGCGGCGCGTGCCCAGCAGGCGACCGACGTGTCGATCAGCACCCATGCCGCGCGCTGGCCGGTGGGCCTCGCCCAGCTCGACCTGGTCGAGGCCGAGGGCGTGCCTGCAGGGCGCGTGATCATCGGCCACTGCGACATGGTGCCCGACCGTGCCTACCACCGGGCGATTGCCGAACGTGGCGCGTGGGTGGAGTTCGACACCATCGCGCCGGGCAACGAGTACTACCTCGAGCGCACGGTGCGGGCCATCCACGCCCTCGTCGACGCCGGTCACGGCGAGCGGATCCTGCTGTCCCACGACGTCTGCCTGGACACCAACTTCGAGGCCTGTGGCGGCTCCGGTTATCGCTACATCCTGCGCTCGTTTTCTGACCGCCTCGAGGCCAGCGGCCTGGCGGGCGACCAGGTGCGCAGGTTCGTCACCGACAACCCGGCGCGCGCCCTCAGCGGGTCCTGATCCGCGCGTGTTCGATGCGTGTGCAGCGGTCCATGACGACGGCCAGGCCGCCCGCGGCGGCGATGCGTGCTGCGTCCCAGTTGACCACGCCCAGCTGCAGCCATAGCGCACCCGCACCGGTTGCAACGGCGGCCCGGGCGATATCCGGCGTGAGTTCCGAGCGGCGAAAGACATCGACGATGTCAAAGCGCCCGGTGGCCGCGGTCGCGGCTTCGAGCGTGGCATATGCCGCGATGCCCAGGACCGCGGACGCATTGGGGTTGACCGGCACGACGTCGTAGTCGTGTTCAAGCAGATAGCGCATCACGCCATGTGACGGCCGGTTGGCCCGCGGCGAGGCACCCACGAGCGCAATGCGCCGCGACCTGGCGAGCAGCATCGCCGACTCCTCGCCGGTCAGCAGGCGAGTCGGTCCGCTGTTGTCCTGGGCCTCGAGAATGTCGCGCGCCCGCGCGCGCTCGTCAGCCATTGGGCGCGCTCAGGTCGCAGCCTCGCGCTCATAGGGCTGGCCGTCGGCGGCCGGCGGGATGCTGCGCCCGATCAATCCGGCCAGCACGACGATCGTGACGAGGTACGGCAGGGCGTCAAAGAACTGGCGTGGAATGGCGGTCAGCAGCTGGCCGAGATCACCGGTCGGCGGGGCAAAGGTGATCGATCGGCTGATCGCCTGCGCCGACGAGAAGAGCAGTGCCGCCCCCAGCGCGCCGATGGGCGTCCAGCGGCCGACGATCATTGCCGCGAGGCCGATGAACCCGTCGCCCACGGTCATGCCCGCCTGGAAGGAATTGGTCGTCTCCATGCTCAGCGACACGCCCCCGAGGGCCGCCAGTCCACCCGACAGCACCACGTTTCGGTAGCGCACCCAGACCACGTTGATGCCGACCGTCTCGGCCGCCTTGGGGTGCTCGCCCACGGCGCGCGTGCGCAGGCCCCAGCGCGACCTGAACAGCAGGATCTGCATGACGATGACGATGACGATGAGCGACATGGTCACCGGGCCCTGGGCGAGCACCATCTCGAACAGCCAGCCCACGACCGGCAGGTCGACCAGTTGTTGCGCCGGGTGGAACTGGGTGAACGCGCCGGCGCCCACCGGCGAGGTCTGTGAGATGAGGGTGTTGAGGTAGCCGGTCAGCCCGAAGGCGGCGATGTTGATGATCGTGCCGCTGATGATCTGGTCTGCGCGCACGGTTATGGACAGCCACGCGTGGAGCAGCGAAATCAGCATGCCCACGGCAACGGCGGCCGCGACGGCAATGATCAGCGCCGGGGTGAGGCCGAAGATGGCCGTCGGGTTCTGGCCCATCGCCGGCGCGAGGACGACGCCCACCACCCAGCCCACGAAGGCGGCCGCGAGCATGATCCCCTCGATGCCGATATTGACCACGCCGGAGCGTTCGCACAGGACTCCGCACAGGGCGCCGAAGGCAATCGGCGTCGCCGCGCGGAGCATGATCGGGGCCACGTTGGGCAGCACGTCGATGAGGTAGCCGGCAAGCTGGAAGACGAGCCCGATAAGAGGGATCGCGTAAAGGAAGTGGATGATCGGGTCCATCAGACCTCCGCCTCCTCGGCGTAGGTCTGGGTGAACGTCTGCTCGCCGCCCACCTCCGGCGGCGCGTTGCGCAGCCGGAGCAACTTGCGCACGACCACGTTGGCGACCAGGAACAGCAGGATCGTGGCCTGCAGCACGTCGACCAGCTCCACCGGGATGCGTGCCTGAACCTGCATCAGGCCGGCTCCGGCGCGCATCGCGCCGAACAGCAGCGCGGCCAGCAGGACGCCAACCGGGTTCGATCGCCCGAGCAGCGCCACCGCGATCGAATCGAAGCCCACCGTGGTCGCGAACGACGACGTGGTCTTGTGGGTTACGCCGAGCAGCTCGCCGGTGCCCGCCAGTCCGGCCAGCAGGCCGCAGATGGACATCGTCAGCATGACCAGCAGCCGGGGGCGCATGCCGGCGTAGCGTGCGGCGTCGGGGTTGGCGCCCACGGTGCGCACCTCGAAACCGATCGTGGTGCGGTACAGCAGCCACGCGATGATGGGCACCGCGATCAGCGCGATCAGCAGGCCCAGGTGCCCGTTCCGTCCGAGGAGTACCGGCAACGACGCGTCGCCCACGGTCTGGGTGACCGCCGAGGGCGCCGCGGGTACGCGCAGCGGGCCGTTGACGATGCCCGCGAGCACCGAGGCGGCGACGTAGTTGAGCATGATGGTGGTGACGACCTCGTGGGCGCCCGACATCGCCTTGAGGAAGCCCGGGATGAAGCCCCACAGGGCGCCGCCGATGGCGCCGCCCAGGACGGCGGCCGGGATTGCCACCAGCGGGCCCGCGTCGCGCAGCGTGACGCCGATCCACACCGATCCGAGCACGCCCATCAGGAACTGGCCCTGGGCGCCGATGTTGAACAGGCCGGCCTTGAAGCCGAAGGCCACCGACAGCCCGCCGAGCACCAGCGGCGCCGACACGACCAGGGAGTTGATGATCGCGTTCTCATTGCCGATCGAGCCCTGCACCAGGGCGCCGTAGGCGCGCAGGGGCAGGCCAATGTCGAACTCGTGGCCGGCAATGATCACTTCCGACCCGAGGATCACCAGCGCGCCGACCACCAGCGCCAGCAGGATCGAGAAGAACGGGATGGCGATGATGGACCAGAAGCGGAAGATCAGCTCGCCCGGTCGAGCGGCGCGCACGCGTGCGGTCACGCCGCGCTGCCCGACACTTGTGTCCTTTCACGACCGCCAGTGGCCATCAGCAGGCCGACCTCGTTCTTGTCGGCGGTCCGCCCGTCGACCATCGACACCAGCTCGCCGCGATACATCACGCCGATGCGGTCGGACATCTCGAGAACCTCGTCGAGCTCGGCCGAGACGAGCAGGACGGCGGTGCCGGCATTGCGCTTGGCGATGATCTGCTTGTGGATGAACTCGATGCTGCCCACGTCGAGGCCGCGCGTGGGCTGGTCGAGCACGAGCAGTTTGAGGTCGCGGTCGAACTCGCGGGCGACGACAACCTTCTGCTGGTTGCCGCCCGACAGCGTGCCGGCACGGACATCGGGGGAGGGCGTCCGGATGTCGAATGCCTGGACCGCCTGCCGGGCGTCCTTCTCGATGGCCTGGTCGTCGCGCAGGAAGCCGTGGGAATACGGGGGGCGGTAGTAGCTCGTCAGGACCAGGTTGTCGGCTATCGCAAACGGCAGCACCAGCCCGAAGCGGTGACGGTCGGCGGGAACGTAGCCCACGCCGGCCTCGTTGGTCGCCCGCGGTGATGCGTGGGTGATGTCCAGCTCGCCCAGCCGCACCACGCCGCTCGTGGGACGGCGCATGCCGATGATCGCCTCGACCAGTTCGTCCTGGCCATTACCGGCGACACCGGCAATGCCCACGATCTCGCCGGCACGGACCTGGAGGTCGACGCCGCGTACTGCCTCCTGGCCGCGGTCGTCGCTTGCGCGCAGCTGTTGGACGTCGAGCACCACCTCACCGGGATGTGATTCACCACGGTCGACGGTCAGCTGCACCTCACGGCCGACCATCAACTCGGCGAGGTCCTCCTCGTTGGTCTTGCCCGGCACGCGTTCGCCGATCACCCGGCCGCGCCTGATGACCGTGATCCGATCGGCAATCTCGAGCACCTCGTACAGCTTGTGGCTGATGAAGATGATGCTGTGGCCGGACTCGGCGAGGCGGCGCAGGAGGGCGAAGATCTCCTCGGTTTCCTGCGGTGTGAGCACCGCGGTCGGCTCGTCGAGCACCAGGAGTCGCGCATTGCGATAGAGCGCCTTGAGGATCTCGACGCGCTGCTGGGCGCCCACGGAAAGGGCGCTGACCTTGACGTCGGGATCGATCGCGAAACCGAAGCGCTGGGCCAGTTCGCGGATGCGCCGTGACGCCTCGTGCCGCGCGAGGAAGATGGGACCGGCCATGGCCTCGTCGCCGAGCATGATGTTCTCGGTCACGCTCAGCACCGGCACGAGCATGAAGTGCTGGTGGACCATGCTGATGCCCTGGCGGATGGCGTCGGCCGGGCTCTTGATCGATATCGGGGCACCGTCGAGCAGGATCTGCCCCTCGTCGGGCCGGGCCAGCCCGTAGAGGATGTTCATCAGGGTTGTCTTGCCGGCCCCGTTTTCGCCGAGCAGCGCGTGGATCTCGCCCGGGCGCACGTCGAGGTCGATGTGGTCGTTGGCGAGCACACCCGGATAGCGCTTGGTGATGTTGCGCATTTCCAGTGCCGGCGCAGCGGGCCTGGTCTCGTCAGCCATGCTCACGTCTCGAATAAAGGCTGAGCGGGCCGCCCGCCAGGGTCGGCCCGCTCAGTTTGGTCGCAGTGGGGTTTAGCCGCGCGTTACTGCGCGACTCCGCAGCCTTCCGTCGGGCAGGTCACCACTGAGCCGTCCTTCATGCCGGCCAGGGCGTTGTCCAGCAACGTCTGGATGGCCGGGGTGATGAGGCTGGCATTGGCGCCCTGCGCGGCCGACACGCCGATGCCGTCGTTGTTGGCGTCGAAGCGGCTGTCGCCGCCCGTCGCTGTCCCCGCGGCGATCGCCTGGATCGTCTGGCCGACGGCACTTTCGAGGTGTTTCTCAGCAGAGGTAACGATGCAGCCGTAGGTCGGGTCGTTCGCCGCGTTGAGCGAGACGTACTGGTCGACGTCGACCCCGATGCCATAGATGCCGGCGGTACAGGCGGCCTGGAGCACGCCGTTACCGGTCTTGCCGGCGACCTGGAACATCACGTCGACGTTGCTGTTCTGTCCGAGGAACTGGGTTGCGAAGTTATTGCCGCCGACCGGGTCGTTGAACGCGGCATTGGAGAAGTCGTTCACCACGTACGCCGTGTCAACCTTGACGCTCGCGTTGACCGACTGGGCACCCAGGCCATAGCCCTGGATGTAGCGCACGCACGGCGCACACGCGCTCGTGCCGCCGATCGCGCCGATTTCGCCTGTCTGCGAGATGGAGGCTGCGACGATACCGGCCAGGTAGCCCGCCTGATCTTCGGCGAAGTTCACCGAGATGTAATGCGGCAGCAGCGTGGCGGCATCCCCGGCGCACGCGAAACTGCTGTCGGCGTGACCAACAGCGTCAACGCAGATGGGCGACTGGTCGACCCCGACAAACCAGATGTCGGCGTTGGCGCAGGCGGCCTCGACGGTGTCAGTGGCCAGGTTGAAGCCGACCGTGACGATCACGTTGAAGCCCTGGTCGACGAACTGCTGGATGTCGGCAGCGTACTCGGAAGCGTCGTTCGGCACGATGCTCGGCACGTTCGCGTCGAGCCCAATCGCCTGGGCACCATCTTGCGCGCCCTTGTACGAGTACTCGTTGAAGTTCTTGTCGTTCAATGTGCCGATGTCTGTGACCACGCCGACTTTCAGATCGCCTGCGGCAGGCATGGTCCCCGACGACGTGGCGCACGGCGACTCTGACGGAGCGGGTGTGGGTGTGGCCGCCACGCTTGGCGGGGGAGTCGACGTCGCGGCCGGGGTGCTCGAGCACGCCGCGACCAGCAGGACGGTCGTCACCGCAATGGTGATCGACGCGCGAAGTTGCATATAGAGATCCTCCTCGTGTACCTGGGCATGCGGGGCAGCTCGGTGATCTTTGCTCCGTGCCCCGAACCCGCGCATGCTACGCGGCGCGTTGTCGACCCGCAACACGGTACTGCACGCCCCTATACTCGTTCGCGAAGTTCCTGCACGTGCCGCAGGGGCAAAGCCGTCACCGGTGCCGCCAGCCGTGTTCAAGGTGGCGTCGGCTGCAAGGGAGATCTGCATGGTTGCGGACGAGGCACGTCCGCTGGTGCTCGTCATCGAAGATGACGCCACCCAGCGGCAGCTGCTCAGCCGTGTGCTCGAGCGGGAGGGTTACTCGACCGTCAGCGCGCGCGATGGCGAGGAAGGGCTGCGCCTGACCATCGAGCTGGTACCACACCTGGTGCTGCTCGACCTCAGCCTGCCGCGCCTGGACGGCTATGCCATCCTGCGCCAGCTGCGGGCCGACCCGCTGACCGTCACGTTGCCGGTCATCGTCGTCACCGCACACACGTCGGTCGACGACATGGTCGCCGCGCTCGACGCGGGCGCCGACGACTTCCTCGCCAAGCCGGTCCAGCAGGCGGAGCTGCTGGCGCGCATCCGCAGCGCCATGCGCCTCCAGCGGGCCATGACCAACCTCGAGCGAGCGACCCAGATCGTCGCCGCGCTGGCAAACGCGGTCGAGGCCAAGGACGCCGGGCTCGTGCATCACTGCCGTTGGCTGGCCCACCACGCCGCACGGGTCGGGGTGCAGGTCGGGCTGCGCGGCGAAGAGCTCGAGGCGGTCGCCTACGGTGCGTTGCTGCACGACGTGGGCAAGATCGGTGTGCCCGAGCATCTGCTGCGCAAGGAAGGTCCGCTCAACGAGGAGGAGTGGTCGGTCATGCGCCGGCACCCCGAGATCGGCGAGCGCATTTGCCGGCCGCTGCGTTCATCGACCTCCTTCGTGCCCATCATCCGTCACCACCATGAGCAGTTCAATGGCAGTGGCTATCCCGACGGCCTGAGCGGTGAGGACATACCGCTCGGCGCGCGCATCGTGGCGATAGCCGACGCATACGAGGCCATGGTCCACGGCCGGCCGTACCAGCCGGCGCAGGCGCACGGCCGAGTGGCGGCGGAGCTCAAGCGCCTGCGCGGACGGCAATTCGACCCTGACCTGGTGCCCGTGTTCCTCGACGAGCTGGAACGCGACACGCAGGGATTGCCGCCCGTTGTCGCCCTGCCCGTGGCCGCGCACCTTGCCCCCGAGTTCGCCGCCGGCGCCTGAGCCGGCCGGCCGCCTAAAGCGGGCTTTCATCCGCTTCGCGATTCGCTTTTTCATCGTCTGCTACCTGCGCGTCCGGCGCACCGGCTGGGCGCACATCCCCGCCGACGGCGCCTACCTGCTCGTCTTCAACCATCCCAACTGGGTGGACCCATTCCTGATCACTGCCTACTGGCCGACGAATCGCCCGCTGTTCATCTTCGGCCCCAAGGAAGAGGACATGAGCGCGGGCTGGCGCAATCGACTCATCGCGTGGGGGCGCATGGCCGTGCCGTTCAAGCCGTCACGCAGCGACCTGATCGACACGACGCGGCGCGCGACGGCCGTCCTGAAGGGCGGCTACGTGCTGGCCATCGCCGGGGAGGGCCGCCTGAGCGACGAGGAAGGCGAGCTGGCGCCAATGCAGGACGGCGCCGCCTTCATCGCGCTGCGCGCCCAGGTACCGATCGTGCCCCTGGCGATCGTCGGCAGCCGCTGGCTGCGCCTGGGCAAGCGCATCAGCCTGCGCATCGGCGAACCAATCCCGGTGAGCGGCAGGGCCGACCGCGATTCCGTTGCCCGGCTCACGGCCCGGCTGGAGGCGGAGCTGACGGGCCTGCTCGCCGATGCGCCGCGCGAAGGTCCGCCCGGGCCGCTCGGTCGCTGGCTGACCGACGTCTTCAACGAACGTCCGTGGCTCGATCAGCCGGGCGACCACCCGCCTTCCGGCTGAGTTCGGCGAGGCGTGCGTCGCTGATCCCGAAGTGATGCGCGATCTCGTGGAAGACGGTCTCGCGCACGGCGCGCGCGAGCGATTCGCGGTCCCGGTGGTAGGCCTCGAGCGGCAGGCGAAAGATGGTGATCTTCGAGGCGACCGGCGCCATGTCGGCCGCGAGCATGGTGCGCGGCACGCCCTCGTAGATGCCGAACAGGCCGGGCACGCCAGTCGCCGCCAGCTGTGCGGGCGTGGCCACGTCATCGATGACGATGGCCACCGTCCCCAGGCGCGACGCGAACGGCTCGGGAACCTGCGCCAGGGCTGCGCCCACGAGTTCCTCGAAATAGTCCTGCGGCGCGTGCGGTTCGCTCACGACGCGCATGTTCGCTGATGTCCGCGCAGCGGTGCTTGCGAGCCGATTGAAACGAGTGTTGCAGGCAGCGGACTGGCCGCGCCCGACCAGGCAGTCGAACCTGCCAGCCGATGAGGGAAACATTCAATCGCTGGGCGGATCACATCACCCGCGCGGTGGGCTCACCGGTGGCCCTGTTCGCCGCTGCCGCGATCATCGTTGTATGGGCCGTCACGGGTCCGCTCGCCGGTTTCTCGGACACCTGGCAACTGGTCATCAACACGGGTACGACCATCGTCACCTTCCTGATGGTCTTCGTCATCCAGAGCGCCCAGAACCGCGACTCGAAGGCTGTCCACGCCAAGCTCGATGAACTGCTGCGGGCGGAAGGCGGCGCACGCAACAGGTTCCTGGTGAGCGAGCAACAGCCCGAGGAGGATCTAGATCGCGACCTGCAGGAGATGGCGCGCGTGGCCGAGCGCGATCCGGACGCCGGCGAACCGACTCGCCGCCCGCCACGCGGGCCGCGCGGCACGGGCGGCCGCTCTAGCCCTGCGGCACGAGCTCGAGGACGGTCGTCAGGGCGAGCGTCGAACCGGGATCGAGCAGCGTAAGGGCGCCCGGCTCGCCCGCCGCCCGGCGGCTCAGCCCGCGCGGCGCGTGCGTCTCGCTCTCGAGCGCGATCGCATCGATATCGGCGAGGTTGGCCGCCACGATGTGCGGCGTCGCGGTCAGGCAACGGTAGACGAGCGTGACATCGGGCCAGCTGACCTCCGCCGCCGGATCGGCCAGCTCGACCCACGTGGCATCGACGCCCTTGGCCATTGCGCGCGTGCTGCGCAGGTCGAGCTCGCCGGTCACCGGCACCGGCTCCGACTCCGCACTCGTGTTGGATCGATACACCAGCTCGCCGTGGATCGCGACCCAGGGCTGGCCGGCGAACCAGGGATGGATGCCCACGCCCGCGGGCATGGCCGAGTCCGACTCGTTGGTCACCTGTTGGACCAGGCGCACGGTCCTGCCAGCCAACTCGACCGCGAGACTTGCGCGGTAACGCCACGGCCAGCCATCGCCGGAGTGGGTGACGCTGAACGCACGCTCGCCGGTCCGCTGCCACGGTCGGAGGTAGACCTGCCCGTGGATGGCCGTGCCGTCGCTGAAGTTTGCCGGCAGGTGGACCTCCTGCCCGGCGATCGAGAGCGGGTCGGTCGTCGTTCGATTGCACCATGGAGCCATCACGAACGCGCCCCAGAAGAACGGCTCGCGCTCGTAGGCGGTCAGGTCAGCGGGTGTGCGCAGCAGTTCGCGGCCGCGGAAGCGCAGGCTGTGCAGCCGTGCGCCGTACTCCGGCAGCAACGCCAGCTCGAGCTCGTCGTTGGCGAGCACCACGATCTCACTGCTCACGCGCGTGCGCCCGTGGCTGCCGACAGGCCGCGCGAGGTGGGTCGCAGTGCGTCGTACAGCCCGCGGAACAGCGGGCGCAGTTCGGCGTAGGCCCGCGCGTCGGGACCCGGCGCTGCCGCCAGCTCTGCCGACGTGGTGGCAGCGCATGCCTCGCTCATGCCGGCGAACCACCCGGCAGACACGGTGGCGAGCAACGCGGCACCGTAAGCCGCGCCCTCGGTCGTGGCCGGGGTGGCGATCTCGGTGTCGAGCACGTCGGCCAGGATCTGGCGCCACAGCTGGCTGGCCAGGCCGCCACCGGAAGCGAGGATGCGCCGCGGTGCGGGAGTGCCCGCCGCGACCATCAGGTCAAGGCCGTCGCGCAGGCCGAAAGCGACGCCCTCGAGCACCGCGCGCGTCATGTGGCGCCGGTCGTGGCCCAGCGTCAGGCCCACGAAGGCGCCGCGCGCGTCGGGGTCCGGATGAGGACTCCGCTCGCCCGACAGGTACGGCGCAAAGAGCAGGCCCGCGCTGCCTGCGGGCACCGCGGCGGCCTCGGTCACGAGCTCGCCGTAATCGACGCCGGGTGCCAGGGTGTCGCGGAACCAGCGCAGGCTACCGGCCGCCGACAGCATCACCGACATCATGTGCCAGCGTCCGGGAACCGCATGGCAAAAAGCATGGACGCGACCGGCCGGCTCGTACAACGGCATGTCGGTCGCGGCAAACACGACCCCCGATGTACCCAGTGAGAGCGCCACCACGCCGGGCTCGATGGCACCCACGCCCACGGCATTGGCCGATTGGTCGCCGCCACCGGCCACTACCGGTGTCCCGGCACGCAGGCCGGTGGCGGCTGCCGCGGCCGCGCTGACGGTGCCCGTGACCGCCGGACCCTCGAAGGTGGCCGGCAGCCAGCGCCGGTCGATGGCCAGCGCGTCGGTCACCACGGCCGACCAGTCGCGCGCGGCCAGTTCGAACAGGATGGTGCCCGAGCCACCGGCCTTGTCCAGGGCGTAGTCGCCGGTCAGCCGCAGGCGCAGGTAGTCCTTGGGCAGCAACACGTGGGCGATGCGTCGCCACACGTCGGGTTCGTGCTCGCGCACCCACACCAGTTTCGGCGCGGTGAAGCCGGTCAGCGCGTCGTTGCCGGTGATTTCGATCAGTCGCTGCGGGCCGATTGCCGCGCGGATCAGGTCGCATTCGGCCGCCGTGCGCTGGTCGTTCCACAGGATCGCCGGACGAAGTACGCGGTCGGCGTCGTCGAGGAGCACGAGCCCGTGCATCTGGCCGGTCAGGCCCACGCCCGCGATCTGGTCCGCGCGCGCGCCGGCGGTCGCCAGCGCCGCGCGGATGGCGGTGCACGCGGCGTGCCACCACAGTTCCGGATCCTGTTCGGCCCACGACGGCTGCGGCACGGCGAACGGGTACTCCGACGCGCCCACGGCGACCACGCTGCCGCCGTCGTCGACGAGCACCGCCTTGGTGGCGGTGGTGGAGACGTCGATGCCGAGGACGAAGCTCATGCGCCTGCCTGCCCGCCGGCCGGGCGCCCGATCAGCGGTCGGCTGCCCAGATGCGCCGGTTGACGCGGTTCTCGAGTAGCTCCTGGCGGCCCGATACCGGCTGTGGATCGACCTCACCGGCGACTACCTTGGCCTCCAGGTCGGCGAGCGACAGCTGGCCGTTCATGATCTGGCGCCCGAGCGGGCCGTCCCAGCCCGCATAGCGCTGCTCGCGGAACTCCGCGAGCGTGCGTGCCTCGACCATGTCGGCGGCCACCAGCAACGCCCGAGCGAGGGTGTCCATGCCGCCGATGTGCGCGTGGAAGAGGTCGTCGCGCGCCAGGCTCTGGCGGCGCAGCTTGGCGTCGAAGTTGAAGCCGCCGGTCGTGAAGCCGCCGCCGTGCAGGATCTCGACCATGGCCAATGACAGTTCGTCGACCGAGTTCGGAAACTGGTCGGTATCCCAGCCGTTCTGGTAGTCGCCGCGGTTGACGTCGATGCTGCCGAAGATGCCCGTGGCCAGGGCCAGTGCAACCTCGTGATGGAAGGTGTGTCCGGCAAGCGTGGCGTGATTGACCTCGATGTTCACGCGGTACTCGTCGGCCAGTCCGTAGCGATGCAGGAAGCCCAGGATGGTGGCCACGTCGTAGTCGTACTGGTGCTTGGTCGGCTCCTGCGGCTTGGGCTCGATGAGCAGGGTGCCGACGAAGCCGATCTTGTGCTTGTGCTCGGCGACCAGCGACAGAAAGCGCGCCAGCTGCTTCTCTTCGCGGGCCAGGTCGGTGTTGAGCAGCGTCTCGTAGCCCTCGCGGCCGCCCCACAGGACATAGTTCACGCCGCCCAGTCGCTTGGTTACCTCGAGCATGTCCTTGACCTGGGCAGCGGCGTAGGCGAACACCTCCGGGTCGGGATTGGTGCCGGCGCCGGCGGCATAGCGCGGATGGCCGAACACGTTTGCCGTGCCCCACAACAGCTTCATGCCGGTGCGCTGCATGTGGCCCGCGATGTAGTCGGCCATGGCCTCGAGGTTGGCGCGCGTTTCCGCGTACGTGGCGCCCTCGGGGGCGACGTCGCGGTCATGGAAGGCGAAGTACGGCGCACCCAGCTTGGCCAGGAACTCGAATGCGGCGTCGATCTTCGCCCGCGCGCCGGCCATCGTGTCGGGGTTGCTGAGCCACGGCCGGTCGAACGTGCCGCTGCCGAAGACGTCCGAGCCGGGCCAGTTGAACGAGTGCCATAGGCACACCGCGACCCTGAGCTGGTCCTCCATTCGTGTGCCGAGCACCATTCGATCGGGTTGGTAGACCCTGAACGCGAAATCGTTGGTGGCGTCGAGCCCGCCGTATGAGATTCGGTCGGGGACGCCGGCAAAAAAGTCAGACACCGTGGTTGCCCCCTCGATTATGGCGCTCATGTGGCTACAGCTGGAATCTCGCCGTTACCGTGCGTGCCCGGCCGCTGACCGGCGATGATCATGCCCAGCACTTCGTCAGTGGTCACCGTGTCACGCTTGACGGTTTCGATGATGCGGCCCTGGTACATCACGCTTATCCGGTCCGATAGGTCGAACACGTCGTGGATGTCGTGGCTGATAAGGAAGATGCCGATGCCCTCTGACTTGAGCTGGCGAATCAGGTCGTGCACCTGCGCCGTCTCGGATGGCCCGAGGGCCGCAGTCGGCTCGTCCATGATCATGATGCGTGCGTTGAAGTAGACCGCGCGCGCGATGGCGACCGACTGTCGCTGTCCACCCGAGAGTGACACAGCGGCTTGTTTGAAGCGCGTGAAGTTCGGGTTGAGCCGGGTGATCACCTTACGCGTCTCGGACTCCATGGCCGAATCGTTGAGCTCCCCGAGGCGAGTGGTCAGCTCACGGCCCAGGAAGAGGTTGCCGGGCGCATCGAGGTTGTCCGCCAGGGCGAGGTTCTGGTAGATCGTCTCGATCGCGTAGTTCTTGGCCTCACGCGGGTTCCTGATCGTCGCCGGTTTACCGCCGATGACGATCTCGCCGCTGTCGGCGGGGTGGGCGCCCGAGAGGGCGCGCATCAGCGTCGTCTTGCCCGCGCCGTTGTGGCCGACGAGGCCGATCAGTTCGCCGGCGAAGAGGTCGATCGAGACATCGCGCACCGCGTGGACACCGCCAAACGAGACGTTGATGTGGCGCATCTCGACGAGCGGCGTACCAGTTTCCACGGTCATCGCCTGTTCCTCCTTCCGCTCATTTCCCGCGCCGCCGATTCCAGCTGTCGAAGGCCACTGCCAGGATCAGCACGATGCCGGCGGCAACGTTCTGGCCGGGCGAGTTCACGCCCAGGAAGGACAGGCCGTACGACAGCGAAGCCATGACGAAAGCGCCCAGCACGGCCCCCGGAATGGTCCCGATGCCGCCTGAGAACGAAGTGCCGCCGACGACCGCTGCGGCGATTACGTACAGCTCGTAGCTCTCGCCAATGTCGAGCGTGGCCGCGTTGAGACGTCCCACCGCAACCGCCCCCGACAGTGCGGCGAGGATGCCCATGACGATGAACGTCTTCATGATGGTCCAGCGCGTGTTGATGCCGGCCAGCTCGGCAGCGTCGGGGTTGCCGCCGTAGGCATAGACGTAGCGGCCGAACCGCCGCCGGTTGGCGATCCACGTCATCACCAGCGTCACGCCAACCAGGATGATGATCGGGTAGGGCAGGCCGACGGGCACCTGGAGGCCGCCGGGCGGCACCGTGATGCCATGGTCCTGCGCGTACTGGTTGGCCAGGTTGGCGGGCAGGTAGTTGTTGTTGGCGAAGGCGCAGACGCCCAGGATGGCCGCGCAGCCCACCACGCCCAGCAGGCCTTCTGCCCACATCGGTCGCACGGGGAAGCCAAACCGTCGCCGCTGGCGGCGGCTGGTGGTGAGTATGTAGATGAGCCCGGCGCAGCCGATGGCGCCCACCAGCCAGGTCAAGTCACCGCCGACTGAGCCACGGACGCCGCCGCCAAAGAGCTGGAAGGCAGGATCGAGCCCGGTTACGGCGGCGCCATTCGATAGGTACCAGACGAGGCCGCGAATGGACAGCAGGCCACCCAGCGTGACCACGAACGAGGGCACGCCGATGTAGGCGATGATGAAGCCCTGGAGCGCGCCGAACGCCGCACCCACGCCGATGCCGAGCGCGAGGGCCACCGCCCAGCGGAATGGGAAATCGACGCCCATGCCCAGGACGTTGGGGAGCCAGTCGGCCATCAATAGCGCGTAGGTCATGGCGACGAAGCCGACCAGCGACCCGACCGACAGGTCGATGTTGCGCGACACGATGACGAGGACCATGCCGGTCGCCAGGATGGCGACCGTCGTGCCCTGCACCGCGAGCGTGACCATGTTCGCCGGACGGAAGAACTTGCCGCCGCTGAGCACGTCGAACACGAACAGGATGACCGCCAATGCGACGAGCATCCCGAAGAGGCGCAGGTCGATCTCCGTCGCGCCGACCAGGCGGCGCAAAGGTCCCGTCAACGAGCGCTGAGATGCCGGCGGTATCTTGGCCGCATTGGCCACGTTTGCCACGGTGGCCCTCCCGTTTGCTGCGTTACGAGATGCGCCCCCGGGTCCCCCGGGGGCGCATTCAATAACTACCTCAGGAAGTCACGTTCGTCCGTCAGACGCCGCAGGCGGTCGCCCCCGGATCGCCGGACTTGACGTCCTTGCAGATGTCGTCCTTGGTGACCCACCAGCCGGCGTTCATCACGTCAGACAGGTTGTCCGCCGTGATCGGGGTCGGCTGGAGGATGAGCGACTTGACCGTGTTGCTGCCCGGGGTCGTGAAGTCCTGCGGGCTGTTGCCTGCGGTCGGCGCGACCGAGGAATCGATGTTGATCGAGACGTCGGCCATTGCCGTGCCCTGGCACAGCTGCATGGCCGCCTGGCCGGCCGCCTTGCCGAGCTCGTTGGCGTTCTTCCACACGTCAACGTACTGCTTGCCGAGCGCCACGTTGTTCAGGTTGGCCTTGTCGCCGTCCTGGCCGGACAGCGGCACAAACGCCATGCCCTTGGCCGTCTCGGCAGCCACGACGCCGAGCGCCGTGCTGTCGTTCTCGGCAAGGATCGCGTCAATCGTCTGGCCGTTGGCAGTCGCGGAGTCGATGATCGCCTCCATGTTCGACTGGGCCGTGGCCGTATCCCAAGCGTTGGTGAACGTACCGTAGTCCTGCGGGAAGTTGTCGCTGGTCTTGTTCAGGATCGTGATGGCGTTCGAGCTTTCGCTGTCGAGCAGCCCGGCATCCTTGAAGCCCTGCGGCAGGAAGGTCGACGCGTTCGGGTCACCCGCGTCACCCTTGATGATCACGTAGTTGCCCGTCGGGACCTTGGCCAGCAGCGCGGCTGCCTCGGCCTTGCCGACGCCTTCGTTGTTGAACGTGATGTACAGGATGCTCGGATCCTCGATCAGGCGGTCATAGGCGATGACCGGGACGTTGTGATCCTTCGCCACCTGCAGTGCGGGCAGGATCGCGTCGGCATTCTGTGCCAGCAGGATGAGGACGTTGGCACCCTGGTTGATGAGTGTCGTGACGTCCGTGAGCTGCTGGTCGCTGCTCAGGTTGGCGTCCTTATCGATGTACGTGCCGCCAGCGTCCTCGACCGCCTTCTTGATGTTCGGCTGGTCAGCGGCCGCCCAGCGCGGCTGCTGATAGTTGTTCCAGGACACGCCGACCGTGCACTGGGCCGTCTGGCTCTGCACGGGCGTAGCCGTCGCGGCCGGTTGCGACGCCGGCTGGCTCGCCGGTTGCGACGCCGGCTGACTCGGCGGGGTAGTGGTGCCGGTGCTGCCACACGCCGCCGTTGCCATCAGCAGCGCACATGCGCCGATGGCGAAGCGTTTGTAAGACATCCAGTTGCTCCTCCTCGTTGGGAATGTCCCAAATGCCAGACATGGCTGGCGCGGGATACGCTAACAGCCTCAGTCGCGGGCTGGTGACGAATCTGTCGTCCTTCGAGCACCTCCTTCGCTGGTTCTCATCAGGCTGTAGCCAACAGTTGGGAATTCGTCAGCCAGGCGGCCGGATCGGCCAGGATGGGTTCGAAAGCCAGTTCAGCCGCGCCCATCAACGGCGCGTCCACGCCCAGCAACGCCGGTGAGACACGCAGGTTGTCGCGTGAGGCGGCCAGGGCGAAACTCTTCAGCTCGCCGGCCACGGTCGCCTCGATGAACCGGTAGATGCGGCCAAAGAGACCGCCCAGCACCACGAGTCGCGGGTTGAACAGGTTGACCAGGGCGGCGAGGCCACGGCCCAGCCAGGTGCCCACCTCGTCGAGCGCGCTGAGTGCGCGTGGAATACCGGCATCGGCCTCGGCCAGGACGGCGTCGACCGCAGGGCGCCCGCCGTCGATGTCGTGCCCGGCACGCCGCAGCAGGGCGCGCTCGCCGACCTCCGTCTCCCAACAGCCGACCGACCCACAGCCGCAGCGCAGGCCGGCCGGGTTGACGGCCATGTGACCGACCTCTCCGCCGTAACCGGCAGCGCCGCCGAGCAGCCGGCCGTCGATGAAGATTCCGCCACCGACGCCTACCTCGCCCGAGATGAACACGATGTCACGTTCGCCGACGGCCGCGCCACGGCGCATCTCGGCGAGCGCGCCCAGGTCGGCCTCGTTGGCCACGAACACCGGTACCTCGAGGTCGAGCGTCGCGAACAGCCGCTCGCCGAGCGGCACATCGACCCAGCCAAGGTTCGGCGCCAGGGGCAGGAAACCGTCGCTCCGCCTGACCGCGGCGACGACGGCCACGCCGATGGCGAGTGGCCGTGCCACGGGCGCCCCACGTTGTCGGAGCACCTCGTGGGCCAGTCCGCTCAAATCGCTGACCACCTCGTCGACCTCGAAGTGGCCGCGCGGACGCTCCAGCCGCACCTGTTCCACGACCCGGCCGCCGAGGCCGACGAGGGCCGCGGCCAGTGAGTCGACGGCGATTTCGAGGGCCAGGACCCGCGCGCCGGCCGGATTTGCGCGAACAACCAACGACGGCCGCCCAGGGCCGCCCTCGGAGCGGCCCGTTTCCTCGAGCGCCAGGCCGCCGGCGACGAGTTCGCCGAGCAGTACGCGGACGGCGCTGCGTGTCAAACCGGTGCGTGCCACGAGTTCGGTGCGCGACACGGAATCGTGGCCGTGCAGCTCGCGCGCGATGGCGCTCAGGTTTGCCCGGCGAACGGTTTCGCTGCGCTGCCCGGGTGGCAGCCGAAGGACCACGGCCAAGAGTTTGTGTTCCTCTTTGCGAAATTCTGGGGTAGACTCGGCCATCGGCGAGCCAGTGTCAAGAGGAAAGGGGACGGATTTGGAGACGCTCGAGGGACGCGTGGCGCTGGTAACCGGAGCCGGCCGAGGCATCGGCGCGGCGGTCGCGCAGGCACTGGCAGTGCAGGGAACGAAGCTGGCACTGGCGTCGCGCCGTGGTGAGGATGCGGGCGTGCCGGGGGCGCTCGTGCGCGCCTGCGATGTACGCGACGAGGCCGCGCTGGCGACGCTCGCGGCCGACGCTGTGGCTCGCTTCGGCAAGCTCGACATCCTCGTCGGCAATGCCGGCGTCGGCGCCTACGGTCCGTTCCTGGACCTCGCCCCCGAGCACCTCGAGGAAATGATCGACATCAACGTGAAGGGGCTGATCTACAGCGTGCGCGCGGCGCTGCCGCACCTGCTCGCGAGTGGCCGCGCGGACATCGTGACCATCGCCAGCGAGGCGGGCCGGCGTGGGTTGCCCAACGAGGCCGTCTACTGCGCCTCGAAGTTCGCCCAGGTGGGACTCACCAGTGCGCTTGACCATGAGTTGCGCGAACTCGGCGTGCGCTGCACCAACGTCTGCCCCGGTGGCGTGGCGACCGAGTTCGCCATGGGTCGCGGCCGGACGCCGGACATGCCCGCGCTCGAAGGCATGATGCGCCCCGAGGATGTCGCGGAGGCCGTCGTATTCGTGCTCACCCGGCCGCGCCGCGAACGGATCCTCGAGCTGGCCTTCCGGCCGGCCAGCGAACCATCGTGGGGCTGACGTTGGCGAAGCTTCGCTTCGGCGTCCTGTCGACCGCCGACATCGGGCTGACCAAGGTCATTCCGGGCATCACGCGCTCACGGCGTTGCGAGGTGGTGGCCATCGCCTCGCGCGACCTCACGCCTGCGCGCGCGGCTGCCGAGCGGCTGGGCATTCCGCGTGCGCATGGCTCATATGCGGCACTGCTCGCCGATCCGGACGTGGATGCCATCTACATTCCGCTGCCCAATCACCTCCATGCCCAGTGGGCCATCGCCGCCGCGCAGGCGGGCAAGCACGTGCTCTGTGAGAAGCCCATGGCACTCAACGCTACCGACGCACAGGGCATGGTCGACGCGTGCGACCGGGCGGGCGTATTGCTCATGGAAGCGTTCATGTACCGCCACCACCCATCGTGGATTGCGGTGCGCGAGCTGATCGCGGCCGGCCGCATCGGCGAGCTTCGGGCTGTGGCGAGCTGGTTCTCGTACTTCAACGACGACGCCACCAACATCCGCAACATCGCGGCTGTCGGCGGGGGAGCGCTGTACGACGTCGGCTGCTACTGCATCAACCTCTCGCGCATGCTCTTCGGCGGCGAGCCCGATGCGATCCAGGCGACGAGCCGCCGCGATCCCGAGCTGAAGGTCGACACGCTCACCAGCGCGCTGCTCAGCTTCGGCAACGGAGTGGCGTCGTTCACCTGCTCCACCCGCGTCGAGCCGGACCAGCAGGTGGACATCTACGGCAGCACCGGGCGGATCTCGATCGGCATTCCCTTCAACATCCCGCCCGACCGCCCGACCCGGGTATACCTGACCGCAGGCGGGGATCCGCCCGTGGCGCCGGCCACGGAGGTCCTCGAATTTGCGCCGGCCGACCCCTACGCGGCGGAGGCCGACGCGTTTGCCGCGGCCGTACTCGATGGACAGCCGCTGCCGGTGCCGCCACGCGATGCCGTGGCGAACATGGACGTCATCGACCGCATCTTCGCCGCGACCCAATGAGCGCCGCGGCGTGGCCGGCGTCAGCCGGCGGGCAGCACCGCCACGTTGAGCCAGCGCGCGCCAGTCGCCCGCCGCACTGCGAACACGAGGTCGAAGGTTTCCTCGGTACGCGACTCGAGCGACCCATTGGCGCCGTACGTCTCCTGGACCAGGGTTCCCTGGCCGTGCATGCCGATGCTCGCCCCGGTCTGCTGACCGAAGGGCACCAGCAACGTGGCATTGATGCTGTCGAAGGTGTAGTGCTTGATGACGGCCGTGCCCGACTGGATCGTGGCCGCGAGCAGCGCGCGCATCTCGTCGAGGCGATCGCCATGGTCCACCTCGGTCAGGATCGACGCGTCGCGCGTCAGGAGCGCCTGGTTCTCGAGCTCGAGGTTCTGCGCGAGCGCGACCGCCACCGCATCCATGCCCGGCCCGGCCAGCTCGTGGTCGAAATCGAGCACGCCCTGGTCGACCGTGATCGGCGGCAGGGTGCCGGTGTTGATCGCGCCGGGCGTCATGTCGAGGACGCTGATATCCACGGCCGGCATGCTGTTGCGGGCCGGGATGCCGGCCGCCACGATGGCGACGCCCAGTCCGAGCGCCATGACTCCGCCGGCGCCGACGCGCGCACCGACGCGTGCTGGCCGGAAGGGGTCGGCGCCGATCAGCCGGCGCGCGAACTGGCGGACGTTGTCGGCGGCGGTCTTGGGCTGCGGCATGAGGCGGTCAATCAGCGGGCGCACGACGCACATCACCACCAGCCCGCCGAGCAACGCGACCTTGGTCGCGAACTCGTCGGCCATGGGCGCCATGAGCAGCGTGCAAGTCAGTCCGACCAGTGCGCCGAAGAACACCCGGCCGACGCGGCTGGCCGGCACCGTGCGCGGGTCGGTGATCATGAAGAACAGGAAGACCATCACCTCCGGCGAGGTGACGATGATGCGCCAGTAGTCGACACCGCACACCGGGGCGAACGCCCAGTTGGCAGTCATGCAGTGCCCGGACGCCGAGAGCACGCCGATGCCCATGACGAGCGTCAGCCAGAAGGACGCGGCGAGCGCCAGCAGGCCGAGCCGGCGCGTGATCAGCAGCCCGCCGCCGACGATCACGAGGTAGGCGGCGATCATCGCCGGGTTGAGTGGCGCCCACCAGAAGTCGAGTGGCTCGATGCGCGCGTTGCCGAGGACGATGAAGGCGACGACCAGGCCCACGTTCGAGGGATTGAAGACGTGCGCGCCCTTATAGCGGATGACGTACTTGGTCAGCAGCGACAGTGCCGCCACGATCGCGAAGACCTCCCAGCCGTCGGTGAACCAGGGCTGGTCCGCGGGCGTGCCGACGACGCGCATGATCAGGGCCACGCCGCTGCCGGTGAGCATCGCGCTGGCGGGCCAGACGATCGCATGCGATTGGCGGAACGTCAGAATGACCTCAATCGCCGCGCAGGCGAGGATGGCAGCCAGGATCTGCGGCACACTGACGTGGAAATGCAGCGCCACCTGGCCGAGCAAGTGGACGCTGATGATTACGGCGGCGACATGCAGGCGCGGATCGCGCAGGCTGGGCAGGACAACGGGATAGTGACGCTGGCCGATGGCCAGGCTGTGCGCACTCATGACGGGTGCCAAGCATAGGGTTTCGTGTGGGAGGAGGGCTGGCAAATGGTCGGTGAGCTGGAGCGCAGGCAACGGTCGGAACAGATGCCCATCGTGGGCGGCCTGCCGGATGCACCCGGTATCTCGGCGGCGCTGAACCTGACGCCGGCCCTCGGCGTGCACCTGCGCGGGCTGGCCGACGAGCTGCTGGTGCACGACTACCCCGGGGCGACGATCACGCGGCCGCAGCGGGAACTGCTGGCGATGGCCGTCTCTGCCGGCAACGACTGCTACTTCTGCATGGACTCACATGGAGCGCATGCCCTCGCGCTGCTCGAGCTGGCGAGCTGCGATCGGCCGCGCGAGATGGTCGAGCAGGTCAAGCAGGGCGACGACGCCCGACTCGACGACAAGATGCGGACGCTGGTCGACATTGCCCGCATCGTGCGTCGCAAGCCGGCGGAGTTGACGGCGGGCGACGTCCAAACGGCTCGCGCCGCCGGGGCGAGCGACGCCGACGTCCAGTTGGCAGTGCTCATCTCGGCTGCGTTCTGCATGTACAACCGGATGGTCGACGGCTTTCGCGCGCGCACGCCGGCGAGCATCGACGCGTACACCGACCGGGCCAGGCAGATCGCGGAGTTCGGCTACAGCATGCCGTCGGGCAGCGCGCAGCGCTGATGCGCCGGTGGCGCCTGGCCGCCCTTGGCGCGGCGGGCGCGCTGGCCATCGCCGGCCTCGCCCTGCTGGCGTGCCCGTCGCTGCTGTCATCTGGCGCGCCGGCCGTGCCCAGGTTCGTGGATGAAGCAGCGGCGGCCGGCATCGACCACTCGTACGACGGCGACTTCACATACTTCGTCGGCGGCGGGGTGGCCGTGTTCGACTGCAACGGCGACGGGCGGCCGGATCTCTACCTGGCGGGCGGCAGCAGCCCGGCCGCCCTGTACGTCAACGACAGCGCCACCGGCGGCGCGCTGCGTTTCCACCGGCAGGCCGACCCCGTGCTCGACCTGACCGGCGTCACCGGCGCGTATCCGATCGACGTCGACGGCGACGGCCAGGTGGACCTGACCGTGCTGCGCCACGGCCAGAACGAGCTGCTGCGCGGCACCGGCGACTGCCAATTCGCGGCGGCCGACGCTGCCTGGAATTTCGACGGCGGGGACGCCTGGTCGACGGCCTTCTCGGCCACCTGGGAGAGTGGCGCTGACTGGCCCACACTGGCCGTCGGCAACTACCTCGAAGAGCCCACGACCGCGGCCTACCACTGCCTCGACAACCAGCTCTTCCGTCCATCGCCGGGCGGGCAGCAGTTCGCGGCGCCCATCGCACTGTCGCCCGGCTGGTGCCCGTTGTCGATGCTCTTCTCGAGCTGGGACCGCTCGGGTCGGGCCGACCTGCGCATCAGCAACGACCGTCACTACTACCCGCAGAACAGCGCCGGCCAGGACCAGCTCTGGCGCGTGGCGCCGGGCGAAATGCCGCGCCAGTACACCGCCGCCGACGGCTGGCAATCGCTGCGCATCTGGGGAATGGGCATCGCCGGCTATGACGTCAACGGCGACGGCTATCCGGACTACTTCCTGACCAGCCAGGGCGATAACAAGCTGCAGACGCTGGCCGACGGCCCGGCCCAGCCCGACTTCACGGACATGGCGCTGGCGGCCGGCGTGACCGCCACCCGGCCCTATGTGGGCGACACGCAGCTGCCCTCGACCGCCTGGGATCCGGAGTTCGAGGACCTCAACAACGACGGTTGGGTCGACCTGTTCGTCACCAAGGGCAACGTCGGGGGACAGCTCGATTACGCGCAGAAGGATCCCGCCGACCTGTTCCTGGGCAACGCCGACGGCAGCTTCACCCAGGTCGGCGAACAGGCCGGCATCGCGGCCTTCAACACTGCGCGCGGCGCCGCCGTGGTCGACCTGAACGGCGACGGCCTGCTCGACATCGTCGCCGTCAATCGGCAGGCGAACATCTCGCTGTGGCGCAACGTTGGTGCCGGCGATGCCGCTCACCCGGCGCCGCTCGGCAATTGGATCGCAGTCACCGCGCAGCAGCCCGGCGACAATCGTGACGCCATCGGTGCCTGGCTCGAGGTGCGTGCCGGAGACCTTGACATGCAGCGCGAGGTGACCATCGGCGGTGGGCAGGTGGGCGGCCAGCTGGGACCGGTCCACTTCGGCGTCGCGGGCGCGACCCAGGCGCAGGTGCGCGTGACCTGGCCTGACGGCGAGGTCGGCCCTTGGGTGGCGGTCGACGCCAACACGAGCGTGGTCATCGATCATGCAACCGGTGAGGCGCGTATCGTGCATTGACGGCGCGACGGGCGCCAGCTTCCTACAATCGCGTCAAGGCGTGCGCTGCGGCACGCAATCCATGCTTCTGGGAGTACCCGGTCGACGCCATCAGCATCCGCACCGCATTCGGACGTCTTCGTCTTCTTCGGTGCGAACGGCGATCTTGCCTACAAGCAGATCTTTCCGGCCCTGGCCGGGCTCATCCGCTATGACGGCTTTGCCGCGCCGATCGTCGGCGTGGCGCGCTCGGGCGATCTCGACCAGCCAGGTAGTCGGCAACCTGCAGGCGTCGGGCTGTGCCGATGGCGGTCGGATCATCGTCGAGAAGCCGTTCGGGCATGACCTGTCGTCGGCGCGCCGGCTGAACCAGCTGATCCACCGGGTGTTCGCAGAACGCGACGTCTTCCGGATCGACCATTACCTGGGCAAGGAGCCGGTCCAGAACCTGCTCTACTTCCGATTCGCCAACTCGTTCCTCGAGCCGATCTGGAATCGCGATCACGTCGCCAGCGTGCAGATCAACATGCCGGAGGAATTCGTGGTCGCGGATCGCCGCGCCTTCTAGGACTCGGCCGGCGCCATCCGCGACGTGATCCAGAACCATCTGCTGGAGGTGGCCAGCCTGCTGGCCATGGAGCCACCTTCGGGGCGATCGGCGGAGGCCATCCGCAACCAGCAGTTCCCAGACGTTCCTCAGCGCGCTCGACGGCCCCCTCCAGGCGGGATTGCATCACTGATGGTGCAAACGGTCCAGCCGCTTAGGGGGCCTGGGGGCGTTGAGCGACGGGCTGCTGGTCGGATCTGATGGATTGCCGCGCGCCCCTCAGCGGCGGAGCAGCGTCAGCACCGCCAGGACGCGCCGGTTCAGGTCCGGCGACGGCTCTAGGTCGAGCTTTTGGAACACGACCGCCGACGCAGCCTCGACCGTGCGCTCGCTGATGCCAAGTTCACGGGCGATGCTGGCGTTCGACCGCCCCTCGGCCATCAGGGCCAGGATCTCCGTCTCACGGCTGGTGAGCCGCTCCAACGGCGAGTCGGGTCGCCGGCCGCGCATCAGCTGAGCCACGATGGTCGGGTCGATGACGCACTCGCCTTCGGTCACGCGCTGGAGGGCGTCCACGAGCACGGCGATGTTCGAGACGCGCTCTTTGAGCAGGTAGCCCAGCCCGCCCGGCTGGTCGGCGAGCAGGCGCTGTGCATACCGCGGCTCGACGAACTGGCTGAGGAGCACCACCGACGTCGATGGGTGCTCATCACGGATCATGCGGGCAGCCACGAGCCCCTCGTCGCTGTGGGTGGGCGGCATCCGGATGTCCACGATTGCCACGTCGGGCTTCTGGCGGGCAACAAGGGCGAGCAACGAGTCCACGTCCGCGGCCTCGCCGACGACCTGGACCCCTGCATCCTCGAGCAGCCTGGCCAGGCCGGACCGTACCAGCATCACATCGTCGGCAACGACTACGCGCATGGCACCACCGCGATGATGGCGACGCCGCCGTCGATGGGCTCGACGGTGAGGCGGCCACCGACGGCGCCGATCCGATCGGCGACATCGACGAGATCATCCTGCGCCAATGCCACATTGCCCATCAACTCCACCCGAAGCTCCATCCGGCCATCCCGGGTCGCCGCCCCGACCTTGGCCGACACCGAGCCGGGGGGCCGGACCGCGTGCGCAAGCACGGTTGCGACGACGGCGTAGGCGGCCAGGGCAACGTCGCGCTCGAGCTCGGGCCCGAGTTCGCGGACGTCGAGCGTCGTCGGCAGGTCGGCCGCGCGGGCCAGGTCCTCGAGGGCGGCGGCAAGGCCCTCGGTCGCGAGCGTGGCCGGGAAGATGCCGTGCCCCAGCAGCCGGAGCCGCTCCAGCGCCTCGCCGACGCTCGCCTCGGTTCGTGACAGGGTCTCGCCACCAGCGGCGAGGCGGCTTCGCGCGAGGCTGAGCTGGAACGAAGCGCCGACGAGGCGCTGCTGGGCGCCGTCATGGAGGTCGCGCTCGATCCGCTGTCGCTCGGCGTCGGACGCGTCCACGATTCGCCGCTGCGAGGCCCGGACCTCTGCGAGTCGAGCACGGCCGACCGCCGCAAGCCGTGCGTTCTGGAGTGCGAGCATGGTGGCCGGCCCCAGCGCCGCCAGGAGCTCTCCGGGATCCTCGCCGGCCGGGACCTCAAGGCGGAGCGCGGGGCCGTCAGCGTCCGAGATCACTACGGCGCGAGCAGGGACGTCGGCGGACCTGAGCTCGGTTCCGGACGAATCGACCCAGCGGTCTTGGTCCGGGACGGCGAACGCGACGCCGGGGATCGGGCTGCCTCCATCACCCGCGGCAGGGCCGGTGCTCGACAGGTGTTCCACCAGCTCCTGGACCTCGAGGCGCACCCGGCGGGTCGAGGCCATCGCGACGAGAGGGGCCATCCCGATCAGGAGGCCTGCGACCACGTCGGGCAGCACCGCGGCGACGACCGACGGCGGGTCAGTCCAGGCGACGACGTGGGCGATCCAGGGCACAGTCAGCACGATGACTGCCAGGAGCGCCGCCCAGCCGACGACACCGAACGTGCCGCGGCCGGCCCGGACCAGGGCGATCACGGCCAGGACTGTAGAGCCGACGGTCAGGGCGGTCGCGAGCGCGTAGGCCACCCGGCTGGACAGGAGCGCCGCCGCGAACGGCTGGACATCCGCGCAGGTGCGCCCGCAACCCGGGTCGGTGAGTGGATCGTAGCCAAGGGCATGCACGACAGTGGCTCCCACCGCAAGTCCGTAGATGGCAACCAGCGGAACTGGCGATCTGCCGGCGTCCGACCATCGCAACGCAACATGCGCGACACCCGCGATGGCGATGGGGGCGATCGCCAGCACGAGCGCCTGGGCAGCTCCGGGAAGCGTGGTCCAGCCTGCCCAGGCGGGCAGGAACAGGCCGACCGTGGCCACCGCGAGCCCGACCGACGCCTGCGGCCGATCGGTCCTCGCGATCCATGCGGCGGCGGCCATCGCGAGTCCGGCGAGGAGGGCGAGGATAACCAGCCACGACGGCAGACTCCGCTCGAATGCGGACACCTGGTAGTCGGGCAGCGAGCCCGCCACGGTCACGAGCACGATGCCCGTCGACGCCGCTGCCGCCGCCGGTCCGACCGCGCCGCTGGCGCGCGCCAGCGACAAACGGGCCGACGGATGCGGACGGCTTGCCATGCGTGGCATTGTGCATCGGGGACACCGGCTCCATACCCGTGTTGTCCGCATCAGCAACCGAGCCAACCCGCTGGGAAGGGACGGCATCCACGGATAGAACGAGCATGTTCAGCCACCAATTCGAGGTCACTACATGAGCGGTCGATCGGTCCGAACCGTCTTCAGTCTGGCGCTGGTCGCAGCGCTGGTGGGCGGATGCGCGGGAGCGCAGACGCTGCCGCCGCAGGACAAGGCGGGCGCCGAGACGCTCGTCCTCAAGCTGGCGACCACCGACGTCGTCAACAACAACGGCCAGTCGTTCGGACCGCAGGCGTTCGTCGACAACCTGGAGTCCGTGTCGGGCGGCCGGATCAAGGTGGACGTGACCGAGCATTACGACAACGGGGCCACCGATAGCGAGGTCAAGCTCATCCAGGCGATCGCGTCCGGCGACGTCGACGGTGGCTGGCCGTCCACGCGCGCCTTCGCGAACGCCGGGATCCACGGCCTGGAGGCGGTCGAGGCCCCGCTGACGATCACCAGCTACGCCGCCAGCAAGGCACTCGTGTCGGGGCCCGTCGCGCAGGAGCTCCTGGCGCAGCTCAAGGGAACCGGGATCGCGGGCCTCGGCCTGGCAGTCGGCCCGCTGCGCCGGCCGTTTGCGGCGCAGGCGCCGTTGCTGGGCCCCGATGACTGGCAGGGCGTGACCTTTCGGTCGTTCAACTCACCGGTCCAGAGCGATGCGATCGCGGCCCTTGGGGCCACGCCGTTCACCGCGGGCGAGGATTGGGTGGACGCTGTCTCGGCCGGCACGCTGCGCGGCATCGAGTTCGACATTGCCCAGTACTCGGCGAACCTAGTGTGGAGCGTGGCTCCGTACGTGACGGCCAACGTCGTCCTGTGGCCCAAGGTCTTCGTGCTCGCCCTCAGCCAGAAGCGCTTTGATTCGTTAACCGACCAGCAGCACGCCTGGGTCCAGCAGGCGGCCGAGGCCGCGACAAAGGCATCGGTCGACGCGACCTACGACGAGTCGACCGTGGCCCAGTCGCTGTGTGGACAGGGCGTCCGGTTCGTCGACGCGAGCCCATCACAGCTGGCGGCGCTGCATGACGCCGTTGCCCCGGTGATCGACACGCTCGCGGCGGACCCGATGAACGGCCCGATCCTGGCCATGATCCGGGCCATCGCCACCCAGTACCCGCAGGTCGAGGAGCCGGATGTGCCGGCGTCCTGTCGCTACGTCGCCTTGGTCACTCCGCCTCCGACCTTCCCGGTGACCGCGTCGTCGCTGCCGGATGGCACCTACCGGATGCAGGTGACGCAGGCCGACGCGAAGCGGGTGGGCGTGCCGAATGAATACGGGACCACCGGCACGTGGACCCTGGCGGTCGAGGCGGGTACGTTCGCGCTCAGCTGCAAGTTCATCGACCAGCCCGACATCGACTGCGGTCACAGCCACGCCGACGGAGCAACGGTCGAGGCCGGCCAGCTGCTCGGAACCGGCAACACCGCCTTCTTCGTCGGCGACGTCGACATGCTCCAGAAGGCGAACGGGTGCCTGATGCCCGTGTCGGCGACGCTGGACGGCCATTGCTACGCGATCCCGCCCTACTGGCTGGATTGGTCGCTCACCGGCGAACTGTTGACGTTCAGCAACCAGGGCGGCGACCCGGACGGGCTGCAGTACGAGATCGCCCCCTGGACGAGGATCAACTAGGCGGGATCGTCGCACGAAGCGTCGTGCCGGCTCCGGGTGGGCTGTCCACGCGGAGCCGGCCTCCGAAGGCAGCGAGGCGATCGGCGAGCCCGCGCAGTCCGGAGCCCGACACCTGGGCGCCGCCGATCCCGTCATCTACGATGGTGATCACCAGGTCGCCACGATTGCGCCGGAGGTCGATCGAGATGCGGGTCGCGCCGGCGTGTTTGATCGCGTTCGCGAGAGCCTCCGAGCAGACGTAGAACAGGGCGGTCTCACGCTCCGGGTCGGCGGTCGCGTCGGCCGGCGTGGTCACCGACACGGGGATCGGGCACCGTTCCGCGAGCTGCGCGATGGCGCCGGCCAGGCGGCCGTCGCCCAACGTTGCGGGCGGGACGCCGGCAGTCAGCGCCAGGATCTCGGCCGCCGAGGCGTGGAGTTCGCGCCCGGCAACCTCGAGCGCCTCCTGGGCATCCTCGTCGCCGTGAGCCAGATCGATGCGGCGAAGCTCGCTGGCAGCCGCCTCGATCGGGCGCACGACCTCGTCTTGCAGACGCGCCGCCGTCACGGCCCGCTGGCGGTCAGTTGCGGCGATGAGTCGGCCTCGGGCGGCCCCGAGCTCGGCCAGCTGGGCGCGCTGCGCGGCCTGGAAGCGTTCGTTGCGGGCGGTGAGGCGGATGGCATCGACCACGGCGGCGGCGACCACCGGGTCATCCATCGCGGCCGTCTCGCCGTGAGAGAGCGCGGCCAGGCGCTCGCCACCGTCATCGACGGTGACCAGCGGCGTGCCAGCTTCAAGCTCGACGAGTGACCCGTCCGTCCCGACGTACCCGCGAGCGCCCGTAGCCCAACGGCGGATCCGCAGGTGAGGATCACCAAGTGTGTCCGCAAGTAGGATGCCGAGGCCGTCGAGGCCGACGACGGGCTGGTCGCCCAGCAGCCGGTCGGCGAGCATGGCCCGCTCCCGGATGACGGCCCAGCTTGCAAGCGGGAAGCCGATGGCGATGGCGAACAGCGCCAGCTCGTTCGCGAGTTGCCAGAGCTGAGGGTCGAACGCGTGCGGCAGGCTCGTCTCGACCAGCCACGATCCACCGAGATCCAGGGCGATTACCACTGAGGCTGCGAACGGAAACGAGGCCGCGACCCGCTCCCATCGTCGACCCGCCCAGGCGGTGGCCGCAACGGTCGCGAACAGCGCGGCCCAGACCGGCTTGAGTGGGACGACCACCAGGGCCACGAGCGAGAGTGTGACGAGAATCCAGTCCCGGACGCTCCTCGGGCGGCCGTTCGGGAACGTGGCCAGGGCGATCACCAGCACGCCGAGGTAGGCCACATAGGCAGCGGGTACGATCGACCCGATCAGCCACGCGAGCCCGACCGCGGCGAACAGCGTCCGACACCGCCAGGGCCCGGGGGCGAGGGCGGCTCCCGCGAGGAAGGTCAGCCCCAGCGCGAGGTCCGTGACGGTCGCGACGGGTCCCATTCCGCCCGGGGCGAGGTCGGCGCGTGCCGCGAGTAACGCCAGGGCGGCCGTCCCGAGCGCGGCCGCCATCCATCCCCCCGGCCGAAGCCAGGGCCGGTGCACGTCGCCCGGTGAACTCGCCATCCGGATGTCGATAGTCGACAGGCGGTCGCCTGTCAAGGTCGGTCATCCACCCAGCGAACCGTCGCCCACGGCGGACCGGGGCGACACCGTGCTACCCCGGTCTGCGCCCGAGCCAGCGCCATTGGCGCCCGCGGTCGCGCTGCCTACGGTGAAGCACAAGACCCGGACATTGGCTGTACCGGGCAGAGTGGTTGAGGTGCTCAGATGAACGGTCGACTGATCCGCGGCCGGGTTGCCGTGCTTGCAATCGCCACGTTATGGGCGGCCTCAGCGATGCCATCCGTGGTTGCGGCGGCCGGCCCCGCCGGGTCGATGTGGGATCAGGCGGCGCAACGCGCCATGATTCTCGCCCATCGCTCTTCATCGGCACGGCTGATGGGGGAGCTGCGAAGCCACGCGCCCGCGGGCCACCGAGCCCATTCGGCGCGCGCGGCGCTCCTTCCTGCCAGCGGCGCGACCCTCTGCGTCGGGAATGACTCGGGTTGCTTCCCGACGATCCAGGCCGCGCTCGACGCGGCGCATGACGGCGACACCATCCGCCTCGGTCGCGGCACCTTCGCCGGTGGCATCACGATCACGAAGAGCGTCCGCCTGCTGGGCAGCGGGGCGAACTCGACCGTCATCAAGGGCGGCGGCTCCGTCATCACGATCGGCGAGTTCGGCGCGGACGTCGAGCCGACCGTGACGATCACCGGCGTGACGATCACCGGCGGCTTCGCCCAGTCCAGCCCGGAGTCGATGCCGTTCTTCGACCAGGAGGGCGTCTTCGCCCTCGGCGGTGGGGTGGAGATGCCGCCCAACGCCGACTTCAGCGGCGGCGCTGACGTCACGATCACGAACAGCTTGATCACCGGTAACCGGGTTGCCCCGACGCAGACCGTGCCATCGGGTCTCGCGACCTGCCCGGGCGGTTCCTGCCCGTTCGCGCTCGCCGCCGCCGGTGGCATCGACAGCTGGGGGACGCTGACGCTCGTCAACTCCACGGTCAGCCACAATCAGGCCGGTGCCGCGTCCGGTCCGGCCAGCCTGGCGAGCGACGCCGAGGCTGGCGGGATCAAGAGCTGGCTGGGTGCCCTGACCCTGGTCCGCAGCTCGGTCGACGATAACGTCGTCCTCGCGGCCGGGCCGAACGGTCGCTACGCCGACGCGGGCGGAGTCTTCGTCGAGGGCGGCTCCCTGTCGATGGTCGGCAGCTCGGTCAGCCGCAACTCGGCGTCCCTGGCGGCGTCGCTGCCCGACTCCGTCGACATGCTGGCGATCGCCGGCGGCATCCACATCGGTGGCGACGTCTCCGCCACGATCCGCCATGGCAGGTTCATCGGCAATGCGGTGAGCATGACCAACACGGTCGGCTACGCGACGGCCTTCTCGGGTGGCCTCCACGCGGACGCCGACATCACGGCCAGAGGCATCGTCGTCAGCAACAACACGGTCACCGCGTCCGCGACCGGGTTCGCCAGCGCCGATTCTGGCGCCGGCGAAATGGGGGCCACCTTCAGCGGGGCCATCATCAGCGGCAACAGCGTCACAGCCACGGCGACCAACGGCTGGGCGATCGCGCTCGCGGGCGCCTCGATCTACCGGGGCTCGCTGGACAGGAGCATCGTGACCGGTAACCGCGTCAGCGCGAAGAGTCCCAATGGCGGCGTCTGGGTTGTCGGCGGCGCCCTGGTGGGCGACTGGGGCGGCATCTCGCTCACCAGCTCCGCGGTCAGCAGGAACACGGCCCGTGGCGACGGGCTCGAAGGCAGCGTCCAGGGTGGCGGCATATTCGACGCCGTGACCGACGGTCCTCCAGGAGGCCCGCTGAACCTGAACCGGACCAGCGTGACCTGGAACACGGCGAGCGGGAGCGCTGGCGTCACCGCCGAGGGCGGCGGCGTCTATACCGACAACGTGGTCACGTCGATCAACAGCGTGATCGCGCACAACCGGCCCGACCAGTGCGTCGGGTGCTGAGACCCCCGGCGACCGGGAAGATGCCGTCGCCTGGCTGAGCGACGACGAGCCATCCACTCCAATGTGATCCAGGCCGGGTCGCGCAGCAGGTTCCTCGCCTGCTGAACGGCCCGGCCGTTGCCTGAGCGTCGGTCCCCGGGGCACTCCGACCAGCCACCCGGGCTACCATGGGCAGGCTCGTGACCATCGCGCCGAACGACTTCACGCATCTGCACGTCCATTCCGAGTTCAGCCTGCTCGACGGCCTGGGCCGCATCAACGAGCTCGTGGGGCAGGCCAAGAAGCTCGGCTTCGACTCGCTGGCGATAACCGACCATGGCGCGCTGTACGGCGCCGTCGGCTTCTACCAGGCGTGCAAGGCAGCCGGCATTAGGCCAATCGTCGGTGTCGAGACCTACGTCGCGCGCCGGTCGATGTCCGATCGCGAGGGCAAGGTCGACGACAAGCCGTACCACCTCGTCCTGCTGGCCAAGAACTGGACGGGTTACCAGAACCTGTGCCGGTTGCTGACCGGCGCACACCTCGATGGCTATTACTACAAGCCGCGCCTCGACAAGGACTTCCTGGCCCGGCACGCGGAGGGCCTGGTGGGCATGTCGGCGTGCCTGGCCGGCGAGGTGGCGCGCGCGATCGAGACTGGCGATCGCGACGAAGCAAACCGGGTCGCCGGTGTCTACGGCGACATCTTCGGCAAGGGCAATTTCTACCTCGAGCTCCAGGACCACGGCCTGCCCGAGCAGCAGCGGCTGAACCAGGAACTGCTGCGCCTGGCGCCCCAGGTCGGCCTGCCGCTGGTGGCGACCAACGACCTGCACTATGTCCGGCGCGAGCAGTCGGAGGCGCACGACGTGCTGCTGTGCGTGGGCACCGGCTCGAACCTCGACACGCCGGGGCGCATGCGCTTCGAGAGCAGCGAGTTCTACCTCAAGAGCGCCGCGGAGATGGCGAGCCTGTTTCCCGAGATGCCCGAGGCCATCTCGAACACGCGCGCCATCGCGGAGATGGTGGACCTCGAACTGCCGCTCGGCCATACGCTACTGCCCGATTTCCCGGTGCCCGACGGCCATACCGTCGAAACCTGGTTGCGCAGCGAGTGCGAGCGCGGGCTCGTCGCGCGCTACGGCGAGATCACGCCCGAACTCCGCCAGCGACTCGACTACGAGCTCGGCGTGATCATCAGCATGGGCTACGCGGCCTACTTCCTGATCGTCGCCGACTTCGTCCAATTCGCCCGTGAGCAGGGCATCGCCACGACCTGCCGCGGCTCGGCGCCGGGCTCGATCGTGACCTACACGCTGGGCATCACGCCGGTCGACCCGATCCAGTACGAGTTGCCCTTCGAGCGCTTCCTGAACCCGGACCGCGTGACGATGCCGGACATCGACGTCGACTTCGAGGACGCGCGCCGCGGCGAGGTGATCGACTACGTCGCGCGCAAGTACGGCGGCGACCATGTGGCCCAGATCATCACCTTCGGCACGATGCTCGCGCGGGCCGCCATCCGCGACGTCGGGCGCGTGCTCGGCTTCGGCTACGGCGAGGTCGATCGCATCGCCAAGGCCGTTCCCAACCAACTGGGCATCAAGCTCGAGGAGGCGCTGCAGGTCTCGCCGCCGCTGCGCGAGATGCGCGATGGCGATCCCCGGGTGCGCAAGCTGCTGGACCTCGCCGAGCAGCTCGAGGGCGTTTCGCGCAACGCCTCCACCCACGCCGCCGGGGTGGTCATCAGCCGCGAGCCGTTGACTGAGATCATGCCGCTGCAGCACGCCACCAACTCGGACGGCCTGATGACGCAGTACGAGATGCACGGCGTCGAGGCGCTCGGCCTGCTCAAGTTCGACTTCCTGGGGCTGTCCAACCTGACCATCCTGCGCCAGGCAGTCGACACCATCGCCGAGCACCGCGGCGAGACGATCGACCTCGAGCACATCCCGCTTGACGACGCGCGCACGTTCGAGCTGCTGGCGTCGGGCGAGACGACGGGCGTGTTCCAGCTCGAGTCACCGGGCATGCGCCGTTACGTACGGGAGCTGCGGCCGACCTCGGTGCTCGACCTGGCGGCCATGGTCGCCCTCTTCCGCCCGGGCCCCATGGACAACATTCCCGCGTACATCCGGCGCAAGCACGGCCAGGAGAAGGTCACCTACCTGCACCCGCTGCTCGAGCCGTATCTGAAGAAGACGTACGGCATCTTCGTGTACCAGGAAGACATCATGGCCGCCTCGATGGCGCTCGGCGGCTTCAGCGGGCCCGAGGCCGACACGCTCGGCTACGCCATCCGTAAGAAGAAGTCGGACGTCCTGCGCGCGCAGAAGGCAAAGTTCGTCGAGCGTGCCGCGGAACGTGGCGTCCAGCCGCACATCATCGACGCCGTCTTCAAGGCATTCGAACCGTTCGAGCGCTACGGCTTCAACAAGGCGCACGCCACCTGCTACGGCCTGATCGCGTACCAGACCGCCTATCTCAAGGCGAACTACACCGTCGAGTACATGACCAGCGTGCTGACCGCCGTGCGCGACTCGAGCGAGAAGGTCGCCGCCGCGATCGCCGAGTGCCGGCGGCTGGGCATCGAGGTCCTGCCACCCGACGTCCATCGCAGCGGCGTCGATTTCACGGTAGAAGGCGACGCCATCCGCTTCGGCATGCTGGCCATCAAGAATGTTGGTGAGGGCGCCATTCGCTCGATCATCGACGCCCGCGCCGACGGTGACTTCAGGTCGTTGCGCGACCTGTGCGGCAGGGTCGACCTGCGCCTGGTGAACATGCGCGTCCTCGAGGCCCTGACGTGGGCCGGCGCGCTGAGCCACTTTGGCAACGCCGCGCAGATCATCGAGGCTTTACCCACGATCGTGCCCGCCGCGCAGGCCGACGCGTTGACCAGGGCGACTGGCCAGATTTCCGCCTTCGACGCGCTCTTCGCCGACGCTGGCAGCGACGAGACGCTGCCGCCGCGGACCGAGCCGCCGGCGCGCGAACGGATGCGCCACGAGAAGGAGCTGCTCGGCCTGTACCTCTCTGGCCACCCGCTCGGCGACATCTCGGCCGCCATCGAGGCTTTCGTGGACACGCACAGCTCGGATCTGGGCGAGGAGCTCGACCAGCAGCGCGTCGTTGTGGGCGGGATCGTCACCGCCATACGCCGGGTGATCACCAAGGCCCGCGCGACGATGGCCGTGGCCACGCTGGAGGACCTGCAGGGCACCATCGAAGTAATCGTCTTTCCCAAGGTGCTCGAGCAGACCGAGGCCACGTGGGCGGAGGACGCCATCCTGCTCGTCGCCGGGCGGGTCGACCACAAGGGTGACGAAACGGTGCTGCTGGCCGACACCGTGTGGACCTGGGAGGATGCCCAGGCGATGGGCGCCGGGAGCTTTGCCAGCGAGGTCGCACGCGGTGACCGTGGCCGGCGCAACGGCAGGCGCCCGGCCGGCAATGGCTACGTGGCGAGCAACGGGCACGCCCCGGCGAACGGCAACGCACGTGAGCCCGTCGCAGTCGGGCCCGGCCGTCTCATCCGTCAGGTGGCGCTGGTATCGCCGCTGCGCGGCGGCGACGTGAGCGGTCGCGTCGATGTCTTCTACCCGGCCACGCCGCGCACGCCGGCCGGCCGGGCGGTCGCTGCCGCCACGGCCGCGGCCATGCCGGCCGCCGCCGGCCAGGCAGACGACGATGAGCCGCCGCTGCCGATCGAGCTCGCGTCGCGCGAGCTGTCGCGCGCCCAAGCAGCCACGCTGCCCGTGGAAGCGGCCGGACGCGCGCTGCACATTCGCTTCGGGCGCGTCGAGCAGGACCGCATCGTCGATGCCTTCCAGCAGCTGCGCGCCATGATCCATGAGCGGCCCGGTGACACGCGCGTGGTGTTGCACGTACCCAGCGGACCCGGTCGCGACCAGCGCATGGAGTTGCGCATGGGCGTTGCCTACGACGGCGAGTTGGTGACCCTCCTGGGCCGCACCCTGGGCGAGGGCAGCGTCCGCCTCAGCCTCGAGTAGCCAGGGCGCACGGTGGCGCCTTACTCGGGCGTTTCGTCCTCCGGCGAGACGATCCGGATCTCCTCCGCGCAGCTGTCGCAGCGGAAGATCCGGTGGCCGCGGTCCCACTTTCGTTCGGGATCCGATGCCGCCGAGTCGTGGGCCGACGTCACCTCATGCATGCGATGCCAGTCGTCTTTTCCGTGCGAATGTTCGAATCTGAGCAGCTCCATGCCCGACAGCTGGAACACAGTCACCCTCCTGGCGGCCTCCGATCGCCCGATAGCCTAGCGGCTCGGGCCGGAGCTGCCCATACCTGCCGCAAGCTCAGGTGGTCGAGCGTCCCGCGAGCAGGTTGTACAGCAGCAGGACGACGGCGACGACGATCAGGATGTGAATGAATCCGCCCGCGATGCCGAGTATGAGTCCTGCCAGCCACAGCACGACGAGTAGGACGATGATCGTCCAGACGATGCTCACCATTCCCGGTCCTCCGTACGGCGCGGCCTGGGCTGCCGCCAATGCGCGCGACGTTATCGGTGCGCGGCAGCCCAGGTTGATCCCGTAATAGGCAGTCGGCGTGCCAGCTTCATCGCATCCGATTGAGAACTGATGTTCGGTAACCGGCGCCGAGTCTCGGCTATAGTGAATCGTCGCGCGGCGGTGGCGAAACGGGAAACGCGATGGCCTCAAAATCCATTGTCCGAGAGGATTTGTGGGTTCGACTCCCACCCGCCGCACCATTCCACCTAGCTCTGGAGTGACCACTGAATTGGTGGAGGAGTCAGCGCGCACGGGCGCGGCGCGGGGGGCCGGTGCCGTCGGGCAGAACGACGCAGGGCCAGACGATCAACGCACCAGTGTGCCGCTCCATCACGCCCGCGACCGAGCGCTCGTCGAGCAGGCCCTGGCCGGCGACCTCGACGGGTTCAACCAGCTGGTCGGCCTCTACCAGGACTACCTGTTCGCACTGGTGGTGCGCGTCGTCAACGATCGCGAGGCAGCGGCCGATGTGGTCCAGGAAGCATTCTTCAACTGCTACCGCTACCTGGACCGTTTCCACGGTGACTCGTTTCGCTCGTGGCTGACACGGATCGCGCTCAACGCGGCGACGGACGTTCTGCGTTACCGAAAGCGCCGGCCGGCTGACCCTTACCCGGAATGGGAAGATGATTCGTGGCAGCCGCCGGCCGGCGAGGATGCATCGCCGGAGCGCCAGGCGCTGCGCCGCAATGCGGGCCGGGTGTTGAGCGCCGCCATGGCGCGGATCACCGCCGACCAGCGCACCGCCATCGTCCTGTACGACGTCGAGGGCTACGACTACCAGGAGATCGCCGACATGACCGGGGTATCGCTGGGCACGGTGAAATCGCGCATCCATCGGGGCCGGCTGGCGCTGCGCGGCATACTCGCGGACGACCTGGAACTGCTCCGTGAGTAGTGACGTCACTGGGCACGTGCCCCAGGCCGCCGTGGATTCTGATCACTCCCGCCATGATCAGTTGCTCGTGGCGCGTCTTGCCGCGGGCGACGCAAGCGAAGAGGAGCAGCCGGCCGCGCAGGCGCTGGTCGACGGGTGCTCCGACTGCGCGGCGCTGGCCGCCGACCTGCGCCTGCTCTCGAGGGCGCTGGCGAGCCTGCCACAGCCGGCGCGCCAGCGCGACTTCCGCCTGACCCAGGAGCAGGCCGACCGCCTGCGGGGCGGACTGTTGCAGCGCCTGATGCGCGCGCTGGGCGGCCCGGCGGCGACCGTTGTGCGGCCGCTCGCCGGCGCGGCCATGACGCTCGGTATCACGCTCGCCGTGCTCGGCTCTGCCCTGGGAGCGTACGCACCCGGTGCGGCCAGTGCGCCTGCTCTCGATCAGGCAGCCACAGGCAGCGTGCCGGCCCTGGCCCCTGCGGCGTCGCAGGCTCCGGCGAACGCGGAGGTCCAGACGCGCACAACGGCGCCCCAGCCAAATGCGTCGGGTGTGGAGTCGCCGCCGGTCGCCGCCATGGCTTCGGCAAAGTCTCCGCCCAGCACGGCTGAGCCCAACAACTACAACGACACCTCGAGCGCTCCGCCGCCGCCGCCCTCTGCCGGACCCGCAGGCGGCGGCCAGTCCGGCGAGGTGCCGGGGACTCCCGGATTGCCGCCCGCCAGCGACGCGGCGATAGGTGTCGTCGCCACCGGTTCCCCCGGTGCCCAGCTCAACCCGATTCCGCCGACTCAGGAATCCGCTACGCCCGCCGCGACTTCAACAGCGCTGCGCGAGGCACTCATTCTGGGCGGGGGCCTGCTGGCAATTGCTTGGGCTGGCCGCACTATTGCTCGTCGCCTACGCGCGCAGGAGGTTCCGCGATCCGCTCACCCGCTGAGCGCTGAGTCGCGGCGTCGCGCCTGCCGGCCGCGCGCCGGTAAACTCGACGCAGTGCAGCGGCTGATGCTCCTCGACTCGAATGGGCTCATCTACAGGGCCTATTTCGCGCTCATGAACACGCCGCTGACGACCAGCAAGGGCCAGCTCGTGAACGCCGTGTTCGGCTTCTGGAGCATCGTGCTGCGCGGCTTCCAGGACGTTAAGCCCGACTTCGTGATTGCTGCGTTCGATCTGGCCGGCCCGACCTTCCGCCACGAGCAGTATTCCGACTACAAGGCGACCCGCCAGCAGATGCCCGATGACCTGCGCGACCAGTTCCCGATGGTTCGCGAGATCATCGGTGCGTTCGGCATCCCAACCTGCCAACTCGCCGGCTACGAGGCTGACGACGTGATCGCCACGCTGGTCGGCCAGGCCGAGTCGAAGGACATCGAGACGACCATCGTGTCCGGCGACCTGGACATGCTCCAGCTGGTCAGCGAGCACACGACGCTGATGATCACCCGGGGCGGCGTCCAGCAGACCGTCTACTACGACCCCGCGCGGGTGCGCGAAAGATATGGCCTGGAGCCGGCGCAGATGATCGATTTCAAGGCGCTCAAGGGTGATGCCACCGACAACATTCCGGGCATCCCCGGGGTCGGCGAGAAGACGGCGGCCACCGTACTGCAGCAGTTCGGCACGCTTGAGGGCATCTACGCCGACCTCGACGCCATCCAGCCCGAGAAGCTGCGCGTCAAGCTGGCCGAGCACCACGACCAGGTCTTCCGCTGGCGCGATCTGGTGACCGTCCGGCGCGATCTGCCGGTCGCTCTCGACCTCGAGCCGGCGCGTCTCGGCGACTACGACCGCCAGGAGGTCCTGCGCCTGTTTCGCGAGTACGAGTTCCGTTCGCTTGTCGAGCGCCTGCCGGGTATTGCCGGCGAGGAAGCACGCGCGCCCGGCGACCTGCTGCGTGAGGCAGACCGCCGTGGCCCCGTGCCGGCCGTGGCCGTGGCAGGACGACCATCGGCCGCGCAGCGGGCGGCGGCGGGCGGCGGCGGGATGCAACTCAGCCTCGACCTCGGCGCCCAGAATCCGGACGGCGACGGCCAGCGGCCGCCGCCCGCCGCCGACGGCCAACCTGCCGGCGCCAATGCGCGCGATTGCCTGGCCGCGATTCTCGCGGGCACGTCCGCCGCGATTGACTTCGGCGCCGCCGGTGACGTTGCGGCGTGGCTCGCCGCGCAGCAGGACCTGATGATCGGCGTCGCGCTGACCGACAGCCGCCCGCGGCGCGGCGAGCTGATCGGGCTGGCGGTCGGCGATCGCGCGGGACGAGTCGTGGCCGCCGGTGGGGACACGGCTGCCGACCTTGCCGGTCTGGTGCTGGCCGCCGGGCGTCCGCTGGTAGGCCACGAGGTCAAGCAACTGCTGGTCTGGGAGCTGACGCGGCGCGATCCCAGGGCGACCGGCGATGTGCTTGGCCAGGCGAGAGGGCTGCCAAGCGTGGCGCTGGACACGCAGATCGCCGCCTACGTCCTGAATGCGGCCCTGCGCAGCCAGAGCCTGGCCGATATCTGCGCGGAGCGCCTGGACGTGGAGTTGCCCGCGCCCGGCGCGCTGGGCGGGCCCGAGTTTGCCGCCGTACAGGCGGCGGCAGTGGCCGCTGCACGCGAACCTCTCGAGGCCGACCTTGCCGAGAACGAGCAGCTCGGACGCCTGTTGCGTGAGATCGAGCTGCCGCTGATCCCGGTGCTCGCCTCGATGGAGGCCGCCGGGGTGGCTATCGACCGGGCCGCATTGGGTCGGCTGTCGGAAACATTCGGCGCCGAGATCGCCCGCCTCGAGGAGGAGATCTACGCCGACGTCGGTCACCAGTTCACCATCGGCAGCCCCAAGCAGCTCGAGCAGGTGCTCTTCTACGAACTGAACCTGCCCCGTGGCCGGCGCACCAAGACGGGCTACTCGACAGACGCCACCGTACTCGAGGAGCTGCGCCCGGCCCACCCGGCGATCGACAAGGTCCTCGATTGGCGGATGTACACGAAGCTGCGCTCGACCTACCTCGACGCTCTGCCGGCCTTGCTCGACCCGGTCACCGGCCGGTTGCACACGACCTTCCACCAGGCGGTGGCGTCGACCGGACGGTTGAGCTCGACCGATCCCAACCTGCAGAACATCCCCATCCGCTCCGAGCTCGGCCGCAAGATCCGCCACGCTTTCGTCGCCGGCGCGGCCGAAAAGGTGCTGCTCGCCGGCGACTACAGCCAGATCGAGCTGCGCATCCTCGCCCACGTGTCGGGCGACGTCCACCTGCGCGAGGCGTTTGAACACGGCGCCGATATCCACCGCCAGACGGCCGCGCGAGTGCTAAAGAAGGATCCCGCCGACGTGACCCACGACGAGCGCTCGATGGCCAAGATGGTCAACTTCGGGCTGGCCTACGGCATGAGTGACTTCGGCCTGTCATCGCGCGCCAACATCCCACGCGCCGAGGCACAGGAGTTCATCAACTCCTACTTCGCCGCCTACTCGGGCATCAGCTACTACATGATGCACATCAAGGAGGTCGCCCGTGAGCAGGGGTATGTGTCGACCCTGTTCGGGCGGCGGCGCTGGATCCCCGAACTCTCGGCGCGCAACTCGGCGCTGCGCGGGGCAGGGGAGCGGATGGCCATCAACATGCCCATCCAGGGCACGGCCGCCGACATCGTCAAGATCGCCATGATCCGTCTCTACGATCGGATCATCAGCGCGGGCACGCGGGCACGTATGTTGCTGCAGGTGCACGACGAGCTGCTGCTCGAAGTGCCGCGCGAAGAGCTCGAAGCGCTGGTGCCCATCGTCCGTGAGGAGATGGAGGGCGCCGTGAAGTTGGATGTACCGCTCACGGTCGAGATGAAGAGCGGCGACGACTGGGAGTCGATGACGCCGCTCTAGCCTCGTCTATCCCTGATGTGTGGCTGTAGTCTCGTTCGACCTAGGCGGCCTGCGCTGAGGCTTCGCGGCGCAAGCGCCGCGCCGTCCGGACGGCAACGAGACACGCGCCGCACATGGTCAGCGCGATCGCCAGCCAGTTCAGTGGCAAGCTCGTCGCGAGGAAGCCATTGAAGCTCCAGAAGACCGGCGCATCGGTCGCCACCAACGCGGCACCCCAGGCGAGGACCGCGAGGGTGACGGCGACCATGGCGGCGACCGTGATGGTCGCCGGCCAGACCGCGCGGTGATATAGCGCAGCGTCGATCTGCGCGTTCAGCGCGGCGACGCCAAGACCGACGGCGCCAACCAGGACGGCGACGAGGAAGGCGCCAATCCAAAGGGCGAAGAGCGCGATGCGGGCGACGTCGCCTGCTGGCGGCCGGACAAGCGCAGCGAGGAGCAGTGTCAGGCCAGACCAGAGCGCCATGGCGATGAGCGGCACCGCCAGGAGCACCAGCTGTCCGGGCCGCCCGCGACGCAGGGCATCGCCCGCGATCGCGAGCGCGATGGGGATCCCGGCCACGGCCAGTGCGATGGCGCTGATGATCGCGCCGATGAGCACCGCATCGTAGGCGAGCCCCACCCACGGGTGGCTGTCGCGTAGATACACGAACGGTTCGTCCTTGATCATCCAGCCGAAGCCACTACCGGCGACGGCGAAGACGACCCAGGCACCAAAGACGACGAGCTGCGAGCGACGAAGCTGGCTGATCATGAGCGGCCACCTCCTGGGTGTCGTGCTGGGGTTAAGGCGCGCATCAGCGGCCGCGAGGAGCACGTCGTAGGCGACACCGATTGACATCCCGGTTTGCGAGAGCAGGGCGCCGAATTCGTCTCCGTATCGGGCGCGCCAGTCGGCCGGGAAGAGGCGCAGCAGGTGGCGCGCTGTCCGCGGCTCATTCATTCGCCAGCCGGCCGCGTGCCATGCGGACCACCCGTTCGAGCGTGTCCATGTCATGTGCGAGTAGCTCGGCGCCCGCGGCCGTCAGCCGGTACGGCCGCCGCCGGTCGTCGCTTTCGACGGGCTCGATCAAGCCGCGCCGCTCGAGGCGTGCCAGCGCGCCGTAGAGCGTGCCCGGGCCAAGCCTCGTCCCAGTGGCGCGCTCGATGTCTTCGATCATCGCGTAGCCGTGCCGCGGCCCAGGCGCGAGGCTGGCCAGGATCAGCACCGTCGGGTCCATATATCGCGTCACGATACAACGGCCGACGTAGTATTGCAAGTCGCCTCCGAACTGCATCCGGTCGATTCGCCCGCGCCGGCGCGCGCCGGCCGCGCACCTTTGCACGTGAATTGCACACATGCCCTCGGAAGGATCGGTCTGAGTATCCCGTCTGAGGGTCCCGCGAAGGCAGGAGTCCATTTGGCCTGTCAGGAGTGTGCGTGCCAGGCCGGCCGGGCGAGAGGCAACTCCCTGGCAACGCGGCGTGACGTTCATATCACGTGCAATCGTGTCGGCGGCCCGGCGTGGGCGCGCATCACCATAAACTCGGCATGTGCCAGAGCTGCCGGAGGTCGAGACGATCGCGCGTGAACTGCGTCCGCTCATCGTCGGGCGCACCATCCGCGATGTCTGGTTCGACTGGCCGCGCCAGATCAAGCACCCGGCGCCGGAAGATTTCGCCGTCCGGACGCGCGACCGTGAGATTGTCGCCGTCGAGCGCCGGGCGAAGTGGGTCATCGTGTCCCTCGGTCCGCAGGAGGCGGCAGGCTCTGATGCGGAGCCCGCCATCCTCGCGATCCAGGTCAAGATGACCGGCCAGCTCGATGTCGTGCCGCTGGGCGTGCCGCGCGACCGGCACGTCCACGCGGTCTTTGCGCTCGACAACGGGAACGAACTGCGCATGCGCGACACGCGCAAGTTCGGCCGGCTGGCGCTCTACACGCCCGCCGAGGCACAGCGCGTGCTGGGCGCCCTCGGCCCCGAGCCGCTCGCCGAAGCCTTCACCCTGGCCGACTTTCGCCACCTGCTGCGCCGGCGCAAGGCGCGCCTGAAGCCGCTGTTGATGGACCAGGCCTTCCTGGCGGGGGTGGGCAACATCTATGCCGACGAGGCGCTCTGGCGTGCGCGGCTGCACCCCCTGCGCAGCGCTGCACGACTTCGGCCTGAACAGGAACGCCTGCTCTACGGCGCGCTGCGCGACGTTCTGACCGAGGCCATCGCCAACCGGGGCAGTTCAGTCGACGACTACCGCGCGCCGGGTGGCATTGGCCAGATGCAGCACCGCCTGAACGTCTACGGGCGGACCGGCAAGCCCTGCCCGCGCTGCGGCCGGCCCACCCGGCGCATGGTCATCGGCGCGCGCAGCAGCCACTTCTGCTCGTGGTGCCAGCGGCTGCCGACCGTTGAGCGGACGCCGCAGGCGCAGGCTCTCCTCACGCGCGCCGAGTAGTCGAAATGTCACTGCTACGGCTGGCGGCCGTCCGGCGTGAGATCGGCAGCCTGGTCATCCTCGACTCGGTCAGCGCCGCCATCGCCGATGGTGAGCACATCGGCCTCGTCGGCGCCAATGGTGCGGGGAAGACATCGCTGTTGCGCGTCATTGCCGGTATCGACGAGCCCGACGCTGGCCAGGTCCTGCGCAAGCGTTCGCTGCGCACGGAGATGCTGGTCCAGGAGGCGAACCTGGACGCGGCGTTCGCGACGGCGCCAAGCCTGCGCTCGGCGGTCCGCAGCGGTGCCCGCCGGATCGAGGAGTTGGAGGGCCGACTGCGTGACCTGGAGGCGGCCGGCCCCGCGTCTGTTCAGTCGGCCGAATATGCCCGCCTCCGTGACGAGCTTGAGGTGCGCGGCGGCTACGACCTCGATGTCCGTGTGGAAGCCGCGCTGTCGGGCCTCGGCTTCGAGCTGGCCGAATGGGAGCGCCCGCCGATGCAGCTGTCGGGCGGCCAGCAGACGCGCGCTGCACTCGCCCGCCTATTGGTCGGCGACGCCGACCTGGTGCTGCTCGACGAGCCGACCAACCACCTCGATGTCGCCGCGATCGAGTGGCTGGAGACCGCCCTGGCCGATCGCCATGGCGCGCTCGTGGTGGCGTCCCATGACCGCGCGTTCCTCGACGGTGTAGCGTCGCGGATCTGGGAACTGCGCGACCGGCGCCTCGAAATCTTCCGCGGCAATTACTCGGCCTACCTCGCGCAGCGCGAGGAACGGGACGCCCGGACGCGCAAGGAAGCTGCCACGCGGCAAGGCCAGATCGAGCGTGAACAGGAACTCGTGGGACGCTATCGCAGTCACCGCAAGTTCTCGAAGATGCACGAGCACGAGCGTCGCCTCGACGCACTGCGCGACTCCGCCACCGCAAGCGTGCCCGGCAGCCGGGCAAGGGCCATCGCGCTCAACGGCCGCCACGCGCTGGTAGGCCGTCATGGCGACGTGGCCGTTTCGCTCGAGGAGTTGATCGTCGGGTATGGGGCGGCACCAATCGCCGAGGCGGCCCGACTCGAAACGCGCCGCGGCGCCCGGATCGGGCTGGTCGGGCCGAACGGCAGCGGCAAGACGACCCTGCTGCGCACCATTGCCGGCGAGCTCGCGCCACTGAGTGGTTACCTGCGCCTGGGCAGCGGCGTCAAGATCGCCTACCTGGCCCAGATTCGCGCGGCGCCGCTGCCCGGCATGACCGTGCTCGAGACACTCGTGAACGGCAGCGGTCTCGATGCCGGTCCAGCGCGCAGCTATCTTGCGCGCTTCCTCTTCACCGGGGATGAGGTGCTCAAGGAAGTCGGTGTCCTCTCGGGCGGGGAGCGTTCGCGCCTCGAGCTCGCGCTCGCCGGAGTCGGCAGCGCGAACCTGCTGCTGCTCGACGAGCCGACCAACCACCTGGACATCCCCGCCCGCGAAGCACTCGAAGCCTTCCTGCGTGAAACGCCGGCGACGGTGCTGCTGGTGTCGCACGACCGGCGCCTGCTCGAAAGTGCGTGTCAGGAGATGTGGGTGGTCGGCGACGCCGGCGATGGGGCGGCACCGGCGCGCTCGGCAGTCGTCCGCTTCGACGGCGGCTATCGCGCCTGGCGGTCGGCCGTTGCCGACGGCTGGAGCGTGGCGTCGGCGCGAGCGCGCGGGGCCGCCGCGTTGTCGGCGCCACCTTCAGGCCGCAGCGCGCGAGCCCCCGCTGCGGTACCACCCCGGCCCGGTGTCAGGCGTGCGGGACAGCGCGCAGCGCAACTTTCCAAGGACGCGTACAACCGGCGGCGCAAGGTGGTCGAGGACGACCTGACACGGCTCGGGCTGCGCAAGAACCAGCTCGAGCTCGCCCTGGGCGATCCGTCGGTGCAGGGGAATTTCGTCGAGCTCCGGCGCGTGACGAGCGAGCTGGCCGACGTCGATCAGGCACTGGCCCAGGCTGAGGATGCCTGGCTGATGCTTGCCGAACAGGCGCCCCGACGGTGAGCCACATGCCCGGTTCCGAGCGCGAGCGGCCGCTGCTGATTGGGTTGACGGGGCCGATCGGTTGCGGCAAGTCCGCCGTCGCGAGCATGCTCGCCGAGGTCGGCGGCACGGTCATCGATGCGGACCAACTGGCGCGCGAGGTGACCGGTCCCGGTGCGCCGGTGCTGGCCGGCATTCGCCGCCGTTTTGGCGACGGTGTCTTTGCCGCTGACGGCGCGCTCGACCGGCCGGCGCTCGCCGAGCTCGTATTCAACGACGCCCGCGCCCTGGCGGACCTGGAGGCGCTGACGCATCCGCTCGTCCGGCAGCTGGTCGAGGAGCGGCTGGCAGCGGCCTCGCGTGAGCACGTCCCATTCGTAGTGATCGAGGCGATCAAGCTCGTCGAGGGTGGACTCGCGGCACGCTGCGACGAGGCATGGCTGGTCGACTGCACACCAGTCAATCAGCGCGCGCGACTCGTGTCACGCGGCTCGGGCGAAGCGGATGCGGAGCGGCGCATGGCAGCCCAGGGCCCGGGCCTGGCCGATCGCCTGGCGGCTCAGCTGGCTGCCCTGGCGCACGGCCCACGCGTGCGCCGCCTGGCCACCGATGGTTCGCTCGACGAGACGCGCACCGCGGCGGAAGATGCCCTCGCGGACGCGCTGCAGCCCTTCCTCGACTAACCAGCCGAGTCGGCCCAGGGCCGACAGGCCCTGCCGTTCAAGACCCTGACCACTCGACCTACGTCAGTGGCCGACGACCAGGTGAACTGGGCTGCCGCGAATGGCCACCTGCCAGGTAGTCGTGTCGTTGCCGCCGCTGACCTGGTACTCGATCTTCCACCAGCCGGCCTGTGTCTCGCCGGGCGGCGTCAGGCCCGTCGTGCCGTAGTTGCTGGGCAGGCTCACGTCAATGGTGATGACGCGGTCGTTGAAGTAGCTACCGCCCGACGAGGCGGTCTGGATCGACGTCACGTTCGTGCCCGACGTCCCGTTGTCCGCCGTCCACGAGAAGGTCGCATAGTTGTACGAGTTGCCGTCGGGTGACTTGATGCGCAGGTATGCGTTGCCGCTCACGTCGCCCGGGTCGAAGAGCGTGATCTCCATCGTCTTGCCGGCGTTCTCCGGTCCGATCTGGGCCAGGTAGAAGAGCTGGTTGCCGGAAACGAGGTTAGTGTAGGCGGCCATCTTGCCCTCGCCATAGACCTGGGGATTGGCGCCTGACGAGGTGACCCACAGCGAGAACATGTTTTCGGCATTGGTGTTGTTGTTGCGGCTGTCGCTGGTGTTGACGTTGACGCGGTAGCGGCCGGCCGCCAACCCGGTCGCCAGCGTGTACCACGCGTTGTGGTACGGGTCGGTGGAGCAATCCGTCAGGCCGGAGTGCGCGGGGGTGCCCATGGCGCCGCTGTAATCGGCCTGGATCTGGTTGGCGAAGGTACTCCCGGATGTCGCCACGAGCGTGTCGTCGGTGGTGTCGTAGGGCGTGTTGTTCTCGTCCCACAGCGTGTACAGGGTGGTCACGCCGTTCGCGGGGCCGCCGATCCAGTGGTCGCCGGCGCCCATGTCGCCGCCCGATCCATTTGAACCGGTCTCGCAGAACGAGGCGTCGAAGATCTTCACCTGGCCGGCGCCGCCGTTGATGAGCGCCGTGTAGTCGTAGCCGAGCGGGCTGTAGTCGGGGTTGATCGACGTATGGCCACTGATGCCCGAGTTGTCGTTCTGGGGGCTGAACTGGTCGCCGTTCTCGCGGCTACCGCCCTTGGTGATGACGGCGGCCCAGAAGCCCTGGCTGGCGAGCGTACCGCCGGTTGGCGATGTGACCGATCCGGTCGTCAGCGTCGTCGTGGTCGTCGTGGTCGTCGTGTGATACGTGACGCGGACCAGCAGCTGATCCAGGTTTACCTGCCGACCGGTACCGCACGAGCTCGTACCGTTTGACCAGGTCAGGCGGACGCGGAAGTTGCTGTTGCTGAAGTCGCCGTACGACCACGTATGCGATCCCCAGCCGGACGTCGAACTGCTGCTGCCGACGATCTGGTCGGAGCTCGTGTTTGTGCTGATCGTGCCGGTGTTCTGGCTCGACGACCATGAGCTGCCGCCGTTCCAACTGACCTCGACCTTTACCGTGCAGTTCGTCCCGCCGCTGCCGTTGTTGCGATAGACGTCGGCAAGCTGGACCTCGATGCCATCGATCGAGAGGGTCGAGTCATTGGGCACGCCGTTGCCGCCCGACTGCAACCCGAACGAATACCACGTCTGAGTCCGTGCGTTGGTCGCGGTGTATGCGTAGTTGTTGTCGTTGGATGACGCGTTGGCGGGGTTGGTCCACCCGGTGCCGCTCTGATAGTTGCCCTCGGCGTCCCAGCCCGTGTTGCCACTGTTGTTGTTGGTCTGCGTGTTGACCTGGTTGTAGACGTACGTGCCCACGCCGTAGTAGTTCTGCGGGCTGCCCATGGGCACGGGCAGGGTGAACTCGGCAATGCCGATCACGCTCTCGGTTATCTGGTGGCTACAACCGGTGATCACGCAGAACACCTGGCCGAAGTAGGTCTGGACCGGGCCGGTGATGGTCACCTTGAGGCGCCTTCGGTTGCTGGTGTCCTGAGCGGCGGTGACGGTAACGCCACTCGAGCCATTCACGTAGCCGTTCTTCTTCGCCTCGGCCATGGCTGACGAGTAGGCACGCGGGACATCGCCGGGCAGGTAGACGGCGCCGGCGAGCGCGCCCGCGTCCGCTGCCTTCTGCATCTGCTGCTGATTGGTCCAGAACCAGGCGACGTCGACGACCAGGGCGACCATGCCGATGATCACGAAGACCGACAGCGCGAACAGCGGCAGCACCTGGCCGTCGCCATCGCGCCGCCGCCGTGCGGTGGTCGCAGCGCCGGGATCACTAGGCATCATCTGGGTCACCACCGTTCAGCTCGTGGGATTGAGGGCCATGACGGTCGAATCGACGATGTCGATCGTGCCGGGTTGGGCGCCACCGAAGATGCGCATCAGTCCGGCGAGAGGCGTCTTGAGGTGGTAGTTGTAGTCGAGGGCAATCCCGATCGAGTCCGGCGAACTCGAGCCGTTGTTGCGGCTGCAGGCCGGCCACGGCGCGCTCGCTGGACTGAAGTCGAGGGTTTCCGTTCCCGGACCGGGATCCGCGTCGGGACCGGCACCGGGCGTGTAGGTCCACGTGTTCACCGAGCCGCCCGTGATCTGGCCCGACGTGTTGGCCTTGTAGATCTTGATGCTGTTGACGTAGGCGAGGTTGATGCCCGAGTTCGACTTCAGGATGTTCTCGACCGCAGCGATGATCGAGGTGTCGACCCCACTTGGGTCGCCGCTGCAAGGCGAGCTGCTTCCGGTGGCCAGTGCCGCCCCGACGCGCGTGCCCTCGCGGGTCGCATCGCTCAAGGTCAGGCGATCGCTGAAGGCGAGTCCGAACTCGAGCATGCCGACCAGCAGCAGCAGGAAGATGGGCATGATGACCGTGAACTCGGTCAGGGCCTGGCCGCCCTGACGAGATCCCGCCGGAGGCGTGGGCGGCCTCACAGGACCGGCTCCATGCGCGAAACGTTGCGCCGCACGAAGGTCCACGAGTAGCCGCTCGAGCCGCTCGCGCCAAGGAACGACAGCAGGTTGCGCATCGGCGTCACGGGGTCGTGCTGGTAGGTGATCTGGACGGCGATCTTGTCGACCGTCGAGCGCGGCGGCACCAGCGTCGGGCAGCCGGCCAGGATGTTGCAGCGCTGGTTCTCCGGGTAGCCGGCGGTGGTCTCCGTGTAGGGCACCGTGTACGTGCCGCAGTTCTTGGTACCACTGCGCACGTAGCTGTCCTGGGCGAGCGTGCCGGTGCCCGTCGAGCCGGTGCGCACGATGTCGACTTCGAGCACGTGCGACTTGTTGATCGGCGGCTGCAGGTCCTGCTCGACCCGCGCCAGGATCAGGCAGTCGGCGTCAGCCTCGTTGCCCGCCTGCGCGGCGACCAGTGCGGCGGTCTCCGACGCGTGATTGATGCTCAGCACGGCGTTGAACGCCATGCCGAACTCGATCATCGCGAAGGTGATCGTGATGAAGATCGGAAAGACGATGGCGAATTCCGCCAGCGTCACACCGCTTTGCCTTCGCTGCCGCCGCGCGGAGAGCACGCTGCCCTTGCCAAGCCGCTAGGGAGCGGCGGAGGCGCTCGGCTCAGGCGACGCCGGTGGCGCAGGCGACGTGCCGGGCGCGAACGATGGGCTCGATCCGGGGACCGGGGTCGCCGGATTCAGCAACTGGTGCGGATCGAAGACCTGCGGGACCGGGTACAGGTAGGTCAGGATCAGGCGATCGTCCGTCACGCCGTACTGACTCGGATCCACCGGCCGGGTGTCATCGCCCGGGCGCAGCACGATCGTGAATGAATCGGGCGCCTCCTGGAGGATCTGAGAAATCTGTTCGGCCTGGTGCAGGTCGACCTTGAGCGTGTAGATGCCGTTGTCAGAGTCGACCTTCAGGACCTCGATGTCCTGGATGCTGATCTTGGTCGACGTGCCGTTCATGAGCCCGTCCGCGGTCGCGGTATCGACCGTTACGTAGGTTCCGTCGGGGCCCAGTGTGACGAGCTTGAATCCCACGCTGACGATGAGGTCGACGTGATCGCCGGCCTGGATGTCACCACCAACGGCGCGGTCCTTCGACACCTGGAGTGCGATCGCGCGCCAGACAGGTGAATCGGGCGAGACTGTTTCGTCCGGGCCAAGGATGCTGAAGTCGGAGTTCGCCTCGCTCGTGGCGAACAGGTTCGGGGTCATCTGCTGGTCGGTGTAGACGGGCACGGCGCTGACGCGGCCGATGACCTGGTTCGGGTCGGTGTAGCTCTGCGCCAGCACCTCGTTCGCGGGGACCGTGCGGATGGCTACGTCATCCGCGGTCAGGGTCGCCCGGGCCGGTATGTCGCGGGCAGCGACCAGCACGGACTGGGTTTGGGCGGGCGCGGCAGGATGGTTATTCGAGGACGCCAGCATGAGCGACGCCCAGCCGGCACCAACCGCCAGAAGCACACCGACGACGATCAGCAGAAGCCGCCGGCGCCGACCGGCGTACTTGAATTCCATCTCCATGAGCGGCACACTAGGTGACACTGCACTGCACAGGAAGGGACCCGGCTGGCAGTTTCTGGGTAGTACAAAAGGGCTACCGGCGGCGGGTCATGTAGAGTCCGGCGATGCCCGATTTCCAGCTCGTAGCCGAGTACCAGCCGACCGGCGACCAGCCCGCTGCGATCGACAAGCTGAGCGCCGGCCTGGCGCGTGGACAACGTTTCCAGACCATGTTGGGCGCGACCGGCACGGGCAAAACCTTCTCGATCGCCAACGTCATCGCGCGCCACAAGCGGCCGACGCTCGTGCTGGCCCACAACAAGACCCTCGCGGCGCAGCTGTACAGCGAGTTCCGTGAGTTCTTCCCCGAGAACGCAGTCGAGTACTTCGTCTCGTACTTCGACTATTACCAGCCCGAGGCCTACCTACCTCGATCGGACACGTACATCGAGAAGGACTCGTCACGCAACGACGAGATCGACAAGCTGCGCCATGCGGCCACGCGGGCGCTCTTCGAGCGGCGCGACACCATCATCGTCGCGTCGGTCTCGTGCATATATGGATTGGGGGCGCCGGTCGATTACGGGGCGACGGTCGTGCACCTGCGCGATGGAGGTCACTACCGGCGTGACGGGGTGCTGCGCCAGCTGGTCGACCTGCAGTACCAGCGCAACGACCAGGCGCTGTCGCGGGCCAGGTTCCGCGTACGCGGCGACACGCTCGAATTGCAGCCCGCCTACGACGACTTCGTGGTCCGCGTGCAGTTCTTTGGCGACGAGGTCGAGCGCATCACCGAGGTCGATCCGCTGACCGGCGAGGTGCTCGCCGAGCGAAAGGAGTTGAACGTCTACCCGGCTTCGCACTACGTCACGCCGGCGGACAAGCTGAAGGCCGCGATCGTGGATATCGAGCAGGAAATGCAGCAACGCGTCGAGGAGTTGCGCGGCAAGGGCATGGAGCTCGAGGCCGAGCGACTGCGCCAGCGCACGACGTTCGATCTCGAGATGATGCGCGAGCTGGGCTTCTGCTCGGGCATCGAGAACTACTCGCGCCACCTGGCCCGGCGCGAGGCCGGTTCGCGGCCGTGGACGCTGCTCGACTACTTCCCGCCCGACTGGCTGCTGGTCGTCGACGAGTCGCACATGTCCGTTCCGCAGGTGGTCGGCATGTACAAGAACGACCGCACGCGCAAGGAGATCCTGGTCGACTTCGGCTTCCGGCTGCCCTCGGCACTCGACAATCGCCCGCTCACGTTCGATGAGTTCGAGGATCACCTCAACCAGGTCGTGTTCATGTCGGCCACCCCGGGCCCGTACGAGCTGCAGCGCTCGGAGCAGATCGTCGAGCAGCTCATCCGGCCCACGGGCATCGTCGACCCGGAGGTTTCGATCCATCCCACCGAAGGCCAGATCGACGACCTGATGGACCGCATCCGCGACCGCGTGGAGCGCGGCGAGCGGGTGCTCGTCACGACGTTGACCAAGAAGATGGCCGAGGACCTCGCCGACTACCTGCACGAGATGGGCGTCAAGGTCTCTTACCTGCACAGCGAGGTCGACACGCTCGAACGGGTCCAGATCCTGCGCGACCTGCGCATGGGTGTGTACGACGTGCTGGTCGGCATCAACCTGCTGCGCGAGGGCATCGACCTGCCCGAAGTAACCCTCGTGGCGGTGCTTGACGCCGACAAGGAGGGTTTCCTGCGCTCGGCGTGGTCGCTCATCCAGGTCGTGGGGCGGGCGGCCCGCAACGTGGGCGGCGAGGCGGTGCTGTACGCCGACAGGGTGACCGAGTCGATGCAGGTGGCGATCGACGAGACCGCTCGCCGCCGGCGCATCCAACGGGAGTACAACGAGCAGCACGGCATCGTGCCGCAAACCATCATCAAGGGCATCCGCGACATCAACGACCGGCTGCGCGCGGTGGCCGAGGCAAGCGGTGCCTATCAGGCGGGCGGTCGCGCGCGCGAACTCAGCCAGATGTCGCGTGACGAGGTCGCCAAGCTGGTCGGCCAGTTGGAAACGGACATGCGCGCCGCCGCCCGGGAGCTCGACTTCGAGCGGGCCGCCGCGCTGCGCGACGAGATCCGTGACATCCGCCTGCGCGTTCTCGACGAGGACGCATCAGTGGCGGTCGAGCGCGCGGCCGAAAGGGCCGCCGAAGCAGACATGAAGACGCCCACCGCCAAGCCGTCGGAACGCGCGGCGGCCATGCGTTCCGGGGCACGCCGCGGACGCCGCGCACTGGCCGGTGCCGAGCCGGCTCTCGAGGTGACTTCCGTTACCGTCCTGCCCGCGGGAGACGAGCCCGACGAGACGCTCGACGGCCAAGGGTCAGCTGACGAAGGCACGGCGGGCGATTGGCTGCCGGGCATTCGCGACGAACACGAGGGAGACGACGCCGGCTGGATGTCGCGCTGGCTCGACCGCCAGACGTGGGATCGCCGCGTCACGCCCAACGTGATCAAGCGCAGCGGCGAGCGTCCCTCGGGGCGCAGGCGGCGCTACCGTTGACGAGCGCGGCTTCTCCGGCCGGGACTTCGACGCTGGGATGGATCTGAGGGAGCCGTGAGGATCCGCCGGCGGAAACCGGATCTTGGCGAGGTCCGGCCGTACAACGTGCTATGGGGCGTGCCGCGGCGAGAGGGTCACAGCGACACGGACGACCCGTTGGCTCATCACGGCCTGGTGCAGCACGCGTTCGTGATGGGCAACGACGCGCGGGCGCTGTGCGGGTTTGCCCCGCCGAAGCGTTCCAGTCGAGCGGATCGGACGCCGCGGCCGCAACTGGCGTTACCCGGCCAGTCAAACCCGCCGTGCCGCAAATGCGTGGCACTGCTCGAGGCGGCGGCAAGCCGGGTCGAAGTCGCGCAGCATCCGGCCGAAGCCCAACCGGCCCACCCGGCACCACACGACACCCCCGCGGCGCCGCCGATGCCGCGTTCGTCGAGAGCCTGGCCTGTCGGTTCGACGCCCCGCTCCACCACGTGGACGCCCCGTGCCGAACCAGATCCTTCGGCGCCCGGCGAAGAGGAGATTGACGAGATCGTGGTGTCCCATCCGAGCGCGCGCGTGCGCCGCGGCGGGTTGGTCACGGTGCCGGCGGGCCGGCAGTCGGTCGTGGCCGAGCTGCCCGAGAGCGCCCGCGGTGCTGCCGTGGCAGCCCAGGTCGATGGCGACTACGGCAGCGTCCGGGTCAAGGCCGTGGCGCTGCGCGACGATGGCAGACTGCACATAACCCTCAACGAGTCCACCAGCGAACCAGTGGAAGTTGTCTGGTTCGTCATCTAGTCCCGTGGCCGGGCTGTTGCCAGCCGTAAACATCAACATGGGTCCCGGTGGCTAGTACGTATTGACTACTCCGCGGGCATAGTACGAATATCGGCCTCCACGTAGATCCCGGTCGAATTGGCGGCGCGAAGGATGCCGAAATCGTGCGGTCGGGGGGACGAGGGAGGAAACGATGCAGGTTTTGAATCTTCTGGGCAGCCTCCGCCGGTCGGAAGCCGGCCAGGGCCTCGCCGAATACGCGCTGATCCTGGCGCTCATCGCGGTCGTGGTCATTGCCGCGGTCACGTTCCTGGGCAGCCAGATCAACGACATCCTGTCCCAGATCGGAGTCGCGATCTGAGGCTCTTGGGCCGGGGGGCAGTCGGAGCGGGCGGCAACGCGTCGTCCTGAACCGACCTTGTCGGTGGGCGCGCGGCGGCGGTCGTGCTTGCCACCTCATTGTTGATGCCGGTCGCGAAGTCCACATGCATCGCGGCCGGCGCACTTTTTTCACGACGTAATTAATCGGGGGACGCACATTTCGGTGGCTGACAAAGTCAAGATTCTGATCGTTGACGACATCGAGGACACCACCGCCCAGGTGGCGCGCCTTTTGTCGTTCGAGCCCGACGTCGAAGTCGTCGGCACCGCCGGTAACTCGGCGCAGGCGATCGAGTCCGCTCACCGCCTCCGGCCCGACATCGTGCTCATGGACATCAACATGCCCGATGTCGACGGCATTTCCACCACCGAGGCCCTCGCGCGTGAGGTGCCCGGTGCGGCGGTGATCATGATGAGCGTCCAGGCGGAGGGCGAGTACCTGCGCCGCTCGATGCTCGCTGGTGCGCGCGGCTATCTCGTCAAGCCATTCACCAGCGATGAGCTGCTGGAGTCGATCCGCGGTGTCCGGGCGCGTCTCGCTGATGTCAAGCCAACGCTCGTGCCCGTGGGGCCGGGCAACACGCCCGGCGATCAGCAACGGCCCGGCCGCATCGTCGCCGTCTACTCGCCTAAGGGCGGTGTGGGCACGACGACGCTCGCAGTGAACCTGTCGATCGCCCTGGCCGAAATGAAGAAGAGCGTCGTGCTTGTCGATGCAGACCTGCAATTCGGCGACGTGGGCGTGCTGCTGAACCTCGACCCCTCGCAGGCATCCGTCGCCGACATCGCGTCCGAGCTGGGGCCGGACAGCGCCGAGTTGGTCGAGGGCGCCCTCCTGAAGCATCACTCGGACGTCAACGTGCTACTTGCGCCGGCCTCGCCCGACGCAGCCGAACTCATCGGGCCGGAGCAACTCCGGGCGCTGCTGGGAATCCTGAAGGACAGCCACGAGGTGGTCATCGTCGATTGTGCCACCCACCTGGGCGACTCGACCCTGGCGGTGCTTGACCTGGCCGACCAGATCGTCTCCCCGATCTCACTCGATATCACCACGCTGCGCAGTGCGCGGGTCTTCATCGACATAGCCGAGCGGCTGGGCTACGCGCACGAGAAGCTCGTGCTGGTGTTGAACCGCGCCGACTCAAACCACGGGATCAGGGTCGAGGACGTGGAGCGATCGCTGTCGCGCAAGGTCGACCACATGGTCGTCAGCGACGGACGTGCCGCGGTCCACGCATTGAACACCGGCGTGCCCTTCGTCATGGGCAACCGCCGCGCACGAGTAAGCGAGGACGTCGTCGCCCTGGCGCACGCGCTGGTCGCCGAGCCGGAGGCGCCTGCGGTCGCGCCGGCGCCGCCGCGCGTCGAGCGCCGCATGGCATTTGCACGGCGATAGGTACGAAAGCGGGGAGGTGACTACGCGATGTCGCTTTTGAAGCGGATCAACGGCGAACCGGGCAAGACCGCCGACGGCGTGCCCGAGAAGCGTCACATCGCGGTCGGCCCCGGTCCGGCGGCGACCACGGACGATGGTGCGCCAAGGGCCAGTTCGTCGTCGCCCGCGACGGTACGCGAAGAGGGTGGCGCGGGCCCGACTGTCAGCACGCGCACGGCGACCCTGTTGCCGCCGGTGGTCGCGCGGCCCATCACCGTCCGGCGCGAAGGTCGGGGCGGGGTCAGGGTTCGGCTGCAGGAGCGCATCATCGCCGACCTCGACCCCAACCTGGACCTCAATGACCAGGAGGAGGTCCGGCGCGAGGTCGAAGAGGCCTTCACGCGTGCCCTGGACCTCGAGGGCCTGGCGATCACGCGCACCGAACGCAAGCACATGCTCGACGAGATCTACGACGACATCGTGGGCCTCGGTCCGCTCGAGCCGCTGCTGCGCGATGACTCCATCACCGAAGTGATGGTCAACGGCCCCGACCAGGTCTACATCGAGCGCGATGGCAAGCTGGAAGAGACGAGCGTCAGCTTCCACAACGATGAGCACGTGATGCGCATCATCGACCGCATCATCTCGCCGCTCGGCCGGCGGATCGACGAGTCGAGCCCGATGGTCGACGCCCGGTTGCCAGACGGCTCGCGTGTCAACGCGATCATCCCGCCGATCAGCCTGGTTGGTCCGGTGCTCACGGTGCGCAAGTTCGCGTCATCGCCGTTCACCACGGATGACCTGATCCGCTTCGGGACGGCGACTCCCGAGATGTTCGAGTTCCTGCGCGCGTGCGTACAGGCGCGGCTGAACATCTTCGTCTCGGGCGGCACCGGCTCGGGCAAGACGACCACCCTCAACGTGTTGTCGTCCTTCCTGCCCAACGACGAACGCATCGTGACCGTCGAGGACGCGGCTGAGCTGCAGCTGCGCCAGGAGCACGTGGTCACGCTCGAGGCGCGCCCGGCGAACATCGAGGGCAAGGGCGCCATCCCCATCCGCGAGCTGGTGCGCAACTCGTTGCGCATGCGCCCTGACCGGATCATCGTCGGCGAGGTGCGCGGCGCGGAAGCGCTCGACATGCTCCAGGCGATGAACACCGGCCACGACGGCTCGATGTCGACCGGCCACGCCAACAGCCCGCGCGACATGCTCGCGCGGCTCGAGACGATGGTCCTCTTCGCCGGCGTCGAGCTCCCCCTGCGCGCAGTCCGCGAGCAGATCTCCTCGGCGGTCGACCTGATCGTCCACCAGGACCGCCTCAAGGACGGCTCACGCAAGATCACCGCCATCACCGAGGTGCAGGGCATGGAGGGCGACGTGATCATCCTCCAGGACATCTTCACCTGGGAGCAGAGCGGCGTCAGTGAAGGCAAGATCCACGGACGCCTGCGGCCCACCGGCGTCCGCCCCCGTTTCAGCGAGAAGTTCGATGTCCTGGGCGTGGCCCTGCCGCCGGGGCTCTTCGCGCGGGGTCGGTAGGCGCCATGGACGGACTCGGAATCCTGGCGGCCGCTTCGGCAGGCGCCGCCGTCCTGCTCGTCGTCATCGGGATCTTCTGGCGCACCCGGCCGGTGGCCGTCGAACGCCTTGAGCGCCTGACCGGCAGCTCACCGCAGCCCAATGCGGCGGTCATTGCCGGGCGACCCAGCCTCGTAGAGCTCGTCGCTCAGTCGCCACTGCTCGTCAACGCCAACCGCCTGGTCGAGCGAGGAGCCTGGACTGAGCAGCTCGGCCGCGACCTGGCGCGCGCAGACCTGACGCTGCGGCCGATCGAGTACATCGCCATCAGGGTGGCCACGATCGTGGCTGCCGTCGCCCTGTTCCTGGTACTGGGCGCGACCGTCTTCCCGATTTTGAGCAACCCGCTGGCGCTGCTCGTCGCCGTCGTGCTCGGTTATGTGTTGCCGCGCCTCTACGTCGGTCGCCGCCAGCAGGCGCGCCTCAATGCCTTCAACTCGCATCTCGCCGACACCATCACCCTGATCGCCAACGCGTTGCGCTCAGGCTCGTCACTGCTTCAGGCGATCGAGCTCGTCGTGCGCGAGACGGACCCGCCCATCTCGACCGAGTTCGGCCGCGTCATCCGCGAGGTGAACCTGGGCCTGTCGACCGAGCAGGCGCTCAACAACATGGTCCGCCGCGTGCGCTCGACCGACCTCGAGCTGATGTCCACGGCAATCGCGATCCAGTACCAGGTGGGCGGCAACCTGGCGGAAATCCTGGACACCATCTCGTACACGATCCGCGAACGCGTGCGCATCAAGGGCGAGATCCGGACGCTGACTGCCATGCAGCGGTTGTCGGGCTACGTCATCGCGGCGCTGCCGATTGCCCTTGCGGTCGTGCTCACACTGGTCGCGCCAAGTTTCTTCGGCGTCATGTTCGAGCAGCCGCCCGCAGTTCTCGGGCTGCCGCTTGGGGTCGTTCTGCTGGGGATCGGTGGAGTGTTGATGCTGATCGGCTTCTACCTGATCCGGCGCATCGTGGACATCGAGGTCTAGATGCTCGAGCTTGCTGTCGCCATCCTGGCCGGATTGGCCATCTTCGCGCTCGTCGTCGGACTGCTGAGTCCGCCGAGCATCGATCCCGTCCAGGCGCGCCTGACGTCGTTCACCAGCGGGCCAACGCAATCGCTCGAGGAACTCGAGCTGCAGCGGCCCATGTTCGAGCGGACGCTGCGGCCGTTCGTCGGCCGGCTGACGGGCGTCGCCCAGCGGATGGCCAGCCCCGCACGCGTCAGCCGGACTGACCGGCGGCTGGCGATGGCCGGCTACCCGGGCGCCATGCGGACCGTTGACTTCCTGGGGCTCAAGCTGCTGCTGGCGGCCGCAGGCGCGATCGCGGGTTTCGTGGTCGTCGGTGTGCTCGCGCGCAATCCCCTGGCCGGCATACTCGTCGCCATCGTCCTGGCGGGACTGTTCTACGTGGGTCTCGAGTTCTGGCTGGGCCGCGCGATCGGCGCTCGCCAGCATCGCATCCTGATCGCCATGCCCGACGTCCTGGACCTGCTGACGATCTCCGTGCGTTCCGGTCTGGGCTTCGACGGTGCGCTGGCCAAGGTCGTCGAGAAGACGAAGGGGCCGCTGTCCGACGAGTTCTCGCGCGCACTCGCCGAGATCCGCGTCGGCCGCCCGCGGCGCGATGCCCTGCGCGACGTGGTCGAGCGCACCGAGGTACCCGGACTGACGGCCTTCGTGGGCGCCATCATCCAGGCTGAGCAGCTCGGCGTCCCGATCGCAAAGGTGCTCCAGGTGCAATCCGAGCAGTTACGAATAGAACGCCGTCAACACGCCGAAGAAATGGCCAACAAGGCCCCGATCAAGATGCTCTTTCCACTCGTGGGCTGCGTCTTCCCATCGATGTTCATCGTCATCCTGGGGCCGGCGATCATCCTGATCGCCAAGAACCTCACCCCACCCTGACCCAGCCAGCCCGTCAGCGGGCCGGCGCAGCGCTCGGGGCAGCCGACGGTCCGGGACTGCCAAGCACGATCATGCTCGGGATCTTGAAGCCGAACAGGTCGATCAGGCTGTTGGTCGTCTGGCCATAGGAGCCAGGATCGAAGCTGCGGTCGTCGCCGGGCGGTCGCAGGCCGATCGTAAAGTCGGCGCCGATCGACTGAACATGGGCGATCTCTTCCGCCTGCGCCTCGGTGACCTTGAGGACATATACCGAGTCGTCAGGTTCGGCCTGCAGCAGCTCGAGATTGGTCCAGGTGACCTTGGTCGTCTGGTCGGAGTACTGCACGTCCGTCGACGCGGGGGCGTGGCCCGGATCCGTGAAGCCGTTCGCCGGTCCGTTCGGATCGTAGATCTGCGGCGACAGCGTCACGAACAGATCGACATGGTCGCCGACGCTGAGCAGGCCGCCCACCGCCCGGTCGCGCGGCACGGTCACGGAAACCGCTCGCCAGATGGGCGAGTCGGGCGAAATCGTCTCGTCGGGCTGCAGGATTACCAGGCCGGCGGCCGTGCCGCTGCTGAACATGTCAGCCGAGATGGGCTGACCTGCCGCTATGTCGACGGCCGGGATCTTGGCGACGGCGAGGTTCGGATCGGTCAGCGCGAAGTCCAGGGCGGAGCTGTCCGGGACCGTGACCGTGGTCAGCATGGCCGCTTCGATGGGGGTCCGCGCCGGGATGTCCACCGCGGCGACGACGATCGTCTTCTGTGCTGCGGGCGGGGTGCTGCTGCCTGGCCGCGTCACGAGGTAGTAGGTGGCTGCGGCGGCCACCACTGCCAGCAGCACGCCGACCAGGACGATCATCCGGCGGCGACGCCGCTCGTTAACGTACTCCGCTTCCATTTTCCCCTCATCAGGCATGGTCGTTTCAGGATCTGTCGGGAGAGCTCATAGTAGAGTTCACCGCCCTCGCCCGTACTCGCGGCGCTCAGGCCGTCAGAGGGTAGTGTTTTTCCGTTGACAGTACGCCCCACCCCAAAGGCCCAAATCCTTCCGTACTTCTGGGAACCGGTCACACCACCTCCCGACGAACCCAGGGCCGCCAACGCCCGGCCAACGATCATGGCCAGCGGATATCCTCGCGCCATGTCGGCGGGAAACATGGTGGGTCCTGGCGCCCATCCTCCACGCCTCCTTATCGTTGACGATGACCCAAACCTGCTCGTCGTTCTGGCTGATCGCCTGCGCAGTGACGGTCTTGACGTGGCAACGGCACGCAATGGCAAGCAGGCGATCCGCCTGCTGGAGGATGGCTGGCCCGACCTGCTGATCATCGACATGATGATGCCCGGGATGGACGGCCTGACGCTCGCTCGCGCGATCAAGGAGCAGGCGGACCTTCCAATCATCGTCCTGTCGGCTGTTGACACTGCCGACTCGAAGGCTTTGCTGCTGGATCAGGTCGCCGAGGACTACGTCACCAAGCCGTACCACTACGAGGAGTTGAGGGCACGCATCTACCGCATCCTGCGACGCCTGGGGGACAAGGTTCCGCGACAGGGAATTGTCCTGGGACCAGAGCTATCCCTCGAGCTGCACAAGCGTCAGGCAACGGTCGCTGGTCAGACGGTCAGGCTCACACCCACCGAAGCGCGACTGCTGTACGCGCTGGCGGCCAATGTTGGCCGGACGATGTCCACGGAGACGCTCCTTTCTCGAGGCTGGGACGACACTGAGGACGCAGATCCCTCCTACGTCTGGGTCACAATGCGCAGACTGCGACGCAAGATCGAGCTCAACCCGAATCAGCCGCGTCATCTCCGGACCGTGCGTGGCGTTGGATATCGGCTGGTGTCAGCCGATAACGGAGATGGCTGACATGCGTTCGAGCCGGCGCCCGCTGTCGAAGATATCGTTCCGAACCCGGCTCACAGTCGGATTGCTGATCGCGGCGCTGCTGCCCGTACTTACGTTCGGACTGCTCGTCCAGATCGTCGAGCTGACGCCACTGTCAACGGGAGTCGGGGCCGATGTATTTCTCGTCGCCACGCTCGCCATTGCCCTGTTGTGCGTGCCGCTCGCAGTCCTACTGGGAGCCGAGTTGCCGCGACCGTTGCGCAACGTGGCCAGGGACCTCGACAGAGTTTCGGCGGGTGAGCAGGTAGATGCACCTACAGTCGCGGGAGATGACGAGCTGGCGCGTCTTTCCGAGAGTCATGCGCGCCTAGCCGCAGATCTTCGCAGGCGCAGCACGCAGGTGTCTCGAATCCTCGAGGTCATTCCCGCAATGCGACTCAGCGATGACGTCGATGCGCTCGGCACTCGAGCGGCTGCCGATGCCGTCAGGGTATTCGAGTTGATCGACGCGAGGATCCATGTCGCCGACGGAGATTCGATGCACGATCCGGAGGTGATACCAGGTGAACCACGACCGCTGCGTGCCCCGCTGAGAGCGGGCGACGAGACGCTTGGAGTGTTGCTCGGTTGGCTGTCCGCCACGCGTGCATGGTCCGGGGCCGACCAGGACTTGTTCGAGTTGTATGCCAGCCAGGTTGCGGTCAATCTACGCAACGCCCAGCTGTTCGGGCGGATCGAGGCACAGAATTCGCGACTGATCGAGCTGGACGCGGCCAAGGATGATTTCCTACGCGGGGTAAGCCACAACCTGCAGTCGCCCCTGGCCAGCATTCGAGCCCACGCCGAGCACCTTGCTCAAGATCGCCCCGATCGCCGCCTGGAGATAATCGCCGAGCAATCTGAGCGGCTTTCGCGCATCGTCCGCCAATTGCTGACCATGGCCCGGCTCGAATCAGGGACTCTCGAGCCTCACGGAGATGTGATCAGCCTGGCGGCGCGGACGCGCCGGGCCTGGGAGGCGCTCGGCGCATCTGGTGTGCCCTTCGTAATCGATGACCATTCGAACGGCTGGCTGGCCATCGCCGACGCCGACCAGCTCGATCAGGTGCTGTGGGCTCTTCTCGACAACGCTGTGAAATACGGCGAGGGATCTCCGATTGCCGTCGACATCTCACCGGTCAGCGGCGTGTCGCAGCTGCGACTGAGCATCGCGGATTCCGGTCCCGGCATCCCGACGGTTGAGCGAGACCGCCTGTTCCGCCGTTTTTCACGCGGTGCTGGCGTCTCCGTGGAGGGTGGCAGCGGCCTCGGTCTGTATGTTTCACGCGAGCTCTGCCGGGCCATGGGGGGTGAACTCGAGCTGGCATCCGTCGCCGACGGTGGGGCTTCCTTCAGCATCTACCTGCCCGCCGAACACGCCGACGAGACCTGACGGTGCCAGTTAGCAACGTCAGCAAGGTGATCTGCAAGGTCGCTGCGCCACCATTGCTGACCTGAGTCCTTGGCGGCCTGGTTCGCCGGCCGCGTCCGCATCCCGACTCAGGCTTCAGAGAGTAGGTGCATCTCCGTTGACGGTCGGCCCCCACCCCAAAGGCCCAAAGCAATCCGTACTTCTGGGAACCGGTCGTAACACCTCTCACCGCGCTTAACTATTGGTGACTTATCCAGGCGCGCTCGCTTTGTTGCGCCTGCCAACGAAATGGTGCCCATTGAACCGAGTACATAGACGCAGAGACCGCTCCAGGGGACAGAGCCTGGTCGAACTCGCCGTCGTCATGCCAATCCTGCTCGCGCTGATGCTGGTGGCCGGCGATCTTGGGCGCGTCTACTTCACCATGATCCAGCTGAACAACGCCGTCCGCGAGGCGGCGAACTACGGCGCCGTGCAACCGACGGACAACCAGGGCATGCTTGACCGCGCCAACGCCGAGCGGAACACCCAGTCGCAGACTGGCCAGACGGACGTCCTGGCGTCCTCGAACATCTCCGTCACCTGCGCCACGCCCGCCGGAGTGACGATCGTCTGCGCCGACTCGGCCGGAGAGGCATGGGGCCGGGCAATCCTCTGACGGTGACCCTCAACGAGCCATTCAGCTTTATCACGCCGCTGATCAGCAACTTCTTCGGCGGCACTCCCAAGCTCAGCACGTCGGCCACGGTCGTGGTCATGAGCCTGGTGGCGGATCCGACTGACAGCAATCCCGACAACTGCCCAGCACCGGATCCCCCCATGCTGACCGTTACCACTAGCAACCTCACGGCCGTACTCGACCCTGCAGGCTCGCTACCAAATACCGTACCCTGCGCGATTGTGAGGTGGGAGTACGTATTCGGCGACGGCACCCTCCCCGACGATCAAATCACGACTGTCGCTGACACCCACACTTACGTGGCTCCGGGTACATATACCGTCACATCGACGGTTTTCAATCAGATTGGTTCTAATTCGACAAGCCGCTCAGTTACGGTGCCTGCGCCAACGCCTAGCCCGACGGCCACGTCTGTGCCCACCGCGACACCTACATCCAACCCGTCTAGCTCGCCCACGCCGACGCCGACTCCGACGCCTACGCCAACGCCGTCGCCCACGCCCACGCCGAGTCCCCCTTGCGGGCCGCCAACTCCAAATTTCACATTCGTTACCTCGTCCCACGGGACGATGGGCCATGCTGACTTCACGGATACATCCACCTACGCGCCGGGATGCCCGATCATGCAGTGGCTCTGGGACTTTGGTGACGACGCGCAGACGAACGCACAGAACCCGTCACATGACTTCCAAGACAAGAACTCGACATATAACGTGACACTCACGGTGACGAACTCGGCCGGCACGCGGTCGATCGTACAGTCGGTCAAGCCGAAGTGAGCACGCACATGGCCTCCCGCGGTCAGGCGTTGGTCGAGTTCGCTCTCGTAGTTCCCATCTTCCTGCTCATCGTCTTCGGACTCGTCGATGTCGCCCGCCTGGTGTATCTCAACTCCACGATCTCTCAGGCCGCTCGCGAAGGAGCACGCGTGGGCAGCGTCGAGGCCAGCTATCGCGGCAGTTCGGATCCCGCGTGCGGAACGCTGGGCGGCCCGGTATGCCCGAGCGACGACACTGCCTTGATCAACGACGTCCGCGCCGGCGCCAACGCCATGATGACTCCGTTCGGTTCGGTGGACCACGTGTACGTGAGCTGCGACCTGCCCACCGACACCGCGCCGAGTGGCAGCTGGACAACCACTTCCTGTTCGGACCACACGCCGGGAGACGTGATCTCTGTGCGTGTGACCGTGCAGTTCCAGCCGATCACGCCTGTTCTCAGTCAACTGATTGGCGCGAACCTGACCGGTTCGGCCTCCATGGTCATCAATTAGAGGTGTATCGATGACGCGCAAGTCGTCTGGGCGCAGCCAGTCCAGCGGTCAGGTCCTCGTCCTGTTTGCCATCACGTTGGCCGTCCTGTTGCTGGTCGTTGGCCTCGCCATCGATGGTGGCAACGGCCTGATGCAGCGCCGCAACGCCCAGAACACGGCGGACTTCGCAGCCCTCGCCGGGGCACGGGTGGTTGCCGAGTGGATCGATCACGACACGGTCAACGGTACCGACGCCAACGTGAAGTCAGCCATCATCAATACGGTCGCCGCCAACGCCGGCAACCCGATTACCTTCGGCGCGCCGGACGGACCTACCTACGTGGACAGCAACGGCCACGTAGTGGGCTACGTCGGCGCCGGTGGCCTACCGTCGGCCACCGTAGGGGTCCGCGTTACCGCCGCACTAACCTTCAACACCTATTTCCTAGGTCTGGTGGGCGTAAACAACTGGACCGCCGGGGCCTCGGCCACCGCCCGAGGCGGCTACGCGACCGGCGCGCCCAGCGGCGACATGTTTCCCCGTGGGCGTCGCAAAGGCCTTTTTTGAGAACTCCCCGTTCTGTTCGGGTGACGTCGGCTCTGGCTCTGACTGTCAGCCACAACATCTGACCTCCGGTGGCTCCAACCAGCCTGGCGCCTTCGGTTGGCTGAGTTTTGGCTGTGATGGGTACGGACTGGGGCAGGACCCACCGGCTAACCAAGGAGGCTGCAAGCAGAGCAACGTGTTCCTTAATGATGAGATCGGGCCGCCAGCCAAGACCTACGGATGCTGCACGGACACTGGCCTAACCGGCAGCCTCGATCAGATTGGCAGCGTGAAGGGAAGAACGGCGATCGCCATGGACTGCTCTTACTACATCAACAACAAGATCACGGTAACTGTGCCCGTATGGGACCTGTCAGGGGGACAAGGTTCGACATTCCTGGTACCACATCGTGGGCTTTGCCGGATTCCAGCTGACGAAGTGCGACGGGGCAAAGAGAATCGAGGGTGTCTGGCGGCGAGAGATGACCGAAGGCCCCACTTCATCGACGAGCGACGGCATCGCGTTTCAGGGACTAGCAGTCCAGCTCATCCACTGACGGAGCGGCGCAGGCGCTTAGCTCAGCGCCTTGCGCACGTCATCGTCGTCGCTGACGTCGATGCCGTAGTCGTGCGCCTTGTCGATGATCTTGCGCGCGGCATCCTTCCTGGCCGAGGCGTTGCCCTCGAAGTCGGTCTGGCTGAAGCGCGCGATCGCGTTGCGCACGTGCTCCTCGTCGTTGACGGGAAGCTTGCGCTCGCCGTTCTTGTCGATGTAGGCGTACTGGCTGTCCTTGAGCTCTTCGCGGTCCTGGGTGTCCAGTTCGGCCATGCGGCACCTCCTTCGCGGACCAGCCTGCCAGGCGGCGCGCAACAGGGTCATCACCGGACCCGCAGCGGCGGCTTTCGATGGCGCGCCAGGCCGTTGCGCGGGAACACCGCCGCTTCGGCGCGTTGACCGCACCACACCGGACAGTTCCATCCATTACCGCCCAACCCGCGCCTGATGCGCCCTTGATAGGGCCACCCGCCGGTACTAAAGTCCCGGCTGTCCCGCCGAGCGACCACCCATGGAGAAGGATGCCCAGAACTGACGACGCCGAACACCCGCGCGAAGAACTGCGTGGCGCCTGGCGGATGAGCCTGCGCGGTCGTATTCTCGGCTACTATCCCCAGCGTCTGGATTCCCCGATCTACCCACGCGCGTTGCCGCGTTTCCAGTGAGAGAAAGCCGCCAAGCATGGATTTAGCAAAGTTCGCCCGCATCCTGCGTCGCTGGAAGTGGGTGATCCTCGCGTTCGCAATCCTGGGAACGCTGTCGGGCTATGGCGCGAGCCAGTTGGTCGCGCGCGAGTACGAGGCGAGCTCGACCCTCGTCGTCGGCCAGTCGGTCAACTCCCAGAACCCGGACCTGCAGCAGCTCCAGGTCGCCCAGCGCCTGGCCTCGACGTACGCCGCCATCGCCACCACGCGGCCGATTCTCGAGAACGTGATAACGACGCTGAACCTGACCGGGTGGACGCCAGGCGACCTGCAGGCCATCGTGTCCGTCAACGCGCAGACGGACGTCAACCTGATCGTCATCACTGTCACCAACCACTCGCCCGACCTGGCTGCCTCGATCGCCAACGGGCTCGCCAACCAGCTGATTGCGGCGACCGCCAGCATCCAGGGCCAGCAGCAGGACCTGCAGAACGCCCTGCAGCAGGACCTCGACGCCACGCAGCAGCAGATCAACCAGTTGCAGTCGCAGGTTGATGAGCTCCTGAACCTGCCGACCGTGACCGCCGACCAGCAGGCCCAGTTGAACACCCTGCAGGCCAGCCTGGTCACCGCGCGCCAGACCTACAGCACGCTCGCCCAGCAGCTCTCGACCGCATCATCCAACCAGCTGACCCTGGTCGAGCCGGCCGTCGCGCCAGAGCGCCCCACCTCGCCGAGCGTGCCGCTCGACACGCTGCTCGGCGGCTTCCTGGGCCTGTTCCTGGGGCTCGCCCTATCCGCCGCGATCGACTATTTCGACGACACGGTCACCAGCGGCGAGGAGGCCGAAGAGGTCACCGCCGTCTCGACGCTCGGCGTGATCAACCGATTCCCCGGCTCGCGTCGGGAGGCGCTCTACTCGGTCGTTTCACTGGTCTTCCCGCGCTCACCGGCGGCCGAGGCGTTCCGTGCCCTGCGCACCAACCTGGAGTACGTGAGCGTCGATGAGACCGTCGACTCGATCCTGGTCACGAGCTCGGTGCCCGGCGAGGGCAAGAGCACGGTCGCGGCCAATCTCGCCGTGGTCCTCGCGCAGGGCGGCCGCAAGACGCTGCTCGTCGATGCCGACCTGCGCAAGCCGAGCATCCACGAGATGTTCCGCTTCCCCAACAACGTGGGCCTGACCACCGTGCTGCGCAACAACTCGCGCGCCTCGGCGCCGCTGCACGTGACCGAGGTAGTCGGCCTGAGCGTGCTGCTGAGCGGCCCGGTGCCGCCCAACCCGTCGGAGCTGCTCGGCTCGGAGCGCATGCGCACGGTCATGAACTCGCTGCGCGAGAGCTTCGACGTGATCATCATCGACAGTCCGCCGCTGACCGCGGTCACGGATGCCGCGATTCTCAGTCGGCTGGCCAGTGGCACCCTGCTGGTGGTGCGCGCGCGCAAGACCCGCCGGGCGGTCATCAGGCTCGGCCGTGATGCACTCGGCAAGGTCAGTGCGCACCTGCTGGGGGCCGTCGTGAATGATGTCGGTCGCGAGGCGGCGCCCGGCTACTACGGCTACTACGGCGAGCAACCCGCCGCGGCGAAGGCCTCGCCCAAGTTGTGGGCGCCAGGGACCATCGTCGAAACCGAAATAGACGCGGAAAGGTCGCGTACGTGAATCGGGCTGAGCATGCTGCGAATGGGAGGGACGCCGTGAATCAGGCAAGCAAGCACATCGTCGTGACGGGCGCGGGTGGCTTCATCGGGGGGCACCTGGTCAAGAGTCTGCTCGCCGATGGCGCGACCGTCCGCGCGGTCGACAAGAAGCCGGTCGACGACTGGTACCAGGTCTCCGATCAAGCCGAGAACCTGATCCTCGACGTGAGCGATCCGGTGGCCTGCCGGCAGGCCGTCAGTGGCGTCAACGAGGTCTTCAACCTGGCCGCCGACATGGGCGGCATGGGCTTCATCGAGAACAACAAGGCACTGTGCATGCTGTCTGTGCTGGTCAGCACCAACATGCTGGTGGCCGCCCGGGAGGCGGGCGTGGAACGCCTCTTCTACTCCTCCTCAGCATGCGTCTACGCGGCCGACAAGCAGCACGACGCCGACGTCACGCCACTGCGCGAGAGCGACGCCTATCCGGCCATGCCGGAAGACGGCTATGGCTGGGAGAAGCTGTTCAGCGAGCGCATGGCCCGCCACTTCCGCGAGGACTTCGGCCTGACGACCAGGGTCGCCCGCTACCACAACGTCTACGGGCCGCATGGCACCTGGGACGGCGGTCGCGAGAAGGCGCCCGCGGCCATCTGCCGCAAGGTTGCCCTGGCCAAGATGACCGGCAACCACGACATCGAGATCTGGGGCGACGGCGAGCAGACGCGCAGCTTCATGTACATCGACGACTGCATCAAGGGCACCCGGATGATCATGGCCAGCGACATTGAGGAGCCGCTCAACCTGGGCAGTGACCAGCTGGTGACCATCAACGAGCTCGTCGACATCGTCGAGAACATCGCCGGCGTGCAGCTCAACCGTCACTACAACCTCGACGCGCCCAAGGGCGTGCGCGGCCGCAACAGCGACAACACCCTGATCAAGCAGCGCCTCGGCTGGGCGCCGGGCATCCGGCTGGAGGACGGCCTCGAGCTGACCTACCGCTGGATCTACGATCAGCTGGCCAGGAAGCAGGCCGGGGAACCAGTCGCTGCCGGCTGAGCCGACCGGGCTCGGCGCCTGATCGTCACGGGACCAGAACCACATGACCTTCGTTGAGCGGGCCGCCACGGCCGCCGAGGCACGCGCGCGCATCGTCGTACTGATCCTGGGCGCCCTGGGTGTGGTCGCCCTGGCGGCCGTCAGTGCGTGGCGCCCGCAGTACGGACTCGTGGCGGCTGGCGCACTGCTCGTGGGCCTGGTTGCTGTTGCTGGTCGGCCGCCGAATGCCCCAGCTGTTCCTCGTCCTGCTGGCCGTGGCGCTCGCCGGCTATGCCTTCCTTGGGCGCGGAATCGCGTACCTTGGCGCCTCGCCCATCTACATGGGGGAGATGGTGCTGGCCCTCGGGTTGGTGGCGCTGCTCTTCAACCTGCCCCGCCTGCGCCTTGGACTGGTGCAGGTCGTGCTGCTCCTGTTCATGGCCTGGGGGGCGGCGCGCACCATCCCATATATCTCGGTCTACGGCGTCGATGCCCTGCGCGACGGCGTGCTGTGGGGCTACGGCGCCTTCGCGATCGTCATCTCGGTGTGCCTGCGCCCGAGCACATTCGCAAGCTGGTTGCGCTCTATGGCCGGGTGATGCCGTACTTCCTGCTGTGGGTACCCGTCGCTGCCTTCATCTACCTGCGCCTCGTGACGTACCTGCCGCATCTGCCCGGATCGCCGACGGCGATCCTCGATTTCAAGGGTGGCGACATGTCCGTCCACCTGGCCGGGGCAGCCGCCTTCCTGCTCGTGGGCCTGTACGGTGACGTGCAGCCGCAAGGTGAGCGATCTATTGCTGTGGACAGGCTGGCTGGCCGGCATCGCGGTCTCGGCCATCATCAACCGCGGCGGGATGCTCGCGGCTGCCGCGGGGACCGCCCTCGCGGCGTTGTTCATGCCCGCCTTCAGTCGCTTCGTCAAGCCCGCCGCCGCGGGGACCGCCATCATGCTCGTGCTGCTCATCGTCAATCCGCAGCTCGAGCTGTCGAAGGGCAGGACGCTGTCGGTTACGCAACTGATCGACAACTTCTCCAGCGTCGTCGACAGCAGCTCGGTATCCGGCCTGCAGGGCACCATCCAATGGCGCGAGGCGTGGTGGGGCACGATCGTCAACTACACCTTCAACGGTCCCTACTTCTGGGCGGGCAAGGGCTACGGCATCAACCTCGCCACGGCCGACGGATTCCAGCTTGACCCAACCGGCCAGTCGCTCCGCGCGCCGCACAACGGGCATCTGGACATCCTGGCGCGCTCGGGGGTCGTCGGTTTCGGTCTCTGGCTGGCATTCCTGGCGACGTTCGCCCTGGGCATGATCCGCGCCGCCATCCTTGCCCGGCGCAGAGGCGATACGTTCTGGGTGCAGGTGACCGGCTGGATCCTGGCCTACTGGATAGCTTCGACGGTGAACGCGACGTTCGACGTCTACCTCGAGGGGCCGCAGGGCGGCATCTGGTTCTGGGCGCTGACCGGCATCGGCCTCGTGGTGATGCACGCGGCCGCGCGGGGCGAACCCGCGGAAGAGGTGGTGGAAGAGCGCCGCCCCGTGGCCCGACCACTGGCCCAGCCCGGCCCCGCCTAGATGGCGCGGGACAAACGGCGCATCCTGGTCGTACACAACAGGTACCAGCAACCGGGCGGTGAGGACGTCGTCTTCGAGAGCGAATCCGCCCTGCTGGCGCGTTCCGGGCATACCGTCCGAAAACTGGCCCTCGACAATGCGGCAATCGGCGAACTCACCTCGCCCGGGCAACGGTTGCGACTGGCTGCCGAGACAGTGTGGTCGCGGCGTGCGGCGCACCTTGTGCGCAGGGAGATCCGCGAGTTCGGTCCCGACATCCTGCATGCGCACAACACCTTCCCGCTCTGGTCGCCGTCGATCTTCGACGCCGCGGCGGGGGAGGGCGTGGCCGTCGTGGCGACGCTGCATAACTATCGCCTCATCTGCCCATCGGCAAACCTGTATCGGGACGGCGGCGTGTGCACCGACTGTGTCGGCCGGCGCATTCCCTGGCCGGCCGTCGTCCACGCTTGCTATCGCGACTCACGCGTGCAGACGGCGGCGGTTACGGCGATGCTGTCGGTCAACAACCTGCGACACACCTTCGACACCGACGTCCATGCCTTCATCGCCCTGACGCCGTCCGCCCGCGCCGAGCTGGTTGCGGGTGGCCTGCGCGCGGACCTGTTCCATATCAAGCCCAATTTCGTCGACCCCGACCCGGGCGTCGCGACTGCTCCGCGGTCGGGATTCCTGTTCGCCGGCCGACTGACCGAGGACAAGGGCGTCGGCACGCTCATCGAGGCAGCACGCCAGCTGCGCGCCACGGGCATCGAGATCCGCGTCGCCGGCGCCGGACCGCTCGAGGCCACGCTCCACGATGCCGCGCAGGAACTTCCTGGCCTGCACGTGCTGGGGCAGGTATCCCGCCAGCGGCTGTATGACGAGTTGGGACGCTCGGTGGCGGCCCTCGTCCCGTCGCAGTGGTATGAGCCGTTCGGCCTCGTCGTCGCCGAGGCGTACGCGACGGGCACACCGGTCATCGCGTCGAGGATGGGGGGCCTGACCGACATCGTTTCGACACGGACGGGCATGTTGGTCGCGCCGGCCAACGCCGACGAACTGGCGGCCGCGATGCGCTGGGCGACCGAACATTCCGACGCCATGCTGGAGACCGGGCATGCCGCGCGTGCGCTCTTCGAGAAAGAGTTTTCCGCTCCGCGCAACCTCGAGCGGCTGCTCGAGATCTATGACGCTGCGCTAGAACGAGCGAAGGCCGTCCAGTGACGGGGCAGCAACCCCGTTGCTACTCGGCGAAATCGGGCCACGGCAACGTCCGTTGCAGCCGCTGCCGCAGCTGGTCGACGTCATGCCGGTAAAAACCAGCGATCCACTCACGGTCACCGTCGGGGAGGACCGGTGTGTCGTCCTGGCGGAAGCGGCGGTACAACGCCCGGGCGGTGCGGTGGTTGACATCCGAGAGCGCGTTGTAGACGCGGCTGGGCAGGACACGGCCGACCGTCGCGCCCACGGCGTGCGTTGTCGCCACGTACGAGCGCAGGACGGTCGTGTGGTTCATGACGCCGCTCTCATTCCGCCGACCGCCGCCACTCGGGCGAAAATACGGAATTTCCAGGAAGCGGGTGACCTGGCGCATCGTCGCGTCGACGTCGGCGACGAAGTCGTCGAACAGAACCACCAGCACGCGCTCCACGGGGACCTTCTCCTCCAGGACGCCCAGCCACTTGGCATACAGGCCGACCTGGAAGTAGTTGGTGTTGTGCACGCTGAACGTTGGCGCGACGTCGATGTTGGCCAGGAATGCGTCGCGGAAGCTGCGCGGCTCGATGTTGAACCTGTTGATGTACCAATAGTGGGACCAGGCGCGATCGACCGGATTGCGCAGCATGATGATCAACCGGAGGTCCGGCAGCAGCGCCATTTTCGAGATTGCTTCGGGCAGGATCATGTACATCGTGCTCGACTCGCCCCGGTACCTGGCCGCGGGAGCGTTGGCAAACAGACGCCGATAATCGGCAACGTCCTTCTGCGGATTCGCCAGGACGTTGGGCTCCTTGTAGGAGCTCATGTATATGTCGGGATGCTGGGCCAGTAGCGTGTGCATTGCAGTCGTTCCCGAGCGCATGGCGCCGGGAATCAGCAAGTTCGGCAGCATCTCTGGCGTCGGTGGCACGGCTCCTCCTCGCCATCGTGATTCGATTGGCGGGATCATACGACCGTTGCGCGAAACCGCTCTGCACGACGTTGGCGAGCGGCCGCACGGGCGCCAGGCGAGTGGAGCCGACCGTTGAGTGGCGGCATCCGCGGTGGCCTCTTGGGCAGCGCCGGCCGACGACTCGACACCCTCTCGGGCCGGCTGGGCAACGCCGCCTGGGGCGTCCTCGACCAGGCACTGTCGAGCCTGACCAACTTTCTGCTGTCCGTCGTCGTCGCGCGCAGCCTGTCGGCCGATGACTTCGGCGCCTACAGCCTGGGCTTCTCGACGTACGTGCTGCTGGGCGCCGTGTCGCGCTCGATCGCGAGCATACCCCTGACCATCCGCTACAGCTCGACCGGGGAGGACGCGTGGCGCAGCGCCACCGCCGCCTCAACCGGTACGGCGCTCGTTTTCGGCGTACTCGGCGGCGCCGTGACTGCCGCCATCGGCCTGGTTGTCGGGGGAACGGCGGGCGGCGCCATCGCGGTCGTGGGCATCCTGTTGATGCCCCTGCTCCTGCAGGATGCCTGGCGGTTTGCCTTCTTCGCCGCCCGGCGGGGACGCTCGGCCTTCATGAACGACCTGGTCTGGGCAATCGCGCTGGTCCCCACACTGCTGTGGGCCGCAGCTTCTGGCGGAACGCTGCAGGAATGGCTGGTGGCGTGGGCCGTCGCCGGCGGCGCTGGCGGAATTGTCGGCGTGTGGCAGGCGCGCCTCTGGCCGAATCCGAGGCGCGTGCTCGAGTGGCTGAATGAGCATCGCGCGCTCGTGCCGCAGCTGACCGCCGAGAACGTGATCCTCACCGGAACCAGCTACATCACGCTGGTGGCGGTCACATTCACAACCGGCCTGCGCGCGGTCGCCGCGCTGCGGGCGGCCAACGTGCTGCTCAATGCGCTGAACATTGCCACCACCGGCGTGCAGCTCTTTGCCGTGCCCGAGGCGGTCGCGATCGCCCGCGTGTCAATGGGCAGGCTGCGCCGCTACTGCCTGCTCATCGGAGCTGGCCTGCTGGCCGTTTCCGCGGCCTGGGGTGCGCTGCTGCTGTTCCTGCCGACGCCCATCGGTCGCGCGCTGCTGGGCGACTCATGGAATGCCGCGCAACCGGTGCTGCTGCCCCTCGCGATCCTGGCTGCGTCCAGTGGCCTGCGCGTCGGTGCGTTCGTGGGGTTGCGCGCCCTGGCCCTCGTCCGCGAGAGCCTGGCCGCCCGGACCGCCAGTTCGCTGCTGCAGGTTTCCGGCGGCGTGACGGGCGCCGTGGTGGCCGATGCGCCGGGCGCGGCCTGGGGCATGGCGGTCGCGAACGTGACCGGCAGTGTGATCTGGTGGGGGATGCTCGTCCGGGCGCTGCGCGGGCGCGCGCCGGAGCCGGTGTCGGGCGGCGCGCCGACCTCGCCGCCGGTGGCCTGAGGGCTGGCAGCGCCGCCAACTGGCCGAATGTTGCCGGGCGTCACCGGCGTGTGACCGAAATGGACCGATTTGCAACGTCCGGCGGTTCCAATGGGCCTAGCGACATAGTACTGTTCGGGGCAGTACTTCCGGCCTGTCACCAACGCTGCAGGCGGGTTTCTGGGGAGGTTACGTGGTCTTCCGCCGAGCACTCAATCCCGGCTCTACAGCCGACCTGCGCACCGCTGACGCACACGCGGCCGAGACCGAGGTTGCCGTCTTCGGTGGGCAGCCGCTGACCCTCGATTTCAGCGGTATTCCGGCCAGCGTGCTGGGCGTCGCGCTCAAGCGCGCGCTCGACATCTTCGGGGCCGTGGTTGGCCTCGTGTTCCTGTCACCCGTGCTGGCCATCATCGCCCTGGCCATCTGGCTCGACGATCACGGACCGGTGCTCTTCCGGCAGGACCGTGTCGGGCAGCATGGCCGCGTCTTCCGCATCGTCAAGTTCCGCACCATGACCGTCGATGCCGACGGCATGCGCGAGCAACTGCGGGCACAGAACGAGATCGACGGCGCCGCGTTCAAGCTGACCGACGATCCGCGCATCACGCGCGTCGGCCGCTTCCTGCGCCGGTTCAGCCTCGACGAGCTGCCACAACTGTGGAACGTGCTGCTCGGCCAGATGAGTCTCGTCGGGCCGCGTCCGCATCCGCGCGACGACGTCGCGCGCTACGTCGACTGGCACTTCCAGCGGCTCAACGCCAAGCCGGGCATGACCGGCCTGTGGCAGGTCAGCGGGCGGCGCGATTCCAGCTTTGACAAGTGGGTCGAGCAGGACCTCGATTACATCCACAACTGGTCCATGTGGCTCGACATCCTGATCCTGTTTCGCACGGTAGGAGTGGTAGTCAGCGGCAACGGTCGCTGAGAGGGGGCCCTGGGGTGAGCACAAAGACGTCCCGTATTGCTGTCATTGGCTGCGGCCATGTAGGCCTTGTCATGGCCGCCGGCCTGGCCGAGCTGGGCCATGAGGTCTACGGGCTCGACCGCCGCGCCGAGCTCGTGGCCCGCCTGTGCAACGGCGACGTCCCGATCCTGGAGCCGGGCCTGACGGAGCTGGTCGGGAAGGGTCTCGGCGAGGGCCGGCTGTCGTTCACCGCCAGCTACGAAGTGGCCGTTGCGCATGCCGAGTTCATCTTTCTCGCCGTCGACACGCCGCAGACCCTCGCTGGCGCGGCCGACCTGCGCAACATCCGCAGCGCGACGCGCTCGATTGCCGCAGTGCTCAACGGCACCAACCCGATCATCATCAACAAGAGCACGTCGCCCATCGGCACCGGCGAGACGATCGAGTCGATCCTGGCCGAGGCGTTGCACAACCGCCAGCACCGGCCACGCATCGCCTCCAACCCCGAGTTCCTGCGCCAGGGTCGAGCGGTCGAGGACTTCTTCAACCCGGATCGCATCGTGGTCGGCGCCCGGTCGGCGGCTGACGCGCAGGCGGTGGCCCGGCTCTACTCGGCGTTGGACAGCAAGGTCGTCATAACCGACCTGCGTACGGCCGAGATGATCAAGTACGTGGCCAACTCCTTCCTGGCCACGCGCGTGTCGTTCATCAACGAGATCGCACGCCTGTGCGAGCACATCAACGTCGATGTCGACACGGTCATCGACGGTGTCTCGGTCGATCCGCGCGTGGGCCGGCACTTCTTCCACCCGGGCATCGGTTTCGGAGGCAGCTGCCTGCCCAAGGATGTGGCCGCGCTGCGCTTCATCGGTGAGGCGTCCGGTGTCGCGACGCCAGTCCTGCAAGCTGTCCAGGAGGTCAACACGGCCCAGCGCACGTCGGCCGTACGCAAGCTCCGAGCACGCCTGGGTGGCTCGCTCGAGGGTCGCGTGGTGGGCGTCTGGGGCCTGACCTTCAAGGCCGGCACGGAAGACACCCGCCAGAGTCCGGCGATGGACGTGGTGCGCCTGCTGCAGAACGATGGCGCCACAGTCCACGCCTACGACCCCGGTGTCGCCAGCGATGAGCACCCCGACCCGGAGCTCGCCTCGATCGTCTGCCGCAGCGCCATCGACGCGGCCCGCGGCGCCGACGCCCTGGCCGTGCTGACCGACTGGCCCGATTTCACGACGGTGCCGCTCGACGAGGTGCGCGCCGCGATGCGCGGTAGCGTCCTGTTCGACGGCCGCAATCTGCTGCCGCGCGAAGCGGCCGAGTCAGCTGGATTTGCGTACATGGGCGTCGGCCGCTCGGCCACGCCGCACCGGCGCCGGAGCACCGACTCGTGAAGGTCCTCGTTGCCGGTGGCGCCGGCTTCGTGGGCAGCCATTTCTGCCGGCGCCTGCTGGCCGACGGCCACGAGGTCGTGTGCGTCGACAACCTGATCACCGGCCAGGCTGTGAACATCGCCGACCTGAACGGTCAGCCGGGTTTCACGTTCGTGCGCACGGGGGTCGAGAAGACGCCGGCGATGCAGGTCGATCTCGTCGTGCATCTCGCCTCGCCGGCGAGCCCGGTCGATTACGAGCGGCTCCCGCTCGAAACGATGTCCGCCAACTCGATCGGCACGTGGCGCCTGCTCGATGTCGCGCGCGAGGCGAAGGCGCGCTTCATCTACGTCTCGACCTCGGAGGCCTACGGCGATCCGCTCGTTCATCCGCAGCCGGAGACCTACTGGGGCAACGTCGACCCGATCGGGCCACGCTCGTGCTACGACGAATCCAAGCGCTTTGGTGAGGCCCTCGTGACTTCCTACCGCCAGACGCAGGGCGTCAGGGCGGCCATCATCAGGGTCTTCAATACCTATGGCCCGGCGATGCGCCTTGAGGACGGGCGAGTGATGCCCGAGTTCTTCGGCGCCGCCTACTCGGGCCAGCCGTTGACGGTCCAGGGCGACGGCAGCCAGACCCGGTCGTTCATGTACGTAGACGATCTGGTCGAGGCGCTCACGCTCATCGGCGGCGACGAGGATCTGGACGGGCAGTTGCTGAACGTCGGCAACCCGGAGGAAATCACCATTCAGCAGTTGGCCGAACGGATCGTCGCGGCGGTGGTTCCCGGCGCACGCATCGCCCACGTGCCGGCACGCCCGGGCGATCCGCAGCGCCGCTGCCCCGACATCTCGCGCATGCGCGCCCGCTACGGCTGGCAGCCGACCGTCGACCTCGACCTGGGCCTGCAGCGGACGGCCGCCTGGTATCGCGAGCAGGTCGAGCGCCGCGAACGGCCGCGCGTGGCCGTGCCCATCGAGGTCGGCCAGCCCACATCGGTCGGATGAGCCAGGTGGGTACGGCGGCCTGGCGTGCTGATGCCCGCGTCGATGTCCTGGGCGTGTCCGTCAGCGCAATCGATCTCCCCGAGGCCGTCGATCGCATCGCCGGCTGGATAGGACAGCGCTCGCAGAACTACGTCTGCGTGACCGGCGTGCACGGCGTGATGGAGAGCCAGCGTGACGAGGACCTGCGCCGGATCCACAATGCGTCGGGCATGACCACGCCCGACGGCATGCCGATGGTCTGGGCGGGCCACTGGGCCGGTGCTTCCTGGATGCGCCGCGTGTACGGCCCGGACATGATGCTCGCCGTCTGCGAACGCGCCAGCGAGATGGGCTGGCGGTCCTTCTTCTATGGCGGCCGAGAAGGCGTCCCCGAGCTGCTGGCGGAACGGCTGGCTCAACGCTTCCCGGGCCTCCGCGTGGCGGGCACCTACTCCCCGCCATTCCGCGAGCTGACTCCCGAGGAGGATGCGGCGCTCATCGACCGGATCAACGCGAGTCACGCCGACCTGGTGTGGGTCGGCCTGTCGACTCCCAAGCAGGAACGCTGGATGGCCGCCCACGTGGGGCGCCTCGAGGCGCCCGTGTTGCTGGGTGTCGGCGCGGCCTTCGACATTCACGCCGGGACGCTGGCGCAGGCCCCCCGCTGGATGCAGCGTAATGGGCTCGAGTGGCTCTATCGCCTGTTCCGCGAGCCTCGCCGGCTGTGGCGCAGGTACCTGTCGACCATCCCGCGCTTCCTGTTCGCGGTCGCTCGGCGACGCCCGCGCCTGATGGGCCTCGATGCCGGGCTGGCGATGGATATGGCCGAAAAGCAGGCTGGAGGGGGTCGATGAAGCTCGTTGCCGTCAGGGTCGCTGCCCAACCGGATGCCGCACCCGCCCGAGAAGCGCGCCGCAACGTCGAAGCCGTTGCCACCGCCTACATGGACCAGTTCCGCGCGCTGCTCGACGGCGTGGACACGGCAGCCCTGGGTGAGGTGGTCGAGATCCTCCGCCGGGCCCGCGTGGACGGTCGCACCGTCTTCATCTGCGGCAACGGCGGCAGTGCCGCCACGGCCAGCCATTGGGTCAACGATTTGGGCAAGGCGACGAGGCGCGAAGGCCTGCCGCCGTTTCGGGTCATGTGCCTGAGCGACAACGTGTCGTGGCTGACCGCGCTTGCCAACGACGAAGGGTATCCGCGCGTGTTTGCCGGACAGCTGGAGAACTTCGCCCAGCCCGGTGACGTGCTGATGATGATCTCGGCGAGCGGCCGGTCGCCCAACCTGATTGCTGCCGCCGACCTGGCCGACGAGCGTGGCCTGACGACCATCGCGCTCCTCGGCTTCGATGGTGGGCTGCTCAAGGATCGCGTCGATGTCAGCCTGTGGCTGTCGACGGCGATTGGCGCATATGGACTTGTCGAAACGGGTCACTCGCTGCTGTGTGACATAGTGACCGCCTGCCTCGCCGAGGATGTCGAAACGACCAATCCGGATCCGTAATCGGCGGGCTGCGAATTGGGAGGGGAGATGGACCGGCCGCACCAGGCCGTGATCGTGGCGGGCGGTCGCGGCGAGCGCCTGCGCCCGCTCACCGACACGCTGCCCAAGCCGATGATCGGTTTCCACGGGCGGCCGTTCCTTGCCTACCTGCTCGACCTGCTGCGCGACAACGGATTCGACGAAGTGCTGCTGCTGCTCGGCTACCGTGCGTCGACGATCGAGGAGTGGCTCGCCGCGCGCCCCGACGACGGCCTGCGGATCCGCACGGCCGTTTCCGACCCGGCCATCCAGACCGGCCTGCGCGTGTGGCTCGCTCGGGAGCAGCTCGAGGAGCGCTTCCTGTTCATGTACTGCGACAACTACTGGCCCATGCCGTGGCCCCGTATGTGGGACACCTACCGTGCCCAGGGGCGGCCAGCCCAGGTGACCGTTTATGCCAACGACGACGGCTACTCGCGCGACAACGTCGCGCTCGACCAGACAGGCCGGGTCGTTGCCTACGACCCGACACGCAGCAGCGCCGGGCTGCGCGGCGTCGAGATCGGCTATGCCATCCTGGAGCGGAGTGCCGTCGGCGCCATCGCCGGGCGCGATGTGCCGTTCGAACACGCCGTCTACCCGCCACTCATCGACTCTGGTGAGCTGGGCGCGTTCGTGACGCGCCATCGCTATTACAGCGTCGGCACGCTGGCCAGGCTGCCCGAGACCGAGCGCTTCCTGGGTGGCAGGCCGGCCGTGATTCTCGACCGCGATGGCGTTCTCAACGAGCGTCCACCGCGGGCGGAGTACATCCGCGCGCCGGGCGACCTGCACTGGTTGCCGGGGGCGCTGGACGCGCTGAAGCTGCTCAACGATGCGGGATTCCGCGTATTCGTGGCCTCGAACCAGGCCGGCGTGGCGCGCGGGGCGATGACGATCGCAGATGTCGAGGCGGTCAATGCACGCCTGGCGGCGGACGCCCGGGCGGCCGGCGGCCGGATCGACGCCATCTATTACTGCCCGCATGGCTGGGACGATGGCTGCGACTGTCGCAAGCCGCGGCCGGGCCTGCTGTTCCGGGCGCAGCGCGAGTTCGCACTCGACCTCACCCGGACGCCGTTCATCGGCGACGATGAGCGCGACGCGCAGGCGGCCGAGGCGGCGGGCTGTCCGCCACTGCTCGTTGACAACGGGCAAACCCTGCTGGACGTGGTGGGCGACCTGCTCCATGATCGACTCGAGCCCGTCGGGGCCTCTTGAGGGAAAGAACATGCGCATTCTGATTACCGGTCACAACGGCTATATCGGCTCGGTCATGGGGCCCTACCTGGCCGAACGCGGCCACCAGGTGTTTGGCCTCGACACCGACTTTTTCGCCGAGTGCACGCTCGTTCTGCCGGCCACGCTGCCGGGCATGCGCAAGGACCTGCGCGACGTCACCGCCGGGGACCTGGCCGGCTTCGACGCGATCGTCCATCTCGCGGCGCTGAGTAACGACCCGATCGGCAACCTGAACGACGATTGGACCGCCGACATCAACTTCCGCGCATCGGTACGGCTGGCCGAGCTGGCCCGCAGCGCCGGCGTGCAGCGTTTCCTGTTCTCGTCGTCGTGCATCATGTACGGCCTCTCGGAGGCGGCCGAGGCGACCGAGGAGTCGCCGCTCGACCCGCAGACCGAGTACGCGCGGTCCAAGGTGCGCACCGAGCTGGCGCTGCGCGAGCTCGCGGCCGACGGCTTCTCGCCCGTCTACCTGCGCAATGGCACCGTCTACGGGCTGTCGCCCCGGATGCGTTTCGACACGGTCCTCAATGATCTCGTCGGCCAGGCGCTGACCAGCGGGCGCATCGAGATCTTCAGCGATGGCACGCCGTGGCGGCCGACCGTCCATGTGCTCGATGTCGCGCGTGCCTTCGAGGCGGTGCTCGACGCGCCGCGCGAGCGGATCCACAACCAGGCCTTCAACACGGGCGCCGATGCACTCAACCGCCAGGTGATCGACCTGGCGCGCCTGGTCGCCGAGGCGGTGCCCGGCACGGAGCTCGTGGTGCGCGCGATCCCGAGCGCCGACCAGCGCACCTACCGGGCGTCGTTCGCCAAGTTCGCGCGGACGTTTCCCGACTTCGCCTTCCTGTTCGACCCACCGGCCGGCGCACGGCGGCTCGTCGATGACCTGTCGCGTATCGGGCTGACGGCCGATCAGTTTGCCAGTCCCAAGTACATCCGCCTGCGCTGGCTGCGCCAGCTGCTGGCCGACGGCGCCCTGGACGGCAACCTGCGCTGGGCCCAGACGGTGGGCGAGGCGGCGTAGCGTGCGCGCCACAAACGAGCCCGCACTCGTCGTCACGCGCACGCCGCTGCGCGTCAGCTTTGCTGGCGGCGGCACCGACCTGCCTGCGTACTACGAGGCCGGCGAGGGAGCGGTCCTGAGCACCACGGTCGATCGCTACGTGTACGTCACCGTCAAGCGACATGGCGCCGTGTTCGACGAACGCATCCGCCTCAACTACTCCACCAGCGAGTCGGTCCACGAGATCGACGCCATTCGCAACAACATCGCCCGCGAGTGCCTGCGCCTGCTCGACATCGAGCCGCCGGTATACGTCAGCGTGGTCAGCGACCTGCCCGATTCGTCGGGCCTCGGCGGCTCGAGCGCGTTCGCCGTCGGACTGCTCAACGCACTGCACGCGTTCCGCGGCGAAAGGGTGGACGGCCAGCAGCTGGCCGATGAGGCGTGCCACATCGAGATGGACGTACTCGGCGAGCCGATCGGCAAGCAGGATGCCTACGCGGCGGCCTTCGGCGGCCTCAACCTGCTGCGCTTCGAGACAAACGGCTGTGTCGCGGTCGAGCCGCGGTCGGTCGACCAGGCGCAGAGCGACCGGCTCTTCAAGCACATGCTCATGGTCTGGACCGGCCACCAGCGTCCGGCCAGCTCGGTGCTCGCCGAGCAGCGAGCCCGGACCGGCACGAACCGGGCGGTGCTCGACGCGATGCGCGACCACGCCTTCGAGGCGGCCGCCATGCTGGCCGGGGAAGACGTCGACCCAGCCCGTCTGGGCGACCTCCTCAATCGCACCTGGCTACTCAAGCGATCCCTCGCCTCGAACGTCTCGAATCCGACGATCGACAGCTGGTATGACGCGGCGTGCTCGGCGGGCGCGTGGGGCGGCAAGGTCTGCGGCGCCGGCGGCGGTGGTTTCTTCCTGTTCATCGCGCCGCCGGAGTGTCACGCGCCGATCTGCGACTCGCTCGGGCTGTCCAGCGTGCCCGTGGGCTACGCTGCCACCGGATCGGAACTCTTGCTGACGGTGTCCTGATGCGCTTCATCGAAACCAGCCTGCCCGGGGCGTTCGTGATCGAGCTCGACGAGCTGCGCGACGAACGCGGTTTCTTTGGGCGAGCCTTCGACCAGCGTGAATTCGGTATGCGCGGGCTCGAGACGCGCGTTTCGCAGGCGAACTTCTCGCACAACGCGCACAAGGGCACGTTGCGCGGCTTCCATTACCAGCAGCAGCCGACGGCCGAGGTCAAGCTGGTGCGCGTCATCCGTGGTGCGCTCTACAACGTGCTCGTCGACCTGCGGCCCGGGTCGCCCACGTACCGGCAGCACTTCGGGGTCGAGCTGAGCGCCGAGAACCGCCGCTCCCTGTACATCCCCCAGCTCGTCGCGACGGCCATCCAGACGCTCGAAGACGATACGCAGCTGTACTACCAGGTCAGCGAGTTCTACACGCCCAGCGCCGAGCGCGGCCTGCGCTGGAACGACCCCGCGCTGGGCGTCAGCTGGCCGCTGCCGGTAACGACCATCTCCGAGAAGGATGCTTCGTGGCCGCTGCTCTCTGAGCATGGAGAAACCACGTGATCATCGTCGACGCGGAGCTCGAGCGGCGCGCCGCGGAAGGCCGACCCGTGCTCGTCGGCCTGATCGGAGCCGGTGCCATGGGTCGCGGCATCGCGCGCCAGATCGTCCGTGCCTTTCCCGGCCTGCGCGTGGCCGCCATCGCCAACCGCACCATCGACAACGCGGCGCGTGCGTACCGCGAAGCAGGGGCGGGCGAGCCCGTCGTGGTCGACGATGCGCATGCGCTCGAGGCGGCCATAACAGCGGGGCGCCCGGCGATCACCGACGATCCGTACCTGGTCGTCGCGAGTGGCCCGATCGAGGTCGTCGTCGAGGTCACGGGCACGATCGAATATGCGGCCAATGTCGTCCTGAGCGCGATCGAACACGGCAAGCACGTGGTGCTCATGAACGCCGAGCTGGACGGCACGGTGGGCCCGATCCTGAAGACCAGGGCCGATGCGGCAGGGGTGGTGCTCAGCGCATGCGATGGCGACCAGCCCGGGGTCGAGATGAACCTGTTCCGCTTCGTGCGCACGATCGGGCTGCAGCCGCTGGTCGTGGGCAACATCAAGGGCCTGCAGGACCGCTTCCGAAACCCGACCACGCAGCAGGGTTACGCGGATCAATGGGGTCTGGGCGTGTCGATGGTGACGAGCTTCGCCGACGGCACCAAGGTCTCGTACGAGCAGGCCATCGTCGCCAACGCGACCGGCTTCCGGGCGCCCAAGAGGGGGCTGTACGGCTGGGACCACCGTGAACACATCGACACGATGACCAAGCGCTACGACGTGGACGAGCTGCGCGCGATGGGCGGCATCGTCGATTACGTCGTGGGCGCCCAGCCGGCACCGGGGATCTACGTCATTGGCACTCACGACGATCCGTACGAGCAGAAGATGATGGCGCTCTACAAGAAGGGTGACGGTCCGCTCTACAGCTTCTACACGCCCCAGCACCTGTGCCACTTCGAGGTGCCGATTTCCGTGGCGCGCGTGGCACTCTTCCGCGACGTGGTTCTGGCGCCTTTGGGCGGCCCCGTGGTCGAGGTGGTCGCGACGGCGAAGCGGCCGTTGAAGGCGGGCGAAATCGTCGATGGCATCGGGCGCTACATGACCTATGGTCAGTGCGACAACGTTGACGTGGTGGCGGTCGAGGGGCTGCTGCCGATGGGCATAGCGGAGGGGTGCCGGCTGACACGCGATGTGGAGGTGGACCAGGTGCTGAGCTACGACGATGTCGAGTTACCCGCGGGCCGGACCGTGGACCGGCTTAGGTCGGAGCAGGCACAACGGTTCCCACTCGCTCAGCCGGCGACTGTATAGCGTGGCGCTGGTAAGCATCGGCCTTCCTGTCTACAACGGCGAACGGTACCTGCACAGCGCCATCGAGTCCGCGCTGGCCCAGACGCATGCCGACCTCGAGTTGATCGTGTCGGACAACGCGTCCACCGACCGCACCGGCGAGATCGCCAGTGATTTCGTTGCCCATGACCAGCGCGTGCGCTACGTGCGCAATGCGCGCAACATCGGCCCGGTTGGCAACTTCAACAACGTCTTCCAGCTGGCCCGCGGCGAGTACTTCAAGTGGCTGGCCTACGACGACGTGTGCTTGCCCGAGATGATCGAGCGCTGCGTGGCGGTGCTCGAGACCGACCGGACCGTCGTCATGGCGACCACGCGATTCCGCGAGATAGGCGCGGATGGCGAGACGCTCGGCGAGCAGGCGTACTCGATCGACCTCGCCGTGCATCGTCCGCACAAGCGACTCGGCAACCTGATGTCGACCGCGCACGGTCACGCAATGCTGTACGGCGTGATCAGGGCGGCCACGCTTTCGCAGACGCGCCTGATGGCGCCCTACCAGGGCTCGGACAGGGCGTTGCTGGCAGAGTTGTGCCTGCTCGGCCGGATCGTCGAGCTGCCCGAAGTGAGCTGGCTCAGTCGGGACCACCCGCAGCGCTCGCCGGCGGTGCTCAAGCAGCGCGACTGGGACCCCAGCCGCAAGCCCGCGCAGGTACGTCACCTGGCGATCGTGCGGCAGATGTCGCACGTCCTGCTGACAGTGCCCCTGTCGCCCGGTGAACGGGCACGCTGCATCGCGCAACTCGTGCGGTCGGTGGCCGCGCGGTCCGGCCAGCTGATACCGGTCTTCGTGGCCGAGATATATGACACGGCCCGCTACAGGGTGGGCCGAGCATTCAAGCGGACCTGAGCGAGGGGAATGGTGGGAGTAGATATCAAGCAGACAGTCCAACTGGGCCAGAGCACGGTGCACGTGCCGCGCCTGGGTCTTGGCACGGTGCCCATGGGCGGCCTGTTCGGGGAAGTCAGCGACGAGGATGCGCGGCTGATCCTGCGCAGGTCGTACGAGCTCGGCCTGACGCTCTTCGACACCGCGCCGGTGTACGGCTTCGGGTTGGCTGAGCGCCGCATCGGCGAGGCGCTCGAGACGCTGCCGCGCGATCAGATCGTGCTGACGACCAAGGTCGGCCGGCTCATCCGGCCGGTGTCGTTCGCGCGCCGCGTGGGCCGCGCGCTTCGATCGGCGGCCGAGCAGGGGCCGCGTGGCTTCGCGTCGCTCGGCTACAAGGCCACGCGCGTCGTGCGCCGGGCGCGCGGCGACCGCACGGTGCGCCTGGGCTACCCGTTCGAGAGCGGCGACAGAGGCCTGGGCGAGGTGTTCGATTTCTCGTACGACGGAGTGATGCGGTCGTTCGAGGAGAGCCTCGAGCGGCTGCACGTCGACAAGGTCGACATCCTGTTCATCCACGACCCCGACCACCACTACAGCCAGGCCGTCGACGGTGCCTACCGCGCCATCAGCGAGCTGAAAGGCCAGGGCGTCGCCAGGGCGATCGGCGTGGGCATGACCCAGTCGGCGATGCTCGCGCGCTTCGCCCGCGAGCGCGACTTCGACTGCTTCCTGCTTGCCGGGCGCTACACGTTGCTCGATCAGCGGGCCTCGTCGGACCTGCTGCCGATATGCCTCGAAAAGGGGATCTCGTTGATTCTCGGGGGCATCTACAACAGCGGCATCCTGGTCGACCCCAAGCCGGGGGCCATGTTCGACTACGAACCGGCCGCGCGAGAGTGGGTCGACCGCGCGCTCAAGATCAAGGCCATCTGCGAGCGCTTCAACGTGCCGCTGATGGCGGCCGCCATCCAGTTCCCGTTCGGCCATCCGGCGGTGGCCTGCGTGCTCACCGGTGTCCGCAACATCAACGAGCTGGAAACGAACGCGGCCATGGCCGGAGTCGATATCCCCCCGGAGCTATGGCACGAGCTCAAGGAGGCTGAACTGCTGCCGGCGGACGTCCCCACGCCGGCCGCGGCTGCTCCCGTGACCGCCTGACGCGACGGTCAGGCGGACTGCCTACCGCCGCCGAACCAGAGGGCGCGCATATCGCGTCCGAGAAGACCGGACAGGAGTTCCACGTCCGGCGTCAACTCAGCCTCGAGTTGTCGGCGCATCTCAGGCCGCATGGCCTCGCGTCGGGTCGTACGCCACTGCAGCCCGCTATTCGCAAAGCGGTGGTTGATGGCGCGCGCCCGTTTCTCGCCGATGACCATCGCCATGCCCCGCCAGCGCAGCCACAGCGCCAGCCGCGTATTGAGCATCCGGCGCAATAGCCGGCTGCGCGGCGCGCGTGCGGGATTGTGTACCGCGAACGACGGCGGGCGGTAGGTCGGGTCGACCCCCAGGAAGCGCAGCAGGTTCTCGAACTCGACCTCGGGTTGCACGGTCATTTCCTCGAAGATCGTCACGTGCAGCTGGTCGCGGCCGAAGATGTCGAACCAGCGCTGGAGATGCTGCCCGTAGTGGCCCCAATCGTGGTAGGTGCCAAAGCGGGTACGCGTACCGGGCGGGAGCCTGCGACCCTGCGCGCGGTCCGCGTCGGCCGCGAGGGCTTCCTCGAAATCGAGCAGGTCTTCGCGCTCGGCGCCCACGCGCCAGGCGTGGAGCGAGTGGATCATGTCGACCGGGTTGCGCAGCATGACCACCAACCTGGCGTCGGGGGAGACTTCCCTGATCAGCCGCGGCGCCGCCTGCGAGTAGATGTAGCGCGTCGACCCCTCGCCAACGACCTTGGCATCGCCCGCCTCGGCGAAGAGGTCGTAGTACTGCTCGTCGTGCACCCCATACACGAGCAGGTTGCCGAGCGTGCTGCCGGCCAGTTCGGTGGAGAAGTAGTTGGGCTCCTTGAAGTCGGGCAGGAAGATCTCGGGATGGCCCTTCAGGTACTCGTACATCGACGTGGTGCCGCTCTTGGGTGCGCCGATGATGAACATGTTCGGCACGCGCCGGCCGGCAGCCGCTCCGGCCGCTCCGGTGTCGGGGGCGGTCTGCGGCGGCTCGGCGGAAATGGCGGTGCGGGCCTTGTCGGTCACGTTGCTCACTGCGGCAGTGGCGACGCCGGCGGATCCACCGGGACGCCGGCGTTGGTCAACAGGGCGTTCTTGTCGGCCGTGCTCATATAGGTGCCGTTCTCCTCACCGGGCGTCGCATTGAACTGGGCCAGCGAATAGATGCTGCCGTTCCACGCGAAGCGGAAGTTGACGCCCTCCTGGCCGGTGAACCAATAGGTGTCATTGGCCCCCTGGTTGTTCGACGCCGGGTCGAACAGGGGGCCATTCCAGTCCTGCGCCCAGGCCAGGCCCCAGGACTCCGGCGTGTCCTCCTGGATTATCGAGTTGTCATGAACGTATATCCCGGTGAACGCGTCGCCCGGCGCCGACGGACGGTTCTGCGAGACGACCGCGATACCGTCGCCGTTCCAGGCCACGATGTTGTGGCTCACCTCGGTGGTGCCGCTGCTGCTGATGAAGATCCCGGCCCCGTTGACCCAGGTTGTGGCGCGCATGCGCGAGTTCTGCCAGACAACGTTGTTGGATATCGTGCCGTGATCGCTGATCTCGAAGAAGATCCCCTGGCCGGCGTTGTCGTGGACGCGGTTGTTGCTGATCGTGCTGTTGCTCGCGTCGAGGTCGAGCCACAGGCCGGGTCCGTTGTTGTCGTACACCTCGTTGCCGTCGATCAGCATGCCGCCGTTGACCGACTTGAGGCCGCCTGCCTCCCAGCCGGGATCGAAGTCCTCGGTGTTGTTGTCGTGGATGCTGTCGCCGCTGACCAGTGAACCACCCATATGGATGCCCAGCTGGCCACCGCGAAATATCTCGCTGTCTGTGATGCCGCCCGAACCGACCAGCGACACCACGCCCCCGTGCGCGTCAGACAGCACGCAGTTGCGGATCCAGACTTCGAAGCCCCCGTCATTGATCGCCCCGTCCTGAGCGTCGTCCGCAGCATGCTGCATGCGCAGGCCGTCGATGGTGATGCCGTTGGCTTCCGGGACGATCCAATGCTGCCTGACCGTCACCTCGACCAACCGGCCACTCGGATCGTCGCCCAGGACCACGTGGCGCTGGCCGTCGAGCGCGAACTCGCCGGAAGCCGGCGACGTGCCCGTGGCATCCTGGAGCAACGGCGCGCCATCGAGAAAAACCTGCTCTGGCCACAGGCAGCGCTCCGTGCCTGGCTGGCAGGAGCCGTGCGAGTCGAACTGAGGCACCGTCTGTGTGCTGACCCACTTGCCGCCCACGGCGGTCCAGGAACTCCATACGTCGCTGCCGCGGATCTCGGCACCCGGATCACCGTGCAACGTGAGCGGCCGGCCGATCACCACGGTCTCGCGATAAAGGCAGGGTGGCACGTCGAGCGTGCCGCCCGAAGGCGTCGCGTTGACAAGCGATTGCAGCGGGATGCTGCAGTCGACGATGGTGGGATCGGGCGACTGAGTTGGTAGCTGGCTGACCGTCGTCAAGGGCGACGAAATCGACAGGATCGGTGTGGGGGATGCCCCGCCATCGGGCGTGGCGACCGGCGCCGCGCTCGGCGAATCTACCGTCACGCAGGCAGCGAGAAGCACGAGGCAGGCAAGCAGGGGCCAGAGGCGCGCGGTAACCGCCACGCGGGGACTGTAACAGTGCCCCTCGGGATCGGCTTCGGCGCGCCTGCTCGCGGACTTGCCTAGAGGCCCACCGACGCGAGCACGGCGTTCTTCTCCGCCGTAGTCATGTACCGGCTGCCTGTATCCGCTCCTGCGTTCTGGTACGCGGCGAGGGTGGAAAGCCACTGGCTGTTCCAGGCGAAGCGCTGCGCTGGCTCAGCCTGACTGGTCCAGAAGAAATTGCCGGCACTGCCATTACCGCTGGACGGATCGAAGAGCTCCTTCTGGTAGTCGTCGCCCCACGCAATCAACGCGTTGCAATTGATGACGTAGTTGCCTTCGACGCGCACGTTCTTGACCGGGTGAATATTGGGCCAGTCACTGCGTTTCTGAACGTCAATCCCGATGCCGATGTCCGTGTTGGCGACCACGTTTCCGGTGATCTGCGTGCCGGTCGATGAGTGGCTGACGATCGACGCACTCTGGACCCAGGTGCGGCTACGGCCATAGTAGTTCTGCCACAGCACGTTGCCCACAACCTTCGCATCGAAACTCACTTCGATCATGATGCCCGGGCCGGTGTTCTGCCAGGCACGGTTGCCGCGGTATACCGACCCGTGGTTGTAGATATCTTCCCAGAAGCCCGGCCCGTGGTTGCCCCATGACTCATTGTTTGCGATCAGGGCGTTGGTCGAGCCGGTCATCTTGCCACCACCCGCTTCCCAGGCGGACGTGTACTTGTCGGTGTAGTTGTTGTCATGGATGCGCGAGTTGCGCATGACCAAACCGGTCGTGCTGACGAACGCATAACCAAGTTGCAGCATGTGATCGATTTCCACGTTGTCGAGGAGCTGTCCGGAGCCGCCCCTGATGCGGATCCCGGTGCCGTCGCCGTCGTGCGCATGGACGTTGCGCAGGGTAAGGCGGTCGGCCGTGTTCTTGGGCACGTCGATCATGCCCTGCTGGGCGCCGGCGGTGCTGCCCGAGATATCGAGCCCGTCAATCGTCACGTCGTTGCCCTTGATGAACAGCCGGCCGACGATCGCGCCGCCGGACAAGGTCATCGACCTGCTGATCGTGAACTCGCCGGCATAACGGCAGCCGCGAATGTCCAGCGTCCCGCCGGCCGGCGTGGAGCTGATCGCGGTCGCCAGTGAATTGGGGCAGTTGCCCGATGGTGCCACCGGGGGCGCGGTCGGCGTCGGCGTGGCTCTCGGGCTCGGCGTCGGCGTGGCTCTCGGAGTTGGTGTCGGGTTCGAGCCAGCAGGCGGGGTTGGCGTCGGCGTGGAGCCTGTAGTCGGATCGGGCGTCGAGGCGGCTGCGTGCTTGTTGCGGCCCTGGGCCTTGACGCTGGAGTAGGCAAACGTGGTGGCGCTGCCCGCACCGGTTGCCTGGACGTTGCTCGTGGCGGCCTGGGCGGCAACGCCGATGGCGCCACGATGCTGCAGCGCGCCGGCGTGGTCGCGCACGGCAAGCAGCCAGTGGGCGGGTTGACTGGTCCCCGCCAGCCACGCCTTGGCCTTGATCGTCGTCGGCCAGCGTCCGGTGACAACTACGCGGACCTGGACATTGGCATTGCGCGACCACGTCACGCCGCGTGCCTGTTTCTCGGTGGATATGGCCCTCGTCGCGCCATTCACGGTGCGCAGAACACGCAGTGACAGACTGCCGTCAGCGCGGTAGCGCAGGCGCACCGCGTACGAAGAGTTCCCACGGACGCGAGCGAGTGCGTAGCCATCCTGCACGCCGAATGTCGGCGAAGAGTTGGTATTGAACGTGAACGTCATGTCGCTCGGGATCGTGGGATAGTCGGAGAAAAGCGTTGCCGCGGCGGTGCCGCCGCGTGTCGGGCTGAGTTCGATCTGGCGCGAACTGATCGTGAATTGCGGCGGGTTTCGGTCGACGGTGTAGTTGGCGCTGACCAACTGGCTGCCGCTCCCGCGCGTTGATGCGACCGCTGCGACGGGCAGCAGCAATGCAAGTGCCACGATCGCGATCACTGCGCGCTGGGGCTGCACAATGCGCGATCGACGGCCCGAATGTCCGCTCATATTTTCGCCTCCTGGGCGGCAACGAGGAAGGTCCCCCTGACTACGTGCACGGCACACGCGCCATTCGACCCTCTTGCCGGTTCGTCTCTCGGGTTCGTTCTTTCGTGTGAGACAGAGCAACCTGCCGGCCAAGCCTCTCAGCTGAAGGCCTCGCGAGGCAGTGACGAGTTAGTCCCATGGCACGTGCGACTGCAGTCACGCCACAGGGGGTCGTCGGGTGCGTTATGGTGCGGTCCGAGCGCGACCTGGCTGATGCACAGCGGGAGCAGGTTTTCGCGAGAGGGGAGAGTCACCGAAGACGATGCGGATCGTCCACTACTACGCGGGTGCCCTCGACAGCTCAGGGGTGACGGTGGCCCTCTGGGAATGGGCCCTCGCCACTGCCCGGGCTGGTGTCCGCGTGCGCGTCCTGCACGGCGCCCACCACGACCCGCCGCGCCAGCCCGCGTTCGGCCAGTACGAGGAATCGCGCACGCTGATCGACCTCGAGCGAGTACCCCATTCGGGCAGTCATCGCCTGTTGCGCCACCCGACGGACCTGGAAAAGCGACTGGTCAAGGGTGACGTGCTCGTGCTCCACGAAGGCTGGGTGACCGCCAACCTGGTAGCTGGCCGCGCCGCGCGACGCGCCGGCATCCCGTACATCGTCATGCCGCACGGTGTGTACAAACCGGCCTGGCGGAGTTACCTCAAGCCACCGCGCGTGATTCGCGAGGAGGTCGAGCGACGGCTTCTCGAGCACGCACGTGCCGTCCACATCTTCTTCGGCTCGGAAGGCGTTGATGTGCAGACACTCGCGCCACGGTCACGCCTGATGGTCGCGCCGACCGGCTTCTCCCGCGAAGTGCCGGCGTGGACCGGCGGTGGCGGTTATCTGGCCTGGGTCGGCAGGTACGACCCACAGCACAAGGGCCTGGATCTGCTGGTCGACGCCGTGGGCGTGTTGCCGGCCAACGAACGGCCGCACGTCATCCTCCACGGCTACGACTACCGCGGCGGCCAGGAGCGACTGAGCGAACAGATCGCGCGCCAGCGGCTGGGCGAATGGATCGAGGTCAAGGGCCTGATCCAGGGCGAAGCGCGGCTCGACTTCCTGCGCCTCGCCGACGGCAACCTGCACCCGTCGCGCTGGGAGTCGCACAGCATGGCCCTGCTCGAGAGCCTGGCCATCGGCGTGCCCACCGTGGCCACGTCGTGCATGGATGTCTCGGCCGAGTTGCGCTGCGAGGAAGCGGCCATCGTGGTCGACCCGACGCCGTCATCGATCGCCGAGGGGATCCTCCAACTGCCCGAGCGCCGAGCCGAGTTGAGCCGCAATGGGCGGCACCTCGTGGCGGGCACGTTCTCGTGGGCGAAGCTGATGCCGCGTTACCTCGAGGAGCTCGAGCGACTGGGGTTGCGCTGATAGACACCAACTCGCGCGCCCGGCTCTGCGATTGGCGCTTCCTGCTGCCCACCCTTGGACGGGACGCCACGATTGCCGTGCTTGGTGCGTCCCAGGGCCAGGCCGAGGCGCTGTCGTCGGTGCTCGGGTTGCCGGTCATCCCGTGGCGCGAAACGCAACAGGCGGAAGCCGTGGTGGCACTCGCCACGGACCCCCGGTCAGTCAGCGACCTTGTCCGGCGGAGCCCGGGCGCAAAGGTCGTGCTGGCCACCTTCGACCGCCGCAAACGGCGCGCCGTGGCGGCCTTTCCCGGACGGGTGAAGCGTGACCTGCGGCGCGCCGGTTTCGACCGGATCGAGGCCTATTGGGCCAAGCCGCGCCTGCCCGAGCCGAATGGCTGGATCCCGCTCGGGTCGGCCACGATCCTGCGCTGGTACCTCGAGACGCGATTGCGTCGCCGCACGGCGTTGCGCCGGTGGGGCGCGTCGCTTGCGCTGCGCTCCGTGCGCCCGGCGACGTGGGTTCTCGAACTCGTCGCGCCGGCATATGCCGTCGTCGCGGTGCGCAGTGGTCGCGGCGCGGACGAGCTCGGCGTCGATGGCCCCGTTCCGGCCGCCGCGCGGGCCGGCACGGATACGCCGGTGGCCGTGACTGCCGTCGTGGCGGGAGGCGAAGGACCGTGGAGCCGGCTCACGTTCATGCCGTTTCCACCCGGCGCCGTTACCCCGGCGCGCGTCGTCAAGGCACCACGCCTGCCCGCGTACAACGACGCGGTGCGGAACGAGCAGGAGGTCCTGCGCTCGCTGGCCGTTGCCGGCGCGCCAATCGTGTCGGCGAGTGTCCCGCAGGCGCTCGGTACGGTCGAGCACGCCGGGCTCGTGCTGGGTATCGAGTCGTATGTTCAGGGGACAGGCCTGCACCTGCTGCTCAGCCAGTGGCCGCAGGAGCGGGTGGCGGCGCTGGACGGATTGCGCCTGGCGAGCGACTGGCTGCTTGCGCTCGCGCACACCACGGCCCAGCCGATGACCGCGGAGTCGTTGCGCCAGGTGGTACTCGACCCACTCGATGAATACGACCGCACGCTGGGCCGTGGCCAGACTCATGAACACGAGCTCCTGGCCGCCACGATCGCCGACGCGAACGGCTGGCCGGGCGGCATCAGCACCGTGCTCGGGCACCGCGACTTCGGACCGTGGAACGTACTCATCGAGCGCGAGCGGCTGCTGGTGATCGACTGGGAGAATGCGCGCCCCGACCTGCCGCTGGCAGACCTGGTGTACCTGCTAATGCACTCGCGTTGGTTGGCCCAGCCGCGCAAGGACATGGCCCATGAGGCGGCCGACCTGCCGAACCTGCTGGCCGACGCAGCTGCCGGCGACGACATCGGGCAGACGGCGCGCGACGCGCTTAGACGCCACCTGACCGCTCTCGGGCTCGAGCGCCGGAGCCTGCGGCCAATCCTCGTCACCACGCTCGTCCACCATGCGCTCGACCTGCGCCACCGCATCCTCGCCCTGGGCGGCGATGCCGATGACGCGACCGGTAACCGCTACGCCATGTACCTGCGGTATCTCGCGAATGCCGCCTGAGGTGGCCGCACGCGGTCGCGCGGCGAGGTCGCGTGTCCTGCCCGGCGTGACCGTGGCCATCTGCTCGCGAGATCGGCCGCAGATGCTCAAGGACGCTGTACAGGCCGTGCTCGCGGCAGAGTCGCGGCCGGCCGAGATCGTGGTCATCGACCAGAGCAGCGTTCGCAACGAGGGTGTCGCCGCGCTCCGCCCGCGATCGACGTCGGTCCGCTACCTGCAGTCCGACACGGTGGGCCTGAGCGTGAGCCGCAACCTGGCCGTCGCGACGGCGGCGCAACCGGTCATCGCCTTCGTCGATGACGACGTCCTCGTCACCCCGACCTGGTTGTCGGAGATCGTGGCTGCCCTGCGCTCGGCCGGTGAGGCATGTGTCGTGACCGGGCGAGTCGTCGCCGGCCGGCCCGAAGATGCGGCCGCCTTCATGCCGTCACAAACGCTCGCCGACGAGCGCCAGGTCTACCACGGGCCCATCCGCAGGGATGTGCTGCGGACGTACAACATGGCGCTCTACCGCTCCACGTTCAGCGCGGTGGGCGGTCTCGACGAACGCCTTGGCCCGGGCACGAAGTACCCCGCTGCCGAGGACAACGAGTTCGCCCATCGCCTGTTGCGGGCGGGTTATTCGATCGCCTACGAACCCGCGGCCGTGGTGGTCCATCGTTCGTGGCGTCCGCGGCGCAGCCGCCGTTCGCTGCGCTTCGACTACGGCAAGGGCCAGGGTGCGTTCTTTGCCACTCACGTCTCCTCGCCGTACATGGCCCGGCGCGCGAGTGGCACCCTGATCCGACGGCTGATCGACCTGCCCGCCCAGTTTCGAGCTGATGCGCGCTTCGCGGGCGAGGAGGCGGCCTGGCTGTGTGGCTTCGCCGCGGGCTACGTGGAACGGCTGGCCGACGGGATTCGCGATGGCCTCGCGCCGGAACGGGTGCGTCGCCGGCCACCGCCAGCGAGCGAGTCGTAGACCCCGGACAGCGTCTCGGCCGTATCGCGCCACGAATAGGTGGTCCCGGGCAGCAGCGTCTGGCGCCCCATGCGCGTGCGCAGATCGTCGTCGGTGAGCAGCCGGATCAGCGCCCCGGCCAGCTCGTTGGCATCTGCCGGCGGGACGAGCAGGCCAGTCTCGCCGTCGTGGACGTACTCCGGCAGGCCGCCCACGCGCGAGGCGACGACCGGCTTGCCAAAGGCCTGGGCGATCTCGATCACACCGCTCTGGGTCGCATCGAGATACGGGCAGACGACGAGGGTCGCCTCGTCGAACAGGCGGGCCAGATCAGAATTGTCGAGGTGCCGCCGGTGCTCGACGATCGAAGCCGGCGAGACCAGCGCGGGCGGATTGGGGGGCACGTAGCCACCGACCGGCATGCCCGCGACGACGAGGGTGACGTCGGGTACCGCGGCGGCGACGATCGGCGCCGCCCGATACAGGACCTCGATGCCCTTGTACGGCGACAGGCGACCGAAGAAGAGGACGCTGGGTCCGGCGGGCCGGTGTTCCTCGCGCTGGTCCGGTTGCCAGGCGCGAAAGATTTCGTAGGGGGCCAGGTGCGCGACGGTGACGTCGTCCGGGTCCAGTCGATAGCGCGCAATGAAAGCGTCGACGACCGCGTGGTTGTGCAGCACGAAATGATCGACACGCGGATAGGCCAGGCGGCGCGCCAGCGACTTGCGCCAGTTGGCCTCGCCGCTGTGGGGCAGCGGATCGTGCACCGACAGCACCAGTGGCAAGTCGCGAAGTTGGGAGGCGAGGCCGAGCGACAGGCGGGGTGACGGGTCGACGTCGTCGATGTGGATCAGGTCGCCATGGAGATCTCGCCGGGCATGTTCGACCACCCGCCGGCTCAGCGCCAATGACGCGGGGTGGACGCTCTGTTGCTGCCCGTGGACGACCAGTTCGAAGCTGGCGGCCGACCGCCAGAGATCGCGTACGGCCGGCGGAAAGTTCGCGGCCAGGTGCTCGTCGCCGGGGAGGATGCCGGCCCGCATCCGGCGCCGCGGCAGGTCGAAGCCTGCGGTCTGCCAGGCGGTGGGTGTGATCTCGAGCAGGAGGTGCAGCTCCACCCGTTCGGCAAGCCTGGGAGCCAGCGAAAGCGCAACCTCGAAGAATGCGGTATGCGTGTAGTAGACGATCTTCATGGGCTGGGACAAGCAGGCTAACGTACGCCACGGCTGGAGTAGAGGTCGGAAATGCGCGTCGTGATCACGAGGCGTACCAGGCTCGACTACCGCGACGGGATAAACATCTTCATCGCCGCATTGGCCAACGAGCTGAGCGGCGCCGGCCATGACGTGACCGTGATCGCGACGACGGTGGGGCCGCCTGAGCGGGTTGACCGGCTGCTGCAGCTCGCGCCGGATGTGCGCCTGGTTTCGCTCGAGCGACAGAAACCACGCTTCGCCCTGGAGGGCCTGTCGTTGCGCTGGCTGTTACGCGGACCGGCGACGATCGATCGCTACAGTCCCGAGCTGGTCATCAACAACGGCTCGGTCCCGTTTCGCACGCACGCGATCACATGCACCGTCGCGCACGACCTGGGCTGGGCGACGAACAGGCACCGGTTCGTCGCGTTGCGCCGGGCGTACAAGCGCTACTCGTACTCGCGCTGCGACCACATCGTCGCCACCGCCACCGAGATTCGGCGCGGCCTGGCCGTCGACCTGGGCGTCCCGGAAGGGCGCATCTCGTACATCCCGCGGTGCATCGAACTTGCGGCCATCACGGCCGCGCGCTTGACCGAGCGCGACGATGCCATTGCCCACACCGGCACTGCTCCCTACAAGAACCCGACGGCCACGGTTCGGGCATTCGCGCTGATGAAGCGCGATACCACGCGTCTGTTCGTCGAAGGCCGGGTGACGGCGGCGCTGAGCGACGCGGTCATGTCGCTGCCCGTGACCGTCCGGCGTCGGGTGGAGTTGTTGGGCGAACTCGGCGCCCGCCAACTCTGGGAGCTGCTCGGCCGGGCCCGCGTCGCGGCGTACCCGACGCTCTACAGCGTTCCGACCGCCTCGGCGACGATCATCGAGGCTGTCGGTGCGGCGACGCCAATGGTCGGCTCATCGATGATCAGCGCCGATCTGTTGCGCGACGGTCACAACGGCCTCGTGCGCGACACGCCGGCGGATATGGCGAGTGCCTTCGACCAGCTCCTGGGGGACGACCCGCTGTGGCAGGCGCAGTCGCGCGTGGCCGCCACGCTCGCCCCCAACTTCGCGCCAGACCTCGTGGCCGCGGCCTACGTCTCGTTTGCAGCTGCTGGAGCGGCGTCGGGCTGAAACAGCGTCCGCAGGTGGTCGCCCAGGCGCACGGCCAGCGCGAGCAGGGTGAGCGTGGGATTGGCCCAGCCGGCCCCCGAAGGAAAGACGGACGAGCCCGCGACGTAGACGTTCTGTGTGCCGTGGACGCGGCAATCCGTATCGACCACGCCCTCGGACGGATCCTGGCTCATGCGCGTCGTCCCCAGGTGGTGGTGACCGGGCACCCAGGCCGGGTTGCGGCCGGGATACAGCTCGTATGGCGCAAGCGTGCCGATGTGGTTATCGGCCATCAATTCGGCGAGCAACTCGTACGACCGCTTGATGCTGCGCAGTTCAGGCGCATGCCAGGTCCACTCGAGGCGCGGCAGGCGGCGTCCGTAGTCATCGGCCTCGCCGTCGAAAACGAGCCGGTTCTCGGCGTGCGGCGCCTGTTCGGTCAGGGCAACCACCTGGAAGGTCGCCGGGCGCGCGAACTCGGGCAGGCGCGACCAGCCGCCGTACCATTCCCTGAAGCGCAGGCGCCCGGTACGGTAATCGTCGAGCGAGCGGAGCAGGTCGCGCGGGGCGCGCGTAATGGCGAGCATGTGGCGCCCGGGCGCACGCAGCGGCGTCCCGGTGTGGAGAGCGTGGCGCATCATGAACAGTGAGCGCGCCGCCGGCGTCGCGTAGGCATCGGTCCGCGGCGCCAGGAAGGCTCCGAAACCGAGCAGGTCCTCGCGCTCGCGTACGTCGTCGGCGAGCGACAGGTTGGCCATCTGGCGGTCGCCCTCGACTTCGCGGATGTCGAACAGGTCGGTCCGGTCGAGCCAGCCTTCGTCGCTCAGCCTGAGCACGCCGCTCCAGATGAGCGGATGTTCCATGAAGTGGCGGCCCGCCTGATCACCGACGCCGGCGAACCCGCTGTCGGGCCGCTCGGCCGAGCTGACGATGAGCCGCGCGTTCTCCAGGCCGCCGCCGGCGAGAACCACGTAGCGGGCGCGTACCGCGAAGGTGGTCGTCGGTGACGTTGCCACCTGGACCGTCGCCCCGGTCGCCGAGCTGTCGACGGCGAGGGCCGCGGCGTTCACGTATACGTCGTGGTCGGTCGCCCCGTACAGCTCACGTCCGCTGGCGATGAACTCGTCGCGGTTGACGTAGCCGCTGAAGGTCATCCACAGGTCGGCGGGCAGGCGCGGCACGTCGTCGGCCGTGTGGTCCTGGGGCGGCGGATTGAACGGTGGCAGGCGGTACAGCTGGTGGGCGCGCTCGTAGAAGGGGCGCAACGCAGCGAGGTCGAGCGGCCAGCCGGGCAGTCCGACCGACGGTCGCGGTGCAAAATCGAGCGCGCTGGGCGGTGCGAGCCGCGCGTACTGGCCGTCGAGCCCCTCGATGCGTCCGCCCCAGACATCCGCGGTCCCACCGATTCCCTCGCGCCGCGTGAGCAGGATGCGCCGCAGGGCGCGCGGTGCGCGCGCCGCTCCGCCGGGCGCCGCGCCGCTGGCCGGTCCCGCGTCGAGCGAGACGATGCGCACGCCAATCCCCGACAGTCCGCGGATGATGGTCTGCGCCGCAGGCCCGGCGCCGATCAGGCACAGGTCGGCTTCGATGGTCGATCCGGATGCAACTGTCGCGCCGTCGATGATCAAGCGACTCCCTCCTCAGTCAGGCGCCGCGATGCTAGCAGCCGGGATAGCCGTCTCACGCGGCCGCGTCTCAGGCCGGGTGGCTGCTACAGTCGGCGCCGATGTCTGGAGCGCAAACGAAGCAGGTCTGCACGATCGGCCCGGCGAGCATCGATCTGGTGGCACAGCTCGTGGCGGCGGGCATGGACGTTGCCCGCGTCAACTTCTCGCATGGGACGGAGGAGCAGCATCGCGACTACGTCCACGCGGTCCGTGCCGCCGCGCACGCGGCTCGCCGCAGCGTGGCGGTCATGGCCGACCTGCCCGGCCCCAAGCTTCGTCTGGGCGAACTTGCCGGCGACCAGTTGGAGCTCGCCACGGGTACCTCGTTCAACCTGTGCGCGGATGACGGCAGCGTGGCCGACGCGACGTCCGCCGCTGTCAGCCAGGCCGGTGTACTCGGTCAGCTGGCGGTGGGCGATCGCGTGTTGCTGGCCGATGGCGCCGCGGAGCTGCGCGTCATCGAGGCAGGGGAGGAGCGCGTTGCCACCGAGGTGGTCAGCGGCGGCCTGATCCGCACGCGCTGCGGCGTCAGCGTGCCCAGTCAGCGGCTGCCGGCAGGCGGGCTGACCGATGCTGACCGCGAGGCCGTGGTGCGCGCGCTCGAGCTGCGTGTCGACCTGATCGCGCAGTCTTTCGTGCGCGCCGCGGACGACGTCCGGGAGCTGCGTGCGCTGCTGCCCCCAGACGGGCCGCGCCTGGTGGCCAAGATCGAGACGCACGCAGCCGTTGCGGCGTTCGACGCGATCGCCGCCGAGGCAGACGGCATCATGATTGCGCGCGGCGACCTGGGCGTCGAGCTGCCGTTCGAGGAGGTGCCGCTCGTCCAGAAGGATCTCGTCGCACGTGCACTGGAGGCCGGCCGGTTCGTCATCGTCGCCACGCAGATGCTCGAGAGCATGACCGGCGCCCCACGCCCCACGCGGGCCGAGGCGAGTGACGTCGCCAATGCCGTGCTCGACGGCGCCGACGCGGTGATGCTCTCGGCCGAGACGGCGGTCGGCCGTTTCCCGCTTGAAGCCGCGCAGGCGATGGAGCGCATCTGCGCCAGCGCCGAGACCGCCGGCCACGCCGAGTTCATGCCCTCGGGCGACGGTTCGCCGGCCAACCTGATCCTCGAGGCGGCGGCATTCCTGGCGCTGCGTGCCAGCTGGGGACTCGGCGACGGGCCCGATGCGATCTGGTGTTTCACGCGCACGGGCCGGACGGCCGAGCGGCTTTCACTGCAGCGGCCCGGAGTGCCGATTGCCGCGTTCACGCTCAGCCCGATCGTGGCGCGCCGCCTTGCCGTCCGGCGCGGTGTGGTTCCCATCGTCCTGCCCACGAACGCCCGCACCGGCTCGCTCGTCGAGCGGATGGAGGCCGCGTGGCGGGCGCAGGGCGACGGCGCCGACCACAGTCGGGTGGTCCTGGTGACCACGTCGGCTGAGGCGGCGGGTATCAATCGGCTCGAGATCCACGAGGTCGGCGGCGCCGGCGCGCACTGACGCCCGAGTCATCGAGCGCGTGGCCGGCAGGCGGCCGGCTTTAGGCTAGGCTGGCCGTCTGCGGTCGGCCGGTGGAAATCGACCATCCGTTCTATATAATCAATCCGTGCCCGTAGCTCCAATGACCCAGGAAAAACTCATCATCCGCGGCGCCCGCGAACACAACCTGAAGAACGTCACCGTTGAACTGCCACGCGACCGGCTGGTGGTTATTACCGGTTTGTCCGGTTCGGGCAAGAGCAGCCTGGCGTTCGACACCATCTATGCCGAGGGCCAGCGGCGCTACGTCGAGAGCCTGTCTGCGTACGCGCGCCAGTTCCTGGGCCAGATGGACAAGCCGGACGTCGACCAGATCGACGGCCTGTCGCCGGCGATCAGCATCGACCAGAAGGGCGCCTCGCGGAACCCGCGCTCGACGGTCGGCACGGTGACCGAGATCTACGACCACATGCGCCTGCTCTTCGCGCGCGTCGGGCATCCGCACTGCCCGGTCTGTGGCCGCGAGATCACGCGCCAGACGGTGCCCCAGATCGTCGACCGCATCCACGAACTACCCGACGGAGCGCGGCTGCTCATCCTGGGACCGCTGGTGCGCGACCGCAAGACGGAGGGTGATCGCGTCTTCGAGGCCGCCCGCCGGCAGGGCTTCGTGCGCGTCCGTGTCGATGGCGAACTGATGGACCTTGACGAGGTCAAGACGCTCGACAAGTACAAGCGCCACACCATCGAGGTGGTCGTCGACCGGCTGGTCGTGCGTCACGCCGACGATGACGGGCAGCCGTACGGCCCGGGGCATCCCAATCCCGAATCGGCACGCTTCGCAGACTCGGTCGAGACGGCGCTGCGCCTGGGCGAAGGCGTGATGGTCGTCGCGCCCGCGGATGCGGGCACCTTTGCCGAGCAGCGCTACAGCGAGCGCTACTCGTGTGCCTTCGACGGCACGACGATCGACGAGCTCGAGCCGCGCTCGTTCTCCTTCAACTCGCCGCACGGTGCGTGCCCGGCGTGCACCGGCCTGGGCGTGCGCATGGAGTTCGACGAGGAGCGCATCACCAACCGCCGGCTGTCGATCTCCGAGGGCGCCCTGCTGCCCTGGTCACGCATGACCATGACCGACTCGTGGTACGGCCGCGTGGTCGAGGCCGTCGCCAAGCGACGTGGCTTCTCGGTCGACGTGCCGCTCGAGAAGCTCAAGGACGAGGACCTGCACTACGTGCTGCATGCGCCACGCGGCGAGAAGGTGCGCATCGGCTACCGCCACGACGGCCACACCAACTACTACGAGGCCACCTTCGAAGGATTGCTGCCGAACATCCAACGGCGCTATCGCGAGACCGACTCGGACTGGGTCAAGCAGGAGCTCGAGAAGTTCATGGTCGCCCGGCCGTGTCCCACCTGCGGCGGCACCCGCCTGCGGCCCGAGGCGCTGAGCGTCACCGTCGATGGCCTGAACATCGCCCAGGTCGCCCAGAAGTCGGTCACCGATGCACTGCGCTGGGCGGACGTGCTGCCCAACCAGCTGACGGAGCGCGAACGCCAGATTGGTCGCCAGGTCCTCAAGGAGATCCGCGCGCGACTCGGCTTCCTCGCCGACGTGGGGTTGGACTACCTGACCATCGACCGCACTTCATCCACCCTGTCGGGCGGCGAGGCGCAACGCATCCGCCTGGCGACGCAGATCGGCTCGTCGCTGATGGGCGTGCTGTACATCCTTGACGAACCAACCATCGGCCTGCACCAGAAGGACAACGCCAAACTGATCGCCACGCTGACCCGGCTGCGCGACCTGGGCAACACGCTGATCGTGGTCGAGCACGACGAGGAGACCATCCGCACGGCCGACTGGGTGCTCGACATTGGACCCGGCGCGGGCGAGCACGGCGGCGAGGTGGTCGCCTCGGGGCCCCTGTCGGCCATCCTGCGCGAGCCGCGCTCGATCACCGGCGCCTACCTGCGCGGCGAACTGTCCGTGCCCGTTCCGGAGGAGCGCCGGCGTGGCAACGGGAAGGCGCTCACCGTGCGCGGCGCGCGTGCCCACAACCTCAAGGACATCGACGTGGAGTTCCCGCTGGGTCGCATGATCGCCGTGACCGGCGTGTCGGGCAGCGGCAAGAGCACGCTCGTCGAGGAAGTCCTCTTCCGGGCGCTGACCCGCGCGCTCAACGCCGCCCGCGAAGAGCCCGGCGAGCACGACGCGCTGGAGGGCGTCTCGGCGGTCGACAAGGTGATCGAGATCGACCAGTCGCCCATCGGCCGCACGCCACGCTCCAACCCGGCCACCTACGTGGGCCTGTTCACGCCGATCCGCGAGCTGTTCGCGGGCGTGCCCGAGGCGCGCATGCGCGGCTACGGCCCGGGTCGTTTCTCGTTCAATGTCAAGGGCGGCCGCTGCGAGAACTGCAAGGGCGACGGGATCATCAAGATCGAGATGCAGTTCCTGCCCGACGTTTACGTGCCGTGTGAAGTGTGCGGCGGAGCGCGCTACAACCGCGAAGCGCTCGAGATCCACTACAAGGGCCGCTCGATCGCGGACGTCCTCGAGATGACCTGCGACGAGGCGCTCGAGGTCTTCAACGCGGTGCCCAAGATCCGCGACAAGCTGGCCACCCTGGTCGACGTGGGGCTCGGCTACATCCGGCTGGGCCAGCCGGCAACCACGCTGAGTGGCGGCGAAGCACAGCGCGTCAAGCTGGCCACCGAGCTGTCACGGCGGGCAACGGGCAAGACGGTCTACCTGCTCGACGAGCCGACCACGGGCCTGCATTTCGCGGATGTCGAGAAGCTCCTCCAGGTGTTGCACAAGCTGGTCGACGCGGGCAACACGGTGATCGTCATCGAGCACAACCTCGACGTGATCAAGACGGCCGACTGGATCATCGACCTCGGGCCCGAGGGCGGCGAGCGCGGCGGCAGGGTGATCGCCGCCGGGACACCCGAACAGATTGCCGCGGCCCCCGACTCCGCGACCGGGGAGTACCTCGACCGTGTGCTGAAAGGCCAGCCGATCATCCCCCTGGCAACCGTCTCCTTCGCCGAGGCAGATGGGCGTGGCAACGGCCGCAAGGGCAAGGTGGCGAGCGCGAGTCACTAGGCGGCTGCCGCGCTCACCTATTGGCGGGCTCGTGCGCGACCAGCTTCCCGCGCTTGCCCTGGATCACCTAGTTGGGGCAGGTGACCTCGAAGGTGCCGGTGACTGAACTTGGGTCCGCATGCGATACGTCATCGAAGAACGTGGCCGTGCCGGTCGCGTGGCGGCCGTCGCTGTCGAAGCTCGTAACCTGGCTCTGATCCGGAGAGAGTCCGGTGTAATTCCCGCCGGCTTTGTAGTCGTGCTCTGGGTCATCGACCTGCACCCGGATGGAGGGTGGGTCCCAATCGCTGCCGGAAGTCTCCCAGTCCTGAGGCGGCAGGTCGATGTTGACCTGTGGATCGCCGCCGAGCGACTCTGCGCCCAGCGCGCCGGCGATCGTGACGCAATAAAGGTCGGCGAACTCGTAGCGCTCGTCGCCGATCACCACGACAGCAGTGTTGTCGGCGCGACCGAGTACGGCCAGGGGGTTGTCCACCGACCCGTTCGGTTGGCCGGCGGGCGCCGCGCTGTTCGCGTCGGGTACCGCGCTTTCGTCTGCAGGCGCTTCGGAATCGGCCGGCCGCTGAGAGTGAGTGTCGGGGGTTGCCCCAGCACAGCCGGTCAGCACAAAGGCGAGAGCGGTGAACACGATCGTGAGTCGCTTCACGATGGCCTCCTCGGGCGTGGGTGCCCACCACGCTACGGGGCGGTTGAGCGTGCGGCATGAGTAGACCGGTACTCAATCGCCTGTGTGCGGGCCGTTTCCGTCAGGAGCCGCAGGTGACCTCAAAGGTGCCGGACACGGACGGCGTGCTCTGGTCCGTCATGAATGTCGCCAAGTCGAGAAACGTCGCCGTGCCGGTTGCGTGCTTGCCGTCGCTGTTGAAGGTGTCGACGTGGCTCTGTTCGTCAGTGACTCGCGTATCCAGGACATTGCCGGCCTGCAAGTCGAGGTAGGGGTCGTCTTCCTGGATCCGGATCGACGGTGGATCCCAATCGCTGCCGGAAGTCTCCCAGTCCTGGGGCGGCAGGTCGATGTTGACCGTGGGGTCGCCACCGACCGACGAGGCGCCCATTGCACCGGCGAGCGTCACGCAGTACAGGTTGGCGAACTCGTAGCGCTGGTCGCCGATGACCACGACCGCACTGTTTTCGGCCTTCCCGAAAGCGGACACCGGATTATCCACGGCCACGCTCGGTTGACCTGTAGGGGCCGCGGTGTTCGCTGCCGGCGCCTCGGAATTGGCAGGCGGCTGGGTCTGGCCGCTGCTACTCGCGCAACCGACCACGGCCAAAGCAAGAACCGTGGCCAATTCGAGCTGTTTCATGGGTCCTCCGAGCGTGGGTCTCCAGCCCACGCTAAGTACCCGCCCCGAGCGCGGCATGAGTAGGGAACTACTCAATTGCTGCCGGCTACCCACGAGGGCGGCCGGCCGTAGACTTGCAGCGTGCCGGACATCGAATACGCCTTCCTGGCTGACGCCGCCGACGCGAAGCCGGGCCAGAAGTTCGCGGTCATCGGCGGCGGCGTGTCGCGCCTGGGCGGACCCCAGTTCCCGCTCCGCCATCCGCACCTGGCCCTGGTGTGTGGCCTGAGCGTCACGAGCCCAGAGCTGGGCGCAGAACACGAGTTGCAGTTCGTGTTGCTGACGCCCGAGGGCAACCCGCTCTCGAATGCCACCGCGAAGGTGCTCGCCAACGGTCCTACAGACGGTCGCGACACGGTGCTCACCTTCAGCCTAGACCTGTGGAACCTGAGTTTTCCCGAGGCCGGTGACTACTCGATCCGGATCATGATCGACGGCTCGGAACGCAAGCGCCTGCCGCTCGTCGTGGAGCAGCGCGAGGTGGCGCCCGGACAGCGGCGCGTCAGCGAGCCGCCGTTCCCGCCGCCTACCGGCCAGGCCTGATAACCGTCAGCGGGACTGCCTGCCGTGCTCGAGTTCATCGACCGCATCGTCATACCCTTCCTGACCAGCCTGTACGGCTCGCTTGGCTATCTGGGCGTGCTCTTGGCGATGACGATCGAGTCGGCCATGATCCCCATGCCATCCGAGTTGATCCTGCCCTTCGCCGGGTTCCTCGTGTCGGATCCCAGCGCGACTGAGCCGCTCACCCATGGTCCGTGGAATTTCTGGGTGGTCGTCGTCGTGGCGACCGTGGGCAACACGCTTGGCTCGCTGATCGGTTACGCGATCGGCGCGTGGGGCGGCCGGCCGTTCCTGGAACGCTATGGCCGCTACCTGCTCATCCGGCCGCACGAGATCGAGCTCGCCGACCAGTTCTTCCAGCGCTACGGCGCCGCGACCGCGTTCTTCAGCCGCTTGTTGCCGATCGTGCGCACCTTCATCAGTTTCCCGGCTGGCGTGGCGCGCATGCCGCTCGGGCGGTTCATCGCCTATTCGACGGCCGGTGCCTTCATCTGGACGATCGTGTTGACCGAGGCGGGTGTACTGCTCGGCCAGCGCTGGAGGGACATCCGCCAGGCGTTGCAGCCGTTCGACCTGGTCATCAGCGTGCTGATCGTGGCGGTCGTCGTACTGTTCGTCTGGTGGCGACTGGGCATGCCCGGCCGGGACCTCCTGACGGGCCGCCGAAGCGAAGGGGATTGAGCGATGCCAACGCGAGACGACGCCTGGGCGCTGCTGTGTGAGTGGACAGAATCGGACGCACTGCGCAAGCACGGCCGTGCCGTGGAGGGCGCCGTCGGCTGGTACGCCCAGCACCGCTTTGGGAAGAGTGGCGCCGAGCTTGAGACGTGGCGTTCGGCGGGTCTGCTGCATGACTTCGACTACGAGCGCTACCCCGACACGCACCCGCTGCAGGGTGCCGATGAGCTGCGTGCTCGCGGCTACCCGGAAGAGCTCGTGCAGGCAGTGCTGGGCCACGGCGACCACACCGGCGTGCCGCGCACGACCGACCTGGCGCACACCGTCTACGCCTGCGACGAGATGAGCGGCTTCGTCATCGCCGTGACGCTGGTGCGCCCCAGCCGTTCGCTCGACGAGGTCGAGGTGGCCTCGGTGAAGAAGAAGATGAAGGACAAGGGCTTCGCCCGCCAGGTGCCGCGCGACCAGCTCGTTAAGGGCGCTGATGAGTTGGGTGTGCCGTTCGACGAGCACGTTGCCAACGTCATCGAAGGATTGAAGACGGTCCGCGAGGACCTGGGCCTGTGAGCGCCGCCGACCAGGACGGCGCCAGCCTGCAGCGCACCGTCCACCTCACTCGTGACCTCGACACGCCGCCCTACCGCGTCTACCGGGCCTTCGCCTCGCCCGAAGCGCTGGCCGAGTGGTTCCCCGACAGCGTCGATGGCTCGCTCGCGCCCGGCACGCGCAGCACGCTCGTCTTCCCCGCGCGACGGGTGTGGTGGGAAGTGCTCGAGGCCGAACCGCCGGGCATCTTTCGCTTCCGCTGGCCGTGGACCGACGACGAGTGGTGGATCACGACCGCGACCGTCCAGATCCAGCCGCGGGGATCCGGAAGCCGCGTCACGCTGGAAGATGGCCCGTTCGACCTGCGCCACCCGCGCCTGGTCGACCCGTTTGCCGAGTGCAACTGGGGCTGGGGTGAAGCACTCGCGAACCTGCGCGCGGTGGTCGACTACTCGGTCGACCTGCGCCGCCTGCGGCGCTAGCCCGCACTAGCCGAGCTCGGCGGCCGAGAAGGCCTCGCGCATGAAGACCGACGGCGCCGCCGGGTCGTACACGAGCAGCAGCGACTTCTTCGCCCGCGTCCAGGCGACGTAGGCGAGTCGTCGCTCTTCCTCGAGGGCGCGCACTGGGTCGTCCGCTTCCTCGAGCGTGCGCCGACTCGGAAAGACTCCGTCATCGAGCCCGATGACCGCTACGTGATCGAACTCGAGGCCCTTGGTGCCGTGGGCCGTTGCGAGGATCAATTGGGCATCGTCACGGCGCAGTTCCGCGCGCCTCTCGCGGGCGGCGGCTATGGCAGACCGCAGGGCATCCACCGACTGACAGCCGAGCGACCAGGCGACCAGCGAGCGGGCCAGCACGTTGCGCGACGCACGGCGGGACAGTTGGTGCGCGGGAGGCTCATTGGACGGCAGCCCTTCGAGCATCTCGTCGAGGCCAGGGTCGTCGAGCAGAAGACCGTCCTCGGCCGCGCGGTAGGGGATGCCCCGCCTCGAGGGCAACGGCGGCGAAGGGCGCCAGCTCGGCGTTGGTGCGCGCCAGGACGGCGTGAACTCCGGTGCGGCCGGCAGCCACTCAGTGCAGCAGGCGCCGGGCACGCGCCAGCTCGTCCCCGCCATCAGCGCCCAGCAGCAGGGCCCCTTCGGCCGCCGGTCCGGCGCGGATCGCCTTGGCGAAGCGTTCGCTGTTGATACCGATGAGGCGCACCGCACGCTCGACCACAGTGCGCGGACAGCGATAGTTGGTGACGAGGTCGACGCGGCGCAGGCCGGGCAGCGAGCCGCGAGGTCCAGCACGCGTCGAACGTCCGCCAACCTCCACGCATAGATGGTCTGGTCATCGTCGCCCACCAGGAACACATTGCGCCGCTCACCGGCCAGCAGCAGCGCCAGTTCGAGCTGTGTGCGGTCGACGTCCTGGACCTCGTCGACCAGCAGCGCCGCGCAACGCTCCTGCCACATCGAGCGGGCAAGCGAGTTGGTACGCAACTCGACGACCGCCCGGCGCACCAGGTCGTCGAAGTCCAGCGCTGCGTTGGCCGCCAGCCACTCCTCGTACGCGACATAGGCATTGAGCATGTCGGCCGCAACCGGTGGCGGCCGCTCGCTCGCCAGCAGGCGGAGAGCGTCCTCTCGCCCGAGCGAGAGGTCCAGCTTCAGGCGCGAGAACGAGTCGTCGAACGAGCGCATGGCGGCGGCCGGAACCGGACGCCCGTTCAATCGCCGCACCACCTCCGCCCGATCGATCAGATTGGCCACGTCGACGCCGGCCTCGGCGAGGATCTCGCGCCCGAGAGCGTGGAATGTCTTCACGCGCGGAGGATCGTTACCGCAGTCGAGCGGCTCGAGAGCGGCGAGCAGTCGCTGCTGGAGTTCATCCGCGGCACGCTTGTTGAACGTCACGGCCGTGATCCGGGCAGGATCTGAGCCGGTCGCCACCAACCAGCAGATGCGCGCCACGAGGGTGGTCGTCTTGCCCGATCCCGCCGGCGCGACGCACAGCACGGGGCCCGGCGGAGCCGTCGCCGCGGCGCGCTGGTCGGGTGCCAGGCGGGACAGGCGCTCGGCGACGGCGGGATGGAGGTGCATTTGGGTCAGCCGCGGCCAAAGCTGAGGGCGTACAGCCAGAAGCGCATGAGCAGGCGCAGGATCGGCGGCCGGAAGTGGTTGACCAGCCAGTGTCCACACGGCGTGCAGGGTGAGAGTGGGGCAGGGCACTTTGCGGTCGCATTCGGAGTGGCCGTCGCACTCGGGCTGGGTTCGGGAGTGGAAGTCGGCGTGGGGGTTGGGCTGGATGTCGGGCTGGACGATGGCAGCGGAGTGGGGGTCGGGACAGCTGTGGGTGTCGGCACGGTCGTGGGTGTCGGCCCGGTCGTTGGTGTCGGCACGGTCGTTGGTGTCGGCACGGTCGTTGGTGTCGGCACAGTCGTTGGTGTCGGCACGGTCGTTGGCGTTGGTGAGGGTTGGCTCTCCTGGCAGGGCTGGGGAGTCGTCACAGAGTTGCGCGGCATGGGTGCGTCGGCGCTGAAATCGGTGGCGTTGTTGTCGGTATCGGTGCAGCCATTTCCAGCGCGCAGCGCCGCGGTGCTGTTCGAAAGGCTTGCCGCCGGCCCGCTGCCCTCGAAGAAGTCGCTGTTGCCGTAGCCGACCAGGTCGACGATGAGCGCGAGTTGCTCGCTCGTGCACGGGCTGCTGCCGCCGTTGCAGTCGAGTCCACCCGCATCGGCAACCAGGACCAGCTTGCCGGAGGTTGCGGCTGGGCTGATGCTGCCCGTCGCGTCTGCGGCGGGCAACGGGTCGCCATTGGCGCCGCCGGCGAGTTCGACCAGGAAGTAACCACCAGGCGGCAGGCTGGCTGCGGGCAGGTCAAGCACCTTGCCGCTGAAGGCTCCCGTGCCGGTCGCACTCGCGTACTGGAGCGACCAACCCGCGAGATCGGCGGTGGCGCTCCCGCGGTTGAACAGTTCGACGAACTTGTTGCTGTAGGTGGCACCACTGTTGCCGCCGCCGCCGTAGACCTGGCTGATGACCACGGACGTTGAGGCGGCGATCGCGGGCGATGATCTGGCGACGGGCATCAGAGCGGTGATCAGCAGGCCGACAGCGACTGCCGTGCGAGGCAAGGGGCGCATCCGCGGTTCCTCCGGGGCCGCGGCGGGTCGGCGCGAGTGGCTGGACGACGGGCAACGCGAATGATGGCGGCAGCCACTTATCGGCCCGTTGTCTGGCTCTTACCGCTCGCTTAACGGCGAGGGCTCCGGCCGGTGCCGAGAGATGCAGATGCAACGTCTTAGCCACATACGTTTACGGCCCGTTCATGCACTGGAAACGCCGGCGCAAGAGGATTGTCTGGTCGGGTGCGACAGCGCCGTGTGCAGCCGTCGAGCGACCACCCGCAAGAGGTCCACGCGGGCAAGTTGCCCGCGTGGTGCATCACCGAGACGAGGAGAGGAAAGTGAGCCCACGCAAACTCCGGATCCTGGCCGTCGTGACCACGCTCGTCATGGCCGCTGCCGTGCCCACGTCGTTCGCCCTGGCCGGCCGCGACAGGGGCGGCTTCAACGAGCACCACGACAATGGCCGTGACATCCAGCACATCTTCGTGATCATGCTCGAGAACCACTCGCAGCAGGGCATCATCGGCGACCCGAACACACCCTTCATCACATCGCTGGCAAACCATTACGCATCGGCGAGCAACTATTACGGCGTGACCCACCCGAGCGAGCCCAACTACGTCGCCTTCCTGTCGGGCAACAACTGGTGGATCAACAACGACAGCCCGGACAACCGCTTCGACCACAAGAACCTGGTCGACCAGCTCGAGGCGGCCCACAAGACTTGGGCGGGCTACATGGAAGCGATGCCGGCCAACGACAAGACGGCCGACTACTGGCCATCGATGGGCAACCCGCTGTATGCCTCCAAGCACAACCCCTTCGTGCTCTTCGACGACATCCGCAACAACCCTTCGCGCATGGCCAACGTGAAGCCGTACACGGAGTTCGCGGAGGACCTCGAGAAGGCATCCACTACGCCGAATTTCGCGTTCATCGTTCCCGACCAGTGCAACGACATGCACGGCGGCGTGTACACGGCGATCCCCGGCTATCCGGAGACGATCTGCCCATACGGCTCAGCCAACGATGACGCCAACGATGCATCGCTCAAGCAGAAGGCCGATGCCTGGGTCCAGCAGGCCGTGCACACGATCATGGCCAGCCCGGCCTGGAAGGGCGGCAAGTCAGTGATCGTGGTCACGTCGGACGAGGGCGACTACACCAGCAACGCCGTGAACGGTGGCTGGGACTCGCCGGCCGGCTGCTGCGACTCGCCGTTCCTGCCCGCCGGTGATCCCGACATCAACGCGGCCTGGCCCGGCGGCCTGTACGGCGGCGGCCTCGTGCCCATGATCGTCGTGGCCAACCACGGCGGCCGGACCGGTGGCTACGTGAGCAATGCTCCCTACAACCACTATTCGCTGCTGTCGACGATCGAGCGGGTGTGGGGGCTGGGCAAGCTTGGCTATACCTCCGACACGACGCAAGTCAAGCCGATGCTCGACCTCTTCCCGCACTAGCCGGCGCACGGCATTACACGAACGGCCCCGGGTCCCGCGCCCGGGGCCGTTTGATTCCCGGCTACGATCGGGTTGATGACCCCGACGCTGAAGGCGACGCTCGCCAAGCTACCCACCCGGCCGGGCGTCTACCTGATGCGCGACGAGCACGGGCGGGTGCTGTACGTGGGCAAGGCGCAGAACCTGCGCAACCGCGTGCGCCAGTACTGGCAGGCGCGCGGCGGTGCCCAGCCGCCGTTGCGTATCGAATCGGCGATCGAGCGCGTGGCCGACGTCGAGTACACCGTCACCGACACGGTCAGCGAGGCGCTCCTGCTCGAAGGCACGCTGATCAAGCGCCACCAGCCGCGCTTCAACGTGCGCCTCAAGGACGACAAGAGCTACCCGTACATCAAGGTCACGCTGGCCGACGACTTCCCGCGCATCGAGCGCACGCGCAAACTGCCACGAGACGGCTCGCGCTATTTCGGCCCATATGCCTCCGCGAGCAGCGTCGACGAGGCGATGAACCTCATCCGCCGGCTGTTCCCGTTCCGGACCTGCACCATCCCGATCGCCGAGGGCAAGCGGGCGCTGCCGCGACCGTGCCTGCTGTACCACATCAAGCGCTGCCAGGGCCCGTGCATCGAGGCCATCTCGAAGGACGCCTACCGCGCCGACATCGACCAGGTGATGCTCTTCCTCGAGGGTCATTCGGAGCAGGTCGCGCGCCGGCTGCGCGCGGACATGACGGCGGCGTCCGACACGACCGACTTCGAGCGCGCGGCCGACCTGCGCGACAAGCTGCGCGCCGTCGAGCGGACCATGGAATCGCAGAAGATGGCCGCCTTTGCGCGGACCCAGCTCGACGTGCTGGGATTTACACGCCAGGGGGGCGGAGCGGCGGTGCAGTTGTTCGCGATCCGCGACGGGTTCACCGTCGCGCGCGACGTCTTCCTGCTCGAGAACGTGGGTGATTCACCCGACTCGGAGGCGCTCTCGGCGTTCATCAAGCAGTACTACGGCGCAACCGAGTTCATTCCGCCGCGCATCCTGGTGCCGGCATTGCCGCCCGACGCGGACGAGCTCGTCGCGTTCCTCGAATCACGGCGAGGGCATCGTGTGGCGCTGTCCGCTCCGCAGCGCGGCGAGGGCCGGGCACTGATGGACCTCGCCGCGCGCAACGCGGCCGAGACGCTGGCGCGCGAGCAGGCCAAATGGCTGGCCGACGAGGGCAAGACGCTGGCCGCGCTCGAGGAGCTGGGCGCGGCCCTGAACCTGCCGGCGCCGCCGATGCGCATCGAGTGCTACGACATCTCGACCATCCAGGGCACGAACACGGTGGGATCGATGGTCGTTTTCGAGGAAGGCAGGCCGCGCAGCGGGGAGTACCGGCGCTTCCGCGTCCGTACCTCTGCCGTGGCCGCAGGCAGGCCGGACGATTACGCCAGTCATCGCGAGGTGCTGCGCCGCCGTTTCTACCGGGCGCTCGAGGCGGAGGAGGGGGTCGCCGAGGAGCTGCGCTGGCGGCTGCCCGACCTGGTCGTCATCGACGGCGGCCTGGGCCAGGTCAATGCCGCGCGCGGTGTACTCGACGAACTTGGCCTGCACGACATGCCGGTGATCGGCCTGGCCAAGGAGCGCGAGGAGGTGTGGTTGCCCAACGCGACCGGGCCGCTGGTGCTGCCGGCCACGTCGCAGGCGCTGTACATGCTCCAGCGACTGCGCGACGAGGCGCATCGCTTCGCCATCACGTACCACCGCAAGTTGCGCGGCAAGGCGCAGACGAAGTCGCTGCTCGACGAGGTGCCCGGTGTGGGCCCAGCGCGCAAACGGGCACTGCTGCGCGTCTTTGGCTCGACGCGCCAGATGCGCTCGGCGACGGTCGAGCAGATCGCGTCGGTGCCGGGCATCAGCCACGACCTGGCCGAGAAGATCCATGATGGGTTGAACTCGTGAGCCGGTAGTCGATTGAGCCGGTAGGCCATCGAGCCGGTAGTCCATCACGACGCGACCTCGAACGGCCCATGCGCGCAGCGCATCAAGATGTCCGGTTCTCCGCATAGATCGGTCCAGCCAGGGGCCGCTCGGGGGAGTTCCTTGCACGAAATCGCCCGGATGCGATGCGGTGTGCGCATCTCAATGGCTTGGGCGACACCAGTTCAGCGTTGACGCCGGCCTCAGGATTGACTGTTGGGAGGGCGAGAGGATGGATCTTCCCGTGGGCACGGTGACCTTCCTGTTCAGCGATGTGGAGGGGAGCACCGAGATGCTCGAGCGCTACCCCGCTGCGATGGGCCCTGCCCTCGGCCGACTCCACAGCCTCATCGCCTCTATCGCCGCCAACCATCACGGCATCGTTTTTGAAACCCTCGGCGACGCCGACTACGCCGCGTTCGCGGATGCCGTCAACGCGGCCGAGGCTGCGCTCGAAATACAGGTTGCCCTCGCGGCCCAGGATTGGTCTCCCATCCCACGCATCGCCTGTCGCCTTGCGCTCCATGCCGGCGAGGTCGAGCTACGTGGCAGCCACTACTTCGGGCCTGCGCTCTTCCGGTGCGCCAGGTTGCAGGCAATCGGTTACGGGGAGCAGACTAATACCGAGCAGATTCCGAGCGTCGGTCGCCCGGTACTCACCATGATCCAGTCGGCTCCCAACCTGCGCGTCCGCGTCACATCGAGGATCCCATTGCGCATTCGCGGCGAGCGTGTCTTCCCGGTGGCGCCGTTACCCGCGGAAACACATCCACCGATCGCGTTGGGGACCAGAACGGTCGACGCGCGCCCGCCGTCCAGCTCTTCCTCGACCGCGCCGCCGAGGCAGGAGCGCCCGAACCGAACGACGCCGATCTTGCGGCCGTGGTGGCGATCTGCAGCCGCCTCGATGGCTTACCCCTGGCGATCGAGCTTGCGGCCGCACGAACGAACGTGTACGGGCCGGGGCAGCTGCTCGAACGGCTCTCGCGTCGGTTGTCGCTCGTCTACGTCGGGACCGAAGACCTACCTGAGCGTCAACGCACCCTGCGCTCTGCGATAGCCTGGAGCTACGACCTCCTCGACGACGGGGCACGGCGGCTGCTCGCCCATCTATCGATCTTCGTTGGCGGGTGGACTCTTGAGGCCGCAGAGGCTGTCTGCCGGTGCGACATGGACGTAATGGGTAGCCTCGTCGACGCCGCCCTGGTCAAGCGGATCGGTCCCCGCTTCACGATGCTGGAAACGATCCGGGAGTTTGCCGGTGAGCAGCTGGCAGAGCTTGATGGCGGGGCCGAGGGTGACCGAACGGCGGGCCGACACGCGAGGTACTTCATCGGTTTGGTGCAGCGGGCAGAGCCGGAGCTTACGGGACCAAATCAGCTGGATTGGGTAGAAAGACTCAACCCGGACGTTGAGAACATCCGTTCAGCATTGCTGCATATGGAAAGGTCCGGCCAAGTCGAACAGGTGTTGGAAGCCGTCGGATCGCTTTGGTGGTATTGGACGCTGACGGGGCGCGAGGAGGAGGGGATCGAACGGGCGCGGCGAGCTCTGGCGGCCGGCCCGAACGCCTCGCCTGGCGCCCGCGGTGCGGCACTGCACACGATCGGGTGCCTTGAGCTCTTCTCGAGCAGGTACGCGCAGGCTGTCGCTCCGCTCACGGCAGCACGCCAGTTGTTGCAGACGGCTGGTGCGAAGCAACGGGAGGCCCTGTGCCTGAACTGGCTCGGCTGCTGCGATCTGGAGCAGGGAAGGCTGACCGAGGCGGCCGGCATCCTCGGCGAGGCCGCTTCTCTCGCTGCGGACGCCGGCGAGGCGTTCGTCGAGTCCTGGGCGCGGGCGAACATGATTGGTGTCGCCCTACACACTGACGATCTAGAAGCGGTAGCTAACCAGGTCGACGAATGGCGTGAGTCGTTTGGCCCGATCGCGGACGCAGAGTCACTTGCGTCAACGCGCGCATATGCCCTGTACGCGGCGTGGTCCGCCAACGATTTGTCCGCCGTTCGCGCCGGAGCCGAATGGGTGGCCGAGATCGGTGGTCAACTTGGGGAGCCGGGCCTGGTCGCTGAAGCTCTGTTGCCCCTGGTAATCACGGAGGCCGAGGCGGGCAACACCGGCCGCTCCCTTGCCGCATTGGGTCGCTGCAACGAGCTCGTCGAGCGCTCGATTCACGAGACTGGTGCCCTGTTGCGGTTCGTCGCGCGGTACTGGCTGCACGGGATCGCCTCGGTGTTGGCGCGCGAGGACTGCCGGCACGCGGCGATGGCGTTGGGCGCGCTTGATTCACTTCGGATAGAGAACGGATTCGTGCCGCTGCCGGTGGAGCAGCGCTCGCTCGATCGCATCGACACGATCATGCGGGCGGCGTGCGACGCTCGGGTCTTGGAGGCTGCCTACAGCGAAGGGCGCACCACGACCCTGGATCACGTGATCAAGACGTTGCTTGCAGCGACCACTCCGGAGGACCATTGATGCGCGCAGCGCATCAGAAATGTCCGGTTCTCCGCGTGGACCGGCCCCGTACGGGGCCGTCTTAGGGGAGTTCCTTGCGCGAATCGCCCGGATGCGATGCCGCGTGCGCATAACACGCCAGTTCATGACCATTGCTGCCGTGCTGCGGCCGCGGCTCGGCCTTGCCCGGCTTCGGCTGCTAGCATCTTCCGCCGATGCGTCGCTTTCTCCCCCTGCTCATCGTGGCGGTCGGCCTTGCCGCGCTTGCCTTCGATGTACTGACCTTGCCGCGCCCACTCAGCGATTCGCCGTGCAACCCGCCGGCCGATACGTCGGGCTGCGTGACCACGCGCCTGGGCCTAGATCTGCAGGGTGGGCTGGTCGGCGAATACCAGGCCATCCCGACCGCGACGCACCCGGTCACGGCCGACGACATGAACACGATCCGCACCATCATCGAGAACCGCATCAACGGCCTGGGCGTCACCGAACCGATCGTCCAGACCCAGGGCAGTGACCGCGTGGTGGTCGAGATCCCCGGCGTCAGCAACGAGCAGGACGTGCGCCAGTTGATCGGCTCGACCGGCCGCCTCGACTTCGTGCCGATCCCCACGTCGATGACCGGCAGCGTGGGCCAGGGCAGTCAGTTGGGCACCGACCTGCCGCCCTGTCCGGACAACCTCTCGACCATTGCCACCCCGTGCCTGCTGTTCAGCGGCGACCAGATCGACTCCTCCTCGGCGGGCGTCGATTCGCAGAGCGGTGCGCGGGTCGTCAACTTCACCCTGAAGTCCACCGGGTCGCAGCTCTTCGACAAGTTCGCGGCAGTCGCCTTCAAGGGCAACAACGATCCCAACAACGAGCAGTTCGCAATCGTCCTCGACGGTACCGTGGTCTCGGCCCCGAGCGTCAACGCGCAGCGCTTCGGCGGCCAGGGACAGATCTCGGGCGGGTCGGGCGGTTTCACCTCCGCGGAGGTCAACAACCTCGTCACGACACTCAAGTACGGCGCGCTCCCGCTGTCCATCCGCGAGGTCAGCTTCAGCAAGATCAGCCCTACGCTCGGGCTCAACTTCCTGCAGCAGAGCATCCTCGCCGGCGCCATCGGCGTCCTGCTCGTCTTCGTCTTCATGCTCCTGCACTACCGGCTGCAGGGCCTGATCGCCTGCCTGGCGTTGATCTACTACGCGCTCGTCGTGTACGCGGTCTTCCGGCTAATACCGGTGACCCTGACGCTGGCCGGCGTGGCGGCCTTCGTGCTTTCGATAGGCATGGCGGTGGACGCCAACATCCTCATCTTCGAAAGAACCAAGGAAGAGCTGCGCGCCGGCAAGACACTCGTGCCGGCCATCGAGGCGGGCTTCAACCGTGCCTGGAACTCGATCTTCGACTCGAACATGTCGAGCATCATCACCGCGTCGATCCTGTTCTACTTCGGATCGCCCACCATCCGCGGCTTCGCCCTCGTGCTGATCATCGGTGTGCTGACCTCGATGTTCACGGCAGTGACACTCAGCCGCGAGATGCTGCGCTTCGTCGTGCGTCAGCCATGGGCGCGCAAGGCACGCTACTTCGGCATCGGCGAGGACGAGCTTGTCCTTACCCAGCCGCGCGCACGCTCGCGGGAGGCGCGCGTCGGTGTTTGACATCATCGGCAAGCGGCGCTGGTTCTATGCGCTCAGCCTGGCGGTGCTCATCCCGGGCATCATCTTCATCGCCCTGACGCCGATCACCGGCGGCAAGGAGGGGCTGCAGTTCTCGATCGACTTCACCGGCGGCACGGTGTGGGAGGTCCACTTCGCCAACGGCACGCCGACACCGGCCCAGGTGCAGGACGTGATGGCCACCCAGGACCTGCCCGGGCAGGTGGCGATAACCACCTCGGGTGACCGTTCGTACGTGCTCATCCGGACCATCCAGATTGGTCTCCAGGCGTTGCCGTCGCCGACTCCGAGCCCCAGCCTGTCGCCGTCCGCGAGCCCCAGCCTGTCGCCGTCCGCCAGCGCATCGCCGTCGGCCAGCGCGTCGCCGTCGGCCAGCTGCATCGCCGTCGGCCAGCGCGTCGCCGCTCGGCCAGCGCATCGCCGTCGGCCAGCGCATCGCCGTCTGCCAGCGCATCGCCGTCACCAAGTGCCAGTCCCGCTGCCGTGCCCGGCGACTTCGACGCCCAGGGCTGCCTCATCCCGCCGCCCGGCCAGCTGGGCCAGCTGGCAACCGCCCTGATCAGCCGTTTCGGGTGCATCGACGAGGTTCGCCAGGAGGCCAACATCGGGCCGCTGATCAGCAACGAGATTGCCCAGCAGGCGCTGCTGCTGATCGTGCTCGGTTCGATCGGCATCCTTGCCTGGGTGACCTTCCGCTTCGCCGACTTCCGCATGGGCATGACGGCCATTGCGGCGCTGATCCACGACGTGATCGTGGTGGTGGGCATCTTCGCCATCCTGGGCACGCTCATCGGCCTGCAGGTCGACGCCCTGTTCGTGACTGCCATGCTGACGGTGATCGGCTTCTCGGTGCACGACACGATCGTGGTCTACGACCGTATCCGCGAGAACCGCATTCGCCACGCCGGCGAGCCGTTCCCGGCCATCGTCAACCACAGCCTGCTGCAGACGCTCGGCCGCTCGCTCAACACCTCGATGACCACGGTGCTGGTGCTCTTCGCGCTGCTGCTCTTCGGCAGCGACGCCATTCGCGCGTTCGTGTTCGCGATGATGATCGGCATCATCTCGGGCACGTACTCGTCGATCTTCAACGCGAGCGCCCTCCTGGTGACGTGGCACGAGTGGGCCGACAAGCGCCGCCAGCAGCAATTCGCCGCGGCGCGCTCACGCTGAGCCCGGCGTGAGCTACCTGGCCCGGCTCGATGCTCGAGTCGCGACCGTGGGTTCGTGCCTGTGCCTGGGCGTCGATCCCGATCCGGCCGACCTGCCGGCGGGTTTCTCGGCGGACGTTGCCGGCGTGGAGGCGTTCGCCCACCTGCTGGTCGAAGCGGCCGCCCCTTCACGCAGCCGCGATCAAGATCAACGTCGCCTTCTTCGAGGCGTTCGGCAGCGCCGGCATCACTGCCCTCGAGCGCGTCCGGGCCGCCGTCCCGGCGGACGTTCTGGTGATCGCCGACGCGAAGCGCGGCGACATCGCCAATACCGTCGCGCGCCAAGCCGCGGCGCTCTTCGACACGCTCGGCGCCGACGCGGTCACCGCCAATCCATACCTCGGCCGCGATGCCCTGGCTCCGTTCCTCGAGCGCGACGATCGCTTCGTGTACGTCCTGTGCCGCACGTCCAATCCGGGCGCGGCGGAGTTCCAGAACCTGCCGCTCGCCGGCGGCACGCCGCTCTTCGTCCACGTTGCGCGGCGCGCGGTCGAATGGGCCGGCGACACCGCGAACGTGGGCCTCGTGGTGGGCGCCACGGCGCCGCGCGAGATGGCGCAGATCCGCGCTGCGGCGCCCGGCCTGCCCTTCCTGGTGCCCGGGCTGGGTGCCCAGGCCGGCGATCTCGACGCGGTGCTGAAGAGTGGTGCCGCGACCCGGCCGCCCGGCGCCAGGGTGCGTGGCGGCGCGCTGCTGGTCAACGTGTCGCGCGGCATCAGCCGTGCCGCCGCAGGGCGCCGGCGATGCCGGCGCGGCGATGGCCAACGCCGCCCGTGAGTGGGCCGCACGCCTCGCAACCTGATCGTCATCAGTCAGCTGGCCCTGCGAGAGTAGAATTCCGGCGTGCTCGCGAACATCATCGACATCAGCCCGCTCACGCTCCTCGTTTTGCTGGTCCTGGCCCTGCTGATCCTGGGCCCCGGCAAGCTGCCCGAGGTGGGTGCAGCGCTGGGCAAGAGCATTCGTGAGTTCCGCAATGCAACGAACGACCTGCGCGAATCGGCCGACTTGTCGACCAGCGCCACGCCCGCTCCGGCCGCTCCCGCGCCGGCGACTCCGGCATCGGCAGCATCCACTGCGGGCGCCGACGTGGCGGAGCAACCGCCGCTGGATGACAAGGGGAGGATCCGCCAGCTCGAGGCGCGCTTGCATGAACTCGAGCAGGAGCGCCAGTCCGGCTCCGATTCTGCCGAGCGCTGACCTAGTCACGCGCTCCCCGGCACGCCCGACCGAGGAGCGGTGATGGCGGAAATCACCGAGCGGGACGGCATCGGATCCCGCCCGCCGCCGCCGCCGCCGGCCACGACTGTCGACGACCCGACGGTGATGCCGCTCGTCGACCACCTTTCCGAGCTGCGCCGGCGGTTGTTCATCAGCGTTGTCGCGGTGGCGTTGGGATCGATCGTGGGCTTTGTGCTGGCACCCGACGCAATCGAGGTCCTGAAGGCGCCCATCAGCGGGCCACTCAGGTTCACGACACCCGGAGCGGCCCTGTTCATCGAGGTCAAGCTGGCCATCGTGATCGGCCTGCTCATCGGGTCGCCGGTGGTCTTCTATCAGCTATGGGCCTTCGTCTCACCCGGGTTGACGGCCCGCGAGCGGCGTGCGGCACGGCCATGGATACCGCTGGCCTTCGTTTTCGGGTTGCTCGGCGTTGCGACGGCGTATGCCATCCTGCCTATAGCCGCGAGCTTCCTGCTCGGCTTCCAGATCCCCGGGGTGCTCGAGCCATTGATCACCGCCGATGGCTATTTCGCATTCGTGACGATGCTGTTCCTGTCGTTCAGCCTGGTGATGCAGTTCCCGATCGTCCTGTTCCTGCTCACCAAGGCCGGTGTCGTCGGCATCGATCGCTTACGGCGGAGTCGCCGTTACGTGTTCCTGGGCATGTTCGTCGTGGCTGTCGTGGTGTTGCCCACCGGTGACCCGTTCAGCCCGACGGTGATGACCCTGGTCATGTATCCGCTGTATGAGTTCACGATCTGGATGGTGGCTCGTTCGAACCGCTCGGCGAAGGCAGCGCAGGATGGCTGAGGCGATGGGCCAGGGGCCGCGGCCACACGTGGCGATCATCTCCGGCCTGTCCGGAGCGGGCAAGACCGCGGCCAGCAAGCTGCTCGAGGACATGGGCTATCGCGTCGTCGACAACCTGCCCGCCGAGTTGCTGCGCAACCTGGCGCAGCTCGTGGCACGCGACCCGTCCGACTACGAGCGCGTGGCGCTCGTGCTCGACGCACGGACCAGCGACACTCCGGTGGCCTTTGCGCAGGCCCGCCGGGCGCTCGAGTCTCGCGGCATCAGCCCGCAGGTGTTCTTCCTCGAGGCACGCGACGACGTGCTCATCCGCCGCTTCAGTGAGACACGGCATCGCCACCCGCTCGACACCGATGATGCCGGGGTCGCTGCGTCGATCGCCCGCGAGCGTGAGCTGCTCGGCGAGATTCGGGCGCAGGCCGACGTGATCATCGACACCTCCGAGCTGTCCGGGCGTCAGCTGCGCGAGCGGCTGCACGCGGCGCTCGACCTGCCCGGGCCTACACCGGGCATCGCCCTGTACCTGGTCAGCTTCGGCTACAAGCACGGCGTGCCACTCGAGGCGGACGTGGTGTTCGACGTCCGCTTCATGGAGAACCCGTTCTACAACGATCGGTTGCGGCCGCTCACCGGGCTCGATGAGCAGGTGCGCGAGTTCGTGCTCAGCCAGCCGATCACCGAGCGCTTCCTCGACGTCGTCACCGAGTACCTGGCGCTGACGTTGCCGGGCTATGAGGCAGAAGGCAAATCACGCCTGGTTGTCGGCATCGGCTGCACCGGCGGGCAGCACCGTTCGATCGCCATCGCCGAGGCGCTCGCTTCGCGCTGGCGGAAAGCCGGCGGCGTGCCCGTTTCCGTGTGGCACCGCGAGCTGGAGCGCTCGTGAGCGGCAGCGGCGGGGAGCGGACTGCCCGGGCGCGCGTCGGGCGCAGCTGGTGGACGCGCTGGCTGACGCCGTCGACCGGCCCGGTCGGCCGGTCACGCGGCCCACGCGTGGTGACGATCGGCGGCGGCACCGGCCTGTCGGTGCTGCTGCGCGGGCTCAAGGAACTGACCAACAACATCACCGCTGTGGTTACGGTCGCGGACGACGGCGGCTCATCCGGCCGCCTGCGCTCCGAGCTGGGCGTGCCGCCGATGGGCGACATCCGCGCGTGCATCGTTGCCCTCGCCGACAACGAGACGCAGATGGGTCGCCTCTTGCAGTACCGCTTCCCGGAGCAACCCAACGGCGGACGGCACGGCGCCGCGGACGGCGGCAACGGCGTCCATGAGGTCGCCGGCCACAGCTTTGGCAACCTGCTCATCGCGGCCCTGACCGATCTGACCGGGGATTTCGAAGAGGCTGTCCGGCAGGCCAACCGGGTGCTCGCAGTGCGCGGCCGGGTGGTACCGGTGGCCGGCCAGCCGATCACCCTCCATGCCCGCCTGACCGACGGGACGGAGCTGGTCGGTGAGTCGTCCATCGAGCGCTCGGGCGGCATCGAACGGGTCTGGATAACACCGGCCGACATCCGCCCCTCGAACGAGGCCGTGGACGCCGTCCGCTCGGCCGACCTGATCGTCATCGGGCCCGGCAGCCTGTACACCAGCCTGCTGCCGCCCCTGCTCATCCCCGAGATCCGCGCAGCGCTGGAGTCGGCCGGCGCGCCGCGCGTGTACGTCTGCAACGTGGCAACGCAGGTGGGCGAGACGCAGGACTACGCCCTGTCTGACCATCTGGCCGCCTTTGCGCGCCACGACCTTGCCGGCCTGGTCGATGCCGTCCTGGCCAACGACAACTACGCCGCGCGCGTGCCCGAGAACTATCCGGCTGCGCCGGTCCGCCTGGACGTCAGCAACCTGCGTCAGGCTCGACCGCTGATCGTGCCGCGTGACGTGGTCGACCACGGCAACGCCCACCGGCATGACTCGCACCAGCTTGCCGCGGCCCTGATGGAGCTCTACGACGACCGCGTGCTCAGGGCGCGCGCGCATGCGACGGTGGCCCGGTGAGCGTGGTGCGCGCGCGCCGGCGCTCGACCACGGAGCGTGAACTTGTCGGCGCGGTGCGGGCCGAACTGGCGGCCATCGAGCCGACCCGTCGCTGCTGCCAGATCGCTGAACGTGTCGGGCTCGGCCAGGCGGCGCTCGGGCGTGCCCGCTCGCCGCAGGTCGGCCGCCTGGCCGTTCGCCTCACGCCGGCCGGCGCGACGCCGGCCTTCGAGTGGTCTGCGGCCGCGGCCCATTGCCGCGTCGCGTGGCTCCGCGGCCTGGTGCTGGCGCGCGGGTCGCTGAGTATCGGCGCGTCGGGAACCCACCTTGAGCTGGTCGTGCTGGAAGCGAATCTCGGCGAGATTGTCGCGCGCCTGGGTGAGCTCGGCCTGGCCTTTGGCGTGCGCTCGCGCCGGGGCAGGGGAGTGATCACCTGGAAGGACTCGGAAGCGGTGCTCGACCTGCTGCGCCTGGTGGGCGTGTCTTCGGCCGCACTTGAGATCGAATTGCGCCTGGTCGGGCGTGCTCTCCAGGGCCATCTCAATCGTGTCGTCAACGCCGAGAACGCGAACATGTCCAGGGCGCTGGCGGCCGCGCTCCGCCAACTGGCCGACATCGACGAGCTGGAGCAGACCGGCGGGCTGCGCCGGCTGCCGCCTCGGGTGCGTCAGGTGGCGGCTGCCCGGCAACGCGCCCCTGAGGCCACCCTGGCTGAACTCGCGGCAACGGTCCAACTGTCCCGCGCGCAGGTCCAGAGGGCACTGCAAATGATTGGCAGCGCGGCACTACACCGGGCCGACGTGGCGTGACCAAGATGGTGGAATGAGCAAGACGATGCGTCCGGTGATCATCGCCGGCAACTGGAAGATGAACACGACGCCGGCCGATGCCGGCACGCTGGCCGGCCACCTGGCCGAGGCGACTGGCGTGGCCGGCGTTACGCGCGTGGTGTGTCCGCCGTACGTGTGCCTCGAGGCAGTTGGCCAGGGCCCTGGCCGGCAGCGGCGTGGAGGTCGGCGCTCAGGACGTCCACGCGGAAGTGTTCGGCGCATACACGGGTGAGATCTCGGCGCCCATGCTGGCCGGCCTGGCCACGTGGTGCATCGTCGGGCACAGCGAGCGGCGGCGTGACCAGAAGGAAACTGACGAGCTGGTGGGCCGCAAACTGCTGCGCTGCGTCGAGTACCACCTGCGACCCATCCTGTGCGTCGGCGAGCAGCTCGAAGAACGTGAAGCCGGAAAGGCAGAGGAGACCGTGCAGCGCCAGCTCGAGGTCGCGCTGGCCGAGCTGGCGCGAGTCGGCGGCAGCCTGCCCACGAACCTGGTCATCGCCTACGAGCCGGTGTGGGCGATCGGCACCGGACGTACCGCGCGCGGCAGCGATGCCGCCGCCATGGCGCAGGTCATCCGTGCGGCGCTGGCCGAGGCGGGCGCGGCCGATGGCGCGGCGTGGGTGCCGGTCCTCTATGGCGGCAGCGTCACGAGTACGGCCATCGACGAGTTCCTGGCCGAGCCTGACATCGACGGCGCCCTCGTGGGCGGCGCCAGCCTCAAGGTCGACGAGATGGCCGGCATCGTGGCGCGCGCCGGACTGACGGCCGCCGGACGCGCGGCATGAGCGCGAGTAACGGCGGACGTCCGCGTCCACTGGTCGTGGTCGTGCTCGACGGATTTGGGATCGGCACCCGGCCTGACGCCGATGCCATCGCCAGCGCGTCCATGCCGGTCTGGCGCGGACTGCTCGCGAAGTGGCCGCACGCCAGGCTCGATGCCTCCGGCGAGGCGGTTGGCCTGCCCGCGGGGCAGATGGGCAACAGCGAGGTGGGCCACCTGAACCTGGGCGCCGGCCAGCCGGTTCTCCAGGACCTGCCGCGCATCGATGCGGCCGTCGCCGACGGCTCGTTCTTCACCAACCAGGCGCTGCTCGACGCGGTCCGGCGGGCCGCCGGTGGGCGCCGGCTGCATCTCATCGGCCTGCTCGGCCCCGGCGGTGTCCACTCTGTCGATCGCCATGCGGTGGCTGTCGCGCGCCTGGCGTGGCAGAACGGCGTGCGCGACGTCGTCATTCACGGCCTGCTCGACGGACGCGACACGCCGCCGCGCTCGGCTCATGGTTTCGTACCCGACTTCGAGGCGCGCATGCACGACGCTCATCCGCAGGCGCGCATCGCGACGATCGGCGGCCGCTACTACGGCATGGACCGCGACAAGCGCTGGGAGCGCATCAAGCGGGCCTACGACACGATGGTTCACGGCGAAGGTCCGGCTGCAGCTTCCGCCGCCCAGGCGATCGCCCAGGCATACGCCCGGGGCGAGGGCGACGAGTTCGTGCAGCCGACGCTGATTACGGGCGTCGATGGCACGATGCGCGACGGCGACGTCGTGGTCCACTTCAACTTCCGTGCCGACCGGGGCCGCCAGCTGATCCACGCGTTGGTCGATGGTGACGAGTTCGACCGTGCCTGCTTCGACCGCGGGAGCCGGCCGCGCGACCTGCTGGTCGTGACGATGACCGAGTACGAGGCCGGCCTGCCGGTCGAGGTGGCCTTTCCGCCGCTCACGGTGACCAGTCTCGCGGAGTACTTCGCGGGCCTCGGCTGGCGGCAGTTCCACGTGGCCGAGACGGAGAAGTACGCGCACGTCACGTACTTCTTCAACGGCGGCGTGGAGCAGGCCTTCCCCGGTGAGGAACGGCTCCTGGTGCCGAGCCCCAAGGTGGCGACGTACGACCTGCAGCCGGAGATGAGCGCCGGCGGCGTGACCGATGCGCTCGTGGCCGCGATCGGCGACGACTACGACTTCATCGTCGCCAACTACGCCAACCCGGACATGGTCGGCCACACCGGCATGTGGGATGCCACGGTCAGGGCAGTCGAGTACGTCGACGGCTGTCTGGGCCGCGTCGTCGCGGCCATGCCCGAGGACGGCCTGCTGTGCATCACCGCCGACCATGGCAACGCCGACGAGCTGCGCGACCCGGCCGGCAACCCGATGACCGCTCACTCGCTCAGCCAGGTACCGATCGCGCTCATTGGCCGCGCAGTCCGTGGCCGCCGGCTGCACGACGGCCGGCTGGCGGACGTGGCCCCGACGCTGCTCGAGCTGGCCGGCCTGGCATCGCCGCCGAGCATGACCGGTAGATCACTGCTGGATCCCTGAGGGCGGCTCGAGCGTCCGGCGGCGACGGGACGGGGCCCTGATATCCTGCCTGCCGTGCAGAACATCCTTCTCTTCGGTCAAGCCCTGGTGAGCATCGCGCTGATGGCTTCGATCCTGCTCCAGGCGCGCGGCGCCGGACTGGGCGCGACCTTCGGCGGCGACTCGACCGTGTATCGCAGCCGGCGGGGTATCGAGAAGCGCCTTTTCCAGTTCACCGTCGTGCTGACGGTGCTGTTCGTCATTTTCTCGCTCGCGGCCGTCCGCCTCGCCCAACTCAACCTCGGCTGACTGCGGCCGGCAAGGCCGGCTCTGGTAGAATCCGTGCTCGCCTGAACGCCGAAATGCGGTAAAGGCTGCGCGCCGAGGTGGCGGAATAGGCAGACGCGCTAGGTTCAGGACCTAGTGACCGCAAGGTCGTGTGGGTTCAAGTCCCTCCCTCGGTACCAGTGCCCAGGTGGCGGAATTGGTATACGCGTACGTTTGAGGGGCGTATGACGCAAGTCATCCGGGTTCAAGTCCCGGCCTGGGCACCAATTCCTCTGATGGGCGGTTAGCTCAGCTGGTCAGAGCGCCTCGTTTACACCGAGGAAGTCGGGGGTTCGAGTCCCTCACCGCCCACCACATTTCACGCACGAAATCGGCCCGTCAGGCGCTCTGCCCGGCGGGCCGATTGGCGTTTTGCTAACGGATTGCTAACCGTCCCCCCGCTTGAGCCAGCCGCGCCAATAGGCGATCACCAGGACGATGGCGATCAGCCCAATGATCTTCAGGATGTCGCCGATCGGGTCAGCTGTGGGCGGGGCAGTTCGGATCGCACGGCAGGCTGGTACGTCGGCCGGCCCGGCTACAACGACACGTATCGGCAGTGGGAGCAGTACGCCTTCGACCCCGCAGAGCGGCCCAAGGTTGGCCTGCGCTCGCGGGAGTGGATGGCTGTAGGCACGAGCGAGCTGCACGTGCTACGCGAGATGGGCCGGTGCCTGCGGGAGATCAGCGAGGGCGGGTGCCGAAGTAGGCAGTCTCTAGCAGCCGCGCCACGAGCAACCTGGTCCTACGACTTTCGTGTCGTAGTGGCAACGGCCGCAGCGTCACAACCTGTACGCGTGATTGCACCACTCCCAGGCGCGACGGCTGGCGGGGAGGGAGGTCTGCGAGTTCCTGGTCGATTGCTCAGATGGCGCGACTGGCGCTGGCCCTCCTGGCTCATTGTTGCGTTCTCCGCGTCATGCGCGGGGATTTTGTTGCTTGGTATCGACCCGCTGTATGCCTATCACTGCTCCGTAGATGCATGTCCCCCACCGGATCCCGGCTACACCCTCGCCTTGATTTGGGCCGCTGGAATGGTGCCTTTGCTCGCAGCGTGGCATTTGGCTGCGCGTGACGGTCTCGTGAGCTACGTGATTTCAGGGCTGAGCAACTCGCCACTCAGGAACCCGCTCATTGGGGTTGCTATAGGGCTGATGATTCTCCTTGTCGTCTTCGTCGTCTTCCCCTGGTGGCAGGGCCAGCAGATCAATGACTGCCTCGGGGGCTGCATGTGTCCAAACAGCGGCTGCCCAGCCGACTGGTACAACCAATGGCCCTATTCGGGCACAATGCCACCGCTATGAGCAATGGCGCTAGCAACGACGGCGAAATGGGGGCGGTCAAACCAGCCCGAGCGTGAAAAGCGAACGCCGGGGGCCGGGTGTTGGCACGGAGTCCCCTTCTGGCAAAACGACTACGCACGTGGGCAGCTAGACGTGTCGTTCGCCGAAGCGGTCCGATCGTGCTACGGGAAGTTCGCCACTTTCAGTGGACGTGCGGGTCGATCGGAATATTTCTGGTTCGAAGTCTTCATCTTCCTGCTGGTTGTCGCCTGCGGCGTCATATACCCCGGCCTGGATTCGGGCGTGGCAATGGCGTTCGTGCTGTTCGTCTACGCGTCTTTCATCCCTTGGCTAGCCGTAGCGGTGCGCCGGCTCCATGACACGGGCCAGTCGGGACGGTGGTTGCTCATCGCCCTGATTCCGTGGGTCGGCCCCATCGTGTTGCACGTCATACTGGGTCTCGCCGGCGATCGACGTCCAAACAAATATGGGCCGCCACCGGCTCCCAGGAGGTTCCCCGGTGTTACGACTATTCGGCGAGTTGTAGCTCCGTGGTCGTTTAGCTCCCAGTCTGAACCCGAGACGCGGTGGAGCTCATGAACTTCATTCTGGCCTGGTCGGAGTGGGATCCCAACTGCGATCCCAACTGCCCGGTTACCGTCTTCGATCACACGGTGGGCGAGTTCGTTCTGCTTGGCATCGTCGTCATCGTGCTCTACTACGTCATCGAGAACCTCGCTCGGTTACCGTCTTCGATCACACGGTGGGCGAGTTCGTTCTGCTTGGCATCGTCGTCATCGTGCTCTACTACGTCATCGAGAACCTCGCGGTGCTTGCTGGCGAGCTGCACGCCCTAAGCAAGCGCCTCTTTGACAAGATCCCGACCCTGCCGACCTATCACCGACCGGAGGACCGGCGAGATGACTGACCCGGTTGACGCTCGCTATCGTCGGTAACGCGAGTAAGCGGCGGTGACATGACCAAGGTCGACGGCGTGCGCGAGATGGCGCGCTCCCTGCGGGAGATCAGCGAAGGACGGGTGCCTAGATGGGGCCATATTCCGCACTTACCACGTTTTCGGTGGCCACCAACGACTATCGCGGCGGGTCGGAGAAGTCCGAGTATCACCCCGTGGTCACCTACGTTTGACGTACAGTTCGTCGTATTACTTGAAGATCGTCTCGAACCATGCTTGAGCTGCGCCGCTGACAATGGCTCCGATCGCCACGAGTACGACTGCTCCGATAGCGCCGACGATGCGCCCACGATGAGTCGCGATGACCCAGACGAGCTCGTCCTGTTCCAGGCGCAGCCAGTAAACCGGGCTCGTCAGCCAATCCAGAACCCGATCGCCCGTCGCCCCAGATCGGGCTGGTCGGGAGACCTTACGAATTGAGTTTCGCGGCGAGCGCGGCCTTTCGGGCGGCGACCCGGGCGGGTTCCACGAACAGGTGGCCGAACAGCGCGTCGAGCGTGTCGAGCGTCCATTCGGCCTCGCCACTCTCTACCTCAAGGTCGATCGCCCGTCGCTAGCGACTTGTTGTGCGCGCCGAAATTGCCAATCTTCCTGAGGTCGTGGAGGGATTCGGTCACGTATAGAGGTACGTTCGCTTGGCCGAGCGTCCAGTCGATCTCGTCACGAAGGTCCCCCTTAGGGCGCCTACGACATCGCGCAGCACCTTCTGGACGCAGCGGCGCGACAGAACGCCGCTCGCGCGGGGCGAGTTGCCGATTACCTTCGCCGCCTCTTCGTACAGACTGCGGTATGGCTCGACGACCTCCGCCGGGAGAGCCTTCCTCCCCGAAGTCCTCGGCAGCAGAACGAAGACGTTCTGCTCGCTCGCGGACGACTCGCCTTCAATTGGCCCCGAATAGACGATGTCCGAGTGGAGGAGCATCACGCCGGCACAACTTGGGCACTCAACCGCAGACACGCGGCGGAGTCCGCCCCCACGCTGCGTGTACCACATCTGGGTTGCCCCGTGAAGACCGGCGCGGTCGGGGTCCTTCGGGTACATCTCGATGGCGCAATACGGGCAGATCATCTGTGAAGCATACGTTGGCCACGTCGCCTTGGAGCGGACTGGTCGGCGCCGGTTCATGGTCCAGCGGCGAGATCGAGCCTCCGGCCGCGGAGCGCGGCCGAGCTGGTCCGCCGCAGTGGCCCAGCGACGATGACAGACCCGGAAGACTGACAGGACGCGGTCCTGCTGCCTGAATGAAAGGAGGCCTTGCCGGAAGAATACGCGCTGCGCCAGGATCAGCCAGTTATAGACTCGTTTGCGTTGGGGTTCGCAGTTAGAAGGGTGGGGTTGAATGGGATCGTTTATGGACGGTTTCAAGTCCGCTTTCCTAGGCGGGTTCGGTATCGATTATTACGCTAAGAAGAGCGCCGAAACGCTCGCGGAGGTCCGCGACGATGGACAGCCTTACGACGTGCGGCTGTCCGCCGATGAACTGAACTACATCGGCTTTCTCGGCACTGTCGCGAAGACTGTGGAGCCGCTGGTAATGGTCGACCTAGACGCGGCCGTCAGGACAAACGCAAGAGCCGTCTGGGGTGTGCGAGCGGTGCCACTGCTCAATCGGGCCATAGAGATGATCAACGCGGCTGGGGAGCCCCCCGGACAAACACTCCTCGTCAAGCTACCGTACCGGGACGCTTTGCGCTGCTACGTACTCGCGGCCGAGGCTTGAGTGGCGGGCCTTAATTCCGAGGGCGATGCTCAAGCTCAAAAGGGTGCGGCGAACTGGGAGAGGGCGATCGACGCCGCTCAATTGATCGCCGGGACATAGGCTCCAAAACCGGCCCGGCGCTAGGCGCTTTTGCGGCGCGGTTACGATCCGACCACATGATCGCGGAACCGCGCTACGACGAACTTGATCCGCCTATCGTGGCATTGTGCCGTGCGATCAACGCCTTGCCGGGCCTGCGGACCATGTGGTCTTGCGGAGGTCACGCCGAACCGCTGACCGCGGAGTCGCTGCCGGCCGACGAGTGGAGCGTGACGCTCAGGGTGCAGCTCGGCAACGATCACCGACCCACGCTCGAAGGGTGGCTCTCATTCGAATGGTTCACCTGGTTCGTCCATGACCTGAGGAGGGCCAGAGCGGTTGCCCTGGAGGTCGACGCCATGCCGCCCTGGCTTAACGATCCCGCCGAGATGGTCACGCTGACCTTGTGGGGCCGGCGCGGCGACGACGGCGGCCTCGAACCTGACGAGGTGGCAGGCGACATCACGCGGGAGGCTGCCGAAACGCTGGCGATCTACGGGCCCGAGTGTCTTTCGGGCGAATACTGGGATCTGCTCGAGCCCGCGGACCCGGACGAGCCGATCAACTAGGTCCGGCGTGGCCGCCCGCGTGCGCCTGCCCGCAATGCCCCAGCGACTGGTCCCCCGCGCAAATGGGGGCCGTCCGCGCATTTCGTCCTAGATTGCCGGGCGCATGTCGAATCTCGGCCCGCTGGCGGCTATTGGGGGCGTGCGTCCAAGGCGTATCCTCGCTCGAAGGCGGCTTGCCCGCGCCGCTCGTAGAGGGAAGGGAATGACACACCCGTGACGACTGCCCGCGTCTATCTGTCGAGTTCACCACCCACCGCCGGTGGACAGCCGCCGCCAGCGCCTTCTGCACCACCACCGCCAGTGCAGCCTCCCGCGACGAAGCAGGCAAGCAGCGGATCGCCCCTGGTCGGTCTCATTGTGCTGATCGTTGTGGGCGTCCTGATCTGGTACTTCTTCTTCAACAACAGCTCGTCGCCGCCTGCCACATCGGACACGAGCGGCCACAGTCCGGCGCCTGCCACAGCAACGCTTGCCCCGGCGTTTGCGGACATCCACCTATCAGGGCAGGGCGACAGCGTGCCGCAGTTCTCGATCCCCGCTGACAATGCCGCGATCGTCCACTTCACGTACCACGGCTCAGGCAACTTTGCGGTCTTCTCGCTCGACTCCAGCGGCGGCCAGAACGACCTCCTGGTCAACACCATCGGCAACTACGACGGCGTAGTGCTAATGGATGTCTCGACGGGTGAGCACTCGGTCGCTCTTGATGTCACGGCTGACGGCCCATGGACGGCAACGATCCAGCATCCCTCCAAGGCGCCGGCATGGAACGGTCAGGGCAGGTTGGCTGGGACTAGTGACAGCATCTACCGCGTAACGCCTGCCACCAGTGGCCTGACTGTCGTGTCGGTCACGTACTCAGGCGAGGACAACTTTGCTATCTGGACCTACTCGTCGGAATCGGGTCGCGATCTGGCCGTGAATGAGATCGGCTCCTATTCGGGCCAGATCACCTTGCCATCAGCGACATCCCTGCTCGAGATCACCGCGTCCGGTGCGTGGTCAATAACGCCGGGCTGAGTTGACCGACCCGGAGATCGTCGCCGCCTGGGCCAAGATCCACGATGCCACGCCGCCGGGCTGGTACGTCGGTCGGCCCGGCTACAACGACACCTACCGGCAGTGGGAGCAGTTCGTATACGACGACCCGTCCGCGCGTCCCAAGGTCGGGCTGCGCTCGGGCGAGTGGACGGCCGTGGGCACGAGCGAGCTACACGTCCTCCGCGAGATGGCGAAGTGTCTGCGGGCGATCAGCGACGGACGGGTCCCGAAGTAGGGAGTCCGACGGGATCCCGGAAGGGCACAATAGAAGCCGTGGAAACGCTCGTGATTCTTGTTCTGGGCGTGATCGTCCTGGGTCTTCTGCTCGCCGGTTTGTTCTACGCAGCTAGCTCGCTGAGCGATGGTCGCGACGTGTGGATGAGGCCCCAATCAAAGCATTGGAGGCGTGGACACGGACGACTCCCGATTGGCAGCTGCCTCCCGTCGTGATAAGAGTCTACGACGGAACGAATCCTCAGGCGGGCGCACGACGTTTCCAGCAGGAGGCGTCCCTGCTCTCCACACGTGGCTACGCCGTGGCGTCTACGAGCGCCGGGTCTTACAGTCGGCCAGGCGTTGGCTCCATCCTCGCCTTCGGACTTCTAGCCTTCGGTCAGAGTCGACAATCGAACCTAACGGTCACGTACTCGCGTCAGAGGAACCGAGTGGCTGGTGAAGTCGACGAACCGGTCTGCACTTCCATCCTTAAGACACGCGCCTGATGGCCGCCGAGGCTTGGATCCCGCGCCTACGCGAGATGGGGGCGCTGTCTGCGGGCGATCAGCGCGGGGAGAGTTCCGAAAATGAACGAGCAGCTCAGTTCCCGGATGTTCATCGCGCTCACGGGGGCCACCTTGATGCTCGCTGTGGTGCGCAGCAGCCCCAGCGCTCACAGCCACACCTGGATTGACAGATGCCGAACGTTGTGGTGTTCGTCCAACGTCACAGCTGTCTATCTATCGGGCCTGACGATCGGCTCAGCTCCGCCTAGCGATCTTGCGGCTGTGCAGAGGATCGAAGGCATCGTAGGCGCAGACGCGACCGCGGAACTAAAGCCTACATGATGGGCCAATTGCTGTTAGTCTCTGAGCTACACGAGTTCGAGAGTGCTTGCGCTCTCGATCGCCGGCCACTTTCGAGCGCGCCTGCAAAGCTGCGTTCGCTGCGAGGTAGGTAGGGTCTCCTCTGAACGATCGCAACACCTCATACTCGAGCACTCTGAGTTGCACCTTCCTGCACCTTCAGGCGCCGGATATCGTTATGTCGTCGACTCGCCCTCTTTCATGCTCTGGACGTGCAGCGACCGTGATGCGCGCCAGGTCCGGTACCCGCGCTCGACCGCTGCACGCGTCGCGCCGCCCTCCAGGCAACTCGGCGAGCAGGCAAGGCGGCGCTGCACACGAGCCCTGCTCGCGTATCTTCAGCGTTCGCCGCGGCGCGGCTCGCCGTGCGCGTTCGGCTAGCGCGCAGACAAAACGCGAGCTCGTCGACGCCTTTACGGCATCTGTATCGTCTTGACCACCCGCCCGAGTCGTCCAGTCTAGCTCTGCTCGCTGCCTCACTCTCGCTGTGATCTTGACAACGTCACCGCTACCGTCGCCGTAGTCGCACACCACCACCAGCCGCCGAAGTAGGTGGGCCGTCTCGACGTCCGCGATGCACGTCGAGTGCCGCGCCGTAGCGCATGTCTGTCTCGCCAGCGGTTCGACCGCGGCGGACACCGTCGCCACCAATGTCGTCGTAGCCGCCGGCTGGCCGCTGGCAGCGTCGGTGTTGGGCTCGCTGCGCCCGGTCCACAAGCCACGACGGCCAGAGCCACGCAACGACTAGCGCCCCTTTCATATCTTTCGCTCTCCCTTCCACCGCCCACCGTCCTCATAGTAATCGTCGACGAACGAGCTCGACTACCCTGCTAACAAATTGCTAACGCATTGCCCGAAATCAGACGTTACTAGGCGGCATGGCCAGCTAGTCCCGACATTTCACGCTTAGAACGGCACTAGGCGGTAGCTTCAGCTGGTCAGACGCCTCGTTTACACCGAGGAAGTCGGGGGTTCGAGTCCCTCACCGCCCACCACGGGCCGGCCCGCCTGCTTTCCGTGTTCTGTCTCGCCGCGCCCGCCGTGTGCGGCCAGAGGCTGCCGCGCTCGCTGATCCCGGGCGGCCCTCGGCCTCGTCGCGGCGCGCCAGGCGGAGCGCGCGCATCGGCGACGCGACAGAGCGCGGTCACTACCGATGCTTCGCAGAGATGACCCGGCCTGATCCGACCCGGCCACCCTGCCGTCCGGCCACGTGCCGGGCCGTCAGGAGCGCACTACGCTCACCGCGGGGGTAGGCGACCGGCTCCGCGTGCCCGTCCCGTGCCCCAGGCGCCGGTCGGGCCGATCCGCACCTTGCCGACGCCGCTCAGGGCTGGTCACCTAACTGCTCGTCGCGCCCGCTCCGCGCTCGCCGATCCCCGCTCCGGCCGCCAGATGGCGGCGCGCTCGGGCTGCCGGTCCTCGCTTCCGTGTCGTGGCGCCCGCGGCGCCGCCCTCTCTTGTGTGCCGCCTCCCTCGCCTCGCGTTCCTGTTGTGGCGCGGCCGCAGGCTCGTCATTCTGCTTGTCTCTTCGTCGGCTTTCCTTGGGGGCGCCGTCCTCTGCCGGCGGGCTGCTCTGCCAGCGCGGTGCCCAGCCGCGAACGGCTCAGGCAGCACGCCCGCGATGAGCAAGCCCGCGCCTCGACTCGCCCGGCTCCGGCGGGCCAGGAGCGGCTGCGACCGGGCGCGCGCCACGCTTTCCGAGCACTCCTGGCACGCCGAGACGATCGGCGCCGCGTCGGCCGCCTGCTTCAGCAGTCCACGCGTTCTGGGTAGCAAGCGCCGGCTGTCGCGGAGCCCGCTCTTCCAGCCCTGGGAGCGTCGAAACGCGACTCCAGTCAGCGACGAGATTCAGCTCCTCACGGCAATCGGAACGGACCGCCCACGACGCCAGCCGCCGCGAGCCCACCCGCGCCACCAGCAGACACCGGACGCCACGCCCCCAACCAACCACACAACCACCACAGCCGGCACCTAGCGCCGGCGCAGGGCGCCTGCGACGAAGTTGAGCGGGTTCACGGGCCGACCGTTGTGGAAGACGCCCCACAACAGGTGCGGGCCCGTGGAGTGACCAGTTGAACCCATGTAGCCGATCAGCTGGCCCTGCCTGACGTGCGCTCCCCTGTGAATGCCCGGCAGATGCCTGACGCGCAGATGGGCGTACATCGTCCTGAAGCCGTTTGCGCTCTTGATGACCACCATCCAGTCCGGGTTGTGCTTCAGCCACGGATCCCACCCGGCGACGGTGATGACGCCGGCCGCGGCGGCGTAGATGGGCGTACCGCCACGGTTGGCGATGTCCACGCCATAGTGGAAGTGGGGGCACGCACCGCGGCGGGGCTCCATCGAGAAACCCGTACACCCGAACTGCTGGGTGATGCGGCCGGTCGTGGGCCAGATGAATGGCTGCGCCGCGCCGCTCACCGGTGGCGCCACGGCGAGGCACCACAGGAGGGCGAGGGCGGCGAGACTCAGGCGCACGGATCTCGGCACGGCAGGACGCGCGAAGGCTAGCATCCGCGCGGCGTTCCACGAGGCACGAACTCGCCCACTGCTAGACTGACGGCGCTCGGCGAGTGTCACCTCGCCCGCATTCGAACAGTGAAAACCGGGAGGGCGAATGAACCCGCTCCTATTGGCAGTCATCGTCATTGTGCTGATCGTCGTGATCGGTGGCGTGCTCATCTACAACGGGCTCATCCAGCGCCGGTTGCGCATCGACGAGGCGTACGCCCAGATCGAAGTCCAGCTCAAGCGACGCTGGGACCTGATCCCCAACCTGGTCAATGCGGTGAAGGGGTACATGGGCTTCGAGCAGTCAGTGCTCGAGAACGTGACCAAGGCACGCGCCAGCGCGGTCGCGGCCGGCGGCCAGGGCCCCGCACAGCAGGCCGCCGCCGAGAATGCGCTGACAAGCACTCTGCGTTCCCTCTTCGCGGTCGTCGAGAACTATCCCGACCTGAAGGCCAACCAGAACGTGCTGAACCTGCAGGAACAGATCACCACGACCGAGAACCAGATCAGCTTCGCTCGGCAGCACTACAACGCGAGCGTGCTCGACTACAACACCTCGATCGCGACTTTCCCCAACGCGCTGATCGCCGGCCCGTTCGGCTTCGCCCGGCGCGAGTTCTTTGACGCCGAACCTGAGGCACAGCAGGTGCCGACGGTCGACCTGGGCAGCTACAACACGCCCACCGGCGCGCCGCCGGCCACTCCTCCGCCGGCTCCGCCGGCACCGCCGACTGCTCCTCCGCCGGCTGGCGGCTGACGGCGGTTAGTTCGCGCAGCTATCGGCCCGCGTTCGAGCGGGCCAACTTGCCATGACCCGACCAGCGACCCAGAACTTCTACCAGCAGATCTCGTCCAACCAGCGCCGTTCGTGGCTGCTGGTCGTGCTGGTGACCGCGTTCCTGGTCGCGCTCGGCTTCATCATCGGCTACCTGATCACCGGAGCGCTCGCGGGCGGCTACTTCGCCATCGCCATCGCCGTGGCGATAGCGCTGCTGATGAGCGCCTTCTCGTACTTCGGCGGCGACAGCCTGGTGCTCGCCGAATCGGGCGCCCACGAGGTCAACGACCAGAGCGCGCCGCAGCTCATGAACGTGGTCCGTGAGTTGTCGCTGGCCGCCAACATCCCGCCGCCGCGGGTGTACGTCATCAACGACCCGGCCCCCAACGCCTTCGCCACCGGCCGCGACCCGCAGCACGCCAGCGTCGCGGTCACCGCCGGCCTGCTGGAGAAGATGGACCGCGAGGAGCTGCAGGGTGTCATCGGCCACGAGCTGTCGCACGTGCGCAACTACGACATTCGCTTCTCGCTGCTGGTCGCGGTGCTGGTCGGGTCGATCGTCCTGCTGGCCGACTTCTTCCTGCGCTTCACCTTCTGGGGCGGCCTGGGCGGCGGGCGCGGCAGGGGCCGTCGCAGCGGGGGCGGCGAGGGCGGCGGCGGATTGTTCGTCGTCCTGCTCGTGGTCGGCCTGATCCTGGCGATCATCGCGCCGATCTTCGCGGCGCTCGTGCAGATGGCCGTCAGCCGGCAGCGGGAGTACCTGGCCGACGCGTCGAGCGTTGATCTGACCAGGAACCCGTACGGGCTCGAGAGCGCGCTGGTGAAGATCGGTGAAGACACGCACTCACTCGGTGCTGCCAACCGCGCGACCCAGCACCTCTACTTCGTCAACCCGCTCAAGAAAATGGGGCTCAACATGAGCAGCCTCATGGCGACACACCCGCCCATCGTCGAGCGCATCAACCGGCTGCGCCGGCTGACCGGCGACCAGCCCCTCGACTCGCAGACGATGGCCGCGCTGGGCAAGGCCGACTGAGCCAGACTGTGGAATGGGTCCGCTGCTTGTGGTTCAATATGGCCGGTCGTTACCGCGGCCGGGAAGATCTGGACGCGCCGAGATAGCTCAGTTGGTAGAGCACGTGACTGAAAATCACGGTGTCGCCAGTTCGATTCTGGCTCTCGGCACCACCCCATCAGACCGGTGTGGTCGATGGTCAACGAGCGGAAGTGGCTCAGTTGGTAGAGCATCACCTTGCCAAGGTGAGGGTCGCGGGTTCGAGTCCCGTCTTCCGCTCCACTCCCTCCGTCAATCGACCTTCGAGGACCACTGGCCCTTCGTCTAGTGGTAGGACAGCGGACTTTGGATCCGTTAACCGAGGTTCGAACCCTCGAGGGCCAGCCAGCACCCGCGCAGAATCTCTCCGGGGCGACGTACCCAAGTGGCTAAGGGGGCGGTCTGCAAAACCGCTATTCACCGGTTCGAATCCGGTCGTCGCCTCCACGATCCCCACGAAAATTGATCCCATAATTCTGCGAGCGGGTGGTCAGGGCGAACGCGAGGTAAGGAGGCAGCGCAGCATGGTGACTGAGCCGGGACAGCCGAGCGGCGGGGTTCGACAGCGCTACGAGGATCTTGTCGACGAGGTCAGGAAGGCGGCAGAGGAACTCCACGAAACGATGGTCCGCTTTGCGAAGTCCCCGCCGACGAGTCCGCAGGATCCGATCGTCGCGCAGTGGGATGCCGCCCAGGAGCGTGCCCAGAAGGCACGCGAGGCCGTACGCGACTTCTGGCTCCGCCATCGTCCCTGAACACAACTCTGGCCAGCGACGTCAGGCCCCGACCGCCGAGCGGTATTCGGCGGCTACTGGGGGTCGACTGGAGCCGGCCTCGGAGCAGTAACCTCAGCACCGCGCGAAGTGGTGGAATGGTAGACACAGCGGACTTAAAATCCGTGGCCCGCGAGGGCGTGTGAGTTCGAATCTCACCTTCGGTCACCGTGAGCCAGCATAACGAGCTCGCCTATTCGCGGCCGAGCAGTCCTCCGAGCAGGCCGCCGCGCTTGCGCTGAGGCGTTTCGGGCGACGGCTCCTGCACGTTGTCGGTGAGCAGGGCCGCCAGTTTGCGGATCGCCACCGCCGCGCGGCGTGCGGTGCGCCGTTAAGACGACAGCGGCTGGCCTTCGTTCGCCGCCTTGGTGAAGTTCTCGCCGTCGTACGGGATCTCGACACCCACCTTGATGCCCAGGTGCTCCTCGATCTGGGTGGGTCCGATCATCGGCTTGGCGTGAACCTGGTTGACCACGAACACGGCGCGGTCGACCGCCTTGCCCGACTCGGAGATCACCTGCAGCGCGGCGTGGAGCAGACGCAGCGACGGAATGTCGGGCGTCACGACTATCGCCAGCCGGTCCGAGTGCTGGATCAGCGCCAGGGTGCGCGCGTCCATGGTTGTGCCGAGGTCCATGACCAGCGTTCCGTAGCCACGGCGGAGCGTGTCGACGAGGGTCGTCAACTGCTCTGCCGTCACCGGATAGCTGTCGTCGGGCCGGTATGGCCCACCGAATACCGCCAGGCCGGCGCTGTGCAGCTTGCCCGCGCCGTGGATCGATTCCAGCGACTCGGTCAGCCAGTCCTCGCGCGCGAGGCCGGCCGTGGAGTGGCGGCCATACAGGTCGACGTGGGTGGCGACCTGGCCGTGGTACATGTCGAAGTCGGCGATGGCCACGTTGTTGGGCGCCATTTCGGCGAGCACCAGCGCAGTGTTCACCGCGAGCGAGGTGGTTCCCGAGCCACCCTTGGCGGATACGAAGGCGATCGTCTTGCCCGGGGCCGAGGGCACAGGCGTTGCTGTCGCGCCCTCCCGCCGCGCCGGTACCGGTGGCCCCGCCGCGCAGCAGGAGTGCCTCGACCAGCGCCTCCAGCTCGCGTTCGTCGATCGGTTCAGCCAGTACATCGTCGGCGCCGGCTTCGAGCAGTCGCACGCGTGTATCGACATCGCTCGTGCTGGCGACGGCCAGGATGGGCGGGTGCACACTGCCCGCCTCGTCGTTGACGCGCCGGCACAGCAGCGCCAGCGAGGCAGCGTCGGGTGCCGCGAGTATCACGAGTTGCTGGCCACGCAGGAGGCGCAGCGCGTCGGCCGAATTGCTGCTGCGCGTGACGTCATGGCCGGCTGCCTCGAGCGGACCGGCAACTTTGTCCATCGGCTGACCGCCGCTCGCCAGCACAAGCACACGAGATGGCACGAACCGGAGTCTAGCAAGCCGGAGGCCGGGTCCGGGTATACTTCGGACGTACCTTTCAGCTCCGCCGTCGGTTGTCAATCGCCGATCGGGGCACATCCCAAGGGAAGGAGTGAAACCCTGTGCGACGTTATGAGCTCATGCTCGTGCTGCGCCCCGACACGCCCGACGACCAGGTCCAGGCGATCATTGATCGCACCACGCGGGCCGCGGTCGGCGACGACGGCCAGATCGTCAAGGTCAGCCCGTGGGGCCGGCGCCGTCTGGCGTATCCCATTTCCACTTACCGCGAGGGCTCGTACTTTCTGATCGTCTTCGAGGCGCAGGCGTCGGCCGTGGCCGAGCTTGAACGGGGCCTGAACATCACCGAGGAAGTGATGCGTCACCTGGTCACGCGCGTCGAGCGGCCCGCCGGAAGGGATCGCCAGGCGCCGGATGAGGAGTCGGAGGAGGAGTCGATCGAGCCGCCCTTCGACGAGGACGAAGAGGTGCCCGACACCGAGTACATCGACGAGTCGGAGAGCGAAGCGGCGCCCATGGCGGCCGACCGCTAGGCGCAGCAGGAGGACGATGCGATGTCGCTCAACAAGTGCATGATCATCGGGAACCTGGGTCGCGACCCGGAGATGCGCTATACGCCGAGTGGCCAGGCAGTGACGCAGTTCACCGTCGCGGTCAACCGCAACTACAAGGACGCGCAGGGCGAACGCCAGGAAGAGACCGAGTGGTTCCGCGTGGTCGCCTGGGGCCAGCAGGCCGAATTCTCGGCTGAGTACCTGCGCAAGGGTGCCAAGGTGTACATCGAGGGCCGCTTGCAGACCCGCCAGTGGGAAGGCCAGGACGGCCAGAAGCGGTACACCACCGAACTGGTGGCCAACACGATCCAGAACCTCGAGCGACGGCCACGTGAGGATGCCAGCGATCCCGGCGCGGTGCCCGACGCCACGCGTGCCCGGCCGGCCGCGCGGACTGCGTCCGAGCAGGCCGAGCCCGACTACGACGACCTGCCCTTCTAGGGCCCGCAGAAAGGAACCCAGTCATGCCCCCCGCCCGAAGCAAGAAGCGCGATGACATGTATCGCGACCGGCGCCGCCGGAAGGTGTGCGCATTCTGCGCCGACAAGACCGACCAGATCGACTACAAGGAGATCAACCGCCTGCGCCGCTACCTGTCGGAGCGGGCCAAGATCGAGCCGCGGCGCAAGACCGGCACGTGTGCCGCGCACCAGCGCCAACTGGCGATCGCGCTCAAGCGTGCCCGCCAGGTTGCGCTGCTGCCGTACGCCCCCGAGCACATGCGCTACTAATCGACTCGCTTGCTGACCACGCGATGATGGTGGCACCGCCGGTGCTCGACGCGTGACCCAGCTGATCGAGCTGCTCGGGGCGCTGGCTGTCATCCTCCTCGCGGCCGAGCTGTTCACCAACGGCATCGAGTGGTTCGGCCACTCGCTTAACCTGGCCGAGGGCGTCGTGGGCAGCGTCCTGGCGGCCGTCGGCACGGCGCTGCCGGAGACCATGATCCCGCTGGTTGCGATCCTCTTCTCCGGCCAGGTCGCGCATCAGGGCGCGGCCAACGAGATCGGCGTCGGCGCCATCCTGGGCGCTCCTTTCATGCTTGCCACACTGGCCATGTTCGTGACCGGCGCCGGCGTACTCGCGAGCGCCGGGAGGCGCAGCAGTGGGCGCCACATGTCGGTCGACGCCAGGGCGCTGGGACTCGACATGCGCTACTTCTTCGTCGCCTACGCGATCGCCGTGGCGGCCGCTTTCGTGCCCCAGAACCTGTCAGTCGTGCGCTACGCAGTCGTGCTGGTGTTGCTGGGCATCTATGCCTGGTACGTGAAGTCCCATTTCGCATCGGAGGCGACGATCGACGCGACCGATCTGGCGCCACTGCGGATGCATCGGGTCGATGTGCCCGGCTACCGCCGCGACCCGGAACAGCCCCGCCTGCGCGTGGTCAGTCTCCAGGTACTGTTTGCGCTGCTCCTGACGATCGGCGGCGCAGTGGTCTTCGTCGACGCGGTGAGCCAGGTTGCCGCTAACGCCGGGCTCGATCCCACTCTGCTGGCACTCGTCATCGCACCCATAGCGACGGAGCTGCCCGAGAAGTTCAACAGCCTGATCTGGGTGCGCCAGGGCAAGGACACTCTGGCCCTCGGCAACATCACCGGCGCGATGGTCTTCCAGTCGTGCATCCCGACCGCGATCGGTGTCCTCCTGGCGGCCGAAGCGTGGACGGTGACGGGCGACAGCGTGCTCAGTTTCGCGTCGGCGGGCATCGCCTTCCTCTCCAGTGCGGTGATCTTCGTGCCCATGGTGCGTCGGGCGTCGCTGAGCGGCGGCCAGCTGCTGATCGGCGGACTGTTCTATGTTCTGTACCTGGGGCTGGTCATTGCCCATCTCGCCGGCGCGCTGTGACCGGGTAAACCGGACCCTGTGATCATGACGTGTGGCTCACCGCGCTTCGATTGGCGGCGCGTATACTCGCCGCGATGCTGATGCAGAAGGCTGCCAGGTCACCGCTTCCCGCGACCGGCGCCCGGCCACCCAGCGAAGACGTCGTGGCTTACTTCGAGGGCAAGTTCGTGCCCCTCGCCGAGGCCAAGATCCCGATCATGACCCACGCGTTCCTGTACGGCACGGCCAACTTCGAGGGCATTCGTGCCTACTGGAACGAAGAGCAGGGGCAGCTCTTCGGGGTCAAGATGCTCGAGCATTACAAGCGCCTGTGGCGGTCTGCCAAGGTGCTGCTGATGAAGCCACCGCTGCCGCCCGAGGGCCTGGTCGAGCTGACGGTCGACCTCCTGCGCCGCAATGGCTACCGCCAGGACACGTACGTCCGGCCGACCATCTACAAGTCGAGCGAGGTGATCGGCGTGCGGCTGCACAACCTCGACGAGCAGCTGGCCATCTTTGCCGTGCCATTCGGCGAGTACATCGCGGTGGATCGCGGCATCCGCGCGCAGGTCGTCTCATGGCGGCGCAACAGCGACCAGGCCCTGCCGGCTCGTTCCAAGATCGTCGGCGCCTACGTGAACAGCGCATTTTCCAAGAGCGAGGCCGTGCTGAACGGCTACGACGAAGCGATCGTGCTGACCATGGACGGCCACGTGTCGGAGGGCAGCGCGGAGAACTTTTTCATGGTCCGCGACGGCAAACTGGTCACGCCGTCGATCACCGACGACATCCTCGAGGGCATCACCCGCGCCGGGCTGATGCAGTTGGCACGCGAGGAAATGGGCATCGAGACGATCGTGCGCACGGTCGACCGCAGCGAGTTGTACATCGCCGATGAGGCCTTCCTGTGCGGCACCGGGGCGCAGATCTCGCCGATCGTCGAGATCGACCACCGCCAGGTGGGCGACGGCCAGGTGGGCCCGATCACGCGCCAGCTCGCGACGCTCTACTTCGACGTGGTGCGTGGCCGCAAGCCCACTTACTCGAACTGGCTGACGCCCATCTACTGAGCACCCGGGCGCCTGTTCGGCGCGCGGCCAACTGGCTCGGCTATGCTTGAGCGCCCATGTCCGTGAACCCCTGGGCCAAGAGCCCGTTTCAGCCTGTTCCCCGGCAGCCTGACCTGCCTGCGCTGGAGCACGAGATCCTGGACATGTGGCGCGAGCGACGCGCTTTCGCCCTGCTGCGCGCACAGAATGCGGGCAAGGAGCGCTGGTCGTTCCTGGACGGGCCGATCACCGCCAACAACCCGATGGGCGTGCACCACGCGTGGGGCCGTACTTACAAGGATGTCTTCCAGCGCTTTCACGCGATGCTGGGCCAGGATCAGCGTTACCAGAACGGCTTCGATTGCCAGGGCCTGTGGGTCGAGGTCGAGGTCGAGCGCGAGCTCGGCTTCACCAGCAAGCGCGACATCGAGGCATTTGGCGTCGCCAGATTCGTCAACCTGTGCAAGCAGCGGGTGCTGACCTACGCCGCGATGCAGACCGAGCAGTCGATCCGGCTGGGCATGTGGATGGACTGGAACGATCCAGACGAGCTGCGCCGGCTGCGCGACCTGCTGGCCGAGGATCCACAACAGCAGGTGACCGTCCAAGGTCCGCAGGGACCTGTGACCGACAGCGTCGAGATGATCGTCGGCCGGCTGGGCATGCCCGAGATCGGTGGCTCCTATTTCACCTTCAGCAATGAGAACAACGACCTGATCTGGGGCTTCCTGGCGGAGTGCCACCGGCGGGGCTGGCTGTACAAGGGCCATGACTCGATGCCGTGGTGCACGCGCTGCGGCACCGGCATCAGCCAGATGGAGATGAACGAGGGCTACCAGGACCGCGAGGATCCGGGTCTGACAGTCCGCTTCCCGCTGGTCGATCGGCCGGGCGAGTTCCTGCTCGTCTGGACGACCACGCCGTGGACGATGACCGCCAACGTGGCCGCCGCGGTGGGGCCAGACCTCGCCTACGTCAAGGTGCGCCAGGGCGACGATGAGTACTGGCTGGGACGAGACCGAGTCAGCACCATGCTGCGCGGGCCGTTCGCGGTGCTCGAGGAGCGGCCCGGCCGCGACCTGGTTGGCTGGCGCTACCGCGGACCGTACGACGAGCTGGAAGCGGTCAGGGCGGCATTCGCCAGCGGCCGCAACGGCGACGGCACCGGCTACGAGCACCGCGTGGTGGCCTGGGATGAGGTCAGCGAGGAAGAAGGGACTGGCGTCGTCCACATTGCGCCTGGCGCCGGCGCCGAGGACTTTCAGTTGGGCAAGGCGCTTGGCCTGCCGGTGATCGGTCCGCTCGACGAGGACGGGCGCTATCTCGACGGCTTCGGCGAGCTCAGCGGCCTCGATGCGCACGGCGTCACCGAGCGAATCGTCGAGGACCTCGAGCGGAAGGAGTTCTTCTATCACCTGGAGCCGTATACCCACCGCTACCCACATTGTTGGCGCTGCGGCACGCCGCTGCTGTTCCGGGTCGTGGACGAGTGGTACATCTCGATGGGCGAGGTCTACGAGAAGCCGCGCGAAGAACTGACGGCCGCGGAGAAGGAGCGCAGCCTGCGCTACCAGATCATGGACGTCGTCGACGAGATCCGCTGGATCCCCGGCTTTGGCCGCGAGCGCGAGCTGGACTGGCTGCGCTCGATGTCCGATTGGATGATCAGCAAGAAGCGCTACTGGGGGCTGGCGCTGCCGATCTGGGAATGCGCCTCGTGCGCAGCGTTCGAGGTGATCGGCGGGCGCGACGAGCTCGGCAAGCGCGCCGTCGCGGGCTGGGAAGAGCTCGAGGGGCACACCCCCCACCGGCCGTACATCGACGCGGTCAAGATCGCGTGCGCGCAATGCGGCGGCGAGATGTCGCGCATCGCCGACGTAGGTAACCCGTGGCTCGACGCCGGCATCGTGCCTTTCTCGACGCTGCACTACCGGACCGAGCCCAACTTCTGGCAGAAATGGTTTCCGGCGGACTTCATCACCGAGTCGTTTCCGGGCCAGTTCCGCAACTGGTTCTACTCACTCCTGGCCATGAGCACCGTGCTGCGCCGCACGGCCCCATTCAAGGCGATCCTCGGCTTCGCCACCCTGTTCGGCGAGGACGGCCGCCCGATGCACAAGAGCTGGGGCAACGCGATCGAGTTCAACGAGGGCGCCGAGCGAATCGGTGTCGACGTGATGCGCTGGATGTTCGCCCGCGCGCGACCCGAGGACAACATCCTCTTCGGCTACCACACCGCCGACGCCGCGCGCCGCGAGTTGCTGGTCCTCTGGAACGTCTACTACTTCCTCGTGTCGCGCGCCCGGCTCGCCGGCTGGCATCCGGTTACGAGCGCGGCGGCGCCGCCGCCCGATGAACAGCCGGCGCTCGACCGCTGGATCAGGTCGCGCACCGCCGGCACTGCCCACGACGTGGCCGCACGGCTGACCGACTACGACACGCTGGGCGCCGCGCGCGCCCTCGCCGCGCTCATCGACGACCTGTCGACCTGGTACCTGCGCCGTTCGCGCAAGCGCTTCTCGGCTGCGGGCGGCCCCGACGCGGCGTCTGCATTCCGCGCGTTGCACTCGGCGCTGGCCACGACCGCGCGCATGATCGCGCCGATCCTGCCTTTCCTGTCCGAGGCGATGTACGAGAACCTGGTCGACCGGAACATGGACGACCGGGTGCCGCCGAGCGTCCATATGTCCGGGTTTCCCAAGCTTGACCCCCTGCGCGACGAGCCGCTCGAGACATCGATGGCCATCGCCCGGCGCGCGGTCGACCTCGTGCGGACGTTGCGCTCGCAGGCCGGCCTGCGCACGCGCCAGCCACTCGCGCGGATGTGGCTGGCCCTGCCGGCGCCGTTGACCGACGAGGCGGCGCTGCTCGAGATCGTGCGCGACGAGGTGAACGTCAAGGAGCTCATCCCGATAGGCGACGAGTCGGAGCTGGTCGAGCGCCGCGTCAAGCCACTGCTGCCGCGGATCGGGCCGCGCCTCGGCGGCGCAACACAGCAGGTGCTGGCCGCGGCGCGAGCCAACGAGGTTGAGTACCTGGCCGGCGGCGGCGTGCGCCTGGCGGGCATCGAACTCGCCGCGGACGAGGTCGAGATCCTCGCCACGCCGCGCCCGGGCACGGCCGTCGCGCATGACGAGGGCCTCGTCGTGGTCATCGACACGGAGCTGACGCCCGAACTGCTGGCCGAAGGTGATGCACGCGAGCTGACCCGGGCGGTGCAGGACCTGCGCAAGCAGGCCGGCCTGGAGCTGGACGACGTGGTCGAGTTGTGGCTGGCGGGAGCGGGCCTCGCGACCATCCAGCCATATCTCGCGCAGGTCACCGACGATGTCGCCGCCAACCAGGTGCACTTGAGCCGGCCGACCGATGCGAGCGTGTCGGCGGTCGTGGCGCTGAGCGGGGGAGAGGTGCAGGTCGGCATCCGACGCGCTGGGTCGGCAGGTTGAAGGAAGGAACGGGCAGGGGTCGCTGGCTGCTTTTCGCGGCGCTGGCGATCGGCGTGGTCGCGGTCGACCAGGCGAGCAAGATGTGGATCGACGCCAACTTCGCGGCGGCATCGCTGCATCCGCTTGCCGGTGCGGCGCAACCCACCGACGTGATCGACGGCCTGGTGCGCATCGCCAAGTCGTACAACTCGGGCGGCATCTTTGGCCTCTTCGGCGGCTCGGCCGCACTGCTTGCGCTATCCAGTACGGTCGTGATCGTGGGCATCGTCCTGTACCAGGCACGCGAGGGGGTCCGCGGACCATGGTTGCTGACGATTGCCCTGGGACTGCTGTTGGGTGGCGCGATGGGCAATTTCATCGACCGCGTCAGGCTCGGTGCGGTGATCGACTTCGTCGACATGGGCCTGGGCGACTGGCGCTTCTACACCTTCAACGTCGCCGATGCCGCGATCAGCACCTCTCTGCTGCTGCTCATCCTGCTGGCGCTCTTTGGCGACCGCTTGACGCGGCTGCTGGAGGCACGCGCGGGCTGATGTCCGAGCGGCGGACGGTGACAGTGCCTGCCGGCCGCCGCGCTGCGCGAGCAGACCGCGTCGTTGCCGATGCCGTGGGCCTTTCGCGCAGCTACGTCCAGCGGCTGATCGAGGATGGCCGCCTGACGCTCGATGGCCGGCCGGTCAAGAGCAACACGCTGCTCGATCCGGGCGCCAACGTCGAACTCGACGTGCCGGCCCGCGAGCCGATGAGCGTCGAGGCCCAGGAGATGCCGCTGCGCATCGAGTACGAGGATGCCGGGGTGCTGGTTATCGACAAGCCCGCCGGCCTGGTCACCCATCCCGCGCCGGGCCATCGCTCGGGTACGCTCGTCAACGCATTGCTGGCGCGCGGCGGCGCGGATGCGTACGGGCAGATCGGTGGAGCCGAGCGCACCGGCATCGTGCATCGGCTGGACCGCGACACGAGCGGCCTGATCATCGTGGCCCGCACCGACGAGGCGCAGGCCGCGCTGATGGCCCAGCTCCGTGCGCGGCGCGTCAAGAAGACGTACCTCGCCCTTGTGGCTGGAACGCCACCGGCCCAGGTCGGTCGGATCGAGGCGCCCATCGGCCGCGATCCACACCGGTTCGGGCGCATGGCCGTCGTGCCCAACGGGCGTCCGGCGGTGACCGGTTATCGCGTCAAGGAGCGCTTCGAGCGCTGGACCCTGCTCGAGCTCGACCTGATCACCGGGCGCACCCATCAGATCCGCGTGCACCTGGCCTCCATCGGTTATCCAATCGCCGGCGATCCGGTATACGCGACGGGCGCGGCGCGCCGCGGTCCCGCGGACCTGGCGCGGCTGTTCCTGCACTCATGGCGGATCGAGTTCGTGTCGCCGGCGACAGGCGAGCTGGTGCGCGCCGAAGCGGCACTGCCGGACGAGCTGGAGCGCGTGCTGGGCGGGTTGCGGGAGACGGCGCGGTGAGTGGCGGCTACGTGCGGCCTGCGGTTGCCATCGTCATCTCGGGCCCGTCGCGCACCGGCAAGACGACTGCGGCCAATATCCTCGCCGAGCGGTACGGGATTCCGAACATCAAGATCGGCGAGGAGTTCCGCGTACGCACCGGCATCGATACCTCGAAGTTCGTCACGCGCGATCCCGACATCGACCGCGAGATGGACGAGCTGCAGTCGGCCATGATCCGCACTGCCACACCGGCGGCGCCGTTCATCCTCGAGGGACGCCTGGCGGCGTTCCTGGCCAGCGAGGAGCGGGCCCTGCGGCCGCTGCCCGTGGCGACCATCCTCTTCTGGGCTCCCGAACGGGTGAGGATGCAGCGACAGCTGCGCAAGGTCAGGCGCGAGCACCCCGCCGCGCGGCCGACGCTCGCGCAACTGCTCGCGGGCGAGCGGGAACGGGAGGCTTCTGACATGGCCATCTGGAAACTGGTCCATCCCGAACTCGACGACCGCAACCTCTTCGATCCCGAGCTGACCGATCAGGTCGGGCACCGGGTCTACGACCTCGTCGTCGACACGCGCATGGGCATGCCCGGTGCATGCGCCGACTACGTTCACAACTGGCTGTCGGACAAGGGGCTCATGGCGGCCACCGATGCGGCGTCCCGGGCCGGCTGAGCCCGGCGCGATCCACGCCGCGCCAGTCGCGGGACCGCCTCCAGCGCTGACCCCTGGCGGCCGGTTCGTAGAGGTGGCCGTGGATGCGGTCGGCCCGGCCGGCGGGCAAACGTTCACCTATCACCTGTCCGAGGCGACGGCCGACGTCCGACCGGGAGAGGCCGTGCTGGTCGAGTACGGGCGACGGCGGGCGGTCGGCGTGGTGCTGGCCGAAAGCGCCGACGGTGGCGTCCGCGAGACCAAGCCGCTGCTGGCGCGGATACGCAGTGACGGTCCCCTCCTGCCGCCGCTGCAGCTCGAGCTGGCGCGGCACATCGCGACCCACTATCTGGCGCCTCCCGCGCTCGTCGTGCGCGCCATGCTCGCCCCGGGCATGCTCGAACGGCTCGAGCGCGTGGTCCGGCCCGCCGACGATGGGGGCGGGGGCGTGACCGCCGAGTGGAACATCGTCGCGCCCCAGAGTCACGAACGCTTCGAGCGGCGCGCGGAGCTGACGCCCGCGGGTGTCGAGGTCGCGCGGCTGCTTGCCACCAGCAACAGTGCGCCGGCCACGCGCGGCCTCGGGGCGCGCCAGCAGGCCCTGCTGCTCGACCTCCTGGAAGCAACGGAGCCGCTGGCCACCGCGCGCCTGGGTCAGGCTCACGGGACTGGCCCGCTGCCGGCCCTCGTCCGTCGCGGGCTGGTCAGCCTATCGACCGTGCGCATTGAGCGGCGGCCCCTGGCGGGGCGTGCCGAGCCGCTGCGCGGGACGTTGCCCGACGACGCTGCGCTGACCGACGAACAGCAGCAGGTCATCGAGCGCGTCGCGCGGCTGGTGGCCGGCCGCGAGCATGCGACGCTGCTGCTCGAGGGGACGCCGGCATCGGGCAAGAGCGCGGTCTATTCGGCAGCCATCGCGAAGTGTCTTGCGGCAGGTCGCGCGGCGCTCGTCCTGGTGCCCGAGGTCGCCCTGGGCGTGCCCCTGCTCGAGCGCCTGGTCCATGACCTGGGCACGGAGGTGGCGCTGCTGCACAGCGCCCTCTCCGAGGGCGAGCGGGGCGATGAGTGGCGGCGCATCAGGGCCGGTGGCGTGTCCGTCGTCGTCGGGACGCGCACGGCCGTCCTGGCCCCGCTGGCCGACATCGGCCTGATCGTCGTCGACGAGGAGCACGACCCGGCCTACAAGTCCGAACGGACGCCGCGTTACCAGGCGCGCGATCTGGCCGTTGTCCTGGGCCGGCTGGCAAGGGCGCCGGTCATCCTGGGCACCGCCACTCCCGACGTGGTCACGCTCGGTCGAGCGCGTGCGGGAACCTATGAAACTTTCGCGCTGCCAGAACGAATCGCGGGCGCGCCGGCGCGGGTGGAGGTCGTCGACCTGCGTGCCGAGCTCGCGGCCGGTAACCGTGGCCTGCTCTCGCGCAGGCTCGCGGAGGAACTGGCCGCGCTCAAGACCGGTGATGGCCGGCAGCAGGCGATCCTGCTCATCAACCGACGCGGCAGCGCGTCGGTGGTCCTCTGTCGCGACTGCGGCTATGTCCAGATCTGCCCCGAATGCCAGCGACCACTGGTCTTCCACGCCATCTCGGTGGCGCTGCGCTGTCACCACTGCGGTGCCGTGGCACCCGTCGCCCGGCGCTGCCCGGCGTGTGCGTCGCCGCGCATTCGCTATCTGGGTGGCGGCACCGAGCGCGTCGAACGCGAAGTGGCCATTCGTTTCCCGCACCTGCGCGTCGGCCGGCTCGACCGGGACGTGGCCGAACGGCACGGCGGGGCCGTGCGCGTGGTCGACGATTTCAGCGCCGGTCGGCTGGATGTCCTGGTCGGTACCGCGCTGGTGGCCAAGGGCCTCGACGTGCCCACCGTGACGCTGGTCGGTGTGGTGTCGGCCGACATCGCGCTGAACCTGCCCGACGAGCGCGCCGCCGAGCGCACTTACCAACTGCTCGCCCAGGCGATCGGCCGCGCCGGCCGCGGAGAACGCGCCGGGCGAGCTCTCATCCAGACCTACCTTCCCGACCACGCCGTGATCCGGGCGATCGCCGACGGTGACCCCGCGGAGTTCTACGAGAACGAGCTGGCGGCGCGCCGGCGCTTTCATGCGCCGCCCTTTGGGCAGCTCATCAAGCTGACCATCGCGCTCGAAGACCGCGCCGCTGCGCTCTCGCGCGCGACCAGGCAGGTCGAGTCGCTGCGTGAGCGGTCGGCTGCCATCAACGCCGCCGTCGAGGTTCTCGGCCCGGTGCCCGCCTACATCGCCCGGCGCGCCGGGCGCTGGCGCTTCCACGTGGTGCTGCGCGGTGACCGACCGGCCGAGGTCCTGGGCGGCGATCCAGGGGCGCCGTGGTCGGTCGACGTCGACCCGGAGAGCCTGCTCTAGGCGGGTCAGGCACGGCCTCGCCGCCTATACTCGCGCCCAATGACGATCCAACCGATCATCACCCTCGGCGACCCACGGCTGCGCCTCAAGGGTCAGCCGGTCGACAGCTTCGGCAAGTACCTGCACGAGCTGCTCGACGACCTGGCCCAGACGATGCGTGCGGCGCCCGGCGTCGGTCTCGCGGCGCCGCAACTCGGCATTGCTCTGCAGGCGTGCGTGGTCGAGGTCGAAGGCAAGCTGCACGAGCTTGTCAATCCGCGCATCGTGCGCTCGACCGGTGACGACCGCGACCTCGAGGGTTGCCTGTCCATTCCCGGCTACGTGGCCTACGTCACGCGCCGCGAGCAGGTCTGGGTCGTTGCCCAGAACCGGCACGGCCGCAGGATCAAGGTGGCCGGCCAGGGCCTCCTGTCACGCGCCCTGCAGCACGAGCTCGACCATCTCGCGGGCAAGCTGTACATCGACTATCTCGAGTCCATGGATGAGCTGATTCCGGTCGTCCAACACGACCAGGAATCGGCCGAGCACGATGAGGAGTTGGCGCCACTGGCGTGAAGCTATGACCGAAGGCGCAGCGAGTGGTGCCGCGCAGGGTGCCGCACGGACGCTCTTCCTCGGGACGGGCCGCTTCGCGCTGCCCATCGCGCGGGCGCTCCAACGCCACCCGTCCACGGCGTTGCTGGGTGTCATCACCGCCCCTCGGCACGGTGGTCCGGAGGACGAGCCACCGGTCGCGATCTGGGCGCATGAGGCCGGTCTGCCCATGCTGCGGCCGGCGCTGCTGCGCGAGCCGCCGGTCATCGACGCCGTGCGCCGCGCCGCGCCCGAGTTGTTGGTACTCGCCGACTATGGCCAGCTCGTGCCGTCCGAGCTGCTCGACCTGCCGCGCCACGGGGCGCTGAATGTGCACCCCTCGCTGCTGCCCCGGCATCGCGGGGCGGCGCCAATCCAGGCCGCGATACTCGACGGCGATACCCAAACAGGCGTGACCATCATGCGCATGGACGCCGGCCTCGACACGGGCCCGATCGTCGCGCAGCGCGCCATGGGCCTCGCCGGCGACGAGTCGGCACCGGAGCTCGAGGCGCGCCTGGCCGGTGTTGCCGCCGACCTGTTGACCGAGACCATCGACAAGTGGCTGGCCGGTGAAATCGAGCCCACACCTCAGCCGGCCGACGGGGTCAGCTGGACGCGCCAGCTCCGCCGCGAGGATGGCCAGCTCGATCCTGCCCACGGCGTGTCGTTCCTGTACCGCCAGGTGCGCGCCTATCAACCGTGGCCGGGGACGTTCATGAAGACCGACGCCGGCCGGGTGATCGTCTGGGACGCGCGGCCACTGGGCGGCGGCGCGACGCGGCGCCCGGGCACGCTGCTGGCGCTGCCGGCCAACCGCGCCGCCTTGGCCGTCGCCGACGGCCTGTTCGAGCTCATCGAGGTTCAGCCGGCCGGTGGCCGGCGCATGAGTGGCGCCGAGCTGCTCCGCGGGCGGCCGGCGCTGGTCGGCTCGCTCGTCGCCTCGCCGTCGGAGACCGAAGAGGAGACTTGAGGTTAGGATGCGTTGATGGGCTCCGAACCTGCGCCGGAGCCGCGGGCGCTACCAGCCAATCGACCCGTGCACGCCCTGCCTGACCGGCGCCCCGGTCTGGCCGGTGTCACGCCGGGCGACCTGTCGCGCTGGCTGACCACCCGCGGTCAACCTTCCTATCGCGCTCGCCAGTTGTCCGATCACGTGTGGTCCGCGTCGGCTCAGTCAGTCGGCGAGCTGCACACCGTGCCGCTCGGCCTGCGCGAGCAGCTCGAGGCCGACTTCCGCCTGAACACGCTGACCGAAACCGACGTTCGCGCGGCCGACCAGGACCTGACCCAGAAGGCGCTCCACCGCCTCGCCGACGGCGCCCTGATCGAGTCGGTGCTGATGCGCTATCCGGCGCGTGGCTGGCGTCGTGCGCGGGCGACCGTGTGCATCTCGAGCCAGGCCGGTTGCGCGGTCGGCTGTCCCTTCTGCGCAACTGGTGAGCTTGGCTTCGGGCGTGACCTGGAGGCGGCCGAGATCATCGACCAGGCGCGTTTCTGGCGTCATTGGCTGGCCGGCGTCGGCCAGCGGCTGACCAACGTTGTCTTCATGGGCATGGGCGAGCCGCTGCTCAACCTCGAGCGCGTGCTGGTCGCGGCGGAGGCGATCACCGATCGTTCGCGGTTCGGCCTTGGCGCGCGGCACGTGACGATCAGCACGAGCGGAGTCGTGCCCGGGATGCGCCGCCTGGCCGAACTGCGGCCGCAGTGGACGCTGGCCGTGTCGCTGCATGCCGCCCGGCAGCAATTGCGCGATGTGCTGGTGCCCCTCAATCGGCGCTACCCGCTGCATGACGTGATCGAGGCCGCGGCCGGCTATGCGGCGGCGACCGGTCGCCGGGTGACGTACGAGTACGTCATGATCGACGCGGTCAACGACACGCGCGAAGATGCCGCCGCAGTGGCGCAGCTGATCGGTGGCCACCTCGCCCACATCAACCTGATTCCCATGAATCCGGTCGCTCACACCCCCTGGCAGCCCAGCCCGATGGAGCGCATCGAGGCCTTCGCGGCCATCGTTCGCGCGGCCGGCATCTCGACCACCGTCCGGCGCAATCGTGGCGTCGAGATCGGTGCCGCGTGCGGGCAGTTGGCGGCCGATCGCGCCGGTGTCCCGGCGCCCGAGGCCGTCGCGCGCCGGCGTCAGCTGCTGGTGATGCAGAGCGCAGCCGCACTCGGCGGCCACGAACGGGGCTGACACCTGGAGCGCACGGTCGCGGTCGAGGTCGCCGCGAGCATCCTGACCGCCGACTTCGGCAACCTGTATCGCGTCGTGCGCAAGCTGGAGCGCGCCGGCGTCGATCGCTTCCACCTCGATGTCATGGACGGTCACTTCGTGCCCAACATCACCTTCGGGCCGGACATCGTGGCTGCGGTCCGGCGGCTCACCGCCATGCCGATCGACGTCCACCTGATGATCTCGGAACCGTCGCGCTACGTACCGCGCTTTCTCGACGCCGGGTCGGACAGCATCACCTTCCATGTCGAGGTCCACGAGCCGCCCGACGTCAAGCGCGAGACGCTCCAGCGCATCAGTGCGGCACACCGGCTACCCGGTCTTGCAGTGAGCCCGCTGACGAGCACCGATGCCGTCGCGCCCTACCTCGACGATCTGTCGATCATCATGATCATGACGGTCGAACCGGGCTGGGGCGGACAGCATTTCATGGCCGAGCACGCCCACAAGATCGGCGAGGCGCGCCGGCTGCTGTCGTCCCGGCCGGACGGCCGGGTGCACGTCGACGGTGGCGTGAGCGCCGAGACCGCCGATATCGTCGGCGGCTACGGGGTGGACGTATGCGTCGTCGGCTCGGCTCTTTTCCAACGCGGTCGCGACACGGCCATGGAGATAGACGCGGTCAAGCGAGCGGCGGCCGGCGCGACGCTACCGCTCGCGAGTGAGTGACTGCCTCACCATGCGCCTCCTGATCCAGCGTTGCACCCGCGCCGAGGTACGCGCCGAGCGCAAGCTCGTGGGTTCCATCGGTTTAGGGCTACTGGTCTTTGTCGGGGTCGGTGCCGATGACACCGAGGCGGAGGCCGAGGCGCTCGCGGGCAAGGTCGTCAAGCTGCGCATCTTCCGCGACGAGAACGGCCTGACCAACAACTCGCTCATCGATGTCGGTGGCGAGGTGTTGGTGGTCAGCCAGTTCACGCTCTACGCGGACACCAGTCGCGGGCGCCGGCCATCGTTTATCCGTGCCGCCGCGCCCGAACGCGCTGAGGCGCTCTACGAGCAGTTTGCGGCGGCGGTCGAGGCACGCGGCGTGAATGTCGCGCGCGGGGTCTTCGGGGCGGAGATGCAGGTCGAGCTGGTCAACGATGGCCCGATGACGATCTGGCTGGACTCCGACGCGGACCGCTAACGGGGCTCAGCGGCGACAGCGCTCAGGCGGCGATGGCGCTCAGGCAGTCTTCTGGAGCGTCCGCCGGCAGCGCGTGCAGACCAGCACCCGGCGGGCGGTACCGCTGTTCTCGAGGTGCATGGGTTGCAGGTTGGGCTGGTAGCGACGATGTGCACGAACGCGGTTCATGCCGGTCGACTGGGGGTTGAAGCCACCCATCGACTCCTTGCCGCAGATGGCGCAGGCGCGGGCCATGGTCTGACGAAGTCTCCGAACTCGAGGTGGGATTGACGGGCGCTCCGAAACGCCGTCCCGGCTGGCTACTATAGCACGGTGGCCGGCGCGACTGACCCGTCCGGGGTCCCGGGCGGACGAGGCGAGATCAACCGCGACGTGCTCGCGCGCAGCGTCCGAAGCGCGGCAGCCGAGTGCTATGGCGTGACCGCGGTGGGCGCGACACGGTGGCGCCGGCGTCTTGCCGGCTGGCTGCGGCCGCACGCGCCGAGTGGCGTGACCGTAGCCCTCGATGGACGGTTGCGCGTGACGCTCGACCTGAGCGTTGCGGCCCATGTTCCCCTTGTCCAGGTGGTGGCCAATGTTGGGCAAGCGGTGCGCTACCGCGTGCTGCGTGACTTTGGCCGATCGATCGACGAGTTGACCATCCGCGTCGACGGCCGGCCGGTCGAGGAGCCACCGAGCCCGTCAGCCACGGACGCGCCTCGTTGACCAGCGACGCGTGGGACGGCCCGGCATTGCTCGCCGCCCTGCGCCAGGCAAGCGCAACGCTGCACGCCAACGTCGACGAGGTGAACGCGCTGAACGTCTTCCCCGTGCCCGACGGTGACACCGGGTCGAACATGCTGGCGACGATGCAGGCGGCCATCCGCGAGGCCGAAGCCGTGGCCGAGGATGGGCGGACGGTGCCGGTGGTTGCCGCCGCGCTCAGCCGCGGAGCACTGATGGGCGCACGCGGCAACAGCGGCGTCATCCTGTCGCAGCTTTTTCGCGGCGTGGGCGAGTCCGTCGCCGAGGTCGAACGCCTCGGGGGAGCGGAGCTCGCCGCGGCGATCGACGCCGGCCGGGTGGCCGCCTTCGGCGCGGTGACGCAACCCGTCGAGGGCACCATCCTGACGGTCACCCGAGCGGCCGCGGCAGCGGCCGTTGCCGCCGCGGACCACGGCGGGGGGTCGCTCGAGGAAGTGCTCGCGGCGGCAGTAGCGGCGGCCGGTACATCGGTCGCGCAGACACCCGAACTGCTGCCCGTGCTGCGACGCGCAGGCGTCGTGGACGCCGGCGGTCGCGGCCTTGAATTGCTCCTCCAGGGTGCCCTGGCGGCGGTGCGCGGGGAGCAGCCACAGATCCTGGGTCGGGTGGCACATGACATCCCGCTGCCCCTGTACGAGGCGCTCGAGGCCGAGGGCTACGGCTACGAAACGGTATTCCTGGTCACGCCCGGCGATGGCCAGCAGGTGGCGATCGGTGCCGTGCGCCGGCAGCTCGAGCACATGGGCGAGTCGGTGCTGGTCGTTGGCGATGCCCAGCTGATGAAGGTCCACGTGCACACCGAGCGGCCCGATCGTGTCATCGGCTATGGACTGACGTTGGGGACACTCAGCCACATCAGTGTCGAGAACCTCGATCGCCAGGCGGGCAACGTCGTGCATCGCGCAGCTGATAGTGAAAACGATGAACGCCCTACCGCGACAGCAGTGGTGGCCGAGCGGAGCGAGCCCGATGCCGGGGTGGCTGAGGCAACCGCGGCCGGCCGGCCACAGGTGGTCAGCGTTGCCGCCGGGACTGGCCTGGCGCGACTGTTCACAACGCTCGGCGCGGGTGCCGTGATCGACGGTGGGAACCCTTCCGCCGGCGAGCTGGCCCAGGCCATCAACAGGCTGGCCGCGGGCGAGGTCATCGTGTTGCCCAACAACCCCAACGTGCGCCTCGCGGCGCGCCAGGCAGGACAGCTCTCGCCGGACGTGCGCGTCGAGGTCGTGCCCACGCGCAATCCCGCCGAAGGAGTTGCAGCGATGCTCGCCCTGGACCCGTCGCTGCCGGTGCGCGATGCGGCACGGCGGATGGCGCAGGCAGCGCGCCGGGTGCAGACCTTCCAGGTGACCGTGGCGGTGCGCGACGCACGCATCGGCCGCCACCGGGTGCACCACGGCGAATACATCGCGCTCGGGCCGAACGACGGCCTGCTGGCCGCCGATCGCGATAGAACCAAGGCAATCCACGCTGCGCTGGGCAAGCTCAAGCCCGGCTTCGAGCTACTCACCATCTACCGTGGCCGAGACGTCGACGGGGATGCCGCGGACGCGTTGCGCGAGAGCCTCGCCGGTGAGCTCGAGGGTGTCGAGATCGAGCTCGTCGACGGCGGCCAGCCGCACTACGATTTCCTCTTCGCGGCCGAGTAGGGCGGTGGGCGCGCAATCGCCGACCGTCAGCAGCGATCCGCTCGATCGGGGCCTGCGCGAGGCCGGTCTGGTGCCTGCCGCGGCTGCGCGGCGCCTGGAACGCCTGGGCCTGCGCACGGTGCGTGACCTGCTCTTCGACCTGCCGCGCAAGTACCACGATTTCAGCCACGTGCTCAGCCTGCGCGAGCTGCGCGAACGGCCGCCCGAAGGGCCTGCCAGCGCGACCGTCGAGGTGGTCGACCTGCGCGTCGAGCAGGGTTTTCGGCGGCGCGTGCAACGCACCGTGGCCCGGCTGCGGGACGCCACCGGCGAGGGCGAGGCGATCTGGTTCGGGCGCCGCTTCATCGAGCGGCGCCTGGCTGCCGGCCAGGTTGTCGCGCTGTCGGGCAAGGTCGAGGTGCGTGGCTGGCTGCCGCGTTTCCAGAACCCTGAGTTCGGACCCCCGGGCGACGATGCGCTGCACGCCGGCCGCATCGTGCCCGTCTACCGGCTGACCGCCGGCCTCACGGAGGGCTACCTGCGCGCGCGAATTCGTGCCGCGCTCGATGCCGAGGTGCACGGCCTGTCGGAGTACCTGCCACGACCGCTGCGCGACTCGGTCGAGCCGGGGCTCGCGGACATCGCCGACGCGGTCGAGTGGATTCACTTTCCGCCCGACTTCGAGCACCGCGATAGAGCCCTGCGGCGGCTGGCCTTCGATGAGCTGCTGGCCCTGCAATTGGGCATGCTCGGCCGGCGCCGCCAGCGCGGGGTCGAGCGCGCAGCGCCGATCGAGGTAGCCGACGAGCGTTTTGCCGCGGCGATCGAGAAGGTCGAAGGGGTCATCGGCGCCCAGGTGGCGGCCCGCCTGGCGCGCGCCGGGGAACGGGCCGCAGCAGAGGTGCGCCTGACCGGCGACCAGCGCCGGGCACTCGACGCGGTGCGTGCCGATCTCGACCGCGACCAGCCGATGATGCGCCTGCTGCAGGGCGATGTCGGTTCGGGCAAGACCGCGGTCGCCGCGCTGGCCCTGGCCTTCGTCGCCGACGTGGGTGGCCAGGGCGCGCTGCTCGCCCCGACCGATCTGCTGGCCCGTCAGCACGCGGAGACGCTCGGCCGCCTGCTCGAACCGCTCGGCTACGACGTGACGCTGCTCACCGGCTCACTGGCATCGGCCGCGCGCCGCACGGCACTCGAGCTGATCGCCGCGCCCATCGCCGCCACCGTCACCGGACGGGCTGTCGGCCGCATCGTCGTGGGCACCCACGCGCTGGTCCAGGAGGCAGTCGAGTTCGCCGACCTGCGCCTGGTGGTCGTCGATGAGCAGCATCGCTTTGGGGTCGCCGAGCGCGAGGCCCTCGCGAACAAGGGCCACGCACCGCACGTGCTGCTGATGACCGCCACACCGATCCCGCGCACGCTGGGCCAGATCGTCCACGCCGACCTTGATGTGTCCGACCTGCGCACGCCACCCGCGGGACGCCAGCTGATCAGGACCGGGGTGCGCTCCAGCGACGCCCTGGTACGACGTGCAGACGGCGGTCCCGGCGCGCTGGCGTTGATCGCCCGCGAGGTTGCCGCCGACCACCGCGCGTTCGTGGTCGTGCCGCTGGTCGAGGACGATCCCGAGTCGGACGTGCGCTCGGTCGAGGCCGGCGCAAGACTGATCGCGGACAACTGGGCCGAGGCAATCGAGGTGGCCGGCCTGGCAGTGCCGCTGCCGCACATCGACATCGTCCATGGCCAGATGCGGGCGTCGGAACGAGACGAGCGGATGGCGCGCTTTCGCAGTGGCGAGACACAGGTACTGGTCGGCACCACTGTGCTCGAAGTGGGCGTCGACGTGCCCGAGGCGACGGTCATGCTGATACTCGACGCCGATCGCTTCGGCCTCGCCCAGCTGCACCAGTTGCGCGGCCGGGTCGGCCGCGGCGAGGCGGCCTCGTTCTGCGTCCTCGTCAGTGAGCGCTATCCGCACGACGGCCGTGATCCGGAGGACGACGAGCAGGCGACCGTCAAGGCGCGCCTCGACGCGCTGGTCGCCACCACGGACGGTTTCGAGCTTGCCGAGCTCGACCTCGAGCAGCGGCGCGAGGGCGAGTTGCTCGGACTCAACCAGAGCGGTCTCCCGCCGCTGCGCGTAGCCAGCCTGAACCGGCCCGAGCACCGCGAGTTGTCGGTCGCTGCGCGCCGCCTGGCCGAGGAGCTGCTCGATGAGCAAGGCCATGTCGCGCCGCAGTACTCGGCGCTCGAGCACGAGGTCACGCGCGGTTGGCTGGCGCGCGTCGGCGCGGGCGAAGTGGTGGCCGCCGATGCCGAAACCTGAAGCCGGGCGCGTGATCGCCGGTCTGGCGCGCGGCACCCGGCTATCGGCGCCGGCGACCGGTACGCGACCGCTGACCGATCGCGTCAAGGAGTCGCTCTTTGCCGCGCTCGAGGCCGACGACGCGCTGGCCGGACCATTCCTGGACCTCTTTGCCGGCAGCGGGGCAGGCGGCATCGAAGCGCTCAGTCGCGGGGCACCACTGGCGGTCTTCGTCGAGCTCGACGGTCGGGCATGCGCAGCCATCCGCGACAACCTCGAACGCAGTGGGCTGGCCGGTGGCGAGGTGACCCGTGCCGACGCGCTCGGCTACCTTGCTGCCGGCCGGCCGGCCGCCCACCTCGCGTTCGCCTGTTGCCTGGTCGATCCACCCTACGAATTGGCGCTGCTCGAACCTGCGCTCGCGCTGCTCGGCCAGCCGTCACTGGGCTGGCTCGCTGAATTGCCGACCGTGGTGGCCAAGCACTTCTGGCGTGACCGCCCGCCGGCGGCCACCGGTGACCTTAAGCTTGCTCGGCAGCGACGTTTCGGTGAGACCATGCTCAGCTACTACGCGCGCCAGGAGGGCACATGACGACAGCGGTCTACCCGGGCTCGTTCGACCCGATCACCTTCGGCCACATCGACGTGATCGGTCGCGCCGCGGGCATCTTCGAGCGCCTGGTGGTGGGCGTGCTCGTGAATCCGCGCAAGACACCGCTGTTGCCCCTCGACGAGCGCATGGCTTCCATCCGCGACGCGGTTCGCGACGAGCTCGGCTCGGTCGCCGAGCGCATCAGCGTGGAGAGCTTTGACGGGCTGACCGTCGATTTCGCGAGGCGCCAGCAGGCCGAGTTCATCGTCCGCGGCCTGCGCGCGGTGAGCGACTTCGAGAGCGAGCTGCAGATGGCCCACACGAACCGCAAACTGGCGCCGAAGGTGGACACGGTCTTCTTCATGACTGCCCTGGAGTACGCCTACCTGAGCTCGAGCCTGGTCAAGGAAATCGCGTCTTTCGGGGGCGACGTGGGCGGCATGGTGCCACCCGCCGCAGCCCGCCGGTTACGGTCGGGCTGACGCCCCGGCCGGTTCCGCTGCGTGCCGCAGCCGGCGATCGATACCGGCGGCGGCCGCCGCCTGGTCGGTGGGGCGGGGTGGAGCAGCGGGCACAGGCGCGGTCTCGACAGGCGAAGGTGACACCGGGCTGGTAAGCGCCACGTCCATGAGCTCAGCATCCGCGGACAACTGGCCGCCCGACAGTGCCGATGGGCCCGAAACGTTCGTGCACCATCGCCAGGACGTACAATCCGGCGTTGACGGGCGACGCCAGCGCATGGAGCGTGCGCGGTGTACGGCACGCACGGAGGCGACTCCCATCGACATCATCTTTCTCATCGAACAACTGGAGCGCGTGATCGCCACCGGCCGCAACATGCCGCTGACGAGCAACGTGATCATCGATCAGGCGAGGGCACTCGACCTGGTCGATCAGTTGCGCGCGGCCGTTCCCGAGGAGGTGCGCGCCGCCAAGCGCATCAACGAAGAGACCGAGCGCATTGTCGAGCATGCCCGGGAAGAGGCCGAACTGATCCTGGCCCGGGCGCAGGAGCAGGCCGCCTTCCTGATCGAGGAACGTGAGCTGACCCGAGCGGCGGAGATCAAGTCGCAGGAGATCATTGCGGCCGGCGAGCACGAGGCGGATGAGATCCGTCGAGGCGCCGATGAGTACGCCCAGAGTGTGCTCGTCAAACTCGAGGGCGAATGCGTTCGCGCGCTGCAGAGCATCAGGCACGGCCTGGCGATGCTCGACGATCGCCAGGTGGTCGACGGCGAACTCCCTCCGGATGATGAGGATCAGCAACTCGGCGGCGACGGCGCACAGTCGCTTCGCCAGCGGGAGCCGAGTGGTGCTCAGCTATAACGTGGCGGGCCTGCTGCGGGCCGCGCCCGGTACCGAACGACGCTATCCGGTGACGGGTGTCAGCATCGACATCGCACCGGACATCGCGCTGGCCAAGCCCATCGCCGGCGAGGTCCGCCTGTCCAAGACGGGCCGCAGCATCCTCGCGCGCGCCCACCTGACCACTGCCATCGAGGGCCATTGCAGTCGCTGCCTGTCCCCGGTGACGGCGCCGATCGCCGTCGATATCGAAGAAGAAGCACTGCCGTCGATCGATATCGACACCGGCCTGCCGATTGAAGCCGTGGCCGGACCCGACGCGCTCCGGCTCGATGATCACCACGAACTGGACCTCGCTGAACCAGTGCGCGAGGCGATCTCGCTGGCGGAGCCCATCGCGCAGCTCTGCCGGCCGGACTGCAGGGGCCTGTGTCCCGAATGTGGCCGCGACCTGAACACCGTTTCCGACCATGTCCATCACGACGAAACGCTCGACCCACGTCTGGCCGCCCTGGCCGCGTGGCGCGAGCGCCAGGACCCGCACTAGCGACGTCCATCCGCGTCACCAACCCACCTGAACGGGAGAAGTAGAAATGGGAGTACCCAAGCGGCGCGTGTCGCACGCGCGCCAGGGCGAACGCCGCGCGCATCACGCACTCAGCCTGCCGCAGCTCGAGGAGTGCCCACACTGCCACGAGCAGAAGCGGGCACACCACGCGTGCCGGAACTGTGGCTGGTACGGCGGGCGCGAGGCCGTGCGCATCAAGCAGCGCACCAAGAACGAGGGCACGGCGTCCGCCTGAGCACGGCCGGGGCAGGCAGTGGATCTTGACGTCCTGCGCGCCGGCGGCCAGACATCGGCGAGCCGGATCAGGGTCGCCGTCGATGCCATGGGCGGCGACCACGCGCCCCAGGAAATCGTCATCGGTGCCCTCGATTGGGCACGGACGCACGCCGATACCGACGTCCTGCTGGTCGGTGCCGAACAACAGGTCAGCCCGTTCCTGGGCGACGCGCTGCCGGCCAATGTCAGCCTGGTCGAGGCCAGCGAATTGGTGGCCATGGACGAGCACCCGGCCACGGCGGTGCGCCGCAAGCGCGACGCGAGCATCAACGTCTGCATGCGCCTCATCAAGGAGGAGCGGGCCGACGCGGTGGTGACCGCGGGCCACACGGGTGCCGGAGTCGCCGCGGCGATCCTCAACCTGGGCCGGCTGCGCGGCGTCGATCGCCCCGCGCTTGCCGTCCAACTGGTGACCGACAGCGGCCCCATGGTCCTGCTCGACATCGGGGCGACGACCGATTCGACCGGCGAGAATCTCTACCAGTACGCGCACATGGGCACCATCTTTGCCGAGCGCGTGCTGGGCATTGCCAACCCGTCGGTGGCACTGCTGTCGATCGGCGAAGAGGGCGGCAAGGGCGAACAGCGGGTGCAGGGGGCCACTGCGCTGCTGGCGGCCAGCCAGCTGCGCTTCATGGGCAACGCGGAGGGCAAGGATCTGCCTCATCACCCGGCCGACGTGGTCGTCTGCGATGCGACCGTCGGCAACGTGACGATCAAGTTCTTCGAGGGTCTGTCGAGCTTCATCTTCGACGCCCTGCGCACCGAGTTCCAGCGCTGGCCGTTGGGCCCCATCGGCTACCTGTTCATGCGCCCGGGCATCAGCCGTATCCGGCGCCGTTTCGACTACGAGCGGCTGGGCGGCGCGCCACTGCTCGGCGTCAAGGGCACTGTGCTGATAACCCACGGCCGTGCCCGGCGCCGGATGGTCGGCTTCGCCGTGGAGGTCGGCGCTGCCGCGGCGCGGGCACGAATTCCGGAGCGGATCGCCGATGCCCTCGCATGAGCAGCAGCGCGAGGCACGGCGCCTGGCGCTGGGCGCGGTCTTCGAGGCCGATTTTGGCCAGAACACGGCCACGCGCATCCTCGAACGCCGCCTGACCGACGAGGGCGCACCGGCGCCGACGGCCGAACTGGCGCGAGAAATCGTCGCCACGGTGGTCGCCCGGCGTGACGTCCTCGACGCCCGCATCGAGGCGCTCGCGCCGCGTTATCCGGTGGTCGCGCTGGCGCGCATGGACCGCGCTCTGTTGCGTTCGGCGATGGCCGAACTGCTACACTCCCGCACGACTCCGGCCCGGGTGGCCATTGCCGAGTGGGTGGAATTGGCACGTACGTACAGCGGCGAGCCGGCTCGCCGCCTGGTGAATGGTGTGCTCGGGCGAGTCGCCAGAGAGGCGGCGGACCGTGGGCGGGAGATCGGAGCCTTCGGCAATAGCAGCGAGGGCGGAGGAGACCGCCACACAGGAGGGAGCATCGGTGACAGCTTCGACGTATGAGCGATTGAAGAAGATCGTCGTCGAGCAACTCGGCGTCGATGAGGATCAGGTCACGCCCGAAGCCTCGTTCGTTGACGATCTAAATGCTGACTCGCTCGACCTCGTCGAGTTGATCATGAGTCTTGAGGAAGAGTTCGGTGCCGAGATCTCGGACGAGGACGCCGAGAAGATCCGCACCGTCCAGGACGCGGTCGACTACGTCGAGGAGCACTCCAACCAGTAGTCGCGAGTCACCCGGCCCGATGAAGCCGGCAGCCGCGCTGGCCGACCGTCTCGGGCTCTCATTTCGACGACCTGGCGCTGCTCGACGAGGCGCTCGTCCACAGCAGCTACCTGCACGAACGGCCGGCCATCGGCCAGTCGAATCAACGTCTCGAGTTCCTGGGCGACGCGGTCATCTCGCTGATCGTGTCGGAGGAACTGTGGCGTCGCCATCCGAAAGAAGACGAGGGCTCGCTGACAACACGTCGCGCGGCGGTCGTCTCGGCACGCGGCCTGGCGCGTATCGCCCAGCGCCTCGACCTGGGTTCGTACGTGCTCCTCGGGCAGGGTGCCGATGCCGCGGGCGAGCGAACACGCAAGTCGGTCCTGGCGGCCACTTTCGAAGCGGTGGTGGGCGCCGTGTACCTCGAGTTCGGCTTCGCCCGGGCGCGTGACTGGCTCCTCGAGGTCGCCGAGCCGGAGCTTGCCCAGCGGCCCGATCCCGAAGCGTTGAAGCCGGCCAAGAGCGTGCTCCAGGAGACGAGCTACGCGCGTACCGGCCACGCGCCCGTGTACCGGCTGCTGCGTGAGGACGGTCCGGCTCATGCCCGCCAGTACACGGTCGAGGTCCTCGTCGACGGCGAGGCCCTGGGTCGCGGCCAAGGGCGCAACCGCCGCGAAGCGGAAACAGAGGCTGCCACGGCGGCCATCGCGGAACTCGCACGACGGCGTGCGGACGATGGTCTGGCCGCGGCCGGAGGAGCGGCCGAGGCCGCCGAATGAGCGGCGGCAACGGCGCGCGGGGCCGCCTGGCCGCGCTGCGCCTGGTGGGCTTCAAGTCGTTCGCCGATCGCACGCTCATCGAGTTCGGCCCGGGCATCAGCGCCGTTATCGGTCCCAACGGCAGCGGCAAGAGCAATCTTGCCGATGCGCTGCGCTGGACGCTCGGCGAGCAGGGCCGCCTGCTGCGTACCCGTCGCGCCGAAGACGTCATCTTCGCCGGCTCGTCGGCGCGGCGCGCGATCAGCATGGCCGACGTGACGCTGGTCATCGACAACTCGGATCGCCTGTTGCCGCTCGACTACGGTGAGGTGGAGCTCGGCCGGCGGCTGTACCGCTCGGGCGAGAACGAGTACCTGCTCAACCGCCAGCGGGTGCGCCTGCGCGACCTCGTCGAGCTGCTCGACGCCGGCAACTTGGCCGACAACGCGTTCCTGTTCATTGGCCAGGGGATGGTCGACCAGGCGCTCGCCCTGCGGCCCGAGGAACGCCGGCCACTGTTCGAGGAAGCGGCGGGTGTGCGCCGCCACGAGCGGCGCCGGCGACAAGCCGAAAACGAGCTGGCCGAGGCGGAGTCGAACCTCGACCGGCTGCGCGACCTGCTCGCCGAACTGCGTCCCCAGGCACGCCGCCTGGCGGCCCAGGCGGAACAGCTCGAGGCGCGCCGGTCGGCCGGCGCAGAGTTGGCCGACGCCGTGCTCGGTGCGGCACGCGCACACTGGACCGCGACCGCGCGCGCGGCACAGCGTGATGAGCGTGAATTGGCCCAGGCGCGTGGCGCGGCCGACGCCGCGCTCGACAGGCTGCGTGCAGCAGAGGGCGAGGCGGGCGAACTGGCGGCGGCCATTGCCCGCCAGGCCGAGACGGAACGGAACCGGCGCGAGGAACTCGATGCCGAGCGGGCGCGCCTGGGCGAGCTGCGCGTCGAGGCCGCGCGGCTGGACTCGGAGGCCGCCGGCCTGACGCGTCAACGTACGCGCGCAGCAGGCGAGCGCGCGCTGGCCGAAGAGCGCAGCGAGGCGGCGCGCCACGCACTGGCCGTGCCGCGACCGGCTGGCAATCGGGCCCTTGCCGACGAACTGCGCCTCGTGGAGCAGCGGCTCAGCGATTTGGAGGGCGATGCGGCACCTGACGACGAGCCTGCGACGCGCGGCCGCGTAGCCGTGGGCGAGGCAGAGCTGAGCAATCGCCGGCGGCAGGTGGCCGAGCTCGGCACGACGCTGGCAGATCTCCGCGCGCGGCTGGCCGAGCTCGAGCCACGTCGCGCCGAAGCCGCCCGTGGCCGGGCCGCGGCGACGAGCGAGCTGGAGCAGCTGGTCGGGCGCACCGAGCAGCTGGCGGCGCAGGTGGAAGAGTCGCGCGGCGCTGCCGACCAGGCGGCGGCCGCGGCGCAACACGATCGCCGTCGGGCGCTCGACGAGGACGCGCAACTGACCGCCGCGCGGGCCGAGCTGGGCGGACTGGAGGCGGCGCTGCGGGCCGGCCGCAACGAGCAATTGTCGCGGGCCGCTCGCGCACGCGGCGCGCAACTGCTGGGGGAGGGCCTCGAGGTCGAACCACGTTTCGGCGCCGCCGTGGGCGCCGTCCTGGGGAGTTGGGCGGCCGCGTTCGTGGTCGACGACGAGGGTGCGCTCGCACTGGCCAGTCGCGGCGGCCGGCTGGTCGTCGACGATCCGGCGCACCCGGCCGGTGCCGCGTCGGCTTCGCCGACTCAGGCGCGCGCGGTCGCCGACGCCGCCGCCGCGCACGGTGGTGGGCAACTGATCGAGGCCGTGCGCCGTGATGCGCGCGGCGTCGCCTCACGGCTGCTGCGTGACGCGGTCTGGCTTCCTGACCTCAATGGCGCACTTGCCGTACAAGCGGCACTGCCCGCCGGATGGCGCGCGGTGACGCTTGCAGGCGAGGTCGTCGACCACAGCGGTCTGCTGGCGCTCGCCGGACAGGAGACGACACTCGAGCAGGCCCATCGGCGCGATGAGGCGGCGCTGCAGGTGGCGCAGCTGGAGCGATCTGCAGCGCAGTCGCGCGATGCGGCCGAAACACGTGCGAGCGAGCTCGCCGAGGCACGCCGGCGGCTAGGCGAACTCGAGCGCGAGCTGGGCGAGCACCGCCGGCGCTGGCGGGTGGCAGACGAAGCCGAGCGGGCCGCACACCGACGCCTCGATCAGCTCGAACGCGAGGCCGCCTGGCTGAGTAGCCGGCTGGAAACCGGTGAAGCAGAGCTGGTGGCGGCCGAGCGCCTGCGCGCCGAGGCAGAAACAGAGCTGAGCGATATGGCCGGGCGGCGGCCGGTGGCGACCCAGGACGCCGCGCGGGCCGAGCGCCGCGCCGCGCTCGCCGCTCGCCTGGATGAGTTGCGCAGTGCGCAGGCGGCCGCCGATGCAGCACTCGAGCGCTGGCAGGAGGCGCGCCGGCGCGCCGACGTGGGGCTGGGCCTCGACGCGGCCCGCGTGGCCGAACTCGAGGCCGAGGAGCACCAGCTGCTCGAGCTTGAAGCGACGCTCGCCGCCAGCCGGGACGCCGTGGCGGCCGAGGTTGCGCAGCGCGCGCTGGTCGAACGGCAGCTGGCGGGTGAGCTGCACGACCTGCTGGCGGCTGCCGCCGGGGACCGTACTCGCCTGGCGGATGCCGAAAAGCGCGCCAGCGACGCCCGCGAACGCCTGCGCGGGGCGGAGCAGTCGAGCCGCCGCCTGGAGCTCGCCGCGATCGAGCGTCGCCTGCAACTCGAGCAGCAACGGGAGCAGCTGCTGGTCGAGCTGGCCGGGATCGGGACAGATGGGCGGCTGGCGCTGCTGGCGGCCGCGGGCCTGGCATCGGTGGAGGTCGGCGAAGACACGGCCGACGAGGACGCCGCCACGGAGATCGACGTCACGGCTGCGCTGGCGCGGCTGACCGAGCGCTGGCTTGCCGAGCCCACCGACGAGGCGGCGCCATCGGCGAACCGCCTGGCGACCCTGCGCCGGCGGTTCCACGACCTGGGTGCCGGCAACCCGTATGCCCTCGAGGAATATGCCGAGGTGAACGGCCGGCTCGAGGGGCTCGAGGCGCAGCGCGCCGATCTCGAAGAGGCAATCCGTTCGACGCGCGAACTGATCGCCTCGCTCAACCAGCTCATCACGGACCAGTTCCGGCGTACGTTCGCGGCGCTCGAGGATGCCTTCGCGCGCCGTTTCAACGAGCTGTTCGGCGGCGGCGAGGCACAGCTCAGCCTGACCGATCCCGAGGACCTCTCGGCCACCGGCGTTGAGATCCACGCGCGGCCGCCGGGCAAGAAGCGCCAGCCACTGTCGATGCTCTCCGGTGGCGAAAGGGCGCTCACCGCGGTCAGCCTGCTGCTGGCCATGCTCGAGGTGCGGCCGGTGCCGTTCTGCGTGCTCGACGAAGTCGATGCGGCCCTGGACGAAGCCAATGTGGGCCGCTTCTCGAAAGCGTTGCGCGGCCTGGCCGAGCAGACGCAGTTCATCGTGATCACGCACAACCGCGGCACGATCGAAGGCGCCGACGCCCTCTACGGAGTGACCCTGGGCGAGGACGCGGTCAGCCGCATCGTGTCGCTGCGCCTGCCATCCGAGGCAGAGGCGAGCGTGGCCGAGGCAGCCCTCGCTTGACCTACGAACAGGGGCTCGTGCGTACCCGGCAGGGCATGGTCGGGCGCCTGCGTGCGCTGCTCGGCGGCAACCTGGACGAGGCGGCCTGGGAAGGCGTCGAGGAAGCGCTCATCGCCGCCGATGTCGGTGCCACGCTGGCCGCGCAGGTGGTCGAGCGCGCCCGTGCCCGAGGAGACGCCGGCGACCCGGCGAAAGCTGTCGAGGCCGAGCTGCTGGGCCTTTTCGCATCCCGCGACCCCACCCCCTGGCCGCGCGTGCCGGCGCCCGGCGTGCCGGCCGTGGTGCTGGTGGTCGGGGTCAACGGCACGGGCAAGACGACGACCGTGGCCAAGCTCGGCCACCGCTTCGCGACACGCGGCGCGAAGGTACTGCTGGCCGCAGCGGACACCTTCCGCGCGGCAGCCATGGAGCAACTCGAGACGTGGGCACAGCGCGCCCGGCTGCCGATGGTGGCCCACCACGCCGGCGCCGATGCGTCGGCCGTTGTCTACGACGCGCTCGACGCGGCGGCTGCGCGCGGCAGTGACGTGGTCGTGGTCGATACCGCAGGCCGGCTGCATACCAAGAGCAACCTGATGGAGGAGCTGGCCAAGATTCGCCGCACGATCGGCAAGCGGCTGCCCGACGCGCGTCCCGAAGTGGTCTTCGTGCTCGATGCGACGACCGGCCAGAACGGCCTGACACAGGCGAAGGCCTTCCACGAATTGGCCGGCCTGACCGGCATCGTGCTGACCAAGCTCGACACCACGTCGCGTGGCGGCATCGCCTTCGCGATCGAGGACGCGCTCAAGGTGCCGGTCCTCTTCGTGGGCGTCGGCGAGGGTCTCGACGACCTGCTCGACTTCGATCCCAACGCGTTCGTCAGCGCCCTGTTCGCCTAGACGGCGTCCTCGACCGTCCGCAGCCGGGCGATCGGCGAGAGCCATATCAGGACGGCCGCGAGGACCGCGCCGATGGGCGTGAGGAAGACCGTCGCCCGCAGGCCGATCACCAGGGCCAACGCTCCGCCGCCCAAGGTGAACACCAGCTGCGCGACATGGATCGCCACGTTGAACGTGGCCGTGACCCGCCCGAGTTCACGGTCGTCGACGACCGTCTGCTGCAGCGAGACCTCCGCGATGTCAAAGACGGTGATGGCGGAGTCGCCGAGCAGCTGCTGGGCGATCAAGAAGCCTGCAGCGATGAGCGGCGCACCAGAGGGCGCAAGCGGCAGAAACACGTAGCCGATGGCCACCACGAGCAGCGACAGGACCATCGCCCGGCCAAGCCCGAAGCGGCGCGTGACACGGCCCGACACGAGCGCCCCGACCAGGGAGCCGATCCCGCCCATCGCGGCGATGATCCCGATCGCCGCCGGGCCCAGGCCCAGGTCATCGAGGGCGAACAGGTACCACGTGGCGCCGAAGACTCCCCACAGGCCGGCGAGCGCCATGCTCGCGAGCGTATTGGCGCGCACTATCGGGTGGCGGGCGACCAGTCGCAGGCCAGTCGCTATCTCGCGCAGCACCGGACTGCGTTCATGCTTCGCCGGCGGCGGCGGTTCGTGGGCGCGGATGGTACCCAGCAGCGCCGCGGAAACCACGTACGTCAGCGCGTCGATGGCGATGGTCATGGGACCGCTGATCAACTGGACCAGGAAGCCTGCCGAGCCGAAAGACAAGAACTCCGACACCGAACTCGATGCCGACAGGGCGCCGTTGGCGCGCAGCAGGTCCTGACGCGGCACGATGGTGGGCAGGTAGGCGCGGTCGGCCGCATCGAAGAACGTGGTCAAACCGGCGGCGAGCAGGGCGACCAGGAGCAGTTGCGGCAGGGACAGCCAGCCGCCGATGGCGGCCAGTGGAATGGTCGCGAGCAGGGCGGCCCGACCCACGTCGGCGACGATCATCACCGGCCGCCGGCGGAGGCGATCGACCCACGCCCCGGCGACGAGGCCGACGGCCAGGATGGCCAGCAGGTCCGCGCTGCGCACGAGGGCGACGTCGAAGGCATTGGCCGAGAGCACCAGGATGGCCACGAAGGGCAGCGCCATACGTGTCAGCAGGCTGCCGAAGATCGAGATGGTCGCCGCGGTCCAGACGCGGGCGAAGGCGCCGTTGCGCCACAGCGAGCGCGTTGGTGTGGCCGCGGCCGACGGCAGGTGCGGATCGGTCAGCGGGTCGACGGCCACATCATGAGCGTAGGCGTGCGCGCGGATGGCCGTGACGGGTCCGCTGCGCGCGAAGGTCTAAACTCGGCCACCACCCATGTTCGATGACCTTTCCGAGCGGCTACGCCGCGCGCTGAACCAGCTGACCGGCCGCGGCCGGGTCAGTGAGGCAGACGTTGATGTGGCCATGCGCGAGGTGCGCCTGGCGCTGCTCGAGGCCGACGTCAACTTCCGCGTGGTCAAGGACTTTGTCGCTCGTGTGCGCGCCCGGGCGGTGGGTACCGAGGTCCTCGAGAGCCTGAATGCGGGTCAGCAGGTGGTCAAGATCGTCAATGAGGAGCTGACCGCGATCCTGAGCGCCGGTGATATGACCTTCCGCTTGAGCGGCGCGCCGGCGGTGGTGCTGCTCGTCGGCCTGCAGGGTTCGGGCAAGACGACCACCGCGGCGAAGCTCGGCCGCCACATCGTGCGCCAGGGCCGCCAGCCGCTGCTCGTTGCCGCCGACCCATATCGGCCCGCGGCCGCCGACCAGTTGCAGGCCCTCGGCAAGCAGGTGGACGTGCCCGTGTTTCGCGCGCCGGCCGGCACGGACGTGCCCGGCATCGCGGCCGGCGCGCTGGCAACGGCCCGCCAGACGGGCCGTGACGTGCTCATCTTCGACACCGCCGGACGGACGTCGATCGACGAGCCGCTGCTCGACGAGATCCGCGCCCTGTCGGCCCAGGTCAAGCCGTCGGAAACGTTGCTGGTGGTCGACGCGATGGTCGGCCAGGAGTCGGTGGCGGTGGCGCAGGCGTTCGTCGATGCCGCGCCGGTCACCGGCATGGTGCTGACCAAGATCGACGGCGATGCCCGCGGCGGCGCCGCCCTGTCGATCAGTGCCGTGACCGGGCTGCCGGTCAAGTTCCTGGGCACGGGCGAGCGGACGGACGGTCTCGAGCCGTTTCACGCCGACCGCCTCGCCGGCCGCATCCTGGGCATGGGCGACGTGCTGACGCTCATCGAGCGTGCGCAGGAGAACGTCGACCAGCAGCAGGCCGAAGAGCTGGCGCGCAAGTTGCAGCGCAATGCGTTCACCCTCGAGGACTTCCTCGATCAGATGCAGCAGCTCAAGCGCATGGGTCCCATCGGTGGCCTGCTCGAGCTCATCCCGGGCATGGGCGGCGCGGCGAAGCAGGCGCAGGAGGCGGTGGACCGGGGCGAGTTGAAGCGCGTCGAGGCGATCATCCAGTCGATGACGCCGCACGAGCGGCGTGAACCGGCCATCCTGACGGCCAGCAGAAAGCGCAGAATCGCCCATGGTTCGGGCACCACGCAGCAGGACGTCAACAGGCTCATCAAGCAGTTCGGCGAAATGCAACGGCTGATGAAGCAACTCGGCGGTGGCGGGCGGCGAGGACTTCTGCCCTTTGGCCCGCGTCGTTAGGGCCATTGGGAAGAGACAGGACGAGGGGGATGATGCGACGATGAGCGATCCAATGAGCGATCAGAACAGCGCGTCGGGTGACCAGCATGACGAGGTCGCCGGTGCCGCGCGGCCGCCTGCCTTTCCAACGGTGGATCGTGAACATCCCGGGACGATCTGGCGGCCGGCCAGTGACGAGCTGCTGACACCGACGGCGACGCCAACGCCGGTGACCGAGCGGGTGGCCGGCGGACCGCGCACGCCCATGTGGCGCTGGCTCGTCGCGCTCGTGGCGACGATCGCCGTGGTCGGCGTGGTCAGCGCCGTCGGCTACCTTGCCATCCATCGCGCCGGCGCGCCGTCCGCGGTCAGCCACTACGCGCCGGCGGGCACCGCCATGTACGAGGAAATCAACCTCAACCTGCCGGGCGACCAGCACGACCAGCTGGCCTCGTTCCTTGGCCACTTCCCCGGCTTCGCGGATCCCTCCAGCTTCCAGCAGAAACTGGACGACACTCTCAACCAGTTGCTCGTCTCGAGCGGCTCGGGGTTGACCTGGGACCAGGATGTCGCACCCTGGTTCGGCAACGAGGTGGCGGTCTTCGGCAACCCCTGGGCGAGCATGGCCATGGTCAACGCGACGCCGGGCACCGGCATGGTGACGACGATGCCGTACGTGGTCGCGCTGTCGGTGACCGACCGCAGCCAGCTCGAGCAACTGATGAATCCACGCCTCTCCGACGCGAAGGCCAGCAGCAGCCAGTACGACGGCGAAACGCTGTGGACCATCCCTGATGCGAGCGTCGACGTGGCCGTCACCGGTGACGCGCTGCTTGTCGGCGATGAGCAGGACGTCAAGGCGGCACTCGACGCCCAGACCGGCAGGCAGCCGAGCCTGGCCGACGATGACTTCTACCTCCAACAACTGGCTTCGCTCCACGCCGACCGGCTGGGCACCATGTACGTCGACTACGGCGCGATGGTGCAGGCGATGGCCGATTCGCTCGGCTCATCGAGTGCGCTGCCGGGCATGTCCTCGCTCGACTGGCTGAGCCAGTTGGGTTCGGGCTCGGGCAAGTTCGTCGCCGAGGTTCGTGCCGAAGGTGATCACCTCGCGGTCAACAGCCGCGCAGCGCACCCGAGCGGCGAAAACGTCGCGCCACTGCCGTCCAACCGGCACACCGCCCTGGCCGAACGGATGCCCGCCGATGCGCTGCTCTACTTCGAGACGCGGGACTTCGGCCAGGCGGTCAAGTACATGTTCAACAGGTTGCAGTCACTCTCGCCATCGGCCAGTGGCGCGCCCGACATGAGCCTGCAGTCGATCGGCGAAATGCTCGGCACGCCGGCGCAGGACTACCTCGACTTCGTGCAGGACGTTGGCGTGTCCGTCGACTACGCGAACGGCAAGCTGGGAGTCGGGTTGGTCGCGACCGTCGACGACGAGAACGTCGCCCGCACGCGCGTCACCCAGCTGCTGTCGATGGTCCGCCTGGCGGCGGGAAGCGGCAGTGGCATGAGTGTCGATGAGCAGCAACACGGCGACGTGACGATCACGGTCCTCCACATCACAGGCTCCTCGCCCGCCCTGCCCGGGATGGCCACGCTGCCCGGCGCCGGCATGCCCGACATCGCGCTCGGCGTGGCGGTGGCCAACGGCCAGCTGCTCATCGGCCTGGACGATTTCGTCGCCAACGCGCTCGACCGCCAGGCGGCCGACTCGCTCGCTGCGAACCCGAAGTTCAAGGCGGCGGCGGCGACTGCCGGTGACAACTCGGGTATCGGTTTCCTCGACATCGCCGGCATCCGCAGTGCACTCGAGCAGGCGATGCCAGCGGGGGCTGATCGGACCGACTACGAGCAGAACGTGAAACCGTTCCTGGCCCCGCTCAATTACGTGCTGTGGTACGGGGTAACCGACGGCGACATCAGCGAGGGACACGTCTTTCTCTACGTCGAGTAACCTGTCGGCAACGATCCCAGGGAGGTTTCCAGAGAAGACAGTGGCAGTTCGCATCCGTTTGAGTCGTGTCGGCGCGACCAAGCAGCCCAGCTATCGCTTCGTTGTTTCCGACAGCCGGAACGCGCGCGACGGGCGCTCGCTCGACACGCTCGGTCACTACAACCCGCGCGCAGATCCGGTCGAGGTCAACGTCGACGAGGCGAAGGCGCGCGCATGGCTCAGCAAGGGCGCACAGCCGTCAGACACGGTCGCGCGACTCTTCCGGCGGGTGGGCGTGCTGCCCGCCGAGCCGCACAAGTAGGCGCCCGGATGTCGGCCGAATCGCTGGTCGAATATGTCGCCAAATCCCTTGTCGACGAGCCGGACGCCGTATCGGTCAAAGTCGTCGACGACGAGGACGGACGGGTGATCGAGCTGCACGTCGCCGAAGGCGACATGGGCAAGGTCATCGGGCGCAACGGCAGCGTGGCGAAGGCCATGCGCACCCTGCTCAAGGTCGTTGCCGCGCGCGAGGGGGAGTCGGTCTCGCTCGAGATCGTCTAGTCGTGTCAGACGACCTGCATCAGCCCTCCGGCGAGCGGCTGGTGGTAGGTCTGGTACGCGGCGTTCATGGTCTGCGCGGCGCGCTGCGCGTTGAGGTGCTCACGGATAACGAGGAGCGCTTCATTCCGGGCGCGGTCCTCTACCCCGAGGGCAGTGACCGACGGCTGACCGTCGCGAGCGCCCATCGCGACGGCCCGGGCCTGCTCGTCCGCTTGCGCGAGATCCGCGATCGGGGAGGCGCGGAAGAGTTGCGCGACGTCTACCTCGAGGCTGCCGCCGGCGAGCGCCCCGGCGAAACTTATTACTGGCACGAGATCGTGGGCTGCGAGGTGAGCGACAGTAGCGGGCGGTCGCTGGGCCACGTGGCAGACGTCTTCCGCGTCGGCGAGTCCGAGGTTTACGTCGTGCGCGGCACCAGGGGCGAGCTGCTGATACCGGCCGTCTCATCGGTCGTGCGCGAGCTGGCGCCCGCCGAGCAGCGCATGGTCGTCGACGAGGAAGCGTTGGGGTTGGGCGAGTCGTGACGCTGCGCGTTGACGTGGTGACCATCTTTCCCGAGGTATTCCCGGGGCCGCTGGCAGCGAGCATCCCGGGGCGCGCTCTCGAGCGCGGGCTGGCGACCTTGACGGCGCACGATCTGCGCGCGTGGGGCCTCGGGCGCCACCGCAGCGTGGACGACTATCCGTACGGCGGTGGCGCCGGCATGATCATGCGCATCGAGCCGATCGCCTCCGCGCTGCACGCCCTCGCCGGGCCGACGACCACGCGCGTGCTGCTCGACCCTGGCGGCCGACCGTTCGACCAGGCACTCGCGCGCGACCTGGCGGCGCGTGAGCATCTGCTCTTCGTTTGTCCGCGCTACGAGGGGGTCGATGCGCGGGTGCGCGACCTGGTCGATCTGGAACTGTCGATCGGTGACTACGTGCTGTCGGGCGGCGAGCTGCCGGCGATGGTCGTCATTGACGCCCTGCTGCGCCTGTTGCCCGGTGCGATCGACGAGGAGTCACCAGGCGACGAGTCGTTCGGCGACGGCCTACTCGAGTATCCGCAGTACACACGGCCACCGGAGTTCGAGGGCCGTGCGGTGCCCGACGTGTTGTTGAGCGGCGACCACGGCGCGGTCGAGCGCTGGCGCCGCGAACAGGCGATCGAGCGCACGCGCGCCAGCCGGCCCGACCTGCTCGGCAGCGACAACTGAGCGCCCGGGATCGCGCGTGATCGCCGATGTATACTCGGCCGCCCGACCTCTTGAAGATCCGGCCGCCGATCAGGCGTGCCCCAGTCACTGCGAGTAAAACGTGAGCGTCATCGACGAGATCAGCGCGGAGCAGCTGCGCACCGACCTGCCAGAACTCGCCTCGGGCGACACCGTGCGCGTCTCGGCGCGAGTCCGCGAGGGCAACCGCGAGCGCACCCAGGTGTTCGAGGGCACCGTCATGCGCCTGCGCGGGGGCGGCATCAGCCGCTCGATCACGGTGCGCAGTGTGCGCAGTGGGGTAGGGGTGGAGCGCACCTTCAAGATCCATTCTCCGCGCATCGAGAAGATCGAGGTAGTGCGCCACGGCGTCGCGCGCCGCGCCCAGCTATATTTCCTGCGCAAGAGGATCGGCAAGGCAGCTTCGCTGCGCGAGCGCCGCTAGGCGATCCGCCCGCCGCGCCCAGCGAAGCAGGCGCGAATCCCGGGCTGACCCTCCCGCATATCGTCTAGGCTTGGCACCGATGGCGGTCATCGTTCCTTCGCGCCGGCTCGAACTGCGGCTGGCGCGGGAGCATGGCTACCGCATCATCCTGGGACTCGATGAGGTGGGCGTCGCCCCGTCATGCGGACCGGTCGTGGCCTGCGCCCTGGCCATGCCGCTCGACAAGAAACCGATTCCCGGCGTGCGCGATTCCAAGACGCTTTCTGCCGGGCAGCGCGAGCGCCTGGCGGCCAAGATCCTGCGGCGCGCGACCGCCGTCGGTCTGGGCGCCGCGTCGGTCGCCGAGATCGATCGACTGAACATCTACTACGCGACGGTGCTGGCGATGAAACGCGCCGTCAGCCATGCCGGTACACACGACTTCGTGATCGTCGACGGCCGCCACATCCGCGGCTTCGAGCAGCACGCCGGGCCGTACCGGGCGGTGATCGACGGCGACGCGCTGTGCTACGTCGTGTCATGCGCCTCGATCGTGGCCAAGGTCACGCGCGATCGCCTGATGCGCAACCTGGCCGCGCGCCACCCCGGCTACGGCTGGGAGCACAACGCCGGCTATGCCACGCCCGACCATCGTGCGGGCATGGCCGCGCTGGGCGTCACGCCCCATCACCGACGCTCGTTCATCACCACCAAGCGGATACTCGAGGGCGAGCAGACCTCCTTCGACCTGTTCGAGGAGCGGCAGAACGTGGACGAGCGGCAGCGCGTCGCCGTCCCGATGTCGCCGTTGGACGACGTCTTGATCGAGGAACCGGTACCCGCCTGACTCCAGTGTGCGGCCCGCCCTTGATAAGCGGCAGGTAAGCGGCCGACTCTAGGCTCTGCGCGATGCGGACCCTGAGGCAGCAGCGCGGCATGCTCGCCGAGGAAATCGCCGCCGCTCACGTGGCCCAAATCGGCTGGCAGGTGGTCGGTCGCAACGTCAGGGTCGGCCGCGATGAGATCGACATCCTCGCCATCGATCCCGGCCCACCGGTCGAGCTAGTGTGCATCGAGGTCCGGTCGGCGCGGTCGGTGGCGTTCGGTGCGCCGGAGGAGCGGGTCGATCGGTCCAAGGTCGGCCGCCTCTATCGTTCGATGACCAACCTGCGCGTGGGCATCGCGGCGCAGCGGCGCGTGGACCTGATCGTGGTCGATCGGCGGCGAGATGGGCAGGCATTGCGCCACCTGCGCCGGCTGGAGCCGCCCTAGAGCGGGTCGATGGCCCTTTGCTAGACTGCGCGCGAGCCGCATCAAGCGGCAGCGCCGGCAACGGCGACATCACACGCGTGTTGCTCCCCACGAGGTGCCCCGGACGCATCTGGGCGTACAGGGTCCGTGGATCACGAGACACGCGGAGGCAAAACCGAACCAGGAGGAATCCGCTCCATGCCGTCAGTTTCCATGCGCCAGCTGCTCGAGGCGGGCGTTCACTTCGGTCACCAGACTCGCCGCTGGAACCCCAAGATGCGCCCGTACATCTTCGCCGAGCGCAACGGGATCCACATCATCGACCTGGCGCAGACCGTGCGCCTGCTTGACAGCGCACTCGACTTCGTCCGCGACACCGTGGCGCGCGGCGACAGCATCCTCTTCGTGGGCACCAAGAAGCAGGCCCAGGAACCCATCTCGGAAGAGGCCACGCGGGCCGAGATGCCGTACGTCAACCAGCGCTGGCTGGGCGGCATGCTCACGAACTTCGTGACCATCCGCAAGCGGCTCGGCCTGCTCGACCAGCTCGAAGCGCGCCAGGAGAACGGCGAGTTCGAGCGCCTGTCCAAGAAGGAGGCCAGCCGGCTGACCGAAGAGATGACGCGCCTGCAGCGCACGCTCGGCGGCATGCGCAAGATGCGCCGCCTGCCCGGTGCCATGTTCGTCATCGACCCGCAGCGTGAGCGGATCGCGGTGGTCGAGGCGCGCAAGCTCGAGATCCCGGTCATTGGCACGGGCGACACAAACGTCGATCCCGACCTGCTGGACTACGTCATTCCCGCCAACGACGACGCTATTCGTGCCATCCGGCTGCTGTGCACCCTGGTGGCCGATGCGGCGATCGAGGGCGCGCAGGAACGAGCCGCGCGCCCGGCCGAGGAGCCCGTCGCGGCCGTCGAGGAGCAGGAAGAGGCAAGCGACGAAATGGTCGCGGCGCTGGCCGCCGGCGGCACATTCAGCTTCGAGCCCGAGCCCGACGAGGAAGAGCTCCTGCCGTCCGAGAGCGCCGAGCCGGCGGCGACCGAAGAAGAGGCGGAGGAACGGCCACCGGCGCCGGAACATGCCCGTCCCGCGCACAGTCGCCGAACGGGAGCAAAGACCACCAAAAAGGCCGACGAAGAGTCGACCGACTGAGCAGGAAACGAAAGTGAACGACACAACTACCACCGCAGCGGTACCAGCCAGCACCGTCAAGCAGCTCCGTGAGCTGACCGGAGCGGGCTTCATGGACTGCAAGCGCGCGCTCGAAGACAGCGGCCGTGACCTCGACAAGGCCGCCGCCCTGCTCAAGGAGCGCGGCATGGCAAAGGCGGCGCACAAGTCCGAACGCGAAGCACGCGAAGGCGTGGTTGCTGCGTACATCCACCCTGGCAGTCGGTTGGGCGCGCTGGTCGAAGTCAACTGCGAAACGGATTTCGTGGCGCGCAACGAGGACTTCCAGAAGCTGGTGCGCGACCTGGCGATGCAGGTCGCCGGGCTGGCGCCAGAGTACGTGTCCATCGAATCGGTCCCCGCGGATGTCGCCGCCGCCAAGCGGGCGGAATTGCTTGCCGATCCCGAGACCCAGCACAAGCCGGAGCAGGTGCGCGGTCAGATCGTGGATGGCCAGCTGCGCAAGTGGTACCAGTCCGTGGTGCTCTACGAGCAGCCCTTCCGCGACACCGACCAGACCGTCGGCCAGCTGGTCAGTGAGGCGATCGCGCGTATCGGTGAGAACATCGTTGTGCGACGTTTCATCAGGTACCAGCTCGGAGAGGATCTTTGAGCGACACGATTGCCCGCGCCGAGGCAGGCGGACGAGGCGCCGCGGCGTCGCGCCCTGCCTATCGCCGCATCCTGCTCAAGATCAGCGGTGAGGCGTTGATGGGCCAACGCAGCTACGGGGTCGACCCGGACATGTGCGTGTTCATCGCCCGCCAGGTGCACGAGGTCGTGGACCTGGGCGTGCAGGTCGCCGTCGTCGTCGGCGGCGGCAACATCTTCCGCGGCCTGGCCGCCTCGGCGCGGGGCATGGACCGTGCCACGGGCGACTACATCGGCATGCTGGCCACGGTCATGAACGGCCTTGCACTCCAGGACGCCCTGGAGAAGGATGGCGTGCCCACGCGCGTGATGTCGGCGATCGCCATGAATGAGGTCGCCGAGCCCTACATCCGCCGGCGCGCCGTGCGCCATCTCGAGAAGGGACGGGTCGTCATCCTTGCCGCGGGCACCGGCAATCCGTACTTCACGACCGATACCGCGGCGGCTCTGCGCGCGGTCGAGATCGGCGCCGAGGTCCTGCTCAAGGCGACCAAGGTCGATGGTGTCTACGACAGCGATCCGCTGACCAATCCCGCGGCCCGGCGGCACACCCGCGTGGACTATGCACAGATGCTCAGTGACCGCCTGCAGGTCATCGATGCCACGGCCGTGACCCTGTGCATGGAGAACGACCTGCCCATCATCGTTTTCGATCTCAATGAGCCGGGCCACATCAAGGCTGCCGCGACCGGCCGGCACGTGGGCACCATTATCGACGGCGCCGGGGAGGGCAGGGCAGGCCGATGACCGACGAGATAAGGCGCGACGCTGATGCGCGCATGGCGCGCGCCATTGAGGCCCTCGAGCGCGACCTGGCGGCAATCCGCACCGGCCGTGCCTCCACGGCGCTGGTCGAGCGCATCCCGGTCGAGTATTACGGCACGGCCACGCCACTCAATCAGCTGGCCAGCATCAGCGTGCCCGAGGCGCACAGCATCGTCATCCAGCCGTGGGATCGCAGTGCCCTGGGCGCCATCGAGAAGGCCATCCTGAAGAGTGATGTGGGCCTGACGCCCAACGTTGACGGCACCGTCGTGCGCCTGGCCATCCCGCTGCTGACCGAGGAGCGTCGCAGAGACCTCGTGCGGCTCGTCCACAAGCGCATGGAAGAGGCGCGCGTGGAGATGCGCAACCACCGTCGCGACGTTGCCGATGCCGTCAAGCGCGCCGAGCACGATGGTGACATTGGCGCCGACGAAGGCCGGCGCGAGATGGAGCAGCTCCAGAAGGTCGTGGATCGCTGGATCGATGAGGTCGAGCGCGTCGGCAAGCACAAGGAGCAGGAGATCATGGAGGTCGGATGACCAGCGTCGAACTTGCCGACGCGGTCGCCCCGGCGGGCCTGGCCAGCGAGGCGCTGCCGCGCCACGTGGCAATCGTCATGGACGGCAACCGGCGCTGGGCCAGGCTTCATGGGGTCTCCGAAGGGGAGGGCCATTCGGCCGGCGTCGACGCTATCCGGCCGATAGTCGAGCGTGCGGGCGACCTGGGCATCGAGGCACTCTCGATCTACGCCTTCAGCCGCGAGAACTGGGGCCGCAGCGATGAAGAGGTGGGCACGCTCTTCGCGCTCATGGAGGCGGCGATTCGGCGCGAAGTGCCCGATCTGGTGCGCCAGGGGGTGCGCGTGCGCGTGCTGGGACGCCTCGAGGAGTTGCCCGAGAGCACGCGCGAGTCCATTTCGGAGGCCATCGCCGTGACGGCCGGTGGCGCACGCCTGGCGCTCAACATCGCCTTCAACTACTCCGGTCGGTCCGAGATCGTCGACGCGCTCCGCCATGCGCTGGCGGACGGGTTGGCCCCGGCTGACGTTGACGAGGAAGCCATTCGGGCGCGCCTGTACACGGCCGGCCTGCCCGATCTCGACCTGCTCATCCGCACCGGTGGCGAACAGCGCATCAGCAACTTCCTGCTCTGGCAGGCTGCGTACGCTGAGCTCTACTTCACCGACGTGCTGTGGCCCGACTTCTCGCCGGCCATCTTCGACGACGCCCTGAGCGAATTCGCGCGGCGACCACGTCGTTTCGGCCGCTAAGGCGCACACCATGGGCCAGCGCCTGATCAGCGCGGCCGTGCTCGTGCCGGTCGTCGTCATCGTCTTCCTGCTCGGCAACCCCTGGATCAGCGCGGGTGTTGCCCTGCTCGCTGCGCTTGCCGCTTTCGAGACGAGCCGGCTGCTGAACGGCGCTGGCGTACCGGCGGCAACCTGGCTGGCGGTCGTGGGCGCCGTGGCCGTGATCGCCGGCGGGTACGGCCTGGTGACCTTCGTGGGTCCGGACGCCGTACCGGCGGCCACGTTGGTCGTGCTGGGCGCCGTCGCTGCAGCCGCGCTGCTGGCACTCCTCGAACATCGTGCAGCGACGGCACGACCGTTGGCCGGCACGCTGGCCGCTGTCCTGTATCCCGCACAGCTCGTATTCCTGCTCTTCGTCCTCGCGGCTGCGCCGACCAGCGCGCCGTCGAGCCCGTTTGCGACCCTGCTCGACGGCGGTCGCGTGTGGTTGCTCATCCTGGTCGCCACGGTGTGGAGCCTCGACACGGCTGCCTACGCCGTCGGGCGTGCCTATCCGCGTGGGCGCATGGCGCCGCGTATCTCGCCCGGCAAGACCTGGAGTGGCGCCGTTGGCGGCACGCTCGCGGCAATCGTCGTGTGTGCCGTGCTGGTTGCCGCGGCCAACCAGCATCCGCTTGGCGGGGCATTGCTGGGCCTGGTCATCGCCGTCGCTGCGCAGGCCGGGGACCTGGCCGAGTCGTTGCTCAAGCGCCGCGCAGGGGTCAAAGACTCCGGTGCGCTGATTCCCGGCCACGGAGGCATCCTCGACCGGATCGACTCGTTCCTCTTCGCAGCGCCGGCGATGGTCATCGTGCTCGTCGCCACGCGCCTGCTCGCCGTGAGCCGGCCGGCATGAGTGACCGTGTGCACGTCGCAGTGCTGGGCAGCACAGGCTCGATCGGGCGACAGGCGCTCGACGTGCTGGCGATGCACGCGGATCGATTCGAGGTGGTGGCGCTGGCCGGCGGCCGCAACGAGGCCTTATTCGAGGAACAGGTCGCCCACCACCGACCGGCCGCGACGGCCCTCGCGCGCGACGGAGTGGCCGCGCTCGAGGACATGGTCTGCGCGCGGAGCGTCGACCTGGTGCTGGTGGGCACGTCCGGCATCGTCAGCCTGCGGCCGGTACTCGCGGCCCTCGAGGCGGGCAAGATCGTCGCCACCGCCAACAAGGAGACGTTGGTCAGCGGCGGCCACCTGGTCATGCCGCTCGCGCGGCGGCTGGCTGCCGAGCACGGGACGCGGCCATTGCACTACCTGCGGCCGATCGATTCGGAGCATTCGGCCATCTGGCAATGCCTCGCCGGTGAGGACTGGGCGGACATCAAGCGGCTCATCCTGACCGCCTCAGGCGGGCCGTTTCGCACCTGGCCGGCCGAGCGACTGGCGACGGCCCTGCCGGCCGACGCGTTGGCCCATCCCACGTGGCACATGGGGCCCAAGATCACGATCGACTCGGCGAGCCTCATGAACAAGGCCCTCGAGGTGATCGAGGCAAGCTGGCTGTACGATGTCGGCGACGACCGCGTCGACGTGGTCGTTCACCCGCAGAGCATCGTCCACTCGATGGTCGAATTCGCGGATGGCTCGCTCAAGGCCCAGCTGGGCCTGCCCGATATGCGGATACCAATCCAGTACGCCCTGACCTATCCCAACCACCTGTCATCGCCGGCGCCACGGCTCGAGATGGTTCCCGAGCTGACCTTCGAGCCGGTCGATGAGACGCGCTTTCCCGCGCTGGCCATCGGCCGCGCGGCGGGCCGTCGCGGGCCGCGTGCGAGCGCCGCGCTGATCGCCGCGGACGATGTCGCCGTCGCGCGGTTCCTGGGCGGCTCGCTGGGTTTCCCGGGCATCAGCGAGTTGTGCGCCGCGGCCGTTGAGCGCTTCGCAACCGGCAGCAGCGGCGAGCCGTCGTTGGACGAATTGCTCGCACTGGATCACGACGTGAGGGAGTGGGCCGCAACATGTTGAACTTCATCGGCCTCGGCAACGGCGTGATCAACGTCATTCTCCTGCTCGTCATCCTGGTCGTGCTCGTGGTCATCCACGAGTTCGGCCACTTCGCGGTGGCGCGCTGGGCGCACGTCCGAGTCCACGAATTTGGCATCGGGTTTCCACCGCGCGCGCGGGTCTTGGGCAGCGACGGCGAAACGACCTACACCCTGAACTGGCTGCCGATTGGCGGCTTCGTGCGCATGGAGGGTGAGGAGGGGGAGTCGGACGACCCGCGCTCGTTCGTCCGCCAGCGACTGCCGGTGCGCGTGACCATCCTGCTCGCCGGCGTGACCATGAACCTGCTGCTGGCGCTGGTCATCTTCACCCTCATCGCGTGGGTGGCTGATCCCGTGGCGAACGTGCGCGTCGCCTCCGTCGAACCCAACACCCCGGCAGCATCGATCGGCCTCCAGGGCGGCCAACCGACCGGCACGGACGCGCAGGGCAACCCGACTTACGACAACACCGGCGACGTGATCGTGGCCATCGACGGCCAGCAGTTCCCGTGGTTCGACCACGTCAACGCGCAGATCACGCCCGAACTGGAGTACCTGCGCTCCCATGAGGGCCAGACCGTCACGCTGACGATCCAGAATTCGGCCGACCAGACGCGCGAGGCGACCGTGACGCTGCGCAGTGGCGACATCGCCGCGCAGGAAGGCGCGCTGGGCATCCGCGTCGCGCCGGACCTCGTGCAGGGCAACATCACCCACGATCCGATCACCGCGGTCCAGCTGGGCGTCAAGCGCACGGTCGACGCCGCGCTGCTCATTTTCCAGGGCCTGCAGAGCCTCGTCACCAACATCAGCCAGCCGCAGGTGACCGGACCGGTCGGCATCGTCAGCGCGGTCGGCCAGATTCGCCAGGAGCTGCCGCCCATTTTCCTGCTCTGGTTCATCGGCCTGTTGTCGGCCAACCTGGCCGTCGTCAACGCGCTGCCGCTGCCCCCGCTCGACGGTGGCCGGGTCGCCGTGTCGCTCATCCAGGCGGCCACCGGCAATCGCTTCAGTGAAGCGGCCGAGCGGTTGGTCTACATGACCGGCTTCTTCCTGCTCATGATGCTGCTGGTGTGGATCACGTTCAACGACATCGTCCGCCTCACCTGATGGCTGACGTCGTTCGCCGGCAGACGCCGACCGTCGACGTGGGTGGCGTCCTGGTCGGCTCCGCGCATCCGATCGTCGTCCAGTCGATGACCAACACCGACACAGCCGATGCCGACGCCACGGCACTCCAGGTGGCTGCACTCGCCCACGCCGGCTCCGAGCTCGTCCGGGTGACCGTCAACAACGACCGTGCTGCAGAAGCAGTGCTCGAGATACGGCGCAAGTTGAACGACCTTGGGGTCGCCGTGCCGCTCATCGGCGACTTCCACTACAACGGCCACCAGCTGCTGGTCGAGTACCCGCACATGGCCGCCACGCTTGACAAGTACCGCATCAATCCCGGCAACGTCGGCGCCAAGCGGCACGACGAGAACTTCGTGACCATCATCCGGGTCGCGCTCGAGAACGACAAACCGGTCCGCATCGGCGTCAACTGGGGGTCGCTCGACCAGGCGCTGCTGACGCAGCTGATGGACGACAACGCGCGCTCGGCCGAGCCGGCCGATGCGCGCGACGTGATGATCGAGGCGATGGTCCAGTCGGCGCTGCGCTCCGCGGAACTGGCCGAGGCCACCGGGCTCGCGCACGATCACATCATCCTGAGTGCCAAGGTCTCCGGGGTGGGCGACCTGATCGACGTGTACACGTCGCTGGCCGCGCGCTGCGACTACCCGCTCCACCTGGGCCTGACCGAGGCGGGCATGGGCATGAAGGGCATCGTGGCGTCGAGCGCGGGCCTGTCCCTGCTGCTCGCGCGCGGGATCGGCGACACGATCCGCGTGTCGCTCACCCCGGCGCCGGGCGGTGATCGCACTGAGGAAGTCCAGGTCGCCCAGCAGGTCCTGCAGTCGCTCGGCCTGCGCTCGTTCACACCCCAGGTGTCGGCGTGTCCCGGCTGCGGCCGGACAACCTCCACGTTCTTCCAGCAGATGGCCGAGCAGATCCAGGCCTACCTGCGCGCGCAGATGCCGGCGTGGGCGGCCCGTTACCCCGGCGTCGAGGACATGCGCGTGGCCGTCATGGGCTGTGTCGTCAACGGCCCGGGCGAGTCGAAGCACGCGGACATCGGCATCTCGCTGCCGGGCACGTTCGAGGAACCGGTGGCGCCGGTGTTCGTCGACGGCGCGCTCAAGACCACGCTGCGTGGCGAAGGCCTCGTGCACGAGTTCATGGCGATCCTCGACGAGTACGTGGCCAGCCGCTACGGAACGGCAGTCGTCAGCGGTCGATGAACAGGATCTTGTAGAGGTCGAGACAAGGCAGACTCGAGCGGACGCCATACACTCAACTCGTGGAGCCCCACGCCACGCTCGAGCCGACCGACGGGCCGCTGACCCTCGCGGAGCTGCAACTTGCGACCCGTAACCGCGGGATGCCGCTCGAGGCCATGCGCTACGACATCACGCCGACCGGCCTGCACTACCTGCTCGTCCACTTCGACATCCCGGACGTGGATCCCACCGATTGGCGGCTGCAGGTTGCTGGCTTGACGCGGCGCCCGCTCGAGCTGTCGCTCGACGAACTGCGCCGGCGTCCGCAGTGCAGCGTGACGGTCACGCTCGAGTGTGCCGGCAACGGGCGCGCGCGCATGATGCCGCGGCCGCTCAGCCAGCCGTGGTTGCTCGAGGCGATCGGCACTGCCGAGTGGACCGGGACGCCCCTCGCCGGCGTGCTCGACGACGCGGGCCTGCTCGACTCCGCCGCCGAGCTCGTGTTCATTGGCGCCGACCACGGCGTGCAGGGCGACGTCGAACAGGATTACGCGCGCAGCCTGACGGTTGCCGACGCGCGCCGGCCGGAGGTGCTGCTTTCGTACGAGATGAACGGTCGACCGCTTGAGCCGCAGCATGGTTTTCCGCTGCGCCTGATCGTGCCCGGCTGGTATGGCATGACGAGTGTCAAGTGGCTGACCCGCATCGAGGCGATAGACACGCCCTTCGCCGGCTACCAGCAGACACCGGCCTACCACTACCAGGCCAACGCGGACGATCCCGGCGAGCCGGTGCGCCGGATGCGGCCGCGGGCCCTCATGATCCCGCCCGGGGTTCCGGATTTCTACAGCCGCGATCGCATCGTGGCCGCCGGGCCAATGCGCGTCGACGGGCGGGCGTGGTCGGGCGAAGCGCGGATCGCGGCGGTCGAGTTCGGCGTCGACGACGCCTGGCAGCCGGCGCGGCTCGAAGCAGCGGTGGGCGCCTACGCGTGGTGCGGCTGGTCGGCCGCGTGGCTGGCGACGCCCGGCGAACACGTGCTCAGCTGCCGTGCCGTCGATGAGGCGGGCAACGAGCAGCCGCTCATGGCGCCCTGGAACTACCAGGGCATGGGCAACAACGGTGTGCAGCTGGTGACGGTGATCGTGCGATGAGCACGTTGGCCTCCGGCACGACCTCGCTCCTGTTCACCGACATCGAAGGCTCCACCAGACTGCTCCAGCGGCTGGGCAACGCCTACGCGGGCGTGCTCGCCGAGCACCATCGGCTGTTGCGCGAAGCGTTTGCCGCGCACGACGGCATCGAGCTCGATAACCAGGGTGACGGCTTTTACTACCGCTTCGCGAGTGCCCGTTCGGCGGTTGCGGCGGCCGTGGATGCCCAGCGTGCGCTGTCCGGTTTTACGTGGCCCGACGCGGTCGCGGTCCGGGTGCGCATGGGCCTCCATACCGGTGAACCGGTGGCCGCCGACGTCGGCCTGGTGGGCATCGACGTCCACCGCACGGCACGCATCAGCGCGGCCGGTCACGGCGGTCAAATTCTCCTGTCGCGGACTGCGCGCGACCTTATCGGGCGCGAGTTGCCGGCCGGCGTCACGTTGCTCGACCTTGGCGAGCATCGCCTCAAGGACCTCGCCGAGCCGGAGCACCTGTTCCAGGTCATCGCCGAGGGCCTGCCGCTCGACTTCCCGCCTTTGCGCACGCTCGACGACCGGCCGACGAACCTGCCCCGCCGGCTGTCGACCTTCGTCGGCCGCGAACGCGAGCTGGCCGAGGGTCGCGAACTGCTGGCGGCCTCGCCGCTGGTTACGCTCACCGGCCCCGGCGGTGTCGGCAAGACCCGTCTGGCGCTTCAGATCGCGCTGGCCATGCTCGATGACCTGCCCGACGGGGTATGGCTGGCCGAGCTGGGCAACGTGACCGATGAAGGCCTCGTGCTGCAGGCCGTGGCCGAGGCGCTCAAGGTCAACGAGCAGCCCGGCCGGCCGCTGATCGAAACCGTGATCGACCACCTCGCGGCGCGCCGCCTGTGCCTCGTGCTCGACAACTGTGAGCATGTCCTGGGCGCCTGCGCCGAGATCGCTTACGCCATCCTGCGCGACACCGACACGCGCATCCTGGCCACCAGCCGCGAGGCGCTGGGCGTGGAGGGCGAGCATGTCCTGCCGGTGCCTTCGCTCGAGTTGCCCGACAGCAACGAGCCCGTGACTGCGGCGCTTGCCGCACGTTCGGCGGCGGTGCGCCTCTTCCTTGATCGCGCCACGGCCGCACAGCCCGCGTTCGCAATGACCGACCAGAACGCCGCGGCAGTCGTGCAGTTGTGCCGCCGGTTGGACGGTATGCCACTGGCGCTCGAGCTCGCGGCGGCTCGCGCGCGAGCGCTGCCGGTCGAACAGATCGCTGCGCGGCTCGATGATCGCTTCCGCCTGCTCACGGGCGGCAGCCGCATGGCGGTCACCCGCCACCAGACCCTGCGCGCGACGATGGACTGGAGCCACGACCTGCTCGCCCAGGACGAACAGGCGGTGTTTCGCCGCCTCGCCGCATTTGGCGGCGGCGGTTGCAGCCTGGCAGCGGCCGAGGTGGTCACCGCCGCCGGCACGGGGGTGGTCAGTGACGACGTGCTCGACATCCTCACCCGGCTGGTGGACAAGTCGCTCGTCGTCGCTGCGGCGAGTGGCAGCGAAGCACGCTTCACGATGCATGAGACCGTGCGCGCCTACGCCCGCGACAAGCTGCTCGATGCGGGTGAAGCGGAGGCCGTCCTGCGCGCGCACCGCGACTGGTACCTGGACCTTGTCGAGCGCGCCAAGCCCGAGTTCTTCCGCGGGCCGCCGCCGCTCGATTGGCTGACCGTGTTCGACGGCGAGCAGGACAACCTGCGGCTGGCCCTGGAGTGGAGCTCGGCGGAGGCGGGCGGCGGAGCGACCGGCCTGCGCCTGGCCGCCGGGCTGTGGCGTTACTGGGAGATCCGCAGCAGGGTGGTCGAGGGCCGGATGTGGCTCGAGAGGACGTTACAGGCGACCGATGGCGACGTGTCGGGCCTGCGCGCCAATGCGCTCACGGGCGCCGGCATCCTGGCGCACATCGCGGGCGACTACCCGGCGGCGATCGCCTATCACGAGCAGAGCCTGGCCCAACACCGCGAACTGGGTAACCGGCCGAGCGTCGCGTACGCGCTCCATAACCTCGCCAACGTCACCGCCGAGCATGGCGAGCTGGCCCGCGCGCGGACGCTGTACGAGGAGGCGGCGGCGATGACCGAGACCATCGGCGACCGGCACGGTTCGGCGACCGGCCTGATTGCGCTCGCCGACGTAATCTCGCGCCAGGAAGGCTACGCAGCGGCCGAACCGATATTTGCCCGGGCCAAGTCCCGCTACGCCGAGTTCGGCGATCGCTGGGGCCAGGCGTTCGCGCTCGACAGCGAAGGCCTCGCCGCCGCTCGCTCGGGCGACCTCGAGGCGGCGCGCAGGTTGCACGAGGAGTCGATCAGCGTCTCGCAGGAGATCGCTGACGAGCGTGGTGTGGCGCGCTCGATACTCCACCTCGCCGACGAGGCCGCGCGCGAGGGGGACGTGACCCGCGCCAAGTCGTTGCACCGCGAGTGCCTGCGCATTCGGCGCACGCTCCGCGACATGCCCGGCACGGCCACGGCACTCGAGCGGCTCGCCTCGGTGGTCATGGCCGAAGCGGCCGAGGACGCCGCCCACCTCCTGGGTGTGGCGCAGAACCTGCGCGAGACGATCAACACGCCCCTGCCGCCCGGCGCGCGCGGCGACTACGAGCGTTGCGTCCAGTGGCTCGCCGCGCGCATGGGACCCGAGGCGTTCGAGCTCGCGCGGCGCGAAGGCCGGAGCCTTGACGTGGACGGTGCCGTCGCCCGGATTTTCGGTGGCAACGACGGTGGCGAGGCGCCGCAGTCGGCGTTGACCGGGCCGGCTACTTCCCTTCCTGCACCTGGGTGATTTCGTCGGCGAGGAGGCCGTGCGCTTCTCGGTGCACGGCGGCGCCGGCTTCAGCATCGGGCCCCTCGAAGAGGCAGTAGACCCGGCCTGTCGCCTCGTCGAACCAGTAGCGGAAGTACGACACCCCGTACTTGTCCTGCACCTCCAGGTCGCGTGCGTGCGCCTGGGCGACGGCATCTGCTGTCAGCCCGTCGATTTTGCGGTGCGTGTCCAGAAAGAGCGGCATCTGTCCTCCGGCCCTCGGCAGCTCGTCCCGTGCCGAGATCCACATCACGATAATCCGCGTACTCCTGAACGTCCATGCGCCGGTTGAAGCCGCGCGGTGCGGCGCGGTGCCGGGCCGCCGCCGGCCCTAATCGAGGACGATCAGTCGCGCGATCGTGATGCCGCAGGCCATCGCCAGCAGTGCGGCCATACCAACGTACGCGTAAGCCCTGCCGCGCACCGCGGCTCCACCGTGAAGGCGACGGTAGGTCGCGTCGCGCTCCACCAGGTCTGCCATCGAGCGGTTCTGCAGCGGGGCGCCATGGTCCGCGGAGAAGGCGGCCACGGTGTCGTGGTGGAGTACGAGCGCAGCGTCGGGAGACTCGCTCGTCGATACTGCCACCAGCTTCTCGCCGGCGGCCTGCACGCCGGTCGGGTAGTAGGTCGCGACGAACGATCCATCGGCAAACGCGGTATGGCAGACCATCAGTACGCCGGCACCGACCGCGGGCGCGGGGATGAGCGAGACGTAGGTGGTCGTCGACTCGTCGACGAGGTTCCATTCGAAACGGCGCCGGTTGCCCACCAGCGCCGCCGCCCGAACGCCGAGCGGCTTGAGGCCGGCCCGCGTCAGGTGCTGCATCAGCTCGGTCACCGGTGCCGGTGGCGGCGGAGCCCAAGTAGTCGCGTCGACGAGGCGCCGGCTCTTGATGCCCAGGTAGATCTGCAGCATCACCTGCGACGCGGGTACGAGACCCACGGCGATGATGAGCAGCGAGAGCAACAGGACCAGGTCGAGCGTTCGCAACACGGGCACGAGGCGAAGATAACCCGCGCGCGGGTGGCCGCGAAAGACGCTGTTCGTCCCGCTGCGAATGCCCCCACTGGTTGGGGTGCACGCGCGCACCGGGGCCACGAGATGGCGCTGTCGTACGATACGGCCCCGTCCCCAAAAGTCGCGCGGAGGACTCGTGTCCACGCAGTCAGCCCAGCATTTCGTCAAGTCGATCACGCGCCAGTCCGAGGATTTCCCCGGCTGGTACAACGACGTCGTCCTCAAGGCCGAGCTTGCCGATTACTCACCGGTGCGCGGCTGCATGGTCATTCGTCCGTATGGCTATTCCATCTGGGAGTCGATGCGCGACGAGCTCGACCGGCACATCAAGCGCACGGGCCACAGCAACGCCTATTTCCCGCTTTTCGTGCCGCGCTCCTTCCTCGAAAAGGAAGCCGAGCACGTGGAGGGCTTCAACCCCCAGGTCGCCTGGGTGACCCACGCCGGCGGGGAGGAGCTGACCGAGTGGCTGGCCATCCGGCCGACCAGTGAGGCAATCATCGCCGAGGTCGTCAAGGACTGGATCCAGTCCTATCGCGACCTGCCGCTGCTGCTCAACCTGTGGAACAACGTGGTCCGCTGGGAACTGCGCACGCGCCTCTTCCTGCGCACCGCCGAGTTTCTGTGGCAGGAAGCGCACACCTTCCATGCCACCGAAAAGGAGGCTGCCGACGAGGTTGCCACCGGCCTCGAGGCCTACCGCGCGGTCGCCGAGGACTGGTTGGCGATACCTGTCGTCAAGGGCGCCAAGACCGATAACGAGAAGTTCCCCGGCGCCGTGTACAGCCACTCGATCGAAGCCATGATGCGCGATGGCAAGGCCCTTCAGGCGGGCACCAGCCATATGCTCGGCCAGAACTTCGCCCGCGCCGCGGGGATCGAGTTCCTCGACCGCGACAACCAGCGCAAGAACCCCTATGGCACGTCGTGGGGGTTCTCGACGCGCATGGTCGGCGCGGTGATCATGGCCCACGGCGACGACGCCGGACTCGTGCTACCGCCCAACGTGGCACCGGTACAGGTGGTCATCGTGCCCATATTCCGGAGCGAGGAAGATCGCCAGCACGTCGCACAGGCCGTCGAGTCGGTCGAGAAATCGTTGGCCGGGGTCGCCACGGTTTCAGGTCCGCTGCGCGTCAAGACCGACTGGCGCGAGGAGTCGCCCGGCTTCAAGTTCAACGACTGGGAGTTGCGCGGCGTGCCCTTCCGGTTGGAGATCGGGCCGCGCGACGTGGCCGCCGGTCAGGGCGTCCTGGTGCGTCGGGTCGATCGCGAGAAGTCGACCCTCAGCCTCGCCGCGCTCGCCGACGAGTTGCCGCGCCGTCTGGTCGATTACCAGGAGCACCTGTTCCAGCGCGCGCTTGCCTTCCGCGCCGAGCACACGCACCTGGCCGATGGCTATGACGAGTTCAAGGCGGTGCTCGACCGGGAGGGCGGCTTCGTGATGGCCCATTGGTGCGGCAACGGTGACTGCGAGAAGCAGGTCAGCGCCGAAACGGGGGCCACCATTCGCGTCATCCCCTTCGACGCGGCCGACGAAACGGGCAAGTGCCTGATCGATGGGCGTTCTTCGAGCCGGCGGGTGGTTTTCGCGCGCGCCTACTGAGCCAGGGCGGCGCGCAGCGCGTCGGCGAGCCAGGCGAATACCGGCGCCAACAGCAGGGCCGGCAAGAAGTTGGCCACGCGCACCTGGCGAATGTCCAGCAGTCGCAGCCCAACGCCGAGCAGGATCAGGCCGCCGGTCGCCGCGGTGATGTCGATCGCCTGCTGGCCGAGCCCACTCCCGACCACGGCGGCTGCTCCGGCGATGCCGCCCTGGACGACGAGCACGGTCAGGGCGGCGAGGTAGACGCCGCTGCCCAGCGCGGCGGCGAAGGCGATGCTGGCGACACCGTCGAGCAGGCTCTTGACCGCGAGCAGCTGGATGTCGCCGGTCAGGCCGTTCTGGATCGAGCCCAGGATGGTCAGCGGTCCGACGCAGAAAACGAGGCTGGCCGTGACGAAACCCTCGGCGATGCGCGACGGCTGGTCGCCGCCGGCGAGGCGCCGCTGAAACCACGCGCCAAGGTTGTCGAGCCGGTCCGACAGCCGGAGGAGCTCGCCGATGACTGCCCCGGCCAGCAACGCGGCGAGCACGGTCAGGTCACTGCCGGGCGGCTCGGTGGGGTCGAGCAACATGCGCAGCGCGAGAGTGAACCCAACTGCGAGCGTGAACAGGCCCAGGCCATCGGTGAGCGTCTGCTGCAGGCGCGCGGGCAGGCGTGCACCCAGGAGCAGACCGATGGTCGTCCCGATCACGACGGTGGTCACGTTGAGGAGCGTCCCGCTCAGGAACACCGTTTACGCCCCAGCGGCCGCCAGCTCGTGCAGCGCCTCTGTGAAGAGCAGGCCCATCACGCGGGTGGTCGTCGGGAATGCGGTGATGGTGTCGGCCAGTACCTCCAGCGGCGTCCGCGCCTTGACGGCGAGCACGGCCAGGTGGATGGCCTCGCCGGCCGCTGGACCGGCGATGAATGCGCCGACCAGCGTGCGCTGCGCGCGATCGATGACGATCGTGACATGGCCGCTCCCTTCGGCGACATAACCCTTGGCGCTGGTCCCGAGGTCGGCGTACTTCTCCACCGCATCGATGCCCTGTTGCTGCGCCTGGTCGAGGCGCAGGCCGACCCCGGCGGCCTCCGGGTCGGTGAAGACGACGCGCGGAATGGCCCGGTAGTCGGGCTGACGGTTGTCGCCGAGCGCGATGCCGACCGCGATCTCGCCCTGGTAATGGGCCAGGTGCGTGTGCATCTCGGGGCCGGCCGGGTCACCGATGACGAACGTACGCTCGGCAATGCGTAATTGCGCGTCGGGCTGCACCCGGCCGTCGACCAGACGCACGCCGATGTTCTCGAGGCCAAGGCCCACGAGCGGCGCGGTGCGACCGATGGCGAGCAGGATCTCGTGGCCGTCGACGTGGCCGCCATCATCGAGCGTGATGCGGTGCGCGCCAGCGTCGCCGGCGCGCGCATCGACGCGCACGGCGCGGCGGCCCAGATGCAGGCTGACCCCGTCACGCCGCAAGCCGTCGGCGATCGCCGCGGAGTTGCGCGGATGGTCGCGATGGTTGACGAGCAGCTGCGGGTGGATCAGGCGGACCGGCACCCCGTAGCGGACCATGACCTGCGCCAGCTCGAGGCCGGTCGGGCCGCCGCCCAGGATGGCCAGGCTGCGCGGGAGGGCACGCAGGCTCGTGGCCTGGCGGTTGCTCCAGGCACCCACCTCATCGAGACCCGGCAGGTCGGGGACGGTCGAGTTCGAGCCGACCGCAACGACCAGGTTGGCGCCGGCCACCTCTTGTTCGCCGCCGTCGGCCAAGCGCACGGATACGCGGCCGGGACCGGCGACGTGAGCCTCGCCACGAATCACGGTGGCGCCGGCGTCGACGAGGCGCTTCAGGTGACCGCTGTCGTCGGGCCATGCAATCTTCTCGCGATTGATGATGTAGTCGCGGAAGGCGGATGCGCGTGGCCACGGATAGTCGCCGCCAATGGCGTGGACCCCGGCGGCGTGCAGCAGCGCCTTGGACGGCATGCACGCCCAGAACGGGCATGAGCCGCCGAGCAGTTCGCGCTCGACCACGGCCACGCGCGCACCGCGGCGCAGCGCCTCGTGCGCGGCCGCTTCGCCGGCGGCGCCGGCGCCGATGATGACGAAGTCGTACGTCTCCATCGCGGGCAACGGTAGCCGGTCGCCGGGCGCTCGACTCGGTCGTCTCGCCGGTGCGTGGCCAAGCGGGCTTGGCGGCGGCGGTTCGTGCGGGTGGGATGGGTGACTCGGTGTATACTTTCGGCCGCATATCTGGCCGCCTCGGAACGTGGGTGACCCCCACGTTTCTTTGTGAGCAGAGGGAGAACCTGGCCGAGCGGGGGATGATCGACTACTGAGCGAAAGGAGGGCGCACTGTGAACCGTGACTTCATCGGCGCGCTCCTGCAGCTGAACGCCGAAAAGAACATCCCGCGCGAGCAGCTGGTGGCGACGCTCGCGGACGCGATCCAGTCGGCCTATCGGCGGGCGACGCCCGGCAACGAGAACGTCTTCGTCGATGTCGATCCGGAGAGCGGGCGTTTCAGTGCCTACCGGGCGATGTACGTCGTCGACGAAGTCGAGGACCCGACGATCGAGTTCACCGTCGACGAAGCGCGTCCGTACAAAGCCGACGCGAGTGCCGGCGACCTGGTCGAGATTGGCAAACTGGACAGTGCCAGCTTCGGCCGGATTCACGCGCAGCTGGCCACCCAGCTGGTGCGCCAGCGGCTGCGCGAGGTAGAGCGCGAGCAGGTCTTCGGCCAGTACGCGCAGCGCGAATTGGAGATCATCACCGGCACCGTAAGTCGCGTCGAGCCGCGCGGCGTGATCCTCGACGTGGGTCGTGCCGAGGCGATCCTGCCGACCACCGACCAGTCGGCCACCGAGCACTACCGCATCGGCCAGCACGTCAAGGCGTACGTTCTCGAGGTGCGGCGGACGACCAAGGGCCCGCTCATCTACGTCAGCCGCACGCACAAGAACTTCCTGCGCCGCCTGTTCGAGCTCGAGGTGCCCGAGATCCATGCCGGCACGGTCGAGGTCAAGGCCATCGCGCGCGAGGCAGGCAGCCGCTCGAAGGTCGCCGTGGCCAGCCGCCAGGATGGCCTCGACCCGGTGGGTGCCACCGTCGGCCAGCGCGGCGGTCGGGTACAGGCGGTCGTTGCCGAACTGGGCGGCGAGAAGATCGACATCATTCCCTGGAACGAGGACCCCGCGGTGTTCGTGGCCAACGCGCTGAGTCCGGCGACGGTCGTCAACGTTTCGATTGACGAGGACCTGCGCATCGCCAGCGTGACGGTGCCCGAGCGGATGCTCAGCCTGGCCATTGGACGCGAGGGCCAGAACGCGCGCCTGGCGGCCAAGCTGACCGGCTGGCGCATCGACATCCGCAGCGACCAGGCGCCACCTCGCCCGCCCGCACCGCGTGGCGAGACGCCCGCCGAGGCACCAGCGGAGGCCGAGCCCGCGCCCAAGAAGCCTGCGACTCGGACCAGGAAGACGGACGAGCAGGCTGCCCCGGCGGAAGTCCCCGAGCCGGTGGCGGCAGGGGAGGCTCCGACGAAGACAAAGGCGGCCAAGCCGTCTGCGAAGGCGGCTGCCAAGCCAGCCGCCAAAGCAGCGGCCAAGCCGGCAACGAAGTCTGCTGCCAAGCCAGCCGCCAAAGCAGCGGCCAAGCCGGCGACGAAGTCTGCTGCCAAGCCAGCCGCGAAAGCAGCGGCCAAGGCCAGGCGACGAAGTCTGCTGCCAAGCCAGCCGCGAAGGCGGCTGCCAAGCCCGCCGTGAAAGCAGCGTCCAAGCCCGCGACGAAGTCTGCCTCCAAGCCAGCCGCGAAAGCAGCGTCCAAGCCCACGACGAAGTCTGCTGCCAAGCCTGCCCCCACGCGGCGCGCGCGGAAGCCAGCAGCCGTGGCAGCAGAGGGCAAGGCGTGATGTCGGTCGAAGGGACCTTGCCCGCGCGTTCGGCGCAGCCACTCCCGGCGCGGCGTTTCCCGACGCGCACCTGCGTGGGCTGCCGTACGACTCGCCAGAAGCGCGACCTGCTGCGCATCGTGCGGGCGCCGGACGGCGTGCTGCGCTTTGACCCCTCGGGCCGTGCCGCGGGGCGCGGTGCCTACATCTGCGCCGACGGCACATGCTGGTCGGCGGCCATCAAGCACAAATCGATCGAACGAGCCCTGTCGGCGTCACTCCCGGCGGAACTGCGCGGCCAGCTGGAGCGCGGCCAGCTCGTGGACAGCCAAGGGGGGAGATAGCCAATGGCACGAAGTCGCAGTGGCACCCGTAACCTGCGCGGCCCGCGCAAGCCGCCGCGCCGTTCTGACCAGTCCGGCGAGTCCAGCGTCCAGACGCTCGATCCGGCGACTCGCGGTGCGGTCGAGATTCCCAGCTCGGTCACCGTCAAGGAACTCGCCGAGCTCCTGGGTGTCAATGCCGCGGACATCATCCGCGAGCTCATCAAGAGCGGCATCTTTGCCAACATCAACCAGCCCCTGGACCGCGACACGGCAAGCCTGGTGACGAGCGAACTCGGCTTCGAAGTGGCCGAGGCGCGCGCGCCCGAGAAGGCCGAGACCAACGGTGACGCGCCCACGCCCGAGGCGGCCAAGGAGGTCCTCTTCGAAGAGGACGAGCCGGGGCAACTCCAGGCGCGGCCGCCGATCGTGACGGTGATGGGTCACGTTGACCACGGCAAGACCAGCCTGCTCGACGCCATTCGCTCGACGACCGTCGCGGCGGGCGAGCGTGGCGGCATCACCCAGCACATCGGCGCCAGCGAGATCCAGAAGGATGGCCGGCGCATCGTTTTCCTCGACACGCCCGGCCACGAGGCGTTCACCGCCATGCGCGCGCGGGGCGCGAAGGTGACGGACATTGCCGTCCTGGTGGTGGCGGCCGACGACGGCGTCATGCCGCAGACGCTCGAGGCAATCGATCACGCGCGGGCGGCGAAGGTGCCCATCGTCGTGGCGCTCAACAAGGTCGACAAGGCCGACGCCAACCCCGAGCGCGTCAAGAACGAGCTCTCGGAGCATGGCGTGATCATCGAGGAGTACGGCGGCGACGTGCCGCTCGTGTCCGTCAGTGCACGCGAGCGGACCGGCATCGAAGACCTGCTCGACACGATCCAGATCGTGGCCGATGTGCAGGAGCTCAAGGCCAACCCCAAGCGCTCCGCCGTGGGCACCGTTGTCGAGGCGGAGCTCGACAAGGGCCGCGGCCCGGTCGCCACGGTGCTCGTCCAGACGGGCACCCTGAACGTTGGTGATGTGGTCGTGGTGGGCGATACCTACGGCCGCGTCCGTGCGCTGCAGAACAGCCGCGGCGAGCGCATCAGCAAGGCCGGACCGTCGACCCCGGCGGTCATCCTGGGCCTCGGCGAGGTGCCGGCCGCGGGCGACATCCTGCGCGTCGTGCCCGACGAAAAGACGGCCCGGACGCTGATCGAGCAGCGACGCGCCGGCACTGCCCCGGAGACCACCGGCCGCGCGACGCTGGAAGACCTGTACCGCCAGATCCAGGCCGGCCAGACGAAGGAGCTGGGCATCATCCTGAAGGCGGACGTGCAGGGCTCGCTGGGTGCCATTCGCCATGCCCTGGAGCAGGTCCAGACCGATGAGGTGCGCATCAACATCCTGCATGAGGCCACCGGCGACATCAGCGACAACGACATCCTGCTCGCGTCGGCGTCGAACGCGATCGTCGTCGGCTTCAATACCAAGCTCGATCCCCAGGCGCGCCGCACGGCCGAGGCCGAAGGTGTCGACGTCCGCCTGTACGACATCATCTACAAGCTCACCGACGAGATGAGCGCCGCGCTGCGCGGCCTGCTCGAGCCCGAAGAGATCGAGGTCGTCGAGGGCCGCGCGGAGGTGCGCCAGACGTTCCGCAGCGGACGCAACATGATCGCTGGCTGCTATGTGACCGACGGCCGGGTGGTTCGCGGCGGCGCACGCATCTACCGCGGCGGCAAGCTCATTGCCACCGATCGGGTGGAGTCGCTGCGGCGCTTCCGTGACGACGTACGCGAAGTCCAGACAGGCTACGAGTGCGGCATCGGCCTGGCCGGCTTCAACGAGATCGAAGAAGGCGACATCATCGAGTCGTTCACGCACCAGATCGTCTCGCGCGTCGCTACCGGCTGACGCCAGGTGAGCGAGCGCACGGCGCGGCTGGACGAGCTGCTGCGCGAAGAGATAAGTGACGTCGTGCGGCGCGAAGTCGATGACCCGCGCATCGGCTTCGTGACCATCACCCACGTCGAAGTAGCGCCGGACCTGCGCCACGCCAACGTTTGGATCTCGGTCATCGGCACCCCCACCGAGCGCCGCCAGACTCTGCGCGCCCTGGCCCGGGCGATGCCGTTCGTGCGCAACCGGCTGGGCCGGCTACGGCTGAAACGCATTCCGGCGCTGCACGTCAAGGAGGACCAGACCGCCGAACGCGGCACCCGCGTCCTGCGCATCCTCGATGACCTCGAGCGCGGCGGTGGTGGTGACGTCGAACCGACCGAGACGCTGCCCACGCCGGGGCCGGCACCCGACGGGGCAGGCAAGTGAACCTCGATTCGCTGACCGCGCAGGACATCGCCGCGGTGCCCGCCGCCGTCATCGAACGCATTTCCGGTGCGCGCGAGGTGCTCACGGTGTGCCACGAGAATCCCGAGGCAGACGCACTCGGCTCAGCGTTGGCCGTGGCCCTCGCGGTCGAGGAGCTGGGCGGGCGGGCCACGCCGGTGTGCAGCGACGAGGTGCCGCCGATGCACAGCTTCATGCCGCGCATCGACCGGTTCCGCCAGGACCCCGAACCGGGCCGTAATTACGACCTGATCGTGGTTGGTGATTGCGGCGACCTGGCCCGCATCGGTACGGTGCTCGGCCGCCATGCGGAACTGTTCGGCCGCATACCGATCGTCAACATCGACCACCACGTGTCGAACACCGGCTTCGGCGTGGTCGACTGGGTCGACCCTACGGCGGCGGCGACGTGCGAGATGGACACCCTGCTGATGCCCGCGCTGGGCGTGCCACTGACCGCCGCGGCAGGCTCGATCGCGGCCGCGCTGCTCGCCGGGCTGGTCATCGACACGGCCAACTTCCAGCACCCCAACAGCACGCCGCGGACGCTGCGCGTGGCCGCCGAGCTGGTGGCCGCCGGTGCGCCACTGGCGGACACGGCGCGCATCCTCTATCGCACCAAGCCGAACCGTCAGCTGAGGTTGTTCGGCCTGGTACTGGGTCGACTGCAGGAGGAGCTGGACGGTCGGTTGGTGTGGTCGTCGGTCTACGAATCCGACTACGCCACCAGCGGTGCCACCGTCGCCGATGCCGAAGGCCTGAGCGACCTGCTCAGCCAGTCGGCGACGGCCGAGTTGATGATCCTCTTCCGCCAATCCGGTGAGCGCACCAAGATCAGCGTGCGTACCAAGGAGGGTGGCCAGGACGCCACCGCGCTGACCGGGGGTTTCGGCGGCGGCGGCCATGCGCGGGCAGCCGGAGCGACGCTCGACCTGCCCATCGACGAGGCCGTCGAGGCGGTGCTGGCCGTGGCCCGCCGGATGCTCGCCGCGACAGTTGGCTGACAGCGTCCCGCTCGACGGCGTGCTCGTCGTGGCCAAGGAGCCCGGACCGACATCGCATGACATCGTCGCCCTGGTCCGGCGCCTGACGGGCGTGCGGCGTGTCGGACACGGGGGAACGCTGGATCCCTTTGCGGCCGGCGTGCTGCCCATCTTCCTGGGCCGCGCCACGCGCCTGGTCGAGTACCACATGACCGACGCCAAGGAGTATCGCGCCGTGGTCTGCTTTGGCAGCCGTTCGACGACCGACGATTTGGACGGCGAGCTGACCCCGACCGGGCATGCGCCGACACGCGAGCAGGTGACGGCGGAGCTCGACGCTTTTCGCGGTGAGATCCAGCAGGTGCCGCCCGACTACTCGGCCGTCCGCGTGGCAGGGCGGCGCGCCTACGAGCTGGCGCGCGGCGGGGCGAAACCGGAGTTGCGCCCGCGCACGGTGACCATTCGGCGCCTGGAGATGACCGACTGGCGGGACGACGACCCGGCCCGGCCGGTGGCCACGTTCGAGGTCGAGTGCACGGCCGGCACGTACATCAGGGCGCTTGCCCGTGACCTTGGCGAGCGTCTGGCATCGGGCGCCTACCTGGCAGCCCTCACGCGCACGGCCAGTGGTGACTTCCGATTGGCCGATGCGCACCCACTCGCGGATGTGCGCGCGGCACTCGGCGAGGGGCTGGCGGCGCCACTGCTGCTGCCCATGGACGTGGGCCTCGAACGCTATCCACGCCTCGAACTCGCCGACGCCGCGCTGCGCCACCTGCTGCGCGGCCAGCAGTTGCGCCGGGTTGTGACACCCGATGAGGAAGGCCTCGTGCGCGTCGTCGACGCCGCCGGTCGCCTGGTGGCGATGGCCCGCCAGGCGGCGGGCTTCCTGCGCCCCGAAAAGGTGCTCGCCTAGATGGACGTGGTGGGCGGGATCGATGAGCTGCCGCGCGGGCTGCGCTTCGTACTTGCGATCGGCATGTTCGATGGCGTGCACCGCGGTCACCAGCGCATATTGCGAAGGCTGGTCGACGCGGGCCGCCGGCGCCGCGCCGTGTCGGTCCTGCTGACCTTCGAGCCACACCCGGCGCAGGTGCTGCGCGGCCAGGCGCCATCGTTGTTGTGCAGTGAGTCGGAGCGCCGCGCGCGGTTCGCGGCGTTGGGCATCGACGTACTCGTGGTCCAGCGTTTCGATCGCGCCTTCGCCAGCCAGCCGCCGGAAGAATTCCTGCGTCGGGTATCGGCCGGCCGGCAGCTGGTGGCGGTGGTGATGACACCCGACTCGGCATTCGGCCGTAGCCGGGCCGGCGTGCTGCCCGCCGTACGCGAGCTCGGGCTCGAGCTCGGCTTCGACATCGACGAAGTGCCGTCACTCGCCGGGGAGGGCGCGATGATCTCGAGCACGCGCCTGCGCACCCTGATCGGCGAAGGTCGGCTGGCCGATGTGCGGCGTTTGCTGGGCCGGCCGTACGCCGTCATCGGACGCGTCGTGAACGGCGATCGGCGCGGCCGCGAGCTGGGCTATCCCACCGCCAATCTCGAGCTCGACGAGCCGGTGACACTGCCGCCCGACGGGATCTACGCGGTCCGTGCGGGCTGGGCCGGCGGCGATCCGCTCAAACCCGTGCGCACCGCCGACGGCGTCGCGTCGCTGGGGGTACGGCCCACGTTTGGTGGCGGCGAGCGCGTGCTGGAGGTGCACCTGTTCGACGTCGACGAGGACCTCTACGGGCAGTACCTGCGTGTCGAGTTCGTTCGCCGGCTGCGCGGTGAGAAGCGTTTCGCGTCGTCGGCAGCGCTCGTCAGGCAGATGGGTCGTGATGCCGCGCGGGCGCGCTTCGTGCTCGCAAATCGGACGCCTGTTAGACTCCCGCGGAACGAAAGTAGAGGAAATACTGGAGGAACGGGTGCCCCTGGCGCGGGAGACTAAGGAAGGGATCGTGGCTGAACATGCCCGATCGGAAGCAGACACCGGCTCACCTGAAGTTCAGATCGCACTGCTGACAGAGCGCATCAAGGGACTGACCGAGCATCTGCGCAGCTTTCCCAAGGACAATCATTCGCGTCGTGGCCTGCTCAAGCTGGTCGGCCAGCGTCGCCGCCTCCTCGCGTACCTGATGCGCAAGGACAACGCTCGGTACCGCGCGCTCATCGGCGCGCTCGGACTGCGTCGCTAGCAAACTCCTGAGCCCCGTCCTCCGCCATTGGAGGACTGATGCCAGTCACAACACTCTCGACCGAACTCGCCGGTCGTACCCTGACCATCGAGACCGGCAAGCTCGCAATGCTGGCCGGTGGTTCCGTCACCGTCCGTTACGGCGACACGATGCTGCTCGGAACGGCCAACCGCTCGGAGCCGCGCCCAGGGCTCGACTTCTTCCCGCTGACGATCGAGTTCGAGGAGCGCATGTATGCCGCGGGCAAGATCCCGGGCGGCTTCATCAAACGCGAATCGCGGCCCTCTGAGGCGGCCATCCTGGCCGCGCGGCTGACCGATCGACCCATCCGGCCACTCTTCCCGGACGGCTACAAGGACGACGTCCAGGTGGTGCTGACGGTGCTGTCGACCGACCAGGAGAACGACCCCGACATCATCGGGACCATCGCCGCGTCGGCCGCCCTGACGATCAGCGAAATCCCGTTCCTGGGCCCGGTTGCCGCCGTGCGCGTAGGGCGCATCGACGGCGAGTTGGTGCTGAATCCAACGATCACCCAGCTCGAGGACTCTGATATCGACCTGGTCGTTTCCGGCACCCGCGACGCGATCATGATGGTCGAGGCAGGCGCCAAGATCGTGCCCGAGTCGGTCATGGCCGAGGCGATCATGTTCGGCCACCGCTCGCTGGCGCCGATTCTCGACCTGCAGGACCAGCTGCGCGAGATGGTCGGCAAGCCCAAGCGGCTGCCGTACATCGAGCCGGGCACCGGTTCAGTGCTGCAGTTCGTCGAGGCGATCGCCAGCAACAAGCCATTCGTGGTCTTCGATGTGGAGACCACGAGTCGCGACGCCAAGCAGGGTGCCATCGTCGAGATCGGTGCCGTCAAGGTGGCCAAGGGCAAGATCCAGGACCGCTGGTCGACCCTCGTCAACCCGGGCGAGGCGATCGTCGGCAAGCAGCTGCACGGCATCACCGATGCGGACGTCAAGGGGGCACCCGCTCCCGCGCAGGCAGCCGGCCAGTTGATGGACTGGGCAGGCGATGCCCTGCTGGTCGGCCACAACGTGGGCTTCGACATCGGCTTCATCGAGGCGGCGCTCGGCGACGGACGCCGCATCGAGCGGGGGCGTTACCTGGACACCCTGGTCCTGGCGCGCGATGCCTATCCGGATTCGGATATGAAGCTGAGCGACCTGGCGCGCTACTTCGAGCTCGAGACCGAGCCCAATCACCGCGCCCTCCCGGACGCCGAGGCCACGGCGCAGCTGCTGCTGCGCTGGGCCAGCGACCTGCCCGCGCGCATCGACAACTACAAGCACGACGTGGCCGACGCGATTCGCGCGCAGCGGAGCGGCGCCACCATGGAAGAAACAAGCAGCGCCATTGACGCCGCGCGGCGCAAGGCCCATTTCAGCAAGAGCCTGGGCACGTTGCTACACAAGAAGGTCGTGCGTGACCTGGTCCTGACCGAGGGCCTGCGCATGGACGGCCGCGATCTCGACACCATCCGGCCCATCTCGGTCGAGGTCGGGTTGCTACCGCGGGCGCACGGATCTGCGTTGTTCACGCGCGGGCAGACCCAGGCCCTATCGGTCGCGACGCTCGGACCGTCCTCCGACGTCCAGCGTATCGACACGATCAGCCCGGAGGAGTCGAAGCGCTACCTGCACCACTACAACATGCCGCCCTACTCAACGGGCGAGAACAAGCCCATGCGCGGCCCCGGCCGGCGCGAGATCGGCCACGGCGCGCTCGCCGAGCGCGCGCTGCTGCCGGTCCTGCCCAGCCAGGAGGATTTCCCCTACGTCATCCGCGTTGTGTCCGAGTGCGTCACGTCGAACGGTTCGACCTCGATGGCCTCTACCTGCGGCTCGACGCTCGCGCTGATGGACGCCGGCGTGCCCATCTCGGCACCCGTCGCCGGGGCGGCGATGGGCCTGGTCAGCGGCGAGGACGGCAAGTTCGCGGTGCTGACGGACATCCTGGGCAAGGAAGACGCGTTCGGCGACATGGACTTCAAGGTCACCGGCACGTCCGAGGGCGTAACCGCCCTGCAGATGGACATCAAGGTGACCGGCATCAACGAGGCGATCATCCGCGAGGGTCTCGAGAAGGCCCACGCTGCGCGCATGTTCATCCTGGGCAAGATGCTCGAGGTGATGCCCGAGGCGCGCACCGAGATGAGCGCCTATGCGCCGCGCATCATCACCATCAAGATCAACCCCGAGAAGATCCGCGACATCATCGGCAAGGGTGGCGCCACGATCCGCAAGATCCAGGAGGACACCGGCACCGAGATCAACGTCGAGGACGACGGCACGGTCGAGATTGCGGCGGTCAACGCCGACAACTCGCGTGCCGCCATCCAGATGATCGAAGGCCTTACCCGTGAGGTCGAGGTCGGCAGCCTGTATCTGGGCCGCGTTACGCGCATCATGACCTTTGGCGCCTTCGTCGAGATCCTGCCCGGCAAGGAGGGCCTCGTGCGCATCGGCGAGTTGGCCGATTACCACGTGCCCACCGTTGAGGACGTGGTCTCGATCGGCGACGAGATCATGGTCGTCGTCACCGAGATCGACCGCCAGGGGCGCATCAACCTGTCGCGCAAGGCAGCGATGCAGCGCCACCTGGCCAAGTCGCCTGCGTGACGCTGGGCGCCTGAGGCGAACACGAGAAGACGGCCCGCCGGTCAACCGGCGGGCCGTCGCTCATTCTCGGGCGCCCGACCGCGAATCGGTCATGCGGTCCAGTCGCGCCCATTTGCGCGCCCCACGCGTCCTATCCGCCGGATGGGAACGGACATGGGCCACTTACGCACACGGCGCGTCGTAGGCTCGGCAGCTGCACCACCTGCGCTTCAGCCGCGTAGGTGGGAGTCGGGACCTTGCCACCGCAACGGGAACGCGCCTTGCTCGATGCGTCCATGTGTGGTAGCGGCCGTCCTACTACGCGTGTACCGCGTGGGTGGTGCGGGTGTCGTCGTCAGGGAACGACGCAGACACGGGCTCCTGGGATTGCTGTCATGGCCCGCGAAGAAGGCGATTTCCCGCTGACTTGCTGTCACCGGCGCGTCCGACCGCGGCGCCGCGCGTGTATCCGCGACGTCACCGCGTTCGGCACCATGCCCGGCTGCTCGGTATCATCGGGAGGCGTGCCCAGACGAATACCTGCAAACGAGTTTCACCATGCGCAGTAACGGTCGCACCGGGCACCCCTGGACCCGTCAAGTAACGTGACGCCGGAAGACAGGCGGCGCACGCTTGACGAAATCGCCGCCGAGGTTGCGGTCTGTAAGCGCTGCCCGCTGCACGTCGGCCGAACAAACGCCGTGCCGGGCGAGGGCCACGCCGACACCGAGGTCGTGTTCGTCGGCGAAGGGCCCGGCTACAACGAGGACCAGCAGGGCCGGCCATTCGTGGGCGCGGCGGGCGGCCTGCTCAACGAGCTGCTGCAGGCCATCGGCTGGCGGCGCGAGGAGGTATTCATCACCAACGTCGTCAAGTGCCGGCCACCCGGCAACCGTGATCCCGAGCCAGCCGAGATCGCGGCCTGTGCGCCGTACCTGCGCCGCCAGCTCGAGGCGCTCGATCCCGCGCTGATTGTGACGCTCGGCCGGCATTCCCTGCAGACCTTCATGCCCGGCGCGCGGATCAGCGCTGCGCACGGCACCGAGCAGCCCGTCGATCCGGCGACCGGCGCACACGCCGCCACGGCCTACGCGATGTACCACCCCGCGGCAGCGTTACGGCAGGGCGCCCTGAAGGAGACGATGTACGAGGACATGGCCGCCCTGCCGGACGTCCTGCTGCGTGCGCGCGAACGTCGCGCAGAAACACCGGGCACACCGGCCGCGCCAACCGAGGAAACGCTTGAGATCGCCGACGAGGAGCCCATCCTGGCGCCGGCGAGCGAAGCGCAGCTGGGGCTCTTCTAGATGAGTGCAGATAGCGGCACGTTGCGCATCCTGCCCCTCGGCGGCGTGGGCGAAATCGGCAAGAACATGACCATTTTCGAATCGGACGACGAGATCGTCGTGATCGATTGCGGCCTGATGTTCCCCGACGAAGAGATGTTCGGCGTCGACTTCGTCGTGCCCGACGTGACCTACCTGCGCGAGCGTCAGCACATGCTCAAGGCCTTCCTGATTACGCATGCGCACGAGGACCACATCGGCGGCTTGCCATACGTGCTGCCGTACTTTCCTGGCGTGCCCATCTATGCCTCGACGCTGGCCCAGGGACTGCTCGGCATCAAGCTCAAGGAACACAAGCTGACGACCAACCCGATGCTGCCCTTCGAACCCGGACAGACGGTCGACCTGGGCGGCTTCAGCGCGACGCCTTTCCGCATCGGGCACTCGATTCCCGACGCGATGGGCATCGCCCTGCGCACGCCGCTGGGCATGGTCATCCACACCGGCGACTTCAAGTTCGACTTCACCCCCGTCGACGGGCGGCTGCCCGACCTGCACGCCCTCGCCGGCTGGGGTCAGCAGGGCGTCCTGTGCCTCATGTCGGACTCAACACGGGCCGAGAACCCCGGCTACACGCCTTCCGAGCGGACCGTTGGTGCCGCCTTCCACGACATCATGGAAGGCGTGGAGGGCCGGGTCATCGTGGCCACTTTCGCGAGCAACATCGCGCGCATCCAGCAGGTATTCGACGCGGCGCGCGAGTTCGGCCGGCGAGTCGCGGTCATCGGCCGCTCGATGGAACAGAACGTGCGCATCGCCACCGAGCTCGGCTACCTGCGCTATCCGCCCGAGCAGCTGGTCAGCAAGGACCGGCTCAAGGACCTGCCCGACAACGAGGTGATGATCGCCACCACCGGCGCCCAGGGCGAACCCATGGCGGGCCTGGCGCGGATGGCCAACCGCGACCACCGCTGGGTCGAGATCAAGCCCGGTGACACCGTCATCGTGAGCGCCAGCCCGATCCCCGGCAACGAGGAGGTGGTCGGGCGCACGATCGACAACCTGTTCAAGGTCGGAGCCAACGTGTTCTACCACGACATCCGCCGCGCGCACGTTTCCGGCCACGCCAGCCAGGAGGAGCTCAAGCTGATGCTCATCCTGACCCGGCCACAGCACTTCATCCCGGTCCACGGCGAGTTCCGCATGCTCGTGCAGCACGGCCGCCTCGCGCAAGAGTTGGGCGTGGCGCCCGGGAACATCTACATCATCGAGAACGGGCAGCCGATCGACTTCACGCCAGCCGGCGCCCATCGTGCCGTGCCGGTCGAGTCGGGCTACGTGTACGTCGACGGCCTGTCGGTCGGCGGCGTCGGCGACGTCGTCCTGCGCGATCGTCGCGCGCTGGCCAACGATGGCATGTTCCTGGTCGTGATCACCGTGGACAAGCAGAGCGGCGCGCTGATCGGCCAGCCCGAGATCGTCACGCGTGGCTTCGTGACGGGCCCCGATGACCCGGTCATCCCCGGGGCCGTCCGCCAGGTGATCGAGGCAATCCATACACCAGGCGAACACACCAGCGAGGTGGGCCTGCTGAAAACGCAGATCAAGGACAGGCTGTCGCAGTACCTGTACGAGCAGACCAAGCGCCGGCCGATGGTCTTTCCGGTAGTCGTCGAGGTCTAGCGATGGCCCGTGCTCGCCGGGCAAACGGCTCTCCGCGCAGTCGTTCGCGCCAGGCTCGATCGTCGTCGCCGGCGCGCCAGTGGCTCGCGGCATTCAGCGTTCCGCCACACGTCGCGCGTTCGCTCATCGGCCTGGCGCTGATCGTGGTCGGGATCATCACCCTGATCGCGCTGCTCTTCCCGCAGGCGGGCCTGTTCAATCGCTACCTCGACGACATCCTGCGGCCGGCGGTGGGGCAGGGTGCCTGGCTGCTCGGCCTGTTGCTGGTGGTCGGTGGCGTTCTGGTCGAACGACCGTCGCGCATGGCCAACGGCTCGACCCTGGCGCTCGCTGGCGGCGTCTTGATGTTCGTCGCCGGGCTGGGGCTCATCCACCTGGTGTGGGGCAACGGGAACACCGCTCACGCGTTGAGCGCCGGCGGCGGCGCCGTGGGCAACGCCCTGTCGACGACTTTCACCGGCCTCCTCTCGGCCCCGGGAGCGTTCGTGCTGCTGATGGGTCTGGTGCTGGCCGGCGTGATCCTGCTGTTCAACGTCAGCCTGCGCACGCTGCTGACGCCCGTCGGCGCCGGCGGTCGCGCGGTGGCCGGCGTGATGGCGCGCCCGGTGCGGCATATGGCCGACGAGGCGGTCGCGCGCCGCCACGCAGCAGCGGTGGCCAACCCGGCGCGCCGCCAGGCGCGCCGGACGGCACAGCCCGAGCCGTCGACAAGCGCTCCGCTGCCGGCGTTCCGGTCGACGGCACCGGCGCCCGAGCAGACCGTCCTGCCGCTCAGCCAGACGATGTGGACGGGTCCCATCGAGGGCGCCAGCCGGCCACGCGACGAAGCGCCGCCGTCCGACCCCGGCGAGCGCCCGGCGCGTGCCTGGCAACTGCCCGGTTACGAGCTGCTCGATGCGGGCAACTCGGCCGCGTCCGGCGGCCGGCTCGACCACGGGCGCAACATCCGCATCATCGAGGAGAAGCTGGCAAGCTTCCAGATCCCGGCCGAGGTGATCGCGACCAACACCGGCCCGGTCGTCACGCAGTACGAGGTGCGCCCGGATGCGCACGTCAAGCTGTCGCGCATCGAGGGCCTGGCCGACGATCTCGCGATGGCCCTCGCAGCACGCTCGATCCGCATCGAGGCGCCGATTCCCGGCCGCGACGTGGTCGGCGTCGAAATACCCAACCACTCATCTGAAATCGTCGGTTTCCGCCGGCTGCTCGAGGACTCGGCCATGGCCGATGCCCAGAGCCGGCTGACGTTTGCGCTCGGGCGGGATGTGTCGGGCAAGGCCTACGCCGTCGACCTCGCGCGCATGCCGCACCTGCTCATCGCCGGCGCGACCGGGTCGGGCAAGAGCGTCTGCGTCAACGCGCTCATCACCAGCCTGCTCATGCGCGCCAATCCGGACGAGTTGCGCCTGATCCTGATCGACCTCAAGCGGGTCGAACTGGCCGCCTACAAGGACCTGCCCCAGCTCGAGGTGCCGGTCATCGTCGAGGCGCCCGAGGCGCGCGCGGTACTGGCCAACCTGGTGCACATCATGGAGGAGCGCTACGAGCTCCTGGCCGGGGCAATGGAGCGCAACATCACCGCCTACAACGCCAGTTCCCGCCGCGGCGAGGCGCCGCCGATGCCCTACATGGTCGTCGTCATCGACGAGCTGGCCGACCTGATGCTGCGCGAAGGCCGCAAGGTGGAGGACCCGGTCGTCAAGCTCGCCCAGAAGGCGCGTGCGGTGGGCATCCACCTGGTCCTCGCCACGCAGCGACCGAGCGTGAACGTCGTGACCGGCCTGATCAAGGCCAACGTCCCTTCGCGCATCGCTTTTGCGATGGCGTCGAACGTCGACTCGCGGACGGTCCTCGACGCGAACGGCGCAGAGGATCTCATCGGCCGCGGCGACATGCTCTACCAGCCGGCCGACCTGCCGCGGCCGGTGCGCCTGCAGGGCGTCTTCGTGAGCGACAGCGAGGTGCACGCGGTTACCGCCTTCTGGCGCGAGCAGGACGAGCCGCGCTACAACCGCGAGCTGCTCAAGGGTGGCGAGAGTGACGACGGTGGCGAGGGCGGCCAGTATTCCTGGCTCGCGCAAGCCGCCGAGGACGAGTTGGCTCCGCGCGCGGCCGAGATCGTGATGCAGACGCAGCGCGCGAGCACCTCCATGCTGCAGACCAAGCTCAAAGTGGGTTTCAACCGCGCCACGCGCCTGATGGACGTCCTCGAGCGGCACGGCATCATCGGGCCCCTGGATCCGCGCAATCCGGGCGCGCCGCGCCAGGTTTTTGGCCCCGAGAACTGGATTCGCGGACCTGCCGACGCGGACGCACTGGACTGACCCACTGGCCCATCCGGCTCAGCCGGTGACCGGACATAACGCGTAGACTGGCCGTCCAGCCACTTCGAATTTACCCATCAGCACGAGGTAAACGCGCTCGGCGATGACCGCCCGGCACCAGATTCGCATAGGCAATCGCCGCGCCGGCCGTGACCGCGCGGCGATCGACGCCACGCCCGCGCCGCGCGTCGGCGAGGCGCTGCAGCTCGCCCGCGAACGCAAGGGCGTCGACCTGTACCGCGCCGAGCGTGACACCAAGATCAGGCTGCGCTACCTGGCCGCGCTCGAGGACAGCGACTACGACGAACTGCCGGCAGCGGTCTACACCAAGGGTTTCCTGCGCAACTACGCGATCTACCTGGGCCTCGACCCCGACGAGCTCCTGGAGCGCTGGCGCGAGGAGATGGACGCCCTCCGCGCGGCCGAACATGTCGCGGTTGCGCCGCCGCCGCAGCCGCTGATCGAGCCCGGTGGGCGGCGGCTGATGCTCACCCCGGCGATGCTCGTATCGGGGCTGGTCGTGCTGGTCATCATCGCGTTCGTCGGCTACATCGGCTTCCAGCTACTGATCTACGCGAAGACGACACCCATCACGCTGACCAATCCCACGAACGTCGTGAGCCAGGTCAACGCGCAATCGATCGTGCTCGCGGGCACGGCCTCGTCGCGCGCGACGATCGTCATCACCGGGCCGGGCGGCAAGGCCTACAACACCATTGCCGACGAGCATGGCGCCTGGTCGCGCCAGGTCGACCTGGGCCTGGGTCGCAATGATTTCAGCATCGTGTCCATCGATCCCGTTACCCAGCGCCGCTCCGACCCGCCATTGGCGCTGACGATCAACGTGCCGCTGCCGCAGTCATCTGCGAGCGTCAATCCCTCGGCGTCGGCGGCTTTGCCGGCAGTGCTCACCCTCAACCTGGTGGGACCGACGCAGGGCGAGACGGTCACCGACGGTCACGTGATCGTACGCGGCAGCACGAGCGGCGAGCGCCTGACCATCAACAGTACGTACCTGGGCACGTACGACTCGACGCCCACGCCGAGCGCCCAGCCGACTGCCAGCCCCAGCCCGCAGCCAAGCGAATCCCCGTCGGCCAGCGGATCACCGGCACCGATCGGGCCGGCGCGCGAGGTCATCGTCTCGCCCGACGGCACTTTCGCCGAGCAGCTCGACTTTCCGTTCGGTCGCTGGCAGTTGACGATCACCGTCTACAGCAGCGGACTCGACCCGGTGACCGAGGTGCGCGACGTCGTGGTCCGGCCGCCGGTCGCGACATCGCTCAACCTGCTGCTGCAGGTCGAGGTCCACAAGGCATTTGTGCGCGTCGTGGCCGACGGCGCCAAGGTCCCCGGCTACAACGGCGTGATGCTCCACGCCGGCGACACGGTCAACGTCACCGCCAGCAACCAGATCTGCATCCACACCGCCAATGCCGGCGCGTTGCACGTCTTTGTCAACCAGATGGACCTGGGCTCCCTGGGCAGCAATGGCCAGGCCGGAAACTGGCTGATCACGCTCGAACAGCCACAACCGGAGCTCACCACCACCGCCTGTTGAACGACCAGCCGGAACTGGGCGGTCTGGCCGCCAGCCTGCAGGCGCTGTTCACGGCGCGCGGCCTGACGCTGGCGACCGCCGAATCGTGCACCGGTGGGCTGATCGGCCACGTGCTGACCGAGGTTCCCGGATCAAGCGACTACTACCTGGGCGGCGTGATCAGCTATAGCGACCAGATCAAGGAACACCAGCTGGGCGTCGAGGCGCACGTCCTCGCGACGCACGGCGCGGTGTCGGCCCAGACAGCGGCAGCCATGGCGGAGGGAGTCAGAGCGCGCTTCGGCGCCGCGGTAGGTGTGTCGGTGACCGGCATCGCCGGACCCGCCGGTGGGTCGGCTGCCAAACCAGTCGGTCTCACCTACGTATGCGTCGCGGATGAACGCGGCCACGACGTCCGCCGCTACACGTGGCGATCAGATCGCAGCAGCAACAAGGCGCTCAGCGCCCGGGCCGCCCTGGAACTGTTGATCGAGCGTCTCGGCGACGCGTCAACGGGCGCGTAGCCATGCGCTCTGCCGCCGAAATCGGCCGCGGCCTGGCGCCGGCTCGTGCGGCCCGCCCGATCCCCGCCCGGCAGCGGGTCCACGTTGTTGGCGCCGCGGGCGCCGGCGCCTCGGCGGCCGCGTTGCTCGCACAGCGCGCCGGCGCCCTGGTCAGCGGCTGTGACGCGGGCGGGCCGTCGCCCTACACCGCCGCCCTGCACGAGGCCGGCATCGAGCTCGCCTGGCAGCACTCGGCCGGCCACGTGGCCGGCCCGGAGGCGACCCGCCCGCAGCGGCTGGCCGTCAGCAAGGCACTCACCGCGGTCGCGCCCGACCACCCCGAGCTGGCGGCCGCGCGCGATCTGGGCACACCGCTCGAGCCGTGGCAGCAGCTGGTCGCCGATGCCGCCGCCACCGCCGGTCGGTCGCTCATCGCGGTGGCGGGCACGCACGGCAAGTCGACCACCAGCGGCTGGCTCGTCGATCTGCTGGTGCGCGCGGGCCGCGACCCCTCGGCGTTCGTCGGCGCGCTACTGCCGCCCGACGTCACCGGCGCAGCGCCGAGTACGGCCCGCTGGGGAAGTGGCGACGAGTTCGTCGTCGAGGCGGATGAGTATGCCGGCAACTTCGATCCCTACCGCCCGGCTATGGCGCTTCTGCTCAATGCCGAGTGGGACCACCCCGACGTGTTCGCCGACGAGGCCGCCGTGCTGGACGCATTCGCGGCATGGCTGGCGCGCGCGCCCGACGCGACGGTCGTCGCCAACCTCGCCGATCCTGGCGTCGCACAGGTGCTCGCGCGCGCGAGTCGCCGGCGCGGCAGGGTGGTAGCCGCACCCACGCTACTGCCCCCCGGCTACTCGGTGGGCCTTGCCGGACGCGCCAACGGCGACAACGCGCGGGTCGTGATCGCCGCGGGACGCGTGCTTGGCGTCGAAGAGCAAGTCATCCGCGAGAGCGTCGCGCGTTACGCGGGTGTCGGCCGCCGGCTGGAGGTCAAGGGCGAAGTCGCCGGGGTCACCGTGCTCGACGACTACGCCCATCACCCGACGGCCATCGCGCGCACGCTCGAGGCGGTGCGCGACCGGTTTCCGGGCCGCCGGGTGTGGGCGGTCTACGAGCCACTCACGTTCCATCGCACGGCGTTGATGCTCGAGCGCTTCGCGGACGTGCTGGCCACGGCCGACAAGGTAGCCATCGCCGACATCTGGGCCGGCCGTGATCCGGATACGACGGTCACCAGCGCGGCGGCTCTCGCGACAGCTGTCACGCAGCGTCACGGGCCGCCCGCAGGTGCCCCGGGCAGCGTCGAGGACACGGCGGATTACCTGGCGGCGCGCGTGCGGCCGGGCGACGTGGTGCTGGTGATGGGTGGTGGACGCTCATACGTCATCGCCGAGCGGCTGGTCGAACAGCTGGCCGGCCGGCCGTAGACTTGACGGCGATGGCACTCACACCGGGCGACGGTCAGGACCTGCTGGCGGCGTTCAAGAAGGGCTGGGAGCAGCGCCAGCCTGACCTGATCGTCGAGCTATTCGCCGCCGACGCCGACTATCGCCGCGATCCCTTCAGCGAGCCACTGTCGGGCGTCAACGGCATTCGTGCGCTGTGGAACGAGGTGGCGGCACAACAGGCCAATGTCGAGTTCGATGCCGAGCGCGTGTGGGTCAGCGGTCAGACGGTGCTGGCCAGCTTCCACGCCGCGTACACGCGACGCAGCGACGCAGCACGTGTTCGAGTGCGCGGCTTCATGACCTTCGAACTGGGCGCTGCGCGCAGCGACTCCGGGCGGATGCTCGTGGAGCGCTACCGCGCGTGGCCGCTCGAGCGCGAGGTGGGCCGCGACGCGACTTTCACACCGGGGGGCTGACGGATGGCCAGTGACGTTTCCTTCGACGTCGTCAGCGAGTTCGACCGACAGGAGCTCGTCAACGCCCTCGACCAGGCCCGCCGTGAGATCGCCACGCGCTATGACTTCAAGGGCACGCGTACCGAGATCGAGCTGGGCAAGGACGAGCTCGTGCTGCGCGCGGACACCGAGGCGCGCGCCAGGGCCATGCGCGACCTGATCGAATCGAAGGCCATCCGCCGTGGCCTGTCGCTCAAGGTCTTCGACTGGGGCGCGATCGAGGAGGCCGGCGGCAACACCGTGCGTGAGCACGTGGGCCTGCGACACGGGCTGTCGGACGAGCTGGCGCGGAAGATCACCAGGCTCATTCGCGACGAATTCCCCAAGGTGAAGTCGCAGATCCAGGGCGACGCGGTGCGCGTGAGCGGCAAGAGCAGGGATGAGCTGCAGCGGGTCATCAGCCGCCTGCGCGAGGAGTCGGAAGCCTATCCGCTCCCGCTCCAGTTCCAGAATTACCGCTGAGCGCTGCACCACGCCGCCGATTGGCGGCGACCTTCGCGGACGTGCTTGCCGGCGCTCTGGCTGAGGCCGGCGTCGAATGGGCATTCACGGTACCCGGCGAGAGTTTTCTGGGCCTGCTCGATGCGCTGCCGCAGGCGGGCATCAAGGTGGTCGCCACGCGCCATGAGGGTGGCGCGGCGTTCATGGCCGCGGCCATCGGCCAGCTCACCGGCAGGCCGGCTGCCTGCCTCGGCACGCGCGCGGTGGGTGCCGCCAACCTGGGCATCGGCATCCACACCGCGCGGTCCGACTCCACGCCATTGGTGGCCGTGCTCGGCCAGGTCGAACGCCGGCTACGCGGCCGCGAGGCGCTCCAGGAGGCCGACCTGGTCGCGACGATCGGCGGGCTGGCCAAGTGGGCGGGCGAGATCGACGACCCGGTGGCCGCAGTGGAGCGCGTCGGCGAGGGTCTCAGCGCGATGCTCGCGGGACGCCCCGGCCCGGTCCTGTTCTCGGTTCCGGTGGACGTTTTCGGCGAGCGCATGGATGGCCCGCAGGTGACGATCGCCCGCAACCCACCGCCGTCACCGGGCCGCACCGAAGTCGAGCGCATCGTGACCCTGCTGGCGCGCGCTGAGCGCCCGGCGATCCTGGCCGGGGGAGGGGTGCTGCGCGCCGGCGCAGTGGATCTGCTGCAGCAGTTCAGTGATCGCCTCGCCCTGCCGGTCTTCACCGCGTGGCGCCGTGCGACGGCTTTCCCAAACGACGATGCGCACTACCTGGGCATGACCGGCTACGGTGCGGCGGCGACGGTGCTGCCCAGGCTCAAGGCGGCCGACGCCCTGCTCGTGCTTGGCTGCCGGCTCAACGAACCTGCCTCGTTCGGCTACCAGGTGCCCGGCCGGCGCACCCGCTGGGCGCACGTTGACCTGGCGCCGCGATCGACCGGCCACGGGCTACGCGCACCAACGATCGCCCTGACCGCCGACGCCGGCGACTTCCTGCGTGCCGCGCTGGACGTCGCACCGGATGCACATCGCGACGCGACGTCGACGCGCGCTTCCGTGCTTGCCGGTGAACGCGAGGCTTACCTGGCCGCCAGTGCGCCGGTCGAACGTCTGCCAGACGGCGTGCGTGCGGCGGGCGTCAACCCCGGCGCAGTGATCGCCACGCTGCAGCGGGTCCTCGCGCCCGAGACGATCCTGACCAGCGATGCCGGCAACTTCGGCCTGTGGCTGGCGCGCAGTTTCCGCTTCGGACCGCAGAACTCGTTCCTGGCGCCGACCTCGGGCGCAATGGGCTACGGCCTGCCCGCGGCCATCGCCGCCGGACTCGCGGCGCCACAGCGGCCGGTCGTGGCGCTGTGTGGCGACGGCGGCTTCGCGATGACCATGAACGAACTCGAGACGGCGGTGCGTGCCGGCGTCCACCCGGTCGTGCTCGTTTTCGACAACCGCCGCTTCGGCACGATCGCGATGCACCAGCAGAGTGAGGGCCGCGAGACGGTCGCCACCGAGCTCGGTCCCTTCGACTTTGCCGCCGTCGCCCGGGCCGCGGGAGCCCAGGGCGGGCGGGTGGCGCGCGACGTCGAGTTCGAGCCGGCACTGCGCGACGCGCTGGCCGCCGACCGGCCGGCGGTACTTCACCTCGAGGTGGATCCGCGCTGGGTGTCGCCCGATCGCTTCGGCTGACCACGGTAACGGCGGACGCGGCGGCCGGGACTTGACAGTAGTTTTGCTGTGCCTAAACTTCTAGGCGCATGCATACCATCAATGACAGCCTAAACAACACTCATAAGGGCCGCGAAAAGCTGGTCGGTGACGTCCTCGAGGAGTTCAACCAGATCAGCTTCCGCGATTTCCAGCACGCCCTGAAACGCTGGCATGAGGGCACCCTGAGCCTCGTCCACCTGAACGTGCTGATGGCGCTGCGAGCGCGCGGACCGATCACCATGTCGCAGCTCGCCGAGCTCCTCGATGTGTCGGTCGCGAGCGCCACCGGGATCGTCGATCGGATGGAAAAGAAGGGCGTGGTCGAGCGGCGTCACAGTGAATCCGATCGTCGAGTGGTCGAGGTGCACGTCACGGACCGTGGCGAGGGAGCCTCGCAGGCGCTGCGTGCCGAGCGCCAGATCCGCCTGGGCCGGCTGCTGGCCGAGATCGGCGACGAGGACCTTGCGGCCCTGCTCAAGGGCCTGCGCGCCTTTCGCGCCGCCCGCGAGCGCATGCTTGCCGATCTGCCCGAGGAACCGAAAGTCGAAGCATGATCAAGCTGCTGCGGACCTACCTGCGCCCGTATTGGCGCCAGATCGTTGCGGTGCTGGGCCTGCTGCTGGTGCAGGCGCTGACCAACCTGTACCTGCCCGACCTCAACGCCGAGATCATCAACAATGGCGTGTCGAAGGGTGACACCGCCTACATCGCCAACACCGGCGCATTGATGCTCGGCGTGACCCTCGTTCTGGGCGTGACCGCGGTGATCGCCGTATTCCTCGCCGCGCGAGTGGCGATGGGCTTCGGGCGCGACGTCCGCGCGGCCGTCTTCCGCACCGTGGGCTCGTTCTCGCAGGTGGAGATGAACCGCTTTGGCACGGCGTCGCTGATCACGCGCAACAGCAACGACGTTCAGCAGGTGCAGATGGTCGTTTTCCTGGGCATGACCGTGATCCTGCTCGCGCCGATCATGGGCGTGGGCGGCATCATCATGGCCATCCGCCAGGATGTGCCCCTGTCCGGCTTGCTGGTCGTGATCCTGCCGATCATGTTCGTGTTCATCGGCCTGGTCATGCGCCAGGCAATACCCCTGTTCCGCGCCATGCAGGTCAAGATCGATCGCATCAACCAGGTCATGCGCGAGGCGCTCGCCGGCGTGCGCGTGATCCGCGCCTTCGTGCGTGTCGAGCACGAGGAGAAGCGCTTCGACGTCGCCAACCTGGACCTGTTCCAGACCACCCTGAGCGTCAACCGCCTGTTCGCGGTGACCATCCCGACGATGATGATCATCCTCAACCTGTCGCAGGTCGCGGTGATGTGGTTCGGCGCCGGGCGCGTCTCGAGCGGTGGCATGCCGATCGGCAACCTGACCGCCTTCCTCACCTACCTGATGCAGATCCTCTTCTCGGTGCTGATGGCCGTCCTCATGTTCATCTTCGTGCCGCGTGCCGCCGTGTCAGCCGACCGGATCCGCGAGGTGCTCGAGACCGCGCCGATGATCCGCGACCCGGATCAGCCTGTCTCGATTTCTCCGGGGCGCGGCGTGCGGGTCGACTTCCGCAACGTCACCTTTGGCTATCCGGGTGCCGAGCAGCCGGTGTTGCACGACGTCTCCTTCACCGCCGAACCGGGTCAGACGACGGCCATCGTGGGCAGCACGGGGAGTGGCAAGTCAACCTTGATCAACCTCCTGCCGCGCTTCTACGACGTGACCGAGGGGGACCTGCTGATCGACGGCGTCGACGTGCGCCAGATGCGTCGCGATGACCTGTGGAGGATGATCGGGGTGATCCCCCAGAATGCCTTCCTGTTCAGCGGCACCGTCGCCAGCAACCTGCGCTACGGCGACTGGCAGGCGTCCGACGAAGACCTCCAGCGGGCTCTCGACATCGCCCAGGCGAGCGATTTCGTGGCCGAGATGAGCGATGGTCTCGAGGCGCGGATCGACCAGGGCGGCAGCAACGTCTCGGGTGGCCAGCGCCAGCGCCTGGCCATCGCCCGGGCGCTCGTCAAGCGCGCGCCGCTGTACATCTTCGACGACAGCTTCTCGGCGCTCGACTTTCGCACCGACGCGCGCCTGCGCGCTGCGCTGCGTCGCGAGCTGGCCGGGGCCACGGTGATCATCGTCGCCCAGCGCGTGGGCACCATCCTCAACGCCGAACGCATCGTGGTCATGGACGAGGGCCGCGTGGTCGGTGTCGGCAAGCACGCCGAGTTGATGACCAGCTGCGAGACCTACCGCGAGATCGTCTACTCCCAGCTCACGCCCGCCGAGGCACAGGGCGCGCCGGTGGAAGCTATACCCGGCTCGCCGGCCACGGCGCTGGCGTCCGAGGCGCAGCCAGCATGAGCGGGCCGTTCGCGGGCGGCCGGCCACCGGCTGCCTCGCGCCCCGCGCAGGGTGGTGGCCCGTTCTCGGGCGGCCGGCCGCCCGCGCGACGTGGAGGCTTCGGCGGCGGAATGATGTTCGGTGGCGGGATGCCCACGGAGAAGTCGAAGGACTTCGGCAAGTCCTTCAGGCGCCTGCTCGGTAGGCTGGCTCCCGAGCGCAACCGTGTGCTGCTGGTCATCGGGCTGGCCGTCACCAGTGTCGTTTTCGCGGTCCTCGGGCCCAGGATCCTGGGCAACGCGACGAACCTCATCTTCGAAGGTGTCATCAGCCAGAACCTGCCGGCTGGGGTTACCCAGGCACAGGTCGAAGCAGGGCTGCGCGCGAGCGGCCAGGGCCAGCTGGCGGACATGCTCGGGGGCATGACCCTGACGCCGGGCGTGGGCATCGATTTTGGCGCCCTGGCAAGCGTGCTGATTTTGCTCATCGGCATCTTCGCGCTGAGCGCGATCTTCGCCTGGGCGCAGGCCTACATCATGGCCGGCGTCACGCAACGCACGGTCTACCGGCTGCGCCAGGACGTCGACGAGAAGCTCGGCCGTTTGCCGCTCAAATACTTCGACGACCATCCGCGCGGCGACCTGCTCAGCCGCGTGACAAACGACATCGACAACATCGGCCAGACGCTGCAGCAGAGCCTCACGCAGCTGATCACGTCGGTCCTGACCGTCATCGGCGTGCTCGTGATGATGCTCTCGATCAGCTGGGATCTGGCGCTCATCTCGCTCCTCGCCGTGCCCGCATCGGTCATCGTGACGATGCTCATCATTCGCCGCTCGCAGCGCCAGTTCGTGGCCCAGTGGGCATCGACCGGCGCGCTCAACGGGCAGGTCGAGGAGATGCATACGGGACACAACATCGTGACCGTCTTCGGCCGCCGTCGCGAGACGATGGATCACTTCGACGAGGAGAACGAGCGCCTCTACCACGCGAGCTACCGAGCACAGTTCATCTCCGGGATCATCCAGCCGGCGATGAACCTGATCAGCAACTTCAACTACGTGGCCATCGCGGTGATCGGTGGCGTGCGCGTGGCCAGCGGCCAGATGTCGCTGGGCGACGTGGTCGCGTTCATCCAGTATTCGCGCCAGTTCACGCAGCCCATCGTCCAGGCGGCGAGCATCGCTAACGTGCTCCAGTCGGCGGTCGCCTCGGCCGAGCGCGTCTTCGAGTTGCTCGACGAGCCGGAGTTGAGCGTCCAGGTGGAGCATCCGCAGGCACTTGGTGAGGTTGCCGGCAAGGTCGTCTTCGATGACGTGTCCTTCCGCTACCGGCCAGAAACGCCGCTCATCGAGCATCTCAGCCTGGTCGCCGCGCCGGGCGCCACGGTGGCCGTCGTGGGCCCGACCGGAGCGGGCAAGACGACACTCGTGAACCTGCTGATGCGCTTCTACGAGATCGACGGCGGCCGCATCACGGTCGACGGCATCGATACGCGTGACGTCACCCGCGAAGAGCTGCGCGGCGGGTTCGGGATGGTCCTCCAGGACACGTGGTTGTTCCACGGCACCATCCGCGAGAACATCGCCTACGGTCGCGAGAACGCCACCGAGGAGCAGATCGTCGCGGCTGCCGAGGAGGCCCATGTGGACCACTTCGTGCGCACGCTGCCCGATGGCTACGACACCGTCGTCGACGACGATGCGACCAACCTGAGCCAGGGTGAGAAGCAGTTGCTGACGATCGCGCGCGCGTTCCTGGCGGATCCGCGCATGCTCATCCTCGACGAGGCCACGAGCTCGGTCGACACGCGCACCGAGGTGCTCATCCAGAAGGCGATGGCCAAGCTGATGGCCGGGCGGACGACGTTCGTGATCGCCCACCGGCTGTCGACCATTCGCGACGCCGACCTGATCGTGGTCATGGACCACGGCAAGATCGTCGAGACCGGCCGGCATACGGAATTGCTGGCGGCGCGTGGCTTCTATTACGAGCTGTACCAGAGCCAGTTCGTCGAGGCGCTCGCGGAAGCCGCCTGAGTCAGTGTTGCCAGCTGGCACCAGGTGCAACGCGGTGCTGGGCGGTTGGGTGTAGTTTGGGCGCGGGGCCACTGCGGACCCCGAACACTCAATCCCGCACCGGGACGCGACTCCGCCCACCCAGCCGTAGGATCCGAGGGCGCTGGCGCTCCGCGTGCCAACATGGAGGTGCCGAATGGCAAGTCGGTTCAGGACGGCCCTTACGCGCGGAGCGCTGGCGTGCTCGGTGGCGATGCTCGGAGCGCTCGTACTCAGTGCGCCGGTGGCGGCTCATGACGCCAACCGCGTCTACGTCGCTCCCAACGGTTCATCGAGCAACACGGGAGACTCGTGCAGGCAGGCGCAGTACTCGTCGATCAACGGCGGCATTGCGGCGGCGGCCGACCACAGCACGGTCATCGTCTGCCACGGCGAATACGACGAGATGGTCGTGGTCAACAAGCCCATCAACCTGGTCGGGCGCCACGCCGCGATCGACGCCAAGGGTTTCGACCGGGGCATCGTGATCACCAGTTCGTGGAGCCTGGTCGCCCGCTTCAAGGTCTACGGCGCCACCGAGGAGGGCATCCTCGCCGTTGGCGACGGGGGCACCCGGACGCCCATCGATCACGTGACGATTTCCCACAACATCGTGACCGGCAACGACCAGGGGATCGCCGGGCAGTCGTACGACGAGTGTGCGGCCAACGGCCAGATTCCCGGTGACTGTGGCGAAGGCATTCACCTCATGGGCGTCGCCGATTCGAAGGTGCTCCACAACGTTGTCGCCAACAACGCCGGCGGTGTCCTGCTGAGCGACGAAGTCGGTCCGACGCACGGCAACGTGATCGCCCACAACCTGGTCCAGAACAACCCCTACGACTGCGGCGTCACGCTCGCTTCGCACGTCGGTGGTTGGGACCCGGGCAGCCAGGCGACAACGCCCGACTTTGCCGGTGTGTACGGCAACTTCGTGCGCCACAACGTAATCCGCAACAACGGCCTGCAGGGCGAGGGCGCCGGCGTGCTGATGGCAGCCGCCCAGCCACTCGCTGCCTCATACGACAACGTGGTCGATCACAACCTGATCTACGGCAACGAGCTGTCGGGTGTGACGATCCACTCGCATCCGGGCGGCGGCTACGTCAGCGGCAACATCGTTGCCCACAATCTGATCGGCCCCAACAACGTCGGCAGCACGGTCGTCCCGGGTGACCCGGACGCGGGTGACTTCCAGACGACGGGCATCCTCGTCTACTCGAGCGATCAGCCGACCTCGGTGACGATCAACCACAACATCATCTGGAACAACCACTTCGGCATATGGCTGAGTTCGGCGACGGTTTCCGCCACGATGCACGGCAATGTCTTCCATAACGTTGCAGTGAAGATCGAGAACGTCTGAGGTACTTGTTTCGCTGAGGCGTTCCCTTCGCCAAGCACCAGACCGGTCCCGAGCAATCGGGGCCGGTCTTTTCGCAGGTGGCTCGTACTACAGGCGGTCTCCGGCCGCAGGCGTGATCGGTCGCTCCATCGCCAGGGCGAAGTACGACTGGCCCGACTCGGCCTCCGGGCCTTCACGCAACACGTTGAAGCCGATCCGCTCATAGAACCGCTGGGCACCGTCGTTCACCTCTGTCACCCACAGCACGACTCGCCGCGCGCCCCACGCGGCGCCCCAATCTGCGACGGCCTGGACGAGCTCACGACCGACGCCCAGGTGGCGTGCCTCGGGCGCTACCCACATCGAGAAGAGCAGGCAATCGGTCGGCGGCCGACGGCGTGCCTGGACCATGCCCACGACCGTGGCGCCGCCGCCGTCGGGTCGATCGTGGGCAAGGAAATACACACGGGAGTCGCCTTGGGCTGACGTCCGCGCCGTCGCCGTCCACTCGTTGGCCGGCTCATTGAGTGCGTCTTCGTAGCGCGTTCCGAAGGCGTACGGCGCGTCGCGCAGGGCGCGCAGCCGTACGTCGCGCAACGACTCGCCCTCGTCGGCGCGGATGCGTTCAATCGAAATCGGCACGTCGCCTCACAGGCGGCAGCGTAAAGGGCGCGCGGCGGCGGCGCGTCCGACAATTGCGCAGGTGAGCCAGAGGCAGGCCGTGGTCGTGGGCAGTGGCCCCAACGGCCTCGCCGCGGCGATCGTGCTGGCCGAGGCCGGCCTGGCAGTCACGGTCATCGAGGGGGCAGCCCGGGTCGGCGGCGGCACGCGCTCGGCCGAGCTCACCCTGCCCGGCTACGTGCACGACGTATGCAGCGCCATTCACCCGTTCGGCCGCAGCTCACCATTCTTCGCGCCGCGGCAGGCCGAGCTCGCCCGGCACGGGCTGCACTGGGTCGAGCCACGCTTCGCCATCGGCCACCCGCTCGATGCTGGTCCGCCGGTTCTCGTCGAACGAGACGTGGAGGCGACCGCGGAGCAGCTCGGGGCCGACGCTGCGGCCTACGGCGCGCTGCTGCGCCCGCTGGTCGACCACTGGCACACGCTCATGCCCGACGTGCTGGCGCCGTTCCACATCCCGCGCCGGCCACCTGATGCCCTGCGCCTGGCACGCTTCGGCCTGACCGCGGTGCAGTCTGCCAGTTCAGTGGCACGCCGCTTTCGGACCGACCGCGCGCGCGCCGTCTGGGCGGGTGCGGCGGCACATTCCATCCTGCCCCTGGGCCAATCGCTGAGTGCCGCCGCGGCACTGGTCATGCTCGCCAGTGCGCATGCGGACGGCTGGCCGCTGCCCGCTGGCGGCGCGCGCATGCTGCCCGATGCGCTCGGTGCTCGCCTGCTCGAGCTCGGCGGACGGATCGAGACGGCGATGCCGATAAGTGCCTACGAGCAGCTGCCCGAGCACGACGTGGCGCTCTTCGATGTCATGCCGCGGGCGCTGTCATGCATCAGTGGCGACCGTTTGCCGGCCGGCTATCGACGCACGCTCGCAAGCTATCGGCATGGCCCCGCCGTGTTCAAGCTCGACATCGCCATCGAGGGCGCCATCCCGTGGCGCGACCAGCGCCTGCTGGAGGCAGGCACGGTCCACCTTGGCGGCACGCTCGAGGAGATCGCCCGGTCCGAGGCGACGGTGGCGAGCGGGCGTATCCCCGAGCGTCCGTTCGTGCTGCTCGCCCAGCAGAGCCTCTTCGACTCGAAGCGCGCGCCGGCCGGCCACAACACGGTGTGGGCCTACTGCCATGTTCCCAACGGTTCGACGGTGGATATGAGCGAGGCCATCATCGGCCAGATCGAACGCTTCGCCCCGGGCTTCCGCGGCCACGTCCTGTCGGTCGCAGCCAGCGGGCCGGCAGATATCGAGACTTACAACGCCAACTACGTGGGCGGTGACATCGGTGGCGGCGTCCACGGCATGTGCGGCTTGCATGCCGCGCGTTCCGCGCTGCGGCGAATGTGACCTTGGACTCTGCCTGCAATCCCGGCGATGCCGCCAGACTACGCACCATGAGCCGCGTTCCGCTGAGCTGCGCATGGCGGCAGGTGCTGGCCACGGCCCTCGTCGGGTTGACCCTGCTGTTGTCATCGACGAGCGTCGCGCGCGCCGTCGATATCCCCCAGTTGCAGAGCGCGGTGACCGACCAGACCGGCGCGCTGACGGGGCGCGAGCCGGACATCCAGGCCACCCTGCAGCAGCTCTTCGACAGCACCGGCGTGCAGCTGTACGTGCTCTTCGTGCCGACCACCGGCGACATGAGCATGGGCGACTATGCCGCTGCGGTCGGCGATCAGAACCTGGGTGCCGACGATGCGCTGCTGGTCGTCGCGCTGCAGGACCGGACCGACAACCTGAGCGTCGGCTCGGGATTGCGCGGCCGGGTGTCACAGACCAGCCTCGACCAGATACGAAGCAGCGACCTCGAGCCCGGCCTGGCGTCGGGCGACTACGCCAACGCGGTGATCGGCAGTGCGCAGGCCCTTGGGCCAGTGCTCACACCGGTGGTACCGGCGACTGCGCCGGCGGCGTCGCCGCCGCCGGATCAGCCCGGCCAGCCGGCGCCGGACGCCGGAAGCGTGCTGGTGTTCCTCGCCATCCTGGTCGGCTTCATCGTCGTGGTCGTCGGCGGCGCCTGGCTGATCGGCCGCATTCGCGCCCTGCGCGCCGAGCGGCAGGCCGCCTTCGAGGAAGCCCGGACGCAGGAGCAGATGGGCCGCGCAGCGAACAAGCTGATGATCAAGACCGATGACGACCTGCGCGATGCACAGCAGGAACTGGGCTTTGCCGAGGCGGAGTTCGGCAGCGATCAGGCGCAGCCCCTGCGCCAGGCCCTCGATGGTGCCCGGGAGGAACTCAACGCGGCCTTCGCCGTCGGCCAGAAACTCGACGATGCCGAGCCCGAAACACCCGAGCAGCGCCGGGTCATGATCCAGGAGATCATTGACCGCTGCAACAAGGCGCAGCAGGTGATCGCCCAGCAGTCGGCACAGCTTGCCCGACTGCGTGACCTGGAACGGACTGCGGGCGACGTGCTCGGACGGCTCGATGGCGAATTGGCCACGGCCGAGGGTCAGCTACGCGAAGCCGGCGCAGCGGAGAGACGCCTGGCGCGCTTCGCCGACGCGAGCACGGCGTCGGTGGCGGGTAACGTCGATAAGGCACGCGCCCGGATCGTCGCTCGCCAAGGCGCGCATCACGGCCGGGCACACGGCTGTTGCCGCGAGCCAGAAGGCGGCTGGCGCACTGGCCGCGAGCGACGCGCAGACGGCGCTCGCCGATGCGACCACGCTGCTGAACGCGGTCGGCTCGCTGGCCGATTCACTGGAACAGACAGCGACCAAGCTGGCCGCCGAGTTAAAGGACGCCGCGGCCGACGTCACGGCCGCCGGGGCATCGGTCAAGCCGGGCCAGCCGGCCGCGCCGCAGCCGCTCGAGGACGCCCGGTCGGCGCTCGCCGACGCGCAGGCCAAGGCCGCCGGCGATCGGCCGGACGTCCTGGCGGCCTACCAGAGTGCCACCCAGGCTCATGCCCTGGCCGACAAGGTGCTCGCCGACGTGCGCGAAGCAGCGGCCCAGCGCCAGCGCGTCCACCAGAGCGCGCAGGCGGCGATCACCGCCGCGGACACCAGCGTGAGCCGGGTGCGCGACTACATCGCCGGCAATCGTCGCTCGCAGGACATCGGCCGTGCCGCGCGAAACCGCCTCGCCGAAGCCGAGCGACACCTCGAGCAGGCCAGGTCAGTACTCGACGGACGACAGTGCCAACGCGCTGGCCGAGGCGCAGACGGCGAGCAGGATGGCCAACGAGGCATACTCGCTGGCCCAGCAGGTGCCACCCAGCTACGATCCCATCGATCCCAGCCGCTATCGTCCCGACACCGGTTTGGGCTCCCTGCTGGGCGGCGTGATACTGGGCGGCATCCTGGCCGGCGGCGGTCGGCGTGGGGGCGGCTGGGGCGGTGGCTGGGGCGGGCCGGGTCGTCGGGGCGGCTGGGGTGGCGGCCTCGGCGGCGGATTCGGTGGCGGGCCGGCAAGCACCGGCGGCTTCGGCTCCGGTGGGTTCGGGGGTGGTTTCGGATCAGGTGGCTTCGGTGGAAGCGCCGGTGGTGGTGGATTTGGTGGTGGCCGCTCGAGCGGCGGCCACTGGTAGCGGAAGGAGATTCAGATGGCTCAGTCGATCCTGGGACGCATCGGCCAGCTGGTGCGCGCCAACGTGAATGCGATGCTCGACTCCGCGGAGGACCCGGAGAAGATGCTCGACCAGCTCGTGCGCGATTTCACCGACAACATCGCCGAGGCCGAGCAGGCCGTCGCCCAGACCGTTGGCAACCTGCGCCTGATGGAAGACGACGAGAAGGAAGCCGAGAAGGCGCACGACGACTGGGGCAACAAGGCCGCCGCGGCGTCACGCAAGGCCGACGAGTTGCGCACGGCGGGCAACGCCGCCGAGGCGAACCAGTTCGACGAGCTGGCCAAGGTTGCCCTCCGCCGCCAGCTCAGCTTCGAAAGCCAGGTCGCCACGCTCAAGCAACAGATCGAGCAGCAGACAGCTCTCACCGACCAGCTCAAGGACGGCCTGAACAAGTTGCGCACGAAGCGCGAAGAGCTGGTCCAGAAGCGCGACGAGCTGGTCGCGCGGGCCAAGATGGCGCAGGCTCAGACGCAGGTCCAGGGCGCGCTCAAGAGTGTGTCGGTGATGGACCCGACGAGCGAGCTCAACCGCTTCGAGGAGCGCATTCGGCACCAGGAGGCGATGGCCCGCGGAATGGCCGAGGTGTCGGCCTCGTCGATCGAGCAGCAGTTCGCCGATCTGGCCGATTCCGACCAGGAGCTGGAGGTCGATTCACGCCTCGCCGCGCTCAAGAACAAGAGCTAGTCCTACCTCCCGCAGAGGTGGCCACACGCTGCCGGCCCGCGGCTGCTGGGTGTTCAGTGATATTGAACGGGAGTAGCCGAATCGGGTGAGTCGACGGCCGCGGGATGAGCCCGGTTGAACCTGCGTCCGTTGATGCGTGCAGGCCGGGCGCGTGCCAGGGGGCCGGCTCGCTGGCTCGAAAGCCGCGCGCCGGCCCGAGACCGCCCCAGATCGGCCGGCCAGTTCAGTGTCACTGAACATCGGGTAGCGCCGTGCGCCTACATGCGTAGGTGCTCGCCGAGCCTGAGCTCCAGCTCATCCGAGATTGCGCGCGCGACACGCGTCGCAAAACGGTCCGCCAGGCGGGCGAAGAACGGCCGCGGCAACCGGGCGACCCCCGCCCGGGCGGGAACGTCGGCCATCTGCGCGGCGACCTCGATGGCGTGCTCCAGGTCGCCGACTTCATCGACCAGGCCGAGCTTCAGCGCCTCGCTGCCCAGCCACACCTCGCCGGTGGCCAGGTCGCGCGCCTTGCGTGGCGTCAGCTTGCGCGCGGCAGCCACGCGGCCGACGAAGGCGTCGTAGACGTGGTCGACCAGCTGCTGCTCCTTGGCCGCCTCGGTCTCCGACTCGGTCCGCCACGGCGCGCCCATACCCTTCAAGCGACCCGCGGTGTGCTCGGTGACCTGGACGCCCAGGCGCTCGAGCAACGCCGGCACGCGCGGCGCAACGCCGATCACGCCGATGGAACCCACCACTGACGTCGGCGCGGCGACGATGCGGCGCGCCGCGATGGCGGCCAGGTAGGCACCCGAAGCGCCCGTGCCGGTGATCGCGGCGACGACCGGCTTGACCGCCGCGAGCCGCTCGAGGGCCATGTACAGGTTGTCGGACGCGGCTGCTGAACCGCCCGGCGAGTCGATGTCGATGACCACCGCAGGCACTCGTTTGCTCTCGCGCAGGCGGCGCACCAGCTCGAGCCACTCGGCATTGCGCGCACCGCCGCCGATGCTGCCGTACAGGCGGATCACGGCCACGCGGCCGGGCCGGAAACGGCGCGGCAGGCCGAGCCAGCCGCGCAGTTGGGTGCCTGTCATCGGGATGCCTCCGTTCTGGTCGGGCGTGTCCGGGCAGCGATCCGTTGCAGGGCGGCGTCCCAGCCTGCGTCGAGCGGGGCGCCCGGTTGGTCGAGGTCGATCAACAACGGCGCATGATCGCTGGGCACGGGTTGGCCCTTGCGCGCCTCGCGGTCGATCTCGGCCCAGATGACGCGTTCGGCCACGGGAGGCGTGACCAGCAGGTGGTCGATGCGCATGCCCAGGTTCTTGTGGAAATTGCCGGCGCGATAGTCCCACCAGCTGAAGCGTTGCGGCTCGGGCCGCTGCGCCCGATAGGCATCGACCAGGCCCCAGCCGAGCAGTGCCGCGAAGGCTTCGCGTTCGCGCGCGGAAACGTGCGTGCCGCCATGGGCCTGCGCTTCGTTCCAGACGTCGATCGGCTCGGGCGCGACGTTCATGTCGCCGCCCAACACGAGTGGCGCGTCGGGCGCGGCCGATTCTGCCAGCCAGCTGCGCAGCCGCTCGTACCAGGCCAGCTTGCCGGTATAGAACGGCGAATCGACGACCCGGCCATTGGGTGCGTAGAGGCACACGAAACGGATGCCGCCGATGGTTGCGCTGAGCATGCGCGCCTCGTCGAAGGGGTTGAAGTCCTCTTCGGCGGAATCGGTATCGGCACCGGCGGCGCTGTTGCGCACGGGACTGTCGCCGAAGTTGGTCACGATGCTGTGTGGATCGATCGGCAGACGGCTGGCAATGGCCACGCCGTTCCAGCGCCCCTCGCCATGGTGGACGAGCTCATAGCCGCGCATCTGGAAGGGGAGCAGCGGGGCGTCGTCGTCGGCCAGCTTGGTTTCCTGGATCAGCAGCACGTCCGGCTGGCCGCGCTCGAGCCATTCGAGGACGCGGTCCATGCGCGCCTTCAGCGAGTTGACGTTCCAGGTGGCGATGCGCACGCGTCGATTATCGGTCGCCGGCCCGATGCGAGCGTTCCGCAAGCCCCGGACCGTCCGCACCGCAGCGGGTTCGATCATCGCCGTGGCATGGTCGTGTCACCACATCGGCAAGACAGCCACGCAGGAGTCGCACATGGTCCACACGGAAAAGGCGCCCAGCGTCAACAGCCCACGTGAACACCAGCAGGAACAACTGGTGCGCGACCAGGGCATGGCCTATGGCAGGTCGTACGACATGCTCATGGCCGACGACCCGCACGCGGAGATCGAGGTCGACGACTACGTGGTCACGGCCTCATTCGAGCCTGCTGAAGGCATGTACGTCCCGTCAGCGGACGGCGCCCTGCGCTGGGCAACGCCGCGGCCAGACGACAACCAGCACTTCGAGGTGATCGTGCGCGACCGCAGGGATGGGCGGTTCCTGCCCGAGCTGGATGTCCACCTACGTCTCTATCGCGCTGCCGGTGACGGGCACGGACAGCGGCGGGCGGCGACCGATGGCGAGCCGGTCGCGGACACTCACGTGCCATTCATCTGGCACCCGTTCGTGCTCCATTACGGGCTCGACGGCAGGATCCCCGGCGAGGGCGACTACGTCGCGGAGATAAGCATCCCCCGGCCGCCGTGGAACCGCCACGACGAGGTGCGCGGCGAGCGCTATGTCCGCGACGTCACCGTGCGTGTCGGGCCGATCCACCTCGAGCCGGGCATCAAGCCGCATGGCGCCGAGTAGCGCGGTTCAGCTCACGGGGTCCAGATCGAGGCAACCACCACCACGAGCAGGATGACGTCGATGGCCAGGCCCATCAGCAACGTCGGCCCGAAGAACAGGCCGACCAGTGCTGCCGAGGCGATGGTGCCGACCAGCACGAGCGCCGCCCAGGCGCTCACCGGGACGAGCACGCCGACGGTCGCCAGCGCCGCCAGTCCATAGGCGACCACGGTCACCGCCACGAGCACGATGCCGATCGCCCGTAACCCGTCGCGTTCACCAAGCAGCCACGAGCGGTCGAGCCGGAACGGGTAGGCGAAGCCGCCGGCCGTCGCTGCCTGGCGCGCCGGAGCTGGCATGACGTAGGTGATGTGCACCCAGCCGTGGCCGAGCAGGAAGGCCGCGAACAACCACCGGCCAAGCTCGTTTTCGGCGGAGAGCAGGTACCCGATCGCGGCACCGAGCAGGGCCACCGCGATCGTCAGCGGCCCGATGGCACGCACCAACTTCAGCATCGAAGGCACCTCCGGAGCGAGTCTGCCGCGGGGCCGTGTGGGAGTGCGACTGCCGTGGGTCGGCGCGTCGGGGGCCATTCGGCACATCGGTTCACGGCGGACCTGAGCAGAGCGGCTAATGTTCAGCGCATGACCGTCTCATATCGCTTCCCCGGTGCCATCGTCACCGAGCGCGAACACACCGTACCCCTGGACCATGGCCACCCCAAAGCCGCGCGGATCACTGTCTTTACCCGTGAGCTGGCGGCGCCGGGAGGCGAGGAAAGGCCGTACCTGGTGTTCCTGCAGGGCGGGCCGGGCTTTGAGGCGGCGCGCCCGACCAGCCCGCCCTCAGGCTGGATGAAACGTGCCCTCGAGGAATACCGGGTGCTGCTCCTTGACCAGCGCGGCACGGGCCGATCCACGCCGGTGGGAGCGCAGATCCCGGGCGATACGGCGCAGGCCCAGGCTGACTACCTCAAGCATTTCCGCGCCGACTCGATCGTGCGCGACGCGGAGCTCATCCGCCAGGAACTGGGTGTCGATCGCTGGAGCATTCTTGGCCAGAGCTTCGGCGGCTTCACCTCGGTCGCCTACCTGTCGATTGCCCCGCAGGGCCTGCGCGAGGCGATGCTGACCGGCGGTTTCACGCCCGTCGGCCGCCCGGTCGACGACATCTACACGGCGACCTGGCAGCGTGCGATCCAGAAGAACCAGGAGTACTTCGAGCGCTACCCGGAGGATCGCGCCACCGCGCAGCGTATCTTCGATCGCCTCGACGCCGACGACGTGCGCCTGCCCGACGGCGACCGCCTCACCGCGCGGCGCTTCCGCCAACTGGGCATGTGGTTGGGCGCCAGTGACGGCTTCGAGAAGCTGCATCATGTCCTGGAACTGCCGTTCGGATCGAACGCTTTCCTGCACGACGCACAGGCCGGCGCCTCGAGTTGGGAGCGCAATCCGCTCTACGCGACGCTGCACGAATCCTCGTACGCCGACGGTGTCGCGACGCGCTGGTCGGGCGCACGAGCGATGCCTGCCGAGGTCGTCGAGCAACGGTATTTCACGGCCGAGCACATCTTCCCGTGGATGTGGGAGGACTACGCCGGCCTTCGGCCACACCACGAGGCGGCCGAGATCCTGGCGCAGTACGAGTGGCCCAAGCTGTACGACGCGGCGCAATTGGCAAGCAACGAGGTGCCGGTGGCCGGCACCGCGTACCTGAACGACCTGTACGTCGAGAGCGCGTTCGCCCAGGAGACGGCGCGCCTGATCCGCGGCTGCAAGGTCTGGGTGACGAACGAATACGAGCACAACGGCCTGCGCTTCGGCGACGTCCTTGGACGCCTGATCGATCTCGTCAAGGGCCGCGCTTAGCGGTCGCCGCGTTTGGGCGCGGCCACGCTCAGGCGGGCCGCGCTCACTGCAGAATCCCCGCCCAAACGGTTGATGCGGGCAGCGCATCGATACCGGGCAATTCCGTGGGTAGATGTGATTCCAATCGGGCGTTTGGATGTCACTTGCCGCACGCAAATGCCGGTGATCGATGCGGCACCCGCATCATGAGCAGCGTTCGGGGAGTCGTGTCGTGCGGCCGTGGGCCACGTCGCCGGGCCCGCGTTGCGTCCTGTAACCTGTCTCGCGCCATGACCATTCCAGCCGGCGGCAGGGCAATACACGCCTGGTTCGCCACGATCACTCGCCAGCACGGCTGATTCGCCCCTTCCACATCAGCGTCGGAGGAAGGGGCGAGAAACGACGCAGGCTGCCAGCGTGCCGGTCGGGCGCGCGCACCGCGTCGGCTCGCAGTAGCGCGAGGAGTTGGTCATGCCGATGCCGCACAGAACCTTCGCCCAGGTGGCGAAGCGCCGGCTGACGGGCAAGGAAGGCAAGGAACGGATCCGGGTTGTGCGCGAGTTGCTCGCGGAGCTGCCCGACTACCGCAACGGGCCGTACGCGGACCTGCGCAAGTGGCTGACCGAGGAGATCGAGGACACACGCGTGCGGGCGCGCGCCGTCCATCGCGACTCGATCGCGGTGCGCCGCGAGGGAGAGGCACAGATCGCCCTGGTGGGACCACCCAACGTGGGCAAGTCGTCGCTCCTGCAGGCGCTCTCGGAGATCCAGATCAAGACCGGCGACTACCCATTCACCACGCTGCGCCCGGTGCCGGCGCTGACGCGCATCGGCGGCGTGCTCGTGCAGCTGGTCGAGATCCCCGGCCTCATCGAGGGTGCCGTCGACGACCGCGGTGGTGGCCGGGCGCTGCTCGGCGTGCTCCGGTCGGCCGATGCGATCGTCTACTGCATGCGCGCAGTGGGCGACTCGCAAGAGATGCTCGGGGTGCGCGCCGAGGTGGAACGGGCTGAGATCGAGCTGCCCGCCTTCCTCGCCGCGACACGCGCCGACGAGGCCGCCGACGCCGACCTGGCCCGCCTGCGCGGCGCCTTTCCCGATCTCGACGTGGTGCCCGTGTCGGCCATCGACGACGCCTCGCTCGAAGCCTTCCGGGCACGGGTCTGGCAGCTCACGGGATTGATCCGGGTGTACCTGCACAACGACGGTGAGGTCGCCCAAACGCCGCTCGCCCTGACTCCGCCGGCCACGGTGGCCGACGTGGCCGATGCCGTTCACCATGAGCTGGCCGAGACGTTTGTCGGTGCCCGGTTGTGGGGGCCCTCGGCGCGATTCGACGGTCAGCGCGTGGGTCGCGCGCAATCGGTGCAGGATGGTGACATCGTGGAGATACTCAAGGCATGACAGTCGCGCACAACAAGGACCTGGTACGCCGCTTCGTCAAGCTGGTTTTCGAGGAGCGCCGGCCCGCGGCGGTCGATCAGCTCGTGGCGGCCGACTTCGTCTCCCATACCTGGCCGTCAGCCGACGGCGACAGTCGGGCGTACCTGCGCCAGGCCGCCGAGCGCATGAGCAAGATGCCCGGCGAGGTGTCGTTCACGGTGGAGGACCTCGTCGCCGAAGGCGACGAGGTGGCAGCGCGGCTGCACGTCAAGGTATCCACGGGCGACAAGGGCTACGAGATCGGCGAGATACACATCTTTCGCGTGCGCGGCGGACTGATCGTCGAGCACTGGCACCAGTACGACGCCCTGGGCATGCAACGTCAGTTGAACGGCTAGCCGCCTACCAGGAGTCGCCCGGGCGCCACTCGCAACTGATCGGCGCGTCGAGGTCCAGGGCAGGGGAGGAGGGCGTGGGGAGGACCATGATCGAGCCGTCATCTTCGGCCGAGCGCGCCGTCTCGCCGTCCCGCTGGCGCACGTAGGTCAGCCCGCGCCAGGTCTGCCAGCCGAGTCGCTCGTAGAAGCCGTGACTGCCCGTGGCGAGCGCGCCGAGCTCGAAGTTCGCCGCGATGTAGACGCCCGCCGGATGCATCACCAGCGTTCCATAGCCGCGGCCGTGCAGGCCGGGCTGAGTAGCGACCGCCTCGACGTACCCGGTGCGCAGCGGGCGGCCGGCGACGTGCAGCTCGCGAGGCACGACCGCCGCGTGGCTGACCACCTGCCCGTCACTGACCGCGAGCAGATGCAGGCCACCCAGGGCGTGCTGCCAATCGTCCTCGCTGAAGGTGTTGACACCGTTGCGCGTGAACGCTGCGTCGACGAGCGCCCGGATCTGTTGCACCAGTCCGGGAGTCAGTTCAGCGCTCGACAGATGCTCGATAGCGATGTTGCCCATCTGGCGACAGGGTAGGGCGCGCGGCTGGCGGATACTTTCGCCGTGGAGCGGCTGCTGGTGATCATCGGCTCGGGCGAGATGGCGCCGGGCATGCGCCGCGTGCACCGCGAGGTGATCGCCCGGCTGGCCGGCCCAGGCCGCGACCCGAGTACCGTTCGCGGTGCAACGATCGACACGCCCTACGGCTTCCAGCCCAACGCCGACGCGCTGACCGGCGCGACGCTCGACTATTTCGCGCGGCTTGGCCTGGCGATGGAGGTGGCCACCCTGCGCCGCGGCGACACGGGCGACCTGGTGCACGAGGCGGCACTGGCGCGCATTCGCTCGGCCGAGTTCGTCTTCAGCGGCCCGGGCAGCCCGACCTACGCACTGCGCCAATGGCGCGCAACGGCCGTTCCCGGGTTGCTTGCCGCGAAGCTGCTGAGCGGCGGAGCGCTGGTCGTGGCGAGCGCCGCGGCGTTGACGCTCGGGCGGCTGACCGTGCCCGTCTACGAGATCTACAAGACCGGCGCCGACCCCTTCTGGGCGGACGGCCTGGACATCCTCTCGCGGGTCGGCCTCGACGTGGCGGTCGTTCCCCACTGGGATAACCGCGAAGGCGGCGATCACGACACGCGTTACTGCTTCCTGGGCGAGCAGCGCCTTGCCTTCCTCGAACAACTGCTACCGGCGGACACGTTCCTGCTCGGCGTCGACGAGCACACGGCACTGCTCGTCGATCTCGAGCGGCGTCGCGCGTGGGTTCATGGACGCGGGGCTGCGACCGTCAGGCGTGCCGGCCGCGAGACCGCGTTTGCCGCTGGTTCGGAGTTCGACCTGGACGAGCTGCGTGCCGCAGCGGGCGTAGGTGGCCATGGGCCCGCAAACCAGGTCTCCGTGCCGGCCCCGGGGTTCTCCGGGACCGCCGACGACACCGGTTCGCTCGCCCGCCGGGTACTCCAGCTCGAAGCGGAGATGCAGACTCTGTCGGCCCGGGCGGCGCTGGTGGCGCCGCTGGTCGACGCACTCGTCGAATTGCGCACAGAGGCCCGCCAGGCGGGCAACTGGGAACGGGCCGATCACATCCGCGACCGACTGCTGGCGCTGGGCGTGGAGCTGTCCGACTCAGCCGATGGGAGGACGGCGCACCGCCTGCCACGCCGCACTAGTTGACCGTGCGCCGATCTGCTCAGGGACGCTGCCTGCCGACCTCTTCCACGCGCAGCGCGACGATGCGCGCGACCACGTCGTCGGGCAACGGCCGCGCGGCGGTGAAACGCAGCGTGGCCTTGCCGCTGACAAAGGGTTGGAGGTCCTCGGCCAGCCGCTCCATGACCGCGTAACTGGCCGGGAAGAGGCTGAAGTGGTCGCGGAACGCGGCGTAGTAGACGAGTCGCCGGCCATGCAGCATGAACGCGGGCATCCGGTAGCTGATTACCTCGGTGGCCTCCGGTGCGGCGGCGTGGATGACCGCGCGCAGATGGTCGATCGTGGCGCGCTGATCGGTCGTCAGCCGGGCGAGGTACGCCTCGACGTCGGGATCGCTGGCCGCCATCGCATCAGCCACCGATGAGCCGCAGCGTCTCGCCCACCGCGCTGATCGATGCGGGCGTGCGATAGATGCTGTTGTTGAACGTGAAACCCACGAAGCCAGCGTCGAGAAAGGGCTTCAACTCGTGTGCGCACTGCTCTGGCGTACCGATGAACAGGTGCGCCCGCCGCTCGGGCGAGAGTCGCTCGATGTACTCGCGCACGCCGTGCACGTCGTCAGTCCCGGCATCGACGATGACCGGCGAGTTGATTGCGCGCTGGATGGTCGCCGGGTCGCGTCCGATCTCCGCGCAGTAGCCGTTGAGCACCTGCGTCTTGTGCTCGAGCAGCTCAAGGCCGAGCGCGAACCAATGGGTTATGTCGGCGTAGCGCGCGGCGATCCGGATGGTCCGCTTCTCGCCCCCGCCGCCGACCACGATCGGCGGCCCGCCGGCCTGAATCGGGCGGGGGTAGTTGAGCGCCTTGTCGGCGCGGTAGTAGTGTCCCGCGAAGGTCGTCTCCTCCTGCGTAAACATCCCCTTGATGATGGCCAGCGCCTCTTCGAGGCGGTCCATTCGCTCGCGCACCGACGGGAAGTCATAGCCGTAACCGATGTGCTCCTGCTCGTTCCACGCGGCGCCGATGCCCATCATCGCCCGCCCTGCCGAGAGCACGTCGAGCGTGGTCGCCAGCTTGGCGAGCAGCGCCGGGTTGCGGTACGTGACGCCCGTCACCTGGGTGCCCAGGCGCACCTTTGACGTCTCACGGGCCAACGCATCGAGCACCGACCAGCCCTCGAGCATCGGTTCGGTCACGCCGCCCACGCCGGGTATCTGGTAGAGGTGGTCCATCACCGTGACCTGCCGGAAGCCTGCAGCCTCGGCCGCTCTGGCCTGCTCGGCGACCCGCTCGAAGAGCCGTTCGGGCGGCGTGTCAGGGAATGTGTAGTTGGGCAGGTGGAATCCGAACCATGGCTTCATGGTCCGATGCTAGGTGACGCCGGCCAGCTACGCGTAAACGTCGGGCGGCGCGACCTTGCCGGTGAAGCGCCGATATACGAACGCCGTGTACAGGAGAACGATCGGCACGCCGATGAGCGCGATGATCAACATCGCCGTCAGTGACAGCTCGGAGGATGAGGTGTTGCTGACGGTCAGGCCGGCCGACGCGATGCGATCCGGCACGAGCGCCGGGTAGAGCGCCTGGCCCAGGATGGCGATGAGCGCGGCGATTGACAGCGACGAGCCGACGATGGGCAGGCGCTCGGACTGGCTCCACAGCGACCAGCCGGTCAGGGCGAGGGCGGCGACGAACACGATCGGCGCGATCCATGCCAACGGCTGGCCGTAGTTGTTCCACAGATCCGGCGCGTCGATGATCGACGCCAGGGTCACCAGCAGCCACAGCGACGCGAACGCCAGCAGGGCGCCACGGCCCACGAGCCGGGCGCGGCGCTGGATCTCGCCTTCAGTGCGCAGCACGAGCCATGCCGAGCCCTGCATCAGGAACATGACCAGGCCGGTCAGGCCCACGGCCAGGCTGAACGGGTTAAGCAATCCGAGCAGTCCGTCGCGGTACTGGCCGTCGACGAGCGGCAGACCGCGCGCCACGTTGCCGAGGGCCACGCCCAGCAGCAACGCGGGCAGCAGCGAGCCGAAGAAGAACACGGCGTCCCAGAAACGAAGCCAGCGGGGATCGCTGATCTGGTGGCGGAACTCCATCGCCACGGCGCGCAGGATCAGCCCCAGCAGGAGCAGCATGAGCGCCAGGTAGAAGCCCGAGAAGACGGTGGCGTAGACCAGTGGAAAGGCCGCGAAGAGGGCGCCGCCCATGGTCAGCAGCCACACCTCGTTGCCATCCCAGACAGGCCCGACCGCCTCCATTAGCAAGCCTCGCTCGGCCTGTGAGCGGCCGATGAAGGGGCTGAGCACGCCCACTCCGAGGTCGAACCCGTCGAGCACGGCGTAGCCAACCAGCAGCACGCCGATGAGCACGAACCAGATGGTCGGCAGGTCGATCACGAGAGCACCTCCGCGGGCCGGGGCTGGCGTTGTTCGGGTAGCGGTGCGGGCGGCACTTCGCCGGGAATGCCGGCCGGTGCGGGGTCGGGCCCGGCAAGCAGCGTGCGCCGAACCAGGAACAGCCACAGGCCAAAGAGGGCGATGTAGACGCCCACGAAACCGAGCAGCGAGACGATCACGTCGGGCGTGGTCACCAGCGGCGACACGCCGTCGGCCGTCTTCATCAGGCCGTACACGATCCATGGCTGGCGCCCGATTTCGGCCGTCGCCCAGCCGAGCTCGACGGCGATCAGCGGGGCGGGCGTGACGATGACGGCGATCCACAGCCAGCTGCGCCACGTCTCGAGCCGGCCGCGCACCCACGCGAGCACACCGAGGAGCATGGCCAGCAGCATGATCGTGCCCAGCACGACCATGTTGTGGTAGCTCAGGAAGGTCATGGCGACCGGCGGCCACAGCTCCTGCGGGAAGGAATTGAGGCCCTGGACCGTGGCGTTGGTGTCGCCATGCGTCAGCCAGCTGAGCAGGCTGGTGACGACGATGCTCGGCGCGTTGGCTTCGCCCTCCTGGCTGGGTGGCAGGGCGAAGATGATCATCGGTGCGCCCTGGGTCGTCTCGAAAAGGCCCTGCATGGCGGCGAACTTGACGGGCTGGGTCTGCGCCACCTGGCGCGACGACCAGTCACCGGTCAAGAACATGCCGATCGAGGCGATGAGGGCCACGACCAGTCCCAGCCGAATGCTGCGCCGGGCGATGTCGTAGTGGCGATTCTTGAGCAGGTACCAGGCGCCTACGCCGACCATCAGGAACGCAGCAACCGCCCACGCCGAGATGATGGTGTGCGTGAAGCGCTGCATGGTCGAAGCGTTGAGGACGGCCGCCATGAAGTCGGTCAGGACGGCCTTGTCGCCCTGTACCTGGTAGCCCGCGGGGGTCTGCATCCACGAGTTGGCGACGATGATCCAGAAGCCGGACAGGATCGCTCCGAGCGATACCAGCACGGCTGACACCATGCGCAGCCCCGAGCCCACGCGGTTGCGGCCCCACAGCAGCACGCCCAGGAAGGTCGACTCGAGGAAGAAGGCGAAGATGGCCTCGGCGGCCAGCGGCGAACCGAAGATGTCGCCAACGAAGGTCGCGTAGCGCGACCAGTTGGTGCCGAATTGGAACTCCATCACTATGCCGGTGGCCACACCCACGGCAAAGGTGAGCGCAAAGACCTTCGTCCAGAAGCGCGCCAGGCGGTCCCAGGTCTCCGACCTCGTTCGCCAGCGGATGATCTCCGCGACGGCGACCAGCAGGCCCAGGCCGATCGACACCGCCGGGAATATGAAGTGGAATGCGGCGGTGAAGGCGAACTGGATACGCGCCAGGTCGATTGCGTCCATTGGCTACCTCCAACTCCGAGTGGCCCCGGCGTGACGCTACGCAGCGCGCGCGTGTGGGCGAACGTGCCGTGAGTCACCTAGCACGGGTGACCACCGTCACCACGCACGAGGAGCGGCTGCCACAAGCGGCGGGCAGCGGGCCGGCCTTACCGGCAAGTGGGGCCGAACGGCACCGGCGCCGTGGCCGATCGGCGAAGATGCTGGGCCAATGATCAGAGCGACTCGTTCCGCGCCCGAGCGTGAGGGGCTCATCGTTGCCGGCGTATGGCTGGTCGGCATCGGCCTGGTTTTCGTCGTCCAGCAGATCACCGGCTGGCCGTGGACCGAGGCGTGGCCGCTGTTCGTGATCCTGATCGCCATGGCCTCGGCGCTGACTGCCGTCATTACCCGCGAGTACCACCCGCTCGGCCTGTGGCGAATGTGGTCACCGCTCGCCTTCACCGTCGTCGGCGTGATTCTGCTGCTGAGCACGACCCACTCGATCGACGTGTCCCCGGACCAGCTGCTCGCCTGGTGGCCGGTGGCGGCCATCGCCCTCGGCCTGTGGTTCCTGCTGGGTGCGCTGTTCGCGCATGGCGGCAGCGGCACGCAACAGCTGGCGCTCCCGCTGGCGGGTTTGAGCGCCGCGGAGATCAGTCTGCGCTTCGGCGGCGGTGAACTGCGCCTCGGCGAGGCCACCGCGGGCATGCTCGTGTCGGGCACCTTCGATGGCGGCGTGCGGGTGCGCGATCGGCTGCGTCGCGGAAGGCTGGAGCTCAAGCCCTACGCCGAGAGCCTGCCTTTCTGGGGCGGGGCACCACTGCACTGGGATGTCGGCATCACCGCCCAGATACCGGTCGACCTGGCCATCAACACCGGCGCCAGCCGCTCACAGATCGACCTGAGCACGCTGCACGTGCGGCGGCTCGACCTGCACACCGGGGCGAGCGAGACGACCGTACGCCTGCCGGCATCCGGTTCGACCTCGTTCCACGCCGAGACGGGCGTCGCGGCCTTGACGGTCGAGGTCCCCGAGGGCGTTGCCGCGCGCATCGCCTCGCGCATGACCATGGGCACGACGAGGGTCGACGAGACGCGCTTCCCACGCGCCCTGACCGGGTGGCAGTCGGCGGATTACGAGACGGCCGCCAACCGGATCGACATCGACCTGCAGGGCGGGCTGGGCTCGATCACCGTCCGCTAGGGCCAGACCAGGAACGCGTCGAGGTCGACGCGGTTCTTGGTGGCGCTGGGGTTGTGCGTGCCGGTCGGTCGAAGCTGGATGGTGTGCGCGCCGGCCGCGAGGCCCGGGTCGGTCGCCCAGACGACCTGCGCAGCACCCAGGCCGGGAGCATAGAGGTCGACCGTCTCGACGTAGGCGCCGTCGAGCCAGATATCGACGATCCCGCGTGCCGGGCCGAGGGTGCTGACCAACGCGGCCGAGCTGCCGTTGAAGGTCAGCGTGGCGACGCGTCCGGCCGCGCCCGCCGAGCGCACGTAGCCGCCCGAGGCACCGCTCAAGGCGTGCCGCTTCCACTTGCCCGTGTAGGTGATCGCTGCGGCCTTCTCCTGCAGCCGCCGCAGGGTGCTCGGGCCACTCGTCGTCCACGCGCTCACGTTGGCCGCGCCATCGGTCGCGCGCAGGCGGAGGCGGTAAGTGGTCGCCGGTTTGAGTGCCACTGCGACGCTCGTGTCAGTGGCCGTGCCCAGGACGACCGCTGTCCATGCGCCGCTGCCCTTCTTGACCTGCAGCTCGTACCCGGCAATCCCCGATATGTCTGAGGCGTCGGGCCAGCTGACCAGCACGAGTGCCGTTGCGCCGAGATGCTGGCCGGCGACCAGCGTGGCCGTGGGCAAACCCACGAGCGGTGGCGTGGTGTCAGCGATCTGGTCGGACGGCGTGACCGGCGCCGACGGGTCGGACGCGGGCCCGGTGCCGACGTCGTTCGTCGCGGTGACGCTGAAGGTATAGGCCGTGTCGTTGGTCAGGCCGGTGACCGTGCAGCCGGTAGCGCCGCTCGTCTGGCATGTCTGCGCGTCGGGATCGGAAGTGACCGTGTAGCCGGTGATCGGGCTGCCGCCGTCCGAGGCGGGCGCATCCCAGGCGACGTCGGCGCTCGCGTTGCCCGGTGTGGCGCTGACGTTCTGCGGCGCATCGGGTTCGCTGGGTGGCGTGACCACGTCGGGCGTGGTCCAGCCGATGTCGCGGAACATGGCCATCGTCAGCGGTCCGGGCAGGTGGTGGACCTCGCCGCCGGAGAGCGCCGGCGTCATCAGCGCGTTCTCGTCGCTGCTCGGGTAGGTGGCTTCATCGAGATGCGAGTTGCTCGAGCCCGACTGCCACGATCCGGGCGCGTACAGTCGCGCGCGGTGGCCCAGCACGTCCTCGACGTTGGGCCCGTCGAAGTAGACCGACCCGTCGGTCAACTGCGTCCCCAAGGCGTTCGATGGGTTGGCGAAGCTGGTCAGCAGCGACCCGCCCGTGGCCGCCGTCCACTCGGCGGCGTCGAAATTGGTGGGGTAGGTGGTGCCACCGGACGCCCAGCCGAAACCGCCGCCGCCCGAATTGTCCGTGTACGTGCTCAGGAAACCGAGGCCATGGCCCAGCTCGTGCAGCACCACCGTCTCGAAGTCGTACTTGGTCGACGGCGTGTTGCCGTCGGTGCCCAGGTACCACTGCGTGAAGTCGCTGTTGAAGGAGGCCTTTATGTCGGCCGCTGTGTTCTTGTTTTTGGCGCAGCCGCATTTCGCCTCCGCCAGGGCCGTCGCATACCAGCGATGGTCGCTGAGCAGGTAGAAGTTGGAAGGCCCAGCGCTGCCGAGGATCCCGGTGTTGCCCAGCGAGGTCCACTTTGCCGTGACGTGGATTACCTGGCTCGACACGATCTGCGTCTTCCAGACGTCGACGGCGGCCTGGAACGCTGCCTCGGCGTTGGCCGGGAAATTGCTGTAGGTGACCTCGATGTCGGCCGTATCGGTGACGACCGAACCTGCCACGGAAGTCGCGTGGTTCGCCGCGTGCAGCGCTTCGATGGGCGTCGGGCGCGCGTTCGCGGCCGCGGCGTACACCGGTACCTCGAGGCCGGGCGCGGTGGCCAGGGCCACACCCTGCTGGCCGTCGTGAGCCTGCACCGCCGTGGACGCTCCGATCACCGCCAGGAAGGTGAGCGCGGCAACGAAAGCGGGCTTGCGGATCACGACTTCCCCTCTGCAGCGTGGTGGGCATCACGATGATCGCCGTCGCGACCGTCCGTGGCTACCGTACTGATGGCGACACGTGCTGCGCCGATGGTGCGAATCGGGACAAACGGCACGCGTCAAGCGATGCGTGCTGAAGCATGCTCGTCGGTCAAAGGAGACCGACCATGATCAAAGCTCCGGTATCGGTTGAGAGCCTGACCATTCCGCTCGATGGGCTTCACGAAGCCCAGGTGCGCATCGGCTTCGGCGGCGGGGAGCTGTCCCTCCAACCAGCCCCGGCCGGCGTCCTGGTTTCGGGCACCTTCGAGGGCGGAGTCATTCGCCGCGACATGGGTGCGGGAAACGTCTACCTCGAACAGGAGGATCCGCGACGCGCCGCCCTGGCCGGGTGCATGCTCCACTGGGACGTGCGCCTGACCGGCGAGATTCCGGTGGACCTGCGCCTCGACACCGGGGCCAACAAGTCGGTGGTCGACCTGTCCGCGCTGCACATCCGCCGCCTCGAGGTCCACACCGGCGCCTCCGACACGGAGATCCGGCTGCCGGCCAGCGGCCAGACCGCGGTGCGCGTCGAATGCGGCCTGGCCCAGGTCATGCTCGCCGTTCCGCAGGGCGTGGCCGCGCATGTTCACGGCAAGATCGCGCTCGGATCAACCGACGTCGACACGGCGCGCTTTCCACGCGTCGGGGACGCCTGGCAGTCGCCCGGCTACGACGAGGCCGGCGCGCGCGTCGAAATCGAGATCCGCGGCGGGCTGGGTGCCGTCCGCGTGATCTAGCCGCTACCGATCAGGCGGGCACTGGTTCGCCGGCGGCCGCCGGCGCAGGATCGGTCAGTTCGCGGGCGATCACCAGCGCCCATGCCTCGATGGCCGGCCAGTCGCGGAAATCGCCGCTCGGCAGTGAGTCGCGCACCGACGGCATGAAGCGCATGAAGAACTTCATGAACCGCTCGGCCAGCCCGGCGGGCGGCAGGTCCGGGTCGTAGGCGCCGTAGAACACCTGCTCGCCGCGCGGCCGAAGCGCATCGACCAGCTCCAGCCATTCGCGCGGGCGGGTCGTTTCGAGTACGTCGCGGCCATGCTTGTCGACCTTGTCCGGGCCCACGGGGCCGCTCGAGAACAGCCACACCGGATGGCTCACCAGCAGCTCGCGGTGACGGCGCACGAACGCGGTCGCGTCGCTCAGCCAGTGAAATGCGTAAGCCGCGCTGCCCACGACGAAAGCGTCGTAGCCGCGTGGATCGCCCACTTGCGTGACCTGCGCGACCGTAGCCGTAAGACCGTGCTGCTCGAGTGTCTGGCCGATCCTCTCGGCGATGCCGCGCGTGGCGCCATGCCGGCTGGCATAGGCAACGAGAACCTTCATCTGCGCTGACCCTCCTGCCGGTCAGCATCCGATCCGGGTCACGCCGGGCACAAGTGCCGATCGGCCTGTCGCGCGGTCGCGTACCCTTCGCGATCGTGCGCAATCCCCTGACGGCGGTGGCCGAACTGGTCGCGCCGGCTCGCCTGGGCAGTGGCTTTCGTTGGCTGCTCGCGGCGACCGTGGTCAACAACTTCGGCGACGGCATCGTCCTCGCCAGCGGGCCGCTGCTGGTGGCTTCCCAGACGCACGACCCATTCCTGGTGTCGTTGGCGTTGCTCTTCGACTATCTGCCTGCGCTGCTGTTCGCCGTGCTGGGCGGCGTGGCAGCCGACCGTTTCGATCGCCGCCGCATGGTCGTCGTGGCCAATCTCCTGCGCGCCGTGGTGCTGCTGGTGCTGGTCGCCGCCATCGCCGCCGGGAGCGTCGACATCGTCCTTGTCCTGATCACCATATTCGTGCTCGGCACGGCCGAGACGTTCGCCGACTCAGCCAGCGGCACACTGCTGCCGAGCATGGTCGCCAAGGCCGACCTGGGCGTCGGCAACGCGCGCATGCAGGGCGCCTTCCTGCTCACCAATCAGCTCGTCGCGCCGCCCATCGGCGCCTTTCTGTTTGCCGTGGCCATGCCCTTGCCCTTCGCCGCGAATGCGGCCGCCTTCGTGCTCGGCGCACTGCTGATCTGGCGCATTGGCGCGAGCGTCGCCGCACCGACGCGCGGGGAGGGGACTGCGCTGAGATCCGACCTGGTCGAGGGCCTGCGCTGGCTGGCAGGACATTCCGCGATGCGCACGCTGGCGCTGACCATCGCCGCCTTCAACGTCACGTGGGGCGCGGCATGGGGCGTGCTCGTCCTGTACGCCGCGCAGCGCCTGGACATGGGGCCGGTGGGCTTCGGCCTTCTGACCACGGCCGTGGCGGTCGGGGGCATCGTGGGAACTCTCTCGTTCGGCGCCCTCGAGCGGCGCTTCAGCCTGGGCAACATCATGCGCGTCGTGCTCACCGTGGAAACGCTCTGGCACCTGACCCTGGCCCTGACCACCTCGCAGCCGGTGGCGCTGGCGGCCATGGTCATGTTCGGCACCGAGGCATTCGTGTGGGGCACCACGGCCACGACCGTGCGTCAGCGAGCGGTGCCCAACGAGCTCCTCGGCCGTGTGGGCGGCGTCTATCGCGTGAGCTTCACCGGTGGCCTGGTCGTGGGAACTCCGCTCGGCGGTGTGCTCGCGGCGGCGTTCGGCATCACCGCGCCGTTCTGGTTCGGCTTCGTCGGGTCGGCGATACTGGTCGTGCTGCTGTGGCGCCAATTTCCGCAGATCGTTGCTTCATCGGCGCCCACCAGCGCGGAGGAGTGAGACCGGTGCGCAGCGGCGAACCCGGGGACCTCGAGGAGGCGTTCGATCCAGACGTGCCGCCCAGCGGATCAGGCTGCGTCGAATGCCTGGCGACCGCGGATGGCTGGTGGTTCCACCTGCGTCGCTGCGCCAGGTGCGGGCACGTGGGCTGCTGCGACTCATCACCGTCGCAGCACGCCAGCCGCCACGCGCGCGTCACCGGCCACCCGATTGCCCAGAGTTTCGAGCCGGGCGAAGACTGGTTCTGGAACTACATGACCGACGAGGCGCTCGACGGTCCCGAGCTTGCGCCGCCGCGGCACCATCCGATCACGCAACCGGCTCCCGGTCCTGCTGGGCGCGTGCCGGCCGACTGGGTCAGCCGGCTGCACTGAGCGACAGCGCTAGCGCGCGGACACGGTTGCGTCGGCGGCACTGCGCGACGGCACCCTGGCCGTCGGCGGCTTGGCGGACTCGGCCTCGTCAAGCCGTCTCAGGAAGGCCGTCGCGCCAAGTTCCTCGAACAATGCCCGTGCTGCCGCGGCTTCCTCGCGCACGGAGTCGTTGATCGGGCCGAGCACGATCAGCTGGTCGAGCGCCATCCAGGCTGCGGCAAAGTTCACGCCCAGATCGCGGCGCCCGGCGATTGCCACGCGGTATCCGGCCAGGGCTTCGTCGACACGCCCCTCCAGACCGGCAATTGCGGCGCGGAACTCGGCGAGATCGTCGCGCCTCATGGTCGACCTTTCGGGGAAGCGCTCGGCAGTGTCGGCCATCTTGCGCAGCCGCTCGGCATCGCGTGCCCAGATGGCAGCGCGAGCCGCCCAGGCGGTGTAGAGATAGCCGAGCGTATCCAGGTCATGGCCTACGCCATAGGCCGCGTCGGCAGCCTTCTCGGACCGGCCTCCGAAAAGGTCGGTGTGGGCGTTGAGGAACACGAGCTCCTTCTGAACCATGGCGTCGGGCAGCTGCCTGGTCAGTTCCGTCACTCGCGAGATGACCTCGGCGAGCCCCGACGCGCGGGCCGCTCGGATCGGCACCGAGTAGGAGAGCAAGTGTTGTTCCTGCGCCGGCTCGGGGTCGGCCTGCAGCGACTCCTCGATGTCGGCAAGCACGGCGTCCCAGTCGCGGCCCAGCAGGTGGGCCGAGGTCGCTTTGGCCGCGACCATCCAGTCGGTCATCAACCGGTTGCCAACCCGGCGGGTCGACTCGAGAGTTTCGAATGCGAGTTCATAGGCCCGGGCCAGGTCGTCGTACCAGACGATCGATGCGAGATTGCCTCGGGCGCGTGCTTCGACGTCGATCAGGCCCGCCGCAGCGGCCACCCGCACCGCCCCCTCCATCAGCGCGACGCCCTCCGCGGGGCGCCCAATGTATGCGAGTCCGGCGGCCTTGTTGGCCATCAGGTTGGCCAGTGACCGCTTGAGCTCGTGGCGTTCTGCGAGCGGAAGAGCCTGGTCGGCGACCTGGACTGCCTTGGCCGGGAGGCTGTTGCGGTAAAGGGCACGTGACAGGTTGGTCATGATCGGAACACGGTCGATCTCGTCGTCTGCCGGCAATTCCGCCAGGACGGCCTCGAGTCGTTCGACCGCTTTGCCCGGGTCGCCGATATCTACCAGGACGTCGCCCAGGATGGCCCCGGCACGACCGACGCCTGACAGATCGCCCGATTTGCGATACGCAACGATGGCCTCGTCGGCCATGTTGAGCGCCAGTTCGTTCTGTCCATCCAGGTTGGCGACGAAGGCCGCCCGCTCGAGCAGCGGCGCCCGATCTGCGGCGGACTCGGTAACGTCGAGCGCCTGGCGGAAATAGACGACTGCCTGCTCGTTGGCGCCCAGTTGCGCGGCGCGTTCGGCGGCCGCGCGCAGGGCCACGCGCGCCTGGGCACCCACCGCGGCGCGCTCGGGGCCCTCCGCCGATGCCTCGAATGCCGCCAGGTAGTGGCTCGCCAGCGCACCGGCCAGCTCCTCTTCGCCGAGCGCCTCGAAACGCCGCGCCGCGGCGAGGTGCTTCTCGCGGCGCTGCCGCCGCGCAAGAGTGCTATACGCGACTTCGCGAATCAGCTCCTGGACAAAGCGGTACTGTCCGCGCTCCGGGGAACGCGGATCCGCCTCGAATTCGAGTAGCTGACGGCGGACGAGGCCGCGCAGCTGGTCTTCAAGCTCGTGCTCGTCGCCGCCGAGCGCGGCGAGCCCGGCGGGCGTGAATGTCTGGCCGAGCACGGCAGCGTCCTGCAGCAGCGCGCGATCCGGCGCCTCGAGGCCATCCAGGCGCGACGCGATCAGCGAACGGAGAGTGTCCGGGATGGCCAGCTCGCCCAGCTCGCCGACCGGCCGGTAGCCGTTCTCGCTGCGCTCGAGGCGGCCCTCGGCGAGGAGCGCACGAACCGTCTCAACCGCGTACAGCGGCACGCCGTCGGCGCGCGCAACGATGGCATCGATCGCAGGGTCGGGCAGTCCCGGGACGAAGCCGGCCAGCATCGCGTGCATGTCATCGTCGCGAAGCGGCTCGAGGTCGACGGCCGTGAAGTTGCGCCGGCCGGCGCCCCAGTTCGGACGGCGGTCGAACAACTCCGGACGGGCAAGGGTGACGATCAGGATGGGCAACCCCTTCGCCCACTCGAGCAGGTGGTCGATGAAGTCGAGCAGACCCGGTGTCGGCCCACTGCAGGTCCTCGAACAGCAGGATCGTGGTGCCGCGCGCCGCGATGCGCTCGAACAGGATCCGCCACGCCGCGAAAAGCGCATCGCGCCCGCCGGCCGGCGCCTCTTCGACGCCGAGCAGGGTCAGCAGTGCCGGCTCGACCCAGCGCCGGTCCTCCTGCTCGGGGACCCATTCGGTCACGCCGACCCGGACTCGATCGCGTGTCGTCGTCTCGTCGTCCCCCTCGGCCAGGCCCAGCCGGCGGCGAACGATCTCGCCCAGCGCCCAGAAGGTAACGCCTTCCCCGTACGACGGCGATCGCCCGCGGTGCCAGTACACCGTCTCGACCACGCCATCGAGGTACTTCTCGAGCTCCCAGGCGAGGCGGCTCTTGCCGATGCCGGCGGGGCCGGTGATCGACACCAGCCGCGTCTTGGGCTCGCGACCGGACAGCGCGATCATGTCCTTGAGCAGGCGCAGCTCCTCGTCCCGGCCGACGAACGGCGGCTCGGGCAGCTCCGAGCGACCCTGGCCGCCCCGTTGAGCGGCCACACGCAGCGCACGAAAGGCAGGCACGGGCGCCGACTTGCCCTTGAGCAGTTGCTCGCCGGCCGCCTCGAAGTCGATCGATGCGCTCGCCGCGTGGCGGGTCGATTCGCCCACCAGTACGGTCCCCGGTGGCGCCACCGATTGCAGCCGGGCGGCAGTGTTGACCATGTCGCCCGCGACCATGCCCTGGTCGGTTGCGCCCAGGGTCACGGCGGCTTCGCCGGTCAGCACACCGACCCGCGCATTGATGTTGGGGCCCAGTGTGCGCACGACATCGACGAGGTCGAGCCCGGCGCGGACCGCACGTTCGGCGTCGTCCTCCTGGGCGATCGGCGCGCCCCAGACGGCCATGACCGCATCGCCGATGAATTTCTCGACGGTGCCGCCATAGCGCTCGATGACCGTGCGCGCTTCGGCGAAGTAGCGGCTGAGCGTGTCGCGCACCTCTTCGGCGTCGCGTTCTTCGGCGAATGGCGTGAAGCCGACCAGGTCGGCGAACAGAACGCTGACCAGGCGACGCTCGGCGAGCGGTGCGGAGGGCGGCGCGGCGCCCGCGCGGTAGCGAGCCGGCCTGGCGGGGCGCGGCCGTTCCCAGTGGCGTGCCGCACTCACCGCAGAACTTGACGCCCGGCGCGTTGGCGGTACCGCAGTTCGGGCACGCCTGGGCGAGCGACGTCCCGCACTCACCGCAGAACTTGCGGCCGGGCTCGTTCTCCGTCCCGCAGTTGGCGCAGATCACCGAGTCTTCACCCTCTCACCTGGGCGACAGGGTACTCGACGGCGCCTTACCGGTCGTGCTCACCAGCCTCGACGTCGCGCTCGACGATGCGCGCAAACGCGTTCAACTCGCCCTGGAAGCTGCCGCGGTACGACCCTGTGGCAAAGAAGAGGGCACTGATCGCGGAAATCACGCCACGAGTTCGAAACTCCTCCACGATCCGCGTGCCATTGCCGTCCGGCGCGAAAGTGGTCGCATTCTCGCCACGCAGCAGCCAGTTGCCAAAGCTCGTGACGAAGCGCCGCGGTCGCTCCGAATCGAGCACCTGTGTGGGACTCCGCATCCTGCCGAAATGGACGACGTAGGTCGTTCCCGGGTGGTCGATGGGCCCGCTCACATCGGTCACTCCGGTGACACCACCCACCCACTCGGCCATGCGGTCGAGGTTGGTCCACAGGTCAAACACCATCTCAGGCGGTGCCTTGGCGCGGGCGCTGAAGCGGTAGTTGGCCACGGGCCAAGGGTAGACGGCTACAGGGAACTTTGGCCCTTCTCGATCCCATGCCGGCGGGGAACCATGAGCGCAATCCAGCCGCAGTCCCGGAGTGAGCCATGCAACCAGTCAACCAGGTGGCCGCAGAGTTCCTGTCGCACAAGCGCATCGCCGTGACCGGCGTTTCACGGACGCCCGCGTCACACGGTGGCAACGTCGTATACAAGCGGCTGCGCGACCGCGGCTACCTGGTCTTCGCCGTCAACCCGAATGCCACATCGGTGGAGGGTGACACCTGCTATCACGACCTCAAATCGATTCCCGGCGGGGTCCAGGTAGTGATCGTCGCAACGCGGCCCGAGCACGCCGCAGACACCATCCGCGAGGCAGCTGAACTGGGCGTTACACGCGTGTGGATGCATCGCCTGTTCGGGGCGGGGTCGTGTTCGCCGGAAGCGGCGAAGGTCGGCCGGCAGGCGGACATGACGGTCATCGAAGGCGGCTGCCCGCTGATGTTCGGCGAGACGTCCGACGGCGCACACAGGATGCTGAAGCTGTTGGGTACGTGGATGGGCAAGGTTCCGCGGACGGTCGCCGACAGCGCGCAATAGCGGCGAGCGGCGCTGCGCCTGGCTAGCGGCCGAAGTCAGTTTCCTTGACGATCTTGCCTTTGCGATCGAGGGTGCGCCACTTACCCACCTGGCGGCCGAGGTCGAACGAGCCGGCGCGCATCAGTGAGCCATCGCGCCGGTAGAACTCCCAGGGCCCGTGCATCGCTCCGTCGAGGCTCGCGCCACGATGCTTGATGCGGCCGTTGTCGTAGAACTCCTCTTCGACGGGCACACCGGGAGCATACATTTCCGGGATGACGCACCCGACCGGCTCCGGCCCCAACTCGTCATCATGAGCAAGGGTCGCCTCGAGGCGTTCAGCGACGGCGTGCTGGCGATCGTCATCACCATCATGGTGCTCGAGCTCACGCCGCCGGGCGGATCGACGCTCGACGACCTGTTCGCACTGTGGCCCAAGTTCCTCTCGTACGCGTTGAGCTTCGCCTACCTGGCCATCTACTGGAACAACCACCACCATCTTTTCCAGGCGTCACGGACGGTCAGCGGGCGAGTGCTATGGTCGAACATGCTGCTGCTGTTCACCCTCTCGCTGGTGCCCTTCGGCACGGCCTGGATGGGCGAGCACTCGTTCGCCGGCATCCCGGTGATGGTCTACAACGTGGTGCTCATCCTGCCGGCGATGGCCTACTACATCCTGGTCCGCGCCCTGATCTCGGCGCCCGGCCAGTCGGCGACCCTCGCCGCGGCCATCGGCGACGACTTCAAGGGCAAGGTTTCGATCGTGATCTATGTCCTGGCCCTGCCGTTTTCGCTCTACTTCCCGGCCGTCGCCATCCTCGCCTTCATCGCCGTCGCCGCGATCTGGATCGTTCCCGACCGGCGCATCGAGCGGGCCCTCGACGCCGCCCCTGAGTAGAGTCGCCTACCCGCGCATCCAGCGGACGGAGACCGGCCGGCCGAGACCGGGAAGCGGCAGCGCGGCGGCTTCCGCCTCGACCGCGTGGCGGTCCGTGGGGGAGAGGCGGCGCCAGGTTTCGACGTCCAGGATCGAGCCCGCCCGCCGCCAGGTGCCGGCGACCTCGCCGCTCAGCAGCAGCGCGCCAGGCCACACGCGCGGCGTCCACAACCGGTCGCGACCAGCCGGATCGGGCACCAGCAGATCACGGTCGGCACCCCACAGCAGCCAGTAGGCATCGCCGCTGGGGAGCAGGCGCACGCCGTCGCTCGGCGAGGGATGGTCACTGCGGAAACTCTCCTCATCGGCGGCGAGGATCCAGCCGTCAGCGACGGGCCCGCGCGTCGCCAAAAGCTCTGGCGCCAGGACCTCGATCGCGTGCGCAGCCTGCGATCGACCGATACCTGCCCATTTCGCGAAGCCGGCCGCGGTGGACGGACCAAAGACGTGGAGGTAACGACGCGCGATTGCCTGGCGCGCCTGCAGCGGCTCCAGGTCCGGTGCCGGAACGCTCCAGACGAGCGGAGTGCGCGCTCCCTCCCAGCGCATCAGCAGCGTCCCGGTCGGCGCCACATAGCGCAGCACGTTGTGATTGGGCAGCCCCAGCGCCTGGGCCACGTCGTCGTACGGCAGCCGTCGCCCGCGCAGGTACGCGTGGAGCCGATCGGCGAGGTCGCGCGCGAAATGCAGGTCCCTGGGGTTGTCGAACAGACGGCTTACCGTGAAGAGGGCGCGATCCTTCTCCGCCACCACGTAGACGCTGAAGCGCGGGCCCCAGATCTGGACGTACGCCGGGTCCTCCCAAGCCGTGGGTGTTGCGCCTTCGACGCGGGCATGGATCGACAGCAAGGCTGCGCGAGGCGCGCTGTCCTGCAGGCCCACCTGCGCCGCGCGCTCCAACGACGCCCGATCCCTCGGCAGGCGTCGCTCCAGGGCGTTGGCGCGGCGCCGGTGCCCCAGGATCTGTTCACGGCGCAGCTCGAGTTTGCTCACCGCCCGACCATAGCGGCCACGCTCCGGCCATACTTCGGGCCATGTACCAGCCCGCTCACGGACGCTTCGGGGTCGACGATGCGGTAGCCCTGCTGGCCGAACTCGCGGCCGGCTTTCCGGCGACGCTGGTGTCGCACGGGCCGAACGGCCTGCGCACCAGCATCCTGCCGATGCTCTTCTATCCCGGCGAGGGCCGAACAGGCGTGCTGCGCGGGCATCTGGCGCGCGGCAATCCCCACTGGCGTGAGCTGGAGCGCCACGGCCAGGCGGTGGCGATCTTCAACGGGCCCGAGGCGTACATCACGCCGGCGTGGTACGAGGAGAAGCGTCTGACCGGCAAGGTCGTGCCGACGTGGAACTACACGACCGCGGTTGCGCATGGGTCGGTCACCGTGCGGCACGAGGCGGGATGGCTGACCGCGCACGTCCGCCGCCTGGTCGAGCAGCATGAGCACATGCGGCCGGAACCATGGTCGATCGACGACGCTCCGGACGGCTACATCGCGACGCAGGCGCGCGCGATCGTTGGCCTCGAGCTGCTGATCGAACGCATCGACGCCAAGCGCAAGCTCAGCCAGAACCGTTCGGCGGAGGATGTGCGGGGCGTGGTCGAGGGCCTGGCCGCCGGCACGCCGCTGGAGCGCCTCGTCGCAGAGGACATGGAAGGGGAGTGACCCGAGAGTCTCGATGATCGAACAGCGCAAGACGGTCAGCGTCGTCTTCGCGGACCTGGTCGAGTCGACTGCCCTCGCCGAGTCGGTTGACGTCGAGCAGTTGGCCGGCATCCTGGGTGGTTACTTCGAGATGCTCCGTGTGGCGGTCGAGAGTCACGGGGGCACCGTCGAAAAGTTCATCGGCGACGCCGTGGTTGGCGTGTTCGGAGTGCCGTTGCTGCACGAGGACGATGCGTTGCGGGCAGTTCGCGCAGCGCTGGCGATGCGCGCCGGCATGGACGAATTGAATGCGCAATCTCAGTCGACCGCCGGCGTCCCGCTGGCGCTCAGAGTGGGCGTCAACACCGGCGAGGTCGCGGTCACCGGCGGCGGCACGTTGGGCCATGCCATCAACATGGCCGCGCGGCTGGAGCAGGCCGCACAACCGGGCCAGGTGCTGGTGGGTCGCGACACGTTCGTCCTGGTCGAGTCCGCCGTCACGGCGAGCGAGGTCGAGCCGCTGGCAGTCAAGGGGTCGAGCGTGCCTGTGCGCGCGTGGAGCGTCGCCGGTGGTCGCGAGGCTGGGCAAACCAGCTCCATCACCGGCGCGTTCGTTGGCCGGCAAGCCGAACTGGCCGCGATCCACGGCGCGTTCGAGTCGGCCGTGCGGGAAAATGCGTGCGTGCTGGTGACCGTGGCCGCTCCGCCGGGGCTGGGCAAGTCGCGCCTCATCGCCGAAGCGACGGAACGCATGGGTGCGCAGGCCCGGATCGTCATGGGCCGCTGCGTTCCGTACGGCGAGGGCACGCCCTACGCGCCACTGGCGGAGATCGTTGCCGGCTTCCCGGAAAAGGGCGACATCCCCGAGCGGGTGCGCGCCACGATCACCGGCACGGCGCCTCTCTCGCCCGAGGAATCCGCGTGGATCTTTCGCAGTTGGTTCGAGTCCCTTGCGCGCTTCGCGCCGCTGGCAGTCGTGCTCGACGACCTGCACTGGGCCGACCCCTTGCTGCTGGACCTCATCGGCTACGTCGCAGCAACGTCCCGCGACGCGCCCATCCTGCTGATCTGCGGCGCGCGGCCGGACCTGTTCGAGGTGCGTACCGACTGGCCCAAGCCGGCGCCCCGTTCGACGATGCTCCACCTGGGTCCGCTGACCAGCGCGGAAACGATGGGCCTGCTGCGTGGTACGAGCGCAGGCAAGTTGGACGAAGCGCTGCTCGAGCGCATCGTCGAGAGTGCCGAGGGAGTCCCGCTGTTCGTCGAACAGATGGCCGCCTTCGAGAGCGAGCATGGCGCCGCCGCGGGCGTGCCACCCAGCATCCGCGCTCTGCTGGCGGCGCGCATCGACCGGCTCGACCCGCGGGAACGAACCGTACTCGAGCGTGGCGCGATCGAGGGCCAGACGTTCCGGTCCGACACCGTCCGGCAGCTTCTGGCGCCGGATCTGCACGGCACCGTTTCGCCGTCGCTCGCGGCCCTGACCCGTCGCGAGTTCATCCGTCCCGAGCGTGATCCCGGCAGCGCAGAGAACTTCAGCTTCAGCCACGCGCTGGTGCGCGACGCCGTCTACGAGGCGATGCCGCGCCGCGTGCGCGCCGAGCTGCACGAGCGTTACGGCGGCGTGCTCGAAGCCGCCCGGGCAGCGGCCGAAATCGTGGGTCACCATCTCGCCGCGGCATACCAGGAACGCGTCCTGCTCGGCGACCGCTCAGCGTCAACGAACGAACTGGCCCTGCGCGCCGGCCGCGCGTTGAATGCCGCCGGGGAGCAGGCGCTTGCCCGCCGAGAGTCGCGGCGCGCCATCGACCTTCTACGGCGCGCCGACGCGCTGCTACGGGCTGACACGGGCGCGTGGCTCGTCGCCGTCCCGACGCTCATCTCGGCGCTGGTCGCGCTGCCCGATTCGGAGGCGGCAGACAGCCTGCACGACGAGGCCGTCGCCGTCGCCCGCGAACGCGCGGACGAGACGGCCGAACTGCGTGCCGAAATCGCCTGGGCGCTGAGTGGCTACGCCATGGATGTCCCCGCCTGGCAGGAGTCGGCGATGGCACTCGCCGATCGTGCCCTGAGACATTTCGCGCAGCTCGGGGCCGACTCGGACATGGTTGCCGCGCTGATCGTCAGGGCGTACGCCGAGACAATCACGAGCGCCTCGGCGGCAATCACGACGCTCAAAGAGGCGCGCAGGTACGCCGAGCGTGTCAACGACGACGCTGCGCAAATCATCATCTGGGACGAACTTGGCGGCACCATGCTGCTGGGCGATACGCCCTTCTCGGAAGCGGCCGAATTCGTGGCCGAGGAGATGCGCTGGGCAAGCGAGCGCGGCTTCCCGTTCAGCGAGGCTGACGCCCGGCTGAGCCTGGCCTACATCCAGGCTGGCCGTGGGGAATTCGACGCGGCTCGGCAGTCGCTGGCCGCCATTCGCGACCTGTTCGCGGCTCTCGCCGCGCGTGTCTCGCACTACGGCGAATCATTCATGCTCGGCGGCCAGATCGAGCGCGACGATGGGAAACCGGCGGCCGCCGAGGAAATGTATCGCCGCGCCATGGCGGCCTTCGAGCAGAACCTGCCCTGGCGCAGGAACGCCACGATCGCACTGGCGCTCACGCTGCTCGACCAGCGACGGCTGGCGGAGGCGCGCGTGGTGCTCGATGGCCTGGTGGCCGAGGCACACACCGATATGCCGCGGCTCGAGGCGCAGCGACTCGACGCCGAGGCGCGCTACCGGGCGGCGATCGGCGATGCCGCCGGCGGCATCGAGCTCGCGCGTCGCGCGGTGGCGTTGATGGACCCCACCAACGACCTTGTCTACTCGGGCCGCGGACACGAGACCCTGGCGAGCCTGCTGGTCGCGGCCGGTGAGGTGGACGCTGCGCGGCGCGAACTCGACGTGGCGCGCGAGTTGTTCACCAGGAAGGGGTACGTGCCCGGCGAATCCCGGGTAGGGGAGCAGCTCGACCAGCTCGCCCAGGCCGCCAACTAGACTGGTTGGCCAGCAGCGGGGAGCGCGCACTTGGCGGACCCACAGACACTCATCGAGTTGATCCGCGCCTCGGTCATTGGCGACGACGAGGCAGTGGCCGGACCATTCGGCCTGCGCCGCGTCACCTATGCCGACTACACGGCCTCAGGCCGTAGCCTCGGCTTCATCGAGGACTACCTGCGCGACGCGGTCATGCCGCTGTATGCCAATACGCACACGGAGTCGAGCGGCACCGGGCTGCAGACCACCCGATTTCGCGAGGATGCGCGACGCATCGTCCGTGACGCGCTGGGCGGCAACCAACGGGAGCACGCGCTGATCTTCTGCGGCTCGGGCTCGACCGGCGCAGTCGACCGGCTGGTCGCCATCCTCAACCTGCGCCTGCCCGCCGACCTCGCCGCACGCTACCAACTGATGAGCGCCATTCCGCCGCAGGAGCGACCGGTCGTGTTCATCGGGCCGTTCGAGCATCACTCGAACGAATTGCCCTGGCGCGAGTCGATCGCCGACGTGGTGACCATCCACGAGGATGCCGACGGGCACGTGGACCTGGCTGAGCTGGAGCGAAGCCTTGAGCACTATTCCGGCCGCATGCTCAAGATCGGCAGCTTTTCCGCGGCGAGCAATGTCACCGGGATCGTGTCCGACACGCACGCCATCTCCAGCCTGCTTCACGGCCACGGTGCCCTGTCGTTCTGGGATTTCGCCGCCGCGGCGCCCTATGTTGAAGTGGAGATGAGCCCGCACCGCGACGGTGACCCACTCGACTACAAGGACGCCATCGTCGTGTCGCCGCACAAGCTGATCGGCGGACCGGGCACACCCGGCGTCCTACTGGCGCGCCGTGAGCTGCTGCGCAATACGGTGCCCGCCGTCGTCGGCGGCGGCACGGTGGCGTACGTGAACCCCGAAGAACACGTCTACCTGGACGACCCGGAACACCGCGAGGAGGGTGGCACGCCCGCGATCCTCGAGTCGATCCGGGCCGGCCTGGTCTTCCAGCTGAAGGAGCGGGTGGGCGTGGACGCGATACGCGCCCGCGAGGAGTCGTTCATTCGGCGTGCGATCGAGCGCTGGGGGCATCACCCGAACATCGAGATCCTGGGCAACCAGGAGGCCGAGCGGCTGTCGATCGTCTCCTTCGTCATCCGCCACCGCGGCCGCTACCTGCACCACAACTTCGTCGTCGCCGTGCTCAACGACCTCTTCGGTATCCAGTCGCGCGGCGGCTGCTCATGTGCCGGTCCGTACGGCCACCGCCTGCTCGGCATCGACATCGAGAAATCGCACGAGTTCGAGCGCGCCATCGGGCGCGGCTGCGAGGGCATTAAGCCGGGTTGGGTGCGTGTGAACTTCAACTACTTCATCGAAGAGACCGTCTTCGACTTCATCCTCAACGCGGTCGAGATCGTCGCCAGCGACGGCTGGAAGCTGCTGCCGCAGTACCGATTCGTCCCCGCGACCGGCCTGTGGCGCCATGCCGCCGGCCAGGCCGAGCCACCACTGAGCCTTCTTGACATCGACTACCGGAGCGGGCGAATGAGCTACGCAGCCCACCGGCATCGCGAACCGGTGGCACGGCTGGCCGCCTACCTCGATGAGGCAAGCACCCTGTTGGCCGGGCCGCCGTCGGCGCCGCTGGCGCCGATCGATCCGGAGTTGGACCTCGACTTCGAGTCCCTGCGCTGGTTTCCGCTGCCGAGTGAAGTGAGCTAGCTGTAGTTCAGCTAGCCGGGCTCCTCGTCGCTGTTCGAGTCGCGCTTCCAGCCGAGGTGGCGGCGCAGCCAACCCACCGACGCAAGGTGGTACGTGGCCTCGTCGTCGTACGGCGGCAGGGCGCCGACGGCCGCGGATGACAGTGAAGTCGTGACGGCGGCCGGGGTCATGACGCTGATTGCCTCGGCGTCGAGCAGGACATCGTGGTGTTCGGGGATCGCCACGCGGATGCCGTGGAAGATGTCCTCCACGTCTGAGCCCAGCATCTCACGGACGGACCCGATCTTCGCGCCGCTCGCATCGACGACCCGCGTGCCGTAGACGACTGCGCGCCAGCTGATGGGTTGGTTGTCGGACATTCGTGCCTCCTTGATCGCACACACCTTCTACCACCGATTACCGTGATGTGTGGCCGCCCGTCCACCCGGCACGGCAAGACACGAGGGCAACGCCGTGAATGAACCGTTTAGCCACAGCATCAGCGCCCCCGGCGCAACGCTGGCATACGACGTGCGCCAGGGCCCTGCCAGCGGCGAGCGCCCCCTGTTCCTGATCGGCTCACCGATGGCCGCGAGTGGTTTTGGTGACCTCGCCGCGCGGTTCGCGGACCGCACTGTGGTCACATACGATCCGCGCGGCTCGGAACGCAGCACGAAGGTCGATCCGGCGGCCGCCACCGGACCGGCCGAACACGCCGAGGACATCCACCGCGTGATCCAGGCTGTAGGCGTTGGGCCTGTTGACCTGTTCGCCAGCAGCGGCGGCGCGATCAATGCGCTCGCGCTCGTTGCGGCTCATCCCGAGGACGTGTGCACCGCCGTGATGCACGAGCCACCGCTTGCCGGGGCGCTGCCCGACGCCGATCAGGCCATCGCGGCAGTGCGCGCCGTTCACGAGACCTATGAACGGGGCGGCTTTGGCGCCGGCATGGCTCACTTCATTTCCATCACCAGCCACCGTGGTCCGTTCACGGCAGACGTCGTCGCCCAGCCCGCGCCCGACCCACAGATGTTCGGCATGCCCACACAGGACGACGGCACACGGACCGACCCGCTGATGGGGCCGAGCATGGTGGAAATGACCAGCTACCAGCCGAAGTGGGACGCGTTGCGCGCCGCTTCGACGCGCGTGGTGCCCGCGGCCGGGGAAGCTTCGACTGGCCAGATGGCCAACCGTGGCGCATACCTGGTGGGTGAGCGCGTGGGCGCCCCGGTCGTCGTGTTCCCCGGCGGCCACGGCGGCTTCCTGAACAGCGAGTGGGAGCCAAGTGACGTCGACGAATTTGCGCGACGGCTGCGCGAGGCCCTCGCCGGCTAGCGCCGGCCGCGCGCAGCCCAGGCGGTGCCGCTGAGGTCGAGCGGCCCGTCACCCACCCGGACGAGGCACCCTCGGCGGAGCGCCGCGCGCTCGCCGTCGCCGAGAGTGGCGAGGAAGGCGCCCGCGGGACCTACGCCGTGCTCGAAAGGCGTCCACCACTCGGCGAACGTCGGAATCGCGAGGTGGACGGTCAGCGGCTCTTCCTCGACCTCGACCAACCCGGCGGCAGACAGCAGTTCGCTCAAGTGACCAGCTCGGGTACCGGCGCGGAGCGACTCGTCATGCACACCCGGGAACAGTTCTCGGGCGCACGCCCAGAAATCGGCAAGCGCGTCGCGACCGCCGGCGAAGTCCCAGACGCACGCCGTAACGATGCCGCCGCGGCGCGTCACGCGCGCCATCTCACGCAGGCCGGTGACGGGATCGGACATGAAGTGGACGACCAGCTGGGCGAGCGCCGCGTCAAACGTCGCGTCCGCCAGCGGCAGGTTTTCGGCGGGCGCCTGGTGGACGTCGATCCCCGGCAAGCGCCGCCGCAAGGCTGCGGCGAAGGGCTCAGAAGGCTCGACCGCAACCACGTTCGCCGGGCCCAGTCGCGAAGCCAGCTCGGCAGTCAGCATGCCTGTCCCGGCACCGACATCGAGGACCCGCTGGCCCGCGCGAATGCCGGCGAAGTCGGCCAGCCGGGGGGCAAGCAGCCGCGACCAGCGGCCCATGAACCCGTCGTAGGCGTCCGCCGCGACGTCGAACATCGCGGCAGTTTACGAGTATCAGTCGGTCAGGCCGGGACGAGCCGAACGATGATGCGGAACTGGCTGTAGCGGCCATCGCACGTCTGCAGCGTCATGATCGGCGTCGGCGAAGCGTTCGTTGCCCACTTCCAGTACGAGCTCTCGAGGTAGGCGTCGGTCACGTGGCGGATCCACTTGACCTTCCATTCACTGACCTTGCCGTCCGCGCTGGCGTACCACACGTTCTGGCCCACCTGCATGGCGCCCGAGTGGTAGCCGTTCATGACCTTGCGGAATGTGCTCCATGCGTGGCCCAGGATGTAGATGTTCGAGTTGTCGACGCATGCGTAGCGGTACACGCCGGCGCCCAAGCCGTTCACCCCGCCGCCGTACTGACACCCGTACCAGCGCCAGCTGGCGTCGATGCCCAGCGCCGGATACCAGAAGTGGCTCGAACCTTGGAACGTGCTCGGATCGGGCTTGGGCTTGGGCGGCTTGGGGGTCGGCGTCGGGGTAGGCCGCGGCTTGGGAGTGGGCTTGGGGGTCGGCTTCGGCGTCGGATCCGTGCCCGGCTTTGGCGTCGGGTCGGCAACCGGCCGCGGGCTTGGCCCGAGCGATGCTTCCGGTTGGACCGTCACGGCATCGCCGGCGATCGTCGTGCCGATGGGCATCACGGAGTGAGGGACGGTCGTCGGGTACCACGTGACGAGCGCGAATGGCGCAACCGGATTGGGGAGTGGCGCCACGGCCTGGCTGGGTGCGACGAGTGGCGCCGATGGGCCGGGTGGGGTCGGGCCGGTCACTGACAGCAACGCCGCGAGGGCGAGCAGGAGTGGCTTCCAGTACATGGCCCAAGGGAAGCGTGCCCAGGCGGCCGTTACACCTGAACCAATGGGCCCCTAACCGCACACGATGGGACTAGAAGCGTGCAAACGCGCGAGCCAGGGCAGTTGCCGGGCGAGAGAGCGCGGCCTGCGCTGGCCGCCCAAGCCGCGCACTTTTGCACGTCATATGCACGTGACCGACTCCGGTGGCGACGCCGGTTCGTCCAGAGTGCCCAGTCAACGGCCCGGGTGCGCACGGCAAACGTGCGAATTGGTCGTGAGGCAGCCACGCAGCTGGCGAATCAACCCAATTCAGGCGACCGGTGTGCAAATGACGTGCAAAACGCGAAAGTTGGGCATTCGTCCTGAGTAGCGAGGGCGGCGCGCAGGCCCGGGCGGATCAGGCTCGCGGCTTGTCGCGGCGCTTGTCGACGCCGACACCCGCTAGCGATCGGCGCACGACGGGGATCCACGCCAGCGCACCCATCGCCTGTGCGGCGATCGCCAACAAGAGGAGCAGGCCCGGCACGCCGCTGATCAGCGCCGGGTAGCTCCAGGCGAGCATGCCTCCGGGCAGGTCGCCGAGGGCCGTGGTGACCACGGTGTCCATGCCCATAACGGGTGCCGCGCCGGTGCCTCCGCCAGTACCGCTCGAGACGGAAAGGGGCACTTCCGCGGGTCGCGTCGGCGTGGTGGTCGGTGCCGGTGGGCTGGCCGACGGCGATGCGGAGAGCGTTGGTGTCGCCGGAGAGGTGGCAGTCGGACTGGTGGTCGGCGGCGGTGTAGCGCTCGCCGACGGCGCTGCGGAAGGGGACGGAGTTTCACTCGCCGGTGCGCTCGGGCGCGGCGTGGGCGATGGTGACCTCGGCGCGACGGTCGACGTGGGCGTCGGCGTGGGCCGCGGCGTCGGTGTGCGGGTGGGTGTGGGACTGGGTGTTGGCGTCGGTTTTGGAGTCGGCGTCGGCGTCGGTGTGCGGGTGGGTGTGGGACTGGGTGTTGGCGTCGGTTTTGGAGTCGGCGTCGGCGTCGGTGTGCGGGTTGGAGTCGGGGTGGGGGTTGGCGTCGGAGTCGAGGTCGGGGTCGGTGTCGGGAGGATCGAGGGCAGAACGACGAACACCAGCGAATTGGAAGACCCGCCGCTACCACAGTCGGTGCCGTCCTTCGATCCGGGGTGGTCAAAGGCACTGACCGGCCAGGTCATGGCACCAATCACGTTGGCTGTCCCGCGGATCCGGAAGACGGCCTTGTCGATGGGCGGGCTGCTACCGACGAGCGGATATTTGTCCTTGGGCTCCTTGAACGTCACGATGTTGCCGCCGGTCCAGATCACCTCCCAGGAGTCGTATTCGGTTCCCGACGTCTGGCCACGCACCGATACGACGGCGGCGGAGTTAACGTCGAAGCTGGTTCCCAATATGGAACTGCAGGCACGTGATTTCCGAGCCGCCGCCGCTGTCGCCGGTATTGGTCACGGTGATGGTGATGGTCGTCGTAGTGCCGGCGTAGAGGTCGAGCTGGTCGGCAACCACCGAAAAGGATCGGGCGGCCAGCACCGGGATGGCGAGCAACAGGCAGGCAATGGCGGCGCCGCTGAGCGTCGCGAGGCGGCCCGTCAGGCGGCGAGACGTGGGACCCACAGCGTGTGCGGCGGGATGTCGGCATTGGGAATGGGCGCGTCGGCCGCCGTCTCGAGTCCGTGGATGAAGGCGAGCACGAGACGCTCGTCCAGCTGGCCCCCCGTAGCGTCGCCGAGTCGGGTCAGCGCCTCGCGCACGTCGAGGGCCTTGCGATACGGCCGTGTGGTGGTCATCGCCGAGAACGCATCAGCCACGGCCAGGATGCGCGCCACGAGCGGGATATCGTGGCCGGCCAGCCCTTCGAGGTAGCCGTTGCCATCCCAGCGTTCGTGGTGGTTGCGAATCCCGGCACGAACGACGGCGATGTCCGGAAGTTCGCGCACGATCAGGTCGCCCAGAGCCACATGCTGCTTGACGATGTCGGTTTCCTCGCGGCTCAGCCGGCCCGGCTTGCGCAGGACCTGATCCGGGATACCGATCTTGCCGATGTCGTGCAGCAGCCCGGCGATATGCAGCGTGCGCAACTTGTCCTTGTCGAGCCCGACCTGCTGGCCCAGGAAGACCGCGTAGCGCGCGACATCCTGCGAGTGACGCCTGGTGTAGTGGTCCTTGGTGTCGACCGCGAAAACGAGGCCCTGCAGGACGTCGAAGCGCGAGTCGACTGACTGCCCCTCGGCCGCATCCCGGCCGGCGACACGGACCATGTCGCCGCCGCTCGCCTTGGCTTCGTGCAGGGTCTGGGCGGCGAGCGACAACAGCGCCGTAACGGACGCGGCGTGCTCCGGATAAGAGCAGACGCCGGCACTGACCGTGATGGGCAGCTGCTCCGTCGATTCAAAGGCAACGCCCATACCCGCCAGGCGCTCCCGGATGCGCTCGACGATCGCCACCAGGTCTGACGCGGAGTCGGCCGGCCTGATGACGAGGAATTCATCGGGCCCGTAGCGGCCGACGACCATCTCCGCCGGCAGCTCTTCGGTTATCTCCCGAGCCACGGTCAGGAGCACCTCGTCGCCGGCGCGGTGGGTGTGCGTGTCATTGACCAGGCGGAAGTTATCGACATCGAGCAGCGCGACGTCGAGCGTGGCATCCGTCTCGCGCGCATGCTCGATCTCCTGCGCCAACAGGCCCACCACGGCACCATGGCTGAGCGTCCCGGTCAGCGGGTCGCGCCGGCTGGCCTCGATCAGCGCGGATGTCTGACGCGAGATGCGTCCCTGGGCGGCGCGGAAGATGAAGAAGAGCATCAACGCGATGATCAGCGCCGCGCTCAGGATGACCAGCACCACGTCGCCGCGCAGGCCGTCGAGTGCCTGGAGGATGGGTTGCGCGTCGCGCCACACGCCCACGACCAGCACCACGTGTCCGTTCAGGCTGAGGGGCAGGTACTCACGCAGCACGTTGGCTGCCGCGAGGTTGCCCGGCGCCGTGTCCGCCTCGCTCACGGGCACTTCGTCGACTGCCACGGTGCCCTGGTTAACCGCGGCCTGGAACTGGTCGCTCGGCGAAACGACCACGCCGTCGGCCGCGGGGTCGGTCGCGGCCACGACCGTGCCGTCGGGCGTGCGCAACTCGACGCGCAGGATCTCGCCCTTGCGGGTGAGGGTGGCCATGAGCTGCTCGAGCTGCGGCCGCTGCTGGTCGGCGAGCGCCGGATCGCTGACGAACTGGGGATCGAGGCCCTGCTGCACGAAGCCACGGACGGTGGCCAGGTCGCTGCCGATGATGGCGTCGAACGCCGTGCGCGACGAGTAACCGGACACCATCAGCGCCTGCGCCGTCGCGGTGACCCCGATGACAACCAGAAAGACGCCGAAGACGACCAGCAGCAGGACCGGCCGGGGCGGGTGTGCGCGCGCGCCGAAGGACCCCCCTCCGGCGCTCACCTCTCCCAGCTCGCTAAGAAAGTCACTCCGGCGAGAGGCTAGGGACGGAGGTGGGCCCCGCCCAACTCCACAAAAGTACCGGCCAACTCACGTCTCCGATCGGCCGGCGGCGTCGGTCGCGTTGGCCCTCGGCCAGCTCAGCCCGTTGGTTGAACCACGGCGAGGACGTTGCCGCTCGGGTCCGTGAACCAGGCGGCCCACGAGTGGCCCATGTTGGCGATGCCGTCGTGCGTCACCGGATCAGGGGCAACATATTCCTCGATGCGTACGCCCCTGGCGCGCAGGTCGGCGACAGCCGCGTGGATGTCGGGCACGAGCCAGGCCATCTGCGTCTGCGTATCGCTGGTGCCGACAGTGCTCAGGGTGACGGCGAGGCGCGTGTCGGCGGAGCGAAAGACGACGCGGTCGCCGCGATCCTCGCGCAGGATGTCGAGCCCGAGGACGTCGTGGTAGAAGGCTTTGGCTGCCTCGAGGTCGGTCGACAGCAGGATGGGGAAGACCTGGTGGTCGGCGAGCATCAAGCGCTGCTGTCGGGTGGGGACATGGGCGTCATGAGTTGGAAATAGTTGCCGTCGGGATCGGCGAGGGTGGCGATGAGCACGTTCTCGGCGCCTTCCATGGCATCGAAGCCGTACGGCTCACGCACCACGATCGCGCCGGCGGCCTTCATGCGTTCGAACTCGGCACGCACGTCAGCCGTTTCGATGTTCCAGATGAAGCGACCGGGCTCACCGTTCGTGCCGTGCACTTCGCTATGCGGCCCAACCGTGACGAACCCCCGGCCGATCAGCCAGCCGGTGTAGCCGCCGTCTGACATCGCCGGCTTGCCCAGGATCCTGGTGTAGTACTCGACCAACCGTTGTGGGTCAGCGGACCCGATCAAGATGCTCGTGAAGTCCACGGTGATCAGTCCTCGTCTAACCTTCTGACATATCCAACGGTCCACATTCTGGCACGCAGCACCGAATGAAACATCAACATGATCGGAGGACGCCAGCCGTGCACAAGCTGTACCCATGCCTGTGGTTCGACGGCCAAGCCGAAGAGGCCGCCGCCTTCTACGTCACGCTCCTGCCCGGCAGTCATATCGACAAGGTCTCGCATTCCCCGGCCGACACGCCGAGCGGGCCGGCGGGCATGGTCCTGACCGTCGAGTTCACCATTGGTGGCCGGCAGTTCATGGCCCTCAACGGCGGCCCCGACTTCAAGTTCAACGAGGCAGTCTCGTTGGTCATCGAAGTCGAGGGCCAGGCCGAGGTCGACCGGTTGTGGGACGCACTGACGGCCGACGGTGGTGAACCGGGCCCGTGTGGCTGGCTCAAGGATCGCTGGGGTCTGTCCTGGCAGATCACTCCCCGCCGGCTCACCGAGCTGACGAGCGATCCCGACCCTGACCGGGCGCGCCGCGCGATGGAGGCGATGCTCAAGATGGGAAAGATCGAAATCGGCGAGCTCGAACGGGCCGCCGATGGAGGTTGAGCACGTGAGGCGCATGACGAAGGCGGTGTGGCGCGTCGCCGCGGCGTCGCTGCTCGTCCTCGTGCTGCTGCCGGCCGGCATCGTGGGCTCGACCAACGTCGATGCGGCGACGGCCGTGCCGCGCCGCGTCTTCTCGCCATTCTTCGAGACCTGGCGTTCGGACAGCCTGACCAATATCGCCCAGCAGTCCGGCACCCGCTACTTCACGCTCGCCTTCCTCGAGACGCTGGGTACCGATTCGTGCACGCTCGCGTGGAACGGCGACAGCAATCGCCAGGTTGGCGCGGGGGGCTACGCGGCGGACATCGCCAGTTTGCGCGGGCTGGGCGGCGATGTCATTCCGTCGTTCGGCGGCTGGTCGGCCGACCAGGGCGGCACCGAGATCGGCGATTCGTGCAAGGACGTCAACGCGATCGCGGCTGCCTACGAGGGCGTGATCACCACGTACGACGTCAGCCGCCTGGACATGGACATCGAGGGCGCCTCGCTCGGCCGCAGCAACGGCATCGACCGACGCAACAAGGCGATCAAGATCGTCCAGGACTGGGCCATCGCGCAGGGTCGGCCGCTGACGGTCTCCTACACGCTGCCGACCGTCCGCACCGGCCTCCTGCCCGACGCTTATGCAGTCCTGCACAACGCGGTCGCCAACGGCGTGCGCATCGACGTCGTCCAGCCCATGGTCTTCGACTACTACGACGGCAAGCGGCTCGACATGGGCACCTCGGCGATCACCGCCCTGAAGGGACTGCATCACCAGCTGAAGGCCCTCCTGCCGGGCAAGTCGGGTCCGCAGCGGTGGGCAATGGAGGGCGCCACGCTGATGATCGGACGGGACGACAATCCCGCGAAAACCGAGACGACCCATCTGCAGGACGCCAGGCAGGTGCGCCGCTTCGCCAAGTTGAAGGGCATGGCCGTGCTGTCCTTCTGGGCAGTTCAGCGCGATAACGGCGGTTGCCCCGGGACGACCGGCGCCGGGACCTGCTCGGGCATCAACCAGCCGGCCTGGGCCTTCAGCAGCATCCTGAACACGTTCACCCGGTGACCGATCCGAGCGTTGACACCGTATTGACGGCGGCGCGCCCGGCGTTTACGCCCGACGAGGCGCGACAACTGGCGCGCGACCTGTTCGGCGTCGATGGCGCTGCGACTGAGGCCGACAGTGAGCGCGACCAGGCGTTCCTGATCGACGGCGAGCGGCCAGCGGTCATGAAGATTTCCAACGCCGCCGAGTCGACCGACCAACTGGACATGGAAGCGCTCGCGGCGCAGACCATCGCCCGCGTGGACCCCAGCCTGCCGGTCGCCTTGCCATGGGCCGTGCCGGATGCCCCGCACATGTTCCGCGCGCCAATCGAGCGTGACGGGCAGCTGCACTGGGCGCGCATGTATGACCGGCTGCCAGGTTGGGCGTCGGTCCAGGGCGCCAGCTTGAGCGACGAGGCGGTGCGCGACTGGGGGACGATGGCGGCGAGGGTCGGCCGAGCGCTGCGCGGCTTCTGGCATCCCAGTGCCGCCCGGGTGATGCTGTGGGACGTCCAGCACGCGCTGTTGCTGCGCCCCCTGCTCGAGTCGATCCCCGATGACGAGGTGCGCGGCGTCGTCGAACGCGCACTCGATCAATACGAGCGCGTCGTGACGCCGCTGCTGCCGACGCTTCGCCACCAGGTCATCCACACCGACCTGTGCGCTTCCAACACCCTCGTCGACGAGGACGGCAGGGTGACCGGCATCATCGACTTCGGCGACGCGAGCTGGTCGGCACTGGCGGTGGACCTCGTGGCCCCGCTCGAAACGGTGACCGACGGCCGCGAGGAGGACGTCGCCGAGTGGTTCCGCGTGTGCCGGCTGGCCCTCGACGGCTACGAGAAGGTGACCCCGCTCGAGCCGGCCGAGCGGCGCATCATGGGTGAGCTGGTCGCGGCGCGAATGTGCGCCGGCGTCGTCATTCCCGCCTCACGCGCTGCGCTGTACGACGACCCGGACACGCTCATGCGCAACCTGCGCGGGCAGGCCGTCAAGGTGCTCCGCCTGCTTGAGTCGGTCGGCTGGGAAGAAGCCCGACGCATGCTCGGCGGACGCGCGCCGGGGGAGGGCACCGGGGTCAGCAGTCTGGCCAGGCGACGCGCACGGGCTTTCGGTCCGGCGATGACCGCGCCCACCTATCGCGAGCCGCTGCACCTGGTGCGCGGCGAGGACGTGTGGCTGTTCGATGCCGACGGCCGGCGCTACCTCGACGCATACAACAACGTGCCCGTCGTTGGCCACGAGCACCCGCGCGTGGTCGAGGCCATGACCCGCCAGGCGCGCCGCCTCAACACCAACTCGCGCTACCTGCACGAGACGGCGGTGGAGTTGGCCGAGCGCCTGCTGGCGACGACCGGCGGCGCGCTCGACGTGGTCATGTTCGTCAATTCCGGCAGCGAGGCGAATGACGTCGCGTGGCGCATCGCGCGCGCCGCGACCGGCCGGAGCGGCGCGCTCACGACGGACTATGCCTACCACGGCATCACCGAGGCGACCAATAGCCTGACGCCCGAGGAATGGGGCGCACAGGCAGCGCCGGCACATGTGCGCACGTGGCGTCCGCCCGACCGGCTACGCGGGTTTGACGGTTCGCTCAGCGACTTCGAGCGAGCGGTCGCTGAGCTTGTAGATGCGGGCCACGCACCGGCCGCGGCCATCCTCGACGCGCTGCTGACCAGCGACGGGATCATCGACCTGCACTGGTCGATCGCCGCCGAGCTCGTGCGGCTCGCCCACGCGGCAGGCGCGCTGTGGATTGCCGACGAGGTCCAGAGTGGCCACGGCCGGACGGGCGAGGCAATGTGGGGCTACCAGCGGTTGGGCATCGTCCCGGACATCGTCACCGTGGGCAAGCCGATGGGCAACGGCATGCCCATCGCGGCGGTCATCACTCGCCGCGAACTTGCGGAGCGGTTCTCCCCGGAGGGCGAGTTCTTCTCGACCTTTGGCGGCAACCCGGTGGCCGCCGCGGCAGCACTGGCCGTGCTCGAGGTGATGGACGATGAGCATGTCATCGACAACGCAAGCCGCGTCGGGGACTACCTGGCCGGCCGTTTGCGCGCGCTGGCGGAGCGGCATCGCCTGATCGGCGAGGTGCGCGCAGTCGGCCTCGCCATCGGGGTCGAGATAGTCCGCCCCAATACGACCGAGCCCGACCGCGCGGCCGCGCGCGAGATGGTCGAGGCCATGCGCGCCGCCGGCGTGCTGATCGGGACCACGGGCCGCGCCGGCAACACGCTCAAGATCCGGCCGCCGCTCGTCTTCCGGCGCAAGCATGCCGACGTCCTGGTCGAGACCCTCGCGCATGTTCTCGATTCAGGTCAGCTGAACAGCTCGGAGGTCGTGTCGTAGGAGCGGAGTACGAAGGGCACAGGCCTTAGGTCCGGTTTCGCGCGGGGCCCTTGGGTTCCTAGGATCGGATCATGACTGTGCGCGCCGACTGGATCGGCGATTCGTCGTTCGAGGATGGCTTCAGCGCACCTGATTTCATCGCCGTGGCTCGAGGAGGCGCGGCGGTCGTTGGCCAGCCGTTCACCGTCGCCGGGCAGCCAACGGCGATCGACGGCGACGCGCGCGTCTTCCGGGCGCTTCTCGGACTGATGGGTGTCGCCGCGCTGGCAATGGCGGGCTGGCTCGTGCTCCTCATCCTGACCGGGCAGGGCACGGCCGGGCTGCTCGCCGCGATCGGACTGGTCGTCATCGGCGCAGGCACGCTCGCCGGCCGGCGGCTCGTCACGCGCTACAACGTCGTGCGTGCCGTCACGGCTACCTCGCTGTCAATCTTCGCCCTGACGCTGGCAGTCTCCGTCTCGGACGGCGCCCCCACGGCACTGCTCATGGCCAACCTGGTCGCGGTGCTGATCGCCGTACCGTACGTTGACAGTCGCACGCTGCGCCGCCTCGCCGCTGCCGCATGGATCACGTCGTCGCTCACGGGCCTCATCGACTGGCGGTTGGTCGGCAGCGGTGGCGCCGTACGCCCGGCAAACGCCGGGATCGAATACATCGGCGGCGTGGTCGCAGTCACCATCGCACTGCTCGCGGTCGTGCATGTCCACGCCCGGCTCACCTCAGCCGTCGAGCGTTATCGGATGCTGTTCCAGCGCGTGCCGGTGGGCATGTACCGCACCACCCTCGACGGGCAGTTCCTGGAGGCCAACGGCGCGTTCGCAGCGATGTTCGGCATCACCGATCCAGCGCAGTTCGCAGATCTGGACGCGGCCAGCCTGTACGTCGACCCGAATGATCGGTCGAAGTTTCGCGAGGAGGTTGAACGCGATGGGGTGGCGCACGCAATCGACTTTCGCGCCCGGGCCCCGGGTGGCCGCATCTTCTGGTTGCGCGACAGCGCCCTCCTCGTGCGCGACCAGATGGGCCAGCCGCTCTACTACGAGGGCATCGTCCAGGACGTGACCGGCCGCAAGTTCCAGGAATTGCAGCTCGAGAACCGCGCCAGCCTGGACGGGTTGACCGGGCTCGCGAACCGGGGCGTGCTCGTCGACGCGCTGTCCGCCGCCCTCACCGCGTTGCCGCACAACGGCCCGGTCGCGCTGCTCTTCCTGGACCTCAACAACTTCAAGCAGGTGAACGACCTGTACGGCCACGCGGCCGGCGACGAGGTGCTCGTCGAGACTGGCTCGCGCCTTCGCCACGCGACCCGCGACGCCGATCTGGTCGCCCGTTACGGCGGCGACGAGTTCGCGGTGTTGCTCAAGGTACCAAGCGGCGTGCGCGACGCCGAGGCGGTGGCAAAGCGCATCGTGGAGGCCTGTGACGCACCCTTTGCCGTCGGTTCGACTCAAGTGCATCTGGGTGCCAGCGTGGGGATCGCCGTGAGCGACTCCCGGCTCTCGGCCCAGGCGTTGATCGACCGTGCCGACTCGGCGATGTACGCCGCCAAACGCCGTACGAATCCGCCCGATATTGCAGAGGCCGTCATCTGACAGTAGAGGGTGGATAGGACGAGTTGCGGGGGAGCAACAGTACCGTCCCGCCTATACGCATTGCCACGCGAGGCCCGATCATTCGCCAGGAATGGCAACACGCGATCCGCGCAACACGTACTACAAGATGCTCATGCTGGCGGAGAACGCCGACCGGGAAATCATCAGCACCGTCTATCGGAGACTCGCCCGGCGCTACCACCCCGACGTCGACGCCAGCCCCGAGGCGGCGCGCAAGATGGCCGAGATCAACGAGGCGTACGCCACCCTGCGCGACACAGAGAAGAGGCGCCAATACGATGCCTGGCTATCGAGCCGGCGCGATCGGCGCAAGGCTGATCGGCTGATCATGCAGCCGGGCGACGTGCCCTACGGCTCGGCGGGCCTGCCGGTCGGGCCACCGCACGGGAGTCTGATTGATTTCGGACGCTACAGCGGCTGGACGCTGGGCCAGATCCATCGCCACGATCCGGACTTCCTGGAGTGGCTGGCCCGCGTGCCGGCCGGGCGGCAGTACCGCGACGAGATCAACAAGATGATGTCAAGCGGCTGATTCCCGGCTATTGGTGGGCGCCGCCGCGGCCGGTCCGATCACCGCAAAGGTGGCCATACGGGAATGGCCGCGCAACTGGCTCTCGCCCAGCGGCTCGCACTCGAACTGATCGCGCACGAGCAGCCAGCTGGCTTCGCTGAGGTGGATGCGCCCGGGAGGGCCCACCTCCTGCAGCCGGCTGGCGACGTTGACCGTATCGCCCCACAGGTCGAACACCAGCTTGCGCGTGCCGATGACGCCGCCGGCAACCGGCCCCGAGTGCACGCCAACGCGTAGCTGGAGCGGGCGACCCAGCGCCTCGTGCCGGCCTGCCTCCGCGAGCATGGCCAGGCCCAGGCGAACGATCCTGTGCGCATGGTCGGTTTCGCCGGTCAGGCCGCCGACGGCCATGTAGTTGTCGCCGATGGTCTTGATCTTCTCGAGTCCGTGTTCGGCCACGAGCTCGTCGAAGCGCGAAAAGAGCCGGCTGAGCAGCTCGATCAACTGGTGGGCGCTGAGCTGCGCGGAGATCGGCGTGAAACCGACGATATCGCCGAACAGGACCGACACCGACGGGTAGTCGTCGGCGATGGTGCGCGCGCCATCACGCAGGCGACGGGCAATCGACGCCGGCAGGATGTTGAGGATGAGCTGCTCGGACTTGGCGGCCTCCAGCTCGAGCTGCTCGCTCTGGCCGCGGATCACGAGCTCCTGGAAGAACAGCTGACGGCGGTTCCTCTCGAGGATGCGCAGCGCGAGCAGCGTGCCGAGCGCCGCGGCGGCGAAGAAGAGCACGTCGAGCACGAGGCTCGCCTGGCCTTTGTACAGGTAAACGGCCACGACGAACGCTGCCGCCACCACGGCGGTGCGCAGCGCAGCGAAGACAAAGCGCGTGCGCGACACGAAGCCCCACGCAAAGAGGAGCATCGTGGCGGCCACACCGTAGCCGGGCAGCGCGTCGGCGATGAGCGCCAAGGCGAGGATGACGATGCCGTTGGCGGATGTCAGCAGCGACACCAACGCATGCTGCCGGTCAAGCGTCGTCGCCCAGAACGAGAGCGCCACCACGACGAAGCTCGCCAGCGCCATGCCCTGGGCGACGACCACCGTGAAGGAGGGCGACAGGTTGGTGGCTATCGGCACCAGGAACGCCGCGATTACCCAGATCACGCCCGACGCGAGCGCGATGGTGCGAAAGCCGTTCAGGCTCTCGGCGCCGGCCGCCCTCTGGTACAGGTCTTCGAGCCCCCCGTCGAGGAACGCGAGCGTCAGCGGATCCTGCGCACCGCTGGGCGCAGCCTGGGCCATCGCGACAGGCTACCGGCCGACGCGGCGCTCAGAGAGGGTCTAGCGCAGTAACGGGATTTTCGTTATCATCCCCGGCATGGACGCAGCCGAAGGAAATCCCGCAGAACGTGTCATCCGCCGCTTCGGCGGCCAGAGCGCGCTCGCGGCCTTGCTGGGGCGCCGCCAGAGCACCGTGGAACACTGGGCGAGCACGGGCCGCATCCCGGCTCAGTGGCAGCAGCCGCTGATCTCGCTCGCCAGAGAGAGAGGTATCGCCTTGGAAGCCAGGGATTTCGTGACCGCGCAGGCCCACCAGGTCGCACCTGCGACCGGACGGCTGGGCATCCTGACCGTCGGCCTGGGCGCCGTCGCGTCGACCTTCATCGCCGGCGTCGAGCACGCGCGGCGGGGGAGTGCGCGGCCGGTCGGCTCGCTGACCCAGACGGGCACGATCCGGCTGGGCAAGCGCACCGACAATCGCACGCCACTGATCAAGGACTTCGTGCCACTCGCCAAGCTCGACGACATCGTCTTCGGCGCGTGGGATCCCATCCCCGACAACGCCTACGAGGCGGCCGTGCGCTGCGGCGTCCTCGATCGGCACGAGCACATTGAGCCGATCGCCGACTTCCTCAAGTCGATCAAGCCCATGCCCGCCGCCTTCGAGCACGCCTACGCCAAGCGCATCGAGGGCGCGACCAACGTGATGCCCACGCACAAGCGCAGCGAGATGGTCGAGCGCCTGCGCCAGGACATCCGCAACTTCAAGGCGCAGAACAAGTGCGACCGACTGGTCATGGTGTGGGCCGCATCGACCGAGATCTTCATGGAAGAGAAGCCCACGCACGCCAGCCTGGCGGCCTTCGAGGCGGCCCTGGCGGCCGACGATCCGACCATCGCGCCCTCGATGGTCTATGCCTACGCCGCACTGCTCGAGGACGTGCCCTTCGCCAACGGCGCGCCCAACCTGACGGTCGACACCCCGGCGCTCGTGCAGCTCGCCCACGACCGCGGCCTGCCCATCGGTGGCAAGGACTTCAAGAGCGGCCAGACGATGCTCAAGACCGTGCTCGCGCCCATGTTCAAGGCGCGCATGCTGGGCTTGAACGGCTGGTTCTCGACCAACATCCTGGGCAATCGCGACGGCGAGGTGCTCGACGACCCGGACAACTTCAAGACCAAGGAAGAATCGAAGCTGGGCGTGCTCGAGCACATCCTGCAGCCGGAGGTCTACCCGGACCTGTACGGCGACCTGTACCACAAGGTGCGCATCAACTACTACCCGCCGCGCGGCGACAACAAGGAGAGCTGGGACAACATCGACCTGTTCGGCTGGCTCGGCTACCCGATGCAGATCAAGGTCGATTTCCTGTGCCGCGATTCGATCCTGGCGGCGCCGATCGTGCTCGACCTGGCGCTATTCATGGACCTGGCCCATCGCGCCGGCCTTAAGGGCATCCAGGAGTGGCTCTCGTTCTATTTCAAGAGCCCGCAGCATGCTCCCAACCTGTACCCCGAGAACGACCTGTTCATCCAGCAGACCAAGCTGAAGAACACGCTGCGCTGGCTGATGGGCGAGGAGCAGATCACGCACTTGGGCATGGAGTACTACCAGGACGACTACGTAAAGGAGTAGCCGGGCGCCCGTGATGCGCGTGCCGCATCGCGCACGAGCCTTTCGTGCAGCGCGCGGCCGGTCAAGGGGTGGTTCTGGGACACGTTTGTGCGCGCATCAAGCGTCGTGACCTGGCGCGGACGACCCACATCAGGGCGAGTCGACCAAGGTAGGGTTCCAGGATGACCGAACGTTTCGAGATCGGCGTCTGCATACCCATCATGCAATACGGGTCCGAGCGCATCACGCCGCGCTGGCCGGAGATCCGCCAGGCCGCGATCAACGCGGAGTTGATGGGCATGGACACGCTGTGGGTGCCGGACGAGTTGCTGTGGCGCAGTGACACCCCCTCGCCGATGGGCTTCTGGGATGGCGTCTCGATGGCCGCGGCGGTGGCGGCGGTCACCTCGCGCATCAGGATCGGCTCGTGGGTGCTTTCGGCGCTCCACCGCAACCCGGGCATCATCGCCAAGACGGCCGAGACGTTGGACGAGATCAGCGGCGGCCGATTCGTGCTCGGGCTGGGCGCCGGCCATGCGGACTCGCAGTCGCGCGCGTTCGGACTCGCCGACGACAGGCCGGCCGCCCGTTTCGAGGAGGCACTCCAGGTGATCGTGCCGCTGATGCGTGAGGGCAGGGCCAATTTCGATGGCGCCTATCACTCGGCGCACGGTCTGATGCAGCAGCCGGTGGGGCCGCGGCCCGGGCATATCCCGCTGTTGATCGGCGGCCAACGCGCCAGAGGGATCCGCAATGCCGCTCTGCATGCCGACATCTGGAGCACGTACGCCGAGGAGCACTCGACACTCGAGGAGCTTGGACCCCGCCTGGCGATGTTCGGAACGATCTGCGAGGAGATCGGGCGCGACCCGGCCAGCATCGGCCGTGCCGCCGGACTGTCGATTCACCCGCTCGAAGCAGCCGGCGGCAGCGATGGGGACATCTCGGGCTCAACGGAGCAGATCGCGGACGCTCTCCGCTCGTTCCGCGAGGCAGGCTTTACCCAGGTCGACCTGATGGTCAGCCCGGGGACGGTCGCGGCCATCGACGCCCTGGCGCCCGTGGCGGAGATGATCAAAGCCGACTGAGACGCACATCAGTCGCTGGCGGTACCGTCCGCGACCAACTTGACTGGCCGCTCCGGCATGCCTACAAATGCGCCATGAACGCGGCCTTGCCTGGGGGCGCGGTGGCGGACCAGTTGATCGACAACTACCTGCACGAGCTCAGGGTGTCGGCGTGGAATCAGCGGCTCTCGGCGGCCGACACGGATGCCCTCGAGATCGAGGTGCGGGCGGGCATCGACGCGTCGCTGAACGCTGAGGGCACTCGTACCAAGGCAACCGTCTACCGCGTACTCGATCGGCTTGGGCCGGCAAGCGACATCGTCACTCGAAAGCTCGCCGCGCCGCGCTCGAGCGCGCGCCAACGACTCGACACCGCGCTGGCACCGCTGGTGCGCATGCGAACGATCCTCCGCCAGTACGGCTGGGGCGCAGCGGAGATAGTCGGCCTGCTGCTGTTGATCTTAGCTCCCTTCTACTTCTGGTGGATCGGCCCGATCTTCGGCATCATCCTCGTACGCTTGGCCGCCAACCGCTGGTCGCACCACGCGACGCACATCGCCACGGTGGTCGTGGTCGTCTTGTTCGCCGTCCAGGTCGTCATCGGGCTCGGGCTCGTCGCCATCGTGCTCAGTGGCGGCCTGCAGTCGGAAAACTTCCAGCGCGTCTTTTCGATCTTCGCGCCCAGCGCCATATTCCACGGCGCCGGCCTGACGCCACCCACCGGCACCATACCGGCGCCCGAGTCGATTTCGTTGATGGAGATCGCCGTCATCCTGCCCGCGCCGCTGGCCGGCGTCGTGGCCGGTGTCTACCTGGCCCTGAGCCCCCGCCACCGACCGGCATAACGCGGACCGCCTCTATCCATGGGGCCCTGGGCGGGGAGGCATCAGGGTCGGGCTACAGGATCTGCGCCTCAGTGCCAGTCGCCGATGCCGCGCACGCGCTCGACGGTGATGTGGGTCACGTACCCCGGCGCCGGGTCAGGCATCGCTGGAAAGACGACGTCGGGACCCAAATACGTGTGGGCGAGATCCTGCAGCATCGCGGCTGCTCCGCCCTCCGTGATTCGCGCGACGCCCTCGATGACCAGGTACTCCTGCAGGCCCCATTCGTTGACACGACCGTTCTGCACCGACACGGCGATTCGCGGGTCCCGGCGCAAGTTGCGCAGCTTGCGCTGGTCGGGCAACGTCGCGAAGACGATCTCGTCGCCCTCGAGTCCCACCCAGGCCGAACTCAGGTGGGGCGAGCCATCGGGGTTGATGGTCACGATCGTGGCCACGGCCGCCGAGTCAAGCAGCGCTCTCGCGGCCTGGGAAAGCAGATCTGCCATGGAAGCTCCAGCGGCCGGCTAGCGCCAGCCCAGCTCCGGTGCGACATAGCGCAGGATCGCCGCCACGGCATGCGCGTTGTAGTCCACGCCAAGCTGGTTGGGCACGGTCAGCAAAAGCGTGTCCGCCGCTTCGATGGCCGTGTCGCCCTTGAGCTCGGCGACCAGCTGCGCCGGCTCGGCGGCGTACGAGCGGCCGAAGACCGCCCGCGTGTTCTCGTCGATGTAGCCGATCGAGTCACCCTTGTCGTGCGAATGGCCGAAGTACGCACGATCGCGGTCGTCGACGATGGCGAAGATGCTGCGGCTCACCGACACACGCGGCTCGCGCGCATGGCCGGCCTCCTTCCAGGCCGCCCGATAGGCGTCGATCTGCCGGCGCTGCTGGATATGCAGGGGTTCGCCGCTCTCATCGAACACGAGGGTGGAGCTCATCAGGTTCATCCCTTGTTGCGCGGCCCAGACGGCCGTGGCGCTGGAACCGGCGCCCCACCAGATACGCTCGCGCAGGCCGGGGGAGAAGGGCTCCAGGCGCAGCAGCCCAGGCGGGTTGGGGAACATAGGCCGCGGGCTGGGCTGGGCGAAACCCTCGCCCTTCAGCAGTTCGAGGAAGACCGCGGTGTGCTGGCGCGCCATGTCGGCGTCGGTCTCGCCCTCTGCCGGCTGGTAGCCAAAATGGCGGAAGCCATCGATTACCTGTTCGGGCGACCCACGGCTGATGCCCAGCTGCAGCCGGCCGCCGGCGATCAGGTCGGCCGCGCCCGCGTCCTCGGCCATGTAGAAGGGATTCTCGTAGCGCATGTCGATCACGCCGGTGCCGATCTCGATGCGCCTGGTCCGCGCACCGATGGCCGACAGCAGCGGAAAAGGGGAGCCGAGCTGGCGCGCGAAGTGGTGCACGCGGAAGTAGGCCCCATCTGCGCCGAGCTCTTCCACCGCGACGGCCAGCTCGATCGACTGGAGCAGCGCGTCCGAACCGGACTTGACCTGCGAGTAGGGAGAGTCCGACCAATGACCGAACGACAGGAAACCGATGCGCTTCACCAACGCAGATTAGCGGGCGCTGATCAGCCCAATCGAGCCGCGATCGAACGTGGCGAGATCGACGAGACGCGGATCGATCGCTGGCTGTGCGCGGTGCGCCTGGTCAAGACGCGATCTCACCGGACTCTCAAAGATCGCTGCACGTATGCCCGGTATCAAACCACGAACTTCGCATGGGGCAGGCCCGAACTGCCGGCCCTGGGTCAAATGATTGAACCATTCGGAGCATGCGTCCGGTCTTGTAGGTAAGGCGACCTGAGCGACGGGTCGCGCCGTTCGACTGGGAGCTGCTGGCATGAGGCGTGGGAGGTCACTACTCCTTATCGTGCTCACCACGCTGGCCTGGGCGTGCACCGCGCCGGCTGCGTCGATCACGCCGGTCCCGACAGCCTTGGTGTCGTCAACCTCGACCCTGCCGCCATCGCCCACTCTGCTGCCGTCACCTACTTCGCCATTCGCGTACAGCCTTGGGCACTTTCCAGCGCCGCCGACAACCGTTCTCCCACGCGAGACGGTCTCGGCCCTGCAGGCAATCCTTGACCAGGCCGCCACCCACTTGCCTGGCGTTGCGGCGACGGTCATCGCAGCGGATCGCGGGACATGGTCCGGCGCCGCCGGCAAGGCCGACGACGAGCACCCCGTCGAGATCAATGCACAGTTCGGTATCGCCAGCATCACCAAGACGGTCATCGCCGCAGAGGTCATGCTTCTTGCCGACCAGGGGAGGCTGAAGCTGTCCGACCAGCTGTCGGAACATCTGCCGCCGGACTTCGATTTCAACACGAATGGTGCGACCATCGGCAACCTGCTGGCGATGGAGAGTGGCATCCCAGACCCGAGCATGAACGGCACGTCTTACGCTGCCGATCTGATGCGCGACTGGAGCGTCCGGGAAGTGCTGGCCACGGTTCCCGCCTATCGTTCGAAGCCGGGCGACCACTTCGTCTACGAGGACGCCAATTACATGCTGCTGGGGATGGTCGTGGCCCAGGTCACCGGCATGACCACCGCTGCCGCGCTGCGCGAGGGCGTGCTGGCGGATCCGCGATTCGCCGCGCTCGTCTACCAGCCCGAGCAGAAACCAACCGGTCCCTTCGCGTTGCCCCACATCGGGGGCAGCCCAAGAGTTGACATCGTCGCGCTTGGCGGCGGCTACCTGCCGTCCGAGGCCGAGAGCAGCGAGGCGAACGGCTCAGGCTGCATGGCCGGCGACTCGGGCTCCCTCGCATTGTGGGGCTACCAGGTCTTCGGCGGGGCAATTCTGTCGGCGCAATCGTTGGGGGCGATGACCGGCTTTGGCCCGGACCTGTCCGGTGGCGTCGACGGACCGTACGGCATGGGTATATTCGACCAGACCAACCTGGCCAGCGGCTACGGGGTCGCCACCGTGGGCAACGGAGGCTGGGACGACGGCGGCTACTCGTCGGTGCTCAGCGTCATCCCGAGTGGGGGCATCGCCATCGCGGTCCTGACAAATGAGGCCGGTGACCCAAGGGCGCTGGTCATGCCGCTGGCCCAGAAGATCGCGGCGCTGCTCAGATGACCCGCCAGGAACTGATCGACCGAGCCCGGCAGGGCGACCGCGAGGCGTTCGCCGAGCTGGCGGCGCTGGAGATCGACCGCCTCCACGCAATCGCAACCTTGATCCTGCGCGACTCCTGCCTGGCACAGGACGCCGTCCAAGAGGCCCTGGTCCGCTGTTGGCGGCAGCTTCCTAACCTGCGTGTCGTGGCCAGCTTCGATGGCTGGCTCTATCGGATCCTGGTACGTGCAGCGGCGGACGAGGCCTCGAGCCGGCGCCGCTTCAGGGCCAGCGTCCGAACGCTCGACCTTGAGCCGCACGCCGACGACGACACCCTTGCCGTTGCCGACCGTGAGCGGCTCGAGCGCGCCTTCGCCCAGCTCAGCCTGGAACACCGGGCGGTCGTGGTGCTGCATCAGTACGCGGACCTGCCACTGGTGGACGTTGCCCAGGCCCTCGCGATTCCGCTGGGCACGGCGAAATCGCGCTACCACTACGCCATGGCCCAGCTGCGGGCTGTCCTTGAAGCCGAAGCCAGAGTGGCGGCAGTCGCGGAGGGTCGACCATGAACGCTGACCGCGTGATCACCGACTGGCTGCGCGGCTCAGCACCTGCACGTGCGCCGCAGCAGCTGCTGAACTCGACAATCGAGCGTATCGCTACGACCCCCCAAGAGTTGAAGGGGACGGCGCGTATCAGGGTCCTGACCCGTCGTCGACCCAATTCGCGGATGCTGTTGATCGCCGCCGCGCTGGTCGGTGGGGCGCTTCTCGGGTCGCAATTGGTTGCCGGTGGACGACACGACCTGCGCCCGTCACCGGCCGACCAGACGTTTTCACCTGGGCCGTCGGCCCCGCTGCCTATGGCTGCGCCGCTGCCTACGCCGGCGCTGCCGGCGGTCCGAGGGACCCTCAGCACGGCTGGGGTGACCGTATACGAGGGAGCGCTGTCACCCGGACGCTATGAAACAGGTGTCGACGGTGCCGCTTTCAGTGTGCAATTCACGGTGCCCGCCGGCTGGAGCTGGGACGGTCGGGCGCTGCGTAAGGGCGGGCCGGGCCTGCCGGATGGGGCAGCCGTCTTCTTCTACGGCGGCCCGTTACAGGTCTACGCAGATCCCTGCCACTGGGCAACGATCCCTTCGAGCGCGCCCACGGCCGACGCGGTCGACGCCCTCCTGGCTGCTCAGCCTGGCCGGATCGTGACCACATCGCTCGAAGGCGCATGGTACCCGCGGCAATGGCCGGGAAAGGCGATAGAGGTCGTCGTGCCTGGCAACATCGACATCTCCGCGTGCGACGAGGGCCAGTACCGGAGCTGGGGTCCAGACAATAAGGTGCGGTCCAACGAGGGTCCGGGACAGCGCGACCTGGTCTGGTTCATAAACGTGCAGGGCGGGGAGGTGATGGTACCCGGGAGCACACCCTATATGCTGCCGAGTGGTCTCGTCATCGACCGCGCTTCGTTCCCGGGCACCCCGGCCGACGTCCTGACCGAGATGGACGACATCCTTGGGTCGCTCTACGTCGGTCACTGGGGCTGAACGAGGACAGCTGCCTTCATCACACCAAGCTTGCTGCGTGCAAGGTGACCTTGACGCGCCGCACCGGCGAGTCGGTCACGCTGGACACGAAGAACCGGGCAGCGTTCGAGTCTCCTCACGTAGTACGGGGAGCATCCGTAGCTCGGAGGCAGTGCTTCGTCGGGGGCACGTTTCCCGCCGTTTTGGACGTATCTCGTCCTGGGTTTCCTGCTCTGTTGCGCTCCCGCGCGCTGCCTCGCGCCAGATCGCTCGAATCACGTCCGTCTGACGCAAAGCGGGCGCCGCCGGCGATCAGGTCGGCCGCGCCCGCGTCCTCGGCCATGTAGAAGGGATTCTCGTAGCGCATGTCGATGACGCCGGTGCCGATCTCGATGCGCCTGGTCCGCGCACCGATGGCCGACAGCAGCGGAAAAGGGGAGCCGAGCTGGCGCGCGAAGTGGTGCACGCGGAAGTAGGCCCCATCTGCGCCGAGCTCTTCCACCGCGACGGCCAGCTCGATCGACTGCAGCAGCGCGTCCGAACCGGACTTGACCTGCGAGTAGGGAGAGTCCGACCAATGACCGAACGACAGGAAACCGATGCGCTTCACCAACGCAGATTAGCGGCGACCCTGACCAGGGTCGTTTCGACCGCGCGCGCCTCGGCCTCGGCGCGCGTCCCGCGCCACGCGCCGGCCATGTTTCGCACCGTCTGGACGCATCTCGTCCACCATTTCCGGCGCAGCGCGCTCTCAGGCGCAGCTTTGTGCCTAGAGTCGGGGAGGACCGCGGCGGATGCGCTCGCGCACGGTGTCGGCCGAGTCGCTTTCTTCCCAGCGACTCTCGATGAACCAAGTGGCGCCGGCGTCGGCGAGGCCCTGCAACCGGGCGCGATCCGCCGGATCGTCGCTGCCCGACGTAACGCCCTCGGCGACGATGTCAAACGGCGTCTTCGACTGGCGGTGCTCGGCCATCCATGAAGCGACACCGGCGACCGCCTCGGGCGACGTCCAGATGTCGTCGCGATCGGCGTCCTCGGACAGATCGGAGACCACGATGCCGTCCCAGCGTGCCGCCCGCCCGAGCGACTTTGCGTACGGCCACGCCCCGACGGGCCACACCGGTATGCGCGGCCGCTGCACCGGCCGGTCGAAGACCAGGTCCTTCATCCAGTAGTGCTTGCCCTGGTAGCTGACGGTTTCGCCGGACCAGGCCAACTCGAGGATGTCGAGACACTCGTCGAGCTTCTCGGCGCGCACCTTGCGCGACGGATCGTCAGTGCTGACGCGCGCGTAGCCACCGTCCCAGGTTCCTCCCAGGCCAACCGGGAGCACGAACCGGCCGTTCGACAGGTTGTCGATGGTGATCGTCTCGCGTGCCACCTTCCACGGCCGGCGTCGGGCCAGCGAGAAGACCATCGCGCCCAGGGTGACGCGCTCGGTCACGGCGGCCATCGCTCCCAGCACCACCCACGGGTCGAAAACGTCGCCGCGGTCCACGGAGATGTCATCCCAGGCGAACACGCCATCCCAGCCGTTCGCCTCGGCATCGCGGGCCATGGCGACGTAGTCGTGGACCGAGCCGAAAGAGGTGATCACACCGAACTTCACGAGGGGTGCCTGCCGTTGAGCAACATCCAGCGCCCCTCGGAGATGACCTCGACGTTGCCGTCGACCACCTTGATGGCGGTCTCATCGTCGATCACGTAGGCCGGCACGGACAGGCCGGCCGCCCACGCCTCGATGACTTCCGGAGAGTCGGGTGGGAGACCGTCCTTGCGATCGAGGTGCGGGAAGACCGAGAAGTCGACCAGCCCCAGCGCGTCATCGCTGGCGGTGAGGGGTTCGCTCTCGTCGTAGGTCGTTCCGCCAAAGTCGGGCGTCGCCACCATCGCCCCGCCGCTCGTGCCCACGTAGACGGTTTCCGGCCGCAGTGACGGCAGGAGGTCGGCCAGCCCCGATTCGCGCATCCAGTAGCACAGGTACAGGGGACTGCCGCCCCACACCAGCAGGGCGTCGGTCTCTTGGACGGCCGGTACCCAGTTCTCCCTCTTGATGCTCGGCAGCGAGGTCAGCTCGAGCACGCCCAGTGACTTCCAGCCCAGGCCAGTCATGGGGCTGCGGGTTGCGCCGCTGATGAAGTCGTAGACGTGCCCCGGTCCACCGCGGAAGGGCGCCACACCGGTGGGAATGCACAGCGCGCTTGATTCGGCGATGGGCTTGCCCAGCAGCTCGACCAGCGCCCGCTCGATGCTCGGATTGCTGATGCCCGAGGAAGTCAGCAGAAGCTTCATGGCGCCAGCGTATCTGGCTCATGATCGAGCGGCCACGCAGTACCGCGTTTGCCGCTCGGGTAGCCTGTCGAGCGTGGCGGCCATCGAGACAAACGGCCTGACGAAACACTACGGAACGCACCGAGTGCCGTCGCGGCGGCACCGCGAGACGACGCGCGCCCTCGACGAGTTGACTGTCAGCGTCGAAGAGGGCGAGATCTTCGGCTTCCTGGGCCCCAACGGCGCCGGCAAGACGACGACCATCCGACTGCTGCTCGGCATGCTTCATCCCACGGCCGGCACAGGCCGCGTGCTCGGCCACGACATCGTTCGCGACAGCCTCGCGATCCGTGCCGCGACCGGCTACCTGCCCGGTGGCATCGCCTTCTACGAGACGCTGACCGGCGAGCAGATGCTCGACTACCTGGGCCGGCTGTACGGCCGACCGGCGCCCCTGCGCGCACAGCTCGCAGATCGGATGGAAATGGCCGCGCGGACCCTCAGGCGGCCGGTGGGCGACTACTCGCGCGGCATGCGCCAAAAGATCGGCATCATCCAGGCCCTCCAGCACGACCCCGAGCTGGCGATCCTCGACGAGCCCACGGAAGGCCTCGACCCGCTCATGCAGCGCGCCTTCTACGACCTGCTCGAGGAGCGCCGCAAGGCGGGCAGGTCGGTGTTCTTCTCTTCGCACGTGCTGTCCGAGGTCGAGCGCCTGTGCGACCGAGTGGCGATCATCCGCGCCGGCCAGATGGTCGCGCTGTCGAACGTGCCCGACCTGCTGGCCCATCGCCAACGCCACGTGGAGATGCGCCTCGCCGGCGAACCACCGGCGCTGGAAGGAGTCGCGGGCGTCTCGAGCGTCGTCGTCCGGCCGGGCAGCCTGTCGTGTGACCTGGAGGGCGACGTCCGCCCATTCCTCGCGGCCATTCATGGCGCGCCCGTGACCGACCTGACGATCGAGCCGGCACGACTCGAGGAAGCCTTCCTGGAGTACTACGCCGAGTGAACGCCACCGTATTTCGTCACGTGGTGCGCCAACAGCGCGCGCGGATCATCGCCGTCGTGGTGGCACTGGTTGCCTGGGGCATGCTCATGCCGGTCGTCTACACGGCCTTCGGCCTGCAGGCGCAGGCCATCGTGCAGCAGTTCCCGGCCTTGCAGCAGTTCATGAGCTTCGGCGGTGGCGACCTGTTCACGCTCTCGGGTACGGTGGCGTTCGGCTACATCCACCCCATCGCGATCGCCCTCCTGGCGGTCTTCGCCATCGTCCTGCCGCTCAGCGGCGTGGCCGGCGAGCGGCAGCGCGGCACGCTCGAGATCGTCCTCGCCCGGCCCGTCTCGCGGCGGTCGTACCTGGTCACGCTGCTGGTGTGCGCGATCCTGTTCATTGGGCTCGCGATGGCCGCATCGCTGGCCGGCACCGTCATCGGGGCCGCGGCAACAAACATGCTCGACCAGATCGAGCTCCAGAACATGCCGCTGCTGTGGCTGAACGGCGTCCTGCTCTATTTCGCGATCGCGGCGATGAGCTTCGCCGCGTCGGTCAGTTTCGACCGGCCGGGCCCGGCGGCGGCGATCACCCTGGCCATCGTGCTGGTGATGTACTTCCTGCAGATCATCGGCTCGCTGTGGCCCGACGCGGCCTGGCTCCAGCCGTACTCGCTTTTCTACTACCTGAAGCCGGAGATGGTCCTGCGCGAGGGGCTCCAGGTGTTCGACGCGGCGGTGCTGCTGGTGGTCGGCGCCGTGGCGCTGCTCTACGCGTGGATCGTCTTCCCGCGGCGCGATCTCGCCGCGCCCGCGTGAGCGACGCGGATCGCAGCGAAGGGACACGGATCGATCGTTGGCTGTGTGCGGTGCGCCTGGTCAAGACGCGCCCGATGGCGACACAGCTGTGTGATGGCGGCCACGTGCGCGTCAACGGGACGAGCGCAAAGCCCTCGGCCAGGGTGCAGCCGGGCGACCGGGTCGAAGCCCTGATCGCCGGCCGCGAGCGTATCGTGGAGGTGGTGCGCGCGATCGAAAATCGGGTCGGTGCTCCAGTCGCCGTGACCTGTTACGTGGACCACAGCCCAACGCCGGTAGTCTCGGAGATCACGCCCGGCATCAAGGTGATGCGCGGAGAAGGCAGGCCCAGCAAGCGGCTCCGACGGGAACTCGAACGGATGCGCCGACAGGCAGGGAGCAGATGAAGCTGATCGCAACGGAGATGATCACCCTGGACGGGGTGTACCAGGGCCCCGGAGGTCCCGACGAGGACCGCCGCGGCGGCTTCGACCGTGGCGGCTGGGCGGGCTCTCACGCCGACGCGGAGACCGGCCGCCACATCACGTCGCTGCTCGAACGGGCGGATGCGCTGCTCCTGGGCAGGCGGACCTTCCAGATCTGGGAGCCGTACTGGCCGGCACACGACGACAACCCCATCGGCCACACCATCAACCGCGTGCCGAGGTACGTGCCCTCGACCACGCTAGCCAGCTCGCCGTGGGACAACACCCACTTCCTGAGCGGCGACGTGGACGCCGCGGTGCGCCAGCTCAAGGCGCAGCCGGGGCGTGAGCTGCAGGTCCACGGCAGCGGGGTGCTGCTCCGTTGGTTGCTCGAGCACGACCTGGTCGACGAGCTGAACTTCCGGGTGGCACCGGTGGTCGTGGGGGAGGGGCTGCGCCTCTTCCCCGAGAGCGGCCCGACGCATGACATGGAGCTGGTGGAGTCTCAGACCACTCCCAGCGGCGTGCTGATCCTGACCTACAGACCTGCCGGCCGGCTGCCGTAAGCAAGTGACGGTGCTGCAACTGCTTCTCTGAGAACGGCACCGACAGGTGCTCGATCGTGGCAATGTGGTTTCGCGTGAGTTTGCTGAGCGACGGTCTAGCTGCCTTCGGCGGGCGTGCGCCTCGACGCGGCGTCGGCGGCCTTGCGGTATGCGTCGTGAGCGACCTCCTCGTCAACGTCCGCCAAGGCCGACTCGGCATCTGCATCCGTAGAGCCGGCCCGCGCGCTCTCGGTGACGAGGCGGGCACTGGCTGCTGTCTTGGCCGCTGACGTCTCGGCCAGGGTCGCCGCGGCGAGCGCGGTCTTTGCCGCATCGGCGGTTGCCAAGGCCGCCGCGGCTGCCTCTTCGGCAGCTTGAACTGCGGCCAGGGCCGCTAATTTTCCTCGCCGGGCTACGGCGGCAGCCTGCTCTGCCGCGCGCCATTCCTCGAGTGCCCGCGCTGTGGTAAGTGGCTTGTCGTCCTCGCTCACTTGATCACCCCGCGTATCACGCTCGCCCAGACGATGGCGACCACCACAATAACCTGCGCCGCACCAGGGAAAGTGGTCGCCAGTCTCGAGTGCCGGCGCCATCCTGGATATGCGGCCCTTTTGCCTCCTCGGTTAAGTCGGTCCGTCCGCCTGGCACAACAATCGGGCTTAAGTCGTGGCAATGTTGCTCGATGCGACTCTTGCTGTATTCGATCAACGTGACGCTCGATGGTTGCGTCGATCATCGGGAGATGATCGCGGACGAGGAGCTGCATCGTCGCGCTGGGGAGGGCATCGCGCTGGCGGATGCGCTCATCTTTGGCCGCGTGACCTACGAGATGATGGAGGCGGCGTGGCGTGAGCCCGCACGGTCGCAGGTGCTGCCCGACTGGATGGACGAGTGGATGCTGCCGTTCGCACGCACTATCGACGCGGCCAAGAAGTACGTCGTGTCGGACAGCCTTTCCCAGGTGGACTGGAACGCCGAGCTGGTGCGCGGCGACCAGCTGGAGGCGGCCGTCAGGGAGTTGAAGCGGCAGCCGGGCAAGGGACTCATGACCGGCGGCGTGACACTCCCGCTGAGACTGGCGGAGCTGGGGCTGATCGACGAATACGAGTTCGTGGTGCAGCCGCGGATCGCCGGCCACGGGCCAACTCTTCTGGCGGGCCTATCCAAACCCCTGGACCTGGAGCTCACGGGAAGGGTCGAGTACGGCTCTGGCGCGGTCGCGCTGCAGTACCGGCGCCTATCCTGAGCGGGCAGGAGGTGATCGTGGACGTAGAGCGCGCGCGTGAACTGGTAGCCCGCGAACGGGCAAGAATTGAAGCCTCGTTAGCTGTATATGACCGCGAGATCAGGGACGAGGGGCGCCTGGAGCGCCAGCAGACCGGTGAGTACGAAGATGCCGGCAGCGGCCTCGCAGCCGAGGCAGTGTCCACGGCCCTCGCCGCCGACCTGCGCAGTCAGCTCGCCGCCGTGGTTCGCGCCGAGCAACGCCTGGCCGAGGGTACCTACGGCCGGTCGGTCGACAGCGGGCTGCCGATTCCGGACGACCGACTCGAAGTGGAACCACTCGCCGAGAGAACGGTCGAGGAGCAGCGCCGCCACGAAGCAAACGGCCCAGGGCCATCGCCCGCGCGCCGCGGCGATTGAGGGATCCGACGATTCCCAACAGCACATCAGACGCTTTCGTCTTCTTCGGAGCCACCGGCGACCTCGCCTTCAAGCAGATTTTCCCGGCGCTCGCCGGCCTCGTCCGCGACGATGGCCTCGACATACCGATCATCGGCGTCGCCCGCTCGGGTGATCTCGAGAGCCTCCGCCAGCGCGCACGCGACAGCCTGCGCACCCATGGCTTCACCGACGACGCGGCGGCACGAACGCTCACGGACCACCTGCATTACGTCAAGGGTTCCGACGATGACCCGGAGACCTTCCACGCCCTGCGCCGCGAGCTGGGCGACGCCCGCCACCCGCTGCACTACCTGGCGGTCCCGCCGGTCCTCTTCGGGGAGGTTGTCGACAACCTGGGTGCATCCGGGTGCGCCGCCGGAGCGCGGATCATCGTCGAGAAGCCCTTTGGCCACGACTTTGCGTCGGCCCAGGCACTCAATAAGCGCATCCATTCGATCTTCGCCGAGGCGGCCGTCTTCCGGATCGACCACTACCTGGGCAAGGAGCCCGTCCAGAACCTGCTCTACTTCCGTTTCGCGAATTCCTTCATGGAGCCGCTCTGGAATCACCGGCACGTGGCGAGCATCCAGATCAACATGCCCGAGACGCTCGACGTTGCCGATCGCGGCGCCTTCTACGACGCCGAGGGCGCCATCCGCGATGTCGTCCAGAACCACCTGCTGCAGGTGGTGAGCCTGCTGGCCATGGAGCCACCGACTGGTCAGTCGGCGGAGAAAATTCGAGACGAGCAGGCGCGCGTGGTCGGTTCCATCGCGCCGCTCAAGCCCAGGGACATCGTACGTGGGCAGTACCACGGCTACCGCGCCGTCACGGGAGTCGCGGCGAACTCCACCGTCGAGACCTTCGCCGCGCTGCGCCTGCGCATCGGCACGCCGCGCTGGCACGGCGTTCCCATCTACATCCGGACCGGCAAGTGCCTGCCGGTCACGGCCACGGAGGTGCGGGTCGAGCTGAAGCGACCGGCAAGGGCGGTCCTGGGTGAGACCGAGCCGCGCGATGCCGACTACTTCCGCTTCCGCCTGACGCCGGACATGTCGATATCGCTGGGCGCTCGCGCCAAGAAGGCGGGCGAGGCGATGATCGGCGAGCCGGTCGAGCTATATGCCGCGCACCGCAGTCTGGATGCGCGCCCGCCATATCAGCGGTTGATCGGTGATGCGCTGGTCGGCGACCAGGCGCTGTTCGCGCGTGAGGATTGGGTCGAGGCCGCCTGGCGGGTCGTCGATGGCGTACTCGATCAGGGCAGGGCGCCCTTGCCCTACGAGCCGGGCAGTTGGGGTCCAGCGGAAGCCGCGCGAGTCCTCGTCCACGGTGACCGCTGGCACGATCCGGCGCCGTCACACGGATGAGCTGACTGGACGACTCGCGTCCACGGTTCGGTACACGCCCAGGATGCTTTCCACGGGGTCGGCAAAAGTGCACGGTTGCGGATCGGAGTCGCGTTTGACAGCATCGGGTGTCAGAGGGCAGGGTAGGGGTTTGCCCTTCAAGCCGGAAAGGAGACGCTGAATGCTGACCATTACCGAGAAGGCCGCCCAGAAGCTGATCGAGACACGCGAACAGACCGGAACGCCGGACACCTACGCGGTTCGACTTTCGGTGGCCCTGCCAGAAGGCGAGACTCAGCCCAGCCTCGCGCTGAGCTTCGCGCCCGAGGCGCAGCCGGGCGATCAGGTCACCGAGCAGCAGGGGCTGACGGCCTACATAGCGCCCGCCGTCGCCGAGGCGCTCGACGACGCCACGCTCGACGTGTCGGCACGGGACGGTGCCGAGCAACTCGTCGTCTCGCGTTAGCCCGCTCAACCTCGCGATGCGGGCGGCGTGGCGCGAGCGCTGGGGCGGACCAGAAGTCGTCGAGGTGCGCGACCTCGCGAAGCCAACGCCCGCGCCCGGCCAGATCCTGGTCAAGCTGCATGCCGCGTCGGTCAACCGCGTCGACCTCGACTCGCTCATCCCCGAGCCACGGATCCTGCGCCTGTTCCTGGGGCCGCGCCGGCCACGGCAGAAGCGCGTCGGTGTCGACGCCGCCGGCGTGGTCGAGGCAGTGGGGGAGGGCGTCACGAGCTTCAAGGTCGGTGATCGCGTCTTCGCCGACCTCTACCCGTACGGCGCGGGCGCGTTCGCGCAGTACGTGGCCGCGCCGGCGAAGGCGTGGCTGCCCATCCCGGACGGCATCCCGTTCGAGACTGCCGCGACCCTGCCGCACTCAGCCAACCTGGCCATCCAAGGTCTGCGCCTGGGCAACGGTCGGACGGTCGGGGAGGGTGATCGGCTGCTCGTGGTGGGAGCTACCGGCAACGTCGGCCCCTTCCTCGTCCAGCTGGCCAAAGCGCGCGGTGCGCATGTCACGGCGGTAGGCAACGGGGACAAGGCCGACTTCATGCGCTCGCTCGGCGCGGACGAGGTGATCGACTACCGGACGACCGACTACACACGGCCCGCCGAGCGCTACGACTGGATCGTCGACGTCCACGCCCACCAAACGCTGGGTCGCTGGCGCGGGGCACTCAAGCCGCGCGGCGTCTACCAGGCGATGGGCGGCACCGGCTGGTGGCTGCTGTCGCTGGCGGTGATGCAGCCGGTTTACAAGCTGGCGACGCGCAAGACGATGGGCCTGATGCTCTCGTGGCGGCCGTTCAAGCAGTCGGACATCGAGGAGGTCCTCCGCCTCGTGGCCGGAGGAACGCTCGAGCCGCGCATCGACCGCCGCTTCCCGCTGGAGGAGGTCGCCGACGCGCTCGCCTGGGTCGACCAGGGCAAAGCCAGCGGCAAGGTCGTGATCACTCCTTGATCACGCAAGAGGCCTGTCAGACCCGTGTCGAGTGACCCCCTCAAGAGCGACATCGGACCCACCCCATCCTGCTCCGGGCGGATGTAGGCTCAGGTCAGCCGAGCGCCAGCAGCCCGTGTGCGCCGAGAAGCAGCGGAAGACGTAGCACCAGGAGATCCAAGTGGCCCCGCTCTGGGAAGCAATAGACGGCAACGAAGCGGCGGCGCGCGTCGCTTACGCCCTGTCGGAGATCATCGCGATCTACCCCATCACACCCGCGTCGCCAATGGCCGAGCACTCGGACGACTGGTCTGCCGCGCGCAAGCCGAACCTGTGGGGCCAGGTGCCCGAGGTCATCGAGATGCAGTCCGAGGCCGGCGCGGCCGGCGCGCTGCACGGCGCCCTCCAGAAGGGCAGCCTCGCCACGACCTTCACGGCCAGCCAGGGCCTGCTGCTGATGATCCCCAACATGTTCAAGATCTGCGGCGAGCTGACGCCGACTGTCATCCACGTCGCAGCGCGGACGATCGCTACGCACGCGCTTTCGATCTTCGGCGACCACAGCGACGTGATGCATGCGCGCAGCACCGGCTGGGCGATGCTCGCGTCCGGCTCCGTCCAGGAAGCCCACGACCTGGCGCTTGTCGCGCACGCCGCGACGCTCCGCAGCCGGGTGCCGTTCCTGCATTTCTTCGACGGCTTCCGCACCAGCCACGAGGTCGACAAGATCCAGCTGCTCACCGATGACGACCTGGCGGCGCTGGTTCGTGAGTCCGATGTCCTGGAGTTCCGGCGGCGCGGCCTTACACCGGATGCGCCGGTCGTTCGCGGCACTGCCCAGAACCCGGATGTCTTCTTCCAGGCGCGCGAGGCGGCCAACCGCTTCCACGATGCCGTGCCGGGGATCGTGGGCGAAGTCATGGCCGAGTTCGCCGAGCGCACCGGCCGCCGCTACAACCTGGTCGACTACCACGGCGCGTCGGATGCCGAACGCGTCATCGTCGTGATGGGCTCGGGCACCGGCACCGTGCGTGAGACGGTCGATGAGCTCAACGCCGGCGGTGGGCGGGTGGGCATGGTCAGCGTCCGCCTGTTCCAGCCCTTCCCGGCGGATGCCCTTCTCGCGGCGCTGCCGCAGACGACGCGCGCGATCGCGGTGCTCGATCGGACCAAGGAGCCCGGCGCGATGGGCGAGCCGCTCTACCTGGCGGTGCGTGCCGCGCTCGCCGAGGAGGCCGAGGGCGACACTTCGCGCTTCGCCCAGGCGCCGCGCATCGTGGGCGGCCGCTACGGCCTGGGCTCCAAGGAGTTCACGCCGCAGATGGTCAAGCCCATCTTCGACGAGCTCACCGCGCGGGCGCCACGGCGCCGCTTCACGGTCGGCATCTACGACGACGTCAGCAACCTATCGCTGCCGATCGACTTCGAGTTCAGCCCGCCCCGCCCGAGCGGCGAGGTGCAGGCGATGTTCTATGGCCTGGGTGCCGACGGGACGGTCGGTGCCAACAAGGCGTCGGTCAAGATCATCGCCGAGGAGACCGACCTCTTCGCGCAGGGCTACTTCGTTTACGACTCCAAGAAGTCGGGCTCGATGACGGTCAGCCACCTGCGTTTCGGGCCCCAGCCGATTCGCTCCACCTACCTGATCGACAAGGCGGACTTCATCGCCTGTCATCAGTGGGGCCTGCTGGGCAAGGTGCGCATGCTCGACCACGCCAAGCACGGCGCGACCTTCCTGCTCAACTCGCCCTACCCGGCCGACGAGGTCTGGCAGCACCTGCCGGCGGACGTCCAGCGCGAGCTGGTCGAGAAGCAGATCAAGCTGTGGGTCATCGACGCGCTCGCCGTGGCCGCTGAGACCGGCATGGGCAACAGGATCAACACGATCATGCAGCCGTGCTTCTTCCAGCTCGCAGGCGTGCTGCCGGCGGACGAGGCGATCGCCCAGATCAAGCGCTTCGTCGACAAGACATATGCCAAGCGAGGTGAAGCAGTCGTCGCCCGCAATTACGCCGCGATCGACGCCAGCCTGCAGCGCCTGACGCAGGTTCCGCTCGGCAGCCCGAGCGACCAGGCCGCGGCCAGCTTCGTCCTGCCGGCAGATGCGCCCGAGTTCGTCCAGCGTGTCAGCGCCGTGATGATGGCCGGCGAGGGCGACCGCCTACCGGTCAGCGCGCTGCCGGTCGACGGCACGTTCCCGTCCGGCACGACACAGTACGAGAAGCGCGAGATTGCCCAGAGCATCCCGGTCTGGGACCCGTCGATCTGCATTGACTGCGGCAAGTGCGCGATGGTCTGCCCGCACGCCACGATCCGGATGAAGGTGTTCCCCGAGTCGGCCGTGGCAGATGCGCCGGCGAGCTTCATCCACAAGGAATTCAAGTCGCGCGAGTTGCCCGGCCACCGGCTCACGATCCAGGTCGCGCCTGACGATTGCACCGGCTGCGGCGTGTGCGTCGACGTCTGCCCGGCCAAGTCGAAGACCGAGGTGCGCCACAAGGCGATCAACATGGAGCCGGTGCTCGAGCACCGTGACGTGGAGCGCGAGCGGTGGGACTTCTTCCAGTCGATCCCGCGCCTGGACAGCGACCTCGTCTCGGCCGACACCGTCAAGGGCAGCCAGCTGCTCGAGCCGCTGTTCGAGTTCTCCGGCGCCTGCGGCGGCTGCGGCGAGACGCCATACATCCGCCTCGTCACCCAGCTCTTCGGCGACCGGATGATCGTCGCCAACGCGACCGGTTGCTCGTCCATCTACGGCGCCAACCTGCCCACCACGCCATGGAGCGTCAACGCCGCCGGGCGCGGTCCGGCCTGGAACAACTCGCTCTTCGAGGACAACGCCGAGTTCGGCCTTGGCTTCCGGCTGGCGCTCGATGCTCAGACTGACCAGGCACGTCGACTGCTCGAGAGCCTCGCACCACAGGTCGGTCCCGAGCTCGTGGCTGAGGTCCTCGGCGCGTCGCAGTCGCGACGAGGCGGAGATCCGCCAGCAGCGCGAGCGTGTCGGGCAGCTCAAGGCGAGCCTGGAGAAGCTCGCGCCTGCGAATGCCGCGGCGCGCACGCTGCTCGCCCTCGCCGACAGCCTCGTGCGCCAGGGAATCTGGATCATCGGTGGCGACGGCTGGGCGTACGACATCGGCTTCGGCGGTCTCGACCAGGTGCTCAGCTCCAACCGCAACGTCAACATCCTGGTGCTCGACACGGAGGTCTACTCGAACACCGGCGGCCAGGCCAGCAAGGCCACGCCGCGCGGCGCAGTGGCGAAGTTCGCCGCTGCCGGGAAGGGGACGACGAAGAAGGACCTGGGCGCGATCGCGCGGGCGTACGGCAACGTCTACGTCGCGCAGGTATCCATGGGTGCCAACGACCAGCAGACGCTGCGGGCGCTGCTCGAGGCAGACGCGTGGCCGGGGCCGTCGCTGATCATCGCCTACTCGACCTGCATCGCCCACGGCATCGACATGTCGCTCTCCATGAGCCACCAGAAGGATGCGGTCCGGTCCGGCTACTGGCCGCTGTACCGCTACCGCCCGTCGGAGATTGATGCGGGTCGGCCGTTCAAGCTGGACTCCACCAAGCCGTCCATTCCGCTGCGCGACTTCATCGCGTCGGAGACGCGCTTCGCCATCCTGGAGCGCACGCATCCGGAGCGCGCGGCGGAGCTGGCCGTCCTGGCCCAGGCGGACATCGACGAGCGGTGGCGCTACTACGAGCAGCTCGCTGGCATCAGCCGGACGGTGCCGCACCTGCCGCCACCCGAAGTTCGGGAGGAAGTCGAGAGCGACGCCGGCACGCGGCCGGCGACGGAGTTTGAGTCATGAGCCTCGACAGCACGACTCGGTATCTGGGGCTGGAGCTTCGCTCGCCGCTCGTTGCATCGGCCTCGCCGTTGACGGCGAGGCCGGAAGCGGCCGTCATGCTGGAGGCCTCCGGCGCCGGCGCGATCGTCCTGCCATCGCTGTTCGAGGAGGAGATACGCGCCGAGGAGCTCGCGCTCAACGCGGCCCTCGAACAGGGCACCAATCACTACGCTGAGGCGCTCGACTACTTCCCGGCGATCCCCGATCTGATCGATGCCGGCGAGCGCTACCTGGCGAACATCGACAAGGTGCGGGCGTTGATCTCCATTCCGCTGATCGCCAGCCTCAACGCGACGAGCGATGGCGGATGGGTGCGCTACGCGCGGCTGCTGGCAGATGCCGGCGCGGACGCGATCGAGCTGAACCTGTACCACCTCGCCGCAGATCCGAGGTTATCCGCGGCGGACGTCGAACAGGCTGACCTCGACGTTGTTGCAGCCGTCCGGGCGGCCGTTGACGTCCCGCTGGCCGTCAAGCTCAGCCCGCACTACACGGCGATGGCGTCTTTCGCGGCCCGCGTTGTGGCCGCCGGAGCCGACGGCCTTGTCCTCTTCAATCGCTTCTACCAGCCAGATCTGGACCTGGACACCTTCGACGTGGTCGCCAACCACGCCCTGTCGCGGCCGTCCGATGCGCGCCAGGCGCTGCGCTGGATCGGCATCCTGCGCGCCCAGCTGGGCCCGGATGTCTCGCTCGCGGCCACTTCCGGCGTCTGGAGCGGGACCGACGCGCTCAAGCTGATCGCCGTGGGGGCGGATGTCGCGATGACGACGTCGGCACTCCTCGAGCATGGTCCCGCGCACGTGGCGACCATGGCAGCAGAGATGCAGGCGTGGCTGATCGAGCACGAGTACGAGTCGGTCCGCCAGCTGCGCGGCAGTGCCAGCGCGGCGTCAGTGCCCGACCCGTCCGCCTACGAGCGCGCGAACTACATGCGCAACCTGCGCAGCTGGTCGTGGCCACCCGGCCTCGAGCCGTGGACGCCGTCCGGCCATACCGTCACCGTCCAGCAGCCGGCAACATTGCGGGTAAGCGACTCCGAAGCCTGAACTCCCGCGCGCCTAGCTGGAGAGCTCCCAGTAGTTGCCGCTTGGGTCGACGATGGTGGCAGTACGCGATCCCCACGGCCGGTCCATCGGGCCGTTGATGGCCTTGAACCCCTTCTGCGCGAGGCGCTCGACCACGGCATCGACGTCGTCGACCTCGACGGTAAGCATGGTTCGCGACGGCGTGCCGGCTGCGGGCACCGGGTTGGGGGTCAGATGCTTGTCGGCCGCCGACAGCGCGTTGAGGTTGATGAAGACGTTGCCCGGGAAGCGGAAGACGCAGTTCTCCGGGCTCTCGTCGGCAACCGGCATCGCGAACACGTCCTCGTACCAGCGACGCTCCCGGTCCAGGTCGTCCACGAACAGCGTGACGGCGAAGAAGCGTTTCGCCCAGTCGGGACCCGTCTGCGGCTGCTTGTCCATCTCTTGCTCCTCCTGTTGATCGCCAGCGTGGGCTGGCTCGGATGCGAATTTTTGGGCTCACCAACCATACGCAGGCGCACGGCAATTGCCGCGCCCGCGTCTTTCCTCTTTGCGCCATTTGGATGTATCTCGTCCAGCGTTTCGCGCCGCTGGCATGCCCCACCCCCGGTTTCTTGCCAGATCGCTCCGACTGCGTCCCGCCGACGCGAAATGGGCCGTGGGCGTGAGCCCGGCCCGTCTTCGCGCCGAAATGCCGGACCTATGTCGTCCAAATGGTGCGTCGCGTCGCACGCCCCGCCGCTTGCGCCATCCTCGAGCATCGAAACCGACCACGTACGGCACTTGACACGCCCATGGCGCTCACGAGATTTCACCCCGACGGTGATTGCCGCCGGCATAGGGCGCGCATCACCCTGGACAGACCAAGCGCGCCGCTATCTTGGTGCACCAAGTCAGGACCATAGCCTCCTGCTCTCGACCGCATTGGACGAAGCAGATCCCGATCCGCGGACCATCGTCGACGTCCTGGATCGGATCCCCGGGGCGTGGGAGGACATGCAGGCCGGGCTCGAGGACATCAAAGCCGGCAGGTTCATACCCCTCGAGGATCTGTAGCCATTGGCATCGGTTGTCGTCACAGCGACTGCCAGGCGAGACCTTCGCTCTCTCATCGAAACGCACTCGCTGCCCAAGTCGACACAGACCCGCGTTCAGGCGTCGCTCGATCCTCTACGGCAATTCCCGTTGGTCGGTTCTCCACTATCCGGTCGCTGGTCGGGGTTTCGATTCATCCTCGGTCCATGGCGTTGGATGCTGATCCTGTACCGCTACGACGCGTCCCTCGACCGCGTGGAGGTGCTCCCCGTCCAGGATGCGCGATCCGCCCGTTCACCAACGTTCTCCCAGGAAACGCCGTAGGCGACAACTGACAGAGTTCTAGCTTGATGGCGAGCCCCGGTCTCGGACCACCTCGTAGCTCGCGACAACCACCCCGCCGGACGCGGTCGAACTGTGCAAGAGCTGCAGCTGTACGTCCGTGCCTCCGTCGAACAGGCGCCGGCCGTCGCCCAGGACGATCGGGTGCACGAACAGCAGGAACTCATCGATCAGGTCCGCGGCAACCAACGATGCGATCAGGTCGCCGCTGCCCATGATCCCGAGAACGCCATCGGTCTGCGCCTTCAGCGCGCGAACGGCCGCGGTGGCTTCCCCCTTCAGCAAAGTTGAGTTGGGCCACGGCAGGGGTTCGGCCAGCGTGGCCGAGGCAACGTACTTCGGGGAGTTGTTGAGTGAATCCTTGAACGGGCCGCCGCGGGCATTCCAGGTGGCGAGAAGATCCATGTAGGTCCAGCGCCCGAACAGCCAGCCCTTGAGGCCACCACCGGCAGCCATCCGCTCACCCATCGATTTCGCCACATCTTCACCCGACTGGGTCGATCGGAGGCCCCAGCCGCTATGTGCGAAGCCGCCACGGGTATCCTCTCCGACGCGCGCCGGACCCTGCATGACCCCGTCCAGGGTCACGTGGTTCATGACGATGATGCGGCCCATCGTTGCCTCCTCGAGACGCAGCTTCCCGACATTCTGGTCCACTCCTGGTCGTGGCTCCAGCCGGGCTGATCGGTCCGTCTGGCAGCCGCCTCCGGAGAATCCCGGGCTTGACGCTCACTCGCGCATACCGGCGATCACTGATGCATCCGCGGGTCCTGGGTGGGATCGGAATACATGGGCGGGCAACCGCGGGTGACGGCTGCGGGACGGAGCTCGTAATGCCACGGCTCGTTGCGGTAGATCTGGCACAGCCCGAATGCGGCGCCGTGTTCGGACAGCCATGTATCGGCCTGCGCCGGCCCGACGTCGGCCGCGTTGCCGGAAACGTGTGGGGACGTGTCAGCGGTGGCCACCCATCTGGCCGCCTCTGTCCGCGAACCGTACTGCGCGACTGCCTCATTGAGCAGCTCATCCTGGTATGCCCGTGATCGCCAGCCACTGTTCAGGTAAACGTGAACGTCACCCGTCGCGGCGGCTGTCGTGGCCCGGCGCAGGGCAGCCAGCAAGCCGGGATTCAACTTCGCCACGCCGGGGTACTGGTCATCGAAGGCGGTCACGCCGTCGGGCAGGACGCCGTCGGCCCGGGTGAGTGTGCCGCCACGAAGGATCTCGCTGAACGATGGCGCCGCCAACGACTCCGACTCATGGACGAGAATGCCCAGGGCCGCCACCACGCTGACTACCAGGACGACGCCAAAGACCAGCCATCTCGGGGTCCCCGGATGCTCGGCTCGCCTCGCTCACGCCCCCAGTCAACACGCCGCCATGTTGCCGGCGCATATCCGATTTTCGATAGGCCGGCAATACGTGCCCGCTCCTAGCATGGAAGCGTGCGTGTTCTGATCGTCGAGGATGAGCCATATATGGCCGAGGCGATCCGTGACGGTCTGCGGCTGGAAGCGATCGCAGCCGACATCGCCGGCGACGGGGACACGGCACTGGAGCTGTTGGGCGCCAATGCCTACGACATCGCGGTGCTCGACCGCGACATTCCCGGGCCATCCGGCGACGAGATCGCCAGGCATATCGTGGATTCGGGCAGCGGCATGCCCATCCTCATGCTCACGGCCGCCGACCGGCTCGACGACAAGGCGTCCGGTTTCGAGTTGGGAGCGGATGACTACCTGACCAAGCCGTTCGCACTGCGAGAGCTCGTGCTCAGGCTCCGAGCGCTCGATCGCCGGCGCGCCCACAGTCGGCCGCCCGTGCGCGAGATCGCCGGACTGCGCCTGGACCCTTTCCGGCGTGAGGTCTACCGCAACGGCCGATACGTACCGCTGACCAGGAAGCAGTTCGCGGTGCTGGAGGTGCTCATGGAGGACGCGGGCGGGGTGGTCAGTGCCGAGGAGCTGCTGGCGCGGGCGTGGGACGAAAACGCGGACCCGTTCACGAATGCGGTGCGCATCACGGTGTCCGCCCTCCGCAAACGGCTCGGCGAACCGTGGATCATCGCCACCGTGCCCGGCGTGGGCTACCGCATCGACACGGGCACGCACCGTGAATAGGCGGCCGGGCATGAGCGTTCGACTCAAGCTGACGATCAGCTACGCGTCGATCGTCGTGCTCGCCGGCGCCCTCTTGATCGCGGCGCTGTGGGTGTTCGCCTCGACGCCAACGTTCGGCGGCATGCTGGGGATACCGCTCGACCAATACGTCTCTCTGCGCAGCCTGGTGCCGTACGTCATCGTGGTCCTGCTGCTGCTGCTGGCCCTCGGGCTACTCGGCGGCTGGCTGCTCGCCGGCCGCATGCTGGCGCCGTTGTCGCGGATCACGTCCGCGACGCGTAAGGCCTCGTCCGGATCACTGTCCCATCGCATCGAGATGGAGGGCCCGCACAACGAGTTCACCGAGCTCGCCGACAGCTTCGACGCCATGCTTGCCCGCCTCGAAGCCCACGATGCCGAACAGCGCCGCTTTTCCGCCAACGCTTCACACGAGCTGCGTACGCCGCTGGCGGTAACGCAGACCCTGCTCGACGTCGCGAGCAGAGACCCGAACCATGACGGTGCCGAGCTCCTCGAGCGCCTGCGCGTGGTCAACGACCGAGCGATCGACCTGACCGAGGCCCTGCTCCTGCTCAGCCGGGCCGATCAACGCTCCTTCACCCGCGAGCCGCTGGACCTTTCACTAATCGCCGAGGAGGCCACCGAGACGCTTCTGCCGCTAGCCGAGAAGAGCGGCGTCGCGATCGAGACGTCAGGCGACATCGCGCCCACCAGCGGCTCTTACGCGCTGTTGCTGCAGATGACCACCAACCTGGTGCACAACGCCATCGTCCACAACCTGCCGGAGCACGGCAACGTCCAGATCCGCACCGTCAGCCACCCCAGGTGGGTGATGCTTACGGTGGCAAGCACCTGCGAGCAGCTCAACCCGCAGCTGGTCGCGACCCTCACGGAACCGTTCCAACGCGGAACGCAACGGGTCCGTGGCGACCATGCCGGCCAGGGTCTTGGCCTGGCAATCGTCAAGAGCATCGTCCAGGCCCACGCCGGGATCCTGACCCTGGCTCCGCTCGACGGGGGAGGGCTGCTGGTGACCGTGCAGCTGCCGGCGGCGAACGGAGGTGCCCATGCAGGGCCGGACTGAGACCCGTGCCGCGCCCGCGCCTGTCCTCTTGAGCTGGCACTCAGCGCCCGGTCAGTTGAGAATCTCGCCGCGCTCATCCGCCCTGATTGCCGCCAGCCGGTCGCGCCACTCCTGCAGTGCCTCTGGTGTCAGCCGCGTCCAGTCACTCACCTCGGCCACGACTCTGAGCGGCTCTCGGCTGCGATAGGACCGCGTGGGGTTGCCGGGGAACTTCTTGTCGGTCACGTTGGGATCGTCCTCGAAGGGTCCCGTCGGCTCGACCTGGTAGACGCGCGGTGGAGCGTCGCCCGGCGCAAGCTCGGCGGCGAGCCCGGCCCCGTCGCGCAGCGCGGTGAAGTAGATGTGGTTCATGACGACCTCGGGGCGGTAGTTGGACCGGAAGCCAGCTGTGAGTAGATCGCCCACGCGCAGGTCGGCCTTGGTGCCGTGATAGAAGGGCCCTTCGTCAGACGGCCTTCCTCCCAAAGAATGCCCGCCGGCAGTCGACACGGGCCTGGGCGGCTTATCCCGGGCACTCACGGGCGCGGGACGACATCGACGAAGGCCTCACCATCGCGGTGGTCGGTGATCGTTCCCTGCAGGACGTAGACGATACCCAGCCCGCCCTTATGGTGGTGGATCGGCCCGTATACACCGCCCGGCTCGATCGTCACCATCCGCATGCGCAGTTCTCGTCCAGCCATTCCTTCGAGTTCTGGACCCGGGTCCAGGGTTGCGAGAAGCTTGACCTCGACACCCTTCGTTTCCGACACCGCCTCACCTCAAGGACCGCATGCTCAACTAGGTAACTTCCCCGCGCACCATTTTGTCTATCGAGCGCTCTTGGCGGCGGCGGAAAGCGTGTCCAGGATCGAGTTCAGCCGGCTCGGATCCATGACCAGATCCAGCATTGCCGCCCACCAAGCGCGCTGAACAGACGTGGGCATCATGTCGCCGGCGCTGAACCGACTGACCTTGGCATCGGCGAGCTCCTCGGCCACCGTCCGCGCCACTGGATCCGAGTAGGCGGCCGGTGACACGCTGCGGTTCACGGACGTGAATCCGCCGAGCTTGATCCACGTTTCCTGCGCCCCGGCGCTCGCGAGGTACGTCATGAACGAGCGGGCCGAGGGGGTGTCGCTCACCAGCACCGGGACATCGGCGCCTACGGTGACGGATCCCTGGTACCTGGGATCGATGCTCGGAAAGGGGAAGACGTCGTAGTCGGGACCCGGCTGGAGATCGGGGTGGTTCGCCGCGATGAATGCCTCAGCGAACGATGCCAGGTAGCACATGTAGGCCATGGGTGGGGTGGTGTAGAGCGGGTCTGCTGCGACGTCGTCACCTGTTGCGACGACGCGCTGGCTGCCTCCGAGGACGTATCCCGGGGTCGAGACGATCTTGGTAAACATCTCGAACGACTGCTTGATGCACGCCTGGCTCCAGGGAATTTGAGCTGCGATCCACTGGTCGTAGACATCCGGGCCGCAGTTGTTGAGGACGATCTCCGAGACCCAATCGGTGAGCGCCCAGCCGCTTGCTGGACCGCTCGCGGCGACGATCGAGAAAGGGCTGTGCCCGTCGGCAACCACCCGGTCGGCCAGCGTCATCATCTGGGTCCACGTCGTGGGAACGTCGTAGCCGGCCGTCGCGAAGGCCTTGGGGCTGTACCAAACGGCCGACTTGTTCGTAACCTTGTAGAAGATGCCGTACAGCTTGCCGCCATGACTGCCGAGCTCGATCCATGCCGACGCGTAGTCCCTGGCTATCGCCGTCATGTCCAGGACAGAGTCGAGCGGGGTCAGCGTTCCGGCGTCGGCGAGCTGGTCCATGAGCGCCAGGTTCGGCAGGATCGCGATGTCGGGCGAGTCTCCGGCCTGGGCGTGGCGGGCCAGGGCGCCGGGCAGGTCCTGAGTTCCCTCCCAATCGACGATCGCGCCGGTGTCATTCTCCCAGGCAGTCTTGACGGCTTCGAAGCTGGCCAGCTCAGGTCCGCTCCACAGGCCGAGGACGTGGACATGAGTGCCACGCAGGCCCGGCGTGGAGCTGTTCGTGACACTTGCCGTTGCAGGCGCTTCCGTCGCGGTCTGGCTCGCCGGTGCAGGGCTAACTGAGGTGGAGCAGCCGGTGGCGATGGCGGCAACTAGCATGACAACCGCGGTGATTCGCGCGCTCGCCGGACGGATGATCATCATCACGCGCGCCACGATAGAGCCTCATTGGTCCTCGCAGACGCAAGAAGACAAGCTTGACGAGGTCATATGACTGAGCAATTGGCGACCGGCGATTCGCGGCTCTCTCCGACCAGGACGGTTGCAGTCATGCGGCGATTGGCGGGACCAATCTGGAGGCTGACGGGCATTGCCGCCACGCTGGAAGTCCGGGGACGGGCGAGCGGGGTCACCCAACGAGTGACGTTCATCCCGATTCAGCTCGACGCCAACGTGTACGCCGTGGCGTGGGGTGGGGTCACGGACTGGGCGCTCAACCTTCACGCGGCGGGTAGCGCCAAGATGGTGCGCGGGCGTCGGACCCAGGCAATCCGCGCGATCGAAGTGGTAGGCGACGAGCGGGACGCGGTGATCGCGACCTATCTCGGCAAGATGGGGCCGCTGAAGAACGACTTCAATCGCCTTCCCCGAACGTCAGACCATCCCGTATTCAGATTGGAGCCGACGGCCCGGTGAGCGGCTGAATCCTTCGGCGCGCCCGGCTCGCTTACCCTTTGCCAGAACATGCCTGCCGAGTTCATCTACACGACCTACAAGCTGTCGCGGCACTACCCGCCCGACCGGACGGTGCTCGAGGACATCTCCATCTCGTTCTACCCGGGCGCCAAGATCGGCGTCATCGGCGCGAACGGCGCGGGCAAGTCGAGCCTGCTGCGGATCATGGCCGGCCTCGACGACGGCTTCAATGGAGACGCGCGGCTGACGCCCGGCTTCAGCGTGGGCTACCTGAGCCAGGAGCCGCAGCTCGACGCCGCGAAGTCGGTCAAGGAGAACGTGCTCGACGGCGTGCGCGAGGTGCACGGCCTGATCGAGCAATACAACGCGGTGATGGCCAAGTGGTCCGAGCCGGACGCCGACTACGAAGCGGTGGGTGCCGAGCAGGCGGCGCTGGAGGACAGGATCAACGCCACCGGCGCCTGGGACATCGAGCGCAACGTCGAGATCGCCATGGACGCGCTGCGCTGTCCGCCGGACGACGCGGACGTCACGACTCTCTCCGGCGGCGAGAAGCGCCGCGTCGCGCTGTGCCGGCTGCTGCTCCAGCATCCCGACCTGTTGCTACTCGACGAGCCGACCAACCACCTCGACGCCGAGTCGGTCGAGTGGCTCGAGCGCTTCCTCAAGGAGTACACCGGCACGGTCGTCGCCGTAACCCACGACCGCTACTTCCTGGACAACGTCGCCCAGTGGATCCTGGAGCTCGACCGGGGGAGGGGTATCCCGTTCGCCGGCAACTACTCGAGCTGGCTGGAGCAGAAGCTGGAGCGCATGTCGCGCGAGCAGAAGCAGGTCGACGCGCGCCAGCGCACGCTCGCGCGCGAGCTCGAATGGGTGCGCATGGGCGCCAAGGCCCGCCAGGCCAAGGGCAAGGCCCGACTGACCGCCTACGAGAAGCTCCTCGCGGAAGCGACCGACGCGAAGGGCGCTCAGCAGCGCGAGCTGGAGATCGCCATCCCGCCCGGTCCGCGGCTGGGCGAGTCGGTCATCGACGTCAAGGGCCTGCGCAAGGGCTACGGCGACAACCTGCTCATCGAGGACCTGACGTTCTCGCTGCCGCGCTCGGGCATCGTCGGCATCATCGGGGCCAACGGGGCCGGCAAGACGACGCTCTTCCGGATGATCGTGGGCGAGGAGAAGCCCGACGCCGGCGCGATCGAGATCGGCGAGACGGTGCAGCTGAGCTACGTCGACCAGAGCCGCGATTCGCTGGCGGCCGAGAAGACGGTCTTCCAGGAGATCAGCCAGGGCGCCGAGATCATCACGCGTGGGGTCACGCGAGCTGCCCGCGCGCGCGTACGTGTCGAGCTTCAACTTCCGTGGCACGGACCAGCAGAAGATGGTCGGTGCGCTGTCGGGCGGGGAGAGGAACCGCGTTCACCTGGCCAAGCTGCTCCAGTCGTGGCGGCAACGTGCTGCTGCTCGACGAGCCGACCAACGACCTCGACGTCGACACTTTGAGGGCGCTCGAGGCGGGCTTGGAGTCCTTCCCGGGCTGCGTGGTGGTGATCTCGCACGACCGCTGGTTCCTCGACCGCATCGCGACCCACATCCTGGCCTTCGAGGGCGACAGCCAGGTGCGCTTCTTCCAGGGCAACGTCACCGACTACGAGGCCTTCCGCCACAAGGAGCTGGGCATCTCCGCCGACCAGCCCCATCGCATCCGCTACAAGCGCCTCGCCGCCGCGTGAAATCGCTTGACCCCCTCTATTGTGGGCACTACTGTACGGACGATATCCGTACGCTAAAGGACATCTGATGACGGTCGCACGATCAGCGACAAGAAAGGACGACAGGCTGGAGCTACGCCTCCGGCCGACCGAGCGCGCCCTGCTCGACGAGGCCGCGCACGCAAGCGCCATGACGACGAGCGCCTTCGTTCTTACGCACGCCACGGCTGCGGCTCAGGAATTGCTCGCCGATCGGACGACCTTCGTCCTGCCGGCGGAGCGGTGGGACGCCTTCGTAGAACTCCTGGAGCGCGAGCCGCGACCGATGCCGGGTCTCGCCGCCTTCCTCGCCCGTCCGAGCGTTCTCGAACAGGAGTGAGCCGCTACGGCCGGATAGAGCCGTTGGCACGCGACCATCACCTGGACGGCTTCGACTGCGGGTCTGAAGCGCAAACCACCTGGCTCCGACGCCACGCTCTTCAGGCGCACCAATCAGACACCGCCAAGGTCTACGTCGTATGCCGCAGTGGCTCTCGCGATGTTGTGGGCTACTACGCGCTCGCCGCCGGATCTGTCCTCCACGAGGACGTGCCGGACCGAGTCAAACGAGGCGTCGGGCGCCATCCGATACCAGTGGTCATTCTCACGCGCCTCGGCGTGGACGTGCGCGAGCAGCGCCAGGGACTCGGTTCCGCGCTGCTCAAGGACGCGTTCCTCCAGACGGCATCGATAGCAGAGAAGATCGCCGTCCGCGCACTGCTTATCCATGCCGAGACGGCGGAGGCCGTCCAGTTCTACCGTCGGATCGATCCCGGATTTGACGTGTCGCCGACCGACCCGCTGCACGTCCTGCTCCTGCTGAAGGATCTCCGGCTCGCCATTCAGGACGCTGCCTCCACCGAGGCCACCAAAGGTCCCGATCACGCTCTAGGGGTCAGCCTCTGACATCATTCGAGAAGCTCCCGCAGTTCGTCCCGGTCGATGCCCGTGACCCGAAGGATGCCCATCAGCGTGCCGACCTTGAGCTCGCGGTTGTGCCGGGGAACGGTTACTGCTCGGCCGAGCTCCTCGCGGACGAGGATGTGATGGCTGCCGCTGACGCGATCAACGCGCCAGCCCTGGCGCTCCAGCGCCCGGATCAGTTGTCCCGGTTTGACGGCGGGCAGCCGTTCACTCACTCCAGCCGGACGGCTATGCGTTCACGCAGGACCTGTTCAACAGGCCAGCCCTTCTCGCGGTGGACAGACAGGTACAGCTCGATCGCGTCGCGCGCCATGTCGAGCGCTTCCTCCCGAGTCTCCCCCTCCGTGATCACACCAGGGAGCTCAGGCACGGAGACGGTGAAGCCACCCTCGGCCTGCGGAACGAGCACCACCTCGTACTCCATCTCTTCCATCCCATGCAGCGTAACCCACAATCGGCGACCTTTGACGCGGTCGCCGCGCGAGCCTGCGCCATCATCCCACCCACCACTTATCAGGCGCTTATCAACCCCTGAAGACCGTGTCGGCGTGCCACTCGAGGTATTCGCGCGAGGGTGGCGGGTTGCCGGCGGCGGGTAGTCGGATCTCGCGGCCGGCGAGGGCGTAGTAGTCGCGCCCGTTCTCGAACTCCGCGCGGATCGACCGACTGACGAGCAGCCGCAGGTCGGGCGAGACCGACACGTAGCCCTGGTCGAACAGGGTGTGCAGGTCCGACCGAAGCAGGAGGCCGTTGTCGGCCGCGTGCGGGCCCATCTGGCTGTACGGCTTGATGTGGGCGGCCTCGAGCACCGGCAGCGTCCGCTCGTTGGTCACCACGCAGCGCCGCTCGTACGCGTCGATGATCGTCGCGCGGAAGGTGCCCTGGCCCAGGCGCATCTGTCGCAGCACGGGCGTCCCGTAGCGCGCTTCCGGCAGGACCATCTCGCGCACGGCGGTCTGCGGCTGGGGCACAGCTGCCAGCGCGCCCTGGACCTGCGCCCAGAGGGCCGCGCCGTCCGGTTCGGTCGTCTCGTAGCGCCGGCCGACCTGCGTCGGACCCTGCCAGTTGGGTGGGGGAGGGATCCACAGCTCGCGCGGCAGGAAGAACGGCTCGACGAGCGCATTGCAGCCGATCTGGTCGGCGTAGAGGTCGAAGTCGGGCCTGTACCTGCGCACGCGCGCCGCCATCTCGGCGAACGACGCGGCGCCGTTCTTCTCGCCGAATGCATCCCAGGCCATCGACGCCGGCAACGGCGTAAAGGGATGGCCGACGTAGCCACCGCCGACGATCCAGCCGCCGTGAGCCGCGTGAAGCTTGAAGAGGAAGGGCGCTCCCACCTCGAGGTGCACCGGCCGACGCGGGCTCGGCTGCCAGAAGTTGACTTCGTCGAGCGGCGCGCGGGCCGCGAGGAAGTCGTACCAGTCCCGGTCAGTGATCCCGACCCAGAACCTCACTCGGCGAGTCTACGCGGGCAAAGTGCAGCGCAACTCGCTCCGCTGGCTGGGTATGCTGTGACAGGTGCCCATTCCCGACTTCCAGACCGTCATGCTTCCGCTGCTCCGTTTCGCTGCGGACGGCGGGCAACGCTCGGTATCGGACGCCAGGGATCACCTTGCAGTCCACTTTTCGCTGAGTGACGAAGAACGAGAACAGCGGCTGCCGTCCGGTCGGCAGAGGACCTTCGACAACCGTGTCGCATGGGCGGTCTCATACCTCAAGCAGGCGGGCTTACTGTCAAGCCCGGCGCGCGCACGCTTCGCCATTACTCAAAGCGGCCGGGATGTGCTCACGGCACCACCTGAGCGGATCACCATTGCCTTTCTCAGTGACCTGTCGCCGGAGTTCAGAGAGTTCCGCACTGCCCGGCGTGAGGGACAAGCGAAGGACTCGGCGGACAACGATGTATCGGGCGACACCGACACACCGGAAGAGCTACTCGAGAAAGCGGACAAGACGCTGCGGCGAGCGCTCGAAGGAGAGCTGCTTCAGCGGGTCAAACACGCGTCGCCAGCGTTCTTCGAGCAAATCGTGCTTCGACTCCTGGTCGCCATGGGGTACGGCGGGTCTCTGTCCGATGCGGCGGAGCACCTGGGCCGATCGGGCGACGATGGTGTCGATGGCGTAATCAACGAGGACAAACTCGGGCTCGATGTTGTGCACGTGCAAGCGAAGCGCTGGGCTGACTCTCCAGTGCGAAGACCTGATGTTCAGTCCTTTGCGGGCAGCCTCGAGGGCCAACGCTCGCGAAAGGGAGTGTTCATCACGACCTCGCATTTCACCAGCGACGCCCGACAGTACGTCGGGCGAATTGAGAAGCGGATCGTCTTGATCGACGGCGCTGAGCTTGTTCGGCTGATGATCGAACACGGAGTGGGCGTCGAAGAGGTCCACAGCTATCACGTGTTGCGACTGGACGAGACCTTCTTCGACGAGTCCACCGGGTGATCCGCCAAACTGCAGTTCTGGTCGAGGCGGCGGGCGGCAAGCCGTATCCCAGTCCCGCCGGGCTTCGGACCATTCGCCCGGTGGCTTGGGCTTCGCCAACTGGGTGCGTGAGGTGGCCGCTCAGAAGAATGAGCTCAGGCTCCCCTTCGACACAGTGAAGCTCGTTCACGAAGGCTTTGCGAGCCGTCGCCTCTGCTTTTCGGTGGCCACCACCTTCGGCGACCGTCGTGCCGAGGACGACATGTCGCTCTGGGAAGGATTTCACGCGTCTCGATGACATGACGACTGATCTCTTTGGGTTGGCAAAAGCCTGCGCTGTGAGCAGCTCTTCAAATTCTTCGATATGGCGTCGATCGATGACGGCCTCTACGAGACGACCGTAAACGCGTATCGCGACGGGAAGCTCACGTTCCTGGGGTTAGCCGCCTAGCCACGTGG
>CAWCVO010000002.1:0-1134694 GCA_963798955.1 uncultured Chloroflexia bacterium | reverse complement strand
CAACCTCACGTTCCTCGATGAACGCCAGGAGGCGGAGATCGACTCGCCGTGCGGCGCGTTCATGTTCGTCCGGCGCGACGTCGATGGACCAGGTGGGCCTGCTCGACGAGCGCTACTTCATGTACGGCGAGGATCTCGACTGGGCGTGGCGCATCAAGCGGGCGGGCTGGCGGGTGATGTACGTGCCGTCGGCCACCGCGCTGCATGTCAAGCGCGCCGCCTCGCGCAAGACCCGCCCGCGCACCATCCGCGCCTTTCACCAGTCGATGCGCATCTTTTATGCCGACCATTACCAGTCGCACTATCCCGCGCTTGGTATCGTGGCTCATCTACCGAGCCATCGACGCACGGGAGGTGATCGAGCTGTCAGCTGACCGCCTGCACGAGATTGCCCCAAGGCGGCGCTCGTGAAGGGCCTCATCCTCGCCGGCGGCAACGGCACGCGCCTGGGCCACCTCAGCCGCGTCACCAACAAGCACCTGCTGCCGGTGTACGACCGACCCATGATCTTCCACCCCATCGACACGCTGCGCGGCATGGGCATCCGCGAGGTGATGGTCATCCTGGGCGGGCGGAGCATCGGCGACATCGTGGAACTGCTCAACGACGGCAACGAGTTCGGCGTCGACCTGACCTATCGCTACCAGCGTGGCGCACTGGGCATCGCGCATGCCATTGGCCTGGCGCGCGATTTCGTCGGCGACGACAGCTTCGTCGTGGTCCTGGGCGACAACATCCTGCGCGGCGAGCCGTTGGCCGGCGTCTGTGCCGACTTCGACGGCGGCGAGTGGGGCGCCGGTACGCTCTTGTACCGCGTGCCCGACCCCGAGCGCTTCGGTGTCGCCGAGTTCGACCGGGCAGGCAACCTGGTGGGCTTCGAGGAGAAGCCGCGCACGCCCAAGAGCGACCTGATTCCGATCGGCGTCTATTTCCTGCGGCCGGATGCGTTCGACGTCATCGCGCGCCTGTCGCCGTCTGGTCGGGGCGAGTTCGAGATCACCGACGTTCTCAACCACTACGTCGCTCGATGGGCGCCTGTTCTGGCGCGAATACACCGGCCACTGGTCCGACGCGGGCACGATCGAGTCGCTGCTGGGCGCTGGGGTGGTGGCCGCGAGCGGCGCGCCCGTGCCGGCAACACCGGTCCCGGAGGACCAATGAAGATCCTGGTCACCGGCGGCGCGGGCTTCATCGGCAGCGCCTTCGTCCGCCGGCGGCTGGCGCAGACCGACGACGAAGTGATCGTCCTCGACAAGCTGACCTACGCGGGCAACCGGGCCAACCTGGCCGAATGCGAGACCGACCCTGAACGCTCCGGTCGGCTGAGCTTCGTACGCGGGGACATATGCGATGCCGCTGCCGTCGGCCCGCTCGTCGAAGCGGCCGACGCGATCGTCAACTTCGCCGCCGAATCGCATGTCGACCGTTCGATCCTCGACGCAGAGGCCTTCCTGCGTACGGGCGTCATCGGCGTGCACGTCCTGCTCGAAGCCGCCCTGCGCGAGTCGGCGCGCCGTCCGGTCCGCTTCGTCCAGGTATCGACGGACGAGGTTTACGGCGCCGTCGAGGACGGCTACAGCGTCGAGACCGACGCTTTGGCGCCGCGCAGCCCATACGCCGCGGCCAAGGCGGCCGGCGAGCTCCTCGTGCGCGCCTACAACGTTACGCACGGTCTGGACGCGGTGATCACGCGCGGGGCCAACACCTACGGCCCGCACCAGCATCCCGAGAAGGTCGTTCCGCTGTTCATCACCAACGCACTCGACGACCAGCCGTTGCCACTCTACGGCGACGGCCGGCAGCAGCGCGACTGGCTCTACGTCGACGACCACGCCGACGCGGTGGGTTACGTGCTCGACCATGGCGCCGGCGGCGAGGCGTACAACGTGCCCGGCATGGGCCTGCGCACGAACCGCGAGCTCACCGCGGCAATCCTCGAACGACTGGGCAAGCCCTGGTCGCTCGTGCGCAGCGTTCCCGACCGGCCCGGGCACGACATCCGCTACGCGATGGACGGCGCGAAGCTGGCCGCGCTGGGCTGGCGGCCGGTCGTGACCGTCGAGCGCGGCCTGGCCGAGACGATCGAGTGGTTCCGCACCAACGAAGCCTGGTGGCGCGAGGCGAAGTCGGGCGACTGGGTCGCCTACTACGAACGCCAGTACGGGCGGCGGCTGGCTGAGTCGGTGGAGGCGTGATCGAGGCCACGCCGAATGGCCGCCCGGTCGTGGTTACCGGCGCTCGTGGCCGGCTTGGGCGAGCGCTCGTACAGGCGCTGCAGGAGGCCGGCAGCGCGGTGATCGGCTGGAGCCGGCCCGACTACGACCTCGATGACCCGTCCGCCGTCGACCGACTGCTGGAGCGTGATCGCCCCCGCCTGATCATGCACGCTGCGGCATGGACCGACGTCGATGGCTGTGCCCGGGCGCCCGATTTGGCAGCACGCCGAAATGCCGATGCCACGGGGGAACTGGCCCGAGCGGCGGCGGCCCGCCATATTCCGCTGGTGCTGATCTCGACCAATGAGGTCTTCGACGGCGAACGAATGGACGCACTGGGCTATGCCGAAAGCGACCCGGTCGGGCCGATCAATGCCTATGGTGCGAGCAAGCTGGCCGGCGAGCGTGCGGCGCGGACGGCATTCGATGCCGCTGCTGAGCGCTTGTGGATCGTCCGGAGCGCATGGCTTTACGGACCGCCGGGCGCCGACTTTCCGGCCAAGATCCTGGCCGCCGCGGACCGCCTGCCGCCCGCCCAGGCGCTCCGCGTGGTGACCGACGAGGTCGGCTCGCCCACGTACACGCCCGACCTGGCCACCGCCATCGTGGCCCTCGTGGGACGGGCGCCCGCCGGCACATACCACCTCGCCGCGCCCGACCGGGCGTCACGCTACGAGTTCGCCCAGGCTGTCCTCGATGGTTGCCGTCCGGGTCGGACGCTCGAGCCGATCAGCCGATGGGAATACTCACGCGCCTCGAACCCGCCGGCGTGGGCGGTGCTCGATTCAGGCCGCGCCGCGGCACACGGCATTCGGCTGCGCTCCTGGCGTACGGGCCTGGCCGACTACCTCGAGGGACTGTGCTGATCGAGCTTGGCCGCCAGCTCGCGCAGCAGCGGATTGGTGCGGTCCCGTTCCGAGATCGTCGGCGTGCGGTCGCGTGGCCAGCCGATCCGCGCCTGCGGATCGTCCCACGCAAAGCCGTGCTCGTCGCTGCCGTCGTACTCGTTGCTCACGAGATACAACAGGAGCGTGTCTTCAAATGCCCAGAAGCCATGTGCCACCAGCCTGGGGATGAGCAGCATGTCGCCGGGGCGTAGCTCGATCACCTGGCTGGGCACGCCTGCCGCGACGCTGCCGCGTTCTTCATCGAGCACGCCGCGCAGGTCGGCGGTGGCCGCCAGCACGCGTCCCTCGAGCGGCATCCACAGGTCCGCCTGCCGGCGATGGAAGTGCATTCCGCGCAGCACGCCCGCGCGCGACCGCGACACGTTTGCCTGGATGAAAGCCTCGCCCGACTCGTCGGTCAGCGACGCGCGCCACAACTCCATGAACCAGCCGCGCTCGTCGCTGATCGTTGGCACGTGGCGCGTGGCGACGCCCTCGATCGCCGTGCCCTGCCACTCACTTGGAGCCATCGCCGTGACGGTATCATCAGCGTGCCGGGCAAGGCGAATGTGGCGTGCGCGCTTTGTGCTCGCCGAGCCAATTGGGAGTTGCGCTTGATACGACGTTATCTCGCGCCGCTCAGGGCAGCGCTGATGCTCAGTGATGCCATCACTGCCTTCCTGCTGTTCCTGGTGCTGGTCAGCATTCGCCTGGACGTCCTCGAAGGAACGTGGGCCGAGGCGCGCGTTGGCCCAATCGAGCTGGCGGCTGCCTACGCCTTGCTGTGGGTGGGGGCCCTGTGGTTCGTCGGGCTCTACCGCCTGCGCACGCACTGGACGCTGCGCGGCGAGCTGTTCGAGATCGTGCGCGCGGGCGTCATGCTCGCGTTCGTCGCGCTCGCCGGCCTGTTCGTCTTCAACCTGACCAGCGTCAGCCGCCTGCTGCTGGCAATGCTGTTCGTGGTGCAGCCAGTCGTGACGATCGCCTCGCGCATCGCCCTGCGCGCGCTTCTGCGCAGGCTTCGGGAGCAGGGCCGCATGGAGCGCGAGATGCTCATCATCGGCGCCGGCGCGAACGCCGAGGAGTTCGCCAACAGGGTCGAACAACAGCGTGAGCTGGGACTGCACGTGCTGGGTCACCTGCTCGGACCGCGCGACTCCGAAGAGGAAGTGACCCGTCCCGTCATCGGGACGATCAACGATATCGAGGACGTGCTCGCGACGCGCGTGGTAGACGAGGTCGCGGTCTGTCTCGAGCCGCAGGACTGGAGCTACGTCGAGCCCGCCACCCGGATCTGCGAGGAGCAGGGCCGGATCGTCCGCGTCGCCCTGCAGCCATTTGCCGGGCTCCTGACCGGTGGCGAGTTTGAAAACGTCGGCGGCCTCGCCGTCGTGAGCTTCCTGTATGGCCCCGATCGCATCATGAGCATGGCCTTCAAGCGCCTGCTCGATGTCCTCGTGAGCGGCGCGCTGCTGATCCTGATGAGCCCGGTCGTCCTCGGCGTCACCCTCTGGATCAGAGCGACAGATGGACCACCGGTGCTGTTCAGGCACGTCCGCGTGGGCCTGCATGGGCGCACGTTCACGTGTCTCAAGTTTCGGACCATGGTGCGCGGCGCGGAGGAGATGAACGACGACCTCGAGTTCATGAACGAGATGGACGGTCCGGCTTTCAAGGTGAGCGACGACCCGCGCGTCACGGCCGTTGGCCAATTCCTGCGGAAGTGGAGCCTCGACGAGCTGCCGCAGCTGATCAACGTGCTGCGCGGGGAGATGAGCCTGGTCGGTCCGCGCCCCGCGCCGCCACGCGAGGTGGAGGGCTACAGCATCTGGCATCGGCGGCGGCTGGCGATGCGGCCGGGCCTGACCGGCTACTGGCAGGTCGAGGCGCGTTCGGACGAGAGCTTCGACCGGCGCGCCGAGCTCGATCTGGCCTACATCGACCGCTGGTCGTTGTGGATGGACTTCAAGATCATGGCGCGCACCATCCCGGCCATCATTTCGCAGCAGGGCCGCTGACCGGTGCGTGTCCTCGTACTTGGCGGCGACGGCTACCTCGGCTGGCCGACGGCCATGTACCTCTCGGCGCGCGGCCACGAGGTGGCCGTGGCCGACAACTTCGCCAAGCGCGCCTGGGAGCTGGAGCTGGGCGTCGCCCCGCTGATGCCCATCGGCACACTCAGCGAGCGTGTCGCGGCGTGGCAGGAATTGACCGGCCGCTCGATCCAAATGTTCGTTGGCGACCTCGTCGACTATCCCTTTGTCGCGTCGCTGGTCAGCTCATTCAAGCCCGATACCGTCATCCACTACGGCGAGCAGCCGTCGGCACCGTACTCGATGATCGATGTCGCTCACGCCACGTACACGCAGTCCAACAACGTCGTGGGCACGCTCAACGTCCTGTTCGCGCTGCGGGACATGGCCCCTGATGCGCACCTCATCAAGCTGGGCACGATGGGCGAGTACGGCACTCCGAACATCGATATCGAGGAGGGCTACCTGAGGGTCGAGCACAACGGCCGAAGTCACGAATTCCTGTACCCCAAGACGGCCGGCTCGCTCTATCACCTGTCCAAGGTCCATGACTCGCACAATATCCACTTCGCCTGCCGCATCTGGGGTCTCAGGGCAACGGAGCTCAACCAGGGCGTGGTCTACGGGGTCGAAACCGATGAATCGGCCCTGGATGCTCGGCTCGCCACGGCGTTCCACTACGACGAGGTGTTCGGCACGGCTCTCAATCGATTCTGCGTGCAGGCCATTGCCGGTGAACCGATCACGCCCTACGGACAGGGCGGCCAGACACGTGGCTACCTGAACATTCGCGACACCATGTCCTGCGTCGAGCTGGCCGCCGTGAATCCAGCCCAGGCAGGCGAACTACGCGTGTTCAACCAGTTCACCGAGCAGTTCGACGTCAACCAGCTCGCCGAGCGCGTACTCAACGCGGCGCGCGAAATGGGGATCGAGGGGCACATCGACCACATCGATAACCCGCGTATCGAGGCGGAGCAGCATTACTACAACGCCAAGCACACCAAGCTGCTCGATCTGGGCCTGGTGCCCAACCTGCTTGGCCCGGAGCTCATCCGCTCGATGTTGAGGACCATCCAGGGGCACGCGGCGCGCATCGATCGCTCCAAGCTGCAGCTGGGCATCAGGTGGGCGCCGGCCGCGACTGCGCACCGCGCTGGGCGAGGCCGAGCCCGGTCCCGATGAGCAGGAAGACGGGAACGGTGACCTGTTCATAGAGGAACGGGTTGTTGAACACGGCCATCAGGAAGAGCGTGGCCGCGGCAGCGGCACACCCCGTCGCCAGCCATCCGGGGCTGCGCAGGACGGCGACCGGCGTGGCGATCGCGAAGGCCAGGCCGGCAACGCCCACCACGACTCCCTCCTCCGCGAACAGGCGCAGCCATTCGTTGTGCGGCGCATCGAGCAGCGGGCTGCCATAGGCCGTGTGCAGCCATTCGAACGTGCGAAAGCCCTGGCCGAGCAGCGGGTCAGCCAGCCACATGCGCAGTGATGCCGCCCACGCGTCGAGGCGCGCCTGATCGGCAGCGACGGGTACCTCGCGCACGAGCCCGAGGGCTATGGCCGCGCCTGCCGCCACGGCAACGCCGGCCACCGCGGCGAGACCCACCCAGCGCCGCCAGCGCCAGGCCAGGATGGCCAGCGCCATGGCCAGTGCCAGCCAGGCCGAGCGACTGTAGGTGAAGGCAAGGGCGCAAATGGTCGGCACGGCGGCGGCGAGACCCGCGAGGCGAGTCGTCAGCGTGCGGCCGAACAGCGCTGCCGCCAGGCCGACCGCAGCGCCGGCCACGAAGATGGCTGCGGTTGCATCGGGCGCCGGAATGATCTCGGTCAGCCGATCGGCGTTGTACTGGCGCAGAAGCCACCCGAGGTCGCTGTGCGAAATCCCGCCCGCGCTGGCGAAATCGAGCAGGCTGATCGCGGCGGCGCAGGCAATGCTCGCCGCGGTGATGAGGGCCGGCCAGAACTCGCCCGACCAGGCCACGTAGGCTGCCGAGAGGAGCACCAGCCCGCCGGCGCCGAAGCCCACCAGCCACCCCTGCAGGGCCTCGATGCCATGCTGGGTGTCAACGCCGACCAAGGTGTGCACGACGCCCAGCAACGTGCCCACGGTCACCACCAGGGCGAGGCCGAGCACGAACGATGGGCGTGGCTTCAGCCGCCCGATGAGCAGCCGAACGGCCACGCCAACCGCCACGGCGACGACCAGGAAGGGGACGGGCGTGATGACCCCCGAACTCGTCTGCGCCTCGGTGAATGGGCCCAACGCCCCGACGATGCCCAGACCGGCGACCGGACTGACCAGCGTGAGCACGACCGCGGCGGCGGCCCACAGCTCGACCAACGGCTCGGCGGCGCCGAGCGCCCGAAGTGCGACGTACACGACGAGCAGGCCCAGGGCGGCTGCGAGCGGCGCACGTGACCCGCGCCACGCGACGCGACCTGGCTGCATCGCCCGGAGATTACCAGCGCCACCGCCCCGCGCTGTTACGCTGCCAAGCCGTGCCATGAGTCAGCCGTCATTGCCCCGCAGAACTCTCGTGACCGGTGGCGCCGGGTTCATCGGCGCCAGCGTCGTCCGCGCGCTGGCGGGCCGGGGCGACCAGGTGGTCGTCCTCAATTCGGGCGTCGCGGCCGGCTTTGGCTACCTGGACGGCACTGGCGCGAGGCTGATCCAGGGCGACATCGGCGACCTGGCAGCAGTCGAAGTTGCGCTCGACCGATGCACCAGCGTCGTCCACCTGGCGGCACAGCCGAGCGTGCCGCTGTCGATTGCGCAACCCGTCGCCGACATGAGCGTGAACCTCGGCGCGTCGGTTCAACTGCTCGACGCCGCCCAGCGACGCGGAGTCCGTCGCTTCGTGTTCGCCTCCTCGAACGCCGTCATCGGCGGCCACCCACCGCCGGCGCGCGAGGCGCTGGTACCCGATCCGGTGTCGCCCTATGGCGCGGCCAAGGCCGGCTTCGAAGCGTACCTGCGTGCCTACTGCCACATGCATGGTCAGGAGACCGTGGCCCTCAGGTTTGCCAACGCGTATGGACCCTGGTCGGCGCACAAGTCGTCGGTCGTCGCGACATTCATCAAGGCCTACCTCGGCGGTGTGCCGCTCACGATCCGCGGCGACGGCCTGCAGACGCGCGACTTCGTGCATTCAGAGGACGTGACAGCAGCCGTCCTGGCCGGCCTTGACGCACCTGCCGCGGCAGTTGCCGGCGAGGTGTTCCAGGTGGGCACGGGCCGCGAGACGAGTCTGCTCGAGCTTGCGGCGCTGCTCTTCGAGGTGGGTGGCCACGACGGCGGCATCGAGTTCCGCGAGCCTGCCCGCGGCGACGTGCCGCGCAACGTCAGCGACATCGAAAAGGCGTCCCGCGTGCTTGGGTACAGCGCGCGGGTGGACCTGCGCAGCGGCCTCGATCGAACGCTCGGCTGGTTTCGTGACAACTGGCGCGCCTGAGCCGGCGGCAGAGCGGGGCACGGCCCGCGATGTCCTGCTGACTTTCTTCGGGCGACTGGCGCTGACCGTCGCCGCGTTGGTCGGCGACGTGATCGTGGCGCGCGCCCTCGGCCCCGACGGAAAGGGCACATTCGCGCTCGTCCTCAACCTGACCAGCCTGGGCGCCATCGTGCTCGCGCTGGGCATGGAGCGATCGCTGGCCGTCTTTGCCGGTCGGTCACTCGAGGTCGCGCGTCGTGCGTTCGCCAATTCGGTTCTGTGGACGCTCGTCGCCGGCGGCCTGGGGGTCCTCGCCATCGTCGCCCTGTACGGCCCCACGCAGCCCGACCATCAACCGAGCGGCCTGCTCGCACCGCTGCTGCCCAATCTCTCCGCCGCCGGCCTGTGGACCGGCGCCCTCGCGCTGCCCGGGGAGCTTGCCTACGGTATCGGCCTGATCGGCCTGCTCGGTCGACAGCAGGTAGTCGCCTACAACGTCGTTCGCTTCGTCCGCCGCGGCGCACTGGCCATTCTGTTGGTCCCGGTTCTGCTCATCGGCCGCGTCGAGATCGAGGTCGTGCTGGTACTCAATCTGGTGGCGTTGGCATTGACCGTCGCGGGCATCGTGTGGTCCATGCTGCGCGCCGGGATTGTCAGCGCGTCCATCTCGCCTGCGCTGCTGGTCGAGCAGCTCTCATTTGGCGGGCGGACCGTCGTGGGAACTGTCGCCGAGCGGCTTCACTTCCGCGCCAATACGTTCCTCCTGAACGCGGTCATCGGGGTGGCGGCAACGGGTGTCTTCTCGGTTTCCCTGGCGCTGGCCGAGACGCTCTGGTACCTGCCGGCAGCCTTCGGCACGGTGCTTTTCGCGCGTGCCATCGCGGGTGGCCGCGGGGGTGCCGCGATAGCCAGCGAGATGACACGCACGATGCTCGCGGTGATGATCGTCGGGGCGATCCCGCTTTGGCTGTTCGCGCCGGCAATGGTCGAGATCGTCTACGGCCATGCATTCGCTGCCGCCGGCGTGGCGCTGCAGATCATGCTGCCCGGTGTGCTCGCCTACAGCGTCGTGATGGTCCTCGAAAACCCGATCATCGCGTGGGGCGCGCCTGGCCGGCTGACAGCGGTACTGGTCGCCGGACTGATCATCAACCTGGCCGCCAATGTGGCGCTGATACCCCAATTCGGCATGAACGGAGCAGCCGCGGCTTCCACGATCAGTTATTCGGCCACCGCCGTCCTGGTCCTGATCCTTTATCGCATGCTGTCCGGACAGGGCCTGCGCGAGACGCTGGTGATACGCCGCGCAGACGCGTTGCGAACATGGTTCCAGGTCCGCCAACGGCTGGCCGGCCTGTATCCGCGCGGGACTTGAGCGCGGCGTGGCCAGGCCAACGCTGACGGTGCTGGACGACGGCCTGTTCGTCCGCACGTATGCCCACGAGGTCCGGCCGCTGTCGGCAACCTTCCATCGCTTCGTCGAGGCAGTGGCCCGGACACACGCGTTCGGCAAGGTCCGCTACGTTGTGCCGGTCCGGCCGCTGCGCATCTGGGAGGTCGAACCGGCGCTCGATCCGGTCGACGAATCCGTGGTCGACGTAGTGCCGACGACCTACTTTTCAGGCATTGCCGATTACCTTGCGCGCGCCGTCTACCTCCTGCCCCGCAACTGGCCGGTGATCTCGCGCGCCGTGGGCGAGTCGGATCTCGTCTGGCTGCGGCTGCCGGCGTCGAACGCCCTGTTGACGCTCGTTGCCGCACGGCGCCAGCACGTGCCGCTCTTCGGCTGGGTGGCCGGCAGCGCGGCGCAGGTCGCCGCGGCACAGAAGCGGGCCTGGCCGATGCGCCCGTTCGCACGGGCTGTGGGCCGCGCCTACGACTCGGTCACGCGCCTGGCCGGCGCGAGCGGCCCGCTACTGGACCTCGACGCTCAGTATTTCGCCAGCGTTGTCACCGAACCCGAGATCGCGCAGACGCGCGCCGGCCGTAGACGTCGATCGCGCCGCGTACCGCGGCGCATCGTCTGGGCCGGCCGAATGGGCGCCGAAAAGGGCCTGCTCGAGCTCATCGCGGCCGTCGCGAACCTGCTGGCCGGCGGCATCGACGCCAAACTTGTCCTGATCGGCGACGGGCCCGCACGGGCGGCGGTCGAGCGCGCACTCACCGCCCTGCCGCGCGACCGCGTCGAGGACTACGGATACGTCGCCGATCGGCGCTTCTACATGGACCTGCTGCGCGGCGGCGACGTGCTGGTCCACCCTTCCGGGGCGGAGGGCGTGCCCAAGGTCATCGTCGAGGCCATGGCCGCGGGCCTGCCGGTGGTCGCCGCTGACGCCGGCTCGGTATGCGCGCTGCTCGGTGGCGGCGAGCGGGGAGTGTGCATGCCCGACGCCGATGGTGCGACCATCGCAAATGCAGTGGTTGATGTCCTGGAGCATCCCCGAGAAACCCGCCAGATGGCGGCGCGCGCCCTGGATTGGGCGGCGCAGCACACCGCCGAAGCACAGGCCAGACGACTCGTTGACTGGTTGCACGAAGCGTTTCCTGACCTCCGCTGGACCGACTAGCCGCGCAGCGCCACCGGTATGACCGTGCTGTTGCTGGTGCTGTTCTGGCTGTCGATCGCGCTTCTGGCGTGGGTCTACACCGGGTACCCGCTCGTGGCGCTCGTGTTCAGCCGCGCGCGGCCCGCGCGCCGCTCCCGCGCACAAGGCGCTCCGCAGCTGGTCACGGTGGGCATCGCCGTCCACAACGGTGAGGGGGTGATTGCGGGCCGCATCGCCGACGTTCTCGCCCAATCCGCGCCCTTCCCGATCGAGCTCGTGGTGGCCTCGGATGGATCGACCGACGAGACCGTGGCCATATTGCGAGCCGTGGCCGACCGAGAGCCGCGCGTGAGGCTCCTCGATCTCGACAGGCGTGGCCAGGCCGCCGCCCAGGCGGCGATATTCGAGGCTGCCCGCGGGGAAATCGTGGTACTCACCGATTCCGAGACGCGTTTTGCTCCGGGTTGCCTGGCCGAACTGGTCGGGCCGCTCGGCGCCGAGCAGGTGGGCTGCGTGACCGGCGTCCTGCACTGGCATTACGACATGCACACCCATGTCGCCCGCGACGAGAGCCTGTACTGGCGCTACGAACAGGCCGTGCGACGCTACGAGAGCGACGCGGGTTGGCTGTCGGCGGCGACCGGTGCACTGCTGGCCGTACGACGAACGCTGTTCCGGCCCGTGCCGCCACACGCATCGCTGGATCAGATGCTGCCGCTGCTGGCCAAGGAGAATGGACTCCTGGTGCTCGTTGCACCCGACGCCATCGGGTCGGACAGGGGGACCGTCAGCCTCGACGCGCAGTACCGCAGCAGAGTGCGCATCGCCACCCAGGGGATCGAGGTCAACCTGCGGATGGCGCTCCGGTTGGCGTCGCTGCGCAGGCCGGGGACCCTGCTCGCCATCCTGTCGCACAAGCTGCTGCGCTGGGCCACGCCACTGCTGGTCGCGCTCGTCGCAGTGACGGGCCTTGCCCTACCGTTCGCCGGGGAGTCGTGGCTTTATCTCCTGCCTCTCGCCGCAACGATCGCCGCCTCGGCGCTGGCGGTCGCCGGCTACGTGACCCGAGGATCGCCCCGCCACCTGCCGCTGACGGGCTTTCCGCTCACGTTCGCGGCCGTCAACCTTGCCTTCAGCGCAGCGTGGCTCAACGTCCTGGCTCGCCGCCGAGTGGCCGAGTGGGAGAGTGGCTGATGCTCACTCCATGTGGCTCGCTGTCCAGGCACGCACGGCGCTCAACGTGAGTCGATAAGCGGTCGTGCCGCTGATCCGCTTGGCGTACTTCCTGGGCTTGAACACGACCGCGGAATTGAGGTGCGATCCGGTCAGCAGGTCGTAGAACTCGAGCGCGGTGGCGTCGTCGAGCGGAATATCGGTCGTCAGATGAGATTGGTTCGATTGCCCCAGCGCGGCCGTCACGAGCGCACTCAGATTGGTGCCGTTGCCGCGCTCGAGGACACGCGCGACGCCGGCGTCCACGAAGAGCTGCTGGCGGGCGGCGCGCCGGAAATCGCTGTTCCCCGCCCCCTTGCGGCTTCGGACGAAGGGCAGTGCGCGCCGGCACCAGTACGGCGCCGACGTGCCGCGGGTGCGCCACAGCCCGTTGCACAGGCCATCGGCCGTGTCCGGGTTGGCGGCATACAGGGTGTAGTCCTGGGCGGCCGGGAAATAGACACCGCGCTGCTTGTTGGGGTCATCCCAGAACTTGGCGTCCTTGATCGGGCCCAGCGTCGACGACACGGTGATCGAGTCCACATTGGAGACCAACGCCTGAAATCCTGTGAACGTTATCAACGCGTGGTAGTCGATCTCAACGTTGAGCAAATGCGCGATGACGTCCTGGAATTTGGCGACGGCGGCCTCATCCGAATTAGTTCCCTGGCGCAATTGCTTCAGGATGGTGTTGACACGACCACGGAACGTTCCACCCGTCCATGGGTTGGGAATCCGCGCAGCGTCGCGCGGAATGCTGGCAGCGCTGATCGATTGGTTCTTGATGGACACGACCATGATCGTGTCGGTGCGGCCGATTCCACCACCGCGCGCATCGCTGCCGAGTAGCAGCACGGTCACACGTCCGTCGTTTCCCGACTGGAGATGCTCTTGGCCCAGAACGCCCAGCAACCAGCGCATCGGCGCAAGCGATGCAACTGACAACGCGGGTTCGAGAAGGCTGCCGGCCATCGCCCGCGCGTCGCGCATGGCGAGCGCCGGTGCCGGCCCGCTGATGATCGCCGACATGGAAAGTGCAATGCTCAGGAAGACCGCGCCGAGTAAACGCATGGAGCTTCCATCCCTCCCCCACCCGCGGCGTGACGGTGCCGCGGCTCCCGAGCGAGTCTACGCCCTTCTCAGGGGCTGTACAGGCTGTCAGCGCCAAAGAGTTCGATCGAAAGTGCGGCGACCGCATCCATGTTGAGCTGCGTCATGTTCGTTCGCTCGCCAGCGTCATTCACGAACACGTGCGCATAGGTTGGCGGTCCGAGAACGATGTTGCGTGTCGCCGCATCCGTCGTCTCCTGGGCGATCGATACGATCTCTGGCAACCGGTCGAGTGGCACGTCGGTGCGAATGATGTTCGCCATCGAGTCCACGATACCGGGCAGGTTGGCCAGCGCGACAGGATCTTTCAGCTTGTTGCGCAGCGCGAGGAGGATCTGTTGCTGGCGCGCCGCGCGCGCATAGTCACTGCTGCCGTGGCGCGAACGGGCGAATGCCGTTGCGTACTTGCCGTTGAGGTGGTACGAGCCCGGATCCAGGTGAAATCCGATCTCCGTCGGCGAGAACTGGTACGTGGGGTCGTTGATTGGCGTGTCCACTACAACGTCCACACCGCCGACCGCATCGATCAATTGCGTAAATCCGCTGATGCCTATCTCGGCGTAGTAGTCGATCGGAACTCCGATGACGAAAGAGATCTCCTTCTCAAGGGTGGCCATTGGTCCATCGGGAAACGCCTGACGGTCACGAATGGCGGCATCGAGCAACGAGTTGATGCGCGGTCCCCATTGGCCGCCGCCGTAGTAAGGCAGGTGGCCCACGTCACGCGGCAGGCTGACCATCACCAACGAATGGTCGCCAGGGTCGAAAGACGCAACTATGAGCGTGTCGGTGAGGCCCAGTAAAGACAGATGAGTATTATCGACCCCTACCAGCAAGATCGTGACCCGGCGGTTTTCGCCGGGGAGCGGAGTGGGTGATGCACCGGGGTTCGCGCTGGCATCGGGCGTTGGGTTGTCCGCGCCCGCGCTCGAGCTGGGCGATGGTGCCGCCGTGGTGATCGCTTCGATTGGAAGCGTAATTTCCTGGCCGGCGCGGTAGAACGCAAACATGCTGTAGCCCAGCCAGGCATGAACGACCAGGCCGATCGCGAGAAGCAGTGACGTCCACGCCAGACGCCGCCCACGCAGGGCGCGCCACGTCCTTCCGGGCGCCGCCGCATCGACGATCGACCAACTGCGCCACACCGCCAGTAGCACAACCACCAGCACCAACCCAAGCGACACGACCGGGTTGAAGAGGTGCGCTGCAAATACCAACGGGCCCAGCACAACCACCGCCGTCGCGATGGCCACGACGAAAACCAGCTGCGGGAATGCCTGGACCAGAGCGCGGCCGCGCTCACCCCGATACGCCTGTCCGAGCCCGGGCCATACGAACGAAAGCAGCGCTGCCAGGTTGAGCTTGTCCATTCGCAATATCGTAGTTACTCCAATGCTTCGGGTCGCACGGCTCGGCCCGCCGCCCATGGGGAGAGATCGCGCCCGATCAGAGTTCCAAGTCGCTCGATTTCGGGTTTGAACTCGGCGAGCAGCTGCACGCGCAGCGCAGAGTCCATCGGCGCGCGCGGCCGCGTCTCGCTGTTCATGTCCAGCAATCGCGTTCGCACGGAGCGCACCAACGGCACCTTGCGCAGCGCCGGAGCGAGGGGCAGCAGCAGCTTGGGGGCAAAGATCAGGCGCTGGACGAGCGGCGAGCGCACACGCTTGCTCTCGTTGGCGGGCGGCGGCGCTGCGGCAAGGCTGGTATCGACGCCCAGGAACTCGAGGCAGCCACGCACGACCTCCTGGCCGTCGGCGCGCAGGTCATCGAACAGCATCACGTGCACGCGATCACGCCCGAATACATCGAAATAGCGGTCGAGCTGCTCGGCGAAGTGCACGCTGTGCCGGTAGAAGAGGTTCTCGACGTTGATCGGCCCGGGTGGTAACCGCCGTCCGGCACGACGATCAGGCTCGGCGGCGAGGGCCGCCGCGAAGTCGGGGATGTCCTCGATCACGTTGAAGATGAGCTGGTTGTGCTGCGCGTACATAACGTCGACCGGGTTGCGCAATACGACCAGGATCCGGGCGTCCGGATTGAAGTCGTGGATCTCGCGCGCCGCGGTGGTCGAGTACAGGTACCAGGTGCTCGCCTCGCCGACCCGCTGGCCCGGCTGGGCGCCCTTGAATAGCGCCAGGTAGTCGTCGAGCGTGAAGCGACCGTAGCGCCGCGTCAGGTCGTCACCGAAGAACAGTGGCTCCTTGTGGAAGGGCATGAATATCTGCCGATGCCGGCGCAGCCCCTCGTACAGGGCGGTCGAGCCGCCCTTGAAGGTCCCGACCAGGAAGAAGTCCGGACGCGGTGAAGCGACCTTCATCGAGCGGGAGGACATCACGCGGATGCTACAGTCGCGCGCCGCGTGCCACTGCCGCGGGCGTGCCCGCGCGGGGCCGGCGTCGGTAACGCGAAATCCGCTCTGCTGTGCCGTGCGAGAATCCCCCTGAGGGGGTCCTCACATGATCAATAGGGCGCTTCCGACTGCCCTGTTCGCGGCATTGGTGGCTCTGTGCGGGCCGTGGCCCGTCGCGGCGCAGCGCGAGCCGCCAGCACCGGCTGTGCGCGATCAGGCTTCCACGGCCGAACAGAACATGGTGGCGCCGCCTCCCGACGACCCCAGCGGCACGCAGCAGCTGCCGGCCGGCAAGCCCAACATCGTGCTCTTCTATCTCGACGACGTGGCGCTGACCGACGGCCGTCTGTGGGACAACCCGCAGTTGACGCCCACCATCTACGACCTGTTCGTGGCCCACGGCACAACGTTCACCAACGCGGTTGGCGAGACGCCGCTGTGTTGCCCGGGCCGTGGAAGCGTGCTTACCGGGCTGCATACGCACAACGACGGCGTGGTCGCCAATAACGCACGCCTCTTCAACCCGGGCGAGACCGTGGCGACGGAACTCCGTGGACAGGGCTACGCCACGATGTGGGTCGGCAAGTACCTCAACTGGGACAACTACCTGGGCAAGACGGCGTGGCAGGCGCACGGCCAGGGCTGGACGTACCTCGATGCGATATCGGGGCCCAACGGCGACTTCTACGGCTACAACGTCCACACCAAGGCCGGCACCATCCGTTACGGCCACGTCCACTCGACGCGCATGGCCACCGAGCGGACGATCGCCCACCTGCGGGCCACCCCCGCGGACACGCCGGTCTTCTCGGTCGTATCGCTGTTCAACATGCACGGCCCCAACATCCCGTTGCCCGACTTCCAGACGGATCCGCGCTGGGCGATGTGCAGCCAGATGCCACCGTGGGATCCGCCCAACTACAACGAGGCGGACGTGTCGGACAAGCCGACCTATATCCAGAACCTGCCGCTGCTCCCGGACTCGAGCGGCTGGTCGCTCGTCAACAACTGCCGCGAGGCGCTGGGCATCGATTGGGCAGTCGAGCAGGTGACCGATGAACTCGCCCGAGAGGGCCGCCTCGACAACACGCTGCTGGTACTCACTTCGGACAATGGCATGGCGTGGGGCGCGCACCGGCTGAAGCAGGCCAAGACGTTCGCCTACACGACGCCAGTGCCGCTGTACATGACCTGGCCGGCGCGCTGGGGAACCACGCCGCGGACGATCGACGACCTGGTCTCGAACATCGACTACGCACCCACGTTCTGCGCCATCGCCGGCTGCCACATGGGGCCGTATCCAACCGGCCAGCAGCATGCCGACGGCGTCAGCCTGCTGCCCCTGCTCGACGGGAACATCGCCCACCTTTCCCGCAACGCTGTGCTCGAGTCAAACGTCGGCAGCGCCAAGGGCCCGTGGATTGCAATTCGCACCAGCGCCACCGGTCCGCAGGGCGCCTGGCACTACGTGGAGTGGCTCGACGGTGAGCGGGAGCTGTACGACCTGTCGACCGACCCATGGGAGCTGAACAACCTCGCCGCCAACCCCAGCTACAGCGGTGTACGCGTGCTCCTCGCGGTGCGCCTCCACGAGCTGCTGTTCGAAGGAGTCGAGTATCAACCCGACGCGATGATCGTCATGGCACACAGGCAGTGGGCCAAGGGCGACACGATCTACGCGAGCGCGGCCGTCGATGCGCAAACCAAGAAGAAGAAGGGTGTGGCCGCCGGTTCGACCGTCCGCTTCCATGTGCGCGTCACCAACGACGGCGGTGCGACCGATTCCTTCTCAGTGGCGCCGACCGTCGGTGGCCAGGCGCTGGCCACGGTCACGTTCCTGCTGCGTACGCCGGCCGGTGAGGTGGTGGTCCCGTCCAGCGGCTTCGTGCTTGACTCAGTCTTGGCGCACTCGGACGTCGAGCTGTTCGTCCAGTTCACGTTCAGTGCCAAAGCGGCACGGCACACGTCACGACAGGCGGTGCTGACGATCGCGTCCATGCGGAATCCGACGCGCACGGACGTCGTCCGATTGATCGCGTCGCGCTAGGCAGAGGCCGCCGGATCGGCGGTCAGGCCGAGCTTCACGAGGAGGTCGATGAAGCGGTAGTCGCCGGCATACCACGCGCGTATCGGGGCGGCCGCCGCGATCGACAACTCGCGCGCGGTGGCCCTCTCCGGCGCGCGGTGGGCCGCCGCTTCGTCGCGTGGCAGCTTGGTGCCCGGCGCCAGCCCAAGCAACTCGACGAGTCGCGCGAAGTCGACGTCGAGCGACTCCTGCCAGCCAACGAAGACGATGCGCTCGCGTCGGGCGCGGACGAGGTCCTCGTCGACCAGCCAGTCCGCCAGCCGGCTGCGAACGTGGGTGATCCCGTTCATCGCCTTCGCCGCACGGGTGCGTTCGACCGGGTCAGACGCGCCAAGTGCCAGTGCCAACGCCTCGGCCGAGGGGAAGCGACCAAAGGCCGCGCGTTCCGCGGGCGACCACGGATGGTAGTGGGCAGGCCGGCCCTCTCGGCGGCGACTCTCGAAGCCGGACACGAAACGCGTCACCGGGTCACGCAGGAAGAAGAAGACGTCGTCGTCGGCCGGCAGGTCGGCCAGTGAGACGCCATGGTGATGCAGCATCAGCCGCGTACCGGGCGGCGACTGCCCCAGCAGGACGGCCTTGACCGCGGTTCCGCCCGTCTTGCCGATGTGCAACATGTGCACGACGCGCAGGCCCTCGCGGCGGGCGTCGTCTGCCTCGCGCCGCAGCCGGCCGACCGTCCGGGCATGGCGCAGGCGGCGGCGGAGGAGGTCCAGTTCGATCATCTTCGCCTACCATATGCCCGCCTTGCTTCCGAATCTCAACCTCTCGACCTCCGCTGACGCTGCCCTGCACACGGCCACGGCCGCACCGTCCGTCAGCGCCGCACCAGCGCCAGCGCCACACAGTGGCGCGCCACTCGACGTGACGGTCATCATGCCGGTCTACAACGCCGAGGCGACACTCGAGGGCTCATTGCGGTCGGTCGTCGCGCAGACACGCCCGCCCAGGCGCATCGTGATTGCCAACGATCGCTCGACCGACGGCTCGATAGCGCTCGCGGAATCCCTCGGGCTGCCCAGCCTCGATGTCGTCACACTGGCCCGGAACGGTGGCTGTGGGGCGGCGCGCAATTTTGGCGCGCGCGGTGCGACGACCGAATACCTGGCCTTCCTCGACGCCGATGACCTGTGGGCACCGGCCTTCCTGGAGGAGGTCGTTGCGGCGATGGAGTCGACGGGCGCCGGTTTCGGCAGCAGCGGCGGCGTGCGCGAGCTGCGCTACCGCAACGCGACGTCGACGCGGCTGCTCAAGGATCGGCCGGCGGCGCCGATCGACCTGACCAGATCCTTCTGGAAGAGCGCGCTCGGCTTCATGCCCATCCACCCCTCCTCGATCGTCATTCGCCGCGACCTGTACGAGGCAGCGGGCGGCTTCTGCGGCGAGGTGCGCAACGGTGAGGACACCCCCCTGTGGGCAGAGCTGTGGCGACGGAGTCGCTTCGTGTTCGTCAACAAGCCGCTGTTCACGTCCATCGCGCCGGCCAGCGGCCTGAGCGCAGGCACGATTGCCTACTCCGACGTGAGCATCAGCCTCGGGCGCGTGGGGCGGACGCTGCTCCGCTCGCTGCGCGAGCGGCGTCCGGGCAGTGGCTGGTTCGCGGTCTGGTACGCGGCAACTGTCGTTCGCCGCAACGCGCTGTACGTCGTGCGCCGCGCCCGGCGCATGCTCGGCGCCCGGCAACGCCGGTCGGCTCCGGCAGGCGGCTGAGCATGGCGCGCCGCCCCAACCTGTTCATTGCCGGTGCCCCCAAGTGCGGCACGACCTCGCTCTACTCGTACCTCGACGGGCACCCAGCCGTGTTCATGTCGCCCATTAAGGAACCGAACTTCTTCTCGCCCGACGTGCAGGGAACGTTTCGCAAGAGCCCATTCAGGTTTCCAGATGAGACCGACCGCTACCTGGAGCTGTACGACAACGCCGGCGACAAATCCGTCGTGGGCGAGGCGTCGACGAGCTACCTGGTGTCACGCGAGGCACCTCGTCTGGTGCACGACTTCGCGCCGGATGCGCGCATCGTGGCCATGCTCCGCCATCCGGTCGACCTGATGTACTCGCTGCACAACGAGCGCGTGGCGAGCGGAGTCGAGCCGATCGCCGACTTCGAGGAAGCGATCCGCGCCGACGACGACCGGCGCGCGGGCCGGCGGCTGCCGCCCGGCTTCAACGAGCTGGGGGCGGTCTATCGCGAGACGGCGCTACTGGGCGAGCAGCTGGCGCGCTGGCGCGAGACCTTCGAACCGGCTGCCATTCGCGCCATCGTGTTCAGTGACTTCGCAGCCGACACGCCCGGCGAATACCGCCGCGTGCTCGAGTTCCTGGGCGTCGACCCGGGCTACCGGCCGGCCGCTTTCGAGGTGGTCAACAAGAGCTGGCGCCGGCGTGAGGGACTCGTCCGATCGGTCATTCGCAGTGGGCCGGCGCAGGCGGTGCGCCACAACGTGCTGCCGCGGCTGATGGGCGAGCAGGCGGCGTTCAAGATGGCCCGCGGCTTCACGCGCAGCCGTTTCTACCGGCGCACCCACGATCGACCCGACCTGCGTCCGGAGTTTCGGCGCGAACTCGAGGCGTCGTTTGCCGACGACGTGGCCCTCCTTGGACGGCTGATCGGGCGCGACCTCTCGCGCGAGTGGCTGGGCCAGGCATGACCGGCAGCGCCGAGCAGGCCGGTCGCGCCATCCACATGGATGTCCCTGCCGATTTCTTCCCCGACTCGATAGCCGAGCGCTTGCCGTCCGAGCCGGAGGCGATCTTCGTCGTCGGCGTCGCGCGCAGCGGCACCACCTTGATGCGCAACCTGCTCGAGCGCTCGGAGCGGATCGCCCTGGCCCGCGAGAACCACTTCATGGGTCACATCTTTGGCTTCAGCGGCGTGCGCCACTACCTGCGCTCGGCGGGCGACCTCGAATCGGACGACACCATCGGCCGCATCGTCGACATGATCTACACGCAGGACGCCCGGCGCCTGGCGCGTTGGCGTGAGGTGAGCATCTACTGGCACTGGCTGGTGGCCAACGTGCCCCGCGCGGAAATGGAGCGGCGGCTGCTGGCCGCCGAGCGCTCGGAGCGCGGGCTGCTGGCGGCGTTCATGCGCGTTTACGCCGACAAGCTGGGCCGCCCGGTGATGGGCGAGAAGACCCCCGCGCACCTGTCGTTCGTCGACACCCTGCTGGAGTGGTTCCCCGACGCGCGCGTGGTGCACATGATCCGCGACCCGCGCGCCGTGTACGTGTCCGACCTGCGCCGCCGCCGGCGCAAGCCCCGCCGGCCCTACTCGTGGCTCGATCGCATCCCCGGCCTGCTGCCCGGCCTGATGCTGCTGCAGACGACGGTGATCTGGCGCGACGCCGCGCGACGCCACTTCCGTTACCAAAAGCGTTATCCCAAGCGTTACACCCTGGTCCGCTTCGAAGACCTCGTGCTCGACACCGAGCACGTCCTGCCGCGGCTGTTCGAGTTCCTGGGCGTGCCCTTGCCGGCCGACCCGACCGACGTGCGCGTCTATGCGTACGGCTTCAACGTGGGCGAGCAGGGTATCGACAAGGGAGCTGTCGACCGCTGGCGGGCGCAGGTCGGCCGGCTCGGATCCCACTGGCTGCGTTTTGCGCTCGGCGCGCCGATGCGGCGGCTGGGCTACACCGACTGAGCCCGATGCCGGGAGTCTGCATCTGGTTCACCGGTTTGTCGGGGTCGGGCAAGACGACCACCGCTGACGTGCTGGTGCCCCTCATCGAGGCGCGCGGCCGGACCGTGACGATGCTCGACGGCGACGTGGTCCGCACGCACCTGTCACGCGGACTCGGTTTTTCGCGCGAGGACCGCGACGAGAACGTCCGCCGCGTGGGTTTCGTCGCCGCGGAAATCGCGCGCCACGGTGGCGTCGTGGTGTGCGCGCTGGTCAGCCCTTACCGCTCGACGCGAGCTGAGGTTCGCGAGATGGTCCAGGCCGCCGGCGGCCCCGACAGCTTTGTCGAGGTATTCGTCGATACGCCGCTCGAGGTCGTCGTGGAGCGCGACGTCAAGGGCCTCTACGCGGGCGCACGGCGCGGCGAGGTCAAGCAGATGACCGGTGTTGCCGATCCCTACGAACCACCGCTGACGCCCGAGATTCGCCTGTCCACGGTGGGCCACACGGTTGCCCAGAACGCCGACCTGGTGATCACCTATCTCGAGGCGCACCAGCTGCTCTAGCCGCCAGTTGCCTCAATGCCAGCGCGTCGACCGCTGCCGGCGCACCATCAGCACCACGATGACCGCTATAAGCGCGACGAGCCCGACGATCAGCGCGACGAGCGCGAGATCTGATCCCGAAGCGATTAGCCCCCCGCCCGATGGGGGACCTGGTAACGCGGATGCCGGAGCACCGCTGCCGGCGGGCAAGGGCTGAGAAGCGGTTGGCGTGGGCGCTGCGATCGACGGCTGCTGCGATGCGGAGGGCGAGGGAGAGGCCGCCTGTCCCGGGGACGGCGTCGCCGATGGTGTTGCGCCCGGAATTCCCGGGCCGCCCCCGAACCACTCGCGCGTGACGGCGCGAACGGCACTGACGTCAATCTGGTATGCCGTCGAGCCACTCACGTGGTGCGCGTACGCCGGTGGACTGAAGACGACCTGGAAGCCCACCGTACTGCCGACGAGCGTCTGGTACAGATCGAGCGCAGTCGGAGTGGTCAGCGGAATGTCGGTGTACAGCAGCCGTGCACCCTGCTGGGTGCCGGCACTGGTGACGAGCGCACCCAATGCGGACCCGCTGCCGCGTTGCAGAACGCGCCGAATCGTGGCCATGACGAAGTCCTGTTGCCGGCGCGCGCGCGTGAAATCGCTGTTGCCGCTTCCTTTTCGGCTGCGAACGTAGGGCAGCGCACGGCGGCACCAGTAGCGCGGGTCAATCGGTGGCGATTGCGTCCGCCACAGGCCGTTGCACAGGGGCGGATTCGAATCTGGCTGCGCCGCCCAGAGTTGGTAGTTGTGCGCGGCCGGAAAGTAGACCCCGCTCGGCTTACCCGGATCGTCCCAAAACTTGGGATCGCGGATCGGCCGCGAGATGTCGACGGTCACGGGTTGGACTTGCCGGACGAGGTTGTCGAAACCCGCGAACTTGACCATCGCGTAGTAGTCGACTTCGATCTGCAGCAGTTGCTCGATGACGACCTCGAACTTGGCCAGCGCCTCGTCGACCGTCCGGCCGCGCGCCAGGGTTTCGAGGATCGCGTTTGCCCGACCACTGAAGGTCCCGCCGTCCGGGTTGGCGATGTGCAGGGTATCGCGCGGGATGCTGGCGGCGGAAATCGTGTTGCCCTTGATCGACACGATCATGATCGTGTCGGTCAGCCCGACGGCGCTGCCGCGCGAGTCCGAACCCAGCAGCAGTACCGTCAACCGACCGTCGCTGCCGGTGCTGATCTGGTCCGACCCCTCGAGCAGCCGCAGCAGTGGCTGGACCGGTGATACGGACGAGAGCGCGCCGCTCAGCGATACCCAGCCGCGTGGTGAATCCGTGGCCCGCGCAACACTGTCAGCGAAACCCGCCAGGGGCGGCCAAGCGCCCAGCACGAGAGCGAGAGCCGCCGCGAGCAACGTCGACGGTCGGCCGCGCCGCCGCCTGTGTCCAGCCCCAGGCACGCTACATCATCACCAGTCCACCGTCGACGGCGAGCACCTGGCCGGTGATGTAGGCCGCCTCGTCGCTGACGAGAAAGGCGACGGCGTTGGCGATTTCCTCGGTCGTGGCGAAGCGGCCCAGGGGCGTCTGCTCGATGATCCGCTGCTTCCACTCGTCGGCGAGGCCCTGCGTCAGCTCGGTCAGCACGAAACCGGGAGCGACGGCGTTGCACGTGATGCCGCGGCTCGCCAGCTCGCGCGCGGTGGCCTTGGTCAGGCCGATCAGGCCGGCCTTGGCGGACGAGTAGTTTGCCTGTCCCATCTGGCCGGCCTGGCCGCTGACGCTGGTGATGTTGACGATCCGCCCGGACTTGGCGCGGAGCATGGACCGTGTGACTGCCTTGATCGCGTAGAAGGCGCCGAACAGGTTCGTCTCGAGCACTGCGCGGAAATCGTCGGGGCTCATGCGCATGATCAGGTCGTCGCGCGTGATACCCGCGTTGTTGACCAGGATGTCGACCTTGCCAAATGCTGCGAGGGCCTGCTTGACCAACTCGTCTGCGGCGGCCGGGTCGCTCGCGTCACCCTGAACGGCGATGGCCTTGCGCCCGATCTTCTCCACGTCAGTGGCCGTCGCGTCGGCAGCCGCCGCGTTGCCCCGGTAGGAAAAGGTGGTGTCGGCGCCCTGCTCCGCCAGGCGCAGGACGATCGCCCGGCCGATTCCCCGCGAGCCACCGGTTACGACGGCCGACTTGCCGCTCAGATCGATCATCATGGCGCGAGTTTATGCCGGCTGGGAAGCGCCCGGCGGCCATCCCCAGCAGCGCATCCCTGACCGCCACGACCTCGACCAGGGGCGCCCGGCCGCGATGGAGCACGCCACCTGGGCGCGACAATCGGGCAAGTTCGGCCTGATCGAGCAACACCCATCGGCGGAAGTAATCGTGCAGCTGCGCCACGTCGTACCCGGACTTGTTGACCACGTCACGCCACAACCGCTTCTGGATGACGACCTCCTCGCCGCGGACGTGGCGATCCGGATGGTCGGCGATCAGTTGAAACTTGCTGATGAAGGTCTCGGCGTCGTGGGCGTAGTAATGGAGTAGGTGCCCGAGCCAGACGCTGCGCACTGGGCGTCCGTTCGCACCCGCGAAACGGTGGACGGTGTGCGGTGCCAGGCGGACGCCGAGTCGCACCGCCTGCTTGCCGGCCGTGTGGCCATAGACGATGGGGATCGCGACCTGCCTGTTCGCGAAGGGATCGAAGATCGTGTGGCGGAGCGTCGTTCCCGTGCGCTTGAAGAGCGTCTCCTGGACGAGGACATCCTGGTAGGCCATCTGTCGATGGGCCATCTCCAGCGGCCGGAAGAGCGCTCCCACGACTGATGGCGCGACCGACGCCAGCGCATCCGCGAGCGCCCCGCGAGGCGAGGTGCCCAGGTCGAGGACCACGAATTCGTCCGCGTCGATGGCCAGCAGCCAGCTGTAGCCGTCATGCTGTGCGAGCGCCATCGCGTGGACGGTGTTCAGCAGCTGCCTGGCGCTGAAGTGGGTGGCCGTCTGCCGGAGCAATTCGTCGAGGCCCGCTCGACGCCCAACCTCGGCCGCTGCGACGCTCGGGCGCATGGCCACGTAGGCCAGGTCGGCCACCGTCGCGGGCGTCCCGTCGTCCGAACCATCGTCGTAGACGTAACACGCCTCGACGCCGAGGTGGTGGTGGTAGAGGAGATTGGAGCGCAACAGCGCGCGCTCGTTGCGAACCGTCATCACGAGCGCAACTCCGGGCATCGATCTGTCACCCGCGACGGATTGTGGACTGGCCGAATCAAGACGTGGGCCGGGGACCCTTTGTTGCGCTCAGCCGGTGACCGATGCGATAGAGTTCAGCCGCCGCGCGACGATCCTGACCGGTGTCGTCCCGCGGATCGAGTTGGGGATCTCGGCGATCGCGTCGACCTCATCGACCAGGGCCGCCAGGTCATCCTCGCTGGCCGCGCCGGTGACTTCGAGGGACACCTCGATGGGCGTCGACGGCCGGCCGCGCGCCGGAAAGTCGCCATCGACGCTGAGGATCACGTCGGCCAGCGCGATGCCACGCGCCGACGCCTCTCGATATAGGTCGTTGGAGATGCACGCGGCGATGGCGAGGTAGAGCAACTGGCCGCCGTTGAAGCCGTGTCCGTGGCCACCCGCGGCGATCGGCCGATCTGCGACGAGCGTGTGCGGCCCGGCCGACCCGAGCGCGGTCGGGCCGCCGCCCACCGAGCGCATCTCGACCCGGTACGCGTCGCTCATGCCGGCATCTCGCGCGAGGCCGGTTCGGGCTCGCCCGGCACGACGTCGTCAAGCGGTACCGCCGGGCCGTCTCCCTCGAGCACCTGGCGCAACCGATCGGGAATGGGGTCGACCGATGACCAGTCGACCGGCTCGCGCACCGACGCCGTCGGCTCCACCAGCGCAGCCCGCTCGCCGCACGCCGGGTCGGCCGTCCATTCGAGGGCGATGGCGCCCGAAGTCAGGCCGGCGCCGAAGGCAACCAGGACGATGTGGTCGCCCACCTTGATCCGGCCCGAGTCCACGGCTTCGGCGAGCGCGATGCCGACCGAAGCCGCCGAAGTGTTGCCGTAGCGATCGACGTTCACGAACATCTTGTCCATCGGCAGGCCCAGGCCCTTGGCCACCGATTCGATGATCCGCACGTTGGCCTGGTGCGGGATGAACAGGTCCACGTCGTCGGCCTTCCAGCCGGCACGCTCGATTGCCTTGAGCGCGGTGGTGGCCATCGTCTTGGTCGCGAAGCGGTAGGTCTCGCGGCCCTCCATGCGGATGTAGTGCTCGCCGCGCGCCAGAGTCTGGCCCGAAACGGGCGACCGCGAGCCGCCCGACGGCAGCCAGATCATGTACGCCCCGTCGGGATCGGTGGTCAGTTCCATGCCGCGCATGCCGCCGCCCGGCTCGTCGGAGGCCGACAGCACCAGCGCGCCGGCCCCATCACCAAAGAGGATGCACGTGGCACGGTCGGAGAAGTCGAGGTAGCGCGAGAGCGTCTCGGCGCCGATCACCAGGGCGTGCCTGAACATCCCCGTACGCAGGTAGGAATCGGCCGCCGTGTATGCGTACACGAGCCCCGAGCAGGCTGCCGCGACATCCATTGCCGCCGCGCGCGAGTTGCCGATCGCCTCCTTGACCAGCGCGCCGGTCGAGGGCATCCAGTAATCGGGCGTCAGCGTGGCGACCATGATCACGTCGATGTCGTTCGGTTCCAGCCCGGCGACGGCAATCGCGCGCTTGCCGGCCACCGCGGCCATCGTCGCGGTCGTCTCGTGGGGAGCAGCGATGCGTCGTTCGCGGATGCCGGTGCGCGAGCGGATCCAGTCGTCGGACGTGTCGACCACACGCTCGAGATCGGCGTTGGTCAGGCGCCGCTCCGGCGCATACATGCCCCAGCCGGTAACGCGCACGCTGCGTGGCGGCGTCATGGCTCGACCTCGATCAATGGCTGCCTGGCCTTGACCAGGGCCCCGTCCTCGACGCACAGGCGCACCACCCGACCGGCACGATCGCTCTTGATCTCGTTGAACAGCTTCATCGCCTCGATCAGGCCGATCACCTGGCCCACCGCAACCTGCCCTCCCTCACGCACATATGGTTCCGCGCCGGGCGAAGGCGCCGAGTAGAAAAGTCCGGTCAGGGGCGCGGTGATCGCCCGCGCCGCCACCGCACTGTCATCGGCGGCAGCCTGCGCAGCGCGCTCGCCGGCCTGGGGCGGCGTTGCGGCACTCGCCGCGAGCGTCTCTTCCGGCGCACCGGGCTTGCGCAACACGAGCGCCGTGTCGCCTGCCTCGATCTCGAGCTCGGACAATTCGGAAGCGTTGAGGAGCGCCTCCAACCGGTCGATCAGCGACATCAGGTCCGGGGCGGACGCCTGCTTGCTCATTCTGACCAGCGGCGAAACAGGAGCGTTGAGTTCTGGCCACCGAAGCCGAAGGCATTGACCAGGACGGTGTTGACCGCGCGCTGCCGGGCCGCCAGTGGCGTGCAATCGAGCTCGCCCACTTCCGGCGCCGGGTCACTCAGGTTGAGCGTCGGCGGTACACAACCCTCGCGCATGGCACAGATGGCCGCCACCGCCGCGATCCCGCCTGCAGCGCCCAGCGTGTGGCCGATGGCACCCTTGATGGCGCTGATCGAGACGCTCGGCGCGTGCTCTCCGAAGATCGTGCGGAACGCGGCCAGCTCGGCCGGATCGCCCTCCGGCGTAGAGGTCGCGTGGGCACTCACGTGCTCGACGTCGGCTGGCGCCATACCGGCCTTCTCGAGCGCCCGCCGCACCGCGCGAACGCCCCCAGCACCACCCGGTGCGGGCAGGGTGATGTGGCTTGCATCGGCGGTCGCCCCGTAGCCACAGAGCTCGGCCAGTGGCTCGGCGCCGCGGCGGCGGGCATGCTCGAGTTCCTCGAGCACGAGGACCGCGGCGCCCTCGGCGATGACGAAGCCATCTCGACCCTGATCGAAGGGCCGGCTCGCGCCGCGCGGGTCGTCGTTGCGCGTCGACAGCGCGCGCATCGCACCGAACGCCCCGAGGAGGGCCTCGTGAACGGGCGCCTCTGAACCACCGGCGAGCATCACGTCGGCGTCGCCGCGGATGATCGTCTCGGCCGCTTCGCCGATGGCGTGACCGGCGGTTGCACACGCGCTCACCGTTGCCCAGCTGGGGCCGCGCGCGCCGAAGCTGATCGACGTCTGGCCGGAGGCCAGGTTGACGATGGCCATCGGCACGAAGAAGGGCGACAGGCGGTCCGGTCCGCGCGTGGCATTGATCGTGAACTGCTCGGCGAGCGTCCCGGAGCCGCCCAGACCGGAGCCGATGATGGTGCCCGTACGGTCGGCCAGCTCACCCTCGAGGTGCTCCGGCAGGCCGGCCTGGTTCATCGCCTCGCGCGTGGCCACCAGGGCAAACTGCGTGAAGCGATCGTTGCGCCGGATCTCCTTGCGGTCGAGCACCCCCGACGGGTCGAAATCCTGCACTTCGCCGGCGATCTTGCTGGTCACCCGTTCCGGATCGAACGAGGTGATGCGACGAATGCCGGAGTCACCGCGCACCAGGCGCGCCCAGAACGTGGCCACGTCGTTGCCGATCGGCGTCAGTGCGCCCATGCCGGTCACGACCACGCGCCGTCGCGCGCCGGGGTCGGTCATCGGACGAACCTGCCCGTGCGCACGGTCGCGGCGCGATAGACGTCCCCCGCGAGGCCGCGTGCGGCGATCTCCTCGGCGGCGGCCTGCGCGTCGTAGTCGGGCCGGAAGAGTTGCGCCGTGGGCGCGGCATCTTCGTCCTCGCCCTGGTCGGGGACGGTCAGCAGCGCCCAGTTGGCCGTGGGCTGGCCGTCGAAGGCGAAGCCGCACGAACCGGGGTTGACGATCAGCTTGCGGCCGAACTCGCGCACATCGGCAACGTGCGTGTGACCGCACGCGATCGCGCGCGCATCGGTGCGCGTCACGCGTTCGATGGTGACATTCGGGTCAAGGTCGGTCGCCAGGCCGGCGGTCTGGCTGCCCGGCGAGGCGTGGCACACGAGCAGCAGCATCTGATCGGCCCACAGGCGACGCTCGGCCGGCAGCGCGCGCAGCCACTCGAGCTGCTCGTCGGACAGTTGTTCGTGCGCCCATTCGGCCGCCGCCCGGTACGCCGACGGTACGTCCTCGAACCACGGGAAGGCTGCCGCATAGTCAAGATCGGCCGCCGCGATGTCGGTGTTGCCCTGGACGACCAGCGCGCCGTCGGCGTGCAACGCGCGGACACGTTCGATTGTCTCAGCCGGGCGGGGTCCGTTGAAGACGTAGTCGCCGGCGATGATCAGGCGATCGGGCTTGTGGCGCTTGATGTCGGCCAGCGCCGCGTCGAGCGCCAGCAGGTTGCCGTGGATGTCGGCGAGTATCGCGAACCGGGTGGCCATCAGGCGAGCACCCCCTCGCGCGGGATGATGAACGAGAGCTGTGCTTCGCAGCAGACCTCGCCCTCGACCGTGGCCACGCCTCGGCCACGGCCGAAGCGGCCGCCGAGCTTCTCCATCGTCACCTCTAGGCTGAGTACGTCACCGGGCTGCACGATGCGCTTGAAGCGGCACTCGTCAATTGCGGCAAACAGGCCGATGCGGTCGCCGAAACCTTCCTGCTGTGCAACGTACACGGCCATCGTCTGTGCCAGCGCCTCGACCTGCAGCACGCCCGGCATCACCGGCAACTGCGGGAAGTGGCCACCGAAGAACCACTCGGTGGCGGTCACGCCCTTTTCGCCGCGGATGTATTGGCGCTGCTGGTCGTAGGCAACGATGCGGTCGACGAGCAGGAACGGCCAGCGGTGTGGGATGAGGCCCTGGATCTGGGCGGTGGTCAGCACGACGTCGGCCATCGCGATCCTCCTAGGCTGCCGCGGCCGCGGCCAGGAAGGCGCCGCTGCCCACCCGGTCGAGCAGGTTGGTGGTGAACTCGCCGGTCAGGAAGGTTGGATGGGCAAGTAGTGCGCGATGAAGCGGGGTGTTGGTCACGACCCCCTCGAGCACCAGCTCGTTGAGCGCCTGGCGCGCACGGGCGATCGCCGCCGGGCGATCCTCCCCCCACGCGACCAGCTTGCCCAGCAGGGAGTCGTAGTAAGGCGGCACCTCGTAGCCCGGGTACAGGTGACTGTCCATGCGCACACCCGGGCCGCCGGGCGGCAGGTACGCCTCGATCGTGCCGGCCTGCGGCCGGAAGTCATGCTCGGTGTCTTCGGCGTTGATGCGCAACTCGATCGCGTGGCCGCGCATGCTGATGTCGTGCTGCGAGTAGCCGAGCGGCTCGCCCGCGGCGATGCGCAGCTGCTCGGCCACCATGTCGATGCCCGAGAGCATCTCGGTCACCGGGTGCTCGACCTGGATCCGGCAGTTGATCTCGATGAAGTAGTAGTTGCCGTCGCGGTCGAGCAGGAACTCGAGTGTGCCCACGTTCTCGTAGCCGGCCTCGACCACGGCGCGAATGGCGCCTTCGGCAAGGGCCTCGCGCCGCTCGTCGTCGAGCGCCGGACTGGGCGCCTCCTCGATGATCTTCTGGTGGCGCCGCTGGACCGAGCAGTCCCGCTCGCCCAGGTGCACGCCGTTGCCGTAGCGATCGACCATCACCTGGACCTCGACGTGGCGGTTCTCCTCGAGCCACTTCTCGAGGTACAGCGAGTCGTCACCGAACGCTGCCAGGGCCTCGGAGCGGCACACGGTCATGGCCTGCTGCAACTCGCGTGGCGAGCGCACCATGCGCATGCCCTTGCCACCGCCACCGGCCGACGGCTTGATGAGCACCGGATAGCCGATCTTCTCCGCCTCGGCCAGCGCATGGGCATCGTCGCGCAGCATGCCCGAGCCCGGGATGGTCGGCAGTCCATGCCTGGCCATGAGCGTGCGCGTACCTGCCTTCGAGGCAAAGCGTTCGAGGACTTCAGCTGGCGGCCCGATGAATACCAGGCCGTGGGCGCGGGTCATCTCGGCGAAGGTGTCGTCCTCGGATAGAAAGCCGTAGCCCGGGTGGATCGCCTCGCAACCGCTGACCAGCGCCGCCGACAGCAGGGCCGAGGCCGAGAGGTAGCTGCGCCGAGATTCAGGCGGCCCGATGCAGATGGCCTCGTCGGCCAGGCGCACGGGCAGCGAATCGCGGTCGGCCTCGCTGTAGGCGACCACCGAGGTGATGCCCATCCGCGCGCAGGCGCGCACGATGCGCAACGCGATCTCGCCACGATTGGCGATCAGGATCTTGCTAAACATGCGCCTCCACTCGCGCGATGGGCTCACCGTACTCGACGGCCGCCCCGGGCTCGACCTCGATCTCCCGCAGCGTCCCGTCGCGCGGACTGACGATCTCGTGGCGGACGCCGAGAACGTCGATGTAGCCGATCAAATCGCCCGAGCGCAGACTCGCGCCCACCGCCACGCCGTCGCGCGGCATGAAATATCCCACCGCCGGCGAACTGACGACGTCGGGTCGCGGTTCGGGGCGTGCCCCACGCTCGGGCCCGGCATGCGCTGCCGCGCCGGTGGCCACGACCCGCGTGGCCTCGCCGCCGATAGCCGCCGGCCGGCTGCCGTTGCCAGCTGCCGGATCGTCGGGCGGGGCAATCGCCAGTGGCCGGCGCAGCCTGATACGCCAGCCGTCCTGGCGCACCTCCAGCTCACCGAGCTCACTGCGCGCGAGGCGGTCCATGAGCGTCGGCAGCATCTCTTCGGCGAGGCGCGCAATCGTCGCGCGGGCCTGCTCATCAGTCGTCAGGTCGGCCATGTCAGAGCTCCTCGCGCAACGGCGGCTCGTCGCCGCCGTCCGGCGGGCTCGCGGGCTGTGGTGCGCCATCGCCGCCGGCCAGGACAGCCCGCCCGCCTTCGAGCAACTGGCGCAGTCGATCGGTCAGCCCGGCGCGCTCCGGGGCGCCACGTTCGGTCGTATCGCTGACCACGCTGAATTCGCCCATGCGGCGATAGCGCGCATAACGCGCGTCGAGCAGGACGCGCCGATCGCGGCCGGCCAGCGCGTCGAGGTGGGACGCAATTCGTGTGCGCAGCCGGCGCGCCGTCTCGTCGGGATGCTCGTGCGCGCCGCCGGAGGGCTCGGGCACGACCTCGTCAATGACGCCCAGGGCGAGCTGCTCGGCAGCGGTCAGGCGCATCGCCAGCGCGGCCTGCTGCGCGTAATCACCCGAGCGCCACAGGATCGAGGCCGCGCCTTCGGGGCTGATCACCGAATAGATCGAGTTCTCTAGCGCCATGACGACGTCGCCGACGGCCAGCGCCAGGGCGCCACCGGAACCGCCTTCGCCGGTGATGACGGTCACGATCGGCGTGCGTAGCGTGGTCATCACCTGGATCGAGCGCGCGATGGCCTCGGCCACGCCGCGTTCCTCGGACGCCGACCCGGGGAAGGCACCCGGCGTGTCGACGAAGGTGACCAGCGGCAGTTGCAACTTCTCGGCCAGCCGGTACAGCCGGATCGCCTTCCGATAGCCCTCGGGGTGCGGCATGCCGAAATTGCGGCGGATGTTCTCGTTTGTCTCGGCGCCTTTCTGGTGGCCCACGAAAACCGCGCGCCGCCCGTCGATGCGGCACAGCCCGCCGGCAATGGCCGGGTCGTCGCGAAACAGCCGATCGCCATGCAACTCGATGACCTCGGTGGCCATGGCGTGCACCAACTCGAGCGTGTGCGGACGGTGCACGTTGCGCGCCATCTGGACGCGTGCCCAGACTGCATCACGCAGCTGCTGCTCGTCGACCACCTCGCCAACCTGCACTTCGGCGTCAGCCACCGACTGGCTCCCTGGACTCGCGATTGGTGATGCTCTCGAGGTAGGCGAGCGAACGGCCGACGGGCGAATTGCCGTCATGGCCGTTGCGTTCGGCCGGCGGCGACAGGTGCATGTAGCGCAGCAGGCCGAGCAGCGTGTCGCGCAGTTGGGCACGTGCCACGATCAGGTCGACGAAACCGTGCTCGAGCAGGAACTCGGCGCGCTGGAAGCCTTCCGGCAGCGATTCGGCGATGGTGCCGGCGGCGACCCGCGCACCGGCAAAGCCGATCAGCGAGTTCGGCTCGGCGAGGTTGATGTCCCCGAGCGCCGCGAACGAGGCGAATACGCCGCCGGTCGTGGGGTCGGTGAGAACGCTGATGTACGGCACTTCGGCCTCCGCCAGGCGTGCCAGGGCGGCCACGGTCTTGGCCAGCTGCATCAGCGACAGGGTGCCTTCCTGCATACGCGCGCCGCCCGATGCAGACACGATGACCAACGGCAGGCGTTCCTCGAGCGCGTACTCGGCCGCGCGGGTGACCTTCTCACCCACCACGGTACCCATCGAGCCGCCCATGAAGCCGAAGTCCATGACGCACGTGACCAGCCTCGTGCCCGCGATCGCGCCGGTGCCCCATACCGCCGCATCGCGTGTCCCGGTTGCGGCGCGCGCCGCGTCGAGCCGATCCGGATAGGTCTTCTGGTCGACGAAGCCGAGCACGTCCACCGACTGCAGGCCGGCGTCGCTCTCGTGGAAGCTGTCCCGATCGAGCAGCAGCGCCAGGCGCGCGCCGGAGCCCAGACGGAAGTGGTGCCCGCACTTGGGGCATACGCGCAGGTTCTTGTCGAGCTGCTTGTTGTAGAGCATCTCCTGGCAACCGGGGCAACGCGTCCACAGGTCGGTCGGATACGACTGGCGACGGCCGCCAAAAGGCAACTTGATGGGCATGGTCAGTTGCGCCGCCGCCGCCAGGCGAGTACGGCCGCGCCCGCCAGCGAAACGCCCGACGCGAGCGCGCCGCCCATCAGCAGGCGCCGGTCGACGGCCCACGTCACGGAACCGGCGGAACCACTCGGTGCTGCCATGGCCCCCGCTGCATCGCGCAGTTGCTCGGCCAGGCGCTCCTCGAACAGGAACGACGGGTGGAAGCGCGGCAGGCCATGCTCGAGCAGCCGGATGACGTGGCGCACGTTCACTTCAGGGCGGCGGCCGAGGGCCGGCCAGGCGATGGGCTGGCGCGCGTGGCCCGCCAGCAGCGCGTCGATGTACGAATTGCTCTGGATGGCCGCCTCTTCGATTTCAGGGGCCATCAGTGCGTCGTCTTCTCCCGCCGCCGCAGCGGCTCGGTGGAGCGCGCATGGCGCGCCCGCAACTGCGCCGCGACCGAGTGCAGCGCGCGATGGATCAGGACGCGAGTGGCGCCATCCGACTTGCCCATCACCTGGCCGATTTCGCGCGTGCTCAGCTCATCGACGAAACGCAACACCAGTGCGCGGCGCCGATCAGCGGGCAGCGCATCAATGGCCGCCAGGGCGTGGACGACCTGCTCGCGCGTGGCGGCGCTCGCCTGGAGGTCGCCACTCGCCGGCAACTCCACCGCGTCGTCGAGCGCGGTGACGGGATGCCGCCGCGCGCTGCGGCGTTCGTTGGCCAGGGCATTGCGCGCGATCTGGAACAGCCACACCCGGAAACTGCTGCCCGGCGGCGGGTCGTGTTCGACGAAGCGCGGCAGACCGCCGAGGGCGCGCAGGAAGACCTGTGCGGTGATGTCCTCGGCCGAGTGCCGGTCACGCAATTCGTAGAGCGCGAAGTTGTACACCTGTGCGACGTACTTCCGATACAGAACTTCGAAGGCCTGCGGATCACGCCGCGCCGCTTCAACGGCCGAGCGGTCGACGTCATCCCCCGGGACCACGGCGCGGTCCCTGCCTCTCCTCAACACCACGGCAGTCTAGTCGTTACACCTTGGGCGCCAGCCGGCAGCGCGTGACCTGCCCACTGGAGATTGCCCTGAGGCCCGGCTCACCCGTGTCGACCAGCAGCGCGCCACTTTCCGGGTCGACGCCCATGGCAAGGCCTTCGAGCGTGTCGTCGTCGACGTCGACCACGACCCGGCGCCCGGTGGTGCGCTGGGCAGCCGACCAGCCGCCGACATCGAACCGTCCCGTCAACAGGGCCAGGTAGCGCGGTTCGAGGCGTGCCAGGAAGGCGTCGAGGAGCGCCTCGTTGCTGATCGGCCGGCCGCCGGACAGCTCCCGCAGGCTGGTCATGGCCGTCGCCAACTCGGCCGGGAAAAGCTCCGCCGGCCAGTCGCTGTTCATGCCGATGCCGACCACGGCCGACTCGACCGCGTCCCCGGCGGCCACGGTCTCGCCGAGCACGCCACCCACCTTGAGCATCTCCCCGTCGCGGCCATCTGCGACAAGATCGTTGGGCCACTTGAGCCAGACGGTCCCGTCGCGCAACCCGGCCACCTCTTCGGCCGCGTCGCGCATGGCCAGTGCCACGGTCGCGGCCAGGCGCCAGGCGTGACTGCAGTTCGAGGCCGTGCGGCCGGAAGCCGGCCGACAGCAACAGGCCGGCGCCGGGCGGCGCGAGCCAACCCCTGCCCTGCCTGCCGCGGCCAGCCGACTGGTGTCCGGCGACGGCGACGGCAACTTCTGCCTGGCCATCTTCGAGCCACGCCCGCACGATGCGCTGCGTCGAGTCGACCGCTTCGAAATGCTCCAGGCGCGCCGGGAACGCGACGCTCACTGGCCGACCATGCGTGCCCCGACGCGATCGGGCGCCACGATCCGGGTTGTGCCGGCGAGCCCCACGCGCTGGCTCTCGGCGAGCATCGCGCCGGCAATGTCGGGCGCACGCGCGGCGTCGTCGGTCAGCGCCAGGACAGTCGAGCCGGCGCCCGACAGGGCAGCACCGCGCGCGCCGGCAGCCTGGGCAGCGGCCACGAGCCCGGGGAGTTCCGGAAAATGCTCGGCGCGAAAGGGCTGATGAAGGCGGTCGCCGTCCATGGCGCCCAGCAACTCGAGGCGTCCGCTCGTCAACGCCGCCACGACCATGGCGCTTGCGGCGACGTTATGGGCAGCGTCGGCATGCGCCACCACGGCCGGCAGGGCCGCACGCATCTGCTCCGTGGACAGTGCACGCTGCGGAACGAAGAGGACCGCGAGGAGTCCGGCCGGTGGCTCGAAGCGGCTGGCAAGCTGACGGCCGTCCGCGCCGCGACCGACGATTACGAAGCCACCCAGGGTTGCCGCGGCGCTGTTGTCGGCATGCCCGTCGAGCTCCGCGGCAAGTTCGACGATGCGCTGTCGGTCGGGCCGCCGGCCGAGAAGTTCGTAGGCGGTCAGCAGGCCGGCCACGGCGGCCGCCGCCGATGAGCCGAGTCCGCGCGCCAGCGGGATGTCGTTGTCCATGGCCATGCGCAGCGGCGGCCGGCGACCGTCCAGCTCGCGCAGGCCGCGCTCCAGTCCGGCGAGGAAACGATTCTCGGCTGACAGGCTGATCTGCCCCGCTCCTTCGCCACGGACCTCGAGTGAGTCGGCAGTGCTGCGGACGACGGTCGTGCGCAGGTACATCGCCAGGGCGAGCGCCAGAGCATCGAAGCCCGGACCCAGGTTGGCCGACGAGGCCGGGACCTCGACCACGATCGGCGTGGGCGGCGTCACCACCGCCGAGTCACCACCGCCGAGTCACCACCGCCGAGTCACCACCGCCAGGTCACCAGCCGAGCACGTCTCGTATGGCCCGAACGCTGGCCTTTGCCATGAGCGGCGGCTCGGCGAGCCCTTGTGCGGTATCGGGGTCCTTCAGGCCATGCCCGGTGAGTACGCACACGATCGTCGCGCCGGCATCGATCCTGCCCGCGGCCGCCAGCTTGCGCACGCCGGCCACCCCCGCCGCCGATGCCGGCTCACAGAAGATCCCTTCGGCGCGCACGATGTCGCGGTAGGCGGCCAGAATCTCCTCGTCGCTGACCGAGTCGATGACGCCCCCCGACTCATCCTTGGCACGCAATGCGGACTCGGCGCTGGCTGGGTTGCCGATGCGAATCGCCGTGGCCAGCGTCTCGGGCTCGCTGACCGGGCGGCCGGTGACGAGCGGCGCGGCGCCGGCCGCCTGGAAGCCGAGCAGCACCGGTCGCGTCTCCACCAGACCGGCGTCGCGATACTCGCTGAAACCGCGCCAGTACGCCGTGATGTTGCCCGCATTGCCGACCGGCAGGGCGAGGTAGTCGGGCGCGCCACCCAGGTCTTCGCACACCTCGAAGGCGGCCGTCTTCTGGCCTTCGATGCGGTGCGGATTGACCGAGTTGACGAGCGCCACCTTGTGTCCGCCGGAAGTCTGCTCCTGCGTCAGTTCGCGCACTGCGCGCAGGGCGTCGTCGAAGTTGCCGTCGATGGCCAGCACGCGCGCGCCGGCCGCCTGTGCCTGGAGCAGCTTGCCCGCCGCGATATGGCCCTGCGGCAGCACGACCACGACCTCGACCTGCGCCAGGGCGCCGTACGCCGCGGCCGAGGCGGCCGTGTTGCCCGTCGAGGCACAGATGACGGCGCGCGCGCCCTGCTCCAGGGCCTTCGCCACGGCGACGACCATGCCCCGATCCTTGAAGGAGCCCGTCGGATTGGCGCCCTCGACCTTGAGGTGCAGCAGTGGGCAGCCGATGAGCCGGCCCAGATTGCGCGCGTGAAGCAGCGGCGTGTAGCCCTCGCCCAGGGTGATGTTGGGCGTGTCCGCGCTGACCGGCAGGAAGGCCGCGTAACGCTCCATCAGCAGCGGGCGAGCATCACTGCTCGACCGCTGCTGGCGCAACTGGCGCAGCACCTCGCTCATACGCATCTGCCGATTCTGATCGACCGCAGGCCCGAATGCTCCCCGAACCCGCCGGCACGTCCTTTCGCGCCGGACGTCACAAGCGACCGAGCGTCTGGGGTGCCATGGAGGGCGTGCGGCCAGGAGTGCCGTGCGACGGCAAGATGCGCCACGAATTGAGCGTCAGGTGCGCGTACTGGATGTGACCGCGGCCGTGAGCTCCGGGCACCCCTACCGCGCCGGTCGCATGTGCCGCCGTGGGGCAAATTCGCACCGATGTGTCGTCGGGCGGCACAGACTCCCAGGCGCTCTGCACGGTGCCGCCAAAGAGGTGTGCTGGACCGCGCGTCGCTGACCCGCTGGACTAGCTAGCTGTGGTCGTCAGGGACGTTGTTGACAACGTTCATGGGTGAGAGGCCGCCAAGCGCCGTGTGCGGGCGACGCCGATTGTAGAAGTCGAGCCAACGCGGGAGATCAGCCAGGCGCTCGGAATTGGAGGTGTAGGCGCGCCCGTACGCCCACTCGCCTAAGGCCGTGCCGATGAAGCGCTCGGCCTTGCCGTTCGTCTGCGGGCGGTAAGGTCGGGTTCGACTGTGGCGGCGGCCGGCGAGCGAAGCACGGTATGCCGCCGAGCGATAGGCCCAGCCGTTGTCAGTCAGCACGCGCTCCACCTCGACGCCCATCGCACTCAGCTCGGCCAGCGCGACGTCGAGCGCGCCCGCCGCGCTGGCGCCCGATTCGTCAGGCACCTGGACGACGAGACCCCAACGGCTGCGATCGTCAATGAACGCCTCGAAGTGGTCGTAGCCCGAACCACGGTGGGTGTGCGGCGCTGCCGCGCGGCCGAGCACGCGGTGTCCGCCGCCGTCGGGTATCCGGCCCAGCTTCTTGTGATCCTGATGCAGCAGCTCACCCGGGAGATGAGTGTATGGAGACTCTCATTAGGTTGATCACAGTAGCGGCGAAGCCCATCCGGTCGTACATCGATTCGAGCGTGGGCTGTGCGGCGGCGGCCGCTTTCTCCGCCCCGATGGCGAGCATTCGCAACAACTCGCCGTCGTCCGAGCGCAGCTCGCGGTAACGCTCCTGGAATGGTGCGAGGAGCTCGACCACGGCCTCGCCCACGTCGAGCTTGAACTGCCCGTAGCCCTTGTCCGCGTAGCGCGCCTCGAGCTCGTGGATCGAAGCGCCGGTGGCGACGGCCATGATCTCGATCAGGTTCGAGATGCCCGGTTTCGACTTCAGGTCGTGGACTATCTCGTGGCCCGAGTCGGTCACCGCCGTCTTGAACTTGCGCCGGATCACGTCGGGCGGATCGCCCAGCCGAACGACGCCCTGCGGCGCCCCACGCGACGTCGACATCAGGCGCTCCGGCTCCTGCAGGTTCTTCACCCGCGCGCCTTCTCTTGGATAGACCCCGCGCGGAACGGTGAAGGTCCTGCCGTAGCGCTGGTTGAAGCGCTCGGCGATGGTGCGCGCCAACTCGAGATGCTGGCGCTGGTCGTCACCGATGGGCACGATGTCCGACTGGTAGAGCAGGATGTCGCCGGCCATGAGCACGGGGTAGTTGAACAGCGCCGCCGACACGAAGTCGTGGTCCTGCGCCTTCTCCTTGAACTGCGTCATGCGCCGCAGCTCGCCAAAGGCGGTCACGGCGCCCAGGAGCCACGCGGCTTCGGCGTGGGCCACCACGTGGCTCTGCGCGAACACGGTCGAGCGCTGCGGATCGAGGCCCGTGGCGAACAGCCACGCGGCGACCGACAGCGTTGCCTCGCGCAGCACGTCGGGGTCGATCGGCGTGGTAATCGAGTGCAGGTCGACCACGCAGAAAAAGGCCTGTCCGCCGTCCTTCGCCGCCTGTTCCTGGGTGGCGTAGTACTGGCGAAAGCCGCCGCTGTAGTTGCCGAGTGTCTTGTCGCCAGACGCTCGGATGCCTGAGAACACGCGCATGGAAATAGATTCTGCCGCATCCGGCGGGCGCGCGGCCGTCGTAGACTCAGCCGACGATGGAGATCCAGCTGCCTGAGTCGGAGCGTCGCTGGCTGCATGCGGTGCTCGTGCTCGGCACGTTGGTGCTCGCGCTGATCCTGATCGGCCAGGTCGGCGTCATCCTGGCCTTCTTCAGCGACATCCTGCTCATCCTGCTGCTGGCGTCCCTGCTGGCCTTCATCCTGTCGCCGCTGGTCACGCTCGTGCTGCGCACCTTTCCGGGGCTGCCGCGCGCGCTCGTCGTGGGCGCGATCTACCTGTTGCTGCTGGTTGGACTAAGCCTGCTCACCCTGATCGTGGCCGGTTCGCTGGCGAACTCGATCAGCGGCTTCATCAACCAGCTGCCCAGCTTCCAGGCGCGCCTGCCGGAAATCCTGGCGCCGATCTCCAGCTTCCTGCAGGGCCTGGGTTTCCAGTTCGATGCCGTGTCGGTCGCCCAGGACCTGCTCAACAACCTCGGCGCCCTGGGCGACAAGATCGTCGGTCCGCTGACGGACATCGCCCTGTTCAGCGTCGGCGTAGTCGCCAACGTGGTCATCGTCATCTTCCTGTCGCTGTTCATCGTGCTCGACAAGGACCAAATCGTGACCTACCTGAACCGGCTCGTGCCGCCGCAATACAGCCAGGAGGCGCGGCTGTTCGAGACGAGCGTCGCCTCGTCGTTCGGCGGCTTCATCCGCGGCCAGGCCATCCAGGGCGTAGTGATGGGCCTCATCGCCGCTCTCGTCCACGCTGCCCTCGGGTTGGATTTCCTGCCCGCGTCCGCGGCCCTCGCCGGCGTGCTCCAGGCGATTCCCTTCTTCGGGCCCGTGTTCGCCTGGGCGCCTCCGGTCGCCGTGGCCCTGCTGACCAAGCCGGAGGTCGCGCTCCTCGCATTCGCGGCGATGGCCCTCGGCTGGTTCATCGTCAACAACCTCGTCCTGCCGCGGGTCATGTCGTCGGCGATCGGACTGCACCCGGTCGTCGTGCTCGTGTCGGCCTTGATCGGCCTCAAGATCGCCGGCATCGCGGGTGCAGTCTTCGCGCTGCCCTTTGCGGCGGTCATCGCCGCGTTCGTGCATCACTACATGACACGCAACGTCAACCTGCCACGCGATGTGACCTCACGTGCAGCGCGACGCGTCGGCGAGCGCGAGGGCCGGCAGGTGCGCGTACCAGCTCCGCCGCCGATCAACGTCAGCGGCCCAGTGCCGCCCGATGCCGAGGCCACGCCGGCCGAACCAGGCGCATGAAGCGGCCACCGCGACCCACTCCGCGCAGGGCGCAGGATCAGTCCCACAACAGCCAACGCCGAGAAACCGGCCGCCTGGACGTCGCCCGTGAGCTGCAGCGCAGTGAACGGCGTGACGTGGACATGGAGCGTGGCGAGCCATTGGCCGCGCGCGAACGGCGCATGACACCGCCACGGGCACGGCCGCACACGGCCAAGCCTCTCGCGCAATGGGAGTCGCGACCGCGCATCCTGGTCACCAACGACGACGGCATCGAGTCGCGCGGCCTGCTGGCGCTCAAACAGGCGCTCGAGCCGATCGGCGATGTCTACGTCATCGCGCCCGACACCAACCAGTCGGCGGTCGGCCACACCAAGACGTTCATGCGCCCGCTGCGCGTCCGCGAACGCCTGCTCGCGGATGGATCAGTCGGCTACTCGGTCGACGGCTCGCCCACCGACGCGGTCAGCCTCGCTTTCCTGGGCTACTTCGACTTCAGCTTCGACCTGGTCGCCTCGGGCATCAACTACGGCGCCAACCTGGGCGACGACATCACCTACTCGGGCACCGTATCGGCAGCCATGGAAGCAGTGCTCTCGGCGGTCCCCGCGTTCGCCATCTCGCAGGAGTACTACGAGCATCCCGATTTCACGCTCGCAGCTCAGATCGCACGCGTGGCCGCGGTGAACATCCTCGAACACGGCCTGGCGCCGGGCGAGCTGATCAACATCAACGTGCCCGCCATACCCGCGTCCGAGTACGCGGGCGTCGAGGTAACGCGCATGGGCAAGCGCATCTACCAGGACGAGCTCATCGAGCGCATCGACCCGCGCGGCACGCCCTACTACTGGATCGGCGGCCCGCCACCATCCGGGCTGGCCGAGCCGGGCACCGACTTCGACGCGGTGGTCAACAAGCGCATCGCCGTCACGCCCATCCAGCTGGACCTGACCGCGCGCCGCCTGCTCGGGCGACTGAACAGCTGGTCGTGGGAGCTACCCGGCAAGCCTCGCGGCCGACCGGCGCGCCCGCCGCAGTGCCAGATGGGCGAAGACGCCGAGCGCGATGGACGACGCCGTCACCGCGCAGGCGACGCCCAAGGACGAGCGCCGCTAGAGCGCGGCTTCGCTCGCGACTGAGGTGCGCTTCGTCGCGGCGGCGGACGGTACAGAAGCGGCCGGCGGGGGGCGCGAGAGTGCCGCGTCGAGCTGCTCGATGAAGGGCTTGGCTCGAACGCGCACTAGGAACGCGCGCGCCGTCTTGCAGCCGCGGCCTTGCGCACCTCGGGGAGTGCTGGGTCAAGCAGTTTCACCATCGTCAGCGCCGTGAGCGCTTCGTCCCAGACGATGCGCAGCTCGCGCCAGGCAGCAACGCCTCGCCGATACAGCGCGACGCCTCCGTCGCCTGTGCCGCCGAGAGCCGCCAGGCGCGGCCTGGAGGTCAGGCGGCGAGCAGCGGCGACGCGGCCGTGCACGCCGGTCGCATCGAGTTCTTCAAGGTCGTCGGCGAGGCCTGCGCGGTCGGCGGCCCACGCGTGGGCGACAGCCGCGCGATAGATGAACTCGTTCGCCTGTGACGGACTCCAGCTCCGCCAGACTGCTGCCACGCTGCGCTTGCCGCCGCGAAGTCACCCTGGGCCAACGCCCGGTTGCCCGTCGGATCGAGATACACGGATCGTCCAGTCGTCACCGGCGATCGTCGCGCCGAGGTGCATCACCTCGCTGAGCGTGTCGTCGATCGACTCACCACGCAGCCGCACGGACGATGGCGGCGTTGCACATGATGGTGATGCGATCCTTGTAGTCCAGCTCGTCCGACAGCGCCCTCTCCATCTCGGCCAGAGCGGAGTCCCAGTCGCCGACGAGGAAGCCGGTGTAGCCAAGATTGTTTACGATCGCGTCAGCATCCGCCCGCGATGGCCAAGGCGACGCGCGAGGACGAGGCCTTCGCGATAGTCTCTGCATGCGCGGCCTGCAGGTCCGTGTCGCCTTTCTGGAAGCCGGAGAGCGTCAACGCGGAGAGCAGCTCTTCGTTGTATTCGTGCTCACGAGCCATGCGCGCACCGGCCTCGATCAGTGCGATGCACTCGAGTTTGCGCCCCATGGCTGCCCAGCGCCATCCCCTTGTCGTCAGGCTCGCCCGGCCAGGCGCGTCAATCCGCGTCGCTCGGCAGTCTCGAGCACGCGCTCGGCGAGGTCCGCAGGCCATTCGAACTCGTTCTTCTGGAGGACGCACGCGCGAGCCGCATGTCGATGTCGAACACGATGGGATCCGGGCGCGAGATCGGCGAACTCCTCGATGGCACTTGTCATCAGCTCGAGGAGCGCGTCTTCGCGGAAACCCGTCGGCGAGCGCCCGCCGAGTCCAGGACAGCCCCGGCGGTGGCAGCGCGATCGTCGAGTCCGCGTCGCAGCTCGACGGCCCGTCGCTGCAGCGCTTCAGCCTGCCCGTAGCTCGCGGCCGTGCGCGCGGCGTCGCCGGCCCGTTCGAGCAGGTCGGCTCGTTCGGCAGTATCGATCGTCACGGTGAACGCCTGCTCGTAGAAGCGCACCGCCTCGCCGTAGGCGCCCAGGCTCGCGGCGCGTTCGGCAGCGGCGCGGAGTGCAATACGCGCCTGGGCGGCGAGGGCGTTCGCCTCAGTCTCGTCCGCGGCATTCGCATGCGCTGCCAGATAGTGACCCGCGAGCGCGCCGGCGAGCTCGTCGCGTGCCCAGAGACTTCGAAGTAGCGCGCAGCTGCGATGTGGCGCTGCTTGCGGTCGCGTTTGGCGAGAGTGTTGTAGGCGACCTCGCGGATGAGCGCCTGGACGAACATGAATTGGCCCCGCTCCGCCGACCGCGCGTCAACGTCGCGCGTGAGCAGCTCGCGCCGTGCGAGCGCCTCGAGGCGCGCGCTGACGTCGCCGCCGGTCGAGGCCCGAAACCGCCGCCAGGCCAGACACCGTGAACGACTGGCCGAGCACCGCGGCGTCGTGGATCAGCGAGCGGTCGGCCGGATCGAGCGTGTCGAGGCGCGAGGCGATGAGCGCCGTCAACGTCTCCGGCACCGCCAGGGACGACAGGTCACCAACGGGACGATAGGCGCCGTCCTCTTCCGCGAGGCGGCCCTCCGCGAGGAGCATGCGCACCGTCTCGACGGCGTACAGCGGGATGCCGTCCGCACGCCCGACTATCGCGCGGGCGGCTGCATCCGGCAGCCCCGGGACCAGCCCCGCGAGCAGCTCGCGCATGTCGGCGTCGGGCAGTGGCTCGAGGTAGATCGAGGCGAAACTGCGCTTGCCCGCGCCCCAGTCCGGCCGTTTCTCGAGCAGCTCGGGGCGCGCCAGGGTGACGATGTAGATGGCCGAGTTGCGCGCCCATGCGAGCAGCTGGTCGATGAAATCGAGCAGGCCCGAGTCGGCGAAGTGCATGTCCTCGAAGACCAGCGCCACGGTGCCCTTCTCGGCGATGCGCTCGAAGAACGTGCGCCATGCGCCGAACAACTGCTCGGATGCGGCGCCTGATTCGACGCCCAGCAGCGTCAGCAGTGCGGGCTCGATCCAGGCGCGCTCCTCGGGGTCGGTCAGCCACTCTTCAACGCTCGCCTTGACCTTGGCGCGCGTCGTTTCCTCGTCGTCGCTCTCGACCAGCCCGCAGCGCGCCCGGACCATCTCCCCGAGCGCCCAGAACGTGATCCCCTCGCCGTACGCCGGACATCGGCCGCGGTGCCAGTAGACGGTCTCGACGAGGCCATCGGTGTACTTCGAGAACTCCCATGCGAGGCGGCTCTTGCCGATGCCCGCCGGCCCCATCACCGACACGAGCCTCGCCCGCTGCTCGCGTCCTGTGGCGTGGAAGAGGTCCTTCAGCAGGCGCATCTCGTCGACGCGGCCGATGAAAGGAGCCTCCAACCCCTCCGCGCGGTTGCGCCCGCCGCGTTCGGCGACGACACGCAGCGCCCGCCACGCCGCCACCGGTGCCTGCTTGCCCTTGAGCGTCTGCTCGCCCGCCGCCTCATAGGCGATCGCGCCGCTCGTTGCGCGCTGCGTCGCCTCCCCGACGAGAACGCTGCCCGGTGGGGCGACCGACTGCAGACGCGAGGCGGTATTGACCAGATCGCCGGCGACCATGCCCTGGTTGACGGCGCCCAGGGTCACCGCTGCCTCGCCAGTCAGCACTCCTGCCCGCGCCTGGATCCTCCCGCCCAGGGTGGGCACCGCCTCGAGCAGTTCCAGCGCGGCGCGGACGGCGCGCTCGGCATCGTCCTCGTGTGCCACCGGGGCACCCCAGACAGCCATCACCGCGTCGCCGATGAATTTCTCCACTGTGCCGCCGTAGCGGTCGATGATCTCGCGTCCGAGGTCGAAGTAGCGCGACAGCGTCTCGCGCACCTCTTCCGAATCGCGTCCCTCGGCGAAGGGCGTGAAGCCGACCATGTCGGCGAACAGAACGGTTACCAGGCGGCGCTCGGCGGCTGGTGCGCTGTTTGCCGCCGCCGGGCCCGGAGCCGGCACACCGCCCGCCTCCAGCCGCGCGCCACACTCGCTGCAGAACTTGGCGCCCGGCTTGTTGGCGGCGCCACAGTTGGGGCAGCCCGTACGCAGCGCCGAGCCGCACTCGTCGCAGAACTTGGCACCCTCGTCGTTGGCCGTGCCGCAGCTGGCGCAGATCACGTTCGTAACTCTACGTCCGCGCCCGGCGATCGGCGAGTATCGCCCGGGCGGCGAGGCGGCCCGGTAGGCCGGTCAGGCCACCGCCCGGATTGGCGCCCGAGCCGCACAGGTACAACCCGGCCAGCGGCATCCGGAAGTCGCCCATGCCAAGCAGCGGCCGCCACGCATACCACTGGTCCAGGCCGGCTTCGGCGTGCATCGGGTGGCCACCCCAGGCGCCGTATTCACGCTCGATGTCGAGCGGCGTGATCACCTCGCGGGCCACGATCGACGCGCCGAGACCGGGTGCGTAGAGCTCGAGCGTGCTAATGACGATCTCGGCCACCTCCGCGCGCCGCTCGTCCCATGTGCCATGGCGTAGCTCGCGCGGTGCTCCCTGCACGATGACGGCCATCACGTGGCGCGCGTCTCCGGCGAGTGCCGGGTCGACCAGGCTGGGATCCGCGATGCTCGGGATGGTCACCTCGAGAATCGGATCGGCCGCCAGCTCGCCGTATTTGACGGCGCGCATCGCCTTCTCCAGGTAGTCCATCGAGGGCGCGATCAGCACCCGCCCGGCGAGGCGTTCCTGATCGCCCGCCGCCGCCGTGAACGCGGGCGTCGCATCGAGCGCGAGGTTCACCTTGGCCGTGGCGCCCGACTGGCGGATGTTCGTGGCTCGCCATGACAAGCTGGGCCCGAGCGCCTCCGGATCGAGCAGCCGCAGCAGCGTCGTGCGCGGATCGAGGCCCGAAACCACGATCGGGGCGTCCAGCATCTTGCCGTCACCGAGGACGACGCCTATCGCCCGACCGTCGGCACGGCGCACCGCCGTGACCTCCGCCCCGAACTCGATGCGCACACCGGCCGCCTGCGCGGCAGCAGCCAGCGCCTGGCCCAGCGCAGCTGGACCGCCGCGGACCACACAGGTCTGACCGGCCAGGCCAGCGCTCCCCTGGGCACCGGCGCCATCAGCGATGAGAACGGCGGCGGTGTGGGGCATATACGGTCCGAGGCCGGTCAGCAGAACGCCGCGCGCCGCGACGATCGCACTCAGCGCATCCGACTCGAACCAGTCGCCGGCCAGGTCGCGCACCGCCATCGGCAGCGTGCGGCCGAGCTCGTCGACGCCGAGCAGCGCGGTCAACCCGGCCGCCGCGGCTGGTGGCCGGCGGTGAGTAAGCTGGGCGTAGCCCGCCGCCAGGGCTCGATATTGGGCGTCAACGTCGCAGAATGCGTCCGCGTCGCGACGGGTCACGAGATCGCTCTCGAGCAGCTCGGCGGTCGTGCGGGCCGGGTCCGCCCACAGCGTTAGTGCGCGACCGTCGGGTTGCGGCGCGAAAACCGCCACGGCGGGGCGGATGAAGCGCAACCCGTGCGCGGCCAGGCCCAGATCGCGCACCACGGCGGCCGACAGCCGGCCCGCCGTATGGGCCAGCCTTGGCACCTGCACGCCCGGCAGCAAGTGGCTGTTGCCGATCATGCCGCCGACCTGCTCACGCCGTTCGAGGACCACCGTGCGCAGCCCGGCGCGGGCCAGGTACGCGGCGCAGACGAGCCCGTTGTGGCCCGCGCCGATGACGATCGCGTCGTACTTGCTCATGCCGCCCTGGCTGCCGGTCCGTCCTGGGCGAGGATGGCGAGTGCCGCGTTGCGGCCCGGGGCGCCACTGATCGCGCCGCCCGGATGCGCCGACGAGCCGCACAGCCACAGCCCCGCGACAGGCGTTCGGTAGCCCGTGCCCGCCAGCGGCCGCCGGCCGAACATCTGCTCGAGCAGCAGCTCGCCCTGGAAGATGTTCCCCTCGGTGAGGCCAAAGGTGCGCTCGATGTCGAGCGGCGTGACGACCTGCCGCCCGATCACCAGGCCGTCGAGATCGGGTGCGTAGTCGGCGATGGCGTGCTGAACGGCATCGCCGAGGGCCTCACGCTGCGTCTCCCACGTCCCTTCGGCCAGATCGTACGGCGCGTATTGCACGAAACATGCCATCACGTGCCTGCCGGGTGGCGCGACCGACGGGTCGATCATGCTCGGGAAGCCAAGGTCGACGTACGGCTCGCGCGAGAAGCGCCCGTCGACCGCGTCGTCATAGGCGCGTTCGAGGTAATCGATCGACGGCGATATGGAGACCATGCCGCGGTAGTGGTCAGTCGTGCCCGGCGGCAGGCAGCTGAATGTCGGCAGTCCGGAGAGCGCGAAGTTGACCTTGGCCGACGAGCCGCGGAAGCGATAGCGCCGGACGGCAGCCGACTCGTCGGCCGTCAAGGTGCCCGGCGGCAGCAGGCCCTCCAGGGTCACCCGCACATCGGCGTTGGATATGACTGCGCGCGCGCCGATCTCCTCGCCCGATTCGAGGACCACGCCCGACGCCCGCCGGCCGGCGAGCGCGATGTGCGCCACCGGGGCGTCGACGCGCAGCTCCGCACCGGCCTCGCGTGCGGCCGCGGCCAGCGCGGCGGAGACCGCGCCCGTCCCACCCACGGGCAATGCCCAGGCGCGGTACTCGCCGTCGATCTCGCCCAGATAGTGGTGCAGCAGCACGTAGGCGGTGCCCGGTGAGCGCGGCCCCAGGAAAGTGCCGATGATGCCCGAGGCGGCCAGCGTCGCGCGCAGCGGCTCGGTCTCGAACCACTGGCTCACGAAGTCGGCCGAGCTCATGGTCAGCAGCTGGATCAACGTCGCCTGCTGGATCTGCGGCAGGGCCGCGAACCGACGCGCCAGGTCCGACAGGCGCGGTTCGCCGCCCAGCAGCGGCTTCATGAAGCGCGCCATCTCGGCCATCAGCAGTGAGTACTCCTCGTAAGCCTCCGCGTCGACCTTCGAGTGGCGCCGCAGCTCGCGCATCGTGCGGGCGTGGTCGTCGACCCGCCAGAGGTAGTCGCCCTCGGCGCGGCCGGTCGGGGTCAGGGTGCCGTCCACGGGCAGCAGCCGCAGTCCGTGGCGTGCCAGCTCGAGCTCGCGGATGATCTCGGGCCGCAGCAGGCTGACCACGTACGACGCGACACTGAACTTGAATCCGGGAACGACCTCCTCGGTGACCGCGGCGCCACCGAGCACGGGGCGGCGCTCCAGGACGAGCACGCGCCGGCCGGCTCGCGCCAGGTACGCCGCACAGGCGAGGCCGTTGTGTCCGCCGCCGACGATGACCGCGTCGTATGGCTGGCCCATCGTCATGTCAGCGACGGCTGTTGTAGAACTCGACGCGCCAGCGCCACTCCAACCCATCGTCGGCGTTCCACCACTCGAGCAGCGTGCCGACCTCGCCGCCGGGCAGGATGACGAGCTCACCGAGATCGCCCGTCGTCGGCCAGCGGTCTTCGCGCCGGATCGTGTCGCCGGCCCGCTCGAGGCGCGTCAGGGGAAAGTAGGCACCTTCACGCTTCAGGTGCTCGCCACGTGCGACGACGACGTCGTGGCCATCCCGGACCGTAACCTCCAGCGCACGCGGCGCGGCGTGGACCCACATGACGTTGGCCGGGTCAACGCGGCCGCGGGCGAACGGCAGACCGGTCGCACCGGCGCCGGGGAACCAGAGATCCCATGTCTCGAGCTGCTTACTCATGGCTGCCCTCCTCCTCGCGCCACGATGGTAGTGATAGCGTCAGCGCGTGGAAACGCGGGATGCAGCGATCCGCTGGGCCGCCACGTGGGAGCGCTGCTGGCAGACCGGCGAGGTGGAGCCGATCGCCGCTCTCTACTCAGACGACGCGGTGTATTCGGTCACGCCCTTCCGCGAGCCCAATCTCGGGCGGATCGGGGCGCGGGCCTACCTGCGTCGCGTGCTCGCTGAGGAGAGCCAGGTGGCGGCTCGCTTCGCGGCGCCCATCGTCGACGGCGCCCGCGCGGCAGTGCAATGGTGGGCCAGCTACATCGAGGAAGGGCGCGAGATCACGCTCGCGGGAACAAGCGTGCTCGAGTTCGATGCCGACGGATTGGTCACGCGCGAGTGGGACGCATGGAACGAGGCCAATGGTCGGTTGGCGCCCGCGCCGGACTGGTTCGAACGGTGATCGCCGGCACGCCGCTGCACGAACGCACCGCGGCGCTCAACCGCTGGGCGCAGTGGCGAGAGTGGTCAGGCTACGTTGTCGCGAGCGCGTATGACGAGCCGCACGTCCATGAGTACGCCGGCATCCGTGACGCCGCCGCGCTGCTCGATGTATCGCCACTCTTCAAGTACGTGGTCAGCGGCCCTGACGCCGTCCGCCTGATCGACCGCGTCATCACCCGTGATGCAACGAAGATCCAGCCGGGCCAGGTCATCTACACGCCGTGGTGCGACGAGTACGGCACGGTCATCGACGACGGCACCGTGGCCCGCCTCGACGACGGCTCGTTCCGCTGGACGAGCGCCGAGCAGCACCTGCGCTGGTTCCGCCAGAACGCGCGCGGGCTGGCGGTCGAGATCGAGGACGTCAGCGAGCAACTCGCTGCGATCGCGCTCCAGGGGCCGCTGGCTCGGGCCGTACTCGAGGCAGCAACCGACCAGGCGTGGAATGACCTGCCCTACTACCGACGCCGCCTGACGAGGATCGGCGCCACGGCCGTCGACGTCAGCCGAACGGGATACACCGGCGACCTCGGCTACGAGTTGTGGGTCAGCGCGGCGCGGGCCGTCGAGCTGTGGGATGCGCTGATGCGCATCGGCCAGTCGTACGGCCTTCGTGCGGCGGGCATGATCGCCCTCGACATGACCCGCCTCGAGGCGGGGCTGATCCTGATCGACGTCGACTACACCTCTTCAGTGCACGCCGTCGGCCCGGGACAGAGCTATTCACCCTTCGAGCTCGGGCTCGGCCGGCTGGTCAACTTGGCGAAAGGCACAGAATTCGTGGGCCGGAGCGCGCTCGTGGCGGAGCAGCAGCGTGGTGGCCCTCCACGACGCCTGGTGGGCCTGGCGATCGAGTGGCCGTCGATCGAAGCGCTGTACGCGGCCCAGGATCTGCCCATCGAGGTGTCGCGCACGACGTGGCGCGAGCAACGGCCGGTGTTCGCTCACGGCCGGCAGGTGGGACGCGCTACCAGCGGGACGTGGAGCCCGACGCTGAAGCAACACATTGCTCTCGCATCCGTCGCCGCCAGCTTCGAGTCACCGGGCACGCCGGTGAACCTCGAGTGGACCGTCGAAGGCCGCCGCGGACGTGCCGCAGCCACGGTCACGCAGTTGCCTTTCTTCGATCCCCCTCGCAAACGCGCCTGATCCTGTGCCCGCCGGGTCACCGATTGCCGGCCCGGAGCGCGTGCCTGAGCCCGTGGTCACGGGCGCGCTGAACTGGAGTGTCCCGCGCGCATCACAGGCCATTCGCAACCGTTGTCGCATGAGGGAACGTGCCTGACCCGGCGCCCAGCATCGGCGCTTGCTCGCTGGCAGCCACCCTGTCCACCGCCTGCCGTCGCCCGGCGGCTCGAACCCGCCAGTCCACGCAGCCGACGCTCGTCGCCGGCGGTCAATATCCAGCTCGCCCGATCCGACCTGGCGCGAGCCGCAGCCGACCCTGCCTCGGCCATCGCCGCGGCATCCGCCGTCAACGATTTTGGCTTCGACCTCTATCGCGCGCTGCTCACCAACGGATCAGACACGAACCAGGTCATCTCGCCGGCCAGCGTCGCGCTGGCCATGGCCATGGCGCGCGTCGGAGCACGCGGCGAAACCGCCTCCCAGATGGACCAGGTGCTTCGCTCGCTCGGTGCGGACGGCCACACGACGGGGATCAACTCGCTGGACCAGGCATTGACTGCCCGCAGCGGCACGTTCAAGGACAACATGGGCAACGACCAGGACGTGACCCTCGCGATCGCCAATGCGCCGTTCGCCCAGCAGGACGAGCAGTGGCAGCAACCGTTTCTCGACACCCTGGCCCAGGCCTTTGGCGCCGGCCTCCAGCTGGTCGACTACAAGAACGACTACGAGGGCGCGCGGCAGCTCATCAACGGCTGGGTGGACGAGCAGACGCATGACCGCATCCCGCAGCTCCTCGGCCCGGGTTCGCTGAGCGCAATGACCCGGCTCGTGCTGGTCAACGCCATCTACCTGAAGGCGCCGTGGCTGACGCCGTTCAACGCCGATCTGACCAAGACCGCCAGCTTCACGCGGCTCGACGGCTCGACGGTGCAGGTGCCCATGATGGCCACCCAGGAGGAACTTGGCTACGCCTCGGGAAGCGGCTGGCAGGCGGTCGAGTTGCCCTATGTCGGTGGCAGCCTGGCGATGGACATCATCGTGCCCGATGACCTGACCTCGTTCACACAGTCACTGACAGCAGACTCGTTCGCCCAGTTGACGGCGGCTCTCGCGACGCACGAAGTCGTGCTGACCATGCCGCGCTTCAACGCCGAGACGAAGGCCGACCTGGCCGACCTGCTCAGCGCGATGGGCATGCCGCTGGCCTTCGACCCGAACGGCGCCGACTTCAGCGGCATGACCACGCAGGACCAGCTGTTCATCTCGCGCGTGATCCACCAGGCGAACATCACCGTCGACGAAAAGGGCACCGAAGCGGCCGCGGCAACGGCCGTCGTCATGGACGCCGCCGCAGCGCCGGTGGACATCGTTCACCTGGACGTCAACCGGCCGTTCGTGTTCGCATTGCGCGACACGCAGACCGGCGCGGTCCTGTTCCTGGGCCAGATCACCGACCCATCGGCCAGCTGATCAAAAGCGCCCGATCCTACCCCGTCGGCGGCGGCGCGAGTCCGAACAGGCTGGCGTCGACGCCGTAGACGTCGCGCACTCGCTGGCTGGTCAGCACCTCCGCCGGCCGGCTGTCGGCCACCAGGCGGCCGCGGTCGAGGAGCAGCATGCGCGGCACGAAATGACTGGCCAGATTGACGTCGTGCAGCACGGCGAGGACGGTGACGCCATGGTCGCGGGCGAGGTCGCGCAGCAGCTCCATCACCGCGACCTGGTGGCGCAGGTCGAGGTGCACCGTCGGCTCATCGAGCAGCAGCAGCCGCGGTTCCTGCGCGACGGCCATGGCCAGCACGGCCAGCTGCCGTTCGCCGAGCGACAGCTCGCGGACGTCGCGCCCACGCAAAGCGTCGATACCCACCCGCGCGAGCGCCGCATCGACGGCCGCGTGGTCTGAGCGGCGAGGCCCGAGCAACGGGTGCTCGTGCGGCACTCGCCCGAGCGCAACGAGTTCCTCCACGCGGATGGGGAAGGCGATCGACAGTTGGCCGGGAACGACGGCGATCCGGCGCGCGAGGGCGCCGCGATCGAGTTCGGCGACCGGCCGGCCGTCGATCAGGACTGAACCGACGGGGTGCGGAGCCGTGCCCGCCACGCAGCGCAGCAGACTTGACTTGCCGGCACCGTTGGGCCCGATGAGCGCCGCGACCTCGCCCGGCTCGAGGCTCAGGCTCACGTCGCGCAGGACCGGGCCACGACCGTAGTCGAGCCCGACGCCGTCGAGTTCCAGGCGCGCGGTCACAGCTCGTAACCGGTTCGCTGCCGGCGCAGCAGATAGAGGAAGAACGGCGCGCCGACGACGGCGGTCACGATGCCCACCGGCAGCTCGCCGGGCAGTCGCGCGACGAGGTCGGCCAAAGCCAGGAACGATGCGCCCCAGATCACAGAGAGTGGCAGCAGGCGCCGCGCATTTGGTCCGACCACGAGGCGCACCAGGTGAGGCACGACCAACCCCACGAAACCGATCAAGCCGGCGATGGCGACGGCCGCGGCGGTGATCAGGCTGGCGGCCCCGAGCAGCACCAGCCGGTCGCGGCGCACGTCGAGGCCAAGATGCGCTGCAGACTCCTCGCCGAGCAACAGCGCATTGAGCGAGCGCGCCCGAGCGATGATCACGAAAGTGCCAACCGCGATGAGGGGCAGCGCAACGAGGACCTGCGGCCACGAGGCCAGCGCGAAGGAGCCCAGCAGGTAGAAGAGGATCTGGCGCAGCGAGTTGCCCGCCAGGTACATCGTCATTGCCAGGCCCGCAGCGAGCAGCGAGCCGACCGCGTAACCGGTCAGCAGCACCGAGGTAAGCGAGTTCAACGCACCCAGGCGTGAGGCCCGATAGACGACCGTCACCGCAGCAAGCGCGCCGGCGAAGGCAAAGACGTTGACCAATCCGAAGCCGAGCAACGCCGCCTGCACCGGCAGTAGCAACCCGAGCGCTGCGCCAAGGGCAGCCCCGCTCGCGGTGCCGAGCACGTAGGGATCCGCCAGCGGATTGCGCAGCAGGCCCTGGAACGTGGCCCCGGCGATCGACAATCCACCACCCACGATCGCGGCCGCCAGGACGCGCGGCATGCGCAGGTCGAGCACGATCGTCTGGGCGCTGATTGGCCAGGTCACGGTGGCCGGCACGTCGAAGAGACGGTGACCGATGATGGCGAGTGTCTCGGGCAGCGGGATTGCCACGCTACCCACCGCGATGCCGGAGATGAGAACGGCGACGAGCACGGCAAGTCCGAGCAGCGCGGCAACCACTGGTTCGCGACGCAACACGTCGCGCCGCGCCACGCCAAGGCGCGGCGCCACCACTGTGTCGGTCGTCATGGAGTCGAGCTCGGCTGAGTCGTGCAGTAGGCCTGCGCGTCCGACGGCGGCACGATCTGGGCGTCGGGATGGATGGCCAGCGCGAGCGCCGCCAGGCCGTCGGCCAGGCGCGGGCCGGGGCGGGTCACGATGGTGTCGTCGACGGGGACGATGCGCCCGTCGGCAACCGCGCTGATCGAGCTCCATCCCGGCCGCGCAGCCACGTCGGCCGGACACGTCCCGTACGCCGCGTCACCGAGCACGATGAGCTGCGGATCGGCGGCCACGAGCTGCTCGAGCGAGATGCTGAACACGGCGGGATCGGACGTCGTGACTGCGTCGCCTCCCGCCAGCTCGACCATGTTGGCGACGAACGAATCCGGCGCCGGGCCGTAGATGTCGGGCTGGTAGCCGATCTCGTAGAACGTGCGCGGGCGAGCCAGGGTGGCCACCGCCTGCTGTACCTCCGAGATCTGCGCCTGCATCGAGCCGGTCAGCCGGTCCGCCTCATCGGCGGCGCCCAGCGCACGTCCGACGAGCCTGATGTCGGCCAGTGCGCCGGGCACGTCCTGCGCATAGACAACGAGGACCGGATAGCCCAGCTGGCGAAGACGGTCGATGTCCGCCTGGGCGGTGAAGCCATTGCCGCCGGCGAGCACGAGGTCGGGGTTGATGGCCACCACCTGCTCAATGACGACGCCGTTGAAGCTGGCCACGGCGGGGACCTGGGCAGCCTCCGCCGGGTAGTCGTCCGATGCGGTGCGGCCCTTCAGCCGGTCGCCGGCGCCCAGCGCGAAAGCGAGCTCGGTCGTCGCGGGAGTCAGGCTCACGACGCGCTGCGGCGAACCGGCAATCGTAACTACCGTCCCGTCATCGCCGGTGAGCTGGACAAACGATCGGGATGGTGTGGCGGCGACCGCCGTGGGCGTCGACGTGGGGCTCGAGCTCGACGGCGCGACGCCGCCGGCGCAGCCTGCAAGCGCCAGGCAGGCCGCCAGTGCCCAGCCAAACAAGAGGCCCTTTCGCCGTGCTGGCGAAGGGGCCGGTAAGTGTTTCGTGCGCACGGTGCGTTCCCTTTCTCGCGAAGGAAATGAGCACGACCGTGAGCCCGGCGACCGGACTTTCGTGGCTCCTGCGGAGCCGCGATCACCGTAGCGGGACTGTGCCGGATTCACACCGGCTTCGCGGGTCCCACGGCCAGATGTTCAGTTGACGTGGCGAAGTCTACGCGTTCCGCCGCGGCGGTGAGGAAGCGGCTGACGCCAGGCCAAGCCCGTCCGAATAAGCCGCGGGTAAGTGAGCGATAAGCGGCGCCCGGCATGATGGCCCGGTCAATTGGTCGCGCTGCCCGCCGGCGGCTGAACCCGCCGGAGGAGGTAGCACATGCTCGGCGCCGCGTGGCGCGTTCAGCCGCCCAGGCATTGGAGAGAAGGACTGTCCGCCGCTCTGCTTACCGCCGCCATACCGCTGCTGGTCGCCGTCGCGCAGGTCTGGCCCGGCGCACCCGTGCCCGTGGCCCTCGCCCAGCGAGGGAGTCGCGCGAGCCTGGCCTGCCCGGCGCTGGACCCGGCAACCGCCGGACTTGCTGCCGGCCGTATGCCCGCCGGGACATCGTCAGTGAGCCTGGTCGATGAGCTGGACGGAGCCGGCTCGCTGACCGGACATCGGCTGCACCTGGTGACGCCCGGTGGCCTGTCGGAAGAGATCGACCTGCCTGTCGAGTCGGCCGTGGCCGCACCGCTCGGCAGCCTGCTCGTCTACGCCGAAGCGCCTGCCGATGGCCCGTCCGAAGTGCACGGCCTGGATGTCGAGTCAGGCTGTGACACGCGCTTGACGACCGCGCCACAGGTCGTGCGCAGCGCCGTTATTGACCCCTCCGGCAGCGCCCTGTACGTCCACTCGGTGAGTCGCTTCACCAGGCATGACCTTGGCGTCGCGCGTCTGGACCTGGCCAGTGGCCGGATGGATCAGGCGGTGCCGCCGCTGCCAGCGTCCGCCGAGTTCGGTCCCACCTTTGGCACCGAGATGCGTTGGAGTACCCGCGCTGAACTGCTGCTCGTCCAGTCATGCGGCTTCAGCAGTTGTCGTTCGCGGGTCCTCGACATCGCCTCGGGCCGGCTGACGACCTACGACCGGCCCGGGCAGGGTGAGTTCATCGGCCTGACCAAACGCCACCTGCTGACCTACGCGGATTGTGCCGGCGTGCCCTGCCCGGTGATCAGCACCGACCTGGACACGGGCATCGTCAGCACCCTCGCGGACGAAGTCGAGGACGCGAACCTCGGGCGCGATCGTGCGGGCCGCGATGTGTTGCGCATCGAGAGGAATGGGCAGACCGAGGAGATCGTGCAATGAACAGGACACGCCGCCTCGGGGCGCTGGGTGCGATGGCGCTGCTCGCCCTGGCCTCCGTCGCGCCGCTGCCGGCCGCAGCGGCGTCGCCCACGCCGGCCCACGGCACCGTTTGGCACCCGAACCAGCGCGTTGCCTACCATTGGAAGAGCGGCAGCGTGCCGCCCGGTTGGGCGAAGGCTGCCATCGACGCCGCAGGCGAGGATTCCAACCAGAGCCGGGCGGCCCGGGCGGCGGTGTTCGCCCAGGACAACTCCGGATCGAGCTGGATCGGCTACACCACGGCCCTGCCGACCGATTGGGCTATCGGCTACACGGTCGCCAGCGCGCCCAACAAATTCACGATCCGCATCCGTCCGCAGGGCACGGTGCTCGATTGGGGCACGCTGCGCTGGTGCCAGTTCTACTCGTCTCCGCCGCGCGGCTGCTACGACATGGAGATGGTCGCCCTGCACGAGTTCGGCCACGTCCAGACGCTCGACCACGCCGATGCGACGACGGCCGACACGTTCACCGACACGGTCATGCACGCGACCGTGCACTCGAAGCCCAAGACGGGCTGGAACATGCACGAGTTCGGACGCTGCGACGTGGCCCGGCTGCAGATCCGCTATCACCCGCTGACGACCGCCACGCCCTATTCGAGCTGCCTCGATCTGCCCAGCCAGCTGACGCTGACCTCGTCGAGTGACGGCTCTGAACTTTTCGGCACGCCAGTCACGCTCACCGCGCATCTATCGGTCGCCGACGATGCCCGGTACGCAAACCTGGCCGGCCAGCCGGCCGGCGGACGCGTGATCGAGCTCCAGCGTCAGCCGCTCGGGGGCTCCTGGCAGGACGCCGGTGCACTGACGCCACTCGACGATGACACCGGCCGCTACCGGGCGACGATCACGGTGACCGGCACGAATTACTGGCGGGCAGTCTTCGCCGCGCCGACGGGCGAGGGCCTGGGCGCCGCCACGTCCGCAGTCCTGCTTATTTCCCTCGACGTCCAGTGCGCTCAGATTCCGGGCGTGGCCGCGCCGCGTCCCGACCGAGCCGTGTGTTAGGGAGGGCTGGCCAATGACTACTCGGAGGGCAGTGGGCCCAATGACGGCAGTGCTGTGGTTAACGACGATCGCCGGCTGTTCGGCCATGCCCGCGTCCAGCGACGCGTCCATCTCACCGCCGCCCTCGTCCGTAGCACCGGCCAGCCCCACGGCGTCGCCCACCGTGGCCGGTTCCGCCACGGCCACGGCGACGGCAGAGGTCATCGCCACCGCGACAATCACGCCTGTCCCGTCGATCCTCGCCAGTCCCGCGATTCCCGATTCGGGTCCGCCCGCGGGCACCCTGAGCGCGCCCGATGGCGTGGCGGTGACCGGCCAGCGGGGCAGCTGGTGCTACGGCGGCCAATGTCTCGACGTTGGCACGCCACCCAAACGCTCGTTGCCATTGCTGACCGTGCCCAGTGGCGCCACCCTCGTGTTCGAGGTGCCGCCAGCAGGGGCATTCGTCCACTGGAGCGCGTGGTACTCGGCTTCAGCGCAGGGTCAGCCGATCGTCCTGGCGCAGGGCGGCTCGATCTTCGATATCGACGCCCCGCCCGCGACGCCTTATCCCCCATTGACCAGTGCGACCTTCGCTGCGCCCGCCGGCGGCGACTGGGCGCTTGTCGTCGAACTGGGATTCGACGGCAATGCCGGTGGCGATGCCAGCTACTACTGGCGAGTCGTGGTGCCCTGAGCGACTTGACCGGTAAGCGTTGAGGCCGGCCCAGACCGGGCCGGCCTCAACACATCGCTGTACCGGATTGCTTCCGGCCCGCGTCGCCTACGTCTACACGGGCGCGGGTTCGGCGACCACTTGATCGGACGCACCAAAGAAGCTCGTCTGGGCAGTCTCGGGCAACATCTCGCCCATGATCTTCTGCAGTGCCAGGACGTGGACACACGTCTTCCAACTGTCGAAGTAATGGCAGGTGCACTGCCAGCGGTCGGCATCGAGCGACACTCGGTGAGTGTCATTGTCGCCACGGAAGGTGAGTGACAGCTGGTCGATGGTGATCCTGTCGAGCTCACGCGCGTAGCGATTGGCCTTCTCGATCTTGCCGATCACGCTCGAGTGCATTGGGCAAACCTCCGCCGGGATGCAGGGCATCCCGTACCTGGGCGCTCAGAGCCGGCGACCGCTCGTGCCGTCGGAGCCGAGCGATGATTGGTCAGACTACATCAGCGGGCGGGCCAAGTCAGTCCCCAGAATGACCCAATGGCGGACCTATTCGTCTTCCTCGGCATCGGGCTTACCGAACCGGCCCATGGCTTCCTTGACGAGCGTCAGCACCGGCGTCGCGGAGGGATCCTCGCCGTATAGCAGGCCTAGGTAGATGCTCACGAAGTCGCCCATGCTGATCGCCGAACACGCTTCAGCCAGGACGGATGGCCCGGCGAACGAAACGACCTGGTGGGCGATGTGCGAATTGTCCAGCAGTCCCGCCGACAGACCAAGTCGACGGCCGTTGCGCGGATGATCGTGGGCGCCCACCAGCAGGCACACGAACAGGTGATCGTGCAGGGTGTCGGGCTGGGCGTAACCGACGACCGCGTTGTGCATCGCCTCGGGAATTTCCTCCGTCGCGGCGGCCGACTTGGCGTTCTCGTTGAGCTGTGTCTTCCAGCGCCGCGCCACGGCCGCGAGTGAGCCGGCACCCTCGATGACCGGCAGACGGTCGAGCAACGACCACGCGAGCTGCTTGGCCGGGTTGACGGCGGTGTCGACCTCCGGGCCGTATGCCGCAGCGGCGGCCTCGGCCGCTTCCGCGGCGGCCTCCATCTCGCCGTCGGCCAGGTCGAGGAAGCCGGCCTTCTCGAGCAGCCCGCTGAGCAGCGCCAGCGTGTACCCGAGCGACGCGCGCGGCGGCGTCTGGTTGGGGTACACCAGCCGGGGCAGGTCGACGCGCGCGGCCACTTCGCCGATCGCGCCACCGGTGGCGATGACCGCCACGGGACAGCGTCGCTCGAGCGCCGTCGAGAGGGCGGCGATCGTCTCCTCGGTGGCGCCACTATGCGAAACGGCGACTACCAGGGTTCGGCCGTCCACCCACGCGGGCAACGCGTAGTCGCGCGCCGACACGAGCGGAACGCGCAGCCGATCGGCGTAAACAGCGCGCGCCACGTCCGCGCACGCGGCCGAGCCGCCCATGCCCAGCACGACCACGCTCGTCGCCTCGACGTGTGCGCGGCCGAGCTGCAGCGCACGGCTGATGGCCCAGCCAGAGCGCAACTGCGCGGCGAAGCCGGCGGCGTGGCCGAGCATGTTGCCGGGGTCGCGGCGGCGCACCACGGCGGTCTGATCGAGCATCCCTTCCTGTTCGCTGGTCATCGGCGTCGCGGCCTAGGAGTCACCGCGCACCAGCGCCGCGCCCTCGGCCAGGATCGCGTCGCGCAGTGGCTCGCTCGTCGCCTCGGCATAGACGCGGACCAGCGGCTCGGTGCCGCTGAAGCGGACCAGCAGCCACGACCCGTCGTCGAGCCAGAACTTGAAGCCATCGTTGGTCTCCAGTGCGTCGGTGCGCACGACCTTGTGGCCGCCGATCGACGCCGGCGCGTTTTCGCGCAGCTCGACCAGCAGCCGGCCCTTGAGCGCCGGGTAGGTCGAGCGCTCAACGTGTACGTCGGTGCGCAGGTAGAACGACGGGCCGGCGATCTCGTGCAGGTGCGCCACGGCCGCCGAGACCGGCCAGCGGCCGGCTTCTCGCTCGCGCATGAACAGGTCGAGCAGCAGCAGGTCGGCGTAGATGCCGTCGCGCTCGGGCAGGTGCATGCCGAACCCGTAACCGCCCGACTCTTCGCCACCCATCATCGCGCCCGTCTCGAGCATCTTTGGCCCGACGTATTTGAAGCCGACAGGCGTCTCGAAGACGGGCACGCCATAGGTCTCGCCCAGGCGCCGCACCATCGAGGTCTCGTTGACGGTCGAGACCACCGGCTGGCGCATGCCGCGGTGTTCGAGCAGGTAGTACATGAGCAGGCCCATGACCTGCAGCTGATGGATGAAGACGCCGCGCTCGTCGGCGGCACCGGCCCGATCGGCGTCGCCATCGAGCAGCAGGCCGAGGTCGTATCCGCCACCGGCCAGGACCGACAGGGCCTCGTCGATGTTCGGACGAATGGGCTCAGGATTGACGCCGCCGAAGTACGGGTTGCGCTCGGTGTGCAGTTCATGCACCTTGATGCGGCCCCCGGCCAACAGGCGCGCAATCCAGCCCGCACCGGAGCCCCACATCGGGTCGACGAGAACGTTCATGTCCGCGGCCCGCAGACGGTCGAGGTCGACGGTCCGCGCCGCGTAGACCTGATACGCGTCGAACGGGTCGAAGCGTTCGACCATGCCGGCTGCCTCGGCCTCGGCGAACGGACGAACGGACGGCGCCGCACCGGCGCGCTCGCGGATCGTCTTCTCGAGCGTGGCCAGGATGGCCGGACCGGCGGCCGCGCCGGTGTCGGACTTGACCTTGAAGCCGTTGTCGGTCCACGGGTTGTGCGAGGCGGTGATCATCACGCCACACGCCGCGTGCCGCTGCAGCACCTCGAAGGAAACCATCTGGGTCGGGATCGGCGCTGCGGCGATGGCCACCCCGATGCCGTGTGCCAGCAGCACCTCGGCCGCGGCCTGCGCGAAGTACTCGCTCGCAAAACGCCGGTCGTAGCCCACGACGACGCCGCGCTCCTGTGTGCCCTGGTCGACGACGTACTGGGCAACTCCCTCGGCGCAGCGGCGCACGTTCTCGAAGGTGTAATCGTCAGCGACGCGCGCCCGCCAACCATCCGTGCCGAAAACGATCGGCGGCAGTGGGCCACTTCCAACAACAGGCGAGGTCATCCGGGCACCTCTGCTTCGACAGGCTTCTTCGACCACTCGTTGACGCGCGTCAGGAGTTCGTCGAGCACTCGCTCATGTTGCCGCGCACCGGGCAGGAAGGCCATCGGCCGCGTGGAGCTCAGTGTCGCCGCTCCGAGTTCGAGCGCCAGCCGACCGTCGTCGGTGCGGTAGACGCACACATCTTGCATGCCCGCGTCGACCTGCTCCCCGGCCGGCACCACCCGGGCCGCGCCGGCATAACCACCCGCCAGGGCATCCACGAGCGCGGTCCAGCTGCCGAGGTCCGTCCAGCCAACGTTCATGGGCGCCATGATCATCAGGCCGTCGGCTGCGGCGTGTTCCATGACCGCGTAGTCGATCGAGCGCGCCTCGAGCCCTTCGTAGGCACGGGCCAGCGCGTCGGCTGAACTGAGCGCCGGGGCGAGCTGCGTGACCAGCGGCGTGTAGCGCTCGAAGGCTGACCGAAACGTCTTGCGACGGCCGATGAAGATGCCCGCATTCCAGGCCACTCCAGGATGCTCCGCCAACAGCCGCTCGGCCCGTTCTCGATCCGGCTTTTCCACGAAGGCGTCGAGCACGGCGGCGCGCAACCCGTGATCGAACGCGTGTTGCTGCCCCTGGTCCGGCACCAGGTATCCGTAGCCGGTGGCCGGGTAGGTGGGCGCGGCGCCCAGCGTGACGATCGGCGACTCGATGCCCAGGGCGCCGGGCGCCAGGTCGCCGACGGCCTGGTCGAGCACTGCGTTGAATTCCTCGTCGCGCATCAGGTGATCGACCGGCAGCACGATCATCACATCTTCTTCCGGGCGCTCGATGGCGAGCGTCGCGAGAGCCACCGCCGGAGCCGTGTTGCGGCCCTGCGGCTCCTCGATTACCGGGATGCCGGGCAACTGGCTGCGCACCTGTGCGCCATAGCGCCGATCGGTGACGACGAACACGTCGTCGTCGGACAGGCGCAGCCCGGGACCGGCCAGCCGGCCACGCGTGTGCTGCAGCAGACTGCGGCCGTCGGCGAGCAACGGCAGGAACGGCTTGGGCCGTTCGGGATCGCTCAGCGGCCAGAGGCGCGTGCCGCCGCCCCCGGCAATGATCACCGCGTAGGGCGTGCCTCGCCTTGTGGCGCTCACCCGGCCGGGACGGCCGTCGCCTCGGGCATGGGCACGCCGGCGTCGGCCGCCAGTGCCGGCGCGCGATCGGTCCGCTCCCAGGGCAGGTCCAGATCCGGCCGACCGAAGTGGCCATACGCCGCGGTCTGCTCATATATCGGCTGGCGCAGCTCGAGCGCCTCGATGATCGCCGCCGGGCGCAGGTCGAAGTGCTGGTCGATCAGGCCCAGGATGCGATCGTCGGCGACTCGGCCGGTGCCAAACGTCTCGATCGAGATGCTGATTGGGTGGGCAATGCCGATGGCGTAGCTGAGCTCGATCTCGAAGCGATCTGCCAGGCCGGCGGCGACAACGTTCTTGGCCACCCAGCGGGCGGCGTACGCACCGGATCGATCGACCTTGGAAGGATCCTTGCCCGAGAAGGCACCGCCACCGTGGCGCGCCATCCCGCCGTACGTGTCGGCGATGATCTTGCGCCCGGTCAGGCCGGCATCGCCCATCGGCCCGCCGATGACGAAGCGTCCCGTGGGATTGACCAGTATGCGCGGGTCCACTCGCCGCAAGGCCGCCGGGATGACCGGCTGGACGATCATCTCGATCACGTCCTCGCGCAGCCGATCGTTGGACACATCGTCGTCGTGCTGCGCGGCAATCACGATGGTGCGCACCGCGACGGGCACGCCGCGGTCGTACTCGACAGTCACCTGTGACTTGCCGTCCGGTCGCAGGTAGCCGATCTCGCCGCGCTTGCGGACCTCGGCCATGCGCCGCGTGAGGCGATGGGCGAGCGTGATCGGCAGCGGCATCAGCTCCGGGGTCTCATTGCACGCGTAGCCGAACATCATTCCCTGGTCGCCGGCGCCCTGCTCGTGCAGGTCGGTCCGGCCGCGTGTCTCGAGCGCGTTGTCGACGCCGCGCTTGATGTCCGGCGACTGCTCATGCACCGACACCAGGCAACCGCAGGTGCGGAAGTCGAAGCCGAAACGATCATCCGTGTAGCCGATGCGCTCGACCGTGTCGCGGATGACCTGCTGGAAGTCGACGTAGATCTCGGTGGTGATCTCGCCCATGACCATCACCACGCCGGTGGTCGTGGCGGTCTCGCACGCGACGCGTGCCTGCGGATCGCCCGCCAGGATGGCATCGAGGATGGCGTCACTGATCTGGTCGCACATCTTGTCCGGGTGACCCTCGGTCACCGATTCGGACGTGAACAGGTAACCCCGGTCGTCCACGATGCTCGTCATCTGCTCACGTCCCCTCCTGCCATGAACTGACGTAGCGCGCCTGCTCCGGCGTCATCTGGTCGATCTTGACACCGAGCGCCTCGAGCTTGAGCCGTGCGACCTCGCGGTCGATGTGTTCCGGTACGACATACACCTGCGGCGTCAGCTCGTCATGGTGCTGCGCTACGTATTCGGCCGACAGCGCCTGGTTGGCAAAGCTCATGTCCATGACCGCCGCGGGATGGCCCTCGGCAGCCGCGAGATTGACCAGGCGCCCCTCACCAAGCACGTACAGGCGCTTGTCGCCCAGGTCGTACTCTTCGACGTTGCGGCGCACCTCGCGACGGCGGCCGCCCGACAGCTCACGCAATGCCGGCAACTCCAGCTCGGCGTCAAAGTGGCCGCTGTTGGCCAGCACGGCGCCGTCGTGCATCAGCTTGAAGTGCTCGCCCCGGAAGACGTTCAGGTTGCCCGTCGCGGTGACGAACAACTCGCCCCAGGCTGCCGCGTCGAGCGATGACATGACCAGGTTGCCGTCCATCAGCGCCTCGATGGCACGTACCGGGTCGACCTCGACCACCGCCACCTGGGCGCCCATGCCGCGCATTCGCGTGGCGATGCCACGGCCGACCCAGCCGTAGCCGGCGATCACCACCCGCCGTCCGGCGAGGAGGATGTTCGTCGCACGCAGAATGCCGTCGACGGTTGACTGGCCGGTCCCGTAGCGATTGTCGAAGAGATGCTTGGTGAGCGCCTCGTTGACCGCCACGACGGGGAAGCGCAACGCGCCGTCGGCCGCCATCGCGCGCAGCCGGATGACCCCCGTCGTGGTCTCCTCGGTGCCCGCCATGATCTCCGCAAGTTGCCCGGAGCGCTCCTTGTGGAGCAGCGAAACGAGATCGCAGCCGTCATCCATGGTCAGCTGGGGATGTGTGTCGGCAACGGCGTTGAGGTGCTCGTAGTAGCCGTCACGGTCGACGCCACGGCGCGCGTAGGTGCTGATCCCGTACTCGGCCACCAGCGCCGCGGCTGCATCGTCCTGCGTGGAAAGCGGGTTCGATGCGCACAGGGCGACGCTCGCCCCGCCCGCGGCGAGGGTGCGCATCAGGTTGGCCGTCTCGGTCGTGACGTGCAGGCAGGCGCCGATGCGCAGGCCCTCGAGCGGCCGTTCGCGCTCGAAGCGTTCGCGAATCAGCCGCAGCACGGGCATTTCGCGTTCTGCCCATTCGATGCGCCGTTTGCCCTCGGCGGCCAGGCCGAGATCAGCCACGTCGTGCGCTGGTAGCCCAGCGGTGCCGGCCTTGCCGGTTGGGCGCGCCATCTCCGTCGTCACAGTTACTCCTATCTCAGGCTCGGCTACCCAAGCTCGCGCGCCCCGAGTCTGGCGTGGTCCTGGTCAAGCGTCAGGTCGGCTGGCGATTGCGCACGAGCAGCCGGCCCAACTGCGTCACGATGCTATCCCAGGCCGCTCCGCGACGATGAGCGAGGCGCTCTTCGAAGCGACAGCACTCGCGATAACCAAGGGCACGGTAAGCGGCGATGGCGGGCGGGTTGTCGGCGCGCACGTTGAGCACTACCTGGTCACACGTGCGCAACAGCTCGCGGGTGACTTCGCCGGTCGTCAGCTTGGCAAAGCCACGGCCGCGGAAGTCGGCGTGGGTGAGCACGTTACCGACCACCCCGAGGCGCGCCTGGGGACTGATGACGTGGGTACCCGCGGCGGCCACGAGCCGGCCCCCCACGCGAACCCCGTAGTACACGCCACTGGCGATCGACTCCGGCGGCAGCCAGCCCGAGAAGCCCAGGCCGTACAGCCGATTGAGATCGACGATGTCGGCTGGTACGAGCCGCGCGGCCACCCCCTGCGGCGCCGCGAAGGTTTCACGACTTACCCACATGCGAATCATCTGCGGCCCCGGGTCGATGCGGTACACCTGCTCGATCGCCGGGAGCAGCGCCGCGTCGGCGGCCAGGTAGACGAGCCGCGGGCGAATGACCTCGCGCAGGACTGCGACGATGCCTTCTTCGTCGCCCATCACGAAAAGGGGTTGCGGGGTCGCCCCGCCGTACTCGAGGGCAACCGCCACCGGTTCATCGCCGGCCAGGGCGACGCCCCACTTGGTACGCGCGAATTCGCGGTCCTCGAGGTCGCACAGCGCGTAGGCGGCGCGCAGCCGATCGCCTTCCAGAAAGTCGCGCAGGAGCTGCCGATCGCGCGTGGCGATGATGCGCAGCGCGCGCTGCCCAGCCGCGGTCCCGGGGCGTGCGGTAGTGGCCATCCTCAGTCGGCCTCGCTCACGGCGCGCTCGACGAGGTCAGCGGGCACCACGTCGGAGTGTGGCGTGAGCCGCGCCCCGAACACGACAGGCCGGCCGGAAGGCATGTCATCGGTGCCGCCGGCCGCCAGTTGCTCGCTGGCTGAGCGCAGGTCGACGCGCAGCGCCGAGCCGTCGGCAGCCGCCGGATCAATTGCCGAGCGCGGCGCGAGGACGTAGACGGGTACGCTCGCGGTTGCGGCCAGGCGCGCGATGCCCAGGCTGCCGACCACCGTGCCCACGTCTCCATTGGCACACACCACGTCGCCGCGCAGCAGCACCGCCGCGATGTGCCGGTTGGCCAGCAGCCAGCCGACGGCCGCATCGGGGATGTTGGTGTGCGGGACGTCAAGCTGGGTGAGCTGCAGGTCGCCGATGCGCGCACCCTCGTTGTCGGGCGCACCCTGCGGCAGCCAGACGTGCACCCGGCGGCCCGCATCGATGAGTGCCAACAGGAGGGCCGTACCCATGCCCACCAGGCCGCAACTGAGCGGGCCCATGTCGCCGTGCACGAGCAGGTGCAGCACACCGTCGTTGCCGTCGCCCGCACGGCCCGAATGGCCCGCACCAGGGTCATCGATGAGCGCGGCACCCGCGCGACCGATCGCCGCGTGGGCGGCGGCCGCCTCGGCGGCAAGCTCGTCGGCGACGGTCCGGAGCTCGTCGTAGGTCTGCCCGATGGGAGCCTCGGACGCTGCCAATGATCGATAGCGCGCCTGTGCCCGTTCCACGCCGTAACCGAGCGCACGCACGTCGCCACGCGCCACCCGTAGCGTGTTGGCAGCAGCATCGACATGCGTGTCGAGGCTCTGCCGCGAACGGCCGCCGGCGTCGCGTGCCGCCAGGGCCAGCGCGTAGGCGGCGACCTCGGCCAGCACCGGGCCACGATTGATTGCTCCCGCCCGAATGGCCGAGGCGACCTCGCTCGGCGCGCGACAGGCGACCGAGATCACCTCACCGGGCAGCAGGCGCTGGTCCAGGATGAGCAGCTCCTCGCCGGTGTAGCGATACGGGCTGCGAAACGTGGCCGCATCCGGCCCGGGCTGACGCTCCTCAGTTGACGGGGCACCAGCGAGCCGCGCGGCACCGGCCTCCGGCCGGACCGCAACTGCGCCCAGGTCCAGGAGCTCGCGCGCCGCTTCGGCGCTGCTACGACGCAGCTCGGCGGCTGCCCCCACGGCGGCGCCCACGTTGCGCACCGCGTCGCGGCTGAACGTGCGGAAGAACTCGCGCCGCGACGGGTCGCGCGCGCGATCCTCGTCCGCGCCGGGCATCAGTCGCGCACCGGCTCAATACTGGACGACGCTGTGGATCTCGTAGTCGCCCAGCCGTTCACGTCCCTTGAGGAAAAGCAGCTCGACCAGGAACGCCAGCCCGACGACGTCGGCCTTGAGCATCTTGACCAGCTCGATGGTTCCGAGCACCGTGCCGCCGGTGGCCAGCAGGTCGTCGACGATGAGCACCCGCCGGCCGGGCTCGAGCGCGTCCTTGTGGATCTCCAGCGTGTTGGTGCCGTACTCGAGGGCATACTCGACACTGGCCGTCTCGGCCGGCAACTTGCCCAGCTTGCGCACCGGTACGAAACCGGTCCGCAGCTCGATGGCCATGGGTGCGCTGAAGATGAAGCCGCGCGATTCCATGCCCACGACGGCGTCGATCTTCTTGTCGCGAAACGGCTCGAGCATGAGCTCGATGGACTCGCGGAACGCACCGGCGTCCTTGAGCAGGGTGGTTATGTCGTAGAAGAGGATGCCCGGCTTGGGGAAGTCGGGGATTTCGCGGATCTTCGCGCGGAGATCGTCGGCGGACACTGGCTGTCTGTCCCTCTCTGGGCGCCCGACTGGGTGGATTGGGGCCCGGTCAGTCTAGCGCAGCGTCGTGCGTGCCTGACCGCGCAGCCAGTCCAGGACGCCGAGCGAGATACTGCCCAGGAGGCCGATTGCGATGAGGTACGGGCCAATCAGCCAGCTGCCCGACGCAAACGTCTGCTGGCACGCCCCGGCCGGCCAAGAAGTGGCCAGCAAGGCCACGGGCGGCTGGCACGGCTCGCCCACCGCGACCCAAGTGCCGGCAAGGCCGAACAGGCCGAGCAAGACAGCGATCAGCCCACCGCCGATCGCGAGCGGGGTGCCGGCGCGGAAACGCGTCGGCCCAGCCCACCAGAGGGCCGCCATGCCGAGCAGCCAGGCGCCGCCCAGCGCCATGACACCGAGCGGAAATGCCGGGTCGGACTCCGCTTGGAACGCGGCGATGCCAGCGCCGCCGAGTGGCACGAGCGCCATGGCAAGGAATACGGCCGCAAGGAGGCGAGGCAGGTGCCGCATGCCCTGCATGGTGCATCGCGTCGGCCTCGATTGAAAGAGCCGGAACGCCGAAGGACGCGAGATCGCGGGGTACGATGCGCGGATGGCGGCATTCGACCCGAACATGAATAGCGGCGGCTATCCGCCCGCTGACACGCGTGGGCAGGGCGGCTGGAACCGCGAGAGCTACCAGCTGCCGAACGAGGGCGAGTCCCGGGCGAAGTACTCGGCCGAAGTGGACAGTGAGGAGTCCCAGGCGAAGGCGCCCAGCCTCCTGTCACGCATCAAGCGCTGGATCGCCGCCCAGATCTGACGTCTGCGCCGTGGGCTGTTCCAGTCGCGCGGCGAGACGCTCGACGACGGCCTTCGTTGTCTGCCAGGCGGCGTCGGGCGTGCGGCTGAGGCGGATGCGCATCTGGTTCGAGCCATAGTTGATCGCGCCCGGAGCGACACCCGGCACCCGGTCCGAAAGCGAGGTGGGGGCCATCGCGCGGATGGTGGCGGCGCGTGACCAATCCGGCCCGAACCTGATCACCAGTTCGTGGCCCTCGCGCGTCAACGAGGCAATGCCCGCCACCTCGGCGGCGATGCGTACCCGTGCGACCTCGAGCAGCCGCTCCACCGGTGGCGGCGGCGGACCGAAGCGATCGACAAGCTCCTGGTGGATCGTCTCCACTTCGGCGGGCGTAGCCGCACGCCCCAGGCGACGGTACAACTCGAGTTTCATGGGCTCTTCGGCAACGTAGTCGTCGGGCAGGTGGGCATCGACCGGCAGGTCGACCACCGTCTGCGCGCGCGGCTTGACCGGCGTTCGCTGCTCGAGCACGGCGCGGCGCTCCTCGACCGCCTCGGCCAGCAGCCGCGTGTACAGGTCGAAGCCAACCGCCGCGAGGTGGCCGTGCTGCTCGGCGCCCAGGATGTTGCCCGCGCCGCGGATCTCGAGGTCGCTCAACGCGATCTGGAAGCCGGCGCCCAGCTCAGACGCGTTGAAGATCGCCTGCAGTCGCTTGCGGGCAACGTCAGACAGCTGCCCGCGGCGCCGGTACAGCAGGTAGGCGTACGCCCGCCGGCTCGAGCGACCCACGCGACCGCGCAGCTGGTACAGCTGGGCCAGCCCCAGGGCATCGGCACGATCGATGACGATGGTGTTGGCGTTGGGGATGTCGAGACCCGACTCGATGATCGTGGTGCACACCAGCACGTCGTGGTCGCCGCGCGCGAAGGCGAGCATGACCCGCTCCAGGGCTCCCTCCGCCATTTGTCCGTGGGCCACGGCAATGCGCGCGTGGGGCAGCAGTTGGCGCAGCTGCTCGGCCTGGGCCTCGATCGTCTCGACGCGGTTGTGGACGAAGAACGCCTGACCGCCACGGTCCAGCTCGCGCAACAGGGCGTCGCGGACCAGGCCGGCGCTCGCCTCGGCCACGCGTGTCTGGATCGGCAGGCGGTCCTCGGGCGGCGTCTCGATGACGCTCATGTCGCGCACCCCGGCGAGCGCCAGGTTGAGCGTGCGCGGGATGGGCGTGGCCGAGAGCGTCAGCACGTGCACCTCGGTGCGCAGCTGCTTGAGGCGCTCCTTGTGCGCGACGCCGAAGCGCTGCTCTTCGTCGACCACGACGAGGCCCAGGTTGCGGAAGCGGATGTCCTTCGACAGCAGCCGGTGGGTGCCGATGACCACGTCGACCGAGCCCGCGGCGAGGCCATCGACGATCTCGCGCTGGTGATTGGGATCGACGAAGCGACTGAGCATGCGCACGGTGAACGGGTACGCCGCGAAGCGCTGGCGGAAGGTCTCATGGTGCTGGGCGGCGAGGACGGTGGTGGGCACCAGGACGGCCACCTGCATGCCGTCGGCGATCACCTTGAAAGCCGCCCGCAGCGCGACTTCGGTCTTGCCGTAGCCGACATCGCCGACCACCAGGCGATCCATCGGCCGCCCGCGCTCCAGGTCGGCCTTTGCTTCAGCCGCGGCGCGCAGCTGGTCGAGCGTTTCCTCGTACGGGAAAGCGGCCTCGAGCTCCTGCTGCCAGGGCGTGTCCTCGCTCACCGGCCGGCCCTGCGCCCGCTCGCGCGCCGAATACAGCGCCAGGAGCTCCTCGGCCAGCTCGGTGACTGCCTTGCGCACACGCGTCTTGGTGCGCTGCCACTCGCCGCCACCGAGCCGCGACAGGTGCGGATTCTCCCCGCCCGAGTAGCGCGACACGCGCTCGATCTGTTCGACCGGCACCCAGATCCGACCGCCCTCGGCAAAGTGGAGCTCGAGGAAGTCGCGCTCCTCGCTGCCCTCGCCGCCCGCCGAGCGCCGCGTCATCCCGGTATAGCGCGCGATGCCATGGTCGATGTGCACGACCAGCTCGCCTGGCTGGAGGCGCTCGAGCACGTCGCGCGGCACTGCCCGCCGCAGCACCCGCGGCCGGCGCACGCGGACCGCGCCGAACAGCTCACGGTCGGTGACCAGCACGATCCCCTCCGGGCCCCCGGCGAAACCCGAGTTGAGGCTGCGGTTGATGAGCGCGAGGCCACCCGGCGGTGGCACCTCGCTGACGTTGTCGAGCGGCGCGGCCATGATGTCGCTTTCCGCGAGCAGCTCGGCGAGACGCGCCGACTGATCAGAGGCGAGCACCACACGGACCCCTTCGCGGCGCCAGCGCGCGACGGTCTGGGCAAGCTCCCTGACGGCCTGCGGCGGCAACATCGGCTCGTGCCAGCCGAACGGATTGCCGCCCGGTGGCGCGTCGGGGGCGTCGCCTTCCCAGGTCAGTTCGAGGGTTCGCGCCGCCGCGAGGCTCTGCTTCCACGCGCGCCGGCCGGGGTATGGCTCGGGCCAGCCGCGCGGCAGCACGCCGGCCTTCTCGAGCTCGACGCGGCGCTCGTCGGCCTGCGTCCACAGAAAGTCGGCCGCCGCGCTGACGTCTTCGGGCTCGTCGACGATCCAGATCTCGTCGGTCATGTGGTCGAGGGCGGTCGTCGGCGCCAGGTGGCCGGCCCACACCTCCGCGGCGTCGGCAAGCTGGCCCTGCTCGAGGCGGGCCAAATCCGCGGCCAGGTCGGCAGGCAGCCCGCGCCCTGCCCGGCCCAGCCGGTCGTGCAGCCGCCCTGCGGCTTGCGACCCGAGCAGGAACTCGCTGGCTGGCAGCAGGCTGACCGCGCTCACCGGGCGAACGCCGCGCTGGTTGGCCGGATCGAAGGCACGCAGCGACTCGATCTCGTCACCGAACCACTCGAGCCTGATGGGCAACTGCTCACCGGCTGGAAAGACGTCGACGATGCCGCCGCGGCGCGCGAATTCGCCGCGCCCGGCAACCTCGGGCAGACCCTCGTAGCCAAGGTCGATCAACTCGCGCAGCACGCGTTCCTGCGCGATGCGTTGCCCGGCCGAGAGCGTCAGTGGCTGCGCGGGCAGCTCGTCCGGGGCCAGGGTGTGCTGGAAAAGTGCCTGTACGCTGGCGACGAGTACCCGCGGCCGGCCCGACCGCCATGCCGCCAGTGATGCGACGCGCGCCGCGCTCTCGTCGCGCACCAGCTCGGAGCGCTCGTACGCCAGGGCAGTGCGCGGCTCGAGCACCACGACTGCCGTGGTATCGCCCAGCCAGGCAACCAGCTCCTCCGCCACGCGATCGGCGATCTCTGCGTCGCGGGCCACCCACACCAGCCGCTCGCCACTGGCGATGGCCAGTCCCGCGGCCAGGAACGACTTCGCGCCGTGCGGCATCGCCGCGTAGGTGACGTGGCGCAGTGCCTGGCCGACGCGGCCGTCGCGCACCGTCCGGAAGCGTTCGGCAAGCGCCTGCAGTTCGCCCGAGTGTGCCAGCAACCTGGGCAGTGGCGAGAGGTCCGGCAGGTGGCCACGCGTGGTGTCAGCCTCGCCGTGCGCGCCATCCGCGCGCGCGTGCTCTGCGGCAACCTGCTCGGCGAGCCGGCGCTCGCGCGTCGTCCGCCCGCGTGCCCTGACGTGGGTTTCAGCCACGCCGCAGCAATCTCCGCCAGCCGGTGGCATGGCGCACGATATCCGGATCCGCGGCCTTGTCTGTGGGCTGCGGCGCGGGGGGTGGCACCGTGGGAGACCAACCGTTCCAGCGGTTGGCGGTGCGCACCGCGCCATGCCGAGCCCAGTCTTCGACCGCATCGGCGGCCGCCTCGATCACCTCGTCGAGCACCGGCCGCTCCGCGGCAGTGAAATGGCTCAGCACATGGTCGATCGCGTCTCGGGCCGGCTCACCGATGCCCACTCGCAGGCGAGCGAAACGCTGTGTGTTCAGCTCGTCGACGATGGAGCGCAGGCCGTTGTGGGTCCCCGCGCTGCCCTCGGCACGCAACCGCACGCGCCCGAGGGGCAGGTCGAAGTCATCGACCACCACGAGCAGGTCGTCAAACGGAGCGCGTTGCCGGGCGAGTACCTTGCGCACCGCGACGCCGGACAGGTTCATGTACGTCGTCGGCTTGACCAGCATCAGGTCCAGCCCGCGGTAGCGCCCGTGGACCGTGGCGGCTGCGTCGCGTGCCCGGGCATGGCCGGTCCAGCCGGCGCGCTCGGCCAGTCGGTCGAGCACCATCCAGCCCACGTTGTGGCGCGTGTGTTCGTACTGTTGGCCCGGGTTGCCCAGGCCGACCACGATCTTCATCCAGACATGCCAATGGGCCGGTCAGCACCGACCGGCCATCGACAGATGCTACCTGCTGAGCGTTCCCGTCAATGGGTCGCCGCAACTCGCCTGCCAGGAGCGGTTCAGTTGACGACCAGGCTGAGCCTCATCGCCGGGTGGACATCGCAGAAGATCGTGTAGCTGCCGGCCGGCAGTGCCGGCACGTCGACCGGCTCGCTGCCGCCGGTGATCACGGGACCCTGAACGATCGTGTTGCCTGCGCCATCGACCACGTGCACGTTGTGTTCGATGCCGCTGTCGAAGTTCTCGAACCAGATCTGGGTTGGCTGATCCGCGCTCGCGGTGACCGATTGCTGCTCGAAGGCGATGTTGCGTGCCGAGACCACCGTGGCGCCGTCGGGGGCGGTACCAATGGGCCCGGCGGCTCCCTGGCACGCCGCTGCCAGCGCAGCCGTAATCAGCGCAAGCATCACCATCCGCACCGCGCGCCAGCCGGTCCGGGTGCGCTCAGGCGGCCTGCGACGCGCGGGTCCGGGCGCCCGCCGACTCGTCGCGCCACGGGCGGCGCAGCCAGTCGATACCGAGCGCAGCGAGCCACACCACGACCAGCAACAGGTTGAGCTCGGGCAACCCCAGTCGCGCCGCAAAGGCCATGAACGCGAAGCCCACCAAACCGTTGGCCAGCGCAAGAGCACCCAGGCCACGATGGCGTTCCCACAGCAGCACACCGAGCAGCACCAGGGCCGCGTAGAAGATCCCGTTGCCGGTGGCGCGCACAGCGTCGGATTGCATGACATCGCCGATGAACAGCAGCAGCATTCCCGCCACAGAGGCTAGCCGACCCGTCCACGCCCACGGCCCGGCCGGCACGCAGGCGAAGGCGTACAGCAGCACGACGGCCATGCCCGTTTCCGAGATGACTCCGAACACGGCCAACAGGGCTGGGGAGGCGCCGGCTCCACGCGCCACCGATGCCAGCAGCATGCCCAACCCAAACAGGGCAACCGCCGTGACGAACGCCGATAGCGCCGCTAACCTCTGGATCATGCGTGGGTGCACCTCATGCGGACTTGATTGACTATAGTGGACCATATCGAAATGCCAACTGTCAAGCCGCGGCACTACCGGTCTCCCCTGCGGACGAGACGCGCGCTCGAGACGCGCCAGGCAATCACGCGTGCAGCCCGCCAGCTGCTCGAAACACGAGGACCGACTGACGTGACGATCGAGCAGCTGGCTGCCGCAGCCGAGGTCTCGGCGGCGACGGTCTACGCGATCTTCGGCTCCAAGGTGGGTGTGCTCCTCGCGATCCTCGACGAGCTAACCGCCGCCGCCGGCATCGCCGATCTCCCCAAGCGGCTTGTCGCGGCCGCGAGCGATCCGCGCCGGCAGCTTGCCCTGTACGTCGATTTCGACTGCCGGCTGTTCGACGGTGCGCAGGACATCATCGGCGTCGCCCTGGGCCTGCGGTCGGCCGACGCCGACGTCGCGGCGTGGTTCGCCGAGGGCGAGCGCCGGCGACGGATCAACCAGGCGTCGCTCGTGCGCAACTGGCACCGCGCCCATGCGCTGCGGCATGGCCTCGGCGAACGGCGAGCAGCCGACATCATGTGGGCGATGACCGGGCCCGCCGTGCATCAGTTGTTCGTTGCCGAAGCTGGCTGGCGCCCGGCAGACTTCGAACGGTGGCTGCTGAGGATGCTCGCCGGCCAGCTTTTCGGAGGAGCGCCCGGCGCCTGATCAGTGCTCCTCCCCGTCGCCCGCGAAGGGCACCTTTTCGCCGGCCATGACGGCGATGGGCAGACGGTTACCGGGTGGCGGGTAGGGGCAGTCATAGGCCGGCGAGTAGGCGCATGACGGGTTGTACGCATAGTTGAAGTCGAGCTCGAACTGGTCGTCGTCCGGCTCGTAGGGAACCTCGAGATAGCGGCCCGCTCCGTACGTCTCGTTGCCCGAAGTCTCGTCGCGGAAGGGCACGAACAGCGTGGCCAGGCCCTGCGCGTCGTGGCTCAGGTAGGCCGTCAGTCGATGCTCTCCACCGCCCGACTCGAAAACGAGCTGGCCGGCGATCGCCATCTCGCGCAGCTGACCCGTGGAGGTCGCCAGCTGCACGGCCTGGCCGACGCCGGGGGCGTCGCGATCCAGTCGTGCGGCCAGCCGCCAATCGGCAGACGGTGTGTAGTAGCGCGGTCCAGTCCAGCCCTCCGGCGGCGGCTGGCCGTGAAAGTCGAACTGGTGACGGTAGTAGTGGCTGGCGGCGTCGCGCAAGCCGAGCAGGTCGGCGCGCCAGTCGTGGCGGTGCTCGTGCTCGTGCTCGTGTCGGTGTTCGTGCTCGTCGGTCATTTGTGCTCCAGTAGCTCACGTTCCATGTGGCGCATGGCGGCCTCCTCGGCTGGCCGTGCGTGGTCCCAGCCGCACACATGTAGTACGCCGTGGGTCACCAGCAGGCGCAACTCCTGGGCCGCCGACCAGGTCATGTCGCCGGTCTGACCTCCGTGGCCGTCGCCGGCCTGTGCGCTGGCGCGCTCGACGGACACGACAACGTCGCCCAGATGCAGCCGGCGGCCGGGCGGCAAGGCGAAGCCTCGCTCGATCGGCACGGGCACCGGTCGATCGTGCACGCGTGGATCCTCGCCGGGGTGGGGCGGGAACGCGCCGGGCGGCAGTAGCGGGAACGAGAGGACGTCGGTCGGGCCCTCATTGCCCATGTGCTCGTGGTTCAGCCGTGCAAGCTCGCGATCGTCGGTCAGGATGACGTCGAGCGCGCCCGGTGCTGGCGCCATCGCCGCGCTCAGCGCCACGGCCGCGCGACGGGCGAGCTCGGCCTGGGCAACGGGCAGTGGCCGCGCGACTCCAGGCCGCACGGTGACCTCGATGCGCCACGGGGGCAGGTAGAAGGTGCCCAAGCGCCGGCCCTCGGTGTCCTGTGAGCTCGGCTAGCCGGCAGCGCGCCGCGATTCGATCTCCACGATCTTGTTCTGTGGATACTCGATGCGGCGGTGGTACATGCCCAACAGTTGCGCCACAAACGCCTCCCGAATTCGTTCCAGATCGCGCAGCGTCAGGTCGCACTCGTCGAACTGGCCGTCCTCGAGCCGCTCACGGATGATCCGTGCGACCATCGCCCGGATGGCCGGCTCGTCATGTGCGCTCAGCGAGCGGACCGATGCCTCGACGCTGTCGGCCAGCATCAGGATGGCGGCCTCTCGCGATTGCGGCTTGGGTCCCGAATGGCGGAAGCGCGCCTCGTCGACCTTGTCGGTGGCGCCCGCCTGCTCCTTGGCGCGATGGAAGAAGTAACTCATCAGCGCCGTCCCATGGTGTTGCGGGATGAAGGCGATGATCGTCTTGGGCAGCTTGTACTGGTACGAGAGGTCGATGCCGCTGGCAACGTGCGCCTTGAGCAATGCGACCGACTGCTCCGGCGTCAGGTCATCGTGAACGTTTTCCCCGGTCTGGTTCTCGATGTACGCCAGCGGATTGGCCAGCTTGCCGATGTCGTGGTAGTAGGCGGCCACGCGAGCGACGAGCGGATCGGCGCCGATCGCCTCGGCCGCCCGCTCGGCCAGGTTGCCGACCATCAGCGAGTGGTGATACGTGCCCGGCGCCTCGAGCAACAGGCGGCGCAACAGCGGCTGCGACGGATTGGCCAGCTCGAGCAGCTGGAACGAGGTGGTGATGCCGAAGACGTTGCCGACCAGCAGGAAGGAGCCCACCGCGGCCAGACCCGACCCAAGGCCCGCTGCCAGGCTGGCGCCGGCGAGCTCGAGCAGGCCCGTGATGTCACGGTCGCCGAGCAGGGTGAAGATACCGACCACCGCGATGTACACCAGGGTGATGGCAACGGCGGCCTGGACGAAATGGCTGAAGCGCTCTCCGCGGCGAACGACGATGATGCCCGCCGCCCCACCCAGCAGAACGTAGGCGGCGAACTCCACCGACCCGACGATCGCACCGGCGAGCAGCGCGAGCATCGCCGTGACCATCAGCGCCGCGCCGGCGTCGAGCAGAACCGCGAGTAATAGTCCGACGGCCGCGGTGGGCACGACGTAGGGCAGTACCGACCGATCGCCGGTCGCCTTGAGGGCGATCGCCACGCCAACGACGAGCAGGGCGATCAGCAACAGGGCCGAGTTGCGATGCCAGATCTGCGGCCGAAAACGCCACAGCCAGGCCAGCAGCAGGACCACAGCGACAGCTGCCAACGCCAGCCAGCCCACGCCACGGGCGAGGTCGGGCTGCGGATCGAGCAGGCCGAACTGGTCGAGTTTTTCGCGCGAGATCGCGTCGAGGCGTTCGCCGGCCTGGACGATGATCTCGCCCTTGCGGAAGGTGAAGAGCACGGGCGCCAGCGCGTTCGCGGCTTCCTGCCTGGCGGCGGCGGTCGCCTGTGGGTCAAAGGTCGAGTTGGCAACCACCAGCGGCCCGACGATGTCGGCGGCGAGCGCCCGCTCGTCGGCCGGGAAGTCCTGGCCGATCTCGTCAGCGATGCCCGAGCGTACGTCGGCCAGCAGCGTGTCGCGGACCTCTTGGCGCTCGGTTGCCTCGAGCACACGCATGATCTCGGCACGCAGCGCCTTCCACTCGGTCTGGTCGAGTCCGGCAAGGGTGATGGCCGCACTATTGGGTAGCGACGGAATGGCCATGCGCAAAGCCTGCTGGCGGGCCGCGTCGGGCAGCACCGCGGCGAATGCGGCATCAACCGGGGCGATCACGTCCTGGAGCGCGTTGAGCTGCTGCTGCGTGATGAGTTGCGCTCGATCGCTGTTGTAGCTGTACTGCGGTGCCACCTGGGCACTCGCCTCCTCGCGTGCAGCCTGGGTCGCGGCGTCGCTCTGATAGGTCAGCGCCCGCGGCGCGCGAATGTCGACCGTGGCGACGCCATTGACCACCGGGCTGCCGCCCGAAAACGGGGCCGGCAACGCATCGAGCGCAAGTACGGCGCCGAGAGCGAGGGTGAGCAGCAGCGCGAGTGCCAGGAAGCGACGAGCATCAGCACGGTCGAAGTGCTGGAACGGGGTTGAACGTGCAAGCACGGCTGTGTCCCGGCTCAGTGCTGGTGCAGGGCCAGATCGCGCCGCGCCAGCTCGCGCGCCACGAGGCCACTGACCTGCTTGCCGTCCGCGCGGCCGCGCACCATGGGCATCAGCGCGGCCATCACCTTGCCCATGTCCCGGGGCGACTCGGCGCCGGCCAGCACGATCGCCTGCTCGACCAGGTGAACCAGGTCGGCCTCGCCAAGCTGTTCGGGCATGTAGCCGGCGAGTACCTCGGCCTCCGCTTGTTCACGCTCGGCCGCAGCTTGGCGACCACCTGCGCGGTAGGCCTCGACCGCCTCGTGGCGCTTCTTGATCTCGCGGCCGATGACCGCGATGACCTCATCGTCGGTCAGTTCGCGTCCGGCCTGCTTGTGCGCGTTGTAGGCAGCAGCAATCGCCATCCGCAGCGTGTCGCGGCGCAACTCGTCGCGATTGCGGATGGCGTCGGTGAGGTCGTGCTGGAGCCTACTTGAGAGCGACACCGGTTTAGCGTTCCTCGGCCTGGTGGCCCGGGCCGGGCCAGCCTGGAGTCGAGCCCGCCGATCGGCCAAGGGCCAATCGGCGCGACGACTACTCCGAGCGGGCGGCCTTCTTGCGCTTTGCTTCCTTGCGCTTGCGCTTGACGCTGGGCTTCTCGTAGTGCTCGCGTCGGCGAGCCTCCGCGAGGATGCCGCTCTGCTGGATCTTCTTGTTGAAGCGTCGCAGGGCGCTCTCGAAGGTCTCGTTTTCGCCTACGCGGACTTCAGCCAATTCCGGTATCACCTCCCACCGGCACGACTGCACGCCCAGGTTCCTGTATCGGCGCCGGATTCCGATCCACGGTTGTGCGCGGTGCAGACGGCCGAGTCGACAGTTGCCGTCGCGCGCGCCACGGGCCGCCGCAGTCTACCGCGCGGCGGCGCCTGACCGCAATCACCCGTCAACGACCCCGGCGCCGCGTATCGCCAATGCGCGGTAGCGTTGGGCCCATGGATCGAAACCACATAGTGCTGGGAGACTCAGAGATCACCCGAATCGGGCTGGGGACCAATCGACTGACTCACACGCGGGAACACGTCGAGTTCATCCGGGCGGCGGTCGACGCGGGCATCCAGCTGATCGACACCGCGTACACGTATACGGGCGGAGAGAGCGAGACGACCATCGGCGAGGCGCTTGGCAATACCCACCCAGGCGTCATCGTGGCGACCAAGGGCGGGTTTCGACCCGGTACCGGCCGGCCGGAAGTGTTGCGCGGCCAGATCGAGGAGAGCCTGCGCCGGCTGCAGACCGAAACGATCGACCTCTTCTACCTGCACCGCGTCGATCCCGAGACCGCACTCGAGGACAGCCTGGGCACGATCAACGAGTACGTGGAGCGCGGCGCGATCAGGCATGTCGGCCTGTCGCAGGTGAGCGTCGAGCAGATCGAGCGAGCGCGCCGCGTGGTGCCCATCGCCGCCGTGCAGAACCACTACAACCTGGCCGAACGTGGCTGGGACGCGGTCATCGATCACTGCGCTCGGGAGGGCATCGTGTTCGTGCCCTTCTTCCCGCTGCGCGCCGAAGGCGGCCCGGAGGTGGTGCGGATCGCCGAGCGCCACGGCGCCACTCCCGCGCAGATCACGCTCGCCTGGCTGCTGCGCCGCTCCCCGGCGATGCTGCCGATCCCCGGCTCGCTGTCGGTCGCGCACGTCAGGGAGAACCTGGGCGCGCCGGACATCGAGCTCACCGCGACTGAATACGAGAGCGTGACCGGCCCGGCGTCGAGCGGCTGAGCGAGTGGCGCACGCCATCGTGCGCCGAACGCACGACCTGTCCCGCTTGACCTCATGAACCTCCCCCGTCGGGGACGAGTTGGTCCCCCAAGCCTGGACCCACCCACCATGCGCACTGATTCGAGCCTCATGCCAGGCTAGTGGCGCGAACTTGGCCGGGCGACCCCGATCCCTGGACGAGTCGTGCGTTCGGCGCAAGCTGCGGTCGTGGCGCGCGCGGGTGAGGAGCCGAAGCCTTCGGCGAAAACGGCAATTGGGGCCGCAGTCACGGCTAGACTCGCCGGCGATGGCATGGCCCGTCCCGAACCCCCACGACTACGCATCTCTGCTCGACCTGATCGAGGATGCCGCGCGACGCTGGCAGGGCCGCGAGCAAATGGTCCTGCGCACGGACGAGGGCAGCGAACTGCCGTGGTCGGCGCGCGACGTCGCCCAGCATTCCAAGTTCGTCGCGTGGCGATTGCGCGAACTCGGGCTGGAGCCGGGTGACCGGCTGCTCACCTGGAGCCCATCGACGCCGGCGCTGCCGGCCGTCTACTTCGGTGCGATGCGCGCCGGCGTGGTCATCGTGCCACTCGACCTGCGCATGGCCCCGGAAGTGCTGCAGCGCATCGCCGCGAGCGCCGGCGCGCGGTACCTGGCCATCGGCACCGGCTTTGACGCCCCGGACGCACAGGGATCAGGCCTCGAGCACCTGAGCATCCACACGGTCGAGTGGCTCGCCTCGGAACCATCGCACGAGAACGCGGCGGGCAGCGACGAAGGCGGCTACGCCTCGTTCCCCGAAGACTGGGAAGAGCAGGTCGACGCCTGGCCACGGCCGACCCGGACGGATCTGTTCGAGGTCATCTACACCTCGGGCACCACCGGCGTGCCCAAGGGGGTGATGCTCTCCCATGGCAACGTCCTCGCCACGCTCGAGGCCATCGACAAGATCCTGCCGCCGCGTGAACACCGCACGGTCAGCCTGCTGCCCGCCTCGCACCTCTTCGAGCAGGCGCCGATCATCATGTTCGGGACGATGATCGGCGCTCACATCAGGTGGGTCCGCTCGCGCACGCCACGCGTCATCTTCGAGGCGTTGCGCGAGGAACGCGTGACGACGATGGTCCTCGTCCCGCAGCTGCTCGAGATCTTCTGGCGGGGCCTGGAACGCGAGGTGAAGCGCCAGGGCCGCGAAACGATGTTCAGGCGCGCGCTTGCGATCGCCCGTTTCCTGCCCTATCGAGCACGGCGCCTCCTTTTCCGTCAGGTGCATCGCCAGCTCGGCGGGCAGCTGCGCCTGATGGTCTCGGCCGGCGCGTATCTGCCCCCCGCGCTCCAGGAAAACTGGCAGCGACTGGGCGTCGTCGTGTTGCAGGGCTATGGCGCCACCGAGTGCGGGCCAGTGGCGGCGACGCGCGAAAACGACCATCCAACGGGCACGGTGGGCAAGGTCACCGAGCCGGTCGAGCTCCGCCTGGCAGAGGGCTCGGGCGAAATACTCATCGGCGGCGCCACGGTCTTCGAGGGGTACTGGCAGGATCCCGCGGCAACGGCGGCGGCCAAGACGGATGATGGCTGGTACCGCACGGGCGACGTGGGCCGCATCAACGAGCGCGGCAACCTCGTCCTGCTCGGGCGCACCAAGAACATCATCGTCCTGCCCAACGGCCTCAACGTGTACCCCGAAGACATCGAGAACGTGCTCGCCGACGCCGGGCTCGAGCAGGCGGTCGTAATCGAGACGTCGCCGGGCCGTATCGAGGCGGTTGTCCTGTCGCCCGACGCCCCACCCCTCATCACGCCCAACTCGCCCGCGCCGCCGGCGCCCGCCACGCCGACGGAGGAAGCTGCCCTGCGCGCCCGCATCGAGCCCCTCGTTCGTGCCGCCAACGCACGCCTGGGCGTGCACCAACGAATCCACGACTTCCGCATCTGGCCGGAAGCCGACTTTCCGCGCACGCACACGCTCAAGATCAGGCGCTCCGAGGTCCAGCGCTGGGCCGGCGCGCAAACTCCCCTCGCCCTGCTCGAGGCCGAGCGCTGACCCAGGGTCAGCCGAACGCTAGCCAGGCGGCCAGCCCATTGACCGCCCGCCCATCAGGTGGAAGTGGAGGTGCGGGACGCTCTGGCCGGCCGCCGGCCCGGAATTAGTGACGAGTCGAAAGCCGTGCTCGGCCACGCCTGCGTCGCGGGCGAGCTGCGCAGCGACTGCGAAGAGGTGCCCCAGCAGGGGGCCGTCCGCGTCGGTCAGCTCGGCAGCCGACTCGACATGCCGGACCGGCACCAGCAGGATGTGTGTCGGCGCGCGCGGATTGATGTCGCGGAAGGCGACCACCTGGTCGTCGCGATGGACCACGTCGGCTGGTATCTCGCCCCGCACGATGCGGCAGAAGAGGCAATCGGTGTCCGCCATGGCGCGATCTTAAGGCCCGCCGGATCGGTGAACCCGGCTAAAGCTCCGGCTTGGCCATCATCAGCAGGCCGATGGCGCCCACCAGCAGCGCCATCAGGTAACTCAGGTAGCGTTGCCAGCGCGCCCAGCGCAGCCACTGCTCCCGGTCTGACTGGCTGGCGGCCGGCCGCAGGCGCAGCAGCCTGGCGAGCGCCTCCCGCTGGATGAAGAACGCGACCAGCAGATCGATCACGTACAGGGCCAGCGCGAGCAGCAGCCACGGTTGCGTCAGGACGTTCGCTCCGATCGCCAGCACCAGCAGACCACCGGTGACCGCCAGTCCGCCGCCGACCCACAGCGTCCCGCTACGTTGCAGCCGGTACAGCGCGCGCGAGATGCGGCCCGGCTCGACGGGCGTGAGCGAAGAGCGCCCGAGACGCAGGCCGAAGGGCAGCAGGATGCCGGGCAGGAAGAGCGAAACGGCAAGCAGCACGTGCGCGGCGATGAGAACCGGCAGCAGGTCAGCCAGCATGTGCCACCTCCGGCGCGCAATCCAGGGCGATCCAGTCGTCGTCGGTCAGGCGGCCAGCGACACGCAGGCGCGCCCGCTCGAAGGCCGACCGTACGTCCACTTCGCGCTCATGGAAGATGCCGCTCGCGAGCAGCCGACCGCCCGGCGCGAGCACCGCCGCCAGCTGGGGCGCCAGGTCGACCAGCAATCCGGCGATCAGGTTGGCGACCACGATGTCAAATGTTCGCGGCTCAGCCAGCGGCACGCTGCCGCGACGCGCCGCGATGACCTGCTCGAGCCCGTTCAGCGCCGCATTCCGGCGCGTCGCCTCGACGGCCAGCGGATCGGTGTCCACGGCCAGCACGGAACCAGCCCCGAGCAGGCCTGCCGCCAGGCCGAGGATGCCCGAGCCGCTGCCTATGTCGAGAACCGACGCGCCGTGGACCAACCCCGCATCTGCCCATGTCTCGATTCCGGCCAGGCACAGCCGTGTCGTGGGGTGCAGCCCGGTACCGAAGGCCATTCCCGGATCGAGCGCGATGACCACGTCTCCCGAAGTGGGCCGATGCTCACGCCACGTCGGCCGGATGACCAGTCGCCGGCCCACGCGCAGCACCGGGAAATGCTCCTTCCAGGCCTCGGCCCAGTCCTCCTCGTGGACAACGCGCGTGTGCAGCTCACCGATCGGGCGCAGCTCGAACGCCTGCAGATGGCCCAGCGCGCGGCGGACCCGGTCGACTGCCGCGTCGACGGCCCGCGGGTCGAGCGCCGGCAGGTAGCCGCGCACGATTGCCGGTTTCGTCGTGTCGATGCGTGCGGCGAGGCCCTCCTCGAGAGTCTGGAAGGGCGCCTCGACGGCGACGCCGCCGGGGCACACGCGTCCGAGTATCTCGCTGATCTGCTCGACCGCCTCGTGATCGGCACGAACCGAGAGCTCGATCCAGCTGGCGCCGGCGCTGGCCCCCTCGTCGGTCAGCTGATGGCGTCCCGGAGCCGATCGCGCAGGCCGGACCGGCGCCCTCGCCGGCGGGTGACCGGCTTGCGCCGCGGGCCGGCCGCGTCGCCGTCGGCAGGCGTCGCCTGGTCGGTTGGTTCGTCCCCGACCTCGCCCATCTCGACCGCCAACTGCTCGAGCAGTTCGCGCTGGCGGCTGGACAGGCGCGTGGGCACGCGAACATCGACCAGCACATGAACATCGCCGCGCACCCCGGCACGCCGCAGGTGTGGCACGCCACGGCCGCGTAACCGAATCTCGCTGCCCGCCTGGGTTCCCGGCCTGATGTCGACCATCTCCTCGCCGTCCGCGGTGGGCACCGTAACGCTGGCGCCCAGGGCGGCCTGCGTGATCGACAGCGAAAGGTCGTAGTAGAGCTCGGCGTCCTGGCGCCGCAGCTGCTCGTGCGTCGCCACGTGCGCGACCACGTACAGGTTGCCCGGCACGCCGCCGCGCGGCGCAGCCTCGCCCTCGCCGGTCAACCGGATCTGGTGACCATCATCGATCCCGGCCGGCACGGTCACGCGCAGCCGTCGCCTGTGCTCGACGCGGCCGTCGCCGTGGCACGTATGGCAGGGCGTCTCGACGATCTTGCCGGTCCCACGACAGCGATCACATACGGTCACGTTGACGATCTGGCCGAGCATCGTCGAGCGCACCTGGCGCAGCTCGCCGGTGCCGCTGCAGCGCGGGCAGGTCACCGGCTGCGTGCCCGGTTCCGCGCCGCTGCCGGCGCACGTCTCGCAGCGTGAAAGTGCGCTGAACTCGATCTCCTTCTCGGCACCGCTGATCGACTCGGCGAAGGTCAGCTGCAGGTCATAGCGCAGGTCGGCGCCGGTTGGCACGCGCTGGCGCCGGCCCGTGCCGCCCGCGGCACCGCCGAAGAAGGCGTCAAACAGGTCGCCGAAGCCACCGAAGCCGGCCTGGCCACCGAAGCCAGCGAACGGGTCGAAACCCTGGCCGGCACCGCCCACGCCCGCGTGGCCGAACATGTCGTAGGCCTGCCGTCGCTGCGGGTCGGACAGCACCTGGTAGGCCTCGTTGATCTCCTTGAAGCGCAGGTCGGCCTCCGTCGACGTGTTCACGTCGGGGTGCCATTGCTGGGCCAGCTTGCGGAAAGAACGCTTGATGTCTTCGTCGCTCGCAGCGCGAGCGACGCCCAGGATCTCGTAGTAGTCGCGCGTGGTTGCCATTCGTAATCGAGTATAGGTAAGCATGACCGTGGCACCCGCTGCATCGATCGACCGGGCTACCGCGCGCCGCTTCATGGCACTGCGCCATGGCCTGGCGCCGGCGCGGGCGTTGCCGGGCCGTCCGGACAGCGTCCTCACGGTGATCGAACGGCTGGGGCTGCTGCAATTCGATCCGCTCGAGGTGACCGGTGCGCGCAACCACGATCTCGCGCTCCACGCACGCATCGCCGGCTACCGCCGAGAATGGTGCGAGGACTGGCTGTACACGCCCGGCCGCCGGCTGATCGAGATCTACAACAAGAGCCTCAACATCGTGCCGCTCGACCAGTTGCCGCACTACCGCCTGATCTGGCAGCACTACGGCGAGCGCTACGCGGACGGCATCCTGCGCGAGCAGGCCGAGGTGGCGCACTCGATCCTGGCGCGCATCGCGGCCGAAGGGCCGCTCTCCACCGCGGCCTTCGCCGAGCACAACCACGCGGTCGAGTGGTGGTGGGCGCCGACCCGCGCTGCCCGCGCCGTGCTCGAGGCCCTGTTCGTGACCGGCCGCGTCGGCGTCGCACGGCGCGAGGGCAACCGCCGTTTCTACGACCTGATCGAACGGCTGGTGCCCCAAGAGGTTCTGCTCCGGCGCGAGAGCGAGGAAGACGCCACGCTGCATCGCCTGCTGTCCCGATTCCGTGGCTCGGGCCTGACGTCGCCGTCCGCGCCGGCCGAGCTGATGTACGGGACCGGCACTGCGGCCGAACGGCGGCAGCGCACGGCGACACTCGTGGAACTGGGTGAACTCGTGCCGGTCGAAGTCGAGGGCCTGCGCGACCTGCGCTACGTGGTCGCCGCCGATCGATCGTTGCTCGAGCGCGCCACCGACCAATCGGACGAGTCGTTTGCCAACCCGTCGGTGGCCTTCATCGCGCCGCTCGATCCGCTGATGTGGGACCGGCGGCTGCTCCGGGAGTTGTGGGACTTCGAGTACATCTGGGAGGTGTACGTCCCCGAGCCCAAGCGGCGCTGGGGCTACTACGTGCTGCCGATCATGTTCGGCGAGCGGCTGGTGGGCCGCATCGAACCGCGCTTCGATCGCAAGCGGAAGGCCCTGCGCATCCTGGGCGTGTCGTGGGAGCGGGGCTTCGCGCTCCGCCAGGCGGACGGCTTCGTGCCCGCGCTGCGCCTGGCGCTCGCTGAGTTCATGCGCTTCACCGGCGCGCAGGAGCTCGAATGGACGGCCACGGCCGCCGCTGCCCGGCGTCTCGTCGGCCGCATCCGGCCGGCACACTGGTAGATTGCCGCGTCATCGGGGGTCGTCGATTCCCCAACAGGAGGCACACCAAATGGCGCTCGCCGATGCGATGGTCGTCAGCACGATCCCGGTCGCCGACCTGGACGTGGCCAAGCCGTTCTACAGGGACGTTCTCGGCCTGCAACTGCTCGAGGAAGGTCCGTTCGCGATGCGCTTCGGGGCCGGCCGTGGCACCCAGATATCGGTCTACAAGCGGCCGCCCATCGAGCGCGGCTTCACCCACGCACACTTTGAGGTCGCGGACATCGAGGCGGCCGTCGCGGACCTGCGCTCGCGCGGTGCGGTCTTCGAGGAATACACCGCCGGGCCGCTCGTCACGACCAACGGCATCGCCCAGATGGGGCCGGTCGCGCGTGGTGCCTGGCTGAAGGATCCTGACGGCAATGTCCTGGGCCTGCGCGAGGGCCCCATCCCGGGCTAGCCGCTAGCGCAGTAGCAGCTGGTCCAGCCGGCGCGATACGACCAGCATTCCGAGCAGGCCCATGACCGTCAGGTAGGCCACGTGAACGAGCGTCGCCGGACCGACGACGCCCAACGACAGGTCGCGCAACAGGTCGACGCCGTGGTACAGCGGAGTCAGCTGGACCAGGATGCGCAGCGCATCGGGATAGCGATCGAGCGGGAAGAACGTGCCGCTGAACAGGAACATGGGCAGCACGACCAGCTGGATGAGGTCGAAGTCCTGCCACGTACGCATGAATGACGTCGCCGCCATGCCCACCGCCGCGAAGGCGAAGCCGATCAGCAGCGCGCCGGGAATGGTCAGGATGACGAGCGGCGAACGGACCAGCCCGAGCAGCACGATGACGACCAGGAAGCCGATCACGTACAGCAGGCCGCGGATGAGCGCCCAGACCAGCTCGCCGACCGAGATGTCGGCCGGCGACATGGGCGTGGTCAGGATCGACGCGAACGTCTTGTCGTACTTGAGTTTGAAGAAGAAGTTGAAGGTGCTTTCCGTTATCGCGCCGTTCATCGACGACGCGGCGAGAAGGGCGGGCGCGACGAAGAGCGCGTACGGAATCGGGTTGCCATCGGGCCCGGGCACGTCACCCACCATCTGGCCCAGGCCGAAGCCGATGCCGAGCAGGTAGAACAGCGGCTCGAAGAAGCCCGACACGATCAACAGCCAGCCGTGCTTGTAGACGAGCAGGTTGCGCTCGACCATGCGCGGCCAGCGACCGACCAGCATCGGCGTGAGGCGCAACGCCGTCATCCGCGCACCAGCCGATCGTGGAACGTGCGGAAACCAATGAGCGCGCCGCCAGTCGCCAGCGCAGACAGGACGGCCACGTGCGCCAGGGCGAGCAGCGGCGCGTCGCCGATGGTGCCGAGCATCAACGAGCGGCACAGGTCGGCACCGTGCCACAGCGGCGACAGCCAGGCCACCGGCTGCAGCAGCGGCGGCAGGACGGTAATGGGGAAGAACGTGCCGCTGAACAGGAACAGCGGCGTGAGGCCAAAGCGGAATATGTAATTGAACCGGTCCGGACGGCGCTGGGTCGCGGCAAAGGCCATCACGGGGGTCGCGAAGGCGAGGCCCGTCAGCACCCCGGCCGGCACGGCCAGCACGATCAGGGGCGACCCCGCGGCACCGAACAGCACGATGACCACGGCGAAGACGGTACCGACCATCGTCAGCCGGATGGCCACCCAGGCGATGTTGCCCAACACGATGTCGCGCGGCCGGATCGGCGTGGAGTACATGGCGTGGAAGATCCGGTTCCACTGCATCCCGCCCATGATCGGGAACATCGATTCGAAGGAAGCGGTCTGCATCAGGGACGCCGCGAGCAGGCCCGGCGCGAGGAACTGCAGGTAGCTGGCACCGCCGAGCAACGTGCTCGCGCCCTGGCTCACGTAGCCGCCCAGGCCCAGGCCCATGGCGGCCAGGAAGAGCGCCGGGGTGATGAACGAGCCGAAGATCGACGCGCGAAAGGTGCGCCGGTACTGGAGTGCACGGTGCTCGAGCACACGCCACCCGGGTGAGCGCTGAATCGGCGCCTTGGGGGCGGGACGGGCTGTGAGCGCGCCGGCCGCGGACATCAGTCGACCAGCGAGCGGCCGGTGAGTCGCAGGAAGACGTCCTCGAGAGTGGAACGGCGCACGAGCACGGTCATCGGCTGCAGGCCGCGCTCACGCGACGCCGCGACGACCTGGTCGCCGTCGTTGGCATACAGCAGCACCCGGTCGGGCAGCCTCTCGATCCGGTCGGCCAACCCGTCGAACTGACCGTCGAGCGTCTCCTGCACGCCGGGCGGGAAGCGGAATTCGGCCACCTCGCGCGACGAGTATTGCTCGATGAGGTCGAGGGGCGTTCCCTCGGCCACGATCTTGGCCTTGTCCATGACCACAAGCCGATCGCACAGCTGCTCGGCCTCGTCCATGTAGTGCGTCGTGAGCACCAGCGTGGTGCCGCGCTGCTTGAGGCGGTAGAGGCGGTCCCAGAGCAAATGGCGCGCCTGCGGGTCGAGACCGGTGGTCGGCTCGTCGAGGAGCATCAGGTCGGGCTCATTGATCAACGAGCGGGCGATCGTCAGCCGGCGCTTCATGCCGCCCGACAGGGGCTCGACCAGGTCACGCCCGCGGTCGGTCAGCTGGACGAATTCGAGCAGCTCGTCAGCGCGCTCGCCACACTCGGCCCGCGACAGGCCGAAGTAGCGTCCATAGATCAGCAGGTTCTCGCGCACCGTCAGCTCGTTGTCGAGCGTGTCTTCCTGGGGAACCACGCCCAGGCGAGAACGGATGCGCGCGCCGTCATGGCGCGGGTCCATGCCCAGCACCTCGAGCTCGCCGTCGCTCACCGGCGAGGTGCAGCCGATCATGCGCATGGTCGACGTCTTGCCGGCGCCGTTGGGGCCCAGGAAACCAAACGACTCGCCGCGGGCGACGTCGAAATCGATGGCATCGACGGCCGTGAACGTGCCGAACCGCTTGGTCAGGTCGCGGGCACGGATGAGCGGCGCTTCTGCGCTGGGATGGGGCACGTGGCGATTTTAGCGGCGCGCTCGGTCGGTCGCCGCCAGGGGCACACGGGTGACAGGACGCGCTGCCGGGCTCCGCGATAACCGACAATGAGCCCATGCGCGTCTCCGCCAAGGCCGATTACGCGGTTCGTGCCGCTGCCGAACTGGCTGCCTCGCCCGCGGGCCGGCCCCTGAAGCGTGACCAGATCTCCGAGGCGCAGGGAATTCCCTCCAAGTTCCTCGAGACGATCATGCTCGACCTCAAGCACACGGGCATCGTCAAGAGCACGCGCGGCGCCGAGGGTGGTTACGCGCTGGCCCGCCCGGCGGCGGACATCAGCGTGGCCGATGTCATCCGCGCCGTCGACGGGCCGCTCGCCTACGTGCGCGGCGAGCGGGTCGAGAACGTCGAGTACGAGGGCGCGGCGAGGGCACTGCGCGACGTGTGGGTGGCCCTGCGCGCAAGCCTGCGCGAGGTGCTCGAGAAGACCAGCCTGCAGGACCTGGTCGACGACACCCTTCCCGCCGAGGTCCGCCGGCTGACGGCGCTGCCCGACGCGTGGACCTCGCTGAGCCGCGTGCGGGGGGCCGGCCGCACCGGCTGATCAGGTTTCGAGCAGGCCCCAGCGCCGCCGGATGGCGCGGTCGAGCGTCCCGAACAGGACGAGGTCGACCACGATGCCGATGAACAGGATGACGATCATCGTCGCCAGCAACTGCGGTGTGTTGGACATCTCACGTGCGAAGTTGAGCTTCACACCGATTGAAGGTTGGGCAGCGACGATGACCAGCAGCTCGCCGGCCATCAGGCTGCGCCAGGCGAATGCCCAGCCCTGCTTGAGCCCGCCCACGAAGTTGGGCAGCGCGGCGGGAAAGACCACGTACCGGTAGCGCTCCCAGCCGCGCGCGCCCATGACCTGCCCGGCGCGCAGCAGGATCCGGGGGATCTGGTCGACGCCCGCGATCAGGCCATTGGCGATCGACGGCGCAGCGCCCAGGACGATGACGAACATGATCGCGGTCTCGTTGATGCCGAACAGCAGCATCGCCAGCGGAAACCACGCAATCGAGGGCATGGTCTGCAGGCCGGAAATCAGCGACGCCACGGCCGTGCGTAGCAGGCGTGAGCGGACGATGGCCAGCCCCAGGACGGTGCCGATCGCCAGCGCCAGCCCAAAACCCAGAGCCGCCCGCCGCAGGGTAATCACCGTCGCGAGTGGCAGGTTGCCGGTGAACTTCGGGTCGCCGAACGTGGCGAAGGTCGCTGCCGGTCCGGGCAGCAGGTAATCGGGCCAGAAGCGCGCCCAGACTGCGAGCTGCCAGACGAACAACGCGATGGCGATTGCGGCGAGCTTGGGCCACAGGCCCGACCAGACCGAGCGTAGCCTGTCGGCCGCCGGCCGGAGCGGCAGGTCGAGGGCATCGAGCCCGCGTAGCTCGTCTTCGAGCCGCCGGCCGGGCAGGCGCGTGATGTCAGCCATCCGCGTGCCGCCTGACTTCCTCGCGCAGCCGCTCGGTGACTGCGAAGGCCAACTCGGCCACGTCCGGGCCCGAAATGTTCCGTGGCCGCGGCAGGTCCACCCGGAACTCCTCGGCGACCTTCCCCGGCCGGCTGGTGAGCACCACGATGCGGTCGCCCAGGCGGACAGCCTCGCGCACGTTGTGCGTGACGAAGACGATCGTCACGCGGGTTTCGCGCCAGATGCGCTCGAGCTCGTCATGGAGCAGGTCACGCGTCATCGCGTCGAGCGCCCCAAACGGCTCGTCCATCAGCAGCACGTCGGCGTGTTGGGCGAAGGCACGCGCCAGGGCCACGCGCTGGCGCATCCCGCCCGAGAGCTCGTGTGGCCGCTTGTCGCCGAAGCCGTCCAGGTGCACCAGCCGGAGCAGCTGCTCAACCTCGGCGCGGCGCTCGTTCCTTGGCGCCCTGGCGAGGGTGAGCGGCAGTTCGATGTTCGCAGCGGCGGTGAGCCACGGAAAGAGCGCGGCTTCCTGGAAGAGCAGCGTCGTGCGGCCGTTGATCGCGATGTCCCCGCGTGTCTGACCGTCGAGGCCGCTGACCAGGTTCAGCAGCGTCGTCTTGCCACAGCCGGACGCGCCGACAAGGCACACGAACTCTCCGCGCCGCACATCGAGCGAGATGTCGTCGAGCGCCAGCACGTTGTTACCGGCCGGGCCGTAGGACTTGCGCACCCCGCGTACGGACAACACCGTTTCGGCGACCAGCGGTTCCGCGTCGCGCACTGCCCCGGGGAGGACAACCGCTCTCATGGCTGAGCGATCGTGGGCCGGCCGGCTTCGGTCAGCACCTCGTTGAGCACACTGAGATCGAAGATCCCGGTCAGGTCAGACGAATCGAGGAAGCCGAGAGTCTTGGCCTCGTCGGCCGACTTCTGAAGTGACGCGGCAATCGGGTCCATCGTGAACGTGAGGTTGGCCCAGGCGGTGGACAGAACCCCCGCCGGAAGCGTTGTGCCGGTCAGCTGGCTGAGCGCGTTGCCGACAGTCGCCTGCGCATCCGCCGACTGGCCGTTGACGTAGTCGGTCGACCGCAGTAGGCCCTCAATCAACTGTTTGACCACGTCGCGGTGCTGCTGCAGGAAGTCGGTGCGGACGATCAGCAGCGTCGTCACGTACTGGCCGTTGGGCCAGAGGTCGCGCTCATCGACGAGTACATGCGCGCCGCCTTCCTGGATCATCCGCGTCGCCCATGGTTCGGGCACCCACGCGCCGTCGATCTGGCCGGCCTCGAAGGCCTGCAGCGTCTGCGAGTTGGACTGGGGCATGATCGACACGTCGCCGCCGCCCTGCGTGTCGGCCGTGAGACCGTTGGCCGTCAGCCACGAACGGAGCGCCACGTCCTGGGTGTTGCCCAACTGCGGCGTGGCGATCTTCTTGCCCTTCAGGTCCGGCGCGGAGTTGATGCCGTCGCGGACGACGAAGAAGGCGCCGCCCGACGTTGCGCCGGACACGATGCGGATGGCCTCGCCGTTCGACTTGATGAAGGCGTTGATTGCCGGGTTGGGCCCGACGAAACTCGCGTCGAGGCTGCCCGACAGTATTGCTGTCACAGCGTCGGGGCCGGCGTTGAAGGTCAGCGTCTGAAGGTTGTCAGCGCCACCCAGGGCTTCCGAGAAATAGCCCTTGGCCACGCCGGCAATCGCCGCCGCGTGGGTGATGTTCGGGAAGTAACCCAGATGGGTAACGGTGGGAGCCGCTGACGGCGCGGCCTCCGTGCTGCAGCCGATAAGCACGGCCACGACTACCGACGCCAGACCGGTCCACCACGCGTGCGCCATCTCTTCCGCCACTCAACTACTAATGCCACTAACTTACCGGACTTAGTAGATATGGTGGATATCACCCGTGTCAAGGGCCATTGGTCGCTCGTGGCGGCGACGCGCCGGCGCCGGTCCCCGTCTCACGTCGTGGCGCCCGGGAAAGGCGGCCGGCAGCGATTCGGCCTCCGACGCCAAATCGGCAACGTTGAACTTCGGTTGGCGCGTGCCGGGCGCCGGTCTCGCCCTGACCACCGTCCCACAGCGATGCTTCGATCCCGATTCCGCACCCGCTGCGGTCACTGAGCGCCAATCGGCGAGTGCCACGTCCCCGGCCAGGCGGATCACCGGCCAACTGCGGCAAGAGGCACGCGTCTGGCGCGAAATCGGCAGGAAATGGCACCGCGCGTCCGGCTCAGGCGGCCGAATATTGCGATTCCCGGCTCACTGCCGCACCCGGCGCGGCATGCGACCTGGCGCGGCCATGCGGCTACGCCTGCTGCGAAAGTCGGCGGCTGACGCGGCCGGCGGTGCCCCAGGCCAAACGGCCGTGCCCGCGGCGGGTGAGCGGCGGTCGCTGCGCCACAGGAGGGTGGCTTTGCGCGCAGCGCAGTCGCCACCCGACGGAGGTCGCGACCGCCGGGCACGGCCCGCCGCTGAAAACCGCTAGACCTCCTTGAACTCGCCCTCGACCGCCTCTTCGCCTTCGGTCCCGGCGCCTTCGCCGGCGGGCTCGCCGGCCGACTCGCCGTCCGCGCCCGGAGCCGCGCCGTCCCCGTCGCCCGTGCCGCCGGTGGCCTCGTATGCGGCCGTGCCGACACGCTGGAGTGAGGCTGCCAGTTCGGTGGAGTGTGAACGGATGGCGTCGAGGTCATCGCCCTTGAGCGCCTCGCGCAGTGCGTTGACCTTGGCTTCGATGTCGGCCTTGTCCTCCGACTTGACCTTGTCGCCCAGGTCACGCAAGGTCCGCTCGGCCTGGAAGGCCAGCGCATCGGCCTGGTTGCGCGTCTCGACCAGGTCACGCCGCTGGCGGTCTTCCTCGGCGTGCTCCTGCGCGTCCTTGACCATCTTGTCGACGTCGTCTTTCGACAGCATCGACGAGGCGGTAATGCGCACCGTCTGCTCGCGCGACGTGGCGCGATCCTTGGCCTTCACGTCGAGGATCCCGTTGGCGTCGATATCAAAGGTCACTTCGATCTGCGGGATGCCGCGCGGCGCCGGGGGAATGCCATCGAGGATGAAACGGCCGAGTGTCTTGTTGTCGCCGGCCATCTCGCGCTCGCCCTGGAGCACGTGGATCTCGACCTGCGGCTGGTTGTCCGACGCCGTCGAGAAGACCTGCGACTTTGACGTCGGAATGGTGGTGTTGCGGTCGATGAGCCGGGTCATCACGCCACCCAGCGTCTCGATGCCGAGGCTCAGCGGAGTCACGTCGAGCAGCAGCACGTCCTTGACGTCGCCGGCCAGCACGCCGGCCTGGATGGCGGCGCCGACCGCGACCACCTCGTCGGGGTTGACGCCCTTGTGCGGCTCCTTGCCATTGAACATCGACTTGACGGCCTCGACGACGGCCGGCATGCGCGTCTGGCCGCCCACGAGGATGACCTCGTCGATGTCACCCGGCTTGAGGCCGGCATCCTTCAGCGCGGCCTGCACCGGGCCCTTGGTGCGCTCGACCAGGTCGGCGACCAGGTCCTCGAGCTTGGCTCGCGTGAGCGTCATGACCAGGTGCTTGGGGCCGGCCTCACCGCCGCCACTGATGTATGGCAGGTTGATCTCGGTCGAGGTCGTCGACGACAGCTCGATCTTCGCCCGCTCGGCAGCCTCCTTGAGGCGCTGCAACGCCTGCTGGTCCTTGGACAGGTCGATGCCCTGGTCCTTCTTGAACTCGGCCAGCATCCACTCGATGACGCGCTGATCGAAGTCGTCGCCGCCGAGGTGCGTGTCGCCATTGGTCGCCTTGACCTCGAAGACGCCGTCGCCCAGCTCGAGGATCGAGATGTCGAACGTGCCGCCGCCCAGGTCATAGACGGCGATCTGCTCGTCCTTCTTCTTGTCGAGGCCGTAGGCGAGCGCCGAAGCGGTCGGCTCATTGATGATCCGCTTGACGTCGAGTCCGGCAATGCGCCCGGCGTCCTTGGTCGCCTGACGCTGCGTGTCGTCGAAGTACGCCGGCACGGTGATCACCGCCTCGGTGATCTTCTCGCCTGTGTACGCCTCTGCGTCGGCCTTCAGCTTCTGCAGGATCATCGCGCTGATCTCGGGCGGCGTGTAGCTCTTGCCGTCGGACACGACCACGCGCACGCCGTCGCTCTTGGGGTCCTTCTCGAGCTTGTACGGGACGATGTCACGGGTGCGCTTGACCTCCGGGTCGTCCCAACGACGGCCCATGAAGCGCTTGATCGAGTAGACGGTGTTGGTCGGGTTGGTGATCGCCTGGCGCTTGGCCACCTGGCCCACCAGACGCTCGCCGCTCTTGGTGAAGGCGACGACCGAGGGGACCGTCCGTCCGCCCTCGGCGCTCGGGATGACGGTCGGCTCGCCGCCCTCCATCACCGCCACGACGGAGTTGGTCGTGCCCAGATCGATGCCGATGATCCTGCCCATTGTCAGTTCGTTCCTCCGGAATTGGTCTTGTTCGAGTTGTCCGGGCTCTTGGCCACGGCGACCATCGCCGGCCGCAGCACCCGGTCCCTGATGCGGTAGCCGCGCTGGAGCTCGGCCGTCACCGTGCCCTCGGGGACGTTCGCCGTCTCCTCCTGCACGACCGCTTCATGTTCATGTGGATTGAATGGCTGGCCCAACGCGTCGATCGGCGTCAGGCCCTGCGCATCGAGCAGCAGGCGCAGCTTGCGATCTATGGCCTCGATGCCCTCGACCCAGCCCGCATGGGGCAGGTCGGCCGGCCGGGCCGCGATCATGCGATCGAAATCGTCGGCAATGCCCAGCACCTGGGCCAGGAGCGCATCGTTGGCCAGGCCAAACGACTGCTCACGGTCCTGCTCGGTGCGCCGCCGGTAGTTGGCGAAGTCGGCGGCTACGCGCTGCCAGCCGGCCTTGTTGTCGGCGGCCTCCTGCTGTGCTGCGGCGAGTTGCTCGCGCAGGCTACCGACCTCGGCCGCCAGCCTGGTCGGCGATACGTCGAGCCCGGCGATGCGCTCTTCGGCGCGGGTCCGGTGGCGATGCTCGTTCATCTGTATAGCTGCTCCACGAGTTCGTTCATGAGCCCGCTCACATAGCGGACCGTGCCGATGGCGTGCGGGTAGGCCATCCGCGTTGGCCCGAGAACGCCCACCACACCCACCGCCCGACCGGGGTGGCCGTACGAGGCGAGCACCAGCGAGACGTCGTGCATCTCGAGCGGTTCGTTTTCGGCGCCGATCAAGACCTGTACATCCGGCGCGGCGGCAAGGCGCCGCACGAGGGAACCCAGGTAATCACGGTTCTGCAACACACCGAAGACGCGGCGCAACTTCTCGCTCTCCGTGAACTCGGGCTCGTTCATGACATTGAGCAGGCCGTCGCTGAAGATGTCCTCGACCGTCGCGGCGTCCGTTTCGTGGAGGATACGCGCGACCCGCTGGGCGACCCGGACGGCGAGCGCCGGCGCCTCGGGATCATCTTCGAGGGCTTCGACGCGGTGGCTGATCTGGCGCGCCGAGCAGCCGTCGAGGTGCTCGTTGAGCAGGCGCGATACGTCATCGAGCTCGCCCTGGTCGTAGCCCTCGTCGAGCGGCACGAGCTCCTGCTTGACCGCCCCCTCGGCCAACACGACCACCAGGCTCGCCGTTCGCGAACTTGTGGCCACGAGGTCGAGGTGGCGGAGGCGGCACGCGCGTGGCTTGGCCGGGGTGGCCAGGCCGGCGGCGTGGGTCAGGCTGGCGATCGTCGTCGCAGCCAGCCGGAACCATTGCTCGCTGGCGAACTCGACCTGGCCGAACTGGTGGCGAATCATCAGCCGCTCGACCGGGGCGATGCTCATGCGTGGCGCGATCGTCTCGACGTACAGGCGATATCCGGCATCGGTCGGCACGCGGCCGGCGGAGGTGTGCGGGTGCGTGAGGTAACCGGCAGCCTCGAGGTCGGCCATCACGTTGCGCACGGTGGCCGACGACACGTCGAGCCGATAACGGTCGACCAGCGCCTGGCTGCCGACTGGCTCGGCAGAGGTGATGTATTCCTCGATGACCGCCCGCAGTATGGCCTGCGAGCGGGGGTCCAAAGGGCCGGCAGGCCGGTCCTTGCGACGCGCCATACCCTCACTTCGCTTCCGAGATCGTTAGCACTCTCCCAGCCGGAGTGCTAACCAAGGTGCGATGGTAGCAGCCGCGCGGCGGCAGGTCAACGCATGAACCTGGGCCGCGACTCTCGAGCTGGCGGGTGGCTAGGGTACGAAGACTCCGGGCGGCGCGAGGTCGATGCCATCGGGCACGTAGAGATACCCGTCCGCGGCAGACGGTTGGTCTCGGTGGCCGTAGTGCCACACGATGCGCTTCGTGGCCGGATCGATGACCACGACCCGGTCGCGCTGGTCGTCGTTCACCGCGATCGTCCCGTCGGGAAGCGGTATTGCCAGACTCGGGTGGTTGAGGCGGCGGTGCCCCCGTTGGGGCCGATAGCGGAATACCACCGCGCCCGTGCCCGGATCGACGATGACGATCGCTCCGGGGTTGTGGTAGTCGACCACCAGGACGTCGCCATTGGGCATCAACTGCGCATCCGAGGGGTAGTGCACCGGGACGTGGATGTCGAACACCACCTGCCCACTCGCGGACAGGCGAACGACGCGTGAACCGTTGATCTCGGTCACGAGCATGCCTCCGTCGGGTAGCGGCGTGTCCCCGTTGGGGTGCCCGAAATAGGTGGGCGGTTGATCGACACATACGCCGGTCGTTCCCCACTGCTGCACGATTTCCTTGCTCGGAGCGATCTCGATGATGCGGCAATTGCGGATGTCGGCGACCAGAATGTCGCCGTTGGCCAGCGGGTACGCGTCGTCGGGGTGTGACAGCTGGCCGGGGCCAGATCCGGCCACGCCATAGGTGCCGTACTGCCACACGATCTGTGCCGTGGCGATGTCGATGCGCACGATGATCTGCTTGCCCTCCTCGCTGGCGACGATCGACTTGCCATCGGGGGAGATGAACGCATCGTCAGCGGCGAAGGCCTGGGCCAGCGGCTGGCTGCCGCTTGCCGGGAAACGCCACAGGATGTTGCCCGCGTCATCGACCACGATGAGCCGTCGGTTGCGCCGGTCGGCGATGAGCAGGCCGCCCGGAAAGTGCTGGCCGGTGACGACGGTTTGGGGTCCGGCCGAGCCGCTGGAGGCCGGCAGCGATGCGGCCATCGCACCCACGGGCCGCGCCGCGGCAGCCAGGTTCGTGGCAGCGAGGAGGAGCGCGATGACGATCACGAGCGCGGCTCTTGGCTGCCTGGAGCGAGTCATGACACACCATTCAAAAACACGGCTGCGTCAAGCGGTCCCACGGCAGGGCCACTTGCGCACCAGGCGAGTACCTTAGCGACACAGCGCACTTAAGGCGGAAAGCAATGGCGCCCCGGTGGGGCGAAAGCAATGGCCCCCGGTCAGGGCGGCAGCAGGCGCCACATGATCTCGTCGGCGAGGAGCCTGCCGCGGGGCGACAGGCGGACCTGTTGCGGCAGTTCCTGCACCAGCCCGTTGTCCTGGGCCCAGCGCAGAGCGGGCTCCAGGTCTGGCTGGCGCGTGAGGCGGCGCGGGAGACCGGCCCAGGTGCGCAGTCGCAGCATCGCCAGTTCCGCGCGCGCGGTGCGCTGATCGGTCGTCTCGCGCTCACCGGGCGGCAGGCAACCGGCCTCCAGTGCGTCGAGATACGGGCCCAGCCCGGCGGCGTTCCAGCTGCGTGTCCGGCGCCCGTCGAAGCGGTGCGCGCCGGGCCCGACCCCTTCCCAGGCAAGGCCGTGCCAATAGCCAAGGTTGTGCCGGCTCTGCCGGCCCGGCCGTGACCAATTGGAGATTTCGTACCAGCGCATGCCGGCGCGCGCGAGCATGCCGTCGGCCAGCTCGTACATCGCCGCCGCGCGATCGGCGTCCTGTTCGGGACGTGCTCGCGCGCGCCACGACCGCGCGCCGCGGCGAACAGCCAGGTGATCGCCGCGCACACCGGTCAACCCCTCCGCGTCCGGGTCGTCGAGCGTCAGGGCGTAGGCCGACACATGCTCGACGGACAGGTCCAGGGCGGTTGACAGGCTCGTGTGCCACGAGCCGAGCGTCTGGCCAGGCACGTCGTACAGCAGGTCGACGCTGATGTTGTCGAAGCCCGCACGACGGGCGTCCGCGACGGTCGCGCGGACGTCCTGCGCCGAGTGGCGGCGGCCGATGCGACGGAGCTCGTCGGCGATGAACGATTGCGCGCCGATGCTGACTCGATTCACGCCCGCCGCCCGGAAGCCTGCCAGGTCACCGCGCTCATCAGGGCCCGGATTCAGTTCGATGGTCACTTCCGCGCCGGTGGCAACCCCGAATGCCTCATCGGCAGCACCCAGCAACTGGCCGACCTGGCTGGCCGTCAGGAGCGACGGCGTGCCGCCGCCGAGGTACACGCTGGCGAGCCCGGATGGCCGCGCGCGCAGCTTCATCTCGACCGCGAGCGCCTGCGCCAGGCGGCCGATGCGGTTTGCCGGGCCACGCGCGGCAGCGCCTGTGTAGACGACGAAGTCGCAGTACGGGCACACCGACAGGCAGAACGGAAAGTGGACGTAAAGGCCCGCCGGCCGGGGCATCAGTCCGGTGCCTGGTGGAGCCCCGGCTCGTGGTCGGGGACCACTTCCCAGCCCTCCGGCGCAAGCTCCTGGTCGTGGACCGGCAGCGGCTCCTCCTCCTCCGCCGACGCGCGCATCGCCCCGGCGTGGCCGGTCGAGATGAAGGTGGCCAGGCGCGTCAGGGCGTGGGCCAGCAGGGCAGCGCCGATGCCGCCGGTCTGCACCGTCAGCCAGCCGGTGATCAGGCCGGCGCCGAGCGCCATGAACATCGGACCGCGCGGACGGCCGGCAGCCGCCAATCGCGTGGCCAGCGTGTACAGGACGGCCTGGAAGACGATGGCCAGGTCGCTCGGCCAGTTCGAAACCAGCAGCAGGCCGAGCAGGATGCCGCGGAAGGCAGCCTCGTCGATGAAAGCCGTCAGGACGCTGTTGAGAACACCGGCCGGATAACGGCCGGGAGTCGGCAGTTGCACCCGGCCAAAGTGCAGCCAGGCATACCCGAACGCGACGAGCGCGCCCATCGCCCCGAACGCCAGGCCAGCCAGCAGTGCGGTGCCGCGCGGCTCGCCAACCTGCAGGTGAAGGGCGGTCAGCGGGAGCGGATAGAGGAAGTACACGACGGCGATGAGCAGCACTCCGAACAGGTACCAGGACAGCCGGCGCAGCCATGGCTCCAACCCGCCGGGCGCGTCCTCGTCGTCGTACTCCGCCGCCCCGAAGCGCCGCGCGTCGAGGCGCAGCAACAGGAGCAGACCAACGGCACCGAGCAGGACCAGCGTGGACAGCAGGTCGGACACCGCTCAGGCGACCTCTGTCGAGCGCAGCACGGCGAGGAACGCCTCCTGCGGGATCTCGACACTGCCCACGCGCTTCATGCGCGTCTTGCCGGCCTTCTGCTTCTCGAGCAGCTTGCGCTTGCGGGTGACGTCACCGCCGTAGCACTTTGCGAGCACGTTCTTCCGCATGGCCCGGATCGTTTCGCGCGCCACCACGTTCGAGCCGATCGCCGCCTGCAGCGGCACCTCGAACATCTGGCGCGGGATCAACTCCTTGAGCCGCTCCACGAGGGACCGGCCCTCGGTAATGGCCCGCGAGCGATGGGCGATCAGCGAGAGTGCATCGACCGCCTCGCCCGCGACGAGCACGTCGAGCTTGACTAGGTCGCCCTGCCGGCAGCCGACCTCCTCGTAGTCGAGCGATGCATATCCCTGGCTGCGACTCTTGAGCTGGTCGTAGAAATCGACGATGACCTCCGCGAGCGGCAGCTCGAACGTGAGCAGCACCCGGTCGGGGTCGAGGTATTCCATGTTGTCGAACGTGCCTCGCCGTCCGGTGGCCAACTCGATCAAAGTCCCGATGTACTGCCCCGGCGTGATCACGCTTGCCTTGACCCACGGCTCGGCGATCGACTCGATCGCGCCGGCCGGCGGCAGGCGCGCCGGGTTGTCGACGAGCGTCTTGCCCCGGCCGGCGGTCAGCGTTACCTCGTACTCGACCGAGGGCGCCGAGGCGATCAGGTCAAGGTCGAACTCGCGCTCCAGTCGTTCCTGGATGATCTCCATGTGCAGCAAACCCAGGAAGCCGCAGCGGAAGCCCGTGCCCAGCGCCACTGACGTCTCCGGCGCGAATGTGATCGAGGCGTCGTTGAGGTGCAGTTTCTCGAGTGCGTCGCGCAGCTCCGGGAGGTCCTCGCCACGGACTGGGTAGATGCCCGCGAAAACGAGCGGCTTGGCCGGCTTGTAGCCGGGCAGCGGCTTGATCGCGGGATGATCCGCACTGGTCAGCGTGTCGCCCACCTGGCAGTCACTCACGCTCTTGAGCCCGGTCGCGACGTAACCCACTTCGCCCGGGCCGAGCTCCGCCGCCGGTACCTGCTGCGGGCGAAACACGCCCAGCTCGAGGATCTCGCTGTGCGCGCCTGACGCCATCAGCGCGACGTTGTCGTGATCGTGCAGACGTCCGGCGAACAGCCGCACGTACGCCACCACGCCCTTGTATGGGTCGTAGTGCGAATCGAAAATCAAGCCCTGCAGCGGTGCCTCGGGATCTCCGCTCGGCGGCGGTATGCGCGCCACGATCGCCTCGAGCACCTCGGGCACGCCGGTACCCTCCTTGGCCGACACGAGCAGGACCTCTTCACGAGGAATGGCGAGCACGTTTTCCAGCTCCTCCATCACCACGTCGGGCTGTGCCGAGGGAAGGTCGATCTTGTTGATCACGGGCACGATGATCAGGCCCTGGGCAAGTGCCAGGTGGACGTTCGCGAGCGTTTGGGCTTCGATGCCCTGCGCCGCATCGACGACGAGTATCGCCCCCTCGCACGCCTGCAGGCTGCGGCTCACTTCGTAGGAGAAGTCGACATGGCCCGGCGTGTCGATCAGATTGAGGCCATAGCGCTGGCCGTCGCCGGCGTCGTAGTCGAGGCGCACGGCGCGCGCCTTGATCGTGATGCCATGCTCCCGCTCGAGGTCCATCGAGTCGAGCACCTGGCTGGTCATCTGGCGCGCGTCGATGGTGTGCGTCAGTTCAAGCAGCCGATCGGCGAGTGTTGACTTGCCATGATCGACGTGCGCGATGATCGAGAAATTCCGAATGCGTGCCTGCGGGATCGCCACGAACGGAGCATAGGATCTTCGGGGCGAAGTAAGGCGGACGCGGCCCCGCGTGCTACCATCGTTCGCCGCGTCATCGACGCACTTTCATCCCGTCATCACTGATTCGAACGAGGTTTCCACTTGGCCCACTCACCGCGCGGCTGGACTGGCGCACGAACCCCATCGGCCATCAAGAACGTGCGGCACGCGCAGCGCCGGCGCGCCATCAATCAGCCCCGGCGGACGGCGGCCAAGACGCTCGTCGCGCGGGCGATGGCAGCCGCGACGGATGCCGCGACCAACGGCGGTAACGCCCAGGAGGTCGAGGCGGCGGTGCGCCGCGCGGTCTCTGCCCTCGACCGGGCAGCCAAGTTAGGCGCGATCCACGAGAACGCCGCCGACCGCCGCAAGAGCCGCATGATGCTCAAGGTCAACGCCGCACTCGGCGGCGAGATAGCCGCGGCGCCTGCCCAGGCGCGCAGCACGAGCAAGGCGCAGGCGGCCAAGCAGGCGCGCGCGCGCATCGCGGCGTCGCGCGCGAGCAAGGCCAAGGGCGAGCAGACCGCGGCCGGCAAGGCTCGTGCGGCACTCGCGCGCAGCACGCGCGCCGCGTCGGAAAGTGGCCATGAGTCGCCTGCGTCGGCCGCCGAGCCGGCGGCGGTGGAGAAGCCGGCACGCCGCTCGAGCACCGTCAAGACGCAGGCGAAGGCAGCGACGAAGGTCGCGGCGGGAAAGGCGCCGGCAAAGGCCACCGCCAAGGCGCCGGCCAAGGCCAGCGCAAAGGCGACCAAGTCGGCCAGCGCAAAGGCGACCAAGTCGGCCAGCACCAAGGCCGCGCCGGCGGACGGCAAGGAGTCCGCCGCCAAGGCGTCGCGGTCAAAGGCGAAGTAACGGCGCCGGCGGGTCAGCCGGCATCCTGTTCTAGCCCCGGGCCCGGGGCTCTTCCGTGCAGCGCCATCAAGGCGACCTGCGTTTCGAAGCCGCCGCAGCTCTGGAACATGATGTTGCCGGCGGTGCCCATCTGGCGCAACGGCAACGCCCCCAGCGAAATCAACCGCCAACCATCGGTTTCGCGCCGCGTGGCGTCGTCGGCCGCGCAGCTGACGAGCCCGTCGAGGTCGACCTGGCTCGAGGTATCCTGGTTGATGAAGGCGACTTGCAGACGCCGCGGCCGCACGGGTCGCCAAATGCCCTATGGACGGGGAGTGTGAAGGTTGGGGCGGGCCGCCACAACCGGCCGGCGCGGCGCGCCGACGGCTCGTCCGGCGCCGCCCACGAGCGCCCCGCCGATCGTCAGCAGCACCATGCCGGTACCGGTGGCCATCAACTCACGCCACACGGCCGCCTCGAGCGACGCACCATCGGTGATCCCGGAGGCGGCCAGCTCGTCCGCCTGCCCGGCATCGACGTAGCGCAGGTAGATGCACGCCGGGCCGGTCTGGCAGTGGAGCGAAGTGCCGTCCGGCAGTGAGCCCGTGTCGGCGTAGACGAACACCAGGCGGATGGCCACGTAGAAGACGGCCAGCCCGATGCCGGTGACAAGGCCAGCCCACGCGGCGTTGGCCAGGACACGACCCAATGGACGATGCCGCTCTGCGCGTACGTTGGCATAGACGCCGATGACCACGCCGACAACCGGCGCGAGCAGGAAGACCACCGTCTGGACGGGGATGATGAGCTCGAAGGCGATGGCCACCACCAGGCCAACCCCCAGCCCGACCCAGCCGGCAACGATGGCCCCCGAGTCGATGAAGCGGTCGATCACCGGCTGTGGGCGAGAACGCCGGCGCCCGGGAAGCGGGCGGACATGCCCAGCTCGCTCTCGATGCGCAGGAGCCGGTTGTACTTGGCTACCCGTTCGGTTCGTGAGGGTGCGCCGCTCTTGAGCTGGCCGGCGCCGGTGGCCACGGCCAGGTCGGCGATGGTCGTGTCTTCGGTCTCGCCACTACGGTGGCTGATGACCGCACCCCAGCCATGACGCATGGTCATGTCGATGACCGATAGCGTCTCGGTCAGCGTGCCGATCTGGTTGAGCTTGATGAGCACGGCGTTGACCGAGTTCTCGTCGATCGCGCGCTGCACGCGTTCGGGGTTGGTCACCAGCAGATCATCGCCCACCAGCTGGACCCTTGCTCCGAGCCGCTTGTTGAGCGCCTGCCAGCCGGCCCAGTCATCCTCCGCGAGGCCGTCCTCGAGCGACACGATCGGATAGCGCGCGATCCAGTCCGCCCAGAAATCGATCAGCTCGCCGGTCCGCAGTGAGCGCCCCTCCTTGGCCAGCCGGTAGGTCAGCTCGCCGTTGGCGTCGGCCGGTGTATCGAGGTCGACCAGCTCGCTGACTGCCGGGTCGAGCGCGATCGCCACCTCGTCGCCCGGCCTGTAACCGGCACGTTCGATCGCCTTCAGGATCACCTCGATGGCCGCCTGGTTCGACTCGAGTGATGGCGCGAAGCCGCCCTCGTCGCCCTGGCCGGTGGCGAAGCCGCGGTCGTGCAACTCGGCCTTGAGCGCGTGGAACACCTCGGCGCCGGCGCGTAGTGCCTCGCCGAAGGAATTCGCGCCGACGGGCATGACCATGAATTCCTGGAAGTCGGTCGAGTCAGCCGCGTGCTTGCCGCCATTGAGGATGTTGAACTGGGGTACCGGCAGCGTGTTCGAGCGCACACCGCCGATGTAGCGGTAGAGCGGCACGCCCAATTCGACCGCCATCGCGTGGGCGCAGGCAAGCGAGGCGCCCAGGATTGCGTTGGCGCCGAGCTTGCTCTTGTTGGGCGTCCCGTCCAGGTCGATGAGCAGCTGGTCGATCGCCGCCTGTTCGCTGGCGTCCTGGTCGATCAGCGCCGGCCCGATGATCTCGGTGACGTTGGCGATCGCCTTGCGCACCCCCTTGCCGCCGTAGCGCTGCTTCTCGCCGTCGCGCAACTCGACTGCCTCGTGCGAGCCAGTTGAAGCGCCCGACGGCACCGCCGCGCGACCGACTGCTCCCGACTCGAGGACGACAACGGCTTCCAGCGTCGGGTTGCCGCGCGAATCGAGAATCTCGTGTGCGTCGACGAACTCGATGGCGCTCATGCGACACCCGCCGTTTCGCGCGTGCCGGCCTTGTCGATGAGCACCGCGATACCGGGCAGCACGCGGCCCTCCATGAACTCGAGTGAGGCGCCGCCGCCGGTGGAGATGTGCGTCATTTTGTTGCCCAGCCCAAGCTCCTCGACCGCCGCGACCGAGTCGCCACCGCCGATGACCACGGTCACGCCCTTGTCGGCGAGAACCGCCAGCTCGCGTGCCATGGCACGCGTGCCGTCACCAAAGGTGGGCACCTCGAAGACGCCCAGCGGCCCGTTCCAGAACACAGTCCGCGCCGGTTCGAGTGCCGCGGTGAAGGCCTCGATGCTGTCAGGGCCGATGTCGACCACCGACCACGAGTTGGGGATCTTGCGAACCGGCACGACCTTGTGCTCGGCGCCGCGCGTGACCTCCTTGGCCACGACCACGTCGGTCGGCAGGACGATCTCGACTCCGTGCTTCTCGGCGTTGTCGAGGATGCGCCGCGCGTCTTCGACGAGGTCTCGCTCGAGCAGGCTCTTGCCGACCGTATGGCCCTCGGCGACCAGGAAGGTGTTGGCCATGCCGCCACCGATCAGGAAGGAGTCGACCTTGTCCACCAGGTTGTCGAGCACCCCGAGTTTGCCCGACACCTTGGCGCCGCCGATGATCGCGACGAACGGGTGCTCGACCGACTCGAGCAGCCGCGAGAGGGCGTTGATCTCCGCCTCCATCAGCAGCCCCGCGTAGGCCGGCAGATACCGTGTGACACCCACCGTCGAGGCATGCGCGCGATGAGCAGTGCCAAAGGCGTCGTTGACATACACGTCGCCGTACGAGGCGAGGGTCTTGGCATATTCCTCGTCATTGGCCTCTTCCTGCGCATGGAAGCGCAGGTTCTCGAGCATCAGCACCTGGCCCGGCTTGAGCCGCGCAACCGCGTCGCGCGTGCCCACGCCGAGTGCGTCCCCGGTGATGGGCACGGGCAGACGCAGCAGCGTCGAGAGGCGCTGGGCCACCGGCCGCAAGCGCGCCGACTCGACGACCTTGCCGTTGGGCCGCCCGAGATGGCTCATCAGGACGATCGCGGCGCCATGCTCGAGCAGGTAGTGGATCGTCGGCAGCGCGGCGCGAATGCGCGAGTCGTCCTTGACCTTGCCGTCTTCGATGGGCACGTTGAAGTCGACGCGGACCAGGACCCGCTTGCCCTGCGGGTCGAAGTCACGAACGGTCATCTTTTCCATTGACAGCCTGCTTTCGTGGTATGGGCGGGCACCTGCCCGGGCGCCCGCCAATGGAGCTCGTGGTTCCAGGCTCGGGCCGCCGATCGGCGGCCCGGCGAAGCCTGATCAGGCGCCGGCCGAGGCCATCTCGCGTGCCGGCAATCGTTCGCCGACGAAGGCGGTCAGGTCGGCCACGCGACAGCTGTAGCCCCACTCGTTGTCGTACCACGCGATGACCTTGACCAGGTCGCCGATGACCAGCGTCGAGCGGGCATCGACGATCGACGATCGGCTGTCGCCCTTGAAGTCCATCGATACGAGTGGCTCGTCGGTCACACCCAGGATGCCCTGCATGTGGTTGCCGGCAGACGCGCGGAACGCGTCGTTGAGCGCCTCGACCGTCGTCTCCTTCTCGATCACCGCGGTGAAGTCGACGACGCTCACGGTGGGTGTCGGCACGCGCAGCGAGAAGCCGTCGAACTTGCCCTTTAGCTCGGGGATGACGAGCGCCAACGCGCGCGCCGCACCGGTCGTGGTCGGGATGATGTTGAGGCCCGCCGCGCGCGCCCGGCGCGGGTCCTTGTGGACAACGTCCAGCACGCGCTGGTCATTGGTGTACGAGTGGATCGTGTTCATCAGGCCGCGCACGATGCCGAACTCGTCCTGGACCACCTTGGCCACCGGCGCGAGGCAGTTGGTCGTGCAGCTGGCGTTGCTGATGATGTCGTGCCTGGCCGGGTCGTACATCTCCTCGTTCACGCCGAGGACGATGGTCACGTCTTCCTTCTTCGCCGGGGCGCTGATGATCACCTTCTTGGCGCCTGCCTCGAGGTGTGCGCGGGCCTTGTCGGCATCGGTGAACAGGCCCGTCGACTCGATCACGATATCGACGCCCAGGTCCTTCCACGGCAGGGCCGCGGGATCCTTCTCCTTGAGCACCTTGATCTGGCGCCCGTCGATGATCAGCGAATCCTCGGTGTGCTCGACCGTGCCCGGGTAGCGACCGTAGGTCGAGTCGTAGCGGAAGAGGAGCGCGTTCATCTCGGTATCGGCCAGGTCGTTGACGGCCACGACCTCGAGGCCCGAGGTGCGCTCGATGATTGCCTTGAGCGACTGGCGGCCGATGCGCCCGAAGCCGTTGATACCCACCCGAACAGTCATTGCCAAACTCCTTAGTCGTCGATTCGCGGCTGGTTCAACGCTCGGCCCGAACCGGACCTGCAGCGTGCGATCGATCTTTCTCTACCGGGCCATCGTCCGCAGCGGACGGCGGCGTTGATAGGGCCACATGGCCCGCTCCCGGTACAACCTCCTGACTGAGTCCATCATCGCCCACGGGATCAAGCTCGACGAGCGCCAGCGCGCCGATCAGCCCGACGTCGTCGCCCAACGCGGCAGGAACGATCTGGACTCGCTCAGCCTGGCGCCGATAGGCCAGCTTCCGCACGGCCTGCCGGGCGGGCTCGAGCAGCCGATCACCCTGGCCCAGGGCAATCCCACCGCCGACGATAACGAGCCGCGGATTGAAGACATCGACGATGCTCACCATGGCGGCGGCAAAGGCCGCCCGGGCGCGCTCCATGATCAGCCCCGCAGTTGCGTCGCCACGTTGCTCGGCAGCGGCGACCGCGGCGGCGTCCAGGTCGCCCAGGCCAAGTTCGCGCGCGGCCCGTGCGATCCCGGTCCCCGATGCCAGCGCTTCGAGGTGGCCGCGCGCGCCACAGCCGCACAGTGGGCCATTGATGTCGATCGTCAGGTGACCCAGCTCGCCGGCCACGCCATCGGGCCCGCGCATCAGTCGGCCGCCGCTGACCACGGCGCCGCCGACACCTGTCGAGATGGTCATGTAGACGTAGTCGGTCAACCCGCGGGCGGCGCCGAAGCGCCCCTCTGCGAGGGCGGCTGCATGTACGTCGACGGCCATCGTCGCGGGCAGCCCGAGCGCGCCACCCAGGCGCGCTGCGAGCGGGAAGCCCCACAGGCTGTGGTCCAGGTTGGGCGGATCGAGAAACTCACCCCGGAACGGGTCGAGCGGCCCCGGGGCGGAGATGCCCAGCGCGCGCGGGGCCGGCAGCCCAGCCTCCGTTGCCGCGGCGAGCGTCGCCTGCAGGGCAGCGCGGCTCGCCGCCACGACGGCTTCGGCAGCGGCGTGCGGCGTCGCGCGCGCGTGACGGGCCACCAAGCGTCCGTCCCCCATTACCAGCGCGGTGCGCAGCTGCGTCCCGCCAAGATCCAGCGCGAGCACGGGCTGGGCGTGCTCAATCGGGCCCGGGTCGCTCACCGGGCGATTGTATTGAGGCCTGCCCACGCCCCCGGCACGCACGAAAAAGGCCCCGGCGTGGGCCGGGGCCATGTCAGGTTCCCTGACGGTAGTCTGGTCAGGCGCCGATGCGGAAAACGCTGTTACCGCACTTCGGACACGTGCCCTTAACGGCAGGCTTGCCGTTCTTCATCGTGATCTTCTGTGGGTTCTGGATTTCCACCTTCATCTTGTCCCTGACGCAATAGGCTTCGGCCACCTCTCCTCCTTCCCAATAAGTCGGGTTAGGCCGGCGAGCGGGCTGGTGCCGCTCCGCCGTCATATATCAGGATGCCATTACCGGCACCCAGAGTGACGGCCGCCAGTGCAACTCACCGGCAGCACGCACGGCATCGTCCATGTCGGCCAGCAGGCGCAGCGCCTCGAGCCCGGTCGCGATGACCGCGGCCTCGGCCCGCTCCCGCTGCTCGCCCTGGACGAACGCGCCACTCACGCGTTGAGCGTACGCGGTGCAGACAACGCCCGCACGGCATTTCGCCAACCCGGCGAGCACCAGCAGCGCCGACGCCTCCATCTCGAAGTTCACGACGCCCTCACGCGCCATCTCCTCGGCCAGATCCGGAAAGCGGACGGGCAGCTGCCGAAGAGGGCGCCCCTGTGCCGCGTAGAAGCCGGGCGCCGTGGCGGTGATGCCCAGGTGGGCGGTGTGCCCCAGGCGGTGGGCAGCCTCGATCAGCGCGGCCACGGCCGCGTAATCGGCCACCGCGGGATAGCCGTCGTGGACGAAGTATTTGGTGGTCGACTCGAGGCGCACGGCGCCGGTGGTGATGACCAGCTCGCCCAGGGCGATGTCCTCGCGCAGCACCCCCGACGAGCCGATGCGGATGAATGTCGGATGCTTGGTGATGGCCAGGATCTCCGCGATCACGATCTCGATGTTGTCGGCGCCGATGCCCGTCGAGACAACCGACATGCGCCGGCCGCGGTAGCTGCCCGTGGCCGATGCGAACTCGCGGTGCCGCTTCTGTAATTCGACCTCGTCGAACAGCGCCGCGACCTTCGGCGTCCGGTCTTGGTCGCCGGGCAGCAGGATGTATTCGGCCAGCTCGCCTGGCGCAAGATCGATGTGGTACTGCCGATCCGCGTCGGGCACCGCCATGTGGTAGGCGTCGTCCGGCACTCGTCCTCCTCGCTGAGCGCTCCTTCGTGGAGCGACAACGCGGGCGACCATAGGCCGAGCGCGGCGCGAGCGTCAACAGCGGCTCATCTGGTGTCCGAAGCGGGCGATCCCTCGATCCGCGCGCGCAGCGCGCTGAGACGGGCGTGCAGCGCGGCCCTGACGCCCGGGTGGGCGAGCGACAAGAGACCCGCGCCGGCCAGGATGAGCGCGATCAGTAGCGTCACCAACGGCAGAGACAACTGTGGCGCGGCCGTGCCCGACGGTCCGCCCAGCGGCGCCGCGGGCCAGTACGTCGTTGCCGATGGGTCGTGCGCCGAAGGCGCCGGCGTGGCTTCGAGCTGCACCAGACGGGTGAGCGCGTCGGGATCGGCGACGGCGATTGCCGGCGAGCCGTCCGGGCCGGCGACCACGATGCCGACAACGTTGAGCAGATCGCCGGGCAGCAACGCCAGATTTGCCTGGGCAGCCAATCCGGTGAGCAACAGCTGGGCAGTGCCACTCGTGTCGCTGATCGTGATCCGGTCGCCCGCCACAGCAACGACACGGCCGCCGGCCGTGACCGTCTCTCCCTGGTGCGCGTCAAGATCCGCGAGCGCCACGCCATTGAGCGCAAGCGGGCCAGTGGAGCTGCCCGGAACCGTAGCCGCGGTGGTTGACTCGGGCATACCCTCAGGTGGCCGTGAGGCAGGCGGCGACGTCCTTGGGCTCACCGCTGCACCGAGCGTGATGTCGTTCGGGGAACGCGGTACGACCGAGAAGCGCTGGTCCGACGCGGTCGGGTAGGCGCGCTTGACGATACCGGTGATGGTCGCCCTGCGGCCCTCTTCAAGCGCAGTGGCCGGGATGCCGCTGCGGGCCAGGCCGCTCACCGGCAGTGAACCGCCATCGAGGCTCAACTCGGCACGCCAGCTGTCGCCGTCACGACTGAGGGCGGTGATCTCGCCGCTGACCGTTACGAGGCGCCACTCGAGGGCCTCCGAGATGGGCGCGGAACGGACGGCCAGAGGCGACAACGCGGAAGTGGATAGTCCTGACACGCTGTCCGCCGCCAGTTGTGGCGCGCCGTAGTAGGTACCCACGGCGCCGGTCACGCGTATGCGATCAGCGATGGCGGTCGTTTCGTTGTCGGGCAGCCGAACGAGGACCGCGCCGGTCGAGTCCTGCATCGTCACGCGCCGCCCGTCGGCATCGAGCAACCCGGTGCGGACAGTGACCGTTCCCTCAACGGTGACCGTGCTGCCCACCTGCCGGAGCGCCGCGGCGATCGAAACGACGCTGGTCGCGGTTTGCGAGGGCTTGGCCGATGCCCGGCTGGGGGTGGCCGTTGGAGCAGGAGTCGGTGTCGCGCCGCCGCCCAGATGAACGATGTCGGCCGACGTGCGCGGCCACAGGCGATAAAGACCGAGACGGTCGCCGACCAGGCCGGTGACGGCCAGGTGCTCGCCGCGGACGAAGTCCGAGGCGGTAAGCCCGAGCGTGTCGTACACGAAGATGCGCCCGTCACCGGACTGATCGGTGAGCAGCACGGTCAGGCTGCCCGACGAACTGGCCGACACGCTGGCGACGGTGCCTTCCAGCCGCGCCAGCAGACCTTCGGTCGACTCGCCCAGACCGGCGGCCTCGAGATCCAGCGGTGCCACCGGCGGAGCGTGGCCGAGAATCTCCGGGTCGGCATCGGGCGGCCGGATCTCAAGGTTGCCGTACGGCGCGGCCAGCACGCCGGCAACCCGGATGATGTCGCCTGGCGCCAGGTCTTCGGACGGCATCGAGGGCAGGTTCACGTAGATACCGTCGCTGCCGTCCTCCAGTGCCAGGGTGCTGTCGCCGAGTATCCAGCCGGGATCCACCGTGACCGTGCCCTGGACAGCGACCGAGGCACCAATCGGCTGAACACGTGCCTGGGCAATGGAAATGGTCGGGTCAGGCGTCGGACTGGGCATCGCGACATTGGTCGGCGCCGCGGTGACGGTGGGGCTCGTGGCGGGTGACGGGCTGGCCGGACCTGGGGCAGGCGTCGGGCTGGGCGGAGCCGTGGCGCAGCTGGCCGCGGTGGGCGTCGCCGAAGCGACCGGTGCCGGCTGCACGGGCGACGACAGGTTCTGGGCCAGGGGCGCCGGCTGGACGGCGGTGTCTACCGCGTTGTCGTTGGTATCGAGCCAGTTGCCCCCGGCACCGGGCAGCCGCTCGAGGCTACTGCCGGTCGGTGGCGCCCGGCCGGGGGCGCCTTCCACGAACGCGTTCGCGGCGCTGCCCCAGGAAAGAGCGTCGACCACCTCGCCGCCCAGGCTGCTGCGCAGGACGAGGGTCCCACCAACCGTCGAGAAACCGCCGCTGAAGGTGCCGTCCGCGATCGGCGCGAAAGCGCCTGCGGCGTTGGCCAGCAGCAGGTGGGCGCCCGCGGGCATGCTCAATCCTGTCCACGCCTGCTTGACCGTCGTTGTCGCGCCGGAAGCGGTCACGTAGTCGAGCTCCAACCCGGCGAAGTCGATGGCCTCCTGTGACGCGTTGTACAACTCGGCGTACTGATCCGACGCGGCTGCCGCGCGAGTGACCACCTCGCCGACCACCAGGCCGGTCGACGCAGGCCAGTCGACGCCGGCCCCAAGTGCCAGACCCGACAGCACGGTCCGGGCCGTCACACTCAGCACGGCCGCGAGGACGAGCAACGCGGCGAACCTGATCAGGGCGGAACGAATCAGGACGGAACTGACGGCGCTGGGCATATGACCTCCGCGGCGGGCGATGCGCGGCGGAACCGGCCGACAGGCCGGATTGCACGGCCAGTCTGGCCGGACGCGCTTAGCCGGCGCTTAGCGCCTGCTTATTTCGTTGCCGCGGAAGACGGGCCACGGGCCGTCGGGCGCGGTGCGCTACGATGCCGGCAGCCCCATCTCAATTCAACCAAGGAGATTGCCCTGGCCCGCGCCAAGAACACCACCCGCGCCGACGCTCGGCGGCGTACTCGAGAAGCGCAGCGCGCCGAGTTGAACGTCGACGAGGCCGCCGACGCACAGGAGCCGACGGACGATGCCCCGGCAACGGTCCGGCCGGCGCTGTTCAAGATGCCCAACTTCCGCGAGGACATCCGCCTGCTGCCGTCGTTGTTCAGGACGCGCCGGCTGCTGTGGTTGCCGCTGGCCATCTTCCTGAGCGGCCTCGTGCTCGTGCTCATCATCGGCGCGTTGCCGACCGACATCGGCGGGATCGCGGATCTCTACCTGCAGTTCTTCTTCGTGCCGCCGGCGCTCTTCACGTTCTTCATCGCCGGCTTCGTGGCGCCGCGTGCCTCCTACCTGGTCGGCTTCATCTACGGCGTCATCGGCGGCCTGACGTGGTTCATCGGCCTGGTCCCATCGGGCGCAGTGACCGACCTCGCCTCCTTCGCGAGCGCGTTCGTCACCACCTTGATGTACGGCGTGGTATACGGCACGTTGGCAGCCGCGTTCGCGGCCTGGTATCGCGACTTCCTGCGGCGCATGCAGGACAACTCGCGCAAGAAGCGCGTCGACCAGGAAGCCAAGGAGCGCGCCAAGCGGCGCGATGAGCGCCAGGAGGCGCGCAAGGTCGCCAAGCGCACCACCTAGCGCGCACGACCTGGCCCGGAACGCGCCCACCGGGCGGCGGTTCAGCCGGCACGGCGCATGCCGGCGTGGCCCATGTGGCGAACACCCGCAACTGGCTGCGGGCCGCCGGCTGGGCGGCACACCTCGACGAGCGACGTGACGCGATCGGCGATCACGTTGACCACCTCTGATTCGCGCTCGAGCCGGCCCTCGACGTACAGCAGCGCATGGCGGCGCACGGTCCTGCGGAAGCGTGCCCAGGTGTCCGGCCAGAGGGTCACGTTGACCATGCCGGTCTCGTCCTCGAGTGCCAGGAAGACGGTGCCGCGGGCGGTCATCGGGTGCTGGCGAGTGACCACCAGCCCGCCGATCCTGACCCTGCCCGGGCGGGTATCGCTCAACGCGCCCGCGGTGGCGACATGCAGCCGATCAAGGGCGGGCCGGAAAAGCTCGATCACCTGGCGCCGTGCATCGAGCGACAGGATCGCGTAGGCATCGCCCAGGCGCTCCAGCTCTGACGGCGGCGGAAGGTCGGGCGCATCGGTCGGCGGCAGGCGCAGGTCGAGAGTCTTCGTCTGCCGCGTGGCCGGCCGGGAGCCGGCCTTGCGTGCCGACCCGGTGACTTCGCGCAGCTGCCACAGCAGCTGACGCCGGGGCTCGTCCAGCGAGTCGAGTGCGCCGGCACGGATGAGCCGCTCGAGCACCTCCTCGGGCAGTTCCGTGCGTGCCACGAGATCGACGAGCGACGTGAACGGGCCGCCGCCGGCCACCTCGCGATCGAGCGCCTCGCCCTCCGCCTCGCCGATGCCCTTGACCAGCCCCAATCCCAGCCGGATGCCGTAGCCGGGCGCAGTTGGTCCTGCCCATCGGTCACGGGCCGCCTGTCCCGGGACCACGCAACTCGATGACCGGACGACCGTCGGCCGGCGCGCTATGCCGGTGCCCGGCGGGAGTGGCTCGGCGGGCATGCCCACCCATTCGGTGGTCGTCCGGTAGCGACTGCGGTTGACGTCTACCGGCAGCACGACGACACCGTGGCGCTTGGCGTCGTTGATGAGCACCTCGACCGGGTAGAAGCCCATCGGCTGCGCGTTGATCAGGCCGGCCACGAACTGGGCGGGATAGAACAGCTTCAGGAAGGCGCTCTCGTAGGCCGTGCGGGCGAAGGCCGCCGCGTGGCTCTTGTTGAAGCCGAAGCTGGCGAAGGCCGCAACCTGGCGAAAAAGCTCCTCGGCCTGCTCGTTGTCCAGGCCGCTGCGGGTGACGCAGCCATCCACGAAACGGACATGCAGCTTCTCCATCTCGCGGCTGGAACGCCATGTGCCCATCGCTCTTCGGAAGCCGTCCGACTCGGCCGCGCTGAAGCCGGCGACGTCGATGGCGATCTTCATCACCTGCTCCTGGTAGAGGATTACGCCGAGCGTCTCCTCGAGCGCCGGCTGCAGGCTGGGGTGCAGGTAGCTGACCGGCTCCTTGCCCTGCCGCCGGCGCAGGTACGGATGGACAGCGTTGCCCTGGATGGGTCCGGGCCGGATGATCGCCACTTCGACGACCAGGTCGTCGAGCGTCGTCGGTCGCGAACGGGGCAGGGTCTGCATCTGGGCACGCGATTCGATCTGGAAGACGCCCACCGTGTCGGCCGCCTGGATCATGCGAAAGACATCGGGAATGTCCTCGGGCAGCCGGTCCAGGACGACATGCACGCCGCAATCGGCGGCAATGTCGCGCAGCGCATCGTCGATCGCGCTCAGCATGCGCAGACCCAAGAGGTCCAGCTTGATCAGTTTGATAGTCTCGATGTCGCGTTTGTCGTATTGCACCACGACACGGCCGGGCATCGTCGCCCGCTCGAGCGGCGCGATGTCGATCAGCGGCGCCTGCGTGACGAGCATCCCGCCGACGTGGATCGACAGGTGCCGCGGGAAGCCGTCGATCTGCGCGGTCAGCGCCAGCCAGCGCTCCCACGGCGAGAGCCCTCGCGTCGAGCGTGGCCCTCCGTCTCCAACGGTCGCCTGTTCCACGGGTGTTGGCAGGCTCGCCGAGCGCCTGGCAGCGCCAATGCCGGCACTATCGTCACGGATGGTCGCAAGCTCGCCAGCAGCGGCGGATTCGCGCTTTGCGCGTGCGAATTCGTGCGGTCCCGCCTCGAATGTATCGCCGGCAGCGATCGTGGCCGGCGCAGCTCGTCCCGTAAGACCGTGTCTTGACGATAGTGCCGGCACACCGCCGTGCAGGACTGACGGGGAATCGTCGCCAGCGTCTCCGTCATCGGGATCGGATTCGCTCAACCAGCGCACGCTCACCGGCGTGTCGCCCGGGCCGCCCTCGTCGTCGGATGGCGCGCGCAGGCTGCCCATGCGATCAACGAGCCCACGTTGGCCGGCCACGTCGGAGCCCGGACCCGGCGCCGCGAAGAACTCCGCGAAGCCGCCCTCCGCTTCGAGATCGCGGCGGACCATGACCGAGTCGTACGTCTCGAGCGCCTTGGCCACGCGGTCGACCAACGGCCGCGGAAAACCCAGCGCATAGCCCACCTCGCGCACTGCCGAACGGGCGCGGTACGTGACCAGGTTGCAGACCATGCCCGTGTGCTCGGTCCCGTAGCGCTCGTAGACGTACTGGATCACCTCCTCGCGGCGCGACGAGGCGAAGTCGATGTCCACGTCCGGGTAGCTCGTCCGGCCTTCGTTGATGAAGCGCTCGAACAGCAGCCGGTGGCGGATGGGGTCGACGCGCGTGATGCCCAGCACGTAGGCCACGATCGAATCACCCGCCGATCCCCTGCCCTGCGCCGCAATGCCTCGCTCGCGGCAGAAACGCATGATGTCCCAGCAGATCAGGAAAAACTCGGCCAGGCCGGTGCGCTCGATGACCTCGAGCTCGTGGGCCAGCTGCTTGACGACCGCCGGCCGGAGCGGCACATAGCGCCCGCGCATGCCCTCGTGACACAGGTTCTCGAGGTATGAGAAAGCCGTCTCGCCGGATGGGACCGGAAAGCCCGGAAAGCGGTACTGCTCGAAGTCGAAGTCGACCGAACACCGACCCGCCACCTCGACCGCCGTGGTGATGCCCTCCGCCCACGCCTGCGCCACGTCCTCGCCCAGGTCGCCGCGGCCCGGCGGCAACTGGGCCAGCTGTGCTGCCGACTTCAGGTAGTACTCGCCGTTCGGCCGGCGCAGATGGGCGCTTTCGTCGAGCGTCTTGCCGTGGCGGATGCACACCAGCACGTCCTGCAGCTCGCGATCCTGCTGGAGCGCGTAATGCGTGTCGTTGGTGACCACCATGGGCAGGCTGGTGGCGCGGGCGAGCGCGACCGTTTCGGCGACCAGCCAGTCGTCGTCGGGCAGCAGGTGGTGTTGCAGCTCAAGGTAGAAGTCACGGTCACCAAAGACATCCGCCCATGCCCTGGCCGCCTGTTCGGCACCCGACCGATCACCCGCCAGCAGGCGCCGCGCGACCTCGCCATGCCGGCAACCGGACAGGCATAGCAGACCTTCCGCATTGCGCCGCACGAGGTCGCTGGTGAAGCGCGGCGTGCCCTTGGTGCCGGCCAGGTGCGCTGCGCTCACCAGCCGGCACAGGCTGCGGTAGCCGGTCATGTCGCGCGCCACTAGGACGAGATGCGGACCCAGTTCGCGCGGTCGCACGCCACGGAGGTCTTCTCGTCGGGGCTGGCGCTGGTCCGGCGGCCGCTGGCGATCGGTCGCCGGCCTGACGATCCGACCCTCGACGGGTACCGACAGCACCGGCACTGCATCCGGCCCGGCCGCCCGCGGCGTTCGCCGGCGCCGGCGGGGCGGCACGACCACGCCGGCCGGGTCGGGCACGATCGCGTCCAGCAATTCGAGTTCGAGGCCGATGATCGGACGCAGTCCGGCTTCCCGCGCGGCCGCAGCAAAGCGCACTGCGCCGTAGAGGCCCTGGTGGTCGGTCAGCGCAACTGCCGACAGGCCCAGCTCGACCGCGCGCTCGGCCAGGTCTGCGACCGTCGAGGCACCATCGAGGAACGAGAAGTTGGAGTGGCAGTGGAGCTCGGCGAAGGGAGCGGGCACCTGTGCATATTAGAACGCATGTTCTAGTCGCTCCACGATCACGACACGCCGGCCGTCGCGTGCTTTGATACGCGCAGATGTCCCTCCCGTTTCAAGTGACGCGGACTCGCGCGCTCGGCCTGGCGCTGATCGTGGCCGTGCTGGTGCTGGCCGTGGCGTTAACCGCCGTTCTCGGCTGGACCAACCAGCCGCCCCAGCTCGCCGATGCCAGCCCCACCCCCACGGCCACCGGCTCATCGTCGAGCCCGGGGCCTTCCTTCACTCCGGGCGCATCGCCAGGCAGTGGCGCCACGCCGTCCGCGGCACCGAGCGCATCAGGGCCGATCGCGGTTGGGGGCAAGAGCGTCCAGGCGCACAGCCTCGATCCCGGGCGGCTGACCGGCTACGTCTGGCCGGTGCATGACGCGCTGATCTCCAGCCGGTTCGCGCCGCGGCCGGCGAACGAGGGCGGCTTCGTGCTCATCGACGGCGTCGCATATCACGATGGTGTCGACCTGGCCACCCACTGTGGCGATCGCGTGTACGCGACCCACGACGGCACCGTTTTGTATGCCGGACGCAATTTCGACGTCTTCTTCGGCTACTGGGGCGACGCCGCGCGTATCTACGCTCGCTACGACCGACTCAACGAGGTCAACACGCTGCCCATCGTCATCGTCATCGACGACGGCAATGGCTACCGCAGCACATATGTCCACCTCGAGATGGCCCTGGTCGAACCGGGCCAAACGGTAAAGGCGGGTGACACCATTGGACGCGAAGGCATGACTGGGTACGCCACGGGCTGCCACCTGCACTACAGCCTCATCCGCATGGACGGGACCTGGCAACCGGTCGTGCCGCGTCTCCTGCAGTACGACTATCCGCCGTTCGTGCGCGAGCGCGTGAACCCACTCCAGGTGCTGCCATGGGCCGACCCCAACGCGCCACTGGCATTGCGCGAAAAGGTCGGCGCGGTACCCTCGCCATCGCCTACTCTTATGCCATCGCCGACGGCTGTGCCCTTGCCGTCACCTAGCGTGTCGACGTCGTCCCCGTCCGCCACGCCGATCCCATCTGGCTGACCGCGGCCAGATCCGGCAAAGCGAAGAGATCATCGACATCGGGAGCCGCGACATGTCGACAATTCCCATAACCGGACAAGTGCGTAACACACGAGGTCGCTCGGACGTCCAACGCACGATGAGCCCGCTTAATTTGGCAATGCCATTGCTGCGCGCGCTCATCCTGGCCATCCTGGCCACCGCGCTGATCATGGTCGGGCTGCCCGCCGTACTGGCCATCGCCTCGGCCGCCGCGCTCTAGCGCTGGCGGGCCGTCGGCGGGTCAGACGCCGGCTTCGGACCACGCCAACCGTTGACCGCCGCTCATGCGTATCCTTGATGCGTGCGTCCGACCCTGTTCCAGATGCTCGCCGCGGCCGGCCTGGTGGTCGTGCTGATCGGCCTGGTGGTGGTCATCGTGGTGCTGACCATCCCGCCCGGAGGGCCACCGACGCTGCGCTGATTAGCGGTCCAAAACTGTGAATCGCTGACAGCTTTCTTTCAGTCGCGAGCCCAATCGCCGGAACCCGTCACACCCTCGTGTTGCGCCTCGTCCCACCGGCAAATACGAGGTCGTTCGGGCTCGCTCCTCCTCCTCTCGAGCCCGTCCGACGACCTTTCCTCCGTATGCTCGGCCCCGGTCTCCCCCGGGGCCGAGTGCTATGTCCGGCAACGAATTCGTGCCTGCCCGCTTCAGTCGTACACGCGCTCCAGGTGCCAGCTGCCGTCGACTCGATCGAGGTAGACCAGCGCGAGCAGCTGATCGCCGGCCAGCTTGTAGTAGTCGCGGCTTACCGGGCGACGCCACCAGGCCTCGTCGATCCGCCAGCGATTGCATACCTCGACCCGCTCGCTGCCGCCCTCCCAGCGCAACCGCCACGGCTGCCCTCGCGCATCGAGGTCGACGTCGATGCGCGGGTGGTGGCCGAGCAGCCTGGTCATCGCGCGTCCCCGGACGTTGCCGGCAGCCACTCGCTGCGCTGCTCGGCGACGCCTGCCTCGACGTCGAGCAGGTGGGCACGCAGGATGCGCTCGGGACCGAAGCGCAGCGCCAGGCCGGCCAGCTGCCAGTCCAGCCGCGCGGCACGCGCGAGTTGCGGCGCGAACAGGCCGAGCTGCTGGCCGGCGGCGACCGATTCGCCGCGTAGCTCGAGCACCAGGCGGTTGACCGGCGCGCCGATGTCCGTTGCGGCCAGCCGCGCGAGCAGCAGCCGTTCGAGCAGGTCGGTCGCCGCCGTAGGCTCGGGTAACGCCTGGTCGAGGAGCAGCGGGCCGGCGCGGGCGTCCTCCAGGCCAAGTTCGAGCACCGCCCGGGTGGCGCCCGCGCCACGCGCGGCGAGCTGCTCGCACAGCGTGGCACACAGGTTGCGCAACACGAAGCGCAGCGGTTCGAGTGTGTCGACCGCCGGCTCGAGTTCCGCTTCGGCGCGGAGTCGCGCCACCGGGCGGCGCGGACGTAACGGCCGGCCATCCATGCCACGTGCCAGGTCGTGGAGCGTCGCCCCGGCTGCGCCGAAGCGGGCGACGACCGCCGATCTGGCCAGCGCGGCAAATTCGCCGATGCGCTCCAGGCCGAAGACGCACAGGCGCTCGCGAGCTTCCTCGTCAGCCGGCAGCAGCCGGATCGACAGGGGCGCGAGATAGGCGGCTTCGGTGGCCGCGCCGCCCGGTGGTATCGCTTCGACCGATCCGTCACTCCGCGCCGTGCCGACAACTGCCGCCACCTGGGCGCCGAAGCGCGTATTGCCGATGCCCACGCGCGGGCTGCCGGGCAACAGCGATGCCGCCACTGCCAGCACCCGCTGGGCAAGCAGTTGCTCGCCGCCCCATAGCCGGTGCAGGCCTTCGATGCCCAGCCAGACCTGGCCGTAGCGGGGCGCAGCGGGCGCCGTCTCGCCCTCCAGCCCCGGCGTGAAGGCGGCCAGCGCCTCGAGCGCATCCTCCATCGCCCGCCGGTATGCCTCCCGGTCGGCAGCGAGGAAGCACGCCTCCGGCACCAGCCGGTGAGCGCTGCCCAGCGGCTGGCCAAGCGTGACACCCAGCCGGCGGGCAGCCGGGCTGGAGTCGAGGACCGCACCTTCCTCCCACGGCTGGCCACCGATGACTACCAGCTCGGGCAGCGGTGCGCCGCCCGCGCCGTCAGGCTGGCTGGCCGATTGCGCGCGGGCGGCCTCGAGGCGATAGGCGAGATGGGGCCAGTCGAGATACAGGAATCGCATTGCAGTAACGCTCGATTGCCGGGCCATGCTCACCGTCGACCGGATAGCGGATCTCGATCTCCGTCGCGCGACCGGGCGGCCCGAAGCGGTTCTTGGCGACGTTTACCTGCACGCAGCGGCCGACGATGTCACGGCCTGCGCGCAGCCAGGCGCGCTGCTCGAGCTCGAGCCGCAACGCCACTGCCTCCGCGAGGATTCCGTGGGTGGGCGGCGACAGCCCGGCCGGCTCGAGCATGATCAGCCGGACACTGGACCGGCGCGCATGCGCGGCGAGGCGGCGCAGCGCATCGTCGTGCCCGCTGCGCAACCGCGCCGGCAGGTCGACCACGAGCAGGTCGACTCCCCGCCCGGCAACCAGCGCAGCCGCCAGCGCCCAGCCCTCGGCGAGGTCGGCCGGCCGGAGAATGAGCAACCAGCGCAGATCGACACCGCGCGCCGCCGCCTCGAGCGGGTCGAAACTGCGCCCCAGGTCGAGGAAGGCGACGATGCCACCGCGCGCCTGGGCCTGGGCGAGGCAATGCAGTGCCAGTGCCGTCTTGCCACTCGAACCGAGGCCGTGTAACGAGACGCTGACGCCGCGTGGCAGGCCGCCTGTCCCGAGCAATTCATCGAGGCGCGCGAAGCCGGTGGGCACGACGTCATCAGGCAGCCGCGCGATGCCCGGCCCACTCTCCGGCAGCGCAGCGAGCGCCAGCGCACCGGCAACCACCGGCCGTCCTTCTTGCGATGCGCCGCCGGCGAGGCGTACCACCGCACTTCCCCAACGCGATTGGAGACGCGCCAGGGCAGTTGGCAGAACCGGACTCGAGGGCTGCGGGACCGGGTTTTGGGGCACCCGGCGATGATAGAACATATGTTCTAATCGTCAAGATCGGAAACGGGCCGCCACCGCCCACTTCGTCGCGCAACGGACCTCGCCGGCCGCGCGACGGGCCATAGTTGCTTACGATCGTCCTCCCATGCAGCAGACACTTCCACCGGCCTCCCCGTCCGACCAGGCCGGAGCGCCGCGCCTGGCTGGCGGCCGCGCTCGATCTTGCCCACCCCGGACACCCGTGGCGCGATCGTCTCGCATGAGCACAGCTCGAGCACACCCGTGGTCCCTGGCGCTCGCCATCGTCGCCCTCCTGGCGGTTGCTGCCTGTGGCACAGCGCCGCCGACGCCCACGCCGGCTTCCAGCGCACCGACTACCACGCCGGCCGCCAGCACCACGCCGGCCGCCGCGACGCCCACCCTGGAGCCGAGCCCAACCGTCAGCCCCAGCCCGACACCCACGCCGTCGCCCACCGTACCGCTGCCGACCGATGCCGCCGGGATACTGCTGGCACACATTCCCGATGCGCTGCGGCCCACGTGCATGACGAGCACAACCGACCATGGGCTGGCCGCGCTCGATTGCACTCCCCAGGCGGGCGGCCTGGCGGTCCATTACACGCTGTTCGCGGACACCACCACGATGAACAGCAGCTACACCGCGATCGCCGCGCAGGCGCAAATCGAGCCCGACACCGGCAGTTGTTTCGTGGCCGGTGCCAGCGGCATCGTCAGCGCCACGCCCGACGGCTGGCCGAGCGAAAACGCATATGACGTCGACGGCTCTCCCGCCGGACGCTATGTATGCCTGGTACTCGGCAACCAGCCGACCATCGCGTGGACCTATCAGCGCCTGGACATCATGGGCCAGGCGTCGGCCACCGCCCCGGACGGCTACGACGGACTGGTCACCTTCTGGCTACGCGACTCGGGCCCCACGCCCTAGGCGACGGGCACCTCCTGTGGTTCCGGCGCAAGGATCGGTGTGCCGAGGCTTTCGCCGAGGCTTTCGTCAGTCCGTTCGACGCGCTCCTTGATGCCCTCCATCTGCCGGCGCGTCATGAGCACGATGCCTGTGCCCATGATCTCGCCCAGCACCACGTTCGCCGCACCGTTGCCCGGCGTCCGTGCCCGGAAGCGCTCGATCAGCCGCGTGCCGCCGTCCTCGGTCGGCTCGAGGTAGAAGGCCCACGAGGCAGAGAACTCGGGGAACGACGCGGTCATCAGCGCGCTGCTGGCCTTGAGTCCGGCAGTCGGCAGCTCGGTCTTGCCCTCCACCTGCGCCTGCTCGGCCTGCGCGCGCACCAGCTCGGTGTCGGTGTAGAGGACCAGCGCGTGGTCGGGCTCGACCACCTTGACCACGAAACCACCGCCGGGATGGGTGGGCATGATGTCGCCCGGCTTCAGGTCCTGGAGCTCGGGCATGATCTCGGCCACGCTGGGCCCGTGGTTGTCGAGGACGTCGAAGCTGTACCAGCCCGCGCGACCGAAGCCCATCTGGGCCAGCCACGGCCAGACCTTTGCCGGCGGGGCGACAATGGTGATACCCCGCGTCTCGGTCGCGCTTGGGTCGGGCACCAGATCGTCGCCGGGCAGCGGCAATTCCCCTTCACCCGGCTCGATGCCCCAGCTGCGGATGCGCGGCCTGACCACCATGAAGTAGGTGACGGCCACGGACAGCATGGCCCCGATCAGGAAGAACACAACGGCACGAACGGCACGCATTTCTCACCTCCGCGGCGATCCTCGCAGTTGCCCCACCAAGCCGGTAGAGCCGAAGGTCACCAGCTGGCTGGCAGTCCGCCGAGCGGGCGCCCGTTGGAGGCCGGCCGGACAGGCGCCGGTATACTTTGCCCTCCGTGGGGATGTAGCTCAGCTGGGAGAGCACCGCGTTCGCATCGCGGGGGTCAGGGGTTCGAGTCCCCTCATCTCCACCAATCATTTTCCTGCCCGCCGAACCGATCACTCTCCACGATCGTGGTAGGGACTCTAGTCGTTTGAACGGAGGCCGCCATGAGCAAGCTGCTCGTTGCGATCGTCCACGAGCTCGATGCCGAGAAGGTGATCACGGCTCTCGGGGACGAAGGTCATCGGGTCACCCAGATCGCGTCGTCGGGGGGCTTCCTGCGTATGGCCAACGCGACGCTCCTGATTGGGGTCGAGGATGAAGCCGTCCCCGCGGTGCAGGCCATCCTCCGACGCGAGTGCTCCAGCCGCGAGATCGAATTGCCGTTGATCTTGCACGGCCGCCTCCGGGATGAGCTTCCGAGCATGGTTCGCCATGGCGGGGCGACCGTCTTCATCGTCGACCTCGAAGCGATCCTTCACCTTGGCGCGGAACCCCTGGCCTCGTCACCTGCTTAGCGCGTGACCGGCCTGCTAGTCGAGCGCGTGGCGGATCTCGTCCTGGTGCTCACGCAGCCAGCGCCGCACCGGTCGCGGGTCGCCGAAATGGCGCTCGACGAGTGCCCAGAAACGGCGGCCGTGGCCAGGCACGCGCAGGTGGGCCAGCTCGTGCACGACCACGTAATCGAGCACGTCGGGCGGACAGAGCACCAGCCGCCAGCTGAACGACAGAGTGCCCGAACGCGACGCACTGCCCCAGCGCGAGCGCTGATCGCGGATCTGTAGCCGATCCACCGCGACGCCCACTTGCCCTGCACGGAGCTGGATGCACTCGCTGATGACCTCGCGCGCTTCACGGCGCAGTGCTCGCTCGAGCGCAGCGCGCTCGCCCTCGTCGACAGCGCGGACCAGTCGCGCTGACCCGGCAACCCACAGCGTCCGCCCGGCGGCAAGCGATGGCCGTGTCGCCAGTTGGATGCGGCGCCCCTCGTAGCGCTCGCGCTGGCGCGCGATCCACGTGGCGTGGCGCGTCACGAGCTCAGTCGCGTGGCTGGCGGGCGCGCGCAGCGGCAGCACGACAACGAGCTCGCCTACCTCGCTGAAGGTCAGTCGCGCACGCCGCGCCCGGGTCGAACGGCGAACGGAGAAGGGTGGCAGTGCCAGGGATTCAGCCGAACAGGTGCTGCAGATCAGGCAGCCAGGTCTCGATGCCGAACAGGAAGGCGCTGCCGATGACCAGGCTGAAGCCGCCGGCGACGGCACCGACCGTGATGTACACGCCACGCCGCGCCTGGCTGGCCAGAAAGCCGGAGGCGGAGATGATCACGATCAGGGTGTTGCTCAGCAACAGTCCGACGATGAAAGCCAGCATCATCGGAACGCCCAGGCCGAGCGAGGTTGCCCCACCGATTGCGGCGATCAGAAGCACCTGGGTGCCCGTTTCCGCCCCAATGCCATGGATCATGCCCACCCCGAAAGCGGTTCGCGGCCCGTACGAGCTCATCTCCAGCGGTTCGACGTGCTCGTGGCCATGCAGCCGCGCCTGAAAGCGGCGCCAGCCGTGGCGCACGACGTCGAAGACCAGCATCCAGCGGCTGCGCAACCGGAACTCGGTTCCGTGGCGCAGGTAGTTGTACAGCGACACGTATACCCACACACCCAGCACCAGCAGCGTCAGCCCGACGACGCGGGCCATGAGTGGGTCCACCCAGTCGGGCAGCTGGGCACCGACGATGAGCGCGGCACCGCCGATGAGAGCGACGACGAAGGCGTGCCCCAGCGCATACAACGTGCCCAACATCACCGGCCGGCGCTCCAGCTGGAGGAATCCGCGGGGAGTGGCGTTGCGCACCGGCGGCGGAGGTTCATGCGGCTGGTGTTCGGTCACCGTGTGAGCCACCGCCTCGGCCGGGCCGCCATGTGGATGGCGGTGCGCTGACGCCTGGAGGTGCTGCTGGGAATGCTCGAGTTCGGCGGCCTCGGCGGCCCCGCTCGTGCTCGTGATATCGGTGATTGCGGCGAGGTGGTCCCAGTCGATGCCATGGCGCAAGCCGAGCACGAGCGCGGTCGACAACAATGCAATGGAGCCAGCGTCCAGACCAGGCATGTGCCGCAGTATTGCATGTATTCGCAATAGCAGCGCATGGCGATTGCGGTATCTTTGACTGATGAAAGGCCGGACGCTCGCCTGGGATGCGGTGCACGAGGAGCTGCGCGCCCGCGGGCTGCGCGGCACGCCCCAGCGCCGCCTCATCCTCGACGTGCTGGCCAACACCCATGGCCACGTGACGACCGCCCAGGTGCTCGAAAGGTGCCAGCAGCGCGATCCCGAGACGCAGCCGTCGACGGTGTACCGCACCCTCGACGTGCTCGAGGAGCTGGGCTACCTGGACCACAGCCACGGCGCGGATGGCCGGGAGGAGTTTCACGTGCTGCCCACCCGCGAGCACGCGCACCTGCGCTGCGAGAAATGCGGGCGCACGTGGGAGATGGACGCGGGAGTGGCTCAGCGGTTCGCGGGTGAGATGCAGCGTGTTGCCGGCTTCGACGTGCACGTCGGCCATCTCAGCGTGGCCGGCATCTGCGCGGAGTGCCGGGACAGGTAGCCCGGCTGGCGGTCAGGCCCCCGCCGCGACGAGCACGAGGTCGGTGGCCAGGCCGGCCAGGAAACCGACCAGGACGCCCCACAGGGTCACGTCCCAGGACAGCCGCCGGCCGGCGACGATGAGTTCTGCCACGACGTAGAGGATCGCGCCTGCGGCGAGCGCCAGGCACGCGACGAACAGCACCGGCGACATGAACAGGCTGCCCACGATCGTACCCAGGAACGTCGGCCCGCCGCCGATCAGGCCGGCCAGGCCGATCCACCCCCACGAGGGCCGCACGCCCGAGGCGACGAGCGGACCGCAGATACCGAAACCCTCCGTGGCGTTATGAAGGCCAAAACCGATGATCAGCAGCAGCGCCAGTGAAATCTCGCCCGACGCGGCCGACTGGCCGATGGCCAGCCCCTCGCTGAAGTTGTGCAGGCCGATGCCCATGGCGATGGTCATGGCCAGGCCCAGCGTCTCCGAGCGGCGGACGGCGACATCCGCCTCGACCGCCGCCATGGCTCCCGGGCCCATGCCCGATGGTGCGCCGCGAGATCGCCACCAGCGCGGCACGTAGACGAGGCCCATCAGGCCGATCGTGAAGCCGACCACGTAGACGAACCCGACCAGTCCCACTTGACCCCAGTCGCGCGCGAGGATGGCGTCCTCGACCGGCTGGGTGGCATGACCCAGGATGTCGAAGAGCAGGAAGACGAGGATGCCCGCCGAGACGCCGCCGAGGAAGACCTTGAGCCGTGGGCTGGCCGACTGGATTCGACCGAACGGCAGGCCCAGGTAGATCGTGAAGCCGGCGATCGCGCCCAGGATCACCGTCTCGGCCATGCTCACGGGCAATTCCTCTCCTGTGCTCGGTGGTCGTCGCAGCATAATCCCGACTTGGGGACTCAGAAATACTAGCGCAGCCCCGGCGCTGCTAGAATTCCGCACCTGACGGCGGGGCGATAGCTCAGCTGGGAGAGCATCTGCATGGCATGCAGAAGGTCCGGGGTTCGAGCCCCCGTCGCTCCACCAACCCGCGTCACGCGCCTGTCGGTTGCCCATCCTCCACGCTGTACAGCATCCAGTTTTCGGGCACGCCCTTGAGTTCGAACGTACCGCGCTCGGCGAAGCGGATGCCCGAACCAGCGACGAGGTCCTTGACGGTGCTCGAGACCAGCACCTCGCCGGGACGTGCCTCGCCTGAGACTCGTGCACCCACGTGGACCGAGATGCCCGCCGGCTTGCCATCGACCAGCTCGCATTCGCCGGTGTGAATGCCGGCCCGCAGCTCGAGGCCCAGGTCCGCCGTCCGACGGATCACTTCCTGCGCGCACAGGATCGCGCGCGCCGGACCGTCGAAGCGCGCGAAGAAGCCATCGCCGGCGGTGTCCACCTCCTCGCCGCGGTAGCGGACCAGCTCGCGCCGCACGACCGCCCGCTGCTCGGCAAGCAGCTCGCGCCAGCGCCGGTCGCCCATCGCGGCGGCTCGTTCGGTCGAAGCCACGAGGTCGGTGAACAAGAGCGTGGCGAGCACAGTGTCCGGTATGTGTCGTGGAGTGGCGCCCGCGACACCCGACAGAAAGTCCTCGACGGCCTCGATCGCGAGGTCGTTCTCGGTGATCGCCATTCCTGACCCGGGTATGTGCACGAGGCGCGCACCCGGAATGAGCTGCGCGACTTCCATCGACTCCGCGCGTGTCTTCTCCTTCGACATGACCAGCGTGGGCACGCGCACCGCGGGCAGCGCGCCGCTGATGTCGAGGTCAAGCGTCATGCGTCGGAATTCGACGATCGAGGCCGGGCTTGACGTCAGCCGATGGTGCCAGATGAACCACTCGAGGTAGTCGGCCGAGTCTGCCCATTGCGGATTCAGCTGGCGCGCCATGGCGATGAGTGGCTCACGCTCGCCCCAGTGTTCACGATCGAACCTGATCCGCTCGAGCACCTCTTGCCGCTCCGCCTCGGAAGTCACGCCGCGACCGTACGGAGTGAACAGGATCAGCTGGGAGACACGCTCCGGGTACGAGGCAGCGAACAGCGCGCACGTCGCCGCCGCTTCGGCCATGCCCAGCACGGCCGCGTGCTCGCTGCCGACGGCATCCATGACCGCCCGCACGTCGTCCATGCGCGACTCGACGGTGAAGCCGCGCGGGCGATCGGAGAGGCCCACACCGCGCGGATTGACAACAATGAGGCGCCGGCCATGGGCGAGTCGCCCTGCAAACGCGGCGAAGCCGGGCGAGAACCACAACGTGAAGATGCTCGCGTGGAACGGCACCAGGACAAGGTCGGCCGGCCCCTCGCCGAGCACCTGGTACGCGACCGCGACGTCCCCGCTGCGCGCGTATGCGACGTCAGGCACGTCGATACGCCACGTGATCGGCGCAGCGCCCGTGTCATGTCCATCGCTCGGCGACATGTCCGGCCCATTGTCGCCGGTGCGTCACAACGCTTACCATTGCCCGCGCATGGACCGACCGATGCGTCCCGAATTCACGGCGGACGACCTCGCGCTTACCGGGGTCGCCGGCGCCTGAGCGCGCTCGCGCGACCCATACCCGAACCCTTCCCTCCTCCGCCCATTCATTCTTCTGCAAAGGGTCCGACCATGACCTCTTCCGCCCACGCCGCCCGCAATTCCCCCGGCGCGCCGCCCTACGAGCCAAACGAGATCGAGCCCCGCTGGCAGGCCCGCTGGGCCGAGATGCGCCTCTACGAGACGGACCTCGACGACCGGTCGCGGCCGCCCTTCTACATGCTCACGATGTACGACTACCCGTCGGGCGACCTGCATATCGGCCACTGGTTCGTCAAGACGCCGAGCGACGCGATCAGTCGCTACCGGCGCATGAACGGCTACAACGTCTTCTTCCCGGTCGGCTTCGACGCGTTCGGTTTGCCCGCCGAGAACGCGGCGATCAAGAGCGGCGTGCATCCGCGCGAATGGACGCTCAAGAACATCGCCAACATGCGCCGCCAGCTGAAGTCGATGGGCGCCAGCTGGGACTGGACCGCGGAGGTCGTGACCTGCGAGCCCGAGTTCTACCGCTGGAACCAGTGGTTCTTCCTGAAGTTCCTGGAACGGGACCTGGCCTACCGCCAGATGGCGCCGGTCGACTGGTGTCCCAAGGACCAGGTGGTCCTCGCGCGCGAGCAGGTCGAGGGCGCCAACCGCGTCTGCTGGCGCTGCGGCACGCCGGTCATCAAGCGCGACCTGGAGCAGTGGTTCTTCCGCACCACCGCCTATGCCGACGAGCTGCTCACCTACCCGGACCTAGACTTTCCCGAGCCGATCCGAGTCATGCAGACCAACTGGATCGGGCGTTCCGAGGGCGCCGAGGTCGTCTTCGCCGTGGCCCCCGACGAGGCGACCGCCGGCGAGCAGATCACCGTCTTCACGACCCGGCCCGACACGCTCTATGGCGCCACCTTCATGGTGCTCGCGCCGGAGCATCCGCTGGTCGACGCGCTGACGCATCCCGATCATCGCGCCGAGGTTGACGACTACCGCTACCAGACCCGCCGCAAGTCGGAGATCGATCGGCTGTCGACTGACCGCGAGAAGACCGGCGTGCCCCTGGGCGCGTACGCCATCAACCCGGTCAACGGTGAGCGCATCCCCATCTGGATCGCCGATTACGTGCTGCTCGGCTACGGCACCGGCGCGATCATGGCCGTGCCCGCGCACGACGAGCGCGACTTCGATTTCGCACAGCGCTTCGGGCTGCCCATTCGCCAGGTCATCGCGCCGGCGGGCGTGGCGGCTGACGAGGCCCTCGGCGAGGCCTACGTCGCACACACCGACGACGAAGTGCTGGTCAACTCGGGCGAATTCTCCGGGATGGCGGCGCCCGACGGTGGCCGGGCCATCGTTGCCCGGCTCGGGCAGCACGGCCAGGCCCGCGCGGCGGTGACCTATCGGCTGCGCGACTGGCTGGTCAGCCGCCAACGCCCGTGGGGCACGCCGATTCCGGTCGTCTACTGCGAGGCCGACCCATCCTGCGGCATAGTGGCCCTGGCCGAGGATCAGCTGCCGCTGCTGATGCCCGAGAAGTTCGACTATCGGCCCGAGGGCGGCAACCCCCTGGAGGACGACGAGGCCTTCCTGCGCACGACCTGTCCGCGCTGCGGCGGCCCGGGCCGGCGTGAGACCGACACCCTCGACACGTTCGTGGATTCGGCGTGGTACTGGTGGCGCTACCTGTCGCCGCACAAGGAGGACGGCCCGTTCGACACCGAACGTGAGCATGCCTGGTGCCCGGTCGCCCAGTACACCGGCGGCGCCGAGCACGCCGTACTGCACCTGCTGTACGGGCGCTTCTTCACCAAGGCGCTGAACGACATGGGCATGGTCCACGAGCGCGAGCCGTGGCTGCGCCTGTTCAACCAGGGCCAGATCCTGGGCGCCGATGGCGAGCGCATGAGCAAGTCACGCGGCAACGTCCAGGATCCCGACGAGCTGGTCGCGCGCTACGGCGCCGACGCGGTGCGCCTGTTCCTGATGTTCATGGGTCCCGTGGGACCAGGGCGGTCCCGTGGAGCCCGACCGGCATCGAGGGCGTCAACCGCTTCCTGCGCCGCGTGTGGACGGCGGTGCTCGACCCGCGCGGCAATGAGTCGGGTGACGTCGAGTCCCGCCGCGCGCCCCAGGCCACGCCCCAGGCCACGCCCGACGAGGCCGCCGACGACCTGCTCCGCCATGCCCACCGCGCGCTGGCCAAGGTCACCGAGGACCACGCGAATTTCCGCTGGAACACGATGATCGCCGCGCTGATGGAACTGACCAACCACATGTACCGGGTGCGCGGCACAGACGTGGCCGGCGGCCCGGCATGGAACGAAACGGTGCGGCTGCTGCTGCTGATGCTGGCGCCGATCGCGCCACACATCAGTGAAGAGCTGTGGGCGCGGCGACAAGCCGCGGCCGGCAACCAGTGGTCATCGATTCATACCGAGTCATGGCCCGCCTACTCGGCGGACCTGGTGGCCGAGGAGGAGTTCGAGCTGCCCGTCCAGGTGAATGGCCGGCTGCGTGACGTCCTGCGCGTGCCCGCGACCCTGGCCGCGCCCGAGATCGAGCAGCGCGCCATGGCGAGCGACAAGATCCAGGCGCAACTCGCAGATCAGCAGGTCGTGCGCGTCGTCGACGTGCCCGGCCGGCTGATCAATATCGTCACCCGGCCGAAGTAACCAGAGGGTTCCGCACTCGGTAGGTGCACCGGGGCGCGATTTCCCAGGCCACCGCTGCGCCAGCGCGCGATATTTGCCGACTTACGCGCTCGATGCGGAGGTCTGACCGTCTCGGCCGCGCCCACTGAGGTATCGCTGGCCCAGCGCGGCAAAGTTGGTCCGAGCGACCGCAGCAGGTGCGGCGCCAGCGGCTGCCACCCGCCCGGGCCGTGCTCCGCTGAACGGCTGTCGCTCCGCCTCCCGGAGCAGTGGGTCGGCACGCTCGTTCACGCTGCTAGTCCGGCGGAGCGGACGCCTCTGCCTCCTCGCTCTTCTTGCGCGCGCGGTGGCGGGCGGCCTTCGCGCGATTGCCGCAACTTGACATGTCGCACCACTTGCGCCGCCCGGCAGGCGAGTAATCGCGGAATACCCAGCGGCACTCGTCGTTGGCGCAGATCCGCAGCCGGTCCGCATCACCCTGCGTCAGCTCCCGGGCGACGGCCTCCGACAGCCGGGCCATCGCGCCGTTGACGGGGTTGCCCTCGTGGCGATGGTCGAGCGATACGCCGTCGGCCGCCGGGACCAGCTCATAGACATATTGGAAACGCAGCGCACGGTTGATTTCGCGCAGGGCCGCATTGCTCGGCGGTCGGTGTTCGATGGCTGCATCGAGCAGCTCGCGCAGCGCCGCGCGGGTGCGCCAGATGTGGCCCATCAGCCGGGCGGCACCCGCGCTGTCGTCGCGGTATTCGGCCAGCAGGGCGTCGACCATTTCGCGATGCAGCAACTCGTGGCGCTGCAGCCAGGGCACCGCCGTGGCCACGCCCGGCAGCCGCTCGCGGGCCGCACCCTTGTCGTACGAAAGTGTGTTCACGAAATCGAGCGCGTCCTCGAGCGACGCCTGGTGCCCGTGGCGTCCGTGGCCGTGTCCGTGGCCATACTCGTGGACCTCCACGGCGTGGTCGCCAGCCGTTGACATTGGTTCCATCAGGTAACCGATTATGGACTCTTGACAGGTTACGCGCAAGAGGCTATTGTTCGGGCTGTAAGTAACCGGTGGAGATAGGTTCAAGGAGTTACGAACGACATGGACGCAATTACGCTGCTGGTCCTGATCATGGCCGTCGTGGCGATGGCCGTCCTGGCCGAGGGCTTCGGCGTCGATTCGCGCGATTTCGATCCGCGCAGTTCTCATGGAGGCAACCTGTGATCCTTCCCGGCATCGAGCTGGCTCGCGAGCGCCAGGCAGAGCTGCGGCGCGAGGCTGCCGAGGCGCGGCAGGGACGTCTGGCCGACTGCCGGCCAAACGGCGCCAATCGGCCGCTGCTGCGCCTGCTACGCCCGCCCTTCACGCGCCGCTGACAAACGTGTAACCAGATCTACTAGCGCGACCTTTTGACGGCCCGCGGGACCTCATCCCGGCGGGCCGTTTGTCGTGTCCGTCGTGCTACGGTCGCGTGATGATGGACACGCACGAAATCAGGTTCGGGGCCAACTGCTGGGCGCAGTACACCGATTGGCCCAGCCTGCTCGAGGCGGGCCAGCGGGCCGACCGCCTGGGCTATTACTCACTCTGGACGTGGGATCACCTGTATCCCATCGTCGGCTCGGCCGAGGGGCCCATGTTCGAGGGCTACATGGTCCTCGCGGCATGGGCGCAGGCGACCCAGAACGTGCGCATCGGGCTGATGGTCGGAGCGAATCCCTTCCGCAATCCGGCGCTGACGGTAAAGATCGCCACTGCACTCGACCACATCAGCAACGGGCGTGCCTACCTGGGCATCGGCTCCGCCTGGAACGACAAGGAGGCACGCGCGTTCGGCATCGAGTTCGGCGAGAGCCCCGGCGAGCGGCTGCGCTGGTTGCGCGAGGCACTGCCGGTCATGCGCGGCATGCTGCACGGAGAAGCGCCGTCGGCCGCAGGTCCGCACTACGCGATGAAGGGCGTGCGCAACGATCCACCGCCCGTGCAGGCTCATCTGCCGCTGCTGATCGGTGGCGGCGGGCCAAAGGTGACGCTGCGCCTGGTGGCACGCTACGCCGACGCCAACAATATCGGCGGCGGGATCGAGGCAGTGCGCCGCAAGGAGGCGATCCTGGTCCAGCACTGCGAGGAGGTGGGCCGCAACCCGAGCGAGATCGAGCGAACCGCGAACATCGGGCCGGTGCTGGTGCGTGACTCGCACGCCGAGGCGGCGCGCGCGCTGCAACTCATCTACGCCCATAACGGCGGCGCGCGGACGTGGAGCGGCCGGCCGGCGTCCGCCCAGCCGGTCGGTACGCCCGAGCACATCGTTGAGCTGTTCGAGCCCTACGTCGAGCTGGGCTACCGCCACTTCGTGATCGGCTTTCCGTCGCCGTACGACGAGGAGACCATGGTCCGGCTGATGTCCGATGTGGCACCCCGCCTGGCTCCGGCTGACGCGCGCCGATAAGCCGGAAATAAGCCGGCGTTAAGCCGCTGTCGCTAGATTGGGGCGACGCCCGCTCGACCGCTCGCAGTGCCCCGGGTGGTTGGCGGGCGACTTCCGCCACTGATCGCTTCCCGCCGGGGAGGAACGCGTGGAGCAGCTCGGCAATTGGCGGGTTGTCACGGATGAGCCGAACGAGTCGGCCGGCGGGCCGGCAAACGGAGACAGCGGCGCCAAATCGGGGCCAAGCGTCCGTGCCTGGCAGCTTGCTGTCGGCCTGGGGGCGCTGGTCGTCGCCGTCGTCGGGGCCGCGATCTGGTTGACCGTGCCGCAACCGTCCGTCAGCCTCGAAGGCGTTTCGGCGGGCGCCGTACAGGCGGTCGGTTCGCCGGGAAACGTGCCTTCGGCCGGTGCAAGCCCGGTCGCCATTGGCCATGAGAAGCTGGTCGTCGACGTCGAAGGTGCCGTCGACCGGCCAGGGCTCGCCACGCTGTCATCGGGCAGCCGGGTGGGCGACGCCATCACCGCCGCCGGTGGCTACAGCTCGCAGGTCGACATCGCGGCCGCGGCAGCACTGCTCAACCTCGCCGAACCGCTCAAGGACGGCGACAAGGTGCACGTGCCCGCGCGCGGCGAAACGAGCACCGATTCGTCCGGCGGGTCGAGCCCCGGGCAGTCCGCCGGCGACGGCCTGATCGACATTAATCACGCTTCTGCCGATGAGCTCGACACGCTGCCCGGCGTGGGCCCGGTCACGGCCGGCAAGATCATCGCGGCGCGCGCGGAGGCGCCGTTCGCGGCGCCCGACGAACTCGTCAGCCGCAACGTCATGAGCCAGTCCACGTATGACAAGTTGAGCTCGTTGATAACCGTGGCGCCCTAGCGCCTGTCGCATCGGCTGCAAGGCGATGTCGCGCGCGGCCGGATTGGCCGGCGGCGCAGTCGCCGGCGCCCTGATCATTCAGGCGCTGAGCGGCCTGGTCGCCGGTACCTCGGTCGCCCCAGCGGCGACTGTCGCGGGTCCGGCGGCGGTCGCCCTGGTCGTTGGCCTGGCGTTGCGCCGTCCGGCCATGGCGGCCCTGGGCCTGGGTGCCGGCCTGCTCTGCGTGCGGATGATCGTCGGAATCCTCGCCGCGCCACCAGCCGCGCCGGCGCAGCCGGCCGACCTATCGGTGGCCCACCATCAGGCTGCCGTGCTGTCGGTCAGCGCGCCGCAGGACGGCGAACAACGAGCGGTGCTCAAGCTGCGTTCCCCGGAACCTGCCGACCACGTGTATGCGTGGCTGCCGCGCTACCCGACCATCATCCCGACCGACCTCATCAGTTTCGACGGCCGGCTCGAGCCGGCACCTGCTGATGGCGGCTTCGGCGAATACCTCCTGCGGGCGGGCATCGCCTTTACCGCTCGTCCGCCGGCGATGCACATCGTGGCTAACGATGGCGGACCGATTGCCGGGCTGGAGCAGCTTCGGCGTACCGCGGCTGCGCTGATATCCGACGTGCTGCCCGAGCCCCAGTCGGGCCTTGCCGCCGCAATGGCGATCGGGCTGCGCGACGGCGTCGCTCGGGAGGTGAGCGATGACTTCCGCACAGCCGGGCTCAGCCACGTGGTGGCCATCAGCGGCTGGCACATCTGCCTGCTCGCGGGCGTCATCGGCGGTCTGCTGGGGCGCCTGTCTCGCCGCCGGCGATCCGTCGTCGTGCTCGGCGCCGTGTGCGCCTATGCCGTCCTCGCCGGTGCATCGCCGAGCGTCCTGCGCGCCGCAGTGATGGCGTCAGTGGCGCTGGTGGCGCGCGAGTCGGGCAGGCGCGGCAGCGCCCCTGCCGCCCTGTCCCTGACCGTGTTCGCCATGCTGCTCGCCGAGCCGGGCACCGTGACCGATGTCGGTTTCCAGCTGTCGGCGGCGGCCACGGCCGGCCTGCTCGTGTGGGCCCGGCCGTTGCGGGCGTGGCTGGCAGCGCGGGTACCTGCCGCTTTACCCGGCTGGCTGCTCGAGGCGCTCGCCGTGTCCCTCGCGGCCCAGGCCGCGACGCTGCCGCTCGTACTGCTCACCTTTGGCCGGCTGTCGCTCGTCGCGCCACTCGCCAACCTGCTGGTGGCGCCCATCGTGGCCCCGGTGATGCTGCTCATCTTCCTCGCCTTCCTGTGCGGGGCGGCCGTTACGGGCCTGGGCGTGCCGGTTCTCCTGTGCGCACCCGTCACCCTGATCGCCGCGCTGGGGATCGGCGCGATGATCGCGCTCGCCCACGCTACCGCGTCGCTACCCTTCGCCGCTGTTACGCTGCCGCCCCCGTTCGACTTGGCCGGGGCAATCGCCAGTGCGCTGGCCATTGCCGCCGTCCTGGCGCGCAGGCGGCGGCAGGTCCGCGCGCCATCGGCGACGGTGCTCGCCGGGCGTGGACGCGAGTCAGCGCGCGCCACCCGCCTGACACCGCACCGAGTCGCCGTGGGCGCCAGCCTCGGCGGCCTGTGTCTGCTGCTGGCTGTCGTCGGTGGCGCACGACCCGATGGCCGCCTGCACGTTGACGTCCTGGACGTCGGACAGGGCGACGCGATCCTCGTCGAGGGGCCGGGCGGCGGACGCATGCTGGTCGATACCGGTCCCGACCCGGATCGCCTGATCACCCTGCTCGACCGATACCTGCCGCCGTGGGACAGGCGCATCGACATCGTGGTCATCACCCATCCGCACGAAGACCACATCGCCGGCCTCGCGCTGCTGCTCGAACGCTACCGGGTCGGCGAGGTCGCCGAGTCGGGCATGATCGGTCCGGGCCCCGGCTATGCCGCGTCGCGCGTCGCGCTTGCCGCGCTGGACATGCAGCCACGCCTGCTGAGGGCGGGCGACATCCTGTGGCTCGATGGCGCCCGGCTGGACGTGGACTGGCCGCTCACCGGCGGCGTGCCGCTGCATCCCGCAAACGGCGGCAAGGCGATCAACAACGTCTCGATCGTGCTCGACGTGCACTACGGCGCGCGGCGCATGCTGCTCACCGGCGACATCGAGGAGGAAGTCGACCCGCAGCTCCTGGCGCGCGGCGTCGCCGCACCCGACGGCAGGCGGCTGGACGTTCTCAAGGTTGCCCACCACGGCAGCGGCACGGCCACGACGGCAGCGTTCCTGGCTGCCCTGCAGCCCAGGATCGCCGTGATCAGCGTGGGCTGGGGCAACGTCTACGGCCACCCAGCGCCAGCGACGCTCACCCGGCTGGCCGATAGCGGCGCGCAGGTCTTCCGCACCGACCTCGACGGGACCGTCGAGATCAGCACCGATGGCGCCGACCTCATCGCCCAGGCTGACGGCGGCCGCCCTCATCCGACGCCGACGCCGGGTCCATCGCCGACTGCCGACCTACCACCCGCCGCGCGACCGGCGAGCCGGGCGGGCAGGCCAACCTACAATCGAGCGAGTGTCGATCCCCACGCGCGCCGAGGCAGTGGCCATCCTGCGCGACTTCCGGCCACCCGACTGGCTGCTGGCGCACTCGTCGGCGGTGGCCGAGGTCGCGTCGTACCTCGCCCGCGCGCTGGCCCGCGTCGGCGTCGACATCGACGTGCAGCTGGCGGAGACCGCGGCCCTGCTCCATGACATCGGCAAGGCGCCCGGGCCGGGCGACGGATCGGCGACCGACAACACGCGCCTGCCCGACCACGCGCTGCGTGGCGCGCTATGGCTGCGCGATCATGGCCACTCCGAACTGGCGGCAGCGGTGGCGGCTCACCCGGTGACCACGCTCGGCACGGCGCCCGACTACGACGCGTGGGCTGCTTCGGCGGGCCTGCCCGGGCGCCTCGTCTCGTACGCCGACAAGCGTGCGCGCCAGGACCTCGTCACGCTCGACGAGCGCTTCGCCGACTGGTACGCGCGGCACGGCCAGAGCGTCCTGCTCGACACCGCGTTGGAGCGAGCGCGGCGGCTCGAGGCCGAGCTGTGCGCCGCCGCTCGGATAGCGCCGGCGGACGTGCAACGCTCGCCGTGGGTCGCCGGGGCACTGCGCCGCGCCGCGCCGCATGACTGAGGCCGCCCCGGCCACCGCGCTGGCCTACTTCTGGGGTGAGGACGCCTACCTGATCGAGGACGCGGCGCGGCGCTTCAAGGCCGAACTCGATGCTCGCTCAGAGGTCCCGCTCGAGACGTGGCGCACGAGTGCCGAGGACGACGACACAGCCGGCCGCGGGCGGCTGCTCGACGAGCTCGTGCAGCGCCTGGCCACTGCGCCGCTGTTCGGCGGCGGCACGTTGGTGCTGGTGCGCCAACCGGGCGGGCTGCTGCGCGAGGCAACTGCGCGCGAACGCACCTTCGGGCTGCTCGAGCGCGTCGCGCCCGGCAACGGCCTGTGCTTCGTCGACCTGGTGGCCAGCGGAGGCCGGGCGCCCGCCCAGGGTGGCGCGCTGCGCGAGGCCGTCGCCGCCCACGGTGGACGCGTCGCGGACTTTCCCGCGCTGACGCGCGAGCGCATGGCCGGCTGGCTGGCACGCCGGGCCGCGGAACTGGGCGTGACCCTGGCGCCGGGCGCCGCACAGGTGCTCGCGGAACGAGTCGGCGCCAACGTACGCGAGGGCGACGTCGATCGCCGACGGGCCACCGAGCTGGCGAACGGAGAACTCGAGAAGCTGGCGCTCTACCGGCCGGACCAGCCCGTCAGCCGTGAGGACGTGGTCGAGCTCGTCGACGAGGCCGTGCCCGGCTCGACGTGGGCATTCCTGGACGCCCTTGGCGAGCGCCGATCGCGCGAGGCCGCGCTGCTCCTGGCACGGCTCCTCGAGGGAGGCGCACCACTGCCGCTGCTGATCAGCCAGGTTCATCGCCGCCTGCGCGACCTGATCATCATTCGCGACCTGCTCGCCCGGGACGTACGCCCGCCGGATCTCGTGCGCGAACTGAAGATGCAGCCGTTCCGGGCCCAGAAACTGACCGGCCAGGCACGGGCGTGGGACCAGGGCGAGCTCGACCTTGCGCTCGAGGAATTGTTCGAACTCGACCTGTTGAGCAAGGGCATCGCGCCCGACGGCGGCCAACGCTCGCTCTCGGAAGATCGCTCGGAGCTCGCCCTCGTGGCGTGGCTGGGCAGGCACGCCGGCCGGAAAGCGGAGGGGTCGCGCGCCGGCCGAGAGGAGGCCAGCCGGCGCGCGACCGGGTAGCGGGTTAGGAAGCTAGTAGTCGGCGCTCGACCAGGCTTCGCGCACGAGCACCTGGTCGGACTCGATGGCAAAGGTGCAGCGGCCCTCGGGTACCTCGAGCAGGTCGATCAGGTCGGGGTCGAGGTAGAGCTGCTGGCAGACGTCGCACAGACTCGCCGGCAATCCGAACAGGAGACGCTCGTTGCCACCCGGCAGCACGAACGTCGCATCGAAGCGCGAGCTGATCAGGCCGCGATTGCAGACCGGACAGCCATCACCGTTACGAGCCATGCGGGGATGCTAGGTACGGTCAAGGGCGGTTCCACATGACCCAGCGGTACCGCTCGGCGAGGCGTCAGTCCTAGATCCACGCTCCGGGGACGATCACTGGAGGCGCAGCAGCAGCGGCGCATCGGCCCACAGCCGCTCGAGCTGGTAGTACTCGCGCTCGGGCGGCGCCATGACATGAACGACAACCGAGCCGTAGTCGATGAGCATCCAATGCGCCGTCGAGGAGCCTTCTCGTCCGATCGGCCGGGTCCCCTCCTCGCGCAGGCCGGCGGCGATGCCGTCGACGATCGCGCCCAGCTGCCGCTCCGATGCGCCCGAGCAGATGACGAAGTAGTCGGCCACGGTCGTCAGGTGGCTTATGTCGAGCAGCACGATGTCGGATGCCTTCTTGTCCGCGGCCAGTTCGACGGCGCGGCGGGCGAGTGCAAGCGCAGCCTCGTCGGTGGGCGGCGTGCCGGGCGAGCGCTTGCTCCTTCCGCGGGCACGCTTGGGCAGCCCACGCGTGATGGGGATCGGTTCTTCGTCGGCGGCAGGCTGGAGCTCGGGTTCGTCGACCATCAGGCGCTGAGTCTACGGAGCGGCATAAAGACCTGTCTCGCGGATGAAGTCCGCCACCTTTGGCGGCACGAGGTAGCGGATCGAACGGCCCGCCGCCACGCGCGCCCGGATGTCCGATGCCGAGTTTCCGAGCTCGGCCGCCGGCACGAACGTGAAACGATCCTCGAGCCCGGCGAAGTTGGCGGACAGCCACGCCCGGTCGAGGTCCGGGTAGCCGCGCCGCGGCACGACCGCCAGCTCGGCCAGTTCGAGCAGGCGGCGCGGCTCGTGCCAGCGTGGCAGCTCGGCGGCCGCCTCGGCGGAAATGATGAACACGTAGCTGTTCCACGGCCGTTCGGCGGCCAGGGCCGCCACGGTATCGACCGAATAGCCCGACGACATCCCGTCCGCCTCGATGCGGCTCAGCGCGAAACGCTCATTGCCCGCGATGGCCAGCTCGAGCATGGCCACGCGCTCCTCGATCGAGGCCCTTGCCGGCGGCCGATGGACCGGCTGCCCCGCGGGCACGAACACGACACGATCCAGTTCGAGCGCGTCGCCGACCTCCTCAGCCATGGCCAGGTGCGCGTAGTGGACCGGATCGAACACGCCGCCGAAGACGCCCCAGCGCTCCGGGTTCACGCGCCCACCGACTCCGCCTCGTCGTCCCACACCAGCTCGACCGAGCCGATACGCACGGTGTCGCCGGGCGCGACGCCGGCGCTGACCAGCTCACGCTCCACCCCGCTGCGCGCCAGCTCGCGCTGGAAGCGATCCGCCGATTCAGCGTTGTCGAAGTTGGTCTGCGCGGCCAGCCGTTCTATGCGCCGCCCGGTCACGAGGAAGGCGGCGCCCTGCCGCGTCACGCTGAAGTGCTCCGGCGCCGACTCGAAGCGGTGGACGACCACGCCGGCCGGTTCCGACGGCTGCGCCAGGGTCGCGGCGTCGGGCAACAATTCGGCGAGCCTGGCCAGCAATTCGTCGATGCCCATGCCATCCCGGGCCGATAGCGCCACGAAGGGCGTCCTGTCACGACGCATGCGCGCGGCAAAGCCTGCCCGGTTCTGCTGCGCAGCCGGCAGGTCGAGCTTGTTGCCGATGACCAGGGTCACCTTGTCGAGCAGTGCCGGGTCATGCTCGCCGAGCTCGTCGCGAATCACCTGGTAGTCACGCTCGGGATCGGCCGCGGCGAGGTCGACCAGGTGGGCCAGCACGCGCGTCCGGCTGACGTGGCGCAGGAATGCGTCCCCCAGGCCGGCACCGCTGCTGGCGCCCTCGATCAGCCCGGGCATGTCGGCGAGCGTCACGCGCCGCTCGTCACCGGGATCGGCGTCACCCAGGTCGAGCACACCCAGGTTGGGCACCAGCGTGGTGAAGGGATACGGGGCGACCTGCGGCGTTGCCGCGGTGAGCACGCCCAGAAGCGTTGACTTGCCGGCGTTGGGCAGGCCGACCAGGCCCACGTCCGCTATCAGGCGCAACTCGAGCTCGAGGCGCCGCTCCTCGCCCGGCTCGCCCTTCTGGGAATGTGTCGGCGCCTGGTTGGTGGCCGTCGCGAAATGCACGTTGCCCAGCCCGCCGCGGCCGCCACGGGCGACCATCACGGTCTGGTCGCGGGCGACGAGGTCGGCCAGCAGGTCACCGCTCAGCGCGTCGCGCACGACCGTGCCCGGCGGCACGTTGAGCGTCAGGTCACGACCGGCCTTGCCATGCTTCTTGGAGCCCGCCCCGCGGCCACCCGACTCGGCGCGAAAGTGATGCTTATGGCGGTAGTCGCTGAGCAACGTCTCCCCGACGTCCACGCGCAGGTAGACGCTGCCGCCGCGGCCGCCATCTCCGCCATCAGGTCCGCCGCGCGGGACATGCGCCTCGCGGCGGAAGGTCGCCGCGCCGTCGCCGCCATCGCCGGCGCGGACGGTGATCGTGACCTGGTCAAGGAACATCGCGTGAATCGTAACTTGGCCGTGGCCGTTCCTGCCGCGCAACGGCCTGCTCCGCAGGTCAGCTGGAAGGCGCGATCAGCTCGAGAGTCGGGAAGTACTTCCGGTAGCGGCTCGCATCGCGGGTCAACAGCCAGTAGCCAGCGACCGCGGCATGAGCGCCGATGTAGAGGTCGGGCAGCGGCGAGCGCGGCGCCCCGCCCGCCTGCCGATAGCACAGGAATGCCTTGCCGGCCAGGAAGGCGGCCTCATAGGGCAGCTGCTGCCGGCGATACAGATCATGCGGCAGCGCCTGCTCGAGCGCCTCGATCTCAAGCCCCGCGTTGAACAAAGCATTCAGAGTCGTCGACTTGCCAACGCACTCTCCCCTGCAACGGCGATCTTGGGGGCAGCTCGGTCTCGCTCCGCTTGGCGAGTTCTTGCATCATGGCGTCTAACTTCTCCGGCGATGCCTCCGGATTGGCACCTTCAAGCCGACTTCGAACCCTTCGAGAAACCCTGCGAATCAAACTCATGGCACGGGCGTCTCCAGGTCCGTGCGCAGAGTTTCGCGTGCCCGCGACAGCCAAGAAGAGACGGTGCCTTCGGCGACCCCGAGCATCGATGCGATTTCGTGCTGCGTGTACCCGTCGAGAACGTTCATGAGCAAGGCCGCCCTGACGCGAGAGTCGAGGCGCTCCAGTGCCTGCCACAGGTCAGGATCCAATCTGTCAACCCAAGGATGTGGCTTAGTGCGCTGGAAGATGGCAAGCCACCGCCGGCGCCGACGAAGCTCATTGAACGCCAGTCGGAGCGCGATCGTGTGCAGCCAGGCACGGACATCGCGGCCGTCGAAGGTGGCCCAAGATTTGAACGCCCGCAGGTATGTGTCCTGGGCGATGTCTTCGGCCTCGTGCACGTCCCGCAGAACGAGGACAAGGCGCCGTACGAGTCCATCGTAGAGAGAGGCGGTGGCGGCGATAAAGGTCGCACTCGCCTGCTCATCAGTCCTTGCCGAGTCTTTGCGTGTGGGGCCGCCGACGGCGGAGTGCGACTGCTGTTGTGCCTGCGCGTCTGCAGTTGCCGTCACGGCATCGGAATGGTGTTACATGCGCCTGAGCCCGTCGAGCCAACCCGTTGGTCGACTATGACGATCAGCCGCCCATCGGAGTCGAATGCGCCTGAGACAACATATCCGTGCTCCGGGGCGGTCGCCTCCTGATGCGAGACATCGGTGTTCTCGGATTCTGATCCGACTTCGACCTGCCAGACCACGTTGTCGTAGCCATGCCCAGCGAGGTACGCCGCCGCCGCGGGCGGACTCATGCACTCCAGGCCTGCGCCCTGGAGCGGTTGGCCGGGATTCTCCGCGCCCGGGTAGCCAACGACACCGAGCATGCCGGCTGCGCCCGCGGCGGCCGCGGTGGCCACAACCAGCAGAAGCATCGCTGGTGCGAGGGCGATCGGCGCAAATAAGCGGCGTTGTTTACTCGTGCTGAGCGGAATCGGTGGTTGGGCCCCGGGTGCACGGCTCTCCATCGCGGCTAGGCGCACGCCGAGTTCTTTGTCGTCCATGGCAGCCTCCGTTGAGAAGTGTGGCTACCTGTATCAACACTGCTGGGCCACATAACCCTGCATAGCGCCGGAAATCGCGCCACAAACAAGAAGCCGCCCAGCCGGAGCCGGGCGGCTTGCTTGCTGGGATCAAGTCGCGTCGTCGAACTGTTCCGACGAGGTCTGATCCGCCAAACTACCCATGGTCGAGCAATAGGCACTACAGGTCACATGCGCGCCGCCGTAGTTGATGTCCTGGTAGTGGCGATAGCGGACGCAGCCGCTGTAGCCCTTGGCTGATTCGATCCGATCATTCCAATCGTCGCCGACGTACGACAGAACCCACCAGTGAGAGACGTCGCAGCCGGTCGATGCTTCCCAAACCCTGCTGTACCCATTTTGCGATGGGAAGTCCCAGTCGATACCGATAACGTAGCTCGTCGCTGGGCTCTGGGGCCCTGGCGAGCTGTCAGGGAGCATTGCCTGGGTGAGGAAGTCGGGCCCCGCGTTGGCAGGCAGCACTGTCTTTCCATCAGTTGCGAAACTGATCGCAGCCGCGAAGGTCGCGAAGCAGGTTGTCGATGCGATGCGTGCCTCGGGTGATCCCTGCTGCACTGCCTCCAGCCGACTGACACAGCTGCTACCACTAGGTGCACCCGCGACGGGGCCGGCATCCGCGAGACTGGACACCGGCGCAGCCAGCGCAAGCACCACCAGCAAAGCGAAGCCCCGGACGTACCTTCGCGTCATCAAGTGATCATCCAGCTCTCGCGCCCACTACGTCCCCGTCACGTCTGGCGGCCCAGGACGACGGCCGCCGGCCACCAAAGGTGAACTAGCCGAGCGGCGGGGACAATGACGAAGTTAACTGGTGCGCATGGCGCAATGAGCTGATCTGAGGCACCGCGCGGCGTTGCGACTTACGCCTCGGCGGCGGCGGCGCTCTTGGTCAGGGAGGCGAGGAACTCGGCATTCGACTGCGTCTTGGCGAGCCGATTGAGCAGCAGCTCGATGCCCTCGTTCGTGCCCACCGCGGACAGCATCCGGCGCATCGTCCAGACCATGCGCAGCGTGCCCTCCTCGAGCAGCAGCTCTTCGCGCCGCGTGCCCGAGCGTTGCACGTCGATGGCCGGAAAGACGCGCTTCTCGGCCAGCTTGCGGTCGAGGATCAGCTCGGAGTTGCCGGTGCCCTTGAACTCCTCGTAGATCACGTCGTCCATGCGCGAGCCGGTATCGATCAGGCAGGTGCCGATGATGGTCAGCGAGCCGCCCTCCTCGATCTTGCGCGCGGCACCGAAGAAGCGCTTGGGCGGGTACAGCGCGATGGGGTCGATGCCACCCGACAGCGTCCGGCCGGACGGTGGCAGGGCCAGGTTGTAGGCGCGTGCCAGGCGGGTGATCGAGTCGAGCAGGATGACCACGTCGCGCCCGGTCTCGACCTGCCGCTTGGCGATCTCGAGTGCCATCTCCGCGGCACGCGTGTGGTTGTCGGTCGGCTCGTCGAAGGTCGAGGCAATGACCTCGCCCTTGACCGAGCGGCGCATGTCGGTCACTTCCTCGGGCCGCTCGCCGATCAGCGCGACCATCAGCAGAATTTCCGGGTAGTTGGCGGTGATGCCGTTGGCGATGTGCTTGAGCAGGAAAGTCTTGCCCGCCTTGGGCGGCGAGACGATCAGCGCGCGCTGGCCCTTGCCGAGGGGATTGACCAGGTTGACCAGCCGCTGGCTGAGGTTCTTGGGGTCCGTCTCGAGGTTGATCAACTCGATCGGGTGGATTGGCGTGAGCGCGTCGAAATGAGGCCGCCGCTTGGCCGCTTCAGGATCCACCCCATTGACCGACTCAACGCGGATGAGACCCCAGTACTTCTCGCCGTCCTTGGGCTGGCGGATCACCCCGCTCACCCGGTCGCCCGCGCGCAGGCCGTTGCGTCGCACCTGCGAAGACGAGACGTAGACGTCGTCCGCAGTGGGCATCAGGCCGCGCCGGCGCATGAAGCCGTAACCGTCGTCGACGATGTCCAGGATGCCGGTGGCGTAGGTCTGGCCACTGCGCTCCACCTGGCCCTGCAGGATGCGCTCGACCAGGTCTTCCTTGCGCATGTCGTGCGCGTCGGCGACACCCAGCTCGCCACCGATCTGGACCAGCTGATTGAAGTTCTTGCTCTTGAGTTCGTTGATATTCATCCGGGAGTTGGCCTACCTGCTGAAAATGAAGGGGACGGCATAGGCGGAGATCACGACGAATCCGCCTGGGACGTGAATTGCTCGCTTCGGCACGCGCCACCTGACAGGCACGAATGCCGCCTGGATGGGGGAAGCGGGGACCGATTGATCATAGCAGGCGGCCACCGGCGGTCAATAGCGCCTTCAGCACGATGCCCGCCAACGGCCGACATTCCGGCTACCCTGCGCCCATGCCCGAGCTCAGCGCCGTCACGCCCGAGGTCATCGACCGGGCCGTCTTCCTCGAGGAAGTCGCGCTGGCACCCGATGGCGACACCGCGTACGTTGTCCGCCGTTCGACGGCGGGCCTCGAATATCACCAGGCGATCTGGGCGGTGCCCCTCGACGCGGGCGACCCGCGGCGGCTCACGGTCGGGCCTGCTGATACTCACCCACGGCCCGCCCCGGACGGGCGCTCGCTGGCTTTCCTGCGCAAGCGCAGCGACGCCTACGGAAGCAAGCCGCGGACGCAGGTATGGCTACTGCCGCTGGATGGCGGCGAGGCCTGGCAGCTGACGCACGCTGAGCACGATGTCGCCGGCTGCGCGTGGTCGCCTGACGGCGAGCGGGTTGCCTTCTGGGGCTGGCGCGGCCCGGCTCGCTTCATGGTGGGCGCGCGCGACGACGGCAAGGAGCCGACCGCCCGGCGAATGACCACCGGCGACTGGCGCATGGACGAGATCGGCCACGTGGACTACCACACGCACCTCTCGCTCATCGACGCGACGATGGACGCCACGGCCGTCGTGCTGACCCAGGGCGACTTCAACGTGGCCAACCCGGCCTGGGCGGCAGACGGCAGCACGCTCGTGTTCTCCTCGGCACGTCACGAGTTGGCCGACATGTACCCGCGACCGTCGATCTGGCAGGTGAGTGCCGGGCCCATGGGCGACACGCCCGAAGATCCCGTCGAAGTGGTGCGCCTGCGGGGCGCGGCCGAACATGCCGTCCCGTCCCCGGACGGACGCTGGCTGGCAATCGTCGGTGTCGACGTCCACGGCGCGCCGGACGACGTCTCACCGGGGCTCTTCATCGCGGCCGCCGACGGCTCCGGCAAGGCGGTCCCGGTCGCGCCCGAGCTGGACCTGCCCATCGGCGCCTGGCTGGATACCGACCTCAACGGCTGGATGTCGAGCCCAACGACGGCGCCGGCCTGGCGCACGACCCGGGAGGGCCCAGAGCTGGTGGCGCTCGTGACCCGGCACGGGCGCAGCGACCCCTGGGCGTTCCCGATCGACGGCGATGCGGGCCGCCCGCGTGGCGCGCCGTACCCGCTTGCCCAGGGTGATGCGGCGTGCTGGCAGATGGCCGTTTCGCGGACCGGGCGGCCAGTGGTCGTCGGCACGCTCGGCAGCCGCGCCATGGAAGTCATGGAACCGGACGGCAGCGGCGGCTACCGAACCCTGACGAGCTTCGGCTCGGCGTGGCAGGACGGCCTGGCCATGCCGCGCATGGAACGCCGGCTGATCGACGGCCCGGGCGGGCCGATCGAGACCTGGATTGCCCACCCCGGCGGGGCCGCTGGCACCGTGCCCCGGGCCGCACCCCGCCCGCTCGTCGTCGACGTCCATGGCGGTCCGCTGGGTGGCTGGGCGCCCGCGCCGTCGCTCGAGGTCCAGATGCTCGCCGGCGCGGGTTTCATCGTCGCGCTGCCGAACATCCGTGGATCCGCCGGTTATGGACGCGACTGGATCCGGCCGCATATGGGCCACTGGGGTGACGTCGACGCGCAGGACGTACTGGCGGTGATCGACGCGCTGATTGCCGATGGGACGGTCGACCCCGCGCGAGTCGGCATCCTGGGGCTGTCGTATGGCGGCTTCATGGTCAACTGGCTGGTCGGTGCACACCCCGAGCGCTTCGCCGCGGCGGTCAGCGAAAACGGCGTCTCGAACCAGATCGCGGTGTGGGCCCTGTCCGACACCGGACCCGACTACAACCGACGGGCAAGCCTGGGCGAGCCCTTCGACGAGCTTGGCGTGGACCGGCTGTGGCAGCAGTCGCCGCTGCGCCTGGCGCCGCGCATCCGCACGCCGCTGCTCATGTTCCAGGGCGAGGCGGACCTGCGCTGCCCAGCCGGCGACAACGAGCAGCTCTTCCTGCTCCTGCGCGCCCTGGGCCGGCCGGCCGAGTACGTCCTCTACCCGGAGTCGTCACACGTGTTCGCCGTCACCGGCCGGCCCGACCGGCGCCGGGACCGGCACACGCGCATGCTCGAGTGGTTCCGGCGCTACCTCGACGGCTCGGGGAAGGGCGGCAGCGGCACGCCACCCTCGACCAGCCAGCAGGCCGACCGGTGACCAGGGCCCACCTGCATCAGCGCCGGCTCCTGGGTGGCGCCGCGCTCTGACTGCAGCGGGCAGCGTGGATAGAACCGGCAGCCGGCCGGCAGGCGCGAAGGGTCGGGCGTTTCGCCGACCAGGATGCGCCGCTCCGGACGCCGTGAGGGATCGGGCGACGGGGCGACCGACAGCAGCGCGCGTGTGTATGGATGCTGCGGGCTGCGGATCACCTGCTCGGCGGGGCCCTCCTCGACGATGCGCCCCAGGTACATGACCGCGATGCGATCGGCGATGAGCCAGGCCAGCGCGAGGTCGTGGGTGATGAACAGGTAGCCCACGTTGCGCGTCCGGCGCAGGTCGAGCAGCACGCGCAGGATGCCCACGCGCAAGGACACGTCCAGCATCGAGACGGGCTCGTCGGCGACCACGATCTCGGGCTCGAGGACCATCGCGGCGGCGATTGCCACGCGCTGACGCTGGCCACCGGAGAGCTCGTGCGGGTAGCGGCCGAGGAAGCGCCGCGGCGGCGTCAGGCCGGCGTCCTCGAGCGCCTGTTCGACGCGGTCGCGGCGCTCGCTGCCGCGGGCCAGGCCGTGTACGTCGAGCGGTTCGCCGACGATATCGAGCACGGTCTGGCGCGGATCAAGGCTCTCGTAGGGATCCTGGAACACGATCTGGACGTGCCGCCGGTAGTCGCGCAGGCGCGCGCCGCGCAGGTCAGTGACGTCTTCGCCGTCGAGCAGGACGCGGCCGCTGGTGATCGGCAACAGCCGCACCAGCGCCCGCGCGAGCGTGGTTTTGCCGCTGCCCGATTCGCCGACCAGGGCGACCACCTCACCGCGACCGACCGCCAGGTCGACGCCGTCCACCGCGCGGACCATCGGCCGCGGCGCACCGCGGAGCATCGCGCCCAGGCCCTGGGCCAACGGGAACTGCACGCGTATGTCGCGCAGGTCGATGCCCGTCGCGGCAGGCGCCGCAGTCGGTTCGCTCACGCCACGGCCTCCCCGGCCTGCTCCGAGCGCAGCACTGCTTCGGCCGACGGCAGCAGCGTGAGCTCCTGCGGCGTCCGCAAGCGGCCCGCCTCGTCGACGGCATGGCACGCGACCGTGTGCTTGTCGCCAAAGGAGCGCGCCTCGGGATAGGCCGCGACGCATGCGGCCATGGCATGGTCGCAGCGGGGATTGAAGCGGCAGCCGGGCGGCGGATCGGCGAGGTCGGGCGGCCTGCCCGGGATGCCCGCGCCCAGGTCGCGCCGGCCCTGCGTGTCAGGCACGGATCCAATGAGCCGCGCCGTGTACGGATGCAGCGGTCGGTCGTGCAGCTGGACGGTCGTGCCCGTCTCGGCCAGCTGTCCGGCATACATCACCAGCGCGCGACCGCAGGTCTCGGCCACGACGGAGAGGTCGTGCGTGATCAGGATCATGGCCAGGCCCAGCTCGCGACGCAGGCGCTCGAGGAGCTCCAGGATCTGTGCCTGGACCATTACGTCGAGGGCAGTGGTCGGCTCGTCACCGATGACCAGCTTGGGGTTGTTGGCGAGGGCCATGGCGATCATCACCCGCTGGCGCATGCCGCCCGAGAACTCATGCGGATAGCGCTTCTTGCGTTCCGGCTCGATGCCCACCAGATCGAACAGGTGGCTGACCCGGCGGTTGGCCTCGCGATACGAGGTCTTGGGCTCGTGCAGCAGGATCGGCTCGCGGACCTGGTCGCCCACGCGCTGGACGGGGTTGAGCGCGTTCATGGCGCCCTGGAAGATGATGCTCATGTCGCGCCAGCGATGGCGGCGCAGCTGCTCCGCCGGCAGCCCCGTCAGCTCGTCGCCCGCGAGCGTGATCGATCCGCCGGTCACCTTCCCGTTGCGCGGCAGGAGGCCCATGATCGCCAGAGCCGTGGTCGTCTTGCCGCAGCCCGACTCACCGACCAGGCCGAGCGCCTCGCCGGGCTCCAACTCGAAACTGATGCCTTCGACCGCGCGTACGCTCGAGCCGGCCACGGCGAACTCGACATGCAGGTCACGAACCTCGAGCAGCGCCATGCCGGCCTCCTTATGCCTGCTCGGCCACGACGGGCAGCAGACCACCGAGGCCCGCCGCGTCGCCATCATCGCCGGACTGTTCGCGGGCGCGCAGGCGCGGATCCAGGATCTCGTCGAAGGCCTGGCCGATCAGCGTGAAGGCGAGCACCACCAGGACCACGGCAAGCCCGGGCGGCACGAACCACGTCCACAGGCCGAGGGTCAACGCGCCGGCGTCGAACGACTCCTCGAGCATGCGCCCCCACGAGAACGTGTCGCGCACGCCCACGCCCAGGAACGAGAGCGTGGTCTCGAGGAAGATCGCCGAGCCCACGGTGAGCGTCGTGTTGGCCAGGATGAGCGAGAACACGTTGGGCAGCACGTGGCGGATCATGACGCGCGAGTCTCCGGCGCCGTAGGCGCGCGCGCGGGCGACGAACGCACGCTCGCGGATGGACAGTGTCTGGGCACGGATGATCCGCGCCGTGCCTGCCCACGAGGTGATCGCGATGACGGCGACGACGTTGAGGAAACTGGGGCCCAGGACGGCGGCCAGGACGACTGCGAGGACGATCGTCGGCAGCACGTAGAAGAAGTCGGTAAAGCGCATCAGCAGGCTGTCGGTGCGTCCGCCCGAGTAGCCCGACACGATGCCCACGGCCGAGCCGATGATCATCGACAGGACGCTCGCGAGAATGCCCACGATGAGGCTGACCTGCGAGCTGTTGACGAAAGTGACCAGGACGTCACGGCCGGCCCGGTCCGTCCCGAACAGGTGCTCCGCGGAGGGCCCCTGGAGCTGCGCGAACGAGGCCACCCTGTTGAGCGGCCCCACGATCAGCGGCCCGATGAACGCGAGCGCGAAGAAGAGGACCAGAATGATCAGCCCGACCATGCCCTGGCGGCTGCGCCGGAAGATGCGCCAGCCGGCACGCAGGCGACTCATTGACGGACTCGCGGGTCGAGCATGCCGTAGATGATCTCCGCGGCGAGATTTGCCAGCACGACGCTGATGGCGATCAGCAGGAAGAGGCCCTGCAGCACCGGGAAGTCCTTGGCCGCGACCGAATCGATGGTCAGGCGGCCCAGGCCGGGCCACGCGAAGACCGTCTCGACGCCAATCGCGCCGCCCAACACGTAACCCAGCGACAGGGCGACCAACGAGACGGTCGGCAGCCACGCGTTGGGCAATGCGTGGCGGCGCAGGATGTTGCCCTCCGACAGCCCCTTGGCGCGCGCGGTGGTGATGTACTCCTCGGTCAGCACCTCGACCAGCGACGAGCGCATGATCAGGACGTAGTCGGCCACCAGGCCCAGCGCGAGCGTCGTCGCCGGGAGCACCAGGTGCGCGCCGATGTCGAGCGCCTCGTCGATTGCGCTGCCGTAGACCCGTCCGGGGGTGGTCATCTGCTGCTCCGGGAAGATAGGTATCCCGTTCGAGGTCGCGAGGAAGAAGAGCAGCAGCATGCCGAGCCAGAAGAGCGGCACCGCGTAGAGCACCAGCGACGAGCTGACCGAGACCGTGTCGAAGATGCCGCCGCGTTTCCAGCCGGCGATGATGCCGATGGCCACGCCCAGCGCGAGGGCCACCAACTCGGCCACGCCAACGAGCAGTACCGTCGGCCAGAAGCGCTCGGCGATCGCGTCCACGACCGTGCCCGGCTCAGCGAACGAATCGCCCAGGTCGGGGGGCCACTGCAGCAGGTTGCCGAAGTAGGTGACCAGCTGGTTCTGCGTGATGCTGGCCGGCAGCGTCGACAGGTCCAGCTCGATGCGGCCGCTCGCCTGGCGCACGACACCGGGCAGCAGCGGCTGGTCGAGGCCCAGCCGGTCACGCAGTGCCGCGCGCTCCTCCGCGCTGACATTGCGCGGCAGGAGCGCGCGCGTCGGATCGCCGGGGATGAGCCGGAACAGGATGAAGTTGGCCACCGCGATGAAGGCGATGGTGACCAGCGCGTTGATGATCCGACGGACCAGCACCCGCCGGCTCATGGCGTCACGCTCAGCTCATCAGGACCGCGAGTCAGCTAACCGATCGTGGGGTGTTCGCTCACTCGGCCTCGCGTTCGTTACGGCGCCGGACCCACAGGAAACCGCCCCCGGCGAGCACCACGATGAGGATGATCAGCGCCACGTACAGCGGCGTGTTGTCACCGCTGGTCGGCGTGGTGTTGTCACCCGGCGGGGGCGTCGGCGAGGGACTGGTCACGATGGCCTCTTCCGACGTTGCCGGGCTTGCCGCCGACGAAGACGTCGGGCCCGGGGTCACCGCTGGTCCGCTCGACGTTGTCGGCTCGGCTGATGGCGACGTTGACGGCTCGGCGCCGACGGGACCGACCGAAAGCCGGCTGCCGTACGGACCGTAGGCCCACGCGCCCCAGATGGCACCGCCACTGCGCGGCAGCTGGACGAAGCCGGTGAACCGGTCACTCCGATAGGCCTCGATCGCCTGCGAGTACCAGAGCACCGCGTAGGGCGCCTCCGTGTACAGCTTCTGCTGCATGTCGTGCACGATCTGCTGGCGGGATGCGATGTCCGTGGCGGTCTGCGACTGGCGATACATGTCGTCGTACGTCGGATCGCAGTAGTTGGCGTCCTGCCAGTTGTCGATCTGGTCACACGTGAAAACGCTGAGGATGAAGTCCGGATCCGGATCCGGGCCCCAGCCCCACAGGTACATGTCGATGTCAGCGTTGGTTGACGCCGGGTAGGTGTCGTCGGTCAGCACGTCTTCGGTGATCTGCTGCAGATCGATGCTCACCCCGGCCTGTTCCATCCACGACTGGATCAGGCCGCCGGCGATGATGTCCGACTGTGCCGAGTTGCGCACGAAGAGACGCAGATTCCAGTCCTGGCCGGCGCCATTGGGGTCGAAGGATTGCGCATCGGGCGAGTCGGGCACGTTCAGGATGCCGTTCCCGTCCGTGTCGGCGAATCCGTGCGTGGCCATAACGGCCTGGAAGCGTGAGATCGCGGTATTGAGATCGCCCGGATACGTGGCCGGGTCGTCCGCCGGCGCCTGGAAGTAGTACGTCGGGTCGGCCGGTCCGATCAGCCCCTCGCCGGGCGTGGCGTAACCGTTCACCGCGCTGGCGACCAGCTGCTGCTTGTCGACCAACTGGGAGAGTGCTGCACGCACATCGGGCAGCGTGAGCCAGGGGTTGCCGTTCGAGCCGGTGGTCGGCCCCTGCGCGTAGTCGGTTGTGCCCTCCGCGGCGAACTGGTCAGGCGTGGGGTTCCAGCTGTTGAAGCCGAGCTCAACGAAATCGGTGATGGGCGCCTGGTTGATGGTGATGTCGCTCTTGCCCTGGAGCGTCGACACCAGCGTCGTCGGCACGTCGCTGATCATGTCGATCGAGCCTGTGGTAAGGGCGTTGACGGCCGCCTCGTCGGTGTCGAAGTACTGGTAGATCAACTCATCGATCTTGGGCGCACCGCCCCAGTAGTTCTTGTTGGCCACCAGGCGGATCACCTGGTCGCGGTTGAAGTCGACGACCTGGTACGGACCGGATCCGATCGGATTGTCGTTGGTCGTCTTATAGGCCTCCTGGAAGGTCATATTTCCCCAGATGTGCTCGGGCAGGATGGGGATGTACATCTGGCCGAGCACGATCAGCGGCGCGGTGGTATTGATGACCACAGTCGATGGGTCGGGCGCCGTGACCGAGGAAATGCGCGTGTTGGCGTAGCCATCGGCGAGGTCCAGGTAGTTGTCGAACAGCGACAGCGGATGGTCGGGGTCGCCATCCCCGTTGGTGTCGTTTCCGTTCGGAGCCCACGGACCGGTGTAGTTGGGATCCTCGCTGCTGCGGATGAAATTGAGCGTGAACGCGACGTCGTTGGCAGTGATGGGCTGGCCGTCCTGCCACGTGGCGCCCTGGCGGATGTGGAAAGTCCAGGTGAGCCCATCCGGCGACGCCTCCCACGACTCCGCGATGCCCGGCACGGGCTCGAGGTTGGGCCCGAATTCGACCAGCAGGTCGTAGACATCTGCAAACATAAGCCAGTCCTGCCCGAGCAGCGCTCGGAACGGGTTGAGGCCGTGTCCGCTGGCCTTCTGGTCAATGCCGATGCGCATCGTGACCGGGTCGGCCGCCGCTGCCGGGTGCGCCGCCGGCGCGAGCGCAAGCAGGACCGCGAACAGTCCGGCGCTTAATGGGGTAACCCGAATCCGGAGCCGCTTGGCCATGGTCCTTCCCTCCTCCGTGTCACCCCCCCGTGACGCGCTGTTAAGCATGCCACGCGCAACGGCCCATGGCGCGTCGAAATTCGCGATGTTCGCGCACGTGATGCGGCACGAAATTGGCCGCAGCATTGCTTTTGGGAGGGCTGAACCGCGGCGCGCGGCCGGGATCGGTCAGTTGTGCCGGCCTGAACCCGAAGCGGTCCCCGCCGGCTGTACCGCCGCTGCCTCGGCGCGCGCCTTCTCCCAGTCTTCGCGGAAGGTCTTGATGCCCTTGTCGGTGAGTGGGTGGTGGACCATCTGCTGGAGCACCTTGAAGGGCACCGTGGCGATGTCCGCGCCGAGCAGGGCCGCCTCGGTGACATGCCGCGGATGGCGCACGGACGCGACCAGTACCTGGGCGTCCATGTCGTGGGCCTCGATGATGCCGACCAGCTCGCGGATCACGTCCATGCCGTCCTGGTTGATGTCATCCAGGCGGCCGACGAAGGGCGACAGCAGGTAGGCGCCGGCCTTGGCCGCGAGGAGGCCCTGGTTGGCCGTGAAGATGAGCGTGCAGTTGGTCTTGATACCCTCATCGGCCAGCCGGTAGATCGCTTCCAGGCCGACCTCGCTCATGGGGATCTTGACCACGATGTTCGGCGCGAGCTTGGCAAAATGGCGGCCCTCGCGGAGCATGCCTTCGACGTCCTCGGCGATCACTTCGGCGCTGACCGGTCCCGACGTGATCTCGCAGATCTCCTTGAGCAGCTCGTCATACGAGCCGCCAACCTTCGCGTACAGCGTGGGATTCGTGGTCACGCCATCAAGTACGCCCCACCGCGCGGCCGTCCGGATTTCTTCGATCTCGGCGGTGTCCAGGAAGATCTTCATCGTCTTCGCTCCTCGTTTTCTGTGCGCCGAGTGTACGCGGGTCTGCTTGCGACTCCGTAAATCAGGTAAGCGTCGCCAGACTACGGGTGCCGACCAATCACGGCCGGCCGCTCTTGCGCCTCAGCAGCGCGGCACGACCTAGGCGTTGACGGGGATCGCCTGCGAAGTGGGCTGCGACGCAACCTCGACGGGCGGCTGCGGCCCGTGCTCCATGGCCGCCCTGACAAAGGCGTCGAACAGCGGATGCGGCCGATCGGGCCGGCTCTTGAACTCGGGGTGGAACTGCGAGGCGACGAACCAGGGATGGTCCTTGAGCTCGACGATCTCGACCAGGCGTCCGTCAGGTGACTGGCCCGACAGCAGCATGCCGGCGTTCTCGAGCGCCTCGCGGTACTCGTTGGACACCTCGAAACGGTGCCGGTGGCGCTCGTAGATGATCTCCTCGCCGTACGCCTGGGCGGCCTTCGAGTCGGGCGTCAGGCGCGCGGGATAGAGGCCCAGGCGCATCGTGCCGCCCTTGTCCTCGAGCTCGCGCTGGTCGGGCATGAAGTCGATGACCGGGGCGTTGGTGAAAATGTCGAATTCGGTCGAGTTGGCGTCGGGCGCCCCGACGACATCGCGCGCGAACTCGATCACGCCGCATTGGAGGCCCAGGCACAGGCCGAGATACGGCACCCGATTCTCGCGTGCATAGCGAGCCGCGAGCACCTTGCCCTCGATGCCACGGTGGCCGAACCCGCCGGGCACCACGATGCCGGCCACGCCGCCCAGCTTGGTGGCCAGGTTGTCGTCGGTCAGTGACTCGGAGTCGACCCAGCGGACGCGCACGTCGCGGTCGTTGGCCCAGCCGGCATGGCGCAGCGCCTCGGTGACCGACATGTAGGCGTCGGGCAGCTCGATGTACTTGCCGACCAGCGCGACTTCGAGCGCCGGCTTGGGTGCCTTGATGCGCTCAACGAGCTTGCGCCACGCTTCGAGCTCGGCCGGCTTGGCCTTGTCGCCCAGGTTCAACTCGCGCACGATCAGCTCGTCGAGGCCGTGGTCGTGGAACTGCAGCGGAACCTCGTAGATGGTGTCAGCCGTGGGCGCGGGAATGACGGCCTCGCTGGCCACGTCGCAGAACAGGGCGATCTTCTCGCGCAGTTCATCCGGCACCGGCTGCTCGGAGCGGGCGATGATCACGTCGGGCTGGATACCGATGCCGCGCAACTCCTTGACCGAGTGCTGGGTGGGCTTTGTCTTCAACTCGCCTGTAGCGCTCAGGGATGGCAGCAGCGTCACGTGAACGTACAGGACATTCGTGCGGCCGACGTCCTTGCGCATCTGGCGAATGGCCTCGAGGAACGGCAGCGACTCGATGTCGCCCACCGTGCCGCCCACCTCGACGATCACCACGTCGGCACGGCCGTCACGGGCCACGCGCGTGATGCGTTCCTTGATCTCGTTGGTGATGTGCGGGATGACCTGCACGGTACCGCCCAGGTAGTCGCCGCGGCGCTCCTTGGCGATGACCGCCTGGTAGATGCGACCGGTGGTCACGTTGGACAGCTGGGTCAGGTTCTCGTCGATGAAGCGCTCGTAGTGGCCCAGGTCGAGGTCGGTCTCGGCGCCGTCGTCGGTGACGAAGACCTCGCCGTGCTGGTACGGGCTCATCGTGCCCGGGTCGACGTTGATGTAGGGATCGAGCTTGATGATCGAGACGGAGAGACCGCGGCTCTTCAACAGCCGGCCAATGCTGGCGGCGGTGATGCCTTTGCCGAGTGAGGAGGTGACGCCTCCGGTCACAAAGACATACTTCGCCATAGGTTGAGGTCCTCCGGGGTTTTTTCGATTGTACCGCGAGATACCCGGAGCAGATGTCCGTTGCTGCCCGAAGCGGTGCCGCAGACGGAGGCCGTGCGGCCCGTTCGCCTGCCTCAGCGGCTCTCTACCGCGGGACGGATGACGGCTGCCGCACCGGCCGCCGGCGGAGACTGGTCGGCGACGGCGGAGTGGCCGGCATGCCGCGCATGGAAGACCTCGCGCGCCGCCAATGTGCGCCCGGCCGGGGGTCGAAGCCGGCCACGACCCATGCCGATGTAGCGGAAGCCGGCCTGTCGGGCCAATGCCGGATCGAGCAGATTGCGCGCGTCGAGCAGGACGTCTCCACGCATGGCCCGCCGAACCTGGCCGAGATCCACGGCCGCGAACTCACCCCAGTCGGCGAGCACCGCGAGCGCATCCGCACCCGCCGCCGCCTGCACCGGGTCGGCCGTCCACCATGAGCGCATGTGCTCGGGCAGGCCGCCGGCGCCTGACGGTTCGTGGATGTTGACGCGCGCGCCCTCGCGCACCAGCAGCTCCACGACATCCATGGCCGGCGAGCGGCGGGCATCGTCGGTACCGCCCTTGAACGTCACCCCCCACACCGCCACCAATGAACCTTCGAGACCGCCGAGCTCGACGGCCAGCCGCCGCGCCGCACGGCCGGGTTGGGTCGAGTTGACCTCCTCGACGGCCGCCAGGAGCGGCGTCGCGACCCCGTGCACGCCACCGATGTAGCGCATCGCCGCGACGTCCTTGGGCAGGCAGCTGCCGCCGTAGCCGATGCCCGGGTGCATGAAGAGGTGGCCGATGCGCGGGTCGTAGCCCATGCCCTCGACCACGCCATCGACGTCGACGCCTAGCGCCTCGCACATCGTCGCGATCTCGTTGATGAACGACACCCGCGTGGCAAGGAAGGCGTTCGAGGCGTACTTGACCATCTCGGCCGTCGGCACGTCGACGATCACCCGCTCACCCGGGAGTTCGCGGAACAGGCCGGCGACGGCGTGTGCATCGGCGACCTCGTTGGCTCCGATCACGGTGCGCTCGGGATTGAAGAAGTCGTGGACGGCCTTGCCCTGGCGCAGGAACTCGGGATTGGATACGACGCGCACGCGTGGCGGCCCGGCCAGTTCGGCAATGATCTCCTCGAGCAGCGCACCGGTACCGACCGGTACGGTGCTCTTGACGATCACCAGCGGGCGCGGATCACCGAGCGACGCGGCGACCGAGCGTGCCGCAGCGCGCAGGTTGCCCAGGTCCGGCGCGCCATCGGCAGCCGGCGGCGTATCGACCGCCAGGAACATGAACTCAGCGTCATTCAGGGCATCACCGTAGGAATCGGTGAAGGTCAGCCGCTTGGACGCGAGTCCGTCGCGGACGAGTTCGTCCAGCTCGCTTTCGTGGAACGGGGTGATCCCACGGGTCAGGCCGGCAACGACGTCGGCCGCACGATCCAGCCCGACGACGCGATGGCCAAGCCGCGCCAGGCCGGCGGCGACCACAAGCCCAACGTGGCCACAACCCACGACCGCAAGACGGCGCGCCCGTTCCTCGTTGCGTGACCTGGGTAGCACGTGCGCATACTCCCCAAAACCTACCTCCGGGTCAGCGGTACGAACGTCAACTGTGCTCAGCGGAAAGGGCCATGCAGCCGGGCTTAGCGGCGGATCGCGCGCCAGACCCTGTTGGCGGCGGTAATCGCGACGCGGCGCTCGGGCGCGGCCGAGGGCAGGCTCAGGTAGACCAGTGCATACACGACCGCCGCGAGCCCGCCGATGATGAGGATGCGCAGCATGTCCGAGACGCCGATGAGGCGGGCGAGCAACTCGATGACGACCACCATCAGCACGCCCGGGACCGCGACCGGCAATACGATCTGGAACACGAATTCGCGCAGGCTCACCTGCATCACGCGCATGGCGTAGGGCAGCACGATGGCGACCGTCTCGATGACGGCCGGGATGAGTGTTGCGTAGGCGACACCCAGGACACCCAGGGATTGCACCAGCACTATCGACAGGGTCACGTTGACCAGGCCGCTCAGCAGGCTGACGGCGGCTAGCACTCGATTGCGGCCGAGGCCCTCGAGGATGTAGCCGGCGGGCCACGTGGAACAGTCGAAGAGGGCCGCTACGGCCAGGACGGTCAGCACGTCGGCGGCGCCTCCGTTCTCTGGGCCCACCCAGGCGGTCAGGAAGGAACCGCCCAACACGACCAGGCCGATGGCAAGCGGCGCCATGAGGCTCAACGCGATGCGCGTCCCGCCGATGTAGACGGTCCGCAGGCGCTCGCGGTCCTCGCGCGCGTTCAATTCCGAAGCGAGCGGAAACAACACCATGCTGAACTGGTCGGCGAAAGTCAGCGCCAGGTCACGGAGGCGGCGCGCCAACGCGTAGGGCGTGATCGCAGCGAGTGGCCGGAACACGCCGATGACGATCTCGTCGGTCTTCATCTGCAACTGGCCGGCGAACTCGATGGCGAAGACGGACAGGCTGAACGAGAGGATCGGGCGTACAAGCGTGCGGTCCGCTGCGCGGTAGCCGATGTGGATGTCGGGCCGGATGCGGCGCACGAGGGCGATGCTCAGCACGATACCCAGGACCGTGGTCGCGACGCCGACAAGGCCAAGGCCGATGACCCCTCCCCCGGCCAGCAGGACGAGCACCGTCCCTGCGGCGGACGTGACCAGGACAATGACGCTGACCGTGTTCTGCAGGTCGTAGCGCTGCAGCCCGAGCAGCACGCTCGAGGCGGGCGAGGACGCGATCGTGATCGCCATGGCCAGGCCCGAGAGCAAAACGAAGGTCGAGGCGATCTGGCGATCGACCGCCGCGACACCGAAAACATCGGCAAACACCGCCGCCACAGCGATCGTGCCCGCCAGGGCCACGGCGCCGAGCGCGAGGTACAACCACGACGCGGTGGCAATCACCGCGTTGACGCGATCGGTCTCATCGCGCGCCGAGTGGTGCGCGACAAATCTGATGACGGCTCCGCCGATGCCCAGGTCCAGCAACGCGCCGTAACCCGCCAGCGAACCGGCGAGGACAAGCAGGCCGTACCACGACGGGCCGAGCTGGCCCAGGATGAACGGGGTCAGCAGGAAGGTCACCAGGACCGAGCTGCCCCGTCCGAAAAGGTTGCTGACGGTTGCTCTCAGCACGCGGCCGGAGCGACCGCCCAACGCGGGCGGCCGGTCAGCCACGAAGGCCGTCGATCAGGCCGCGCAGCTGCAGCCGCAGTTCGAGCAGTACGTGCTCGTCGCGCTGGCGACGGGCGCCTGCGAACACGCGGGCGTGGTCGTAAGCCCAGCGTCCGAGCAGGACGCCCGCATATGGATCGCCCCGTTGCGCGATCGAGCGCATCAGCGTCCCCACACCACGGGCGTAGGAGCCCATTCGGGTGAGCCTTTCGGCGCGGCTCTTGCGTTCGTGGCGCACCACCGCGGCAGGGGCGTAGCGGATCGTCGCACCGCTCGTGAGCAGGTCGTAAAGGAGGGCCAGGTCTTCGGCCAATTCGGCCGGCTGTGCCGGGGCCAAGCATGAGGTCGAATCCGCCGGCGCGTTCATACGCCGGAGTCTCGACCAGCAGGTTGCCGCCCGTGCCCACGTACCACGGCACCTGTCGGCCGACGTAGTCGCGCTGTCGGGTGTCCGTGCGCGAGGCGACCGAGAACGTTCCCGGCGCGGGATCACCGAGCGGCAGGACGCGGCCCGTCACGGCGGCCGGCGACGGGGCCCTGTCGTGTGCCTCGACCAGCGCGCGCAACCAGCCCGGATCCGGGACGCAATCGTCATCGGTGAAGGCCACCAGCGGCAGCGCGGCCGTGCGCAGGCCGTGGTCGCGGGCGGCGGAGGCGGACCGTTCGTCGAGGTGCTCGTAGCGCACCCGTCGCGCCCAGCGTCGGTCGCGGGTCACGGCGCGCGTGTCGCCGCCCGCACTCTGATCGACCACCACGATCGTTGCCGGCCGTGCCTCGCCCTGTTGGATGGCCTCCAGGCAGCGCCTCAACCTGGCGGCTCGCTCGAGCGTCGGTATCACCACCGCGACGTCGTCGAGAACTGGCGTGCCTGTCATCGGCGGGTCAGTGCAGCCAGCCCACGCGTGGCAGTCGCAGCCACAGCAAGATCGCGAAACGCAGGAAGGGGAATCCCCCCGGGATCTCGTAGCGTGGCAGCGCCAGGTCGCCGTGGATCGGCGCGACCGGCCGCGGGTAGGTGGTGAAGGCCGCCCGGAAGCCGGCTGATCGAGCCACTTCCTGCACCACCTGGTTCTCGTGCCCATACGGATATGCAAAAGCCGTTGGGTCGGCCCCGAACAGGCCGGCCAGGTCGTGCCGTGACCCCGCGACCTCGGCCTCGGTCTGTTCGCTGGACGTGCCGGTCAGGTCGGCGTGAGTCCGGCTGTGCGCCTCAACCTCGAAGCCGGCCTGCGCCACGGCGGCCAGGCGTTCGGCGGTCATGACCCTGCGATCCTCGAACTCGCCGCCGAGCAACCGCGTAGGAATGAACAGGCTCGCGTTGATCCGGCAGTCGCGCAGGATGGGCAGGCCGTGCTCAACGGCCGACTCGAACCCATCGTCGATGGTCACCACCACGGCGCCCGCCGGAGGTACCTCGCCGCGCGCCCGGTAGCCGGCCAACTCGGCTGCCGTCAGCACCGGATAGCGGCGCCGCCGGATCCAGCGCATGTGCTGGCGGAAGCGGCGCCGCGAGATGACGTAGCGCGATTCGCCGGCGTCGTTCTCGGTAAACGCGTGGTACATGAGCACGACGGGCGGGTTCACCAGGCGTTGCCATAGGTCGGGCGCGGCGGCTCGCACACCTGCCCAGAACGCGCCCGAGTAGCGCCAGCGCAGCCAGCGTGTCGATGGGCGGGTGTGTTCCAGGATGGCGTCAACCAGCCGCCAGAGCGGCTCAAGGCGCATCGTCTGCGGTCTCAGCCAACCCTCGAGCACGCTCAACCGCGCGCCGGCACCGAACGTGCCCAGCCACAGCGACGGCAGCGCATGGGGATGACGGCGGTAGACCTCGACCTCGCCACGGCCCTGCAGGTACGCGTCGCGAAGCAGCTGGGCCGGCGTGCGATCGTACGTCTGCTCTCCCGACGCATCTGCGACGTACCGAAAGGCACGGCCGCGCGCCGCCAGGCGAACACCGAGCTCCACATCGTCGGGGCGCGCGATGTCGGTCGCATATCCGCCCGCTTCCAGGAACCAATCGCGCGGCAGGCACAGGTTGCCCGAGAAGGCATCGCGCGCATCCGCCGACTGCGGATCGGCGGTCAGCTTCGCGTCATGGCGCACCCACCAGTCCGCGAGGTAGCGGATCAGCGCTGCCCGGGCGTGGATGGCGGTGAAGGTAAGACGGCCGATGCCCACCATCGGACCGAAATCGCGCTGGGCGCGCAGGTGCTCTTCGACGAGCACCGGCGACGGCCGGATGTCGTCGTCGAGGAAGAGCAGCAGGTCGCCACGCGCGATTGCCGCGCCGGCGTTGCGGGCCGCACCCGCGCCGGCGTGATCCTGCTCGATGACCCGCAGCGCGTACGGCAGGGCGAGCTCGCCCAGCGTGCGGCGCGTGTCCGGCTCGTGCCCATCGATGGCGACGATGACCTCGAACCTGGCCTGCGTCTCCTGACCAGCAAGGGCACCGAGCGTCTCGGTGACCAAGCCTGGTCGGTGGAAGGTGGGGATGACGATGCTGAGCTCGAGCCGCCCGTCCGCAGCGACACCGGAAGTCGGCGGTGGCTCTGTCACGAATCCCTCACTTTCGGCCCCAGGTCCCTCGGGCAGGATCGACATCCGCATTGCGTCGCACAACGTCGCCGTTCAACCTTGGCCGAGCCGCGCGCGCCTGCTGACGGCCGTGGAAGGTAGCACGGATGAACCTATCCTCCTATCACCGTGTTGCCCGACAATCGCCCATGGGCGATGCCGATTCAGCCCGCCGGCGGTACCTGATACTGCACCTGTACGACCACGTCGGTGTGCAGATCCGTCTGCCAGCTGATTAGGTCGCCATTCACCTGCGCGCCGTCAGACGCCGACATGAACTGGGCATCCGGCGGCAGCTGGACGCTCACGGTGAGCGGGTCGGCGTCGGTCCCGGGCTGCTTCTGCACCACCAGGTTGTAGGTCGCGACGCCGCCGCTCGTGGGCGGAATGGCGACGTAGGGCGCGATCCACTGCCAGTCGAGCGTCGTTTCGCCCGGTGGGATCATCAGGTAGTTGCCGAACCAGTCTCGCCCGGCTTCGCTGCCCTGCGACTCGAGCGAGTCGATTGGCGTGACCGTGCCGCCGCCGGACACTGATACCAGCCGGCTTCGCTCGGGCACCACGATGCGCGTGAAATTGCCCAGGATCTGGACGCCGTGCTGCGTCGCGCGCAACACGTCGTAGATGGGCCCGGTACCTGTGGCCATGGGGTTCTCCCACGTGACCTGGAGGTTGTCGTGGGCATTGCCAACCGCGTCGATCTGGGCCGCGAACGCGAGTTGCCGGGTAACCACACTGTTCAGCTTGCCGACCGGGGCAACGTTCGCGTCGACGACCATCAGGTAGTCGCCCGCGTCCTGGCGCAGCGCGCCGTCCCAGCCGGCCGCGACGACGTGGCCCTGCATCTGCGGATCGGGCAGCCATACCATCGCCTGCCGCTCCGTGCGAATCTCATCGAGCACCTTGAGGGCCGCCTGCCACTTGGTCGCCGGCAGCGCCCGGACAGCCTGCATCAGGTCGCTCGCGAGGTAGTCGAGGAACGCCTTGCGGTTGACGCCCGGCGTCTCGGACGTGCGCGTGTTCGCCAGTGCCACATAGAGGGTGTTCCCCGCGTGCACGGTCACGCCGTATTCGGGCACGGTCACCGGTCCCGTCAGCGTCAGCAGCCGGTCGATGGCGTACGTGGTCAGCACCATCACGCCGTCGATATTGCTGTCGCCCGACTCGTGCGTATACAGCGTCAGCGCCTCCTGGGCCGAGGTCGGGTAGTCGGGCGACCAGTTGGCGTCGGCCAGCTGCCACGAGTAGTTGCCCAGCAGGTGGCCCTTCAGATCGCGCGGCGGCTCGACGTATGAGATGCCCGGTTTGCGGTCCAGGTCGTAGATGTCGTGGAAGTCGGTGGTGATCGCGCCGTTGTCGATGGTGACGATCCCGTAGGTGCCCATGAAGCCACCCGTCGGACGCAACTCGGCAGGATCCTCGGCAAGCACGAGGTAGTGCCGCGGACCGTTGGCGCCGAGCAGCGTCGGCAGGTAATCGTCCGCCTGCGAATAGGCCGTCAGGGCAGGCAGGAAGCGATCGAGGCGATCGCGCAGCTCGTCACGCCCGTCGATGATGGGCGCCAGCAGCCCGTCCGGTATCGCGTCGACATGCTGCTCGGCGTCGGTCAGCTGCTGCTGTGCCTGTTGGACGGCTGGCGCCGCCTGCTGCATGAGCGCGACCAGGCGCGGCAAGGGATCGCCGCTCCCGTTGCGGGCTGCGAGGAACTGGTCGCCCACGGTCAGGAGCTCGTTCGCCGCCGCGACCACGTCGTCGCCCGCGGCGACCAGGTCATCGGCGCCGCGGATCTGCTGGCCAAAGATCGGCGCATTGCGCAAAAGGCCTATCAGTGGGTCGTGCTTCAGCAGGTCATCGAGCTGGCCGAAGCCCTGCTGAGCGTCGGCCACATCGGCAGCGGCGGCGGCGAGCCCGGCCTGGTCGAGATTGGTGACGTTGGTGGCGTGGCTGATGGCGTCCCTCAGGCTCGCCCGCGCCTCCTGAGCGCTGCTGAAGGCCGGCAGAAATCGGACCGCGGCGTACAGGCCGACCAGCACGACGAGCGCGACCACGACGAGCCCCGCCACTCCCAGCCGCCGCCACGGAACGCGACGCCGGCGCCGCTCGGCCACCGCTCCGGTGCCGAGATCGACCTGGCTCACGACACGGGCGTGGCTATGACCAGGAAGCGCGGATCGGTATCGTGGGTGCCCGTGCAGGTCTGCAGCGTCAGCTGCTCGGTGGGCGTCGGGTCGAGAACGCTCAGGTCATCCCACGCAATGTCGGGCTCGATCTTTGAGACCTGGTAGACGCGCTGGCTGCCGTCGACCAGGTCGACGTACACGAGATCGCCCAGCTGCGCATTCCATAGGTTCTGGAACATCGACTTCCGCGCGTGAGCGTAGAGATAGATGTTCGACCCGCCACCGGGCCATGACGTGCCCGGGTAGTGCGCCGCGAGGTCCATCGGGGCGTCGACCCCGTCGCCTTCGACGACCGGCAGGTCAATGCCCAGGCTCGGAACGGTCACCCGGTTAGCGGGAATGCCCGGCTCACCGCTGGCCGGCGAGCTCGAGAACCCAGGAGTCGCAGCCGGCGCGCCGGCCGACGAGTCCGGCGACTGTGTGATCGATGGGCTCGTCGCGACTGGCGCGGCGCTGGGCGTGGCCGTGGCCAGGGCCACCGCCTGCGAAGGGCTGGGCGACGGCGACGCAGCCGGCCAGACGACCGGCGCCGCGAACCATGCAGCAACGACCACGACGGCCAGCAGGGCCAGCGCAGCGAACGTTCGCGACCGGCGAACTCTACCCACGAGGGAAAACTACTCCGAGGCTGCTATTCGCGCCGGCTGGCCGCCGAGCCGGGGGCCAGCACGCGTTGGAACGGCTGGGTTACGAGCGGACCCGAGCCACCCGCCAGACGACCGTGCCGCCCAGGCCGAGGGCTGCGACCGCAAGGAGCAGCATCAGCGGCAGGCTGTAATCGGTGCTCACGGGAGAGTCCGCGCTCGTGTTGGGCAGGCCGTGCTTGCAGGCGAGGGTCAGCGAGCCCTGTGCCGCGGAATCACCGGCCGTGGCCTGGATGATGCGCGTACCGGGAACGTCGGCCAGCGACAGCGACGCCGCCGCCTGACCCGAGCTGTCGGTCGTCGTGCTGGCCGGGGACAGATCATCCGAGGCGTCGCCCTTCTGAACGAACGAGAAGGTGACCTGGACGTCGCTGACGCCGACACCGTTCGAATCGAGCACGGTGGCGGTGACCTGATCGCCGTGGCACGTGCCCTGCAGCGTCACCTGCGCCGGAACCTGGCCCTCATAGCCGAACACCGCGAGCGAGCTGCCCGCCAGCATCAGGCCGGCAACGGCGGAGGCGAGAAGAACCTTCGCGACTTTCATTGTTTCTCCACTTCCTCTTGCCGAGCCCCAGTCGGCAATAACGGGATAGCTTCATAGTCGTCATGGCGGCACCAGCCGCCGACCGTTAACGCTAGCACCTCACCAGGGGTGACGAAAGTACTGCCACGCAAATTAGTACCAAGATCGGAACTCTCCGTTGTGCGCGGGCACCACTCGGGTGCGGCGGCGCGGCAGCTAGCTGGTTGCGGTCGGTAGCGGGGTCCAGCCGGGGCCCGGGATGTAGAGCACCTGGCCGACCTTGATAGCGTCCCAGTTGGTCACGTTGTTGTAGTCGGCAAGGTCTGTGGGTTGCACCCCGAACTGCTGCGCGATGGCGGTGATCGTGTCGCCCTCCTTGACCACGTAGGCGTTGGCGTCAGGCGAGGTGGACGGCGGCACGGGAATGGTCAGGATCTGTCCGACCTGGATGACGTAGTCGGGGCCGGTGATGTTGTTGGCCTGCGCGATCAGTTGCCATGACACGCCCACCTGGTCGGCAATACCGCTCAACGTATCGCCCACCTGCACGACGTACGTCCCGCCTGCGGAGGGCGCGGGCAGGCTCGCGACGACGCTCGGTGAAGGCTGCGCGCTGGCGGACGCGGTGGGCAGTGGCGTGGCCACGGGCTGCGAGGCGGGCGCGGGCGACGGGGATGGGCTGCTGGCCGGACTCGTGGGCACGACGCCGATGAGCACCGCACCGGCGAGCACCGTACCCGCCAGGGCGACCGCCATCAATGAGCTGACGAGGAAGGAGAAACGCACGACGCGCCGATCATAGCGGCGATCCCTCCGCCCAGCCCATCAGCCGGCTTCGCGACCGGGGCCCGGGCCCGGCGTGGAGCGCCCGGCGCCCCACACTTCGGGCCCGCAGATGAAGGCCCGCGGCGCACGGCCATGGGCAGCGCGCCAGGCATCGACGTCCGCCGGTGAAGCCGGCAGCCGACCATCAGCGAAGGCGGCTTCCAGCCAGTGGGTCAGCTGCGCGAAGTCGCTCCACGGTTGGAACGGCCAGCCCTCCGCGCGGCATATCCGGGCCAGGCCGTCCTTGGCGAAAACGACGTCTGCGTGGGCGGCGCCGAAGCGATCGCTGGTGCCGTCACCGATGAAAACCACCACGCGACCGTCTGCCTGGTGGAGCCTGACCCGTTCACGTTTGCAGGTGCCGCATACGAAGCAACTCGGATGTCCGAACGGGAAGCTCATTCCAGCGCCGCCGTCGGTGACCGTATTGGCGTTGGTCGCCACGAACACGTCGCTCACGCCGAGCGCCTCGAGATTCGAGCCGACATAGAAGCCGAGGCCGTCGCTGACCACCTCGACGAGTGCACCGCGAGCACGGGCAGCAAGCACGAACGAGGGGAAGTCGCGATCCTGGGGCATCGCCGCCGCCTCGCTGCGCAGCAGTTGGGCATCGCGCGGCAACACGTCCATGTCCCAGCGCATCAGCTCGCGCGACCCGATCCCGCCTGCGTCATAGAGGGCATCGAGGCGCGCGACCTCGGCCCGGTCCGAGAAATGCCGGGCCAGCAGCTCGTCGCCCACGTCGAGCAGCGAGACGGTGCCGTCGTAGTCGATCAGGAAACTGACCGGCGCATGCGGATCGCCCGGACCGCCCAACGGACGGTCGGTGCCGGTGAGCTTCAGTCGCTGGTCGACTGCTCGCCGGCTTCCATATCCTGCTCGAGCTCGAGCGCCTCGTCGTCCGCCTCTTCGGTCAGCTTGAGCCAGATGAACAAGCCCGCGAGCACAACCAGCGGAACGACGATGGCGGCCGCGAGCAGAAGCACGAAGAGAACGACGATTAACTTGATCAGCCTCTTCACGCGGACCTCCAGTCGCGAGTCATTACGAATACAGGGGCAATGCTAAGCCACGCCGCCAGCCACGTCAGGCGGGCGCCTGGCCGCCCTCGCCCGGGCGGCCCCGTCCGCGCCCGGCGTTGGCGATCATCGCCTCGATGTCTTCCCGCGTGAATTCGACGAGGACGTGGCGCAGGCCGGTTCGCGTCGGCATCAGCAGGCGGATCACGAACTGGTGCTCCTGCTCGAAGAAGAACACGTCGCGCGGTTGCTGTTGATCGAAGTAGGCCCCCAACACGCGCAGCGCGCTTTCGTAGAAGTGGCTCGGCGCGGCGTTGGCGAGATCCGAATTGGCCCGGCGTGCGAACGCCTCGTCCATGAATCGCGAGATGTCGTCCTCGCGCAGGTAGAACGTCTCCTTGGCCAATCTGGCGGCGGGATCATTCCACGCGCTTTCCTCGCCGGATATCAGGACGAGACCCTGCACCACAAAACCGTCATCGGTCTCGGCCATGCTGACTTCGCGCATGCCGCGCTGGTCGAGAATCGCCCCGATCGAGCGGAGCACCTCTTCGTAGTCCTGGCGCGGGGTTCCCTCGTAGATCCTCATTCAGCAAACGTTAGCGTCATCGGTGGGCGTCGGTGAGGGCGTCGGGAGGTCTACCGGCACCGTCGAAGGTACCGCGCCGCCGGATGAGTAAAGGCTCTTGCTGCCGAAGACCTGCTCGGACAGGGCGGCGATCTTGTCCAGGCGCAGGAACTGAACCGAGCGCCCATTGGTCAGGTTGCGCGGCAGGTGCTGCGCCCAATCAGGAAACTCGAACACGTACTGCGCAGTGGGGTTGTCCTGGACCTGGTTGGCCAATTGCAGCAGCGAGTCGATCTGATCCGGCGGAAAGTCCGTGTGCACGACGGCGCCCAGGGCGGTGACGATATCGGGCAGCCGGGCAAGGTTGCCCGGCGCGAGGATCGCCTGTTTGATCGCACCCAGCAGCTGCTGCTGGCGTTTCGCTCGGGCAAAGTCGCTGCTGCCGTGGCGCGACCGCGCATAGGCGAGCGCCGTGGCGCCGTCCATGTGGTACATGCCCGGGTCGAGGTGGAAACCGTACGTGCCGTCGCCGTGCGGATAGCCCGGGTCGTCGATCGTCTTCGAGTTGCACACGTCGACGCCGCCGAGCTGGTCGATGAGTTGCGGAAAGCCACAGATGTTGATCGAGGCGTAGTAGTCGATCGGGATGCCGAGCAGGTAGCCGATCTCATACGCCAGCGCCGGCTGTCCCGGGTCGGGGAAGGTGTCCTGGTAGAGCTTGGTGAAACCGGCGAACGAGTTCAGCTTCCAGTAGCCGGGCATCGTGCCACCGACGTACAGCGGGAAGCGTGCCGTATCGCGCGGGAAGCTGAACATGTAGACGTCGCCGGTCGCGGCGTTGGCGCTGACCACGATCATGGTGTCGGTGTTGGCGCCGGTGACCACACCGCCCGCACAACGCGTGTCGAGTCCGATCAGCAGGACGTTCAGCCAGCCGTCGTCCTGGGCGTCGAGCTTGCTGATGTCGAACGACGGACTGGGGCCCGGCTCGATGGTCGCCGGCGGCTCGGACAGATCAGGCGCGTACTCGTCGGTGCCACTCGGCGTGGGACTTACTCCCGACGTCGCCGAGCCGGGCGCGCTGCCCGTCGGAATCTGGGCGATCTGGCTGGCGGCCGGGGTGGGGCCCGTGTTGCAGTCGGAAATGGTGCAGTCCACACCACCGTCGAAGCCGCGGTCGGCCACCGATAACTGCCAGTACCAGGTCGGTCCCACGATCGGGATGGGCGCGACGATGACGAGAGTGATCACGGCCACCAGCGCAACCGGCGTCAGCAACGTCGATTGACCGTGGCCGGCTCCCGCGCGCCAGGCGGACAGGACGGCCAGCGCCCACCACACGAGGACAACCAGGGCGACAACTGCTGCCAATTGGGCCACGGTGGGGTCGAGCAGGCGCGCGCCCGCGCGCGTGAAACCCGTCCGCACGACCCACGCCAGCAGGGCGCCCAGGAGCACCAGGACGGGCACCGCGAAGAGCAACGCGCCGCGGCGGTCGCCCAGGTAGGCATGCCCCAGCCCCGGGAAGATGAAGCTGAGTACGGCCGCGGTGCCACGTGATCGCTCGGGTGGTCGCCGGCCGTACGTGGCCATCATGCGACCATGCTTGTCGGGCACTGCGCCTCCCTGCCCACGACGTGAATTCGGAATCGATCCCTGTGACGACTAACGATATCCAACGGTGTCGCACGCGTCGGCAACGTTTCGTTAACCGTGGCCGAGCAGGGCTGCGGTCAGTCGTGGGCGGCACGCACCGCTCCTTCGTACACCCGGGCCTGAGATGGTCGGCCACTTGAGGCGCCGGCGTCTGGCGCCGACCATCGGCGCATGATCAGGCGCTTGTCGCCGGCCGCCAGCTGGTTGCTGGCGCTGGCCTGCCTTGGCGGCCAGGTCACCCCGGTCGCGGCCGCATCCGCGCCGACGTTGCCCGGGGCGCCGAAGTGCACGGTGTTTCCCGCCTCGAACGTCTGGAATGAGCGCGTGGACAGCCTGCCCGTGGCGTCCGATTCGGCCACGCTGATCGCCAGCATCGGCCTGACCAGCTACCTGCACCCGGATTTCAGCTCGCTCGCCGGCGGTGACTACGGCATCCCGTACAACGTGGTCGGCCGCCATGCACGCAGGGTGCGCGTTCATTTCACCTGGCCCGACGAATCGGACCTCGGTAAGTACCCGATACCCCGCCACGCCCTCTTCGAGCGGGGCAGCGACCGGCACCTGGTGGTCGTCGACCGCAGTCGCTGTCGCCTGTACGAACTCTTCGACGTGCGCCATCGCAGCAACGGCTGGCACGCGGGTTCGGGTGCCATCTGGGACCTGGGCTCGAACGCGTTGCGCCCGGCCGGCTGGACGAGCGCCGACGCGGCGGGCCTGCCCATCCTGCCCGGACTGGCCCGCTACGACGAGGTCGGCGCCGGTTTGATCGCCCACGCCCTGCGCTTCACCGCACCGGCAACTCGACGCGCGTACATCTATCCGGCACGCCATTTCGCGGCCAACTCCGACGACCCCGCGCTGCCGCCGATGGGCCTGCGCGTCAGGCTCAAGGCATCGGTCGACATCTCCCACTTCGGACCCCAGGCGCAGGTCGTCCTCCTCGCCCTCAAGGAGTACGGCATGATCCTGGCCGATAACGGGTCACCGTGGTACATCACCGGTGCCCCCGACCGCCGCTGGGATGACAACGACCTGCACGCCCTGCAGCAGTTGCACGGCTCCGACTTCGAGGTGGTCGACACCTCGACGCTGCGCAACGGCTAGGGCGCGCTCAGCTCGGCAGCGATCCGGGCGGCGATGGCCGCGTTGTTCTCGATCAGCGCAAGGTTGGCCGTGACCGATCGGCCATCGGTCAGCTCGGCGACGCGCGCCAGGACATATGGCGTCGCGGCCGGGCCATGGACGCCCGCCGCCGAGGCGGCGGCGAGCGCCTCGTCGATCGATTGCGCGGCCTCCGCCGGCTGGAGCGCGGAGGCTGCCGGCACGGGCGCGGCGATGACCAGCCCAGTCGTCGGGCCGAGCGACCAGTGCAGCCGCGCGACCGTCGCCGCCGCGCGGGCGTCGGCCACCGACCCCGCCACGAAACGACCGCTGTCGACCGTGTAGAAGCCGGCCAGCCGCGTGGTCTGCCAGCCGAGCACGGGCACGCCGCGCGTTTCGAGGTACTCGAGCGTCAGGTCAACGTCGAGGATCGACTTGGGGCCGGAACACACCACCAGCACTGGCGTGCGCGCGAGCTCATCCAGGTCGGACGAAATGTCGAAGCTGGCGGCGCCGCCATGATGCACGCCGCCAATGCCGCCCGTGGCGAACACGCGGATGCCCGCCAGATGAGCAGCAATCATGGTCGCCGAGACCGTCGTGCCCGCCCAGCCGCCCGAGGCGAGGGCGACGGCCAGCGTCGAACGTGCGGCCTTGGCCGGCCGCGACGCGGCCGACAGCTCGGTCAGCTGGTCGGGCGCGAGGCCCACGATCAGCCGGCCGGCATGCACCGCCACCGTCGCCGGCTCAGCACCGTTGGCGCGCACGGCCGCCTCAGCGCGATGCGCGGCTTCGAGGTTGAGCGGCGCCGCGAAGCCGTGCGTGATGAGCGTCGATTCGAGTGCGACCACGGGGCGACCGGCAGCCAATGCGTCGCGTACCCGCGAGACAACCTCGAGCGGTCCGCCGGTCACAGCACCAGTTCCGTGCGTGGGCGGCTCAGCACCCGCGCTGCGGCGTGATGGCCGGCCACCGCCGCACGACGCAGAGCGGCACCGTCGTGTGGCAGTCCGTCGCCGTGCTTGCTCAGCAGCAGGGAGTAGAGGAACCCCGCGTCGAAGGCATCGCCGGCACCGGTCGTGTCGCTCGCCGCGATGGGTCGCGTGGCAACGTCGATCGCCAGTGCGGCCCCGCCCGAGCCGGCCCGCCAGACGATGCGGCAGCCAGCCAGGCCCTGTTTGATGACGGCCAGCGGCGCCGCCTCGAGCAGCCGTTCGTCGAGCGCCGTCGAGCCGTGCAGTGGGCGCAGGCCGGTCAATGCCGCGGCCTCGGCGGTGTTGGCCAGCACGAGGTCCGGCTCGACCGAGCGGATCGCCGCGAAGGCGGCCGCCCGGCCGCGCGTGAGCAGCGGGCGGTGCGAAGCAAGATCGACAGAGACAGTGCCGCCGCCGTGGTGGACTGCGCGCGCGGCCGCCACGGCCGCGCGCGGCAGCGCGCCCTGCAGCAACGAGTAGGCCGGAATGTGCAGGTGCTCGGCGCGTGCCAGCCACGTCCCCTTGAGTCGCTCCGGCGGCAAGTCGTCGGCCACCGACCGGTCCGTCACGAACGAGCGCTCGCCGCTTTCGTCGATGAGCGCCAGCAGGCGCGGCGTGCGGCCGCGCGCCCGGACCGCGTGGACCACCACGCCGGCCGCCCGCAGCGAGGCAACCAGCCGGCCAGCCAGCGGATCCTGGCCGACGACGCAGACGAGCACCGCTCGACCGCCGAGGGTGGCGAACGTACGTGCCGTGTTGGCCGCCGAGCCGCCGACCCGAAACCGCAGCGAGCCGGCCACATCGGTGCCCGGCTGCGGGGCAGCTTCAGCCTGCACGACGACATCGAGCATGAGGTCGCCCAGGCAGGCGAGGCGCGGCCGGCGTTCCACGGGCGGCCAATGATATGTCGGCGCAAGGCAGCCAGACGGGCAAAGCGGCTACGCTTGTGCCATACAAACCAAGCAACGCGTTAGCTGCGGGCGGCGCTGTACGATGCCTCATCGGGGACCAGCGCCGATGATGGGTGCAACATGACTGACGTCTTCGACGACCGCCAAACCTGGCGTGAGCTGGCCCAACAATTCCGGGTCGACTCCATCCGCGTATCGAGCCATGCGGGCTCCGGCCATCCGACCTCGTCCCTGTCGGCCGCCGAGCTGATGTCTGTACTCGTCGCCAAGTACTTCCACTATCGCGTCGACCAGCCGCACGAGCCCAACAACGACCACCTGATCTTCTCGAAGGGCCACGCCTCGCCGCTCTACTACTCCATCCTGCGCGCGATCGGCGCGGTGGACGAGCAGGAGTTCATGACCTATCGGACGCTCGGCAGCCGGCTCGAGGGGCATCCCACGCCGGTGTTGCCATGGGTCGACGTTGCCACCGGCTCGCTCGGCCAGGGCCTGCCCATCGGCGTCGGTATCGCGCTCGCTGCCAAGCGCCTCGATCGGCTGCCGTATCGGGTCTGGGTGCTGTGCGGCGACAGCGAGATGGCCGAGGGGTCGATGTGGGAGGCCTTTGCCCAGGCGTCCTACAACAACCTCGACAACTTGACCGCAATCATCGACGTGAACCGGTTGGGCCAGACCGGCGAGACGCGCTACGAGTGGGACCTGGCCGTCTACTCGGATCGTCTGCGCGCTTTCGGCTGGCACGCGATCGAGATCGACGGACACGACGTGGACGCGGTTGATCGAGCCTACGCCGAGGCGATCGTGACGAGCGCCAGGCCGACCGCGATCGTGGCCCACACCGTCAAGGGCAAGGGCGTGCCGTGGGAGGAAAACCGCAACGGCTTCCACGGCAAGCCGGTCGAGGATCCTGACGACGCGATCCGCGAACTGGGCGGCCTGCGCAATCTCGTCATTCGGCCCCCGGCGCCCGACGGCAGCGCCAAACCGCATCGCTTCGAGGCAGGCCCGTTGAACCTGCCGCGCTACGAGCTGGGCCAGAAGGTGGCCACGCGCAAGGCCTACGGCGAGGCTCTCGCGGCCGTCGGCAGCGCGCACCCCGAAGTGGTCGCCCTCGATGGCGAAGTCGGTAATTCGACCTACACCGAGATCTTTGCCGAGGCACACCCGGAGCGCTTCTTCCAGATGTACATCGCCGAGCAGCAGATGATCGGCGCGGCAGTCGGCCTGCAGGTGCGCGGTTGGCGGCCCTTCGCGGCGACGTTCTCGGCCTTCCTCAGCCGTGCCTACGACTTCGTGCGCATGGCGGCGGTGAGCCGTGCCGATCTGGCCCTGTGCGGCTCGCACGCCGGCGTTTCGATCGGCGAGGACGGCCCCTCACAGATGGGCCTCGAAGACATCGCTGCCATGCGTGCCGTGCACGGCTCGACGGTGCTCTACCCGTGCGACGCCAACCAGACCGCCCGACTTGTCGAACTGATGGCCACGCAGCGCGGCGTCTCCTACATGCGCACGACACGCCAGGCGATGCCGGTCATCTATGGCCCCGACGAGGAGTTTGCCATCGGCGGCAGCCGCGTGCTGCGCCAGTCGACGGATGACGCGCTCACGATCGTCGCCGCGGGCATCACCGTCGGCGAGGCGCTGGCAGCGGCCGACCGACTGGCGCAGGATGGCACTCGCGCGCGGGTGATCGACCTCTACTCGGTCAAGCCCCTCGACAGCGACACGTTGCTCGCCGCGGCGCGGGACACCGGACGGGTGCTTACCGTCGAGGACCATTGGCCGGAAGGCGGCCTGGGTGAAGCGGTCTTCACGACGCTCGCCGAGGCCGGCGTGACCGTGCTGGGAGCACAGTTGGCGGTGCGCAAGATGGCCGATTCGGCCACACCGGCGCAGGAGCTGGCCGAGCAGGGCATCGATGCCGACGGCATAACGGATGCCGCGCGGCAGCTGCTCGGGCGTGCCGCTGCTGCAACCCAGGCACTCGCCGTGCCGGGAAAGGTCGGCTGACGATGGCCGATGCGCCCGTGGTCCGCGGCGACGCGACCCATCTGCCCGACGCCCTCCGCAAAGAGGTCGATGGGGCACTGGCACGCGCGCTCGAAGGTGACTGGGCAGCGCGCATCTGGCAGCGCGACACGAGCGTGTGGACGGGCGACCCGGGTGTCGCCGCCAAGATCGCCGACCGGCTGGGCTGGCTGGACGCCCCGACGCGGTTCGCCGACGACGTGGAGGAATTGGCGGCTTTTGCGGCGGGCCTGCGCGACGAGGGCTTCGCCGCGGGACTGGTGTGCGGCATGGGCGGGTCATCGCTCGCTCCGGACGTGCTCGCCAGCGCCCTGCCGCGCGGCGCGCACGGACTCCCGGTGCCGGTCCTCGACTCGACCGCACCGGCCGCGGTCAACGCCGCGACAAGCGCGAGCGATCCGGCGCGAACCGTCTATCTCATCGCGTCCAAGTCCGGCACGACAACAGAGACGCTGTCCTTCCTGGCCCATTTCTGGCAGATCGAGGACGGCCTGCACGCCGACATCCCGGAGAGCCTGGCCGGCGCGCACTTTGTGGCCATCAGCGACCCCGGCAAGAACGTCGACGCGATCCCCCACCACGACACCTTCCGCGAGGTATTCCTCAATCCCGAGGACGTCGGCGGCCGCTACAGCGCGCTGACCTACGTCGGCCTCGTGCCCGGCGCGCTGCTCGACCTCGACCTGCGCGCCCTGTTGGGCGACGCGGCCGCGATGGCGTCGCGCTGCCGTGGTTCCGACGGCACCAACCCCGGCCTGTGGCTCGGCGTGACGCTTGCCGCGCTCGCGCGCGCCGGGCGCGACAAGTTGACGCTGGTCATCGAGCCCGCCGTGGCGGCCCTCGGCGCGTGGATCGAACAGCTGATTGCCGAGAGCACGGGCAAGCATGGCGTGGGCATCGTCCCGGTCGACGGTGAGCCGCTCGGCGCGCCTGCGGTCTACGGCGATGACCGGCTCTTCGTGCGCATCAGCAGCGCCAGCGATCGCGACTGGCAGGCGCGCAGCGATGGCGCACTCGAGGAGCTGGCGCGCGCCGGCCATCCGGTCATCGACCTGCGCATGGACGGCGAACGGGCACTCGGCGGCGAGTTCTTCCGCTGGGAATTCGCAACTGCCGTGGCCGGGGCGGTGCTGGGCATCAATCCGTTCGACGAACCGAACGTCACCGAATCGAAGGAGAACACGCGCCGCGTCCTGGAGGCTTACCAGCGGACGCGCCAGCTGCCACAGACCGAGCTGCTGGCCGAGCAGGGCGCACTGCGCCTGTACGGCGATGCGCCGCTGCGGCTCACGATGGGCCATGACGGTTTCACCAACGAACTACGCCGCCACCTGGCGCGCGTCCGGCCGAATGGCTACTTCGCGTTGCAGGCCTACCTGGCACCGTCCGACGAACGCAGCGCCGTCCTGCGGCGCATGGCGACTCAACTGCGTGACCGGACGCGGCGCGCCGTGACGGTCGGCTACGGGCCGCGCTTCCTGCACTCGACCGGACAGCTGCACAAGGGCGGCAGCCCGATCGGTTGCTTCATCCAGATCACGGCCGACCAGCCCGATGAGCCCACCATCCCGGGCCGGCATGAGTCGTTCGGGACGCTCATCGGTGCCCAGGCAGTCGGCGACTTCACGTCGCTCGAGGCGCATGAGCTGCCCGTCGCGACGATCAACCTGTCGGCTGACGCGGACGCGGGGCTGGCGCAGCTGGGCGAGGCCCTCGCGCAGGCACTCGCTCGACCGCTCGCGGTCGAGGCGCACGGCGGTTCTTGACGACACGGCCGCCTGCCGGCGGCAGAACAGGAGGCAGAGGGGCGTGGAGCTGGCGATAGTCGGTCTCGGTCGAATGGGCGGGAACATGGCGCGCAGGTTGCACAAAGCCGGTTTCCGCGTCGTCGCCTACAACCGTCACCGTGACAAGACCGATGAAATCATCGGCGAGGGGCTCGAGGGTGCGTTCACCCCGCAGGACGTGATTGCCATGCTCAAGCCGCCGCGGACGATGTGGCTGATGGTGCCCGCCGGCGACGCCACGGAGCAGACCCTCGACGAATTCCTGCCGCTGCTGTCACCGGGTGACACCGTGGTCGATGGCGGCAACGCCAATTTCAAGGATTCCAAGCGACGCTACGCCAGGCTCAAGGAGAAGGGCGTCAAGTTCGTCGATGCCGGCATCAGCGGCGGCGTGTGGGGGCTGGCCAACGGCTACGGCGTGATGGTCGGCGGTGACGACGACGCGGTCGACCCGCTCGCGCCGATCTTCAAGGCACTCGCGCCGGCAGACGGTGGCTACGTCCACTGTGGTGCAGCTGGTTCGGGCCACTACGTGAAGATGGTCCACAACGGGATCGAGTACGGGATGATGCAGGCATACGCCGAGGGCTTCGAGATCCTCCATACGGGGGAGTACGCGCTCGACCTGGCTGACGTTGCCGAGGCGTGGATGCACGGCACCGTCATTCGCTCGTGGTTGCTGGAGCTGCTCGGTCGCGCTCTCGCCCAACACGGCGAAAGCCTGGGCGACATCCGTGGCTGGGTCGACGACTCGGGCGAAGGCCGCTGGACGGTCCAGGAGGCGCTCGATCTGGACGTGCCTGCATGGGTTATCACGCTGTCGCTGATGACCCGCTTCCGGAGTCGCCAGGACGAGAGTTACGGCGCGCGCGTCCTGGCTGCGCTGCGCAACGAGTTCGGCGGTCACGCCATCAAGACCGAAGAGCAGGGCTGACGGGCTGGCGCGGATGGCAACGCAGACGGGACGTTCACGGGCGCGGACCACGGTCGGCACGTCCAGACCGCGCGGCGCCCAGGAGAGCGTCCATGTCTACCGACCGTCGGAAGAAGCAGCCCAGAACCCCCTGCGCGCAGGGCTGCGCCTCGAGAAAGTGCCCGAACCGTGCGTCATCGTCGTCTTCGGCGCGACCGGCGACCTGACTTCGCGCAAGATCCTGCCGGCGGTCTACAACCTGCGCCGCGCGGGCCTACTGCCGGCCGAAACGTGCGTGCTCGGCTTTTCGCGCCGGCCGTTGACCGACGATGCCTTTCGGAAGATGGCCCGCGAATTGGTCGAGGCGAATTCGCGCGTAAAGGTCGAGGACGGGCTGTGGGATGACTTCGCCGCAGGCATCTTCTACCAGCCCGGTCACTTCGCCGATCGCGCCTCGTTCCGCGACCTCGCCGAACGGCTCGAGCAGATCGACGCCGCGCGCGGTACCCAGGGCAACCGGCTGATCTACCTGGCCACGCCGCCGTCCGCCTACGAGGACATCATCGCCAACCTGGGCCGTGCCGGCCTGCAGAACGAGGGCGACCACGCGGGTTGGGCGCGGATAGTGGTCGAGAAGCCGTTCGGGCACGATCTCGCCTCGGCGGGCGAGCTCAATGACTCGCTCATCAACGTCTTCGACGAGTCGCAGATCTACCGCATCGATCACTACCTGGGCAAGGAAACCGTCCGCAACCTGCTGGTCTTCCGCTTCGGCAACGGCATTTTTGAGCCGCTCTGGAACCGCCGCTACGTCGACCACGTGCAGATCACCGTGGCCGAAGACCTCGGCGTGGAGGGCCGTGGCGCCTTCTACGAGGAGGCCGGCGCCAGCCGCGACATCCTCCAGAACCACCTGCTGCAGCTGCTCACGCTCGTGGCCATGGAGCCGCCCATCGCCTTCGAGGCCGACGCATTGCGCGACGAGAAGACACGTGTGCTGCGCGCAATCGACACCCACTGGACGGAAGCGCGCGTACGCGCGAACGTCGTGCGCGGCCAGTACGCCGCCGGCTGGATCGGCGACAAACGGGCGGCCGGATATCGCGAAGAGGACGAGGTGGCGCCCGACTCGCAGGTCGAGACCTTCGTCGCGCTCAAACTTGAGGTCCAGAACTGGCGCTGGGCAGATGTGCCGTTCTATCTGCGCACAGGCAAGCGCATGGCCCGCCGCGCGTCAGAGATCGCGATCCAGTTCAAGCTGCCGCCCCTGATGCTTTTCGGCGGCAGCTCGACCGCGCCCGAGCCGAACCTGCTGGCGATGCGCATCCAGCCCGACGAGGGCATCATGCTGCGTTTCGCCGCCAAGGTGCCCGAGCTTGGCCTCGACGTGCGCAACGTGAACATGGACTTCACCTACGGCCTGTCCTTCGCGCGTGACGCGCCCGAGGCGTACGAGACCCTGCTGCTCGACGCGATGCTCGGCGACGCCTCGCTGTTCACGCGTGCCGACGAGGTCGAAGCTGCGTGGGGCATCGTCACACCGATCAACGAGATCTGGCAGGCCTGGGATCGCGAGCACGAACAGGGCACGGCGGTATGCCCGTACGAGGCCGGCACGTGGGGACCGGAGGCCGCCGAGAACCTGATCGAGCACGACGGGCGCAGGTGGCGCCGGCTGTGAGCCGGGGACGGGAGCGATGACCGACACCGTTGGCCCGCTGGAGGCGGCCGCCAGCCACTGGCACGTGCGTGCCCACAGCATCCGGCAATGCGTCGATGAGCTCGGCCAGGTATGGCGCTCGGCTGCCGAGCAGGCCGAGGACACCGAGCTCTCGGAGGAAATGCGCGGCGCCGCACTCGGCGATCCGCGCCTGGCCGCACGGCTCGATCCGCGTCACTCGGTGCGGGTACGCATGCGGACCAGCGTGCTCACCCTGGTGGTCGTCGCCCCGCGCCCGGAGACCGCAGAACGTGCGCTCGCCGCCGTCGAGGCGCTGCACCAGCGCCATCCGTCGCGGGTGGTCGTCGTTTCACCGGGCGACTTCGATGGGCCGGCAACCATGGACGCCGACATCTACGCCGAGTGCAAGCTGTCCGAGCGGACCGACGCCGAGATGTGCACCGAGCAGATCGTCGTGCGCACCGGCGGCGAGCTGTCCCAGCACCTGTCGCGCGTCATCACGCCGCTGTTGATCCATGACCTGCCGGTCGTGCTCTGGTGGCCGGATGACCCGCCTTTCGGCTCGCGCCAATTCAGCGAGGTGGTCGGCGCCGCCGATCGGCTGCTGGTCGACTCGGGCACCTTCCACGAAGACGGCGGCAAGCGGCTCGCCGGCCTGGCTACGGTCGTGTCGAATGGCATCAGTGTGGCCGATATCGGCTGGCTGCGGCTGACCCTCTGGCGCGAGCTCCTCGCCGGCCTGTTCGACCACCCCCTGCTGCTGCGCGAGGTGCACCACATCCGCAGTCTGCGCGTCGACGTGTCGCGTCCGACGTCGACCTTCCGCATCAGCAAGGCGGCCTACCTGTGCGGCTGGCTCGCCTCACGACTGGGCTGGGAGGTCGCGCGGCCGCTCAGCGAGGACGAGACCGAGGAGGGCATGCACGGGGCATTCCGAGATGGCCGCCGCGAGATCAAGGTCGAGCTGCGCCCCGTGCACGCCACGCTCGACGGCGCGAAGCGCAGCGCCGGCTCGCTGGTGCGCGTCGAGATCGACACCGAGCGCCCCCGCTCATCCATCCGTGCCCGGGTGACGCGTCAGGCCGACCACCTGCTCGCCACCGCCGACTGGAACGGGGCCCAGGTCGCACGTCGCGCCGGACGGCTCGAGCCGTTCGAGGAGACACCCTTCGTCGCCGAGGCCCTCGAGCGCCTCGGCCTTGACCGCGCCTTCGAGGCGGCCCTCATTCGGGCCGTTCGCCTGATCAGTGGCTGAGCTCGACGCGGCTCCGGCCGAGCTCAGCATCATGCCCACCATCGGCGACGTTTCGCGTGCAGCCGCCGACCGGACGATCGACGTGCTGCGCAAAGGTGTCGCGGAGCGCGGCGTCGCCCACCTTGCCCTGACCGGCGGCTCATCGGCGATCCCCCTCTACGAAGAGCTGGCGCGGCCGGCGCGGCGTGCCCAGCTCGCCTGGGAGAACGTCCATTTCTGGTGGGGGGACGAGCGCTACGTACCGCTCGATCATCCCGAATCCAACGCCGGCCTCGCCGACCGGCTGCTGTTTGCCATCGGCCCGCGGTCGGGGGAATCGGGCGACGGTGGCGAAGGCGCCGACGTGGAGGCGGGCGCACTCCCGGGCCTGATGGTCGATCCCGAAAAGGTCCACGCCGTGCAGGTCGACGCGACAAGCGGCCACCCCAATGGCCCTGCCCGCGCCGCCGCGGAGTATGCCGCCGAGATCGAACGGTGGCTCCCGCTGGACGCCGGCGGCGCGCCGATCTTCGATGTCATCCTGACCGGCATCGGGCCCGACGGCCACCTGATGTCGATCTTCCCGGGCAGCCCGGCGCTGGCGCCCGATGCACCAATCGCGATGGGTATTCCTGCGCCGCAGCACGTCGAGCCACACCTGCCGCGTGTCACGCTCGCGGCCCGCGTCCTGCCCGCGGCACACCAGGTAGTCGTCATGGCGGTCAGCGCGCGCAAAGTCGCGATCGTGCGCGACGTGCTCGGCGGGCGCCGTGATGCACAACGCTGGCCGGTGCAGAGCGCGCTGCTGCCGAACGCGCTGTGGCTCGTCGATCGGGCCGCCGCCGGAGTCGTCTAGCGCAGCAGCGCCACCGCCAGCGCGGCGAGCGCCACACCCACCAACTGGGCGCCACGCAGGCGCTCGCGCAGGAAGATGGCGGCCAGGATGGTCGTCGTAACCGGGTACAGCGACGAAAGCACGACCGCCACGGAGAACGCGTCGGCATGCGCGGCGAACAGGAAGAAAGTGTTGCCGCCCAGGTCGCCGGCACCGGCCACGGCGAACAGTGGCACGAGCGCGGCCAGGCGGTGACCGCTGAGGCGCAGCCGGTCGGCGCCGAGAATCTTCCGCGCACGGTCGCGCCAACTGCCCGACGCCCGGCGTGCGACCAGCACGCCGAGAAAGGCGACCAGGGCCAGCCCGAGGCCGCTCAGGCGCACCATCACCTGGGGCCACCACACCATGTCGTCGGTCACGGCCTGGTTGAGGAAGAGGAAGAAGCCGGCGAAACCCAGGCCGCTCAGCAGGACGAGCGGCAACTCGGCGACGTCAAGGCGCCGCGAGCGCCGCTCGGAATCAGCGTCGGGACGCAAGGGCAGCGAGATGAGCAGGACCGCGGCGAGGGCGAGGGCGATACCCGCCAGGCGAGGAGCCGCCGCTGGCTCGCCGCCGGCGATCGCGAGGAGCACCGGCAGCCCGGCGCCAACGAGCGCCGCGAGGGGCGCGATGACGCCCATCGTGCCGTTCGCCAAGGCAAAGTAGAAGAAGCCGAGGCCGGCCAGTCCCGAGACACCGGCCGCTGCAGCCCACGCGAGGGCCGCCATCGACGGCACTGGCTCACCCGAGGCGGCGACCAGTCCCACCGCCAGCAGCAGGCCGAGCGACTGGCTGGCCAGGATGGCCGCGAAGACGGAGGTGATGCGGCCGATCAGCCCGCCACAGAAGTCTCCTGCACCCCAACTGACCGCCGACACAAGCCCGAAGAGCGGACCGACGTCAGCGCTCCTTGGGCGTCGATATGGGGGCGCGCGCGACGGGGGCGCTGCTCCACATCGAGATCGTCTCGGCCGTCTGGCGCTTGGCCGCCGGCGGCTCGGGTTCGGGCTCGTCGCGCGCAGTCGGCGGGGCCAGCTCGATCACCTTGTCGGCGTGCTCGTCGTACCGATCGCTGGAAGTCAGCAGCACGATCTGGTGTTCGCGACTGAGATCGTGCAGCAGGGCCATGGCGCGCTGCGCGCGGTCGTCGTCGAAGGTCACGAATGGATCGTCGAAGACGAGCGGCGGAGAAGCGGGCGCGGTGACCTGGCGCACGATGCCCAGCCGCGCACACAGGTACAGCTGATCGAGCGTGCCCTGCGACAGCTGACGGACATCGACCCAATCGGCCAACTCGGGCGCATAGACGGTGAACGTCAGCGAGCTCTCGTCGACCTTCAGCCGGCGGTAGCGACCGCCGGTGATGCGCTCCACGTCGCCCGCCATGCGCTGCTCGAGGAAGCGCGCTGCCTTCTTCATGGTCGCCTGCTCGGCACCGTTGAGCGCGCTGAGGACCTGCTCGTAAATGCGCAGGCGTCGTTCGGCGGCTTCGAGCTGCTCGGTGGCCGCGCCGAGGCTCTCACTGTCCGCGGCGACGCGCTCGGCGTCGGCATCGTTCGCTGCGACGCGTGCCTCGGCCTGCGCCTCGGCCTGCAGGGCCGCTTCCCGCTCGGGCGTCAACCTTTCGATGGCCAGCCGGTGTGTCGCGAGGTGGCGTTCCGGATCGCGCCCGATCTCGCCCATGCCGGCCAGGGTGTGCTTGCATTCATCCGCCTCGGCGGCAGCCTTGTCGCGCAGCTCGGCAACGTCCTCGGAGCCCGGATCGGCGCCGGTCAGCCCGCGATACTCGGCCTGCAGCGCGGCAATCTTGGCCGTGTGCTCCGTTTCCGCGCTGAGCAGCGTCTCGGCCGCGGCGACATCGTCGACACCCAGCGGTTCGAGTTGCGTGGCGCGCTCGTGCTCCATCGTGCGCACCTTCTCGGCCAGTTCAGTGCGCCCGTGCAGACGCCGTGCGATCTCCGATTCACGCAGCTCGTTTTGCAACCGCACGTCGCCGACTCGCGTGCGCTCACGCATGCTGATGACCAGGGCGGCCGCTCCGAGCACGCCGAGGACGATCGCCGCGACGATGCCGATCGGAAGTGAGCCGGCCAACGCGCCACCGGCCAGGGCCACCACGGCCAGCAGGAGCGCCGCGCCACCGGCAAATGCCCATGGCCGCCAGCGCACCTTGGGAATGGCCACGTCATAGCCGGAGAGATCGGGCTCGGCCGCCAGCTCGGCGCGCATCTCCGAGAGGCGAAACTCGATGCCGCGCAGCTCGTCCACCGCCGCCCGCAGTGTTGCCAGCGGGATGCGCGTGGGATGGCTGGTCTCGAGCTCGCTCATCTCGGAGCGAAGCTCGGATGCGCGGCGATAGACCAGGTAGCGGCTCGAGGCCTCGTTCGCCTGGCGGGTCAGCTCGACCGCTCGCTCGGCCTTCTCGGCCTCGGCGCGTTCCTCGACCAGACGCGCCTCGAGGTCGGTCCGCTCGCCGCGAGCCGCGGCCAGCGCCTCGCGGTCGGCAGCCAGTTGCTTGAGCGCCGCTTCTCCACTCGACACGTCCGCCTGCAGTCGCTCGACCTCACCGCGCAGGGACTTGAGGTAGCCGGGGTTCTTGGCGCCTTCGGAGCGATAGCGGCGGATCGCTTCCTCGAGCTTGCGGCGCGCCGCGTGCGTGCCGCGATCGGCGCCGCTCATCGACTGCTGCAAGCGATCGCGCAGGGTGCTCTCGTCCTGGGTGAGACCGGCCAGCTCCTGGTGATGCACGCTCGCGGTCGCGCGGAAGAACTTCTCGGACGGCAGACCGGTCAGCCGGGCGATCTCCTGTTCCACCTGCCCCGGATCGGACATGACCTTGTCCTCACCGCCGAGGCGCAGTTCGACCGTGCCCCGTTGGCCGGCAAATACCTTGCGCAGGCTGCCCGCTGCGCCTTCGTCATCGAAGTCGAGGCTGACCTCCGGGTCGTCTTGCGCGGCGCCCCATGGCCGCAGCCGGTCGAGATCGTCGGCGGTCGAATTGGACCTCCGGAAGAGGACCATCTCGAGCGCTCGCTGGACCGTCGACTTGCCCGCCTCGTTGGCCCCGCGCACGATCGTCAGCCCGGGGGCGAAATCGAGGTCGAGCGAGCCATGTCGCGCGAAGTTTTCGAGGTGCAGCTGCTTGATGCGCATCGGATCAGGCCAACGTCACGCGCGCGGCGTCGTCGAGCAGCAGCGTGCCCAGGCGGAGCGCCTCGCGAAGCTCCGCCGCGCGCGCCGTGTCACCGCGGCCCTCGACATCGGTGATGCGCGCTTCGAGGTCGCGCATGAACGAGCCGATGATCGTGTCCGCCGGAGGCATGGGACCCTCGGGCAGCGCCACGGCGGCTGCGTCGCGCACGCGCACGCGCAGGAACGAGCCCCGCAGTTGGCCTTCGAGTTCATCGGTGTTGAGATCGAGGTCCGTGGGCCGCACACCGACCAGGCGCACGTCGAGCACCTTGTCGGGATCGGCCTGTTCGTTCAGCCGCTTGAACAGGTCGGCCTGTGACGTGACCTCGGCGGCGTCGACCTCGAGTTTCTGGAAGTGCGTCCGGCCGACCGTTCGTGCCTCGATGTTCACCGTTCGCCGCCCCTCGGCGTCGTCGAGCGTGACGATCAGCACCTGGCCGGCCCCATCCTGGTCCACGGCGACCGGCTCGGGAGCGCCCGAATACGCCCACGTCGTCCGTCCGGCACGGCCCTTGCGTGCCGCATGCCAGTGCCCGAGAGCGAGGTAATCCAGCCCGCTGGCGGCAATCTCGCCTTCGGTGAACCCGACGTCGTCCTGCTCGATCCGGCCGGGCACCACCAGCGAGCCGTGGATCATGCCCACGTGCCAGATGATCGAGCTGCCCTTGATCGGCTCACGCTTGACGGCGAAACCCGCGAGGGGGCTGTTGGGCGCCCGTTTAGTCGGGAACACGAAGCCGTGCACGGCCATCCCCAGGCCCTCGAAGTCCACTCGATCGTGTTCGTCGGTCAGGACCGTCACGAGGTCTGTCCCGGCGGCGCCGGCGAGCGCCGCAAAGTCGAAAACGCGGTAGATCGAGCCGGGTTCGTAGCTGTCGTGCGTGCCGGGAATGACGACCACCGGAATGTGGCGCTCGACGAGGCGGCCGAGCTCCGCTGCTGCCCGCTCGACCGAACGCGGCGGTTGGCTGTTGGAGTCGAACAGGTCACCCGCTATGAGCACAAGGTCGAGCCGCTCGGCCAGCGCCTGGTCGATGGCTCGTTCGAAGGCGGCGAACTGGCGCTCGCGCTGCTCGGCGGCGGCTGGCCCCAGGTCGCCATGGCGCGCGCCAAGGTGGACATCGGCCATGTGCAGTAGGCGGGGCATCGCCGTGCTGTGCTCCCTCGTTAAAGGTTGACGTCGACTGGCGGCCCGAGTGGTGCCAGCACGCCACACCGAATTCTGACATCCGCGGATGTCCGCTACACATAGGAAGGATGGACTACCCGGCTCGTTCGCGTGTGCTGGCGTCGCGACCAATCGCTCGCAGGGCGCTGACACGCACCGGTGGTAACCTTGGCCCGTTACCGGTGCGCCCCAGTTTCAGGGACCTCGGCAGAGCACCTGGGTGGCGTGGCGCCCGACTCCTCGTCGTAATGCCACGTCGCGGGCCCGATACGGCCGAGTCCGGCGTTCCGGGGACCCGGTGACAACGGCCAGATCGTTCGCTGCCCAGGGGAGGCAACCAGGTGACTTACACGGATCGAACCCTTACCTGCGCCGACTGCGGCGTGGACTTCGTCCACTCTGCCGCCGACCAGGAGTTCTACGCCCAGAAGGGGTTCGCATCGGATCCCAAGCGCTGCCCGAGCTGCCGCGCGGCGCGCCGCGCAATGCGCGAGTCGAGTGGTTACGACGTGCGCGAGATCGGCGGCCCGCGCGGTTACGAGCGCGGCGATTACCGGCCGCAGCGCGAATACTTCGCAGTCATCTGCAGCAAGTGCGGCAACGCCGCGCAGGTGCCCTTCAAGCCACGCATGGACCGACCGGTCTACTGCTCGGACTGCTTCCGCGAGGTACAGGCTGCGTCCTGAGGACGCTCGCGTGTAGGCGCACTGCGCCGAGAAATCCGGCGGTCCTCGCCGTAACATGCCGACGCCAGCAGGATGAGCGTCGACCAGCCGCTTCGGCCGCCCACCGAGCGCGTGCGTGCGCCCGGTCCGCTCGACGACAGCCGCAGCCGACGCACGGTCGGCGCGCTGGCCGGCGCCGGCGCGCTGGCGCTGCTGCTCATCCTGTACCTGTCCAATCTGCCCGCGCCGGCGGCCTCGACCTCGCCACCCCCGTCCGCAAAGCCGCCCACTCCGCTTGCCAGCGCGTCGGCCACGGCCGCAGCGCGGAGTCCTTCACGGTCACCGACAACGACACCGCGCGGCAGCGAGGCGCAAGCAGCCCACTCCGACGACGGCAAAGTCAATGTCTACGCCATGCCGGGAGCGATGCCGGCGGGAACGAGGCTGATTGTGACACAGCACTCCGTCGAAGAGGATCCGCCGGAGCTGGGCGACGTGACACGCTTCACCGGCCACTACGAGGTGGCACCGGCGGGCATCCGCTTTGGCAGCGCCGTGCAGGTCACCTGGCACGTACCGCGGACTGAGCTCGGGGTGCGCAGTGATGCTCCCGGGCGGCCGGTGCTCGCGATGGCGTTGCGCGCTGACGACGGATGGCAGTGGTTGTCCGACCAGTCGTACGCGTTCACCACCGACGAGGTCACACTGAGCGGCTACCTGCCCGAATCGGGCGCCATCTTCGTGCTCATCGGGCGGATGTACGTCGACGCACGCTTTGTGCCCGGTCTGGATCGGATGCTCGGCCAGAACACCAGGCTTCGCTTTCGGTGGACTGCCCTGGATGCCGGCGCGGATCCCGCCCAGGTGGGCGGCGCCGGCCTGTCCATTACCGGGGACGCTGTCATCGGTATCGGCGAGGGCGAGGTGGGCGGGGGTTACGCATTCACGTTGCACTGCCGGGGCGCACCGGCTGATGCTCTGGTCTCGGGCGAAGTGACCATCGCCAACGTGCCCTTCGAGGTGACGCCTTCCGGCGCAAGATCGATTGCCGGGCTCGCCGGAGGTCCCGGCGACCTGACCTTCACGATGACGGGCGACGTGCGATGCGCATTGCGCGGTTGAGCCGTGCCGGGCCGGATGGCACTGGCCGCCGGCTCCGTGTGCCGGCATAGACTGTGGGTGACCCAGCGAAGGAGGCCCAGGAACTCATGACCGACACCATCGAGCGCCCGCGCTTGAAGATCACCTACGCGACCCTGCGCGCCGATAACGAGGAGCTGCACCAGCAGTTCGAGGCCGGCGATCAGAAGGCCCGCGCGCAGCTCGGCCAGCACTACCCGAACTTCATCAACGGCCAGGCGCGCCACGGCGATGGTGAGTTCGAGGATCGCTCGCCGATCGACTCGTCGCGCGTGCTCGGCTACTTCGCCAAGGGCACGCGCCAGGACGTGCGTGACGCCATCGCCGCCGCGCGAGCGGCCGCACCGGGCTGGGCGGGCATGCCCTGGCGCGAGCGCATCGCCATCATGCGCCGCGTGGCGGACCTGATCAGCGAGCGCCAGATGGAATACGCCGCGTTGATGTGCCACGAAGTCGGCAAGAACCGCCTCGAGGCACTCGGCGATGTCGAGGAGACCGCCGACCTGATCCGCTACTACTGCGACCAGACGGAGAAGCACGAAGGCTTCGACACGCCGATGGGCAACCTCGGCGACAGCAGCGTGCATACGCGCAGCGTGCTCAAGCCATTCGGCGTGTTCGCGGTCATCAGCCCGTTCAACTTCCCGCTGGCCCTGTCAGGGGGACCTGCCGGCGGAGCACTCGTCGCCGGCAACAGCGTCGTCTTTAAGCCGTCGAGCGACGCGCCGCTGTTGGGCATGAAGCTGTACGAGGTGATGCGCGACGCCGGCGTGCCCAACGGTGTCTTCAACCACGTCGCCGGGCCGGGTGAAACGGTTGGCGCCGAACTCCAGGAGAACGACGGCATCGACGGGGTGGTGTTCACCGGGTCATGGGAGGTCGGCTTCGACCTGTACAAGTCCTTCGCCAAGACCTTTCCCAAGCCAGTCATCGTCGAGATGGGCGGCAAGAACCCGTCGATCGTCAGCCGTCACGCCGATCTCGAGGAAGCAGCCGAGGGCGTCGTGCGTGCCGCGTTCGGCTTCGGCGGCCAGAAGTGTTCGGCCAACAGCCGCTGTTACGTGGAGCGCTCGGTGCACGACGAATTCGTGCGCCAGCTGGTCGAGAAGACCTCGAAGCTGACCATCGGCGATCCCCTGCGCCGCGAGATCTGGCTCGGGCCGGTCATCAATCAGCGCGCCGTGGCGCGCTACGAAACGGCCGTCGCCGAGGCGCGCCACGCCGGGCAGATCGCCATTGGCGGCGATCGGCTGACGAGTGGCGACATGGACAAGGGCTGGTTCGTCAATCCGACCGTCGCGACCGGCATCGCCACCGACCATCGTCTCTTCCGCGACGAGCTGTTCGTGCCGTTCATCGCGGTGGCCGCGATCGACTCGATCGATCAGGCACTCAGCCTCGCGAACAGCAACGACTACGGGTTGACGGCGGGGTTCTTCAGTGAAGACCGCGCCGAGATCGACAAGTTCCTCGACAACATCCAGGCCGGAGTCGTCTACGTGAACCGCCGCGCGGGCGCCACGACCGGCGCCTGGCCGGGCATCCAGCCATTTGGCGGCTGGAAGGCGAGCGGCTCGACGGGCAAGGCTGGCGGTGGTCTGTACTACGTCCAGCAGTTCATGCGCGAGCAGAGCCAGACGGTCGTCGATTGACCGGCGGGCAGCCGCGTTGATGCGAGCGGTGCCGCGACCAGGGATGACCGGATTGCTGAGGCGCACATTGGGCATCCTGCTGGCCCTGCTCATTGCGCTTTGCGGTGCGATTGGCGCCACGCCCGCCGCCGCCGTGGACGCAGCGCCGGCCGGGGTGGTGCGCCTGATGGCCGTCGGTGACATAAGCCTGGGCTGGGAGGTCGGCCGGCGGATCGTGCGCCATGGCCTCGATCCGTTTCGCTATGTCGAGACTTACTTCGACCAGGCCGACATCGTGATGGGCAACCTCGAATGTGTCATCAGCACGAGCAGCGACCGATGGCCTGACAAGACCATCCACCTGCGCGCACCACGGGCCGCGGCGGACACTCTGGTGAGCGGCGGCTTCGACGTTCTCAACGTCGCCAACAATCACGCGCTCGACTTCGGCGTGAGTGGTTTCGAGGACACGCTGGCCCGTCTCGACGAACGCGGCATCGCACACGTCGGTGGTGGCCAGGACGAGCAGGCGGCGCACACCCCGCTGGTCATCGAGGCCAACGGCCTGCGTATCGCCTTCCTGGGCTACGTGCTGCCGTTCTACGGACTCACCCACTTCAACACCCGCATGTGGGCGGCACGCACCGATCGGGCCGGCCTGGCGATCGGCACCCCCGCCGTCGTCGCCGCGGACGTCGCCGCCGCACGCACGCAGGCCGACATCGTGATCGTCACGTATCACGGCGGCGTGGAATACCACGTGCACCCGAACCGGCAGGTGCGTCGCTTCACGAAGGCCGCCGCCGACGCGGGCGCCGCCCTCGTCATCGGCCATCACCCCCATGTCTTGCAGGGCTATCGGGTAAGCGACGCCGCGTTCATCGCCTACAGCATGGGCAACTTCGTGTTCAGCCGTTTCACGGGCCGCTCGAATGACTCCGCCATCCTCGACGTCACGCTGGGCGCAAATGGTGTCGCGGGCTACGACTGGATCCCGATCGTAATCCGCAATGGCGTACCGCGGCCCGCCGATGGTGCCGACGCGCGCCGGATCCTGGGCGAGATACCCAGACTCTGAGCGTGCGGCCGGCCTGCTCGTTCGCGGCCGGAAGCGCCGCCGCGCGCTAGACTAGGCACAGTTTCATGCAGACTGAATGAAATCTATGCATTGGTGACCGCGTGACCGAGATCGCTGAGCGCCCCGCTCGAACAGCTCCAGACATTCGCACCGCGCTGCCCGGGCCGCTGGCCCGCCGGCACGTCGCGTTCGACCACCGCCATACGTCGCCCAGTCTGCCGCGCGCCTACCCCATCGTCCCGGTTCGCGGCCACGGTTCCACGATCGAGGACATCGACGGCAATCTGTTCCTCGATTTCACGGCCGGCATCGCCGTGTCCTCGACAGGTTATGGGTACCCACCGGTAACCGAGGCCATCGAACGCCAGGCGCGCGAGCTGATCCACTTCAGCGCCTCCGACTTCTACCTGCCCATCTACGCCGAGTTCGCAGCCGCGCTCGGAGAAATCGCGCCGATCGACGGGCCGACGCGCAGCTTCATCGGCAATTCCGGTGCCGAGGCGATCGAGGCGGCGATCAAGCTGGCTCGCTTCGCGACGGGACGGCAGTACCTGGTCGCGTTCCTGGGCGGCTTCCATGGCCGGACCTATGGTGCCGTGACGCTCACCGCGAGCAGGGCGAAGTACCACGCCGGATTTGGCCCACTGCTGCCCGGCGTCGTCCACGTCCCCTTCGGCAGCGCGGGCCTGGATGAGCTCGAGCAGCGCGTTTTCAAGCGGCTCGTGCCACCGAACGAGATCGCGGCAGTCGTGGTCGAACCGATCCAGGGCGAAGGCGGGTACGTCGTGCCCGACGACGATTTCCTGCCGCGCCTGCGGCGCATCTGCGACGAGCACGGCATCCTGCTGATCGCCGACGAGGTCCAGAGCGGCGCCGGGCGCACGGGCAAGATGTGGGCGATCGAACACTGGCAGGTGCACCCGGACATCCTGTGCGTGGCCAAGGGCATCGCCAGCGGCATGCCCGTCAGTGCGGCCGTGGCACGCGCGGAACTGATGACCTGGCAGCCGGGCCACCACGGCTCCACCTTCGGCGGCAACGCCGTCGCGTGCGCGGCCGGCCTGGCCACAATCGAGGCGCTCAAGGGCGGCCTGATCGACAACGCCGCCGCGCGCGGCGCGCAGGCCGTCGCCAGCCTGCGCGGGATTGCCGCCCGGCATCCCCAGCTCATCCCTGAAGTGCGCGGCAAGGGCCTGATGATCGGCGTCGAGTTCGATACCGGCGAGACCGCCGAGGCCGTGCAATGGGCTGCCTTCCAGCGTGGCCTGTTGGTACTCGAAGCAGGCGACAAGGCGGTGCGCATGTCGCCACCGCTGGTGGTGACCGATGCCGAGGTCGACACTGCCGTGCGCCTGTTCGGCGACGCGGTCGATGCAGTGGCACAGGATCCGCGGCGGGCGCACGCCGAAGCACATCGCTGGGGCGCACAGGACGAAACATACGTCGACGGCTGAGCAGCCGATGAGCCCGAGCCGCCCAGGGGAATAGCGCCGACCTCACCAATCTTGGCGACGCGCCGCGCGACCGGCGCTGTGGATATCTCGCGCGCGGGTGGCCAACTTTTCCACATTGGTGGGCGGAAAACGGCCCGATCCGGCCCGTCCGAACTCGGCCGTGGTCGTACGATTGGACTCGTACCGACTGGCGGTGCTGTGGGACGGGCGTGCCGTGCGCCCCCGACGGTTGGGCCATGGTCGGGGTTGCCGTGTATTGGGATGCTCTTTGCCATGTCGATTCTTCGCCGCGCCGTGCTCACCCTGCTGCCGGTGGTCCTCGTGCTGACCGGAGCCGCGCCAACGACTGCCGCTCCGATGGTCGCCAGCGTCCGCTCGACGGCGGCCTCGTCGTCCAGCCAGATGACGGTCGACCAGGCGCGCGCGGAGATGCTCAATCTGATCAACACGGCGCGCGCCAATCACGGCCTGCGCGCGGTGACGCTGGATCCTCGCGTCGCCGACGTGGCCCAGGCGCGTTCGGACGACATGGCCACGAACCACTACTTCAGCCACATCGACTCGGCGACGTGGATCGCCATGTTCAGCGACCGTGGTATTGCCTGGTCGAGCCTGGGCGAGATCCTGGCTTACAACGACCAGGCGACGGTGGGCGATTCGGCCACGGAGGCGATGCGCCAATGGCGAAACTCGAGCGGCCACTGGCAGATCATCACCAACAGCGTCTACAACTTCGCCGGGGTGGGCGTCGCCCAGGACGCCAAGAGCGGCTTCTGGATCTGGACGGTGGAGTTCGTGAAGGAGCCGACCGGTTACAGCGCCGTTGCGCCGACCGCCGCCTTCACCGGCAGCCAGGTGCTGCCCTACAACCATCGTTATCGCAGGGCCCAGGTGAGCTGGTCAGGTACCGCCGGCAGCGCGACGATCAGGGACTATCGGCTCCAATACCGCGTGAACGGCCACCGCTGGCACCTGCTGCTGCGCGCGACGACACGTACCACCAAGGCCAAGCGCGTCAGGGTGGGCAAGACCATCCAGTTCAGGGTGCGCGCACGCGACGTCAATTTCGTGAAGGGCGCCTGGACGCTATCGAGCGTGATCTCCGTCCAATAACGTCCGCCGCGATGGACGGACGACCATCGCACTCGCGGCAACCATGCTGGCCGAGGGCTCGAGCGCTAGTCGCTCGACCATGGCCTGCACCGCCTGGAACGGTGACTCGACCAACTCGTCGTACGAGACCTGGACATATTGGCTGGCGGGCAGGCCGCGAGCGTCTCGCTCGACGATTGCCCGCACTGCCGCGAGTTGCGCCTCGGCCTGGATCTCCAATGGCCGATGGGCGAGGTCCTGCCAGCCGGGCACCCTGATACCCCAGAACTCATCGGTCGAACGCCGTTTGGCGGCCACCAGCGAGCGGACGTTGTCCTCGGGCCGGCGCACGACGTCGACGAATATGGCGTCAGGAAAGAGCTCGCGCAGATAGGGGATCTTGAGTGCGAAGCCGGGCCGCTTGGCGAGCAGTCGCTGGCGCTCCATCAGCGCGAGCCGGACACCCAGGTCGTGCATCAGCCGGTCGGCCAGGCCCGGCGGCACGTCCTGGGCGCGCAACACACCGTCCCCGCGCACCGCGCCCGCGTCGGGCACGAACATCCGCCAGTAACGGCCGCACTCGGAGGGTGCGATCTTCCCGCGCGACTCGGCGATCGTGCCGGGCACGGCCAGGTAGGTCTCGGCGGCTGCCACGCGTTCGACGGAGCGCCTGAACACGGATGTCACCGCTGGCGAGCGCGGTAGCACCGTGTCGACGGTCGATAGCCAGTAGAAGGCCGGATGATTGGCCAGCAGGCTGTAGATCAGCGTCGTACCCGATCGCTCCATGCCCATGATGAAGACGGGCCGCCTGATCGGGCTGGGCACGATCGCGGGCATGACGGCCGTGTAACCGAGTTCAATGACGTAACCCCAGGCGACCCACGCCTCACGCAGCAAGCCAGTGTGCTGCCACAGGCGCCGCGCCAGAGCCGTCCCAGCCACCGGGGGAGTCTAAGGCGTTCGCCGGCCAATGCGTGTTTTCGCGTAGCCACCGGCAGCGTGACGCGCGATTATCCTGAAGCGGCCGGCAACCCGTCGTTGCCCGACGTCACCGGGAGCCAGACGTTGCCCAACGTTGTGATCCTGGATAACCGCTCAGTCGCGGAGAGCCTGGCCATTGCCCTGCGGGCGACGGTCGGCTTGGACGTGGCGTGGGCCGATACGCTCGACGGCCTCGGGCCGCTCCTGGCGGCCGGCCAGCCGACCGTCCTGATCGTGGACATCGGCAGCGATAACGCCGCCGAACGGTTGGCGGTCATGGATCTCGATGCGGTCGGCACAAACGGGGTTCGCGTGCTCTTCCTTGCGCGCCACGATCACGGCGTCCTCGCCGAGGCGGTCCGCCGACGTGGCGCGGCGGGTTTCCTGCCCAAGGCCGCGCCACTGCAGGCAGTGGCCGCGGCCGTCGCCCGAGTTTCCAGCGGTCAGGACGTTTTCGACGATGGGGCCGGACAAACGCGCGCGGGCCGCAGCGCTTGGCCGAGCGCCCGGGAACTCCAGCTGCTCGACGCGCTCGGCCGCGGCATGACCAACGCGGCCATCGCGCAGCGGCTCGAGATCTCGCCGCGGACGGTCGAGAGCCACTTGCGCCGGCTCTTCTCGCGCTACGACGTCGCGAGCCGAAGCCAGCTGCTGATGCTCGCAGTTCGCGAGGGCTGGATCACCACCGGAGAAACCCGGCCGCCGGGCGGCTGACAGTCGCACCGCCCAGCCCACGGGGCGGCGGCGCGAGTTGCGGCTTGCCGCCCACGCGCGCCAGCCGCTGCACGATCATGGCGCAGTGACGGCCAACAAACTCGCCTCGATGCACGACGCGGTTGCCGAGCTCGTCCATGACGGTGACACGGTCGCCATCGAGGGTTTCACCCACCTGATCGATTTTGCCGCCGGCCACGAGATCATCCGCCAGCGGCGCCGCGACCTGACCCTCTGCCGCCTGACGCCCGACCTGATCTACGACCAGATGATCGCGGCGGGCGTGGCGCGCAGGCTGGTCTTCAGCTGGTTGGGCAACCCGGGCGTCGGCTCGCTGTACGCCATCCGCAGGGCGTGCGAGGCATCGCCACCCGCGCTCGAGCTGGAGGAATACAGCCACTTCGGCATGGTCTGCCGCTACACCGCGGGGGCGATGAACCTGCCCTTCCTGCCGCTCCGCTCGTACGCGGAGACGGACCTGCCGGCGGCCAACCCGCTCATCCGGCCGATCGAGTCACCCTACGGCGACGAGCAGCTCTACGCGGTACCCGCGCTGCGGCCCGATGTCACCATCATTCACGCCCAGCGCGCCGACGCGGCCGGCGACACGCAGGTATGGGGACTGCTCGGGTGCCAGAAGGAGGCGGCCTTCGCCGCGTCGCGGGTGATCGTCGTGGTCGAGGAGTTGGTCGATGAGGCCGTCGTCCGGGCGGACCCGAACCGGACCATCCTGCCCGGCCTTGTCGTCGACGCCGTGGTCGTCGAGCCGTTCGGTGCCCATCCTTCGTACGCCCAGGGCTACTACGACCGGGACAACGCCTTCTACCTCGAGTGGGACCGCATCTCGCGCGATGAGGCGACGCTGCGGGCCTGGCTGGACGAGTGGGTGCACGGGCTGGCGGATCGTTCGGAATACATCGACAAGCTGGGTCGGGAACGGCTCCTTGCACTGCGCCCAACGCCGGCGCCATCGGGATCGGTTGACTACGGGGAGTACCGATGAGCGAGGCGGCATTCAGCGCATCGGAAATGATGATCGTGGCCGCAGCGCGCGAGCTGGCCGGCCAGCGCGTGTGCTTCGTCGGCGTGGGCCTGCCCAACATCGCCGTCAACCTCGCCCGCCGGACGGTCGCACCGGAGCTCGAGCTGGTCTATGAGGCGGGCGTGTTCGGCGCCCAACCGGCGCGCCTGCCACTGTCGATCGGTGACCCGACCATCGTCACCGGCGCCACGTCGGTGACGAGCATGCTCGAGTTGTTCGGCTACTACCTGCAGGGCGGCCTCATCGACGTGGGTTTCCTGGGTGCCGCGCAGATCGACCCGCAGGCCAACATCAACACCACCGTGATCGGCCCCTACGAGACGCCCAGAACCCGCCTACCCGGCTCCGGTGGGGCGTGCGAGATAGCGCAGAACGCCAAGTCCATCTTCGTGATCATGCGCCAGTCGCCGCGCTCCTTCGTCCCGCGGCTCGACTTCCGCACCTCCGTCGGCCACCGGGTGCGCGTGGTGGTCACCGACCTCGGCGTATACCACCGTGCCGACGGCGAGCTGATGCTCGACGCCATCCATCCCGGCGTGGACGTGGAACAGGTACGCGCGGCGATGGGCTGGCAGCCGCGGCTCGCGGAATCCATGGCCGTCACGCCGCCGCCCACCGCGGCCGAGTTGCGGCTTATCCGTGAGGAGCTCGATCCGGCGGGCGTCTACACGAGGTAGCCGCCGCCCGCTGGTCAGGCCGGGCTGCGGCGGGCGGCCACGATGAGCAGCAAGCCGACGACGATGATCACCGCGGGCCAGAACCAGGACAGCTCGGGAAGGCTGGTCAGCTGGCCGGCGACCTGGATGAGGCCAATGAGCCCGAAGATCGCGATGCCCCAGAGCGGCCACATCGCCCGGTTGTGGCGCAACAGGTTGATCAGCCAGATGACGGCGAACGCCGCGGCCATGCCCAGCGAGGTGCGGCCGGGCCCGTCATAGATGCCCAGCTCACCGGCCAGGTTGCCGATGGCCAGGCCGATGAGCAGCAGGCCGACGACGGCGGCCGCCCACGAACCAGCGAACAGCCACGCGCCGACCAGGCCCACGCCCAGGCTCAGGATCAGCACGGTGCCGACGCTGAGCTGCGGCACGACCAGCTGGACCAGCAGGGCGATGCCGATGAGCACCAGCAGCACGCCCAACCACGGGAAACCGCGCCCGCGGTAGACCCACACCCCCCCGCCCCAGCCGCTCGAGCGGTGCTCCTCGGCGCCCGGCGTGACGTTGCGCATCTCGCTCATGGGCGCAGGCTAGCAGTACCCGAACGACACTTCGCGCGGTCAGTCGTCGGCCGGAATGACCATTCGCGCGGCGCTTATCAGCGCCCTGAACAGCTCGATCGGTTCGCGCGCGCGAAAGACGATCTCGCGGTCGCCATCGCGCTCGAAGCCGGGCATGACGGCGGTCATCGCGGCCTGGCCCGGAGTGGCGACCTCGAGGCGCAGCTCGATCGGCGCGGCCATGCTGAACACGGCCGGCGGGTTGCCCGCCGCGACGCGCGCGACCGCCCGCTCGGCGGCATCGCGAATGAGCTTCCGCGCTCGGGCCGGATGCAGCGAGTCGGCCGACTGGAAGGCAAGCGCGCGTTTGACCACCACGCGCTCGGCGTCAGGCAGCCAATCGGCGACCTCCTCAGCCAGGGCATCGTCGCCGGTGACAAGTCCGACCGGCACCCCGAACGCGCCCAGGTACAGCGCGTTGACCGCCGCCTCGGTGGCGGGCCGGCCGTTCAACCGCACCAGCGTGAGGCGCGGGTTGTAGGTGTGCCCGATGACGCCCACCGGATGGCCGGCCCGCGCGTGGTAGCCGACGAACAGGGCGACATCGAATTTCGAATCGCTCGCGCCCTCGACCATCGACAGTGGTTTGCGACCCTCGATCAGGCGCGCTCGCTCATCGAGCTTCTCCGGCGGCAGGTTGAACATCTGGCCGTGGCTGTCGTTGACCGTCACCTCGGTCGCGCCACCGGCGAAGGCACCCGCGATGGCGGCATTGGTCTCGCCGGTCATGAGCTCGACTGCCTGCTCGTAGAGGTCGTCGCCACGACGAGTCGGCGCCGCGTGGCTGACCCCCGCCAGGCCCTCCATGTCCACCGATAGATAGACCTTGACCATCAGCCGCCTCCCTCGTCCTGGCCAACCCGCGGACCGCTGCGCGCTGGTGCGCCGATCCACACCGATCCGCTGGCGAATTGCTCCGACTTCCAGATGGGCGCCCGCGCCTTGAGCTCGTCGATGGCGTAACGCGCAGCGTCGAAGGCTGCCGAACGATGGGCGGCTGCGGCGCCCACGACGACGCTCGGCTCGCCGAGCGCGACGCGGCCGACCCGATGCACGATTGCCATCTGCCGGACGCCGAAGCGCATTTCGACCTCGGCGCAGATATCGCGCAGCACGTCGAGTGCCATCTCTTCGAAGGCCTCGTAGTCGAGCGCGGTTACCTGTTCGCCGGCATGCCGCGCCGCCGCTGCTTCCTCGCCCGGTGCCGGCGTGCCCGGTGTCTCGCGCGTCTGGCCGACGAAGATCACGACTGCGCCGTCGCTGGCGGTCGGCAGGCTCCGCCGCAGATCGCCGAGCAGCTCATCGGTGATCGGCTCGGCCGTCAATACCAGGCGCGGCGCGCCGTCACCGCGGCCGGCACCACCCGAAACGGGCGGGATGAGCACCAGTTCGTCGCCGTCGGCCAGCGCCTGGTCGGACGTTGCGTAGCGCCGGTTGACGGCGAAGCGGACGATCGGACGGGACGGGCCGAGGGCCGGCTCCTGAGCGACGAGCGCCCGCCAGGCGTCCTCGACCGTCGCCGGCGTGGCCAGCTCAAACTGGCGCTGTTGCCAGCCCGCTTGCTGGCGCAGGATGGCGAACAGGCGGATGGTGATCGTCATACCAGCAGCCCGGCCGTGACGTACAGCGCGGCGGCGCCGATGGTGCCTGCGGCGACCGCTGCCAGGTTGATGTACAGCAGGCCGGTGGCCGATTCCATCGAGCGCGTCTCTGCCGTGCGCAGGGCCATGAACACGAGTACCAGCGGGAAGACCAGGGTCACGATCAGGCGCATCCAGACAAGCAACGCGGACGAGCCGGTGAGCGCCTCGAAGGGACCCTGGGCGACTCCGCCGCCGAGTGTCGTCCAGGTCACGAAGAGCAGTGTCTGAATGACCGTGGCGGCCAGCAGCAGGCGCGTCTCGAGCACCAAGGGCAGGGTCGACAGCTTGGGCGTGACGAGGTACCAGTGGCCAAGGACCAATGCCGCCAGGGCCGTGCCGGCGACGGCTGACAGGCTGAACAGCTGCACGCCGAGGGGTACCGCGTCGAGCGGTGACGACGCCCAGCCGGCGGCAGCGAAGGCGAGCGTGGAGGCGCCGGTGACGAGCGCGGCTGCCGCGGCCAGCAATCGGGTGCGGCGGTAGCGCAGGAAGATGCCGTAGAAGATGGCCAGCCCGCTGAAATCGGCGAGCGAGATGCGCCGGCCGATGTCCAGGTCGGCGGATGCGGCATGGATGGCCAGGCCGGTCGGTGCCGGCAGCCCGCCATCGGACGCGAAGGCAAGCAAGCCGATCAAACCGGCGAGAATGGCACTGAAGGCGATGTAGCCGCGCGTTGCGTCGGTCCGCTCGTGGATCACGGCGACGACCGCGAAGCTGCCCACGGCCAGGGCGGTGAGCACCATCCAGTTCACGTACGGCAGCGCCGCGGCGACCGTCTGCAGTGACATCAGGAGTGGTCGAGCGCCTCCAGGATGGGGGCGCAGGCGGCGACCGAATCGACGGTGATCGGATCCAGCACCAGCTGGACGTGACCGATGCCCAGGGGCGCAAACGCGGCCAGCGCGGCGGCGATCTCCGCGGCCGAGCCGCGCAGCGCGCGGTCATCGGGCTGGCGGCCCTCCCCCGCCATGCGACCTTCGCCGCCGGGCATGTGGACCAGCACCGCCACGGTGCGCTCGACCTGACTCGGGTCGCGGCCAGCCGCGTGGCAGGCGGCGTCGACCCGGTCGAGCAGTGGTCGTAAACCGTCCGGCGCGTTGGCGAACCACGAGTACCACGCGTTCCAGGATTGGATGTGGGGCGCGCTGAAATGGAGCAGGCGCTCGCCGATGGAGCCAAGCATCAACGGCGGCCCCGCCGCGCGCGGGCCGCGCGGCGTGAGCTCGCAGTCACGTGCTTCGTAGTAGCGACCGGCGAAGTCGACATGGCCGTCCACGAGCAGCCCACGGATGATCGTGAACGCTTCCTCGAAGCGGCTGGCACGCTCGGTGAAGGGGATGCCATAGGCGGTGAACTCGGGCTCGTTCCAGCCCGCGCCCAGGCCAAGGACCAGCCGGCCGCCGCTTATCTCGTCGACCGTCGCCGCCATCTTGGCCAGCACCGCCGGGTTGTGGAACGCGGTGCACGCCACGAGCGGGCCGATCTCGACTCGGCTGGTGGCCTGGGCAAGCGCCGCCAGCGATGTCCACGCCTCCCACGGGCCAACCGCGCCACTCGGGCGCCGATAGAGCAGGTGGTCGCCGACCCACACCGAATCGAAGCCGACCTGTTCGGCCATTTGGGCGATGGCCAGCTGTTCGGCCCAGCGTACGGGGCGCTCGACCTCGGGCAACTGGACGCCGATCTTCAGTGGCCGTGACATGCGCGGCTGAGTCTAGCCGCCGGAACCGGTCAGCCGACGGTTACACTCCGGCGCGTGACCAGGACAGCGCTGATTACCGGCGTGACCGGCCAGGACGGGTCCTATCTCGCCGAATTGCTGGTCGAGAAGGGCTACCACGTGGTCGGCATGACGCGCCGTTCGAGCACCGCGACGAACGAGCGCATCGTCCACCTTGCCGATCGCATCGACCTGATCCAGGGCGACCTGCTCGACCAGGCATCGCTGGTCGAAGCGTTGCGCGCGACCAGACCGGCCGAGGTCTACAACCTGGCGGCGCAGAGCTTCGTGCCGACCAGCTGGAACCAGCCGGTGCTGACCGGCGAGTTCACCGCGCTGGGTGTCACGCGCATGCTCGAGGCGATCCGCCAGGTCGACCCGGGCATTCGCTTCTACCAGGCCTCGTCGAGCGAGATGTTCGGCAAGGTCCGCGAGGTGCCGCAGAACGAGCTGACACCGTTCCACCCGCGCAGCCCCTATGGCGTGGCCAAGGCCTACGGGCATTTCCTGACGGTCAACTACCGCGAGAGCTACGACATGTTCACCGTGTCAGGCATCTGCTTCAACCACGAGTCCCCGCGGCGCGGGCTCGAGTTCGTGACCCGCAAGGTGACTGACGGCGTGGCGCGCATCAGCCTGGGCCTCAGCCGGGCGCTGCAGCTCGGCAACCTCGAGGCACAGCGTGACTGGGGCTATGCAGCCGACTACGTGCGCGCAATGTGGCTGATGCTCCAGCAGGACGAGCCACGCGACTACGTCATCGCCACAGGCGAGGCGCACAGCGTGCGCGAGCTGTGCGAGATCGCCTTTGCCCGCGTCGGCCTCGACTATCGCGACCACGTCGTCAGCAACCGCACGCTCATCCGTCCGGCGGAGGTCGAGCATCTGCTCGGCGACGCGCGGCGCGCGTACACCGAACTCGACTGGCACCCCGAGGTTGGCTTCCGCGAGTTGATCGAGATGATGGTCGATGCCGACCTGGAGCGTCTGCGGCCATCATCAGCGGCGGTGCACGCCGGCTGAGGGCGGCGCGGCAGGCTGGTCAGCCGGGCGGCGCGACCACCATCAGGCGCAGCTCGGTCATGTCCTCGATCGACCAGCGCAGGCCCTCGCGGCCCAGACCGGAGTCCTTCACGCCCCCGTACGGCATGTGGTCGATGCGGTAGGTGGGTACGTCGTTGATGATCACGCCGCCCACCTCGAGCTCCTCGAAGGCACGCCAGGAATGGCCCAGATCGTTGGTGAAGATGCCCGTCTGCAGCCCGTAGAAGCTGTCGTTCACAGCAGCTAACGCCGCGTCGAAGTCATCGAACGGAAACGCGACGACCAGTGGCGCAAACGCCTCGTTGCTGCACACCTGTGCCTCGAACGGCGTGTCCACGAGCACGGTCGGCGGGAAATGCGCGCCGTCGGCGCGGCCGCCGAGCAGCACCCGGCCGCCGAGCTCCTCGGCCTCACGGACCCAGCGCTCTGTGCGTTGCGCGGCCGCCTCGTCGACCATCGGCCCGAGCTGCGTCTGGGGGTCCAGCGGATCGCCCACCGTGAGCTGCCGCGCCCCATCCACCAGGCGCGCCAGGAATTCGTCCCAGCGCGAACGGTGGACGAAGATGCGCTGCACGCTGATGCACACCTGCCCGGCATAGCTGAAGGCGCCGACCAGGATGCGCCGCAGGGCCCAGTCGAGGTCGGCCGATGCGTCGACGATGACGCCGGCGTTGCCGCCGAGCTCGAGCACCACCCGCTTCTTGCCGGCGCGCTCCTTCATGCGCCAGCCCACTGCCGGCGAGCCCGTGAAGGTGAGCAGCTTGAAGCGTTCGTCGGCGACCATCCGGTCGCCCAGCGCACGGGTCATGGGCAGGATGCTCACGGCGCCCGCCGGCAGCCCGGCCGCGTCGACTATCTCGGCCACGGTCAACATAGTGAGCGGATCCTTGGACGGTGGCTTGAGGACGATCGAGTCGCCTGCCGCGATTGCCGGCGCGAGCTTGTGCGCAGCCAGATTGAGCGGGAAGTTGAACGGGCTGATGGCCGCCACGGGACCGAGCGGGAAACGCCGCGTGACGCCGATCCGGCCACGCGATGAGGCCATCAGGTCGAGCGGAATGACCTCACCGTGCAGCCTTTCGGCTTCCTCCGCGCCCAAGCGGAAGGTGAGCACGGCCCGGTCGACCTCGACCAGGGCGTCGCGGATGGGCTTGCCCGATTCGAGGGTGATCAGGCGGCCCAGCTCCTCGCGCCGTTCGGCGATCCCGACGCTGATGCTGCGCAACGCTGCGGCGCGTTCGTATGCCGGCAGCCGGCGCGTCTGCTCGAATGCCGCAACAGCCGCGGCGACCGCTTCCTCGTACTGGTCGGGCGTGGCGTTATAGGTCGCGCCGGCCGGCCGGTCGGCGTGCGCGGGATTGGCGACCTCGAGCACTTCGGGCGACTCGACAAAGCGGCCGGCGAGGTAGATCGGGTGGGGCTTTACGGCGATGGCCATGGCGCTGGCATGAATCTTATGCCAGCGCCACACACTTTCGCGCACAGAAGGCGCGACCGCCATGGTCGGCTAGCCTTGGGCGATGGTGACGAGTGACCTGCGTTCCGCACTCAGGGTTCGCGCCGACGCCAGGGTCGACCTGGCGCACCATGACCCCGACGCGACGTTCGGGTGGCACAAGAAGGACGCCGAAAAGGCGACCGAGAAGCACCTCCAACGGCTGACCGAGCTCCAGAAGCCCTTCTGGGCGGGGCGCCAGAACGCTCTGCTGGTGGTCCTGCAGGGCATCGACGGGTCGGGCAAGGACAGCACCATCGCCAAGGTGATGAGCGCGTTCGACCCGCAGGGCTGCTCCGTGGCCGGCTTCCGCGAGCCCACCGGCGAGGAACTCGCGCACGACTTCCTGTGGCGCGTCCACCGGCACGTGCCGGGCAAGGGCGAGATCGCGATCTTCAACCGGTCGCATTACGAGCAGGTACTGATCGTGCGCGTGCACGGACTCGAGCCACGACGCGTGTGGTCGCATCACTACCGCCAGATCCGCGACTTCGAGCAGTTGCTCGGCGAGACCGGGACGGCGATCGCCAAGTTCTTCCTGCACATCTCGCGCGACGAGCAGCGCCAACGCTTCCAGGATCGCCTCGACGACCCGGCCAAGCGCTGGAAGTTCTCGACGGGCGACCTCGCCGAGCGCGCCCGCTGGGACGACTACACCGCGGCGTACGAAGACGCCCTGTCACGGACTTCGACGCGCAACGCACCGTGGTACGTGGTCCCGGCCAATCACCTGTGGTTTCGCGACCTGGCGATCTCCTCGATCCTCGTCGACACGCTGGCCGACCTGCACCCCGAGTTTCCACCCGAACCGGACCTGCCGCGCGACGTGGTCATAACCTAGCGCCGGGCATGACACGTCGCCTCTCCTTCCGCCAGGTGGACGTCTTCACCGACCGCGCACTGGCCGGCAATCCACTGGCCGTGTTTCCCGACGGTGCCGGCCTGAGCGATGCCGAAATGCAGGCGCTGGCACGCGAGCTCAACCTGTCCGAAACGACCTTCGTCCTGCCCACCAGCGCCGCCGGCCGGGCGGCCGGCGGCGACTATCGCGTGCGCATCTTCACGCCCGGCGAGGAACTGCCGTTCGCCGGCCACCCATCGCTGGGCACGGCCTGGGTGTTGGCCGATGCCGGCCGCTTCACGGTGCACGGGGGCCGAATCACCGTGCGCCAGGAAGTCGGCGTCGGCGTGCTGCCGCTGGAGCTGGCCATCTCGGCCGGACAGATCGGTGAGATCACCTTGACGACACCGCCACCACGCCTGGTCCGCCGCCTGACCGGTGACGAAGCAGTCGAGATGACGCGCGTGCTGGGCCTCGCGGCGGGCGCGCTCGGGTGGCCCGGCGCAAACGCCGATGATGCCCTGCCGGCGGTCGTGTGGTGCGGTCTGCCGACGCTGGTCGTGCCGCTCTCGCGGATCGAGGCACTGGCCCAGGTTGACGCGCGGGTGGCGCTCAACATGGCCGACGTGGTCGCGCGCCACGGCGTCGATACGGCGGCGCTCGTCGCGCCGGGCAGCTCGGGTGTCATCGTGGGTGCCGACGTTCACGTGCGCGTGCTGTGTGACCCGCGGACGGGCATCGTGGAGGACCCGGCCACCGGCTCGGCAGCGGCGCCCGTGGGGGTGCTGCTGGGCATGATCGCCGGGCAGCGGTCGGCGACCCAGCGGCTGGTCATCGAGCAGGGCGTCGAAATGGGCCGCCCGTCACGCCTCGTCGCCGAGTCGGACTTCGACGCCGCCGGAGAGCCGGCGGCAGCTCGCGTCAGCGGCCGGGTGGTCGCCGTCGCCGAGGGTTGGTTCGAGCTGTAAGCCGCTTCTCAACCGGCTGCGCTAGGCTCGCCGCAAAGCCGTACCAGGAGCAGACCATGAAGTCGTATCCCGCCCCGCCCCAGATGACCATTGATCCGGCTCACGCTTACGAAGCAACCATCAACACCAGCGCGGGCACGATGAGCGCCGAGTTGCTCCCCGGAGACGCGCCGCAGACGGTCAACAACTTCGTCTTCCTGGCGCGCGACGGGTTCTACGACGGGGTCGTATTCCACCGCGTGATCCCCGGCTTCATGGTCCAGGGCGGCGACCCCACCGGCACCGGCCGCGGCGGGCCCGGGTACCGCTTCGCCGACGAACCGGTCAAGCGCGGCTACCAGCGCGGCATCCTGGCCATGGCCAACGCCGGGCCCAACACCAACGGCAGCCAGTTCTTCATCATGCACGCGGACTACGCGCTGCCGCCCAAGTACACCATCTTCGGCCGACTGACGGCAGGCGAGGACGTCCTCGACGCCATCGCCGCGGCGGCCACCGATGCCAATGACCGGCCTCACCAGCCAACGCGCATCGACAGCATCGCGATCAGCGAGCACTGACTCGTGCCGGCCATGGCGGACTGGCAGGCCCGGCTCCTTCGCTCCGCGCGGCGAGCGGCGCTGGCAACGATCCGCCCCGACGGCCGGCCGCGGCTGGTGCCCATCGTCTTCGCGGTCGACGACGATGAACCGTTGCTGATCTATTCGGCGATCGACGAGAAGCCCAAGGCCGTGCGCGACCCGCTCCGGTTGGCACGCGTCCGCGACATCGCAGCGCGGCCGGCAGTCAGCCTGCTGGTCGACAACTGGAGCGAGGATTGGACGCAGCTTGCCTGGCTGCGCCTCGACGGACGCGCCCACCTGATCGAGCAGGACGACCGTCTCCGGCAGCGCGGTGTGGCGCTGCTGCGCGAGCGCTACCCGCAGTACGCCGGGCAGCGCCTCGAGCTGCGCCCCCTGCTGGCGATCGAAATCGACACGGTCACCGGGTGGCGCGCATGAGCCTGCCCTTCAATGCCATCGACCTGGTCGCGTTCGTGCTGATCGGCGTGGCCGTCGTCCTTGGCTGGCGCTCGGGCTTCATCGTCCAGGCGCTCGCCCTACTCGGCTTCGTGGCCGGCGTGGTGGCAATGATCGCTCTCGCGCCACTCGCCACACAACTGACCGGCAACCTGTCCGACTGGCTGCGCAGCATCCTGCTGGTCGGCTCGATGGCCGCCGTCATCGTGATCGCCCAGGTTGCCGGCAGCGCCGCGGGCACGCTCATCAGGCGGCGCGTCGAGCAGGGTGTGCTGGGCAGCCTGGACAAGGGCGCCGGGGCACTGTTCGGCTTCGTGCGCGGCGTGTTCCTGGTCTGGTTGATCGGCGCGCTGGTGGGCCTCCTGCCGATCGCCACGCTGGCAACCGAAGCCCGCCAGTCGATCATCCTGCGCACGCTTCAGACGCGCCTGCCGTCACCGCTGGTGTTCGCCGGCGAGCTCGGCCGTGCCCTGGAGTTGGCCGGATTGCCGGACATCTTCGTCGGCGCTCCACCGCCGCCGGCGCCGCCGCTCGACGCCCCGGGCCTCGCCCGGGCGGAGCACGCGGCCGTCGCGGCGCAACCGAGCACCGTGCGGGTCGAGGCGATCGCCTGTAGTGACCTGATCAGCGGCACCGGCTTCGCCGTGTCGGCCGGGCACTTTGCCACCAACGCCCACGTCGTCGCCGGTGCCGACCGCGTTTGGGTGTCGTTCGACGGATCGCTCGACCGCTACCCCGCCCACGTCGTCTTCTTCGACCCGCAACTCGACGTCGCGCTGGTCGACGCGCCCCGCGCCGATGTTGCGCCACTCACGCTCGCCGATGCCGCCCCGCAGCGCGGCGTCGCCGCGGCGGCCCTGGGCTTCACCGGTGGCGGACCCGAACGCGTGATCGACGCACAGGTCAGCCGCGACCTCGACGCGCTCACCCGCGACATCTACGGCAACGCCATCACCTCGCGCCAGATCATCGAGTTGATCTCGAGCGTGGCACCCGGTGACAGCGGTGGGCCGCTGATGCTCGGCGACGGCACCGTCGGCGGCGTGACCTTCTCGCAGTCGCGCGACCACCCCGATATCGGCTACGCACTGTCGCCGGTCGAGGTCGCCAGCGACATCGCGGGCGCACTCGACGCCAGCGACGCGGTCGACACCGGCGCCTGCATCCACTGACGCGGGCGGCCGGAAGCGGCCGGGTTGGGGGCCCGGAAGTCAGCTTCCCGTTCTGCGCCAAATGGACCAAATGGCGCCATCGTTTCCGGTTCGGCCCGCACGACGGCGGACCGGCAGCAGTCCTTTGCGCCAAATGTGTGTCCTGGGCGACCGATGGCACAAAGCGGCGAGGTCGCGGAGGCTCGCCCCCGGCACGCGGTCGCAAATGGCGACAAATGACGCAAAACGTGCGCGCCCGGCCACCCGCGGGTCGGGCCGGCGCGCCCCACGGACGGGACTAGCGCGCCTTGATCAGCCGTCCGCGGCGCGTGATGGCGTGGCTCGACAGGGCGGCAACGCCCATCGCGATCAGGGCGCGCTCGCTGGGTGGCAACGGGCGCACCACGGCCAGGAACTGCTCCGCCCGCTGACCATCGACTTCGGCCAGCAGGGCCTTGCCGGTCGGCGTCACCTCGAGCGTGCGCTGGCGCCGGTCCGCGACCTCCTCGTGGCGCTCGGCCAGCCCGCGCCGCTCGAGCGTCGATACCAGGCGGCTCGTGGCGGAGGGCGAACGGCCGATCCTTTCGGCGAGGTCGGCGATGGTCATGGTTTCCGTGCCGTCCATGGCGTACAGCGCCGCGAGCTGGGCGAAGCCGAGCCCAAGCTGCTGCAGTTGCGCCGCGAAACCAACCACCAGGTCGCGCCACAGCGCGCGGCCCATGGCAATGCGGTCGGACAGCTGGCGCGGATTCTGGATCTGGTCGCGGGCGGCGGCGACCGCCGGGCTGAACTCCTCGGTCAGTCGCTCGTCGGTGCTCACACGGGCATCGTAGGCGGCCCGGCAAATACGTGCATGAGTGCATGCAATTGGTCGGTCGTGCTGCCGCGCGCTGCTACCGTGCGAAGTCGTGCATCAGTTCGCGCTCGTCTTTCCCGGCCAGGGCTCGCAGTACGCGGGCATGGGCCAGGCACTCGTGTACTCGTCGGAACGTGCCGCGGAGGTCTTCCGCGCCGCTGACGAGGCCCTTGGCGAGCCGCTCTCCGAGTTGTGCTTCAACGGGCCGGGCGAAGAGCTCGACAAGACCGTCAATGCCCAGCCGGCCATCCTGGCCGTCTCGATTGCATTCATGGGCGCGCTGGAAGAGCGACTCGGTCGCCAGCTCGCGCCGGCCTTCATGGCCGGTCACTCGATGGGCCAGTACAGCGCGATGGTCGCGGCGGGCGCGCTGACGCTCGAGGACGGCGTGCGGCTGGTCCGCGAACGGGGCCGGCAGATGCAGGCGTCGGCGTCGGATGGCGCCATGGCAGCGGTCATCGGCCTGGACGAGGCGCGCATTCCCGAGCTGCTCGCGGCCGGCCAGCAAAGTGGCGACTTCACCGTGGCCAACCGCAACTCGCCGGGACAGATCGTGGTCAGTGGGACGCGCGCGGCGGTCGATGCGGCGGTCGCGGCGGCACGCGAGCTGGGCGCCAAACGGGCCATCGTGCTGCCCGTCAGCGTGGCCGCCCACTCGCCGCTGATGACGCGCGCCGCCGAGGCGATGCGCAACGTCCTGGCCCGCGTGCAGTTCCACGATCCGCGCGTGCCGCTGTTGGCCAACGCGGACGCGCTCCCGCTGACAACCGCCGAGTCCTGCCGCGCGGAACTGGTCGAACACCTGACGCGCGGCGTGGACTGGATCGCGGCCGTGGAGCATATGGCCGCCGGCGGTGTCGACGCCTTCGTGGAGGTCGGGCCGGGCAAGGTTCTCACCGGTCTCATCAAGCGCATCGCGCCCGACGCCCAGGCCGTCGCCCTCGACGACGCCAGCGCCACAGGCGGCTTCACGACACCCGACTTCCTCACCCTCCCCGATGCCACAGGAGCAGCCGGCTAGCCATGCGTCGCCCCGATTTCTCGCGCCGAGTCGCCGTCACCGGGCTCGGCATCATCAGCCCCATCGGCCAGGACATCGACACCGTGTGGGACAACCTCCAGCATGGCCGTTCCGGCCTCAAGCGCATCACCCGCTGGGATCCATCGCCCTACGAGGCGCAGGTATCGGGCGAGATCAACGACTTCGACGGCACGCAGTGGATGGACTTCAAGGCCATCCGGCGCACGGACAAGAACGTGGTCATGGGCGTGGCCGCGGCCAAGCAGGCGCTGGCCGATTCCGGACTGGTCGTGGACGACGCGAACCGCGACGACATCGGCGTCATCTTCGGCTCGGGCGGCGGCGGCCCGTTGCTGATGATGGACAACGTCCAGAAGTGGGAGAACAGCGGCGCACGAACCGTGTCGCCGTTCTTCATCGCCAACATGCTGCCTGACACCGCGTCGGGCCAGATCGCCATCGAGACGGGCATCCGTGGCTCGAACATGTGCGTGGTGACCGCCTGCTCGACCGGCACGCACAACATCGGCGAGGCGGCCGAGGGCATCCGCCGCGGTGACTACGTCGCGGCGCTGACCGGCTCGACCGAGAACCCGCTCCACGAACTGGTGCACATCGGCTTCTCGAACATGCGCGGCATGGGCCTGCCGCGGCCGGGCGAGGACCTGCAGACGGTCTCGCGGCCGTTCGATCTGACGCGCAACGGCTTCGTGCTCGGCGAGGGCGCCGGCGCGCTGATGCTCGAGGACCTCGAGTTCGCCAAGGCGCGCGGCGCCCGCGTATACGCAGAGGTGGTCGGCTACGGTTCCGCGGCGGACGCCTGGGACCTTATCCAGCCGGTCGAAAAGGGCGACGGCGCGCGGCGGGCCATGATCCAGGCGCTTGAGCGCCATAACGTGCCGGCCGACGAGATCGACCTGATCAACCCGCACGGTACGTCGACACCACTCGGCGACCTGCGCGAGGCACAGGCCATCTGGGCGGTGTTCGGCGAGCACACGCCGGACGTGGCCATCAGCGCGACCAAATCGATGACCGGCCACCTGATGGGCGCCGCCGGCGCGGTCGAGGGAGTGTTCACGGTCCTGTCCGTGTTCAACCAGTGCGCGCCGCCGACCATCAACTTCCGCGACGAGGATCCCGAGATCAACCTGAACATCGTTTCCGGCACGGCGGCGCGGGCAATGCCCATTCGCTACGCGATGAGCGACAACATCGGCCTGGGCGGGCACAACGGGGCGGTCATCTTCAAGCGCTACGACGGCGACTGACCGGCTCCTCCGGCTGCCTGGCATCCGCTTGGAGCGAACCTGCGACTTGCGGTCACTGATCTCATGGTGTTACCTTTGCGTCCGCTGCGATTGATGTGGGTGCCCGCACATGTCTTTGGTCATTGTCGCCGTTCGGTCGTTGGTTGCCGGAATCTTTGTCGCAGCGGCGTGGGCGAAGCTCCGCGACCAGTCGGGCTTCGACCGAATTCTGCTCGCGCATGGCTGGTCGTCAGCTAATGGCAGACAGATCCTTGTGGTCGCCACGATCGGCGCCGAACTTGCCACATCAGCTCTCCTGCTTAGCGCGAGCGCATCCACACTTGGAGCCGCGTTTGTCATTGTCCTGAGCGCGGTATTCGCCGTCGAGCTGACTTGGGCGTCGAGGATGTTGTCGGCGCCAGTCCCGTGTGGATGTTTCAGTGCCCAAGGACACGATCGGATTGGCGTTCGCCATATCGTTTTTAACCTGCTCCTTGGCTTCGGGGGGGCAGCCATAGCAATTAGCGGGCCCGTCCGCGAAGGTCTGCCCGAGATGGTTGCCGGGGCGGTGTTGGCATTCGTTGTTGCTGCGACCGTGCTGGTCGTCGAGCGTTATCGTTCGTTGTCGCTGGATCAGTAGGACTGTGGACCTGCTGCAGGGCCTCCTCTGGCTAATCGTGATCGCCGAAGCGATCGCACTGGCGATTGTGATCCGGCTCATCGGGGCGTTGTGGTCGCGTCTGCCACCCGTTGGCGCTCGCGCGACGAATGAAGGACTTGCCCGAGGAAGGACTAGCCCGACACTGCAATTGGGGTCCGATGGCCCGATCGGCCCTGTTGTGCCGCGGCAAGGTCGACCCACCCTTCTGGCGTTTATGCGTACCACTTGCCCGTCGTGCGAGCGCCTGCTCCCCGAACTGGTGGCGCTTGCGGACCAAGAAGCCGGCAAGGTAGACGTGGTCGGCGTCTACTTGGATTGGCCACCTGGTGTTACGAAGCGGCGGAGCAATCTGACGATGATCGGGGTTGACGCAGACGTTGCCGCATTCAACGTCGAGGCCACACCATATGCTATCGCGATTGACGACACGGGCGTGGTGGCAGGCAACGGCATCGTTAACACGCCCGATCACTTGGCGAGTCTCGCTCGACTGATTACCTCCGGAATCGCTGATGACGCAGTCGGCACCCGATAATCGCGACGGACAGGACGAAACTCTCGCCAGGTGGACTCAGTTATGGAATCGCGCCCTGAGCAGGCGCCGGTTCCTCGATCGCCTGACGGTTCTTATGCTCCGGGTGGCTGGAGTCACGGCCGTTACGGCACTACCACTAGCTCAGGAGCTAGCCGGCACAGCATCGGCTGTCAACTGTGCTTCCACACGTTACTGCGGAATGTGGTCGAGCGCTCCGTGTTCGTGCTGCGGCGGTACAGATGATCAGTGTCCGTCAGGATCCGTTCGAACTGGGTGGTGGTCACGATGCTGCGGCTCCTACGAGTACTACTACTACGACTGCTGTGCAAATACCCAACACTCGTGTCAGCCCGGTTGTGCATGTAGCAACACCGACCCGTATGGCCACGCCGGCCAGCAGTTCTGCGGCGGGTACTGGTTCTACTGGTGCACGCTCTCGAGAGCAGAGAACGTGTGCTGCTACGGGCCAGACTGCTGAAAGGGGACCTGCCATGAGTGAACTCGCAATACGCCAGCGCCGGCGCCCGGGTTTGCGTACTCCCGTTGTCGGGTTAATCTCCCTGGGCGTAGGCGGGGTTGTCGCCGCTGCGCTGCTTCCAACCCTCAGTACGCACCTCGCGCCAACCATGATGATCCTCCCCGTGGTGGTCGTGGCGGCTTTCGGCTCATATTGGTCCCCGTGCGGCTCGTCGATGGCTGGCGTGATAGTCAGCCAGTCCGGGCGGACGTGGACGTACGGTCGAATTGCCGCCAGTCATTCCCTTGGGGCTGGGTTGGCTGGCTCAATCGCTGGACTGTTGGCTGCGACTGCGGCACGGGTTGCATTTCCGACAAGTACCCTCGCCTTCGGAAGTTTGCTCCTTGTAGCGGGTATGTGGGAGGGCCTTATGCTGCCCATTCCGTATTTGCAGTCACGGGCACAGGCTCCTCGCGCTTGGTCGGTCGGGGGTCGGCGAGCGACTGTGGCTCTCCTATATGGCCTGTATCTCGGGTCCAACGTATTCACACGCATTGGAAGCGCCGCATATTACGGCGTACTTGGTGGCTCTTTGCTGGTGCTCGATCCCGCCGATGGCGCGCTCATGTTCATGCTTTACGGCCTATGTAAGACCTGGCCTGTCTGGGTCTTCGGACTTGCCTCTGCTTCGAGAGAAACGAATCTGGATTCGGCACGCATCATTCACACATCGCGGACTGTGCGGCGATCAATGCATTTGGTCACAGGAGTTGTGTTGATCACGTCAGCAGTTTGGTTCCTGCTGGCGAGCTAACCATGCTCGCTAAGTTAGCTCCACCCGGCCATCCCGCGCGGGAGGTCATATTAATCACGGTCGCCAGCGTCATGCTGATCATCATCGCGACCTTACTCAGCAGCGGTGACCACGATCCCATGTCCACCGCCAGCCCTCTCGGCGACTTGGGCACGCAGCGCAATCAACATTCGCTGCCTATCGCTACGCAAGCAACCGGGGATTCGAGTTTCTTCGCCCCGGCATGTGCTGCTGCGTCAGTGAGCTGGCCGACAACCAGTCTCTCGTGCCCGAAAGCACTTGCTGCGGCCTGGGATGCATGGAGAGGGGCTGTGCATGATCTGTCTCGCGCCGGCATTGTTGTTGAGCATCCGGTCGGCTACATGATTCCGATGCTCTTGACCTGCCCGGGCGAGATCGTCGATGGCATTCAGTGCAATCAAGACGGGCAGATGTGGCTCGTCGCTCTCACGACGAACCTGGGATCGCGCAGGAGTGTCTGGTATTTCCTCGTCGGCCCCAACGCGGCCGTCGAGGCTGTGCACACGGTCGTCATTAACCACTAGCGCTGCGCGGCGCTCGCGTATACGCAGAGGTGGTCGGCTACGGTTCCGCGGCGGACGCCTGGGACCTTATCCAGCCGGTCGAAAAGGGCGACGGCGCGCGGCGGGCCATGATCCAGGCGCTTGAGCGCCATAACGTGCCGGCCGACGAGATCGACCTGATCAACCCGCACGGTACGTCGACACCACTCGGCGACCTGCGCGAGGCACAGGCCATCTGGGCGGTGTTCGGCGAGCACACGCCGGACGTGGCCATCAGCGCGACCAAATCGATGACCGGCCACCTGATGGGCGCCGCCGGCGCGGTCGAGGGAGTGTTCACGGTCCTGTCCGTGTTCAACCAGTGCGCGCCGCCGACCATCAACTTCCGCGACGAGGATCCCGAGATCAACCTGAACATCGTTTCCGGCACGGCGGCGCGGGCAATGCCCATTCGCTACGCGATGAGCGACAACATCGGCCTGGGCGGGCACAACGGGGCGGTCATCTTCAAGCGCTACGACGGCGACTGACGCCAACGCGGCAGCTCAACGGGCACCCCTGGCGCAACTCACCCGCGCGATCGACTGCGGCGAGGCTTGTGGCGTCATGCGCGCGCCACACGCGTCTTAACGCCAGAAAGCCGGAGTAACTGCACCATGTGCGCTCTCCACGCGTGTTAGCCATGCCCGGGCTGCCATATGCGCACCACATGGGCATCTGGTGCAGCGATAGGCCGTCGCCACACGTGGCTCGCGAGCCGTGAGGCTGGCGCGGGGGACCTAAGGCGCGGCAGGCGCGTATATGGCACGCACCGCACCAGCCTCGGTCACTCCACGCGTGAAAAGTGCGCCTCCGACGGCCATTGACGCGCGTCCAACCACGGCGACAATCCGAATGCCAAATGCGCAACCGGCATTCCGCAGCGCCCGAAGGGAAATAGCCGATGGTTGCCAGGACGACCGTGGCCACCGCATCGAGCGCGTTGGCGGTCGTCGCCGCTGCCGCCCTGGGGCTCGTCCTCGGGGCAAATGTGCTCGCAACGCAGGTCTCGCTGCCGCTGCCGTGGCATGGGCAACCGGCCATTCACGACATCGCTTCGCTGCCGCAGTCGATAGGTATGTGTGGCCAGTCCTGGAGCAGGGACGCAACCGGGCGCGGTGTCACGTTCGCGGACGCGAGCACGCAAGGCGGCGGGGCTACGCCGGCCGTGGTCGATCCTGGCCTCCTGACGGCGGTGCCCGGCCAACGCCTGCAGCGCGTGGGCCAGCGGGCCATGCGCCACGGTCATCTTCGTGCGCGTTGACGAGGACGCCGACGTCGATTACGCACTCCAGGGCGGCCCGTAGACCGGCGGCAGGACTAGCCCGCGGCGGTTGGGCCTGGGGCAATCAGCGAGCGCAGGTAATCCTCGACGTTGTCGAAGTTGGCGGCGATGCCATCGAACTTCGTCATGTGGTCGCGGCCGGCCTTGTCGCTGAAGGCCAGGTTCCACCTGACCGTGGTGACCCCGTCTTCCTCCGACAGATCCACGGTCTCGACCGCCTTCACGTCCGGCCAACCGTCGTAGTGCCACGTGTCGACGATATGCGTGGGCGGCTGGATCTCGAGGAACTCCCCGTGAAAAGTCATGTCCCGCCCGTCGTCCGGAGCAAGAAAGGTGTAGCGATACTCGCCGCCGACGCGCGCGTCGAACGAACACTCGGTCACCACCTCGCCGAACGGGGCGATGGTGCGGCGCACATGCTCTGTCTCGGTGAACACGTCGTAGACGAGCTGAATGGGCGCATCGAACTTCCGAGTTATCAGGACCTCCAGCTCACTCGGAAACTCAATGACCGCTGTTCCATGCCGGGTCCCGGTCATCGCAGCTCTCCTTGTCCTTGCAGCTCCGCGAGATAGTCATCGACGCGGTCGAGCCGGCTGTTCCACGCCCGCTCGAACTTGGATAGCCAGTCATTCATCGGTTGCAGCGGCGCAGGCTCGAGGCGGTAGAACCGATGACGACCCTCTGCCCGCGCCCTGACGAGTCCCACCTCGTTCAGCACGCGCAGGTGCTTCGAGACCTGCGGCTGGGACATCGAGAGGCCGCTGACGATCGTGCCAACTGCTTTCTCACCGCCGACGAGCATGTCGAGGATCGCGCGGCGGTCGGCCTCGGCAATGGCGTTGAAGACGTCCGATGTCGTCGCTGAGCGGGCCATGAGCGCAATATATGCCCATATCGGCATGTGTCAAGTCGGCGCGAAGCGTGGGCTGCCCCGCGGGCGAAGCAGCACAAGGGCGTTCGACGGCTACGATGATTTACGCAAGGAGGGCGCTGCAGGCGATGGCCGAACCGGTGAACGTTGAGTACTTCTACAGGGTGCGCTGGGGCTTCCACGACGAGTGGCTGGACTTGTTCCGGCGCAACCATTGGCCGCTGCTGCGCGAGGCGAAGCGTGCCGGCCACATCCTCGAGGTAAGACTGTTCACGCCGCGCTTCCACGGCGATGGCCGGGCCGACTGGGACGTCATGGTGCGCATCACCTACCGTGACTGGGCGGCCATGGAGGGCCACACGCCCGAGGCCCTTTCAGAGCGTCTTTTCCCCGACCGGGAGACCTACCGCAGGGACGAACAGCGCCGCTTCGAGCTGCTCGACGCGCACTGGGACGTGCCGCTCGAAGAGCAAGCCCTGCCCGAGTGAGCCCCGTTCGGCTCGACCCCGCGGCTGCGCGCCGGATCGCCGTCGATGCCTCTCTGCTGAGCAAGGATGCCCAGCCGCTGGCGAACGGCGACGGCATCCTGAGCGTCGTTCGCCACTTCGGGAGCCTGCAGCTCGACCCGACGCGCACCGTCGAACGCACCCACTTCCTGGTGCTCTGGAGCCGGCTCGGCGCGTACGATCGCGGCGAGATCGACCGTGTGCTGTGGCGCCAGCGACGCCTGCTCGAGCACAACGCCTTCCTGGTGCCCATCGAACGGCTGCCCGAGCTGCGCTACGAGGCGGGGCCGTGGATCGACCGCTGGGATGGTGTCAAGGGGTGGCTGGAGACCAATCGCGCCTTCCACGACTCGATCCTCGACCAGTTGCGCGAGCGCGGGCCGCTGCAGTCGCGCGACATCGACGATTCGAAAGTTGTCGAAGGCTGGCGCTCGACCGGCTGGACCCACGGCAAGAACACGACGCGCATGCTCGAGTTCATGGCCAAGGCGCTCGAGGTACTGGTCGCCGGCCGCCAGGGCCGGGAGCGCCTGTGGGATCTCGCCGAACAGGTGATCCCGCCCGATGCGCCGGCCGGCACGCTCGACGACGAGACCTACGCCGAGCGCCGGCTTGACGAGGCCATGCGCCGCTTCGGGGTAGCCGACCTGCGCGAGATCAAGACGCGCACCTACTGGGCACCGAAGGACGTGCTGCCACGCACGATCGAGCGCCTCGTCGAGGAGGGCCGACTGATCGCGGTCGATCTGCCACGCAGGGGGCCGCGCCGCCCGACCTGGGCAACGCCCGATGCGCTCGCCAGAGCGGAATCGCGTGCCGACTCGAGGACGACGCTCGTATCCCCGTTCGACCCGCTCGTCTACGACCGCGAACGGGCCGCGCAGCTGTTCGACTTCGAGTACAAGCTCGAGATGTACGTGCCCAAGGCGGAGCGCCAGTTCGGCCATTTCGTGTTGCCCGTGCTGCACGACAACGAGCTGGTGGCGCGGCTCGACTCGGAACGCGACCGCAAGACCAACGAGCTGGTCGTGCGCCAGCTGCACTGGGAAGCGGAACGGCCCGGCACACAGGTGCGCCGGGCCGTCGATGAGGCGATCGCGGACCTCGCCGCGTTCGTCAGGGCGGGTTAGTCAGGCGGCTTCAGCCACCCACTTACGCGGGTCGCCCGCGCCCAGGTCGGCGATGCCGGCCGACTCGAGCGCGCCGAGGACGAGCACGCGGCGATGGGCCGCGAACGTCAGTACATGAGCGATCAGGCCGCCGTAGGTGAAGATCTCCGGCGGTTCGCAATGAGCGTCGACGAAGGTCTCGTCGAGCCGGTTCTCGGACGTCACGCGACGCACCTCGGCGAGGAACGCCGGGCCGACGCTCGCCAGGCGCGAGCGCAGCGAGCCAATCGACTCGTGCTGCTCCACGTCCCAGTCGTACGGCCGGTCATGAATGACGTTGTTCCACATGTCCATCTGGCCGATCAACCGCGAGAGCAGCGAACGAATTGTCTGGTCCTCGTCGATGTCCTCGACCGACAGCTCGATGCGCTTGTCGAGTGCCTTGTCGTCGAGTCGCGCGGCGCGATCGACCATTTCGCCGAGCAGCCACACGTGGTGCTCGACCATGCGCACGATCAGGTCCATTGATGTCACCTCGTTTCGGGTCGGCAGCCGCAGGCCGCCGGGTGGGTGGAAATGCACGTCGTTGGGCGTCGGCAGCCGGATCTGCCGGGGTGCCGAGCGCCACTCGGATGGGTTGACGCCGTAGGCGCGGCGGAACGCGCGCACGAATGCCTCGTGCGACGAGTAGCCGGCCTCGAGCGCGATCTCAAGGATGTCGTCGCCCGCGATGGCCAGTCGGTAGGCCGCCCGCTCGAGGAGCAGCCGTCGCCGAAAGGCGATCGGCGGTTCGCCGGCGACCGCGCGGATGACGCGATCGAAGTGGCTGCGCGACATGAATGCGCGGGCTGCGTGCTCGTCGGCGCTCAACGCGTCACCGGCGAGTGCCTCGGCCAGGCCGTCCACGAACCGGACGAACGTGTCGGATTGGGCCGTGGAGATCTCCATGAGCTGATCCTGCGCGCTAGAGGGGCGAGCGCGCTTGATCGTTTTCATCATTCACCCGGCGTCCCCAGCCGGGCTCGCCCACGAGCTCGCCGTCGCGCATCACGACCCGGCCGCGCACGATCGTGGCGACGGGTCCGCCCAGCGTCGGGCGACCCTCGAACGGCGACTCGTTGTTCTTGCCGTGCAGCTCGGCCGCGTGCACGACACCCGGTCGCTGCAGGTCGACCAGCGTCAGGTCGGCATCGGCACCGACCTCGATCGCCCCCTTGCGCGGGCGCAGCCCCCAGATCCGCGCCGGCCGCTTGCTCGTCGCCGAGACCAGCCGCTCGAGCGTGAGGCGCCGTTCGTTGACGAGCGTCAGCATCAGCGGCAGCAGCGTTTCGGCGCCGGCGAAGCCGGCCGGAACATCCCAGATCGACGCACGCTGCTTGTCGGCGGCAAGGTGCGGCGCATGATCGCTGCCCACCGTGTCGATGCGCCCGTCGGCTAGCGCGGCCAGCAGACGCGCGGCATGGCGAGCGCCGCGGATCGGAGGATTGACCTTGGCCATACCACCGAAGTGTTCGTAGACATCTGTGTCGAGCAGCAGGTGATGCGGAGTCACCTCGCACGTCAGGTCGAACGTGTCCTTCTTGAGTGACGTGATTTCCGCGAGTGAGCTGGCGCCCGAGAGGTGCAGGACGTGCGCCGACGCCCGAGTCTCGAGCAACAGGCGGCCGATGCGCTCGATGGCCGCGAGCTCGGCACGTGGCGGCCGCGACGCGAGGTGGGCGCGCGCATCGTGACGCTCATGCGAAACCGTCGCGCGCTCGATGATCGCGCGGTCTTCGGCATGGAGTGCCACGCGCAGCCCGGCCCCGCGAGCGATCTCCAGGGCGCGGCGCAGGCCGTCGTCGTCCGGCGCCCGAAGATCGCCCGTGGTCGGACCGAGGAAGGCCTTGAGCCCCACTACCAGCCCGGATGAGGCGAGCTCGCGCAGGGATTCGAGCGATTCGCCGAGCAGGCCGAAGATCCCGAAGTCGCAATAGGCCGAGCGCGCCGCCAGGGCGAGTTTCTGGCGTGCGCGCTGCGCGTTATCGGTCGGCGGCAGCGTGTTGGGCATGTCGAGGACCGTCGTCACGCCGCCCATGACGGCCGCCCGTGTCCCGGTCAGCCAGTCCTCCTCGTGTTCGAGGCCTGGTTCACGCAGGTGGACGTGCTCGTCGATCACGCCGGGCAGGACGTGCAGGCCCGCCGCATCGATACTGGCCCTCGCGGCAGCCAGCGACCCGGCAGGCCCGATGGCCGCGATCCGCCCGCCGGCCACACCGATGTCCGCCACGCGCCTGCCGGACGAGGCAACCAGCGTGCCGTTGCGGATCGTGAGGTCGAAGGCCACGATGGCAAGTGTGAAGGAAAGCGGCACGCCCGATCCGTTGCTCGGTTTCTACGGGCCCGACACGCTGATGTGGCGGATCAACAGCGAAGCCGTCCTGCTCGGCGCCGGACCAACCGCCCTGTTGCTCCAGATCGCCCATCCGCTGGTGGCCGAAGGGGTCGCCCGGCACAGCACGTTCGAACAGGACCCATTCCGCCGGCTGCACGGCACGATACGCACGACCATGGACCTCGTGTTCGGCGACGGGCCCACTGCCGAACGTGCCGTGCGGCGGCTCAACGGCGTACACCGGGGGGTGCGCGGCGACGTCGGCGATCCGGCTGCTCGGCGGGTGGCAACGACCTACCGTGCGCTCGATCCCGAGCTGTTGCTGTGGGTGCAGGTGACACTGGTCATGACCAGCGCGCGCGCCTATCGACGCTGGGTGGCGCCACTCGACGATGCTGAGCTCGATCGCTTCTGGCAAGAGGCCCGCGTGGTCGGGGCGCGCCTGGGCATTCCGCTCGCTGCCAGCCCGCCCACGTGGCGCGATCTGCACGCGTATTGGGAGTCGATGGTCGCTCCGGACGGACCCATCCACGTCACGCCCACGGCACGGCGCCTGGCGCGCCTGATCGTCAGGCCACCCATCCCCTACCTGCCCGGACCGATGATCGACCTGCTCGCGCTGCCCGGCCTCGAGTTGCTGCCCGGGTACCTGCGCGACGAGTTCGCGGTCCCGTGGGATCACCGCCGCCAGGAGGCGTCGCGACTGGCGCACGTGGCCCTGCGATGGTGGGTAGGTACGGTTCCGCGTTCGTGGCGACAGATGCCCCAGGCACGCGCCGCGTACCGCCGCGCGCTGAGGCGTTCGTAGGGGCAGGCCGACATCGCCGGCGCCGGTAGAATGCGGCGCAGCCACGCTCAGGAGTTCCCACGTGCCCCACAAGGACCTCAGCCGCCGAGCCGTCGTCACCGGCCTCGGCGCCATCACGCCGATTGGCAACGATCACGCGGCGTTCTGGCACAACCTCGTCGCCGGTACCAGCGGCGTTGGGCCGATCTCCACGTTCGACGCGAGCGCCTTTGACGTGCGCATCGCGGCCGAGGTCAAGGGTTTCGACCCGGCCACGGTCATGGACCGCAAGATGGCACGCCGCATGAGTCGCTTCGTGCACCTGGGCATGGCCGCGGGCAAGGAGGCGGTGACGCACGCCGGGCTGGACTTCAGCGATTGGTCGCCGGAGCGGCGCGACCGAGCGGCCGTGGCCTTCAACACTGGCGGCGGCGGCATCGAGCAGGTGACCATCAATCACGACATCCTCCTGCAGAAGGGCCCGGGCTCGGTCAGTCCGTTCGCCTTCCCGGCCCTCTCGGCGTCGATGGCGGCCTGCCAACTTTCGATGGAGTTCGGCCTGACCGGGCCGGTCATCACCCAGTCGGCCGCGTGCGCGACCTCGATCATCTGTTTCCTTGACGCGCTGCGCATGATCCAGCGCGGCGAGGTCGACCTGGTGCTGGCCGGCGGCTCGGAGGCACCGTTGTTGCCGATGGGCTTCGCCGCCCTCGGCAACATGCACGCCCTGTCGCGCCGTAACGACGAACCGCAGCGCGCGTCCCGGCCATTCGATCGCGACCGCGACGGATTCGTCTACGGCGAGGGCGCCGGCGCCGTGGTGATCGAGTCGGCCGAACACGCCCTGGCGCGTGGGGCGACCATCCAGGCCGAGGTCATCGGCGCGGCGTTGACCGCCGACGCCTTCCACATCTCCGCGCCCGAGCCAACGGGGCGGGGCGCGTGCATGGCCATGACCAAGGCCATGCGCGATGCGGGCGTCGCGCCCGACGAAGTCGACTACATCGCGGCGCATGGGACGAGCACCCCCTTGAACGACGTCACCGAGACGCGCGCCATCAAGGGCGCCTTTGGCGGTCATGCGCGGCGGGTACACATCAGTTCGACCAAGTCGATGGTCGGCCACACCATCGGCGCGGCGGGCGTGATCAACGCTCTGGCGGCCATCGGTGCCATTCGCGAGGGGGTCATTCCACCAACGATCAACCTCGACAACCCCGACCTGCCCGAGTGCGACCTGGACTACACGCCCAACGTCGCGATCCAGGCGAAAGTCGACACGGCAATCATCAACGGCTTCGGCTTTGGCGGCCAGAACGCGGTGGCCGTATTCCGCCGCTTCCAGCCGTAGTTTGGCAGCCTTGGACGGTGCTTCCGGTCAGCGCCGCGGAATAGGCTGGCCCTCGAAGGCCTCAAAGCGTTCGAGCAGGTCGGCCGGAACGCGCCTTATCCGCTGGCGCACCAGGTCGAACATCACCTGCGCGGTTTCGCCATCGGCGATGACCCGCGCGGGCGCCACGCCCGATGCCTCGGCCCGGATCTGGTAGGCGAGGCCGAAGGACGATCGCGACGTCCATGAGAAGCGGCAGCCAACCAGGAGCGTCTCGCCGAAGAAGGCCGGCGCTCGGTAGAAGATGCGCGCCTCGGCGATGACGAAGGTGTGCTCGGCGGCCACCTCGCCGCTGTGGAAGGGGATGCCCACGACGCGCGCGTAATAGCCCGCGCGGGCGGCTTCGAAGTAGCTCAGGTAGACGGCATTGTTGACGTGGCCGAAGGCATCGGTGTCGACGAAACGGACCTCCACCGGATGCTCGAAGTGGAACCCGTCGCCAGCTGCTGGCCGCCCTCTCACCGGGCAATTGTGGCAGTCGAGGCGGTCAGGTCGCCGGCTGGAGATAGAACATGGCGCTGTTCAGCGTGCCGCCCGAAACGCGGTTGTGGTTGTAGACCGCCTTGAAGATGGCGCCCGAGACATGGACGGTTCCGCCACTGCCGGTGATGGTGGCCCGGTAGATGCGCCGGGAGACGCCGCGATCGAAGGTGATGTCGAGCAGCTTGCCGACATCAGTGCGCGAGTCGGCGTCGAGGATCGTCTGCAACTGGGCCCACGTGAAGGTGGCACTCTGCCAGGCGAAACCCGGCGCGCCGGCATCGTACGCGACGCCGTTCTCGTCGTAGTCCGGTACGCCCCGCAGGTACGGGATGGGCGTGGCGACCACCTTGCCCTTGTTGCTCGGCCAGGCGTATTCATTGTTCTCGGTATAGCCGCCGGCGATGGTGAAGAAGAATGTGTTGGCCACCTGGTCGCCGTACATGACCACCTGGCCGGCGGTCTCGTCGACGGCCTGGTTGGAACGTGGGTGCTCGAGCACCACGCCGCCGTAGACCTGGTTCGCCGAGGTGGGCACGACGTCCCAATTGCGGTTGGGATGCAGGTGCCGGTAGCCATAGCTGCGCGCCGCCAGTGCCTGCGCCTTGACCGCTTCGAGCGGCCACAGCGGTGGCATCTCGGCCGGGACCACGCCGCGCACGTAGTCGTCGAGGGTGAGCACGTCGATGGCATCGACCCCGCCGCCGTCGACGACCAGGTGCATGTTGCCGCGGTAGAGGTCGTACTTCTTGAGGCTGTCGCGGAAGTGCATCTCGAACTGGGTCGTCGGGTCGCTGCCTTCCATCAGCACGTCAGTGGCCGGTGCGGCTGCCAGCACCGCGCCGGTCGAATCCGAAACCGTCGCAGTCCAGCTACCGCCGACCATGCCCAGATCGAGGTAGCTGTCGGCGGGGAAGACGCTCGGCTGACCGGTACCGTCGACGAACGCCGCTGAGGTCCAGGTGCCCCCGCGCGCGGTCACGCGCGCTGGGTCGCTGTCGGTGGGCACGTAGGCAGAGGCGAGCCGTACCCGAATCGTTGGTTCAGGATCGAGCGTGGCAATGGTCGTACCCGTGTAGTAGTGGGCCAGCATCTGGTCATACGTCTGGCCCGCCTGGGCACGTCCCAACGCGCCGTACTGCGACATGCCCACACCGTGATCGCTGCCGTTGCCGCTGAAGTAGTAGCTGGCGGTACTCGGGGTGGGTGTGGGGGTCGGCGTGGGGGTCGGCGTGGGCGTCGGCGTGGGCGTCGGGGTTGGCGTCGGGGTTGGCGTCGGCGTGGGCGTCGGGGTTGGGGTTGGATCGGGTGTCGTGCCGGCGGCCGCCGGAGTGAGGATCAGCAGCGGCGGCGACCCCCCTTCGCGCGAGGAGAAGATGAAGCCGTTGCGATTGCTGCTGACGACGCGCAGCGAGACGCGCGAGGCATCCACGACTCGGCCCGGGAACGCGCCGGTAACGTCGATTGTGTGCATCCCGGCGGTCAGCTTGTGGCTGACCTGCCCGGCGAGGGCGCCGGCGGTCGGTCGCGAATCCCAGGTAAGGCCCGATTCGGGCCAGCCGTCCGCGACCCGGTACACGCTGATCGTGGCTCCGCCGGGATCGCTCACGTCGATCTGCAGCTGAGCTCTGCTGATGACCTGGCCTGCCCAGCCTGACAGGCCGAAGGACAGGTACGCGTCGGTATGTGGCCGGCCGTCCACCACGAGCGCGGTGGCCGCGCCGTAATCGGCATCCGGGGTCTTCTTGCTGACGTAGGTGTCGGCATCGGGGCGGATGCCGACTGCCTCGGTCTGCGCACGCGCGGCGAGGGTCAGGGTTGGCGGCGCCTTGTTCTCGCTCGAGCCGAAGTACACCGGGCCGCCGGCGGCGTTGGTGATGCGCACGTTGAGCTTGTTGCGATCGATCGCCCCGGACGGGAAGAGCGGCGCCAGGTCGAACGTCGCGCCGTCGCCCTGGACGACAGCCGGAATGGCCTTCGTCGTTGCGCCGGCCGGCTGGTTGTTCCAGTTGATGGTGCCTTCGCGCCACGGCCCGACGGCTTCCGTCGCGACCAGGTCGCTCGCATCGCCGTAGACGCGCTTCACGGTCAACAGCAGCTGGTCGGGGTGCTGGCCGAGCCACGGCTTGAGGTTGAAGCGCAGGTATGACGCGGATACGTCGAGGCCCGCCCTGAGCCACGGCGAGCCGCCGAAATTGCGGTTGGGCTTGGTGGCGATGACGAAGGCGTCGACGGCCGGCGTGACCGCCGTCGACGGGCTGGCGCTGGCCGCGGCGGGCACGAGCCCGGCCAGCGCGACGAGACTGCTGACGAGCAGCATTCGGGCAACTCGAGCGAGTGCCAAAGAGCGACCTCCACGACGACCGGCGGGACCTCGCCGGCCTACCTTCTTCCCGCCTGGCGGCAACGCGTTGGGGCTGCACGGCAGGGGTACGGCTGATTTGGAAAGGAGGCTAGGCGGCGGCAGTGCGTGCGCACCACGCCACGATCGTCAGCGACTGCCGGTACGTGAGTTGGGGGCAGCGGCGCCCGGTCAGGCCAGGACTACCAGGCCGTCGAGGTCGACCCTTGGTCGGTGGCGCGTGTGCAGCACACGGAGCGTGATGGTGTGCGACCCGACACTCGTCCAGCCGTAGCTGAAGACGAGCTGACGCGCAGTTGCCGCGCCACGCAGGTCGATCGTGGCTACGTAGCTACCGTCGATGAACACCTTCGCCTTGCCGCGCTTGTGGGCGCGCGGGGCCACCCAGGCCACGGCGCGGCCGCTGAAGCTCAACGTTGCGGTCGCGCCCTTCGCCTTGGCGAAGCGCAAGGTGCCGCCGCTCGCGCTGCTGACCGCCCTGCTGGCCCAGCCACCCGCGTAGCTGATGGAACGATTGGAGTCCTGGAAAACCGTCGCCTGGAAGGGATCGCCCGCGACAAACGCACTGGCGTTGCCGGCGTAGTCGGTGGCGCTGACGCGCACCTGCGTGGCCTGACCGGGCACGACCGACATCGCCGCGTGGGGACCGTTCTTGACCGGTACCTGGGCAAGCGGCTGCCAGCCGCCGCCGTTGGTCCTGCGTTCGACGCTCGCGGCGGCCACGCCTGAAGCGCCGTCGGTGGCCTGCCACGAGACCTGCACCGGCACGGTGCCGGCGCCCAGCTGGGCGCCGGCGGGTAGGCCGGCAATCGGCACACTCACCACCGGCGCTGTGTGGTCGACCACGATCGTCGCCGAGGCGACTGACGACCAGCGTCCAAACGTATCCTGCCACTGCGCGTAGACGGTGTGCGCGCCCTCGCCGACGGGTGCCGGCGCGCCGGCACCGGCGAGCGACCACGACACGCTGCCGTTGGGCGTGAATGCAACCCCATTGGCCAGCACGCCGCCACTCACGCTGGGCGAATTGGCGAGGACGAGCTGACTGATACCCGCAGCGGCTGAGGCGCTGTCACGGACCGTCACGGAGTCAGCGCCGGTAGCCAGTGCACCGCCATTGAGGGTGATCGAACCGACCGGCGGATGTGTGTCGAGGATGATCGTCGTGGAGGCAGTCGCGCTCCAGTTACCGGCCGCGTCCTGCCATCTTGCGCGTATCTTCCAGGGTCCGTCGGCCTGGTTCGTGGCAGCCGACCAGTTGACCGGGTTGCCCGTGTACCGCAGCACGGTCCACGTGTTGCCGTCGTTCGATAGCGCCACCTGGGCGACGCCGCTCGCGTTATCGGTGGCGGGGACGAGCAGCTGCACGTTACGTGTCGGCGCGACGGCCGGCGCGCCGACGACCGAGACCGATCCGGCAGGCGGCGTGCGATCGAGGATGAGCGCGGCGCTTGCCGGGGGCGACCAGCAGCCGGCGGAGTCAAGCCACTGCGCGTAGACGGTGTGCGTGCCATCGACGTTGGCACCGCCCGTTGCCGGATTGATGAGCGAGAAGCTGGTCGTGGTGCCGAGCGTGGCGTCGACCGCGTTCGCCAGCACGCCGCCGCTCAACGCCGGACTGTTGGAGAGCTTCAGGGCGGTGATCGCGCGGCCACCCGTCTGCTGGACGAGAACGCTCACGCTGTTGGCGGTCGTGTAGCTCGCGCCGCCGGCGACCGTGAGCTGGGCGGTGCCGGGAAGTGTGAGCCTGAAGCTCGTGCTCGAAACCAGCGACCAGTTGCCGGCCACGTCACGCCACTGGGCGTAGATGCGGCGCGTTCCGGTGGTGAGCGATCCGCCGGTGGTGGGATCGTCCATCGCCCAGCTGACCTGGTTCTCGCCTGTGGATTCATCACCGGGTACACGCGGGGCGCACTGAGCAGGCCGCCGCCATCGGTCGCCGAACTGTTCGAAACCGCCATGCAGCACCGCGCCGCTGCCGTTCTGGCCGTCGCTGAGCGAGAAGTCGAGCTGCACCTGCGGGGCGCTGCACAGCTTGTCGCCCGGGTCGAGTTCGAACGACCCGGTCGGCGCGGTGTTGTCTACCAGCGGCGTCGGTCGTCCGAACTTCAGCTCAAGCAGCTTCCAGAACTCGGGCCGTCCGTTGTCGTAGCCAAGGGCAAAGATGCCGATACCGGCGAGCCCCTTCGACAGCGCCCAATCGATCTTGTAGCCGAACGTCTCGACGTCGTCGTAGTAGATCTCCATCCAGGTCACCGGGCAGCCCGTGCAGTTGGGCTCCTGGTAGGCGGTCCACGCGACCTCCTCGGCCGGGTCGAGCTGGCGGCCGTACTGGATGGCCTTGTTCAGGCCCGGCCTGGTAGGTGGAGTTCTGGGGCCGGCCGTAGAGGCTTCGGTCGGTCTGCACCTGGGCATTCACGTCGGCCGTCTGGGTCGGCCATTCCCGCGCGTACCACGGCAGCGCCAGGACGATCTTGTCCGGCGCCACGTAGCCGAGATGGGTGTTGACGATCTGCTTGAGGTCGTACGAGGTGGGCGACGTGAGCGGATCCAGGCTGCCGGCGCGCGCGGCCTGGAGGTCGCGCAGCGGATAGCCCATGATGACCTCGGCGTCGGCCCAGCCGCCCGCCGTCAGATCATTGATCACCTGGAGTGTCTTGACGGTCTGCGAGCCGGTCGTCGCAAAGGTCAGCTGGTAGGCCGGGTCGACCGCGTCGAGACCCAGGCGCAGCTCGCGTACGAAGGCGGCGAATTGGTCGCGCGTGTTGGTGGAGTCGGGGCATTGCGCGTTGAGGATCGGCTCGAAGTCGAGGCTCACGCCATCGACGCCGCGCGCGCCGATCTCGGTGACGATGTCGGAGACAAGCGTGGTACGCGCGGTCGCATCGCACAGCAGTGATTGGGTCGCCGCCACCCCGGTGGCGTCCCATGCGAATCGCTCGACGCTCAGCACGAAGCGGTCGCCGTTGGCATGCGCCTGGCTGATTGCCTGGCTGACCCTCGATGACATCCAGCCCGAGTACGTTGCGTTGTTGCCTTTCGCCAGGGTGCCGTCTGCCTTGGCGTCGAGCCCGAAGTAGGCGATCGTGGTGATTGCGCCGTAGTCGATGTTCGCATCGAGCGACCAGTAGGGCAGGTAGCCAAAGATTTCCGGCGAACCGAGCCGCGGTCCGGGCGGCGTCGCCGGCGTAGGCGTGGGCGCCTGCGTGGGCGAGCCGCTGGGACTGGGCGAGCCGCTGTCGGCGTGCGCGGCCGACGGGGCGAGCGATACGGCAAGCACGGTGAGCAGCGCCATGGCGGCGGCTGAGAGCAGGCCGTTGGCACGGTTGCCACGCATCTGGTTCGGTGTCCCCCTCACGGCGGGCCGGTCGGCCGAACCGGCTCAGGGGTGAACTCTAGCCCGCGGCCACCTGCGTTGTCATGCGACCATCGTCATTCGAACCGGTGACTTGCAGCCTGAATCGCCGCAGGCGCAGCGAGTTGGTTACCACGCTGACCGAGCTGAAGGCCATGGCGCCGGCGGCGAGCACAGGATCGAGCAGGACGCCGGTGAATGGATACAGGACACCCATCGCGACCGGGATGAGGACCACGTTGTAGGCGAAAGCCCAGAAGAGGTTTTCGCGGATGGTCCGCATCGTGGCATGCGACAGCCGCATCGCCGCCGCAACCAGGCGCGGGTCACCGCCGACCAGTGTCACGTCGGAGGCCTCGATGGCCACGTCGGTGCCGGTGCCGATGGCGATGCCGAGGTCGGCCTGGGCGAGCGCCGGCGCGTCGTTGATGCCGTCGCCGACCATCGCCACGCGCCGGCCGTCAGCCTGCAGGCGACGCACCACGGCGGCCTTGTCGGCGGGCAGCACCTCCGCCGCGACGTGGTCGGGTGAGATGCCGACACGCGCCGCCACCGCGTCAGCCACGCGGCGCCCGTCACCGGTTACCAGCCATGTCGCGACGTTGGCCGCCGCGAGCGTGGCGACGGCCTCGGCGGCCTCCGGCCGCACCGGGTCGGCGATCGCGATGAGTCCCAGCAGCTTTCCGTCGTATGCCACCAGGACCGGCGTCTGGGCGTTCGCGGCGACCTGCTCGAGATCTGCGGACAGGATGTCCGTGGGAATTTCGTGGTCGCGCATCAACGCCTCGTTACCGACGATCGCGGCACGATCGTCAACGAGCGCATGCGCCCCGTGGCCGGCGGCCGCTGCGAAATCGGCCGCGGCCGGAATGACCACCCCGGCCGAGCCGGCGTGCTCGAGGATCGCCGCGGCGAGCGGGTGTTCGCTGCCGCGCTCGACGGCCGCGGCGATGGCCAGCAGATGCTCAGGCAAGACACCCGGCGCGGCGCTGATCGCCGCCACCTGCGGCCGGCCGCGCGTAAGCGTGCCGGTCTTGTCGAAGATCACCGTATCGATGCGCTCGGCCTGCTCGAGCGCCTCGCCGCCACGGATCAGCACACCTGCCTCGGCACCCTTGCCCGTGGCGACCATGATTGCGGTCGGCGTCGCCAGGCCCATCGCGCACGGGCAGGCGATGATCAACACGCTGATGAAGCCGACCAGGGCGAACGTCAGCCGTGGTTCCGGGCCGACCGCGAGCCAGATGGCCAGGGTCACGGTGGCCAGCGCCAGGACGGCGGGCACGAACCACCCGGTGACCGCGTCGGCAAGACGCTGGATGGGCGCCTTGGAGCCCTGCGCCTGCTCGACCAGGCGGACGATCTGGCCGAGCACCGAATCGCGCCCGACGCGCGTGGCACGGAACAGGAAAGTGCCGCTGCCGTTGAGCGTTGCCCCGATCACCTCGTCGCCAACGCCCTTGCTCGACCGGCATTGCCTCGCCGGTGAGCATCGATTCGTCGAGCGTCGATGAGCCCTCGATGACGCGTCCGTCGACAGGCACCTTCTCACCCGGTCGGACGCGCAGCACGTCGCCCGGCTGGACCTCGAGGAGCGGCACGTCGACTTCGCTTCCGTCGCGCACCAGCCGTGCGGTGGTCGGCCGCAGGCCGGCCAGGCGGCGCACGGCGACATGCGTCTGCGATTTGGCGCGGGCCTCGAGCCACTTGCCGATGTCGACCAGGCCGATGATCAGCGCTGCCGAGTCGAAATAGGTTGCCGGCGCGACACCCGAGCCGGCCACCGCCGACGGCCAGAAGGTGATGACCGTCGAATACAGCCACGCCGCGCTGGTGCCCAGCACGACGAGGGTGCTCATGGTGGCCGAGCGGTGGACGGCCGCCCGGATGGCGCCTTCGTAGTAGCGGTAGCCAAGCCCGAACTGGACCAGCGTGGCGGGCACGAAGAGCAGCAGGTTGAGTTGCGCCACTGGCAGCAGCGACGCGGTGCTCAAGGTGGCGAGCATCATCAGCGCACCGGCCCCGAGCGCGGCGAGAGCTTCCCAGCGCAACCGGCGCGTCTCGCGCGCGCGCAGCTGGTAGAGCTCGTCGGTGTCAGCGGTCAGGCGCGTGACATCCGCGGTACCCGCCGGCTGCTCACGCACTCCGTAACCCGAGGCCTCGACCGCATGCACCAGTTCGTCGCGGCCCACGAGCTGCGGGTCGAAACGGACGGTCGCCTGTTCCGTCGCCAGGTTCACGCTGGCCTGTGCCACGCCGCCGGTCTTGCGCAGGAAACGCTCGACGCGATTCGAGCACGCCGCGCAGGTCATGCCCTCGATTGGCAGCGTCAGCTCGATGGTCGGCAGGTTCGTGGGCAGTGTCTTGTCAGCCATACTCCCCGGTAGTATAGCCGCGCGGCCGCGTATGTCAGCACGGGCCGAATGGCCCGATCAGCTGCGGCTGACCGGCCTCATCGCGTAGACGCCAACCACGATGGGCACGCCCGGATCACGCGACAGCTCGAGGCCAACGTCGCCATCACGGCAGAGCGCCTCGATCAGGCCCGCCTCGCGTGGCGGCAGGCCGATGAAAACTCGCCCGTCCTGGGCGCCATCGATGGAGCACACCTCGTCGAGGTCGCCATTGAGTTCGAAACGGCGGCGCAGCTCGTGCAGCGGGACGTACGGGCGCGACTTGATGAAGCGGCGCAGTTGGGCCTGGGTCGGCCCCACTCGCTCGGGCGGTACGGGGCTGGCTGTCGATTCCGGATGGTCGACAGCCGTGTGGTCGCCGGCGCCGGCCACGTCGTCAGTGCCCAGGGGCTCGTCGGCGGTGGTCATGGCCGCGCCATCAGCCGCGCACGACGATCAGGTCGCGCGTTATCCGATTGAGCACGTCGGGGCCCGTGCTGGTGCAGACCACGATGTCCTCGATCCGCGCCCCATATTGGCCCTCGAGGTAGATGCCCGGCTCGACGCTGAAGGCATTGCCCGTGTCGAGCGGGTCGTCGTTGCCGGCGACGAGGTACGGCTCCTCGTGGCCATCGAGGCCGATGCCGTGGCCCGTTCGATGGGTGAACGCGGCGCCGAAGCCGGCGGCGTCGATGATCGAGCGCGCGGCGGCGTCGATCTCCTCGCACGGCACGCCCGGAGCGACTGCTGCCGTGGCGCTTGCCTGCGCGTCCTGCAACACTGCGTAGAGTCGGCGGTAGGCCTCGTCGGGGCCGTGGCCACCTTGGCCGCGCACCCACACTGTGCGCGTCGTGTCCGAGCAATAGCCGTCCAGCTGGCCGCCGATATCGAGCACGATCGGCTCGCCGGCCTGCACCACTCGCTCGGTTGCCTCGTGATGCGGCGACGCCGAGTTGGGACCGCTGGCGACGATTGCGAAGGAGGCCGAGTCGTGCCCCGCGGCGACCAGTCGATCGCGCACCTCGTGTGAAATGTCCGCCTCGCTGCGGCCCACCAGGCGGCCGGCCGCGATCTCCTCGACCACCTGGTCAGCAGCGGCCGCGGCGCGGCGCAGCAGCTCGATCTCTTCGGCGTCCTTGATCTCGCGCAGGCCGCTCAGCACGGCCGACGCAAGGCCAAAGGCCGCGTCGGGCAGGACCGCCTGCAGGCGGAGCACGAAGCTGGCCCACAGCCGATCGGACAGCAACAGCCCGCCCAGGGTGCCCCACGTGCCGCCGAGCGCGCCGAGCTGGATCTCGGGTCTGCTCCTGGCCTGGCGCAGCAGTTGCGCGACGAGCTCGAAAGGACTTGCGGTCTCCTCCCAGCTGACCAACTCGATGACGCCAGCAGCCGCTGCTGTGCTTGCCGCAGCTGCGGGCCGCTCGAGGCGTGGAACGACCAGGCTCACCTTTCCGTCGGCCGGCACGACCAGCATCGTCAGGCGCTCGGAGGCCATGGCGGCGTAGCCGGTCAGCCATTGCAGGTCTGCTCCGGCGCCGATCAGCAGGGCGGCGGCGTCTTCGCCCGGGAGCAACGCACGCGCCTGCTCCAGGCGGGTTGCATAACGCTGTGGGGAGATGCTGCGCGTACTCACAGGTTGTCCGCCAGCAGGGCGACCACCACGCTGCGACCGTCGCGGTACAGCTTGTTGTACGAGAAGACGCGCCGGGCGCCGGCAGCGAGTGCGCGCCGGCGTTGCTCGAGGTCGTCGTGCTGGGTCACCGCGAGGACCACGAGGCCCGCCCCGGCAGCCCGCTGCACCTCGGCGATGCCGTCATAGGCGCGGCCACCAAGATCGATGATCACCGCCGCCGGTGCCGCGGCGACAGCCGCTGAAAAGGCCGACGCCGACCTGACCGCAGCGGGCCTGGCACCCGCGCCGTCGACGGCCGCGACGAGCCGCGACGACCAGATCAGGTCGTCGGCCAGGACGACGACCCGCGGCTGCGCCGGGTGGTCTGCTGCGATGTCTGCCACTGCCACTGCATGGCTGAGTCTACCGATAGCATCCGGCCGGTATGCCTGTGCGTATCCGCCGGTGAATCGCCAACGCGCCCTGGGCATCGCCCTGGTGGTCATATCGGCCTGCGGCTACGGGTCCGGCCCGCTCTTCGCCAAGCCGGCCTACCAAGCCGGTGTCGATTGGCTCACGCTGCTCGCGTGGCGTTTCCTGTTCGCCGCCATCGTCTCGTGGGCGTGGCTGCTGATCTGGCCTCGCCAACGCCAGGCGCTGCGACGGCTGTCGCGCCGGCGTGTTGCGGTGCTGGTGCTGCTCGGGCTCTTCTTTGTCGGCAACAGCGGCACCTACTTCGCGGGCCTCGAGACCGTTTCCGCCTCCCTCTCCGCGCTGATCGTCTACCTGTACCCGGCACTCGTCGCGGTCATGACCCTGCGTTTCGGTCGTCGCCTGGAGGGCCGTCGTGCATGGGCGGCGCTCGGCCTGGCGACACTGGGCGTCGTCCTGGCCGTGGGCGGCATCGACCAGACCAAGGCGCCACCTCTCGAGGGGCTGCTGCTGATGCTGTCGTCGCCGCTCATCTACGCGGTCTGGATCGTGCTTGCGGGCCGCCTGGCCGGCGAGCGCTCGGGTGACCGCGGCATGGCGCCGCCGCGAGCAGCGCCGCCGCACGAATCCGAGACGGCGGCCGTGGCCTCGGCGCCGGACGCCGCGCCGACCGCGGCGATCATGCTCACAGCCACCGCCGCCGCGTGGTGGCTGGCAGCCCTGGGCCTCAATCACCCGGTCCTGCCCGCGGTCATACCCACCGCCGCGTGGCTGCCGTTGTTGGGCGTCGGCATCGTCTCGACGGCCATTGCCCTGCAGGCTTTCTACGCCGGCGCACGCCGAATCAGCGCGGCCCAGGCATCGCTCGTCAGCACCGTCGAGCCCGTGTACACCATCGTCCTCGCGGCCATCCTCCTGGGCGACCAGCTGACGCCGGTCCAGATTGTCGGCGGAGTGCTGGTCATCAGCGGGGTAGTCGTCGCACAATCTCGCCAACAGCAATGAAACTTGCTTCCTTCGTCTTACCGGCCGCCATACCCCGCGAAACGGGCCGCCAGCCGCGCCTGGGCCTGGTGGTTGACGACGGCATCGCACCCGTAGCGGCGCTCGATGAAGCGCTGCCCGGCAGCATGGCCGAGCTGTGTGCACTGGGCATGGAGGTGCTCGACGAGATCGCAGCGGTCGCGGCCACGAGCGAGCCGCTCAAGAACCTGCGCATGGCCATTGACGAGGTGGAGTTGCTCGCGCCCGTACCACGGCCAGGCAAGATCGTCGCGGTCGGGGTGAACTACGCCAGCCACGCACGGGAGCAGAACCGCGAGCCGCCCGACCACCCCGTGCTGTTCGCCAAGCTCACGACATCGGTGATCGGTCCGGGTGCCGAGATTCGCTGGGATCCACAGCTCACGCAGGCGGTCGACTACGAGGCTGAGCTGGCCGTCGTCATCGGCCGCCGTTGTCGGCGGGTGGGCCGAGCGGAGGCGCTTGACTACGTGCTCGGTTACACCTGCCTCAACGACGTGAGCGCGCGCGACCTGCAGTACGCCGACCGGCAGTTCGTGCGCGCCAAGTCGCTCGATACCTTCTGCCCGATGGGTCCCTTCCTGGTGACCGCCGACGAGGTCGGCGATCCGCAGGCACTCACCCTGCGCAGCATCGTCAATGGCGAGCTCAGGCAGCAGGCATCGACGGCCGACATGCTCTTCGGCGTCGCCGAACTCATCGCGTTCTGCTCGGAGGCGTTCACGCTCGAGCCGGGTGACGTGCTGACGACGGGCACGCCCGCGGGGGTCGGCTGGTTTCGCGAGCCGCGCCTGATGCTGCACGACGGCGACGAGGTGACGGTCGAGATAGAGGGCATTGGCAGGCTGACCAACGTCTGCCGTGAGATTTCGGCATGAGCCCGGGCAACCGCTCGGGACTGACCGTGCTGGTGGTCGACGATGAACCAGCCTGGGTCGGCGCACTGGGTGCGGTGCTCGGCCGTGCCGGCCACCGCATCGTCGCTGCCTACGATGGCGAGGAAGCACTGCGCCGCTTCCGCGCCGAACCGGTCGACGCCGTCCTGCTCGACCTGGCCATGCCCGGCCTCGACGGGGCGGACGTTTGCCGCCAGTTGCGGGCCACGTCGGACGTGCCCATCCTCGTCGTGTCCGGCGAACGCGATCGATCCGCTCCGGCCGAACTGCTCGATCTGGGCGCCGACGACTACGTGCGCAAAGGCGTTCCCTCGGCCGAATTGCTGGCGCGCATCAGGGCAGTCGTACGCCGGCGTGCCGCGGCGCGCCCGGCGGCCACGCCACCGGGCGCGCGCACCGGTTGGCAGTTCGACACGCGTCGCCACGAGATCCACTGGCACGAGCAGCCGATACCCGCGACCGTGATCGAATTCCGCCTCCTGGCGGCGCTGCTCGAACGCCACGGCGGACTGGTGAGCCACGCCGAATTGCTGGCCGCCGGGTGGCCCGACGTCAACGACCCTGATCCCCTGTGGCTCAAGCCGCACCTGGCGCGGCTGCGCGACAAGTTGACCGCCGTCGGTGCCCCGTTGCCGGTCGCCCTGCGCGGCGTCGGCTACCGGCTGGAGGGCTAATCGTCGCTGGCCGCGCTGCCCTTACCGCGCATGAAGGCGACAAGGATCACCACCACGCCGATGATGATCAGGGTGACCGGCCAGTAGGCAATCCAGTCGGTGAAGTTCTGATCGACCGCGATGCCGCCGCCGATGAAGAACAGGATGGCGCCGGGCACGACCGGCCAGAAATGTCGCTCCCTCATCGACAGTAGGTAGCTGATCACCCAGATGGCCAGGAAGCCGGCGCCCATCGCCATCAGCACAGCTGCGCCGCCCAGGTTGCCCGGGTAGCTCGAGGCGAGGATCACGCCTGCGCCGACGCCGGTCACGATCGACCCACTCACGAGCGCCCCGTAGCTGCGGTTGGCCACGAAGACGGCCAGCAGGATCAAGCCGATCACCAACACGACATAGCGCGCGAAGTCAGGTGTGAGCTGGGCGACCAGCAGCACGGTGCCGATGACCACCAGGATCAGCCCACCAACCACCGGATCTCGCCGCGGACGCGGCCGGTTTCGTTCCGAATCCACCATCAACCTCCCTTCCCCGGGCTCAACGGCCCACGTACACATAATGGCTACCTGAGGCGGGGGCCAGTGCCGAGTGGCCCCAGTCGGCCGGCCTGTGGACCGGCCGTCGGAGTGGTGCAACCGTCGCGCCACCGAAGGGACACTCGGGCGCCGCTGACCGGCGTCGCATCGCTGCCTACGCTGCGGTCATGAGTGATTTTTCGGTGAGCCGATTCGTGCCAGAGCACGATGCATCAGGCCCGGTCACCTGCGCGGCGTGTGGCTGCCGCCTGCAGGCCCTCAGTGGCGCCAACGACGGCGCCTATCGCCACTTCCCCGCGCTGCTCGGCGGCCAGGATGCGCGCGGCTGCCGGCCGCACTGCGTCGACGCATTGCACGACCACGATGGCCGGGTGCTGTTGCCGCCGGCATTCCAGGGCGGCTCGACCGGCGACGTGGCGGCCGCGTAGGTCGCTCCGCGCGCTCACATTCCGGTAGCGTCTGCGCGCTGAACTCGACGTCATGGTCAACCTGATTGTCCTCGGAGCGTGCCTGATCCTGGCCGCGCTCGCCGTCCAGTGGTGGCGCGGTCCCGAGATCCCGCGCGACTGATCGCGGCGCACCCGGGAGGCGCACCCCGGAATTTAGCGGGCTACCGGCAGCTCCAGTACGAACTGGCTGCCGCGCGGCTGGCGGTCCTCGGCGCGCAGGTCGCCGCCCATCGACCGCGCGAGATGTCGCGCCGCGAAAAGCCCGATACCCGCACCGCGCGGTGAGTCGTCCAGCCTCACGAAGGGCTCGAAGATGCGCTCGCGCCACTCACGCGGGATGCCCGGGCCGTCATCGGTGATGGCCAGGTTGACGCGTTCGCCCCTGCGCCACCCGTAGATGTCGATGGTGCCGTTCTCGGGCGCGTAGCGGGCCGCGTTCTCGAGCAGGTAGCCGAGCAGCCGGCGCACCATCTCGGCCGACGCGAGGGCGCGCAGCGGCCGCTCCACGAAGCTCGTCTTGAGCTGCTGGCGGCGAAAGAGCGGCGCCAGCTCGCGTGCCGTGTCGCCCACCACGGCGGCCAGGTCGATGGCGCTGACCGGGCCACTGTCGAGCTGTAGCACGCGCAGGCTGGCGAGGATGGAGTCGACGGTCTGGTCAAGCCGGTCGACCTGTTCGAGTGCCTTGCGTTCCCAATCCGAGGCGTCCGCGGCCACCTCTCCGGACACGCGTCCGGCGGCCGCCCCGCCGAGCAATTCCACGTAGGCGCGGACGACGGCGAGTGGTGTGCGCAGCGCATGCGTGACGATTGCGATGAGCGTGGCACGTGCCTCGTCGATCGCGCGCAGGCTGTCGATCTGGGCCTCAGCCTCGCGCTGCAGGCGGTTGCGCTCGACCGTGCCCGCGAGCAGCGCCGCGAGAGTCTCGAGGAAGCCCACGTCGCGCCGCGTGAATTGCCGCCGCCTGATGGTCTGCACGTTGAGTACGCCGACGACCTGGTCGTTCCACACGAGCGGTACCGAGCACATCGACGTGAAGCGCAGCTGATCGACCCCGCGAATCCAGTGGAAACGGCGGTCGCGATGGACGTTGACGCTGGTCGTCGGACGGCGCGATAGCGCCACGATGCCGGTGATACCCACGCCCAGCGGCAGCCGTGCCACGCCTATCTGCTCGGGATCGAGGCCGTTCGTCGCGGCGAGTGTCACGCCCGACTCGTCACGGTCCATCAGGTACAGCGAGCACACCTCCGCGCCAGCTGCGGCTGTCGCCCGATCGACGATCGTGCCCATCAGTTCGTCCCACGTCCGTGCCGAGCCCACCAGGCGCGCAACCTCGGCCAGGAAGCCGAGCTCCTCGAGCCGGCGCCTGTCGGTCAGCGGCCCGCGCCGCACCGGACCGGTCGGCGTGTGCGAACCGCCGATCAGGGTAGCCCGGGCAAGCCGTTGGGCAAGCCGTGGCCGCCGGGGATGCCCGGCAGGCTGGGAACGCCGCCGGGCACGAGCGACGAGATGTCGCTCGGCAGGAAGGGGCCGAGTAGCGCCAGCACGATGGGCACCGTCGAGCTGCGCAGCAGCTGTACCGTCACCGAGCTGTTGAACGACGCGGTCAGTGACTGGATGTAGTCGAGCCCGGGCTTGCTGCCGGCGGCGACCCCACCGGCAAAGTAGGTGTCCAGGATCACCACCAAGGCCGACAGGATGAGCACCGCCTCGAGGAACCCGAGAGCGGCGCCGAGCGCTCGATCGACCTCGACGGTCACGCCACTCATGTGCTTGCCGCGCAGGAACCGGTAGCTGACGATGTGCAGGATGGCCAGCGCGACGGGAAAGACGAACACGTAGCCGAGCAGGCTGGCGTAGTCGGACGGGATGTTGGGCAGCAGCGACATCGCCAGGTCGCCGAACGGTCCGCGCAGGTACGCGCCGAGCACGAACGAGATGATCAGGAACCCGAGGCCCGCCAGTCGGTGCAGGAAGCCGGTCCGCCAGCCGCCGAAGGTCAACCCGGCAATGAAACCCACCAGAACGACATCCATGCGCCCCTCCAGGCGCGATCATGCCAGATCGCCAGCGGTAAGTCAGCGCCTGCGTTCTAACTTGAGGCGGCGCGTACGATATTTGGACCCACTTTCGCGAAAGGCAGGCGGCAAGCGATGACCGAGACCCTCGTCCGCGGCGCGGCCAACCAGGCCGGCGCGCACATCAACCCCGACGCGTACGCCCAGGCGCAGGACTTCCTGCCGCTCAAAGGCATCGACTACGTCGAGTTCTGGGTGGGCAACGCCCGCCAGGCGTCGGCCTATTACCGTGCGCTGTGGGGCTTCAGTCCGGTTGCCTTCTCCGGGTTGGAGACGAAGGTCCGCGATCGCGCCTCGTACCTGATGGTCCAGAACGACATCCGTTTCGTCTTCACCGCGCCGCTGACGCCGGAAGGCGAGATCGCCGAACACGTCCACCGCCACGGCGACGGCGTCAAGGACATCGCCTTCCTGGTCGACGACGTCGAGTCGGCCTGGCGCGAAACGACCAAGCGTGGCGCCGAAAGTGTGCTCGAACCAACCGAGATCGACGCTGGGGACGACGGCGTCTACCGTAAGTCAGCGGTGCGTACCTACGGCGAAGTGGTCCACTCCTTCATCGACCGCAACGATTACCACGGCGTGTTCGCGCCTGGCTATCGCAAGGTCAAGAAGCCGGCGTCTGCCGCCAAGGGAATGTCGTTGCTCGAGGTCGACCACTGCGTCGGCAACGTCGAACTGGGCGACATGAACAGGTTCGTCGACTACTACCGCGACGTGTTCGGCTTCAGCCAGTTGATCCACTACGACGACAAGGTCATCCATACCGAGTTCTCGGCCTTGATGAGCAAGGTCATGACCAACGGCAACGGGCGCATCAAGTTTCCCATCAACGAGCCCGCGACGGGCAAGAAGAAGAGCCAGATCCAGGAGTTCCTCGACTGGTACCTCGATGCGGGGACGCAGCACGTTGCGCTGCGCACGGAGGACATCGTCGGCACCGTCCGCCAACTGCGCGAGAACGGCGTCGAGTTCCTGGGCATGCCGCACGAGTACTACGCTGCGCTGCCCGAGCGCGTGGGTGACGTGGGCGTACCCATGGACACGCTCGAGGAGCTGGGCATCGAGGCCGACCGCGACGAGGAGGGCTACCTGCTCCAGATCTTCACCCGCCCGGTGCAGGATCGGCCGACCTTCTTCTTCGAGATCATCGAGCGCCACGGTTCGCGCGGTTTCGGCGTAGGGAACTTCAAAGCGCTCTTCGAGGCGATCGAGCGCGAGCAGGCCAAGCGCGGCAATCTCTAGGGACGCGGCGGACCCCGGGTCGCATCGGTCCGCGTCGCGGCGGCAACGCGCCGGGCCGAGCGTCAGGAAGGCCCCCGGCCGGGCAGCAGGCAGGTCCCCGTCGCCGGGCAGGCGGCAGGCGACCTGCACGTTCTTCCGCAGCCGCAAACCTGACGACCGTTAGCCACGAGTCTGGGCCGGCAAACTGGCCCAATTCCACCCACGCGCGAGTCGGCCGTCATTGCGCTGCGCGTCTCCGCACGGACACTCGCCGCCGAGCGGCGGCTGTCCGGCCTATGGTCGTCCCACTGAAATTGGCCCAGAAAGACAGCGCCCGGAGCGTGCCGCTTGGGTTGCGCAACCAGGCGCGCATCCGCCGGCCATCCGCGGGAAAGGCCGAGCGCAGCGTGCTCGCATGAGCACGCACGCGACGACGGTTGGTGTCGCTCTCGGCGAAAACCAACCAAGCGCTCACGCTCTTGACCGGCCATCCCCGCTCCCGAGCGATGCGTGCCGCCAGCCGCACTCGGACGTCCATCGTTGAAAGCAGGTCTTCGAGTGAAACGAGCTCGGTCTTCAGCTCAATGACCAGTAGCGAGCCGGTCGGCTCGTGGAAGGCAAGGATGTCGATGACGCCGCGCTCGCCGTACACGGCGAATGAGACTTCAGGAGCGTGGATCCAGCCGGGCAGCTCGTCCAGGTATCTGCCGATCGCCTCGTGCAGCGCCGCGTGGCCGGCATTCATGAGCCGGTCCAACTCGCCGTGCGGCAGGCGGACACCGATTTCGAGGCGGATCTCGAGCGCCGCGGCCACTTGTCGGAGAGACCGCGTCGACACCGAATCCAGGTGCCCGCGCTCGATCAGCGAGACGACGCCGTGTGACACACGCGCCCGATTGGCGACGTCTTCCTGGCGCCACCTGTGGCGCAGACGGACCGCTCGAAAGGAGGCGCCGACGCGTTGGTCATTCACCGCCTGCGAGTCTGAAGAGCGCGGCTTATCGCGCGCTTGGCTGCGGCTTATCGCGCGCTTGGCTGCGGCTTATCACGTGCTTGGCTGCGGCTGATCACCAGCTCGGCTGAGGTATCCCCAAATGCCGTTCGGCAGCGGCGCTAGGCGGCGAGCGCCGCCGAACGCTCCCGCTCGAGCAGCACGACCGGGATGATGCGCGTCGTCTTTTCCTGGTAGCTGCGGAAACCTGGCATGAGTTGCGCCTGCGCGTCATAGAGCCGGTCGCGCTCGGGGCCGGATGGCAGCGGCGTGGCGTGAACCTTGAAGCGCTCGGAACCGACCTCGACCTCGGCATCGGGATGCGCCACCAGGTTGTGATACCACGCGGGATGGCGTGGCGCGCCGCCCATCGAGGCGATGATCACGTACTTGTCGCCGTCGCGCGTGTAAGCCAGCGGAGTCGTGTGCGCCCGGCCGCTCTTCGCGCCGCGCGTGGTCAGCAGCAGCAGACGATCGCCGAACGGACCGACGTTACGGCCGCCCTTGGCATGGAATTCGTCGATGATCTTGGTGTTCCAGTCAGACACTGTGTTCTCGGACCTTCCTTCGCGGAGTTATATGCAATACAATACTGCACCGTATGTCAAATGAGCAAGGCGAGCACTGTCGCGGCCGGCGGCGCGATCCGAGCATCGACGCGCGCGTGCTCGTGGCAACGAACCGGCAGCTCGCCGCGAGCGGCTTCGGGGCCCTTTCGCTGACGGCCATCGCCATCGAGGCGGGCACCACGCGACAGGCGCTGTATCGCCGCTGGCCCTCGAAGGCACGGCTGGTCGCCGACGCGATTCGCGCCGCGGCCGATACCAGACCGGCACCCGCGACCGATGATCCGCGCCACGACCTCGAACTCGAGCTGGCCGATTTCCAGCGCGCGATGAGCCGCCCGGGCGCACTCTCGCTGGTCGGCACCATGCTCCAGGAATCCACCGACCACGACTCGCTCGCCTGCTACCGCGGCCACATCGTCGGTCCGCGCCGCCAGCGCATTCGGGCCATCCTGGAACGAGCCCGGGACGCCGGACTGATCGACCCGGGAGCCGACCTGGACGATGCGGCAACACTGCCCACGGGTTCCTGGTATGCGCGCGAGCTGGCCGGCCAACCCGCGCCGCAGGATTGGGCGGTCCGCACGGCAGCGCTGGTGTGGCGCGCCGTCGGCGGCCGATAGACTCGAGGCGTGAAGCTCGCCCACGCCACGGAGCGCAATGCGCCGGCCGGGACCGCGTATCGCCTGCATGCCGCGCTCGATCCGGCCAGCGCGCGCTGGCTCGATCTGGAAGTCGCGCGCCGGCGCGCGGTGCGCCGCGACCCCCGCCTGGCGCACAACAGCGTGCTGTTCCGCCAGCCGATCACGACGCTCGATGCCGTGCTTGCCGACGGGCTGCGGGTCGACGCGCTGGCCGACGTCCTCGAGGGGTTCGAGGCCACCAGCGAGGACGACGACGCGATCGCGGGGGCGGCCGACCTGGACTTCGGGCCGCCGATACTGCACCCGGCCAGCCTGCGTGACTTCTACGCCTTCGAACGCCACGTGGGCACGATGTGGAAGCGTCGCGACATGCCGATTCCAGAGGCCTGGTTCCGTATTCCGGTCTTCTACTTTTCCAACACCTCCGAAGTTCGCGGTCCGGGCGATCCTGTCTGGGCGCCGCGCGCCTCGAGCGAGCTCGACTACGAGCTGGAGATCGCCGCGCTGATCGACACGCCCGTCAGGGATCTGGCCGCGGAACGCGCAGAGGAGGCGATCGGCGGCTACATGCTCATGAACGACTGGTCGGCACGCGACCTGCAGCGTGAGGAGACCGCCGTCCGCCTGGGCCCGGCCAAGGGCAAGGACTTCGCCACGACGCTGGGCCCCTGGCTGGTGACGCCCGACGAGCTCGCCGACGCGCGCGCCGAAAAGGGATACGACCTGGTCGCGACGGCGTCAGTCAACGGCCGCGAACTGTCTCGCGGCAACTGGCGCGACATCCACTTTTCCTTCGGCGAGATGATCGCGCGCGCCTCGGCCGACGTCCGGCTGGTGCCCGGCGACGTGATCGGCTCGGGCACAGTGGGCACCGGCTGCCTGCTCGAGATCAGGGACGAGTCGGGCTTCGGGCGCTACCTGCAGCCGGGCGACACCGTAACCCTCACACTCGACCGCCTGGGCGAGCTCACTGCGCCGGTTGTGGCCAGGCCCGGTTCATGATCCGGGCAGGCCGCTCGAGATGAGGTGCTCGGCAATGCGCAAAGCGCGCTCGAGGACGGGGTCGTCGGCGGAGGGAAGGTAGGCCCCCGCCTCGGCAGCGTTGCCCGTCGGCGGCAACTCGATCTCGATCTCGGACTCGGCCGGCAACTCGAGCACTCGCGCGTCAACGAGCGAAACGAGCCAGGCGCCGGCGCCGGTCTCGACCCGAAGCCAGATACCGAAGAGGGATGCGTAGGCGGCCATTGACAGGCCGGGCATGATCCTGCGCAACGCGGCTGTGCGCGCGACTACGGCGGGCGTAGCCTGCGCTTCGGACGCCGGCCGGCGCGTCGGGTCAGGCACGGCCGAGAACAGGTCCACGTCGCGCAGGGCTTCGGACAGGATGCGCGGCGGGACCTCCGCCAGCAGAACGGGCCGCTGATCGACGTCGAGGCGCACGAAACGGACCGCGCCTGAGCGAACGTATGCCACGCGCTCGCTGACGCTACCCAGGCCCGCCGCGACGTGCTCGAACTCTGCGCGCAGGCTCGCCTCGGGGAAGTCGCGCGTGGCGATCGCCCGATCGCCCTGGTCGTAGGGGCCCAGCTGCGGTGCGCTCCACCCGCGCACCCCCAGCAGGGCCCTGAACTGCGCATACGCCAGCGGCCGGCCGGCAAAGCGCAGGTCGCTCAGCGTCCAGTCTGCCGCCGCGCGGTACGTTTCGCGAAACGCCTGTCGAAACGGCTGCACGATCCTGCGCGCGACGATTACATCGCGCCATGCCTCGAGCGCCGCGTCGCTGTCTTCAACCGGATGCCACAGGCCAACCGCGGCCGTCGCCGGGGTCACGACCGGTGCGCCGGCGACCGAGAGCAACTGCCCGTCGACAGGCAGGACATCGATTGATCGTTCGCCGTCGACCACCCGCCAGATGAGTCGTTTGGCGTGGATGCTGCGCAGCGGATGGTCGAGGTAATCCCGCTGCCAGCGCGCCAGGGGCATGCGTGGACCGAGGAGCAGCATCCGTTCCAGCCGGGTCCGTTCGTCACGCAGCGCGGCGTGGATCTGTTGCGCCAGATCGGCCACGCCCTGGACCTCAGCAGGATGCGCCTCGCGCAGGGCCATAGGCGGCTGATGGGCCAGGGCAGCGGCGTGCTCGGCCGCGCTGCTCTGCCAGCCGACGAGCACCTTTCCGCCCGGAGCCACCTGCACGATCGCCTGCCAGTCGCCGACCGGCACGACCCGGCGGCCCGTGGCGCCGATTCCGTAAGCGGGCAACGCCGCGCCGAGCATCTCGTCCATGCCCACCTGGCGCTCGCGCGCCAGCGCCTCGAGCGCCTTGTCTATCTGTTTGCGGACCGGCCTGTTGCGGACGCGCTCGCGCATCTCCCCAAGGGCCGCGATCGCCTGCGTGTGGCCCAGCTGACCCAGCAACGCGACGCACGAGTTCGCCAGCCCGACGTCGCGCGACTGGTTGTCCCGCCTGTCCGACGTTGCCAGCCGGGTGCCCAGGCGGCCGAGGAGGTCGGCACCGGCCACCGGATCCAGCTCGCCTATCAGCCACAGAATGGCGCGGCCAAGTCGCTGATTGGACGGGCGCACGGTCGACAGCCCGGGACCGCGTACGGCTAGCGGCGCGAGCAGCAGCTGCCGGCTGGCACGCCGCACCGCATCACGGGCCAGCTCGGCGGTCGTGCTATCGGCCGAGATCGCCGCGATCGCCCGGCGCTGGGTGGGCGAGGGCAGCGGCTTCGAGGCGTCAACAGCCAGGCGCACGAGAATGCCGATCCCTGCGGCCAACCGTTCATCCCCGTCGCCGATGTCACGCATCAGGCGACCGAAGTCGTCGGCCGGATCGAATGCCAGTGCACTCAGCTCCGGTTGCCGCCGGGCAAGCCAGGCCACCAGCCGCAGGCGGCGTTGCGCTGCGCCGGCGTCGAGCGAAATGGTCTCGTTGGCCAGCAGATCGATGAGTCGCGCGGCCTGCCCGGAGATGGCGGCATCGGCGGGCGCCCGCTCGAGATCGTCGAGGACCGGGTCGAGCAACGGCAGCCGGCGCCAGCTCAAGGCCACACCGAAACCCAGGTCGAGGGCAAAATGGCACAGGGCGAGTTCGAGCGCGATGTCTTCTGCAGAAGTCAGCCCAGCGCGCCGGGCGAGCGTACGGTGCAGGCGGGCGTCGGCCGAGTCGGCGGCGGCGAGGTCGCTCTCGGCCACGCGCTGCAGCAACGCGATGCGCAGCGCGACAATGGCGGGACCGGCCGCCGGTGGCGCCGCTGCTCCATCCAGGAAGGGGCCAGCGCGTTCATTGACTTCGGCGAGCCGCGTGGCGAACCGGGCGTCGTCGAATCGGGCCACCCGGGAAGTCTACGAATGACGCATAAGTGGCCGGCGCGCGACCTGCAACGCGAGGAGTGCTGCGCGACGGACTGGGCATCCTACCGGCTGACGGTAACCTCGATGCGCAGCACGTCCATGCCGTCGTCCGCCGACCGGCCGTACATCTTCGTGAAATAGAGATACGGCGCCTGGCCGGTGACGTCGAAGCTGGCCGACGGAGATGCCGGGTCGATCAGCGTTGGATAGGTCAGGAACGGCGGCTGGCCACCCGGCGTGAAGACCTGCGTGGCGGCCATGAGGGGCCGGGCCACCGACCAGTTGATCAGGTCGGCCGAGGTTGAATAGAAGAAGCCTGCTGCGCGTACGCCCACGGCGATGAACTCGCCCGCGTAGCTGTTGTAGCTGAGACCGTAGGTCAGCGCGCCGACGCTCGGTGAGACTAGGGTGCAATCGACGCCCGGCGCGGCGGCCGTGTACGGGTCCATGAATTGCACGCCGAAGCCGCTGCCATCCCAGGCCCGCCAGCTGCCCGGAGCGGCCAGATTATTCGTGGGCATCAGGCACATGCCCTGTACGTTCACCGACCCATCGGCGGCGTGCGCGTCGTACTGCACCAGCGCGTAGTAGTAGCCGTCGCGCGGGCTCTGGACGATGTTGCTCGGCTGCCACAGGGGCGCGGTTCCAGTCAGGGTCGTACCGGTGGGGCACGACGGCGACGAGGTCCGGAGGCGACGCCTGCTCGAACGTGGCACCGCCATCGTGCGAGACGGCGTGCGTCAGGCTGATCTGGGTGCAGAAGGCGTGCTGGCCGCTCGGGCACGGCGGCTGGCCGACGTCTATGGCCGGATCGAAGCCGGTGGAGTCCCAGCCGTTGTCGCCGCGTGCGTCGATGCTGAAACGGATCACGTCGCCACTCTGAACGTTGACCTGCAGGTCGAACGGCGTGCCCTGTCCGTCGCCGTTGTGGATCATGGTCGAGAAGAGCTCGTGCGAACCCTTGCTGATGCTCGCGCTCACGCCATTTCCGCCACCGGCATCCTCGTCGAAGACACGCCCGGCGATGGTCACCGTGGCGTCGACCGGGCTGGTCCACTCGAGAACCGGCTGGCAGCCGAGGTCGGGATGCATGCCGCCGGCGCTGATCTGGCACAGCGGTTGCCGGCCCTGCCAGCGCTGATGGGCGGCGTCGTCGTCATCGGCCGATAGTTGCTGCCGTTCCAGTCGAGGTAACGCCACGCGCCGGCCGGCTGCTGCCCGGCGAAATCGCGCGATGCCTGCCAGACCGACCCCGCCCGGTCACCGTGGTACTCCTCGTGGACGATGTCGTACACCGTCTGGCCGTCGAGCGTGTAGGGCGAGCCGAGCCACTCCCCGTACTCGAAGTCGGCTGGATTGCGGTCGAAGGCCGAGGTCAGCACTGGTGCGCAGTCGGGCGTGAGGCTGTTGAAGTCGCGGCCGACCAGCCGGTACGACGTCGTGCTCGAGAGGTACAGGCTGACCATGTCGTCCGCGGTCCGAATCGCGCGAGCAGGCAGGTCGGCCAGCTCATCGTCGACGCAGCGTTGCGTGTGCCAGTCGAAGACTGTCTGCGGCTGGTCGCCGACGGTCAGCGTCAGCGGTCTCGGGGCCATCGTTGAGGGCGGGCCAATCACACTCGCCACCGGCGTCGCGGACTCGACCGGTGTCGCGGAATGGCTTGCTGTGCGGGTAGCGGTGGGCGTCTGGCTGGACAGCGGCGATGGTTGGGCCACCCCGGTATCGGCCGCTGTCGGTGTGATGACCGGCTGGGCCTGGCAGGCCACCGCGAGCAGACCAATGGCTGCCGCCAATAGTTTCCCCCTGGCCACGAATACGATCGTGGCAGGGCACCGCCGACGGGCCCCAGGCGGCGCAATGAGCCACGCCTGGCCTAGACTTCGGGCGTGTTTTACGTCAGCCGGGGAAACGTTCCACACAAGCGCCATACGCAGCACCGATCGCCCAGCGGCGAGTTGTATGCCGAGGAACTCTTCGGCATGGAGGGCTTCACCGGACGCTCATCGCTGCTGTACCACCTCGTGCCGCCGACACGCACGCACAAGGTCGAGCCGCTGCGCGAAATCAAGCCGCAGCTGGCCGACGACGGCTACCACCACCATCGGCTGATCAAGACCGGCGGCGTCAATGCCGGCGGCAACATCGTCGATGGACGTATTCCGCTGTTCTTCAACAACGACGTGCTGATGGGCGTGGCCCAACCCGATGCGGACCTGCCCGCCAACGTCTTCTACCGCAACGGCGAGGCTGACGAGATGCTCTTCGTGCACGAGGGCGAGGGCACGTTCGAAAGCAACTTCGGGCCGCTGGAGTACGGCCCGGGCGACTACATCGTGATCCCCATCGGCACCACCTGGCGCCTGGCCCAGAAAGCCGGTTCCGCGCACCGGCTGCTGTATCTCGAGTCCCCGTCGGAGATCGTGCCGCCGCATCGCTACCGCAACGAATGGGGTCAGCTCCTCGAACATTCCCCGTTCAGCCAGCGCGACATTCGCGTCCCGGCCGACGTCGCCGTCCACGACGAGACCGGCGATTACGTGATCTGGGTGCGCATGCGTGGCCGGATCACCGCCTACCACTATCACCACCACCCGCTCGACGTGGTCGGTTGGGACGGCTACCTGTACCCGTTCATCTTCAATATCGGTGACTTCGAGCCGATCACCGGGCGCGTCCATCAGCCGCCGCCGGTCCACCAGACCTTTGCCGGCCGCAACTACGTCGTGTGCTCCTTCGTGCCGCGCAAGTTCGACTATCACCCGTTGTCGATTCCGGCGCCCTACAACCACTCGAACATCAACTCCGACGAGGTCATCTACTACGTCGCCGGCAACTTCATGAGCCGACGCGGCGTGGACATCTCGTCGTTCACGGTTCACCCTGCCGGCATTCCCCACGGACCGCACCCGGGCACCGTCGAGGCGTCGATCGGCAAGGAGGGCACCGAGGAGTTGGCCGTCATGGTCGACACCTTTCACCCGCTCAACCTCACGCCCGAGGCGGCCGGGCTCGAGGATCCTGCCTATCCGTATTCGTGGCTGCCGGCCGAAGACGCAGCCTCCGAGGCGCGCGAGCTGGCCGAGCGCGGGCCGGAAGCCTTCCCCGACTGATGCGCTCCGCCGACGAGCCAGATCGCCCGCTCGACAAGCCGCTGCAGAGTTCGATGCTCGACGGCACCGACTTCGTCGATCGACTTGGCGCAGTCGAGCGCCGGCTGGACCGGCTCGCCTCGGGACCCACGCCAGCCGGCCTGTCCGATCCTGATCCCGGTGCTGCGGAACGATGGGATGCCGGCCAGATCTGGGCGCACCTGGCCGAATTCGTGCCCTACTGGCGGGAACAGGTCGAGGCCGTGATCGCCGCGTACGACGGCGAGCCGGTACCGTTCGGTCGGACCAAGAGTGACCCGGCGCGGATCGAGGCGATCGAGTTCGCGCGCCACGAACCCATCGCCCAGGAGCGGCGCAGCGTGCACCAATCGATCGAGGCCATCAAGGCCTACCTGAACGGCCTCACTGCAGCGGAGTGGAACGCCGTCGGGCTCCACCCGCGCCGGGGCACGATGGACGTCGAGGCGATGGTCCAGGAGTTCGTGATCAACCACCTCGAGGAACACGCGGACCAACTGGAACGACTGGGCCGCTAGCGGCACCGAACGCGCATACCGCCTGGGGGGGGTTGATTGCGCCGGTAGCATGACCGGCAAATGGAGTGGCCGATAGTCGGCCGCGACGTCGTTCTTCGGCGTATGGCGACCCACCTCGCACGCGGCCGCAGCCAGGCCATCTTCGGCGACGAGGGAGTGGGCAAGACCCGCCTTGCGGCGGAACTGTCACGCTCAGCTGCGGCAGGGGGCGACGTCGTCCGACGCGTCGTGGGCTCCGCGGCTTCGGTCAGAGTGCCGTTCGGCGCGCTCGCGCACCTGCTCAGCATGCCAGCGACAAGCCGCGACGAGCTGGCGCTCATGACCAGCCTGATGGGCGAGTTGCGGGCCAGGGCCGCGGCCGGCCGGCGGCTGGTCCTGGTCGCCGACGACGTACACCTGCTCGATGAGCACAGCGCCGCCTTCCTGCACCAGGTCGCCGCTCAGCGTGTTGCCGCGCTGCTCCTTACCGCGCGCCTCGGCGAGCCGCTGCCGTCGGCCATGACCCAGGTGTGGAAGGACGGATTGGCCGAGAGAATCGAAATTGGCCCGCTGACGCGCCCCGCCACCGCGGCCCTGGCGCGGAGCATTGTGGGTGGCCGAATAGAGGATCTGACGATGAGCGAGCTGTGGCGGCGAACGCGCGGGAATCCGCTGTACCTGCGCGAACTCGTGCTCGCCGGGCTCGAAACCGGGGCGCTGGCAAGCGACGGCGTCGCCTGGCGCGCGCGTGGCCCGCTGCCGCCCTCACGACGCCTGGCGGAAGTCGTGCGCGATCGGCTGGGCACGCTGACGCGCCAGCAGCAGTACGCCCTGGAACTGCTCGCCGTCGCAGATTCGCTCGAGCTTGACCTGCTGTCGGAGCTCGCCGGCGTGAAGGCGGTGGAAGCGCTCGAGGAGCGCCGGGTGATCCAGGTCGATCGGGAGACGAAACCGCCACTCGTGCGAGCGACCCATCCGATCTACACCGAGGTTGTGGGCGCCAACTTGCCGTTCGGTCGACAGCAGCGGATAAAGCGCGAGCTGGCAAACACGCTCGCCGAGCGCGGCGCCAGCGCGCCCGACGAACTGTTCAGGCTGGCATTGTGGCGGTTGGAAGCCGGCGCGCCGCCCGAACCGGAGCTGTTGCTGGCGGCAGCCTCCAGGGCGCTGGCCGTGTTTGACGCACCGCTCGGAGAACGACTGGCCCGGGCTGCCCTGGACGGAGGGGGCCCGAGACGCGTCGAGGTCGCGCTGTTGCTCGGCCGCGCACTCGCTGCGCAGCAGCGCGTGGTGGAGGCGGAAGATGTCCTGCGCGCGGCCGCTTCGCATGCCCACAGTGACGACGAAATCGCCGGTGTTGCCCTGGCGCTGGCGAACCTCCTCTACTTCCGGGTTGGCCAGGCAGATTCCGCGACCCGCGTGTTGCTGGAAGCCCTCGCTACGGTCCGGGATCGCGACTGGCGCAACGAGATCGAGTCCCTCTTGGCGTTGTTCCGCTCGGCGGCGGGCCACCTGCGGGCAGTCGCCGCTGCCGGACGACGAATGGTGCGCATGCGCGACGCGCGGCCGCGCGCGGTGGTCCACACGCTGCTGTTCTCGAGCGTGGCGAACATCATGCTCGGCCGCTTCAGCGAGGCCGAGCGCGAGATCAGGGTGGGCCTCGACCTTTCGCCGGCGGCGGGCGACGAGCTGCCTTTCGCGGGCCAGATGATCCGCATCAACGCGGCGATGGCCGAGTCTTACGCGGGGCGAATTCACCGCGCGCTGACCCTCGCACAGGCGGGCTATCACGCCGCCGTCGATAGCGGCGCGGTCGAGTTGTCGGCCATGTGGGGCCTGGAACTGAGCGAGGCGCAAATGCTTTCGGGCAACATCGAGGCGGCGCTCGAGACCATGCTCAGCGCCCTCACCATTGTGCGCGAGAGCGATCCATTCTCGGTCGCCGGGATAAGCGCCGGAGTGTCCTCGACGCTCGCGACCTGGCTGGGCCAGCACGCGCTTGCAGCCAAGCTGCAGCGCGAGTTGGCTGATCGTTTCGTGCATGACGTCAGGTCCCGGATCTGGTCGGACCGGGCCACCGTGTGGCGCATCTGGGCAGATGAGGACGCGCGGGCTGCGAGCGTGGCGGCGCTCGAGGCCGGACGACGTGCGGCCAGCGATACCCACCTAGTTTGGGCTGCGTTGATATACGACGACGCGGTGCGCCTGGGCGCGGCGGAGCACGCGGCCGAACGCCTGGAAGGCCTGGCGGCGCGTGTCGAGGGTGAGCTGGTGCCGGCGATGGCGCGCCACGCCAGGGCACTGGCAAGCGGGGACGCGATGGCGCTGGAACGTGTCGCCTCGCACTACGAACGAATGGGCGCAATGCTGCTGGCGGCCGAGGCGGCGGCAAATGCGCATCGCGCCTATCTGGGCCAGGGCCGGCAGCGCCTGGCTCGTGTAGCTGCGAGCCGTGCGGCCCTGCTCGCGACCAACTGCCCCGGCGTGCGCACCCCACCCCTGATTCAGTTGTCGCCTGTTCCACTGACCGCGCGGGAGCTGGAAATAGCGCGACTGGCCGCCGAGGGCATGTCGTCGCGCCAGCTCGCCGAACGCCTCGGTATCTCGGTGCGCACGGTGGATAACCACCTCGGCACCATCTACGCCAAGATCGGCGTACGCGGACGCGCGGAGCTGCCGGCCGTGATGGGAAGCGGCACCCCGACCGACCTCATTGAGTAGCCGCCTACTCATGACCCGCGCCGCCCGCTGACCTATCTCTTCGGCGTGGCTGGCACCGACGACGAGCAGATTGGGTGGCTGGTCGATGCGGCGCTTGCCCTGGGCATCGAGATGGACCGCGAGCAGGCCGAGCTCTGGACGACCGCCTATCACCGTGAAGCGGACGCAATGCACGTGTCGCTGCCCGCGGACGAAGGGCTGCGGGCGGCGGGTGACGCGGGTCCGCTGACCGACTACCTGGAGCGGTTGACCGACGAGGTCCACTGGCACGCGACAACGAGGCGCGACTACCGGCGTGCTCTGGTGGCCATCTACAACGTCTTCCGCCTGACCGGCCGGCGCAGCGAGGCGGCCCAGGTTCACGCCCTGTCCGGCACCCCGCTGGCTGGACTGGCGTTTGTTGGCGCGACGATCGAAGGCCGTCCCAGGGACGCGACGGCAGCAGCCGATGAGGAAGCTGCGCGGGCCGAGGTCGACCGCCTGCTCATGTCGGCCGTCATTGCGCTCGATGGCTCCACGCGCGCGGCGGCCGTCCGCGGCCTGCTGCGACTGCGTGACGCCCTCGGCCGGCCATCGGCCGGCGCAACCGACGGATCCGCGATTGGGCCGGGCGAACTCCGTCATGCGGCGCGCTTCGGCGAACACGTGAGGCGCAGGCTGGTGGCGCTCGACAGCGTACGCGCATACCTCGACAGCCTGGCCACGAAACATGAGTAAGCCGCGCCGTGGCCATGCCCGAGGGTTGGACGCGATGCTGCCGACGTGACCCGGTCGACCGCTACGAGGAGCTGTACCGGCGGGCGATCGACAGCAGACAATCCGCGGCATGAAGGTCTACATCGAGACGGGCAGCCGGCGAACGGTCGCGGCCGCCATCGACTGGCCCGGCCTGGCGCGCTCGGGCAGGTCCGAGGCGGAGGCACTGGAAACCCTGGTCGCCTACGGCCCGCGCTATCGGCGAAGCATGGGCGGCTCGGCGACAGGCTTCGCGCCGCCCTCGAGCGTCGCCGATCTGGAGATCGTTGAGCGCGCCAGCGGCAAGGGCACCACCGACCTGGGCGGACCCGCCGCTCCGCTCCAGTTCGACGAAGGTCCCACGCCGCCCGCTGAGTTGGAACGACTGCTCGGCCTCGTGGCAGCGGCGTGGTCGGCGTTCGAACACGCGGCCGACGCGGCGGAGGGACGCAAGCTCGCGCCAGCCGGTCCGCGCGGCGGCGGGCGACCCCTGATCAAGATCCGCCAACACATCACGGAGGCGGACGCTGCCTATGTCGGGGCAATGCGCGCCGGCTACCGCGCGGAGGCCAGCTGGGAAGCCGTCAAGGACCAATTCGTGGACGCCGCGCGGCGCCGCGACAGCGGCGAGTTGCCCGACCTGGGCCCGCGCGGCGGGCGCAAGTGGCCCGCGCGCTACGCCATTCGCCGCTCCGCCTGGCATGCCCTCGACCACGCCTGGGAGATCGAGGACCGGAGGGGCTAGGCGGTCTTGGAGCCGCGGCCCTCGCGCAGGACGCTGAGCATCAGGAAGACGACGTTGGCCGGGCGTTCGGCCAGGCGGCGCATGTAATACGGGTACCACTGCGTGCCATAGGGCACGTACACGCGCACCGTGAAGCCCAGAGCGACGAGGCGCTCGTGCAGGTCGCGCCGGATCCCATAGAGCATCTGGAACTCGAAGCGATCTGGCCCGATGTCGTTCGCCGCCGCGAAAGCAATGGCGTGGTCGATCAGCTCCTCGTCGTGCGTGGCGATGGCCGGGTAGCGGCCATCCAGCAAAAGGCGCTCCATCAGCTCGCGGTAGCTCTGGTCGACCTCCTCCTTGGTTGCAAAGGCGACGGTTGTCGGCTCGTCGTAGGCGCCCTTGCACAGGCGCACCCGGACCCTGTCGCCGATCAGCTGTTCGACGTCGGCGGCCGAGCGGCGCAGATACGACTGGATGACCACGCCCACATCGGCGTAGCGCTCGTGCAGCGCACGCGCGATCTCGAGCGTGGCATCGGTCTTGGTGTGGTCCTCCATGTCGACGCGCACGAAAGCACCGAGCTGTCGCGCGCGCTCGACCACGCGGCCCACGTTTTCGCGGCAGAAATCACGGTCGATGTCGAGACCCATCTGCGTCAGCTTGAGCGAGACGTTGGCCTCCAGGTCGCGACCCGCGAGCGCGTCGAGCGTGGCGATGTAGCGGTCGGCGGCCGCAGTCGCCATGTCATCCGAGCTGACTGATTCGCCCAGTACGTCCACCGTCCAGCGCATGCCCTGCTCGCGCAGTCGCTCCAGCGCCGTGAGCGCGTCATCGAGCGTGTCGCCGGCGACGAAACGGCGAACCATGCGCCGCGTCAGCGGCACCGCGGTAGCCAGGTTGGCCAAAGACTGTCGATGCGACGCCCACAGGAACATCGCCCGCGACGCATGCGCCGGCGCGTCGGCCAGGTGCCCGTGGCTGGCCCGCTCGTGGGCCTCCACCTCGTGGCGTCGCTCAATCTCGGCACGGATCGTCTCTTCCGGGATCACGCCGTCCATGCCGCCGCTGGGCTGCGGGTAGAGCCGGCAACCCAGGTTGATTGGCAGCTCAGCCCGCGGCGGGACCACGTCGCGGCCGTCGATGCGCAGCGTGGGCGAACCATGGAAGCCCAGCCCGGCCGCGGTATCGAGGTCGCTCACGTATACCCGCAGGACCGCCGGCTCGTGGCCGTTGCCCTGCACATGGCGCAGGGCTGCGCGCACGATCTGCTCGGCGCGCTCAACGTGCGGGCAGTCAAGCGTGACCAGCAGCTCGACGCGCATCGGGATCAGCTCCTCGTCGTTTCTTCTTCAAGTGTGCGGCCGAGCTCGTCGGTGCGTCGGTACGCCGCCCACACCGCCTCCGAAAGCACGGTGCGCAAACGCCCCGACTCGAGTTCGTGCAGGGCGGCGGCGCTCGTGCCGCCGGGTGAGGTGACCATGTTGCGTAGCTGGGCCGGATGCATGCCGCTCGACTTGGCGAAGAGAGTGCTCCCCTCGAGCGTCTCGATGACCAGGTCGTGAGCCATGTGGCGCGGAAAGCCCAGGTGCACGGCGGCATCGATGAGCGCTTCCATCACCAGGAACACGTAGGTCGGCCCGGTGCCGCTCACCGCGGTGGCCATGGCCACCAGCTTCTCGTCATCGACTTGCAGTTCGAGCCCCAGGCTGCCGAGCAGCACGCGCGCCTGATCGCGTTGTTTCTGGGTTACCTCAGGCGTGGCGTACCAGACCGTCATGCCTCGCCCCAGCTGGGCAGGCGTGTTGGGCATGCTGCGCACGACCTGGCGATGGCCGAGCGCATTACTCAGTGCCTGCGACGTCGCGCCGGCGATGATGCTGAGCACCAGCTTGCCGTCGGTGAACGCCGGCGCGATCTCACGGCCCACGCGCACGAGCATCTGGGGCTTGATCGCCAGCACCACGACATCGGCGGGGGCGACTGCCGCGGCGTTCTCGGCGACGGTCCTGATCCCGTACGTGCTCGCCAGTTCCTCACGTCTTTCGGCGCGCGGATGACTGGCGATGACCTGGTCGGGCGTTACCTGCTCGCCGCGCAACAGGCCGGCGATCATCGCCTCCGCCATGACGCCCGAGCCGATCGTGGCGATGGTGGATCCGCTCAGCGACATCGCGCCGAGTATAGGCACACCCCCAGGCTGGATTCATTCTCCGTTTGGGATGCGCTCGGCGAGCCCAACGGCCCATTTGGTGGATGACTTCGCGCGGGCGAAACATGAGTAGTCGGCTACTCATGACGGGACCGGCGAGGTGGGCTGGAGTAGTCACAGCTGCGGCCGACGAAACGAAAAGGTCGGCGTAACGCTGCGCCAAGAGGTAACCGACGTGGAGCACTGCGGCCTTGCGGGAGCCGGCCGACATGGTCATCTGCTGCGGCGGCCGGCGGTGACACTGGGCCGGCTAGTGGTCGATCATCGGGTGACGCCCAGTGGCATCCTCGTCGCAGTCGGGCTGCTCCTGATCGGCTGCGGTTCGTCACCTGGCGCACCGGCGGGTTCGCCCGGAGCATCGGCCAATCCCGGTGGCCAGGGCGGACCCGGGGCTCCTCAGGTCCCCGGCGTGACGAACCCGCTGGACCTGCTGCCGGTGCCCACCGGGGCACTCATGCCAACCACCGATCCGGCCATCGCCAGCGTCACCGTCGACGTGCGTGCACGGACGGTCGTTTACGGGGTCGTCGTCGAGTGCGACCTCAGCCCGGATTCGATCGCGATCGGCGCTGCCAACGACCGTGGCACCGGCGGCGCGAACGTGGCGTGGTCTTCCGACGCGCCGGCGGACTCCTTCGTTCAGGTCAGCGAGTCGGCCAGCGTCGATGGCTACGTGCTGTCGCGCAACTTTGAAGGCGCATCGCTACCCGAGGTCACCGTCAACGGCGACGAGGCGCAGATAACCGCCCTCGTGAAAGAGCAGGCGTTCGGCAATCGCGATCCGGAGACGATCACCATCCACGCGACATGCCATGCACCGCCGAAGGTCACGCCACCACCTCCCACCGCGCCCGCGTTCGCGGGCCACGCGACGGTGCAGATCGGCGGGAAGACGTACGAGTTCAGCAACCCCGACACGTGCTCGGTTAGCCCAAACCTGATCAGCGGCCAGTTCTTTGCCGACGCGCAGACGAGCCTGAGCATTACCGTCATGGGCACCAGCGCCGCCTTCATGAACGTCACGCTGCCCGATGCCAACTGGTCGGCCGGCCTTGACGTACCGATGCACTTCGAGGTCAACGGCACGAGCGCCACCTGGTCGGGCACAGTCACCGACAACTTAAGCGGCACGCAAGCGGACGCGACGGTCGATCTCGAGTGCGGCAGCTAGCCAACCGGCATCCGGCTGAGGTCGCCGTTGGCCGGCGGCCGGCCTTCCTCGATAAGGCCACCGCCATCGTGGTCGCCGCGACGCTGATTGCACTCACCGGGTGTGCCCAGGCCGCCCCAAGCGGCGCACCAACAGCATCGAACGCGCCGGCGATCAGCATGACACCGGCAGCCGGCGCGACGAGCTCGACCAGTGCGAGGGTCACTCCGGCAACCGTGAACGTTGCTCCCCCAACGACCAGTGCCGGGCCGCCTTCTTCCGCTCCGGTGTCGATCGACATCGCCCTCCAAGACTCGACCGCGACGTCGGCGCAGATAGGTCCCGAGGGCGGCAGGCTGACCACCACGTCGGTCGACGGCACCGAGTTCGTCCTGACAGTTCCCGCGGGCGCCCTGCTCAGCCCGGAGGAGATCACCATGACCCCGCTGGCGGGGGCGAGCGGCGGACCGCTCGGTGACAATGCTGCCCTCGAGGGTGTCCAGCTCGAGCCCGACGGCCTGGGCTTCCTCCGGGTCGCCACGCTGGAGATACGCCCACCCGAACTCTCCCCCGACGCCCTCGGCTTCTCAACTCACGGCGGCGGCGAGAACTTCCACCTGTTTCCCTCGGACGTGGCTGATGGATCGTTTGTCCAGGCGATCACTCACTTCTCCGACTACGGGTACTTCCTCGGCATCCCTCCCGAGGCCATGGCCTACGGGGACGACATGGCCGCTGCCACCGAGAACGATCTCGCCGTGATCGATGCCACCATCGCCGATCCGCAGCTGGGGTGGACGGCGGATACCGTCGCGCTGGCCGCGTGGGCAGACTCAATCACCGAGAAGCTCGGCAGGGTCCAAGACGAACTCGACCTGGAATTGGTCACAGGTGAAATGCTGGCATTCCTCGGCCAGGTAATTACCCGGATCAACAAACGTCAGGCGCAGGGCGTCGCGGTGAGTGTGCATGCGCAGGTCCTGCAGGCTGCCGTTGAGCTCTTCGATCGCTGGCTCGCCAAGGGCGACGAAATCGTCGACGGGCAGTGGCAGCGTTGCCTTCTCGGACACCCTGCGGCCACGCTATCGATCTTTCGCTGGTACGTGGTCGGAGGCACCGTCGGGGACCTGATCATTCATCTTGTTGATGCCCCGATTGCGGGCGCACGGGAAATCCTTGACCGCTGGGAGCAGCTGGCCGAGTCCTGCATGCAGTTCGAGGTCGAGTGGGACACCACCGTCGTGTGGGACACGACCGACGGCACAGCCACCACACAGACCAAGGCCAGGGCCAAACTCCAGGCGAGCATCCCGAGCGCCGACGGGCTCTTCTACGGCGCCGGCGCCGGCGCCGGTGGCAGCCTTGTCGCCAGCCCGTATGTGCAGGCACCGATCTCCGTGGAACGCTTCTCACTGCCAGCGCTTCCGGGTGCGTCGTGCACGCTCGAAGTCCACGACGAAGGAACCGCCGAGTTCCGCTTCGCACTCGACACCCGCCTGCCGAACGTGGGGCGGTACCACGAAGCGAAAGTGAACGAGTTCCAGATCGCGTTGGGCGTCAAGACTCCTCCGTGGTTCTCCTGCGCCGAGCTGCCCGGAGAGATCGACCTGGCGGCGGCGTTCTGGTGGTTCCCGGTGGAGCGGGCCAACGAGTCGCGGCCCAAGGACGGGGACCACGCCGTCTTCGACCTGGAGATCAAAGACGTCGGCGACGTGTACGCCTCGGTTGAGACGACCGACAAGGCGGTGATCACGGATGGTGGCAGTGGAACCGTCACGCAGGCGATTCGCGTTGTCCACGTGCCGAGCCCGTCCGGCGGATGATCAGCAGCGGCCGCTCGCGGCTAATCGCCGGACGTATCTGAGCGCGTTTCGCCGAGCAGGAAGAAGCGCGCCGTTGTCGTGACCGTCGCCGGGCTGAATCCCGCTGCGCGCAGGGCTGCCTCGAGTTCCGCCGGCTCGTAGTACACCTTGACGATCGTGAACTCGCGGCCGTCGTTCAGCCGGCGAAGGGACAGATCGTCGGCCGGGGCGGGGTGGTCGCGTGCACTCGAGCCCGAGTCGGGCCGCGAATCTATGAAGGCGAACATGCCGCCCGGCTTCAGCCAGCTCTGGCACAGCCGCAGGAACTGCCCCAGTTGCGTACGCGGAACGTGGCTCAGCCAGAAGCCGCAGAAGACGCCGTCCACCCGGCGGTCGGGTGCCGCCCACGCGTCGCGCACCTCGATGGTCGCCGAGAGATCGAGCCCCGCCAATCGCCGCCGTGCGAGCTCGAGCGGCTCGGTCGCGGCGTCATAGAGCGACAACGCCCCCTTCTGTGCGAGCACGACCGACCACCAGCCGGTGCCCGCGGCGAGCTCGACGATCTCGCCGTGCCACGGCAGCCCGTCGAGCCACTGCCGAGCCTGCTCCAGCTCGACCGTCCAGGCCGCGTCGGCAGCAGGTCCATGCGCATAACGGCCGCGGCGCAGGTACCAGTCGTCGTACTCGGGCGCCCGGGCCGCGTAGTAATCGCGCAGCGCATCGGTCATGCCGTCGCTCGGCCAATCAGGAAGAAGCGCGATGTCGTCTTCACTTCGGCCTCGGCAAAGCCGGCCGCCCGGAGTGCCTGCTCCAGCTCCTGCGGCTCGTAGAAGACCTTGACGATGCTGAACTCGCGCCCGTCGTTCAGTCGGCGCTGCTGGCGCTCATCGGTCGTGGGCGCGAACTCCGGGTGCCCCAGCTCATCGATGAATGCGAATAGCCCGCCGGGTTTGAGCCAGCGCCGGACGATCCCCAGGAAGTCGGGCAACCGCGCGCGTCGGACGTGGCTCAACCAGGCGCCGCAGAAGACCGCGTCAACCTGCCGGTCGGGCTCGGCCCATGCATCGCGCACGTGAATGTGCGCCCGCAGGCCGTGCGCCAGCAGCCGTTCACGCGCGCGGTCGAGCGGCTCCTCGACAGCGTCGTACAGCCACAGCTCGCCTTTTTGCGCCAGGAGCGGCGACCACCAGCCGGTCCCGGCCGCCAGCTCGACGATCTCGCCGCGAAGCGGCAGCGAGTCCAGCCAGAGGGTCGCAGCGTCGAGGTCGCCCTGGAATACCGCGGCCTCGAGCGGCGGGCGCGTGCCCGACGTAGAACTCGTCGTACTCGGGAGCCCGCGCTGCGTAGTAGGCCTTCAGCGCATCGCCATCAGCGTCCGTCACGGCCGTTGCCGCGGCCCGCGCGCGGAGCCCCTCGTGCAGCCTGTAGCGCAGGAACTCGTTGTCCTGGGCACGGCCCACGCAGTCGGGGCACAGGCGCGCATAGCCCTCCAGTTCATCGCCTGAGCGCGTCTGGTGCGGCCTCCCGCACCACAGGCAGTTGAACTGCGCAGCGAAGACGATCTCAGCCGGCATGCTCGCGCACACCGGCCAGCGGAAGCCACGCGCCGGGCGGCGCTTCATCGAGGAAGGCGCCCGGATCGAAGAGCTCGGCCAGCAGGGCAATGCCGTCGACGACGCGCGGGCCCGGACGGCTGAAGTACGCCGAGCCGTCGAGCGCGTACACCTCGTCCTGTTCCACGGCACGCAGCTCACCGACGAGTGCCGGGAGCTGCTGCGCGGCCCACTCTTGCGCCGTGCGCCTCGCGTCGTAGCCGCAGGGCATCAGCAGCAGTTGTTCGGGATCCACGTCGCGCACACGCTCCCAACTCGTCCGCGCGGATGGTTCGCCGGCGGCGCCGAGCAGTTCCCAGCCACCGGCGCGGCGGACCTGCTCGGGCACCCAGTGGCCGGCGGCGAAAGGTGGATCGAGCCACTCGAGGCAGACAACCCGCCTTGCGGGCGCGCCGGCAAGGCGGCGTTCGAGGACGCGGTTCTCGATGCGCGCCAGCCGCTCGCGCAGCAGCTCGACGAGGCCCACGGCTTCGTCTTCCGCGGCGGCCATTGCGCCCACGGTGGAGATGGCATTGAAGACGCCCTCGACGCTCGCGGGATCGAGGCTGGCCGACACGGCATGGGAGCCGAGCGCCGCGAGCGCACGCGCCACCTCGTCGGCACTGACCGCGCACACGCTGCACAACCGTTGCGTGAGGACCAGCTCCGGGTCGGCTCGCGCAAGCGCCTCGAGATCAACCTCGTAGATCGATTGGCCGCCGCCCAGCGTGGCCGCGACCCGGGCGTCGATCGCCCGGGCACCGCTCACGGCGTTGGCGATGCGCGGTTGGGTGACCACGGGAACGTCGTCCACCTCGGGCGGAAAGTCGCACTCGGCACTGCGGCCGACGAGCTCATCGCCGAGCCCGAGGGCAAAGACGATCTCGGTCGCCGACGGCACCAGGGAAACGATCCGCACGCGTCGCAGGATAGGCCGTTTGGCCTTGGCGGCCGTCTTGTCGGCTCCGCTAGGCTGCTGCGGTGACCAATCCGGACACTCCCCCGCCGGTCGCCGTCGACCACATCTGGAAGCGCTTCGGAACGACCGACGTGGTGGCCGACCTGTCCTTCGACGTGCGGCGCGGCGAGATGCTCGGCTTCCTCGGGCCGAACGGCGCGGGCAAGACCACCACGATGCGCATGATCCTCGACATCATTCGGCCCGACCGGGGGCAGATCAGCGTGTTCGGCGGCCGGCCAGGCGTCGAGCACCAGTCGCGCACCGGCTACCTGCCCGAGGACCGCGGACTGTACCGCGACGTGCCCGTGCTGGAAACGCTGACCTACTTCGGAGCACTGCGCGGGCTGACGATGGCCGAGGCGCACCATCGGGCACACGACCTGCTGGTCGAGGTGGGACTGGCGGACGCGCTCACCAAGAAGGCCGGCGAGTTGTCGCGCGGCATGCACCAGAAGGCACAGCTGATCGCGACGATCATCAACGAGCCGGACCTGCTGATCGTCGATGAACCGTTTTCAGGCCTCGACCCCGTCAACGCAACGATGCTCAAGAACCTGTTGCTCGAGCAGCGCGAACGAGGTGCCGCGGTGGTCATGAGCACGCACGACATGGAGGACGCGCAGGTGCTGTGCGACCGCATCCTGCTCATCGACAACGGCCGGCGCGTGTTGTACGGCACCGTCGACGAGGTCCGGCGGGCTTTCAGCGACGGCGCGGTCGAGGTCGTCGGCCGCGATCTGCCGACCGACGGCGCGAAACTGCACAGTGCCACTCACGCGACCAGCTACGACGGATCGGTGCGCTACCTGCTGCGCGACGGGGCCACGGCGCAGGACCTGTTCCGCGAGCTGGGTGACACGCCTGCCGAGGTGGAGCGCTTCGCGGTCGAGGCACCCAACCTGGCCGAGATCTTCGTCCGCGCGGTGGCCGGCGACCCGCGCGCGGAGCGCGTCTCGTGAGCAACCAGTTCCTGCGCCTGGTCCTGCTCGTCGCGCGGCGCGACTACCTGCGCACCGTGCGCCGCCGCGGCTTCCTGCTGGCGACACTGCTATTGCCCGCGTCCATGGCGCTGCTGTTCGTCGTTTCCAGCGCCGCGTCGATCGGTGCCGCGTCCGGCGGTAACCAGCCTGGCCGAATCCTGCTGGTCAACGAGTCATCGGTTGCGCTCTATCCCGACGCCAGCTTGACGCCCGACGTAACGGTGCTGCCCCGCGCGGCGGCGGAGGCGGAGCTGGCGAATGGTTCGGCGACTTCGTACTTCGTGGTCCCCGCGACCTGGCCCGCCCAGGCGCAGGTGACCCTCATAGAGGCGGCCTCGGCCAACACCGGGCGCTCGCTCGAGACGCTCACCCGGCAGGAGGCCCAGCAGTCAGAGGTGGAGCTGCTGCTGCGCGTGTCGCTGTTGCGCGACGCCGGCTTGCCTGCCGCTACGCTCGCTCAGCTGCTGACGCCGGTCTCCTTCAATTCCGTCACCACCTCGGGCGAGACGGTCAGCGATGCGGCGGTGGCCGCCAACTTCATCGTGCCCTACGTGTTCACGCTGATCTTCGTATTGAGCATCTTCATCACCAGCGGCTACCTGCTCCAGTCGGTCACCGAGGAAAAGGAGAACCGCGTCGTCGAGATCGTGCTCAGCTCGATCCCGGCCCTGCCGCTGATGGCCGGCAAGGTGCTCGGGCTGGGCGCCGCCGGCCTGACCCAGGTGGCCATCTGGCTGGGCACGGCGCTCCTGGCCATGCCGCTCATCAACCAGCAACTCCAGGTCCATGTCTCACTCCAGCCGGGGACGCTGGCCCTGGCAGTGGTCGTCTTCTGCCTGGGCTACCTCGCCTATGGCGCCATCTTCGCCGCGCTCGGAGCGCTCGCCTCGGGTGCGCGCGAGGCGCAGCAGTACTCGAGCTTCTTCGGCTTCTTCGCTGTTGTGCCGCTCATCCTCACACCCGTCTTTCTGAGCGATCCCAACTCCGTCATCGTCTGGGTGCTCGCGCTCATACCACTGACAGCGCCCGCCGCGATTCTCGAGGTGCTCTCGACCGGTGCCCCGCCGGTGTTGATGATCGGGGTGTCGCTCGTCGTGCAGGTGCTCTTCGTGGCTGTCGCGATCGTCGCGGCAGGTCGCGTTTTCCGGGCCACCGTGCTGCTTTACGGGACGCGGCCCACGTTGGGCCGGATCGTCGCGGCCGTGACGGCCCGAGCGTAGGCGCGGCTGAACGTCAGGCGGGCGGTTTCAGTTCGTCGGTCATCGCCCGCGCGGCATCCTTGTCGCGGAACCACAGGGCGTTCTGCTCGGTGTACTTCGCCCACTCCGCGGGCAGCGCGTCCTCGGGGAAGATGGCGTTGACTGGGCATTCGGGCTCGCACGCACCACAGTCGATGCACTCGTCCGGATCGATGTAGAGCGTGCGGTCGACGCCCTGGTCGAAGTGGATGCAGTCGACCGGGCACACGGCGACGCACGATTGATCCATGACGTCGACACACGGCTCGGCGATCACGTACGTCATTGAACAGTCACTCCTCGTCGTCGCAGCGTGGGTGCAGTCCCCGTCCGGCCTCACGGGCATTCCCGCGACCGGCCGTCCCCAATGTTAGCGGCTGAGGATGATCACCCGGCCGATCATGCCGCGCTCCGCGTGGCCGGGCAGGTGGCAGAAGAGCTGCACCGGCTGGCCGTCGGGCACGGTGTACTCGACTGTCGTCGACGCGCCCGAAGCCAGAAGGACGCGCAGGCCCCCCGTGCCGGGCGGCACGCTGGCCGGCGGCAACGTCGCCAGTGGTGCCGCAGGCGAGGCATTCGCATCGGCCACCGCCCAGGCGGCCTGCACCTGCTGATCGCCGAGCACCAGCTCGTGCTCGACCATGCCGCCGTTGATGACGTGCAGGCGCACGGTTTCGCCGGCGATGAGGTACAGCGGGTTGGGGTCGAAGGCGAAGTCACGGAGGATGACGTTCACGTCGCGCGGCGCCGCAACCGTGCCCGGCTTGTCGATGACCGGTGGCGGGGCAGGCGACTGCGCCAGCCATGCTCCCAACAGCACCAGGGTCACCGCCAGGACGGCGCCGACCGCGAGCACCAGGACGGGCGCTCGGGAAACGGTCGGTTTGTGGCCAATGGACTCTGCGTGCACCTCCCTGACTTTAGGTCAATCAGCGCTCAGCCTCGGCGCCGCGTCAGGCCCAGCGGAATGGCTGGATCGAGTTTTCAGGAACCTGCGTCAGCAGCGGGCCGGAAATGTCGCCGCCGACGAATACGAGCAGGGCCAGGCCGAGGGCCAGGATGGCGACTGCGCCGAGCGCCAGCACGAGCAGCCAGCGACTGACGACGGGCGGGTAGACGAGCAACGATTCGACGCGCATGGCTCTCCATTCGTGCACCTGTTCGACGGGGCCGGTCGACGATCACCGGTCGTTGAGCCACCCTAGTCAGGGCCGCTTCACTGCCACTTAACGCCCACTTAGCTGCGGCTTATGCGTGCGCGGATCATGCGGCCGCCGCGCGAAGACCGGGCCACGCGGCGCTACAGTTCGCGAGGTCGTGATCAGGCAAGGTTGAGATGACGGAACACCTCGTTACCCGCGGCTTCGTCGGCCGGCGGCAACCGCTCGAGCGGGGCAAGCGCGTCCCGCCGGGCCAATACCTGACAAGCGATTTCCCGGTGTTGTCGGCCGGGCCCACGCCGCGCACGCCGCTCGACGAGTGGACATTCCAGATCTCGGGACTCGTCGCGCAGCCGGTCTCGTGGAACTGGCCGGATTTCACGGCCCTCTCCGCGCGAGATTTCCTGGTCGATATCAGCTGCGTCACGAAGTGGACCAAGCTCGATACGCGCTGGCATGGAGTCAGCGTCGACACGTTGCTCGAGTCGGTGTCGCTCGACCCCGGTGCCGCCTTTGTCGTGGCCCACTGCGACGGCGGCTATACCACCAACCTGCCGCTCGCGGACGTGGTTAACGGCCAGGCCTTTGTCGCCTGGCAATACGACGGCGCAGGGCTGGCGCCCGAGCACGGCGGCCCGGCCCGCCTGGTCGTGCCCCACCGGTACTTCTGGAAGAGCGCCAAGTGGGTGCGCGGGCTGCGCGTCCTCGACCGTGACGAGCCGGGCTTCTGGGAGACGTTCGGCTACCACAACCGCGGCGATCCCTGGCTCGAAGAACGTTACAGCGGTGATTGAGTGGCCGGCCTGAACTGGCGCGTGGCGACCGTGAGCGCGACACGCGCCGAGACGCCTCGGGTACGCACCATCAGCCTGCTGGTGCCCGGCTGGGCCGGCCATCAACCCGGCCAGCACGTCGACATCCGGCTGACCGCGGAGGATGGCTACCAGGCCGAGCGCAGCTATTCGATCGCGTCGGCACCAAACGACGAGGCCATGTTCGACCTCACCGTCGAGCGCGTCAGCGACGGCGAGGTCTCACCTTTCCTGCACGACGTGCTCGTGGCCGGCGATCGTTTCGAGGTGCGTGGGCCGATCGGCGGCTACTTCGTCTGGGCCGGCGCGGCCACAGCTCCGTTGCTGCTGATCGGCGGCGGCTCGGGCGTGGTGCCGCTGATGTCGATGATCCGCCGGCGCGCCCAGATCGGTTCGGCCGTCCCGTGCACCCTGCTCTACAGCTCGCGGTCGCCGGAGGACGTGATCTATGCCGACGAGCTCGAGCGCCGCGCACGACGCGACGACGGCCTCCGGGTGGTGCACACCTTCACGCGTGCACAGCCACCCGGCTGGACCGGCTACTCTCGGCGTATCGACATGCGTATGCTCGCGGAAGTGCTCGAAGGCTCGCGGCGAATGGCCAGCGCGTACGTGTGCGGCCCGACGCCGCTGGTCGAGGCGACTGCCCAGGCACTGGTCGCACTTGGCCTCGCGGCCGGCCAGGTGCGCACGGAACGGTTCGGACCAAGTGGCACCTGATACGACCGACCCCGACCGGCTGACGCTCGACGCCAACGCCTTCGCCGGCCCGTTGCACGACGTCTTCGGGACGGAGATGACCGACGCGCCGAGTCGCTGCGCGCACTGCGGCAACCGGGCACCCGTGGGCTCCCTGCGCGCATACGGTGGCGCCATGGGCATCGTGCTCCGCTGCAGCGTCTGTGCCGAGGTGGTCATGCGCGTCATGCGCCGCACCGACGGCAGCTACCTGCTCGATGCTCGCGGCGCGGCCTACCTGCGCGTCGCGTCGTGAATCGCGAGGGCCGCTCGCCGAGCCGATCGACCGAGGACCGCAAGCTCCTTCGTCCGGCGCCCTATGCCGACACCTCGTTCCTCGACAGCGACGCCTGGCGCGCCCTGCGGATCATGGGCGAGTTCGTGGAGGGCTTCGACTCGCTGGCCAGGCTGGGCCCGGCGATCAGCATCTTCGGCTCGGCGCGGATCGGACCCGATGACGAATTTGCGCGTGCCGCGGAAGACCTTGGTGGCCGCCTCGCGCGGGCCGGCATCACCGTCATCACCGGCGGCGGGCCGGGCGTCATGGCGGCGGCGAACAAGGGCGCCGCGCAGGCCGGGGGCGTTTCGGTCGGTCTCGGAATCGAGCTGCCCCACGAGCAGGAGATCAACGAGTGGTGCACCCTCGCGCTCGACTTCCGTTACTTCTTCGCACGCAAGACCATGTTCGTCAAGTACGCCCAGGGGTTCGTCATCTTTCCCGGTGGCTTCGGTACGCTCGACGAGTTGTTTGAATTGCTCGTGCTCGTCCAGACCGGCAAGATCGACCACTTCCCGATCATCCTCTGGAGCGGCGCCTATTGGCGTCCGCTGGTCGGCTGGCTGAAGGAAACAGTTGCGCGGCGCGGCATGATCGCACCGGCCGACCTGGAGCTGTTCCGCATCACCGACGACGCCGGTCAGGCAATGGCCTGGATCGAAGAGGCGTTCGCCGCCCTGCGGGCGGCACACGAGGACTCAGCTGACTGACGTTCCCGGCTTCTAGCTGACGTTCAGGGCTTCGCGCAGCTGCAGCTGGCGCAGCACATCAGCGCGCGTGAGCAAACCCACGAAACGATCGCCGTCCATGACCGGGATCTGCTCGAGATTGCGTTCGTCGAGGAGCTCGACCGCGTCCTGGGCACGCGTGTCCGCACGGATCGTCAGCAGCCCATCGCGGCCACTCATCACATGCGCAACGGTCACCCAGTCGCGCTGTTGTGGTGGCACGCGCATGACGTCGCCAACGGTCACGATGCCCACCAGCCGGCCGTTGTCGCCCACGGCCACCGCCCGACGATGGCTGGGCAACAGGTACTCCGTGATCAGCTGGTTGACCGAGATGCCGGGCAGCACGGTGGTGCTGTCGTGCTCGACCAGGTCAGCCGCGCTGACACGCGCGAGGCGCGTCTCGAACACGAGCTGCTGGACGCTGTTGGACGCCGCGTTGTTCAGGAACCAGGCAATTGCGGCGAGCCAGATGCCGGTGATGAAGTCGCCGATGAAAACGAGATAGACCAGGCCGACTGCGAACATGCCCCACGCCACGAGCTTGCCCACGTTGGCGGCCCATTCGGTGGCCCGGCGCACACTGCCGGTGGTCCGCCACAGGACGGCGCGCAGCACTCGCCCGCCGTCCAGGGGAAACCCGGGCACCAGGTTGAACAGGCCCAGCACCACGTTGATGTACACGAGGTAGCTGGCCACCAGGTCGGTACGTGGCTCGTCGATCACGACGGCCACGACGAAGGCAATGCCGGCGAGCACGAAGCTGGTCAGCGGCCCGACGATTGCGACGAGGAATTCGGTGGCCGCATCCTTCGCGTCGCCCGACAGGTTCGAGACTCCGCCGAAGATGAACAGCGTGATCGAGCGCGGCCTGAGACCGCGCGCGAGCGCGACGAACGAATGCGCCAGCTCGTGGATGAGCACCGACCCGAACATCAGCACCGTCGTGATCGCGGCCAGGATCCAGTACTCGAGCTCCGGGAGACGGTGAACGCCCGGCTGGTAGGGGAAGACACCCACGGCAAGGGACCACGTCAGCAGTCCGAAGATGAACAGCCAGCTGTAGTGGATGCCGACCTCAATGCCGCGGATCGTGAAGAGTCGGAAGGAGTTCTGGAGCATGCACGCTGACGATAGCCCGGCCAGCCGACAACGCAACTGGAGAAGAGCTGAGAAGTCTTGAGGGAGTGTCGCTGGGCGCAGTGGTGCTACCGTGCTCCGGTGCGCGTCGCACTGGCCACCGATCATGCGGGCTTTCCGCTCAAGGCACCGATTGCCGATTGGCTCAAGGCAGCCGGCCATGAGGTCGTCGACCTGGGCGTCAACGCCCCGCAGCCGATGGTCGACTACCCGGACGTCATCGCGCCGGCGGCGCTGGCAGTGGCCAAGGGCGACTGCGAGCGGGCGATCGTGCTGGGCGGCAGCGGCACCGGTGAGCAGATCGTGGCCAACAAGGTCCGGGGCATCCGCTGCGTCGAGGCGACCGATCCGGTGACCGCGCGCCTGGGTCGCGAACACAACAACGCCAACGTGCTGGCGATGGGCGCGCGGATCATTGGCATCGAAGTCGCGCTGGGTTGCGTCGCGGCGTTCATGGAGGGCGAGTTCCTCGGCGGCCGCCACGCGCGGCGCGTGGACAAGATCAGCCTGCTGGAGGCCGAGCAGGCGTCGCGCTGACGAGGTCGTGGAGAGCGAGCGCCTGGACCATGGTTGCGGCGCTTGCCCAGCGTTCGGTCAGCCGTCGCACCTCGGCTTCGCTCGGCACGGCGGCACACTCGTACAGCCGCCCGACCGCTTTGCGTACGCCCAGATCGCCGGCCACCACGCGCGGCCGCCCCAGCGTCCGTGCCAGGAACCACTCAGCGCTCCAGCGGCCGATGCCCGGCAGCCGCGTCAGATGGGCGATGATTTCGTCATCGGTGGCGTGTTCCAGTTGCTCGAGATCCAGCTCACCGGCGCGGGCTGCCCGCGCGCAGGCGACCACCGAGCGCGCCTTCGCGCTGGTCAGTTGCAGGTCACGCAGCTCGGCGATCGTTGCCCGGGCCAGCGGCTCCGGCTCGAGCCGGTAAACCGCCACTCCCGCAACCTCGAGCCGCCGACCGTAGCGCTCGGCCAGGCGACGGCGGATGGTCGCCGCCCAGCGCAGATTGACCTGCTGGGCACTGATCGAGCGCACCACGGCCGCGAACGGATGGCGAAACAGTACGGGCACGATTCCGCCACACCGGCGCTGCAGTGCGGCAACGCGCGCATCACGCGCGGCCAGCTCGTCGAGCGCGTCCAGATCGGTCACGAAGGTGGCCTCGACGGCGGGCACGATGGCGACGCCGGCGGCGGCCGTCAGGCGCAGCGTGTCGGCACCACGCAGCCGGCCCGCATACGCGACGACGTCGCCGCCGAGCTCGATGGTGCGCACCAGTGTTCGTCCGTCCCAGCGGTCAACCAGGTCGTCGCCGGCGCGGCCGAGCGGAGCGAGCGTGGCAGGCAGGTCGATTTGTCGCGCAAAGTGCAGATCGAAGCGGCTCACACGAGGATCGGCACGGCTCATCGCACCTACGCTAACCAGCGGGAGCGCAACATGGATGCAGCGGAGGATGCGCGGTGGCCAACAGGATTGCGGCAGGATTGATCGCCGGCGCAACCGGCACGGTCGCGCTCAACCTGGCCAGCTACCTCGACATGCTCATTCGTGGCCGGGCCGCGAGCCACATGCCTGCCCGGGTCGCGGGCCGGATCGCCGACCAGGTCGGCGTGCCGCTCGACTTCGACGACGCGGCCAGCACGGATCGGGCCGCCGAGCGCAACAGGCAGGAGGCACTCGGCGCACTGCTCGGGATGGCCAACGGGATGGGCATCGGCGTCGCTTATGGGCTGTTGCGGCTGGTCCTGCCACAGCCGCCGAAGTGGCTTGCGGCGGTGCTGCTCGGTGGTGTCGCGATGACAGCCTCTGACTACCCGGCCACCCGGCTGGGCCTGACCGATCCGCGGAACTGGTCGGGGACGGCCTGGGCATCGGACGTCGTTCCGCACCTCGCCTACGGCCTCGCTACAGCGGTGACCTTCGAGACGGTAAGCAACTGAGCCGGGCACCTGCCCGGCTCAGCGAAATGAACCTGTTCGCGCGCTTTGCCGCGTGTCCCGCCTACGGGTTGGGCGGCTGGACCTGGATGCTCGGCGCCGGGTTGTTGCCGCCACCGTTGTTGTTGCCATTGTTGGTTGTCCCCAGGCCACCGAAGAACAGGAACCACAGGATGGCGAGCACGACGACCACGCCGAGGATGACGCCCAGGACGGTTCCCAGGCCGCTGCCCTCGGATTCCACGATGACATCGTGATGTTCGGGTTCGTAGGCCATGGTGTTCCTCCCTTGTTCAGATGCACGGCCACTGCGGCTTTCGAGAGTGGCTGCGCAGTGGTTGCAGCCGTGCGCGAAGCACAGGAGCCGGCCGGTGACAATCGCCTTGCAGCGGGGCAGTTGAAACTGCGCCCGGCGGGGCGGGAGGAAAACGCCGAAGACTAGGCAGCCGCGGCCAGGGCGAGTGCCCGATCGACCGCCTTGACCAGGCGCTCCGAACTGGGCGCGCCCTCGATGGTCACGATGGTGCCCAGTGCGGGGTCATCGACCCAGTCGAGTTCGATGCCCGGCGCAGTCAGTACGACGGGTACGTCGGGGTGCAGCTGGCGCAGGCCCTTGATCAGTTCGTGCTCGCTCTCCGACTCGCCACTCGCCCAAACGTCGTAGACGAGCACGTCGACGTCGTCGACCGCGGGACAGGGCAGGCCCTGGAAGATGGGGCACGGCCCGTGAGTGGGACCGGCGCACTGGACGGGTAGATGCCCGGCGCGGCGCAGCCAGTCCACCTCCTGGTCGGCCATGTCGACATCGTGGTGGACTACCAACACCCGGCTCATGAGGAATACCTCCTTTTGGCCAAGCGTGGTCCGGCCTCTTCCTCGCAGACAGTGCCCAATGGCCCGCACACGGGTGCCGTTCGCCCCGCTTCGCTGACCGATTCGGTACGCGTTTGGACCGCCTAGAATCACCGACTACGAGCGGGAGTAGCTCAGCTGGTTAGAGCTCCTGCCTTCCAAGCAGGTTGTCGCGGGTTCGAATCCCGTCTCCCGCTCCATCGCCCACGCATCTCGTTCCGGTTCAGGCGTTGGAGCCGGCGGCCTGGCTGATGAGGTCCTTGGCGGCGTTGATCGGGATCGCGAAGCCGATGCCCTCGGAATTGCCCGCCAGAGCGCTGTTCATGCCCACCACCTGGCCGGCCTCGTTGATCAGCGGGCCACCACTGTTGCCGGGGTTGATCGCGGCGTCGGTCTGCAGCAGGCCGGACAGCTGAACCGGGCGACCGGTCTGCTCGTCGGTCACCGTGATCGTGCGGTCGAGCGCGGAGACGATGCCCTTGGTCACCGTGTCGGTGAACTCGCCCAGCGGGCTGCCGATGGCAAGTACGGTCTGGCCGACCTCGAGCTTGGACGAATCGCCCAGCGTGGCCGGGACGAGATCCTTGCCACCGGTCGCCTTGATGATGGCGATGTCGTGGGCGGCGTCGGTGGTCACGACTGTGGCCTGCAGGCTCTGCCCGTCGGCCGTCGTGACGGTCAGCTTGTTCGACCCCTCGACCACGTGGTTGTTGGTCAGGATCAGGCCGTTGGAGCTGACGATGATGCCCGACCCGACGCCGGTCGCGGGGATCGAGTAGTACGAGAATGGCTGGCGAACGGTCGTCTGCGAGGTGATCGTGACGACCGACTTGGTGGCCTGCGCGACGACCGCGGTCAGGTCAGTCGACTGCGCGCTGACAGCGGCGACGGCGTTCGGCGTGGGAGTCGCGCCATTGGCCGGCGAGGTGGCCGCTGGCGATGCCGGAAACGCGGTCACCAGGCCGAAGGTCAGTGCCGAGGTGAACGCTGCCGAAAGCAGCGCCACCCCGACGAATGCGCGTACGCCGACCGGCCGCTGCACTCCCTGAGGCTGAGGAGGAGGAGAGTTCAGCGGCGAGGGAGTGAGCGGCCAGTTCGGATCGGCGTATGTCATGGCCCTGTTTTAGGCGGCGGCTCTGAGAAGTGCCTGAGAGCAACCTGTGGGCGCTCCGCGAATCAGGGTGCCAGCAGCGCCGGAACAGATGCGTAGAACGGGTAGATGGCGATCGCGCTCTGGCTGCTCGTGTCGTTCTCGCTATAGGTGAAGTAGATGGCCGCCTGCGAAGATGCGGCCCATGCGTCGATGTCGGTGAACGAACCGGGCACCGCAGGCAACTGGCGCCAGTTCTGGCCGTCGGCCGAATACCACACGCGCGCGGTGAGCAGGTCCGAGTCCGACTGGTAGGAGTAGCCGAAGCCCAGGTAGCCGTTATCGATGGCAATCACGTCCTGCAGGTCATTGCCGGCGAAGCTGCCGTCCGTGTCGTGGCCGACGGTCCAGTTGGTGCCGTCGGGCGAGAAGAGCACAAGCGCAACGTCATTGCCCTGGTCGTCCTCGCTGTAGCCAACGGCAACGATGCTGTTGCCCCTGGTCGTCAAGCCGTCGATCTCGGGATATTGGAAGGCCGACAGGTCGGGCAGGGCGACCGGGGTGAAGTTGCTGCCGTCGGTCGACGAGCGGGCGACCACGCCCTGGACGTCGGACGAGCCGTTGTACGTCGCGGCGAACATCAGGTACCCGTTCGCGGTGGTGGTCATCGCCGTGATCTGCTCGAGGTCGGGCGCGGCAAAGCTCGCCCAGTTCGTGCCGTCGGACGAACGCCAGACGGTGGTCGTGGCCGCGTCGTCGCTCGCTCCGCCGTAGACCAGCAGCTGGCCGCGGCCGGCGATCATGCCGTCGACGAAACCGTTCTGCAGGTCAGGGTTCTGGGGCAACATCGTCCACCCGCCGCCGGAGGAGTGGAACATCGTGTTGCCGGCCTTGCCCGAGTCGGCGCACGTGCTGTCGTTGACCGAGCATGGCTCGTAGTCGCCGATGACGTACTGGTCGTTGCCCAGCACCGCGAGCTTGATCGGCTCGGTGTAGAGCAGCGCCGGATCGGCCACCGACTGCCAGTTCTGGCCATCGGCCGAGGTCCAGACGAGTCCCTGCGACCGGCCCCCGTAGCCCTCGCCCGGCGCAGGCGAGGTGCCCGCCGCGATGAAGCCATTACCGGTGTTGATGACCGATACGACCTCGTAGGCATTCTGCGTCGGGAAATCGGACAGCAGCTGCCACCGCGAATCGGGTGGCACGCTCACTGTGGGCGGTGGCAATGGCGACGGGGTTATGGTCGGGCTGCCGCCACTCGGTACGGGCGGGCCGGCGGCCACCGGGGTTGGCGTGGTGATGACCGTCGCGGTCGGACCGCAGGCGGCGACGAACAGAGTGCACACGGCGATGCGCACCAGGCGCGTGATCAATCGTTCCACAATAGCTCCAGATGGTGACGCAACATCTTCTGCCACCAGTACCAATGATGCTCGACGTCGTGGCCCCAGTAGTCGAACGTCGCGTACAGGCCCTTGTGGTGCAGAACCTCCTGTAGTCGGCGCGTGTCTGCGATGGCCTCGTTCTCCCAGGCGCCCTGACCCACGCAGAACACCATCCGGCTGCGCCGATAGCGCTCGAGATGCCACGGATCGCGCAGCTCGGGCAGGTAGTGAAGCGGGCTGTTGAAGTACACGTCGTCATCGGTGTAGTCGCCCACGAAGTGACGCGGCTGGTAGACGCCCGACATGGCGATGACGCCGTCGAACAGGTCGGGTCGCCGGAAAAACAGATTCGCCGCGTGGAAGGCGCCCATGCTGCAGCCGGTCAGCCATACGCTCTGGTGCCCGGTTTCGACGCGCGCCAGCGGCGCGACCTCGTCGGACACGTAGCGCACGTAGTCGTTGTGCCGGCGCGCACGGTGCTCGACCGGCGCCTCCCGGTTCGTCCAGCTCTGCCAGTCGATGCCGTCGACGGCAATCATGGTCAGCCGCCCGGCCTCGAGCAGATCGGCCACGCAGTCGACCATGCCGAAGGCCTCCCAGTCGCGCACGCGACCGTTGTACGAAGGCAGGCACACCAGCGCCTGGCCGCCGTGGCCGTAGACGATCACGTCCATGTCATGGCCCAGGTTGCCGCTGAACCAGCGGCGTTCTTCGCGGCGCACCGCTCAGGCGAGCGCCTGGATCTCGCGGGCAGCGGCGAGCAGCGGCTGCAGGTCCGGACCGCGCAGGATGTAACCCTGGTCGCCCATGGCGACCGCCAGCACCGCGTCCATGCGCGCCTGGTACACGATCAGTGACGAGAACTCGCGCAGCACCTCGTCATGCGCGATCCGGTAACTGTGGCTGTCACGCCGGCACGCGTACAGGCAGTTGTAGGGCCGCGTCACGATCGCGTCGAAGCGGCCGTGGACCAGGACATTCGCCCACTCCCGGTAGAGATCGATGTCATTGGCGAAGTTGAACATGTCGACCGTCCACCCGCCGGGCGGGCGCATGTTGACTTCGAGCGGCGCCAGCCGCCCGTCGGCCGTGCGGAAGATCTCGAAGTGGAAGGGGCGCTCGCGCAGGTCGAAGGCGCGTGCCATCGCCTGGCCCACCTGGCGCACGTCCTCCGGGATCGTCCGGGATATCCAGTACGACAGGTCGAGCGCGTCATTGACGGCCTCCATGACACCACTCGAGTACTGGAAGCTCGAGTCGAAGACGATCTCGCCCGCTCGACCGGCCAGCCCGTCGTAGGTGAGCAGCTCGCCGGCGATGAACTCCTCGACGATGTAGTCAACGTCCGGCTTGTCGTGCAGGTAGCGCTCCACGTCGCTGGCCGTCTCGAGCTTGAACGTGCGCGCGGCGCCGACACCGACGTCGGGCTTGGCCACCACGGGCAGACCGACTTCGGCGATGAAGCGGCGCAGCTGGGCGGGCGTGCGGCACACGCGCCCGCGAGCCGGCGACAGGCCGGCCGCCAGGAAGCGCGACTTCATCAGTGACTTGCGCTTGATCGGCCCGATCGATGTGCGATTGATGCCCGGGATATTGAAGTCGGTGCGCAGCCGCGCCTCGGTCTCGAGCCAGTGTTCGTTGAGCGAATCGATGCGCCCGATGCGGCCGTGGCGGTGGATGAAGTAGCCCAGTGCGCGGGTCAGCTGGTCGTAGTCGCCCAGGTCGTCCACCCGGTAGTAGTCGTCGAGCGCCTCGCGCAAATCTGGCCGGAGCTGCTCCCAGTTGGTGTCGGCAATGCCCAGGGTCGTGGCCCCGACCTCATGCAGTCCGCGTACAAAGCGGTACCAGTTGGCGGGGAAATGCGGCGACAGGAAGACGACGTTCATAGCGCTTGGGCGTCATTGTGGCCCATCGGCAATTCGAGGCGGCAAGAGCCCGGCGTGCTCCAAGGGAACTCACAGCTCGCCGGTGTAGCTTGGTAGGGCTCAGCCGCTGTCGGAGGTCAAGTTCACCAGGTGAACGGTTTCCTGCCCTACGTGCTGCTGGTCATGCTGCCCACCCTGGCGATCTCGCTGTGGGCCGCATGGCGTGTCAAGGCGACCTATGCCCGCTGGGACCAAGTCGATTCTGGCATTTCCATGTCCGCGCTCGACTTCGCCCGTTACCTGCTCAATCAGCATGGACTCAACGACGTCCGCGTCGAGCAGACGCCGGGCCGGCTGACGGACCACTACGACCCGCGTCTACGTGTGCTGCGCGTCAGCACCGCTGTCGCCCGCCGCGCGCCGAACGCGCGTGGACCGATGCCCGTGCCCGGCAGTGGCGCGGCCTATTCCGTCTGGGGTGGCAGTGGACAAGCCGCACCGATGCCCGTGCCCGGCAGTGGCGCGGCCTATTCCGTCTGGGGTGGCAGTGGACAAGCCGCACCGACGCCCGCGCCGCGGCCCACGCTGTCGGTCGCTGCGGTGGCCGTGATCGCCCACGAGGTTGGCCATGCCGTCCAGGATCGGCAGGGTGACCCGGCCATGCGCCTGCGCCAGCTGATCGTGCCGGCCGCGCAGCTGGGCTCGGGCATCGCCCCGTGGCTGATCCTCGCCGGCCTGTTCATGCGCCTGTTCAATCTCGCCGTGCTCGGCCTGGTGTTCTTCGCCGCCGCGGTGGTCTTCACCTTCGTGACGCTGCCGGTCGAATTCGGGGCGAGCAACCGCGCGCTCGCGTATGTCGGCACGCTCGGGCTCGTCGGGGAACGCGCCGACGGGGCACGCGCCGTGCTGCGAGCGGCCGGCTGGACCTATGTCGCCGCGGCGCTCACGGCGGTGCTCACGTTCCTCTACTACCTCGCCCTCGTCAGCGGATCACGGCGCTAATCGCTCAGCGTTCGGTCGCGTCGCGCACCTTCTGCTCGGCGTCGCCCACGCCCCGGCGTGCCTCACCCTCGGCCTGCTCGGCCTTGCCCTGGTACTCCATCTTCTCGTCGCCGGTCATCTTGCCGACACCTTCCCGGACCATGCCCTTGGTCTTCTCCCAGGTGCCCTTGTCCTGCTGCTCGTTGGTCATCTGGAACCTCCCGTCGTGGATCGGCTGGCTCGCTCGGAGCAGCCGAAGATCGTCGGTGACAACGCCGGCATGGTCGATGCCCGGACGACTCAGGCCGGCTTCGCGGCGGCGGCTCGACATTTCATCGGCCTGCCAGCTGGCGAGAGTAGAATCAGTTGCCCGACCCACTTCCGCGATCAACTGAAGCACGATTGAAGGCTGTGCACACGAGCGCCAACACCAAGAGCGTGGACGACACCACCGAGCATCCCAGCCGGCTCGAGCTGCGGACCGAAAAGGCGCGCAACCTGGCCCGCTCGGAATTGCATTCGGTCGCGCCGGGAACGCCGCTGCGTGACGTCCTGGCGCAGATGCGCGCCGATCATGGCGACGCGGTGCTGGTGACCAGCGACGGCCGTTTGGTGGGTATCCTCACCGAGCGTGACGTGCTCATGCGCATCCTGGCACGACAGGTCGACCAGTCGCGCCCGATCGACGACTTCATGACCGCCTCGCCGCACACGCTGGCCGCCGAGGCGACGCTTGTCGACGCACTGCGCGCGATGGAGAGCGGGCACTACCGCAACCTGCCGCTCATCGATGACGCAGGCCAGGTCGTCGGCCTGTTGCGCCAGCAGGACCTGCTCGAATACGTGGCCGAGGCGTTTCCCCAGGAGATCCTCAACCTGCCACCCCGGCCGCACCAGTTCATGGAGGAACCAGAGGGCGCCTGAGCCCGCACCATGACCACCGAGACACTGCCGGACAAGGACGTCACCGTCCAGGAACTCGAGCGGGTGACCATCCGTTTCGCGGGCGACTCGGGCGACGGCATGCAGCTGACCGGCAACCAGTTCACGCGCACTGCGGCCGTTTTCGGCAACGATGTTTCGACACTCCCCGACTACCCGGCCGAGATCCGCGCCCCGGCGGGCTCGCTGCCCGGCGTCAGTGGCTTCCAGATCAGCTTCGCCAGCGCCGAGATCTACACCCCGGGCGATCAGCCCGACGTGCTCGTGGCGATGAATCCGGCGGCTCTCAAGACGAACGTCGGCGACCTGCCTGCCGGCGGTGCGCTGATCGTCAATTCGGACGCCTTCACCGCCAACAACCTGAAGAAGGCGGGCTACGACGCGAATCCCCTGGGCGACGGCACGCTGAAGCAGTACAACGTGTTCGACATCCCCATCAGCACCCTCAACGCACGCGCGCTCGAGGGGCTCGAGATGACCAGCAAGCAGGTCGACCTGACCAAGAACTTCTTCGCCCTGGGCCTGATGTTCTGGCTGTACGAGCGAAGCATGGAGCCGACGCTGCGCTGGATCGAACAGCGCTTCGCCAACCGGCCGGTGATCGGCGAGGCGAACCGCCGCGCGCTCAAGGCCGGCTACGCCTTCGGTGAGACCACCGAGATGTTCCACACGACATACAAGGTCGCGCCGGCCAGGCTTCCCCCCGGCACCTATCGCAACATCACCGGCAACGAGGCGACGGCGCTCGGGTTCGTGGCGGCGGCGCAGCTGGCCCGGCGCGAGCTGGTGTACGGGTCGTATCCCATCACGCCCGCCAGCGACATCCTGCACGCACTTGCGAGCTACAAGAATTTCGGCGTCAAGACCTTCCAGGCGGAGGACGAGATCGCCGCGATCGGATCGGTGATCGGCGCCTCATATGGTGGCGCGTTGGGCCTGACGGCCAGCTCCGGCCCGGGCATCGCGCTCAAGAGCGAGGCGCTCAACCTGGCGGTCATGGTCGAGCTGCCGCTGGTTGTCGTCGACGTCCAGCGCGCCGGACCGTCCACGGGCATGCCCACCAAGACCGAGCAGGGCGACCTGTTGATGGCCATGTTCGGACGCAACAGCGACTCGCCGGTGCCCATCGTTGCGCCCGCCACGCCGGCCGATTGCTTCGAAACGGCCATCGAGGCGGCGCGGCTGGCCCTGAAGTACATGACGCCGGTCTTCTACCTCTCCGACGCGTTCCTGGCCAACGGTGCCGAACCGTGGCGCATCCCGGCGCTGCAGGAGATGCCCGACATTTCCGTGGCCAACGCGGTCGACCGGGCGACCTTCCAGCCCTACGACCGCGACCCGCAGACGCTCGCCCGTCCGTGGGCCATCCCGGGCACGCCCGGGCTCGAGCACCGCGTCGGTGGTCTCGAGAAGGCCGATGTGACCGGCAACGTCAGCTACGACCCCGAAAACCACAACAAGATGCAGCTGCTGCGCCAGGAGAAGGTGGCCGGTATCGCGGCCGACATCCCGCCGCTCGAGGCCTACGGGCCGGCCTCGGGTGATCTGATCATCCTTGGCTGGGGCTCGACCTATGGCGCCATTCGCAGCGCCACCGAGCGCCTGCAGGCCGAGGGCTGGAGCGTTGCCCACGCCCACCTGCGTCACCTCAACCCATTGCCCGCCAACACCGAGGACGTGTTGCGCAGTTTCAAGCACGTGCTGGTGCCCGAGATAAACCTGGGCCAGCTCGCACTGCTGCTGCGCGCGCGCTACCTCATCGACGTCGTCGGCTTCAACCGCATGCGCGGCAAGCCCTTCCGCATCGCGGAGATCAAGCAGGCGGCGGAGGAGCTGCTCCATGACTGAACCGACCAACGGCAAGACCGTCGCGCAGGCGCTGAGTCCCGAGAACCAGAAGGTGCTTGAGCTGACGCGCAAGGACTTCGTGTCCGACCAGGAAGTGCGCTGGTGCCCGGGTTGCGGCGACTACTCGATCCTGGCCCAGACGCAGAAGACGATGCCCGACTTCGGCGTGCCCAAGGAGAACATCGTCTTCATCAGCGGCATCGGCTGTTCGGGCCGGCTGCCCTACTACATGAACACGTACGGCTTCCACTCCATCCATGGCCGGGCGCCGACCCTCGCCACGGGCCTCAAGCTGGCCAATCCGGCGCTGATGGTGTGGGTCATCACCGGCGACGGCGATGCCCTGTCGATCGGTGGCAACCACATCCTCCACTCGATGCGCCGCAACGTGGACATCAAGGTCGTGATGTTCAACAACCGCATCTACGGCCTGACCAAGGGCCAGGCGTCGCCCACCTCGGAGCTGGGCAAGAAGACCAAGTCGACGCCGGCAGGCACCGTCGACTACCCGGTCCAGCCGCTGTCGATCGCCCTGGCAGCCGAGGCCAGCTTTGTCGCGCGTTCGGTGGACACTCACACCGAGCATATGCAGGAGACGCTCAACAAGGCCGGCTTCCACCACGGCTCGGTCTTCGTCGAGGTCCTCCAGAACTGCAATATCTTCAATGACGGCGCCTACCGCGAATTCACCGAGCGCGAGGTGCGCGAGGACCGCATGCTCTTCCTCGAGGACGGCCAGCCGATGGTCTTCGGCAAGGACCGCGACAAGGGCATCCGCCTCACGGGCCTGCACCCCGAGGTCGTCCAGTTGGGCAAGGGCATTTCCGAGGCCGACCTCCTCGTCCATCACGAAGACGCCGAGGACCCGTACATCGCGTTCATGCTCTCGCGCATGTGGTGGCCGCAGTTCCCCGTGCCGGTGGGCGTGCTGCGCAGCGTCACACGACCCACGCACGATCAGCTCGTGGTCGGCCAGATCGATGACGCCGTCACGCGCCAGGGTGCCGGCGATCTCGAGAAGCTGCTCGTGAGCGGCGAGACCTGGACCGTTTCCTAGACGCTAGAGTTTGCCGCGTGATCTGCCCAGCGTGCGGCTTCGACAACCTGCAGGGCGCCGACGAGTGCGAAAACTGCGGTGCCGACCTGCGCAGCGCAGACGTTCCCCGGCCATCGAGCAGCTTCGAAGCGCGCCTGACGGCCGTGTCACTGGGCGATGTGCGCCATCACAAGCCGCTCGTCATCGGGCTCGACATCAGCTGCGCGGAAGCGGTCAGCCAGATGCAGCGCGCGGGCGTCGGCTGCCTTCTGGTCGAGGACGGCACCGGGGTCTTGCGCGGCATCCTCAGCGAGCGCGACCTGGTGCTCAAGCTGAACGACCGCCCGCTCGAGACGGTCGCCGTGAGCGAAGTGATGACCCCCGACCCGGTCGTCCTGCGTGATGACGACAGCGTCGGCGTCGCGATCAACAAGATGGCCGTGGGTGGTTTCAGGCACATCCCGCTGGTCGAGGATGGACACGCCACCGGCATCGTCTCGGCGCGCGACGTATTCCGCTACATCCTGAACGTCGTCACGCACTGATCGCTCGCCCATTTCGGCGGCGGGCGGCAAGCAAAGACCCGAAGGAACCAAGGATGCGAAGAACGGTGGAGAAGGACGAGCCTCCTGCCTACCGGCGAACTTGCGTCCGTCGGTTGCCTTGGGAACGAGTCCCTCGGCTTCCGGTCTTCACCGTCCCGCCGGCCTGGGCTAGGCCCTTGCCGTAAGTCCGGTTTCCGTGGCCCCTTCGGGCTGGTTCAGACATTAGGGTCGCCGCCCGGCCGGTGCAATACGCGCCGTCCACGAGTTTTTGCGATTCACTGGACGTTATCCACCTCCACGGGCGCGACTGGGGACAGCCGTTGTGGACAGCTGGTGGCGACGACCGGGCCGGACCCGTCGGGCTACGCCGCCACGGGCTCGCGCGGCACGGCCATGTAAGATTGCAGGAGCATTTCTGAGGGGCTTTGGGGGGAGGCAACTGCGCTCTTCCGGTCCCGGTTTTCGGACGGATCCAAATGCGCGGATTGCGATTCAGGTTTCAACACTGGCTGACGGGCAGGCGCCGTCGCTGGCTGGCCCTTGGCGGGCTCGGGGCGGCGGCGGTCGTGCTCCTGCTCGGGACCCTTTTCGTGCTCGCACCACCAGGCGGCCCGGGCCAGCCGTTGCCGTCGGCCACGGCGACCCAACGCTGGACCCTGCGTGAGTTGGCCGCAAACATCGACAGCGGCGAAGTCGCCCTGGTCACGGTGGGCACCAACGAGAGCGGCGGCCAGATGCTGCTGGCCGAGACGCGCGGCGGGGACTATGTCGGAATTTCTGTAAACGACTCACCCGGACAGGCCGCCGGAGCGCTCATCAGCCTGGGCTACGGCGACCTGCTGTCGCCGAGCGCGGAGGCGGCCGCACGCAGCGCATCCAGCGGCGGCGGCGATCCCCTCCGCTCGTTGATCAGTCTGCTCGTGTTGGCCGCCGTGCTGGGCGTCGGCATCGCCCTGATCGTCCGCAATCGCGGGCAACTGCCCTTCATGCGCGCTCGGGCGGGGGGCTTTTCAACGATAATGCCAGGCCCCGAACGGCCGGCCGCCGAGGCGCCGGCGGTCGCCGTCGAGCCACTCGACGCGCCCGACGGATCCGGCGGCGAGGTGCATCTTGCCGATGTCGCCGGGTGCGAGGAGGCCAAGCTGGAACTGGCCGAGGCGATCGAGTTCCTGCGCGACCCGGCCACGTTTCGCGCGCTCGGTGCGCGGGTGCCGCGCGGCGTCCTGCTGTTCGGACCGCCGGGCACCGGCAAGACCATGCTCGCGCGTGCCGTGGCGACCGAAGCCGGCGTCCCCTTCCACCATGCGTCCGGGTCCGACTTCGTGGAGAAGTACGTCGGCGTCGGGGCGCGCCGCGTTCGCGACCTCTTCGCCCAGGCCAGGCGCCTGGGCAAGGGCGTGATCTTCATCGACGAGTTCGACGCCCTGGGCAAGGCGCGCGGCGGCAGCAACAGCCACGAGGAACGCGAACAGACGCTCAACCAGTTGCTCGTCGAGATGGACGGCTTTGGTACGACGAGCGACATCGTCGTCATCGCGGCGACGAACCGCGTCGACGTGCTCGACGAGGCGCTCCTGAGGCCGGGTCGCTTCACGCGCAAGGTCCACGTCGGCCTGCCCGACGTCGCCGGACGGCGCGCCATCCTCGCCGTCCACGCCCGCGGCAAACCGCTCGCCCCCAGCGTCGACCTCGACAACGTCGCGCGCAAGACGTACGGCTTCTCCGGTGCTCAACTGGCTGACTTGCTCAACGAAGCCGCGATCATGGCCGCCCGGCGGCGCGGCGCGACGATCACCAACGACGACATGCACGGCGGCTGGATCAAGGTTGCGGTGGGCACCGGTCGGCGCCGGTCGATGAACGAACGCGACCGCGCGATCATCGCGGCGCACGAGGTGGGCCACGCCATCTGCGGCAAGGTCTTCGGTGACTCGCGCCGGGTCGAAGAGATCAGCCTCTTCGCACATGGCGAGGCGCTGGGGGTGACGGTCAGCTCGCAGGAGGACAACGATCTGCCCTCCGAATCCGACCTGACCGCGCGGCTCGTTGCACTGATGGGCGGGCGGGCCGCCGAAGAGCTGCTCTTCCACGACGTGACACCCGGCGCGGCCAACGATTTCGAGAAGGCCACCCAGATCGCCACCTCGATGGTCCACCGCTGGGGAATGGGCCGCGACCCGGGCCAGAAACACGTCGGCGCGTCGGGCCGCGGCGCGTTGTCCTTCTTCGCGGCCAAGCGCGACGGCGCCCTGCCCTCGGAGCTTCAGGGAGCGGCGACGCGGGCCAGCGCGGCGATCCTCGACGAGGCCTACCGCAAGGCGCGCGAAACCTTGGTCGAGCACATCGACAAGCTGCGCCGAATCGGCGCCTTCCTGGTACGCGAGGAGCGCATCGACGGCGATACCTTCGATGCCCTGTTCGAGGGCCGCCTGGCGGTCCCCGACGAGGGCGGCGAGTGGCGTCCCGCGTCATCACGACCGCGCGACTGGACGACCATCGGCGGCGAGTTGGCCGTGCTCCCGGCGGCAACCTCCGCCGGCGCACCACTTCCGCCAACAGGCACGCCGCCGGGCGCGACTCAGTAGAGCCCGGGCACGAACTTCCTGGTGCGCGCGACGTACGCCGCGTAACCGGGATAACGCTCACGCAGCCACGCTTCCTCGCGGCGCGACTTGAGGTCGAGCCATAACGCGAGTGCCAGGCTCAGCACGGCCGCGAGTGGGGATGCGCTGTAGACGCTGCCGCCCGCGGCGGCCAGGATCACGCCGGCGTAGATGGGATGGCGCACCCAGCGGTACAGGCCGTGTTCGATCAGGGCGCCCGCGCGCACCGGGTGGGGCAGGACACTGAGCGACCGTTGGAGCTGCCAGCCGCCCAGGCCGATGATCGCCAGGCCCCCCAGCACCAGCAGCGCGCCGATGACGCGCACCGTGTCGAGCGCCGGCTGGTCGAGCGGCAGGCCGCCCAGCCACGCCGCCGCAATGATCGCCGCGAAGAGCGCGAACTGGCCGGCGACCCAGCCCTCTCCGCGCGGGCCGAGCGACGGCACGCGGCTCATGCCTCGCTTGTCGGTACGCCCAACACGTTGAAGCCCGCGTCCACGTAGATGACCTCGCCGGTCACGCCGACCGACAGGTCACTGGCGAGGTAGACGGCTGCGCCGCCCACGTCGTCGGTGGTCACGTTGCGGCGCAGGGGCGCCACGTCGCGGAACTTACCGTACATCCCGCGGAAGCCGGCGATGCCGCTTGCCGCGAGGGTCCGGATGGGGCCTGCGCTGATGGCGTTGACGCGGATACCTTCGGGCCCCAGGTCGGCCGCCAGATAGCGCACGCTCGCCTCGAGCGCCGCCTTGGCCACGCCCATCACGTTGTAGTTGGCGACCACCTTCTCGGCCCCGTAATAGGTCAGCGTGAGGATCGACCCGCCGTCGCTCATCAGCGGCCGGGCGGCACGCGCCATGGCCACCAGCGAGTAGGCGCTGATATCGAGCGCCAGCGCGAAGCCTTCCCGTGAGGTATCGACGAAACGACCGTCGAGCTCCTCGCGCCTGGCGAAGGCCAACGCATGGACCAGTACGTCGAGTCGGCCCTCGCGTTCGTGCCACGCGTCGAAGACGCGCTGGACCTGGACGTCGTCCTGCACGTCGCACGGCTCGACGAAGGTTGAGCCGATGCTCTCGGCAAGCGGCCGCACGCGCCTATCGAGCAGGGCCTCGACCGAGCTGAAGCCCACCGCCGCCCCGTGTTCGTGCAGGGCGCGCGCGATGCCCCAGGCAATCGAGTGATCGTTCGCAACACCGAACACGAGCGCCTTGCGGCCATCGAGCAATCCCATGGCCCGCGACGATACCAGCCGGCCTAGTTGGCGGTGGTCAAGGGCGCCTGGAGGGAGACCACCCCGATGGTCGCCAGCGGGCTCGCGTCGGCGAGCCGGATGTCGGTCTTGACCAGCCAGTCGCCCGTCGTGCTCGGCGCGGTGGCCGGAACGTCGAGCGTCACCGACTGGCCCGGCCGCAGGCCATCGGGCACGGTCACCGAACCGATCGCCATGCCCGGATCCTCGCTGCCGTCGTAGACAGGGACGCCGGCCACCGCGCCAAGCCGCAACCGCCAGCCCGAGCTGGCCACGTTGCCGCGATTGGTCACGCGGATGCGATACGTCACGGAACTGCCCGGCGCGACCTTTCCGGACGGTCCGCTGACGAGCTGATAACCCACGCCATAGGCCCGGCTGTTCAGGTACTGGGCGATGCCCAGGTAGATGCCCGCCGCGATCGAGGTACGTACGTCCGGCCGCAGGAGCATCGCGAACTCGTCGCGGTTGCTCATGTACAGCGACTCCGACAGCACGGTCGGCATGAGCGTCGGCCTGACCAGGGGCCTGCCCTTGTGCGTGCCGTAGGGATCCATGCAGTAGTAGCTGCCCCATTTGGCGCCACGGTCGATCGGCGCCCAGCGCGCATTCGAGTAGTCGACCAGCGCGGCGTACTCCTGGGCAACAAGGTCGGCCGCGAAGGCGGCGCCCTGCGCGGTCCAGCCGCGGTGCTTGCTGGTGAATACCTCCGTGCCGGTTCGGTCGGGCGAGGTGGAGCCGTTGTTGTGGATGGCGATGTTGATGTCGGCACGCGCTTCGTTGGCGTTGTCGTTGCGCAGGGCCAGGTCGTCGTATACGTCGATGCGCCCGTCGCCGTTGTGGTCGGCCGGCGGCTCGTTGAGCCTGACGTTGGTCGTCCGCGACATGGCGACCTGCACGCCGGCGTGCTCGAGCAGGTCACGCAGCTTCAAGCCGATGTCGAGGTTGAACCCCTTCTCGGCGTAGCCGAAATCGAGCGCCCCGCCATATGGGCCACCGTGGCCGGGATCGAGCGCCACCACGATGGCGCCCGGATTAGCCGGGTAGATCGGCGGCAGGCCCTTGCGAACCTGACGCGAAATGGTCTGTTGCCGGCCGCCGCGGCGGGCGACCGCGCTGACCTGGTACACGCCATCGGCGACCGTGTGGCCGCCCGAGTCGGTGCCCGCCCAGGTATAGCCATGCCGCCCCCGGCCAACCCGCTGGTCGGCGACGATGGTGTCGACCACGCTGCTTCCGTCCAATACGGTGATCGTGATGCGCGCTCGCCGGGGCAGGCGCAGGGTCATCGTCATACGCGTCGGCAGGGGCGCCAGGTTGGCCGCGAATGGCGACCCGGCGACTGAGAATTCGCGCAGCAGGCCCGTTACCGCGCGGGCCGTCGGCGGCGCAAACGCGAACGATGCGGCAATTGCACCCACCAGTGCCACGACGAACACGCCTCGCCATCGTCCGAGAGACCGCACGGTCGTGCCGCGGTAACGCACGCTCATGCCTTTGCCGCGCCCGCTTCCGCGGTGATGTCGAGCGCTCGCCGGTAGACGGCCGTGTACGCGCGCGCCGGCCGGCGCCAGTCGTTGTCGCGGGCCATGGCGCGTGCCTGGATGGCGCGCCAGCGTGCGCCATCGGCCAGCGCGGCCATCGCTCGCCGGCACGCATCCACAAGCGCGTCCGGATCGGCCGCAGCGAAGGCAAAGCCATCGCCGGCCGACGGCTGTTCGTCAGCGTCAGTGACCGTGTCGGCGAGCCCGCCGGTGGCGCGCACGATGGGCGGCGTGCCGTAGCGCATCGCGATCATCTGTGTCAGGCCGCACGGCTCGAAACGCGAGGGCATGAGGAACGCGTCGGCACCGGCGTACATGCGCCGCGCCAGCCCGCGATCGAAGCGATCGACGACGGCCAGCCGGGTGGGCTGGCGCGCGGCACGTTCCACGAGTTGGGCCACGAGGGCCTGGTCACCGGTCCCCAGGACACAGACGCGTGCGCCGTCGGCGAGCAGCCGGGGTGTCGCCGCGGCGAGCAGGTCGAAGCCTTTCTGCGGATCGAGCCGGCTGACCATGGCCAGCAGCGGACCGTCGGGATCGAGTCCGAGCTCGGCACACAGCGCGGCGCGGCAGGTCGCCTTGCCGGCCAGGTCGTCGGGCCCATAGCGCGCCGGGAGTTCGGTGTCGGTGGCGGGGTCCCAGAGGTCGGTGTCGATGCCACTCAGGATGCCGACGTAACGGTCTCCTCGCTCACGCAGCACGTCATCCACGCCGGCACCGTATTCAGGCCCCAGGGATTCGCGGGCAAAGGTCGGGCTGACGGTGGTCACCAGGTCGGCCGCGCGGATGCCTTCGCGCAGCAGGTCCACGCCATCGGACGTGCCCACGCTGGACGGCAGATCGAGCTGGTCGGCCGACTGGCGCGGCACCCAGCCGTGGTAGGCCAGGTTGTGGCAGGTGAGCAGCGCGCCGCTGCGCGCGAGGGCGCTGGCGGCATAGCGGTGTCGCAGCAGCAGTACCGCCGGAGCGCCCTCCCAGTCGTGGCCGTGGACGATGTCGGCCGGGCGGCCCTCGGCCAGCATCGCCTCGAGGGCGGTGCGTCCGAGCAACGAAAAGCGGAAGCCGTTGTCGGCATAGTCGTGACCGCCACTCATGTAGAAATGGGGCCGATCGAAGCTCGCGGGATGGTCGACCAGGCGCAGCCGGTAGCCGCGTCCCTGGACGGTGCGCAGCACGACCCGAGCCGGCGCTCCGGACCCGGTGGGCACGGCCAGCTCGACGCTCTCGGCCGGCTCCGGCGCGATGAGGCCACGGTAGAGCGGCAGGTAGACATCCACCTCGTGACCGAGCCCACCCAGGGCGCGCGCCAGCGCGTCCACGACATCGGCCAACCCGCCGGTCTTGGCGTACGGCTCACATTCCGACGCGACCATCGCGACGTGCATGACCGCGATGCTATCGCGTGCGGGTCGGCGGATTGGCGGCCCACCTGAACCGGTTCACGATCGCCTCGGGTGTCCTGTAGCATCCCAGCCACATTGCCTCATAGGATCGAAGTCCCCACACTGCCTTCGCCGGACCTGCGGCTACCGGCACAACTCGAAGGCCTCGAACGGCTCGCATACAACCAATACTGGGTCTGGCACCCGCGCGTGCGGGTGCTGTTCCGGCGTGTCGACGCGCAGGGCTGGTTGCGCTACCGCAACCCGGTGCCGCTGCTGCAGGCCCATCGTGACTGGTCCGTGATCCTCTCCGACGTCGACCTGATGGCCGAGTACCGGACGCTGCTCGACGGCTTCGACCGCTACATGGAAAACGGCGCCGGCCATTGGTTCGCGCGCCAGCACGCCGACGCCCTCGGCGGGCCGGTCGGCTATTTCTGCGCCGAGTACGGGCTGCACGAGTCGCTGGGCATCTATTCGGGTGGCCTGGGCGTGCTCGCGGGCGATCACCTCAAAGCGGCCTCGGACATGGCCATCCCTTTCGTCGCGGTCGGCCTGTTCTATCGCCACGGCTATTTCCGGCAGACGATCGACGCCGACGGCCACCAGGAGCACGCCTATCCCGACTATGACCCCATGCGCCTGCCGCTGCGGCAGGTGACCGGCCTCGACGGCGAGCCGTTGCGTGTCGACGTCGACCTGCCCGGGCGCAAGGTCTGGTGTGCGGTGTGGCTTGCCCAGGTGGGCCGCGTGCCGCTGCTGCTGCTCGACACTGACATTCCCGAGAACGACGAAGCCGACCGGCCGATCACCCACATCCTGTACGTGCGCGGGCGCGAGATGCGCCTGCACCAGGAGATGATGCTGGGCGTGGGCGGCGTGCGGGCATTGCGCGCACTGCGCATTGCCCCGGCGGTGTGGCATCTCAACGAGGGCCACTCCGCGTTCATGCTGGTCGAGCGCGCGCGCGAGCTGACGCTCGATGGGGTGTCGCTCGACGATGCGCTCGCGCGCGTCAAGCGCAACGCCGTGTTCACCATCCACACTCCGGTCTCGGCGGGTAACGAGCGCTTCGACGCGGGCCTGGTGCGCCGGCTCGCCGCGCCCCTCGGCGCCGGCACCGGTCTCGACCTGGAGCGCATCCTCGAGGTGGGCCGCGGGCCTGACAACGATCCCGAGCAGTTCGACATGACGGCCTTTTCGCTGCGCACCACGAACGGCGCCAACGCGGTGAGCAAGCTGCACGCGCAGACGGCCAACTCGACCTGGAGCACGGTCAGCCAGAAGCCCATCCTGGCGATCACCAACGGCGTGCATCCGCCCTCGTGGGTCGGTGAGCCCTTCCGCCGCCTCTATCAGCAGCTGGGCGGCGACCTCGACAATCTCGATCCGCAGGAAAAGCCGTTCTGGGACAAGATCGACACCCTGGGCGACGCGGACGTGTGGGAGGCACACCGCCGCCAGAAGCTCGAGCTGGCGTTCTTCTGCCGGCGGCGCCTTTCGTCGCAGTTCGCCCGCCACGGCGAGGCACCCAGCCTGCTTTCGGCGCTCGCCGCGGCACTCGACCAGGATGTGCTCACCATCGGCTTCGCGCGCCGCTTCGCGACATACAAGCGTGCCGCGCTGATCTTCTCCGACGAGGAGCGCCTGGCACACATCCTGCAGAACGAGCAGCGACCGGTGCAGATCGTGTTCGCCGGCAAGGCGCATCCGGCCGACCGACCCGGTCAGCGCGTGATCCAGGACATCTTCACCCACAGCCGCTCGCCGAAGTTCGCCAACCGGGTCTTCGTGATCGAGGACTACAACATCCGCGTCGGCCGTTACCTGGTGCAGGGCGTCGACATCTGGCTGAACAACCCGCGCCGGCCGCTCGAGGCATCGGGCACCAGCGGCATGAAAGCGGCGATGAACGGCATCGTCAACGTCTCGGTCCTCGACGGGTGGTGGGACGAGGGCTACAACGGCAAGAACGGCTGGGCCATCGGCGGCCGCGAACAGGACCCCGACGAGTCGGCGCAGGACTGGGCCGACGTCCAGGACCTGTACCGATTGCTCGAGGAAGAAATCACGCCGGCGTACTACGAGCGGGACGAGTCCGGTTTGCCACGCCGCTGGCTGGCCCTGATGAAGGAATCGATGGCGTCGACCATCTGGCAGTTCTCGACCACGCGCATGTTGCGCGAGTACGTGGACGACCTGTATCTGCCGGCCAGCCGCGAGCGTCGTGCCCCGCCGCGCGAACGTCGGCGCGCCGTGGCCGGCAGCGCGACGCGCTCGCGCACCTGAAACGACAGCCGCTCCCCGGAAACCGCCACCACGGGTGACGCCGATGAGAAGCTCGATCGCACTCGCCCTGGTCATCCACAACCACCAACCGGTGGGCAACTTCGGCTGGGTGATCGACGACGTTTACACGCACGCCTACGAGCCGATGATCGATGCGCTCGAGCGCCACGAGCGCATCCGCGTCGGGCTGCACTACACCGGGCCGCTGCTCGAATGGATGGACGCCAACCGACCAGATGCGCTCGTCCGCCTGGGGGCGCTCGTCGATCGCGGCCAGGTAGAGATCCTGGGCGGCGGCCAGTTCGAGCCCATCCTGGTGGCACTTCCCGAAGGTGACCGCCACGGCCAGCTGCTCCGCATGCGCGCCGACCTCGCCCGGCGCTTCGGTACGCCGCCGGCGGGGGCGTGGCTGGCAGAAAGGGTCTGGGAGCCGTCGCTGCCGTTCGACCTGGCCGAGGCCGGTTACAGCTACACCGTGCTCGACGACAACCACCTGCGCGGCGCGTCGGTGGCCGAAGATGCCATGTGGGGCACCTTCACGACCGATGACCAGGGCCGCCGGCTGACGATCTTCGGGACCGAAAAGGGCCTGCGCTACCGCATCCCGTGGCGGCCGGTGCCGGAGCTGATCGAGTACCTCCGCGCGTCGGCGGCAGTCGAAGGCGACCGACTGGGCGTGATGGGCGACGATGGCGAGAAGTTCGGGGCCTGGCCGGGCACATTCGAGTTGTGCTGGGGGCCCGACGGGTGGGTCGAACAGTGCTTCAGGGCCATCGAGCAGAACGGCGAGTGGCTGCGCACGGTGACGCCGTCGGAATGGCTGGCCGACCATGCACCGGTCGGGCGCGTCTACGTGCCTGCGACTTCCTACATCGAGATGACCGAATGGGCCCTGCCGCCCGTTGAGGCAAACATCTTTCACCACTTGCTCGAGGAGGCGCTCGAGCACGAATTGCCCGCGGCACGCTTCCTCCGCGGCGGCCTGTGGCGCAACTTCCAGGCACGCTACCGCGAGGTCAACGCACTCGAGAAGCAGATGCTGCGGGTCTCGGCCGCGGTCGCCGCGATGCCGGCCGGCGCCGCGCGTGAGCGAGCGCTCGACCATCTCTACCGCGGGCAATCCAACGATTGCTACTGGCACGGACTGTTCGGCGGCGTCTACATCGTGCACATGCGCATGGCCACTCTCGCCGAGCTGATTGCAGCCGAAGACATTGCCACCGGCGGCCGCCCATTGGCCGGTACCGCCGACTTCGACCTCGACGGTGTCGACGAGGTCATGCTCGGCACCGTGGGCCAGACCGTGATGGTCGACTTGGCCGAGGGCGCGGGCATCGGCTCGTGGGACCTGCGCGCTGCGCGCGTCGCACTGGCATCGGTACTGCGTCGCCGACCCGAGGCCTACCACGAGACGCTGCGCCGAATGGACGCCGCCGCGCTCGGCACCACGGAGACTGGCGCATCGCTCAGCCCGCACGAGCAGATGTCGGCCAAGGAGACCGGCCTCGCGCGGCTGCTGGTCTACGACGACCATGAACGGCGTAGCGGACTGGCACGCGTCCTCGACGATGCCGGGAACCAGATCGGCGATTTCGTCAACGGGCCGTGGCTGAGCGACACGGTCACCGAGCGACGGCTGGTGGCGACACGCACGGCGGACGGCCTCGAGTTGCGCAAGGCCGTGTCAGTCGACGGCGGCCGGCTGGCCGGCGCGCTGCAGGTCGTCGTGGACGTGCGCAACGTGTCGGACAGGAGCTTCGCGGGCACGCTCGAGCTGGAGTCGAACGTGAACCTGATGGGTGGCGGCGCGAACCCGGCCGCCTATTACCGCTGGCAGCGGCGCGTGGTGCGCCATGACGCTCCAGGCTCGGTCGCTGCCGGCACGCGGCTCGCGTTCGGCAACGAGTACGAAGGGGTCGCGCTCACCGCGCTGGCCGCTCGGCCGGCGCCGGCCGAGTGGTACCCCGTCGAGACAGTGTCGAACTCGGAGGCCGGCTTCGAACGCGTCTACCAGGGCTCGTGCCTCATCTATCGCTGGCCGCTGGACATCGAGCCGGGTGGCGCGGCCCGCTTCAGGCTGCGGCTGGGTTTCCGCCAGACGACCGACAGAACGGCCGCCGAGGCAGGTTAGGCCGGCGCGATCCAGCGCGACCAGGCAAAGGCCGGCGCGAAACCGAGCGAGCGGTACAGCGACAGCGCGGGTGCGTTGGTCTCCTCGACCGACAGCCACACGAGCGCATGACCGGTGGCCAGGCCGGCGCGCAAGGCGACCGCAGTGACCATGCGGCCGTAGCCGCGCCGGCGGTGCCGCGGCGCCACCCCGACAGCCGTTATGGCGGCCGCGCCGGACCCCGGCGTCAGTCGTGCACCGGCCAGCGGCTCGCGCACCAATCGCAGCAGGAAGGCGCGCACCTGCCCGGCACGCACGCTCTCCGCGAGACGCTCGGTACGCAGCGTGATCTGCTCCGGCGGCAACCCGAAGACGAGCGTCTCCAATCGAACCGACTCGCCCGCCGAAGCAGGCGTAACCGCCTCCACGCGCAAGTCCGGGTCCAGGTGCGGCACCACCGCCGGATGGCGCGCGTACATCGTTCGTTCCGAGCCAACGCGCTGCCAGCCGGCGCCGGCCAGCAGCTGCGTGAAGGCGACCCGTTCGCGCGTCGTCTCGTCAATCACGATGGTCGGCCAGGCACCATCCGCACGCATCGAGCCGGCCAGCGCTGCGAGGCGCATGGGCGCCTCTTCGGGCGACCAATCGATCGCGGTGGCGTAGTCGAGCGCGGGCCCGCGGCCGAAGCGCACCCAGGTCACGCCCAACCGATCGTCCTCGACCAGCGTCGCGCCGGCCTGCTCCGAGAGTCGTGCCCGCTGGCGCTCGATCAGCCCAAGCTCGTCGGCGCTCGGCGCCTGGCCGGCGCCCTCGTCCGCGCGCGGCCGGGCCGTCGCCGGACGGCGCGGCGCCGTACCCGTTTCGCCGTCGCTCATCGGGCCGCGGCGACCACCTCGCGGTCGAACTGGGTCATCAGCCGGCTGAGCGCCTCGGGATCCGTCTCGCCGAAGTCAAGCGCAAGGTGGTCCACGCCGATCTCGGAAAAGGAACGCACTTCGGCGACCATCTGCCCGGGCGTGCCGGCGAGCATGTAGAAGGGCACCTCGTGCGGGCCGAAAGCGACGCGTACCCGCGCTGAGACGCGCGGCATGGGCCGGCCGGCTTGTTCGGCCGCTGCGCGGACCACCGGGATGCGCACGGCCAGCTGCGACGGACCAGACGCGGTCGCATGGTAGGCATGGCCAAGGCGCCCGGCCCGCTGGAGGGCAGCCTCGTCACGCCCGCCGACCCAGATGGGCAAGTCGGCGCCCTGCGGCGGAAGCGGCGCGAAGCGCACGTCGGCGAAGTGGTGGAAGCGGCCATCGAATTCACCCTCGTTGCCACTCCACAGGTGACGCCACAGGGCAATGGCCTCGTCCAGGTACGCGCCGCGCTGGCGGAAGACGTCGCCCGCGCCGACGTTGCGGAACTCGGCCTCGTTCCAGCCCACGCCGACACCGGCGATCAGCCGTCCGCCGGAGAGCGCGTCGATGGTCGCCAGTTCCTTGGCCAGCACCACGGCACGGCGCATGGGCACGACCAGGACGCTTATGCCGATGCGCAGGCCCGGCTGGCGGGCCGCGACGTGCGGCAGCGTGAGCAGGGCGTCGTAGATGTTGTAGTAGTCCTCGTTGCGGGCCGCGGGGTTGACCAGTATGTGATCGGTGGTGAAGACCGAGTGCCAGCCGAGGTGGGCCGCCGTCTCGGACGCCGCGTCGATCGACTCGGTCGTCGCACCGGCGCGGTAGCTGGGCAGGATGAGGCCGAAATCCATTTACACGCTCCCGGGGTCACCAAGCAGGATGCGGCCCAGCCACTTGATCGGCGGTGAGCCATGGGCAACGACCGATTCCAGGTGCGCTCGGTGGTCGAAGCCCGGCGTCGATCCCAGGCCGCCTACGACGCGCTGCTCGGGCACGTCTTCGACGCGGGCACCAACCGCCAGCGCCGCGCGCCGGCGAGCGAGCGTCTCGAGGTCCCACAGTTCCATCGAACCCACGTAGTAGGTGGACAGCTGGGTCGAGGTGAGCCGCGCCCGGAGCCACTTGGCGCGCGCTTCGTGTTCCTCCTGAAAGCCGCCGTCGACCATCAGCCGCAGGGCCTCATCCTCGCTCATGCCGGCGGTGTGGATGGCCACGTCGATGAGGGTATTGATGATCGCGCGCAGGTAGAACTTCCAGTGCGTCAGCAGGAGCGCCGGCTCATGTTCGCCGTAACCGGCGTCCATCATCACCTGGGTCACGTACACCGCCCAGCCCTCGGCGAACATGCCGCTCGCGAAAACGGCCCGGCCCAGCTGCGGCGCGCGGTTGGCCCAGGCTCCCTGCAGATAGTGGCCGGGCACGCCTTCGTGAATGCACAGCAGCTTGAGCATGCGCGAGTTGTCCTCGCGCAGGTACGACTCGATGTCGGCCGGTGATGCATCCCGGGCCGGCGGCGTGACCCAGAAGTAGCTGGACATGCCCTTGTCGAGCGGGCCCGGCGAATCAAGGAAGGCGCCGCCGTAGGCGCGCATGAAGACCGGCGTCCACGTCACCTTGAGCGGCTCGTCGGGCACCCCGATGAGCTCGCGCTCGGCACAGAAGTGCTCCAGCCGGCGGACCTCCGCGATGCACAGCTCGAGTAGCTCGTCGGGGCGCGGGTGGTCGCGCGCGATGGCATCGAGCACACGCCGCACGATCTCGTCGTCGACCGCCCCCTCGCCTTCGGGCAACGACTCGCCGGGTACCCAATCAGCCCAGGCGGCGCGCGCCAGGCGCACCATTTCGGCGCGGACCACGTCGTAGTCGCGACGTGCTCGCCCCTCGAGCTCCCCGTAGCTCATCTCGCTCGCCAGCGTGTGCCGCAACTTGGCCTGGTAGAGCTGCGGGCCGAGCCGGCCCTCGCCGCCGGAGCGCGGCCTGATCTCGTCGGCCAGGCGGCGTCGAAATTCTGCGATCGCCGCTCGCGCCGGGCCGGCCACGGCATGCAACTGCGCGGCCACCTCGCCGTCCTGGCCCGCGGCGGCCTGGCGGTCGGCCTCGGCGAGTCCCTGGTCGATCAGCTCATTGAGGCCCTCGACCTGCGCCAGCGCCGTCTCGGAGTGCAGCAGCGAGACGGGGCGGCCGGTCAGGCCGGTCAGCGCGCCCGCAGCCGCCTCGAGGTAGGCCGGCAGGCCGCGCAGGCGTGCGGCAAATGCCGCTCCGCGGTGACGCCACGGGGCGTATTCGCGGGCGAGCAGGGTGAACAGGCCACCGCCGGCGACGCGAACGTGGCTGAGCGGATCCCACGCCGCCTCGCGCAACTCGGCCTCGTCGAACTCCAACCCATCGATCGCCTCGAGCACGATGCCACGATCGACGCGTTCGTCGTCGGCCAGCTCGCTGTCGGCGAGTACCTCGAGCCGTGCACGGTGGTGACGCAGCATCGCCAGGCGCGCCTCCCGGCCTGACGGCGTGACATCCGGCCAACGGTCGTCGTGGGCGTGGAAGCCCATCTGGGTCGCCCATGTTGGGTAGACGGCGAAGAGGTCGTCGAGCAGGCGGTGCAGGACGAAGTCGAACGGCGTTTGCGGTTCCGGCCGGTTATCGCCGACGAGCGGCAAGAAGCCCGGCTGCGCGACTTCGCTCAACGAGCCCTCCCTGTGCGCTGGGCGCCCATCGTACCCGGGGCGCACGGATGTAGCATGGCGCGCGCTGTGTTGGACATGGTCATTCGCGTCGTCGTCAATGCCGTCGCCCTGGTTGCCGCCGTCAACCTGGTGCCCCACGTCAAGTTCCATGGCGAGTGGTGGCAGCTGCTCATCGTTGCCGCGATTTTCGGCGTGATCAACGGCTATCTGCGGCCGATCGTCAAGTTGCTGAGCCTGCCCCTCAACCTGCTCAGCTTCGGCCTGGTTGGCTTTGTCATCAACACAGCGCTGGTCCTCGTGGTGGCATTCATCAGCGGGCAGCTACAGCTCGGCCTCACGCTCGCCGGCTGGCCGGTCCACGCGTTCGACGTCGACGTCGTGGTGGCCGCCTTCCTGACCTCGCTGGTGATCAGCGTGGTCTCGACACTGATCGCGCTGGTACGGCTGATCACGCCACGCGCCTGAACTCCGCGTTGGCTGAGGCGGCCCGTGGCGCGGCAGGCCGCTTCGGCACTCCGCTGTACCTCTACAACGTGCCCCGGATGCTTGCCGACGCGGCCGCGGTTCGCGACGCCTTTCCCGATCCGTGGCTGCGCCTCTACTCGCTCAAGGCCAACCCGCAGCCCATGCTGGTGCGCACGCTGGCGGCCCAGGGTTACGGTGTCGCAGCCGTATCACGCGGCGAGCTCGCCCTTGCCGCGCGCGCAGGTGTGGTGCCAGGCAACACGGTGCTCGAGGGCATCGGCAAGACTGACGCCGACCTGGTCCACGCGGTCGCCCTGGCGGACGCCGGCACGCCGCTGTTGTGGACCAGCCTCGAAAGCGCCGCGGAGGCAGCCGCCCTGGCCGCACACGCGCGCGGCGCCGGCACGCGCCTCGACGTGCTGGTACGCGTCAACCCAGCCGTCGCGCCCGAAACGGTTGAAGGCCTGCGGGTCGGCGCGCCCGGCTCCAAGTTCGGGGTGCTGGCCAACGAGCTGCCCGAGGTCATCACCGCCGGCGGTGGTCCGCGCGGGCCCTTGCGCTGGCGGGGCATCCACCTGCACGTCGGGTCGCAGTTGGGCGCGGTCGACGCGTGGCGGTCCGCCTTCCGGGTGGGCCTCCGATTGCTCGAGCTCCAGCACGCGACGCTGCCCGAGTTCGACACGCTCGATGCCGGCGGCGGCTTCCCCGTCGAGATGGACGACGCCACCGACCGGCCGACAGTCCCGTCTGCCGAACTGTTCGCCCACCAGGCAGCTTCCGAGCTCGAGCACCTCACGCCGAGCGCCCGGCCAAGGCGGCTGGCCGTCGAGCCCGGGCGTGCGATCGTTGCCGGCAGCGGCTGGTTGCTGGCCAGTGTGCTGCACGTTCGACGTGGGCCACGGGCCGTCGTCGTCCTCGATGCCGGGATGAGCGAGCTGATCCGCCCCGCGCTGTACGGCGCCCATCACCCGCTGGTCGTGCTGACGTCGCTCGGTCTGCCGCCGGCCGACGGCGCGGCGGTGGTCGAGGTACGCGTGGATGGCCCGGTGTGCGAGAGCACTGACACGCTGGGCGCCTATGCGCTGCCTGAGCTGGAGCGCGGCGACCTCGTCATGCTGGGCATGACGGGCGCGTATGGGGCATCGATGGCGAGTACCTACAACGGCCGTCCCTTGCCGCTCGAAGTCGCCTGGGATGGTGGCCGGGTGGTGCGTGTGTCGGGCCGGAGGCGGGCGCTAACCTAGCCGCGCGATGGGCAACAGCACGTCACCGCCGCGGCAGGCCTTCGCCGAGCGGCTCGCACGCGCCCCGCTGCTGTTCGACGGCGCGATGGGCACCCTGCTGTTCAGCCGTGGAGTGCCGCAGCGTACGGCCCTCGACGAGCTGGTCGACTCGCGCCCGGAATTGATCAGCACGATCCATCGCGAGTACATCGCCGCCGGTGCCGACGCGATCGAGACCAACACCTTCGGTGCCAACCGCCTGCGCCTGGCACCGTTTGGTCTCGCACCGCGGACCGGCCCGCTCAACCGCCGCGCGGCGCAACTGGCGCGCGAGGCACGCGACGTAGCCGGCCGGCGGGACGTGCTCGTCGCCGGCTCCATCGGGCCGCTCGAAGCGCCGGTGCACGGCCCCGGGCGGCCGTCAGACGCCGAGATAAGGGCCGCCTTCCGCGAACAGATCGAGGGCCTGCTCGAGGGCGGCGTCGATCTGCTGCTCTTCGAGACGTTCAGCGAACTGGCCGAGCTACAGGTCGGCATCGCCGAGGCGCGCTCGCTGGCCGACCTGCCGATCATCGCCCAAATGACCTTCGGTGAAGACCTGAGCGCGATCGACGGCACGAGCCCCCAGACCGCCGCCACGGCCCTCGCCGCCGCCGGGGTCGACGCCGTGGGCGTCAACTGCGGCGTTGGCCCGCTCATCTGCCTCGACGCAGTGGCGCAGATGGGCCGGCCCTCCTCTGGCCTGGCACGTTCGATCATGCCCAACGCGGGTCTCCCGCAACGCATCGAGGGCGAGTTCGTGTATGCCGCCGGCCCCGCCTACTTCGGCGCCGAGCTGGCACGCTTCCTCGATGCCGGTGCGCGCATCATCGGCGGCTGCTGCGGAACGACGCCCGAGCACATTCGCCACATGCGCCGCGCGCTCGACCTCGTCCACGGCACGGCCACGGCATCGGCCATCGAGGCACCGGGCGCGCTGGCCGGCCCACGTACGCCGATCGCCGAACTGCGCGCAACGAGCGGGCCCGACTCGCCGCCGCCCACCCGCCTGGCCAACCTGCTCGCCGAGCGTCGTTTCGTGGTCAGTGTCGAGATCGATCCGCCACGCTCGGTGCGCATCGAACGCACCATCGAGGCCGGCCAGCTGCTCCAGGAAGCCGGTGTCGACGTGGTCAACATCAGCGACAGTGCCATGGCCCGCGTGCGCATGGGCGCGATGGCGGTCGCGTTCGGCATCCAGCACGACCTCGACCTCGAGTGCATCGTCCACGTGACCACGCGTGACCGCAACCTGATGGCACTCGAATCGGAGCTGCTCGGGGCACATGCCCTGGGCGTGCGCAACATCCTGGCCCTCACCGGCGATCCACCGCGCATCGGTGACTACCCGGCGGGAACGGGCATCTGGGACGTCGACTCGGTTGGCCTGGTGGGCATCCTGGCCCGCCTCAACCGTGGCGAGGACCAGGCCGGCAAGCCGATCGGCGGACCGGCCGGCTTCACCATCGCGTGCGCCGTCGACCCGACCGCCGGCGACCTCGATCGCGAGATCGAGCGCCTTGCCGCCAAGATCGAGGCCGGCGCGAACCTGGTCATGACCCAGCCGATCTACGCCGCCGAGCAGTGGCACGCGTTTCTGGGACGCGCCGCACGGCGCTGGCCGGGCGGCGTGCCGCGCCCGGTGCTGCTCGGCGTACTGCCGCTGCATTCCCACCGCCACGCCGAGTTCCTGCACAACGAGGTGCCCGGCATCACCATCCCCGACGAGGTGCGCGCGACCATGGCCGCGGCGGGCGAACGCAGCGCCGAGGCCGGCCTCGAAATGGCACACGCGCTGCTCGATGATGTGGCCGGCTCCGTCGCAGGCACCTACATCATGCCCAGTTTCGGCAGGTACGAGCAGGCCGCCCAGCTGGTCCGGCGCATCCGCGCGGACGAACGCGTGGCGTTTCGCAGACCGTCGATCGTGAAGGAGGCTCGAACGTGAAGATGAGCGGTCGTGTGCTTGGCTGGTGGGCGCTCGGCCTGCTCTCCGCCGCGTTCCTGGCCCTGGCACTCGTATCGGCTGCCGTGGCCGCACCACCGGCCGGACCGCCTTATCCAGCGCCCCAACCTGGTCAGTATGTATACGACTACGCGGGAATCTTCTCGGCATCGACCGAGCAGACCGTGCAGGACATGATCGTCGCGATCAACCAGCGCACATCGGCCGGGATAGTCGTCTACACGCAGGTCAAGCCGGGCGCCACCACCGACGAGACGGTGCAGGATGCCAATGACCTGATCGACCAATGGGGCGTCGGTCGGAAGGGCTTCGACGACGGCCTGGCCATCCTGTTCAACATGGACCAGAGCCTGTGTCACGGGCAGGTCCAGCTGTACGCCGGACCGGGCTACGCCGCCGCGTTCCTGAGCAACTCGGAGCGCCAGGCGATCTACGAGAACGACATGCTGCCACTGCTCGAGCAGTGCGACATGGATGGCGCGTTGCTCGCCGCGATGAACAAGATCGACGCGGCGGCGACCCCCGAGCACGCCCAGACACTTGCCCAGGCGCGCTTCATCGACGCCGCCGTCGGCCTCATCGGCGCTCCGCTCCTGTTCATCCTGCTGGTCGGCTGGGCGGCCTGGTCGTGGCTGCGCTTCGGGCGCGATCCGGTGTACCTCGACGACCCGTCGATCCTGATGCCCGCGCCGCCGCCCGATCTGACGCCGGCATCGGCCGCCGTCATCTGGGAGGGCCGCACCACCCGGCGAGCACTCACGGCCGCCATGCTCGACCTCGCCAGCCGCGGCCTCATCACCTTCCGCCAGGAGAAACACCTGATGTCGAGCAAGGCGGGCATCCAGGTGAATGCCACTCCCGCGGCCGATGCCAACGCGCAGCGCAACCAACGGCGCCCCATGGGCGACGCCGAACGCTACGCTCTCGAGCGACTCCAGTCGATCGCGGCCGGATCTACCGACGACTACATCGCGCCCGACGACCTGCTGCAGTTCGGTACGCACGTCGACACCTTCAACCGGAAGCTCGAAGACCACCTCGTGGCCAAGGCTTGGTTCCATGAAGCACCCGCCAAGTCGACCCGGCGCTGGGTGGTGCGCGGCATCGTGGTCGGGTCACTCGGCGTGCTCGGGCTCTTCGGCGCCGGCAACCTGCCCAGCCAGGGCCTGGCCCTGGTCGGTGGCGCACTGGTTGCCGCGGGCGTCGTCATGGTGCTGATGTCCTTTGTGATGCCGTCGCGAACCATGGCCGGGGCGGTGATCTACGCCATGCTGGCGGCCTACCGGCGCACCATGGAAATGACCATGGCCCAGGCGCGCTCCATGCAACAGGTCGTCGAACAGCCCACCCTGGCGTGGCTTGGCACCCCCGACCAGGGAGTCGTGTGGGGCACGGCGCTCGGCCTGCAGCAGCAGGTCGAGGATGTCATCGAGCGCAGCGCCGAGGACGCGCGCGCCGGCGTGACCACTTACCACCCATGGCTGCCGCTCTGGTACACATCATCGGTCGGGTCGGCTGGAAGCGCCCCCGGCGGCTTCGCGCCCGGACTCTTCTCGTCATCGGCGATGCCCGACTTCGGCGGCATGATGTCCGCCCTGGGGGGCATCGGCAACTCGCCCGGTTCGAGCGGCGGCGGCGGCTTCGGCGGTGGCGGTGGTGGCGGTGGCGGCGGCGGCGCCGGCGGCGGCTTCTGAGTCACGCGTCTAGACTGCCGGCGATGGGCGCGGTCGAAACGATGGACGAATTCTTCTCGCTGCTCAACACCGGAGACCGCCAGGCGGCACTGGAGCTGATGGACGAAAAGGCCGAGATGCGCGTGCACGTGCTCGGCAACTCGCGCGTGTTGCGGGGCATCGACCAGGTGGGCGGCTGGTTCCTGCGCGCGGACAAGGGTTTCCGAATGATCCCGGGCGCGGTGCGCGACACCGGCGTCAACTACGAATGCGATCTGCTCGTGGTGCGCCCCGGCGCTCCCTCGCAGCACCTCGACGCGACCTTTCGGGTCGAAACCGGCAAGATCACCGCGATCAACCTGGCGCCGCGTTAGGCGCCGCGCTCAGGGAGCGGGGCTCGTCACCGGCTCGGGAATGACGATCGTCTGGCCCGGCTCGATGTGGTTCGCGTCGGTGATCTGCGGGTTGGCGGCGAGGATGTCCGCCACCGCCACCTTGAAGTGGCGCGCGATCTTGTTGAGCGTGTCGCCGGGCTTGATGCGATAGTTCCTGAAGGTGACCTGCGGGCTTGGCGTGGGGGTGGCGCTGGGCAGCGCCGTCGCCGTCGGCCCGGCCGACGCCGCTCCACTGGTCAGCGGCGAAGCGGATGCACTGGCACCCGGGGGAACGCTGGAAGGCGGTGTTGGTGACGCGCCCGGCGTGCCGTTGACGAGGCCCCAGATGACAAATACGGCCAGGACGCCGACGGCCAGGATGGCGACCACGGCGATCAAGGTCAGCGCTTGCCGGCCACGACCGTCGCGGGCGACTGGCTCCTGGGCGCCGTAGCGCCCATCGATCTCCCACGAGGGCACCACTTCCTCGCGGTGCCCATGCTCCTCGGCTGCGTTGGCCGGCGTTCGGCTCGGACCCGCCAGCGAACTCCGCGCGGACGGGCGCGCCGAGCGCCCGGCCAGGAATGCCGGCGCCGCCACCTCGTCGCCTGGGGGTGGCTGAACGGTATCGGCTGACGAGTCGGGCGCGGCCGGCGCGCCGGCGCCCGTGGCCGCCTCCGCGTGGATTGCCTGCTGCGGCTGAGCGTCGAACAATGGCGCCTGGAGCTGCTGCTCCTCCTCGGACCCCGGCTCCGGCTGGGTGTCGACTGGCCCTGCCGCCGGTGGCTGGGCGTCCACGTCATCGGGCGACGTGGCCGCATCGGCAGCGACCTGCCCTGCCGCCTCGCTCGAGGCGGCGGCCGCCGCCGCTCCGAGTTGATCCTCTTCTTCCGGGTTGCCGTGCACCGGCCGCGCCGCGGCTCGCGCTGCCCAGTCCTGGAAGATCGGGCAGGTCGCGAAACGCGGAGAAAGGCAGTACTGCTCCTGGTGGGCGATGGCGCGCGGCGCAGGCGTGGGCTCCGCGTAACAGCGATGCCGGTAGTCGGGCTGATCCGAGCGACGATCTCGGTCGAATTCGAGCGCGACGAAGGGACAGGCGTTCGGGCCCCCGACAGGCGAGGACCCCGTGTGCTCCATCCGCCCGATTCTAGTCGCGCGCGAACCCTCAGGCGGCTGCCTCGAGCGCCTCCGAGGTTTCGCCGTTGAGCGAGTCGACCATCTCGTCGACCGCGACCTGCTGCTGTTCCGGCCCGGCCTGCACGACCATGCCCGCACCGACCGTGTCGTAGGTCGTTTCGTCGAGCAGGATGAAACCGCCGGTGGTGCGCGACAGGTCGTACGGATCGAGCAGCAGCGGTCCGCTCGTGCGCAGGTGCAACCTGCCGATCTCGTTGAGTCCCAGCTCGTCGGCTTTCTGGTCACGGTGAAGCGTGTTGACGTCGATGCGGTAGCGCAGATTGTCGACCACCGCCTTGACCGAGCGCGTGGTGTGTTTGAGCAGGTAGCGCCCGCGCTCGCGCAGCGGGGCGTCGGTCATCCAGCAGACCATCGCGTCGAGCTCGTTGGCCACCGTAGGCTGGTTGTGCGGTCGGCAGAGCATGTCGCCGCGCGAGACGTCCACGTCGTCCTCGAGCAGAATCGACACGGACATGGGCGGGCCCGCCGTCTCCAGCTCGCCGTCGAAGGTCTCGATGCGTGAGATGCGGGTGCGCTCGCCCGATGGCAGGACCATCACCTCGTCGCCCTTGCGGAACGTGCCCGAGGCAATCTGTCCGGCGTAGCCGCGATAGTCGTGATGCTCGTCGGTCTGCGGGCGGATGATCCACTGCACCGGGAAGCGGGCGTCGATCAGGTTGCGGTCCGAGCCGATGTACACGTGCTCGAGGTGGTACAGCAGCGACGGCCCCTGGTACCACGGCATCGACAGCGAGCGAGTGACCACGTTGTCGCCGTGCAGCGCCGAGATGGGGATGAACTGGATGTCGTGCACATCCAGCTTCTGCGCCCACGCCGCGAATTCTTCCTGGATGGCGTCAAAGACCTCTTCGCTGTAACCAACGAGGTCCATCTTGTTGACCGCGACCACGAGGTGCGGGATGCCCAGCAGGGTGGAGATGAAGGCATGCCGGCGCGATTGCTCCAGGACGCCGTTGCGCGCATCGATGAGGATGACCGCGAGGTCCGCGGTGGACGCGCCGGTGACCATGTTGCGCGTGTACTGAACGTGGCCGGGCGTGTCGGCGATGATGAACTTGCGGCGCGGCGTGGCGAAGTACCGGTAGGCGACGTCGATGGTGATGCCCTGCTCGCGCTCGGCGCGCAGCCCGTCGGTCAGGAGTGCCAGGTCGACCTGCGAATACCCGCGTCGCTGGCTGGTGCGCTCGATCGCCGCGAGCTGGTCCTCGAAGATTCCCTTGGAGTCGTACAGCAACCGGCCGATGAGCGTGCTCTTGCCGTCGTCGACCGAACCGGCGGTGGAGAACCGAAGCAGATCCATCTCTAGAAGTACCCCTCGCGCTTGCGGTCTTCCATCGCCGTCTCGCTGAACGAGTCGTCGGCGCGCGTGGCGCCACGTTCGGTGATGCGTGCGGCGGCGACCTCGAGGATGATGTCGGCCAGGTTGCCCGCCTTCGAATTGACCGCACCGGTACAGGTCATGTCACCCACCGTGCGGTAGCGAACGACCATGTGCTGCACGGGCTCGTCCGGCTTGGGCGGCAGGATGTCGCTGGTGGCCAGCCACATGCCGTCGCGGCGAAACACGTCACGTTCGTGGCTGAAGTAGATCGACGGCACCTCGATGCCCTCGCGCTCGATGTACTGCCACACGTCGAGCTCGGTCCAGTTCGAGATCGGGAACACGCGCATGTGCTGGCCCTTGCGGATGCGTCCGTTGTACAGGTTCCACAGCTCGGGCCGCTGGCTCTTGGGCTCCCACTGGCCGAACTCGTCGCGCAGCGAGAAGACGCGCTCCTTGGCGCGCGCCTTCTCCTCGTCGCGCCGCGCCCCGCCGAACACGGCATCGAACTGGTACTCCTCGATGGCATCGAGCAGGGTCGTCGTCTGCAGTCTGTTGCGCGACGGATTGCCCGGCTCTTCGCGCACCCGGCCCTTGTCGATCGACTCCTGGACGCTGGCGACGATCAGTCGCTCGCCCAGCTCCTTCACCCGCCGGTCGCGAAACTCGAGCACCTCGGGGAAGTTGTGGCCCGTATCGACGTGCATGATCGGGAACGGGAAGCGCGCCGGCCGAAAGGCCTTCTCGGCGAGCCGGAGCATGACGATCGAATCCTTGCCGCCCGAGAACAGCAGCACGGGCCGCTCGAGCTCGGCCGCGACCTCGCGCATGATGAAGATGGACTCGGACTCGAGCGCGTCGAGGTTGGTCAGGTTGCGCTGCGCGGCGCGTTCCAGCCGCTCCTGGGTAGTGATCACGCCTGGTGCCTCATATCGACATGTTTACCACTAAAGACATAGAGATTGTCGAAATCGTGGGATTCGTCATAGTATAGCGGCGTGACTGACCAGGCCAACCCACGGCCCGCTGCCGGCAGCAATGATCTCTCCGCCCCCGACCAGCAGCCAACCGCCACGGCGACGACCAGCCGCCTCGACGCTCTCGGGGCACGTTTCGGCCTCGATCACCGCGCGACGATACTCGGCCTGACGCTGCCCGTCCTGTGCCTGGCGGCAATCCTGGTCACGCTCGCGATCGCGCCCGTCGGCGAACGTCCCACGCTCGTGCTCGGCTCGTTGATCGCCCTTGCCGCCGGCCTGGCTGCCGCGTCGGTGGGCGTCTTCGGCGGCGTGCTCGTGCCCGGATTGCTGCTGCTCGGCATCGACGCCCGCTTCACCGCGGCGATCACCCTCTTCCTGCAGGTGCTCGTCATTCCCGTGGCGGTCGGCTCCCACTTTCGCGTTGGCAACTTCTCGCGCAAGGTCGCCGTACCGCTGCTGGTCGGCGGCGTCATCGGCGCGTTCATCGGTCCGCTGGTCGCCGCCCTGCTGCCCAAGGACCTGATCGCGCGACTCATCGCCTTCCTGATCATCGTGGTCGGCGTCATGGCCCTCACCGTCCAGCGAACCAAGGGCTTCGGCCAGGTGCGCGAGGAACACGACGTGCCCAGCGCACGCGTGGCCGGCATTGGGTTGACCGCCGGCTTCTCATCGGGGCTGTCGGGTGCCGGCTGGGGCCCGATCGGGATGACGCTGCTCATCCTCTCGCGGATTGATCCCCGTCACGCCATAGGCTCATCCCTGTTTGCCAGAGTGTTCATGGCGGCGTCGGCGGTCATCGCCTACCTGCTCGCCCAGACCGCGCTGCAGAACGTGACGCCCGACTGGTGGCTGGTCGTGCCCCTGCTGGCCGGCTCGCTGGCGCCCATGATCCCGGGGGCGATGCTCGTGTCGCGGCTGGGCCGGACCCGCGCCTCCGTGCTGGTCGAGCTTGCCTCCATCGCGCTGTCGATTCCGACACTGATCTGGGGCCACTGAACTCTGTTAGGCGCAGGCCATGGCCTTTGCGGCCGGTAGGCTGCAGAATTGGATCCTCATCGAAGCTTGAAAGGAGAGGCCGATGTTCTCCCGACTAACGCGCGCGCTCGAACCGCGCCAGACCGCCCATGCCCACTGCGACATCCCGTGTGGCGTCTACGACCCGGAGCAGGCACGCATCGAGGCCGAGTCGTGCTACAAGATCATCCAGAAATATCAGGACTCGAGTGATGAGCTCTTCCGCGCGCGCTGCATCAGCGTCAAGGAGGAGCGCGCCGAGCTGGCCAAGCATCACATCGACGTGCTGTGGAGTGACTACTTCAAGCCCGAGCACGCCCAGAAGTTCCCCGACGTCCAGGACGTGTGCTGGAAGGCGGTCAAGCAGGCCTCAGTGGTCAAGCGCACGATGGACCTGGCCGAGGCCCAGAAGCTGCTCGACCTGATCGACCAGATCGCCAAGATGTGGCGCGAAACCGGCGGCCCGGAGACGACCAGGCTGCACAAGGCCGCCTAGCCAGGCGGGGGCCACCCCCGCCACGAGGACGCGGGCAACTTTGCATGTGATTTGCACGCGCCCGCCGGCAGGACCGCGTGCCGCCTCCGTGCGGCTGAACGAATTGGTCGATTCCAGCCTCAGCAGGGGGACCGATCGCACCGATTTCGCCGATTTCGGCCGACCGTGTGTATTTGACGTGCAATCTTGTGAGGCAGGCAGCCCACTGAGCGTTTTCGAGGAGTAAGGCGATCGGTCCTGCGCGGCTCGTGCGCTCGTGGCGGTCGCGCGTGGCGGTCGCCGGCCACAGCATGGAGCCCACGCTGCTGGATGGCGACTGGCTGCTCGTCGATCCCGTCCGGGCCGACCAGCTCCAGTCGGGCGATCTTGCCGTGGCGCGCGACCCACGCGCGGGCGACCGCCTGCTCGTGAAGCGCGTGGTCAGCACCGCCCCGCTGCTGCTGGCCGGCGATCATCCCGCGCACGCCAACGATCAGATCGGCCCGGTCGAGCCCGAAGGCATCATCGGCCGGCCGTGGTTCCGCTACTGGCCAGTGGGGCGCATCGGGCGCGTCGGCTGAGCGTTTGACGGAAAACGTTCGTGGCGCAATAATCCTCCGCTGTGTCCCAACTATTAGCGCTGGGTGAACAAACTCCGCTGGTCGAGAAGATCCTCGACGAGCTGGAGCCGCTCATCAACAAACAGCGCCAGGCGATTGCCCACCAGGGCTGCCTGCGCGCCATCAGCTCGACCCAGTTGCACGTCCTGTTCCTGCTCGAGTGCGACGGCCCGCTGCCGATGAGCCGCCTCGCGGAGGCGCTCGACGTCTCGCTCCCGGGCGTTACCGGGATCGTCGACCGGATGGCCGAGCACGGCCTCGTCGAGCGCACGCGCGATGAGGACGACCGGCGCCTGGTACTGGTCAATTCGACAGCGGCGGGCCGGGCGACGGTCGAGGAGATCGACCTGGTCCGACGCAGACAGCTCTCCGCGCTCCTCGAGCGACTGACACCCGACCAACTTGAACGCGCCTGGCATACCTTCCGCGACCTGCACGCGGCCTTCGCTGCCGAGCAGCCGGCCGAATGAACGACAAGGAGTACTGACAGCCACATGGAAGCCCTTCCCCCGACCCCGGACGACGCCGGCCAGGCCGCGCTTCCGCCCGAGTCTGCCCACATCGATTCGCGAGCGCGGATGGAGATCCTCTTCGCCGTGTTACTCGGCCTGTTCCTGAGCGCGCTCGACCAGACCATCGTCGGCGTCGCCCTGCCGCACATCCTGACCGACCTGTCCGGCATCGAGCTGTACACGTGGGTGGTCACGATCTACCTGCTCACCGCGACCATCAGCGGGCCCATCTACGGCAAGCTGTCGGACCAGTTCGGGCGCAAGTGGCTGCTCCTGTTCGGCGTGAGCGTGTTCCTGATCGGCTCGGCGCTGTCCGGCCTGTCGCAGAGCATGCTGCAGCTGATCCTCGCCCGCGGGCTGCAGGGCCTCGGCGCCGGAGCGCTCTTCCCGATCTCGCTGGCGATCATCGGCGACCTGTTCACGCCGCGAGAGCGCGGCAAGTACCAGGGCCTGTTCGGCGCCGTCTTCGGTATCGCCGCGCTGATTGGCCCGGCCCTCGGCGGCTTCCTGACCGATAGCATCAGCTGGCACTGGGTCTTCTTTGTCAACCTGCCGGTGGGCGTCGTCGCCCTGTTCATCATCTGGCGGCTGCTGCCGGCCCACCTGGGCGCCGGCGTATCGCGCAAGATCGACTACCTGGGTGCCGCCGTCTTCACGCTGGCGCTGATCCCGATCCTGATCGGCCTGACCAACTTCCAGACCATGGACTGGACCGACCCGTGGGTCGGCGGCCTGATCGCGCTCGGCCTCGTCATCGGTGTGGCTTTCATCTGGGTCGAGTGGCGTGCCGCGGAGCCCATCCTGCCCCTCGACCTGTTCCGCATCCGCAGCTACACGGTGTCGATGATCGCGGTCTTCCTGGCCAGCTTCGGCTTCTTCGCGGCGATCATCTTCCTGCCGCTCTGGTACCAGGCCGTCGAGGGCGACTCGGCCACCGCGTCGGGTTACCAGCTGCTGCCGCTGCTGGCCGGCCTGATCCTCTCCTCGATCATCTCGGGCCAACTGGTCAGCCGCACCGGCCGCTACAAGTGGTTGATCGTCGGCGCTCTGCTGCTGGTCTCGGTGGGCATGCTGCTGATGACCAACCTGCGCACCGACACGCCGGCACCCATCCTGTGGGTGTGGCAGTTCATCGCCGGCGTGGGCATCGGGCCCACGATGGCCGTGTTCACGATCATCATCCAGAACGCCGTGCCGTGGCAGAAGCTGGGCGTGGCGACCAGCAACATGACCTTTTTCAGACAGGTCGGCGGCACCGTGGGCCTCGCACTGGCGGGCACGATCTTCGGCTCGGCCATCCGCACCCAGGCGCCCGTGCAGATCGCCAATCAGCTCCAGGCGGCCGGCGTGCCGGCCGCGCAGATCCAGCAGCTATCGAGCCAGATGTCCTTCTCGGGCGACCAGTTCAGCCAGTTGACCGGCGTGGGCGATATCGGCGCCAGCATCCTGGCCCAGGTGCCGGAGCAGTTCCGCGCCATGGTCCAGCCGCTGATCGAGCCGATCGTGCGAGGTATTCACGACGCGTTCTCGCTGGCCATCGCCGACACGATGTGGCTGGCCGTGGTGGCGGCGATCGCGGCGACGGTGGCCACGCTGGCTCTCCACGAGATACCGCTGCGCAGCACGATCCACGCGGAAAGCCCGTACGCCCGGCGCCAGGCGCAGTCCACGAACGAACCGGCGCCGGCCGCCGAATAGCGCGTGCCCGCCCGGCCGGGTAGGCACGCGATCAGCTGAAGATCTGGCCGATCAGTGTGACCATCTCGAGGTCGCGCGGCAGGAAGTCCTGGAGCATCAGCCGCTCGACACCGGCCGCGGCGAACTCGGCCACGCGCCGGCGCGCCTCCTCGGGGGTGCCCAGGATCCAGCGGCGCCTGCGTTCGGCTAGCCAGTCATCGGCATCCGCGGCGCTGCGCCCGACCATCGCCAGCAACGCCTCCACCCGCGCTTTGAGGTGCTGCTCGTCCTCGGCCACCAGGACGCCGACCATCGCTGAGTACGTCACGCTCGCCGGGTCGCGTCCCGCGGCGCGGCACGCCGCGTGGATGCGCGGGTATGCCTCGCGCGCCGCCACGACACTCGCCGAGGTCAGGTTGAATTCGTCCGCGTAGCGCGCGACGAGCGCGGCCATGCGCTCCCTGCCGCTACCACCGACGATGATGTTCGGGTGTCGCCGGCCGTCGCGTGCCACCACGGGACGGGGCCGAAAACGAGCACCTTCGACCTGCCAGTGCCGCCCCGCGTAGGTCCATCCGTCCGGCTCCGTCCAGAGTCCGTGGATGATCGCCAATTGCTCCTCGAGCATGTCGAAGCGTTCACCGATAGGCGGGAACGGCAGACCGTGGCTGCGATGCTCGACCTCGTTCCAGCCGGCGCCGAGGCCCAGCTCGACCCGGCCGTCGCTCATCTCGGCGACGGTGCCGACCACCTTGGCCAGGTTGCCCGGCAGCCGGAAGGTGACCGGCGACACGAGCACGCCGAGCCCGATGCGCGCCGTGTCGCGCGCCAGGCCGGCAAGAGTTGCCCACGCGTCCGTGGTCGGCAGGTCGGCTGCGCCGGGGAAGCTGCCGTAATGATCGGAGCGAAAGAAAGCCTCCAGGCCGGCAGCTTCCGCGGTCCGCGCGAGGGCCAGGATCTCCGCATAGCTGAGCCCTTGCTGGGGCTCGGTCATGAGCGCATAACGCATGCGCTCACATGGTCACACGGATGAGTCTGGTTGGCTCGCCATGTCCGCCGGAGGCGGCGCGCCCCAGCTCGGCGGATCCTTGGGCCGTGCGGCGCGCCGGCGGGCGGCACGGCGTGTGATCCAAAGCACGATCCAGAGCAGCACCAGGATCGGCACCGCGACGGGCAGGAAGACGATCGCGAACCAGATCAGCACGCTGGCCAACCACTGGCCGATGCGCACCAGCGCCGCCACGGCGTTGTCGACCTCGGCGCCGAAGTCCCAGCCGCCCGACGCGACCGTGGTCGCCGGGACCGGTACATTGAAATCGACGGTCAATGTCGACAGGGCCGCCTCGTTGGCGAGATGGTCGCGCTGCGCGGTCATGCTCTCGATATCGCCGCGCACCGAGGTCAGTTGATCCTGGACCTTGAGCACATCGCTGATCGTGGTCGCCTTGTCCATGATCTGCTGGAGTGCGGTCTCGGTCGCTCGCAGGTTGTCGATGCGCGCATTCAGGTCGATCACCTGGGCCGTGACGTCGCTGCTGTTGGTCGTCAGCGAGAGGAGCTTCTGGCCCACACCGCGGAGCGCCGTCAGGGCGTCGTTCCAGCGCTCGGCCGGAATGCGGTAAGTCACGCTGGCGTTCGAGCGGTCGTCCGAGTTCGACTGCTGCGACGACTCAACGTGACCACCCAGCGCAACCACCGCGTTGTTGGCCTGGTCGATGCTCGCCTGCAGGTCGCTGACCTCGAGCGACATCGTGCCGGTGTAGATGATCAGCGGCTGGTCAGCCAGCGCCTGGTTCGTTGTCCCCCCATTAGCTTGCGCCGGCGCCTGAGTGGCGGCCGCCTCCGGCGCCGCGGCGGGCGCCGACGAAGCACGCGGGCCCAGGGGATTGCCGGCATCCCCAGGTGGTCCGGCCGCGGGCGATCCGGAGCAGCCCAGACAGATGAGTAACGTGGTCGAAAGGAGAATGAAGCCGGCCAGGGCCGGACGTCGAACCAAACGGTTCATGAGAACCTCCTCCGTTGTGCGCGATGTTTCGACGCAGACGGCCGGCGGTTAAGTTCCGCTTGGCCTCGCTACGATGGGGCCGATGGTCACCAACGCGCCGGCAGCCACGGCCATGGCGATACCCGCGGGACTGATGGCCGTGGGCACGCGTGGCCGCCCGTTCACGCCGGTAGCCCGCGCCGCGGAGCTGCCCGCGGGGACACTCCGAAGAGTCACCATCGGCGAGCTCGATCTCCTGCTCGCCCACACCGCGCAGGGCTTGTGCGTAATCGACGACCGTTGTCCGCACATGGCCGCTCCGCTGTCGCTCGGGACGCTCGATGGATGCGTGGTGGGCTGCCCATTGCATAGCGGCCGCTTCGACCTGGCGGGCGGCGGCGTCGTCCAATTTCCGACCACCGGCGGACTGGACGCCCAAGGCGGTTACCACCCGCCGTGGGCGCCACCGGGCGCGCCGCCCAAACCCGAGCCCACCGACCTCAAGGCGCGCGCCCGGGCAGCCACCCGGATCCGGCGGCTGCGCTACTACCCGGTGCGCATCCGCGCGGGCATGATCGAAGTCCGTTTGCCGACGTTCGACCAGTTGAGCCGTTAGCGGCTAAAGTTGGACGTGCCGGGCTGATGCTGTAGCCGTGCCCTCGGTGCAGCCCGTTGGAGGTCCTGCCCGATGGACCTGCGAACTACGCGAACGATTCGCAGCACAATCGAGATCCGTGCCCCACTCGACGTTACCTGGCAGGTCCTGACCGATTTCGCCGCGTACCCCGAGTGGAACCCGCACGTCCGACGCATACGCGGCAGCCCGCAGCGGGGCGCCCGGATCGCCATCGAGAGCCATCCGCCGGGCGGACACGCAATCGTGATGCGCCCGCTGATCGTGACCTGGGATCCGCCCCACGAATTGCGCTGGCGAGGGACATTCCTGGCCGGACGACTGTTCACTGGCGAGCACGGCTTCCGGCTCGACGAGTTGGCTCCCGATCGGCTGCGCTTCATACAGGATGAGAACTTCAGCGGATTGCTCGTCCCCGCGTACGCGTGGCTGAGACTGGCGCGCACGCGCCAGGGATTCGAGCAGATGAACGAGGCGCTGCGAGAACGAGCGGAGAGCCTTGGACGGGCTAGTGGCTAGGGCTTCCTCGCTCGGCAACTGCGGCGCGGCCACGCCGGGCGTCCGGCCACTTGTCGTGACGCGGTGCGAAACGCGTGATGACGCCATCGTCGGCGTAGCCGTCGGCGACCATCAGGTCGAAGGCGTGGACCATGTCCTCCATCAACGAATAGCGCCCGGGCACGTAGGCACGCGATGCGGTGCCGATCTGCTGACGCTCGCAGACCTCCCAGTCCTGGCGATTGGTGACGTCCCAGAAGTCGACCGCGTCCCCCGGATCGAAGTCGGGACGGGCCATGGTTGCCGGGTCGAACAGCCATTCGCAGACTACGCGCGAGTGCTCCGCGTCGAGCGGCCAGACCTGGTGCGTCATGACATAGTCGGGATGCAGGCTGAGCAGCAAATTCGGCCACACGACGATGTAGTAGACGCGCCGCAGGTTGTCCTCGCCGATACCCTGCAGCGGAGGCCGGCCGTGACTTGCCCCGTCGATCGACATCGTCTGCGCGTCGTCGACGAGCTCCATCCAGCCGCCCGCCCAGGGCCCCTCGGATTCAAGGTTGCGACCGCGGTCGTAGGGGCTCAACCGGTTCAGTTGCGGATGGACGCCCGGGCAGTGATAGCACTCGGAATAGTTCTCGCCAATGACCTTCCAATTTGCCGCCACGTCGTAGGCGATGCGCCGTGCACGGCGCAAGCCGCCGATCGGGTAGCGCGCGACGGCCGCCGGGAGATCGGCCAGGTACTCGGCGAGCGGCGCGGCCTGTGGGTCCAGGTTGGCGAATACGAACCCCTGCCACGTGTCCAGGCGAACCGGCAGCAAGCCGCTGTCGGCGGCATCGAAATCGAGGATCTCGTCGGTGTGCGGTGCCCGGCGCAGGGATCCGTCGAGATCGTAAATCCAGGCGTGGTACGGACACTGAAAGCGAACCAGGTGACCGGACGGGCCATCGGCCGGGGCGTCCACCAGCGTCGATCCGCGGTGCCGGCAGACGTTGTGAAACGCGCGCAGGGTGCCGGTCCTGTCGCGCACGACGACGACGCTTTCGCCGGCGACCTGTGCCAGGAAGTAGCTGCCCGGTTGCTCGGTGTCCTCCGCGCGACCCACGCACAGCCAGGTCACCGCGTACCACCGCTCCTGCTCGAACTCGAAGACCGCGGGGTCGTGGAAGACGCGCGGTGGCAACAGGCTGGCGCGATCGACCGGGCGGCGCACCGGCGCGACTTCAGCGGCAGTGATGGGGCTCTGGAGGCGGCGCGCGCTGAGGTCGGTGCCCATGAGGCTGTGCAGCGTACGGCACAGCCGTCCACTCCGCACTCAACTGCACGTGCCTCTTTCGACACGCCGGATGGCCGATCGTCCCGGCCGCGCGCCGCCGAACGTCCGCTCGACGCCCGCCCGGCGTGCCCAATAGCGTGATAGCCGTGCCCGTCCTCCGTCGTCTCGCCATGTTGCTCGTTGCCGCCCCAGTGATCGCCACCGCGCTGGCCAGCGGCCCCGTTGCCGTCCTGGCCGCGCGCGGCAATCCGAACAACATCTGCTCAGCCGGTCAGCTGCCCACGCAGTGGCGAGATGATCTGCATCCCCCGAGCACCATCCGGGTCAAGCGCACCAAAGGGCCCACCGCGGGCACGGTCGAGACGGTCAATTTCTGGGATTACGTGGCAACCGTACTGCGCGCGGAGTTCGCCACCGGTGACGGCAAGCCGGCCGAGTGGATGCGCATGGGCGCGCTCGCGGTCAAGCAGTACGGCTGGTACTACACGATGCATTGGCGGGGCGGCAAGCTATCGGTGACGAATCCGGACGACGGCACCACCACGGTCGAGTGCTACGACGTGACCGACGGCACGCTCGACCAGATCTACAAGCCGGCGAAGTGGGACAAGACGAGCCAGCAGTGGGTACCCACCAACGTGCCCACGGTCGCGAATTTCCGGGCCATGGCCGAAACATGGGACACCAGCGTGCGCAAGTGGGTGCCCAAGAAGGGCATCAGCAAGTTGTTCCTGACGGGCTACCGCGCCGGGCGCAAGCATCCCTGCGGTACTGACTCGACGGGCTTCAAGATCTACCAGAAGAGCCTGCGCGACTGCGGCGTCAAGGGACTCGATCTGGCCGAAACGATGGGCCGCTATTTCGAGCCGCGGCTCCTCGAGGTGACCACTCGCACGCATGACGTGCTACCGGACGGTGGCACCTGGCAGGGGGACCTGGGCCTGCTCGAGGTCGGCGGCGGCACGACCGACTGGCGGCTCTATCCGGCAACGAGCAGCGGCTTCGACACCCCCGTCTCGGGCAGTTTCAACGTGGCCGTGGCCGCGTACGGCGTGGGTAACGTCGATTCCCCGAGCGATGCCCTCGAGGGCAACGGCAACTACCTGTATCCCGCTGGCTCTGACCCGCAGCTGTTGGCCGACATGGTCATGCTCAATGGCAATGGCACCAAGCTGCTGGTCGCCCACGCAATCACCGACGACCAGGGCACCGGGCTGGGCTACGACACGCCGGTCGCGACCGACATCAGCGGTGCCGCCGCCGACCGGCTGCTCGTCGCCGACTTCAACGGTGATCTGCTCGCCGACGCCGGGTTGCTGCGCGATAAGGGCGACGGCACGGCGACGCTCAGCGTCCGGCTGGCTGTGGGCGACGGATCTTTCGGCCCCGAGATCGACTGGTGGACCGGGGCGCTCGACCTGACCGGCAATGGCTACGTCGCCGCCGCCGACGTCAACGGTGATGGCAAGGCTGACCTCGTCATACGCGACGCAGCCGGTGTCTACTACGTGGCCGCATCGTCCCCAAGTTGCTCATCCTTTGCGGCGTGGGGACCCTGCCCGCCCGATGCGCTGGGTGGTGCCGGCCTGGGCAGCGCGACAGTTGTGTTCTCCTCGAGTTGGCCGGTCGGTAATGTCCTGAATGTAGTCGGGGACTTCGACCGCGACGGGCGTGCAGATGTGATCGCGGTCGTCAAGAACGGCGGCGGCGCGGATGTTTACGGCCTGCACAGCGAGCCGGATGGGACGCTCGCGCAGCAGTCACTGGCGTCGCTTGCCACCGTTTCGTGGCCCGACCTCACGATCGCCGCGTTCAACGCGAATGCCGATGGCATGGCCGACCTGGCGCTTGTCCAGAAGTCGAACGACGGCGCGACCGACCTGCAGTGGCTGCAGACCAGCGAAAGAACGAAGCTGAAGGGCGCCAGCATGACTGCCCGCCCGATGTACAACGACAGCGGCCTCACATGGAGCAACGCGCTCGCCGCCTTCTAGCTGTCGCCGCTCAAATAAGCATGCCTCGCCATGCCGCCTCGTCGATGCCCGCTGCGAGCCGGTCGCCGTGGCGCACCAGGGGCAGCATCAACAGTCCCTGATCAGCGAGCATCCGCTCGAAGAGCTCATCCGCTCCGAAGCGCATGTACGCAAGGCCCGCGGAGCGATAGGCCCGCGACTGGACGTCGAGCAGCGCCTCCGGCGTCAAACGGTCCGCAAAGCGACGCAGCTCGGCCCGTGCCAGTGGCCGTTGGGCCACGTCCACGAAAGAAATTTCTGCGCGCCGTTCGCGGAAGAAGCGCAGCGCTTTCTGCGTGGCGCGTGAGTCGCGCCGGCCAAAAACCTGGACGGGTGTCGCGGCCGGCGTCAGGAACTCGCGGAAGCCCGCCTGCGCCCGCGGCGCGAGCGGCGATCCGACGTGGCCATGCCGACCAGCCAGCCCTTCTCCGACTTGCGCACGACAACTTCCTTGCCGGTGGTCTCGGCGGCCTTCATCAGCCGCTGGCGAACGGTCAACGGCTTCTCGTCGCCCTCGAGTCGCACCTCGAATACGTCCTCACGCTCTTTGATGCGTGAGAGCATGCGTTCGAACTGGCGCTGTTGGGCCAGCCGCGCCTGCGCCTTGGGGCTGAGCGCTCGGGTCTGGCGCGCAGCAGACTTCGGCTTGTCGAGCATGGTCACGTCGACCTGTCGGATCTTCACCATCGAAATGTCCTTTCCGTCATATGCGGCGAATCGCGGGTTCTGAATTTGAGACTCTAGCCGATATCAACAACATTATCCCGGGTGAGTAAAGGAGCGCGCATCGTGAAAATCGGCGTCATCGTGCCACAGGGTTGGACAGGCGAATACAACGGCTGGGATGCTCAGAAGGCGTGGCAACGGACGCGCTTCGTGGCCGCCCAGGCTGAGGCGCTGGGCTTCGAGTCGATCTGGGCATTCGATCATTTCCACACCGTGCCGCGACCGACGCTCGAGATCACGTTCGAGTCATTCGCGACGCTGGCAGCGCTCATTCCCGATACCAATCGCGTGCGCGTGGGCCATGTGGTGCTGTGTGCCGCATACCGCAATCCGGCGCTCACGACCAAGATGATTTCGACCCTCGACGTAATCAGCGGCGGCCGCATGGAATTCGGGCTGGGAGCCGGATGGAAACGCGACGAATGGCTCGCCTACGGGTACGGCTTCCCGGCGGCGCCTGAGCGGCTGGCGATGCTGCGCGACCAACTCGAGATCGCACACGCCATGATGCGCGACGATCGAGCGTCCCATGCCGGTGCGCATTCCCTCGTGGAGAACGCAATAAATCGCCCGCGGCCGGTGCAGCAGCCGCACGTGCCGATCATGGTCGGCGGCAACGGGCCGCAGGTTACCTGGCGCCTGGCGGCACGCTACGCCGACGAACTCAACCTGGACGGTATGACCCCCGCCGAAGTGCGCGCGGCGCTGCCGGTTATTCGTGAACGCTGCGCCGAAATCGGCCGCGATCCGGACTCGCTGGCCGTGTCTGTGCACGTGTGGTGGGAGCAGTTGTCCGCAGGCGGGAGTGCCCGCGCGCAGCTGGTTGCCGACTATGCCGCGCTCGGTGTGAGCCGGTTGATCGGGTTGATCCGCGAATCGTGCGCGAGCGATGAGGCGCTTGCCGCGTGGGCGGCCGATGCCCGCGCCGGAGGCGCTCTACTCGAGGCGTCGACGGCCGTCGGCTGAAACGATCGAGGGACCGCCATAGACTGCCGGCAATGGCCGCATCAGCCCCGCTGCGGGTAACGCTCGAGCTCGAGACACCGGCAGATCCCCGACTGACCATGGCCGCGCTATGGCACGGGCCGCGCGATCGCCAGATGCGCCTGGGCCGGCAAACGCTCGTCCGCGCGACGCGCATGCCGGCCGGCCCGGCCACCATCGAGCTGCAGATGGCCGGCCGGCGAGTCGAGGCACGGGCATGGGGTCCCGGCGCAGGCGAAGCCCTTGCGGCGCTGCCCGGCCTCGTCGGAGAGCGTGACGACCCCGCGCCACTGCGGCCTCGCCACGAGGTCGTCGCGCGCCTCGTTCATCGCCTGCCCGGCCTGCGCATGACGCGCGGAACGCCACTGCTCGAGGCACTCGTCCCGGCGATCATCGCCCAGAAGGTCACGGCCCACGAGGCGTACGAATCCATGGCCGCCCTCACGGACCGCTTCGGCGAGGCTGCGCCGGGTCCTCTCGACCTGACCTTGCCGCCATCCGCCAGCACACTGGCCGGACTGCCCTACTGGGCGTTTCATGCGCTGGGCATCGAGCGCCGACGCGCCGACGCGATTCGCTCGGCGGCAGGCGTGGCAGCGCAGCTGGCTCGGGCGGTCGCGGCGTCGCGCGAGGCGGGCCTCACGGCGCTGACTTCGTTGCCGGGCATCGGCGCCTGGACGGCGGCCGAAACGATCAGGCTGGTCAACGGCGACCCCGATGCCGTCAGCCTGGGCGACTACAACCTGCCCCGGCTGGTGTGCAACGTCCTGGGCGAGCCGGGCCCGGCCGACGACCGGCACATGCTCGAGCTCCTCGAACCGTACCGCGGCCAGCGCGCGCGAGTAGTGCTGCTGATCGAGAACGGCGGCTTCCGCATTCCGCGGCAGGCACCTCGTTTCGCCGCGCGCTCGATCGCGGCCATCTGACGTCCCGGCCGGGTGCCACAATCCACGCATGCCGAGTAACTACCGCAATCAGCCTCGCCAGGGCGTCGTCTACGGTCCCGCCGGACCGCAGGGCGGCGGCGACCGAACCGCGCTGCTCGGCACGCTGCTCGGCGTGCTCGTGGTGCTGGTGGCCATGGCCATGCTCGCGGTCGCGGCATTCGCGGTCATCGGCGACCTGAGCGCGAGCCCAAGTCCATCGGCGAGCCTGCTCGCCCAGACGAGCCCCTCGCCGAGCCCGTCGACAGGGCCTGCGTCATCGATCAGCCCGGCACCTTCGGGATCACAGGGCGTGCCGCCGTCGAGCTCGCCCGGCAGTGAATCGAGTCCGCCCGCCAGCCCGGTGCCGACTCCGACACCGCCCCCGGGCAGCTTCGTACCGCAGGTGCAGGTCGGCCCGGGATATGTCACCTTCGGCACCAAGACCAACAAGAAACTGCGCGTCACCAACGCCCGCGCAACGTTCAGCGCGAAGGATCCGCGCATCGTCTGGAGTGCCCACCTGACTTCGCCGGCCGATGCCGCGGATCTGCATATCCACATCTACGAGCTCGACGCGTCGGTCTCGGGCGGCAGGCGGCTGTTGTGGGACCACCAGCTGACCGTTCATGCCAAGGGCGCACAGATCTACAAGAGTCACCTGCGCAGCAACACCGCGCTGCAGGGGCCGGGCATCTACGAGGTGCAGTACCTGCGCGGCAACGAGGTCCTCGCGGACGGGTTCTTCAAGTTCACTGGCTAGCGCCGGGTCACGACGGTTGGGGTGTGCGGCGCTGCGACTATCCTGAAAGACGGCGGGAGGAGTGACATGCACGACCCAGTCAGACCACCGGTCGCTCGGCGGCTCATCGCGGCCCTGGGATCTGTCAGCCTACTGCTGGTCGGCTGTGGCGCGTCAACGTCCTCGCCGTCGCCCAGCGCGTCGCTCAACACGCTCATCAGTTTCTCGCCGATCCCCACTGAAACCGCGCCACCGAGCGCGAGCAGCGCACCCACCGCCAGCCTCGCAGTCAGTTGGCCGCCCGGCTGGGATGTCGACTTCTGCACCATGTTCGGCAACGCGGTCGACGCCCAGCAGCTGATCGTCGATGTCGAACGAGCCCTGAGCGATGGCGCGACCAAGGATGCCAAGGGCCTTGCCCGCGATCTGGGCGACAGCGCCGCCAAGACAACCCAGCAACTGGCCGCGCTGACGGCTTGGGGCCCGGCCACCAACGCACTCTCCCAGGTCGGCGGGCTGATGGACTACGACACCCAGGCTGCCGACAAGTACGCCAAGTACTTCAGCGCCGGCAACAAGCAGGCCCTGAAGCAGGCACGGCTACTGCGGCGCAAGAACGGCGCCGCGGTCCCCCAGACGAATCGCACCCTGGCCGACCTGGCCGGGACCGGGCTCGTCTGCGCCGACTACGCGCTGCGCCTCGAGTCGCCGTGAGCATGGGCAGCGCCGGTTCGGCGGCGGCGGCGTCGGGCGCCACGGCCACGACGCAAACGTTCCTGTTCAGCGACATCGAGGGCTCTACTCGACTGCTGCAGCGGCTGGGCGACGAGTACCCGAGTGTCCTGGCCGAGCAGCGGCAGCTGCTGACCGATGCGGTGGTGAGCAACCGCGGACGGGTGTTCGGGTCCGAAGGCGACGCGCTGTTCTGCGTGTTCAGCTCGGCCGCCGACGCGCTGCTCGCCGCGGTGCAGGCGCAACGCGCGCTCGAAGAGCACGAGTGGCCGTCGGGCGAACCGGTGCGCGTGCGCATGGGCATCCACAGCGGCGAGGCGCTGGCGACCGGCGCTGACTTCGTCGGCCTGACCCTGCACGAGGTGGCGCGCATCACCAGTGCCGGACATGGTGGCCAGGTACTGGTGTCCGAGGCCACGCGCGGCCTCGTGGGCACGCTGCCGCCGGGACTGGGGCTGCGCGACCTGGGGGAGCGGCGGCTGAAGGATCTGGCGGCCCCGACGCGGATCTACCAGTTGACCGAGGAAGGGCTGCTGGATCGCTTCCCGCCGCTGCGCACGCTGGACGCCACGCCGCACAACATGCCCGTCCAGCTGACCAGCTTCGTCGGCCGGGCCGAGCTCGCCGACGCGCGGCGGGCACTGGCCGCCACGCGCCTGCTGACGCTGACCGGGCCGGGCGGCACGGGTAAGACGCGCCTCGCGCTGCAATTGGCCGGCGATGCCAGTGACGAGTTCGGAGACGGGATCTTCTTCGTGAACCTCGACGCGGTGCACGACCCGGGCCTTGTCGCAGCCGGCATCGCTTCGGCGCTCGGCCTCAACGTCTCGGGCAAGGTCACCCCGATCGACGCCGTCAGCGACTACCTGCGGTCGCGGCGGATGCTGCTGGTACTCGACAACTTCGAGCAGGTGGTCGAGGCAGCACCGGACGTGGCCTTCCTGCTACGCCAGGCGCCCGAGCTGAAGCTCATCGTCACGACCCGCATACCGCTGCGCATCTCCGGCGAGCAGGAATTCCCCGTGCCGCCGCTGGGCCTGCCGCCCGAAGCAACGACCGTTCGCGATGCCGCGACGGCCGGCCGGTACGAGGCGATCCAACTCTTCGTGGAGCGCGCGTCGGCCGTCCGACCTGGCTTTGCCCTGACCGATGACAACGCCAGCCAGATCGTCGACATCTGCCGCCGCCTCGACGGCCTGCCGCTGGCCATCGAACTGGCCGCCGCGCGGACCCGCGTCCTGCCGGTCGCGGCGATCCATGCCCGGCTCGACCAGCACCTGCACCTGCTCACCGGTGGCTCGCGTGATCTCCCTGGCCGCCAGCAGACACTGCGCGGCGCGATCGACTGGAGCTACGACCTGCTCGAGCCGGCAGACCGCCGCTTGTTCGCGCGCTTTGCCGTCCACGCCGGCGGTGCCTTCCTGACGCAGGCAGAGGCCACTTGCGGGCCGCCGGCGGAGCTCGGCCAGGACGTCCTCGACGGCTTGACTTCGCTCGCCGACAAGAGCCTCCTCCGGGCCAGCCCGCTGGCCGACGAGGACCCTCGCTTTGCGATGCTCGCGACCATCCGTGACTACGGCCACGAGCGCCTGGAGCAGAGCGATGAGCACGCCCGAATAGACGAACGCCACGCGGCGTGCTACCTGGGGTTGATCGAGGGCATCGGCGACCGGGTACTCGGGCAGGAAGGCCGCCGCCTGGCCGATCGGCTGGAGCTCGATCACGACAACCTGCGTGCCGGGCTCGAGTGGTCGGTGGCCAACGGGCGCATCGACTACGCACTGCGCTATGTCGCTGCCATCTGGCGCTTCTGGCAGGTGCGCGGCCACCTCGACGAAGCACGGCGCAGGGTCGACGCCATCCTCAGTCGGCCGGGCGTCACCGATCAACCGGCCGACCTGCTCAACCGCGTCTATGCCGCCGCCGGCGGCATCTGCTACTGGCAGGGCCAGCCCGCGCCGGCCTACGACTACTACGACAAGGCACTCGACGCCGCACGCCGATCGGGCGACCCCAGCCTGATCGCCCAGGCGACGTACAACCACGGCTTCGCCTCGCTGCGGGTTGAGCGCAATTCCGATGAGTTGTGGGCGGCCGGCCGGCCGTGGTTCGAGGAGAGCCGCGAGCTCTATCGCCAGCTTGGTGACGAGGGCGGTGTTGCCGACTCGACCTGGTCGCTGGCTATCGCGCTGGCGGCCTCCGGAGAAGAGCGCCCGCACGCCATCGCCATCGGTGAGGAGGCGCTCGCGGTGTTTCACCAGCTGGGCGATCCCTTCCGCACCGGCTGGGGCGCCTACATGGTCGGCACCATGCGCCTGCGCGATGACCCGCCCGACGTGGTCGAGCCCTATCTGCGCGAGGCGCTCCAGATCTTTGCCGCCAGCCGCGATCAAACGGGCATCCAACTGCTGCTCGGCGCGTTCGCCCATCTTGCCCGACGCCGCGGCGATGAGGCGGCCGCGAACCGGCTGGCCGGGGCGGTGGACCGCCTGCGCGCCCTGACCGGCGCGGGCCTGATGGATCAGCCCATGGCGTTCCTCGAGATGGCACCGATAACGCGGCCGAGCGATGCGCGGCTTCTGCGGGCGTGGGACGAGGGCGCGCAGATGTCCACCGAGGAGGCCATCGCCTACGCCCTGGGTGGCAAATAAGCAGCCGGTAAGCCGCGCCTAAGTCCGCGCTAAGCGGGCGCCGTCAAGATCGGCGCATGAAGACCAAGCGGCGGCCCCGGGCCGCGCGTGCTCATGGGAAGTCGATCAGTGGTCCGTCGCGTGCTGAAGTCCGTGCAGCCATCCAGGGCTTGCCAGCGGACCTGTCCTGGCGCGAACTCAAGGAGCAGCTGACGCCGGTGTTCGTCCGTCGTCGGCCGTTGCCGCCGGGCGCTCCGCGACCGGTCACCGTGCGCCATGCCCCCGGCCTCGAGTTCGGGCTGGGCGTCGACATTGGCCCGGCTTTTCTGTACGTCGGACAGGAACTGCTCGACTCGTGGTCCGTCAGCCTCGACGAAGCGGCACGCTGCGCGACTGCCAACCTGCGTGCGACCGTCGAGGCGGAACGCTGTATCGAACTCGAATACGCCGAATGCGCGGACGTGCCGCTCTGGGCGTACCAGTCGCGCGGCGGCCTGGCCTCGGGCCTGCTGCTACTCGAAAACGAGCTCGCGCTGCGCTACGGGGATGAGCCGCGACTGCTCATAGCGCCGATGCGCAACCTGCTCCTGGCCGCGCCGTTCAACACGGATCGCGAGCTCATCACCTGGTTGCGCGACGAGATCTCCAGCGAGGACCCCAACGGCCTGGACCTGCCTGTCTTCGCACTTGTCGACGGCCGCCTCTCGATCGATCGGCGAGCCGAGATCGAGCGACGTTCGCGGCTGAACTGATTCTCAGCGGCGGCGCGCATCCTCCCCACCGATGCCGCGCGCGGCGAGCGCCGCGGCGAGACCGTCAAGGTCGCCCACCGTGAGGTAGAACGCGGGTGGCCGCAGGAAGAGGAAGCGCACCGGCTCGCGAAAGTCGACACGCACGCCACCGGTCGCGTTGCCGCCGAAGGTGACGTCGTGGTGCCGGATGCTGGCTCGAACACCGAGCGCGGTGATGGGCGACCACGGGCCCTCGATGCGCCAGCGGGAGATGTTCGACAGCGGAGTGGTGAAGTGGAAGAAGCCGAAACGGGCGGAGAGCTGTTCGTCACGTCAGCTCGACGTAGGCGTTTGACGGCCGCGCCCCGAAGAGCAGCAGCGGCAGCCTGAACCTGCGAATCCAGGGGGATCGGAAAGCGAACCGACGCCGTCAAGGCGCCTCGTCCAGCGAGCACGTCGCTCCCTGCGGCAACGGCGATACACAGACGGCCATGGCCGGATCGTAGATCGTGGAGAAGCTGAATGGCCCGACTCGGTATTCGACGGCGACCCCGCTGTACGAGTACTCGCCCCCGGCTGATGCGGAGAGCGCCAGGACCACGCGACCTTCTCCCGGCGCAGTGCGAGCTGCCAGCTCGGCCGGCAGCGCCTGGAAGTCGGCCTGCAGGTCAACCCCAGGATCGTTGATGGTCAGTCCGGGTAATCCGCCCTCGGTTCCGGGTCGTGCGATCCAGGCTTCGTCCAGCTCCAGCCCGGGTGTCGCATCGACGAGGTGAACGCTCTCGACGTCGACTGCCAGCGGCCAGTCGTTGGTCAGCGCGGTCCCGATGTAGATGGTGTCGTTTACCGCGATGCCGGCGCCAGTACCCGCCGACACCCGACTGCCGGCATGATGGCCGACCGGCAGGTCAAGCCAAAGAACTGAACCATCGAGAGGCTGCTTGAGCGGACCACCGGGATAACGGAGCAGCCCGACCACGTTGAGAGCTAGGACGACGACAAGCGCAAGCGCAAGCACCAGTCGTCGCCTGGTCACTGTTCGCTCCACCTACTCGATGACGAAGATGTTCCGTTCCGCACACATGTCCTTGAGGATCTGCGGCCAGACGGTCACGCTCACCTCGCCCAGGTGCGCCTTCTTGAGCAGCAGCATCTGGACGCGCGACTGGCCGATACCGCCACCAATCGACAGCGGCAGCTCGCCACTGACGATGCCCTTGTGATACGGCAGGTTCAGCCAGTCGAGCTGGCCGGTGATCTCCAGCTGCTGGCGCAGCGTTTCGGCGTTGACGCGGATGCCCATCGAGGTCAGCTCGTGCCGGCGCTTGGTGACCGGGTTCCAGACCAGGATGTCGCCGTTGAGGCCGTGCATCGGGCGCCCGTCCTCGGAGACGGTCTCGGTGACCCAATCATCGTAGTCGGCCGCGCGCATCTCGTGCGGGTAGCCGTCGGCCAGCTTCCAGCCGATGCCGATGATGAAGATCGCCGGGTACTCCTGGAGGATCTGCGTCTCGCGCTGCTTGCGCGGCAGGTCCGGGTAGCGCGCGAGGATGTCCTCGGCGTGCATGAAGGTGATCTCCTCGGGCAGGTCGGGATAGCGCGAGTCGGCCAGCTGCGGGAAGAGCTCGTGGACGTGCGACTCGGCGCCGCGCAGGACGCGCCAGATTGCGCGGACGGTCTGCTTGAGGTAGTCGAGGTTCCGTTGCTCGGGCGTGATCACGCGCTCCCAGTCCCACTGGTCGACGTACACGCTGTGGTCGTGGTCGAGGAAGTAGTCCTTGCGCACGGCACGCATGTCGGTGCACAGCCCTTCGCCGGCGGCCATGCCGAACTGCTTGAGCGCGACCCTCTTCCACTTCGTCGCCGCCTGCACCACCTGCGCGTCGATCGGGTGCTGGTCGTGGTCGTTGCTGATGTGGAACCCGATGGGCGTTCGCGACCCGTCGCGGTCGAGCATGTCGTTGACGCCCGACTCGACATCGACGATCAGCGGCACCTGGACGCGAATCAGGTTCAGCTCGCGGCACAGGTTCTCCTCGATGTAGTCCTTGACGGCGTAGATCGCGAGCTGCGTCTCGCGCGGATCGAGGATCGAGTGGTAGTCGGTCGGCAGGACCTTGGCCAGCTCGTCGTAGGAACCGATGCCCGGTCCGGCCAGGTCGGCGATCTTGCTTTCGGCAGTCGTGGTCGCGGTCGCGCTCATGTTCGAAGTCCTCTGCGGTCTTTGAGCGCGATCCTGGCTGCCCGCGGTGCCGCCCGGCAAGAGCCGAACGGCACCGGCTGCGGGTGCTAACTGACTACGGGCGCGGCGTCTGCCTTGACAAGAGTCTCGGCTGACTTGGGCTCCCGCAGGATCTGATACGCGATGATCACGCTGAAGGTGGCCGTGCCGATGCCACCGAGTTGGAAGCCGCCCGGGAACGTGACGAGCAGGTTGCCGGCGCCCATCGTCAGCCCGATTGCCGCGGTGACCAGGTTGCGGCTGTTCGATAGATCGACGCCGTTCTGCACCCAGATGCGGGCGCCGGTGGCGGCGATCAATCCGAAGAGCACGATTGCCAGGCCGCCGATGACCGGCGCCGGGATCGTCCGAATGAGTGCTCCGAAGACCGGCGAGAAGCCGAGCAGGACCGCCACGACGCCGGCGATCACGAATACGAGGCTGGAGTAGATCTTGGTCACGGCCATCACGCCGATGTTCTCGGCGTAGGTCGTGACGCCCGTGCCACCGCCCGCCCCGGCGATCACCGTCGACAGGCCGTCGGCAAAGAAGGCACGGCCCAGGTAGGGATCGAGGTTGCGCCCGGTCATCGCGGCAACTGCCTTGACATGGCCCAGGTTCTCGGCCACCAGGATGATCGCGACCGGGGCGATCAGGGTGATGGCGTTCAGCTCGAACGTGGGCGCCGTCAGGTTGGGCATCCCGATCAACGGGACGCTCGACACGCCGCTGAAGTCCATCGCCGGCCCCCAGCCCAGCCCGTTGGCGAAGATGAAGTAGAGGATGTAGCCGACGATGCCGCCGATGAGCACCGGCAGGCGGCGCAGGGCACCTGGTGCGTAGACGGCCACGAGGGCGACCGCCAGCACGGTCAACAGGCCGATCAGCACCGCGAACTGGGCCTCTGACTCCGTCGCCCCGGCGAGATCGCTGATGGCCACCGGCGCCAGGTTGAGGCCGATGATCATCACCACCGTGCCCGTCACGACCGGCGGCATCAGCACCTCGATCCAGTGGTAGCCGACCGCCATGACGATGAGGCCGATGATCGCGTACACGACGCCGGCGGCGATGATGCCGCCGAGCGCCACGGCGATATTGCCGTTGGCACCCGTTCCGGCATACGCGCTGGCGGCGATGACGACCGCGATGAACGAGAAGCTCGAGCCCAGGTAGCTCGGGATGCGGCCCCGCACGATGACGAAGAAGAGCAGCGTGGCGATGCCCGAGAAGAAGATCGCCGTGTTCGGGTCGAAGCCCATCAGCAGCGGCGCCAGCACCGTCGCGCCGAACATCGCGAAGATGTGCTGTACGCCCAGGGCGATGCTCTGCCCCCACGGCAGGCGCTCGTCAGGGGCGATTATGCCCTTCGTGTTTGACCTTCCAGCCGAACATGCCGCGCAGGTACCCGTAGACCGCATCCATCGCCACTCCCAACCCCTCTGGCGGCAGTCCGGCCACCAAGACAGGGTGGGCTCACGGGCTCCAGCCACGCGTAGATTGGCACGATCCGCGGCCCCCGACAGGGCCGAATGGCACGAGTACGCGGGTCAGAGTTTGCGGTCGGCCTGATCGGTCCGATCGAACTCGCGGTGCATCATCGCCAGCGAAGGATCGGGCCCCTTGAAACCGATCAGGTACTCGAGCCGGATCGGCGCGAAGGCCTCGTAGAACACGACGTCCTCATCACCGAGCTGGCGGAAGGCATGGACCTGGTCGGACGCGATGACCATCAGGCTGCCCGGCCCGACCTCGCGCTCCTCGTCGCCCACCTTGGCCCACAGCCGCCCCGACTCGATGAGCATGATCTGCTCGGCCGGATGGGAATGCTCAGGGACGACCACGCCGTCGCGATAGACGATGCGCGTCATCATCACCTTCTCGCCCGACACCGTCTGGCGGAAGACACCCTTGACGTATTCGACCGTCGGGAACTCTTCCCAGCTCGTGATCTGGCCCATCAGTGCGCCTCCGCGGTTGCCTTGTCGTCGAGCGCCCGCAGGATCTTCTCGGGCGTAATGGGTAGCGAGTCGATGCGCACGCCGCAGGCGTCGTGGATGGCGTTGACGATGGCCGGAATGGGCGAGTTGGCGGTCATCTCGCCGACGCCCTTGACGCCGTAGGGCCCGTTCGACGAAGGCTCCTCGAGGATCACGCTCTCGATCTCGGGCAATTCCGCGGGCCCCGGCAGAACGTACTCGGCGAAGTCCTTGGGGCTGTGATCGCGCGCCGGGTAGTAGGGCTCGGTCGTCTCGTACAGGGCGTGGGCCATGCCCATGAAGGCGCCGCCCGCGATCTGGCCCCGCACCAGCGCCGGGTTGACCGCGCGACCGATCTCGTACGCACTCCTGATACTGAGCACTCGGACCTGGCCGGTCTCGGTGTCGACCTCGACCTGGGCCACGGTGCACGCGTGCGCCTCGGTCGAATCGGGGTCCATGGCACCAGTCTCGGGATCGACCTCGCTCTTGGGCTTCATGAACGCGCCACGCCCGGCAATCGTGCGCCCGTACTGGAATTGTGCCCGCGAAGCCAGGTCGGCGATATCCATCCTGCTCGTCGGCGAACCCTTGACCATCACGTGGCCGTGGCCGTCGGTGACCAGGTCGTCGACTGCCGCCTCGAGCTCCTCGGCCGCCAGCTCGAGCACTGCCTGGCGCGCCTCGAGGGCAGCGGCCTTGACCGCGTTGCCCACGCGGTGCGTGGCGCGGCTGGCGAAGGTGCCCATGTCGTGCGGCCCGGTGTCCGTGTCGGCCGTGTCGATGACGATCTGGTCGTACTCCACGCCGAGTGCCTCTGCCGCGATCTGGGCGATGACCGTCTTGAGGCCCTGGCCCAGGTCGGTCGCCGAGAGGACGACGTTGAACGAGCCGCTGGTCGTCGCGTGGACCAGCGCCTGCGACGGGTCGCCGCCCAGGTTCATGCCCGTCGGATAGTTGACCGCAGCGATGCCCGTGCCGCGCAACGTGGTCACCGTGTTGCTCCTTCGACGGCGCCATGTGGTTCGCGTGGAGCCGAGCTCATGGCGCGCAGTTCGGCCGGCAGTTCATGCCCCACCAGTTCCGCCGCGGCTTGCATCGTCTCGATCAGCGTCGCGTCTTCGACCACCTTGCGATGCGGCTTGACGTCACCGTTGTGGTAGGCGTTACGGAAGCGCACGGTCCACGGATCGATGCCGCACGCCTCGGCGATCTTGTCCATCTGCACCTCGACCGCGTACGACGCCATCGTCACCCCGAAGCCGCGCATCGCCGATGTCGGCGTGCGGTTGGTGTACACGCAGTAGGCGTCGATCCAGACGTTCGGGATGGCGTACGGGCCAGCTGCGTTGGCGGCATGCTTGGTCAGCGCGTAGGGCGTCTGGCGGCTGTAGGCGCCGCAGTCGGCGTAGCTGGTGACCTTGCGCGCGACGAGGCGTCCGTCGGCCATCACCCCGTCCTTGATGTGGATGACCCACGGGCTGCGCGTCGAGGAGACCTGCATCTCCTCGGACCGGTTGTAGAAGTAGCGCACCGGCCGGCCGGTTTTCATCGCCGCCAGCGTGGCCAGCGGCTCGACGATAACGTCGACCTTGCCGCCGAAACCGCCGCCCACCGTGCCACCCACGAAGTGCAGCTGGTTGCCGGGCACCTGCAGGATGATCGCGGTGTTGTCGAGGCTGAAGTACAGCGCCTGGGTGTTGGTGAACACGGTGTAGCGGCCGTTCGCCTCGGGCACCGCGATGGCGCCGGTCGTCTCGATCGCGGCGTGCTCGATCGGACTCGTGCGGTAGGTGCCCTCCACGATACGGTCGGCCCGGGCGAAGCCCGCCTCCACGTCGCCGTAGCGCACGCGACGGCAGTTGTGGCCCTCGAACATGAACGTGTTGTTGCCCCAGTGGGTGACTATGGGTGCGTCCGGCCTGAGCGCCTCCTCGACGTCGAAGACCGCGGGCAGCTCATCGAGATCGAGGCGCACCTTCGCCACGGCCTCGTAGGCCGCCGCCTCCGTCTCGGCCACGATGGCCACGATCGGTTCGCCCTTGTAGCGCACGCGATCGACGGCGAGCACGAACTCCTCCTCGGGCTCGACGCCGATCAGGCCCAGGATCGTGTACACGTTGTGCGGCACGTCCTCGTGCGTCAGGGCGCGCACGAATCCGGGCACCTGTCGCGCCTGGGACAGGTCCACGCCGCGAATGCGCGCGTGGTGGACCGGGCTGCGCACGACCTTCAGGTGCAGCATGCCGGGAATCACGCGGTCCGCCGTGAACTGCGTGCGGCCGGTGACCGCACCCACGCCGTCGTTGCGCACGACCGACTGGCCGACGACGTTGAGTTGTTCGGTCATGACCGTCCCTCCTCGGCCGCCGCCGCGATCGACTCGATGATCGGCCGGTAGCCCGTGCAGCGGCACACGTTGCCCGCCAGCGCCTCGACGATCTCCGCGCGGGTGGGTGTCGGATTGTGCGCCAGCAGTGCCGTGGCGATCAGCTCCATACCGGGCGTGCAGTAGCCGCACTGGAAGCCGTTCTCGTCGAGGAACGCCTGCTGCAGGGGGCTCAGGCCGTCAGGCGATGTGATGCCTTCTATCGTGGTCACCGTCTTGCCAGCCACGTCCTGCACCGGCAGCAGGCAGGAGAGCATGGGCTCGCCGTCGACCAGCACCGTGCAGCTGCCACAGCCACCCTGACGGCAGCCGTCCTTGACCCCGGTGTAGCCGAGTTGCGTGCGCAGCACCTGCTGCAGCGTGGTCAGCGGGGCGGCCATGACCTCCACCGGCCGCCCGGCGAGCTCGAAGCCGACGATCACCGACGCCACCTCAGGCCTCCTTTTCCGCATGTTGCGCCGACGCGACATCAGTCAGGCCCCGGGCCACGAACAGCTCCGCCATGCGCCGCCGATACCACTCGCTGGCCACGGCATCGTCGAACGGCTCGCATTCCCCCGCAGCGGCCTGGGCGGCCGTGGCGATCGTCGTTCGGTTGAGCTCGTTGCCCACCAACACCGCCTCTGCGCTGTGGGCGCGGAACGGATACGGGCCGACGGCGCCGAGGGCAACCCGAGCGCCGGTCACGCGGTGGCCGTCCAGGTGGATGTTGAGCGCGACGGTGACGATCGCCGGCGTGTTTGCCTGGCGCCGGCCGAACTTGACGAAGCGCACCACGCCGGCGTCCAGTGGCACCACGACCTCCGCCACCAGTTCGTCGCCCGCCAGGGACGTGGTCATGAAACCGGCGAAGAAGTCACCAAGCGGAATGTCGCGCGTGCCACGCGAGCTGGCCGCGACGACGCGGGCGTCGAGGGCAAGGAGAGCCGTCGCCACGTCACCGCCGGGTGGCGGCGTGAACAGGTTCCCACCCACGGTACCCATGTTGCGCACCGCCCAGCTGGCAGTGTGGCGGGCGGCATCTGCGAGCAGCGCTGCGTGCGACTGGCCCGCCAGCGCGGTCAGCGTCGCGGTCGCGCCGACATGCAGTTCCTCGCCCTCCCGCCGCATGGCGTCCAGGCCCGCCTGGCGCAGGCCCATGACCTGGCGCGGCAGCGAAATCCCCTCGTTGATGAGCGGCATGGCGACCGTGCCGCCGGACATGACCAGCAGGTCGGGTCCCTGCGCTGAGAGCAGCGCGACCGCCTCGGCCAGTGAGCGCGGCTGGAAGTAGTTGCTTATCGTCACGCGGCGACCTCCGCGGTCAGGCGCCTTTCGAGCGCACGCAGGCCCTGTTCGATGAGCGATTCGGCGAGGCGCTCGGCGAAGCGCGAGTCGAGCCGTGCCAGCGGCCCCTGGATCACTCCGCCGCCGGTGTACTCCATGTGCGTGCCCGCACCCATCGGTTCGAGGATGAAGTCGGCGCGGCCGTTGATCGAGCCCATGGCGCCCTCCACGCGTCCCTGCAGTCCCGCCCGGATGGGCTCGTCGACGTCGACCAGGCGGACGCTGGTCCGGTAGCGACCCACCGCGCCCGGAAGGCGCAGGTTGATGTACCCCTCGTATTCGCCGGGGCGTACTTCACGCACGGTCTCGCAGCCGGGAATCACGGCCATCAGCACCTGCGGATCGCAGATCGCCGCGTAGACCGCCTCTGGTGGGGCGGCGAAGTCGTGCCGGCCGTCGACCTTCACGTGCGCGCCGCCTGCGCGAGCGCCTGCTCGACGTGGTGCAGGTGCGCGTCCATCGAGCGCGCCGCGGACTCCTCGTCGTGGGCGCGCAGCGCCCGAACGATGCGCTCGTGGTCACGCAGCACCCGCTGGCGAAAATCGGGGTCGGCGCCGGTCCGCTCGCGGCTGACCCTGGCCAGCGTGTTGATGATGCTCATGAACTGGCCGAGCAGGAAGTTGCCCGCGGCTTCGCCCACGACGTCGTGGAACTCGATGTCGAGCATGCTGAAGCGGTCGGCATCGTCCACCGCCGCACGCAGCTCGCCCAGGATGTCGCCCAGCCCCTGCAGCCGCTCGGGCGAGATGCGCCGCGCCGCCAGGCGCACGTTGCCCACCTCGACCACCCGGCGTGTCTCGAGCACCTGGGCCAGCGCGACCGTGTCCTTGGAAAACACGAAGTCGAGATGCGACACGAGTTGCTGTGGTTCCAGGGCGGTCACGTAGGTACCGGCGCCCTGGCGAATGTCGACCACCTTCATGATCGACAGCGCCCGCAGCGCCTCACGCAGCACCGGCCGGCTGACGTGCATCTCGGCCGCGAGCTCGCGCTCGGCCGGCAGCTTGTCGCCGGGCAGCAGGCGCTCGGCCTGGATGAGCTCCAGCAGGCGGCCGGCGATCTCTTCGGGCAGGGTGCTGCGATCGACGACGGCGAAGCGCGGCCAGGGCGTGGCCGAGGCAGTTTCCGGAGCGGTGACGACGCCCGGTGTGTCCATCGGCAGGATGCTATGGGCGTCTGATAAAGTCGTCAACTGGTCAGACCATTTAGCCGAGATGGGTGCCGGCCAAGCGGCAAGAGGGACACATGATCGAGCGTCACGTCAGTTTCACCGTCAGCGCGGACAAGTCGGCCGAATTCGAGCGCTTCTTCGCCGAGCGTTATCGGCCGCCCGCCCTCAAGATGCCCGGCCTCATCGAGTGTGCCCTACTGCGTGAGACAGACCGCCCAGAGCACTACCAGATGGTCTACCGCTGGGAGACGGCCGAGAACGCCGCGGCCTGGCGAACGAACAAGGGTCACCAGGCTCTCCAGCCGACGCTCAATGAGCTGACCGCCGACAGGCACATAACGGCCTATTCCAGGGTGGCATAAGCCGTGGCGGGCGAGCACTTCCTGGTCACCGGCGGGACCGGGTGCATCGGCGCCTGGGTGGTCCGCGGGCTCATCACACAGGGAGTGCCGGTCTCAGTACTGAGCTCGAGTGCGCGCCTCGATCGGTGGCACCTGATCATGAGCGACACCGACATCGCGCGGGTGGAACTGATCCACGCCGATGTCAATGACCTCGACGCCATCGAGCCGGCCGCGCGGCGCCTTGGCGTGACTCACCTGGTGCACCTCGCCGCGTTGCAGTTCCCCTTCTGCGCGGCGGATCCCATCGCCGGCGCACGCGTCAACGTGCAGGGCACGCTGACCATGTTCGAGCTGGCGCGGCGACTCGACATCGGCCGCCTTGTCTACGCCAGCAGCGCGGCCGTGTACGGACCGGCGACCCACTACGACGATGAGGTGCTCCCCGCCGACGCCGAGCTCTTCCCCACCTCCTACTACGGGGTGTTCAAGGTCGCCAACGAGCAGTCGGCGCGCGTCGCCTGGGAAACACAGGGTGTGGCGAGCATCGGTCTGCGGCCGCACTCCGCCTACGGGCCGGGGCGCGACCAGGGCGTCACGTCCAAGCCCACCCTGGCGATGATCGCGGCCGCGGCGGGACGCCCTTACCAGATCGATTTCGGTGGCCGCTACCAGTTCCAGTACGCGCCGGATGTGGCCAGCTGGTTCATCGCTGCGGCGCGCAGCCGCCTCGACGGCGCCTACGTGTTCAGCCTGCCCGGACCGGCGATCGGCGTCGACGAGATCGTGGCGACGATCGGCGAAGTCGCCCCCGCGTCGCGGGGCCAAATCACTCACGGGGAACGACTGCTGCCTTTCCCGGGCGCCTTCGACGGAGCGCCTATCGAGGCTGCCCTCGGTCCGCTACCCATGACACCCTTGCGCGAAGGCGTGGCGCAAACGATCACGGCATACCGCGATGCGATCGGCCGCGGCTTGATCGACGAGGCCTTCCTGGATCGCGTCCTGGCGGCCTAGGACGTGGCGACGGCCTGAGTCAAACGGCCGCCGGTGGCGCCGTAACGCGCGGCGACTACCTCGGCAAGGATCGCCAGCGCCGTCTCCGCTGGGGCCCGGCCACCCAGGTCAAGGCCAATGGGTCCGTTGAGGCGCGCCAGCTCATCGTCGCTGAGGCCCATGGCGCGCAATCTGTTCGCGGCTCGTCGACTGCGTCTTGCGCGAGCCGATCGCGCCCACGTAGCGGCAGCCGCGGCGCAGCGCTTGGGCGATCGCCGGCTCGTCGAACTTGGGGTCGTGCGTCATGACTGCCACCGCGTCGAGCGGCCCGAGATCGATCTGGTTCGGCGGCTTCGTCAGGCCAGGCGACGATCAGCTGGTCGGCCGTCGGGAAGCGCTCGCGCGTGGCGAACGCCGCGCGCCCGTCAACCACGATCGTCTCGAAGCCCAGCTCGCGGGCGAGCTCAACGAGCGAGCGTGCCACTTCAACTGCGCCCACGATGACCAGCCGCGGCCGAGCGGGATAGGCCTCGACGAAGAATTGGTGTTCACCGGCCTGGATGGTTCGCGACGTGCCGCGCAGCAACGCCTCGCCGGCGGCCCCGGCCAGCGCCTCATCGGTCGCCGTGTCACCCGTCGTGGCGGACAGGCGACCGTCGGCATCGACCGTGATCCGCGGAGCCGGCGTGGAGCCGGGCCCGGGTTGGTGCGGCCCGTGGGCCGGTGGCGGCGAATCGGCCGGCAGTGGCGTGATGACGATGGCGCCCGCGTCGGCACTCGGCGGCGGCGACCAGCTCGGGCGCCACCTCCGGTTCGATGAGCACGTCGATCGTGCCGCCACAGGCCAGGCCCACGTCCCACGCCTGTTCGTCGCTGATGCCATAGCGGATGACGCGCGAGCGGCCACTGGCTAGCGCCGCGTCGATCTCCCGTGCCGCGGCGCCCTCCACGCAACCACCCGATACGGAACCCGCGATGCGACCGTCCGATGAATACAGCAGGCTGGCGCCTTCCGGCCGTGGTGCCGACCCAAACGTACGCACGACTACGGCGCGTCCCACACGCACGCCTTCCGCCTGCCAGGCGGCCAGCGTGTCGAGCAACTCCTTCATGCCAGCGAGGACGACAGCAGCTCGCCCAGGTGCTCGAGCGAGGCAAGATCGTGGGCCGCGACGAAATCGTCGATGAACGGATAGGCGGCGGCCATACCCGCCGTCAGCGGTTCATAGCCCGGCGTCCCGGCCAGCGGATTGACCCAGATCAGGCGATGGCAGTTGCGACGTAGGCGCGCCGTCTCGCGGCGCACGAGCTCTGGATCGCCGCGGTCCCAGCCGTCGGACACGACCATCGCCACGCCCGACGAGCGCAGGGTCCGCCGCGCCCAGCGCACGTTGAATTCGCGAAACGACTCGCCGATGCGCGTGCCGCCGCCCCAGTCGTCGACGTGTCGCGCGAGTCCGGCCAATGCCGCGTCGGCGTCGCGCTCGGCGCATGACTCGTGTGACTCGCGTGAGTCGCGTTCCGAAGACGAACGACTCGACCGGCGTCATGGCAACCATGCTCAGGGCGCGCACGAAGCGCAGCAGCAGCCGCGAGTAGCGCTCCATCGAGCCCGAGATGTCGGCCAGCACGACAAGTTGGCGTGGCCGTTCGAGCGGACGCCGCCACGCCCAGGCGACCAGGTCGCCCCCGCCAGGCACGTTGCGCCGGAACATCTGCCGGGCGCCAGGCGGCCACCGCGGCTGATCGACGCGGTAGCGGCGGCTGCGCCGCCGAGCGAGGTGGGGCGCGAGGAGGTCGATCAGGCGCTCCGCCTCGCGCAGCTCTGCCGGCGACATCGCCTCGAACTCGCGCCGGCGCAGTACCTCCACGGCGCTGTAGCGACCACGGACCGCGGACATCTCCGGCTCGCCGACCCCGTCGTCGTCGGCTGCGTCGGCGGCTTCACCCGCGGTGTCCTGCCGATCTGGGGCGTGCCCGCCCAGACGCAATGCCGTCGGCTCGTCGCGACGCGGCCTGCCGTGCCACCAGGCGTCGAACACAGCGTCATACACGGGCAGTTGTTCGTGGCGGCGCACGAAGACGGCCGCTCCGGCGGCGCGCACGTCGTCGCGCACGTCAAGGCCGATGCGTGTCAGGGCATCGGTGAAGCGCATGGCAGTGGCGACATCGCCGTCCAACCCCGCACGCCGCAGTGCGCGGCCAAAACCAACGGCGTGCGCCAGCAGTCGGTCGCCGTCGACCTGTGCCAGTGCCTCGGGTTCACTCACCGAAGGGCCTCAACGAGCAGCTCGCCCGCGCGTCCGTCGCGCAGCGCGCGCAGGTCTTCTTCGTACTTGAGCCCCGCGCCGAGCGTCGCTTCGAGCACCTGGGCATCAAGCTCCGTGGCGCCCAGCGCCATCAGCGCGGCAGCCCAATCGAGCGTCTCGGCGATACCCGGCACCTTGACCAGGTCGGTGGAGCGCAGGTGCTGCACGAAACGAACGAGCTGCTCGGCCAGCAGGCGCGGCGCCGCCGGTATGTGCGCCAGGACGATCTGCAGCTCCTTGTCGAACGACGGGTACTCGATCCAGTGGTACAGGCAGCGACGCTTGAGCGCGTCATGGACTTCGCGTGTGCGGTTCGAAGTCACGACCACCACAGGCGCGATGTCGGCCCGTATGGTGCCTATCTCGGGCACGCTGACCTGGAAATCGGACAGGATCTCGAGCAGATACGCCTCGAACTCCTCGTCGGCGCGATCGACCTCGTCGATCAGCAGCAGCGGCGGCTTGCCACCGTCCGACTCGAGCGCCTGGAGCAGAGGTCGCTTCAGGAGGTACTCCGCGGCGAAGATGTCGCGCGTGGTCGCCTGATCGGCCTGGCCACGGGCCTCGAGCAGCCGTATCGCGAGCATCTGGCGCGGGTAATCCCACTCGTACACGGCAGTGTTGACGTCGAGGCCCTCGTAACACTGCAGCCTGATCAGGCGCGTATCGAGGACCGACGCGAGGACCTTGGCCAGTTCGGTCTTGCCAACGCCCGCCTCGCCCTCGACGAACAGCGGCCGGCCCAGCTCGAGGGCGAGGAAGACGGCCGTCGCCAGCGACCGATCGGCGACGTACGCGTGGGCGCGAAACGCGGCATCGATGGCGTCAATCGACGCCGTCGCGGGCGGCCGCCAGGCTTGCTCGGTCATAGCCGTCCGATGCTAACGCGCGCGCCGCGGTCGACGGTCCATGCGGCCCCTGGGCTCACGACCATCAGCAGTTCTGGAGGCCGCAGCGCAACTCAGCAGCTAGCCGGCGCGCGCATAAACGTCGCGCAAGGGCTGCGCGACCTCGCGCGCCATGTCCACCAGCCCGCCCGGCGCTGCGCTGCCCGGGATACCCAGGATCATGTGGCCGGCGCCGGCTCGTTGCATCGAGCGGGCCACCTCGAGCGCCGCGCGCCGCTCGGCGGCGCTCGAACCGCAGTCCACCTGGGCAGCAAACGTGAATTGCGTTGGGTCGCGTCCGGCAGCCTCCAGGCGCCGGCTGATCCTGTCGCGCATCTCGATGAAGTAGTCGACGTCGCCGGCGCGGTTGCCCGGCAGCGGCCAGCCACTGGCATGGCGGGCAACCAGCTCGATCCCGCGCCGGCGCAGGCCACCCAGCCACAGTTGCGGTCCGGCCGCGCTCACCGGCGGCGGCAGGTTGGTGGCGCCTCGCAACTCGAAGGTGCGTGCGTCCAGGCTGACGCCCGGCGCCGAACGCGCGGCATCAGAAAAGAGCGCGCTCACCACGCGCACCGACGCCTCGTAGCGGTCGAAACGCTCGGGCGGGTCCGGTAGGGGAATGCCCAGTGCCTCGTGCTCGCCGGCATGCCAGCCGGCGCCGAGGCCCAGGATGAAGCGGCCGCCGGTGACGATGTCGAGCACCGTGGCCTCCTTGGCCAGCACGGCTGGGTGGCGGAACGTGTTGGCCGCCACGGCGATGCCGATCCATCTGCCGGGCACGCGGTGGGCGAGCGCGGCCGCGGTGGTGAAGGCTTCGAACGCGGCGCCGCCGCGCTCCCGGCTGGCGTCGCTGAGATGGTCGCTCAGCCAGCCTGCGGCGAACACGTCGAGTTCACCCGCAAGTGCCCACGTCGCGTCGAGCGTCGGCCAGCCCACGTTGCCGCTGCCCATCGCCGAGATGCGAAAGCCGATCGGCCCGAGCCGCTTTGCCCTGTCCATCAGGCCGATCGTACCGACGCCGGCGCTCCGTTGCCCGCTAGCATCCGGACGCGGTGACCACCAACCAGATCCTGCTCATCGCCATCCCGCTCGTCGTCGTCCAATTGGCGCTGCTCCTGTTCGCCGTCTTCGACCTGCTCAAGCCCGAGCGGCGCGTGCGCGGCGGCAACAAGGCCGTATGGGTGCTGGTCATCGTTTTTGTCAACATCCTGGGGCCGCTTATCTACTTCTTCGTCGGCCGCGACGAAGCACAGGGAGTCGAGCAGGCCAGCCTGGCCATCTCCTCCCCCAACGCCATTGACCAGGTTCTCGCCGGCTGGCCGGTGGTGCCGACCGATGCGCCACCGTCAATCCAAACCCATGCGCTGGGCAAGCGCTACGGCCGCGTGATTGCGCTGGAGGGTCTCGACCTGACCGTACCCAGTGGCAGCATCTTCGGTTTCCTGGGCCCCAACGGCGCCGGCAAGACGACGACGATCCGCCTGCTGACCGGTCTCGCCCTGCCGACCAACGGCTCGGCCAGCGTCGCGGGTGTGCCCATCGCCAGCCGTGACGGCACGCTGGCCCGGCACATTGGCTACCTCGACCAGGATCCTCGCTTCTACGGCTGGATGACCGGTCGCGACCTGCTCCAACTGGTCGGCCGGCTGTACGGCCTGGGCGGCTACGAACTGCATCGCCGCGTGGGCGACGTGCTCGAGCTGATTGGACTGGGCAGTGCTGCGGATCGGCAGGTCGGCGGCTACTCGGGCGGCATGCGCCAGCGCCTGGGGATCGGACAGGCGCTCATCAATCGGCCGTCTGTGCTCTTCCTCGACGAACCGGTGAGCTCGCTCGATCCCGAGGGCCGGCGCGACATCCTCGCGATTATCGAACGCCTGCGCGGCATGGCGACCGTCTTCCTGAGCACGCACATCCTGAGCGACGTCGAGCGCGTGTGCGACCGCGTGGCCATCCTCAATCTCGGACACCTCGTCGTCGAGGGGCCGATCGACGAGCTCCTCGACCGCTATGCCCAGCCGGTCTACGAGCTGCAGCCGGAACCCCAGCAGCCAGGCGCGCTGACCACGCTGGCCGAAGCCATAAAGTCACACGCTTGGGTGCGCGAGGTGCAGGCGACGTCGGACACGCTGCGTGTCTTCGTCAATGACCCGCGCCAGGCGGGCGTCGAGTTGCTGCCGATCGTCGCCCGCAGCGGCGTCGCGATGGCGCGTTACCAGCGGGCGCGGCCGTCGCTCGAGGACGTCTTCATGCGCCTGGTCGAGCGGCCCGAACTGAAACTGACGCCGGACACGGAGCTGCCCGTGTGGGGCCTCGACGGGCGGGGCCGCGCATGAGCGGCTTCGGCGTATTGCTCGGCAAGGAACTGCGCGAGCAGTTGCGCACCTATCGGCTGCCGGTGGTGGCAATCGTCTTCCTGCTCTTCGGCATCACCTCGCCGGTGCTGGCTCGCTTCACCAAGGAGTTGATCGACGCGCTGGGGGCGCAGGCCGCCGGCGGCATCCAGATCGTCATTCCGCCACCCACCCCGGCCGACGCGGTGGGCCAGCTGATCAAGAACCTCAGCCAGTTCGGCATCCTGATCGCGATCCTGCTGGCCATGGGCACGGTGTCCACCGAGAAGGAGCGCGGCACCGCGGCACTGATCCTGACCAAGCCAGCCTCGCGCCTTTCGTTCCTGCTGGCCAAGTTCGTGGCCATCGGCATCAACCTGGCCGTCGCGGTCGTGCTCGCCTGTGCGGTCGGCTGGGTCTACACGGAATTGCTCTTCGAAGGCGCCGCGCTGCCGCTCGACGGCTTCGCCGCAATGGCCGTCCTGCTCTGGCTGTCCATCTTCGCCTACGCTGCGCTGACGTTCCTGGGCAGCACCCTGACGCGGTCCGCGGCGGCCGGAGCGGGCATCGGTTTCGTGGCCCTGATCGTCACCGGCATCATCGCCGCGCTGCCGACGATTGGTCAGTACGTGCCCATCTCACTCGTCTCGCCGGCGGCCAATCTCGGCATAGGTGCGCCGGCCGGAATCGACATGATCGGCCCGCTGATCGCCGCGGCGCTGTTCATCGTCGTGCCCTTCGCACTCGCCTGGCTCAGCTTCCGTCGCCAGGAGCTATAGGGCTTCCCTGTTCACGACTCCAAGCGGGCGGTAACGCGCTGGAGCTGCGTCGTCACTGACCGGCGACAGCAGCGCCGCAAGGCGAGCGAAGCGTTTGGCGGCCTCGGGCTTGAGTGAGTACCAGATCCAGGTGCCGCGCCGTTCCGTATCGACCCAACCGGCCTCACGCAGGACGCGCAGATGGTGCGAGATCGTGGGCTGGCTTACGTTGCTGCCCGACGTGAAGTCGCAGGCACACGCCGGTCCGGTCAGGGCGAGCTGGGTAAGCATGCGCAGACGTGTCGGGTCGGCGGCGGCGCTCAAGAGCTGCTGGTCGGCGGTCGTTTTGGCACTCATCCGATTGACAGTATATCGATTGCTGCCTATATTGGCGCCTGTCTATATACGCTCACGAGGGCAGGTCAGGTGTCGATGTCCGAGGCAGTCCACGAGGAAGTCCGGCGGCGCTACGCCGAATCGGCGCTCGCGGTTCTCAACAATGGCGAGCAGGCCTGCTGCGGACCCGCGGAAGGCTGTTGCTCCCCGCAGGAGGCGGCGAGTGCCGAGCTGTACGACACCCTCGAGCGGAGCGAGCTCCCGGATGCCGCCGTGCTGGCATCGCTCGGCTGCGGCAATCCGATCGCCGTCGCCGAGCTGCGCGAAGGCGAACGCGTCCTCGACCTGGGCTCGGGCGGCGGCATCGACATCCTCCTGTCGGGCAAGCGCGTGGGTCCCACCGGCCGCGTCTTCGGCCTGGACATGACCGACGAGATGCTTACGCTCGCCCAGAGCAACATCGCCGCAGCAGGCGCAACCAACGTGGAACTGCTGCGCGGTCAGATCGAGAACATCCCGTTGCCGGCCAACTCAATCGACGTGGTCATCAGCAACTGCGTGGTCAACCTGGCCGCCGACAAACCGGCGGTCTTCCGCGAGATCGCCCGGGTCCTGCGGCCCGGCGGCCGTATGGGCATCACCGACATCGTGGCCGAGGACCGGCTGACGCCGGAGGAGCGTGCCGAGCGGGGTACCTACACCGGCTGCATCGCCGGTGCGCTGTCGTTCTCGGAGGCCGAGCAGGGCCTGCGCGCAGCCGGACTGATCGACGTGAGCGTGACGCCGACCCACTCGGTGGCCGACGGAATGCACAGCGCGATCATCAAGGCAACACGACCAATGGAGACGGCCTCGGTGCGCTGAGACTCATCTGGCCGCATGATCGAACGGTCATGCGGCCCGGATCGATCTCGCTCTTTCGCCACGCGGCGATTGCCGCCGCGTTCGTGCTGGCTGTCAGCGCACCCTCCAGCGCAGCCCTTGGGCACGCCGTCTTTGTCTCGGCGAGTCCGGCGCCCGGCGCGGTCCTGGCGGTTCCTCCAGCGCAGGTCCGGATTGTCTTCAGCGAGCCGCTCAACGCGGACCTGAGCGGGATCGAGCTGCTCGCTTCGACGGGATCAGCCATCTCGCCGACCGGCGCCCGGGTCGATCCGACCGACAACCGCGCCTTCGAGATCGACCTGCCGCCGCTCCAGCCGGACCGCTATACGGTCAGCTGGCACACCTTGTCGCTCGTCGACGGCCACACGCGCACCGGTTCCTACCCCTTCACCGTGCTCGAAGCCGACGGATCTCAGCCACCGATCCAAACGGCTGTCGTGCCGCCGCCCGCGCAACCGCCGACGCTGCCCGACGCCGTCCTTGCGCTGGCCGCCTGGCTCGTGTTCGTCGGCCTGGTTCTGCTGGCCGGTCCGATCATCGTCTCGCTCATCGCCCGAGCGCCCCCGGCGCTGGCAGTCATCGCACCGCTGGCACGTCCCTTCCGCGTCGAGATCGTCCTGGGCGCAATCCTGGCGCTCGCCGGTTCCGTGATCCAAATCGTTGGCGCGGCGCTGCCTGCCGGCGGGATCGTCGCGCTGGGCAGCCTGATCGGCCAGGCCTTCGGCATCGGCTGGACGGTGCGAACGTGCGCCATCCTGCTGCTCGTGCTCGGCTGGCGGTCGAACTGGCTGGTCGCCTCCGGGCGAGTACGCAGCGCCAGGGCTGCCCTGCTCGCCATCGCCATCGCCGCGACCGCCGCCACGAGCCATGGCGCCGCCTCCGCGGTGCCTGCCTGGAGTTTCGCCTTCGACCTCGTCCACCTCGCGGCCGTGGCCGCCTGGGTGGGCGGTGTTATCGCGCTCGCGATCGCCTACCGCGCACTCGACACCGGCGACCGGCTCCAGGCAACCTATCGGCTGGACCTCCTGGCGCATATCTCGATCATGGCCGGCATCGCCGTGCCCATTGTGCTGCTGGCCGGCCTGGGCAGCGCAGTGATCGAGCTGGCCCGACCAGGCAACCTGCTCGACACAGCCTACGGGCAGGCCCTCGGACTGAAGCTGCTCGTCGGCCTGGCACTGCTCGGCGTGGCCGGGCTCAATGCGTTCTGGCTGCGCCCGGCGGCCGTCCGCGCGACAGCAATCGCGGGCCACCTGCGCCGCACCGTCGCCGTTGAGGCGGCGCTCGCGGTGGTCGTGATCGGTCTGGCGGCGGCCATGAGCGTCCTCGTCCCGGCCCGCGCGGCTGACGCGACACGCGCCGCGATCGAGCAGGTGGCGACCGACACAGACCCGGCACGCAGTTTCGCGGGCTCGACGAGCGTGAACGGTGCGCCCGTCGACGTGAAGATCACGCCCGCGACGCTGGGCACCAACGTGGTACGCGCCGAGAGCGTCGTCGACCTCGGCGATCAGCTGGTCGTCGACGCGCTGGGGCCCCAGAACCAACGCATGAACGTGGACCTCGATCGCGTCGGTACCCAGCCCGAGGCAGACGGCCTGCTGCACACGGTGTACGGCGGCAGCATGTCGATCGGCGGCGACACCGGGAGCTGGCAGTTGAGTGTGGCGCTGCCCAGCAAGGCCGCCGACGGAGCGCCGCTGCTGGTGCCGGTGCTCGGGGCCGGCGCGGGCTCGCCGACGCGCGCGCCGGCCGGTCCGCCGGTACCGTGGTTGGCACTGGTGGCTGTGGCAATCGGCGGAGCTACGGCGATCACCGCGACGCGCGCGCTCCGCGGCCGACGAGCCCGATGGTTGGCCTTCACGGCCGGGGCAATCACGCTCAGCGCAACGGTCGTTGCCGGAGGCGCGCTGGCCGTGCTGCCCGGGAAATGGGGGGTCAGCACCACGCTGGCGCCGACCGACACAGGAACGGCAACCAAGTGGCCATTCCCCACGACCAACGCCGGCCTGATGATGCCCGTAGTGGACCGCACCGGCACCGTGTGGGTGGCGGAGATGAACGTCAATCGGCTGGCGTCGATGGACCCGACGACACGCACCTTGCGCGAGCTGACTTTCCCCGATCCGGTTCGCAGCTCGATGGGCGCGGTCGTTGACGGCAAGGGCAACATCTGGGTGGCCCAGGAGGCGTCCGACGCGCTGGGTCGCTTCGATCCGCTAACCGGGGCTTACACGGAGATCCCGGTTCCCACGCCGGTTGCCGCGCCGTCGGGCATTGCCATCGACGACTCGGGCGACATCTGGTTCACGGAACTGGCGGTGGGCAAGATCGGGCGCTACGACCCGGCCACCGGCAAGTTCGATGAGTACGCCCTCGCCAGCGAGAACAGCATCCCCTACTGGCTGGCGGTTGCGCCCGACGGCCGTGTCTGGTTCACCGAGCTGCAGGGCGCCCAGGTCGGCGTGGTGGATCCCGTGTTTGGGTCGGTGGTGGAGCTGCCCACTCCGGCCGGCGAGACCTCGACCGGTATCGCGGTCGATTCGTCGGGGATCGTGTGGTTCGCCACGACCGCGGGTTCACTGGTGCGGCTCGACCCGAGTGACGACCAGATGACCGTCCACAAGCTGTCGTCGTCCAACGCCTACGGCGTGGCCGTGGCACCCGACGGCAAGGTATGGGTGGGTACGTTCACCGATTCCATTGCTTCCTACGATCCGCCGACGGACCAGCTGCGGACAATCAACCTGGGCAACAACAGCCAACCGTGGTGGCCGACCGTGGGGCCCGACGGCTCGGTCTGGGTCGTTCTCGCGACGCCGCAGGGCAACGGTCTCGCGCAGTTGTAGGTCGCCGGGCGCGTGTAGGTCCCGTGCGCGACCTAAGGCATGGTAAATAGGGTCCTTTGGACCTTCGATATCTCAGCGCCCAATGAGACATTTCGGTGTGAGATGTCCAACCCAGAAGTTGCCCCGCCGCCAGACCTGCGACTCGACCTGACGCCGCCTACCGTGGAGCGGCCGGTGGAAGTCGCGACGTTGCTATCCGACCGCAACCGAGCCGCGATCCTGGCGCTGCTGCGCGATGGCCCGCACTGCGTCTGCGAGCTGGCCAGCTCGCTTGGTGAACGCCAGAACAACGTCAGTAACCACCTTGCCCGGCTGCGTGATGCGGGCCTGGTCCGCCCGGCGCGGCTGCGCGGTGACTCGCGCCGCGTGTACTACGAGCGTGACGAGGAGGCGTGCACCGCCGCCCTGTCCGCCGTGACCAACGTGCTCGGATGAGTGTCCTGGCACTGCATCAGCGCCGACCGTCGGTGCCGCTGCGCCTGGCGCTGCCGCTGGCCGCCGCGGCATGGCTCGTCGCGTGGTTCGTCAACGCGCCGGCGGCCGACTGGCTGACCTTTGGCCTGCTCAGACTCGAGCACGGCACGCCGCTGGGCGAAACGATCGCCTTCCTGCTCAACGACATCCCCAAGGTCCTGCTGCTGCTGCTCGGCATCGTCACCGTGGTGACCTTCGTGCGCAGCTACTTCCCGCCCGAACGCATGCGCGCCGCCCTGGCCGGGCGCGGCGTCCTGCCGGCCACGCTGGCGGCCGCCGGCTTCGGCGTGGTCACGCCCTTCTGCTCGTGCTCGGCGGTGCCGCTGTTCATCGGCTTCGTCGAGGCCGGCATCCCGATGAGCGTGACGTTCGCGTTCCTGATCAGCAGCCCCATGGTCAACGAAGTCGCGCTCGTGCTGCTGTGGGGGCTGTTCGGTCCCGCCCTGGCGCTGACGTACATGGCGGCCGGACTGGTCGTGGCCATCGTCGGCGGCCTGGTCCTGGGCCGGCTCCACGCCGAGCGCTGGGTCGAGCCGTGGGTGCTCGAAATGCGCGCAGCCGGCGCCACAACGACCATCGACACACGGCCGACCATTGAGCAGCGGGTCCTGGATGCTTGGCAGTACACGCGCGACCTGGTGCGCAAGGTGCTGCCCTACGTGCTCATCGGCATCGGCCTGGGCGCGCTCGTCCACGGCTACGTGCCGACTGATCTCATTGCCCAGATCGGTGGCCGTGACAACCCGTTCGCCGTGCCGATCGTCATCGTCCTCGCCGTCCCGCTCTACTCGAACGCCGCGGGCACCATTCCCATCGTCCAGGCATTGCTCGACAAGGGCCTGCCGCTGGGCACGACGCTGGCCTTCATGATGGCCGTCGTCGCCATCAGCCTGCCCGAGTTCATCATTCTGCGCCGCGTCATCCGGCTGCGGCTGATCGCCCTCTTCATCGCGGTGGTGGTCGCCGGCATCCTGGGCGTCGGTTACCTGTTCAACGCTCTTCAGCTCGCCTAGCTCGTCCAAGGAGGTTCACCATGCGCGTCATCGAGGTCCTGGGCTCCGGTTGCCCCAACTGCAAGCGCGTCGAGGCAAACGCGCGCGAGGCCATCACGATGGCCGGCGTCGAGGCCGAGATCGTCAAGGTCACCGACTACCAGCAGATTGCCGCCCACGGAGTGATGAGCACGCCGGGCCTGGTGATCGACGGCAAGGTGGTCAGCGCCGGCCGCATCCCCTCCGCCGGCGACATCACCGAGTGGCTCGTGCGCAGCTAGTCCCCACTCGTTAGGCGGGCACGCCGAGCCTGCCGCAGGCCTTTGATGCGCACAGCGCATCGTTTGGGGGCAATTCGTGCAGGGATAATCGGCATAATGGCCGCTTTCAGGCCACGTTTGTGCAGGGAATCGGCCGGTCTTGAGCCGCTGTGCGCATCAGGCGTGCCGTGGCTAAGGCCGGACATTCAACCGTCGCCTGCGGCTTGCCCGACGCGCCTCACGGGCAACGATCGTCAGCAGCCAGGTCAGGAGGGTTCCGCGATCGGCGTCGTACTTGATCCGGTTGGCCCACGCCCGCAGGAGCGATTCCTGCACCACGTCCTCTGCGGTGCCGCGCGGAGCGAGCCGTGCCGCCAGGCGATCCATGAGCGGCAGGCATGGAAGCACAGCCGCGGCGAACGCATCCGCCTGGTCGAGATCCTGAGCTCTGGCCTGGGCAACGTCCAAAAGAACTCCGATCACTCTCTACATACCCAGCGGACCACCGCTTGGTTGGCTCAGCGTAGGACTAATGCCGCCGCCAGCGCGACCCAGCCCAGATACACGAGCATGCTCGCCCGGTTGGGCCAGCCGATGGGCACGTCGGCTGCGCCCACGCCATCGGGCCGGGCATGCCGCACGCTCGTGCCAAGGAACCACGCCAGGACGAGCCAGGGAGCGATCGAGGCAACTGCCAGGATCCACCCGAGATTGGCGTCGCCCGCGGCACCCAGGCCGGCCAGTGTGGCAGCGATCGGGAACCCGAGGATGAACAGGGATCCGAGCGCGGCGTGCACGTTGCTGCGTCGCGACATCTGCTGGCGCGGAGTGGTGATCGGGTCCGTGTCGACAAAGGCGGCGCCGAGCGGACCGAAGGCAACGAGAACCAGACCGGCCCGTCCCAGCCACGCGGAGTCAGGTAGCACCATGGCTGCTGCGATTACGCCCGTGCCCGCCGCCATGAACGCGATGCGCATCACCCAGCCGAAGCGGCCCAGCGAGTACTCGCTCAGCATCCGCCACGAAGGGTCGTATTCCGGCTCGACTAAGTGCAGCACGGCAACGAGTGCCACCGCCAAGCCGACGGCGATGAGCGCATAAGTGGCCACAACGCTGGCGACTGAGGGCATTTCCTAGGGCAGGATCGTGAAGCGACCGCCGCCAATCGGCCGGAGGACATCGAAGTGTCGGTGGTCGAGCGTCAGGATTGTCCGCGTTCGATATCGCGTCCCGAGGACCACGTTCGATGCGTCGGCCACGCCAATGGCCTGGTCCCGGTAACGCTGAATGACCGAGCTCGCCTCTCTCAGGTCCTCGAAGCCGAAATTGGGCAGGTCCCACGCGCCGCCCGAGAGTTCACGCAGGACGGCGAGCTCCGCATCGACCCCCAGCCGTGATCCAACCAGGTAATCCAGCTCGGCCACCACATACGGCGAAAGGACAAGTGGTTCGGTGGCCCCGTCCAGCACCTCCGCCACGGCCGCGTGATCGGGCTCATCGAGGTCAAAAAAGGCGAGCAGCGCGCTCGTGTCGACGATCACTGCTCACCAAAACCGACCAGGTGGTCGTCTAGTGCGCGCGCGATTGGCCGGCCGCTCGAGAACAGCCCCCCATTTGGACGCGCACGTTCGCCGCCAACAGCGCTTCGGATGGATTCGCGAATGACTTCCGCCTCTGAGATGTTTCGCCGGCGAGCGACCCTTTTGACGGCCGATTTGAGGTCCGGCGACAGATAGACAGTGGTCTTGTCCATGCCGTATATGGTACCACCGCTGGCACCACCGGCCCCCTGCGCGGGATGCTCGTCAGGTATGTGCAGGGTGCGCGCGCTAGCATCGGAAGCCCCAATACGCAGGGTGGTGTTCTCATGACCGACGAGCGAACTACGGCAAAGGCCTTCCACGACGCGGGCGGGGTGGACGACTGGCGCGTCCTCTTCTGGGGCGCGTACGCGTACTTCCCTGTCAGCTCGTTTGCTCAGGGTGCGCGCTTCGTCGGTGACGTCGCGGCCACTGCCCAGGAGATCGGACATTTTCCGGACGTCGACCTGCGCCCCGAAGGGGTCACGGTGCATACCTTCTCGCGTGCCGACGGGGCGCGCAGCGAGAAGGACATCGAGCTGGCGTGAGGGGTCTCTGCGGTGGCACGCCAGCTCGGGCTCGAATCGGATCCGGCCCAGCTTCAGGTCGTGGGCGTCGCCGTCGCCCAGGGCGCGGAAGCCGACGTCCGGCCCTTCTTTGCCGCCGCCCTGCGCTACGAGTACGTCGCCGACACTGACGTCGCCGATCCACACCGCCGCAACGCCAACTTCTCCTTCCAGCGGGTCAGCCCGCCAAAGCCGGGGCGCGGTCGAACACACATCGACATCAGCGTGCCAGCCGAACAGGCCGAGGCCAGGGTCGCCGCCACGCTCGCCGCGGGCGGACGGCTCGCCGACGATTCGCACGCACCGTGGTGGTGGACGCTGGCGTCACCGGACAACCATGGCGTCGACATCGCCGCGTGGCCCGATTTCGAGGACGAGACCGAGGAATGAACCGCCTAGGTGGACCGTCTCACGCCCGCTTGGCGACGATCTCCACGAGGTTGCCGTCCGGGTCGCGCAGCAGCGCGTTGCGGTTGTTGTTGCCGGTGTCGTGCGGCGGCTGCTCAACGGGCGTGCCCGCGGCGGTCAGCTTCTCGAATGCACGGTCCACGTCGTCGGCCCAAATGACGAGGACCATCGCCGGGCTGCCGGGCGAGGTTTCGACTCCGTGCACCCTCTTGGCCGCCTCGACCGTGCCCAGGCCGATGGAAAAACCTTCGAGAGTGAGCTCGACGTGCTCGGGCGTGCCCTCCTTGGGCGTGCGGAAGGTCTCGTGAAAACCCAGCAGGTCGCGATAGAAGCGCAGGCCGGCCTCAATGTCGCGCGTGTACAGGTTGACGAAGCCGGTCACGAACATGCCGCGGAATGTAACACGACCGCCGCCGGACGCACTCCGGCTGCGGACCTACCATGGGCTGGTTATGGGCATCTTCGCCTGGCTCCGGCACCCCACGGAACCACAGGAGACGATCGTCAAAACGTACGGCCGCGGCAGCCTACTGGGAGTCCTGAGCCTGCCGATCGCCTTCGTCATGGCCCGCGCCGGCATGCACGGCTGGGAGGATTCTGCCGCGCTGGCGATGCAGAAGGACGTGACCTCGATGGCCGCGCGCGGCTATCGCGTCGCGTCGGCCGACGAGTACACCGTGCCTGCCTTTGGTTTCGTCTACTTCAAGGTCCGCTACGAGCTGCCCGGATGACCCAGGTCGTGCCACCCAAGGGCGGCAAAGAGTTCGTGGCGCGCGGCAGCCGGATGCTATTCAAGGCGGTCGGCGCCACGACCGGAGGGCGCTTCTCGCTCATGGATCGCACTCTCCCGCCGCACGGTCGCCCACCCGCTGCCCACCGCCATCCCGAGACGGTAGAGATGTTCCTCGTCCTCGAGGGCACCCTCACCTTCATCCTAGACGGGGAGCGGCAGGCGGTGGACGCCGGTGGCTGCGTCATCGTGTCGGAGGGCGCCAGCCACACGTTCGTCAACGATTCCGACGCGCCCGCGCGGACGCTCATCATCCACGCGCCGGCGCTGGACGGCTACTTCGAGGACCTCGCCGCGCTCTGGGCGAGGGAGCAGCCGCCAACGCCCGATGAAGAGGTCGACAACATGCGCAAGCATGGTCTCGAGCCCGCCTGAGGAGACCCGGCATGAGCGACAAGCGAACCACCGCCAAGGAGTTCCATGCAGCATCCGGCGTGGACGACTGGCGTGTCCTCTTCTGGGGCGCCTACGCCTACTACCGCACGGGGTCTTTCGCAGAGGGCGCCGCGTTCGTTTCGGCCATCGCCCAGGTAGCCGACGCGCTCAGCCACTTCCCCGATGTCGACCTGCGGCCCGACGGCGTCACCGTGCACACCTTCTCGCGGGCCGACGGGGCGCTGAGTGCGAAGGACATCGAGTTGGCGCGTTCGATCTCGTCGGCAGCGCGCGAGCTCGGGCTCGAGTCGGATCCGGCGCAGCTGCAGGTCGTGGGTGTCGCCGTTGCGCAGGACGCGGAAGCTGACGTCCGGTCGTTCTTCGCGGCAGTCCTCGGTTACCAGAACGTGGCAGACACGGACGTCGCCGACCCGCATCGGCGCAATGCCAATTTCTCCTTCCAGCAGGTGCATCCGCCAAGACCCGGGCGCGGCCGCACGCACATCGATATCAGCATTCCGCCCGATCAGGTCGAAGCGAGGATCGCCGCTGCACTCGAGGCCGGCGGACGACTTGCGGACGACTCGCACGCGCCGTGGTGGTGGACGCTCGCTTCGCCAGACAACCACGGTGTCGACGTTGCGGCGTGGCCCGACTTCGAGGACGAGACCGAGGACTAGACCTCGCGGCATGCCCGCAACGCGCGCCATTTGCGCACCAGGCGCGAACTAGAAAGCGCGTTGCTGACGCAAGGAGCTGCGCGGCCGGTGGATAGCCCGCGCCACGGGGGCAGGTGACGTGGAATTGGCCGGTCGCTGGCGGTAATCCGCATCAGGTGCGCAGATGGCACGACCCGGCCCGGGAACTGCCCCAATATGCTTCGAGCAACCAGCGAGATGTGACGAGGAGGCCCAGGCGATGCTGACCGCTACGAAGGACCTGATGCTCCCGGCAACCGTGACCGGATCCTGGCCGCGGCCGCGCTGGTACGACCGCGGCCTGTGGGGTCGCCCGCTCGACACCGCGCTGCTCGACGTCGCGTTCCGCGAGCAGTTCCTCGATGCCCACGCGACGGTCATCGCCGACCAGGAGCGTGCCGGCCTGGACATCCTGACCAACGGCGACTACCACCTCGACGAGGACTTCGCCGGTCGCTCGTGGCACCACTACCCGCTGCAGCGCTGGCAGGGCTTCGAGCACGAGGAGCTGCAGTACGCGCGCTCGCGCGACGCGCTGCTCGCCTTCGCCCCGGGCACGCTGATGAACGAGATCGAGACGACCTGGCGTTGGCCGCGGGTCGTGGGCAAGGTCGCGCACAACCCTAAGAACCCGCTCGAGTACGCCAAGCTGTGGCGGATTGCCCAGGCGCGCGCTGCCTCCGGCAAGCCGGTCAAGTTCGGGACCTGTTCGTCCCAGGTGCTATCGATCTTCCTCGACAGCCACACGCCCGAATACGACCTCGACGACAAGAAGCAGCTCATCTGGGATATGGCCACGGCCATGAACACGGAGCTCCGTCAGCTGGCCGCGGCCGGCGCCAGGGTCATCCAGATCGAGGAGCCGACCATCCACTTCACGGCCTGCTTCGAGCCGGAGAAGAAGGAGATGCTCGACTTCATGGTCGACGCCTTCAACCACGAGGTCGATGGCCTGGACGGCGTCGAGCTGTGGATCCACACCTGCTGGGGCAACCCGAACATGCAGAAGGTCTACAGCGGCGAGTCGTACGCCAACTCGATCGACATCTACCTCAACCGGCTCAAGGGCGACGTGTGGACGGTCGAGATGACGGAAAAGGATTTCGCCGAGATCGGCCTGTTCAAGCCCTACGCCAACAACCTGCTCAAGAAGGTCGCGGTGGGCGTCGTCAGCCACCGGACGCTGCAGGCGGACATGCCGCCGGTCGTCGCCGGTCGCATCCGCAAAGCCCTCGACGTGATCCCGGCCGACAAACTGGTGCTGTCGAGCGACTGCGGCTTCGGCCGGCAGGGCTTCAACCGTTTGGTGGCCTTCTACAAGGCGGCCGGCATCGCCCAGGGGCGCAACATCGTGCTCAAGGAGCTGGGATTGCCCCAGCGCTATATAGCGGCAGCGGACCCGTCACTGCAGACCGATGTGCTGCCCGACTTCGAGCCGCTGACGCACCTCCCTTCGCCCTGGCACTGAACCGCGAGCTCCACCACCGCCACAGGAGGACGTTCGGCACTGGAAATTCGTAGCGGGCGTCCTTAGTTTCTCTGGTCGTCGCCCGAGGAGGTGGTCGAGGTGTTTGCCCGCGCCGCGTGTTCGCTGTTCAGCCTGGTGTTGATCGTCGGCTGCTCCGTCGGCGCTCAGTGGTCGCCCAATCCATCGGTGCCCGTGAGCCTTCCGCCATCCGCAAGCGCCATGCCTTCGCCGACGGCGGGCTTGGTGTCGGCCGAAGAGGCGCTCGCAAGCGTCGTCGCGTTCGTCGGAGACCCGGCACTGACCGCGGACCTGGCCGTGGAGGGCCCGAACCAAGGTGCGATGGGCCCGTTCTACGAGGTGTCCGGGACACATGTGAGCGCCGCGGTCAACGCCACGTCCGGCGACGTGTTCACCCTGGCGTTCATGGGCATAGTGCCTGCCGCCTCGCCTGCGCCCACCGAACACGACGCGATCGCGGCGGCAGAGGCCTTCCTGACGCAGCACGGGATTTCGTTCGCCGGAATGACGCGCTCGGTGGAATACATGGGCCATGGCGAAACGTGGGAATACGTCGTCAAGTGGGTGATGCAGGTAAACGGTGTCACCTTGCCTGACTATCGCGAGGTGGGCGTCGACCAGTCCGGCCGCGTGTGGCGCTATGCGTACCTGAGCCAGCCGAGCGCTTCGATCCCAGCCCCGCAGATCGATCAGGCAGTTGCTCAGGCTGCGGCGATCGCCGCCGCGTACGACGACCCGACGGACGTCCAGGTCGAGAGCGCGGAACTGCACATGGACGCCTGGCCGGACGGCGCACAGCACCTCACGTGGGAGGTGAAGCTGGTCGGGCCGATCTTCACGTCGAGTGGCCAGGAGATGATGATCGACCACGCGTGGGTTGACGTCGACGCGCTGACCGGCGAGGCGATCGTGGTCGGCCGCGGTTGACGTACCCCGTCCTCACGCGCTCACGACCGCCAGGTCCGGCCTAGCGCCTGCAGCCGCTGTTTGGCTATACCTCGCGGCTCCGCTTGAGCATCTGCTCCAGTCCGAAAATGATGAGGTCGACGGTGTCTGGCCACCAACGGTCGGGCCCGCTCAGCCAAACCTCGGCCGTGTCCTCCGCGCTCTCGACAAGATTTGGAAACTCGTCGCGTGGCAGGCTCAACTGGACGAGCACGAAGCGCCGCCGCAGCAGGTCCAGCTGGTGGGCATCGAGCGTTGCGGCATCGGGCGGCGCACCTTGTCGCAGCAGCAACAGGTAGCCGGCCAGCAGGTTGGAGACCATGCGAATCAGGACGATGGCCTGCCGTCGCCCGAAACCCGCGTCGAGCAGGATGGCCAACAGGTCCTCGAGCACTTTCCAGAAGCCCGGCGGCCCGTCGCCCGAGTAGGCAATGCTTAGAGGGAGCGCCAGCGGACGCGCGTCGAGCTGCTCCTTGTAGTTGTTGATCGCCAGGCGCAGGCGCTCGGTCCAGGCCATGTCGGGTCGGATGCCGACAGTGGCATCGATGCCCTCCAGGACGACCTCGGTCATGGCGTTGACCAGGTCCTGCTTGTCCTTGACGTGGCGATAGAGGGCCATGGGCGTGACGCCCAACTCCTGGGCGAGGCGGCGCAGGCTGACTGCCTCGAGCCCCTCGGCGGTTCCGATCTCTATCGCCCGCGCGATCACGGCCTCACGCGTCAGACCAGGGCGGCTCCTCGATCGCGGTGCCCTGGCGAATGCTGGCTGGCTCATGGCTTGACAAGTATACGCCGCATACCTACACTGCCGATCGTCGGTCTACACCATATGCATATGGTGCTAACCGTTGTGGGACCGGCGGGCGACGGAGGACTACGAATGACACCCACGCAGAGCCAGGAGTCTGCGATCCACGTTCAGGGCCTGGAGAAGTCGTACAAGGAGGTCCAGGTGCTGCGCGGCGTTGACTTCGACGTAGCGCGCGGCAGCATCTTCGCTCTGCTCGGTGCAAACGGGGCGGGCAAGACCACGATCGTGGACATCCTGTCCACGCTCCTCAGGGCCGACGCCGGCACGGCCAGTGTCAACGGTTTCGATGTCACCGGGCAAAGTTCGGACGTGCGCCGGTCCATCAGCCTCACCGGGCAGTTCGCGGCGGTCGACGAGGTCCTGAGCGGGCGCGAGAACCTCATCCTGATCGCCCGGTTGCGGCACATCAAGGACGCCGCGCCAGTCGCCGATGCGCTGCTCGAGCGCTTCGCGCTCCGCGATGCGGCGCGGCGGAGGGTGTCCACGTATTCAGGCGGCATGCGCCGTCGTCTGGACATCGCCATGAGCCTGATCGGGAATCCGCCCGTCATCTTCCTCGATGAGCCGACCACCGGACTCGATCCGCAGGGCCGCGTCGAGGTGTGGCAGGCGATCAAGGAACTCGCTGAGCAGGGCCGGACGGTGCTGCTCACGACGCAGTATCTCGATGAGGCAGAGCAGCTCGCCGACCGGATCGCCATCCTCCACGAGGGACGGATCCTCGTGAACGGCACGCTCGCTGAGCTTAAGCAACTCATCCCGCCCGCCAGGGTCGAGTACGTCGAAAAGCAGCCGACCCTGGAGGACGTCTTCTTCGCCATCGTGGGAGACAAGCGATGAATACCGACTTCTTTTACGACACCGCGGTCCTGACCGGACGATCATTGCGCCACATCACGCGCAGCGTCGACACGATCATCACGACGACGCTCATGCCGATCGCCTTCATGCTGCTGTTCGTCTACGTCTTCGGCGGCGCCATCCGCTCCGGGTCCGATTCCTACGTGACCTACCTGCTGCCGGGCATCCTGCTGATCACCGTCGCTTCGGGCGTCTCGTACACCGCCTTCCGCCTCTTCCTCGACATGCAGAGCGGCATCTTTGGGAGGTTCCAGTCACTGCCGATCGCGCGGTCGTCCGTGCTGTGGGCGCACGTGCTGACCTCGGTGGTCGCCAATCTCGTCTCGATCGTGGTCGTCGTCCTTGTCGCCACGCTGATGGGCTTCCGCTCATCTGCGAGCCTGCCCGCCTGGCTGGCGATCGGCGGCATCCTGATCGTGTTCACCCTCGCGTTGACATGGCTCGCCGTCATCCCAGGCCTGACCGCGAAGTCCGTGGACGGCGCCAGCGCCTTCTCCTACCCGCTGATCTTCCTGCCGTTCATCAGCTCGGCGTTCGTGCCGACCGCCACCATGCCCGGTCCGGTGCGCGTCTTCGCCGAGAACCAGCCGGTGACGTCGATCGTCAACGCGCTCCGCGATCTGTTCACCCAGCAACCGGTCGGCAGCGACATCTGGGTCGCCCTCGCCTGGTGTGTAGGCATCCTGGCGGTCGCATACACGCTGGCAGCGATCACCTACCGCCGGAAGATCGCCTAGCCCGATCCCCTCGCGAGTGCCGAGATGTGGAAGTGGTCGGGGCGAGAGGATTTGAACCTCCGACCCCAGCGTCCCGAACGCTGTGCGCTACCAGGCTGCGCTACGCCCCGACCGAGAATGCCGCGGCGCGCTCAGGCGCCGGGCGAAATCGAATTATAGACGCCGGCCTACCACTCTCCGATCAGGCGGCCAGGGCATACGATCGGCAAATGAAGTGGGATGAATTCGCCGCCGCGGCGCCGGAACTCGCGCAACTGGGACGTGACGCGTTCGAGGAAGACCACCTGGCCATCCTGGGCACGCTGCGCAAGGACGGCTGGCCGCGCATCAGCCCGTGCGAGGTCTACTTCGTCCATGGCGAGCTGATGCTGGGCATGATGCCCAACTCCCGAAAGGTCTTCGACCTGCGCCGCGACGACCGCGTCACGGTAGTCAACGGCCAGGCCGAGCGGATACCCAGGCGGGGCGATTTCAAGCTGTACGCGCACGCACGCGAAGTCGTGGACCAGACGCTGCGCGAGCATTTCGCCGATGCCCAGGAGGCAGTGATTGACTGGCGGCCACCGGCGGAGGCGCCCATCTTCGCCGTCGATATCTTGGCCGCGTCGTATATCAGCTTTGGCGATGGCCGCCGATTGCTGCGCTGGACGCCCGCGCGCGGCCTCGAGGAGCTCGCTCATCCCGAGGGCTGACGATCACGCCGTGGCCGCCCGGCGCTGCTCGCGTATCGGGACCACGATCAACGAGGCGAGGAGATAGGACGCGGCAATCACCATGAAGGCGAGCGGTAGGCCGGCCGTGTTGCCGAGGGCACCTATCAGGCCGCCATAGACCGCCACCCAGAGTGAGCCGATGCCGAACGCGATCGTGAAGTAGACCGAAAAGGCGGCGTCGCGCAGGTGCGCGGGGGCCAGATCGGACAGCATCGCCTGCTGCTGCGGGCTGGCAATGAAGCTGAAGGAACCCAGCAGCAGGATGGCCAGCCACAGCAGCGGTACGTTGGAGCCGGCGGTCACGAACACCACCAGCGCCAGCGCCGCGCCGACGTTCGCAGCGTGGAAGAGCGGCTTGCGCCCGAACCTGTCTGACAGCCAACCGGCGACGATCGGACCGGGCACGCTACCGACCAGGAACAGCGTGTACATCAGCGCCACGGTGGTGCCGTCGAGTCCGATCACCAGCGCCAGGTAGAGCGGCACGAAGGCGTTCAACACGCCCAGGCCGCGGCCGCCTCCAGCGGCCGCCCCGGACAGGAACATGAGCAGCAGGTCGCGCGTGCGCATCACTGCGCCGACCGCGGAACGGAGCGAGCCAAAGGCGCGGGCGGCGGTCCGGTCTGCCCCCGATTCGCGCACGATGGCCAGCAACAACAGGGCAATGACCACGGCCGGCAGCCCGAACGCGACCACGGCCCAACGCCAACCGAACGTGGCGATCGCCCACGCGCCAACCAGCGGCACCATGACCGTGCCAACATTCCCGCCGACGATGTGCATCGATATGGCGAAACCGCGGCGATGCTCGGGGAACTGCTCAGACAGCAGCGCGTTACCGACCGGATGCTGCGGCGACCCGCCCACCCGTGAAACCACGTTCGCGGTGGAGAAGCCCAGGAAATTGCCGGCCAGGCCCTGCGCGGCCATCCCGCCGCCAAATACGAGACCACCGATGGTGAGAATGCTGCGCCGCGAGAACAGCCGCGTCAGCCCCGCGTAGGTGAGCTGAAAGAGGCCAGCGGCAAGGTTGCCGATCGCGATCAGGAAGGCAATCGCGGCCGCGCTGATGCCGAATTCGGGGATGATCGCGATGTAGACCAGCGGTAGCAGGGCTGCCTGGGCATGGTTGACCGAGTGCGCGGCAGCGAGCAGCCACAGCGTGCGGTTCGGGCGGATCTTCGAATCTGAGGCCGCGATGGCAGCGTCGCGGGCGAGCTCGGCATCGGTCATCGGCACGGCCGAGCCTAGCGCGACACGACGGAAACGACCGGCACACGCCGTCGCGCCCGGTAAACTCGCGCCGATGAGCAAGCAAGCAACGGACGGCCACGAGCGCTGGGCGCTGATCCTCGGCGCGAGCAGCGGCTTTGGCGCGGCCGCCGCGCGGGCGCTGGCCGGCGACGGCTACGGCATCGTGGGTGTCCACCTGGATCTGCGTGGCACGATCGCCGCCGCCCATGCGGTGCGCGACGAAATTGCCGCCACGGGCATGCCCGTCGTGTTCCACAACGTCAACGCCGCGGACGAGGAGAAGCGTCATGGCGTGGTGGAGGCGACGCGCCAGCTGTTCGATGAACGGCGTGCCACAGGCAAGGACCCGTTCGTGGCAGTGTTCCTGCACTCGCTCGCCTTTGGCACGACGCTCTCGTACATCGCCGGCACCGCCGACGAGAAGGAGGTCAGCCAGAAGCAGCTCGAGATGACCGCCGACGTGATGGCCCACTCGATCGTCTACTGGGTGCGCGACCTGTTGCACGCCGGGCTGCTGGGCGATGGCAGTCGCATCTTCGCCATGACCAGCGAAGGCGCGGTGCGGGCGGTGCCGACGTACGGGCCGGTCAGCGCGGCCAAAGCCGCCCTCGAAGCCCACGTCCGGCAGCTCGCCCTCGAGTTGATCAACCACGGCATCACCGTCAACGCCATCCGCGCCGGGGTGACCGATACACCGGCCCTGCGGCGCATTCCCGGCCACGAGGAACTGCGCTCGGTCGCCGAGTCGCGCAACCCGGCCGGACGCCTGACGCGCCCCGAAGACGTGGCCGATGCCATCGTCGCGCTCGCGTCGCCGCGCCTGTATTGGATGACCGGCAACACGATCGGCGTCGACGGTGGCGAGATGATGGGCTCGCGCCGCTCGGGGACCTGACCCCGGCTATCGGCATGGGGGACAAGCGGCTGGGCCACGTGGCGTTGCTGGTCGTCGTGCTCGTCACCTCGGCGAGCTGCGTGGACGTCTCGATCGCGACTCCGACAGCGCCGGCCGCGACGGCGCCTGCTGCCACGGCGCCTGCGGCGAGCCCGACCTCGCCGGCCACGCCAACCGCTGCCCCTGCGAGCACACTGCCCTCCCCGTCCGCGCCGGTCAGCGAGCCGCCGTCACCGACCATCACACCGGCCAGCCGGCCGAGCTTCACGTCGGTCAACGACGCATACCACCAGGCGCCACCTGCCTGGCTGCCGTGCACTGCCTCCGGCGTGGCGGCGACGTGCGCGACCGTGTACGTGCCGACCGTCTATGAACAGCCCGGCGCAGGCACCACCGCAATCGCCCTCGCGCGGTTCGCCGCGCAGGGGACTTCGGAGGGCGACCTGTTCGTGAACCCGGGCGGGCCCGGCGAGAGCGGTATCGGCCTGGCGGCCTATCTGTCGTCCGTCTCCGCGCTCGCGCAGAGCTTCGACATCGTCGGCTTCGACCCCCGTGGCACGGGCCAGAGCGATCCGCTCGTATGTCTGGGCACGGCGGCGCTCGACCAACTCATTGGATTCGACCCGACGCCCGACACGCCCGCCGAGCGCCAGCAGGGCATCGACCTGGTGACCGCGCAGGGCCAGGCCTGTCAGGCCAATTCGGGCCTGCTCGCCGCCCACGTGACGACCGTTGAAACGGCACGCGACATGGATGTCATGAGGTCGCTGCTCGGGGACGACAAGATGGACTACCTGGGCTTCTCGTACGGAACCTTCCTGGGCACGACCTACGCGGCTCTATTTCCTGACAAGGTGGGCCGGATTTTGCTCGACGGCGCGCTGCTGCCCGGTCTCAGCAACATGCAGATCGCGGAGGCACAGACGAGCGGCCTGCAGCGAGAGTTCGAGCAGTACTTCACGACGTGCGTCGGCGAAGGCCTGCAGTGCCCGCTCGGGACAAGCGTCGCGGGTGCGGGGACCAGGCTGCGTCAACTCTTCGTCGACGTCGATGCCAGCCCGTTACCCACCAACGACCCGGCACGTCCGCTCGACCAGGCGCTCGCCTTCTACGGGGTCATCGCACCCATGTACAGCCCCGCACAGTGGTGGGTGCTGGACGAGGCCCTGCAGGGAGCGTTCTCCGGCAACGGCCAGACGCTGCTGGGCCTGGCGGATGTCTATCTCGAGCGGAACGCCGACGGCTATGCGAGCAATGCGATACAGGCCAACCAGGCGATCACGTGTCTCGACGAGCAGGTCGCCGGCGGGCCGACATCGATCCCCAAGTCCACGTTCGTGACCGATTCGCCGATCGTTGGCGACATCATGTTCGGGTTGGCCGATCGCGACTGCGGTGACTGGCCGCTGACGACGACGATCGCCGCACCGGACTACTCGGCCCCGGGAACGCCGCCGATCCTCGTCGTGGGAACGACGCGCGACCCGGTAACTCCCTACTCGTGGGCCAGGCAGCTCGCCGACACCCTTCACAACGGGGTCCTGCTGACGCGTGTCGGCGACGGCCATACGGCGTACCTGTCGGGCAATCAGTGCATCGTCAACAACGTCGACGCCTTCCTGGCAAATGGCGCGTTGCCGGCGACTGGAACGCGCTGCTGAGCTGGTCAGGGATCCAGCGTGAGCGCCTGTCGGGCAGCCGCGTCGACGGCCTGGCCCGACCACGGGAAGGGCAGCGGGTCGTTGTCCAGCCAGCGCTGGACGTAATCGCCGTAATGCGCGTCGAACGGCTCGCCTGACTGGCCGGTCGCCTGCAGGATGGTCGCGCCGTCGAGATCGGATATGTCGACCACCAGCCGGTACGACGGCGCGCTGGTCGCCGCGAACATGTGCCGCAGGTCTGCCGGCGCATTGCCCTGTGGCCACTCGTTGCTCGTGGGGCCGCAGATCTTGTCGACCACGGTGCACGTGCCCGGCGCCGGGTAGGGACCCCGGTTGAAGATCGCCTCGAGCGGCCCGATCCCCGATGTTCCCAGCGTCTGCTCCTCGAAGGTGACCGTGTGAATGCGGCCCCACGTCCAGTTGGCCGGCTCGCCCAGCTGATGGCGCAGATCGGCACCGGCCGCGTCGAGCGCCTGCGCCATGATCTGGTCGCGCGTCTCGCGCACGTTGATCGTGCTCGCGTCGTCCCACCACGGGCTGTCGGGCTGCGTCACCATGCGCGCCAGGAATTCGTGCGCGACCTCGGTCCCGATGTAACGCCACGCGGTGTTGTTCGGCGCGTCCCCGGCGCCGAGTTCGTCATCTAGCAGGCCACGCAGCAGGCGGTACTCGAAGGTCTCGTACGCCGCGCAGCCGGCCGAGTCGATGGTGCACGTCAGGTCGTTGCCCCAGGCGAGGATGAGCTGCTTGACCGACTGCCCGTCGGCCGTCTGTGGCGCTGCCCTTGACAGGTTGTCGATCACCGGCACGGCGCGGGTCAGCGTCACGTCGGACTGGATGGCGCGCAGCGTATCGGTCGTCACCGATGCCCCCGCCGCCTGGAGCAATGCCGTGATGCGCGCCGCACGATAGCCCGGGTCCCAGTCGCGGCCCAGGTAGGGCCCGCTCGATGGCTCGATCGGCTCGTTGTTCGAGGCCACGATGAAGCCCTGCGGCGGGTTGTACGCATAGGGCAGCTGGTCGAAGGGGACGTAGCCCGTCCAGTCGTAGTCGCCGCTTGCGCCATCGACCGGATACTCGCCGTCGCCGGCGGCGCGAATGGGCATCAAACCCGGGATCTGGACGCCGATGTTGCCATCGACGTCGGCGTACAGGAACGTCTGCGACGGCGCGCCAAAGTCCTTGAGTGCGGCACGGAACTGTTCCCAGTTCTGTGCCCGGTTGACGCCCAGCACGGCCGTGATGGTGTGGTCCACCTCGCGCGTGGCCGTCCACGCCAGGGCATACAGGTGACCCGGCCGGCCGAGCCCGCTGCCGCCCTCGGACAGCGGCTTGAGGAGCGGGTATTGGTCGCTGACGATCGGGCCGTGAACGGTCGAGCGGATCTCGATGGTGACGTCGGCGCCACCGGCGACCTTGATGGTCTCCGAGCGGACGTCGAAGGGCAGGCTCTGGCCCTTGTACAGGTAGTGCGTCGGATCGGCCGGATCGACCGTCTCCTCGAACAGGTCCTGCACGTCGGGCCCGACGTTGGTCAGCCCCCAGGCGATGCGATCGTTATGACCGAGCACCACGCCGGGCACGCCGGGGAAGCCGGCACCGGCAACGTCGTACGGGCACCATGAGCCCACCGGCTGGCAGTGCAGTCCGACCAGGAACCAGACCGACGGCATGCTGATGTCAAGGTGCGGGTCGTTGGCCAGCAGCGCGGCGTGGGTCGCCGACAACGACGGCGCGACTACGAAGCCGTTCGAACCGGACAGGTCGGCGCCGCCGGCTGCCAGGGCGATCGTCTGGCGCAGCCCATCCGCGACATCGAGCAGTTGCTGGTCGGCCGACGCGTCAGCGGCAGACAGGGGCGTAACAGATGATGCGCTGATCGCGGCAGCCGGCTGGAGCATGCCGGACGCCGGTGGAATGACCGTGGGCCGAGACGGGTCGTAGGCGGGCGAGAGCTCGTCGATCTGGGCGGTCGTCAGGCCACGACGGCCCATCAGCTCGCGCAGCAGCTCCGCCTCCCAGTTGCCGCCCAGCGACCATGCCTGGACCTTCTGCCAGGTCAGCGTGTCGACCGGCGTCCACGGTGCGGGCCGGTAGCCCGACAGGCCGCCGCCGGGACCCTGCAGGCCGGTGACGACGAAGGGCAGCGGCAGGTCGCCGTGCTGGTCGAGCCACGCGTTCACCCCATCCGCATAGGCCTGCAGGACCGCCCGCGTTTCGGCATCGGCAGCATCCCAGTCGCGCTGGGCGGCCGCGCGCCAGCCGAGCGTGCGGATGAACTCGTCGGTGCTCAGCTCGCTTTGGCCGAACAGCTCCGCCAGACGGCCGGCCCCGATGTGGCGCCAGACCTCCATCTGCCACATGCGCTCGGACGCCTCGACATAGCCCTGCGCCGCGACCAGGTCGTGCGTCGTCGACGCGTAGATGTTGGCGATGCCGTTCTGGTCACGGACCACGCGCACCGGAGCGTGGAGACCGGCCAGCGTGATCGTGCCGGCGCGCTGAGGGATGCCGCGCGCCACGAGCCAGGTGAAGAGGCCACCGACCGCCAGCACGAGCACCAGCGCGATGACCAACAGCCAGCGCAGCACCAGCCCCAGCCGACGCACCCGCAGTCCTCCTCATCCGCGCCGGCTACTCCCACGCCCGGCGCCGGCCTACATCATGCCGTAGAGGAAGCACTCGGGGAGGTGGTCGTCGACCAGTCCGACCGATTGCATGAAGGAGTACACGATCGTCGAACCCACAAAGCGGAAGCCACACCGCCGCAGCTCACGCGAGAGCGCGTCCGAGGCGGGAGTAGTGGCCGGGATGCTACCCGCCTGATCTGTAGGCCCACGACGTCGCGGCGGCGGCGGCACCAGCGTGTCGAGGTAGGCGCGAAATGTGCCGTGTGCGGCGGCAAGCTCGAGCAGCGACCGCGCGTTCCCGATGGTCGCGTCGATCTTGGCCCGGTTACGCACGATGCCGGTGTCAGCCAGCAGGCGCTGCCGCTCGCGCTCGCCGAAGGCAGCCACGACGCGCGGCTCGAAGCCTTGGAAGGCAGCCTCGAAGGCCGGCCGCTTGCGCAGGATGGTGAGCCACGAAAGGCCCGCCTGAAAGCCCTCCAGCGTGAGCATCTCGAACAGGCGCGTGTCATCCTCGACGCGGCGGCCCCACTCGCGATCGTGGTACTCGGCGAGCAACGGGTCGCTGGTCGCCCACCAGCAGCGTGGCGGATCGGTTCGAGTCATCTGGTTGCCGGCCATACCGTCAGCAGGCAAGTGTTCTCTCCATCTCGCCGACTGGACGGGCCTCGAAACGAGACCGTGAACGCTATCGCCACAAGCGCCAGTGCAGGTTCGTGCGGGCGGACCCGACGCGGCAAGCCGCGCATCCGCGAAAGGCCGCTCCAGAGCGAGACGGTGACGATATGGCCGTCAGCGACCGGCCGCGTCGACCTAGTAGTGGAAGAGCAGCTCGCGGTACTTGGGCAGCGGCCACAGGTCGTCGGCGACGAGGGTCTCCAGCTCATCGGCGACGGCCCGCAGCGCGTTCTGTGCCGGGATCACATGGTCGACGAAGCCACGCGCCTCTTGGTGCACCGAGCCGGCCGCGTGGGCGGCATGAACAGCGTGATCGAGGTCGTCGATGGCCGTGCCCAGACGATCGGTCAGGGCAGCAATCCGTGCGGCGAGCGCTGCGACCGCCGTCGACGCCGATCCGACGGCCGTCAACTGGACCAGGTAGCGCACGGTCGCCGGCATGATCATCGTTCGGGCGATGTCGAGGGCGGCACTCGCCTCGATGTTGAGGACCTTGACATAACGCTCCCAGGCGATCTCGACCCGCGCCCCCAGCTCGCGCTCGGAAAGCACGCCGTACCTGGCAAAGACCGCCTTGGCCTTGGGCATCATCAATGCCGGCAGGGCATCGACCGTGGTGCGGTTGTTGGGTAGCCCGCGCTTGGCCGCTTCGGCGTGCCACTCGGGCGCGTAGCCATTGCCCTCGAAGAGGACCTGCTTGTTCGAGCGGGCGATGTCCGACAGGATCGCGGACAGCCCGTCGAAGTCAGCCGGCTCGAGCTTGTCGAGCTCGTCGGCAAGCAGCGCGAGCGAGTCGGCCACGGCCGTGTTGAGCACGGTCTGCGGCCAGTAGATGGGCGCCGATGAGCCGACTGCGCGGAACTCGAACTTGTTGCCCGTGAAGGCGAACGGCGAGGTGCGATTGCGGTCGGTTGCGTCACGCGGCAGGCCCGGCAACGTCGACACGCCCAGGTCGAGCTGGCCGCCGTCACGCGAAGCCGACGCGGGACCCTGCTCGAGTTGGTGGATGACGTCCTCGAGCTGCCCCCCGAGGAAGATCGACATGATCGCCGGGGGCGCCTCGTTGGCGCCCAGGCGGTGATCCTGGCCGGCGTCGGCGATGCTCGCGCGCAGGATGTCAGCGTGTTCGTTGACCGCGCGGATGACTGCCAGCAGGAAGGCCAGGAACTGCGCATTGGCGTGCGGGTCCTTGCCCGGATCGAGCAGGTTTTCGCCGCTGTCGGTCGACATCGACCAGTTGTTGTGCTTGCCCGAACCGTTGATGCCGGCAAAGGGCTTCTCGTGGATGAGCAGCATCAGGCCGTGCTGATGGGCGAGCCTGCGCATCGTCGACATGACCAGCATGTTGTGGTCGCTGCCGACCGACGTGGGCTCGAACACCGGTGCCATCTCGAACTGCGCCGGCGCAACCTCGTTGTGGCGCGTCTTGGCCGGAATGCCGAGGCGCCACAGCTCGCGGTCGAGGTCCATCATGAAGGCGAGGATCCGCTCGCGGATCGGGCCGAAGTACTGGTCCTCCAACTCCTGGCCCTTGGGCGACGGCGCACCAAACAGGGTGCGCCCGGTGAGCACCAGGTCGGGTCGCTGCTCAGCCAGGCGGCGGTCGACGAGGAAGTATTCCTGCTCGGGGCCGATGGTCGTGAACACGCGCGTCGCTTCTGAGTTGCCGAACCAGCGCAGGACGCGCAGCGCCTGCTTGCCCAGCGCGTCCTGGGAGCGGAGCAGGGGGATCTTGTAGTCGAGCGCATCACCCGTGAACGACACGTACGCGGTGGGGATGGTCAGCGTCACGCCGTTGGGCTCGACCTGCAGGAAGATCGGCGAGGTGACGTCCCAGGCGGTGTAGCCACGTGCCTCGAAGGTCGCCCGGATGCCGCCGCTCGGGAAGGAGGACGCGTCGGGCTCACCCTGGAGCAGGTTCTGGCCGGAGAACTCGGCGATCGTGTGTGAGTCGCCCGACGGGGTCAGGAAGGAGTCGTGCTTCTCGGCGGTGGAGCCGGTCATGGGCACGAACCAGTGCGTGAAGTGCGTCGCCCCGTGCGCCAGGGCCCACTCCTTCACGCCGTGGGCCACAGCATCGACGATTGCCGGGTCGAATGGCTCGAGACCGGCGATGGTGCGCCGCAGCCGGTTGAAGATCGGCTTGGCCAGGTACTGCCGCTGGGCATCCTCGCCGAAGACGTACTGGCCGTAGATGTCCGCGCCGGCGTGCGACAGGTAGTCCTGGGTGGACGCCACGCGCTGGTTGGAGATGGCCCCGATCGCCGCCTGACGAGCGCTCACACCGCTGCCCGGACCTACGCCCACTGCCGCCGGGCGTGCCCCGCCACGCCCGGCGCCGTTGCCCGAGCCATTCGCCGCATGTCCATTGCCCGTGGTAGCGCTCCGCTCGCCGAGCTCCATGACCATTTCAATGAGCCTCCGCAACACAGCCGGCGCCTGCCCCCGGGGCGCCATCACACGACTCCCCGAGTCTATGCGCGGGCGTGTCCCGACGAGGGTTGCATTCGGCGTTCGGGATGGTTACGGAGTCGGCCCGCGAGATCGTCCAGGAGGCCCTCCAGCTCGCGTTCGGGGTTCGCGTAACGGTCGGCCACCAGCGCCACCTCCAGGCGCCCATCGGCCAGCCGGGCCCACAGGCGGCGGCGCGGGAAGTAGAAGCTCAACACGAGGCCGCTGATCAGGCACAGGTAGGCGATCCAGATCGTGCCCTGGCCCGGGTCACGCTTGATGACCATGCCGGTGTAGGCGCTGGCCTGCTGCCAGGTGATCGCGTATCCGCCGGTCTGGGTCGGGTCGCTCGAATCGCCCAGGCCCAGGCCATTGATGAACAGGATGTTCGTCGAACCATCCTGGGCCGCGCTGATGCCCGTCAGGGCCAGCACCGGCGTGCCCGCGTCACTGCGGTCGAGCACGAGCAGCAGGCCGACGTCCGAGCCGGGAATGGTCAGGAAGCCCTGCGGCAGGCCGGCCAACTGTCCGGCGAGCAGCACCGGGCCCTGCCACACCAGGGCGCCGCCGGGATCGTGGATGGTCATGATCTCGGCCGGGCCGAAGGTGTTCTGGTGGAAGGCGTAGCCGTCGAAGTAGAGCGGGTCGTTGACGCGGATCGTCTTGCGCGCCACCTGCTGTCCATTCTCGTAGACAGCGAGGTCAGTGGTGAAGTCGGCAAACGAGCCGTCCGGCCGGGTGGGCGCCTCGAAGTTGATGTTCTTGACGAGCAGGTTGTCGGGCGTGCCGACGGCCTGCACTGGCGCGGTGTCGCCCTGGCCCAGGAAGACGACCGTCTCGAAGCCGAGCAGGGTAGTCAGCGCCGCGCCGACCAGGAAGAGGATCAGGCCAAGGTGGGTCAGGAGCGTGGCCAGCTTCAGGAAGCGGTACTTGTCGCCGTAGACGTGCACCGCCCCGGCGGCCTCCGCGCGCTGCAGCCGGAAGTGGCGCGGCCGAAGGACCGCCTCGAGCTCGTCCAGCGCACCGGCATCCACGTCGTTGAAACGCGCCCGGTGTTCCAGGCCCAGGTCATAGAAGGAGGGGCCCTGGACGACCTTGACGTGCCGCGCGGCGCGCCATAGACCGGGCGTCCGATCGAGCGTGCACACGACGATGCTCACCGCGAGCAGGGTCAGCAGGAAGATGAACCACGGTGCCGAGAAGACGCGGAAGAAGCCCAGCCAATCGAAGACATCGACCATCACCGGCCCCACGTTGAGCCCCACGATCGTGATCGGGTCGTAGGCAGCATGGATCGTGGCCAGCTGCTCGGCGTAGGACTGCGGATCGTGCAGCGCGAACGTCGGTATCTGGCGTAGGACGGCACCGATCACCCCCGCCGTGGCCAGCACGGCGATCTGGAGCACCGCAAAGCGGACGCTGGTCAAGGTCCGCCACGCCCGCCAGCCCAGGCGCCCAACCAGGTCTAACTGGCCGTTGGCGCCGCGGGCGCCGGTCGAGATGCTGGCGATGTCGGACCGAACCTAGGCCGTGCCGACCGCCAGCGCTTCGCGTGCTGCGGCAAGGCCGCGGTCGAAGTCGTCAAGCAAATCGGTGATGTCCTCGAGGCCGACCGATACCCGCACCAGCCCTTCGGCAATGCCGGCGCGCTGCAGGGCGCCGGCATCGAGCTGGCGGTGGGTGGTCGACGGCGGATGGACGGCTATCGTGCGCACGCTGCCCAGCGACGCCGTGCGCGGCGGGATCATCAGCGCGTCGAGCAGAGCGCCGGCGGCAACCCGGTCACCAACGTCGAACGCGAGCATGCCGCCGCCGGCGCGCATCTGGCGCTGGGCCAGCTCGAACTGGGGATGGCTGGGCAGGCCCGGGTAGAAGATGGCGCGGACAGGTTCGGCCGGCTCGAGGTGGCGCGCCAGGGCGAGCGCGTTCGCCGCGTGGCGATCCATGCGCACGTGCAGCGTTTCGATCCCGCGCAGGACCAGGAACGCTGAGAACGGTGCGATGCCGCCGCCGGTATCGATCTGCACCTCGCGTACACGCCTGATCAGCGCGCGGCTGCCGGCGACCACGCCGCCGAGCACGTCGGAGTGGCCGCCCAGCCACTTCGTCGCCGACTCGATGACCAGGTCGGCTCCGAGCTCGATCGGCCGGCACAGGTACGGCGAGGCGAAGGTGTTGTCGACGAGCACGACCAGATCGTGCCGATGGCCCAGCGCCGCCAGGGCGGCGACGTCACTGACGATGATGGTCGGGTTGGCGATCGTCTCGAGGTAGAGGACACGCGTGTTGGGCCGGATCGCGGCGGCGACGGCATCGGTATCGGTCGAGTCAACGAAGGTCGATGCGACACCGAAGCGGGCCAGCACGCGTTCGATGAGTTGCTGGGTGCTGCCGTACAGCGCCCGGGCGGCAACGACATGGTCGCCCGCAGCGAGGTTTGCGGCGAGCGCCGCGTGGATGGCGGCCATGCCGCTGGCAAAGCAGTAGGCGGCCTCGGCGCTTTCGATCTCCGCCATCGTGCCGGCCAGGGCATCGGCGGTCGGATTGTCGATGCGCGCGTAGGCGTAGCCGGGCTGGCGGTCGCTCAGGATGTCGCCCAGTTGCTCAGCACCGTCGGCACTGAAGGTGACGGCCTGGTAGATCGGCACCGCGTTCGGCTCCTGGGAGACGCTCGGCGGCCGGGTCGCGGCCGCGATGGCCCGCGTGCCGAAGCCGGCGGGGGCGCGGAGCGGCTTTGAACTCGGGCCCGGCTCGCTCACGCCGATAGGCTACATCGGGTCGCTCAGGACTCCTCCCATGGCGCTGGTCCGGGCGATTGCGGCGGCACCCGGGCGGCGGCACCGGCAGCATCGCGCCTGCGCGCTACGCCCCCCAGCGAACGCCGCGCCGGTCGCGGCTGGCTGGCCGATGAGCTGCGCGGGGCTTCTGCCGCGGGCTGGCGGGCATAGCGCACGATCTGATCCTTGCCGCGCCGCTTGGCCTCGTACATGGCGAGGTCTGCCCGGCGCACGAGTTCGGTCGAAGTGCGGCCGTCGTCCGGGTAGGTAACGAGGCCGATCGAGGCCGAGGTGCGTATCAGGGCACCGTCGTGCGGCAGCGCGATGCGGGCGATATCGACACGCACCTTCTCGGCCACGAGCAGGGCGCCGGCAAGGTCAGTCTCGGGCAGGATGAGCACGAATTCGTCGCCGGCATACCGGGCGGCCAGGTCGGTCGCACGCGTATCGCCGCGCAGCACGTCGGCGACCGCCTGGATCAGCCGATCGCCGGACGCATGCCCAAAGCGGTCGTTGGCGGCCTTGAGCCCATCGAGATCGATCATCAGCAGGCCGAAGGCCCGGCCGGTGCGCGATGCACGCAGGATTTCCTGCTCCATTACGGCCTGGAAGTAGGCGCGGTTGGGCAGACCGGTCAGCGAATCAAAGCGCGACAGCCGCAGCGCCTCTTCACGCCCACGTCGTTGCTCCCGGCCGATCGCGGCAGCAACGTACGCGACCAGGCCGAAGGCGATGACATTGAACGTGACCACGCCAACGCCCGTGTTGTCGAGCGGCAGCCCGCCCGGCGCGATCAACACGCCGGCAAGGTAGGCCGCGGCAGTGGCAATGGTCAGAACGCTGGGCCACGGGCCGTCGGCCGATAGCGCGCCGGCGAACAACAGCAGGGCGAAGCCGAAGAAGTACGGGCTGTCGCGGCCACCGGTCAGGACCAGCAGCACGATCAGGTAGCTGAGGGCAATGATTGCCTCGAGCGGCACGCGCAGGCGACCGAAGGTCGTCAACGGCAGGATGTCCTGGAACAGGACGGTCAGGAAGAGGCCCAACGCGAGCAGCGAGTAGACGGTCGGCTGCGTCTGGCCGCCGAACAGGGTCACGATCGCGAGAGCCGCGATCAGGAAGATGTAGCTGCTGATGCGGGTGACGCGCACGAATTGGCCCGCCGGCAGCCGCGCGGCGGCGACGTCCGACGACGCCAGGTGTCCGGCCGGCTCGTCGGGTCCGTGGACCGGTGCGACGGGTCGTCCTTCGGTGACCATCATGCGCGGCCCACGAGTGTCACTCTCGCGCTGCGCGCGCCAGTACCTGCTGGGAAGCCAACTTTCTCCCACCTTGGCTACGCGGCGCGGCGCGTCCGCGGCCTGATCGAGGGAAGGCGGCACAGACCCTCCCGGTCGCTCGATGGTACTGCCGGCAAGTGCCCAGATAGCCCATTAGTACCGGGCCATGGCCGTTTTGTGTCGCGTGCGGGCAACGTTTGGCGGGTGGCCCGCCCTGGTGGCGTCAGGCGGGTGTGGGCGCGTCGCCGCGCCGCAGACTGCGACGCACGACGCTGTCGAGCGACAGGCCCTGGGCGATCAGCGTGAACAGGATGATGCCGAAGACGATCTCGACCAGCAGCTGGCGTTGGGGCAGGTCGGCCGGCAATGACAGGGCCAGGGCAATCGCCACTGCGCCACGCAGGCCGGACGCCATCATGATGTGCAGCCAGCCCAGGGGAAGGCCCTGCCTGGTGATCGGCCCGCCCATGGCACGGCTGAGCCCGCCCGTGATCAGGTATACGACGAGTGCGCGAGCGGCCAACACGCCGATGATGCCCCACGCAATGGGCACCACGTTGTCGACGAGGTCGGGCAGCGCGATCAGCAGGCCGATGAGCAGGAACAGCAGCGCCGTGAGCAGGAAGGCAGCAAATTCCCAGACCGTGTCGACGGCTTCCTCGGTCCGTTGGGTCATGCCCGCCGCGCGGCCGTAATTGCCCAGGACGATGGCCGCCACGACGGTCGCGATGACGCCCAATTCATGGAGCTGGTCGGCCAGCAGGTAGGTGCCGTAGGCAAGCACCACGGTTACGCTCAACTCGATCAGGTGGTCGTCGACGTGGGCAATCAGGCGCGAGGCGATCAGGCCGCCGGCACCGCCGATGACCACGCTGACGACGAGCGTCAGGATGATCGACACCGCAGCGTCGAGCATGCTGGTCGAGCCAACGCTCACCGCGGACACGGCGATGCCGAAGATGACGATGGCAGTGCCGTCGTTGAACAGGCTCTCGGCCTCGATGGTGGTGGTCAGCAGCGCGGGAGCATGCATGCGCCGCATGGTTGCCAGCACCGCCGGCGGGTCGGTCGCGGCGAGCATTGCGCCGACGATGAAGCCGAGCTCGATCGGCAGGCCGGTGGTCACGTTGAGGACCAAGCCGAGCACTACCGCGCCGATCAGCACCCCGGGGATGGCCAGCAACAGGACCAGTCCGACGACCCGGCGCAGCTCGCCCAGGTCGAGCCGGTAGCCGCCCTCGAACACGAGCGCCGGCAGGAAGACGGCAAGGATCAGGTCCGGTGGCACATTGATTTCGATGCCCGAATCGAAGACGCCGGCGGCCAGACCGACAACGACCAGCGCGACTGTGTAGGGGACGGCAACGCGGCGGACCACCAGCGCCGCGGCAGTGGCCACGGCGATGAGCGCCACGAACAGCTCGACCGCGTTGAGCGTGATCGTCTGGGTCATGGACAGAGGGTAACGGCGCGGCTCAGCGCCGGAGCCGCCGGATCAGATCAGATCACTGGCCGCCGGGGAACAGGCTGGGGAAACGATCCGAGTGATCGGCAGCGGCACTGTTCGACGCCGCGTCGAGCTCGCTGAACAGTTGGCTGGTTCCGCCGATCTTGAAGGAATAGTCCGCGTAGTACTGGCGCAGGCCCGCCCAGAACGCATCGTCACCGACCGCCTGGCGGTAATCCTCGAGATAGTTGTCGCCCTGCACGTACAGGGTCTCGTAGTAGCAGCTCTTGGAATAGCCATAGACCTGCCGATCAAGGACGTCCTGGGCACAGGTGGAATGCGTGTTGCCGATCAGGTCGCGGGTCAGGAACTCGGCCAGTGACTCGTCGGCAAACGGCTCGGTCGCCTGGTTGTTGCCGACCACCGCGTAGAACCATTCATGGGCCAGCTCGTGGACGGTCAGGTATTTCAACTCGGACGGCCGCGTGTTCGAGATCCACACCATGCCCGGCGATTCCATGCCCAGGAAGGAGCCCATCTCGGCCACGCTGAGGTAGTTGTAGCCGTACGGCCCGACTCGGTCGGTGTAGTGCTGAAGTGCCGCCAGTGTCCATTTCTGGAGCCGCGCGAGCGACAGCTTGCTGTAGTACCAGGTGATCGTCACGTCGCCCCACTGCTGGGTCGCGGTCTGGTATCTGGGGCTCGCGGAGAAGTTGAAGTCGCGCACGTTGTGCGCCACGAAGGTGTGCGTCAGGCCATCGTCCGACAGGCTGGTCTGGTGACCGGTCGAGGCGATGGTGAGCGGCCGGTCGGAGGTAATGGTGACGTCCACCTCATCACTGACCGCGGTGACGAAGGGCTCGCCGAACGTGGGCGTCGCGAACGGGTAGGCGACACTCAGCCAGGGTATCCAGCGGTAGGCCGTGGCGATCCCGTGCGCTTTCTCGAAGAGATAGCCCTTGTTACGCGCGCGCTTGAGGAGCTTCGCGCTGTAGTCGATGGTCACCGCGGCCTGTTCCCCGGGCCCGAGCGACGAGGGCAGGCTGACCATGACCGATTGATCCGCGACCGTGGCGTCGGCCGGCGCCTCGCTGTCGGCATCGGGGCCGACGTGGGCACCGCCGAAGGCCATATGCCCGATCGCCGCCGGCACGAGGTTGAAGGTCAGCGCATCAACCGGCGTGTCGGTGTTGTTCGTGACCAGCGCCGTGCTGCTGACAGTGAGCCGGCGCGCGGACCATTGCAGCGTCGCGTTCACGGTGTAGGTGGCATGCAGCTCAAGGCTGTTGGGCGGATCGGCGGCAAGGGTGGCGTGCGCGGGAAGCAGCACCGCGCCGAGCGCGACGAGGACGCCGGTCAAACTGCGTTTGAGCATCCTCGCAACCATGCCCCCTGCCAGAGCGTACGGCCCCCGTACCTTTCGCCCTTTCCGGTGACGCGGTGGGGCTACTTATGCCACAGTGCGAGAAGGCCGCAAGGTTGCGCCTCTGCCGCGGGCTGGCTTTCGCACGGCCTGTGCTGGTACGTTCCCTTGCCAGAGGGAAGCCACGCTTATGCGAGGAGATCAGCGATGGGCGAGTTGCCATGGGGGGATTGGCGACTTCGTGAAGGGTGACGGTTGAGCCGTTGATGCAGGGCGGCCGCCGCGTACGTGCAGTCGCCGGCGTTGTGGTGCTGCTGGCGCTTGCCGGCGCCGCACTCCTCGTCGTCGTCCAGGCGGCAAGCGGCCCGGCCGAGGCCAACGCCGGCAGCTCCGGGAATTCGTCGGCACCAACGCAGGTGTCCTCGGCGGCGGTCGAGGACGGCCGTCAGCTGTTCATGTCCGATTGCGCCTCGTGCCACGGCTCCGCTGGCCAGGGCACCAACGTGGCGCCGTCACTCGCCAACGCCGGGCCGGCCAAGGTCGATTTCTACCTGCGCACCGGGCGGATGCCGCTCGGCCAGTTGGGCGTTCCCTCGTGGCAGCAGGAACACTCGCCGCTCAGCCAGGACGAGATCCAGGCGCTCGAGGCCTACGTCGCCACCCTTGGCAGCGGACCGGCGATCCCCAACGTGGTGGCCAGCGCCGGTGACCTCCACCGCGGCTGGGAGCTGTACATCAACAACTGTGCCGCCTGTCATTCTCCAGCCGGGTCGGGGGGCTCGATCGGTGGGTCACTGTCGGCGCCGCCGCTCAGCCGTGCCGATGCCCAGACCGTCGCCGAGGCAATGCTCGTGGGGCCGGGCGCGATGCCCCAGTTCTCCTTCAGCCAGGATGACGTCAACGCCATCGCGGCGTACGTCCAGTACCTGCACACGGCGCCCAATCCGGGCGGTCTTTCGCTGGGCGACATCGGCCCCGTCCCCGAAGGGCTGATCGCCGGCGTCCTCGGCCTGGGCCTGCTGATCCTCGTCGCTCGCTGGGTCGTCGGCCAGAAGGGCCATATTCCGCCCGCCGAGCAGGTGACGGCCGTCGCCGCCGTGGAAACGGAAGAGGACCAGAAGGCCCCGCCCCGCCGGCGGCGGCCGCCGTGGCCGGGATCGTCATCTTGAGGGGTTCGCGGTGGCGCCAGCAGCAACGCGAACGGCAGGCCGAACTGGTCGTCGCGCTGTGCTTCCTGACCACCATGGGCGCCGGATTCCTGCTGCTCGTGCTCTACGCGCTGGGTGGCCAGCCGCAGCTCGAGAGCATCCTCCTGTTCCTGGCCCTGGCCGGCTTCGGCGCAGGGCTGGTGATCTGGTCGCAGCGGCTGATACCGGCTCCCGACGTGACCGAGCCGCGACACGTCGACGACCACTCGCGGGCCAGCCGCCGCGCGCTCGCCGAAGCGCTCACCGACGAGGCCGGCGTAACCCGCCGGCGACTACTCATCTACCTCATGCTCGGCGCCGTCGGTGGGTTGGTGTCCGCAATTGCGATACCCATCCTGTCGCTGGGTCCGTCGCCCGGTAACACGCTCTATGAGACCGCCTGGCGCCGGGGCATGCGTCTGGTGGGACTCGACGGCCAGCCGGTGCGCGCGGCCGCCCTGCCACTGGGCAGCATCACCACGGTGTTCCCCGAGGGCGTCGATCCGAGCACCAACTCCGCCTCGGCGGCGGTGCTACTGCATGTCGATCCCAGCCAGCTGCAGCTGACGGCCGAGGAAGCGGCCATGGCCGTCGATGGTTATCTGGCGTACTCGAAGACGTGCACCCACGTGGGCTGCCCGGTGGGCCTGTTCGTCGAGAGCCGCCACGTGCTCGTCTGCCCGTGCCACCAATCGACCTTCGATGTCCTGCGCGGCGCCGTCGTCGTTTCCGGCCCTGCCGGCCGGCCGCTGCCGCAGCTGCCCATCCAGCTCCAGTCGGACGGCAGCTTCATTGCCGCCGGTGACTTCAGCGGGCCTGTCGGCCCGAGCTTCTGGGCGATCTACCGGTGAGCGACACGCGCGCCAAGACCGGCCCGCGGGCGGCGGGCGAACAGCCGACCGAGCTCGAGCGCCTGATCGGCTGGATCGACGAGCGCACCGGCCTGGCGCAGGTCGCCCACACCACGCTGCGCAAGGTCTTCCCGGATCACTGGTCGTTCCTGCTCGGGGAGCTGGCGCTCTTCTGCTTCATCATCCTCGTGCTGACCGGGGTTTTCCTGACCTTCTTCTTCACGCCCGATTCGCGCACGGTGACCTACGACGGCAGCTACGTGCCGCTCCAGGGCCAGCAGGTTTCGGCCGCCTTTGCGTCCGTCCTGCGCATCAGCTTCGATGTGCGCGCCGGCCTGCTCTTCCGCCAGATCCACCACTGGACGGCACTCATCTTCGTCGCCGCCATCGCGGCGCACATGATGCGCATCTTCTTCACCGGCGCCTTCCGCCGGCCGCGCGAACTCAACTGGCTGATCGGCGTGACGATGGTCATCTTCGCGCTCGCCGAGGGACTCACCGGCTACTCACTGCCCGATGACCTGCTGTCCGGCACCGGCATGCGCATCGCCTATGGCGCAGCGATGTCGATCCCCTTCGTCGGACCCAACCTCGCCTACCTCATCTTCGGTGGCGAATATCCAACCGCGTTCACCATCAGCCGCCTCTTCGTCTTCCACGTGATGCTGCTGCCGGCCCTGCTGATCGGCGCCGTGGGCACTCACGTCGTGCTCGTGTTCCTGCAGAAGCACACGCAGTTCCGCGGCCGCGGCCGGACCGAGGAGAACGTCGTCGGTTCGCGCTTCTGGCCGATGCAGGCCTTCCGTTCGGGCGGCCTGTTCTTCCTGACCGCGGCGGTGATCTCGCTGATCGCCGGCTTCTTCCAGATCAACCCGGTATGGCTGTACGGGCCGTACCTGCCGTGGGTGGCGACGGTACCGTCGCAGCCGGACTGGTATGTCGGCTGGCTGGAGGGCGCGCTTCGCTTGGGCGTCCCGTTCGAGCCGACGATCCTGGGCGTGACCATCCCCAGCCCCTTCTGGGTGGCCATCCTGCTACCCGGCATCGCCTTTGGGGTGATCGTGTTCTGGCCGTGGATCGAGCGACGCTACAGCCACGACACGGGCCCCCACAACCTGCTCGACTGGCCGTGGGAAAAGCCCGGCCGTACTGCGACCGGCGTGGCCGTGCTCACCTTCTTCGCCGTGCAATTGATCGCCGGCGCGAACGACGTCCTCGCGCTGTTCTTCCGCGTCGACCTGAACGACCTGACCTGGGTCCTGCGCGGCCTGCTCGTACTCGGCCCGATCCTGGCCTGGGTCATCACCTATCGGTTGTGTCGTGACCGCGCGCGCGGTCGCACCGGCCAGGTCGGCGCGGCGGGGACGCCGATCAACCGCTCGGCCTCGGGCGGCTTCATCGACGCCGAGGAGCCGGCTGAGTGAGCCGTCGCCGCACGGCCGCCGCGCTCCTGATCGCCCTCGGCCTGGTGGCCTCGGGCTGCATGCCGACGCCGGAGACAACCGAGGCCGGCGACATCAACTTCCTCTACCAGATCGCCCAGATCCTGGCCGCCGGCGTGGGCATCACGGTCTATGGCCTGCTGGTGTTCATGATCGTGCGCTACCGCCGCCGGCGCTCGGTGCCAGCGGGCGCGATCCCGCCACAGATCCGCGGCAACAACGTCCTCGAAGTGATCTGGACGGGCATCCCGCTGCTGATCGTGACCGTTCTCTTCGGCCTGACCGTCTGGACCCTGGCGCGCATCAGCGACACGCAACCGGGCAGCGATCCGGTCCAGCTGAGTGTCCTGGCCTACCGCTGGGGTTGGCAGATGACCTACTCCGATTACGGCGTGGTGGTTCAATCAAGCGGCCCCGGACAGGGACCCCAGGCGGTGCTGCCGGTCAATGAACCGGTGAACATCACGCTGACCTCGCAGGACGTCGAGCATTCCTTCTTCGTCCCGCAGTTCCTGTACAAGCGCGACGCCATTCCGGGGATGGTCAACCACTTCACGATCGACATCGAGAACCCCGGTGTCTACGCCGGTCAGTGCGCCGAGTTCTGCGGCATCTACCACTTCGCGATGACGTTCACCATCCGCGCCGTTTCAGCAGCCGATTTCCAGGCCTGGCTGGCGCAGCAGCAGGCGGGCCAGCCGCCGGCAGCTGAGTCAACGGGATCGCCGAGCGTCGCGCCGTGACCGGAGGACGAGTCCGTGGCCGTCACTGACCTCGAGCAGCCGCGGCTGGCCATCCCGCGGCCGGCGGTCGCGCATGGCCTGAGCGACTGGCTGACGACCACCGACCACAAGAAGATCGGCCTGCTCTACATCGGCTCGGCCTTCCTTTTCTTCCTGCTCGGCGGCCTGATCGCGTTGGTCATGCGTCTCGAGTTGGCCCAGCCGGGCATGCAGTTCATCGACGCCTCGACCTACGACCAGCTGTTCACGATGCACGGCACGATCATGATGTTCCTGTTCGGGACGCCACTGGCGGTGGGCCTCGCGAACTACCTGCTGCCGCTCCAGATCGGCGCCGCGGACATGGCCTTCCCGCGCCTCAACGCGGCGACCTACTGGATGTTCCTGTTCGGCGGGTTGATCGTGCTGTCCGGATTCCTGACAGTGGGTGGTGCGGCGGCCGTGGGCTGGACCTTCTACGCGCCGCTCAGCGACGCCACCTACTCACCCGGCGTCGGCATGGACCTGTGGATCGTGGGCATCGGGTTGACCGGCATCTCGTCGATCCTGGGCTCGATCAATTTCATCGCCACCCTGTTCACTCGCCGGGCGCCGGGCATGACCATGCTGCGCATTCCCATCTTCACCTGGGGCGTGCTGGTCACCTCGCTGCTGATCCTGCTGTCGTTCCCGGCGCTGACCGCGGACCTGGCCATGCTGTACATCGATCGCCACCTGGGTGGCTCGTTCTTCGACCCTGCCGGGGGCGGCAGCGCCATCCTCTTCCAGCACCTGTTCTGGTTCTTCGGCCACCCCGAGGTGTACATCCTGATCATGCCCTTCTTCGGCATCATCAGCGAGGTCGTGGCCGTCTTCTCGCGCAAGCCGCTGTTCGGCTACAAGGCGATGGTCCTCGCCTTCGTCGCCATCGCACTGCTCTCGTTCACCGTCTGGGCGCACCACATGTTCACCACCGGCGCGGTCAACCTGCCCTTCTTCAGCGCCCTCTCGTTCCTGATCGCCGTGCCCACCGGGATCAAGTACTTCAACTGGATCGCGACGATGTTCCGCGGCCACCTGACATTCCCGACGCCGATGCTCTTCGCGCTGGGCTTCATGTTCGTCTTCCTGTCGGGCGGCATCACCGGCGTGATGGTCGCCTCGCCGCCGCTCGACTTCCAGTTCCAGGACACCTACTACATCGTCGCGCACCTGCACAATGTGCTCGTCGGGGGGACGGTCATGGCCATGTTCGCCGGCTTCTACTTCTGGTTCCCCAAGGCGACCGGGCGGATGCTCAGCGAACGACTCGGCAAGCTCCACTTCTGGACCTTCACCGGAGGTGTGCTGCTCGCGTTCCTGCCCATGTACCAGCTCGGCATCGTGGGCATGGGCCGGCGTTTCAGCGACTACCCGGACAACGCCGGATGGGCGTTCCTGAACACGCTTTCGACTATTGGCGCGGGACTGATGGCCATCGGTGTGCTCATCTTCCTGTGGGTCATCATCAGCGCGCTGCGCCGCCCGCCGGACGCACCAGATGATCCATGGGAGGGCAACACGCTCGAATGGGCGACGACTTCGCCGCCACCCGAGCACAACTTCCGCTGGCTGCCCCCCATTCGCTCCGAACGGCCGATGTGGGATTGGCGCATGAGCCAGGCCGACGCGAGCGGCGATCAGGCCGGCGAGGGCTAGGCGTGCCCGAGGAACTCCGTTTCCTGCTCCGCAGCGCGCTCTACAGCGCGGTCGTCGGCGTCGTCTACTGGTTCGTCAGCTACGAGTGGGCGGGCACCGTGATGCTCGTCGGCGCCGGCATCGCGACCGGCGCACTGTTGCTGGTGGTGGTGGCACTGTGGCGCGGACAAGATCGGCGCCTGAGCGGCCGTCCGTGGAGTTGGCTGCTGCTCGCGCCGTCCACCCAGTCAAACGACATGACCGACGAGACGGGACGCCTGCCGGGTAACTCGGCCGCGCCGCTGACGGTCGGTTTCGGCCTCGCCCTGGCGGGCCTGGGCCTGGTCTTCGGCCCCGCCCTGATCGTCGCCGCGGCGGTACCCATCCTCATCGGCCTGCGCGCCTGGCTGGCCAGTGGCATGGCCGAATTCGCGGCCCTCGAGGCGGCCAGCGGCGGTGCCGATGCCGGCGCAGCGGCCACGGCAATTGAAAAGTCGGCGCCCAGCCGGCCGGCTGGATCCGCCTCCGCCTAACCCGTGGTGAACAGCCGATAGATCACCGCCAGCAGAGTTATCGCGGCGACGGCCATGTACAGCGCCCGCCGTCGCCGATCGACGTCGTTGCCCAGGTAGCGGGCGACCACGATCAAACCCGGGCCGATGACCGCGTAGAGGAGGTGCAGTGGGTCGGCCGGGCCACCGCTGAGCACGATCAGCGGCAGCCCTGACAGGGCCGCGATGGCCAGCGCGACCAGCGCGACCAGGATGGCGCGATCGAGCCATACCCGGAGACGCGGGGGCGCCGCCAGGCCGAGGGCTGCGGCCGCCAGCAGCAACACGGCCCCGGCGAGAGCGACATACGCCAGCCATTGGTGCACGGGCGTCATGTCGCCCAGCACCTTTCGTTCCGACTTAAGGGCGCTCTAAGGCCGCCGGCACGCCTCGGCGGTGGCGTCATCTTGGATGGGCCGCGGATGCTCGTCCGGTGAACGCCGAAGCGACAGGGAGTCGCGTAGCCAGAACGGATCACGGGGGTACCTCCCGGGCGATCGTCGGCCGCCGTCCCGGCGACCTGCGCATCAGGGTCCGGCGGCCGTACACGGCGTACTTCCGCTACGCCGACGAACACACCCTCGTCGCGCGCGAGGCGGCCTCTGCTCCACGTACCGCCGTCGCCCGTTGGCTTGCCCGCGCACGGCGCATCGTCTTTGGTCGCCCGCTGTCGAATCACGAGGAGGCCAACGAACGGCTGAGCGTCCTCACCGGGCTGTCCGTTTTCGCCTCCGACAACATCTCCTCTTCCGCCTACGCGACGGAGGAAATCATGCGCGTCCTGATCCTCGCCGGCGCGGGCGCCCTGGCGCTCACCCTGCCCATCACGCTGGCCATCATCGCCGTCCTCGCCATCGTGATCATCAGCTATCGCCAGACGATCGCGGCCTATCCCAATGGCGGTGGCTCATACATCGTGGCGAGTGACAACCTCGGGCGGCTGCCCGGCCTTACCGCGGCGGCAGCGCTGCTCACTGACTATGTGCTGACGGTCGCGGTGTCGGTGGCCGCCGGCGTCGAGGCGCTGACCTCCATTTTCCCCAGCCTGTACGACGAACGTGTCGCGCTCGGCGTTGGCCTGGTGGCCTTCCTCGCGCTGGTGAACCTGCGCGGCGTGCGCGACAGCGGCCTGACGTTCAGCGCTCCGACCTACGTCTACCTCGTGTCGATACTTGGCCTGCTGGCAATCGGCATGCTCGATTTCCTGACCGGCAGCCTGCCCGCCTACCACGCGCCGGCATCCTGGTCCATCACGACTGCCGCCCAGCCCCTGGCCCTGGTGCTCATACTGCGCGCCTTCGCGTCGGGCTCCGTGGCGCTCACCGGGACCGAGGCCGTGTCCAACGGCGTGCCCGCGTTCAAGCGGCCGGAGGCGCCCAACGCACGCATCGTGATCGCCCTCATGGGCCTCTTCTTCGGAGCCATCTTCCTGGGCATGAGCTTCCTGTCCAGCCAGCTCGGCATCCTGCCCGACCCGACCGAGCAGGAGACAGTGGTCAGCCAGCTTACGCGGACGCTGGTCGGCGCCGATACCCCGTTCCACTACCTGGTCCAGCTCTCGACCGCCGTCCTGCTGGTGCTCGCGGCAAACACTTCCTTTGCCGATTTTCCGCGCCTGTCGAGCATCCTGGCACGCGACGGCTTCATGCCCCGCGTGTTCCAGTTCCGTGGCGATCGGCTCGCCTTCAACGGCGGCATCGTGCTGCTCGCGCTCGTCGCCATCGTGCTCATGGTCGCGTTCGGCGGCAGCGTCACCAACCTGATCCCGCTGTACACCATCGGCGTGTTCATCGCCTTTACGCTCAGCCAATCGGGCATGGTCAGGCATTGGTGGCGGCTACGCGCCAACGAGCGCGGTTGGCGGCGGCGCGCAATCGTGAACGGCGTCGGCGCCGTGACCACGGGCGTCGTTGCCGTCGAGGTGGCCGCCTCGAAGTTCGTGCTCGGAGCATGGATCGTGATCCTGCTGATACCGGTGCTCATCGCCGCGATGCTGTTCGTCCATCGCCAGTACGCGTCGACGGCTCGGCAACTGGCGCTGCGTCCCGGCGCACGCCCACCGGGCCCGCATCGCGACGAGCGCGTGGTGGTGCCCGTGGCCGGCCTCAATCGAGCCGTGATCCAGGCCGTCAACGTGGGCCGCTCGATCTCGAACGACACGCTCGCGGTGCTGATTACCGATGACCCGCCAGCCGGACGGAAACTGCGCCGCGAGTGGCAGCAGCTGCTGCCTGAGGTGCCCCTCGTGGTGGTCGAGTCGCCGTATCGTGCTCTCGTGGGCCCGCTGATCGCCTACCTCGACGTGCTCGACGAGGCCTGGCCGGCCGGCCGTGAGCGGCCGATCACCTTCGTGGTCATTCCCGAGTTCGTCGCACGCAAGTGGTGGGAGCGGTTGCTCTACAACCAGTCCGCGCGGCGACTGCGTCGGGCGCTCCTGGGACGACCGGGAACAGTCGTGGTGAATGTCCCCTATCGACGCGTGGAGGCTGGCGCCGCGACTGGTCGTGCCGCTGTGGATACGGCCCGGGCCTAGCATGCGCGCCATGGAGCGCATCGGCACCCGCTCGATCCTGAGGCTGCTGGCCGTCGCCTTGCCCGCGCTCTTGGGCGCGAGCGTCGTCGTGGCCATTCTCCAGGACTCCCTCGGCGTGCCTAACCCGTCGGCCGTGTACATCGTCGCCGTGGTCGCCGCCGCGATCGTCTCGGGCACGTACGGCGCGCTGGCCACCGCCGTCGCCTCGTTCGTGCTCTACAACTTCCTGTTCACCGAGCCGCGCTACACCCTGTCGATGCACGAGCCGGGCGTGTGGCTGAGCGTGGTGCTGTTGCTGTTCGTGGGCGTGGTGGTCGGCCAACTGACGGCATTGTTGCGCGCTCGAGCGGAGGTTGCCGGCAGGCGTGAACGGGAAGCCCGCGCGCTGTTCTCGGTCAGCCGCGCGCTCGCCGCACGCGAGTCGCTCGATGCCGTCTTGCCGGCCATCGCTCGGGCGCTCGAGACCGAGGCCGACATGTCGCGCGTCGCAGTGAGCATCGGCAGTGCCGAGCCGGCCGGGCAGGACGCCGCGACGCGCCTCGCCACCGCGCAGGCCGCGGTGGTCAACCAACTCCGCCGGACTCCCGGCGACGGCACTCTCGAATGGGTGCGCGTCCATCAGCCGGCGGCCCGCGCGCGCGGGCATGGCGCCGAACAGGGCGACGGCGAGCTGTACCGGGTACCGATCATCGCCGCGGGAGGTACCATCGGCACGATCTGGGCGACCAGACCGCGTGGCGCGGGGCCACCCGATCCGGAGCAGACTCGGCTGCTCGGCGCGGCGGCCGACCAACTCGGTCAAGCCCTGGCACACGACCGCATGGCGGCCGAGACCAGGGCAGCGGCCATCGCGCGCGAAAGCGACGCGCTCAAGTCGGCCCTGCTGCAATCGGTGTCACACGATCTGCGCACCCCGCTGGCAACCATTCGTGCCGCGGCGGGCACGCTGCGCGGTGGCGCCGGCGAGCCGCTTGCCCGCGAGAGCGTCGATGCCATCGAACGCGAGGTGGAGTACCTCAACCGGCTGGTCAGCAACCTGCTCGATCTGAGCCGGATCGAGGCCGGCGTACTGCGCGCCGAGATCGACACCTTCGAGCTGGACGATCTGGTGCGGTCCGCGCTGGGCAGGCTGGCCGGCCGGCTCGCCGGCTGGCCGGTCGAAGACCGCGTGAGCGACGAACTGGTCGCCGTCGATCCGGTCTTCTTCGATGCCGCGCTGACCAATGTCCTGGAGAACGTCACGCGCCACACCCCGCCCGGTACACGCATCGTGATCAGCACGCGCGCAACCACATCGGACAAGGTCAGCCTGAGGATTGAGGACTCGGGCAGCGGTGTGCCCGATGCCGTCCTGAGCCGGTTATTCGACAAGTTCTATCGCGTGCCGGGCGGCCGTGCTGCGCGTGCCGGAACGGGCATCGGTCTGGCCGTGACGCGCGGCTTGATCGAGGCCATGGGCGGTGGCGTCGCTGCGCGGCGCTCGGAGATGGGCGGTCTGGCAATCGACTTCGAGCTCGACAAGGCGCGCGTGCCGCTCGAGCTGGCCGCGGCGACGGCATGACCGGCGTCGCTCCGGCCGCGCGGCCCACCGTGCTCGTGGTTGAGGACGACGCCGAGACGCGGGCCGCGCTGGTACGCGAGTTGACCAGCCGCGGATATCGCGTCGAGGAGGCCGCTGACGGCCGTCTGGCGCTCGAGCGGTGGGCTGCGCGGCGAGCCGACGTCATCCTGCTCGACCTGGGTTTGCCCGACATCGACGGCATCGAGGTGATCACCCGCGTGCGCCGCGAAGCGACGACACCGATCGTGATCCTTTCCGGCCGCTACGACGAGCGTGAGAAGGTTCAGGCGCTCGAGCGCGGTGCCGATGACTACGTCACCAAGCCATTCGGTGTCGACGAGCTCAACGCGCGCCTGCGCGTCGCCCTGCGCCGCTCGTCGGGTCCGGCCGGCGACGAGCACGGCCGGCTGACCGCGGGTCCGCTGGTCCTCGATCCGGCCGTGCACGAGGTGCGCGTCGACGGGCGGCGCGTGGAGCTGACGCCGCGCGAGTTCGAGATACTGCGCGTGCTCCTGGCCCACGCCGGCCGCGTGGTGACCAAAGGCCACCTGCTGCGCGCGGTGTGGGGCGCGGCATATCGCGGCGAGGACAGCTACGTGTACGTGTACGTCAGCCAGCTGCGGCGCAAGCTCGCCGATGCCGATGCGGCGGGCCGCCTGCGCGACCTGATCCTGACCGAGCCGGGCGTCGGCTACCGGATCGCCGATCCCAACGGCTGACACGCCCGGCAGCCACAGGCGGCACGGATTCTTTAGGCGCGCTTAAGGGCAGCCGGCCAGCAGCGCCGGCCTTTCCTCTTGGGCCCCGCCCCGATGCTGGCACCGTGGTCCGACCCGCGGGCAGTGATTTTCAGACTGCCACGATTCCGTTCAGACGGCGCAGTCGCAAGGAAGAGCGCGAGCTCCGCCTTGCGCGCGAGGCGATCGCGATGGTCGCGTGTGGTGCATCTCCCCGGGTGGTCGTCGCCGGTATACGCTTTGGCGAGCAGATCCTTGACACCGCCCGACGCCTGGCGCTCGAAGCGGGAGTCCGTGTCAATCCGTTGCGCAACCCCGACGGTCGGGGCGCTGACCTGGTGATCGAACCGATCCACGAATGACCGACGACATATCCGGCCGTCACCGGCTGTCCGGACGACGGCCGGGGGATCGACGTGTGCGCGTGGCCCGCCCCCATGCCGCCTATTTCCGCTATGCCGGAACGCGCACGTTCGTCGCCAAGGAGGCCGCATCGCGGCCGCGCACGCCGGCCGCGCGCGCGTTGGCCGGCATCGGCCGCGTGCTCTTCGGGCGCACCCTGTCGCTCGACGAAGAGTCGAGCCAGCGCCTGTCGGTCACCACCGGCCTGCCGGTGTTTGCCTCCGACAACATTTCGTCGTCGGCGTACGCGACCGAGGAGATCATGCGCGTGCTGGCGCTGGCCGGTGCCGGGGCGCTGGTACTCACCCTGCCGATCACCATCGTCGTGGTGGTCGTGCTGGCCATTGTTGTTACCAGCTATCGCCAGACGATCGCGGCCTACCCCAAAGGCGGTGGTTCGTACATCGTTGCCAGCGACAACCTGGGCACCCTGCCCGGCCTGACGGCTGCGTCGGCAATCCTGACCGACTACGTGCTGACGGTCGCGGTGTCGATCGCCGCCGGCGTCGCCGCCCTGACCTCGATCTTCCCGGCCCTGTTCGACATCCGCGTCGTGGTCGGCGTGGTGCTGGTGCTCACCCTCGCGCTCGTCAACCTGCGCGGCATTCGCGAGAGCGGGCTCGTCTTCAGTGCGCCGACGTATGTCTACCTGATCTCCATCTTCGGCCTGCTCGCATACGGACTGTTCCGCTTCGCCACGGGCACGATGCCCACGTACACGCCGCCGCCCGACTGGCTCGGGGCGGAAGCCACCGCCGGGCTGGGCGTCCTCCTCATCCTGCGCGCGTTCGCCTCTGGCTCGGTCGCGCTGACCGGCACCGAGGCCGTGGCTGACGGCGTGCAGGCCTTCAAGCCGCCCGAGGCGCGTAACGCGCGCATGGTCCTGCTGCTCATGGGCAGCTGCTTCGCCCTGATCTTCCTGGGCATCAGCTTCCTCTCCGGCCAGCTGGGCATCATCCCCGATCCGACCGAGGAGCAGACGGTCATCAGCCAGCTGACGAGCACTTTCGTGGGTGCCGGATCGCCGTTTCACTACCTGATCCAGATCGCCACGGCGGTTGTGCTCGTCCTTGCCGCGAATACCTCCTTTGCCGACTTCCCGCGCCTGTCCAGCTTCCTCGCACGGGACGGTTTCCTGCCGCGGGTATTCCAATTCCGCGGTCAGCGGCTGGCCTTCAACAGCGGCATCGTCGTGCTCACCGCGGTCGCCATCATCCTCATCGTCGGGTTCGGCGGCAGCGTCAGCGCACTCATTCCGCTGTACACGATCGGCGTCTTCATTGCCTTCACGCTCAGTCAGGCGGGCATGGTGCGCCGCTGGTACACGCACCGCGCGACCGAACGCGGATGGCGTCGCAAGGCGCTCATCAACGGCATCGGGGCGGCCACCACGGGCGTCGTCGCGATCGAGGTCGCAGCGAGCAAGTTCCTGCTCGGCGCGTGGGTCGTGCTGGCGCTCATCCCAGTGCTCATCGCGATCATGCTGTTCATCTCTCGGCAGTACCGCTCGAGCGCCGCGCAGCTGGCGGTCGCGGAGGACGTGCACCTGCCCGGCCCGCACCGCGAGGAGCGCGTCATCGTGCCGGTGCCGGGCATCAATCGTGCCGTGGTCCAGGCACTCAACGTGGCCCGCTCGATCGCCGGCGACGTGCTGGCGGTGCTCGTCACCGACAACCCTGACGACGTTGCCGCCACCCGTGAGCGGTGGGAGCGGCAGCTACCCGAAGTGCCGCTGGTCATCGTCGAGTCGCCGTACCGGGCCCTCGTCGGGCCACTGCTCGCCTACCTCGACGTGCTCGACCAGACCTGGCCGGCCGACAAGCCGGCGCCAGTCACCTTCGTGGTCATCCCCGAGTTCGTCGCCCGACACTGGTGGGAACGCATCCTCTACAACCAGTCGGCCAATCGGCTGAGGCGCGCCCTGCTGGGGCGCCGGCACACCGTCGTGGTCAACGTCCCGTACCGGCGCGAGGAGCGCGACAACGGTCCGGCGGCGCAGTCCTCAACCTGATTCGAGCAGCGAGCGAAGCGCGTCGGCGGTACCGCTGACTATCAACTGATCGCCGACCACCAGCACGCGGTCGGCCGTCGGCGTCGTCTCGAACTCGCGCTGGCCGTGGGCCACCGCCAGCGGGTGGATGCCACGGCTCACGAGGTCGGCCATCGTCTGGCCGACCAGCGGCCCATCCTCGACCACGTCCAGCTCCTCGATGGAGAACGAAACCTGGCCGTGTGACAGGGCGAAGTCGATGAAGTCGGCCACCCGCGGGCGCGTAACGAGCTCGGCGATCTGCCGACCCGCCCGCGAATAGGGCGAGACGATGCGGTCGGCCCCCGCCTGGCGGAGCTTCGCCTCAGCGTCCTCGCCGTTCGCCCGGGCGACGACGAACAGGCTGGGGTTCATGGCGCGCGCGGAGAGCACCACGTAAACGTTGTTGGCGTCGCTGTCCATGGTCGCGACCAGGCCGCGCGCGCGGCGGACGCCGGCGGTCTCGAGCACATCATCGTGGGTCGCGTCCCCGGAAACGACGAGCAGACCATCGCGTTCGGCGTCCTCGACCGAGGCCTGGTTTATGTCGACGACCACGAACGGGATGCCGGAATGCTCGAGCTCCTGTGCCGCGGTGCGCCCAACACGCCCGTAGCCGCACAGGATCAGGTGCCGTTCGAGCCCCGCGACTGCCTGGGCCATTCGTCGCTTCTCCCTCCTGCCACTGACCGCCTCGCCGATGACCGCTTCGGCCGCCAGGCCGACCGACCCGAAGATGATCGCAACGCCGGCAACCGACATGACCATCGTCCACGCACGCCCGGCGGCGGCCTGCTCGTGCACCTCACGAAAGCCCACGGTCGTCAGGGTGATGACCGTCATGTACAGGCTGTCCTCGAACGACCAGCCGTCGACCACGATGTAGCCCGCGGTCCCGAGCGCAATGACCACCAGCACGATCAGCGCCCAGACCAGGGCCAAGCGCGGAACCTGGAAGCCGCGCAACCGATTCGCGTATGCCCTGCCGGTCATTACAGGCGGATGTTAGTCAGCCAAGTTTCGCGCCGGACGCCACCCCGGTGCCGGTGGCTTGGACTTCAGGCCGGGGGTCGACGTGACCGTCGTCAAGTAGCCACGGCCGCCTGGCGGACAAACGAAAGCGCCGGTCGGAGACCGACCGGCGCTTGCTCGTTTACCTGGCCGGCTCAGCCGGCCATGTGGGTCAGATTGCGGCGCCGACCTGCGACAGAATGTCGTTGATCTGCGAGCCGAGGAACGTGACCGCGGCGATCACCACGACGGCGATCAGCGCCAGGATCAGCGCGTACTCGGCCAGACCCTGACCGCGCTCGTCGCGATCAATCAGGCTGATCAGGTACTGGAACATTGAAGACACCCTCCGCTTTTTCTTTGCCATTTATTGGCCGGGACGCGCCGAAGTTATCGGCCGTTCGCGGCACGCGAAATGGGTAATCAGTAGGCCCCCCACCGCCAAAAGTAGTAGGTGGAAACACGTACTGGCCCGAGTGGACGCGCGCAGTATCCCACACACACTCGCTCAATGGCCATACCCGGCCGGCGCGTCGCGGACAGAAGTTGCGATGCCACCGCGCACCGAGTTGCCGGGCCCCGGCAAATTTACGGCGATGGGCTTGCCCGGCCCAGCTGGATGGCCGCTGAGTCGCCCAGCGTGCGCCCGCCGTCATCGATGGCGCGAACGGCCACATAGGCCGGGCGGCCGAGGATCGGGATGGCTGTTTCGAAGCCGGCCCGCGGCTGCGATGCAACCGCATTGAGCGCGCCCGCCGAATCGCCGGCCAGGACCTCCCACTCGGCCACGTCGGTCGCGCCGTTCCAGCTTGCATGGACCATCGACGAACCATCGCCCAGCGGCGCCGCGGCGACGGTTGGGCCACCGTCGCCCTGCCCCGGAAAGTCGAAGCGCAGTGCACGGTACGACGGGGCCGCATCGGGGAGACGGCCATCCATGGCGATCGTGCCATCGGCGCGGAACTCGGTGAAATACGGCTGATCGCCCCACCCCACCAGTACGTCGCCGTTGTCCAACGGCTGCATGCTGCCCTGGCTCTTGGCCAGGATCGGCGGGTCGCTGTAGGCGACGGCCAGATCCGCGGTCATGGCCGTCTCGGAGACGGCCAGGCGGATACCGCGCGAGTGATCCTCGGTAGGCGGGTTCTTGCCGTTGCTGCCGTCGTCGAAGATCGTGATCGTCCCATCGGGCTGGCGTCGGGCATCGTGCTGCCAGTAGAAGGCTGCGCCAGGCCCCATGGTGAAGTCGCTGCGCTTGCCACCCAGGCGCCAGATGACGGCACCGGTGGTCCGGTCGATCTTGTACAGCGCACAGGTGTGGCGCGCGGAGATGAGCAGGTTGCCGTCGGGCTCGATGTCGATCGAGTTCAGGTGGAAGTAGTCGAAGGACTGGTCGTTGGGCGCCTCGGCGTACGACTCGTCGGGCCCTACGTGATCGGCGCTGTGCCATTCGAACAGCAGCCGGCCCGTGGCAATGTCGACCTCCTGGATGATCGACTCGTACAGCGCCGGCAGAGTCGATGCGCTGGGCGCCGGGGAAAGCGGCGGGGTGGGCAGCGTCCCGGCGAACGCCGCCGGAACTTCATGATCGGCGTAGACGCTGAACAATGCGGTGCCCTGCGGAGTCACGATGAACTCGTGCAGGTCGCCAGTGAGGCCGTTCGCGGCCTGGACGCGTGCCACTTCGCGATACGACCCATCGACGATCACGTACTCGCCCTGGCCCGTGCCCCGCGTAATGGCACCTTCCCACCACGTCAGCACCGGGCTGCCCCGGTAGGTCGCCCTGCGCAGGTTCAGGACCTGCCTGTTGGCAACCACACGGATCCACACCGGCGAGCCGGCGTTGTCTACGATGAGCGGCCCAGGTCCACCGCGTGGGGTGAGCAGCAGCAACCCCGTGCCCAGGTCGGTGGCCGCCGACGCAATCGAGACGAGCGGGCTCCACAGGTCCGGCCGTGATTGAAAGTGCTCGGCCGGAACGGGCGAAGGCTCGGGGCTCGGCTGGCTGCTGGGTTGCGGACTGGGCGGCAGAGTTCCCGTGGGTGTTGCCGACAGTGACCGTGACGAGGCCCCGTCGAAGCCCGCCCAGTAGGCGGCACCGGCGACGCCCACGGCGACGCCCGCGACCGCCGCGGTTCGCAGGACGGCGCGGCGCGTGAGCCCCTTCCGGGGCGGCTCGCCGAATCCGCCCGGCGCAGTCGGTCCTTGTTTCGGCTCCACGGCCCCGCCGGACACATCAGGACACATCTCTCCTCCAGCTGGCGCGGGCAGTATCACGGCCATTGTTGAGAGCCGGCTGAGTACGCGGAAATGCCGGATCGGGAATGTGGCGCGTGCCCATCGCATGGGCTCTGGCAGGCAGCATGAAAGGCGATGCTTTTCCGTTGCACGTCCGCTCGGTGGCATGATGCGCCCATGGAACGTTCTGCGGCCGTCGATGAATTGATCGCTCATATCCCCGGCTGGCGCGGCGCGCTGCTCGCCCGGCTGCGCGAAATCGTGCTTGCCGCCGACCCCGAGATCGTCGAGGACGTGAAGTGGCGCCGGCCCAGCAATCCCCTGGGCGTCGCCGTGTGGGCGCGCAATGGCAACCTGTGTGCGGCCCCCGTCCTCAAGGAACGGGTGCGCCTGAGCTTCTTCGCCGGTGCAAGCCTGCCCGACCCGCACCATCTCTTCAACGCCCAACTGGAGGGCAAGTCACACGGCATCGACTTCCACGAGGGTGACACGCCCCCCGAGTCGGCGCTGAAAGCTCTCGTGCGTGCGGCCGTGGAACACAACGAGTCGAAGGCCGGGTCAGCCTGAGCCCGGCCGATTCATGAGCCCTGCTTCGGCCGACAACGCAGCCGTGCGCATCGTGCCCATCGAGTTGTCGACATTCAAGTGGCCCTATGGTCCCCGCGCCGGCGAGCGCGGAGTGGTGGTGGCCTATGCGGTGGAGGCCGACGGACGGTGGATCCTCTTCGACACCGGGATCGGCAACGCCCACCCCGACATAGCCGAGTACGAGACGACCACGCGGCCCATTCGCGACGCCCTGCACGAGGGTGGCGTGCCGAGCGATCGGATCGCGGCCATCGTCAACTGCCACCTGCACTTCGACCACTGCGGCCAGAACGCGGCGTTTCCGGGCGTGCCCACCTTCGCCCAGGCCGCCGAGTGGCACGCGGCGCACGAGCCCGACTACACGGTCAGCGAGTGGGTCGAATTCGAAGGCTCCGACTACCGGTTGATCGACGGCGGCGCGCATCTTCTCCCCGCGATCTCGATCCTGCCCACGCCAGGCCATACGCCTGGCCATCAGGCGCTGGTGATCGACACGCCCAGTGAACGGACGATCCTCGCCGGCCAGGCGTGCTTCTCGCCCGAGGAATGGGTCGGCCGTGGTTCGGGCGAAGGGCGCGAAGGCGCGTGGGACCTCGATCGCTACGACGGCTCAATCGCGGCCATGAAGACGCTCGAGCCGGACGTGGTCTGGTTCGCCCATGCCCGTGACGCCTGGCGGAGACGAGCCGGGTAGGTCGCGGAATCAATGGTCGGGGTGGTCGGATTCGAACCGACGACCTCCTGCTCCCAAAGCAGGTGCGCTACCACTGCGCTACACCCCGACGGATTCGTGCGGGTGAACCGCACATAACTCCGCGGACCGGCTTCAGAGCCTAGCCTGCACCGCTCGTTTCCGCCAAGTCTGTGTGTTCCGGGTCCTCGGACCACTCAGCCTGCGGGGCAGTCAGAGACTTCATCGAGGGCGGCGTTGGGAATGTCGGTAGCGCGGGGTCCCGCGACGATATTCACGTTGCTACTGGCATCGATGGTCACCCGAAACATTCCGACGTTTTGCCACGGGCCTTGTGCAACCCCACTGGCGACGACGCGGCAATCCGTCGGGTCTTGCACCTCGACCTTGTAGACCCCCGAGGGCATGCCCATAACCCCCGCCGATGTCGGGCCGACCCGATAAGTCCAGCGTCGTCCGTCGTTTGCCGACAGGGCCGTGACGAGGTAGACCGACGCGCTGGCATTCTGGACATAGACCGTCGGGCCGACCACGAGTTGGTCGTCGCAAGCAGAGGCTGCCCACAGGGCACCGAGAGTCAGTAGGACAACGGCTGCTCGCCTCGCCATCTCGACCGCGATCGTCTGTCGTGGCACCGAGCGCGTCAAGAGCCATCAGACCTTCAGGGCGCCCACGACCCGGGTCGAGGCAGCGGCGATACTCGGAGCCCCGACAGCCGGGCGCATGCCGCGACGGCCCCTGCCCTAACCTTCGTGCATGCGCGTCGGAATATGTTTGCCGATCAGCGAGCGTGAATCGGAGGTCCAACCCACGACCTACCAGTTCATGCGTGAGCTCGCCATCGCCGCGGAGCAAGGCGGTGCGGACTCGATCTACGTCGCCGACCACATCTTCTACCAGCCCCCGAGCGGGGAGCCGCCAGTCGGAGCATGGGAGTCGACAACCATGCTCGGCGCACTGGCCGACGCCACCTCGCGCGCCGAGATCGGACCGCTCGTCTTCTGCGCGCCTTTCCGCAACCCGGGCATGCTCGCCTGGCTGGCGAATACCCTCGACGACATCAGCGGCGGCCGCTTCATCCTGGGACTGGGCGCCGGCTGGCATCAGCCCGAGTTCGACGCCTTTGGCTTCAACTTCGAACGCCGCGTGAGCTACCTCGAGGAGACCCTCGAGATCGTCGTGCCACTGCTCCGCGACGGCACGGCCGACTACCGGGGCGAGCTGCTCGAGGGCCATGCCGGGCTGCGGCCCAGCGGCCCGCGCCCGCAGGGCCCGCCGATCCTGCTGGCCGGCAGAAAGCCGCGCATGATGGCGCTGACGGCCAAGTGGGCGGACCGCTGGAACAGCGTCTGGTACGGGTTGCCGACCGACAAGTTCCGTGCTGAACGCGCCAGCTTGCTGCGCGCCTGCGAGGCAATCCAACGCGATCCGGCCACGATCGAGGTCAGCGCCGGATTGGTCATCTCGGACAAGCCCGGCGAGCCGAACGACGACAGGCAGCTGTACGGCGGTGTCGACCAGATCGCGGATGGCCTGGCCAGGTGGCTCGAGGAGGGCGTGACCGAGGTGACGTGCGCGATGGAGCCTCCGTCGCTGGCCACCGTCGACCTCATCACGCGGGCCGCCGAGCAGGTCCGCTAGGGCGGCCGCGCGGTCAGTCCCGGATAAGGAGGCGCTCGCGCATGGCGCGCGCGGCCTTGGCCCGGTGCGACATCGAGTTCTTCTCGGCGGCGCTCATCTGGCCCACGGTGCGGCCGCCGACCGGCTCGGACAGCGGCTCGAAGATGGGGTCGTAGCCAAATCCACCGGTGCCCCGGGGCGAGAAGGCGATGCGCCCCTCGAACGTTCCCACGGTCGTTTCGGCTACGCGGCCGGCCTCGACGAGCACCAGGACGCAGCGATAGCGTGCGGTTCGTGCGGCCGGGTCGGCGATCGCGGCCAGCTCGGACAGCAGCTTGGCGTTGTTCTGTTCGTCGTTGGCATCGGGCCCGGCATAGCGGCGCGTCCACACGCCGGGCCGGCCGCCGAGCGCGTCGACCTCGATGCCCGAGTCATCGGCCAGCGTGGGCAGGCCGGAAAGCTCCGCGTAGTGGCGCGCCTTGATGGTCGCGTTGTCCGCGAAGGTCATGCCGGTCTCGTCGGCCGAGTCGGCCAGGCCCACGTCGCCCAGCGACAGCAGCTGGGTATCCGGCAGGTCGAGTAGCGTGACCAGTTCGCCGAACTTGTGGCGCGACCCGGTGGCGATGAGCAGCCGCCGCCGTCTGTCGTGCGACTGGCCCGCGCTCACTCCAGGCCGAGCACGGTCCGCTGGTACTTGAACAGGTGCTGCAGGCCCGCGTCGGCCAGTTCGAGCAGGCGCTCCATCTGCGCGCGATCGAACGGCTTGCCCTCGGCCGTGCCCTGCAGCTCTACGAAGGTGCCCGCGCTGGTGCCCACGACGTTGAAGTCGACCTCGGCGTGCGAGTCCTCCGAGTAGTCGAGGTCGAGCAGCACTGCGCCGTCGACTATGCCCACGCTGACTGCCGCGATCTGGCCCTCGATCGCCTGCACGGCGCCGATCTTGCGCAGCGCCAGCACGAGGGCCACGTAGCCGCCGGTGATCGACGCGGTGCGCGTGCCGCCGTCCGCCTGGAGCACGTCGCAGTCGATGGTCACCGTGCGATCGCCGATCTTGGTCGTGTCGACCACGCCGCGCAGGGCACGGCCGATCAGCCGCTGGATCTCCATGGTGCGACCGCCCTGGCGGCCCTTGGACACCTCGCGCTGGCTGCGCTCCGATGTCGCGCGCGGGAGCATCGAGTACTCGGCCGTCACCCAGCCGACGCCCTTGCCGCGCAGGTGCGGCGGCACGCGATCCTCCACGCTTGCCGCACAGAGCACACGCGTGTCGCCCATCTCGACCGTGCACGAGCCCTCGGCCCATTTCTGCACATCGAGCGTGAAACGCACCGGGCGCAGCTGGCCGGGCGTCCGGCCGTCAGCCCGAAAGCGGCTTCCGCCCAGGCTCACCGGCTGCCACCCGAGCTGCCCGCCGCCGCCTTGGCTTCGTGCCACAGTTCATCCAGTTGCTCGAAGGACATGGAGCGCAGCTCCTGTTGCCGCTCCGCCGCGCTCCGCTCGACGTACGCGAAGCGCGCCGCGAACTTGGCGCTCGCGGCGCGCAGCGCCGACTCCGCGTCGATATCCAGCTTGCGGCCCAGGTTGACGAGCACCATCAAGAGGTCGCCGAACTCCAGCCGCCGCTCGTTCTTGTCAGGCGCTTCGACGATTTCACGAGCCTCCTCCGTCACCTTCTCGAGCACGCCCTCGACCGACGGCCAGTCATAGCCCAGCGAAGCCGCGCGCTCCTGCATCTCCTGGGCGTAGGCGAGCGCCGGAAGCGAGCGCGACAGGCCGGCAAATGCCTCGGGCATCGCCGCCTCGCCGTGCGGCCGCTTGCCATTGGGGCCGGCCGCGGCACGCTCGGCCGCCTTGATCTGCTCCCAGTTGCGCAGCACCTCGGCGGCGGAGTCGGCGACCGCATCGCCAAAGACGTGCGGATGGCGACGGACGATCTTGGCCATCACCTCGCGGTAGACGTCGGACATATCGAACACGCCATCCTCGGCCGCGTAGTGGGCGTGGAGCACGATCTGCAGCAGCAGGTCGCCCAGCTCCTCGGCCAGCTCCGGTGTGGAGCCACGTTCCAGGGCGTCGTATACCTCGTAGGTTTCCTCGAGCAGGAACTTGCGCAGGGACAGGTGATCCTGCTCGCGATCCCACGGGCAGCCGCCCGGCGCGCGCAGCCGAGCGACCAGCCACGGCAGTCCATGCGGGCTGGCCGCATCACCGATCGCGGGGAGCGCCGCGATGAAGCGCGCACCCGTTTCGAGATCTGCCTGGGACACCTCGCCCACGCTGACGTCGCCTGCCCCTGCGAGGCCGTACAGCAGCGCCTCGCGCGGGTACAAGCCGCGCAACATGGCCGCGGCGTCGGCACCGTGGGCGGCGCGGCCGGGCAGCGGCCCGGGATCGAACTCCTCATCTGGTTCGGCTGCGGCGGCGCCGGTGTCGGGCTCGGGCACGAGCAGCACCGCGATGCCCGGATCGAACGGCTTGCGGATGGTGGCGCCCGGAGTCAGGATCTGCAGCCCGTCAGCGGCCGTGACACCAAAGCGCGCCTCGATCTCGGCGATCAGCTCGTGCACACCGCCAGCCTATACGCCGGCCGACGGCGTCGGCTGATCGCTGCCCGCCTGGAGCGTGGGCGGAGGCGTTTCGCCGGCGACCGCGACCGTGCCGTTGCCCTTGGCCGTGCTGAGCTGGGCCTGGTACCAGGTATCGAAGGCCGAGGCGCGAACCGTCGCCGCCTGGTCCGGATCGTACGCACGTGGCGCCTTCTCGATCATCTTGATGAAGTAGTGACCGTTGCCGAACTCGAGTGCGTCGGATACCTGGCCAACGTTGAGAGCAAAGATGGCATCGACGAAGGTCGAGTCCTGGGTCTGTTGCTGGAGCTCGTCCTGATACCACCAGCCCAGGTCGCCGCCATCGAGCTTGCTCTGCGACTCATCGAGCTGATTGGCGACCGCGGCAAAGTCGGCGTTGGGCTGGGCCAACGCATCCTGGACGGCCTTGAGCCGATCGGCCAGGGCAGCGCGCTTGGCCTGGAAGAGCAGCAGGTAGTAGCCCGCATCGCTGCGGATCGGCCCGATGATGTCGTCCTTCTGGTGGTCGCTGCCCCACAACGCGTCGGAAATCGCCGCCGGCGCGAGATCCTTGTTCATCCAGCCGACATCGCCGTTCTGCGACTTGGTCGGATCATCGCTCAGCTCGCTGGCCAGTTGGCCGAACGTCGCCTCCAGGTCACTGCCGCTGGTCGACTTCAACTGGGCGAGGGCCGTGTTCGCATCGTTCAGCGCTGTTGCCCACGCCGGATCATCCTGGGCGAGGGTCGGCGCGTTGGTCATGTCCCCATTGGGGGCGAAGACGATTTCGCTGTAGTGGATTTCACCGGCACTCTCGGACGGATCGCCCGAGTCGAGGCCGTCGACATAGATGCCAGCCAGGTGCACCTGCTGCGGTGTCTGCGCCAGGGCGTCGGCGACCACCTCGTCCTGCAGCCGCTGGGAGGCAACCTGGTAGCCGATTACCTGGCGGACGTCCTGCTCGGAGACCACACCGAGCAGGTCGTCGCGAACGCCCGGGACCTCGCTGCCGGGCGTGATCTGGGTCACGCGGCCGATGCGATACACGCCGTCGGCACCCAGGATCACCCCGGTCGTGCCACCTTCGGGCAGCGCGAACAGTGCATCTCCCCAGCTGGGGTCGGTGACCATGCCCTTCTCGACGATTCCGATGTCGCCGCCCTTGGTCACACTCGGATCGGTGCTGTACTCGGCCGCCACCGAGGCGAACGTCAGACCGGAGTTGAGGGCCTTGAGTGCCGCCTGCGCCTGCTCCAGGGCGGCCTTCTGCTCGGCGATCGTGGGACCGTTGACCGGATTCGCCGCCTTGGGCGCGATGATGATGGCAAGCACGTCGCGCTGTTCGGGTGTTGAGGCGTCGGCCTGCAGGCGCTGATCGATGTCCTGGGCGCTGACGCTGATGCCCTGCGCGGCGGCAAGCTGCGACTGGTAGACGAGATCAACCAGCTGGCTGACAGCACCGCTCGCGAGGTTCTGCGTCTGCGTGTCGAGCGCCTGCGACAGGGTGGAGAACGTCGATGCATCGACCGTGCCGTCGATCTGCGCCTGTTTGAGGTCGTACTGCTCACGCTGCAGGCGCCAACCCTCGACAGACACGTACGAGCGGAGCTGTGACGGCCCGAGCTCGACGCCGCCGACAGTCGCCAGCGGGCGCAGGTTGTCGTTGTACCAGGCCAGGCCCACGGTCCCGAGGAGAATGGCCAGCACGGCAACGATGGTCAGGATGAACAGGATCGTGACGACAAGCTGCTGGCGCTCGTCACCCTCGAACAGGCGCGCGAAACGAGCACGGCGCGATGGCGTCGGGCGGCGACTACGGACGGTCATCGGATTGCGACCTGGCAGTCCTCAGCGGCGGCGCCGAAGCAGCCGCAGGCCGACGCCAATTCCGGCACCTACGGCAAGCGCAGTCTTCATGTCCACCACGTGGGCATCGCCGCTCGCCTGGCGCGCCAGCACGAGGAACACTCGGCCGCCCTTGTCGACATTGACGTTCTCGGCGCTGATAGCAAAGGCCGATCCGCCCTCCTTGACGGTCAGGTTCTCGGTCCGCGCGACGGCGATGCCGCCCAGCGAGACCGACACGCTCTCGGCCTGCACGCGACCAGCGCCACCCTGGCTGATCGACACCTGCTCGGCGTAGATGTCGCGTGCGCCGCCCTGGCTGATCGAGACGTTCTTGGCGCGCACGTCACCGTTCTGGTCGGTGGCCGCGGCCGGCTCGTCGATCTGCACAGGCGCATCCGAATCGTCCTCGGACGCAGGCTGGTGCTGCTCTTCGGTTTGCTGGTCGTCGGCCACAGGTTGCTCCCGCGTCGCGCGCAACGCTTCAGTTGATGGGCGACTCAGCCTACCGCTATGGAACGGATCGTGCTCATGGCAGCGCGGCGGCGGTGTGCCCGGGGCGACCGGCGACCGCTGCGGCAGACGCGTAGGCGACACGCGTCTCGCGTGCCACGTCGGCCCACGTTCGCTTGTCGGTTTCGGCCCGCCGGTGAGCACGGCGACGCAACTGCTCGGCGAGTGCACCCGCGGCCCACATGGCCTCGATCGCTGCCGCCAGCCGCTTTACGTCGCGCGGCTCGACGACGATGCCGGCGCTACCAACCGTCTCGGCCAGGGCACCGGCTCGCGACGCGATCACCGGTACGCCCAGGGCGAGCGCCTCGATCACGGGCAGCGCCGTAGCCTCCGAGAGCGCTGGGTAGACGAACGTCTCCGCTCCGCCGACGACGGCCGCGCGCGTCGCGATGGCAGACCCGTCGACGATACGCACAAGGTCGGCGATGCCCATCCGCGCCGCCGCGCGCTCGACGCGCCCACGCTCCTCGTCGCCACCATCGACATCGGCGAACACGAGGTGCGGCGGATCTGCCGCTTCACGCAGTGCGGCCAACGCGCCGAACAAGGTGGCCATGTCCTTGCGCGCGTCGTAGCGTCCGGCGAAAGCCACGTAGCGAGCGGGCAGCCCGAGGTTGGCGCGCAGCTCGGCAGATGCCGCGCCGGCCGGGTCAAGACCGCGAAAAGCGTCGTCCACCGCCAGGGGCACGATGCTTATGCGCTCGGCCGGCAGGTGCAGGCGGCGGCGCGCGCTCTCGGCGGTGGCTCGCGAACATACGATCACGCGCGCCGCGTCCCGCAATACGCGCGCCCGGAGCCGGTGCCCAAAACGCGCCGCCGGGCTGGCGGCGTACGTATCGGGCAGTTCCCAGGGCGCTATGTCGAGCAACGTCGCGACAACCGGCAGTCGTGAGCCGAGCGGCACCGCGCCACCGGCAGTGTGGTAGACAGCCGCTGGCCGGCCCGGACCGGCATTCGTGCGCAGCTCGGCGCCGCGCAACAGGAACGAGTCGAGCGTCAGGCTGGCCGAGCGCAATGCGCGACTGGTGGGCGGCAGGATGCGCCGATCGGCGATGGGCAGGCCCTGCTCCGCAAGCCCCGGACCGGGATCGGGCCGCAGGGCACGGGTGATGAGCACGAATTCCTCGTCGTCGAGCGGATTACGCGCGAATGCACCGAGCAGCAGCGACAGGTAGTCGGCAGTCAGCGGCCAGCGCTCGGGCTCCTGCATCGGGCGCACGTCGACGACGACGCGCTGGCCGGGCGGTGGTGCGTCCTTTTGCCGGGCGGCTAGCCGAACCACCGGCTACGCGCGCTGCCCGCGCCGCATCCCGGGCAACCGGCCGCGCAACTCCTCCCAGCGCAGCTGGAGCACGACGAAGAACGCCTCGAAGAAGATCCGCCGCGACATCTTGCTCCGGCCCTTCTGGCGGTCGACGAAGACGATCGGGATCTCGACGATCTTCTCGCCGTGGCGCGTGCCCAGGAACGTCGTCTCGATCTGGAACACATAGCCGCCCGAATGCAGCTCGGCAAAGGGCAGCGCCTCGAGCATCGTTCGGCGATAGGCCTTGAACCCGCCCGTCAGGTCGTGCACGGTCAGCCGCAGCACCGTCCTGCCGAATAGCGACCCGCCGCGCGAGATGACCTTGCGCAGCGGCCCCCAGCCGACCACACCGCCGCCTCTTACATAGCGCGAGCCGATGGCGATCACGGGCTTGACACCGGGCTCACCGGGAACGTCGCTCTCGAGCGCGCCGACGAGCTGCGGGAGGTACTTCGGGTCGTGCGACCAGTCCGCGTCCATCTGGATGACGACCTGGGCGCCGGCCGCCATGGCCTGTTGGAAGCCCTGGATGTAGGCCTTGCCCAAGCCGACCTTCTTGGGCCGATGGAGCACGGTTATGCGCGGCTCAGTGGCTGCGAGGCTGTCGGCAACCTTGCCGGTGCCATCGGGCGAGTTGTCGTCGACGATGAGGATCCGTGCGCCGGGGAGCGCCTCGAGAATGGCGGGCGCGATGGATGCCAGGTTGTCGATCTCGTTGAAGGTCGGCAGGACGATGTACACCCGCGCGTAGTCGGGCGCGTCGGAGCGCGACTGTGCGGCAGGCACGACGGTAGTTTCCACGGCGGCGTTCATACGCTGCCGCAGTCTAGTGGGTCAGGCTAACCGTCCCGTCGCGAATCGCCCACCGGCCGCCCGGCTGGTGCCGCGCGCCGCTACTGGAGTTCGTAAGAGAAGTCGGTCGACTGGAGCTGCCCGTTCACGTCGTGGCCGAAGGCGGTGACGGTGAACGGGCCGGTGCCGGCGGCGGCGTTGAAGGCGACCTTGACGTAGTAATAGCCGGACTTCTTGTACATGCGGTACGTCTTGGGCGACAGGCCGGGCAGGTACAGGCGCAGCTTGACGCGGCCCTTCATCGGCTCAGCCGTGGTGACGAAGAACTTCGCATGCGTGCCCCGGGTGAACGGTGACGACTTGTTGGCGCTCGCCTCGAAGGCCGCCACGACCACCGGCACACTGTTGAAGTAGGTGCCTGCGGCGGTCTGCGCGGTGGTCACGCTGTAGTACGTGCCGTCGGGCACGTAGTTGCCGTTCTTGTCGCGTCCGTCCCACTGCCACGTCTGGGTGCCTGGGTCGGTCAGCACGTTGTTGACGTGGGTGGCGACGACGTTGCCATCGGCGTCGGCGATCTTCCACCAGAAGTAGACCTGCTGGCTGAGCGTGACCGTCAAGTTCGTCGTGGCGGCCAGGGCATCGCCATCGCTGGGGTAGAAGAAGTCGGGGCTGGCAGCCGGTGCCGACATGGCCGTCAGCACCTTGGCCTGGATGGTCTGCGGATCGCCCGCCGTGCCGCTGCGGTCGGTGGGCGTGGCGGTGATCGTGAACGTACCGTCATTCACGGGGTTGCCCGCGTCGTTCTTGCCATCCCATACGGCGGATCCGTCGCCACCGGGCGACCAGCTCGAGATGGTGCGCACCACGTTGCCGTTGGCGTTTGTGACCGTGATGTCGACGAATGCCTCGCGATCGACGGTGTAGCTCATGTCGAGCTCGTCGCTGACACCGTCGCCATTGGGCGTGAACAGGGGCAGCGAACTGCCGCCTGCGGCGCCCACGTCGGGGCCGCCATCGGCCGCGAAGTCGGACAGCACCGGCGGATCGCTGCTCTGCGTGGGTGCGCCCTGGGCCCAGTCGCTGGCAGTCATGGCCAGGTTACCGGTCACCGCGCGCACGAAACCCTTGTGCGGATCGAGGTCGAGGAAGTTGGTGTTGCCGGGCATGCGCACCGAGTCGAACTGGCGCGCGTCGGCGCCCACATAGCCCATGTAGCCGTTCGGCTTGGAGCCCGAAGTCGTGAATATGTCCGCAATGCTGTCGTTGGTCGTCATCAGCTGGTGCAGGCCCTTGTTGAAAGACTGTCCGCTGTAGGCAAAAACGGCTCCCGCCCCGGCGGCCAGGAAGGCCGCCGAGTAGTTGTCGACGCGCTGCACCGCCACGTCCCACGACGGCAGGGCCATGCCCGGCTCGCCGTTGCCGGCCGTGTAGCACATGTGGTTGAGGACCACGATGGCGTTGGGTGCCAGCTGCCAGTTATCGCGGATCCAGTTGCCGCCGTAGTACTTCGTGTGGTTGACGTCCACGTGCAGGGGGTTCACCAGACCGATGCCGTCCTGCAGGTTCTCGCGGAACGGCGGGTACGGGCTCGGCCAGCCGTAGCCATGACCCATATCGACGACCAGGTTGGCGCCCTGGATATTGGCCATCACGTTGTCCCAGGTCGCGTCCGGGAAGAACACGCGGCGGACGTCCATGCCGTACGACTCAGCTTCCTGGGCGAGCGACTCGGCGTCGCTGAGGTCCGAGTTGGTCAGGTCGCCGGCGGGACCGACGATGATCACGACCTTGAGTGCTGCCGTCGCGGTGGCAGTTGCGGTCGCCGGTTGGGTCCGCTGCCCGCTCGTCGCCGCGCGTGCGAGGGTGGCGGGCAGGAGCGCCGCGACGAAGACGGCGCACAGCGCGAAGACAGCGAAGCGCCTGACGCGAGCGGCAGGCATGGCAAACACGGCAAGCCCAGTGGTGGCCGGCACGACGGCAACCCCCGACGAATACATTCCTATTTCCTTCCGGTTAGCTGGGGCACGCCCGGAAAGACGCACCTGCGGCACAGCACAGGCTCGCCCTGCAAGGGTAGCGCCGCCATACGGTGAAGGTCCCACCGGTTTGTGCAACGAAGGTTCCACGCGGACCACGGTCGGGTGGGGTTGCGGTCGGTTATGTGCAGCCGCGCCGCGCAGGGCCGCCCGGCAGCGGTCGGCGAGCCGAGCGGCGTGCCGTTACTCTGCTGCGGTGTCCGACCCGGAAAACAAGGCAGCGCGGGACGCTGATTTCGAGCCACCAGCAACGGCACCGCCCGTCGCCGGCGCGCGTCGCGCTGCCGTGGATTCTGGCCGCCGCCGTCGTCCTCGTCATGGCCGCGGCCGGCGGCCTGCTGACTGCCTACGTCGTCGCCAACCTGCGCGCCGTGCCTCCGCCGGCGGCCTTGTTGACGCCGAGCCCAATGCTTTCCGCGACGCCGTCCGCCAGTCCCGTGGCGACCCCCACTGCCAATGCAGGGACCCCCCAGCCACGCCGGACGCCGACGCCGCCACCGGTCGTGACGCCCGAGCCTACGCCCTTCGTCCACGTCGTCCAGAAGGGCGAGTCGATCACCTACATCGCCAACCTGTACGGCGTTACCGTCGGCGACATCCTGGCCCTCAACAACATTCAGAATCCCAACCGGATCCACCCCGGCGACGAGCTGCTGATACCGGGCTGGGCGCCAACCCACCCTTAGCGGTCCCGGGCACCCTCGCCGCAGGTCAAGGCGTCGGCAAGTCGCTCGGCTCCGGCGACAGCGCCGGCAGGCCGCCCTGGTAGTTTGTGATCACGAGCACGTACTCGAGTTGGTCGAGCGGTACCGCCGGCGTTATCAGCGCCGTCTGGAAGAGCTGGTCGGGCGCGCGGTGGACTTCGACCACGGAGCCGATCAGCAGGCCCTTGGGATACGGCGAACGGATGCCCTGGTCGAGCTCGATTCCCGCGGTGACCACGGTTTCGCCCGGTTCAACCACGTCAGTGGCCGGGATGTTGGTCATCACCAGCGGCCGCTCCGACTGGCCTTGGATGTCGCCCACCGCCCGGCTCGTTTCCAGCAGGCCGGCCACGTACATGCGCGAGTCGCTGATCAGCAGTACGCGGCTGTAGTTGGCACCCACCTCGACCACCTGGCCAACCAGCGCTCCGCCGGCACCGAGTACCGGATCGTTGACGGCGATGCCCACCTCGGTGCCGCGGTCGAGAGTGACAGCCCGTTCCTGCTCGGTGATGCGCCGGCTGGCGACCTCGGCGGCGACACTGTCGTAGGCCAGCGATGAACGGACATTGAGAAGCTGCGTCAGCTGCTCGTTCTGCGCCGCCATCGCCTGGAGCTGCTCATTGCGTGCCTCGAGCTCGGTGACCTGGGCGTTGAGGTCGGCGTTCTGCTGGCGCAACTGGTCGATCTCGCCCAGCGTGGACAGGATCGAGGCGGCGTTGCGCGTCGCCAGACGCAGCGAGTCCTGGATGGGCGACAAGGCGAAGCCTACCCCCTGGCGCAGGCTGGTCAGCGGCCCGGAACCGCTGAACGCGAGTAGCAACAGGCTGATCGCGAGCAGGGCCACGTAGGTGATCAGGTGGCGCCGTGCCGATGGGCTGGCCAGCATCGCGTGGAACCGCGACTAGCGTGGTGTCTGCGAGTACGTCTCCGCGACCAGCGTGCGTTCCATCACGTCGAGTTCCTCGAGCGCCCGGCCGGTGCCGCGCGCGACGCAGGTAAGCGGATCATCCGCGACATGTGCCGGCATCTGGGTCGCCTCCGACACCCGCCGATCCAGGCCCTGCAGCAGCGCCCCGCCACCGGCGAGGACGATGCCCTGGTCCATGATGTCGGCGACCAGCTCGGGCGGCGTCTCTTCGATGGTGTCCTTGACCGTGTCGACGATCTGCTGGACCGATGGCTCGATCGCCTCGCGGACCTGCTCGGCGGTCACCTCGACCGCCCGCGGCAGGCCCGTCAGCAGGTCGCGGCCGCGCAACGTTGCGCGCTGGTCGTCGTAGTCGCCGGGATACGCCGAGCCGATGGCAATCTTGATGTCCTCTGCGGTGCGCTCGCCGATGAGCAGGTTGTACTCGCGCCGCCCGAAGGCAATGATGTCCTGGTCGAGCTCGTCACCGCCGATGCGCAGGCTGCGGCTGACCACGATCCCACCCAGGCTGATGACGGCGACCTCCGTCGTGCCGCCACCGATGTCGACGATCAGGCTGCCGGAAGGCTCGCCCACCGGCAATCCGGCACCGATGGCCGCGGCCATGGGCTCCTCGATGAGCCGCGCCCAGCGGGCACCGGCGCTCAGGGCGGCATCGCGAACAGCGCGCTTCTCAACCTCGGTCACGCCGCTTGGGATGCCGATCAGCATTCTCGGGCGGTTGATCATCCCGACGCGGTCGTGCACGCGACGGACGAAATACTTGAGCATCTGCTCTGTCACGTCGAAGTCGCTGATGACGCCGTCGCGCAGCGGACGTACCGCGATGATGGTGGCCGGAGTGCGGCCGAGCATCCGCTTGGCCTCGGCACCGATCGCCAGCACGCGCTTGGTGCGCGCCTCGATCGCGACAACGGACGGCTCGCTGATGACGATGCCCCGGCCGCGGACGTGCACCAGCGTGTTGGCCGTGCCCAGGTCGATGCCTATGTCGCGTGAGAAGAGTCCCAGGAAGGCGTCGAGCATGAGCGAGCGGGTTCCTCGTTGATTGCCGGTTGGGTGCCTGGCGCTGGCGCGGCAGGCCGCTGCCAAAGCGTGCGCAGTGTATACCGCACGCTCGCCATTTCAGCGCGCAGGCAGTCTCCGCCATGTGCCTTGCGAGTTGCGCCATCCGTCCGCAGCCGGCACGGGCCGGCGGGACGAGTAATGCGTGTGGCGCACGAGGCGGGGCCGCCTGTTCAGCGACGGGCGTCGAATGCGAGCCCGCGGTCGCGCAGGCTCACGTACGCGCCAGCGGCGACTATCACGTGGTCGAGCAGCGGGATGTCGAGCAATCGCCCAGCCGCGATCGCCTCTGCTGTCAGGTGGATGTCGTCCGGGGACGGCTCAGGGTCGCCGGACGGATGGTTGTGGACGACGATGATGCCCGCCGCGTGACCGCGGACCGCGTCACGGAACAGCTCGGCGATGCGCACGAGCGCAGCCGACACGTTGCCGCGGTAGACGGTCGTCTGGCGCAGCACCGCATTCTTGGTATTGAGCAGCAGCACGCGCAGTTCCTCGCGCTCGAGTCCGGCCATGTCGGGCATCAGCCGGTCGGCCACGTCACGCGGAGCCCGGATGGTCCAGCGGGAAGTGCTGCCGGCCAGCAGCGAGCGGCGACCGATCTCGAACGCAGCCAGCAGCTGCGCGCCGCGGGCGGCGCCGATGCCCGGAACGGCGGTCACCTCGAGCAGGTCCGCGCGCGCAAGGGCCGCAAGACTGCCATGCTGCGTGATGAGCTCCGTCGCGAGGTCGCTCGCCGATGCGCGCCGCCCGCCACTGCCCCACAGGACGGCCAGCAACTCCGCAGCGCTGAGCGCCGCCGGGCCATACGCCGCGAGCCGTTCGCGCGGCCGTTCGGCAGGCACGAGCTCGCGCACTGGTCGGGCGCCCATGACCACCCTCACTGCAGGTCTGGCGGGCAATGTTCAAAGGCGCCTCCGGGCCCGAACAACGGAGCCCGCCGATTTCCCCGCCGTCCGAACCCGAAGACGCAGGCGATGCTAACGACAGCCGCTTATCGCTCGATTGCCTGCCACTAATCGGCGACTTATCGCGTACCGCGGGTCAGTGCCATAACAGGAGCGAAGGTGCCAGTGCGGTCAGGATGATGGCGAACAGGTTGAACGTGGCATGACCGGCGATCGACGCGACCAGGCCGCGCCTCAGGAACAGCCAGCCCAGCGCCAGGCCGACGGGGCCGATGACCGCCACTTCGATGATGGCCTGCTTGAGGCCGGTCAACGCGTCGTTCGGCCCGACGCTGATGTTGAGCGTGTGCACGAGAGCGAAGAAGACCGTCGAGCGAATGAGCGCCGAACGCGGTCCCAGGTCGCGCCACCACGCGGTCAGCGCGAAGCCGCGGAAGAAGGTCTCCTCGCCGATGGGCACGATCACGCCCGCGGCAAGGGCAGTCAGCGCCACACTCTGGGCGGTCTGGCTCGTCGGCAGGATGCTCGGCGGTTCAACTCCCAGCGCCACCACCAGCGCGGCAGCCCAAAGGATCGATGCGACCGCGACCACGAGCATCAGCGCAACCCCACTGGCCACGTCTCCGAGCAGCCGCGCCGGCCGGGCCGGCGGCAGCCCGAGTCGATGCCAGGTGAGCGCGCCGGTGCGAATGACGAACAACCAGACGATGCCCAGGTAGCCGGCAACCTCGAGTGCCGCGTAGACGAGGAAACCGATGGGGTCGTCGGTCGGCGAGGGTGCATGGACCACGAGCAGGAGAGCCTCGCCGATGACGATGACGACGATCTGCAGCGCAAACAGGATGAGCGGCGACGGGCCGCGATAGGCAGCCGGAGAGCGCGTCTGGCGCAGAACGATCTGGTAACCGGCGGCCGACGACAGGCCGGCCACGAGCAACAACAGCGAGCCCATCAGCAGCACGCCATGAGCGACACCAGCGACCTCGAACGCAACGAGGAGGACGACCAATCCACCCAGCGAGAGCACCCAGGCAAGGAGGTACAGGCCGGCAGCGGGCCGGCCCTCGAGGCCGAAGATCCTGTCCGGCTGACGCGCCGGACCGTCGCTCAACGGTCGCCGACGGCGGGGCGCGGACTCCGCTCGGTGATACGGCTATCGAGCGAACTGGTCGAGATGGCCGGCAGGGCCGGTGCCTCGGCCTCGCCAGTCGGGCTGTCCGTCTCGGCGGGGCGGCCAACGGGCGGCGGAACGGCAACCTCCTGGAGCAGCTCGGGCCGGTCGAAGTCCTTGCCGCACCACGCGCACAGCGACCAGTCGAGTTCGACCAGCCGGCTGCAGTTCGGGCACACCCGGCGCAATCTGTTCCGGCAGGTGGGGCAGATGATCCAGTCCTCGTCGACCTGCCGGCCGCAGTTGGCGCAGTGTGGTTGGGCCTCGATGTCGGTCATCATCGCTTCCTCGGCGAGAGCCCTTTCGTTGGCCTCGGCGACCGTTTCCGAGGGACGCAGGATGCGGTAGACGACCACGCCGAAGATGAAGAGTACGGGCGTGAACAGGATGATCAGCGCCGCCGCAAGATAGGGCGCAACGGGGTTGGTCGTCCGCGTCTGCAGGTCGCGATATGCCCAGAAGGCGGTCACGGCCCAGAGCAATACCACGTATACCGCGATCGCCTGTAGGCCCAGGCGAATGATCGGCGAGTCGAAGAACTTGCCGATCTCGGTGCCCAGCGCCTGGAGCAGCTGGTCAATCATCGAGAACGCGCCTCATCACGTGCCGCCCGGCGGCGAGCCGGGGCGGCGCGAGTGTAGCAAAGGCATCCTGTGGCGGATGCGGCGTCGGGGGACATCGGCGTTGCAGTCACGAGAAGCTGGCGCGAGCTAACGGAGCCCGGCAACCGTCCACAGCGCGGCACGCACGGCGGAAACGATACCGAACAAGAGCAGGCCGGCCAGGAATGCTCCGGCCAGCAGCGATGCCACGACGAACAGGGCCAGGACGTGAAACGCGGGCGGAGTTCCGGCGGCGGGCAGGGCCAGGAACGCCGCCTCAACCTGCACCCAGGTCAAATCGAGTGCGCCGACGACGAGCGGCAGCGCCACGACCCACATCAGCCAGCCTGCCGCCGCGGCAGCCAGGGTGCGCAACGGGGAGCGGAGCGGCCGGCTCAGGGCGCGCACGGAGACGGCCAGCAGCGCTGGCATGCGGCCCGACGGGCGCGCACGCGGCGCGGCAACATCGCGGAAAAGCTCGCGTTGCGCGGCCGCGGAGAACAGCTCGATCAGCAGGAACGCGGCGACGAACAGGAAGAGAGGGTTGCGCACGTCGAACAGCACTCGCCCGTAGATCGACGTGTCCGAGGTCGGCCGCAGAATTTCATCGAGGATCGCCTGGTTGACCGCCGCGAGGAGCGGGACGGCGGCCACCATGAGTGCCAGCAACGCGCCCAACTGGACGGCATAGGCGCGCCGGACGAGTCTCCGCCACGTCCGGGACCCGTCATTGGCCGCCTGCCGACGCACCTGCTCGAGCCAGCCCGGTCCGTCGGCCAGTTGCTCGAAGGAACTCGCCTCGACCATCGCCGCGGCAAGCAGCGCGAGCAGCGCCAGCAGCCCGCCGATCAGCCCGGCCAGCCCGGCCAGCACGAAGAACCCGGGCGTCAGGCCGCTCGTCCCCAGGTTGGCACCGAGCAGGAAGCGAAACTCGACCTGCGTGGGCAGGATGAAGATTGGCAGCGTCAGCAACAGGATCCCGCCGCGCAGCGCGAAGCCGAGCATGCCCAGCAGCCAGAGTCGCGGGTGTCCGCCGACCACCGCCAGTGCGGCCGATATTTCGCCCCGCCAGCCACCGCGCGGCAGCGTCCGCAGGCCCGGGGCGGTTGCCGCACGCGAATGGTCCAATTCGGGTCCGAGTCTAGCGCTCCGTGCCGGGGAGGTCGGGCCGGGCTCCGGAGACGCGCACGGCAATGCTGCCACCGGTTCAGCGAATCGCCTCGAGCGCCAGCGCGAACGCGTGCAGCAGCTCGCCGGCCAGCTCGTCGCGCGTCAATACCTCCGCCCGGACGGGATCCCAACGAATCGCGACCATGCACAACACCGGTCGTTCCCAGGCCCGAGCCTCGTCGGCCGCGGGCGGCATGCGCAGCCTGATCATCTGGCGCCCGGCCTCCTCGGCAATGAGCCCGGACAGTGCGCCGGCCAGGCGCGGGCCGATCGTGGCCAATGGGGGCCCGGGCGGCGGTCCGCTGGGCGGCAGCAGCTGCGCCGCCTCGAGTACGCCATGGTCGTCGGCTGCCCACAGGTGCGCCAGCCACCAGCCATCATCGGTGACGCTGGGCTCGGACATTGCCACCCGAGCTTGGCCATCCGCCTGGCCGCTCGTCGGGGGCACGGCGATCGACTGCTCGACGAAGGCTCGGCCGGGGACGGCGAGGCGGTCGGTCATGCCCTCGTCCCGCGGCAGTTCACGCCCGCGGCTGACCGGTTACTCCCACTCGATCGTCGCCGGCGGCTTGCTGCTGATGTCGTAGACGACGCGGTTGACGCCGGGCACTTCGTTGACGATGCGGCTCGAGATCCGCCCGAGCACTTCGTAGGGCAGCTTCGCCCAATCAGCGGTCATGCCGTCCTCGCTGGTCACCGCGCGAACCGCCACGACGTTGGCGTACGTCCGGCCGTCGCCCATGACGCCGACCGAGCGCACCGGCGTCAGGATGGCGAATGACTGCCACAGGCTGCGATAGAGACCGGCCGCCTTGATCTCATCGAGCACGATCCAGTCGGCCTCGCGCAGGGTGTCGAGGCGCTCCGCGGTTACCTCGCCGATGATCCGGATGGCCAGGCCGGGCCCCGGGAAGGGCTGGCGGAAGACCATCTGCTCGGGTAGTTCGAGTTCGAGGCCCACCTGCCGCACCTCATCCTTGAACAGGTAGCGCAGCGGCTCTATGAGTCTGAAGCGCAGGTCCTCGGGCAAGCCGCCCACGTTGTGGTGGGTCTTGATCTTCTGGGCGGCTTTCGTCTCCGGCGTTGTCGACTCGATCACGTCGGGGTAGAGCGTGCCCTGCGTCAGGAAGTCGATCTGGCCCAGGGCCGCGGCTTCCTGCTCGAAGACGCGGATGAACTCGTCGCCGATGATGCGCCGCTTCGCTTCGGGGTCCGTGATCTCCATCAGCCGGCGCAGGAAACGCTCGCGCGCGTCGACCATGACCAGCTTCATGCCCAGGTTCTTGGCGAACGTCTCGCGCAGCAACTCCGACTCGCGCTTGCGCATCAGGCCATGGTCGACGTAGATGCACGTCAGTTGATCGCCCACGGCGCGCTGCACCAAGGTGGCCGCGACGGCCGAGTCGACTCCGCCCGACAGGGCGCAGATCACCTTGCCGTCGCCCACCATCGCGCGAATCTCGGCGACGGTCGTCTCGACGAAGCTGGCCGGTGTCCAGGTTGGCCGCGCTCCGGCGATGTCGATCACGAAGTTGCGCAGGATGTCGCGGCCCGCCGGCGTATGCACGACCTCGGGGTGGAACTGGATGCCGTAGAGGCGGCGATCGGTATCAGCGAGGCCGGCAAAAGGAGTGGAGTCGGTCTGCGCGAGTGGCCGGAAGCCAGGCGGCGGCTGCATGATCGAGTCGCCGTGGCTCATCCACACCGGCTGCTCGCGGTCGATACCCCGGAACAGTCCGTCGTCGGTGGTGATCGTTACCTGCGCCGGCCCGTACTCGCGCCTGGTCGATGGGATGACATCACCGCCCAGGTGATGAGCCATCAACTGCAGGCCGTAGCAGATGCCCAGCACGGGCACGTCCGCCTCCGCCCACAGTGCCGGGTCGGGGTGCGGCGAGCCGTCCTCGTAGACGCTCATCGGGCCGCCCGACAGGATGACGGCGCACGGCCGGCGGCGCCGGATCTCGGCCCACGGCGTGTCGTAGGGCAGCAGTTCGGAATAGACGTTGAGCTCGCGGATGCGCCGGGCGATCAGCTGTGCCGTCTGGCTCCCGAAGTCGAGCACGATGACCGTGTCGCGTGGCTGCTGCGCATCGCGCTGTTGTTCGCGAGTGGGCGCCGGTGCATCGAGTGCCACCTCGAGGTACGCCTCGACTTCGGCGTCGTCGGGCGCCAGCACGCGATGGCCGGCATTGGCCGCCTCACCGTGGACGGTCTTGCCGCGTTCCCTGGTGGGGTCCGGACCTGCCTCGGTCAATCGCTCCTCGCCTGCCGTGTGCCAGCAGTCTAGCGACGCCGACGGTCAGTCACCCGGGATGATCTCGCGCATGCCCTTGCGCCACTCGGCCGGCTCGAACTCGGGCGCGAAATACGTCTCCGCGTGCCAGATCTTGCCGTCCTTCATGGTCAGGATGGAGACGACCCACCAGCGCGATCCGTCGGGATAGGGCGCTCGGGTCACGGTCGTGAAACGATCGGGGCCCTCGAGCGGCAGGACGGTGTAGCCGGGCGAGATTGCCCAGCGATCCTCATCCTCGAGGACCTTCGAGCTCGCCTCTTCGTAGCGCTGGGCGGGCAGCCCGCCGGGGTACTGCTCGAGCTGGAATTGAAAGGCCGCAAAACCGCGGAATTGTTCTCCTGATTGCGGGTAATCGGCCACGTAATCGGGATGGATCATCTGCTCGAGCGCCGCGAAGTCCAGTTCCGCGATGGCGGCCATGTAGCGCTTGAAGAACTCCTTCTTCGATTCAGACATGTCGCGCTCCGGCAATGGATGGCTCTCGCTCACCGGTCAGCTGTCCGGTGGAATTGGCGCTCGCAAGGCGCCTGGCCTCGTCCGCCGTGAACGACCGGCGCAGCAGCAGGTCGGCTGCGGCGCGATGTTGTTCGAGTACCTTCCCGAGCAGGGCCCGCCGAACCGGTGCCGGCAGCTTCTCATCGCGCTGTGCCTGGTCGTAGCCGGCGAGGCTCATGTAGGCGCGCACGATCGTTTCGAGATCGGTGGCGTCCAGCCAGGTGGCCAGCTCGGGCAGCAGTCGATCGAACGAACCTCGGCGGAGTGGCTGGAAGACGAAGTGGTCGACAGCCACCCGGATATCCGTCACGTTCATCGCCAGCTCGAAATAGACGGCGCGGGCGGCGTTCTGGGCCTGGTGGTCAGCCTGGCGACGCTGCATGAACAGGCCGACCAATAGCCAGCCGGCCGAGCCAAAGAAGGCACCGATCAGCGCCGCCAGGAGCTGCTCGAACGTCATCGCCTCACCACAGCCCCGCCATGCTATCCGGGCCGCGGCAGCAATTCGTACACCGGCCCGCGGCCGAGCCGCTCCGCCGGCGTGCCGTACTTGAGTATCAGCCGGCTGATCGCCTGTCCGCGGTCCGCGAGAGCGAGCTCACGTGCTTCGTATTCCCGCGTCGCCTCGCCGATCGTGGCCCGGCAGCGGGGCGTCGCGCGCAGGTTGAGCACCCAATCGGCATCCTCGCTGCCCGCCGCGACCAGCAGCGAGCCCCCTTCGTTCTCGAGATAGCCCACGGCCGTACGAACCACGCGTCCGGTGCGCCGCCCGGTCGTCTGCAGCAGGGCCACCTTGCCCCATTGCGCCAGTTCCTCGCCGATCCGGTCTCGAGGCATGGCGCGGCCGGCTAGCGGGATGCGCCTCGCTGCCAGGACTTGCCTTCGACCGCCACGGCCGGCGCATAGACCATATCGACCTGCTGCATGGCGCGAACGTCCGGCGCGCCCAGCGCGGCCATCGATTGGCGCAGCGCGCCGATCAGGTTCTGCGTTCCGTCGGTCACGTCCGCGGGACCGAACAGGATCTTCTCGAGCGAGCCCACCGTGCCCACGCGAATGCGCGTCCCGCGCGGCAAAGTGGGCGACGGTGCGGCCATGCCCCAGTTCGTACCGCGACCGGGAGCTTCGGCTGCGCGGGCCAGCGGCGAACCGACCATCAGCACGTCGGCGCCGGCGGCAATCGCCTTGGCCAACTCGCCGCCGCGGCGCATCCCGCCATCGCCCACAACCGGCACGTAGCGGCCGGTCTGGTCAAGGTAATCATCACGTGCCGCCGCCACGTCGGCAATGGCGGTGACCTGCGGTACGCCGATACCGAGGACGTCGCGCGTGGTACACGCCGCGCCGGGACCGACGCCTACGAACACCGCCGCGGCACCCTGGCGCATCAGCTCGAGCGCGGCCTGGTACGAGGTCGTGTTCCCGACCGCGACCGGGATGGGCATGGCGCGGGTGAACTCGGCCAGGGCGAGAGGTTCATAGCCGGCCGCCAGGTGGCGCGCAGACGATACCTGCGACTGGACCAGGAACGCGTCGGCACCGGCCTCAGCGGCCAGCGGACCAAGATGCCGCGCGGCGGCCGGCGTGGCCGCCACGAAAGCGGGCGAACCGGTCGCGTGGATCTCGGCAATACGGCGCGCGACGAGTTGGTCGGAGATTGGCGCGGCGTACGCATCGGCGAGCACACTGTGAATGTCGGCATCGGGCACGGCCGCGATGCGGGCGAGCAACTCCGATGCATCCGCGTAGCGCGTCTGCACGCCCTCGAGATTGAGCACGGCCAGGCCGCCGAGGCCGTGAAGCAGGCCGGCCACGGAAGCGTCGACGACAGCGTCCATGGCCGCCGCGAGGACGGGAATCCCGAGTCGGAGACCGCAGAAGTCAACTGTCGTGTCGACGTCGGACGGGTCGAGGGTTTCCGTACCGGGCGCCAGCGAGACGTCGTCGAAGCCGTAGGTCTGGCGCAGGTTGTCAGCCTTGGATCGGCGGCGCGCGCGTTCTTCAGCGGTGACTTCGGCGGGTGCGGCGCTACCGATACTCACGGGCGATGACGTCTCCGACAGCGGCTCGCTCGAGGATCGAGCGACGGATGGCCAGTGCGGGCAGTATACCGGCGTGAGCGACACCGACACCGTCCATCGGCAGCCTACCGAGGCGAGGCTGGTAACACTCGACGAGATCCGCGCGGCAGCCGGGCGCATCGGCCAGATCGCCTTATGCACGCCGCTACTCCCGTTTCGCGACAGCGACTTCGTCAAGCCGGAAAGCCTCCAGCCGACCGGCTCGTTCAAGATTCGGGGCGCCTTCAACGCGCTCGCGCAGCTGACGCCGGCGCAACGAGCTCGCGGCGTGGTGACCCACTCGAGTGGCAACCACGCCCAGGCGATCGCACGCGCGGCACGCATCCTGGGCCTGCGCGCAGTGGTGGTCATGCCCAACAACGCTCCGGCCGCGAAGGTCACCGGCGTACGCCGCGACGGGGCCGAGATCGTCTACGTCGGGCCGCACAACGAGGAACGCGTCGCGCGCGCGCACGAGATTGCCGAGCGCGACGGCATGATCCTCGTGCCCTCCGCCAACCATTACCAGGTGGTCGCCGGCCAGGGCACCATCGGCCTCGAGATCGACGAGCAGCTCACCGCGGCGGGCGTCGGCGGTGATGTCGTGGTCCTGGTCCCCGTGGGCCTGGGCGGCCTGGCCGCCGGCGTGTCGACCGCGCTCAAGTCCGTGCGCCCCGGCGTGCGCGTCCTTGGCGTCGAACCGGCCGTCGCCGCCGACACGCGCGAGTCGCTGGCTCGCGGCGAGCCAACCCCGTGGCCGGCCGACCGAACGGCCAGCACGATCGCCGACGGCCTGCGCGGCGAGGCGCCCGCGCCGATTCCCTTCGCCCACCTGCAGCGCTATCTCGACGGCATCGTCCTCGTCGAGGAAGACGAGATCGTTGCCGCCATCCAGGTTGCCGCGCGCGAGGCACACCTTGTCCTCGAGCCGTCCGGCGCCACTTCCCTCGCGGGGCTGCTGTTTCGGCGCGACGAGCTGCCGGTCGGGCGGGCCGTGGCGGTACTGAGTGGCGGCAACCTCGATCCCGCGCGCTACCTTGAGTTCCTGGCGCAGGGCACCGGCAGCTCACTCGCAGGAAGCGTGCCGAGCGCGGATGATGCCGACGCCGGTCCCACCGTATAAGCCGGTCCCACCGTATAACCGGTACGGCACCGCACTATCATCGGCTGATGGCAGCGCCCAACCCGCAGGTGACACTGCTCGATGCCGCGCGCATCGTCGCCCGGGGCAACGACCTGGATGACAAGCTGGACTCGCTCTGCCAGCACGTCCTGGACGCTGCCGGTGCGACCGCGGCGGTCGTATATCTGCACGACCCGGTCGCCGAGGTCCTGGTGCTTGCCGGCCAGGCCGGTGTCGATGGCGCGGCACTGGCCGCGCGCGGACCGATTGCCGCCGGCGACCAGAGCCACATCGTGGCACGGGTCGCGCGTCAGCGACGCGCGGAAACGGCCAATGGCGATGGCACCGCGGCCGCGCTGCCGGATGTGCGCGCGACTTCTCTCGCGGCGCTTCCCCTTATCGCCTCGGGCGAATCCGGGGACGATGACGCGGAAGGTGTCCTGCTGGCCGCCTTCGCAACTGCCGCGCCCGACCTGACAGGGCCCGAAAACACCCTTTCGGCGCTGGCCGACCTGTGCGCCGTTGCCGTGCGCCAGGCGCGCCTGCAGAACGCGCTGCGCGAGAAGGCCGACTGGATCGGCCGGCTGGCCAGCACGGATCCCGTGACGGGCCTGGCCAACCGAGTCACCTTCGAGCGCATGCTCGAGCTCGAGATAGCCCGGGCCGTCCGCCAGGAGACACAGCTCAGCGTCCTGCTCTTTGACATCGACGGTTTCTCGGACATCAACGAATCGGCCGGAGCCGAGGCCGCCGATGAGGTGCTGCGCCACGTTGCGGCCACGCTGGCCGGGCAGGTTCGCTTGGTCGATACCGCCGCGCGCGTTGGACGTGATGAATTCGGCCTGATCGCGCCCGGCGGCGGCGGCGAGGTTGCCGGCCGCAGAGTCCGTGACGCCGTGGCTCAGCGGGAAGCCGGCGGAAAGCCGATCAGCCTGCGTGTCGGGGTAGCTGTGTATCCGGCAGCCGGTGCGACCGGCGAGGAGTTGCTGGAGGCGGCTGGCCGGGCCCTCCAGGCTGCGAAGCGCCAGGGACCGGGCTCGATCGTCGTCGGCGGTGACGCCTAGGCGAAAAGGTCGCTGACGGCCGCCCAGACCGCTTCCGCCACGACTTCAGGCGCCAGCCCACCGTCCACGACTCGCCAGCGTCCGGGTTCGCCATCGACCATCGCCAGGTAGCCGCGGCGTACGCGCTCGTGAAACTCTGCGCCCATCTTTTCATCGACCTCGAACCGCGTCAGCTCCGCCGCGCTGCCCACCATCCGCCGATCCAGCCCGGCACTTGCCGGCAGATCAAGGAGAACGGTTCGGTCCGGGGCCAGGCCTTCCGTCGCCAGCCGCAGCAGGCCGCGCAGATCGTCTAGGGCCACGCCACCACCGTAGCCCTGGTACGCGAGCGTCGAGTCCGCAAAGCGATCGCACACGACGACCGCACCGCGCTCGAGTGCTGGCCGGATCACTTCGATGACGTGTTGGTGGCGTGCCGCGCTGAAGAGCAGCGCGTCAGATGCCGTATCGCGCTCGGCCGCATCCACGTCGAGCAACACCCGGCGTACCTGCTCTCCGAGGGCGGTACCCCCGGGCTCGCGCGTCAGGACGACCTCCAACCCACGGGCCCGTAGCCGGTCGGCAAGCAGCGTGGCCTGGGTGCTCTTGCCCGACCCATCCGGACCCTCGAGAGTGATGAAGAGTCCTGGCCGGTGCGCGCTCACGCGCATAGGTTCGCAGACGCCGGGCCGATCGGGCTGATCGGTGGCAAACCGGTGGAACTCGCCCCGCGGCCTGCTCGCTGGCGCGGGTGGGCCATCCCCTTGCCACTCCGAGTGTCACCGAGGCGTTTCACCGCGCCGCGAGGGCTGGGAGACGCGCCCGGCGGGCGTCAGGGCGCCGGACAGGCGGACACGAGCCCTCTTGCCACTCCGAGTGTCGTTGCGCACCACATGGGCGCCAGAGCTGCACCGTGACGGTCCGCCCGTACGGAGCAAGCCCATTCGTGGCACTGCCAGTGGCGCGCGGAAATCCCGCGGCTGCGGCAGATCAGTGCGGAGCGCGGACGCTGTCGGGATAGACGCGGACTCGTCGGTTCGGCTCGCGTCCGCGCGAATGCGACACGAGGTTGGCGCGCTCGGCCATCTGGTGCTGCAGGCGGCGGATGTACGCGTTCTGTGGCGACAGCTCAACCGGCTCAGACTGCCGTTGGGCCAACCCGATGGCTTCCTCGACCTCGCGCAGTGCCGCCTCGCGCGGGTCGATCTCGAGCGCGAAGACCGACGTCAACGCGGATTCGACCTGGACCAGCGAGTTCGACTTCAGCACGAAGATCGGCAGGCCGCGCTCCTCGGCGTCGCGCAGCGCCGGCGCCTTCTGCTTGAAGTAGTTGCGCAGGGTCAGCACTACATCCGCCTCCTCCGCATCGCGCACCAGGATCACGGGCAACTGCAGCTCACGGACGGCCTGCTCGAGTCGCTTGTGGCTGACCCCGAAGCCGAGCACCTTGAGCGACGGCAGCGTCCCGCTGCCCACCGCCGGCAACGGCGTGGGGCGGTGCTCGCCGGTCAGCTCCTCGTCCGTCGTGCCCCGCTCCAGCCCGAGCAGGGCGGCCGCCTCCGCGTCGGCATCATCGGCATCCGCGTCGGGCAGGCGCGCCAGGTTGTCGTCACTACGCAGGTCGGTCATGGCCCGGGCCGCCGACTCTCGCCACGAGCGCTGCCGATCGAGTTCGCGCAGGTCACGGGCACGCGCTTCGGGCACAAGCGCACCGCGTTCAACCGGCCCGCGATCGGCAATGCCACCCGACTGGAAAGGGCGCCCGCCGCCCGCGGCGTCACGGCGCCAACCACCGCTTGCGCCGGTCCGATAGCCGGGCCGGTTGCTTCGCTCGCTGTCGGCGCGTCGCAGATCCGGTCGCCAGCCCGGTTCGGTACGCCAGCCCGGGCCGCCGCCGACCAGGCCGCCGAAACGTTCGCCGGGGAGCTGCGCCTGCGGCCCGGGGCGCGGCCGAGCCTGCGAGCGATGTACCCCTGTATCGTCGCGCCAGCGCAGTTCCGGTGCGATCGGATCGCCGCGCAGCAGGGCATCAACCGTTTCGGCCACGTCGGCGTGGACCATCACCCGCTCACGCGACTGGATTTCGACCACGACGTCAAAGGTCGGCGGCGCCTTGCGCTCGAGCACGCTCTTCTGCGAGCGGCGCCGGCGCGCCTCCTCGTCGCCCAGGGTCACGCTCTGGATGCCGCCGATCAGGTCGGACAGCGTTGGGTTGAGCATCAGGTTGTCGAGGTTGTTGCCGTGCGCGGTGCCGATCAGCTGCACGCCGCGCTCGGCGATGGTCCGCGCCGCTGCGGCCTCGAGCTCGGTGCCGATCTCGTCGATGACGATCACCTCGGGCATGTGGTTCTCGACCGCCTCGATCATGACCGAGTGCTGCAGTTGGGGCGTGCGTACCTGCATGCGCCGTGCGCGGCCGATGCCGGGGTGCGGAATGTCGCCGTCACCGGCGATCTCGTTCGACGTGTCGACCACCACCACACGCTTGTCGAGCTCGTCGGCGAGCACGCGCGCCGCCTCGCGCAACATGGTCGTCTTGCCGATACCGGGACGGCCCATGATGAGCACGCTCTGGCCCGACTCGACCAGGTCCTTGATGATCTCGATGGTGCCGAACACGGCGCGCCCGATGCGCGCGGTCAGGCCCACGATCTTGCCGCTGCGATTGCGTATCGCGCTGATGCGGTGCAGCGTCCGCTCGATGCCTGCGCGGTTGTCCTCGCCGAACGAGCCGATGTGGTCGACGACGTACTGGATGTCCTCCTCGGTCACCTCGCGCTCGAGCAGGACCTGCTCGCCACCGCCGCCGAAGCGCGCTTCCGGGCGCCGGCCGAGGTCCATGACCACCTCGATCAGGTCGACGTCGGGCGGCAACGCGTGCAGTTTCTCGGTGATCTGGGGCGGCAACGCCGCGAGCAGCTCCTGGATGTCGTCGGCCATCTTCACCGTGTCGGCGCCGTCACGAACGCCGGCTCCTTGACGCGCACGGCGGCCTCTTTCATAAGCAGCGAGACCGTCGCAACCTGGCTGAAGCCGTGCTCCTCCAGGCGCCGGTCCAGGGGTGACTCATAGGTTCGTACTGCACTGATCACGCCACGATCATGACGCGTCGGCCGGATCGCGCTCGCCGCGCGATCAAGGCCCCGCACCCGAGTGCGCTCGGCGATGGTCGCCAGCCCGAATTCGATGAGCGGACTCGGATCATGGCCCGAGCGGCTGATGATGCGGATGTAGTGCGGCTGGTCTTCCTTGGCGACGCCGATCTGGCAGAAGCCGCTGAGCGCCGTATCGGGCGCCGGCACGTCGGGGTCGACCTCGACGTAGGCCTCGACATCGGCGAAGCGCAGGATCGGGGTCAGCGATGAACGCGGCACGCGCCAGTGATTGCCCTGGCGCTCCCAATCATGGGGGCGGTAGTCCTCGAGCCGGGCCACGGGCCCGGGCGTTGCCGCACGATAGAGGCGATCGAGTGCGAGGGCGTCGAGTGGCACGGCGGGGCGAATCGCCGCCGCCTGGTCGGCCGCCGGTTCGGCGCCCGACGGCGCGCGGTACAGGATGCGCTCTTCGCCATAACGGGCGAAACCGGCCTGCATGAACAGTTCGACGTTACCGCCCTCGTCGGCGCACGCGACATGGAAGCGAATGCCACCGCGCTTGCCGGCGTCCCTCAGCAGGTGCTGCACCAGGCGATAGCGGACATCACCGGCCGCCCCGTCGTCGACCGCGTCCAGCTCGACTACCGTCCACTCGTCGCGCAGTAAGTCGCGCTCGATGCGGGCCAGGCCGGCGACGTGACCGCGATCCTCGTAGACGTACAACAGGTCGCCCGGCACGAACGCGCTCAGGGGCAACCTGAAGAGTCCGAATACGCCCACATGACCGGTTGCCACCGGCAGCCCGAGGGTGCGCATGCGCCGCTCGCCGTCGCCGTTGGTGTGCGACAACCGCGACAATTCGCCCAGCGCGGCCAGGTCCGTGACGCGGGCCGGTCGCACGCGGCCGCCGCGCGGACCCGTGAGGCGACGCGCTTCGATCATTGGGCAGACTCGGCGTGACCGGCCGAGCGGCGCACCGGGTGCGGTCGCCGACCGGCGCCTTCGCCCGGTTCGGCGAAGGCGGCGGCCATCGTCGCCACGAGGCTGTGGAAGCGCGTTTCGCCGGCCAGCTCCGGGTGGAACGCCGTGGCGATGACATTGCCCTGGCGGACGGCAACCACGCGCCCGTCCTCGAGCTGCGCCAGGACGTCGACGCCCGCGCCGACCCGTTCGACGATCGGGGCACGAATGAAGACCGCGTGTACCGGTTGGTCGCCGAGCACCGGCACGCTGACATCCGACTCAAAGCTCTCCAGTTGACGCCCGAACGCGTTGCGCTTGACGGCGATGTCGAGCAGTGGAATGACCGGGGGATCGCCGTCGGTGATCTCGTCGGCGAGCAGGATCATGCCCGCGCACGTGCCGAAGATCGGCGCGCCCTTGCCGGCGAGCTCGAGGATCGGCCCGCGCAGGCCCCACTCGTCGATCAGCTTGCGGATAGCCGTGCTCTCGCCGCCGGGAATGATCAATCCCGCCACGCCGTCGAGGTCGCCGGGGAGGCGTACCGCGGTCGCCTCAACGCCGAGCTGGCGCAGGACGGCCACGTGCTCGGCATACGCGCCCTGAACGGCGAGCACACCGATGCGCACCGGGTTTTCGCGCTGTACTTCGCGTTTCTCGGTCATTGCCATGTAGCGCGCTCCGAGCGCCCGGCTACCAGCCGCGTACCGCCAGCCTCTCGACCTCCGGGATGGTGCTCAACTCGATCCCCTTCATCGGCATTCCCAGGCCCTTGGAAACCTCGGCGATGATCTTGGGATTGTCGTAGTGGGTCGTCGCCTGCACGATCGCGTGGGCGGTCCGAGCGGGATCCTCAGACTTGAAGATGCCCGAGCCGACGAACACTCCCTCGGCGCCGAGCTGCATCGCCAGTGCCGCATCGGCCGGCGTCGCGATACCCCCGGCGACGAAGTTGACGACCGGCAGCTTGCCGTCGCGCGCCACGCCCTGGACGAGCTCGATCGGGGCGCGCAGCTCCTTGGCGGCCGCGTACAGCTCGTCCTCGCGCATCCCGCCCAGGCGCCGAATGCCCCCATGGACGGCCCGAATGTGGCGCACCGCTTCGACGATATTGCCGGTACCCGCCTCGCCCTTGGTGCGGATCATCGCCGCACCCTCAGCGATGCGACGCAGGGCTTCGCCCAGATCGCGGCACCCACACACGAAAGGCACCTTGAACTGGTGCTTGTCGATGTGGTTGTCCTCATCGGCCGGCGTCAGGACCTCCGACTCGTCTATGTAATCGACACCCAGAGCCTCGAGCACCTGGGCCTCGACGAAATGGCCGATGCGCGCCTTGGCCATCACCGGAATGCTGACCGCGTCCATGATCTCGACGATCTTGGTCGGGTCGCTCATGCGCGCCACACCGCCCGCCGCGCGGATGTCGGCCGGCACGCGCTCGAGCGCCATGACGGCGACCGCGCCCGCGTCTTCGGCGATCTTGGCCTGCTCGGCAGTGACGACGTCCATGATCACGCCGCCCTTGAGCATCTGGGCCAGGCCCTTCTTCGTTGTCCAGGTCGACTTCTGTTCGGTCACGCTGAGTGTCTGGAACCTCTCGATGAGTGCAGGCATGCGCCGTGGTCGCGCCGCTGGCGCGAATTATCTCACCGGGTCTGCCCGGCCTCCACCCATGCGCCTCCTCAATACACTTCAGCCAGATGGCGGTGCTGACCACGCACGTAAAACCTGCGAGCGACGAGGGACTCGCCAACGCGGCCGCAATGCGTGCGCTGGTCGACGACCTGCGCCGGAAGACGGCCGCGCTGACCGAACTTGGCGCGGCCGGCGACGAGCGTTCGCTCAAGCGCCACCGCGACCGCGGCAAGCTGCCCGTGCGCGAACGAGTCGACCTGCTGCTCGATCCCGGCGCTCCCTTCCTGGAACTCAGCGCGCTGGCAGCCAATGGCATGTACGACGATGAGGCTCCCGGCGCGGGCATCGTCACGGGTATCGCTCGGGTGGCCGGGACCGACGTCGTGATCGTCGCCAACGACGCCACGGTCAAAGGCGGCACGTACTACCCGATGACCGTGAAGAAGCACCTGCGCGCGCAGGAAATCGCCCAGCAGAACCGGCTGCCGTGCATCTACCTGGTCGATTCGGGCGGCGCCTTCCTGCCGCTCCAGGACGAGGTCTTCCCGGACCGCGAGCACTTCGGCCGCATCTTCTACAACCAGGCACGCATGAGCGCCGCCGGTATCCCGCAGATCGCGCTGGTGATGGGCTCGTCGACGGCGGGCGGCGCCTATGTGCCCGCGATGAGCGACCAGACCGTCATCGTCCGCGGAACGGGCACGATCTTCCTGGGCGGCCCGCCGTTGGTGAAGGCAGCGACCGGCGAAGACGTGAGCGCCGAGGAACTCGGTGGCGCGAGCGTCCACGCACGCGTCAGTGGCGTCGCGGACTACGAGGCGCTCGACGACGAACACGCGATCGCCCTGGGCCGTGAGATCATCGCCGGCCTGGCCTGGCGCAGGCCCGATCTGCCGTGGGAGCGCGCGGCCCCCGCGCCCCCGGCGGTCGACCCGGCCGACCTATACGCCGCAATCCCCGCCGACCTGCGCCGTGGCTACGACGTACGCGAGGTTATCGCGCGGCTCGTGGACGGATCCGAGTTTCACGAGTTCAAGGCTGCATACGGCGACACGCTCGTGTGCGGCTTCGCTCGACTTGATGGATATCCAATCGGCGTCCTGGCCAACAACGGCGTCCTGTTCAGCCAGTCCGCACTCAAGGGCGCGCAGTTCATCCAGCTCGCCTGCCAGCGGCGCATTCCGCTTGTCTTCCTGCAGAACATCACCGGATTCATGGTCGGCCGCGAGTACGAAGCGGGCGGCATTGCCAAGGACGGGGCCAAGCTCGTCACCGCCGTCGCCTGCGCGGACGTGCCCAAGTTCACGGTCATCATCGGCGGCTCATTCGGAGCCGGTAACTACGGCATGGCCGGCCGCGCCTACGGCTCGCGCGGGTTGTGGATGTGGCCCAACGCACGCATCAGCGTGATGGGCGGCGAGCAGGCGGCGATGGTGCTCTCGATGGTCGGCCGCTTCGCCAACGACGCGCAGCGTGAGGCGTATCGCGCCGAGATCCGCAGCAAGTACGAGCGTGAGGGCAATCCCTACCACTCGACCGCGCGGCTGTGGGATGACGGTGTGATCGATCCGGCGCAGACGCGCGACGTCCTCACGCTGGCAATTTCGGCGGCGCTCAATGCGCCGATACCGGAGACGAAGTTCGGCGTATTCCGCATGTGACTGGGCTCGCGCATGGTGCGCCGCACCCCAGACGTGTGCCAATCGGCCTGTGGCCGCTGGCCTGCTTCCTGGCCATGGGCGCCTTCTGGGGTACGTGGGCGGCCTTGCTGCCGGACATCAAGGCGCAGAGCGGCGCCACGGACGGCGAACTGGGCATGGCCCTGATCGCGAGCGGCCTGGGTGCACTGCCGGGCATGGCCCTCAGCGGCCGGTTGTGGCGCCCGGCGGGCTGGTACGTGCTGCCCGCGGCGACCGCCTTTTTCGCGTTGGCGGCACTCGGACCGCTCGTCGCGCGTTCGCCGCTCATGCTCGGCGTCACGCTCCTCTTCGTGGGTGCCGGGTCGGGCGCCATGGACGTGGCGATGAACTCGGCGATCAGCGATGTGGAGGCCATTGCCAGCCGGCGCCTGATGTACGGGGCACACGCCCTTTTCTCGCTGGCCGCATTCCTCGCCAGCCTGCTCACTGGTTTCGCTCGTGAGGCTGGCGCCGGTCCGGTGGCGGTGCTGCCGCTCGCCGCGCTCGCCCTCGGCGTCGCTGCGCTGGGGTCATTGAGCGTGGCGGGCACCGCTCACGCAGCTACGCGAACAGGCACCTCGACTGGGCCTGACGATGCAAGCTCGTCGGCCGCAATACGCGCGATCGCCGCGCTTGCGGTGCTCTGCGCGCTGGCGTTCCTGATCGAGGACGCGGTCCAGAACTGGAGCGCGCTGCACCTCGAGCACGACCTGCTCAGCCCGCCGGAGATCGGCGGAGCCGGCCCGGCCGTCTTTGCCGGCGCCATGTTCCTGGGCCGTTCGGCGGGGCAGTGGCTGGGCGCGCGATATACCGATCGCGCCTTGTTGACTGGCGGCGCACTGGCGGCCGCCGCCGGGCTCGCAGCGAGCGCGCTGACCGCCGAGCCGATCGTGGCGCTGGCCGGCTTCGCAGTCAGTGGCGCCGGCGTCGCGCTGGTTGCGCCGGCACTCTTTGCTCGCGCGGGCCGCCTCGTCGATCCGCGCCGGCGCGGTGCCGCCATCGCGACCCTCACGAGCGTGGGCTACATGGGCTTCGTGGTCGGCCCCGCGCTTGTGGGCCTGGTCGCTCAACTCGCCGGCCTGCCGGCGGCCTTCGGCGTCCTGGCCGGGCTGGCCGGCCTGCTCGCGCTCGGCGGAGCCTGGCTCCTGCGTGCGAGCACGCGCCGCGCGTTCGTGGTCGGTGAGGAGTTGCTCAAGACGGGACGCGCCTGAAACAGGGGTCTATCGTGAGTCCCATGGCGCGCCGGATCGTCGTCCTCGGGGGTGGCTTCGGAGGCGTCAGCGCGGCCCAGGAGCTGGCCAAGCGGCTGCGCAGGAAGCATCGCCTGGCCGGGGCACGGGGCGCCGTGCCTGACGCGTTCGAGGTCGTGCTGCTCAACCGGGACAACTACTTCGTCTTCCAGCCGTTGCTGGCCGACATCATCTCGGGTGCCATCTCGACGACCAACGTGGTTGTCCCCCTGCGGCGGATGCTCAAGGGCGTGGCGGTCGAGGTGGGCATCGTCGAGAGCATCGATACCGCGGCGCGCACCATTCGCCTGCGCCGCCGCTCGGGCAGCGGCGTGACCAACGTCGAGTACGAAGCGCTGATCGTGGCCCTGGGCAGCGTGACCGACTTTGGCGCCGTGCCGGGCATGGCCGAGCATGCCATCGGCGTGCGCACGCTGGGCGACGCGCTGTACCTGCGCAATCGGGCCCTCGACATGCTCGAGGAGGCACGCCTGGAGAACGACCCGGCTCGCCGCGAGCAGCTGCTGACCTTCATCGTCGTCGGCGGCGGTTCGACGGGCGTCGAAGTGGCCGCTGAACTGAACGACCTCGTCGAGCTGGCAGCGCGCAGCTTCCACGACGTGGAGCTGCGGCCGTGCGTCGTGCTCGTGCACAGCCGCAAGATCGTCCTTTCTGAGCTTGGCGAGAGGCTGGGTCGCTATACCACCAGGAAGCTGCGTGAACAGGGCGTCGATCTCCGCCTGGGCCAGCGTGTCAAGCGCGTTGACGCGGACCGCGTCGAGCTCGATGACGGCACATCGATACCCGGGGCGACGGTCATCAGCACAGTCGGCAACGCACCGGGCGGGGTGCTCGCGACGATTGATGCCCGCCACGACAGCCGCGGTTGGCTATTGCCCGACGACACGTTCTCCTTGCCCGGCGCGGTCAACGTGTGGTCGCTGGGCGATTGCTCGACGATCGTCGATCCACACACCGGACGGCCCATGCCGACCACGGCCCAACACGCCGTCCGCGAGGGACCGCACGCGGCGCGCAACGTGATCGCCGAGCTCGACGGCCAGCCCCAGCAGCCGTTCAGCTACGGCCAGTTGGGAATGCTCGTGTCGGTGGGCCGCTTCAAGGCCGTCGGCGACGTGCTCGGGCTGAAGGTCAGTGGCCTGCTGGGATGGTTCCTGTGGCGCACTTACTACCTGCTTCGGCTGCCCACGATCGACCGGCGCATCCGCGTGATGATCGACTGGGCGCTCGATCTCGTGCTCCAGCCGGACATCGTCGAGATCAGCCTGCGGCGCACCCGCACGCGGCCGGGCGAGGCGCCCGGTGAACTCCCGGGCGAACCGGTATCGGCCGGCGCCCGCCGCGACGCCGACGACGAGCTCGCCATCTGACGCCGCTGACCCGGAATCGCGGCACCTATCAGCGACGCCTGGCATAGCGCGCGTGGAGCTCGGCGGTTGCGAGCATCGAGGAAGCGACCGCGCGACGAACCTGTGCACCGCTCGGTGAGCCGGGCAGGGCGACTGAGTTGGAAAGTGCGAAAAGAGTAAAGTCGTAACGGTGCTGGCCGTGTGGCGGACACGGACCGCCGTACCCCGTGCGCCCAAAGCCATTCGTCAACTCGACCGCCCCGAGCGGGACCACCCCATCGACGATCTGGGCGGTTCCGGCCGGGATGCGCGCAACGAGCCAGTGAACGAAGCCCTGCGCGTCAGGGTCGTCGATCAACAACAGCAGCTCGGCGGTGCCCGCCGGGATGTCGGCCCAGTTCAGGTCGGGTGGCCGGTCGCCACCGTCGCAGGTGTGCTCAACAGGGATTTCGGCATCCGGCTGGATGGTCGGGCTGCTGATCGTGAACGTCATTGGCAGGCCTCCTTTGAGCGCGGATGCAACAGGACCTTAAGGCAAGCGGGCCCTCCGGACGCACCGATCTTTCTGCCGGCAAGCCGATCCTGCCCACCAAGAGATAAGCGAAAACATCAACGCGCGCCAGCGCGCCATAGCGAGGAGGCCCCATGGCAAGAACGGCAGCCGATGTCCTGGTCGACGGCATCATCGATTGGGGGGTCGACGTCATCTTCGGTCTGCCGGGCGACGGCATCAACGGGATCATGGAAACGCTGCGCAAGCGCCAGGACAGGATCCGCTTCGTCCAGGTGCGGCACGAAGAATCGGCCGCGTTCATGGCGTGCGCATACGCCAAGGTGACCGGACGGCTGGGCGTCTGCCTGGCCACCTCGGGTCCCGGCGGACTGCACCTGATCAATGGCCTATACGACGCCAAGCTCGATGGTGCGCCGGTGCTGGCAATCACCGGCCATCACTACCACGACCTGATCGATACCCACGCACAGCAGGATGTCGATTTGACACGCGTGTTCGAGGATGTGGCCGTTTACAACACGCGCGTCATGGGCTTCGACCACGTGGCCAGCGTGACCGACCTCGCCTGCCGGACCGCCCTGGCGTACCACGGCGTGGCGCACATCTGCTTCCCAACTGACATGCAGGACTGGACCAGGGACGAGGCCAGCCCATCGCCACGCAACGTGGGGCCGCACACCAGTGACCACTACGCGGCCGCCCGTGGCGTGCCACCGCAGGCCGCCCTGCGTCGGGCGGCTGACATTCTCAATGGCGGCAGCAAGGTGGCGATCATGGCCGGTGCCGGCGCGCTGGGCGCGGGGGACCAACTCGAGCAACTCGCCGAGAAGTTGGCCGGACCGATCATCAAGCCGCTGCTCGGCAAGGGCGTCGTGCCCGACGACAGTCCCTATACCACCGGCGGTATCGGCCTGCTCGGCACTGCGCCGTCGGAGAAGGCCCTCAAGGACTGCGACACGCTGCTCATGGTCGGGACCTCATTCCCGTATTTCGAATTCCTGCCCAAGCCGGGCACCGCCAAAGCCGTGCAGATCGACATCGATCCCGCTCGCATCGGACTGCGCTACCCGGTGGACGTGGGCCTGGTCGGCGACAGCTGCGCCACTCTCGACCTGCTGCTGCCGCTGCTCGAGCGGAAGGACAACCGCTCCTTCCTGGAGCAGGCGCAGAAGGGCATGCACGCCTGGTGGCGGCAGATGGACATGCTCGGCCAGCGCGACGACACGCCGATGAAGCCACAGGTGCCGGTGTACGAGCTCAACAAGCGCCTCGACGATGACGCGATCGTGGTCAGCGACTCGGGCACCATCACCACCTGGTGGGCTCGCCACGTCAAGGCGCGCCGCGGTCAGAAGTTCACACTGTCGGGCACGCTCGCCACGATGGCCTGCGGCCTGCCGTACGCGCTCGGCGCGCAGGTCGCGTACCCCGACCGCCAGGTCGTCGCGGTGGTCGGTGACGGCGGCTTCACGATGCTCATGGGCGACCTGGTCACGGCCGTCAAGTACAAGCTGCCGATCAAGGTGATCGTGTACGACAACAGCGTCCTGGGCCAGATCAAATGGGAACAAATGGTCTTCCTGGGCAACCCTGAGTTTGGCGTCAAGCTCCAGCCGATCGATTTCGCCAAGTACGCGGAGGCGGCCGGCGCGGCGGGCTTCCGTGTCGACGATCCAAAGATGTGCGGCGACGTAATGGACCAATTCCTGAAGACACCCGGACCTGCGCTGCTGCAGGCCGTCGTGGATCCGCTCGAGCCGCCGCTGCCCGCGGAGATCAAGCCCGAACAGGCGCTCAAGCTGACCGAGGCGCTCGTGCGCGGCGAACCTGATGGCTACAAGATCCTCGCCAACGCCACCACGACCAAGGTGCGCGAGCTGGTATGAGCGCGGGCGCTGCCAGAAGTGCCCGGATCAACGCCCTTGAGACCCGGACGTATCGGATCGCCACCGACCTGCCCGAAGCGGACGGCACGCTGGCCTGGGATTCGACGACCGCGCTGGTCGTGCTCGCGCACACGGAAGATGGCCCGAGCGGTATCGGCTACTCGTACACCAGCGCCGCGGCGGCGCGCGTCGTCGACGATCTGCTGGCGCCCGAGCGTGGTCGGCAAATCGACCGACCTGCACGGCGAGTTGTGCGCGGCCATGGTGCGCGCGACGCGCAACGTCGGCGTGCCGGGGATCGCCGCCAACGCCATTTCTGCAGTCGACGTCGCGCTCTGGGACCTGCGCGGGCGGGAGTCGGAGACGCCCCTGTATCGGTTGCTCTCGTCGAGTCGTGACGCGGTACCGATCTACGGCAGCGGCGGCTTCACGAGTTACTCGCTCGAGCAGCTGACCGGCCAGCTGCGCGGCTGGGTCGCGGCAGGCATACCGCGCGTCAAGATGAAGATCGGCAAGGACGCCGGCACGCGGCCGCGCGAGGACCTCGAGCGCGTCGCGGCGGCGCGCGACGCAATTGGTCCCGACACACAGTTGTTCGTCGACGCCAACGGCGCGTACACCGCCTCGCAGGCCATCGACCAGGCCCGCGAACTGGCGCGCTCAGGCGTCAGCTACTTCGAGGAGCCGGTTTCATCTGACCGCCTGCGGCAGATGCGCTTCGTGCGCGACCACGCTCCGATGGCCATTGCTGCCGGCGAGTACGGCTACACGCCCTGGTATTTCCACGAGATGCTGCGCGCCGGCGCCGTGGACATCCTGCAGGCCGACGCGACGCGCTGCCTGGGCGTGACCGGATTCCTCAACGCGGGCGCCCAGGCGTACGCCGCTGGAGTGCCCTTCTCGGCCCACACGGCGCCGACGATCCACGCTCATGCCGGATGCGGCGTGCCGCGCATCGAGCACGTGGAGTACTTCCACGACCACGTGCGGGTCGAACGAATGCTGTTCGACGGCGTGCTGCAGCCGGACGGCGGATATCTCCACCCCGACCCGCATCGGCCGGGCCTGGGCATCGAGCTTAGGAAGGAGGCCGAGCAATGGCGGCTGCAGTGAGTGCCGCGGCACCGGTGAGACCGCATGGCCAGGTCATGCCCGACTATCCGGCGGAGGCTGCGCGCGCGCTGGCGGATGAGCTCCGTGGCGCCATCGAGGGAGAAGTGCGCTTCGACGCCGGCAGCCGGGCGCTGTACGCGCGCGACGCCGGCAACTACCGGCAGGTACCCATCGGCGTTGTGATCCCACGCTCGACACGCGACGTCGTCGTGGCGATGTCGGTCATCCGCCGCCACGGTGCGCCGGTGACGCCACGCGGCGGCGGCACGGCCCTCGCCGGCCAGACGTGCAACACGGCGGTCGTGATCGACAACTCGAAGTACCTGCGCGAGGTGCTCGAAATCGACACAGCGCGGCGCGTCGCGCGCGTGCAACCGGGAGTGCCGCTCGACGTGCTGCGCAACCAGGCCGAGCAGCACCACCTGACCTTTGGTCCTGATCCCGCGACGCACGCCTGGTGCACGTTGGGCGGCATGATCGGCAACAACTCGTGCGGCGTGCATTCGGTCATGGCCGGCAAGACCTCGGACAACGTCGAGGAGCTCGACGTGCTGACCTACGACGGCCTGCGACTGCGCGTCGGCCCCACCAGCGACGAGGAGCTCGAGCGGCTGTGCCAGGATCCGGGTCGCAAGGGCGACATCTACCGCAGCCTGCGCGCGCTGCGTGATCGCTATGCCGACCAGATGCGCGACCACATGCCGCACATCCCGCGGCGCGTGTCGGGTTACAACATCGACCAGCTGCTGCCCGAGAACGGGTTCAACGTTGCCCGCGCGCTGGTGGGCACCGAGGGCACCTGCGTGAACGTGCTCGAGGCCACGGTTCGGCTCGTTGACAGCCCGCCGGCGCGCGCTCTGCTGGTACTCGGCTACCCCGATGTCTACAGCGCGGCAGACGATGTGCCACAGATCATGGAACACCAGCCGGTCGGGCTCGAGGCAATCGACCATCGCCTGGTCGAGGACATGGAGAAGAAGCATCTCAACGTGCGCGACTTGGGTTTGCTGCCCGATGGCCGCGGCTGGCTGCTCGTTGAATTCGGCGGCGACAATCAGGCCCAGGCGGACGAGCGCGCCCACGCGGCCATGGACGCGCTCAAGAAGAGGCGCGGCCGCGCCCCGTCGATGATGGTCTACGACGATCGCGCCAAGGAGCAGAAGGTCTGGCAGGTGCGCGAGTCGGGCCTTGGCGCCACGGCGTACGTACCCGGCCAGCCGGATGCCTGGCCCGGCTGGGAAGACTCTGCCGTGCCGCCCGATCGACTGGGTGGCTACCTGCGCGACCTGCGTGCGCTGTTCGACAAGCACGGCTACCAGTGCAGCCTGTACGGCCACTTCGGCCAGGGCTGCGTGCACACGCGCATCGACTTCGCCCTGGGCGACGAGGCGGGCGTTCGCAAGTACCGCGAGTTCATGGATGCAGCGGCCGATCTGGTCGTGCGCTACGGCGGTTCGCTGTCTGGCGAGCACGGCGACGGCCAGGCACGCGCCGAGCTGCTACCCAAGATGTACGGCGACGAGCTGGTGCACGCCTTCGGCGAGTTCAAGGCGGCGTGGGATCCGCAGGGCCGGATGAACCCCGGCAAGGTCGTCGATCCCTATCCGATCACGAGCAACCTGACGCTGCAGGCGAAGCCACGCATGTCGACGGGCCGCCTGCACTTTCGCTATCCCGACGACGGCGGTGGCTTCGAGCACGCCACCCTGCGCTGTGTCGGCGTGGGCAAGTGTCGCGACGTCGTATCACCCGAGACCATGTGCCCCAGCTACCAGGTGCTCAAGGAAGAGAAGCACACCACCCGCGGCCGAGCCCATCTGCTGCACGAGATGCTCGTGGGCCGGGAGATCGAGGACGGCTGGCAGAGCGAAGAGGTCAAAGAGGCGCTCGACCTGTGCCTCGGCTGCAAGGGATGCAAGGGCGACTGCCCGGTCAACGTGGACATGGCGACCTATAAGGCCGAGTTCATGTCGCATTACTACGCCGGGCGCGTCAGGCCGCGCAGCGCGCTTGCCTTCGGCCTGATCTTCTACTGGGCACGCGTGGCCAGCCTCGCGCCCGGCCTGGTGAACTTCGCGGGTCGCGCACCGGTGCTCGGCCGGCTGGCCCGTGCGGCCGTGGGCATGGACCAGCAACGCCAGATACCCACGTTCGGGCGCGAGACCTTCAAGAGCTGGTTCTTCCGCCGGCCGCGGCCGGCCGTGGCTGACGACGCGCCGGCGGTGGTGCTCTGGCCCGACACCTTCAACAACTACCTGGAACCGCGCGTCGCCCAGTCGGCGGTGGCGGTCCTCGAGGCGGCCGGCCGGCGCGTGATCGTGCCCCAGGGCTGGGCGTGCTGCGGCCGGCCGGTGTACGACTTCGGGATGCTCGACGTGGGCGAGCGGCTGCTGACCAACACGATCTCCGTGCTGCGGCCGTACATCGCCGATGGAACGCCCATCGTCGGGCTCGAGCCGTCGTGCGTGTCGGTCTTCCGCGACGAGCTGCGCAACCTGCTGCCACATGACCCCGAGGCGATGCGTCTGCACGAGCAGGTACGCACCCTGGCCGAGTTCCTGGACGAGATCGGCTACCGGCCGGCGACGATGGACGGGCGCGCGGTCGTGCAGGGTCATTGCCACCACAAGTCGGTGATGGGCATGGACCACGATCGCAAGCTGGTTGGCAGTACGGGCCTCGACGCCGATTTCCTCGAATCGGGTTGTTGCGGCATGGCCGGTCCGTTCGGTTTCCAAGCCGGCGAGCATTACCGGGTCTCGGTCGCGGCCGGTGAACGCGTGCTACTGCCCGCCGTGCGCGAGGCCGCGACGCAGGACATGGTGGTCGCCGATGGCTTCAGCTGCCGCCAGCAGATCAGCCAGGGCACTCCCCGCCGAGCCCTGCACCTTGCCCAGGTACTGCACATGGCGCTCGAGGGTGTCGCCGCGCGGCCGGATGAGACCCCCGAACAGGCCTACGAACGCATGCTTTCCGGCGAAGATGACTATCGTCTGCGCTGGCCGGCCACACAGAAGCTTGCCGCCGGCCTGCTGCTGGCCGGCTTGGCCGGCGCGGCAGGTGCCCTGGCCAGGCGTGCAACTGCCCACTGAAGAGGAGGGATAGATGGAGTTCCAGCGCCTGGGGGACCGCTACCAGCTGCGTCTCGAGATCGGCGACGAGCTGATGGGCTCGCTGACGCATTTCGCCAGGGCCGAGGGAATCACCTACGCCGCGCTCAGCGGACTTGGCGCGGTGCGGCGCATCGTCCTCGGCTACTACTCGCCGAGCATCTCCGACTACGAGCGTCACGAGCTGACCGACCAGATGGAATTGCTCAGCCTGATCGGCAACATCGCGCAGCGTGATGGGCAGCCGGCGCTGCACATCCACGCCGCGCTGGCGCGCCAGGATCTGTCGGTCATCGGCGGCCATGTGTTCGAAGCCGAGGCGCGCCCGACCATGGAGATCTGGGTGCGGCCCGAAGAAGCCGCGGTGCAGCGCGTGTACAACGACGAAACCCACCTGGCCCTCATGCAGCTGCCCGAAAGACTGCCCGACAACCGCTGATACGATCGCCCGATGGCGGCCATCGGGCGCGTGGTACAGGTCAATGTGTCGGCCGGCGGCATACCCAAGCTGCCGGTGGAACATGCCCGCGTGGGACGCTACGGCCTCGACGGTGACGGTCACAACGACAGGACCGAGCACGGCGGCCCACACCGCGCCGTGTGCCTGTTCGGCACCGAGGCGATCGAGCGCCTGCGGTCGGAGGGGCATCCAGTCGAACCGGGCAGCGTCGGCGAGAACCTGACCACAGCGGGCGTCGAGTGGTCGCGGCTGCCGGTCGGTACGCGCGCCCGAATCGGCGACGACCTCGAGCTCGAACTGGCCTCGCCCACCACTCCGTGCGCCACCCAGACAGCCAACTTCAGCGACGGCAACTTCAACCGCATCCTCATCGACCGGCACCCATCCGACAGCCGCATGTATGCGCGCGTGCTGCACGAGGGCGACGTCCGCGCGGGCGATTCGATCGTGGTCCTCGAGGCGCTGCCCGCGTCGCGCGCGGCGGATGAACTGTTGCTCAAGCGCCTCGACCGGGCCGACACCAAGTCGAGCGCTGCGACATGGCGGGCTGCCCGCGAGGCGGGCTTTGGCGTTGACGTCCTCGAGGACGGCGAGCTGGCCATGTCCTCGGCGTCGACACTCCCCGGGCCCGCCTTCAACCAGGCCACCGGTCTTGCCAGGCTGCCCAACCTGCTTTCGCTGGCAACCGATTTCTACGATCAGCACCGGACTGTCGGCTACCTCTGGCTGGCGGATGACCCGTGGCCCCAGGCCGAGATGAGGGTGAAGTTGGACGTCCTTGGCGGCGGAGCAGGCGACGTCGAGCGGGCTGCCCCACCACCCGGCGTCAGCGTGCGCCGGCTCGAGCGGGATGAGGCCGAGACGTACACCGGCGTGCAGTCGGACGATGCGCCGCCGGGCGGCGGCCTGACGTCCGCGGCCATTAACCCGTGGCCGGCCGTGTATCGCCGGCTGGCCGCGAGCTACGGCCGGCACCTGTTCATTGCCGAGATTGACGGCAGACCGGTTGCCCGTGCTGCGCTGCACATCAGCGGCAAGACCGGCTGGCTGCGTGGCGCGTTGACGGCGCCCGAGGCGCGTGGGCGCGGTATCCAGCGTGCCCTGATATCGGCGCGCGTAGACGCCGCCATCGCCGCCGGGTGCGACCTCGTCGGCACGATGACCGAGCCCGACAGCGTGTCGGCGCGCAACCTGCGCCGGCTGGGCCTGCGCACGCTGGGCCAACGGCGGAGCTACGTCTATCGCCCCGCGGGCGTCCAGGCTTGAGCGAGACACTGGGCATCGAGCGGACGCACGGCGGCATCGTGGCGCGTGTGGTCCTCGACCGGCCGGCGGTTCACAACGCCTTCAACGCCGAGCTGATCGGCGAACTGCGCGACACCTTTCGACGGCTCGCCGACGAACCGCCCGAGCGCCTGCGCGTCGTGGTCCTGGCCGGCAATGGGCCATCGTTCTGCGCGGGTGCCGACGTCAACTGGATGCGTGCCAGCCTGGGCCTGACGCGCGAGCAGAACGAGCAGGACGCGATGGTCATGGCCGAGATGTTCGATGCCCTCGACCGCTGTCCGGTGCCGGTCATCGCGCGAGTGCAGGGCGCCGCGCTGGGTGGCGGCATGGGCCTGTGCGCCGTCAGTGACCTGGTGATCGCCGAGGCCGGCGCGAAGTTCGGCTTCACCGAGACCCGCCTGGGCATCCTGCCCGCGGTCATCGCGCCGTTCGTGATCGCCAAGATCGGCGAGTCGCATGCCCGCGCGTTGTTTCCCGGCGGGCGGCGGTTCGATGCCACGCGCGCCCTGCGCATTGGCCTCGTCCATGAGGTGGTCGAGGGTGAGGGCGCGCTGGACGCCGCGGTCGATACGGCGGTCGCCGACATCCTGGCTGCCGGTCCAACCGCCGCCCGCGCCGCCAAGGCGATCGTGCGCGAGGTGCGCGGTCTGCCCCATGAGTCGACGCGTTGGCACACCGCTCGCCGGATCGCCACGCAGCGGACGAGCGGCGAGGGCCAGGAAGGCCTGCGCGCGTTCCTCGACAAGCGCCAACCGGCATGGCGGGAACCGCGGGGTCCATCGGATTCCGCGAACTGACCCAAGTACCGGTCGATTTGGGTCCTTAGGGCCGAGCAGGCCTCCCCCAAAAAGGCCGACAATCGGCCGAGCCGTTACGGCGGCCCACGTCGCGGGCCGCCCCAGAGAGGACCAGGGGGATGCGCTTCTCGGCCAGACGCCGCGTGGCCCGCACGCCGGCGTGGTTGATCGCCATAGCGATCGTGCTTGTCGCGCCTGCCGTCCAGGCCGCGCCGAGCCAGGTTGGCGTGTTCACCGGCTTCCTGAGCGTCGACCACTATGACAACTTCGCCCAGGCCGTCAGTCGCGACGTGGTCGTTCTCGACACGGGCGAGGATCGGCTGGCCCTGGAGGGTGCGCAGACCGCCAACCTCGCGCTGGGCACCAGGGTCCGCATCGTCGGCACGCGTGTGGGCGACAACCTGTTCGCCGAGCCCGGGCCAGCCGGCACCACGGTCATCGGCCAGCCCAAGTCACCCGCGGCGGAGAACACGACTGCGGCCGACGCCGCTTCAGAGAACCTGAACCTGGCCATCCTGCTGGTCAATTTCGTACCCCCGCCGCCACCTACTCCGACGCCGTCGCCGACGTCCAGCCAGTCACCCGCGCCGAGCGATTCGCCGTCGACCTCGGGTTCCACTCCACCGTCGGTTGGCCCTGGCGACTCTCCCACGCCGACGCCGAGCCCAACGGCCACGCCCGTTCCCACCGCGACGCCGATTCCCACTCCGACTCCCACGCCGCCACCCCAGCCGTGGACGGCGAACGACGTGCGGGCCGTCTATTTCACCAACGCCGAATTGGTTGCGTCGTACTACGCCGACGTGTCCGATGGCAGCATCGGCATCACCGGCGACGTTTTCGGCTACTACACGCTCGCGGTCGACACGAGCTCATGCACCCCCGCAGCCTGGGGCAGGGCCGCCCGCGACGCGGCGACGGCTGCCGGAGTCGATCTCTCCCCATACACGAACATCGTCTACGCGTTTCCCCGGCAGTCGGCGTGCTGGTGGGACGGCTTCTCCAACCTGCCGGGCAGCAACAGCTGGCTCAACGGGACCCTGTCGCTGTACGTGAGCAGCCACGAGCTCGGCCATAACCTGGGCGTCAACCACGCCTCAACGCAGACATGCACTGGCGGTGGCCAGCGGGTGGCGTTCTCGACCAACTGCACCCGCGACGAGTACGGCGATCCGTTCGACGTGATGGGGTACCACGGGCAGCGCTGGATGGACAACTACCACCTGTGGCAGATCGGTGTCCTGTCGGGCGCCGACGTCCAGACCGTCAGCACGACTGGCACGTACCAGGTTGCGCCCCTCGAATTCGCCGCTGGCTGGCCACGGATCGTGCGCATCCCGCGCGACGCGGGCAACTACTTCTACCTCGAATTCCGCCAGCCCGATCCGCCGTACGACGACTTCGCGCCCGATGCGGCGGTGGTCAACGGCGTCTCGATACGCATCGCACCGGGCGTCGGCAGCCTGAGCCAGTCACGGCTTCTCGACACGTCGCCGGGGACGCCCGGGTTTGGCGATGCGGCGCTTGGCGTAGCGCAGCTGTTCGCCGACGACGTGAACGACATTTACGTGGTCACCCAGGCCGTCAGCCCCGCTGGTGCGACGGTGCTCATCCACGTTGGACCGGACGTGAGCCCGCCGGCCGCTCCGCCCGGTATCGCGGCGAGCGTGAGCAACACCACCGTGAACCTCAGCTGGTCACCGGCAAGCGACGACGTGTATGTCAGCGCCTATCGCGTGGCACGCGACGGCACCAACCTGGGCAAGGTCACCGACACGTCGTTCGCGGACAACGGGCTCGCGCAGGGCAGGAGCTACGTCTACTCGGTCAACGCGATCGACGAGAGCGGCAACGCCGGCCCGGGCGCGGCCGTGACCGTGTTCGTGCCCGACACGCACGCGCCGAGCGCGCCCGGTTCACTCACGGCCACGCAGACAGGGTCAGGCAGCGTGGCCCTCTCCTGGACCTCCGCCGCCGACAATGTCGGCGTCGCCGGTTACCGGGTATCCCGCAACGGCACGCTGCTGGGCACGACCGGCGTCACCACCTTCGTCGATGACACCCCAATCTCAGGCTCGACGACGTACGCCGTGAGCGCCTACGACGCGGCCGGGAACGTCGGGCCGGCCACAAGCACGAGCACGGTCACGGCCGACGCGGTGGCGCCCAGCCTCGCCGGCGCGCTCCAGTTCTCCCTCGCACCGTCAGGGCGGGTGACGCTCACCTGGCCCGCGGCAGCGGACAACGTCGCCGTCAGTGGTTACGAGGTCCGGCGCAACGGCGCCGTGGTCGCGACACCGGTCGGCGCGAGCTACAAGGACACCGGCACGGTCGTCACCCACACCTACGACTACGCGGTGGTGGCCCTTGACGCGGCCGGCAACCGCAGCGATCCGCTGACCGGCTCCGTCTACGTGGCCGACATCGCGCCGCCGTCCGCACCCGGCTCGGCAGCCATGGTCGCCGACGGTGCGCACGCCGTCGCCGCCAGCTGGACCGCCGCCAGCGACAACGTCGGTGTCGACCACTATCTCGTCTACCTCGATGGTGCACTCGTCGCGACAACCTCATCGCTGCACGCCACCGGCTTGAAAGCAGCCGCCGGCGTCACGCACCAGCTGGCGGTCCACGCCGTCGACGCAGCGAGCAACGTCGGGCCGGCGGCGACCGCGTCGGTGACGCTCGTGGTCATCGATACGCAGCCACCGACGGTTCCCGGCAAGCTGGTCGCAAACGCCCTGCACAAGCGCCACGTGTCGCTGAGCTGGGCGCCCAGCACCGACGACCAGCCAGGCGGCATCACCTACAAGGTCTTCCGTGGTCGCAGGCGCATCGCCACCACGACCGACACTTCCTTCCTCGACCGGACGCCGCGCGCAAAGTGGTACCGCTACCGCGTCCGCGCGGTCGATGCAGCCGGCAACAGGAGCTCGTTCACGGCCTGGGTGCGGGTCAGGTCACACCGCTGACGCTCGCCGCCGGTTGACACCGAAGGCGACAAACGCGACATTCGCGTTGTGACGGACGCGATCGGCCCCGGCGAAGCGGCACGCCGGCTGGGCGTCAGCACGCGGACGGTCCAGCGCTGGCTGCGCGACGGCCGGCTTCCATCGGTCAAGGTCGGCGCGCACACAAAGGTCGCCACGGCGGCGCTGCCTGCGGCGTCCGCGCGGCGGCTCATCGGCCGCCTGCTGGTGGCCAACCGTGGCGAACTCGTGGTGCGCATCGCCCGCACGTGCCGCCAGCTGGGCATCACCTGCCTGGCACTCGCGCCGGAGGACCAGGCACGAGCCTGGTGGACGCGTGCCGCTGACGAGATCGTGCCGCTCGACGGTACGTACCTCGACGCGGACGCCGTAATTGCCGCCGCACGGGCGGCGCGGGCCGACGCGATTCATCCCGGGTACGGCTTCCTCGCCGAGAACGCCGACTTTGCAGCCGCGGTCATCGACGCCGGCCTCGTCTGGGTTGGCCCGCCACCCGAGGCGATGCGCGCACTGGGCGACAAGGCCGCGGCACGCCGGTTGGCCGAATCCCTCGGCGTCGCGGTCCTGCCCGGCTACGACGGCCCGGCACAGAGCGACCAACGCCTGGCGCGCGAAGCACGGCGAGTCGGCTACCCCGTGCTCCTCAAGCCGAGTGCCGGAGGTGGCGGCAAGGGCATGCATCTCGTCGAGCGAGCCGCGGAACTGCGCGAGGCGCTTGCCCGTGCACGGCGCGAGGCGGCCGCGGCGTTCGGGGACGAACGGCTGATCATCGAGCACTACCTGCCGCGGCCGCACCACGTCGAGGTCCAGTTGCTTGCCGACGGTCAGGGCAATGCCATCCACCTGGGCGAACGCGAATGCTCGCTCCAGCGGCGCCACCAGAAAGTCATCGAAGAATCGCCCTCGCCCATCGTCGACGACGCACTGCGCCGGAGCTTGGGCGCGGCCGCGCTCACGCTCGCGCGAGCGGCCGGCTACCAGGGCGCCGGGACCGCCGAGTTCCTGGTGACCGACAGCGGCTCGTTCTATTTCCTGGAAGTCAACGCCCGCCTGCAGGTCGAACACCCGGTCACCGAGCTCGTCACCGGGCACGACCTGGTGGCCGACCAACTGGCGATCGCTGCCGGCGAACCGCTCGCGACCACCCAGGAAGAGGTGCGGCTGACGGGCCACGCCATCGAGGCGCGGCTGTATGCGGAGGATGCGCGGGCCGGCTTCCTGCCGGCCGTCGGCGAGGTGTTCGAGGTCCGCTGGCCAGTTCTCGACGGACTGCGCATCGACGCGGGAGTGGGCGCCGGTGACGTCGTCGGCACCCGCTACGACCCGCTGCTCGCCAAGGTCATCGCTTTCGCCGCCGACCGCGACTCGGCGCTGTCCGCTCTCGCCAACGCCCTGGCAACGACCACCGTCCTCGGCGTCACGACCAACCGCGGCTTCCTGCGCTGGCTGCTCGACCAGCCCGAGGTCAGAGCGGGCATGGCCAACACCGAGCTGATCGACGATCGCTGGCAGCCATCCACTCAGCTTCCCGACCGTGCCTGGCCACTGGCCGCCAGTGCGCTGTCGGCGGCCATGGATCTCCCCGTCGGAGTCCGCGCCGGCTTTCGCGTGAATGGGCCGGCCCGACTGCGCATCGCCATCGGGCAGGTCGAGCGCCCGGTGGACACCGCCGCCGGTGACCCGGTGGACGGCGCCGCGCTGGCGTTGCCCGACGGCTCGGTGGTGCTCGATGTCGATGGCGAGGCGGTGCATGCACGCCTGGCGCAGCCGCCGAGTGTCGAATTGGCCGTGCGCATGGCCGCCCAGCACGGGGCACACGCAGAACACGTCACCGCGCCCATGCCCGGCTCTGTGCTGGCCGTCAGGGTCAAGCCGGGCGACGAGGTCGAGGCCGGCCAGGTCCTGCTGGTGCTCGAGGCGATGAAGATGGAAAACGCGGTGGCCGCGCCCGCCGCCGGCCGGGTCGCGCGTGTCCTCGTCGCGCCCGGCGGCCAGGTGCAGCGCGGAGAGACGCTCATCGAGCTGGCATAGACTCGGCCCCATGGCGATACCGCCGCGCGTGCGCATCTACGAAGTTGGTCCGCGCGACGGGCTACAGAACGAGGCCCGGACTGTGGCGACGGACGACAAGGTCGAGTACATCCGCTTGCTCCGCGCTGCCGGATTGCGCGAGATCGAGGCCACCAGCTTCGTCTCGCCGCGCGCCATACCTCAGCTTGCCGACGCCGATGAGCTGCTGCCGCTCCTGGCCAGCGACGGCGATCACGGCGTGCGCTACCCGGTCCTGGTCCCCAACATGCGTGGCATGCAGCGCGCCGAGTCCGCCGGTGCGACTGCCGTGGCGGTCTTCACGGCGGCCAGTGACGCGTTCACGCAGCGCAACATCGGCATGTCGATCGCGCAGTCGCTGGACGCGTTCGGCCCCGTCCTGGCCCGCGCGCGCGAGCTCGGCTGGTGGTCGCGTGCGTATGTGTCGACCGCCTTCGGCTGCCCGTTCAGCGGCGCGGTGAGCGTGTCGGCGGTCGTCGATGTTGCGCTGCGCCTGGCCGAGCTGGGCGCGGGCGAAATCTGCGTGGGCGACACCATCGGCGTGGGCGTTCCCGATCAGGTCCATGCTCTCACGGCGGCGCTGACCGACGCGGGGCTGCCGCTCGAACGGCTCGCCTACCACTTCCATGACACCCGCGGCACCGCCCTCGCCAACGTGCTGGCCGGCCTCGAAGACGGCATCGCCTGCTTCGATTCGTCGACCGGTGGTACCGGCGGCTGCCCATATGCGCCGGGTGCGGCCGGCAACCTCGCCACGGAGGACCTGGTCTACCTGCTCGACGGCCTGGGAATCGAGAACGGCACGAACCTCGCCGGTGTGCTCGAGGCCGCTCGCTTCATAGCCCGTTCGCTGGGCCGGCCACTCGCCAGCAAGGTCGGCCAGGCCGGCGGCTGGGACCCGGCGACCGGCGCGCGGACGTTTGCCGACGCCTAGCGCGCCTGCTGGTATGCGGCCTGCAACGCCGCCTGTACCTGGGGAAGGCTGGCCGGGTCGGTGGACAACAGCATCACGTTGCGTGCTGCGATCCAACTCCAGACGGGGACATCGGCCAGCCCGGCGGTGATCTCCGAGCAGCGCGTCACGCTCGCCTGCGCATTCCGGCGGGCCTGGTTGGAGGGGAACAGCAGCACCACGCTGACCGGCAACGGCAGGCCCGACTCGGGGCCAACGCCGATCACCGGCACCGCCGCATACGACTCCACCGGCAGCCCCGGGCAACTCGCCGTTTGGGCGAGCGGCATGAAGTCGACGTAGGCGAAGCTCTGGCTCAACTGTGTGAGCAGGGTGACCGCTCCCATCGGCGCCATGGCGGTCGACCGGCTGCCCGACCACACGACCCGTTGAACGGTCAGGGTCGAGGGGCAGTAACTGCCGCCGTCGAGGATGCAGTTGCCGTTGGGCGACACGGTGGCGCGCAGGATGCGCGGCCCGGCCACATCCCCAAGTCGGCGATCGAGGGCCACGGCGTCGGTCCGCGATGAGCCCGCCGGCAGGTCGAACAGCGCGCCCGGAGAACACCAGAAGCCGTCGAGCACGTTTGAGCAGTCCAGCGGCAGGTACCAGCCGGCCACCAGCAGCGACGTGCCTACGTCGAGGTTCGCCACCAGGCCGACCCGGCCGACTGGCTGGCCGTTGAACGTCGTGGGTATGCCGTCGGCGTAGAGAGCACCGCCGGCCACGGTCTCCCGCGGCAGGGCAGCCGGAAGCTCACCGGCGAACGGGGCCGGCGTCATCGGGACGATCACCACGGGTGGGCCGACTGGCACTGGGCGAATAGTCGGCGAGGCCGGTGCCGGCGTGACGACGAGTGACGCGTCGGCGACCGGCGGCGCGATGTTTACCGGCGTCGGCGTTGCCGGTGGAACGCCTGATTGGAGGGTGCTCAGCGCAATCAACCCGACCAGCACACCGGCAAGCGCAACGGCGGGCAGCCGCCAGCCGACACGCGCGCTGCGCGCTCGGTCGAGCTCAATCGGCGGGCGCTGATCCGGTCCAGACAACGTTGGTCACCACCAGGCGCGGCTGGCAGGCGATCGCCTGGCTGATCGAGCACGCTGAGTCCGGCTCGAGCCGGCCACTCATGACACGTGCGCCCCTGCCTGGCGACTCGCTTGAGACGGCAAGCCAGTCGGTCGCCAGCCAGCCGGGTCCCTGCTCGTCCACCGGCACGTCGGACAGCACAGCCGATGCGCAGGCGCCGGCCCCAGCTCGACCGGAATGGCATACCGGGGGCAGGTACCAGCCGCCCACCAGCACTGTCTCGCCGACGGGCGTCAGCAGCGCATCACGCACGCGCAGGACCCGCTCGCCGGACACGCGTGTCGGGATGCCGTCGAAGTACTCGCTGCCGTCGCTCGAGCGCGCCATCGGCGGCCCCACCGCCGGGAGGTCGCCGCGCGAAACGGCCAGCCTCTGCGGCGCAACGGGAGCTGCCGTCGGCGGAACGGCCACCGATGCGACGGCCGATGGCCCGGGCGGGGCGGCTGCGGGCAGGAGCCTTGGCGCAACGACGAGGGCAAGCAACAGGACGGCGACCGACAGCGCCGCAGCGCGCCAGCGCACATTCGCGACGGCGGCCCTGGGCGGCTCGCTGCGCAGTAAGTCGAGGCCGCCGACGCCCGGGTCGCCAGATACAGCCGCCCGATCTCCTTCGCGCTCGCCTTTGCGCTCGTGGCTCATCGATCCCATTGTCCCTTTCTACGCATGGTTCGCCCAGACGGTTCTCACGCTCAATCCTGTACGATGCAGGCGTTGACCGGTCGAGTCCCGGCCGGCTTCAGGGAGCAATGGACAGCGTCGTACTCCTTCTGAATTCCGATTACGAGCCCCTGAATGTCTGTAACGTCAGGCGTGCGTTCCGCCTCGTCTTCGTTGAAAAGGCAGAGGTGATCCAGTACGACCACCACGAGATCCACACTCCCACCATGATCTTCCGCGCCCCGAGCGTCATTCGCCTGCACCACCGCATCAAGCGTCCGCGGCCGCGAGTGCGCCTGTCACGGCGCGAGATCTTTGCCCGCGACAAGTACACCTGCCAGTACTGTGGCACGCAGACTCACGACCTGACGCTCGACCACATCATCCCGCGTCACCGCGGCGGCGCCCACACTTGGGACAACCTCGTCGCGGCATGCAAGCGCTGCAACCATCGCAAGGGCGGCCGGTTCGTTGATGAGGCACGCATGCACCTCGCGCGGCCACCGTTCGAGCCGCGCTGCGACGTATACACGTTGTTCACCCCCTACCTGGCCGATCCGCGCAATGAGGCCTGGCGCGACTACCTCTTCGTCGGCCAGAACTGAGCCAGCGCGAGCCGGCTCAGTGGCGCCATCGGCGGCGGTCGCCCCGCCATCGGATGTCAGGGACGTGCTGGAGACGCTGTGGCGCTCGGGGCACGCCGCCTACCTCGTCGGCGGCTGCGTCCGCGACACGCTGCTCGAACGGGGCGTGACCGACTGGGACATTGCCACCGATGCGCGTCCGGAACGAACACGCGAGCTCTTCCCGACAGGCCGCTATGAGAACCGCTTCGGGACGGTCACCGTGCCGACCACCGAACGGAGCGTCGAGGTGACCACCTTTCGGCGCGACCACCAGTACGCGGACCATCGGCGCCCCGACTCGGTAACGTTCTCGAACGAGATCGGCGAGGACCTGGCGCGGCGCGACTTCACCGTCAATGCCATCGCCTGGGGGCACGCGCCCGGCGAGGAGCTACCCCAGCTGGTCGATCCGATCGGAGGGCTGGCCGACCTCGCACGGTCGCTGCTGCGCGCAGTCGGCGACCCGGCCGTGCGCTTCGACGAGGATGCGCTGCGATTGCTGCGCGCAGCCCGGCTGGCGGCCCAGCTCCATTTCGAGATCGAGCCCGCCACGCGTGCCGCCATGGCCAGCTCGGCCGGCCTCGTGCGCTGGGTGTCACAGGAGCGCATCGGCGCCGAGTTGCGCCGCATGGTTGCCACGGATCCTCCGTCGAACGCATTCGAAATCCTGTCGAACTCGGGCCTGCTCGAGCACGCACTGCCCGAGCTCGCGGCGCAGCGTGGCGTGCCCCAGGACAAGCAACCGGGGCACGACCTGTGGGACCACTGCCTGGCAACCGTCGATGCCGCGGCGGCCATAGATTCGGGCAACGCGCTGCTGCGTGTGGCGGCGCTGCTGCATGACATCGGCAAGCCAAACACCTTTGCCGACGGCCATTTCATCGGCCATGACCTCGAAGGTGCGCGGCTGGCGGAGGCGATGCTGACCCGGCTGGCCTTCCCCAGGCGTGAGGTAGAGCGCGTCAGGCGGCTGATCGCCGAGCACATGTTCAGCTACGAACGCCGCTGGACATCCGCGGCGGTGCGGCGCTTCATTCGCCGTATCGGGCGCGACCTCGTTGACGACCTGCTCGAGTTGCGCGAGGCGGACAACCTGGGCAGTGGCCTGCCGGCCGACGCGGGCTACGTTGAAGAGTTGCGCCGCCGGGTGCGCGACGAACTGGCGGCGCACCCGCCTTTGAGCCTGCGCGACCTGGCCGTGAACGGTGGGGACCTCATCGGCGAGCTGGGCATGCAGCCCGGGCCGCCGGTCGGTGAGCTGCTCGAACGACTACTCGGCTCGGTCATCGCCGACCCATCGCGCAACCATCGTGAGCGACTGCTGGCCGACGCGCGCGACTACCTGGGCCACGACGAATGATCGAGGCACTGCTCCAGGCCGAGCGCCTGCTGCTGCACGGGATGGTCGACCAGGCCGAGGAGATCTACCGGAGTGCCACCGAGCGCGACCCGAACAACGCCATCGCGGTGGTCGGGCTGGCACGCGTGGCGCTCGAACGCGGCGACGACCATGCCGCCTACGAGCACACCCGGGCGGCGCTGATGATCGATCCCCAGAATGTCGCAGCGCTGCGCCTCGAGGCGCGCCTGTCAGAGGTGATGACCGAGCGCGGCGAAAGGGTTGAGCGACCCGCGGGGTTCGACCAGCAACCAATGGCGGCGCCCTCGGAACCCGCCGTCTTCGCGCGTAACAGGTCGATGGCCGATGCTCGTCAAGACGAGCAACATCCGGCGACGGGGACGCCGCCCGTGGACGACGCGCCCGATCCACAGGACAAGCCCCAGCGACGCGGGCTGATGCGCCGTCTGCTGGGCAGGTGAGCAGGGGAGACTGCGTGTCATGAAGGTGCTCGTAACCGGAGGTGCCGGCTACGTCGGCAGTGTCAGCGTCGAGCGGCTGGTCGCCGCCGGCCACGAAGTGACCGTGCTCGACTCCCTGGTGCAGGGACATCGCGCCGCCGTGCACCCGCGTGCCAAGCTCGTGATCGGCGGCGTGGGAGACCGCGATCTGGTCGCGAACACGCTTCGTGAGCGGCACATCGAGGCCGTGCTGCACTGCGCCGCGCTGGCCCTGGTGGCGCAGTCGATGAGCGAACCTGAGCTGTACTTCGACGGCAACGTGCGCGACGGTGTCAGCTTCCTCGACGCCGTCCACGCGGCAGGGGTGCGGCGCCTCGTGTTCTCGTCGAGCTGTGCCGTCTACGGCGTCCCCGGCCGCGTGCCCATCGACGAGCACAACCCGCTCGCGCCGATCAACACCTACGGCGCGACCAAGCTGGCCTTCGAGCTGGCCCTGGAGGCCTACTCACGCGCCTACGGCTGGGGTAGCGTCGCGCTGCGCTACTTCAATGTCGCCGGTGCCACCGACGCGCTGGGCGAGGACCACCGTCCCGAGACGCACCTCATTCCCAACATCCTCACGGCCGCGGTGAGCGGCTCGCCGGTCACCCTCTACGGCACCGACTACCCGACTGCCGACGGCACCTGCATACGCGACTACATCCACGTGGCCGACCTCGCCGATGCCCACCTCGCCGCGCTCGAACTGAGCGCGAACCTCGAGCCACCGATGGTCGTCTGCAACCTGGGCACCGCGAGTGGCTTCTCCAACCGCCAGGTGTTCGAAGCGGCCCGGGCGGCGGTCGGCACGGACATCCCGCACCAGTGGGGTCCGCGGCGCGGCGACGGCGACCCGCCCGCTCTCGTGGCCAGCAACCGCAAGGCACGCGAATTGCTTGGCTGGGAGCCACGCCGCGGCTCACTCGAGGAAATCATCGGGTCGGCCTGGGGCTGGCGACAGGCACATCCGAACGGGTACCCGGAGGAACGTCCGGGGTCTTAGAGTCAGACGCTCATGCCAGCCCAGCAGCACACCGACATTCCCATCGATCCGCGCGAATGGCGGCCACAGCGGGCGTACAAGGGCCGTTTCCGGCCCGCCGTCGTCGATCCGATCCTGGAACCTCGTTGGGACGGCGTGCGCGTGATCGCCCACTATGCCGAGGCCCGCGACGCCGCCGAATGGGGCACCGTTGAGGTTCTCGATGATCGCGGTCAGGATGCCTTCCCCGCCGCAGCGCGTGCGTTCGAAGTCCTGCGGCGCTCAGTGGCCGCCCAGGATGCCGTCATCGACGGGGTCATTACCACCCAGTCGACCGCAGGCGGCGAGGGCGTGGCGACCGTCTTCGTGCCGCCGACGCCCTTGCGCAGGCTGCTCACCCGGGTGCGTCCCGACGTCGACGTCGCCGCCCGCAAGGGCACCGGTCCGGCAGCCGGCCAGCCCACCTTCGTCGCACTCGACCTCTTGAGCATCGATGGCCAGCCACTGCTGGAGGTGCCCCTGCTCGAACGCAAGCGCCTGCTCGACGGCGCCCTGCGCGAGAGCGAGCTCGTACGCGTCACGCCGTGGGCGCGGCCGCCCACGCGTGGCTGGTTCACGACATGGCGGGCGGCCGGCTTTCGTGGGATGGTGTTGAAGGGCGCCAACAGCCGCTACGTTCCGGGCAAGGAGAGCTACGAGTGGACGATCGTCGATCGGATGCCCTAGCCGCGCGCAATTGGCCGCTGGTCGTCCGCCGCGCACACGCGCAGGACACCCAGGCGGTACTCGGCTTTGCCTCGCATACCTGGGACGAATGGGATTACATCCCCAATGCCTGGCCGGTCTGGCTGAACGCCGATGACGGCGTCCTGCTGGTCGCGGCAGCGGGCCAGCCGGCCGACGGCAAACCACCGCTCGATCACTCGGGACAAGCCCTCGTGGTCGACCAGCCCATCGCGATTGCGCGCGTTGCGCGCAGCTCACCAGACGAAGCATGGCTCGAGGGCATTCGCGTGGACCCGCGCGTGCGCGGCATGAACGTGGCCACCGATCTGCAGACGGCGGAGCTGCATTGGGCCGCCTCGTTCGGTGCCCGGGTCGTGCGCTACGCGACGGGTGAGCGTAACGAGGGGTCCCACCGGCTGGGCGCCCGGCATGCGTTCACCAAGGTGGCCACGTTTGCCAACTGGTGGTGGACGCAGAACCCGGACAAGGACCCCGACCTGCCCAGTTCGTTCACCCCCGAAGTGCGCGCAGCCACGACGCAGCGCCGCCTGGCGGTACTCGCCCGCCTGGCGGGCGACGGCTGGATCGCCGAACACGCGGATACTCCGGCGCTGTGGCAGGCGCTTTCGGAGGACCCCACCTTCATCTCCGGTGCCCGGCTCTATGAGCCACGCGGTTGGGCCATGCAGGAGTTGACGGAGAGCCTGCTCGAACGCCACGTGCAGCGCGCTGAAGTCCTGGTCAATGGCCTGCCCGGCGACGGCAGCGGACGCTGGGCGATGGCCATCCTGCTGCGCGAGCAGCTGCCGGCCGAGGACTCGTCCATGCGCCTCGCACTCGTGTCGGGCGACAGCGAGCGGGCGCTGCAACTCGTCCGCCGGACACGTGAGCTCGCCTACGAAATGGTTCGCTTTCGGGTGCCGGTTGACGGGCCGCTGACCGCGCAGAATGAGGCCGAGTGGCTGGCGGCCGACTACCACCGCGGCGATTTCCGGCTGCACATCCTCGCGCGTCCATTGGACACCGATCATCCGGCACCGGACATCGATCCCGGGCGACTGATCCTGGCCGATGATCCGGTAAGGTGAGCGCGATGCCAGCGGCGACCCTGCCCAAAGGAATCCGCGACGAGGTCGCCCGCCTGGGCAGCGCCGACATCATGGTCGGCATCCCATCCTTCCGGAACGCCGCCACGATCGGCTACGTCGTCCGCGCGGCGCAGGCGGGCCTGGTGCAGTACTTCCCCGACATGCGGCCTGTGCTCGTCAACGCGGACGCCGATTCGTCCGACGACACGCAGCGCGTGGTGGTCGAGACGGAACCGCCCGACTACATCGAACGCATCCTGCTGGTGCGACCCAAGAACCGGCTGCAGCGCATCAGCCTCACCTATCCCGCGGTTGACGGGGTCGGCGGCAAGGGTGCCGCGCTGCGCACGATCTTCCAGATTGCGGCGGCGCTCAAGGTCCAGGCACTGGTCGTGGTCGACAGCGACCTGCGCTCGATCGTGCCCGAATGGATCGAGTTACTTGCCGGACCCATCCAGAAGGGAGGCTTCGACTTCGTCGCGCCGCTCTATTCGCGCTACAAGTACGACGGCACGATCACCAACACGGTCACCTACCCGCTCACGCGATCGCTCTACGGGCTGCGCATTCGCCAGCCCATCGGCGGCGACTTCGGGGTCAGTGGCGACCTGATTGCGCACTACCTCGAGCAGGATGACTGGGATGCCGACGTGTCCAAGTTCGGCGTCGACATCTGGATGACGACCAAGGCCATAACCGGCGGGTTCGCCGTGTGCCAGACCCGCCTCGGCGCCAAGGTGCACGACCCCAAGGACCCCGGCGCCGACCTGGGACCCATGTTCAGCCAGGTCGTGGCCACGCTACTGCGCCTGACCGACGAGCACCACGAACGCTGGGCCAACGTGCGCGGCTCGCACGAGGTACCGGTGTATGGCTTCGAGCGCATCATCGATCCGCCGCCGCTCGAGGTGAACACCCGCCGGCTGCTCGACGAGTTCGCCAAGGGCCGCGTCACCGTTGGCGATGAGTGGCAGGCGGCGCTGGCGCCCGAAAGCTGCGCCGTCGTCACGGAGCTTTCCCACGAGGCCGGCCGCCTGGTCGAGGACTGGCTGCGCGTCGCCGCCGCGCCCGAGGCCCAGGAGATCGACTCGACCTTCACGTTCCCCGACGAGACGTGGGCGCGCGTGGTCTACGACATGTGCGCCGCGTACCATGCGCGCCGGTTGCCGCTTGAGCGCCTCGTGGCTGCGCTCATCCCGCTTTACTTCGGCCGCGTGGCGAGCCTGATCTTCGAGACCCACACGCTGACGACCGACCAGGCGGAGGCGTTCGTGGAGCGACAGGCGCGCGCCTTCGAGCTGACCAAGCCATATCTCCTGGAACGGTGGGCATGACCGGCCAGTTGCCGACGCGCATACTGCTGCCGCTCGCCAATCCGCGCACCGCCGCGGATCTTGTGCGCATCGGGTCGGCACTTATGCAGCCGGACGGCTCGCTGACGGCGCTGGGTATCGTCGAGGTCCCCGAGGGCATGGCCCTCTCGGAGGGCGCAACGCGCGCCCGCCAGGCGCGCCGGCTTCTCCAGCGAGTGCTCGAGTTCGCGCCGCCGGGCATCGACCTGCGCACCGTGGTGCGCATCGGCCGGCGCGCCGCGGAGGGCATCGTCGAGCTCGCCGCCGAAGAGGACGCCGACCTGATCATCTTCGGCTGGGGCGGGCGTGCGGGTGGCAAGAAGAACGGGACCGAGGCCGTCTTCTCGCCCACGATCGACGAAGTCGTGCGTGACTCGCCATGCAACATCGCGGTCGTCAAGCAGCGCGGCATCAAGAACGTCGAGCGCATCCTTACGCCGGTACGTGGCGGCCCGCACGCCGAACTCGCGCTTGCCTACGCCACGGCGCTCGGCCGCCATTTCGACGCGCGCGTCGATGTCATGCATGTCGTGCCACCGGACATCGCGCCGGTCGTCCGCACGCAGGCAGAGCGCGCTTTGAAGAGCTTCGTCAAGCAGCACGGTGGCGATCCGGCGCAGCCATTGCTGGTCGAGGGCTTCAACGTCGGCGGCGCCATCCTGAAAGAGGCGGACAGCGCGCAGTTGCTGGTCATGGGCGCGAGCGCCATGACGCCGACCGACGTCGCCCAGGCCGACGGCGCCCTGTTCGGCGTCCTTCCCGAGACGATTGCCCAGCACGCCCGGCCATCGGTCATCGTCGTCAAGACACGCGAGCAGATCAGCCACCAGCTCTTCGAGAAGCGCGCTGCTCAGGCGGAATCGCTGGAGGCCGCCGACAAGGCGGCCGAGCAGGGCCGCAGTGCGGCGGCGCGCGTCGATCGCTGGTTTGCCGAGTCGAACTACCACCACAGCGAGTTTGCCGATCTCGATCGGCTGGTCACCCTGAAGCGCAAGCAGGGCCTGACCATCAGCGCCGTCCTGCCCACGCTCAACGAGGCGGCAACCATCGGGCCCATCGTGCGCGCCGCTCGGCAGGAACTCATGGAGAAGGTGCCACTGCTCGACGAGCTGCTGGTCATCGACTCCAACTCGGACGATGACACGCGCGCAATTGCCGAGGCCGAGGGAGCCCGCGTGGTCATCCACTCTCACGTGCTGCCGCATTACGGCAGCTACCACGGCAAGGGCGAGGCGCTCTGGAAGAGCCTGTACGAAACGACCGGCGACCTCGTCGCCTGGTCGGACACGGACATCGTCGACTGGCACCCGCGCTTCCTGTACGGCACGCTGGGACCGCTCCTGGCCGACCAGCGCATCGGTTATGTCAAGGCCTATTACCAGCGCCCCATCGTCGAAGACGGCGTGCTCAAGGCGGGCGGCGGCGGACGCGTCACCGAGCTCGTCGCGCGGCCGCTGATCAACCTCTTCTTTCCCGAGCTTTCGGGCTACATCCAGCCGCTCGCCGGTGAGTACGCCGGACGCCGCGAGCACCTCGAGCAAATCCCCTTCTTCACCGGTTACGCGGTCGAGATCGGCCACCTCATCGACCTCGTCGAGCGCCTCGACCTCGACGGCCTGGGCCAGGTCGACCTGGACGTGCGCGTCCACCGCAACCAGGAGCTCGAAGGCCTCTCGCGCATGAGCTTCGTCATCCTGCAGGCGGTCATGAAGCGCCTCGAGGAGCGCCGCAGAGCGCGCCTGTTCGCCGAGCTCGGCTCGACGATCAAGTTGCCGCGTTCCGGACCAGGGCGGTTGTCGCTCGAGGTCACCGAGCTCGCCGACAACGAACGCCCGCCGATCATCCGCATCCCCGAGTACGCCGCCAAACGCTCGGCCGCCGCGAAACAACCTGCCGGGGCAGCGACCTGATCGCCGTGCACGCGACGCCCCTGCGCGTGCTGATCGCACCCGACGCGTTCAAGGGTTCGCTCGATCCGACATCCGTGGCGACCGCGTTGGCCGACGGATGGCGCCGTGCCCGTCCACTCGACGAGATCCGGCTGGTGCCGCTGGCCGACGGCGGCGAGGGGACGCTGGAGGCCATCAAGGCCGCGAGCCGCGACTGGATCGAACTGCCCGCCCACGCTCGCGACCCGCTCGGCCGTCCGCTGCGTGCCAGGTTCTTGCGCCGTGGCGCGACCGGTGTGGTCGAACTCGCCGCAGCCTCGGGGCTCTCGCGCGTGACGTCGGATGAGCGCGAGCCGATGCTGGCGTCTACCTTCGGCACGGGCCAGGTGCTGGCCGCCGCGATCGGCCTTGGCGTGCGCGATATCGTCCTCGGCCTGGGCGGCAGCGCCACCACCGACGGCGGCACCGGCCTGCTCACCGCGCTCGGCGCACGCTTCCTCGACGCGCAGGGTCGCGACCTGCTGCCGGGCGGCGGGCCATTGGCCGATCTGGCCACGGTCGACCTCGACGGCCTCGCGCCCGTCCTCGCCGAGGTTCGCTTGACGGTCGCGTCGGACGTGACCAATCCGCTGCTCGGACCAACTGGCGCGGCCGCCACGTACGGGCCGCAGAAGGGCGCCGATCATCGGCAGGTCAACCAGCTCGACGCCAACCTCGCCCACTATGCCGACGTGCTCGAGGCAGCCACCGGCCATCTTCTCCGTGACGTGCCCGGCGCCGGCGCGGCGGGCGGCACGACGGCCGGACTCCTGGCGATTGCCGATCGTTTTGCCTCGTTCCAAATTCGGCCCGGCGTGGCGGTGCTCATGGAGCTGACCGATTTCGCGAGCGCATTGGCTGAAGCCGACCTGGTGCTCACCGGCGAAGGCCGCGTCGACGCCCAGACGGGCTTTGGCAAGACCGCCCAGGGCGTGGCGCTGCGCGCCCAGGCGGCCGGACGGCCGTGCATCTGCTTCGGCGGTGGGGCAACGCCCGAGGGCATAGCTGCGCTGGCTGCCGTCGGGTCGGTGACAGTGCCCGCCGTCGAGCAGCCGATGACGCTCGAGCAGGCCATTGCCGCCGGCCCCGCGCCACTCGTTCGTGCTGCCGAGCGGGCCGCGCGGCTCGTATCGCTCCCCGGCTGATGGCCAAGCCCAGGACTCGCCGGCGCGCCCGGCGGGATCCGGTCAAGACGTGGCTGAGCGGCCTGAAACGACGTCGGCCCGCGCTGATGGACGACACGCTCGCCGCTCTGCGCGAGATGTACGGCGTGCCCGAGTGGCACCGCGTGCACGATCCGACGAGCGAACTGATCCTGACCATCCTGTCGGCCAACAGCGCCGACATCAATGCCGAGAAGGCGTTCGACAAGCTGTGCCAGCGCTGGCCGATGCCGGCCGACACTGGCGCCTCGCAGGCGGACGTCGTCACTCGGCCCGGCTGGGGCGGTCGCGGCATCGAGCGCACCGGCGCGGACTGGGGCGCGGTCGAAGCCGCCGATCCCGAGGAACTTGTCGAGGTGATCCGGCCGGGCGGGCTCGCGCCGCAGAAGGCGCCACGCATCCAGGCTGCGCTGTGCCACATCCGTGAACACTCCGGTGGCTACTCCCTCGATTTCCTGGCGCAGCAGGAACCGCACGCGGCGCTCGCGTGGCTGACGGAGGCCCCGGGCATCGGGCGCAAGACGGCGTCGGTTGTGCTGCTCTTTTCCTTCGGCATGCCGCTGATGCCCGTCGATCGCCACATCGAACGGGTCGCCCGGCGCGTCGGCTTGATCTCGAAGAAAGCAAGCATCGAGCAGGCACACGACATGCTCCAGGGCCAGCTCGCGCCCGACCGCGTGCATGAGGCGCACGTCAACCTGATCACCCACGGCCGCCGTACGTGCCATGCCCTGCGCCCCGAGTGCAATCGCTGCCTGATCGCAGCACGTTGCCGCTTCTTCGACTCAAAGGCCCCGTGACCGACGTGACACGACCGCACGGGCGAATGCGAACAGATCGGGCAGGATCAGCCAGAGGAAGACCGTCACGAGGATCGCATTGCGCAGGTTGACGACCAGGACCGGCAGCGGTGCCACGTCGATGAACTGCTGGTAGTTGAGCGGATAGACCAGGGTCGTCAGCAGGCAGGCGACGAGCAGGGCCAGCGCCTTGCGTCGGTCGAGCAGCGCGGCGAACGGAACTATCCAAAATATGTACTGCGGCGACAGCACGCGCGAGGTGACGAGTACGAGCAGGCCCACTACCGTCAGGTAGGCCGCCTGGCTGGACGCCTGGAACGCCCCGTGTGCTCGGCAGTCTGCGCGATATCGGTGCCACACCGCCAGCCCGCCTGCAGCGATCCCGCCCACGGTGACAACGGTCATCACCGGGTCGAGTGGCGCCAGCATGGCTGATGCCACCTGCATGGATCCGAAGGCGTGCGACACGGACACGTCGGCGAAGCCGGCAATGGCCGCAAGGAACGTCAAAGCGCCCGGGACGCTTTCGATCTGTGTGCCCCGCGTCACCTCGTACTGGACGAAGTACAGCGATGGCGTTCCGGCGACGAGCATCAGCGCCACGCTGATGACCGCGGCGGTCAACGTGGCGACGCCCACCAGCGCCAGTCCGGGCAGCCAGTGCCGTCCGCGAACGTGACCGAGTGCCAGGATGGGGAGCATCGCCACCGGATACAGCTTGGTCATCACCGCGGCACCCACGGCGATGCCCGACGAAAATGTCCGCCCGCTGACTGACATGATCAGCGCCACGACCGTGAGCGCCGTCACGGCGGTATCCACGCGCCACGTGATCACCGGCTCCAGGGCGACCGCCATGAGCGCATACAGGACGAGACTGCGCAGCGGTGTCTCCCGCGCGGCACCGCGACGGGCAAGCCATGCGACCCCGACTCCGATCGCGGCGATCAGCGCGACGTTCTGGAAAAAGAGCAGGGGCCGATAAAGCGCGATCGTCGGAGCGCCGCCCAGGAGATAGGGCAGCGTCATCGGGATGATGGCCAGGGGCGGGTACTCGAAGGCGGAGCCCAGAAACGGCAGCTGACCTCGGCCGACCAGCTGGGCATACCGGTAGAAGACATCGGGATCACCCGCGTAATTGCGGAAGCCGTCAGCCAGGACCATCCCGATTGCCAGCACGCCGAGCAGGAGTTCAGGCCACCACGCGAGGGTCAGGCGGGGCAGTCGCGCGAGTCGAGCGGTCACCGCGCCGAAGCGTAGTCGACCGCGCGATCAGCAGCCATCTCGTAACTCGCCCTTTACCATCACCAAGTGGTGAAGGACTTCAGCAAGCTCGTCGACGATTTCCTGTTGAACGAGTTCGAGAACTCGCCCGTGGGGGCCAGTAGCCTGGGATTGACCGACTACGACGAGCGCCTCGACGACCTGTCCGAAGATGCCTTTCATCGTCGTGATGCCGAGGCGATGGACTGGCTGGCGCGCTTCGAGTCGGCCGCCGATGGACTGTCGCCACAGGCTGAGATCGATCGCGAGCTGATCGTGGCCACCCTGAGTGGCCGCACGATTCACGCCGACTGGCAGGTCTGGAAGCGTGATCCAACGGTCTACTCGGGGCCCATCCTGAACGGCCTCTTCTACCTGTTCCTCAACCGGCTCCGGCCCAACCACGAGCTCGTCGACGCGGCCGTTGCCCGGCTCGAGCAGGTACCCCGCGCCCTCGAGCAGGGCCGCGCCAACCTCGATCCCGCCCTTGGCTCGAAACTCATCGTCGAACGCGGCCTTGCGTCGGCCCGCGCCGGCGGACGCTACGTGCGCGACATGCTGGCCGGTGAGGCCGCGAGCGAAGCCGATCGCGAGCGCCTGCGCGAGGCCGGTTCGCGCGCCGGCGCGGCATTCGATGCCTACGTGGCCCATCTCGAGACCGTCGCTCAACAGGCCCACGGGGAGTGGCGCTACGGCGAGGAACGCTACAGCCGCCAACTCCGCGAGCGTGAGCGGCTCGACTACGACGCGCGCTCACTGCGCGCGATGGGCGAGCGCGAGTACGCACGCCTGGATACCGAGATGAGTGCCCTCACGCGGCAGATCAGTGGCACATCCGATTGGCGCGCCGTGCTGCTCGAGGCCGACGAGCACCATCCGCGCACCGAAGAGGCCATGCGCGAGCAGTACGCCGACTGGACCAAGCGCGCACGTCAATTCCTGGCCGATACCGGCCTGGTCACCCTGCCACCGGGCGAGAGCTGCACGGTCGAGCCCTCGCCGGTGTACACGCGGCCGCTCATCGCGGTGGCGTCGTACAGCGGGCCGCCTGCCTTCTCCGATCGCCTGGCCGGCCACTTCTTCGTTCCCTTCGCGCCCGAGGGAACAGCGGAGGAGGAGCTTCAGAAGCGGCTCGCGGCGAACAGTGATTCGGGCATACCCACGACCGCCGTGCACGAGGCATATCCAGGCCATCACTGGCACATCACGTGGAGCAAGATCCATGCCTCGCCGGTGCGCCGCGTGCTGGGCACGCCGTACTTCACCGAGGGCTGGGCACTGTACGCCGAGCGGGTGATGCGCGAGCGTGGCTTCTTCACCGAGCCGATCCACGAGCTGAACCATCTCGCCGCGACGATCTTCCGGGCCGCGCGAATCGTGGTCGACACCAGCCTGCACATGGGTGACATGAGCTACGAGGAAGCGGTCGACTTCATGGTCACGAGGGTGGCGATGCCCGAGCCGACTGCCCGCGCCGAGGTCGGCCGCTATTGCTGGTGGCCCACCCAGGCCTCGGCCTACCTCACCGGCTGCGTCGAGATCCTGCGCATCCGCGACGAATTCCTGGGCCAGCGCGGTCTGGGCGGCAAACCCGCCGCCGAGTTGCCTGTCGAGGTCCTGTGCGACTTCCACGATCGGCTCGCGGGCAGTGGCAAGTTGCCCCTTGGGCTCGCCGAGAAGGCAGTCCTGGCGCCCTCCTGAGAACCTCCGTCCAGCGCGATATGTAGCTGCAAGAGCGGGGGTCGGCGAGGCGATGGGCTTCGCCACAGCGCTCGCCTACATTGGCGCTCCAAGGCGAATAACACCAATGCGAAGCGTCTGGTGACGGGGCGCTCCCGCATTCGAGAATGCACGGCCCGGGCCCCCTCCCCGGGCCGTGCTCGCGTCTGCCGTCAGCTGTTGAACGCGGCCAGCACCGTGGCAAAGCCAATGACGCCCAGGACGACGAGTGCCAGGATCGCCGCGCGTGGCTGGAGACGACGCAGCTCGATGAACGTCGTGACCAGCGCCGCAGGCGGCGTCCCCAGCAGGACGACGACGCCCGCGAACGAAGCCACGCGACCTGCGGGCGGCGCCACCAGGCCGGCCACGAAGCCGAGCGCGAGTAGCCCCGCCGCCGCGAAGCTGCCGGTGTGCAGCACGATCTCCGTCCACTTTGTGTTGGGCCGTCGACGGTTCATCCGATTGCCCTGAGCAGCATCTGGATGGCGAAGAAGCCGGCGACGACGACGAAGACCAGCAACAGGGCACGCTGCGGTATGCGATGCGCCAGCCGCGCGCCGGCCATGCCGCCGAGCATGACGCCCACGATGACCGGCGCGACGATCTGCGGGTCGACCTGGCCACGGTCCAGGTAGAGCACGGAGCTGGCCACCGCCGTGGCGCCCAGCATGAACGTGCTCGTGGTGGTTGCCACGCGCATGGGAATGCTCATGACGATGTTCATGTTGGGAACGTTGACCACTCCGCCGCCGATCCCCAGCAGGCCGGACAGCGCCCCGGCGAGCAGCGAAGCGAACACACCCATCCAGGCCCGCCGGGCGCGATAGGCGACCTCGACACCGGTCGTCGGCTCGATGTAGGTCCAATCGAATTCGAGCGGCCCGGCCTCGCCCACAACCTGCGGAATCGGCCGTCGGTGGGCGCGGAACATCTGGATGGCGACGAGTACCAGGAGGACGCCAAAGATGCCCGCCAGGAGATGTGCGTCGAGCAGTCCGGCCACGTATCCACCCGACAGGCCGCCCACCGATGTGGCCGTCAACAGGAGCAGCGCAATGCGCCGGTCGGGCAACCCGTCGCGCACGTAGTGCGCGGACGCGGTGGTCGAGACGGCGATGACGCCCAGCAGGCTGGTGGCAATCGCGACGTGAAGGTCGACGCCAAAGACGACCGACAGCAGCGGCACGATGATCAGGCCGCCGCCAATCCCCACCAACGCCCCGAAAGCTCCCGTGGCGATGGCAGCCGCGAAGACGAGTACGTCGAAGGTGAGCACGGGGCCCGATTATCGGGGCTGGGCGCGGCTACGATCGGGCCGTGGAGGAAGCGCGCCGCCGCGGGCCGTTAAGTGACCTGCACGTCCTGGAGCTGTCAACCGTTCTGGCGGGCCCGTACTGCGCGATGGTGCTGGCCGACCTCGGCGCGCAGGTCATCAAGGTCGAGCCGCCCGACGGCGACCCCACGCGCGGTTACGGCCCGCCGTGGGTCACGGCGGAGCCGCTCGCGCCGGACGCGTCAGCAGAGCGCGTGGCCGCCTACTACCTGTCGGTCAATCGCAACAAGCGCAGCCTGCGTCTGGACCTGCGCCAGCGAGCGGGCGTGGCGGTCGTCGAACGCCTGATCAGTCGGTCGGACGTGCTCATCGAGAACTTCCGGCCCGGTGGGCTGGAGCGCCTGGGGCTGACCGAAACGCGCCTGCATGAGCTCAACCCGAAGTTGGTGCAACTGTCGATCACCGGCTACGGACGCACCGGGCCTGATGCGGAGAAGCCCGGTTTCGACTTCATCGCCCAGGCTGTCGGCGGGCTCATGTCGATCACGGGCGCAGCGGTCACGGAAGGCGGTCAACCGACCAAAGTGGGCGTGGCCATCAGCGACGTGGTGACCGGGCTTTTCGGCGCGGTCGGGGTGCTCGCTGCGCTGCACTCGGGGGTGGAACAGCGGATCGACGTGTCGTTGCTCGAGGCCACGCTGGCGACGCTCATCAACCAGGCCCAGAACGCGTTCGTGACCGGCGTATCGCCCTGGCCGCGCGGCAACGCGCACCCGAACATCGTGCCCTACGAGACGTTCGCCACGGGCGATCGCGAGATTGCCGTGGCGGTGGGCAGTGAGCGGCAGTGGCCGCGACTGTGTACGGCGCTGGGTCTGGAAGCGCTGGCGGCCGATGAACGGTTCGCGACCAACGACCTGCGCGTCCGCAACCGCGCCGTGCTGCGGCCGCTGCTCGCGGAGCGCTTCGCCGCCCGCAACTCTTCCGAATGGCTCGCCGCCCTCGACGCCGCCGGCGTGCCGTGCGGCCCGGTCAACGACGTGCTCGCCGCGTTCGCGCAGCCCCAGGCCCGGGCACGTGAGATGGAGGTGACCATCGAGCATCCCAGCCTGGGGCCGATTCGCCAGGTGGGCCTGCCGTACAAGCTCTCGGCCACGCCGGCGTCAATCCGCTCCGCACCCCCACTGCTCGGCGAGCACGCCGACGAGATCCTGGCCGAGCTCGGCTACGACCCGGCGGCGATCGCCGCGCTGCGCTCCTCGGGCATCATCTAGCCACTGCTTGCGTTACAGCAGTCGGGACGGTACCCCGGCTGACTTGAACGCCTCATCAAACGTCGCGATCCAATCACAGCCGGCCTGCTCAGCTGTCGCTGCAACGATCGCATCTGCGATCCGCCGTGCGGAGACGGCACTGGCTGTGTTGAGCGCTGCGATCAGATGCGACTTGTTGGCATCGACCAGCTCGATGTCTTCCCGCGACAGAAGGCGGACCATTGCTTGGGCGAGTTCAGGATTGGAGTGGCCAAGGGACGTTCGGAGAGCGTGGACGGTCTCCAGGATGACAACTCCCGATAAAACGATTGTTCGTTCGCCGTCGATCAACTCCGCCGCCGCCCAGGCCCGCGCCGGATCGTCCTCGGAAAGGTACCGGATAAGGACACTCGTATCGAGGAAGACCCTCTCAGTCACTTCTCAGAGCCCGTCCGGTGGCGGGCGCTATCCTTCCGCAGCGCGTCCATGATCTCTGCCGAACGCGCCTCCCAAGCCGCGTCGCGGAGAGCCTGCCAATCGGTGATCGGCTTCATGCCGGGCTTCTTCAAGATGCCGAGCAGAGACTCGTTGTGCGGGCGGGGCATGAAGTAGACAACCAGCCTGCCGTCCTCCACTCGCTCGACCGCTTGATCGCCGGGCAAGACGCCAAGCTTCTCTCTGACCTTCTTGTCGATCGTGATCTGGAAGCGTTCACCCACGACGTTTGTCATATCTGCCTACCGTGAATATGAATCCTTGCGCCGCATTGTGATCGACAGGCCCCGCCAAGGTCAACTGCCGGCCCCCGATGGCCACGAGGTGGCGGCGCGCGAGTCAGCGGCAGGCCCTGCGCTACCATTCCCTGCCGAGCCGACATAGCTCAGCGGTAGAGCAGCTGTTTCGTAAACAGCAGGTCCTCGGTTCAAATCCGAGTGTCGGCTCCACTCACGCCGGGTGTCGCGAGTCCAAGTTCGTGTGGCAAACGCGCGCGGCGGGGAGTTGGTCACGCCATCCGGCACTTGACTCCGCGATGTGGCCCGCGCAGGCTCGATCACAGGTCACCGAGGTGGGAGTTCACAAATGGTCGAGCAATTGCACTCGCTTGCAGGCAGGCGTCATGGCGCGCCGGCTGCCTCGGCCCAGGAGCCGTGTGCCCGCTGCGGCGAGGAGACAGCGGTCGGCAGCGTCTTCTTCTCCGACCACCTGAAGATCCCTCGCCACGGTCGCCCGGATGCCTTCTTGTGCGGACTGTGTGACGCACAGATTCGCGCGGCGCACAAGCCCGCGCGGTGGACGGAAGAGGATGTCGCCGCGTTCATTCGCAATGCAAGCGTCGCTGACATCGTCTGGGGCGGCCGCTACTAGGAGCGCGACTCGGCGGAGACGATCACCCTGCCTGCCCGGAGCTGGACACCGTCCGCGAGAGCGCTCCGCGTATCGACTACGGCAGAGGGCCTGAGTCAGGACGCACGATCCTGTCATAGTTGCGGGAGATGGACCCCCACGGCCACGACCTCGCCCTGGCCACACGCGGCCTGCGCAAAAGCTACGGCTCCCACGTCGCACTGGCTGGGCTCGATCTCTCGGTGCCGACGGGAACGGTTTACGGGTTCCTGGGTCCCAATGGGGCCGGCAAGACGACCACCATGCGCCTCCTCACCGGACTCATTCATCCGGACGCGGGATCGATCGAGCTACTTGGCCGCCCGTTCGGTCGCGGTGACCGCCATCGTCTGTACGACGTTGGCGCGTTGATCGAGTCACCATCGTTCTATCCGTTCCTGTCTGGTCGGCAGAACCTGCGCGAGCTGGCAGCCAACGGTGCGCCCGTCCTCCCGGGCCGTATCGAGGAGCTGCTCGAGCTCACCGGGCTCAAGGACCGCGCCACAGATAAAGTGTCGACCTACTCGCTGGGCATGAAACAACGCCTGGGAATCGCCGCGGCGCTGCTCAACGATCCTGCGCTGCTGCTGCTCGATGAACCTGCCAACGGCCTCGATCCGGCCGGCATCGTCGCCATGCGCGAGACGCTCCGCCACCTGGCATCGCTCGGCAAGACCGTTTTCGTGTCCAGCCATCTGCTGGCCGAAATGCAGCAGATGGCCGACGTAATCGGCATCATCGCGGCGGGCCGCCTTGTCCGTGAGGGACCCATCGAGCAACTCCTCAACGCGGAGGGCGTGGTCCGCGTCCGCGTGTCACCCGATGCTGTGGACGCCGCAACAACCGCTCTGGCGCCACTCGCCGGTCCCGACGGAGTTTCGTCGTCCGTGGCCGAACCGGGTTGGCTCTCGGTGCGCGTCAAGCCGGACCAGGCGGGCGACGTGAACAGGCTCCTGGGCATGGCCGGGATCTGGGCCACCGGCCTGGAGACGGGCAATGACCTCGAGCTGCTCTTCCTGTCCTTGACCGGTGGCGAGCCAGTCGCCGGCGGCGAGGGAACGTTCTTTGGCCTGGCGGGTTCGCCGCCCGGCAGCGCCACAACGGGCTCGGGCACGGCGGGAACTGGAGCCGCCGCATGACCCTTTTCCTTTCCGGGCTGCGCAAGCTCGTTCGACGCCCCGCCACATGGGTGACCCTGGGCCTCCTCGCCGGCCTGCTCGTCCTGATCGTGATTGCCGTTAGTACAACGGTCAGCCGCGCCGGTGGATCGGCGGCCGAGCGCTTGTCGCTGGTCACTTTTCCGGCTGCCTACGACGCGATGCTCACGTTCATCCTTGGTCTTGGTGGCCTGTTTGCAGTCATCTACGGCGCGGCCATCGCCGGATCAGAGTGGCAGTGGGGCACACTCAAGAACGCCGTCGCCCGCGGCCAGAGTCGCAGCCGCTACGTGCTGCTGACGTTCGCCTCGGTGGCCGTCGCGATCGCCGTCGGGCTCGTCGTGACGTTCGTCCTCGGGGTCATCGCGGCTCTATTTGGAGCGACTGTCGCCGGAGTCTCGACGTCCGGCTTGACGGACTCGGCCACTCTGGGTCGGCTGCCCGAGCAATTCGTGCGGGGCTGGATCGGGATCGCCGAGGAAGGCGCAATCGGATTCACCATCGCGACGCTCGCAGGAAGCCAGCTCGCGGGCATCGGCGCGGGAATCGCGCTCTACTTCGGCGAAACCTTCGCGGGGATTTTCGTGCCCGACATCGTGAAGTACCTGCCGTTTAGTGTGGTGACGGCGTCCGTGGCCACGGGCAATTCACCGGGTGGCTTCGGCGGCGCCGCTTCGAGTCCTCCACTCGATGCCAACACCGCCTTCGTGCTGGTGATCGCATGGCTGGTCGGCGCCCTTCTGGTGGCGGCGATGTTTACGGAGCGCGCAGAAATAGCCGGCTAGCGGCTCCGTATCAAGTTCCGTCATGCCGGGCCCGAGTGGCCCGGGAACAGCGCGGCCGATAATCGTCCACATGACGATTCCCCTTCCTCCGCCAGTTACCGGCGTCCGGATCAGCGTCGAGACCGATGCCGGTCGTGTCGCCGGTTACCAGCTCGGCGAAGGGCGGACTGTTCTTCTCCTGCACAGCTTCAATGCCGCGGGGTCGGGCGTGGAACTCGCACCACTGGCGATGCGGCTGGCGGAGAAGCGCAGGGTGATGTTGGTCGACTGGCTCGGATTCGGCACCTCTGAGCGCCCTGACGCGCCCTATCGCCCCGAGTTCTACGGCGATCAGCTCGAGCGCATCCGGATCGCCGCGCTGCAGCCGGGGGAGACAGCCGTCGACGTTGTCGCGCTGTCCCTGCCCGGGCAGTACGTGGTCGTTTCGGCGGCGGACCACCCGGAACGGTTCGGCCGAATCGTGCTCATCAGCCCCACCGGGTTCGGCCGCTTCAAGGGCAAAGCGGGTCGCGCATCCGCGAACCTCTACCGGTTTCTAAGGGTGACCGGGATCGGCCGGCTGGTGTTCGCGATCCTCGCCCGGCGTCGAGTAATTCGCTGGTATCTCCGCCAGATCTTCACGGATCCTGGGCGCGTCAGGCGCGAGTACGAGCAGTATTGCTGGCGGACCTGCCAGCAGCCCGGCGCCTATCGCGCTCCGCTGGCGTTCGTTGCCGGCGTACTCAACGATCTTGGGGCAGAAGGAGCCTATGGCCGGCTCGTGAACCCGACACTGCTCGTCTTCGGCGATCATCCGCGCTTCACCGACCCGGAAGCTGCCGAGGCGCTCGTGGCTGCCAACGACCACCTGCAAACCATCACGATCAACGAGTCGGGCGACCTCCCGCAGCTGGAACAGCCGGACACTACGGCCGCGGCAGTCGAGGCGTTCGTGAGCAACCAAGCCGTCTGACGGCACCGTGCGGCGAAAACTTCCCGCCGTACTGGGGGTCTTGCTCGGCCTCGGGCTCATCGCCTGCAGCGGGCGAACACTCTCGGAGTCGCCGTCTGCGGAGTGGCTCGTCAGTCGGATCAATAGTCAGCGGCGGCGGCACGCGAACCTACCGCCTGTACGTACCCGCGAACCTGCCCGCCCACTCAACCGCGCCGCTGGTCGTGTTCCTGCATGGCGGCTTCGGCAGCGGGCAACATGCCGAGAACTCATACGGCTGGGATTCCGCGGCCGATGCGAACGGCTTCGTGGTCGCGTATCCGGACGGACTGTCGCGGGCCTGGAACGGCGGCACGTGCTGCGGCACACCACAGGCCCAGGACATCGACGACGTTGGCTTCATCAGGGACCTGGTCAGCCAGCTCGAAGCTGTCCTGCCGATCGACGCCAGCCGGATCTACGCCACGGGCATCAGCAACGGCGGCATCCTGGCTTATCGCCTCGCCTGCGAGACGACCCTCTTTGCCGCGGTTGGTCCCGACTCGGCCACCCAGCTCGTCGACTGCGCCGGTGCCCAGCCCGCATCGGTGATCGCCATCCACGGCCTGGCAGACACGCGGGTGCCGTATGCCGACGGCATGGGATCCGGGGTTGGGCACGTCGACGGGCCGGCGGTTCCGTCCGTAATTGCGTCGTGGCGAGCAGTCGATGACTGCGCCGATGCAACCGCCACGACGGCCGGGCCGGTAACGACCTCGATCGCGACCTGCCCCGACGACCGCGCAGTCGAGTTGATTACCATCGCCGGCGCCGGCCACCAGTGGCCCGGCTCAAAGCCCATGAACCAGGTCCTCGCCGATGCCCTGGACCTGGATCAACCCTCCGATGCCCTCGACGCGACGGCCCGCACGCGCTGAACGGAGCGTGGGGCTACACCCTTGGCAATCAGCCCTGTTGAGCTTTCCCTGAGGGTGCTCTGGAGATTGCTTCGCCAGAAATCACGAGCGTGACGGCTCTGCCATGGACGCCGGAGTCGCTCGACTAGTGAGGTGGCTCCGGACCATCGCGGGACCGTACCGAGTGACGCACGCGATTCGTCCGCGTCAGGTGGCCATCGGGCGGCTCACCAGTTGGAGCAGGTGACCTCGAAAGTCCCGGACACCATCTTGTCGAAGACGGAAGGTTCCTCGGTCACGTACTCGTTCCGGTCCAAGGCCCAGAAGGTGCCGGTGGCCGTCTGGTCGGCGATGTCGAGGCTGTCGACACGCGGGCCCTCCCAGGTGGGCATGTCCTCCAGGGTCGTCCCGTACGCGGCCCAGAAGTGGTCTCCGGACGTGATCGTGATTGCGTAGGCTTCACGCGCATCCCACTCCTCAAGCGTCGGGGGGAATGCGACCGAGAATCGGTCACCGCTGCCGTCCGTCGCTTCACCACCACCTTCGTAGGTGCCCTCCTGGATAGCGCAGCCGAACTGCGCGATGGAGAACTCGTAGGTCGTGTCCTCGACCGCGATCACCGCCGACCCGTAGCTGCTGCCCCCTCCACCGCCGCCCTTGGATGCGGCGGGGGAGACACTCGCGGGGGAGGCGGCCGCGGGGGAGGCGGCCGCGGGGGAGGCATTGGATGGTTCCTGGCTGTCCGTGCTTGTAGCTCCACCACACGCGGCGAGGCCGAGCGCGAGCGCAGCGAGCACGCCAATGTCTATACGGCTTCGCATGGGCGTTCTTCCTTCCTGGTGGCCGATGAAGCTGCCCGTTCCCGAGCGCGGCCATTGACGCACCCGCGCGCCGCCTCGTCATGAGTAGTCGGCTACTCATGAGGGACGAGCCGAGTTCGAGATCGAGTCGAGCACATCGCGAACGCGGATGGTTGGTCAAATGATGCGGGGTCGCGTCACCAGGCGCTGCAGGACACGTCGAACGATCCGGACACCATCTTGTCCAACACGTCCGGGTCCACGATGGGGTACGCGTTCTCGTCGAGGACCCAGAACGTGCCGCTGGCCTTCCCGTCGGCCACGTCCAGGCTGTCTACGCGCGGGCCCTCCCAGGTGGCCTGGTCATCTGGCGTCGACCCCTGTGCGAACCAGAACTCCTTCGCGGTCGAGACTGAGAACTTGTTGCGGGTCCGGAAGTCCCAGTCGGCGAGGCTCCGGGGGAAGTTCAAGCCGAATGAGGCGCCGCTGCCATCGGTCGCGTCGCCAACCGCGAACAGGTTGCCCTCCAGGATCCCGCACGCGTCCTCGGCGATCGCGAAGTGGTAGGTCGTGCTACCGACCGCGATCACCGCGGCGTTAGGGCCTCCCGTGTCGCCACCGCTCGAGGGGCCGGTCGCCGGCTTCTCGGTGATCGATGCGCCCGGAGGGGGCGCGTTCGAGGGCTCTTCGCCCGCAGCGGAGGCAACGGATGATTTCTGGCTGTCCGTGCTCGCAGCACCACCACACGCGGCGAGGCCGAGCGCGAGGCCCAGCACCATGCCGCCGATGCCACGGCTTCGCATTGACGTTCTCCCTTCCGGTGGCGGGCGAGTTCACACCTGTCGCGATCACCCGAGCGGGGCAATTGACGCACCGCCTAGGAGAACCGTCATGAGTAGCGGGCTACTCATGACATGCGATCTAGCCGTCTCCCTCGAGCGCCTTGCGCGGCAAGCGAGGCGACCTCAGGCCCTCAGGCCGCTGGTTGCCGCGGTCCTGGACCTCGATCAGCCGTCCGATGCCCTCGACGCGACAGCCGTCATCTGGAGCTTCTCCGCCCCTCACCACGACACTGATCGGGAAGAGCCTGTTCCGGCGCTTCGTCACTGCTGCGTGGACGGCGGCATCAGCCCGCAGTCCGCTGTGTCGCACAACGTGAGCCCAAGTTCGGCCAGCCCTTCTGCGAGCGGCGTGAAGCCCAGGTCACCGGCGAAACTGCGCGATGAAGCGCCGCCCGGGATGCCACGCACCAGGACCACGCCGCCCGAATCTCCGACCACTACGCTGATGTCGGTCGCGATCATGCACGGGAAGTAGACGGAGTCCTGTGCTGCCGGCTTGAGGTTGTCGCCCTTCTCGACCACGTGCCCGCTGCGGAACACGCCGCGCCCGTCGATCTCGACCGGATCGCCGACCTGCACGTCCGCGCACGAGAGCGCCTGCATGCCGGCCGCAATCGTTCGGTACCCGCCGGTGCCCATGTCGATCTCGTTGAGGTGCCCCCACGGGATCCGATCTGCAGCCACCACCAGGTAGTTCATGTCCGACGCCGCGCAGGTGTGATCGGGATACGGGCACGTCGCGTCGCGCGCGGCGGGACCGAAGACGCCGCGGACGCCCGTGCCATCCGGATCGGTGGCCACCATGCCCTCACTGGCGCAATGGGCCGCCGAGGTAAGCACGATTTCCGAGCCCAGGCGCGCGTAGACGCCGCCCGAGCAGTAGCCCCACACCGGCTGCCCGGCCAGGACCGGCGGGTCGTAGATCGGCGTCGTTCGCTGCGGCGACGCAAGGAAGGCCATGACCCCGTAGGTGATGGCGAGCGCGGCTACGACGATGACCGCGAGCGCGGCTATTCGGACGGTCCGGCCGTTGCCCACGAAACGGATGCTAGAAGCGCGAGGCCGGGTGCGCGCCCCAGCGCTGCGGACCCGGCCTCGAACGTGCGCCGAGGAGAGGGATGCTCGGCAAGCAACGTGTAATACGCAACTTAGCCGCGATCGGTTCCCGGGCGCATCCGGGTTGAAACGGAACCCTCTACGGTCCCTTCGCTCCGGATACGGAGTCCGCGAGGCCGCCTCCTGGAGACTGGCCCGACAACTACTCCTCGCCGGCGGGCGTTGACTCCTCCGCGGCGCCTTCGCCGACCGGCCCGGCCTCGGGCGCACCCTCGGCAGCTTCAGCGCCACCTTCGAGCTCCTCGGCCACAGGCGGCGCGATGACTTCCTCGCGTCGCGGCGGCTGCACGCGGAGCAGGGCCTCTTCGAGCGGAGTGATCAGCGTGACCCCCGGCGGCATGCTCAGGTCTGAGGCATGGACGACCGCCTCGAAATCGACCAGCGGCGTGACGTCCAGCTCGATGGTCGATGGCAGATCAGCTGGCTTCGCGCGGACCTGGACGGCATCACGCAGGTGCAGCAGGATGCCGCCCAGGCGGTCGATCGCCTCGGAGTGGCCGACGGCCACGACCGGAACCTCGACCGTGCGCTCCTCCTCCATGTTCACAACGAGGAAGTCGACGTGCAGCGGTCGACGCGTAACGGGGTGCTCCTGGATGGCCTGCAGCAGCACCGGCTGCGGCTTGCCGCCGTCGAGGTGCAGGTCGACGACCGCGTTGCGGCCGGCGACTCGGTGCAGCAACTCGAAGTCGTGCGCGTCGAATTCGATCGGCTGAGAGGGCTGGCCGGGACCGTAGACAACGCCCGGCAGAATGCCCTCGCGGCGCAGGTGGGCAACATGCTTACCGTGCACGCTGCGCTCGCGCACGGTGAGTGAAGGACGACTCATAGTCGGCTGATTGTACGATCAGTGCTGATGGCAGCCTCGATCCTGATCGTCGAAGACGAATACGCGGTTGCGCGGGGCATCCAGTACGCCCTGCAACAGGAGGGCTACGAGGTCACCGTGGCGCGCAATGGCGAGGAGGGCCTCGAGGTCGGCGTGCGCAGCGCACCTGATCTGATCATCCTCGACGTGCGCCTGCCGGGCATCGACGGCTTCGAGGTACTCCGCCGGCTACGGGCCGAAGGCAGCAAGGCGCCGGTGCTCTTCCTGACGGCGCGCGACGAGGAGATGGACAAGGTCATCGGGCTCGAGCTCGGCGCCGATGACTACCTGACCAAGCCGTTCGGCCTGCGCGAACTGATGAGCCGCATCAAGGCTCTCCTGCGGCGGGCCTATGGCGACCTCGCCGATGCAGCCGGGGGACGCGTCATCCGTCACCACGACCTGCTCATCGACCTCGATCGCCGGCGCGTGCAACGCGGCGAGCGACGCATCAGCCTGACCGCCACCGAGTTTGAAATCCTGCGCCACCTCGCGTCGCGGCCCGGGCGCGTCTTCAGCCGCCGCGAGCTGCTCGAGCTGGTGCGCGACTACGAGGCGCTCGACCAGGACGAAAAGACGATCAATGTCCACGTCAGCCACCTGCGCGAGAAGCTCGAGGACGACCCGGCCGAGCCGGCCTTCATCCTGACCATTCGCGGCGCGGGCTACGCCTTCGCCGAACGCTGAGGGAGGGTCGGTATGGCCGCATTGAGGCCACCCGTACCGCGCATCGAAACCAGCCTGCGCGTGCGGCTGATCATCGGCTTCCTGGCCGTGGTATCGATCGCCCTGATCCTGGTGTTCGTGTCGGTCCCACGCCTGCTCGATGGGTACTTCGCCAAACAGTCCACCGATGACCTGCAGACACGAGTGGGTCAGGTGCAGATTTCGGTCGCACGGGAGCTGGCTGGGTTCGCGTTTGGCCCTACGCCCAAACCGATCGTGATGGCCACCAACCCCCCGACGATCGCCGCCGACGTCCGCGAAGATTTCGCACCCGATTCAGAGTTCATCAACGACCTACTGCCCATCGCCCGCGCCGACATCACGATCAGGATCGCAACGGACGCTAGCCATCCAGACCAGATCGTTTACCAGAGCACTGCAGTCTTTCCCAACGATCTCGCCCTGGCTGGTCAGCAGCGTGAGAACCTCTCCAGGGAGACAACCTTTTCGGTCCCTGACAGTTTCTGGTCGCAATCGCCGGCCGGGGCACCTCAGCGGCAGGTCACCGTCACCCTTTCCAATCCCTTCACATATCGCGCCCAGACGCTCGAAGCCATTGTCGGCGTGATGATCATCGGCGCCTTGCTCGCCCTGATAGCCGCGGTGATCATCTCGATTCTGATTGCGAATCGACTGGCGCGGCCCGATCAGGCACCTCACCAGCGCCGCCAGGGAACTTTCCGAAGGGCGCCTCGATGTGCGCGTCGGACCGGGCGGGCCGCCGGAGGTCGCCGAGCTCACCCAGGCCTTCAATGCCATGGCCGAACGGTTGGAGAGCTCGATTGAGACAGTGCGTCGCGACCGCGACCGCAGCCGCGAATTCCTGGCCGACGTGTCGCACGAGCTGCGCACGCCGATCGCGGCGTTGCGCACTTTCAACGAGCTGCTGAGCGATGGCGCGGTCAAGGACGAGGAGACTCGGCACGAGTTCATGGAGCAGAGCCGCCAACAGATCGAGCGTCTCGATTGGCTGGCAACCAACCTGCTCGAACTGTCGAAACTCGACTCCGGGCTGGTGCTGCTCGACCTGCGGCCCGACGACCTGCGTGCCGTGATCGAGAGCGCCGTCGCGCAGGCGCAGCCCAGCGCGCAGCGCAAAGGCGTCGCGCTGACCGCGAGCGTCCCCGACGAGCCGCTCCGCCAGCGACACGATCCACAGCGCATCGGCCAGGTGCTCAGCAACCTGATCGGCAATGCCATCAAGTTCACCCCCGCCGGCGGTCGCGTCGACGTCCGACTCGAGGCCACGTCGGCCGGCGCGGCCGTGCGCGTACGCGACAGCGGAGTCGGCATCGACCCCAGGGAGCTGCCCCACGTTTTCGAGCGCTTCTACCGCGGAGCGTCGGCGCACGAGTCGCGCGCCGCGGGGAGCGGACTGGGCCTGTCCATCGTGAAGTCGATCGTCGAGATGCACGCGGGCCGCATCACGGTCGAGAGCGCGCCTGGGAGGGGCACTGAAGTCACCGTGACGTTGCCCCGCGACATGTCCGTTTCTTCACCCGCTGCTGTCCCTGCTTGAACGCCCGACATGTCACTCTGTAGGTCCGCGTGACCGACGACACCACCGACTCTCCCTACGATCAGCCAACGGCCCGTTACACGCCGCCCGCCGACGATCAATCCGGCTGGGCCGGTCGGACGTGGACGCATACCCCCGAGCACTGGTTCGAGCCCATGGCCAACCAGCCACCCACCGCGCCGGCGGTGCGCACCACGAGCGCCGGCAGCCATTCTTTGGTCGCCCTGTTCGTGGTTGCACTGCTGGCCAGCATGTTCGGCTCTGGTCTGACCTACACCGCGCTCATCGCCGCCGGCCAGGTCGCGCCGCCCATCGCCATCGTCGGCGTGGCGAGTCCCAGCCCGTCATCTACGCCGCTGGCGATCGTGTCGAACGGGCCGGCACCCTCGCCGGGAAGCGTCGTGATCGACGAACAGACCGCCGTCACGCACGCGGCAGAGGTGATCAGCCCGGCGGTCGTCACGATCACCACTCAACTGGGGCAGACAACCGATCCCTTCTCCCTGCCCTCGACCGGCGTGGGTTCGGGATTCGTGTTTTCGGCGGACGGCTGGATCCTCACCAACCACCACGTGGTTGCCGATGCCACCCAGGTCAGCGTCCAGCTCCAGGACGGCAGCCAGCTGACGGGCCAGGTGTATGGCATCGACACGCTCACCGACCTGGCCATCGTCAAGGTCGACAAGACCGGGCTGCCGGTCGCGGCCATTGGTGATTCGGGCAACCTCAAGCCGGGCCAGCTGTCGATTGCCATCGGCAGCCCGCTGGGGACGTTCACGAACAGCGTGACGTCGGGCGTCATCTCCGCCACGGGCCGCTCGCTGGTGGTGAGCGACCCCGTCTCCGGCCAACAGGAGAGCCTGCACAACCTGATCCAGACCGACGCGGCAATCAACCCGGGCAACAGTGGCGGACCACTGGTCGACTCCGACGCCCAGGTCATCGGCGTCAACACCGCGCTGGCCGGCAACGCGCAGGGCATCGGCTTTGCCATCCCGATCAACATCGCCAAGCCGATCATGGAGGAGGCACTCGCCGGCCAACCGCTCACCCGCCCGTGGCTCGGCATCAATTACGTGCCCGTCGATCGGTCCACGGCCGACCAGAACAAACTGCCCATCGACTATGGCGCGTGGCTCGCGCCGTTGGGCGACGGGAGCTCGCCGGTCATGTCCGGCAGTCCGGCCGCTGCCGCAGGCCTACAACAGGGCGACATCATCACCGCCATCGGCGGCCACCGCATCGATGCCGGAGCGGGCCTGGACGACATTTTGAGCATGTACAAGCCCGGCGACACGATCACGCTCGACGTGCTGCGCAACGGAGCGACGATCCAGCTGTCGCTGACGCTCGGGACGAGGCCCAGCGGGTTTCAATAGCCGCACGGCGGCGCGCGTCTCAGGGCCGCGTTCGATCGATCCTCACCGCCGCGTACTCGAGCACCCCGTCGATCGGCACGCCCGGCTTGCGCACCTCGACCACTACTCGCGCCGCCGCGGGAAAGCCGGCCAGCAGCTTGCCTGCCACGCCCTCGCCGATCGACTCGAGCAACTGATGGCTGGTCTCCTCGACCTCACGCCGGGTGATCTCGAACACGGCCGCATAGTCGACCGTCTGGGCCAGGTCATCGCTGCGGCCGGCCGGGGCGAGGTCGAGCCACAACTCGACGTCGACCTGGACCTCCTGCGGGTCAGCCCTCTCCTCTTCGCTCACTCCGACGCGACCCGCGAAAGTCATGCCGCGCAGGTAGATGGCGTCGCTCATGACGCCGCCTCGTGCCAATTGCCGCGCACGATGGCGTCGGCCATGCGCGCGACCCGGACGTTCTCGCGCACGTCGTGGACGCGCACGATATCGACGCCCGCGGCGATGCCCAGTGCGGTGGTCGCGAGGGTGCCCTCGAGGCGCTCTGCAGCCGGCAGGTCGAGCACCTTGCCGATGGTCGACTTGCGGCTGGTGCCCAGCAGGATGGGCCGGCCCAGCGTCGTCAGGACCGGCAGCTCACGCAGCAGGACGAGGTTCTGGTCGGCCGTCTTTCCGAAGCCGATGCCCGGATCGACGATGAGTCGCTCCCATTCGACCCCCGCGGCGACGGCGCGCTCGATGGCCCGGCCCAGGTCGGCCAGTACCTCGCCGACCACGTTGCGGTAGGTCGCATGCTCGCGGTTGTGCATCACCACGAGCGGTGCGCCGTGGTGGCCCGCCAGCCGCGCGAGCGCGTGAGACGACCCGGTGCCCCACACGTCATTGACCAGGTTCGCCCCCGCGTCGAGCGCCGGGCCAGCCACTTCGACGCGCGTCGTGTCGATGCTGATGGGCATGTCCGGCAGCGCCGCGCGCACGGCGCGCAGGACCGGCAACACCCGGCCCAGCTCCTCGTCGGGCGCGACCTCGACGTGTCCGGGACGTGTCGACTGTCCGCCGATGTCGAGCAGGTCGGCCCCCTCGGCAGCCATTGCCTGCGCTTGGCGGACGGCCAGCGCGACCACATCGGCGTCCGATTCGCCCCGCAGCAACCCGTCACCGGAAAACGAATCCGGTGTGACGTTGATCACGCCCATCACGAAGGTTCGGCTGCCCCACGTGAAGGTCTGGCCTCCGATGGTCAGCGGCGCCGGCGGCCGCGCGGCAATGCCCGGGCCGGCGCCGCGGGGCAGGTGTACCGATGGCGTCGCGTCCAATGTCGCTCCTCAGTCGGTCAGCGAGCCGGCCATCAACCGGCCGCGGACGTGGCCGACAAGGTACAGCGAGCCGCACACCACCAGCAGGCCGCCCGCGCGCGAAGCGACCTCCAGTGCGCTGTCGAGCGCCTGGTCCGGATCGCCCAGAGTCGCCGCCCCGGCGCCCCACTCAGCTGCCAGGCGGGCCGGTTCCAGGGAATTCGTGGCACCCGGCACGCGCGTCGCGACGATCGTGGCTCCGGGCATGGCCGTGGCCAGTGGCTCGAGCATCTCGGGCTGCCAGTGGTTGGCGAGCATGCCGATCAGCAGCGTCGGATGACCGCCGCGGAACTGTGGCAGCAATTCGCGCAGCGCCGCTCCCAGCGCTGCCACGCCACTCGGGTTATGGGCGCCGTCGAGCAGTATTGGCGGGCGACCGGGCAGATGCAGCAACTCGAGGCGACCGGGCCAGCGCGCGGATTCGAGCCCGGTCGCCAGCTGCTCTGCACCGACCTGCGCGATACCTGCATCGCCCAGAGCACCCACGATCGCCGCGGCGAGCGCGACATTGGCCGCCTGGTGGCGCCCGAGCAGGCCGATGCGCAGCGCCGCACCGTCGGGCGCGCGGAGCTGCATGCCCTGTGGCTCAAGTGCGCTGACCGGCCACGCTTCAACCTCGGCGAGAGGCACGTGGACGCGGTGGGCACGCGCCCTGATGACGCCCAGCGCCACGCCCTGCGCGCCGGTCAGCGCCGCCGCGTCGCCACGCTTGATGATGTGTGACTTTTCCGTGGCAATCGCAGCCACGGTCGACCCCAGGTACTCCATGTGGTCAAGCGCCACGTTGGTTATCGCGCTGACACCGCCCTGCCAGGCATTGGTGGCGTCGAGGCGGCCGCCCATGCCCACCTCGATCACGCCCACCTGGACAGCGGCTCGCGCGAAGTGCAGGAACGCGGCCGCGGTGAGGGCCTCGAACTCGGTCGCCTGGCCCACGCGCCGGGCGATCTTCTCGGCCACGTCGAGCACCTCGGTGAGCAGGTCGGTGAACTCCTCGCGTGAGATCGGCTGGCCGCCGACGGTGATCCGTTCGCGATAGCTGCCCAGGTGCGGACTGGGCATCTGCCCGGTCAGGTAGCCGGCCTGGGACACGGCGGCCGCGACCAGCGCCTGGACGCTGCCCTTGCCGTTGGTGCCGCCCACCAGCACTCCACGCAGGTCGCGCTCCGGGTTGCCCAGGCCGCGTAAGAGGGCACGAATACGTGCCAGTCCCAGGCGAACCCCAAACCGGCCGCGGCCGTGCAGCCGTTCCAGCACGGCTTGATACGGCGCTTCCGATTCGGGCTCGAGTGGTGCAGCGATCACGCTTCAGCCGTTACGCGTTGAGCTCGTCCTCGTAGAAGACGCACTGATTGAAGCGGGGCGACAGGCAGATGTCGGAAACGTAGCCCTGCTCCAGGTGCACGCCGCCGCGCAGCTGGCAACGCGCGACGTTGATCTCCTGGCGCATGAGTGCCTTGAGCAGGTGCGGGGCGGTGATCGGGATTGGCCCGCGCGGGCCGGTCATGTAGAAGTGCGGGCACACGTTGCGGCGCAGGTTGGGCAACCCGAAAGGCAGCAGCGGTGGCCGCTGACCCACCGTCTCGGGCGGCCGGCGCATGAGCAGGTTGCCCTGCACGCGGCTGATCGGGCGACGCGGCGGTGCCGGCGGTGCCGGGCGACCGTTGAGGACGTCCCGTGCGGGCGCAGGCGGCTTGCGCGACTGGTCCAATCAACCTCCCATGCTGGCGCTCCCCGTGGGCCGCGCCCGATCTAGCGTACACGCCCGATGCCCGGGCGGGCCCGCACGTACGCGGTGAGCCTGCCACAATCGGACCGTGGCGCGTACGGGCAACGGGGGTGGTGCGAGGTCGTCCCGCAGTCCACGCCGCAATGGCGCGCGACCGACCCGCCGCGACGGTGCCCGCCCCACCCGGGGCCGCTTCGCCCGGCGCACGAACTGGTCCCGGCGGATAGCTGTCACGGCCGTTCTTCTGCTGTTGCTCGGTGGTGTCTCGATTGCCATTGCCGGCGCCTCGCTCCAGGACCAGCGCGTGCGCGAGGTGCACACCGCGTCGCCCAGCGCATCGCAGGCGCCCGCTCTGTCCCTCACCATGGCGCCATCGGCCACAGCCGACCAACGCGCGCCGGTCATCAGCGTGACCGAGCCGGCCGCCGGCGCGACGATCTACACCAGCAGCGTCACCCTGCGCGGCACGACCGAGGCCGGCGCGGACATCGACGTCCTCGACGAGGCATCGAACGAGCACCTGCCGGCACAGGTCGACCCCGATGGACGTTTTGCGGCCGACATCCCGCTCCAGGTCGGCCACAACTGGCTGGCCGCTCAAGAGCACCGACGCGAGCGGCAACGTCGGCCGTGATCGGGTCGACATCGTGCGGACCGCGAGCGCGGCGAGCATCTCACTGTCCATCGACCCGACGGGCATCGACCTGGCCTCGCTGCCCCAGCGACTCCACCTGAGCGCATCGATCACCGATGACCTCGGGGCACCGGCCGACGGCGTGCAGGTCATCTTCAGCGTCTCGCCACCACGCGCACCGACGATCACCTACGCGACCACCGCAGTCCATGGCAACGCCAGCTGGGCGAACGTGGTCATTCGCAATGACGGACTGGCCGTCGGTCAGTGGCTGGTGACGGTCAGCGCCGAACTCCCGTCGGGCAATGAGCTCAGCACGCAGACCTCGTTCAACCTTCGCTGAGCACCCTCGGCGGAACCGTTGGGGCCGGCGACAGCAGCAATAGCCCACGCGTCGTAGCCGACGAGCCGGGCAGGATGAAGGGATCCTCAGAGGGCAGTTCCGTGGTCGCCGTCCAGCACGCGCGTCGTTCGTCGCCGCGCAGCGGTTCGCGCGCGGCATGCTGCGCGCAATAGCCCAGGCCGTTGACGAAAGAGGGCCGGAAGTGGGCGCAGGTACCGCAACTGGTGGCGGACCTGCGACACAGGAAGCACTCGGCCGAGTCGTTCTGAACCGTGCGGCAGTTGGGGCACTGCCATGTCGCCATGAGGATCGAGTCTACGCCGCGCTCAGCAGGAGTCGCTGGCTGGTTTGACGAAGAGGTGGACGAGGGTGCCCGGCGGCACCAGCGAGTCGGCCGCGGGGTACTGCAGGCAGACGATCGAGCTCGGATCGTCGCCGTTCGGCCACACCACGCCCACCTGCAGGCCATCGGCGACTATCTGCGCCTCGGCATGAGCCAGGTCGGGCTGGTAGGGATCGACATAGTGACCCACGGTGACCGGCGTGGGGGCGGGTGTCGGTTGCGGCGTCGGTGGCGGTGTCGGCGTGGGCGTCGGCGTGGGCGTCGGCGTGGGCAGTTCGGTTGGCGGCGGTGTCATCGTGAATGTCGGCGACGGCGTCAGGAATGGGCTGGGCGTGGGCGAGGGAGTCGGTGGCGGGCCGAGCGAGATCACGTAGTCGATGCTCGTACCGTTGGCCACCTCGACGCCGGCGCGCGGATTGGTGCGGATGACGAGGGTGGCCGGCACGTCGGGGTCGTAGTCCTGGCTGCGCACGCCGGGCACCAGGGAACTCTGCGCGAGGAGGCTGAACAGCTCGGCCTCCGTGCGCAGCCGAAGATCGGGCACCTGCACAGTCACCTGTTGCGTGGCGACCGTGACCGTGACCTTGTCGCCATGGCTGACCGGTGCGCCCGGGGCGGGGTCCTGCGCGATGACGGTGCCCTCGGTCGAGGTGTCGGTTACCTGGTAGGCGCCCACGGTCAGCTGTAGCCCGGTCTGGTCGGCCATATGTTGGGCGTCGGTGATGGCCTGGCCGATGAACGAAGGCATTGCGAACTGGCCGGTACTGGCGATCGGCGACGATGTCGGGTTGGCGCGGCTGCCGATCAAGAGGAACAGCAGCACGCCCCCGGCGAAGAGCACCAGCACACCCAGGATGGCGGCAATCCAGCCCCATGGCCCGGTACCGTCCCCATCCTCGTCGAGGTCCTCATCGACGTATGGCGGCTGGCGGGGCGGCAGTCCACGGCGGGCACCGCCGTACACGACGCCCGGCGCCATGGGCCCTGTTGGACCGCCGGCAGACGGGATGCTCGGCGGCATATTGGCTGGCGGCGGTGCGGCAGCGGCGGACCGCGGGCGCGGGCAGGGGTGCGGGCACGGGCGGCATGATCGTCATCGCCGCGGCGCCGGCCGGGTCGGCGATGTAGCGGCCGAGCAGCGCGGCCAGTTCGCCGGCGCTCGGCCGATCAGCCGGCGCCCGTGCCAGCGCTCGCCGGACGATGGCGTCCAGGATCGGCGGCACCTCGGGGTTGATCGACGAGGGCGCCGGCGGGTCGCCGGCCAGGCGCGCCACCGCGACCGCGCCCGCAGAATCGCCTGTCCAGGCGCGCTGGCCCGTCAGCATCTCGAACAGCACGAGGCCGGTCGAGTAGATGTCGGAGGCCGCCGTCACCATCTCGCCGCGCGCCTGTTCGGGGCTGAAGTAGTGGACGCTGCCGAGGGTCGTCCCGGGCATCGTCAGCTGCGCTTCGCTGAAGGCGCGCGCGATGCCGAAGTCGGCCACCTTGACGCGACCGCCGGCGCCGATGAGCACGTTGGTCGGCTTGATGTCGCGATGCACGATGCCGCGCGCATGGGCCGCGTCGAGGGCCTCGAAGATCTGCTGCGCGACGCGCGCCGCGGCGAGTGGCTCGAAAGGCCCGCGCTCGCGCAGGATCGACGCCAGGTCGCCGCCGTCGATCAGCTCCATGACGATGAACGGGTCGCCCTGCTCCATGCCGTAGTCGAAGACGTTGACCACGTTGGGATGGCTCAGCGCGGCGGCCGACTGCGCCTCCTGGCGGAAGCGCGCCACGAATGCCGGGTCGCGGCCGTACTCGGCGCGCAGCACCTTGACCGCGACGTCGCGCCCGAGCTGGACGTCGTGTCCCCGGAAGATGGTCGCCATGCCCCCCTGGCCGAGCAACTCGACGAGGCGATAGCGGCCGGCAAGTACCTGCCCGACTTCGGCCAAGACTTCTCCTGCCCTGCGGTTAACCCCTACGTCTGGCTGGCCGACGCTGCGGTCGGTCGGCTGCCCTCAGCTCAGGTCCAGCCCGGCGAGATAGTGCCTGAACTCGGCACCGATGTCCGGACGTTCGAGCGCCAGCTCGACCGAGGCCTTGAGCCAGCCCATGGTAGTGCCTGCGTCATAACGCCTTCCCTCGAACGCATACGCGTAGATGTCCTGCTCGGCCATGAGCGCCTCGATCGCGTCGGTGAGCTGGATCTCGCCGCCGGCGCCGCGCTGCGTCGCTTCGAGCTTTTCGAAAATCTTGGGCGTCAGCACGTAGCGGCCGATGATGGCCAGGTTGCTCGGTGCTGTCTCGGGCGGCGGCTTCTCGACCATGCCCAGCAGGCGATGCAGGCGCGTATCGCTGCTGCCCGTGTTGGGATCGGGATTGATGATGCCGTAGCGGCTCACGTCATCGCGCGGCACTTCCATGACGGCCACGACCGAGGAATGCGTCTCGCGGTAGGCCTCGATGAGCTGCCCGATGGCCGGCCGGTCGGAGATGACCACGTCGTCGGACAGGATGACGGCGAAGGGTTCGTGGCCGACCAGCTCCTTGGCCATCAGCACGGCGTGGCCCAGGCCCAGCTGCTCCTTCTGGCGCACGTAGCTGATCTGGACCATGTCGCCGATCTGCCGCACGCGCCGCAGCATCTCGATGTCGCCCTTGTCCTCGAGCAGGTGCTCGAGTTCGTAGTTGTGGTCGAAATGGTCCTCGATCGCCCGCTTCTGGCTGCTGGTGACGATGATCACCTGCTCGACGCCGGCGGCGACTGCCTCCTCGATGCCGTACTGGATGACCGGCTTGTCGACGAGCGGCAGCATCTCCTTGGGCTGCGCCTTGGTCGCGGGCAGGAATCGCGTCCCCCAGCCCGCGGCCGGAAAGACGGCTTTTCGGACGCGCAAAGCTACCTCGATGAAGTGTTGTCGGGTGATGCCGCCCCGCCAGGCCGACACCGGCCGCAAGGCCGCCCGGAGTATAGACGCGGCCTTCCGCCAGTGACTTCCCCGAAAGGCCCGCAGAATGCCAGCCGGATGTCACGTCCCGGCGTCCCGCCCATGGCTCGTGCGCACGTGACGCGCACCAACCAGGGAACGGCCGCTTGACGACTGTCATCTGCGCACCTGGCGCGTACTAACCGGCAAACGCTGCCTCCTGCCGGTCATCTGCGCACCTGGCGCGTACTAACCGGCGATAGCTGCCTCCCGCCGGTCATCTGCGCACCTGGCGCGACTTGGCCACGATGGTGGGGCCGCTATCCCGCGCCAGGGTCTCGAAACCAGCCTTACGTCGCACTGGGTGCGCAGGTGACACCGAAACTGACCGCCCACCGCGATCCGCCGCGCCTAAGTCGCATCCGGCGCGCAAATGATCGACAAACTCGGCCCGCCGCGCCTAAGTCGCATCCGGCGCGCAAATGATCGACAACGCCGCCGGCCAACACGCTCCGCCGGCAAACACGCTCCGCCGGCCAGCCGTCAGACCAGCGGCCCGAATGACTGCTCGGCAGGAGCGTCGACAACGGCGACCACCGGCGCTCGTGGTGCGACCTGGAGGATGATCGCGGCGACGATCACCGCGGCCCCACCCAGGAGCTGCAGTGGCGTCGACTGCTCGCCGAGCAGGAGCGCGGCCAGGCTCACGCCCACCAGCGGCTCGACGGTCATCATGATGGCCGCGCGGCTCGGCCCGATCATCCCGATGCCGGTCACGAACAGGGTCGTCGAGACGGCCGCGGCGGCGATTCCCCCGGCGAGCACCGCCGGCCATGCCCCGGGATCAACCAGCGGTCCGGCGAAGGCGCCCGTGTCGACCACGAGGGCGAGCGGCAGGGTGACCACAACTGCGACCAGGATTACCCACGCGGACACGTTCAGCGCCGGCATCGAGCCAAAGCCGCGACCGGATACGAGGATGAAGGTCGCCTGGCACAGGGCTGCGAAGAGCGCCAGGCCGACGCCCAATGGGCTGACGAGTACGGCGCTGGAGCTGAGCAGGGGCGCCACGACGACGAGCACCAGGCCCACGCAGGACAGCAGCAGGGCAGCGACTCGCAGCGGCGCCAGGCGCTCGTGATAGAGGCGCGCGGCCGCGACCGTGACGATCGCCGGGTACGAATAGAAGCAGATCAGCGCGACGGCGATGGTCGTGGTGGCGAAGGCGGCGAACATGGCGACGTTGAGCAGCGCGCCACACAGTGCGGCGGTGAACAGGGCGACTCGGCGCGAGGGGGAAAGTGACCACGGATTCAGGTCGGCCAGCGTTCCGCGGCGATACGCGACCAGCAGCGCGGCCACGGCGAACAGCGTGAGCGAGCCAATCGCGGCGCGCCACAGGACGAAGCCCAGCGCGTCGACGCCGAAAGAGGCCGCGGTACGCGACAGGTAGCCCAGCGTGCCGAACAGTGCCGCCCCGGTCCCGACCAGGGCGGCGCCGGTAATCGAGCGGTTCAGGTCAGCCGACGCGTTCCTGGCGCGCGGCACGCAGCGTGCGCCCGGTGAAGGGCACGCGGATCTCGCGGAACACCTCGATCGAGACCAGGAAGCCGGCAAAGATGAACAGCACGCCGAACAGGTGGCCGGCTTCGTACAGCTCGGACGAACCCAGGCGGTAGAGGCTGTCGGTCACGGTGGGAATGAAGGCCCCAATGGCGATCAGCAACGTGGCCGGCACGCGGCTGTGGATCCGTCCGGCCACCAGTGCCCGCAGTGCCCCGGGCAGCGAGGCGAAGAAGTTGACGGTGATCGCCACCGGCGAGATGACCAGGTTGAAGAGGAACTGCTCGCCGGGCTGCTCCGGGTCGAGCGAGTAGTTCAGGACCCGTTTCTTGGGCATGAACACGTAGGCCGACAAGAGCGCGCCAAGGACCAGCGAGAAAGCGCCGGTGACGTTCATGAACGGCGCCAGCAGCCGCAGGCTCGAGGGAAAGAGGCTGGCATCTGGAGCGTTGCTGCCGGCGGCGACCAGGTAGCCCGGCGCGGGCAGCGCGGTGGCGACCATCAGGACCGCGGACAGCAGAGTGGCGCCCACGACGGCTGCCGCCGCGAACCACGGCCAGCGCTCGTTGGCGAAGTAGGTCTCGATGACGATCACCACCGCGAGCGCGGCGGCGACGACGAAGTAGATCAGCGGCAGCAGTCCGGCGTCGGCGTACTCGGTCGGGCTGCGCCGCGGTGTCAGGAAGGTGAACAGGCCGGCGAGGAAGATGCACAGCGCGAAGCCGTAGCCGAAGCGCGTTCGGCCGAGCAGGAAGGCGGTGCCCAGTCCCAGCCAGCCGACCAGCCATACGCCGCCGACCAGGAACCAGCCGCGGTACAGAAGCTCACTCCAGCCGCTGACCTGGGCGAGTGCCTCGACACCGGCTGCGATGGCGTAGAACAGCATTCCCACGCCCCAGACGAGCTGGTATGCACGGCGCCGCTCGCGCCACTGATCGAAGAGCGCCGCAGCGAAGACCAGTGCCAGCACGGCCGTGATTGCCGGCAGCAGCCCGGAAAGGCTCATCTCGTACTCCTCTTGCCCGTCCCTTTAGGCGGGTACGAACTCGTGCGCCTGGTGGTGCAGCCCATCGCACAGGCCCCACCGCTCGCCATCGCCTGGGATTGCCACCGGACGCATGATCTCGCGCACGTCGGACAGCCGGCAGAACAGGTAACCGCGACGACCTGCCCAGGTGCGGAAATGTGCGGGATCGGCGTGGAATTCGTGCGGCCCCGGGTTGAGGCGGGCGCCCACTGCCCATGACGGCGGTGCCTCGGGCGAAACGATGTCGAGCAGCGAGACCCGGAATGGCGTGCCGGCGATCGGCTCGCCACAGCCCTCGCAGCGGATCGAATCGTTTTCGTCGAACAACGTGGTGATCGGGATGCCGTAGATCTGGCCGCCCCGGAACTTGCTCGTCATCGGCGCCCCGATTGTATCCACAGGCTCAGTCGGCGACGCTCGACAGCCATTCGGGCGGTGGCAGGCGCAGGTTGCGCGTCGGCCCATGCGAGCGATGCCTTGAGCTGGCGCCGCTGGACGGAGCGCAGGCGCGGCAGGCCGGGCAGCTCGGGTCGTGGCGCGCGGTCGGCAAAGTAGCCGGCAATCGCCGCCACACAGGCGCTGATGGCTTCTGTCCGGGGAGGCATGACCCCCGCATACCAGCCCGTCACCTGCTCGGCCTGCGGCCCGCCCTCCGACTCGATCGACTGGGCGAACGCGGCCAGGTCGAATTCCAGCGGGCCAGCGCAGGCGAACGGCCAGTCGAACATGCGCAGCAGGTCGCCGTCGAGGCGGATGTTGTCGGAGCGTGTGTCGAAGTGCAGCAGCGCAAACGGCTCGCCGATCTCGGGCAGGGGCGTCGCGGCCTTCGCCAGGGCATCCAGGTTGGCTGACAGCCAGGCGCGCGCCTCGGCGCTGCGTCCGCGTGCGCACCGGATCAGGCGATCGAGTGCCTGCGGGTCGTCGGCAATTGCGGGCCAGAACCCGGCGAACTCGAGGTGCTCGTCGCGTGGCAGCCAATCCGGCAGCGGCCGGCCAATGGTCGAGGCGTGAAAACGAGCGTACGAGCGCGCCGCCAAAGCGGCCGTACGGTCGCTCCACGGCGGAAAGCGTCTGCCGCGCACCGCCTCGAGCAGGAGGGCATGCCAGCCGGCTTCCCGGACGGCGCCCAGGTAGCGCGGGGCCCATGGATTTATGTACTCGCCAAGCTCGCCGTAGACCCGTTCCTCGAGGTCGAGTGACCAGCGCACGTGGGACCCCTCGGGCAGGGGATAGACGGCCTTGACGAACGCCCGCTGGCCGTTCTCGAGCGACAGGACGAAGGTTCCCGACGGGCCATATCCGCCGAACGCGCGCCTTGCCCCCAGGACCCGCGTTCCGAGCAGCTCATCCACCCTGAGCCGGAGACCTTCGGGCACATCCGACCAGCGCGGTTTGTCCTCGCGTTGCGGCATCGGCGCAGTCTAGGCGGGGGTGACCGGCCGACCTATGGTTGCTTTCTTTACAAGCGGCACTTGACGGCGGGCGGCAGGGTGCCAGATTCGGGAAGCTGTGCGTCGTCTCTGGCCCGCCCGCACTAATGCCCTGTCGGTAGTCCTGGCGGCGTTGCTCGCGATTGCAGGCTGCGGAGCGCCGTCCGAATCGCCATCCACGTCGGTCGGCTCGCCTTCCGTAGCGCCTTCCCTTGTCACCCCGGCTCCGACACCTTCAGACGCGCCGTTACCTCCCAGCGCAAGCCCGACAACGGCGCCGACGCCGACACCAACGGCCACCGGGATGCCGCCCTATTCGGTCCTGCTGCGCATGTCGTTCGCGGACGGATCGCCAGCGTGGCGAGCGGTGGCATATGCGAACTCACTCGACCGGCAGGACGACTACGTTGGCAGCAAGGAGGGACCAGGCGTCCGTCTGCTCAACTTCCGAATGCCCGGCTCGTATTGCATCTGGATCAGTCCGACCCAGGGTTACATCGGTTACCCCGTGTACACGCTGTCCGCGTCTGGCGCTCCCATGGCGAACTCCGACCATCACAATCCGGACTGCAACTTGAGCGTCCCGTTTGATGGCCTGGTCGTCGACCTCTCGTTTCCGTTGTTTACCCTGGTCACCGGGGTGGTGGTGGACCGCGGCGGAGCCGGCTGCGAGGGTTCGGTGAAGGCGAGTACCGCTCAGGGGACATTCACAGCGAGCGCAGTGACGCGGCCCAACGGGCACTTCACGATGTACCTGGTCGCAGGTACTTGGACGCTGAGCGCGGTCGGGAACGAGTTCAGGCGGAGCCAGTTCGGGCCCGGCGTGCCATCGACGAAGGTGGACGTTGGCGAGAACGGTGCCTCGGGGATCGAAGTCGCCTGCGGGCAGCCGCCCGTGGCCCTGTCAGGTCCTGTCGCTGGTTGACCGACGGGCCGTCGCGGCCTCGACTAGGGCAAGGCCGCCAGTATGGCCGCGGCGTCGGAGTCGCTCGCGTTTTCCACCAGGAAGAGCACCTCGCCGGTCGCGTAGATGTAGAGGTTCTGCTCCGACTGATCGGTGAGCACGCTCGCCTGCTTGCCGCCGACCTCCTGGACCGGCGCATCGGCGAGCCCGTTCGCATCGGGCATCGTGCTCACCGCGTTGAACAACTCTGATCCCTGCTCGCCCGGAGCCCGGACCGCCAGCAGGTAGGGCAGCTCGGGAAAGTCGTACTGGGCCGCCGCGTTCGTCAGCGAGCCAAAGTTCCAGCCGGCCGGCAGGTGGTCGGCGAACTCCTGTGCGTAGGACGGGTCGGAAGCCTGGGAACACAGCGAGGCGATCAATGAGCCTGACGAGACCGGCTGGTGCAGCGCGTGGCCGTCGATGCTGGGCGGGAAGAGGGCCTCGAGGACGGGGTCGAAGCCGGGCGTCAGCTCGGCGGCGGCGGATTGGCTGTACGGCGAACAGTCCACGGTTGGGCTCGGGCTTGACGGAGACGTCGACGGCGAGGTGTCGGGCGACACAGTCGGCCCGGCGCAGGCCAGGGCGACGAACAGAACGGCCAGGGCCGCTGCGAGGCGCGTCATCGGTTAGGCACGCCAGATGGCGAGCTTCGCGTACGGAGCCATCCGGTCGAAGTCACGGTCGGTCGTCAGCAACAGGAGCTCATGTCGTAAACACAGTTGCGCCAGGAGGGCGTCGATCGTCCCGATTTGTACTCCGCCGCGCCGGCATGCATTCCGGATCTCGGCCGCAGCGATGTGGTCTTCGCGATCCGGCACCAGCAGGGGCAGCGCTGTGAAGCGTTCGATGATCGACGTCCGGGCCCTGGGCCCCGAGAATCCCTGCAGCAACTCCTGCAAGACAAGGCCAGTCGAGAGTACCGCCTCGCCGCCCTCGAGAGCCTGACGCAATCGGCGGACGGCAGGATCGTCAGCCGGCCTGTCGCGGCGTAACGCCAGCGACCAGACGCTCGTGTCGACGAACAGGTTCACACGCGAGAACGTTCGGCCTTGTAGTCGAACTCACGATCCCACTCGAGCGCACCGAACAGCTCCAGGAGGCGCTTCTGCTCGCGGCGCGCGACGTATTCCTCGAGCGCCCGGGTCACGACCGCGGTCTTGGTGCGCTCGCCGCTGACCTCGAGCGCGCGATGCAGCAGCCTGGGATCGATGTCGAGGTTGGTGGCCATGTGCAGATTATCGCACAACGGCCCGCACAATCGCGCCTCGTGGTGCCCAACCTACGGTCCACTGGCGCCGTTGGGGAACGCCGACGATTGGCCCACCACCATCCAGAAGCCATCTATCCGACTCAGTTCAAACGTGAAGATGGAGTGGCCGCTTGGGTTGGCCGTGACAAGCTTTGCACCCTGGACCTGCGCCACCTCCGCCCACAGCTCAGCGTCGGCCACCACTTCAGCCTTGTCTCCCGACAGTGACATCCGGGTGACGGTGAAGCTGGCAACTCCGGCGCCCAGGTACCTGATGTCGCTGCCAGCGTCAGCATCGAGGTGCTCGTCGACGACGGACATCAGTGTCGTCAGCTCTCTGCCGGCATAGTGCTGCTGCAGCGAAGCGAAAGCGGCACTCCTCATCTGTTCGATCACAGACGCGCCGACAGGCGCGGCGGACAACGCAACCGGTGGATTCGCTGCCGTCTGAGCCGCGACCAGGGCGTCGCGGGCCACCATGGCTACCGCAGCTGCGTCTGCGCTGTGAAATGCCGCCGACGTGTCGCTAAGACCTCCGCCAAGAACGACGGCGACCGGCAACGCAACCAGCACCAGCTGCCTGCCCACGACGGCCAGCGGCCTCAATCGAGCACTCCAATCGAGTGCCCCCAAGGGGGCTCAAGCACCCGCCCGCTGTCTCTTGAGAAGGAGGACTCACTCGCCTGGTACATCGCGTAGCCCTTTTCGTGGGGTTCTATGCAGGCCCAGACGGTCGGTCCGTAGCGCTTAACTGGCCCACCACCGGCGACCATTGGCCGTAGCCTGCAACACCAAGAGCATCGCCGGGCCGCCGTGTCCGGGCGTCGGCATTCATTCGCCAGGCTTGGCCTCCCGTCGGCACAAGTTGAATGCCATTCCACGCGAACACGGCAGCGTCCTTGGCAACCACTATGGCGTTCTCGTTTTCCGGTACCAGGCCCTCCACCGTGGCCCAGCCTACGTCTGACCACGCAACAACCTGGTGGTCTGAAACAAAGGCAATCAGTCCATTTGCATCGTTCGTCCCAGCCGGCGTCTTCTCGATGTCCCATGCGAATCCGAGCAGCTTCTGAACGTCGTCATTACTCGTGTAAGGGCCGGCGACAAGCAGCCTCTCCCACGCAAAATCAGTCAGATCAGCAATCGCGATCGTGTCCCCGATCTGTGCGCGTGTCGTCCAATCGTGGAGTTGGCTACCAATGTCGTCACGGCGTACGCCAGCTGGACCCATGAACTGGCATCCGACCAGGACCACTGGCGCGAGCACGAACAGCAACCAGCGCACTTGCACCGGTGACCGAGAAGACGTCGCGAAAGCCATCCCAGACATCGTAGCCCGCCGCACCGTACGGTCGACCTCGCTAGCCGTATCAAGCCCATCATGGCTTCGGACCGCGGGGCGGGAGTGCCCCCAAGGGGATTCGAACCCCTGATCTCCACCTTGAAAGGGTGGCGTCCTAGGCCTCTAGACGATGGGGGCGGGAAGGTCCGAGTCTACGCGGTCCCGGTCAGGATACCCAGGATGATGGCGCCCGCCAGCGAGCCGGCGGCGATCATCACGCACAGCCCGCCGAGCAGGGCGATGCCCAGCGCCTTGAGGCCACGGTCCTCCTCACCGGCCTGGATCGCCGCGCCCGCGAGCATGAAGCCCAGCAACCCGAGCGCAAGCCCAAGGACCGCGAGGCCACTCACGACCAGGGGCAGCTTGGTATCGGCACTGTCGATGAACAGGCCGTAGCCGGCGACGAGTGCCGCGCCGATCACGACCACGAACAGCATCGTGCGAATGACGTTCATTGATGGTTGCTCCGACCAAGCAGTATGGCGCCACTGCGCGCAGCCAGCTCCACCCACGCACTGCCGTCGACGGCGGGCTGGCCAACAGCAACCGGCGCCGAAGCGGGCAAGGCGAGTGACTCGAGGCGCGCGCCGCGCAGCTCGGGTGCCGCAAACGACAGCCGGGTCGCGGAGTCGCCGGAGTTGATCGCCACGACCGCCGACTGATCACCCAGGAACCGGCCGTAGGCGACCGACTCACCAGCGGCCGACAAACCGCGGTAGGTGCCCCGGCGCAGCACCTCGTGGTCCCGTCGCGCATGGATGAGCGCCCGGACCCGGTGGTGCAGCGACCTGTTCCATCGCGCGCGATCCCACGGAAAGGCGCGCCGGTTGTCGGGATCGTGCCGGCCGGCGAGGCCCACCTCGTCGCCGTAGTAGATGCACGGCGCGCCGGGCAGCGTCATGACCGCGAGCAGGGCAAGCTCCAGCGAGGCGACATCCCCGCCGGCGAGCGTCAGGAAGCGCGCCGTGTCGTGGCTGTCGAGCAGGTTCAACTGGGCGCGGATCGCCGCGGGCCGGTACATGGTCATGAGGTGGTTCAGGCGGTCGAGAAATCCCGGCCCGTCCATCGGCCGCACGAACTGGCGAAACTCGTGCTGCGTGGCAAGGACCTGGGCGTCAAGGTGGTGCGCGGCGGTGAAACCGAGCAGTGCCTCGGCGAGCGGGTAGTTCATCAACGCGTCAAAGGTGTCGCCACTCACCCATGACGGTTGCTCGCGCCAGATCTCGGCCACGATGTACGCGTCATCACGAACGGCCCGGGCGCGCGCGCGAAACTCGCGCCAGAAGCCGGCATCGATCTCCTCCGCCACGTCGAGACGCCAACCGTCGATACCGAAGCGCAGCCAGTGCTCGGCCGCCCCGAGCAGGTGCTCGCGCAGGTGCGGGTTGTCGGTATTGAGCTTGGGCAGTGCGGGCAGATCCCACCAGGCGCGGTAACCCAGGTGGCGCAGCGAGGCATCACCGTTGCGCTGCCCGCCCGAGCCTTCCGCCATCGCCCGCTCTTCTTCGCGCGTCGGGTATGGACGCAGGCCGACGCCCGACTCGAGGCGCTCGCGATCGACGTAGAACCAGTCCACGTAGGGCGACCCGGCTCCGGTTTCGACGATGTGGTGGAACGGCCAGAAGCCACGGCCCGAATGGTTGAAGACACCGTCCAGCACGACGTGCATACCGCGCGCATGCGTTGCGTCCAGCAGCTCGCGCAGCGCAGCGTCACCGCCGAGCAGCGGATCGACCGAGTAGTAGTCATACGTGTGGTAGCGGTGGTTCGAGGCCGACGCGAGGATGGGCGTCAGGTAGAGCGCGTTGATGCCCAGGTCGGCCAGGTAGTCGAGATGCTCGACGACGCCCAGCAGGTCGCCGCCCTTGAAGCCGTACGGCGTTGGCGGTGCATCCCACGCCTCGAGCGGGCCGGGCTTGGCGAGGCGATCACTCGCCGCGAAGCGATCGGGAAAGACCTGGTAGAAGATCGCGTCCGCGACCCAGTCGGGGGTGTCTGTGGGCGTCGTCATCGGCATTTCGGCATCTCGGCTGGCAATTCTCCATGACGAAGGCCCAAGCGCGCGCCGGGTGGGAGAATCCACCCTGATGTCCTCCACCCAACCTCGGCGCATGCCCTTCGGCGTCATGTTGTTGCTCGGCTTCGGCTTCGTGCTCCTCGCGGCCCTCGGCCTGACGCTGCCGCTCATCATCGGGCTCGCCGTCGACGCCCCGGTTTCGCCGCTCGGGCTGCTGTGGATGCTGTTGCTCGCCTACCTGATCTTCACCCTGACGCTGATCCTGCAGCGCAAGCAGGCAGCGTGGATGCTCGGCGTCGGGCTGGCCACGCTCAGCCTGCCGATCGCGATCATCCTGTACTCGTGGGCCAGCGTCATCGGCGGCCTGATCGGGCTGATCCTTGCCGGTGTCCTGTTCCTTTCGTTGCGCCGCGCTGCGGTGCGCGCCTGGTTCAACGAGCCGTAGGCGCGTCGGCAGCCATTCCGCGCCTGCCTTAGGCTTACCGGCACGTCACGCTCGCCGGTGCGAGCCTGCCACCCGCACCCCATCTGACAGGAGTCTCGTCGACCAGTGGCCAAACGATCCCGCCGCGCGGTGCGCAGCGAGCCCCCGGGCGACCATTCCAGTTCGAATGAAGAGCGCGTCACGACCACGCCGGCCGGCTCGCGCACGACCAGGCGCACCCGCCCGCATCACACGGCTCAACCAACCACGCTCGAGCGCTTCCGCGCGCCGCTGATGGCCGCGCTCGTGGTGGGCGGGCTGCTGGTAATCGGCTACTTCTTCTTCTTCGGTCAGGGCAGTAACGCCAACGCCGCGTACACCTGCCTCACCCAGCTGACACCGGCGCCGGCCGAGACCCTCAACCCGACACCAACGGTACCGGCCACACCCACCTCGGCACCCACGCCGAGCGAGACCTCGTCTGGGGCGCCATCCGCATCGCCCACGGCATCCCCATCGCCGACCCCGCAGCCGACGCCGCGACTGGGCTTCACGACACCAATCCTGGGCCGCGACCACGTCGCCACGAACTCGACCATCACCTACGGTTTCTGCCCGCCCACCTCAGGCAACCACTACAACCAGGCCGGCTTCGGCCCGATCGCGGCCGACGTGTACGGGGCCCAGAAAGAGCAGGCGCCGGGCGGCTGGGTGCACAACCTGGAGCACGGCTGGGTGGTGCTGCTCTATCGTTGCCCGAGCGGCGTGATCGGTCAGGGTGACTGCATCAGCCAGGACGATTACAACCAGATGCAGCAGTGGTACGCCCAGGCGCCCACCCCGGCTCCGTCCGAGGGGTGCAACAAGGAGGTCCTGGTGGCCCGCTTCGACTCGATGAATACGCAGTTCGCCGAGGTGGCCTGGGGCCGTGCGTACCTGTTCGACCAATTCAATCTCGACAACGCACTCACCTTCGCCCAACAATGGATGGACAAGTTCGAGCCCGAACAATCGCTCTGCTGAGGCGCCTCACAAAGTGACCCAGACCCGCGCATGACTACCCGACCGGCGGCCGTTCTCGAGCCACCGCCGGTTGGCACATCCATGCGCGCCCTGGTCAAGGAAACGGCGGCGCCCGGTGCGGCAATTCGTGAGGTGCCCATTCCCGCACCCGGCCCGGGCGAGGTACTCGTGCGCGTCGAGGCGGCCAGCGTGTGCGGAACTGACGTTCACATCGAGCGCTGGGACGAGTGGGCGCAGGAGAACTTCGGGCCACCGCCCATGATCTTCGGCCACGAGATGGCGGGCACGATCGTCGACCGCGGCCCGGGCGCGACGCGCATCCCCATCGGCACGCTGGTCGCGGCCGAGACGCACGTCGTCGATTGGACCTGCTACCAGTGCCGTACCAACCGCTCGTACGTCTGCCAGAACCTGCGCATCCTGGGCGTCCACCGCGCGGGCTCGTTTGCGCAGTACGTGGCCATTCCGGAGGTCAACGCCTGGCCCTCCGAAGGCCTCTCGCCCGAGATCGCCGCCCTCCAGGAGCCACTCGGCAACGCGGTCTTCGCTTCACTGGTCGAGGACGTCGCCGGGCAGACCGCGGTCGTGACCGGTTGCGGCCCGATCGGACTGATGAGCATTGCCGTCCTCAAGATGGCCGGCGCCCGGGCGGTCTACGCCACGGACATCAAGCCCGAGCGCCGGGCGATGGCCGAACGCATGGGCGCCGACCTGGTGCTGGACGCCGCCCTCGACGACGTGCCCGGCCGGCTGCGCGCACTGACGCACGGCGACGGTGTCGACATTGTTGTCGAGATGTCGGGCTCGAGCGCGGCCCTGCACCAGGGCCTCGCCGCGGTGACCAATGGCGGGCGAGTGTCTCTCCTGGGAACCCACGCCATGCCGGCCACGATCGACCTGTCCCAGGAGGTCATCTTCAAGGGCATTCGCATCTACGGCATCACCGGCCGCCGCCTGTTCGACACCTGGTATCGCGCCAGTGCGCTGCTCCAGGAAGGCCTCGATTTGACGCCGATCATCACTCACCGCCTGCCGCTGTCCGACTACGCCACGGCCTTCGACCTGGTCGCCGCCGGGCACGCGGGCAAGATCGTGCTGCTGCCGCAGGAGGAGCACAGATGAAGACCACCGCCGCCGACGCACTCGGCTATCTGCAGGCAGAGCTCGACGACCTGCGGGCCAAGAACCTGTACCGGCCGCTGCGCGAGATGAGCGCCCCCCAGGCGGCCCGTACCGTCATCGATGGCAAGCCGGTCATCAGCCTCTCGTCGAACAACTACCTGGGCCTGACGACTCACCCGCACCTCGTCCAGGCGGCGCTCGAGGCGGTGCGCGAGTTTGGCGTGGGCACCGGTGCCGTGCGCACGATCTCGGGCGACACGACCCTGATCGAACAGCTCGAGACGCGCCTGGCGACCTTCAAGCACGTTGAGGCAGTGCTGACCGTGCAGTCGGGCCTGACCGCCAACAGCGGCACGATCCCGGCGATCACCGGTGAGCGTGATCTGATCGTCAGCGACGAGCTCAACCACGCCTCGATCATCGACGGCGTTCGCCTGTCAAAGGCATCGCGCGCGGTCTTTCCGCACCGCGACGTGGACGGCCTCGACAAGGTCCTCAAGGACGCCCGCGACGGTGGCAAGTACGAGCACATCCTGGTCATCACCGATGGCGTGTTCTCGATGGATGGCGACATCGCGCCGCTGCCGGGCATCGTCGAGGCGGCCGAACGCCACGACGCGGCCGTGATGATCGACGACGCCCATGCCTCGGGCGTGCTGGGCAGCAACGGTCGCGGGACCGTGGACCACTTCGGCCTGCACGGCCGCGTGGACGTCCAGGTGGGCACGCTGTCGAAGGCCGTTGGCGTGATGGGCGGTTACATCGCCGGCCGCCAGCACCTCAAGGACTTCCTGATCCAGCGCTGCCGCCCGCTGTTGTTCTCGACGTCACAGCCGCCGGCAGTGGCGGCCGCCTGTATCGCCGCCATCGACGTGCTCGAGAACGAGCCTGAGCGCATCGAGCGCCTGTGGGCCAACACGCGCTTCTTCAAGGCTGCCCTGCAGCAGCTCGGCTTCGACACGGGCATCAGCGAGACGCCCATCACCCCGGTCATGGCCGGCGACGAGGGCAAGGCGCAGCAGCTTGCCGCGCGCCTGTTCGACGAGGGCGTCTTCGCGACGTCGGTGGTCTATCCCACGGTGCCGCTCGGCAAGGCGCGCGTGCGCACGATCGTGACCAGCGAGCACACCCGCGACGAGCTCCAGACCTGCATCGACGCGTTCGAGCGAATCGGGCGCGAGCTGCGCCTCATCTAGGTGGCGGCCGGGCGACCGGCCGGGCGCCGGTGGGTCTGCCTGGACGTCGGCGAAACGATCATCGACGAATTGCGCATCTGGACCCTTTGGGCAGATCTGCTGGGCGTGCCGCGCCTGACCTTCATGGCCGCCTTCGGCGCCGTCGTGGCCCGCGGCCAGGACCACCGCGAAGTCTTCAATCTCGTGGGCCGGCCGGAATGGCAGGCACGCGCAGCCGAGTTCGAGGCGCTGCATGGCGGCTTCCAGCTGGGCGACATGTACCCGGACGTGATGCCCGCGCTCGATCGGCTGCGCAGCCTGGGCTACCACCTGGCCATCCTGGCCAACCAGCCGGCGCAGCGGACGGCCGAGCTCCAGGCGCTCGAGGTCCGGGTCGAGGTGATGGCCATGAGCGGCGAGCTCCGCGTGCACAAGCCCGCACCGGAGTTCTTCGATCGAGCGGCGGCTTTGATGGACGCTGAACCGAGCGACATCGCCTACGTCGGCGATCGGCTGGACAACGACGTGCGCCCGGCGTCGGCGGCGGGCATGCACGCCGTCTGGCTGCGCCGTGGCCCGTGGGGCGTGATCATCCGCGACGAGCCGCCAACGGGCACCCTGGTGGTCGACTCGCTGACGGAGTTCGTCGATCGGATCGACGAGATCTGGCCGTGAGGCTGACCGTGGTCGGTGATGCGCCGGCATGGACGCGACGTGCCGGGCACGCATCGTCGTGCTACCTGGTTCAACATCGCGGCGCAGCGCTCGTGCTCGATTTCGGCCAGGGTGCGTTCAGCGCACTGGCGCAATACGTGGCGCCCGAGTCAATCGACGGCGTCCTGATCAGCCACCTGCACGCCGACCACCTGGTCGACCTGATCCCGCTGCGCCACTACCTCACCTACGAGGCCGAAACCGGCGCCCCCAGGCTGCGCGGTCCGGCCGAGCTGCCTGCCCGATTTGATGCATTTCAAGCTCACACGGGCATGCTCGATTGCCTCGCGCCCGCCGCCCTCGAGCCGGGCACGTTCGAGCTTGCCGGCTTCACCATCGAGGCGCGCCACGTGACGCACATCCCCGATTCGTATGCCTTCCGCATCTCGGTCGATGGCGCCGGCCCGGGGCTCGTGTACTCGGGCGACTGCGGAGTCAGGGAGGACCTGCTGCCGCTCGTACGTGAAGACGACGTGCTGCTGTGTGAAGCCGCTTACGGCGCGTCCGACAAGCCGCACGAGAGCATCCATCTCACCGCAGCCGAAGCGGGCTGGGTTGCCCAGCAGCGCGCCGCCGGACGGCTGATCCTCACCCATGTCCAGGATCGCCAGTCATTGGCCGCGACACTTGCTGCCGCGCGCGGGGTCTTTGGCGGCGAATCACTGCTCGCCGAGCCCGGCCTGGCGGTCGATATCGCCTGAGGCGAGACGGCCGGATGATCGACTACCCTCCCAGCGTGCCAAATGCCCGTGACCTTGTCAGCGCGCGTGTGCGGAAAGCTGCCCAAGAGGGCCTGAAGCTCCAGGTCGACGACATCGAGGTCGTGCGCCCTGAGCGTGAGGAGCACGGCGACTTCTCGACGAACCTCGCGCTCAAGCTGGCCGGGTCGCTCAGGCGGCCGCCGCGCCAGATTGCCGAAACGCTCGTGGCGGAGCTGGGCGCCGGCCCTGAAGACGAGTTGCTGTCGAAGGCCGAAGTGGCCGGCGCCGGGTTCGTCAACGTGTGGCTCGCGCCGGCGTATGTCGAGGCGCAGGTCGACGAGATCCGCCGGCTGGGCACGAGCTACGGCCGGACGAGCGTCGCCCAGCCGCAGCGCATCAACGTCGAGTTCGTGTCGGCCAATCCCACCGGGCCGCTGACCATCGGCAATGCGCGTGGCGCGTTCGTTGGCGACCTGCTCTGCCGCGTGCTCGAGGCGGTCGGCCACCGAGTCGAGCGTGAGTACTACTTCAACGATTCGGGCACCCAGGTGCAGAACCTGGGCCTCTCGATCCGCGCCATCCGGCTGGGCGAAGCGATACCGGAGGATGGCTATCACGGCTCGTACGTGGACGACCTCGCTGCCGCGCTGCCGGACGAGTTGTGGACGCAGGCCGCCGCACAGCCGGCGGAGGCAGGCTGGATCATCGGTCGCTGGGCCTCGGAGCAGGTCCGGCAGGGGATCGAGGCCAGCCTGGAGAGCCTCGGCGTGCATTTCGACGTGTGGAAGTCGGAGGGTTCGCTGCACCGTGAGGGGTGGGTCGAGCGGGGGATCGCGCAACTGCGCGGTTCGGGCGACCTGTACGAGCAGGATGGCGCACTCTGGTTCCGATCGACCACGTACGGCGATGACAAGGACCGCGTGGTGCTGCGCTCCAACGGCGAGCCGACGTATTTCGCCGCGGACATCGGCTATCTGCTCGAGAAGTTCAGCCGCGCCTACGACGAGCTGGTCTACCTGTGGGGCGCCGACCACCATGGCACGGTCGCGCGCCTGAAGAATGCCGCCCAGGCATTGGGCTACGACCGCAACTCGGTCAACGTATTGCTGATCGCCTGGGTCCGCTTCGTGCGCGCCGGCCAGGAGATCTCGATGTCCAAGCGCGCGGGCGAGTTCATCACCCTCGACGAGCTGCTGGCCGAGGTCGGCGTGGATGCCGCGCGCTGGTACTTTGCTTCTCGGTCGCCATCGACGGCCATCGACTTCGACATCGAACTGGCGCGCCGGCAGTCAAACGACAACCCGGTCTACTACGTCCAGTACGCGCACGCACGCATCAGTTCGATGCTGCGCAAGGCCCGCGACGAGGGACTCGCTTCGGCTGACTCGCTGCGCGGCACGCTGGGCAACGACGACCTCTCGCACGGCCTGGCCAAGGAGCTCCTGCGCCTGCCGGAAATCGTCGTCGATGCCGCGCATGCACGCGAGACCCAGGCGATCACGACATTCGCCACGAACCTGGCCACGCGCTTCCACGCCTACTACCGTGACCGGCGCGTACTCGACCCGGCGGATCCCGAAACGTCCGCCGCGCGGCTGGGCCTGGTCGATGCCACACGCGCCACTCTGGCAGCCGCCCTCGGCCTGCTCGGTATCTCAGCACCGGAGTCGATGTAGCAACTACTGGGCAGCAGGCAATCCTGTCATCGGGAGCAGTGCTGAGCTCGATGCAATGGCCACGTGCACCGAGTCAGACTGTGCGAAAGTCTCACTTGCTCCCCCGAACGTCGGCCGCAGTTCGTTCAGGCGGGTGACGAACTCCTGCGCATCGGCCGGCGTGTCCCACGCCGTCTGCCAATCAATCAGCCAGGACCCGTCGGGTCCCTCGTACATCGCCAGGCGGTCCCCGCCCCAACCCGCGGCCGCCTCGCTGTGCGGCCAGGTGACCGCCAGCCCCGGCACTGTCTCGGCGGGCGCCTCGTCACCGGCAACGAGCACCTGGAGATCCAGCTCACCCAGCGTCCGAGTCAGGGTCAGCGACCAGCCATCGCCCAGCTTCCCGGTGAGGTCGGGGAGGTCGATGTGGACCGGCTGGTCGACGCCGTACTTCTCCGGATGCAGGATCTGCTCGGTGGATGCGGGCGGAGTCACCAACGCGTCGTTGACCGGTTGCCAGTCGCCGCCCGCCAAACAGGTCGGCTGCCCGCAGTACAGGCCCGACACGAAGGCCAGCCCGTCGACGTACGGGAACTCCAGCTCGCGACGCAGGATGGGCGGCATCGATGCGAGCTGCTGCAGGTCCACCTCGCCGAGCGCCTGGTTCAGCATCTGCAGGAGCTGATCGAAGCTCAGGTTCTGGTACATCCAGATCTGCGAGGCCAGCGTCGCGTCGCCCTCGATGACCGCCAGCTGGCCGAGCGCCGCGTCGCCCTCAGCCGGGTCCGAGATCGTGTTCGCGGCGAGGTCGAAGTGCATGTCCTGGAGCGCATGGGTGTACTCGTGCGCGACGGTCACCTCGTCCACCGGGCCGAATGGCTGGCCGCTTTGGATGATGTAGAAGGCCTTCGTGTCGGGTCGGTAGAACGCCGCCACCTGACCGGCATACAGCTGTACCAGCAGGCTCGCCAGGTCGGCATCGGCGGGCAGCAGCCCGAGACGTTTGAGCAGCCTGCCTTCGGCGGCCTGTTCCGCGGGCGGCGTGTCCTGTTCGTTGAGCTGTGTCACCAACTGGCTGAACTGGTCGCGGGTGATGAATTCGTACGGCACCTCACGGGTCGCGGCCAGCTGGCGGATGGCGGGCATCGCGCTGGTCACCGCATCGACCTGTGCGCGCAGGTCGGCGGAGATCGACGCAGGCGGCTCCGACGGCAAGGTTGAACCACCGGGTACGGACGTCTGCGCCGGAGTCGCCGCGGGAGGGCTGGCCGACGAGGCGGCCTGTGGCGTGGGCACGACCGTGACGTCCACGCACGCGGCGACCAGGCTGACCAGCAATAGCCCAACGAGCATCCGCATCACAGGCGTGGTCATCAGGGCTGGATTGTGGCAGGCAATGGTGTGCGTTTCTTCACCACCTACCGGCTGGTCGCTTCACGCATGAGTCCTAGTCTGCGAGCAGCGGAACCGTGAAGCATCGCTTCCCGTTCCCTCTCCCTCCCTCGGAACGAGGGGCGCCAATTGGGCAGGCGCCCCTCGTTTCTTTTTGTTGGCTGCGACAATCTGGCGCGTGGAGATCGTTTCGTTCGGCGACACCTGCCTGCGCCTGCGGGGACGCGAGGGTGTCGTGGCTGCTGATGCCTTCCCGCGCATCGTCGGGCCGACCGGTCGCGGCCTGACGGCCGACATCCTGACCTATAGCCACACCGACGGTCAGCAGACGCTCGGCCTCGACCGGGCCAGTGCCAAGCGCACAACGCCTGCCCGCGGCGGGGGACCGGCGAACGGACGTACCACGCGCCGGGTGCCCACCAGCCTCGAGTCCGCGTTCCTGCTCGACTCACCCGGTGAGTACGAGGTGCACGAGGTGCTGATCACCGGCGTGAAGACGTACCGCGACGAGGCCCAGGGCGCCGATCGCGGGCTCAACACGTGCTTCGTGTACGAGCTGGATGGAGTCCACGTCGTGCACCTGGGCGACATTGGCCATCTGCTGAGCGAGGCAGAGCTCGATGAGATGGGCCCGATCGACGTCGTGTGCGTGCCCGTGGGCGGCTCCCTGGCGCCTGCGCGCGCGGCCGAGCTGGTGGCGCAATTCGATGCCAAGCTGGTGGTGCCCATGGCCATCGACGGCGACGGTGCCGGGGCCGGCGAGCTGGCTCGCTTCCTGCACGAGATGAGCGTCCAGCGCGGTGAGCCGGCACCCAAGTTGACGGTCACCGGGTCATCGTTGCCAAGCGAGACGACGGTCGTCCTGCTCGAGCCGCGCGGCAAGGGCTAGGCGGCACCTGCCGGCCGGTACACGATCCGGCCGCTCTTGATCACGACCCGCACAAGGTCGGCGCCCAGCCAATAGGGCAGTAGCGAGGCTGTCTCGACCGACCACACGACCAGGTCGGCGTGCTTGCCCACTTCGATCGAGCCGTGGCTCTGTTCGAGCCCGAGCGCAGCGGCGGCGTTGATCGTCAATGCGACCAGGGCTTCGCTCGGAGTCAGCTGCAACCGGTGCACGCCAAAAGCCATTGCCAGCAGGGCATTGGGCGCGGGTGACGTGCCGGGGTTGAAGTCGGTGCCCAGGGCCACCGGCACACCCGCGTCGACCAGCCGTCGAGCCGGTGCGTAGTGCGCCTCGCCAAGGTAGAAGCTGGTCAGCGGCAGCAGCGTGGCGACGACCGGGCGTCCTGCTTCGGCAGCGCGCGCGAGAGCGGTGACGCCCTTCTCCGATATGGCACCCAGGTGATCGGCCGACAGCGCACCCAACTCGGCGGCAAGGGCGGCGCCCCCGGCATCAGCCAGTTCGTCGGCATGCAGACGGGTCGCCAGGCCGAGCACACGCGCCGCCTCGAGCAGCCGCCGGGAGCTGTCGGCATCGAAGACGCCCGGCTCGCAGAAGACATCGCACGAGGTGGCCACGCCCTGTGCCGCCACGCGCGGCAGCTGCTCGTCGATTACGTTCGCCAGGTACGCCCGGGCGGCATCGGGTCGCCCACGAAACTCCGGCGCCACCGCGTGGGCACCCAGGAATGTGGGCACGATCCCCACCGGGCCTTCCTCGACAAGCTGCGCGGTGAGTGCCAGCAGACGTAGCTCCGACGTGACGTCGAGGCCGTAGCCGCTCTTGGCCTCGACCGTCGTGACGCCGTGGCGCAGCATCTCGCGCAGCCAGCGGCGGCCGTGTTCGAGCAGCGCCTGGTCCGACGCTGCACGTGTCTCGCGCACGGTCTGCAGGATGCCGCCCCCGGCGGCCAGGATGTCGAGATAACCCAGCCCGCGCTGGCGCAGTTCGACTTCCGCTTGGCGTGTGCCGGCAAAGAGCAGATGCGTGTGAGCGTCGATGAGGCCGGGCGTCACGGTTCCGCGCTGTGCGTCTACGCGCTCGATCGCACCGTCGGCAATGCCCATGGCGCGCAGCTCCTGCTCGACTGCGATCCGCTGACCGATGGCGACGATGCGACCCTCGTAGGCAGCGACCGACACATCGCCCACGATCAGCCCGGCGTCGGCCTGCGCCTGGCCGCGCCGCACGCCGCCCGCGACGGTGGCCAGCTCACTCACGTTGTGAACCAGCAGGGCGGGCCTGGGGACGGTCATGCGGCGCGTGCGGCCAGGCGCAGTTCGAGGGCCATGGTCGGCTCGAAATCACGGATGCGCAGCCAATCGGCCGCACCGCTGATGCGGCGTTCCACGGGCAGGGTCGGATCGACGCCGGCGTGATCGGCCACCTCGACGAGGGCCGCGAGCGGGGCAAGACCGATCAGTTCCGATTCACGTGCTTGCACGCCATCGGCCGCGGCGAGGTCGGTGACCGCCTGCCATACCTTCCAGATCGGCGTCACGGTGTGGTCGAGCAGGTTCATCGACACCTGCGCACAGGCCAGGTCTTCGAGGTACAGGCCCAGAGCCTGCACGCGTGGCAGGCCGCCTGAGCTCTCGCGCACGGCACGGGCAATCCGCTTGGCGAGGTCCACGTCGGGCGACTCCAGGTTGACGTTGTACGCAATCAGGAATGGCCGGGCGCCCACGGCCACGGCTCCGCCCGTGGGATGCAGCTGGCGAGGTCCGCTGTCCGGTGCGCGCTCGTCAGTCGCGATCAGTTCCCTCAGGCCTTCGTACTGCGGGCGGCGGATATCGGCGAGGACCGTCCGGTCCGGGCGCAGCGCCGCCCGCGCGTAGTAGTAGACCGGCAGCCCGAACCGATCCGCGACATGCCGTCCGTAGCGATGAGCCAGATCGACGCATTCCTCGATCGTGGTCTCGCCAAGCGGCACGAAAGGAACCACGTCAACGGCGCCGATACGCGGATGCTGGCCCTCGTGGCTGTTCATGTCGATCAGTGCGAGCGCCGCCTCCGTCGCCGCCTCCATCGCCGACAGCACGGCATCTCCCGGGCCGGCAAAGGTCAGCACGCTGCGATTGTGGTCCCGGTCCGAGGTCCTATCCAGCAACTCGACGCCCGCGGCCTGGGCCACCTTCGCCGCGATCGCGTCGATCACCTCCGGCCGCCTGCCTTCGGAGAAGTTGGGGACGCATTCGACCAGCCTTGCCATTGCGGCTGCCAGTCTACGGTGCCCAACCGTCGTGTGCGGCCCGACACACAAAGTGAATGCTGATATTGACAAAGTGAAAGCGACGCTTTACATTTTGCGCGCTCAAGTAGCACAGAGTCATTCGAGGCAACCACAACATGCAGCGAGAAGTAATCTCCAACTGCCCTGTCTGCGATAGCCAGCTGACGGTCACGCGCCTGCACTGCACGACGTGCGGCACGACCATCGAGGGCGGCTTCAACGTCGGGCGCTTCGCGCGGCTTGGCCGCGACCAGTACACGTTGCTCGAGTCGTTCCTGCGCGCGCGCGGCAACCTGCGTGAGCTCGAGCGCGAGCTCGGCGTGTCGTATCCCACCGTGCGGAACCGGGTGGAGGCACTGTTGCGCGCCCTCGACCTGGCCGACGGTGCGCCCATTCCAGCCGAGCCACAGCCGGCCGTTGAACGGAACGACAGCATGGCCGTCGATCCGGACACCCGTCGCTCGATTCTCGAACGCCTGGCGCGCCACGAGTTGAGCGCCGAGCAGGCGGCAGCAGCACTGCGCGGCGAGCCGTTGCCAGGGCAGGACCAGCCACAACCGGAGCAGCAAGAACCGGAGCAACAGCCATGAGTGATCAGCAAAACGAGATCTACCGCGACCCCGCCGAGATACGCCACCAGATCGGCGCCAATGGCCAATTCACGCTCAGCGTCGCCGCCGGGTCGGTTGAGATCCGTGCCGGCGACTCAGGCGAAGCGGTCGTGCTCGCCCGCTCAGAAGGCGGCCGTGCCGACGCGCTGCCGCTCAGCGTTCGCAAGAGTGACGGGGCGTTGCAGATCGAAGTCACCGACCGTAGCGCGTTCGCGCCGCTCGCAGGCTGGTTCGGCAGGCACTCCGGTGTCGACTTCCAGGTCACGCTGCCAGTCGGCGCACGGGCGACGATCAGCACCGTCAGCGCCGACATCCGCTCAGAAGGGCTGACCGGCGAGCAGACCTACAGGACCGTCTCGGGCGACGCCGAGCTGTCGCCCGCGGGCGGCCGGCTGCGTGTCTCAACCGTGTCGGGCGACATGCAGGTCCGCAATTCGGGCAGCATCGAGCTCAGCCTTAACACGACGTCGGGCGACATGCGCGTTCGTGGCGCCGAGCTGAAGGCCTTCGACGCGCGGTCCGTCAGCGGCGACATCGACCTCGCCGGCAGCCTCGCTGCCGGCCCGCTGCACTCGGCCGAGACCGTCAGCGGCGACCTGGCCATCGATGCGCACGGCGGTGTCACCGTCGATATCAGGCGCGGTCTCGACTTCGGTGGCGGCCCACGCACCCTGGTGAGCGGCGATGGCGCGGCTCAGTTGCGCTTCCGGACCTTGTCGGGCGACGTCCGCGTCGAAGGTGGACGGCGGGCCGACCAGCCGCGCGACCGAGAACCACCGGACGGCACGAGCGGGCGCAGGAGCGCATGGAGCGCCACGCGGCACGGCGCGCCGAACGTTTCGCCGCGCGCATGGCGCGCTTCGATGACGACTCGCCCACTGAACCAGTGGAGAACCTGGGCGTGCCGCCGGCGCCGCCGGCGCCTGAGCCAGATCAGCTCGAAGTGCTGCGCGCGCTCGAGCGCGGCGAAATCGATGTAGACGAGGCGGCGCGCCGCCTCCAGGAGGCTTGAGAAATGCCGGACGTCGAGAAGATCCTGGGCCTGGTGGCCGAAGGGCGCCTGACCGCCGACGAGGCCGACGAGATCCTGCGCGCGCTCGACTCAACGCCCGCGTCCGAGCCGGCCGGTGAGGAGGCAGCGGACGAACCGCCGGCACAGGCGGGGGAACCGAGCACCGGCGTGCGTGAACCACGCCATCTGCGCATCGAAGTAACCGAGAACGGACGGCGGGTCGTCAACCTGCGCGTGCCGTTGAACATCGCCGGGTGGGCATCTTCCTTCCTGCCCGGCCTGTCCGATCAGGACGCGAACCGGATTCGCGGCGCGATCGCTTCTGGCGTGCGCGGCGCGATCGTCGACATCAATGACGACAACGGCGATCGGGTCCTGATCATCAGCGAGTGAGGTTGGACATGATGGGTAACGTCGAGCTGTATCACCAGTACCGCTGGCGCGAGCTGGCGCAGGCCGGCTTGGGCCGTTTCGTGGATCGCCCGGAGCACACCGCGCCCGAGACCACCGCGATCCAGGCGTTCGGGCTGGGTCTAATCCGCCTGGGCGCCCGTCTCGCCGGCCCGGCGTTCGGGCGCACGGTCGGCCAGAACTAGAAACATGGCCCTCCCCCAGCGGCTGGTGAATGCGCGCATCGTCCAGCCGCTGCGCGGCCGCGACTTTGCGCTGCTGGCCAGCGCCAGCGTCGTTTCGCTGCTGGGCGATGGGTTCTTCTACGTGGCGCTCGCCTGGCAGGTCTACGCGATCAGCAACGTTCCCAGCGCCCTGGCCATCGTCGGCGTCGCGGGAACTCTCCCCTTTGTCGTGTTCCTGTTGCTCGGCGGGGCGGTCTCTGATCGCTATGACCGCCGCAAGGTGATGGTCGTCGCCGACGTCGTGCGCGCCGGTGCAGTTGGGACGATGGCGTTGCTGTCGGCCGCCGGCGTGATCGAGTTATGGCACGTCGTGGTACTCGCCGTGGTGCAGAGCACTGCGGCCGCGTTCTTCAATCCGTCATCGACCGCGATCCTGCCCGACCTGGTGGCCGACGAACATCTGCCCGCCGCCAACTCGCTGGCCGGCATGTATCGGCCGCTGATGCTGCGCATCGTCGGCCCCGCGCTGGCGGGCCTCGCCATCGCAGCCGCCGGCCCGGCGCCCGCCTTTGGCATTGATGCCACGAGCTTCGTCTTCTCGGCGGGCGCCCTTTCATTGGTTCGCCTGCGGCGGCATCCTGCTGCCGACGAAGGTCACACCGTGCGCAGCACCCTCACGGAGGTCGGCGAAGGGATGCGCTACGCGGCGTCACTTCCGTGGATCTGGGCGACCTTGCTGGCGGCCATGCTCAGCCTGCTGATGTTCATTGGCCCGGTCGAGGTGCTGGTGCCGTACCTGGTCAAGAACCAGCTGCAGCTCGGCCCGGACGCGCTGGGGCTGATCTTTGCCGCCGGCGGCGTCGGTTCCATCGCCATGTCGGCGGTGATCGGCTCAGTCGGGCAGCCGCGCCGCAACGTCACGGTCATGTATGTGGCGTGGGGGATCGGCGTGCTGGCCACGGCCTTCTATGGCTTGATGGGCGCCCTGTGGCAGGGGATGCTGATCAGCGCCGTACTGCAGGGCTCGTTCACCGTCGGCTCGGTCATCTGGGAAACCATGCTCCAGCAACGCGTTCCGCGCCGCCTGCTGGGACGCGTGTCCAGCCTTGACTGGCTGGTTTCGACGGGGCTCGTCCCAATCTCGTACGCGTTCACTGCGCCGGTCGCGGGCGTGCTCGGTCCGCAGGCAACCGTCGTTTGCGCGGGGGTCCTCGGTGCGCTGCTGATGACCGGCCTGCTCTTCATTCCTGGCGTACGCGACCCGGAAACGACTTCTCCAGCCATACCCACGGGAGCAGCATCATGACCGCGAACTCTTCGTCACCGTTTGCCATCCGCGACTTCCGCCTGCTGTGGCTGGGCGAGGCGATCTCATCGCTGGGCGATCAGTTCGCGATGATTGCCCTGCCCTGGCTGGCGCTGGTGCTGACGGGCGACGGCTTCGCCCTGGGCACTGTGCTCGCCCTGATGGCCGTGCCGCGAGCCCTCCTGATGCTCGTCGGCGGCGTCTACGTGGACCGCCTGTCGCCGCGCCGGGTGATGCTCACCTCGAACATCGTGCGCCTGCTCGCCGTGACTGCCCTGGGGCTGCTCGTCCTCCAGGGTGGCGTGACGATGTGGATGCTGTACGCCTTCGCGCTCGTCTTCGGTGTCGCCGATGCGTTCTTCTATCCGGCGCAGACGGCGATCGTTCCCGACCTCGTGACCGGCGGCCAGCTGCAGCGCGCCAACGGCATCGTCCAGGGCACGGCCCAGTTGACCGTCCTGGTTGGACCGGCACTCGCCGGAGTTGCCATCGCCGCGCTCGGTGGAGGCGTCGTTTCGCCCGGATTGACCGGCATCGGCCTGGCACTGCTCATCGACGCGGCCAGCTTCGTCATTTCGCTCGTGACGCTGATCCTGATTTCCACCCGTACGAAGCATGCCGCCAGCGACGGCTCCGTGGTTGGCCAGATCGCCGAGGGCGTCCGCTTCGTATGGCACGCACCAGCCATGCGCGTGGTGATGATCTTCAGCATGGCCGCCAACCTGCTCATCGTCGGCCCGTTCGACGTCGGCCTGCCGGTGCTGGCCTACACCCGCCTGCCTGAGGGTGCCGCCGCCTACGGCCTGATTCTTTCGGCGTTTGGCGGCGGGTCCCTGTTGGGCATGGCCGCGGCGACGCTCCTGCGGCCGCTGCCCAAGGCGCATTTCGGCTCGATCCTGCTGCTGATGATCTCGGTGACCGGCTTCGGCATGGTGGGGATCGCGTTTGCCAATTCGACGCTGGTGGCGCTCGCCCTGGCTGCGGCCATCGGCACGGTCCTGGGCTACACCAACATCGCATATATGACGTGGGCCCAGCTGCGCATCCCGGGCAGCCTCATGGGCCGGGTGATGAGCCTGATGATGTTCAGCTCGATGGCGCTGGTACCCCTCTCCATGGCCGTCTCGGGCGCAATCGTCAACATCAGCCTGACCGGCATGCTCGCCGTGGGTGGCGCGGGGATGTCGCTTCTTGCGCTCAGCGGCCTGCTGTCGCACAGCGTGCGTCGGATGGGCCTCGAGCCACCGCTCGACGCGCAGGGCGTGACCGGCGGCGGCGACCAGGAGGAGGCGGGCAGCGCGATGGAGATGAGCCTCGGCTAGAACTTGGTCAGCGCGCCCAGCGTGCTTCGAACAGTTCGACGCTGCCGATACCCTTGAGCTCGCGCTCGCCCACGGCCGAAAAGACCAGGTCATCGGGCGCCAGCTCAGCGACGAGGGCGCTGACGAGCACCTGTCCGGCCGAGGCCTGACCGGAGATCCGTGCCGCGAGGTTCACCGTCCGACCAAAGTAGTCCCCATCGCGAGGGATGACCGGTCCGCTGTTGACCCCAGCGTGAGCCGGCGGCAGGTCGGACCTGCCAATGGCGGCCACCAGGTGGAGCGCGGCCCGTACGGCATCGAGCGCGCCTCCAAAGTGCAGCATGGCCCCGTCACCCAGCAACTTCACCACCTGTCCACCAAAGTGCGCGGCGGCGTCCTCTGAGAGCTGGGTGAGCTGATCGGCCAGACGGACTGCCGTCTCATCGCCGCTGTGTTCGGTCACGGCTGTGTAGCCGGTCAGGTCGATGAACGCCACGCCATCATTTGCGATGCGCGCCTGGCGGACGCCCGCCTGATCGAGGAACGTCTCGGTTGCGACTGCCCACTGGCGGAGCAGGGCGTGTTCCAGGTGACGGCGATACAGCCGTCCCAAGAGGACCTCGGAACTCGCCATCAGCTCTGCGGCCAGGGCGTTGACCTGCATTCTCCGCTCGTCGTCCTGGCCTGCGTTCACCACCGGGCTGTTGACGTTCTCCGCGAACATCGCCACGCCGCTCTCCGCGGCCCGCCGTGCACTGTCGCCGAAGGTTCGCGCGAACCGGTTGAGTACCGTGCCGCCTCCCAGGCGTCGCGCGGCATCCACCAGGTCGTGGGCGAGGCCCACGTCATCCTCGCGCATCGGCGCGTCGCGCGCGGGTGCGGGAAAGCCGGCGCTGATCATCGCCCTGATGAGTTCAGCCTCGGAGAGGCCCAGATCGGCGGCCAGTGCGGCGGGCGTGATGTCGGTGACCATCGGCGGATCGGGGTACAACAGGTCCATCGGTTGGAGCGTGAAGAGCCGGCCCTCAAAGGCCTCGATCAGCTGCTCCATCGGGATTCCCGGCGAGCGCATTGCCATCACCGCTCGAACGCGCTCGATGTCGCTCGGACGAAATTCGTTGGCGGCATCGGGCTTCAGCAAGCCCCATTCGACGAGCTCGTCGACCGCCGCCGGCTCTACGTGCACTGCACGCGCCAGCTCTTCGCGGTTAAGGCTCGTTCGGCGCACCCGCTCCGGCGCACCGTTCATTCGGTGGCCCCGGCCAGGTATTGCGGCTCCAGCCTGATCTCGGTCGCTTCGCCGTCGTGCAACTCGAACCGCGAGGCGGACCTACCCACGAGCTCGCTGACGACCGCCTTCAGCTCACGGCCCTGGAAATGGAGCGCCGCACCGTCGTCGATGCCGTAACCGGGCGGCAGGCGACCGGCACCGATTTCCGCGGCATAGCGGGTGCGGCGGGCCGCGTCGTCATGGAGATGCGGGCACGCCGATCCGGGCAGCAACGCCAACCCATCGGCCAATGCGGCCAGGCCGGTGCCGAAGGAGTCGGTCAGGCAGGCCTCGAACCAGCAGATCGCACCGGCGCTGATGCCGGCCAGCACCGTGCCCGACTGCCACGCCTGCCGCAGCGCCACGTCCACTCCGTGCAACCGCCAGACGGCGAGCATGTTGGCCGTGTTGCCGCCACCGACGAAGACCAGGTCCTGGTCCACCAGGCGGGCCACCTCTTCGGGCGTGGGCGCACCGAACAGCACGAGATCAGATGCCTGGGCGACCCCAGCATAGGCACGGAAGAACTTGGCGGCGTAGCGCTCCGCATCACCGGATGCCGTGCCCAGGAAGCAGACGCGTGGCCGCTCCTTGCCAGTCAGTTCGAGCAGGAAGTGATCGAGCGGCGTCAGCCGCTCCGCGTCGCTGAAGCCGCCGCCGCCAATGGCGACGATCTGACCGGCCACGTCGGCCGGTTGCGCCGTCATTGATCAAGCATGGGGATGCGCACGCCGTGCTCGCGGGCAAACTCGATGGCCGTCTCGTAGCCGGCGTCTGCGTGGCGCATTACCCCGGTGCCGGGATCGGTGGTGAGCACCCGTTCGAGCTTCTGCGCGGCCAGGTCGGATCCATCGGCGACGATGACCATGCCCGCGTGCTGCGAATAGCCGATGCCCGTGCCGCCGCCGTGGTGGATCGACACCCAACTCGCGCCGGCGCCGGTATTGACCAGCGCGTTGAGCAGCGGCCAGTCGGCAATTGCGTCAGAACCGTCGCGCATCGCCTCGGTCTCGCGGTTGGGCGACGCCACCGATCCTGAGTCCAGATGGTCGCGGCCGATCACGATCGGTGCACTCACCTCGCCACTGGCGACCAGCTCGTTGAAGCGCACGCCGGCGCGCGCCCGCTCGCCGTAGCCCAGCCAGCAGATGCGCGCCGGCAATCCCTGGAAGGGCACGCGCTGCTCGGCCATGCGGATCCAGCGGGCGAGCGACTTGTTCTCTGGGAACAGCTCGAGCACCGCGCGATCGGTGGCCAGGATGTCGGCGGGATCGCCTGACAGGGCCACCCAGCGAAACGGGCCTTTGCCCTCGCAGAACAAGGGCCGGATGAAGGCAGGCACGAAACCAGGAAAGTCGAAGGCGTTCTCGACTCCGGCGCTCTGCGCCTGCGCGCGGATGTTGTTGCCGTAGTCGAACGTGATCGCGCCACTCGACTGCAGGGCCAGCATCGCGCGTACCTGGTCGGCCATCGAGGCCATCGCGCGAGCAGCGTAGCCGGCGGGATCCGCGACTCGCAGGTCGGCCGCCTGCGCCAGGGCGAGGCCGGCCGGAATGTAGCCGTTCAGCGCGTCGTGGGCCGAGGTCTGGTCGGTCACGGCATCGAAGCGCTCGCCCCTGCGCACGAGTTCGGGCTCGATTTCCGCGGCGTTGCCGACAAGTGCGATCGACAGCGACTCCCCATCGGCGGCGGATGCCCGCGCCCACGCCAGCGCCTCGTCGACCGACGCCGTGAGGCGATCGACATAGCCGATCTCGAGACGGCGTCGCGCCCGTGCTTCATCCACCTCGATGACCAGCGCCACGCCGTCGTTCATGGCGATCGCCAGCGGTTGGGCGCCGCCCATGCCGCCCAACCCGGCCGTCAGCACCACCCTTCCGCGCAGCGTCCCGCGAAAATGCTGGCGCGCAAGCTCGGCGAAGGTCTCGTACGTGCCCTGCAGGATGCCCTGCGTGCCGATGTAGATCCACGACCCTGCGGTCATCTGGCCGAACATGGTCAGCCCCTGCCGTTCAAGCTCGCGGAAGGTTTCCCAGTTCGCCCACTTGCCGACCAGGTTGGAATTGGCGATCAGGACGCGGGGTGCCCACTCATGCGTCCGGAAGACTCCCACCGGCTTGCCCGACTGGATCAGCAGGCTTTCGTCGTCGGCCAGGCGGCGCAACTCGCGGACGATGGCGTCGAATGCTTCCCAACTGCGCGCCGCGCGGCCGGTGCCGCCGTAGACGACCAGGTCGTCGGGCCTCTCCGCGACGTCAGGGTCGAGGTTGTTCATCAACATCCGCAACGCCGCTTCCTGCTGCCAGCCGCGGCAGCTGATGTCAGAACCGCGCGGCGCCCGGACTGCCCGTGGTCCCGTTGCGACTGTCATCGAACGATCCTCCCGGCCGAGTCTACCCCGCCGGGCCTGCGGCGCCAGCGGAAGAAGTCACGGGCGAGGCTGGACAGGTCTATTTATGACACTTGTTGTCATCTACCGACCGTAAGGTCGTGGAGTCCCGACAAACACCAGGAGTCACCGCCGTGTTCCACCAGGCAATCGAGCTGGCGCGCATCATCCAGGCTGAACGTGAGCGCGAGATCGCCGAACGCGTCCGCCTGCGCCGGCTGCTCAGCCAGCCTGCCCTGCCGGATACTGCTGCGCCACTCGCCGTGCCAACCCCCCAACCTGTGAGCGCAGCTCAGGTGGCTCGAGCACCTCGGCACTTGCGCCCAGAGCCAGCATGCGTGCCGGTATCTCGGCTGGCCAGTCAATGCGCAACCGCAGAGTTGTCCAACCTGCCGGATCGCTATCGGGCGGGTTGACCTGTTCCGCGGCGCGGACGGTTGCCGCGCCAACAATGTCCGTGAGCACATCCATGGCCGTCGGGTCGATCCGCAGCGTCACCTCCGCGCGGGGCGTCTCACGCTCGAAGGCGGCGGTCGATTCCGCCCAGTAGGCCGCCAGGTCGAAGTCATCGGGTCGCTCCGCGCGTTCGCTGGCCATGCTCAGCTGAGTGACTCGGGCGGCACGGTACGTCCTGATCTGGCCGTCGGCCTGCGCAACGACGTACCACACGCCCGCCTTGAGCACCAGGCCGAGTGGGAGCAGGCGACGCTCGACCCGCCGATCGCCACGGTCATAGACCACGTCGACCGGCCGGCTCTCCCAGACGGCCTGCGAAAGGTCACTCAGCATCGGCACCGCCTCCGCCGTCTGGAACCAGCCCGTGACATCGAGGTGGAAGCGCTCGACGAGGCGCGCTGCCCGTGAGCGCAACTCGGGAGGCAACGCCGCCAGGACCTTCAACCTCGCGGCCGCCATGACTGTCCCCAGGCCCAGCTCGGCGGCCGGCCCCGGCGCCCCCGAAAGGAATATCGCTTCCGCTTCTTCGGGGGTCATTCCGGTCAGCCGCGTCCGGTAACCGTCGACCAGCTTCACTCCGCCGTGCGGACCACGCTCTGCGTAGACCGGAATCCCGGCACCGCTGAGCGCCTCGATGTCGCGGTGGATGGTGCGTTGCGAGACCTCGAGCTCGGCCGACAGCTGCGCCGCGGTCATACGGCCGCGCGTCTGCAGCAGTAACAGCAGGTTCACCAGGCGCGACGCACGCATGACACGATGCTAGTCGTATTCATGCCAAATAGCGGCATATATGTCGCGCCACGCCCGGTAGGGCGGGGTTCCGGCCTCAGAACTCCAGGCGCATGACCGGGAAGCGCTCATTGGCGACCGCCGTCACGAAACCCAGCTGGTGCCACAGCCCGGGCTGGCCGCCGCTGGTTTCGTCAGGTCCGCGGGTGAGATCCGGATAGGCCTCGATCGCGCTGAAGCCACGTTCCGCCAGGTCGCGCAACACATCGTGCAGGAGGGCCTGGGCATACCCCTGCTGGCGCGCCGCGCTGGTCGTGGCAATGCAGGTGATCACTGCGGGCAGCGGCGATTGCGGTAGTTGCGGGTATAGATCGCGCAGCCGCACGGCACGCGGATATGCCGATAGCGGCCCGAACTGGCAGTAGCCCAACGGCTCGTCGTCCGCCAACAGGACCTTGGCGTACGAGCCGAACACGCCGCGGCCGCGGTCGAGCAGCGCCAGCTTGCGCGGCACGCCTTCGCGCATCGGCCGCTCCCGGGCGACCGGCGGCGCAAACGGATTGTCGAGCGGGACCGCGAACAGGTCCTGGTCGGCGAAGGCACCCGACAGGTCAATCCGGGCGGCTGGTGCGAAGGGATTCTCGAGGATGTCCTCATCGGGCGCCGCAAATGGGTTGTCAGCGGAGATCGGCGCCGTCGGGCGGACCACCGCGGTGGGCGTCAGCCAGCCCGGCCGGCTGGCCTTCGCGCCGCGTTCGGCATCCTCCCAGTAGTCACAGGTTCGATGATCGAAGCGCGGATCGGCGCACGGTGGGACGCGCATGAACAGATCCTGGTCGAGGACATCGAGGATGCGGATGTCGGCCATTGCGGCGAGTCTAGGCGCCGGGATCGGCCGCGTAATCGCCCACCAGCCGGGCGACGGCGCCGCCGCGGACCAGCTCGAGAGCACTTGCCATGTCGGGTTGCGGATCGCGATCGTCGCGCAGGTGAGTCACCCGCGAGCGGATCAATCGATGCACGGCCATGACCCCGGCACCGGGCGTCGGGCCGGCGGCGATGCGGAAGTCGAGGCCCTGCGCCGCGCACAGCAGTTCGAAGGCGACCACGCGCTCGACGTTGCGCGCCACCTCGCGTGCCTTGCGCGCGGCAATGGGGCCCATCGATACGTGATCTTCCTGGTTCGCGCTGGTGGGGATCGAGTCGACCGACGCCGGGTGGCCCAGCACCTTGTTCTCGGATACGAGCGCCGCCGCGACGTACTGGTAGAGCATCATGCCGCTGTTCAGCCCGGCCTCGTCGACCAGGAAGGGCGGCAGTCCGGAGGACCGCCCATCGATCAGTTGCGCGATGCGCCGTTCGCTGATCGCGCCCAGCTCGGCCAGGGCGATGCCCAGCAGGTCCATCGCCAGCGCGACTGGCTCACCGTGGAAGTTGCCGCCCGAGATCACCCGGCCGCCGCCGGTCGCTGACGCCCCCGGGTCGACGCCCGCGCCGTCGGGAAAGACAAGCGGATTGTCGGTCGCGCTGTTGACCTCGATCTCGAGCACCCGGCGCACGTAACCCAGGGCGTCGCTGACCGTGCCATGAACCTGCGGGACGCAGCGAATCGAGTACGGGTCCTGGACCTTGTGCGGCTGGCCGTGGTGGCTGCGCATCAGCTCCGAGTCGCGCAGCAGGCTGCGCAGCTGTCTTGCCACCTGCACCTGGCCGGGATGCGGCCGCGCCTGCTGGTACGCGTCGGCAAAGGCGACGTCGGTGCCCAGCAGCGCCTCGGTCGACATCGCCGCGGCAGCCGTGGCCGTGGCGAGCACGCGCTCGGCGTGGAGCAGCACGAGCACGCCCATCGCCGTCATCTGCTGCGTGCCGTTGAGCAGCGCCAGCCCCTCTTTCGCCTCGAGAGAGAGCGGCTCCAGGCCGCGCCGACGCAACGCCTCACCGCCACCGACCTGCTCGCCATCCACTTCGGCGTGGCCGCGGCCGATCAGTGGCAACGCGAGATGTGCGAGTGGCGCCAGATCTCCCGAGGCACCCACCGACCCCTGCTCGGGCACCTCGGGATGGATGCCCAGCCGCAGGAAGTCGAGCAGCCGCTCGACGATCTCCGGACGGCAACCACTCTGGCCGCGCGCCAGGGCGTTGGCACGCAGGAGCATCATGGCGCGCACGGTGTGGCGGCCGTGCAGCGGCCCCACGCCTACCGCGTGGCTGATCAACAGGTTCTCCTGGAGCCGCGCGGCGTCGCGTGGGTCGATGCGCTGCGAGGCAAGGTCGCCGAAGCCGGTGGTCACCCCGTACACCGTCGCGCCGGAGGCCACGAGTTCTTCGATGGTGCGCCGGCTCGCGAGCATCCCTTCTCGAGCGGCTGGAGCGAGGCGCGCCTCGGCCGCGCCGCGGGCCACCGCTTCGACGTCCTCGAGGCGCAGGTCGAGGCCGGTCAGCTCGACGACGTGGGTTGTGCTCATTGCCAGGTGACACCGATATCGCCGCGGGTGTGCGCCAGGTCATTACCCAGCACTAACTCCGGCCCGGAGGCCCGATCGGGCCATTCGAGCACGGTCAGGTTCGCCCAATCCTGTCGGAAGCGCCGCCGGTAGTCGGGCAGGGGCACGTCCAGCACGAGCGCGAGAAAGACCCGGTTGACCGACGAATGACCGACCAGCACGCACAACCGATCGCCACCCGTCGCCTCCCACCAGCCGAGCAGGTCGTCGATCAGCGTCGCCAGCCGCGCCGCCACCTGCAACCCGCTCTCGCCGCCGCCCACGCGATGGATCGCCGGGTTCGCGTCATATTGCTCGCGTTCGCCCGGAAAACGCCGCTCGATCTCGTCGATCGTCAGTCCCTCCCACGCGCCATAGTTGAGTTCCACGAGGCGATTGTCAGGCTCGACCTCGAGCGACCGACCGGCGGCCAGGATCTCCGCTGTCTCAAGCGACCTGCCCAGCGGGCTGGTGATCAGCCTGTCGATCGCGACTGGCGCGAGCCGAGTGGCGAGGGCCCGGGCATCGTTGCGGCCGCGCTCGCTCAAGGGAGCATTGACGTCCTGGCCCAGGTACTGCTCGGGCTCGGAGCGGACCGTGTGGCCGTGGCGTGTCAGAAGTACCGTCAGCACTCCCGAACGATAGCGGCCGCAACAGGTTTATCCTGCGTGTCACAAGCACATACGCCTCACTTCGGGGTTGGGTGAAATTCCCGACCGGTGGTCGGTGGAGGTGCGCATCGCACCGCTCCGCCAGCCCACGACCCGCGCCGCGAATGCGGCGCGGTGGATCCCCAGGCAGGGAGCCGACGGTCACAGTCCGGATGGGAGAAGCGAGGCGCGCTCCGCGTCGCTACGCGCTGCTCGCCCGTTCGCCCAACACCTGGGGAGACGCGAACGGAGGACATCGGACACGGCGACCATCGATCTGCGCCAAGTCACACGGTCGTTCATAATCGACGGCCGGCGCCTGCCCGTGCTCGAGGAGATCAGTTTCGACGTCGCCGACCATGGCGTGACGGCCGTGCTCGGGCCCAACGGGTCGGGCAAGAGCACGCTCCTGCGGCTGATCGCCGGGCTACTGAGACCGGACGCCGGCGAGATCCTGATCGGCGGGGATCCGGTCGTCGACGCCGACGAGCGTGTCGGTCTCGTGTTCCAGGAACCGCGCCTCCTGCCGTGGCGACGAACGATCGACAACGTCGCCTTTCCGCTCGAGCTCGCCGGCGTCGGCCGCGTCGCGCGTTACGAGCGCGCGCGAGAGTTGCTCGGCCTGGTCGGGCTGACCTCGTTCGAGCGCGCGTACCCGTACCAGCTGTCGGGCGGCATGCGCCAGCGCGCGGCGATCGCCCGCGCGCTCGTCCGCGACCCAGCGGTGCTACTCCTCGACGAGCCGTTCAGTGCCCTGGATGCACTCACCCGCGAGCGCTTCAACCTGGAACTCCTCGGACTGTGGCAGCGCACCGGCACGACCATCGTGGTCGTCACGCACAGCATCTCCGAGGCCGTCCTGCTGGCCGACCAGATAGTCGTTCTGTCGCCCCACCCGGGCCGCGTCCTGGCCCGCGTACCGGTGCCCGTCGCGCGGCCGCGGGCACTCGCCGCGCTCGACGGTCCCGAGTTCGCGCGCGTGGCCGCTCTCGTCCGTGCCCACCTGGCCGGCACGCCCGCGGAATACGCCAAGCAGGAGGCCGCCGCGGCGCCCGTCCATGATGTGCTCGAGCGCGTCGGCTCGCCGGCCTGGTTCGACCCATTTGGCACGGGTAGCTGAGATGGCTGCCAATCGACGATCAGCGCTCGTGCGTGTGGGCCTGCCCGTGCTCGCTGCCGCAGTGGTCTTCCTGCTCGCCTGGAAGGTCATCGTGGTCGTCGGCAGCTACCCGGCTTTCATCCTGCCCGCACCTGAGGTGGTCGGCCAGAAGCTGGTCGACGCCTGGACCAGCGGCCTGATCGAGCCGCACGTAGCGGCGACTCTCTCGGAGATCATCCTCGGCTTCGTCGTCGGCGCGGCGATCGCGCTGGTGGTCGGCTATCTGCTCGCCCGCTCGTCATTGGCCGAGCGTCTGCTGTCGCCGTACATCGTGGCCGCCCAGGCGACGCCCATCCTGGCTCTGGCGCCGCTGCTGGTGCTCTGGCTGGGCACCGGGCTTGCCCCCAAGGTTGCCATCTGCGCCCTGATCGTCTTCTTCCCGGTCGCCGTCTCGACCATGGTCGGCATTCGCTCGGTCGACGCGCGCCTGATCGAACTCGGTCGCAGCCTGCGGGCCAATCGCTGGCAGTTGTTCCGTGACCTCGAGCTGCCCGCGGCACTGCCACAGATCCTGGGCGGCATGCGCGTCGGCGTCACGTTGGCGGTCATCGGCGCCATCGTCGGCGAGTGGGCCGGGGCCGACCGCGGCCTGGGCGTGCTCATCAACATCGCGCGCGGGAGCCTGTTCGACATCCCGCTCATGTTCGCCACGCTGGTGACGATCGCCGGCATCGGCGTGGCCCTGTACTTGCTCGTAGTGCTCGCCGAACGGGCGTTGGTGGGAGCGTGGAGGTAGTCGTGTTACGTCGTCTGATGGTGCTGATCGGCCTCGTCCTGGTCGTGGCCTGCACCGCACCTGCGCCCTCACCGCCGGCTTCCGCCGCCCCGGTCAAGCTGACGGTCGGCCTGGGCTACATCCCGAGCGTCCAGTTCGCGCAGTTCTACCGCGCGCAGCGCCAGGGCTACTACGCCGCGGCCGGCCTGGACGTCACGTTCCAGAACCAGGCCGACCCCAACCTGATCACTCTCGTCGGCCAGGGGGCGATCGACATCGGCATCGGCGACGGCACGAGCATCATTCCCGCGGTCGCCCAGGGCATTCCGGTCCTCTACGGGGCCACGATCTACGCCCAATTCCCGAGCATCGTGCTGACCGCCGCAAGCGGTGGCATCACCACGGTCGCCGACCTGAAGGGCAAGAGCCTGGGTATCCCGTGCCGGTGCGGGTCGAGCTGGGTCATGCTCCAGGCATTGCTCTCGTCGGCGAACCTGACCCCGAACGACCTGACCATCAAGCTCTACCCCGACTACGGGCAGGCCGTCGCGCTCCAGCAGGGCCAGGTCGATGCCGCGACCGGCTTCCTGAACAACGAACCGATCCAGCTGCAGCAGCAGGGTTTCGCGACGAACGTGCTCGCCGTGGACACCATCGTGCCGCTACCGGGCCCGGGCCTGGTCGTGGGCACGAGCACCCTGGCCAGCAAGGGCGCGGCTCTCAAGACCTTCACCGTGGCGACCCTCCAGGCGATGCGCGAGATCAGCGCCAACCCGCAACTCGGCCTCGACGACTCGATCGCAGCGGTGCCCGATCTGGGCTCGGACAGCGCCACCCAACTGGCCATCCTCCAGGCGACGATCGGCATGTGGCGCAGCCCGTACACTGACCAGCACGGGTTGGGCGCAATCGACAGCGCCGGGTGGCAGCAATCGCTCGACTTCATGCGCGGCCTCCCGGAGCAGACGATCCCGTCATCGCTGACCGTCGACCAACTGGTGACACAGGAGCTGCAGTGACCGAGACCCACGGCGCTCACGACGAAGGTTTGGACCACGCCGGGACGCACATGGATGCCCACGCAGTGCTCAGCGACGACGACCACGGCCACGCGGAAACGGCGCTCGGACCGATCGACTGGGCAGCATGGGGCGCTGGAGTGATCGGCGTGATCGCCGGCGCGATCGTGGTGCTCTTCTTCGCGCTCGCGATCAGCTGACGGCCGGCTAGAAGAGGCCCACCGTCTCGCCACGCTCGTTGATGTCGACGTCTTCGCCCGACGGTCGCGAGGGCAAGCCGGGCATCATCAACATCTCGCCGCAGTAAGCGGTCACGAAGCCGGCTCCGGCGAACAGGCGCGCGTCGCGCACCGGGACCCGGAACCCGGTCGGCCTGCCTTTGAGGTTCGGGTCGTGGCTGAGCGATAGCTGGGTCTTGGCCATGCATACCGGCAGATGGCCGTAACCCAGTCGTTCGAACTCGGCCAGCTGCTTTGCCGCTTCGCCCGAGAAGTCGACGCCGTCGGCACCGTAGACACGGGTCGCGATGCGCTCGATGCGTTCCGTCAGCGATGCGTCCTCCCGCGACAGGAAGCGAAACCCGGGAGCGCCAGCGCCGGCCGCCGCCCACACGGCGCGGGCGAGTTCCTCGGCGCCGGCGCCACCGCGCGCAAAGTGGTCGGTCACCACGGCATCGCTCGCGCCCGCGGCGAGGGCCACGCGCCGCACGACCTCGATCTCCGACGGTTTGTCGCTGGGGAACGTGTTGATGGCGACCACAGCCGGCAATCCGTAGCCGCGCACGATCTCGATGTGCTGCACGAGGTTCGCGCAACCTCGCTCGACGCCCTCGGGGTCCTCGCGTTCAAGCGCAGGGTCGAGCGGTTTACCGGCCACGACTCGGCCGACCCCGCCGTGCATCTTGAGCGCCCGAATGGTCGCCACGACCACGGCCGCCGCCGGACGAATACCCGACAGACGGCACTTGATGTCGATGAACTTCTGGAAGCCCATGTCGGCGCCGAAGCCAGCCTCGGTCACCACGGCGTCGACCAGTTTCAGGGCGATCCGATCGGCGACGACCGAGGAATTTCCGTGCGCGATGTTGGCAAACGGGCCGGCGTGGATGAATGCCGGGCCGCCTTCGAGCGTCTGTGCGAGGTTGGGCTTGATCGCCTCGCGCAACAGGACGGTCATGGCCCCCGCGACCCTCAGGTCGTCCAGGGTCACCGGGCCGCCGGCGTACTTCTCGGCGACGATCACCCGACCAAGTCGCGCGCGGAGATCGTGGATGTCGCTGGCGAGGGCGAGGATGGCCATCACCTCGGACGCGGCCGTAATGTGCCATTCCGACTCACGCACGTCCGACTTGTCGCCCAGGCCGATCTCCACGCGACGCAGGCTGCGGTCGTTGACGTCGACGACCCGCGGCCAGCGCACCGTCGCCGGATCGATGCCCAGTGCGTTGCCTCGAAACAGGTGGTTGTCGAGGAACGCGGCGGCGAGGTTGTGCGCCGCGGCCACCGCGTGCAGGTCACCGGTGAAGTGGATGTTGATCTCCTCCATCGGCAGCACCTGGCTGTAGCCGCCACCGGCCGCGCCGCCCTTCAGGCCGAAGACCGGCCCCAGCGACGGCTGCCGGATCGTCGGCGCAGCTCGCACGCCGATGCGGTTGAGGCCCTGGGCGAGACCGATGGTCGTGGTCGTCTTGCCCTCCCCCAGCGGCGTTGGGGTGATCGCGGTGACCACGATCTCGCGGCCGTTCGGCCGGTCCGCGCGACGCTCGGCGGCGTTGGGTCGCACCTTGGCCTTGTACGGTCCGTACAGCTCGTACTCGTCCGGTTCGAGGCCAAGTTCGGCGGCCACCTCGGCGATGGGCCGCAGCGGGGCCGCGCGCGCGATCTCGAGGCTCGACTTCATGCCACGCCTGGTTCTAGGCCGCGCGGCGCTTGCGCGCGCGGCCCGCGATCAGTGGATGATCAGTCTGCTGCCAGCGTGCGGCGCGCACGAGGTGTTCCAGGAGCACGGCGTTGGTCACCGGCCCGACGCCGCCGGGCACGGGGGTTATCGCCGCGGCCACGCGCAGCGCCGAGTCGAAGTCGACGTCGCCCACGATGCGGCCCCTGACCACGTTGATGCCCACGTCAACGACCAGCGCGCCGGGGTGCAGCATGTCCCCGGTTATCAACCCCGGCGCGCCCGCCGCCGAGACGACAATCTCTGCTCGCGCGATTTCGGCCGCGAGGTCACGCGTCCGCCGATGACACACGGTGACCGTGCAGTGCTCACGCACGAGCAGCAGCTGAACAGGTTTGCCCACGACGTTGCTGCGGCCGATGACCACCGCCCGCTTGCCCTCGAGCGGATAACCGTAAAACTTGGGAATCTCCACCGCCGCCTCGGCGCAGGCCGGCAGGAAACCCTCGTAGCCGAGCGTCATGAGGCCGGTGTTGAGCGGATGGATGCCATCGATGTCCTTGGCCGGCATGATCGTGTCGGTCAGGGCGCTCAGCGGAATGTGGCGGGGCAGCGGCTGCTGGACGATGACGCCGGCCACCTCGGGGTCCCCGTTCAGTTCCTCGATCCGCCTGCGGAAAGCCTCCGTCGAGATGGAGCGTGGAAGTTCGAGCACCCTGCTGGGAATCCCCACCGAAGCGCACGACCGCAAGATCTGCTGGACATACACACTCGACGCCGCCTCGTGCCCCACCATCACCGCGGTCAACACGGGATCGAAGCCATACCGCCTTCGAAACGTGCCGACCTGGCGGCGCACACGGCCCTTGATCTCCGCGGCGAGCGGCCGGCCATCGAGGATGCGTGCCGGCTCGTCGTAGCGCAGCACGTCGCCGGCGTCACCCACGGCCCGCAAGCGCGGGAAACGGAGCGGTGCCGCCGGACGTGCGACCGTCATGCCGGCTCCGGCTCTCTCAGCGACCCCGTTCGCACGCGCTCGGCCACCTCGGCCGCAGCACGCTCGACGTCCTCGAGCAACTCGCCGATCTCGGCCGTCAGCGCATTGGCAAATGCCTCGTCACCCACCATGGGCAGGTTGATCATCACGTTGGCTGCCGCCCCGTGGGCAGCGGCAGCGGCCAGCCGCGCGGCAACCTCGAGATCGCTCGCGGCATTCAGGTTGCTGCGCCCGGCCATCGCCGCGACCTCGTAGACTACCAACGCGCATTCGCGAGCCGCCGCGATCGGTATCTCTGACGCCCGGCGCGCCGCTACCCGCGATGCTTCCTCGCGGGCTTGCTGCTCCGCTTCCGTTTCGCGAGGCATCTTCCGCGCAGCAGCAAACGCCGCATATGCCTGGGCATCCTCGTCGGCGAGCGCCAGCAGCCGCTGTCGTGTCGCCTCCCCGGTCCCTAGTGCACGCCGGCACGTGGCGTCGAACGCTGCGTACTTCGGGCGGTCCAGGCTCAACCTGGCAACCATCGCCAGGAGGCTCGCGGCCATGCTCCCGGCAATCGCCGAGGCGCTGCCGCCGCCCGGGACCGGGTCAGCCGAAGCGAGACGCTCCTCGAATTCGGCGAGCGTCAGTTCGGCAAATGGAGATACGGCATCCACGCAGAGGATTGTCGCTCAGCATCCTCCTGCACGACTTGTCCTGAGGCAGTTGCCATCTGCTCTCCTTTCGGTAGGTCAGGCGGCCTCCCGTCCTTCGAGCAGCCAGCGCCGCTGGCGGCGCTCATAAGCGAGCCTCAACCGCGCGTCCGGCGTGAGCACCTCGAAGATTCGCAGCGGCCCCCGCGCCGCCGGATATGCCGCCAACTCATCGCGGACCTGCTGGATCTCAATAACGGGCACACGCTCCCGATCCACCCGTATCGCCCGTGGGCGGCCATCGAGCAGCCCGCACCTGACGTCCACCTGCGTGGGCGCCACTCGAACAATTGCCATTTCATCCTCCGCGCCTAGAACATCTGTTCTACTTGAGCACGCTATTCGAACGGATGTTCGTTTGTCAACAACGCCCGGAGAATTGCGCGCCTTTGTGACAGCTAGTGCGTCACAACTCCTTGCGCGAACGGTCGCCATCGTTGGGGACGCGTGGTTGGTCCACCAACGGCAAGCGCCGCGGGTCGCGTTCGAACGGCTCGTGAACGCCGTCGTCGAGCAGTCGTGCGCGTCTGATCGCCCGGCTGCCGAACCGTCGTCGGACCTCGTCGGTCGCCTCGACGGCACGCCGGTGCTTCTCGTCGTTCGTCTCGAACAGCTCCATTTGGCGGTGCTCGGTCAGGCCCGTGCCGGCAACGCCGAGCAGCCGGATCTTCATCCGACCCACCTCCCGTCGTACCAGAGTGACCGCCGTCCGCCAGATGACGTCGGTCAGGTCGGTCGGATCCTCCAGGGTTCGCTGGCGAGTGATGGTCACGAACTCCGAGTTGCGGATCTTCACCGCCACGGTCGTGCAACGGACGCCCGTCGCCCGCAGTCGGCCGGCCACTCCCTCACTTAGCGACAGCAAGGTGCGTTCGAGTACCTCCCAATCGGCTGTGTCCACGTCGAAGGTGTGCTCGTGGCTGACCGACTTGGCATGCTCCAGCCCGCCCACGTCCGTCTCACCCACGCCCTGCGCGCGCAGGATCAGCTCGGGGCCGTGGCTGCCGAAGCGGCGCCGCAGAGCGTCCTCCGGCAGAGCGGCCAGGTCCCCGATCGTCTGCACCCCGAAGTCGGACAGCCCGCGCCGCGTGCTGGCGCCCACGCCCCATAGTCGCTCGATCGGCAGTGGCGCCAGGAATTCGCGCTCGGTACCCCGTGGCACGATGACCAGCCCGTCGGGCTTGCGCAGATCCGAAGCGATCTTGGCCACCAGCCGATTAGCGGCTACCCCCACCGACACGGTCAGCCCGGTCTCGTCACGGACCGCCTGCTTGATGCGCCGGCCGACTTCCTCGCCGCTGCCGAACAACGCCTCGGTGCCGGTAACGTCCAGGAACGCCTCGTCGATCGACAGTTGCTCGATGCGTGGCGTGAAGCGGCGCAGGACCGCCATCACCTGCTCGCTGGCCTGGGCGTACTTGCGCCCGTCGACGGGTAGGAACACTGCCTGTGGACAGAGCGCCGCCGCCGTCCGCAGCGGCATCGCCGAACGAACGCCGAACCTGCGCGCTTCGTACGACGCCGCACTCACGACGCCGCGGTCATTCGGACCGCCACCGCCGACGACCACCGGCTTGCCGCGCAGCTCCGGCCGATCGCGCTGCTCGACCGCGGCAAAGAACGCGTCGAGGTCGACGTGCAGGATCGTCCTGACCGGGCGCGCGCCGCTCATTGGCGCATCATGCACCGTCGCGAGGCGCAGCTAGCGTGTCACACCGTCATTTGTTGGGTGGCGTGTAGGCCGTGAAAGGCGCGAACGTGCTAGCTCAGCACCCCTGCCAGGCTCAAGAGGTTCACCGGTAGCAGGATCGCCCGTTGACGAGGCGAGTGCCACCTACGTATGCCTGACGAGCTCAGGCCGCGTCGCCCTCTCGTTCATCTACGCGCACAGCGCGAGTTAGGCACCGACCGACACTCAGTACGCCGCCGACGATGGGCGACCTCCCGCACGAACCACCGGCTGCGACAAACCATGTGCGCAGCCCACGCGCATCTGGTGCCGCAAACACCTCGCCACGTGGATAAGGCGCGCCCAGTGCGCAAATGACGCGATACGCGCCGGCTCGGCCTGAAACCGTCAAGGGGCAGCCGCGGTGCGCGAGGATCAGCCCTTGGGCTCGACGTCCACCGTCACTTCGGGCGTCATGCCCGGGAAGACCTTGATGGCGACCTTGTACGTGCCGAGCATCTTGAGCGGCTCTTCCAGGTCGATCTTGTGGCGGTCGACCTCGATGCCGCGCCGGGCCAGCGCATCGGCAATGTCCTTGGCGGTGATCGATCCATAGAGCTTGCCGCCCTCGCCCACCTTGACGCCCATGGTCAGCGTGGTTGAGCCGATGCGCTGTGACGCGATCTCGGCCTCTTCGCGCTCACGCTTGCGCTTGTCCTCGCGCGAAGCAATGTCGTGCTGCCAGGCACGGTATGCGCCACCTGTCGCAGGTACCGCCAGCTTGCGCGCCAGCAGGTAGTTGCGTGCGTAGCCCTCGGCAACGTCCTTCAGCTCGCCGCTCTTGCCGAGCTTGTCGACGTCGGCGGTCAGGATCACCTTCACGCGCCGGCTTCCTCCTCACTGTTCATGTTCTGGGAAATCAGATCGCCTACACGGCGACCGACTGTATCGATCAACCCCGGCAACGCGGCGACCGCCGCGCGCACCGGCTTGGGTACCAATCCGCGGACACGCGCCAGGTCCGCGTCGAACTCCGACCTCACGATCCCGAGTTGCTCGAGCTTCTCAGCCACGAGCGCCGGTGGCAGGCCCTCGAAGAACACGTCCAGGGCGAGCACCACGACCGCCACGTCATCCAGCGCGCCAACAATCGGAATTCGCTCCGGGATCAGGTCGACTGGACTGACCACGTACAGGCCGGCCAGCACCAGCATTACCTTGCGTGCGGAGGGCACACGCGGATCGGTGCCCAGCGCCCACAGCAGGCGGGCATACTGGGGCGCCCGGCCCGCCATCGGCAGGAAGGGAATCAGGTTGGCGAGGCGCAGCAGCCGTCGGCCGCGCGATTTCTTCTTTCGAGCCATCGGAGCGCCGAGTATATAAGTGGCCGACTGTGGCAGCCCCGGCGCGCTTGACAATCGAACAGACGTTCGGTATGTTCCCGATTAGAAGGAGGCGCCGGTGACCAAACACGACGCCGCGCGCAAGCAGCGCATCGTCGAATACATCGCCGCGACCATCCGCGAGCGCGGCTATCCGCCGTCCGTGCGCGAGATCGCCCAGGCAGTTGACCTGGCGTCGACCTCGGCGGTACATCACCACCTCCAGGCGCTTGAGCGCGAGGGCTATCTCGAGCGCGGCGCGAGTACGTCACGGGCCATCCGCCTCACTCCCGCGGCGTCACTGCGCGTCGGCGTGGGCGCCATGATCAGCCAGCTGCCGGCCGCCATCCGGTCACTGCCCGTCATCGGCGAGATCGCCGCCGGCGGTCCCATCGAGGCATATCAGGAGACCACGGAGGCGCTCACGGTTCCGGAGGCCGTCGCCGCAGACGCCAACGCCTACGTCCTGCGCGTCCGTGGTGACTCAATGATCGAGGCGCACATCACGGACGGCGACTACGTGGTGATCCGTCCACAGCAGACCGCGCGGGATGGCGACATCGTCGTTGCTCAGGTAGAGGACAACGCGGTGACGCTCAAGCGCTTCTTCAAGGAGAAGAACCGCGTGCGCCTGCAACCGGCCAACGAGCAATACGCGGCGCAGTTCTACGACGATGTTCGGATCCAGGGCAAGTTGATCGGAGTCATCCGCCGCGTCGACTGATGGAATGACTCCGTCCACACAATCCACAGCCCGCCGGAAAAAGGGGGACGCACCTCGTCCATAACCTGGTTGCCGTGGCCACGGGCACTGGCCGACGATTGAGCCGGTCAAACCCGCTGGAGATCGCTCACTAGTGTCCATCGACCGCCTCCCGCCGCAGTCAATCGAGGCCGAACAGTCGGTCCTTGGCGCGCTCCTGATCGATCGCGACGCGGTCATCGAGGTGGCCGACACTCTGCAGCCCCAGGATTTCTATCGCCAGGCCCACGGCCAGATCTACGAGGCGATCCTCGAGCTCTACGAGCGGCGCGAACCGGTCGACATCGTTACCGTCAGCGAAACGCTGGAGCGACGCGAGGCACTCGATCAGGTCGGCGGCTCCGCGTACCTCACCAGCCTGATCAACCTGACCCCCACCGCCGTGAATGCGCTCCACTATGCGCGGATCGTGGAACGCAAGGCAGTGCTGCGCAACCTGATCGGCGCAGCGGGCAAGATCGCTTCCATCGGCTTCGACGACTCCGCCGACGTAAGCGAGGCCATCGACAGAGCCGAACAGGAGCTCTTCAGCGTCAGCGAGCGTCGCGTCGGCAGCGGCTTCCTGCCGCTCAAGTCGTTGCTCATGCTCGCCTATGACCGGCTCGACTACCTTCATCAGCACAAGGGCGAGATCAGCGGCATTCGGACCGGTTTCGCAGATCTCGACGCCCTGACCAGCGGCCTGCAGAAGAGCGACCTCATCCTCATCGCCGCCCGCCCCAGCGTCGGCAAGACGAGCCTCGGCCTGAACGTGGCTGAGCAAGCAGCGGTACGCGAGGGCAAGAGCGTGGGCATCTTCAGCCTCGAGATGAGCAAGGAGCAATTGGTACTCAGGCTGCTCTCATCGGTCGCCAACATCGATTCGCAACGACTCCACAACGGCTTCCTTGAAGAGATGGACTTCACCCGCCTGGCACCGGCCATGAACGCCCTCGCGGAGGCGCCCATCTACATCGACGACACGCCCAACATCTCGACCATGGAGCTGCGTACGAAAGCACGCCGGCTGCAGGCCGAATCGGGCCTGGACTTGATCATCGTCGACTACCTCCAGCTGATGCAGTCGTCCCTGTCGCTGCGGGAGTCCAACCGCGTCCAGGAGGTGGGCGAGATCAGCCGCGGGCTCAAGGCGCTCGCGCGCGAACTGCAAGTACCGGTGGTGGCGCTCTCGCAGCTCTCGCGCCAGCCGGAAATGCGCACTGAACGAGAGCCACGGCTGTCGGACCTGCGCGAGTCGGGCGAGCTGGAGCAATCCGCTGACCTGGTGATGTTCCTGTGGCGCGAGAAGGAACGCGGCGAGGACGAGGACCCCGACGGCGAAGTAGTCAAGTTGCGCCTGGCCAAGCATCGCAACGGGCCGACCGGCGAGACCAGCCTCTACTTCCGCAAGCGCCAGACGAGGTTCGTCTCGATCGCGGAAGAGAGCCGCTACGCGGGGACCTACAACTGATCTTGTCCATCGCTCTTGTGGAAAACATGTGGACGAATGGACCATCACTGGGGCCATAGACTCGTTGCCTGACTCAAAGGCGAGAGGAGAGTCGAATGGGTGCCATCATCATCCGCGAGATGGTCGGAACCAGCTCACGGTCGTGGAGCGATGCTGCACGGCAGGCTGTCGCGACCGCGTCGCGCACGGTCCGCAATATCCGCGAGATCGAGGTCGTGAAGTCGACCGCCAGGATCGAAAACGACGAGATTGTGGAGTACCGCGTCGAGCTCAAACTCCACTTCGAGTACGAGGGCGGTCAGTAGCGGTTATCCACAGATGGTGGCAATAAGTTCGAGATAAGGGCGTAAATCGATCATGCGCCCATGCGACCGCCCACAGTCGCGCCGATGAGCCAGGCGAGCCAGACGACAACCACGGCCCACCGACGGAATACCGGCGATGACCATGCTCCCGGGCCCGCGCCAGTCGATGCCCATCAGCGCGCGAGTGATGACTTCGATCAGGTCGACCTCACGCTGGCGCCGGTCATCCGGTCAAAGATCCAGGCGCCACCGCTACGCAGCTCGACCCTCTCCCGCCGTCGGCTGCTCGATCGTCTCGTCGAGAGCATCGCCAATCGGCTGACCTTGATCGTCGCCGAGGCCGGCTACGGCAAGACCACCTTGCTGGCCGATTACTCGGCCCACTCTGGTCGGCGGATGCTCTGGTTCAAGCTCGATGCGACGGATGCAGACACGGTGACCTGGGCCAATTACCTGGTCGCCGCCGTTCGCGAGGTCGACCCCAAATTCGGCAGTGCCACGCTTTCCCTCCTATCGCAGATGGCGACCGGCGGCCCGCCCAAAGCCGTGATCACCGGCACCCTGGTGGCCGAGCTGGCAGCCCTGGACGCCGAAGAGACGGTGCTGGTCCTAGACGACTTTCACCTTGTCGACCAGAGCCAGGATGTGGCCGACTTCGTTGCCCGATTGCTCCACGATGGCCCGCCTTGGCTCCACATCGTCATCTCGACCCGGCGCGCCCCGGAACTTCAGCTCGGCCGTCTGGCGGCGATGGGCGACCTCAGCGAACTGGGCACCGACGACCTCCGCTTCTCACGCGACGAAACCTCGCGGCTCTTCGCTGACGGCTTCGGGCAGCCACTTGACGACGATGTACTGGAGGACGTCGATGAGCGCGCGCGCGGCTGGGCTGCCAGTCTGCAGCTCTTCTACGGGTCAATTCGCGGCCGCTCTGCGAGCGCGATCAGATCGCTTGCGCACACCCTCAGTGGCTCGACAGGGCCTATCTACGATTTCCTCGCCGAGGAGGTCCTCGCCAACGTCTCACGGGATCTCGAGGAGCTACTGGTCAGGAGCGCTCTGCTCGATCGAATCCTCGCAGGACACGTGGTCGCACTGTTCGCCGACAGTCATCCGACCGTGGGCCTCGAGCAGGCCCGGGCCTGGATCGAGGAGGCCGACCGACTGGGCCTGCTGACGCAGTCGAGCCAGTCGAGCGAGATCAGGCAGTTACACCCACTGCTACGCGATTTCCTGTTGGGCCACCTCGCCCGCCGGCACTCCCCCGAGCAGATCCGCCAGATGCATCTCCGACTGGCACAAGCAGTCTCCCGATCGGACCCCCTGACCGCGTGCCAGCACTTTGTGGCTGGGGGCGCCAACGCCGAAGCAATGGCTTTGCTCGGTAAGTCAGTGATGCAGACCATGGGTTCCGGCCAATGGGGCATCGCGGCGGAACTGATCGACAAGATCGATGGCGTCCCGCTCGACCCAGCCGTCGCGGCCATCCGCGCCCGCTCCCTAATCGACTCGGGAAATCTTCCGGGCGCAGCCCAACTACTCAAAGCGGTAGACATCTCAACGTCGGCGGCCCACGTTCGAGCGGCAGTCCGCCATGCACGACTTTCGCTTGGGTGGAGGACCGCAGACCACGAACAAATGTTCGCGACGCTGAGGGAGATCCAGTCCGACCAGGAGACTCCGGAGGTATTGCGGGATATTGCTCAGGTTTTTGTGGATGCGAGCCCGGTTTCACCAACCCCCGCGCGTTATACCGAGCTCGCGGACCGCCTGGCAGAGATGTCCAAGCGACAACGGGCTGGCGGGCACCCGTACTACGCGGCGATCAGCCTTCACAACGCCGCTATCGCAGCAACCGCGGCCGGCCTTCCGCTACGGGCCCTCGATCTGGCCTCGATGGCACTCCGGGCATTCGACGAAATGGAGTCACCGGCCGAATTGAGCGATTCTCGACTCACGCAGTGTTGTCCGCGTGCCGCTTGGAACTCGGCCACAGTGCCCAAGCAGATGAGGAGGCGTCCCTGAGCATCGCCTCAGGGCAAGAACACGCAGACGTCTACGCAGAGCTCGCGTTCTTCGCCGCGATCATAGGCGACCAGCGCCGTGCCCACGAGATGCTCGCATTAGCCATCCGACGAACCAACGAGGGCCTGACGGATCTCCAGGCGATCACAACTGCCATATTCGCTCGCTCACTGCTCCTTGCACCGAGTAATCCGGAGGAAGCGTGGTCGCTCTTATCTGGGCTCCCATCGGAGTGTCCGCTTGATGTTGGTGACGACCCTTACTCACCAGGTTCTCAAGGCCCTCGTGCGCCTGCTCCAAGGGGATCGCGAGCAGGCCCTCACCCTGGTTGCCGAGTCCCTCCCGCGCGCCCGCGCCGTATCGGCACGCGCTGCTCAGACCAGACTCGAACTTATCGGCGCCATAGTCGACCGATGATGCTCTGAGATGCGCCTCCTCTGACGGCAGCCAGAAAGGCCGGCCACCTCGGGATCCTGCTGCTCAGCGACGCAGTCGCTTCCATCCTCCACCTACTCCGGCCTCTCCCAGTTGAAATCACGGAGTCCATCGAGAGGTGGCCGGACCGGTGGCTCCCGCTGCTAAGGAGGGAACTGGGCAAGGGAAACCACCCGAACGCGCGTGTGGCCGCAGCGCTCCTCGACGACTTCGGTGATGTCGATGACGTGGTTCGGCTTCGGGCCTACGACAAGACCTATAAGCGACGGGTCCTTGTCTCATCTCCGATCGGCCGGCGTTTGGCCAAACGTCTAGCTCCGAAGCTCACCGTGAAGGATCTTGGCCGCGTCGAGCTTGACATCGGCGACCGCCGTCTATCGCTTGGCGAGATACGGCGGAAGCCAGCTGCTCTCCTGTTGTACCTGGTCACACGGCAAGATTTCACGCCAACTCGTGAACAGGTCCTCGACGAACTGTGGCCAGAAACTGATCCGGCCAGCGGAAACAACAACCTGAACCAATCCCTCCATTACCTGACGCGGAGTCTAGATGAGTGGTATGAGGACGACGTATCCGCTGACTACTTGCGATTCGAAAGCGATATCTGTCTGGCTCGACTCCGATCTAGTGACTTCGGCGAGCTCCGAGTTCCTTGAGGGCCGTCTGGCAAGATCGGGCCCGAAGACGTCGCTTCGAATTTCGTGTCGGACTTGCTCAGTTCATATGCTGCACCGTTCGCTCCCGAATTCGAGTACGAGGAGTGGGCGATCTCTTGGCGAAGTCGTCTGCACGCTGCATACCTGGAACTGGCGACCCGCGCCATTGACGAGATTTCGTTGCGGGACCTCGGTACGGCGCGACCGAGATGGCCGCACGAGTGTTCGGCGACTGATCCCACGGCGCAGGATGTCGAGCGGCGGCTCGTGTCGGCTGTACTGGCACCTCGGAGCCACATTCCGCGGCCGCCACCCAATATCGGCACCTAGCCGCGCAGGACATCGCAGACGGGCTCGATCCCACGTCGCTACGAGAGCTGGTCAAGCGGCAAATCGGCCTCTTATAAGCCACAGTGAGTATTGGGCGGCCTCTCCGCCGACGCGTGCCTAACGCTCCTACTCGTCCTCGAACGAACCGTACTGCGGCGAGGAATACGAGGCGGACTCACGAAGGAGCCCGGAAAGGATGGGCACATGGACGCTAACCGCAGCACCAAGGCTTGGTAGGGCAGGGCTGATGTTGAGAGACATCGCCCGCTCCATCACCCTTGCACGCAGTCTGCTGTCGCTCGCGCTTGTGGCCGCGGCGGGGATCCGACCCTTCTGAGGCGACAGGCCGGTTTAGTACCTAAAGGCTAGTATCGAGGCGCCGAGAGCGCCTCGATACTTCTGTATGTGGCGCGTGCGAGGAGCAGTCTCCCTTCTCGGCCGAGCCTTCGGGCCCTCATCGTGTTGGCCGGAACGGGCGTGGTCGCTGTTTTCGTGTGGGCGACGTATGCGTCCCCGTGGCGACCGGAAATCGGCGGAACAGTTGGCATCGTCCTCTGGATAATCGTCGCAGCCTTGTGCGCGGCGGCGCCAGTGCAGATGGCTGGCGGCACACTCGTTGACGTTACGGTGGCTCCGATAGTGGCCGCGGGAGTCCTTGGGGGTCCAGGGGCGGCGGCACTTGTGGCCACCATAGGCACGATCGAAGGCCGCGAGGTCAGAGGACTACTGCGCCTCCCCGGCGGGATACCTTGGTACGGCACGCTTTACAACCACGCGGCGATCACCATCCCGGCTGTTGGAGCTGCCGCGGTCGCGGGTTTTTTCCTTTCGGGCACGTTCACGCCATCATTGCTGACTCTCGCGCAAGTGGGCGGCGTCGGCTTGGGCTACCTACTCGCTAACAACTTCCTGACGGCGCTGGCGATTGCGCTGCGAGAGAACCGGTCAGTCCGGTCAGTGCTGGTCGCCAACGTGCGGCAATTTGGAGTCAGCCTGGCCGGCCTCGCGCCGCTCGCCTGGTTGATGGCCGCCATGTACGTGGTGGCCGGCCCGATCGGCGTTCTGCCCTTCGCGGTGCCGTTGTACGCCACGCGCGCCGGCTACAAGAAGGTCGTCGAGATCCGCGACATGTTCACCCAGACCGTGAGGAGCCTGGCCGGGGCGGTGGACGCGAAGGACCCCTACACGGCTGGCCACAGCGAGCGCGTCCAGCGCATAGGCAAGGACCTGGGCGCTGAGCTCAACTGTTCAGACACCGAACTCGAAGCTCTCGAGTGGGGCGGACTGCTGCACGACATCGGCAAGATCGGCATTCCCGACGCGGTGCTGCTCAAGGAAGGCGCCCTGACCAAGGAAGAGCGCGTGATCATGAACGCCCACCCGGTCAAGGGCGAGGAGATCATTCGCCCGGTCGCGAAGCTGGCGCCCGAGCTGCCGATCATCCGCCACCACCACGAGTGGTACAACGGCTCGGGCTATCCCGACCGCCTGGTCGGCCACGACATCCCCAAGCTCGCGCGCATCCTGCACGTGGCTGACTCGTACGAGGCGATGACCGCTGCGCGGCCGTACCGCATGACCCCGCTCACCCAGAAGCAGGCCCTCGACGAGCTGCACAAGTTCAGCGGCATCCAGTTCGATCCAGAGGTCGTCGCCGCGTTCGACCGGCTCATCGCCCGCAACCCCGAATGGATCAAGCCGAACATCCCCGAGGGACTGCGGCAGCGCCACATTCCGCGCCTGGGCGAAGCGGAAGTCGGCCCCATGCCGGCGTAGTACGCCATAAGGCTTAGCCTGCCGGAGGGTGCGGCTTCGATCGGGTCCGGGACCCGCGTGATATCTACGTGACCGCGCAAACGCCGCTGGTCGAACTGGATACCGTCAGGGCGTGATCGTTCTCGGGCTACTGCTCGGCATCGTCATCGGAGTGCTCGCCGGTGGCCGCATGGTCCGGTTGATCGACGTGCGGCTCAGGTGGGTGGCACTCATCTTCCTCGCGCTCCTGGTGCGCTTCGGAACGGAGGCCGCCATAGCGCATGGTGTCGTACTCGCCGACATGCTGCGCCTACCCCTTTACGGCGGCGCCTTCGGGCTGCTGATCGCCGGCCTGTGGCCCAACCGCTATCAGCCCGGGCTGTTGGCCGTCATCGTGGGCGCCGCCGCCAACGGTCTGGCCATCGTCCTGAATGCCGGCTGGATGCCTGTCTGGCCGCCTGCCCTGGCAGCCGTCGGGATGGGCATGTCCGACCTGAACCTCAGTTTTCACACTCTGCTGCCCACCGCGCTCAACGCTGACTTCTTCCTGCATGCAGGGCCGATCGGCGACATCCTGCCCATTCCCATCCCGCTGCTCAGCAACGTGTCGAGCATCGGCGATGCCTTCATCGCCGCCGGACTGGGCTGGTTCGCCTTTGCCACTCTGGTAAGGGGTCACGAGGACCCGCAGGGCGGCGTCCGACTCGGTCCGGGACCGCGCGGCGAGATATCGGCGACCCGCATCGGCCTTGAGCGACCAATCATCCTCGGTGGCCCGGCAGGTGCCGGAACTGCTACGCCACTGCCGGTCAGCGCGCGGATCCTGAGCCACCCGTACGCACGCCTGGCTCTCGATGCGCGCTTCGCCGCCTACTGGCTCGCCCAGACGATCAGCCTGCTTGGCGATCGGCTCCACCAGGTGGCACTCGGGGTGCTGGTATACGCGCTGACCAACTCGCCCCTGGCCACCGGCCTCGTGTTCCTGGCCGCGACGCTGCCCAACATCGCCCTCGGCCCCATCGCGGGCACATTCGTGGATCGCTGGGAGCACAAACGAGTGCTCATCGTGAGCGACCTGCTGCGCGCCGGACTGGTCGTGGTGGTGCCATTCGCCGCGTTGGCCGATGTCGTCTATGTCTACCCACTCGTCTTTCTCATCACCGCGGTGAGCCTGTTCTTCCGCCCCGCGAAGGTCGCCTTCCTGCCACGCATCGTGGGCACCGACGACCTGATGGCAGCCAATAGCGCGACGTGGACAGCAGACACGCTGGCCGACATCGTGGGCTTCCCCATTGCCGGACTGTTCGTCGCTTTCCTGGGCACCCAGGCGGCCAGCCTGTCGCTCGCCTTCTTTGCCGATTCAGCGACGTATGTCCTGTCGGCCGCGCTCGTCACGGGCATCTCCGTCGGACCGCTGGTGCGCGACGCGGCACCGATGGTGGGCGGCGCCATTCGTCGCTTTGGTACCGAACTGGTCGGCGGCTGGCGATTCCTGCGCGGGCAGCCTGAGCTGTTCCAGAACACGATGATCAGCACCGTGGCACAGATGAGCGTGGGAGTGACCCTCGCCCTGATGGTCGTGTACGCGCGCGACGCACTGGACGGCCGCTTCATTCCGTATCCGGAGAGCTATGCCGCAATCGACACCGCGATCGGCGTCGGTAACCTCCTTGGCGGGCTGGCCGTCGGCGTGGTGAGTGCCAGGTTGCGCAAAGGCCGGCTGGTGGTCGGCGGCTTCATTGCCATGGGGCTCACCTACATCGTGCTCGGCCTGACCGGCAACGTCCTCATCGCGCTCGCTGCGGCGACTGCCAACGGCATCGCCAATCTCGTCTACATCATTCCCACCCAGACCATCTTCATCGAGCGCACCCCGCTGGCCCTGATGGGGCGTGTCGTTGCCCTGCGCAGCAGCCTGGTGTTCGGCGCCATGACCGCCGCGATGGGCATCTCCGGGGCGCTGGCCGAGAGCGTGCCCGTCGGACTGGTGATCGCCGGGTTCGGCGTGCTCACGACGCTGGGCGGTGTCGTGGGGGCGCTGCTGCCGGCGGTTCGCGACGCCTGACATAATCCGTTCGTGCTCCCACCCGATTCAGGCCTTTCAATCGTGGTCGTGGCCGTGCTGGCGGCGTGCGCGTTGCTTCTCGCCATTGCAGCCGCGGTCCTGTGGCGTCTGACAGCACGTTTCTCCGCGAGCACCGTGCAGCGTCTGCGCGCCATCGAAACCGCGGGTGCCCGGGCTGGTGCACGCTTGACCAACCTGCGCACTGACCTGAAAAGTGTCGCCACGACCAGCGAGCGCGCGCTCTGGGCGCTGCCCGCCCTGGACGCCCGCATTGACGCGGCACGCGGAGAGCTGGAGCAGCGCCGCCTGGAGTTTGACGACGCACGCCTTACCCTGCTTGCGTCACGCGATCTGGTCGGCAGGGTCAGGACCGGCTGGCGTGCGCTGCAGCAGGTACTGAAGCTCGGGAGGATGCTCGGCTCGTGACAGACCCAAACGAACCGCTCGACGTCGACGAGGAGGACGAGTTCGACGACGAAGAGGACGAAGCTCAGTCCGAGCAGACACCGGCCGGGCCACGTGGCTCGCGCCAGGCGACATCCGGCGCTGGAGGTTCTGCGGGCGGCGGCGCGCGGGCTTCGGGTGAGGAGGCTCTGCCCTACATCGACGACCGCGTCTCGAAGGTGTGGGTGATCGCGGTCGTGGCCGTCTTCGTCGTCATATTTGCCTACGGGTTCCTGTTTGGGACTGGCGGCTTCCTGACGCCACGACCGAGTCCCACACAAGCGCCCAGTGCGACAGCCACCTTGTCGGCCAGCCCGAGCGCATCCCCGATCGCGAGCCCATCGGCCAGCCCGAGCGCATCCGCGACCGCGAGCCCGAGCGTATCGGCGAGCCCGAGTCCGATTGTGAGTCCCACGAACACGGGCGCTTCGTCCGCGCCGACGTCGCCGCCACCGAGTGCGTCGGCCCCGGCCAGCGCTCCGGCCAGCTGAGGCGAACCGAGCCACAGGCGATGCCCCTATTCCGCAACGAGACCGGTGCGGATTGGGCAACCAGGCAACTCGAACGGCGCGGCATCCACGATGAGGCCGTGCTGCGTGCCATGCGCGCCGTTCCACGCGAGCGATTCGTGCCACGCGATGTCGCCGCGATGGCATACGACGACGGGGCGCTACCCATCGGCAAGGGCCAGACGATCAGCCAGCCGTACATCGTCGCGCGCATGACCCAGGCCCTGGGCATACCCGATTGGCCTGCCGCGCATGGCGGCCAGCCCGCGACTGTCCTCGACGTGGGGACCGGCTCCGGGTACCAGGCCGCCATCCTTGCCGAAATGGGAGCGCGGGTCCTCTCGATCGAGCGTGAGCCATCACTCGCGGAGGAGGCCCGTGAGCGGCTCGCGACGCTCGGCTACAGCGTGACCGTGATGGTCGGCGACGGCAGCGGCGGCGCCCCGTCCGAAGCGCCCTTCGCCGGCATCGTGGTCGCCGCCGCCGCACCGGCCGTTCCGCAGCCACTCGTCGAGCAATTGCTGCCTGACGGGCGCCTGGTCATCCCCATCGGCGGCCGCTGGGAACAGGAGATCCTTCTCGTGCGGCCAACGTCCGATGGTTTCTCGCGCGAACTGGTCGAGCCGGCGGTGTTCGTGCCGCTCCTCGGTGAGTACGGCTTCCGCGAGCCCTGAGCCGCGCTGATATGCTCGATTGTCGATGAGCCGGTCGCTGCGATGACTCACGTTTTCGTCGCTCCCCACCCTGACGATGTCGCGCTGTCATGTGGCGGGCTGATCGCCAGCCTGCGCGAACTCGGCCAGAACGTGGCCATCCTGACGGTCTATTCAGGCACCGATGGGTCCAACGGGAGTGGACTGAACGACTACCAACGAGCCGCGCTGGGCTTCGGTTCCAAGGCCAACTGGCCGCTCACGGAAGCCTTCCGGCCGACCAACCTGGCTCCCGACTTTCCGGTTGAAGTGACCGCGACCGCCGGCGTGAACCCGCCATGGATGGCGGACCCCGACCGGATCGACGCCACCCAGCAGCGTGCCAACACGCAGGCTCGCCAGTTCTGGCAGCGCGCCGCCTGGACGCGCAGCGCCAACATCACCAATCTCGAAACCGATGCACGGCCCATTGCCGACGGCGTTGGTGGCCAGGGCTCGCTCGTACCCATCGACTTTGCCGCCGCGGACGCGATGCAGATTCGCAAGGCGGAAGAGGAACGCTACGCATTCTTCGCCGAGCTGTCGGTGGTCTTCCTGGACCTGCCTGACGCGGTCTATCGCGGCTACGTCGGCGATGACCAGCTGCTCGGCGCCGTACGCGACGACGACCTCGCGCCGTACGAGCTGCTGCGCTCGGAGATCCTGCGCCTCGAGCCGCAAATGGTCTACTTCCCGTTGGGCGTCGGCGGACACGTGGACCACCAGCTGTGCCGCGAGGTGGGCCTTGCGCTGCTGGCGGAGGGGCGGCGCTGGGTGATGCCCGGGCCGAGCTTCGTCGGCCGTCTGTCGTTCTACGAGGATTTTCCGTACTCGTGGTGGACGGATTTCTCCGGGCCGGCCAACTACGGTGGCGGGGCGGCGGGCGGCGAGCGCCTGGAACTCGACCTGCCGGTGGGCGTCAACGTCGAGCCGCAGTACGCGAACATCAGCGAAGTGCTCGACCGGAAGACGGCCGGCATCAAGCTGTACGCCAGCCAGATCGAACGCCTCTTCGAATCGGAGCAGGACATGCTCGATGACCTGGCCGGCTACCACGCGCGGGTGGCCCTCGCGGGCGGAGTGTCCGGCTCCGCCGAACGCTACTGGGCGACCGTCAAGCCCTGACCGGCCGGGTCGCCAGTCAGGCGGCTGAGCGCGTCGACTCTCTGCGGGCGTGGACTATGCCACTGCCCTGAACGTAGATCTCGCTGATCGCGCTGAGCATGTGGGCGAGCGAGAAATTCTCATGCACGTAGTCGTGACCGGCCCGGGCGAGGGTGTCCGCAAGTGGATGATCGGTCAGCAGACGGCTGATCGCGACGCCCATGGCAACCGCGTCGCGAGGCGGGACGAGCAGGCCGGTGCGGCCATCTTCGACCATCTCGGGGACTCCCCCAACTGCAGTTGCGACGACGGGTCGGCGCAGCGCCATGGCCTCGAGAATGGCCAGGCCCTGTGCCTCGCGGTACGAGGGCAGGACCGCAACGTCGAGCGCCGCGGTGACGGCCGGAACGTCATCGCGCAGGCCGGTGAAGACGACTTTGGCGCCCGGCCGGGCGCCGCGAGTGCCCACGCAGCGATCGCCGGCGCATTCCTCGCCGAGCAGCTCGAGCGCCTCCGCCTGCGCTTCCAGGATGGGCCGTTGGCTACCTTCACCGACAACCAGCAGCCGCGCTTCGGGCACTCGCGCAAGGACTCGCGGCCAGGCCTCGATGAGCGTGGCGTGACCCTTTTCCGGCTCCAGGCGCGCGATGACGCCGACGAGCGGGGAACCCTCGGGAAAGCCGTACTCCTCGGGCAGCGTGCAGCAGGCCTCGGTATAGCTGTAGCGGGCCAGGTCGACTCCGTTGTAGACCAGTTCGATGGGCACACCTGCGCGACCCTCGGCGGCGAGCTTGGCGACGATGGCCTTGCTGACGGCGATCAGGCGATCCATCGATGGCGTGAGGCGGCGGATGAGCGCGCGGTCCTCATCGCTGCGTACGCGGCTCGAATGAACCGTGCTCACGATGTACGGCCGCGCTGCGCCGTGCTCGGCGAGAGCCAGAGCTGCCCGTGTCCCGAGCACCTCGGCGCGGTACATGTGATTGTGGATCACCTCGGGCGGCCGGCGTAGAAGCAGGTCGAGGAGCGCCTCCTGCGCAACGTCGTCGTCGGCCTCGTCCACGACATGGACGGTGATGCCCGCGGCGCGCATGCGGCGCACGGCCGGGCCGTCGGACAGGCTGATGACTTCCACGTCGAACAGCGTCGGGTCCAGGCCGCTGACGAGGTTCTGGACGTGGACCTGCGCCCCGCCACCGGCCCCGGTCGCCATGACCTCGGTGACGACGATGCTCATGGCGCGCCAACCCGGCGCACGAGGAGGCGCTCGATGGGCTCGTCCACGGCACCCCACTCGTACTTGTAGGGCTCGTTGCCGCGCAGGAAGTCGAAGCGGCGCCGGCCGGCGGCCAATCGGTCCTGCAGGTACAGGGCAGTGCCAGTCACGCCCGGAGACACGAGGGCGGCGCCAGGGTCCATGCCCGCGTTGTACAGGTAGCAGGTATTGCCGTCATCGAACGCGATGGCAATGTAGACGAGCCGCGCGCCGCACTGGACACGCGCAACGTGCAGCTGGCCGCCATCCGGCTCGGCGTTCTCGAGCTCGGCCAGCCGGCGAATGAAAGTTTCGGTGCGCCGGCCGTCATCGGTGGCCGGGGAAGAGGCCCTCCTCGCCGAAGCGCGCTCCGTGCAACGCGACGAACTGGTCGATTGCCTCGCTGTCGGGCGGACCAACCTCGATCGACAGGTCGCCCACCGTCGCCGCCCGGCGCAGCTTGCGCCTGATCTCGTGGCGAGCGGTCTTGTCCAGGCCGGCCAGGTACTCGTCCCAATCGCCGCTCGGCGCGGTTATCACCGGGCACACGTCCTCGTGCTCTCGCACCACGGTCCAGCCCTGCTCTTGCGCGAGGTCCCCGAATGCCGACTCGAGCTCTCGCAGCACGGGGTCGGCGGCGCGCAGGCGACGCAGGTCGACCGCCTCCCAGGTTTGTTCATCCAGAACGGCGGTCGCGGCACGCACAGCGGCGGGCAGGTCGGCCGGGGCGGCCAGGATGGTGGCGTAGTCAGCGTGATACGTGGCGGCGAAGAACACGGTGGCGGCTTGGGCCGGCCCGTCGGTGCGGCGCATGAGCGGCACGATGGCGCGGATGGCATCGTTGTCGGTCGGGTCGGCGCCGGGGCTCAGGCACACGAGGTAGTCCGCCTGCGCCGTGGAACCATAGGCGTCCCACCAGGCGCGCTGGAAGGTCCAGCGCGCAAACGGCGATGCCGCCGGACTGGTGGCCAGGAGCCGGTCCCAGGTTTCGCGCGGGATATCGGCCAGTTCGACGCGATGTGCAACAAGGGACGCCGGCGCAGCAGAAATCACCACTTGGCACTCTAGCATCGGTTACGCGAAGGGCCGCTTTCAGCGGCGTGGCACACGGCGATGTATCAGCGGGATGCGTATCAGGTCGAGGCCCACGCGCACGGCCAGGCCAGCGCGCAGGCGCATGCGCGAGCCTGTCTTGTCCGACCACTGGACCGGCACTATCGCGATCGAGTAGCCGCGCCGACGAGCGAGATGGATGATTTCGGCGTCGAACACGATGCTGGTCACCTGCTGGCGCCCGAAGAGGTCGTGCGCGGCCGCGCGGCTGAAGCCCTTGAATCCGCATTGGGTGTCGGGCACCGGCCCGGTAACCCACATGGCGGCCAGCACATGGAATAGCCGCCCGACGATACGCCGGTAGCGCGGCTGGCTCGCGCGTCGATCCGAACCATCGGGCTGCACACGGCTGCCCAAGGCGACGTCGTGCTCACGGAGTGCCGCAGTCAGGAGCGGCAGCTGGTCGGGTGGCGTAGCCAGGTCGGCATCGGCAAACAGGATGTCGTCCGACTCCGCTGCCAGCATTCCCGCGCGCACGGCTGCACCTTTGCCACCGTGAGGCTCGCGGAGCAGCTTCAACCGGCCCGCTGCGACTTCGGGGCGGCGCTCGACGATGTCGACGGTGTCGTCGGTGCTGCCGTCGTCTACGACGAGCACCTCCACGGGGCCCATGTCCGACGGCGGACGGTCGAGGTAAGCGAAAAGCTCGTCGAGCGCGGGACCGATCCGCGCCGCCTCGTTGTAGGCGGGCAGGACCAGGGTGACGCTAGGCAGCGGCTTGCTGCGGCTCGGCGCCGTGGGTTGGGACATCTCACGCATCCTATCGAGCGGACGGACGGACGATTTGCAGGCGTCGAAGCTTCGGCAGGAGGTAAGTGGCGTCAGCCGTCGACGTCAAGCCGGAGAGGCGAACGGCGGCCAACCAGACGACCCAATAGCTATCGATGTACAGAGCGGGAACTGCCCACCCCACCGTAAGCGGTAGCGCCCAGGGCGCATCTCGGCGAGCGGCCCACGCGATCAGTCCAGCCGACATTTCTCTTCCATGCCGTGCGGTTTTTCGCTGAGCGATGCCAACGGCGCGTCACCTCATCGCCTCCTTCCAGCCGGGCCTCAGGGACCATCGCTTGGTCAGTGGAAACACGGCGCTGAGCAATGCCAGCGAGCCCGGCCAAATCACCGGCAACGAGATTGTTGCCACGATCGGCATCACCCACTTGGCATCTCGCCCAGCGCCCCACCAGACCAAGCCGCCCGCCAGGGGCAACCGCAGCCACAACGGCACGATGGCGCTGAAGGACTGTGTGGGCGCGGTCGCGCTACTTTCGAGCAGACTGAACCAACCCACCCAGGCCTGGGGGTCCAGGGCGGCGGACACGACCACGACGATGAGGGTTGCCCCGATTGCCACAGTCAGTGAGCGCCAGTCCCGCCGACGAACGAACCACAGGAGGCCTACGCCGGGAGTGACCTTGGTCAGCAAGATCGCAGCCCAGGTCCAAGAGAAGCGAAAGCCGAGTACGAGGGCCACGGCCATGAACAAATGGATGTTTGCGTATTGGATCTCGATCCCAAACAGCAGCACTGCAGGAAAGAGCAGCAGCGGTCCAACAAGCCATGCCAAGGCGAGAAGCATGGCCGCTAACCAGACAATGAGGAATATCTGCCAAGGCAGTGCGGTCAAGGGCGAGATGATCTGCGCGAAAGCCGGCGAGTACAAGAAGGCGCCATCCGTTCCGGGAAGGGCGCCATAGGTCACCGGCGGCCGGTTGAGCCAGTACGCATAGGCATCGATGGCCGGGCCCTGAAGGCTGGCCCATCCTGCCGCGACGGCCGCCAGGACACCACCTACCACCAGACCATGCCGCATCGCGCGGCGACGGGCCGGGGTAAGGAGCGTGAAGGCGGCCTGAACCGGCGCAGCCAACGGGCTCCCGGAAGCCCGCCGCGACGTACTCACTCCGCGGCCCTCCTCGATGCTCTGCCTAGACGCGGCAGGACCAGTAGCACGACGGGGTTCCAGACGGAGATCACGGGGGCCGCGAGGACTGTGGCCGTGAAGGCGAACCGATCAGAGCTGCGCCAGACAGCGACGGCCAGCAGCCCCAGGGCAATGGCCAGGCGCAAGAGAAAGTCCTCGAGGCCATTGGGCAGCAGCGCGAAGACCCCGAAGGAGTCGGTGCTGGACGTGCTCATCCAGCCGAGAGCCTGAACGTACAGGAACCAGCTGTCAGGCGAGATGACGAACGAAATGGTGAAAGCTGCGAGGACCGTTCCCAGCCCGAGCGCCAAGGCACGCCGCGCCTTTGCACGCGTCAACCACAGGTACGGCACAGCGAGCAATGGCGCGAACTTGACCGAGCCTGCCCAGGCGGCGAGCTCGGATCGGCCGCGCAGGGCCATGACCGTCAATGCCGCCGTCGGGAAGGTGACGTTGGCAACCGACAGCTCGGTCCAGGTAAAGGGCACGAGGCCCCAGAGGCCCACGTTGCGCCACGAGCCGGCGAGGTAGCGCAGCGCCAGCAGGCAGACCAGCCGCCAGGCCCACGAGAAAGCGAGCGCGGGCATCAGCGAGAAGGGCGCCCACAGCTGTGCAAAGAGCGGCGGATACCGGTAGGCCCCCAGCGCCCCTTCGTTGTGTGCCCAGTACAACGGGCTGCCATCGAGCACATTCCGACCGGCCTGCCAGTAGGCGTAGGCGTCATAGCCATAGCCACCGTCGTGTCGGATCAGGACGACCGCAGCAGCCAGCAGGAACGCCCAGCCCACCGCACTGCCGATCAGCAACAGCCGGCGCCGCGAGCGCTCATCGTTTACGAACGCCCGCCACCAGGCGGGTGACGTGCGTTGGGCCGACTGCGACACCGAAGTCGAGCTCACGGCGTGGCCAGTTGGCGGCGCGGCCAGAGCGTCCACACGGCAGTCGCCAGAAGCAACGTCGCGCCGGCCACCGCGAGGGGCAGCCACGCAAGACCGAACGACACCGAGGCGCCACCGGTCACGAGCCCCAGGCGCGCCCGAGCCGTGGCCCGCGGCCAGGTGTAGGCAGCGACGGGCAGCAGCACGGCCAGGTAGTGGTACCAGGTCGCGCTGGGCAGTATCAGTAGCGCGACCACTCCCAGGGCAAGTGCCGCCGGCCACCCGCCCGCACGGCGCGCAACGAGCACCGACAGCACAACCGCCACCATGCCGACCACAACGCACACCAGGCGCACGACCTCAGCAGCCATGGGCATCGCCGGCAGTGCGAAGGAGACCAGATTGTCCGGCGCCAGGTTGGTGGCGAAATTGGCGGGTCCCGACACCAGGTTGGGCAACACGCGGACGAAATCGGCCCAGGCGTATGGAGCAAGCAGGACGGACACCAATGTGACGAGCGCTGCAACAGCCAGTCCGCGCAGGAAGCGTTGGCCGGACACGAAGGCTGCCGGCAGCATGACCACCGGTGTCGTCTTGAGCAGCGTCGCCGCTGCGAGCCCAAGTCCACCGCCTGCGCCACCGACGAAACTCAGTGCGACGAAGGATGCGAGCACGCCGCTGACGTTGCCTTTCCAAACCGTGTCGAAGTCAGGCAGGAAGAGCGTTGCTGCGGCGCCGCACCAGCACAGGGTCTCGGCGGTCCGTGGCGCCCCCGCGACGCGAGCCGCGAGCCAGGTCCCCGACAGGATGAGCAACGCCTGCAGGATGAGCCACACCGCGGCGGCGATTGACAGGCTGGCACCCGCAAGTGGGATCAGCAGCTGCGCCAGCAGGGGCGGGTACTTGTACAGCAGCGCGCCCTGTGCAGCTATGGGCCCCGCGAACATCGAGGGCGCATAGGGCGACCGGCCGGCCGACAGATCGCCGGCGGCAGCGTGATAGACCTGGAAGTCGAAGGCGTACTGGCCAGCGGGGTCGGACGCCTGTTTGAGTAGCACGACCCCGAGGACAGCTGTGGCGAGCAGCCAGAGCGCGAGAGCGACGACCAGCCGAAAGCGAGGCGATCGGAAGGTACGCAGTCCGGGCCAGTCAAGCACACCGGGTAGCGTTTTCTGGACATCGGTAACGGGCGTCACGGAGGCGGTGCCCACGGACGGAGCGTAGCAAAGGGTCGCGGCCGCCTGACTGGATCCTTCGTCGCACCTCCGAGGGTGTCCTGTCTAGCCCATTCGTACGGGTGAGTAGCCAGAACTGGCGTTGCTAACCTGCACCACGGTCATGATCCCCGTGGTCCTCTTTGCTGCTGCCTTCCTGGTACGAGCGGCCCTGGGTACGGTTTTCCCGGGACCGGCCTACCCCGATTCCTACTACTACGTTCACATTGCCCAGCAGCTTGCGGCCGGGCATGGTTTCACGGCCGACTACATCTGGAACTTCGTCGACGTCGGCGGTCAGCTGCCGGCGAGTCCGACGTTGCCGATCCCCTCCAATGCGCACTGGATGCCCCTCGCGGCAATCGTCCAGGTGCCCTTCATCTGGCTCCTGGGTCCCACGTCGCTGGCTGCCGGATTGCCTTTCTGGATTGCGGGCGCGATCGCCGCGCCGCTCACCTACTGGATCGGACGCGACGCCGGCTTCGACACGTATGGCGCACTGGCCGCCGGGCTGCTCGTCGCCGTGCCTGCTGGCTTGACGCCTTTTCTTTCGCAGCCCGACACATTCGGATTGTTCATCACCCTGGGGGCGCTCAGCCTGTGGTTGTGCGTCCGGGGCATGCGCGGCGATCGGCGCGCCTTCGTCGTGGGTGGGGCCGTCGTCGGCCTCGCCACACTCACGCGGAACGATGGCGTGCTGCTCGGTCTCCCCTATGCGCTTGCCTTCGCGCGAGAGCTGCTGCCGGGCCAGCGTCGGCTCATTGGCTGGTGGGCAGCGTTCGGATGTGCGGCCCTGTTCGCACTCGTCCTCGGCCCGTGGCTGTACCGCCAGCTGGCGGTATTCGGCAGCATCGCCCCGTCAGCAACCAGCGGCCGCATCCTGTGGATCACCGACTACGGCCAGCTGTTCAGCATCGGCTCGCCCGCGACTCCTGCGGCGTTCTTCGCCCAGGGCGCGGGCGCCCTGCTGTCCAGCCGACTGGGTGGTCTGCTCGCTGCGCTGGGGCTCTTTGCCCTGCTGCCGCTGGTCGTGGTGCTGGCGCCGCTGGCGCTCCTCGGCGCATGGCGACACCGGCTCGACGCGGCGTTCGCCCCGTTCTTCATCTACGCCATTGCCCTGTTCGCCGCGAGCGGCCTGCTCTTTGCCATCCATGTTCCGTACGGCACCTTCATCCATTCTGCCGTCGCGCTCCTGCCGCACACCTATCTGCTGGTGATTGCCGGTATCGGCGTGGTGGTCGCATGGGTCGCGCGTCGACGATCAACCTGGGACGCTCACCAGGCGACGCGGATCTTCATCGCCGGCGCGGTCGGCGTGGCCATCCTGGGGGCGACCCTGCAGACCGTCGCCACCGTCGGGCGCTGGTCGGACGTACGTGCCACCGAGTCCCAGCTCACCGCCACCATCAACGCCGCCTCGGCTTCGGATCGGGTGATGGCCGCGGACCCGGGTGCGATCCACTACCTGACGGGTCACGCCGCGATCGTGACGCCGGACGACGACCTGGCCACGATCGAGGGGGCCATGCAGGCCTACGACGTGCGCTGGCTCCTCCTCGAGCGAGCCCAGATCGTCCCCGCCCTGGTACCCGTCCTTTCGGGCGAGCAGCATCCTGATTGGCTTTCTCAGCCCGTTGCGGTGGCGTATGGCAACGGCACTTTCGCTTGGCGGCACGGCACCTGACGGTTCCGATCCTGCCGAGTGCCGCCCTATACGCCGTCTGCCTGAGCGACTCCGACACCAGGTGCAGCCGATGACCATGCCCGGCGAGTACACCAGGCCCGCCGACCGGCGGCGGGACCAGCACCCGGCGTCGCGACCATTGCTCGGCCGCCTATCGGCCTCGGTCTGGCCGATTCCGGTGACGGTGGGCGTGATCGCCGCAGCCGCCCAGTTCGCGGCCGCCAGCCTGGTCCGCTTCCCTCTCTCGGAAGGCAGCGCCTATTACGTGGCAGTGGCCCGCAACATGGTCACCGGGCACGGGCCGGTCATCGACGCCATCTGGAGTTACTCCACCCCGCCACTCGTCCTGCCTCGGCCGGCATTCGAACTGTGGCAGCCGTTGGCCAGTTACGTGATGGCCATACCGATGCTCATTGTCGGACCTGGCTTCAGCGCGGCGCAGTTCGCGTACGTCGTGCTGGGCGTGCTGCTGGCGATGCTCGCCTGGATGGTGGCCCGCCAGACGGCGACGCAGCTGGCGGTTCCGGCCACCCGAGCAACCTGGGTGGCGCTGGGCGCCGGCCTGCTGGTCGCGCTCGGGGGCCCGTTCCTGCTCGCTGTCGTTGCACCGGATTCGACACTTCCGTTCGCCGCGCTGGGCGTTGGCGCGTGTCTGCTCATGCCCCGCGCGGCGCGCGGCGATCGGCGAGCGCTGATCATCCTGGGCGCCGTCCTGGGCCTGGCCTACCTGACGCGCATGGAGGCTATCTACCTTGGCCTGACGTTCGCGCTGCTGGTGGCCAGCACCCGAGTCGGGCTGCGCGGCTGGATCGCGCGGGTGGCCGGCGTCGCGCTGCTCGCGGCGCTCGTCATCCTGCCCTGGTGGCTGCGCGAGCTGAGCGTATTCGGTACCGCGTTTCCGACGCAGGTGAGCGACAACCTGTGGCCAATTCGCAACGAAGACATCTTCGGCTACCTGGCCCATCCGTCCTTCGCGACCTTTGCCGCGCAGGGTGTCGGCGGCATCGTCGTCAACATCGCCAATGCGCTGGCGTACCAACTGCTGGACGTGGTGCTGGTTCCCGGCGGTGTGGCAATAGCCATCGGCCTTCTGGCAGCGCTCGTCGGCGGGTGGCGGGCGCGCCTCGCGCCAGGAACACGGGTCGTCGCAGGCGGCGCCCTTGGTGCCCTTCTTGTGTCAGGCACCATCACGTTCATCGCCACCGCGGTGCTCTTCCCCATCCCCACCCTGTGGGGCACGTTCGCCCATGCCGCGGGGCCGCTCCTGGTTGGGCTGTCGGTGGCCGCCGTACTCGGGTTGGATGGCTTCGTTGAACGAGTCGGACGCTGGCGGGGTTGGCGGCGCAACAATGCCTGGCTGGCGCCAGGTGCCCTGCTCGTGCTCACCCTGCCGATCGCGCTGCTCCAGGTGACCGGCGCCCAGCATGTCGCGCTCGGTGAGTCGCGCATCATCGATCAGGCGGCGTCGGCTCTGCCGACAGCGCTTGCAGACGCCGGCATCCCGGCGGGCGCGCCGGTTATCACCAACCGGCCAATCTGGCTATCCGATGCCCTGGCCCGGCCCACGCTGGCACTACCCGCGGAGCCGCTGCCCAATGTCATTCGCCTGGCGGCTCAGTTCGGTGCCCGCAGCGTCGTAGTCTTCGACACGTTTCCGACGCCTTTGCTGAGCGCTGCAACAATGCCCTGCTTCAACCCTCTGCCAATCGACATTGATGGCCCGGTGCGTGCCTTTGCCATCGACACGGGATGTGACCAATGAACACTGCCCGAGAGGCAACCTATACTCGAAAGCCGATGGAGAGCGGCGGCACCGGCAGCCAGCAGCCGTCGCTGTCGAACGCACCGGCTGGAACCGGGGCTCACGACGGGTCGGCGCTTATTGCCGCGCGCGAGGAAGAGCGCATACGCCTGGCTGAAGAGCTGCACGACGGCACCGCGCAGGCACTGGCCAACGCGCTCTTCCAGATCCAGATTGTCGAGCGCGCGCTGCGCGGTCGCGCTGAGGATGCACCAGCTGAGCTCGACTCGCTGCGCAGCATCCTCGAGCGCGAACTCAACACGCTGCGGGCGTACATCAACCAGCTGCGTCCTTCACTCGGCGAACCCACCGGTCTCGACGATGCCCTGCGCGACACGGTCGACACTTTCGTCGAGCGGTCACCCGTCAAGGTCGACGTCCAGCTCGACGCCCCAGCGGAGCTGCTCGATCAGGCCGGCCGCACGACCGTGCTGCGCGTGGCCCAGGAAGCGTTGCGCAACGTGACCAAGCATGCGGGCGCCAAGCACGTGTGGCTGGCGACCCGTACCGAGAGGCAAGATGGCCACCAGCAGTGGATTCTCGAGGTGCGCGACGACGGTGTCGGGTTCGACCTTGTGGATGCCACCGCACACACCGATCGCCGCCATTTTGGACTGCGCTTCATGCGCGAACGCGCGGAACTTCTGGGTTCTCAACTGGCAATCGACACGAACCGCACATCCGGCACGACCGTGCGCCTTACCATCGACCTGGGAGGGGATAGGAGATGAGCGTGGAGACTGAATACTCGGGCCCGGATCGCCGCCGTGGCGGACCGGACCGGCGCAACCCCGAGCAGCGGACGAAAATCCTGCTGGTCGACGACCACGCGCTCTTCAGGGTGGGCATGCGCCGCACGCTCGAGGGCGAGACCGACTTCGACGTGGTCGGCGAGGCCGAGGACGGTCGCGACGCCTTCACGATGTCGGTCGAGCTGACACCCGACATCGTGCTGCTCGACCTGTCGCTCCCGGCACCGGGCGGCATCGAGACGACGCACCGCATCAAGCGCGAAGTGCCCAGCGTGGGGATCATCGCCCTGGCGGTCGCTGAGGACGAGGATCAACTTTTCGAGGCCATCAAGGCCGGCGCCGCCGCCTTCATCCTGAAGGACATCAACCCCGACGACCTCGTGACGATCATCCGCCGCGTCCGTGCCGGCGAGTACCTGATCAACGACAAGGTCTTCTCGCGACCGACGGTGGCAAGCAGGGTGCTCAAGGAATTCCGCGAGCTGGCCGTGTACGGTCAGGAAGCGGCGCCGATCTTCGCCCCGCTGTCACCGCGCGAAGTAGAGATCCTCGACAACATCGCCAAGGGCATGACCAACAAGCAGGTCGCCTACGCACTGACCATCAGCGAGCAAACGGTCAAGAACCACATGAGCTCGATCCTGCGCAAGCTGTCGGTCAACGACCGTACCCAGGCGGTCGTGTATGCCATGAAGCAAGGCTGGATCCGCATCCCCGAGGACTGAGCAGCGATGGCCGACGCATTGCCCGTCGCGCCAGGTCAGGCCGGCGACCTGCGCACGCGTCTCGAAGCTGAGCGGGCGAAGCTCGAGCGCGAGCTGGCCGAAATCGGCATGCTCATGCAGCAGGCAACGACGGAGGCGGAGCGCTACGAGAACCGGCGTCAACAGGCCGCCGAACGCCTCGAGGCACTCGAGCACCAGGGTGACGCGGGCCCAGACGCGCTGCGCGAAGCACACGCACACCTGCTCACCCAGACCCGCCGTGCGTCCCTGATGCAGGCGCAGACCGAGGTGCTGCAGGGTAAGCAGCGCGGACTGGAGCGCCTCAGCTCGCTCGTCGCGGACGTCCTGGGCTCGCTGGACAAGAGCAGCGCGCCCGTCGCGCCGGCCCCGGTGACCGCCAACGGTCACGAGGAAGGCCCTTCGCGCGAAGTGCTCGTCGCGCAGGAGGAGATGCGCCGCGAGATCGCCCGGCAGATGCACGACGGACCAGCGCAGAGCATCGCGAACATAGCCCTGCAGGCCGAGGTGGTGCAGCGCCTGTTCGGGCGCGACCCGGCCCAGGCCGCGTCCGAGCTCGGCCAGCTGGTGGTCATGGTCCAGCACGCCCTCGAGGCGACCAAGACATTCATCTTCGACGTGCGGCCCATGGTGCTCGACGACCTGGGCCTCGTGCCGACTCTGCGCCGTTCCGCAGCAGAGCACAGCAGGCGCTCGGGCATCGAGGTGGGCTTCCAGAGCTCGGGCGTCGATCGGCGCCTGCCGCGCGACCTCGAGAGCGGCCTCTTCCGGGTAATCGACGATGCGCTGGTGGCTTTCCTCGCGCGCAAGCCGGCCAACGTGGTCATCGCCCTCGAATGGAGCGAGCCGGGCCTGCAGGCAATCGTCCGCGCGCGCCGACCGGGCGACGAGCAGTCCGAAGGCAGCAAAGCGCGCGCGGTGATCGAGGCCGCGCAGCGCGACAAGCGGCTCCCCGCAGCGCTCGTTTCCATGATCCACGAAGAGGAGCGCAAGACCGCCGCCGAGTCCGGGCTGCCGGACGAGGCCTGGCAGGAGATCAGGCAGCGCGCGGCCGGTGCCGGCCTGGAGGTCAGCCTGAGCGCGGACGGCCTCGAGTTCGAGGCCAACGTGGCACTCCCATGAGAGGATCGGCCGGCCAGAGCCTGGCGGAATACGTGCTCATCGTCGCGCTGATCGTCATTGTCGCGCTGGTTGCCCTCGGGTTCTTCGGAACCCAGATCAACGACATCCTGTCTGCCATCGCGCAACAGATAAACGGCTGATCGCCTTCTGTTCCGTGCGGCGCCCGCCGGTGGCAGTACTCGTTTCCTATAGCGGACAATTCAATTGCTGCGCGAAATTCGATCCGACGCCCGTCCCGGCGCAGGGGAAGGAGAGGTAACGCATCGTGAATCGCCTGGTAGCAAGGCGCAAGGAGAGTGGCCAAGGGCTCGCTGAGTACGCGCTGATTCTTGGCCTGATCGCCGTCGTCGCCATTGCCGCACTGACATTCCTGGGTGGCACCATCAACGACATGCTCTCAACGCTCAACGCCGCCCTCTAGCTCGACATTCCCATCCGGCCAGCAGGGAGCGCTTCCCGGTCCGACCTCCTCCGGACCAGTGAGCGCTCCCTGTTCGTATCTCTGAGCGCGAGAAGGCAGCCGACGCGCTGACGGTCCTAGCCCTTTCGTAGGATCGCGACCCCCCAAGACCACCTCTAGAGTCGTTGACACCTGTCACTTTTGGAACGGAGAACCACCTTGAAGCGCGGCTGCACCTTGATGCTCAACGGCGCCCGTTGTACCGATGGCTGACCAGATCAAGGTCGTCATCGTCGACGACATCGCCGAAACGCGCGACCACCTCGCGAAGCTGCTCAGCTTCGAGTCGGACATCAAGGTCGTCGGCAGCGCTGCCTCTGGCGCACAGGCGCTGGAGTTTGCCGGCCGTGAGCCGGTTGATGTCGTGTTGCTTGACATCAACATGCCCGACCTGGACGGCATCGCCACGGCCGAGCAACTCGCGCTGCGTGCGCCTACTGCCGCCACGATCATGATGAGCGTCCAGGGCGACGCCGACTATCTCCGTCGGGCAATGCTCGCCGGCGCACGCGAATTCCTGGTCAAGCCGTTCACTTCCGACGAGCTCACTGCCTCGATTCGCCAGGTGTACGAACGGGAGCGCAAGAAGCTGGATCGCGTCGCAGAAACCCTGCCCATGGCCGACAGCCAGGCCACCCGTGCCGCCATGCTACCGGGCGGAGAAGGCAAGGTGGTCTCCTTCTTCTCACCCAAAGGCGGCGTCGGGCGCACCACATTGGCCATCAATTTTGCGGTGGCCGCGCACGCCCAGCTGGGCAAGAAGGTGGTGATCGTCGACGCCGGGCTGCAGTTCGGCGACGTGGGCGTGATGCTCAACCTGAACCCCAAGAACCAGTCGATCGCAGATGTGTCGCGTGAGCTTGCCAGTGGCGACCTCGAGACGCTCGACTCGACCCTGGTCGACCACAGCTCCGGCGTGCGCGTGTTGACCGCTCCACCCAGCCCCGAGATGGCCGAACTGGTGACCGCGGAGCACATGGCCAGGATCATTGGCGGCCTCCGGGCGACCCACGACCTGGTCGTGATCGACTCTTCGCCGCTGCTCGGCGACGTGACCCTGAGCTGCCTCGACCAGTCGGATGTGGTGCTGACCGTGCTCACGCTCGAGATCACCAACATCAAGAACATCCGCCAGTTCCTGTCGCTCACCGAGCAAATGGGCTACCCCAAAGGGAAGGTCCAGCTGGTGGTCAACAGGGCCGATTCGGGCTATGGCATTCGCCTGCAGGATGTGGAAACGTCGATCGGGCGAAAGGTCACCCACAGTGTCGTGTCGGACGGCCGGACGGTCGTCTTTGCGCTCAATCGTGGAGTCCCGTTCGTTATCACCGACCCGCAGTCGCGGGTCAGCCAAGACATCTCACGGATGGCGCGCGACGTGGTCGGCGCCGCGGAAACTGTCGTGCCCGAGGTGCCGCTGCGGGCGATACCACGCAAGGGCATTTTCCAGTGGCGTGCCCACTGATTAGGAGGAAGTGAACGAAATGTCGCTCTTGCGTCGCATCGAAAGTGCCCGGCCGACCGGTGATTGGACCGGCGCGACGCCGCCTCCGGGAGCGCCGATCACCCCACCGCCGGGCCGCGATGGCCCAACACCCAACACGCCCGCATCGGCGAGCAGCAAGGCAGCCGTGCCCGCGCCAACCAATGGTGCCGGCACTGCCCCGCCGCCGGCCTCCGGCCGAATGCTCGCCCAGGTTCCGCTGCGTGAGACCTTCCGTGATGCCAAGCTGCGCATCCAGCAACGGGTCATCTCCGACCTTGATCCAAAGCTCGACCTGGCCAACCAGGTAGAGGTACGGCGCGAGATCGAGGAGGCCTTCGGGCGCGCGCTTGACACGGAAGGCCTTGCGCTCACCCGCGCCGAGCGAACGCGCATGCTCGAGCAGATCACCGACGAGATCGTCGGCCTCGGTCCGCTCGAGCCGCTGCTGCGCGACGAGACGGTCACCGAGGTGATGGTCAACGGCCCGCGCCAGGTCTATGTCGAGCGTGCCGGCAAGATCGAACTGTCCCAGGTCAGCTTCCAGAACGATGAGCACGTGATGCGCATCATCGACCGCATCATCTCGCCAATTGGCCGGCGGGTCGACGAGTCGAGCCCGATGGTCGACGCGCGCCTCGTCGATGGGTCGCGCGTCAATGCGGTCATCCCACCGATCAGCCTGATCGGACCGGTATTGACCGTGCGCAAGTTCGCAGCGACGCCACTGACCACCGACGACCTGATCCGCTTCGGGACGGCCACGGCGGAGATGTTCGACTTCCTGCGCGCCTGCGTTGAAGCCCGGCTGAACGTGTTCGTGTCGGGTGGTACCGGTTCCGGGAAGACGACCATGCTGAACATCCTCAGCTCGTTCATCCCCAACGACGAACGCATCGTGACCGTCGAGGACGCGGCTGAGCTGCAGCTGCGCCAGGAGCACGTGGTCACGCTCGAGGCGCGCCCGGCGAACATCGAGGGCAAGGGCGCCATCTCCATTCGCGAGCTGGTGCGCAACTCGTTGCGCATGCGCCCTGACCGGATCATCGTCGGCGAGGTGCGCGGCGCGGAAGCGCTCGACATGCTGCAGGCGATGAACACCGGCCACGACGGCTCGATGTCGACCGGCCACGCCAACAGCCCGCGCGACATGCTCGCGCGGCTCGAGACGATGGTCCTCTTCGCCGGCGTCGAGCTGCCGCTGCGCGCAGTCCGCGAGCAGATCTCCTCGGCGGTCGACCTGATCGTCCACCAGGACCGCCTCAAGGACGGCTCGCGCAAGATCACCGCCATCACCGAGGTGCAGGGCATGGAGGGCGACGTGATCGTGCTCCAGGACGTGTTCATGTTCGAGCAGACCGGCGTCAGCGAGGGCCACGTCGAGGGCTTCCTGCGGCCCACCGGCGTCCGCCCCCGTTTCACCGAGAAGTTCGACGCGCACGGCATTCACCTGCCGCCGCGCATCTTCGGGTCGCCGTTCCAGCCATGACACCAGTAACACTTCTGCTCGCCGGTGCAGCGGCACTCGGCGTGTTGTTGATCTTCCTGAGCTTCTTCGGCGGCTCCGACGTCGACGCGCGCCTCGCGCGCTACGCCTCGGCGGCACCGAGCGCGAAGACGCCCCAGGCCAGGCGCGACATGGGCGAGATGATCTCGAGCTCGGCGTTGATGGCCAATGTCAACAAGATGGTCGAGCGGCGCGACTGGGGCAGCAACATCTCCCGCGAGCTCGCGCGCGCCGACCTGGCGCTCAAGCCGAGCGAGTTCCTGGCCATCCGCGTCGCGGCTTTGGTCGGGCTCCCGCTGCTGGCCTTCGTGCTCGGCACGTTCGTCCCGCTGCTGGGCAATCCCATCGCCTGGATCGTGGCCGCAGTGCTCGGCTATTGGCTGCCGGGCTTCTGGCTCGGCCGGCGCAAGGCGCGCCGACTGAAGGCCTTCAACGGCAACCTGGCCGACACGATCATGTTGCTGGCCAATGCCCTGCGCGCAGGGTCATCGTTCCTGCAGGCGGTGGAGCTGGTGGTTCGCGAGACGCAACCGCCCATGTCGACCGAGTTCTCGCGCGTCATCCGCGAAGTCAACCTGGGCCTGACCACCGACGAGGCACTCGCCAACCTCAACCGGCGCGTGCGCTCCGACGACCTGGACCTGATGACCACCGCTATCGCCATCCAGCACCAGGTGGGCGGCAACCTGGCCGAGATCCTCGACACGATCGCCTTCACGATTCGTGAGCGAGTCCGCATCAAGGGCGAGATTCGCACCCTGACCGCGCAGCAGCGCATGTCCGGCTACGTGGTCGGCGGCCTGCCCATCGGCCTGGTGCTGCTGCTGTCCGTGATCGCGCCGAACTTCATGGCGCCGATGTTCCAATCACCGCCGGAAATTGCCGGGTTGCCGGCCGGCATCATCATCCTCGCCATCGGTGGCTTCATGATGCTCATCGGCTTCCTGCTCATCCGGCGCATCGTCGACATCGAGGTATAGGGAAATGATCCTGACTTGGCTCGTCGCCGGCGTCGCCGTCCTGGGCGTGCTGCTTATCGTCGCGGCGCTCATTGGCTCCCGGCCCATGGACCCGGTCCAGGCACGCCTGACACAGCTCGGCTCGATGCAGGCACGCACCCTGGAGGAAATCGAGCTCCAGCAGCCACTCTTCGAACGCACCATGCGGCCGGTCATGACCAGGCTTGCCGGCCTGGCGCAGCGCTTCACCAGTCCGGCCAAGGTCAGCCGGACGGAACAGCGACTGATGATGGCCGGCAACCCGGGCGACCTGCGCACGGTGGACTTCCTGGGCCTCAGGCTGCTCGTCGCGGCTGGCCTGGGCGTGGGCGTGTTCGCCCTGTTCGTTTTTGTTCACAACGCGCCGTTTGCCGTCATCGCCGCCGTCGTCGGCACGGTGCTCGGCTTCATCGCCCCCGACTTCTGGCTAAGCCGGCGCGTCAAGCAGCGCCAGCACAAGATCCTGCTGGGCATCCCGGACACACTCGACCTGCTGACGATCTCGGTCCGCGCCGGGCTCGCGTTCGACGCCGCGCTTGGCAAGGTCGTCGAGAAGACCCAGGGTCCGCTGTCGAACGAGTTCCGCCGCGCACTTGCAGAAATCCGCGTGGGCAAGTCACGCCGCGACGCGCTGCGTGACGTCGTGGGCCGAACGGACGTTCAGGCGTTGACCAACTTCATCGGCGCGATCATCCAGGCCGAGCAGCTGGGCGTGCCCATCGCCAAGGTTCTCACGGTGCAGAGTGAACAGTTGCGCATCGAGCGCCGCCAGCGCGCCGAAGAGATGGCCGCGAAGGCGCCCATCAAGATGCTCTTCCCGCTCGTCGGCTGCGTCTTCCCGTCGATGTTCATCGTCGTCCTGGGCCCGGCGATCATCCTGATCATGATGAACCTGGGAAACGGGCTTTAACCGCATCCCAGGGCGCTAGAGTCAGTCCACATGCTTGACGTCTGCAGCGCCGACGGCGCGTCTGTCTGGCGACTGACCGTGGCTTCGTCGTGGCTGGCACGCCTGCGTGGCCTCATCGGCAGGCGCAGCCTGGCACCTGGAGAGGGCCTCTATCTGCCTGGCGCGAACAGCATCCACATGATGTTCATGCGCTTCCCCATCGACTGCCTCTTCGTCGGCTCTCGCCAGCCGGACGGCACCACTCCGGTCGTGGCCGTGCGCGAGCGCCTCGCCCCGTGGTGGGGCGTGGTCTGGTGGGTACGCGGCGCCAAGGGGGCAATCGAGGTCCCAGCGGGCAGCGCCGCCGAAGCAGGCATCAAGCCGGGCGACCGCCTCCGGCTTGCGTAATCGAGCGTCGCCATGATCGCGGCGCTGCTATCCGCGGGGGTTTTCGTCGCCCTCCCGCTCACCGGCCGAGCGGCCATGGGCACCTTCGGCCCATCCATCCCGGCCATCGCGCGATTCTCCGTCTGGCTCGCCGGCGGGGCCGCGATCTGGTCGGCGCCACTGATGCTCAGCCTCATTCTGGGCGTCTACCACCCCGAGGTGATCGGCGCCGCCGGGTGGTTTACGGTAGCGGGGCTGGTCGCCACCCGCAGGGTCGGCCGGCCAGGTGTTCCCCGCCTGTCGCGCTGGGATTGGACCGTAATTGGCGGATTGATGCTGGCCGCGGGCCTGGCCGCGGCGTTTGCGACAGATCCCATGTCGAGCGGCCAGGACATGGGCGTATACGCGAACGATGCCCTGTACATGGTCCACCACGGCCGCCTGGACGTGCCATATCCGTGGCCGGCCGGCGACCCGGCGCCTGCCGCCTTCCAGGGTTACCCGGGCATCTTCTTCACCGCGCCGACATTGACGGTGCAGTTCGCGCACGTCTTTCCGGCGTGGCTAGCCCAGACGTATGCCGCAACGGGTTATGAGGGAATGATTCGCCTGAACATCGTTCTGGGCGTGTTCGCCCTGCTCGCGATCTACGGCCTATCGCGGCGCTTCGTGAAGCCGGGGATCGCTGCCGTTGGAATCCTGTTCCTCGCGTTCAATCCGGCCCAGGTCTGGGTCGCGCGGCAGACCCTCTCGGAGATCCTGACGCAGCTCCTGGTCTGGTGCGGCCTGCTGCTCATGACGGTCTACCTGGCTCGCGGTCGGCCGAAATGGGGTGTCTGGGCAGGCATACTGCTCGGCACTTCCGCGCTGGTGCGCTTGGACGCCTTCCTGCTCCTCCCATTTCTGCTGCTCGGTCACTTCATGTGGGTTGTCGTCCGGCGGATCAGCAGGCGCGCCGCTGGTCCCTCGTGGCGCTACGTGTATGCGGGCGCCCTGCCATTGTTCGCAGTCGCCCTTGCCTACTACGTTCTCTACAGCCAGCCGTACCTGCGCCTGGAAGGCATTCAGGTCCTCGAAATCGGAGGCCTGACGGTCCTTGCGACAGCCATTCTGGCCGTCACGCGACTGGGGCTCGTGGTCAATCTCGCGAGCAGCATGCTTGCCGATCGCCGCGTTGTCGTAGGCCTCTTGGGCGTCTTTGTCGCCCTTGTCGCGTACGTCTTCTTCGTGCGACCAATCCTGCCGCCGTTCGCGCACTTCGACGCGCCCGGGGCGCCATACGACGGCCAGCGGACCTACATCGAGGACGCCCTGCCAAACCTGGGTCGCTACCTTACGCCCGGGGTTGTCTGGGCAGCCGTCCTGGGCTGGTCCCTGCTGTTCTACGCCGCCGTGCAAAGGTCCAAGGTGTACCTGCTGCCCTTGCTCGTCATAACGGTCGGCTTTGCGTCGGTATACGCGTGGAACGAGGCGATTTGGCCAACGCACTTCTGGGCAGTGCGCCGCTTCGTGCCCGAGATCATCCCGGCGATGGTGGTCTTCGCCTGCATCGGCATGGCCTGGCTGCTCGCGCGGCTGTCCGCCCCGGGGCGTCGGCTTGCAGTGGCCATGATCATCCCGCTGCTCGTTGCCTGGACCGCGTACATCGGCACGCCGATGTACCTCACCGCGGAGGGGACCGGGTCTCTGGCAGCGCTCACGGCCCTTGCCCGTTCCATGCCTGCCAAGGGTCCCGTAGTTGGCCTGGATGGCTCGGATTCAGCCTCGCAGTATTGGATGCCGCTCTTCCTGGCCTTCGATCGGCCGATCATCGCGCTCGATACGACCACCGAGCAAGGCCGAGCTGCGGCAACGGCCGTCCTCGCCGCGGCAACGCCCGATCACCCGGTCACCGTTCTCACCGCCGCCTACGATTTTCGGATGGACGCAGTGGTCGGCGTGCGCACGGCCGACGCAGCATGGTCAACACTCGCCATGGCTTCGACCACCAACCCAGTATCGCGAGTCGTCAGTGAAACGGACAGGAACATCGTTGCCATCCGGGCCGTGGGCTTGAACACCATTGGCGTGCCGTTCGGCGGCGCGCCGCAATTGGTTGCGGCGAGCAGCGGCTTCCACCCGGCCCAGCTGGTCGACGGGCGCCCGCTGCGCTGGACCGACGGCGACGCCACGCTGGCGATCCCGATAGAAGGCAACGAGGTTCCGGTGCGCCTGAGCGTCTCGATCGCGGACACCGGTCCGGCTGGCGGCCCGCTGCACATCACCTTGAACGGCGCGACCCTGTTTGATGGCGTGGTCGGGCCCGGGCCATGGTCGGGCGAATATGACGTGCAGGGTGTGGTCGACCTACGCCAGGGCGATACGGCCTACATCGAGATCACCAGCGGCACCTTCACCGGTGAGCCGATAGACGCTGCCGACCGCGAGACGACCTTTGGCGTCCAGGTAGACACGGTCAAGCTGCTGACCGGACTTGGTTGACGTGAGCGGAGATGTAGTCCCGCGTATCGCGCGCCCGACCGACACACCGCAGCCGCTAGGCCGTGGGGCCGTTGCGGCGACCGGGGCTTCGGTCCTATTCGTCGTCGCCGGTTATGTCATTAACGTCGTCCTTGGCCGGGCGCTGGGGCCGGTCGACTACGGACTGTTTGGCGTGGTCATCGGTCTCATGACGGTCGTCAACGCCCTACAGACGTCCGCCGTACCCCAGGCGATCGCCAAGTTCGCTGCCGAGCAGCGCTACCAGACAAATGACCTTCTGGTCACCGGAGGACTGCTTCAGATGGGGTCCGGCGTCGTGCTCGGCGTGATCCTGTTCTCGCTCGCGGACCCTGTGGCCAGCCTGCTGAAGGACGAGGCGCTCGCCGATCCCCTCAGGCTTGCAGCGTTCGCCTTTCCCTCGTATGCCATGTTCACACTGTTGTTTGGCATAGAAGGCGGTCTCGGGCGCTACGTGCGGCAAGCATTCATGATGTCCGTCTACTCCAGCGCCAAGGCGACGCTTGCCGTGGTTCTTGGTCTGCTCTATTCGACCTTCGGCGCGGTAGCGGGCTACGTCATCGCGCCGCTCATCGGCGCGGTCACCGGTGGGTCACTGCCCCTCATGCGTAGGGGTCGGCTACTGGATGTACGCCCCATCCTGGCCTACGCGACCCCCCTGTTATTGCTCGCGGTGATATCGATGGCGTACATGAACCTTGACTTGTTCCTGGTCAAGTCGCTGGTTCCAGATCCATCCGATGCCGGGTACTACACCGCGGCACAGAACATCGCGCGCGTACCCTATTTCCTGTCTACTGGGCTGGCGACCATCCTGTTGCCGGCAGTAGCGCGGGTGACGACCAGGGATCCCACCAGTGCACGTCTGATCGTTACCGACGCCATACGCTTCGGCATCCTGTTGGTTCTGCCCGTGGCTGCCGTACTCCTGGCGGGCGGCCGAGAAGCAGTCGACGTGCTCTACGGCCACACATACGAGGCGGCTGCAACTCCCCTTGGCCTGTTGAGCGCCGCCATGGGCGTGTTCGCCATGTTCACCTTCCTCGCGAGCCTCCTCGCCGGCGTGGGCCGCCCATCGCGGGCTGTGACAGCCGCAGCTGGCGGCTTGCTTACCAGTGCGGGCGTCGGCGTAAGCCTCGTGCCGACCATGGCGATGCAAGGCGCAGCTGTTGCCGCACTGGCCGGCGCCCTAGTGGCCCTTCTGATCTCGCTCGTCGCCATGTTCCGGACGCTCCGATTTGACATTCCGTGGCTGACGCTCCTGCGCGCCGCAATTGCATCAATCGCGGTCGCCGTCATGGCGCTGTTCCTCAACGGCGTGCCTGCCATCCTGCTCGGTACGCCGATGATGGCCATCGCCTATGTCGGGCTCTTGGTGGTTACCGGTGAAATCGGACCCGCCGAAAGGCAGCGACTGCGAGCCCTTTTGCCTCCTCGTTTCGCAACCGGCGAACGCCGGAATACGCCTAACTAGGACCTTGCCGCACCGACATGTGCCCGCAAGATGGCGTCGAACTGGCCCACTACGGCGTCCCACGAGAAGCGCCCGATCGCCAGGCGACGAGCATTCTGGGCGACCGACCGGCGCAACGGGTCATTGCTCAGCAGCTCGGTAAGCGCAGAGGCAAGGGCCGGCGGGTCTGCCGGCTCGACCAACATTCCTGACCGCCGATTCTCCACCAAGTCGGGCAGGCCACCAATCGCGGACGCCACAACAGGCAGTTCTGAAGCCGCCGCCTCCAGAAGGGCCACGCCCAGTCCCTCAGTATCTCCATTCGACATCCGGATCGAAGGGAGCACGAATATGTCAGCGCCGGCGAGCAGGGCGGGCATACGCGAATGGCCCACGGCTCCGGTAAAGATCACGCTGTCCGCAAGGTCCAAGTCGCGCACGCTGGCCTCAAGCTCTGGTCGGTCTGGACCTTCGCCCACAATCTGGAGCTTGGTCGCCGGATAAGTGCGGCGCAGCAATGACACGGCCTCAATCAGGTAACGCACGCCCTTCTGCGACACAAGTCGTCCCGCAAACAGGATGCGCGGAGATGACCTGATTTGCAGCCCTGAGCGCGGCACAACAGCTGGGAACACCACGGGGTCGACGCCCATCGGAACAACAACCGAATCAACGCCAGTCAGCCGAAGAAGTTCTTGCTGCAATGCTCGGCTGACCGTCGTGCAACCGTCAGCTCGTCGCGCAGCCAATGTCAGCATCCGCAGCCGCGCGCCGCGCCTCATCTCATTTATGTCGCTGCCATGCCCACTCACGACCAGCGGACGGCGAGTGACTGGGCCGGCCAGCGCTGCGACGACCCCCTGCGGCACCATCCAATGCGCATGGATGACGTCGACCTTGTGCCGCCGAACCAGCTGGATTGTCGCGGCCCACTGAGCGGCCAAGAACGACGGCACCAACAGCCATCGTGTCCGACTAACCCGTAGGTTGGAAAGAATGCCGCCGCCGTATGCGAGTGACTCGTAAGCGGCTGGCGCATAGCGAAAGCGATGCACGCGGACACCTTCGAAGTCCTCCCTGAGTGCGGCTCCAGCCGCGTGCGGCGCGAGGACGTGGACGTCATGCCCTAGCTTCGCCAACCCACGAGAGAGGTGGAAGACAAATGGCGGCACGGTGTCCTCTGGCCACCGCGGGAAGGTGGAGGCCAATTCCAGTATGCGCATCGGTTGACGAGTCTGTTACCGGAGCGTCTGGCAGACCACGAGAGGGCCACCGTGCAACAGCACTGGGTGCACGTCCGCCAGGCTCGGAGCCATGGACCCGTCTCTCACGGGAAGTTCGCCTAGCCTCGCGGCATTCCGACCAAGCGGTCGGGATGTGACTGAACAGGGGGGCCTGAGACATCCGGCGTCGTGCCCGAGCTGAGCCTGTCGACTGACTCGCCGAGTGACGGCCGGGTCGCCGAGGGCCTGAGGGAGCCTTTCTTCAGGCGGTACAGGATCTCGTCGGTGGTTCGCCGATTTGCCGCGACCGCATCTGCGAGTAGACCAAAGGCAACGAATTGGATGCCCATGAGGATGAGGACGAACGACGCGATGAGGGACTGGATGTGCCCCTCGGTGTTGCCTTGCTGGATCCAGGCAGCGATCGGTATCAGGCCCACCAGGGCGCCGGCGATAAGGAACAGCAGACCGAGCCCGCCCATGACCGCCAGCGGGCGGTAGGTGGTCATGGTGCGCAGGATGGTGCCCATCGACTTGACGATGTGGCCGCCCACGCCGCCGATCAAACGTGATTCACCGCCGTCGCGGGCCGACGCCCGAAAGGTGACTGGCACCTCCTTCACGACCATCCCGGTGTGGGTCGCCTGGATGAGGGTCTGATGCGTGTAGGTGTGCCCGATGTACGGGTTGAGCCGGAGGGCACACTCGCGACTGAAGGCGCGAAAACCGCTCGAGGCGTCGACAACCTGGCTACCTGCGACCGCGCGCAGCATGAAGCTGCCGATGCGATTGCCGTACTTCTTGGACGTCGGCATGTGCTCGAGCGCGGCCACCTGCCGATTGCCTGAGACCATGTCGGCTTCGCCACGCAGGATGGGCGCAATGAGCATCGGGATTTCGGTGGCCAGGTACTGGCAGTCGGCATCGATGTTGACGATTACGTCGGCGCCGCGCTCGATCGCCGCCTGTAGGGCAGTTCCGAACGCGACGGTCAGACCAAAGTTCCTGCGCAGGCTGACCACGTAATCGGCACCTGCCTCGCGGGCCATCGCGACAGTGCGATCGGTGGACCCATCGTCGCAGACGAGCACCTGGACTTGCGCCACGCCCGGAATCGACCGCGGTATTTCGCGGATCGCCTGGCCCACGGTCGCTTCCTCGTTGTAGGCAGGGACCGTGACGATCAGCCTGAGCGGCCTTCCGCTCCCGACCGACCCCTCCACACCGTTCACAAGGCCAGCAGTCTACCCTCGAAACGAGGCCTGAAACGATGCGACGATCGTCCTACCCTCGACCGGCGTGTTCACGCGCGAGCCTCCCCCAGCTGCGGTCTCGACACGTCCGGCCCGTGGAACAAACGCCGGCGGAAAGCGAGCACATGCAGAGCCCGCCTGAAGTCACCATTGGCATCGTTTGGAAACGCGCGGTCTCCTCTATCGGGCAATGTGAAAGGCAGGATCATGCCCAGAAGCGCGACGAACGGTAGGAGCGGTCCGGGGACCCACGTCAACAGGGGCAGTAGGACTCCCCAGGTTCGCCCCCGTCCAGCCATGAGCGCCGCTGGAAGAAGCAGCGCAGTTAGATAGTGCAGCTGCAGCACTGGTGACAGCAACAAGGTGGCCATGACCGTCACGATCAGGCTGATCTCGCGGTCGCGGCGGAGACTCCAGAGAACGGCCAGAGCGCCCACAAGGTAAGAGCCCGCCAACGCCAAGGGTGACGCCCAAGCCGGCCCGCCGGTGGCCGCCACCACCGAGCCGAAGTCGAAACTCGACAGCGTGCCGGCTCCGACTCCGTGCGCCGCGACCGCGAGAAAGTCGGACCAGCGCTGAACTGACACGAATGGCAGCGTGACGAGGACCATGAGGGTCATCAGGACGGCGGTGGCACCGACGAGTCGCCACTTCACCCGGAGCCCCCACCAAACCAGGATGATCGCCATCGGCAGCCGCATGTTGAGCGCGACGGCGACGGCCCAGGATCCGATCCGCTGGTCCAGCCAGCGCCAGAGGACAACTGAGCAGAGAAGAACGATGACATTGACTTGGCCGAGGTCCAGGCCAGAAAAAACCGCGGGCGACAGCACGCCTACGGCAAGCACGGCTAGGCGGACATCGCGTGGCACGGGCATCAGCGCGCAGCAGAGGCCGAGCAAGGTCACATTCAGAAGTCCCCAAAGGAGGCCAGCCACTTGGATCGACAGCGCGGTGGACGGAATGAACATGAGCGCGACTAGTGGCGTGTACAAGAAGCGATGCGCTACAGAGACTCCCAACAGCATCTCGGGTTGGTAGGGGGAGCCCGTCTGCACGAGGCGGTTTGCGGCATCGAAGTAAGCACGGAAGTCGTAGGACCAAGCCGCAGTTGAACTCGACAGGATGAGTGTCCAGGCAGAGACGAATAGCAACGCGATACCCGCGACAACTGACACCTGAGTCGGCCAGCGGGCTGGCGCCATGCGGGGTTTCGGCTGAAGGCGGCCAATTCGCATCCAGGCGATGGTAGGCAGATCCGATGCGTGGTCCAGTCAGTCGATCCGCCTGCACAATCATGTGCACTAAGTACTGGTGAAGTTGAGCGAGAGGTAACTGGCAGGTAAGCGGCGAGTAGCTGACTGATAAGCGGCGCCCGTCATCCTCGCCGGATGCAGCGGGTTCTGGACGTGCTCTTGCCTCCGGCTTGTCCGGGCTGCGGCCGCGAGGGCGAGGCCCTGTGCACAGGCTGCCGCCAGACGATGAGCCGCAGGCGCGAGGAGCCGGCTGCTGCCCCGATTGGCCTGCCCGTGCACAATCCGCCGGGCATCGTGCAGCTCGAGTGGTGCTGCTCGTACACGGGTCCTGCGCGTGCCTGCGTGCACGCGCTCAAGTACGACGGCGAACGGCGCCTGGTGCGCCCGCTGGCTGAGCTTATGGCCGAGCGTTGGCAACGGGCGGGCGTCGGCGGGGACGTGCTCGTGCCGGTGCCGGTGCACGCCGAACGCCTGCGCCAGCGGGGCTTTGACCAGGCCGAACTGCTGGCACTCGCGCTTGCCGGGATGCTCGGCCTGCCGGTCGCCGCGGCCGTCCGGCGCGCTTCACGCACGACGGCCCAGCATCAACTCGGCCGAAGCGCTCGCGCAGGCAACATTCGCGGCGCTTTTGCACTGGATGCCAAAGCGCAGGCCGCGATCGCCGGTCAGTGGGCAATCCTCGTCGACGACGTGGTCACCACGGGTGCCACGTTGGCCGCTTGCGCGCGTGTGCTGCGCGAGGCAGGCGCTGACGCGGTGTCGGCGCTGTGCCTGGCGCACGAGCGCTAGCCTAGCTCAGGTTCTCCTCGACGCCCTGGTCGGCCTCGTGGACGGTCGCCCACTTCTTGCGCGGGTTGAGGCGATAGACGCTCGCCTTGCGCGACATGAACCCCTCATCGACCAGGTAACGCCGCAGCGACGCCGCATCGGGGTGGCGCACCGCCAGCAACTGGTTGACTTCCTTTTCCGGGTACTTGTGCTTCTTCTCGAAGGTGGTCTCGGCCAGGTGACGCAGGACCACCAACCGCTTTGAATGCTGGGCGGGGATCGAGATCAGGCGCTCGCCCTCGAAGAACGAGCGCAGGACCTTGGCGTCGGCCGCTGATGCCCAATCGGGCATGCCCAATTCCGGCTCGCGGCCGGACTGGTCCACGGCCAGCCGGTTGAGGTCCGCGCCGATACGCGACAGGCGCTCGAAACGCAGCGAGTAGTCCATGTACGGCGGGCGTGGTTGCGACTCGACGAGGCCGGCGTCGCGCAGCCGCTTGAGGTGATGGACGACCGTGCCCGGGGTCAATTCGAGCGCCGCGGCGAGCGCCTCGACCGACATTCGGCGTCCGTCGGCGAGCAGGCCAACGATGCGCAGGCGCGATGCATCCGAAAGCGCCTTGAGGGCGGTCAGAAGTTCGGGATCGATCATGGCCCAACTGTAGTCCGGCACTTTGATCACCGTCGAACTCGGGCGTTCGCCGGATCACGCCTAGACTCGGGCTGATGGCCGATGACGCTTCCATCCGCCGCATTGGGCCGCACCTGCCGTTGGGCAATGGCCTTCTCAACGCTGCCGATCGCGCAGCGGAGATCGGCGCAACGGCCGTTCAGGTGTTCACCGACAACCCCACGGCCTGGCGCCGGCGGGCCGATTTGCCCGACGACCTGGACACCTTCCGGACGCGCCTCGCGCACGCCGGCGTTCGCTCAATCTCCGTGCACGCACCCTATTTGGTGAACCTGTGCGGGCCCGACGAGGAGTTCTGGCGCCGCTCGGTAACGACCATGGCCAACGAGCTGCGTGTTGGCTCCCGCTACGGGGCGGATTTCGTGGTCATGCACATCGGTTCGCATCGCGGCTCGACGCGCGAGCTGGGCATTGACCGGCTCGTGAGTGGCCTGCGCGCGGTGCTTCGAGAAGCAGCCAATCAACCGCTCGCGGACGGCGATCGCCTGCCTTTGCTCGTACTCGAGAACGCTCCCGGCAGCGGCGACGGCATCGGATCGTCAATTGCGGATCTCGTTGACATCTTCGAGGCGATGGCGGCGGCTCGCCTGCCGCTCGATCGCTTTGGTGTCTGTCTCGACACGGCGCACCTGTGGGCAGCGGGCTACGACATCGCCGATGGGCGCGGTGTTGGCCGCCTGATCACCGATATCGAGCACCACCTGGGCCTCGAGCGCGTGCTCATGCTCCACCTGAACGACTCGCGAACGTCGCTCGACTCGCACATCGACCGGCACGAGCACATCGCCGCAGGGCAACTGGGCGAACACGGCATACGCGCGCTGCTCGACGAGCCGTGGCTGGCGACGCTGCCCACGTTTCTCGAGACGCCCGGCATGGACAGCGGCTACGACCAGGTCAACCTCGAGCGGGTACGCCTGGTGGCAGCGGGCGACCGCCTGCCAGCGCTGCCTGAGGAGGCCTTCTCGCTGCGCGGCTCACGCACGCGCACCGCCCCACCGCGGGCCTGAACGTCCGGTAGGCCATTCGTCCCCGAGTACCGTCGGTACCGAGGGCGTACCAAGGGCCTATATCGAGCAACGGACGTGCACCGGATGATGCCGGCAGTCGCCGAATGCCCGGCACGGGAGAGAGAAAAACGATCCGATGAGCGTCCAGAATGGGCGGGCCTTCAACGAGTGGCTCCGCACCCAGCTCAAAGCCAAGAAGATGTCGCAGCGTCAGCTCGCGCAGCAGTCCGGCGTCGACCATTCGACGATCTCGCGCCTCGTGCGCGGAGACCGGACTCCATCCCTGGGCACCGCCACCAAGCTGGCGCGCGGCCTGCGCGAGCTGCGTGACGAGACCGAAACGCCACACTACTTCGGCTTGGTCGCGTCGACCACCAGCCATCCCACAGCACGCGTCGAGTACGCGTTGCGCTCGGACGACCTGCTCAGCGAACCGCAGGTACGCCAGGTCATGGAGTATTACCTGGCCCTGCGCATGCGCCGATTGCAGGCCGCGCGGCAGGCACAGCCCGGCCGCGACGGTGGCGTTCTCGCCCCTCGCCTGCCCAACCGCAACTAGCTCCCGCGGGCGGCGCCCCAGCGCCGTCCTCCAACCCGGCGAAAACGCCGTTCTTCAGCCGGGAGCGACTTCCGTTTCCACGGCCTGCCGCGGACGCGTCTTCGTCTTGGCTGACAGCACGTAGGCGATGCTGCCGAAGAAGATGATCGAGAGCACGCTGATTGCCCGGTCGACGAGCACGATCGCGGTGGCGTCGTTGACGGGCGCGTTGTAGAGCGTGATGAGGATGCTCCCCACACCCAGCTCGACGAGGCCCAGGCCAGCAGGCGTGAACGGCACGGCCGTGAGCAGCGACGCGATCAGCGCCACGAAGAAGGCGCCGCTGATGCCCAGGCTGAGCGGGAAACCGAGGGCCAGGATGACCAGGTACAGGCGCATCGCCTCGGTTGCCCAGATGAGCACCGTCAGGATCCCCAGGATCGGCACGCGCCGGGCATCAATCGAGAAGACGCCCTCCTCGAAGCGGTCGTAGAACTCGACGAATTGCTCCGGCACGCGCAGGCGGTGCATCAGCCGCCGACCGAAGTTGCGCACCAGGAACAGGCCCACGGCCAGCGCCGCGATGATCGCCAGCCCGACACCGAAGACCAGCTGCACCTCGGGCGACATGCCGGTGCGAAAGCTCCAGAAGCCAGCCGCCAGGCCCAACAGCACAATCGCGAACAGGTCGAAGATGCGCTCGATGAACACGGTGCCAAAGGTGCGGCTCAACGAGACGACGAAGTTGGCGCGCAGCAGCCACGCGCGATAGACGTCGCCGAGCTTGGCCGGGACGAGGCAGTTGACCAACCAGCTGATGAAGATGATCTCGGTTGCGTCGCGCAGGCGCACATCGGTTCCGGCGCCGCGCAGCAGCAGCTCCCAGCGCAGGCCGCGGAGCGGAAAGCCCACGTAGTAGATGAGCAGGGCCAACAGCAACAGCAGCGGGTTGGCATTGGCGATCGACTGCGCCATGGCCGCGAAATCAATGTTGCCCGCGTAGACCGCGATGAGTACGACCAGCACGAGCGGCAGAACAATCGAGATGATCGTGCGTGGATCGCGCAGTCTGCGCGATAGCGGCGGCGGCGGCTCGGGTGCCTCGCGCACGCCGGGATAGTCCACGACCTCTTGCTCGTTCATACCGGCTGGACCCGGCGGTTACCGCGCAGGCGTTGGATGAGCTTCGCCAGCGGGCCGCCCAGGCGCATGAGCCGTGAGCTGTGGCCGATGACGATGCTGACCTGCTGCAGGCCCAAACGGAGCTCGTAGGCCGTGTCAGCGGGTCCAGGAACGACGCTGTAGGCCACGCCGACCTCGAGCACCGTGTGGGCGTCCGAGACGGCCACGCCGGGCAGCTTGTGGGTTGCGGCAAGTTCTGCCGCGCGCGCGTTGCCGTTGCCGAGCATCAGGCGCGCGTTCCATGCCTCGATGTAGTCCACGTGCGGCAGCAGTTGCTCGAGCTCGGTCGCCCACTCGGGCCGCCCCGCACCGGATCGGAAACGATCGAAGGGATGCGGCAGGCCAACCAGGCCGCCCTGTTCGTGCACTGCCGCTGCCGCTTCATGCGGCGGCAGCCCCGGCTTGACCGGCCGCTCGAGGAACAGCCCGATGAGATCGCCGGCGTTGGTGCGGATCTCCTGGCCGATGATCACGCTCAACCCCTCAGGCGCGGTGTCGCGCGCTGCCAGGGCGCCGTCGATGCGGTCGTGGTCGGTGATGGCCAGGTGCGTCAGGCCGCGTTGCAGCGCGGCACGCATCACGTCAGCGGGCGGGCTGAGCGAATCGAATGACGCCGACGTGTGGCAGTGGAGATCCAGGAATGATCGGCCGACAGCCGCGGATGGCTCGCTCAGGGCGGTCCTCAGATGCGTTGGACGAGCGACTTGCGGAAGAAGTCGAAATTCTCAAGCGCCAGGCCTGTGCCCAGGGCCACGCAGTTAAGGGCGTTTTCCGCTACGTGGCAGGGCACGCCAGTGACCTGGGTGAGCAGCTTGTCAATGTTGCGCAACAGCGCGCCGCCGCCGCTCATGACCATGCCCTTGTCGATGATGTCGCTCGACAGCTCGGGCGGCGTCTCCTCGAGCACGCCGCGCACTGCGCCGACGATCTGCTGGAGAGGCACCTCGAGCGCCTCCGTCACCTCCGAGCTGCTCAGCGGGACGGTACGCGGCAGGCCGGCGATAAGGTCGCGCCCGCGCACCTCCATGTGCAGCTCACGTTCCAGCGGTAGCGCCGCGCCGATCTGGATCTTGACGTCCTCGGCCGTGCGGTCACCGATCATCACGTTGTACTTCTTGCGCACGTAGTTGCCGATCGCCTCGTCGAAGCGATTGCCGCCGACGCGCACCGAGCGCGCCACGACGATGCCACCCAGCGCGATCACCGCGATCTCACTCGTCCCGCCGCCGATGTCGATGATCAGGTTGCCCGACGGCCCGCTGATGGGCACGTTGGCGCCGATGGCTGCCGCGAGCGGCTCCTCGATCAGGTACGCCTCGCGTGCTCCGGCCTTGAGCGCGGCGTCGCGTACGGCCCGCTTCTCGACGCTGGTCACCCCGGAAGGAACGCTGATCATCACGTCCGGCTTGGTGAACGACCGGCCCGCCTTCTTGATGAAGTAGCGCAGCATCGCCTCGGTGATCACATAGTCCGCGATCACGCCGTCCTTCATGGGCCGGATAGCCGAAATGTTGCCCGGCGTGCGGCCGATCATCTCGCGCGCCTCCTCGCCGACGGCGACGATGTGGTTGTCGTCGCTGACTGCGACCACGCTCGGCTCGCGAGCGACGATTCCCCGGCCCTTCACGTAGACAAGGATGTTGGCCGTGCCGAGGTCGATGCCGATCTTCATGACTTGGTAACGCCCGCCCCTTCCGAAACACGCTCGATCCGCGCGCCGAGATCGAGGAACTTCCCTTCGATGTTCTCATACCCTCGGCGAACGTGGTGCGCGCCGTGGATCAGGCTCGTGCCCTGTGCCGCCAGCGCGCCGAGCATCAGTGAAGCGCCCGCCCGCAGGTCGCCCATTTCCACCTCCGCCCCGGTCAGCTGGGCGGGCCCGTGGATCGCGGCGTGACGATCATCGATCAGGTCAACTCGGGCGCCAAGTCGGCCCAGCTGGGACAGCCACTCGAGGCGATCCTCGAAGATGGTTTCGTGCAGGCGGCTGGTGCCGTCAGCCTGGCTGAGCAGGACCGACGTGGGCGGCTGCAGGTCCGTCGCGAGCCCCGGATACGGTGCCGTGGCGACGTCGCGCGGGCGGAAGTGCGGATGGACCTCACCGCCGCAGTGCACATCGATCGAATCGCGTCCGCAGGCCACCGGCACGCCGATGTCGGTGACCACGTCGAGAAAAGCGCCCAGGTGGTCGCACGGCGCAGAGTCGAGCGTCACGTCACCGCCGGTCACCGCGGCTGCCACGACGAAGGTGCCCGCCTCGATGCGATCGGAGATCACATCGTGTTCGGCGCCACGCAGGCGGCGCTGACCCTCCACGACGATCGTGTCGGGATCCGTGCGCTCGACCGTCCCGCCCATCTTCTGCAGCAGGCTGATCAGGTCGTCCACCTCCGGCTCGCGCGCGGCAGGTTTGATGGTCGTCACACCATCGGCCAGTGCTGCGGCGAGGATCGCGTTTTCGGTGCCCATCACCGTCACCGCGGGAAAGGTTATGTCCGTCGCACGCAGGCGCCCCGAGGATCGCGCGAAGTAGTAGCCGTTGCGGTACTCGATGTCCGCGCCCAGGGCGCGCATGGCGTCCACGTGCAGGTTGACCGGCCGGCGGCCTATCCGATCGCCACCTGGGTTGCTGATGATCACGCGCCCGAAACGGGCCAGCAGCGGGCCGAGCAGGATGAAGCTGGCGCGCATCTTGGCCGCCGCCTCGAGCGGTACGAAGAGCCATTCCACGTCGCCGGCGGCCACTTCGTACACGTTCGGTGCAGGATGCTCGACGACCACGCCGAGGTCGCGCAGGACGCCGACCATCACGCGCACGTCCTCGATCTCGGGCATGTTCGTGAAGCGGCAGCGCTCGCCGGTGAGCGTGGCCGCAGCAAGCATCTTGAGCGCCGCGTTCTTGCTGCCGCTGATGCGCACGTGGCCACGCAGCGGCTGGCCCCCGGTTACCCGGAAGGCTTCACGCTCGACGGGTAGTTCCTGGTATTCCCAGTGGAACCGACGGTCACCGGCCAACTCGATTCAGCCGCGCGTGCGCGGACCCTCGCGGTGACGGCGTTCGGCGACGCGGATGTGCAGCAGGGCGCGCTGCAGCGCGGCGCGGGCGCGCGCCATGTCGGCCGGTTCCTCGAAGCCCTCGGCGAGCGCCTGCTCTGCCTCGCGACGTGCCTCACGAGCGCGCTCGAGATCGATCTCGGAGGCCATATCGGCTGTCTCGGCCATGACCACCACTTTGTCCGGGCGAACCTGCAGGAAGCCACCGGCAATGGCGAAGAACTCCTCCTCGTTGCCCTTCTTGATGCGCAGCTCACCGACCCCCAGCGTGGTCAGCAGCGGCGCGTGGTGCGGCAGCACGCCCAGCTCCCCCTCGATCCCCGGGCATACCACCTCGTCGACCTGGTCGCTGTAGGCCAGGCGTTCCGGCGTCACGATCTCAAGCAGCAATGGCATCGTCAGACATTCCCACTATCGGAAAGATCGAGTCGCCGACGGCTCATGACGCGAGCTTCTTGGCATTCTCGCGCACGTCGTCGAGCGTGCCGGCGAGGAAGAATGCCTGCTCGGGCAGGTCGTCGACCTTGCCTTCCAGGATCTCCTTGAACGACTGCACCGTGTCCTTGATCGGCACGTACTTGCCATCGCGCCCCGTGAAGACAGCCGCGACGAACATCGGCTGACTCATGAAGCGCTGCAGACGGCGTGCGCGGGCGACGGTCAGCTTCTGATCCTCGGACAACTCATCGATGCCCAGGATGGCAATGATGTCCTGCAGGTCGCGGTAGGCCTGCAGCACGCGCTGCGTTTCGCGCGCGACCTCGTAGTGCTCCTGGCCCACCACGTTGGGATCGAGCACCCGCGATGTGGAAGTGAGCGGGTCTACCGCCGGGTAGATGCCCAGCTCGGTCAGGTAGCGCTCGAGGCGGATCGACGAGTCGAGGTGGCCAAAGGTGGTCGCCGGTGCCGGGTCGGTGTAGTCGTCGGCCGGCACGAAAATGGCCTGCAGTGAGGTGATTGAGCCTGTCTTGGTCGAAGTGATGCGCTCCTGCAGGCCGGCCATCTCGGTCGCCAGGTTGGGCTGGTAGCCAACTGCCGACGGCAATCGGCCAAGCAGCGCTGAGACTTCGGAACCCGCCTGGGTGAAGCGGAAGATGTTGTCGATGAAGAGGAGTACGTCGCGACCCTCGTCGCGGAAGTATTCGGCCATGGTCAGCGCGGTCAGGCCCACGCGCAGGCGGGCGCCAGGTGGCTCGTTCATCTGGCCGAAGACCATGACCGTCTTACTGATGACGCCCGACTCGGTCATCTCGTGGAGCAGGTCATTGCCCTCGCGTGAGCGCTCCCCCACCCCGGCGAACACGGAGTAGCCGCCGTGCTCCTCGGCTACGTTGCGGATCAGCTCCTGGATGATGACCGTCTTGCCCACGCCAGCGCCGCCGAACACGCCTACCTTGCCGCCCTTGGCGAACGGCGCGATCAGGTCGATCACCTTGAGCCCGGTCTCGAATACCTCCGTCGCGGTGGCCTGCTCCTCGAAGGACGGCGCGTCGCGGTGGATCGGATGGTGCTCGTCGGCCTTGACCGGGCCCTTCTCGTCGATGGGCTGGCCGAGCACATTGAACATCCGTCCGAGCGTGGGCGGGCCGACCGGCACGCTGATCGGGCCACCCGTGTCGATGGCTTCCGTTCCGCGCGCGAGGCCGTCGGTCGTCGTCATCGCCACCGTGCGCACCCAGTTGTTGCCCAGATGCTGCTGCACCTCGCACACCAGCGGGTCGCCCGGACGCTTGATCTCGACCGCGTTGAAGATGAGCGGCAGCTCGCCCTGCGGGAACTCGATGTCGACCACGGGCCCGGTGATGGCGATCACGTGGCCCGACTTGGTCTTGTTCTTGCTGGGTGCGGCAACAGCCATGGTCGGTCAGAACCTCCTCTGCGTCAGAACGCCTCGGCGCCTGTCGCGATCTCGATCATCTCGCGGGTGATGTTCGCCTGGCGAACCTTGTTGTAGGTGAGGGTCAGGTCGTCGATCAGGTCCTCGGCATTCTCGGTCGCGTTCTTCATCGCCACCATCTGGGCCGAGTAGAAGCTCGCCGTGAGCTCGAGCGCGGCCTGGAAGACGCGCGTCGCCACGTAGCGGGGCAGCAGCTGCCGGAGCACGGCATCGGGATTGGGTTCAAAGATGAACTGGCGCCCGGGGATGCCCTCGGCGGCCGAATCGCTCGGCTCGATCGGGAGCAGGCGGTCGATGATCGGTCGCTGGACGAGCGTCGAAATGAAGCGCGGGTAGACCAGGTCGACCGCGTCGTATGTCTCGGCCAGGTAGTCGTCGGTCAACAGTCGCGCCAGCGGCACGATCGACGCAAAGTCGGGTCGCTCGCCAAAGCCCTCGAAAGTCGCGGCAATGGGTACTCGCGCCCGGCGCATCGCGGCGTGACCCTTGCGGCCCACCGTGATGACACGAATCTCGGCCTCGGTCGCGGTGATCTGCTCCGAGGCGAACCTGATCGTGTTGGTATTCAGCGAGCCGGCCAGGCCGCGATCGCTGGTCAGCAGCACGATGGCGCGCGTGCCGCCCTCGCGCTTGGCCAACAGCGGATGCTCCTCGCCACCGAGCACCGAGGCGACGTCCGCGAGGACCTCGTCGATCTTCTCGGCGTACGGTCGCGCCTGGAGCGTCGCGTCCTGCGCCCGCTTGAGCTTCGAAGCGGCGACGAACTGCATGGCGCGCGTGATCTGCTTGATGTTGCGCACCGATGCGATCCGCCGCCGGATCTCGCGCTGGCTGGGCATCTGCGGGCTCTCTCCGCGTCCCTAGGCCTGGAAGGTCTGCTTGAAGGATTCGGTCGCCTTGCGCAGGCCGTCGACGACGTCGTCGGAAAGGGTCTTCTTCTCGGCGAGAGTCTTCATCAGGTCCGCGTGTTCCGAGTCGAGGAAGCGATAGAAGCGCTGCTCGAAGTCGCGGATACGCGGCGTGGGCACGTCGTCGAGGTAGCCGTTGGTGACCACCCACAGGATCGCGACCTGCTTCTCGACCGGCAACGGCTCGTACTGCGGCTGCTTGAGCACTTCGGACGTCTTCTCGCCGCGCGTCAGCTGGTCGCGCGTGGCCTTGTCGAGGTCGCTCGCGAACTGCGCGAACGCGGCCAACTCGCGGTACTGGGCGAGGTCGAGCTTGAGCGGGCCGGCAACCTTGCGCATGGCCTGGATCTGTGCCGCGCCACCCACGCGCGAGACCGAGATACCGACGTTGAGCGCGGGTCGCTGGCCGGCGTTGAACAGGTCCGACTCGAGGTAGATCTGGCCGTCGGTGATCGAGATGACGTTGGTCGGGATGTAGGCCGACACGTCGTTGGCCTGCGTCTCGATGACCGGCAGTGCCGTCAGCGAGCCGCCGCCGTTATCGGCGTTCAGCCGCGCCGCACGTTCGAGCAGACGGCTGTGCAGGTAGAACACGTCGCCCGGGTACGCTTCGCGGCCGGGCGGCCGGCGCAGCAGCAGCGACATCTCGCGGTACGCCCAGGCGTGCTTGGTGAGGTCGTCGTAGACACACAGCGCGTCCTTGAACTTGGCGCCGTCGAGTTCGACGCCGTTCTCCATGATCTCCTCGCCCATCGCCGCACCGGCGTACGGGGCGATGTACTGCACCGGTGCCGGATCGTTGGCGCCGGCCACGACGACGATCGTGTGCTCCATCGCGCCGTGCTGCTCGAGCACGGCCACCGTCTTGGCTACGGTGGAGAGCTTCTGGCCGATGGCGACATAGATGCACACCAGGCCTTTGCCCTTCTGGTTGATGATCGTGTCGATCGCGATCGCCGTCTTGCCGGTCTGGCGGTCGCCGATGATCAGCTCGCGCTGGCCGCGCCCAATCGGGATCAGCGCGTCGATCGCCTTGATACCCGTCTGCACCGGGGTGTCCACGCTCTGGCGCTTGATGACGCCCGGGGCGATGCGCTCGATGGGCCGCGTCGACTTGGCGTTGATGGGTCCCTTGTCGTCGATCGGGCGGCCGAGCGGGTCGACCACGCGGCCGATCAGCGCGGCACCGACGGGCACCTCGATCACGCGGCCCGTCGTCTTGACCTGGTCGCCCTCCTTGATCGACGTGTAGTCACCCAGGATGACCACGCCGACGGTCTCCTCCTCGAGGTTGAGGGCCATGCCCATCACCCCGCCGGGGAACTCGAGCAGTTCGGACGCCAGTGCACCCTCCAGGCCGTACACCTGGGCGATGCCATCGCCGACCTCGACGACGGTGCCGACCGAGCGCATCTCCACGCCCGCGTCGAACTGGTCGATCGCCGACTTGATGATGGTCGTGATCTCGTCGGACTTGATTGCCATCCGGTATTACTCCTAGCTCACGCTGCCGCTGCTGATTTGTTCGCGCAGGCGCTCCAGACGGCCGCGCACGCTGCCGTCGAGGAGCTGATCGCCCAGGCGCACCTGGATGCCGCCGAGCAAAGCCGGATCGACGACGAGGTTCAGCTCGATGTGCGCCCCTGTCATCTTTTGCAGTCGTTCCCGGAGGGCGCTGACCTCTGCCGGATCGAGGTCGCCGGCGCTGGTCGCCGTTGCCGCCACGATGCCGCGCTGCGGTTGTAGAGCGCCCGGTACTCCCGGGCAATGCCCGGCAGCAGCTCGAGCCGGCGGCGCCGCAGCACGATGCCCAGGAGGTTGTACAGCGGATCGAGCATCTTGCCCGTGAACAGGGCCTTGAATGCCTCGTGTCGCTCAGCGAAGGGTACGGCCGGGTCCTCCAGCCGGCGAACGACTTCCTCGTCGGTCACCGCGGCGGCAACCCGATCGAGCTGCGCGAGCCACTCCTCCACGGTACCGTCGCGCTGGGCGATCTGGAAAACCGCCTCCGCGTAGCGCCGGGCCGTGGTCGAGGGCAGGTGCGGCACGCTAGCTGCGCTCCGCCGGCGGCTGGGCGGGCTTGACCTCGGTCAGGAACTCCTCGACCAGCCGGCGTTCGCGCTCGCTGGTCCTGGTTTCGCCCACCACGCGGGCGGCGGCCGCGAGGGCCAGCTCGGCGACCTGGCCACGCACGTCGGCGAGGGCCCGTTCCCTTTCCGCGTTGATGTCCGCTGCCGCCCGCTCGCGCATCTGCTCGAGCTGGGCGCGCGTCTCGGCCATGTCGCGTTCCCGGTTGTCATCGGCCAGCTTCTGCGCACGGGTCAGGATCTCCTCGGCCTCGGCGCGGGCCTGGGCGAGGACCGACAGGCGTTCGTTGGCCGCCTCCTCGCGCTCGACTCGTGCGGCGTCGGCATCCTTGAGCCCCTGCTCGATTCGCGTGCGCCGCTCCTCGAGCATCCGGCTCACCGGCTTGAAGGCGAAGACCTGCAGTACGACCAGGAAGAACAGGAAGTTGAGCGCGGCAACCAGGATCCAGAAGCCGTTGAAGACGATGCCGGTCGCAGCCTCTTGCGGCGGCGCAGCCAGCGGCTGGGTCGCGAAGGGGCCGAGTACGGCAAGCAGGAAGTTCAAGGTCGCGACCTGGCGCTACTTCAGGAAGACGATCAGGACCCCGACCACGAACGCCAGCACGCCAAGGCCCTCGGCGAACGCGGCGCCGATGATGAACGTGGCGCGGATGATGCCCGCGGCGTCGGGATTGCGTCCCATCGCGCTGGTCGACATGCCGGTCAGAATGCCGATGCCGATGCCCGGGCCAATGACCCCAAGCGCGGCCAGGCCGGCTCCGATCTGGGCGAGGTCCATGTGTCTCTCCTCCTTCGTGCCCGGCCGCTGCGGGTGCAGCGACTCGCGGCGATTGCTGGTGTTTCGGTTGCCTAATGTGACGCTGTGGCGCTCAGTGGCGGCGGGATGTTGCCCTCCGGTTCAGTAGCGTAAACGGGCGCTGCATGTTCCTCCTCACCATGCCCTTCGATGGCGATCAGGGTGAACATCAGCGTGAGGACCGCGAAGATGAGCGCCTGGACAAAGCCGATGAAGCCCTCCAGGGCGATGAACGGCAGCGGCAGCACGGCGAAGAGCAGGGCGGTGAAGACGCCAACCATGATGCCGCCGCCATACAGGTTGCCGAAGAGTCGGAAGGCCAGCGTGACCGGCTTGAAGAACTCGAGCATGAACTCGATCAGGCCCACGAACAGGTCGATCAGACCGTCGGTGACGCCCCGCCGAAAGCCGGTGAAGTTGAAGAACTTGCCCAGGTATCCGCGAACGCCCAGCCTGCGCACGCCCTCAACGTGGAATACGACGAAGGAAACGAGGGCCAGGCCAACGGTGATGTTGATGTCGCTGGTCGGCGTACGCAGGTAGTTGACCTTGTCGCCGAACAGCAGCAGGTCCGTCCAGTTGGCGATCATGATGAACAGGAAGAGAGCGGCGAAGAGCGGTATGTACGGGCGCGCCGGTGGGCCGCCGAGGGCCATGCCGAAGTTGGCGAATTGCTCGTACACCCATTCCCAGGCGTTCTGCAGGCGGCCGGGGATCAGGCGCGTGCCGCGCGAGGCGAAAATCGCCAGGACCAGGATGACCAGCATCACGATCCACGAGGTCAGGATGGTCGATGTGATGCTCGGGTGAAACGTGATTTCCAGGGCCGCGGGTGTCTCAGTCGCACCCGGCGCCAGATCGAGGACGACGGTCGGTGGCGGTGGCTCGATGTTCTGTGCGATCGTCGACTTGGGATCAGGAAAACCGGACGGCGGCGCCAGGATGGCGGCGGCGATGTCCAGAACGACCACGATCACCGCGAACGCGATCAGCCAGCGGCGGCCGTTTGACGGGCGCGCCGGGGACTCCTCCGCTTGCGCGGCCGCTGGCTCCGATTCGGTCGACACTCTCACTCCCCAGTTACTCGAACCGGTCGAGGAACCTGCTGATCTGACGCGCGACGACCAGAGCGCCGACGGCCATCCCCAGCAGCGCACCGACGAGCACGAAGATGGGGAGGGTATGGAGCTGCTGGTCGACCAGCCAGCCGAGCAGGATGCCCGGCAGGATTGTCATGATCAGGGTCAGGCCGATCCCCGAGAACAAGGCGAAGTAGGCACCCAGTCGCGGTAGATCGTTCATTGCCGGCCCAATAACGCGCGCGGAGTATAGCAGCGGCTCAGGCGCGTTCCCGGCGCTCCTCATCGCCATCGGCGGGATAGCTGGAGCGCTCCAGGCCGCCGGAAGCGCGCCGCGTGAGCAGGAACAGGGCCACGCCGCCACCGATGACCACGGTCAGGAAGAATGAGATCTGCCCGCGGCCCGACAGGACGAAGCCGCCGACGGCCAGGAGGATGCCGATCAGGTAGATGAGCAGCACCGCCTGGCGGTGGCTGAGACCCAGGTCGAGCAGCCGATGGTGGAAGTGGCCGCGGTCCGCCGAGAACGGCGAGCGGCCCGACGAGACGCGCCGGATGATGATCCAGAAGGCATCGATGATCGGTACGCCCAGCACGAGCAGTGCCAGCGCAACCTTGGCCGTGCCGAGCACTGACAGTGCGGCCAGCGCGTAGCCCACCGCGAACACCCCGGCGGTGCCGATGAAGACGCGCGCCGGATGGAAGTTGTACGGCAGGAACCCGAGCAAGGAGCCGGCGAGCAGGGCACACAGGGCCGCCACCAGCGGCTGCACGGGGGCCAGCAGCGAGTTGATGCCGAGCGCGACCACGGCGATGGTCGCCACGCCGGTGAGCAACCCGTCGAGGCCGTCGATGAAGTTGACGCTGTTGAGCATGCCCACGAACCACAGCGTCGTCGCCGCCATGATCGCGATGTCGCCGAGCGAGTTGAGGGCGATCGCCTGGTCGCCCAGTGGGTTGGGCAGGCGATCGATGGTGATGCCGGCGGCAAGGGCGATGGCGGCCAGCGCGAACTGCCCCACGAACTGCCATCGGGCGCGCAACTGCAGGCGGTCGTCCAGGTAACCGATGAGCGCACCGACCGACACGCCCACGAACAGCCCACCCAGCTCCGGTACGCGCACGGCACGCAAGGGCACGAACTCGAAGATTGCATTGGCCAGCACACCGGCGAGTCCCACGCCGACGAAGGCAAGGGCGACGGCGATTCCGCCGGTACGCGGAATGGGTCGTTCGTGCACGCGGCGCTCGTCGTCGGGCACATCGATGGCCGACAGCCGCGGCGCCAGCCGGATCACGAACGGTGTCAGTACGAAGCTGACCACGGCCGAGGCAACCAGCGCCAGCAGTATCAGCGGTAAGGCGTCGAGGGCGTCCTTGCTCACGTGTCGGGCAGGCCGGGTACCGGGAAGCGCGCGCAGATGTCGCGCACGCGCCCGGCCAGCTCACCCATCTTGGCCTCGTCGTCCCGCAGGCGAATGGCGTCGACGATCAGGCGGCCAACTTCGCGCATCTCCTCCGGGCCGAATCCACGGGTCGTGGCCGCCGGCGTCCCGACGCGAATTCCCGACGCAGTGTTGGGCGGTAGCGGATCGAACGGGATGGCGTTCTTGTTGACCGTGATGCCGATGCCGTCGAGGATCGCCTCGGCCTCCTTGCCGGTCACACCCAGCGGCGTCACGTCGACGAGCATCAGGTGGTTGTCCGTGCCACCCGACACGACTCGAGCGCCAGCGTCGGCAAGCGTGGCCGCCAGCAAGGCGGCGTTCTCCACGGTGCGCCGCATGTCCGTTCGGAACTGGTCGGTGGCGGCCAGCCGCAGGGCCACCGCCTTTGCGGCGATCACGTGCATCAGCGGGCCGCCCTGCAGGCCGGGAAACACGGTCTTGTCGACCTGCTTGGCCAGGTCGGCGCGGCAGAAAACCAGTCCGCCACGTGGGCCACGCAGGGTCTTGTGGGTGGTGCTGGTGACCAGGTCAGCGTGCGGGAACGGGCTGGGGTGGAGCCCGGCGGCCACCAGACCGGCGATGTGTGCCATGTCGACCATCAGCAGGGCGTCGACGTCGCGCGCGATGCGGGCCATTCGCTCGAAGTCGATGATCCGCGGATAGGCGCTCGCGCCGGCCACGATCATCTTGGGTCGCACCTCGCGTGCCTGGCGCTCCAGCGCGTCGTAGTCGATGCGCGCATCGTCCTCGCGGACGCCGTACGCGTGCACCTTGAACCACTTGCCCGAGAAATTGACCGGCGAGCCGTGGGTCAGGTGGCCGCCGTGGGCCAGGTTCATGCCCAGGATGGGGTCGCCCAGCTCGAGCACGGCGATATATGCGGCCATGTTCGCCTGGGCACCCGAGTGGGGTTGCACGTTGACGTGCTCGGCGCCTGGGAAAAGGGCGATGGCGCGCTCCTGGGCGAGTCTTTCGGCCTCGTCAACGAACTCGCAGCCGCCGTAGTAGCGCCGCCCGGGCAGACCTTCGGCGTACTTGTTCGTCAGCCACGAGCCCTGCGCCTCGAGGACAGCCGAAAAGGCGTAGTTCTCGCTGGCGATGAGCTCGATCTTCCAGCGCTGGCGCTCCCGCTCGCCAAGCATGGCCGCCCACAGCTCGGGGTCGACCTGCGCAAGTGGGGCCCACGCAATTCCGCGCTGCACGGCCGAGACGCTCACAGGGGCGAAGTCTAGTCCTCGCCTGAGGCCCGGGCGATGTCCGACGCCGCAATGGCGCCTTCGCGCAGCACGTGCGCGGCATGCGGGTCGGAACCGCAGTCCACCACGGTCGAGGCAACGCCGCCGCGCACCGGCCCGTCGTCGATGACGAGCGCCAACTCGTCGGACAGCGTCCCGAGAACGGCCGACGCGGTGAGCGCCGGCGGCAGGCCGGACAGGTTGGCCGAGCTCGCCGCGAGTGGTCCGAGTTGCCGCGCCAGGGCGCGCGGCACAGCGTGGTCGGGCAGGCGCAGGCCGAGCGTGGGCCGGCCGCCGCCGAGCAGCACAGGCAGGTCCGCCGCCTCGTTGCGCGGCAGGATGAGCGTCAGGCCACCGGGCCAGAACGCGGCGGCCAGCCGCTCGGCGAGCGGCGACAGAATGGCGATCGAGCGCGCCTGGTCGATCGAATCGATGAGCAGCTGGATGCCCTTCTCGGCGGAGCGCCGCTTGACCTCGATCAGTCGCTCCACGGCCGCCTCGGTTGGCAGCGCGGCGACGCCGTAGACCGTCTCGGTGGGCAGCGCGATGACCATGTCGGCACGCAGCGCCGCGGCCGCGGCACCGAGCGTCGCTGGGTCGCCGGCGGCGAGCAGGCGCGCCGTCACGGACGTGTCCTGGCCAGCTCGGCCACGCGCGGCGCGCCACCCAGGTCGGGATGGACAAGCAGCAACCAATCGGGCAGGGTCGCCGCCGCTGCCGCAGTGACGGCATCGACCTGATCCGAGCCGATCTCGAGCAGTGCGCTGCCGTCGGCCTTGAGCGCCACCGGCAACTGGGCCAGCAGCCGGCAAACCACTTCGAGTCCGTTCGCGCCACCGTCGAGGGCGACCGCGGGCTCGTAGTGGGCGGCCACGGGCAACTTGGGCACTACCGCCGACGGCACGTAGGGGAGATTGGCCAGCAGAAGGTCGCAGCTCCCCTCGCCAGCAAGGTCGAGTCGGGCGAACTCGATGATGTCGGCGACGCCGTGCGCAACGGCGTTCTCAACGGCCAGGCCGAGTGCGTCGGGCGAAATATCGGTCGCACGGAAAGCAAGGTCGACGGCGTAGCGCCGGCGGCGCGCTTCGACCGCCAGCGCGACGACGATGGCGCCACTGCCGGTACCCACGTCCCAGACAGTCAGCGGTCCGCCGTCGCGCGGGCGGGACACGAGCGCATCGCGCAGGCGCGCCAGCGCCAACTCGACCAGCGCCTCGGTTTCGGGGCGCGGGATCAGCGCCCGGGCGTCGACCGCCAGTGCCAGGCCGTAGAACTCCTTGAGGCCGCGAATGTAGGCGACCGGCTCGCCCGCAGCGCGACGATCGAGCATGGTTGCCAGGCTTGCCCGCTGGCCGTCACCAAGCATGGCCAGCGGCGCCGCCAGAAGGGTCGCGCGGTCGACCCCCAGCGCGTGCCCGAGCAACAGCTCCGCGTCGAGGCGCGGCGTTTCCGAGCCACTCTCCTGCAGACGCGCGGTGGCAGCCGCGAGGGCCGACCCGACCGTCGTCGGTAATCGGGCTTCAGCCACCCGCGTGGCCCAGTCGCTCCGCCTGATCGACCGCGCTCAACTCGTCGAGCAACCGGTCCAGTTCGCCGTCGAGCACACCGGGCAGGTTGTGGACGTCGACGTTGATGCGATGGTCAGTGACGCGATCCTGCGGGTAGTTGTAGGTGCGGATCTTCTCCGACCGCTCACCCGAGCCGACCATGAGCCGGCGTGCCTCGGCCTCTGCCTCGTGCGCTCTGCTCTGCTCCATCTCGAGCAGCCGAGCGCGCAGCACGGACATCGCCTTGGCCCTGTTCTTGTGCTGGCTCTTCTCGTCCTGGATGGCCACCACGAGCCCCGTCGGCAGGTGCGTGATGCGGACGGCCGAGTCCGTCGTGTTGACGCTCTGGCCACCCGGGCCCTGAGAGCGATAGACGTCGATGCGCAGGTCCTTCTCGTCGATCTGGACCTCGACTTCGTCCGCTTCCGGTAGTACCGCTACCGTGGCTGTCGAGGTGTGGATGCGGCCGCTCGACTCCGTTTCCGGCACCCGCTGGACGCGGTGCACTCCGCCCTCGTACTTCAGCCGGCTGTAGGCGCCCTGGCCGCGGACCTCGAAGATGACCTCGCGCAGGCCGCCGATGCCAGTCTCGTTGGCGGTGATCAGCTCGGTCTGCCAGCGACGGCGCTCCGCGTAGCGCTTGTACATGCGGAACAACTCGGCCGCGAAGAGTGCCGCCTCCTCGCCGCCGGTCCCCGCGCGGATCTCGACGATGACGTTCTTGTCGTCGTTCGGATCGCGCGGCAGCAACAACACGCGCAGCTCCTCGAGCAGCTTCGCCTGGTCACGTTCAGCGGTCTCGATCTCGTCGCGCGCCAGATCTCGCAGTTCCGGGTCCGATTCGGCGGCTCGCGCCGATGCCGCGCGGGCACGTGCCTCGCGCAGGCTCCGGTAGGCGGTAACCACCGGCGTCAGTTGAGCCTGCTCGCGCCCGAGGTCACGGGCGCGAGTCGGGTCGGCAGCGACGTCCGGTTGCGCCCAGGTGGCTTCGATCTCGTTCAGCCGCCGCTCGAGGGCATCGAGGCGCGGTTCGAGACCCGCGTGCTCGTCGTTCATCGCGACAGGCGGTCGGGCGCCGGATCGGCCTCCGTAACTGTCGACACCGGCTCCGGCTCGAGACGCGGCGGTGGCGCGGGAGCCGCCAGTTCGCGGCGCGGCGGGTCGTAGCTGCCCGCCGGTGCAGCCTCCCCGTTGGCGGCCAGCGCCTCCTGCATCGATGCGATGGCCACTTCGATCATCGAGTCGTCGGGTTCGCGCGTAGTGATGCCCTGCAACCAGATGCCGGGCAGGAACAGCCAGCGGATCCAGGCACGTTCGCGATAGCGCGCGCCGATGCGCAGCAGCTCGTACGCGAGCGAGGCGATGACCGGTATCAGCAGGATGCGGCCGACCACCGCGATGAGCAGGCTCTGCCCGGCGAGGAGACTGAACATCAGGATGCTGAGGATGATGAAGATGACCAGGAATTCCGTGCCGCAGCGCTGGTGCGCCGTGGGGTAGCGGCGTACGTGCTCGATGTCGAGCGGATCCTCGTGCTCGAGGGCGTGGATGGTCATGTGCTCGGCCCCGTGGTACTGGAAGGTACGCCTGATCTCGGCCGAGCGGCTCACGACGAGCAGGTAGCCGACGAAGATGACCACACGAATGAGCCCTTCCAAGAGGTGCTGCAGGAGCGCCTGGTCACCGGCCAGGGCAGCGGTGGTGGCACCGGCCAGAAAGAGCGGCAGGAGCACGAACAAACCGACGGCCAGCACGAGCGTGACGAGCAGCGTCAGGGCGATTGCCCCGCGGCCGAGCTCAGCGCCTTCGGCGGCGGCCTGGACCGAGCCCGAGCGCATCAGCCAGCGCGTGCCAACGACGATGGTTTCGTACAGGACGACCAGGCCGCGGAAGAACGGCGCGCGCGCAAATCGACTCCGGTGCAGCACGGAATTGAGCTGCTCGTGCGCGGCGACGATCGAGCCGTCCGGGTGGCGCATGGCCACGCCGAGCGCAAACCGACCGCGCATGAGGACGCCTTCGAGTAGCGCCTGACCGCCGAAGTCGACTCGTGCCATCAGCCGAGTCTAGGGGTCGACGGGCCGCCGGCCCAGTCCGCCATGACCGCGGCGCCCCGCGTGGTGACTAGAGCCGAGCCGACCGCTCGAGGCGCTTCTGGAAGCGTTCGACCTGACCGGCCGTGTCGACGATTGTCTGCTTGCCCGTGAAGAACGGGTGGCAGCTGGAACAGATATCGACGCGCAGGTTGGGCTGTGTCGAGCCAACCTCAAACGTTGTGTGGCAAGAGCCGCAGACCACCGTGGCGCGCTGGTAGCGGGGATGGATATCGGGCTTCATGCGACCTCCCCTGCGCTCAGGGCAGCCAGGTCGGCAACGACTCGGATGCGCTTCTTGTCGTGCCGTTCGTGCTCGAACTTGACGCGGCCGTCGATCGTCGCAAAGACGGTGTAGTCCCGGCCCAGATCGGTGCCCGGCCCGGCGAGAAAGGTCATGCCGCGCTGGCGCACGATGATCGAGCCGGCCGACACGAGCTGTCCGTCGCCGGCCTTGACGCCCAGCCGCTGGCCGACGCTGTCGCGTCCGTTCTTGGAGCTGGAGCCAGCCTTCTTGTGTGCCATCAGGAATCCCTCTTCGTGTTCTTGGCGCCCCGCGGGGCGCGCGCTGCCTTGGCCTTGTCGGCCGGCTCATCCGCGCCGGCGGCCGTGGTCGCGGTCCGACCACTCGGGGAAGTCTTCGGTCGGGCGCTCGGCCGAGTCGGCTTGGCGGTGCCGGCCGAAGCTTTCGTGGCCTTGGCCGACGACTTGTCCGTATCCGACTCAGCGGCCGCGGACTTGGTCGCCCTGGACTTTGTTCCCGTGGATTTCGCAGTCGTTGCCTGCGCCGCGGTGGACTTCGCCGTCCGCCGGCCTGCCTTGGACGCCTGCTCGTCGGATGTTTCGTCCGCCACGGTCGCCTTGGCCAGCTTCTGTGCGAGTGCCTGGTCGGCGGCGGCCTTGCGCTCGGCCTCAGCCTGAGCGGCGCGGTGCACCTTCTCCTGTTCCTGTACCAGCGCACCGGCTTCCTGGGCGGCACTGCGACCGTCCAGGCGAATATCCGCCACGCGCAACACCGTCAACTCCTGGCGGTGGCCCTTCTTGGCCCGATGGCGAGCCTTGGGCCGGTATTTGAAGACGATCACCTTGTCGCCGCGATCCTGGCGGACAACCTGCGCCGTGACGGCCGCCTGGGCGACGGTTGGCGTACCGACGTGGGCCGATTCGCCATCTGCCACGAGGAGCACTCGGTCGAACTCGACTGAGTCGCCGGGGTTGACGGCAAGTCGCTCCACGGCCAGCTCAGTTCCGAGCTCGACTCGGTACTGCTTGCCCCCGGTTTCGATTACTGCGTACATGGATTCTCCAAGCGGCGCACCAACACGCCTGCTGTTTCGTGACGGTGATTGTCACCCGGCGCGGCATCGGCCGCGGCGCTCGGCGCGACTGCGAAGGATAGCACGATCCGCGCCAGTTGCGCCCTGCGGCATTAGAACGTACGTTCTATGGGGCGCCGGTCGCGCCGCGCCTACCAGGGGCCAGGGGATAAATGGATGTGGATGCTCTGGAGGATGCCCAGGGCGATAGCCGTGCTCGTCAGGGATGCACCGCCATGGGTGATGAACGGCAGCGGGATGCCGGTCACCGGCATGATCCCGGACACCATGCCGGCATTCACCAGTAGCTGGAACACGAGCATGGCTGTCACGCCCCCGGAAAAGGCCACGCCAAAGACGCTGTTCGACCGCCAGCCGACCAGGAGCACGCGCCAGATCAGGCCGATGAACAGCAGGAAGACCACGAGGCCGCCGACGAAGCCAAGTTGCTCCAGCAGGCCGGCGAATGCGAAGTCGGTCGACTGCACGGGAAGCAGGGATGCCGCGGACTGCGTGCCGTTCGTCAGTCCCTTGCCGAAGAGGCCGCCGGAGCCGACTGCGATCTGCGACTGAATGACCTGGTATCCCGCGCCCTGCGGATCAGATGCCGGATCAAGAAAGGAAATGATCCGCTGCCGTTGGTAGTCCTGTAGGACCGCCCAAACGACGGGTAGCGCGGAAACGGAGGCCGCGGCGGCGACAGCCAGCCAGCGCATACCGGCACCGCTCAGAAAGAGCATGCCCACGAGGATGGCGCCAAACACGAGCGACGTGCCGAGATCGGGCTGGATCATGACGAGGGCGAACGGCGGAGCAGTCAGCAGGGCGGCGCCGATCAGGGTCGAGAGATTGCCCAGGCGATTCTGGCGTGCCGCGAGGAACGCGGCCAGCACCGCGATCATGAGGACCTTGGATATCTCGGAAAACTGGAACTGGAGGCCGAAGACGGACACCCAGCGCTGGACGCCACCGATACCGGTCCCGATCGCCAGGGTGAGCAGAAGCAAACCGAGATTGACGAGATAGAGCAGCCACGAGAACGTGCGAAGCCAGCGGTAGTCGAAGGCGGCGGCGAGGCTGAAGGCGACGATCGCCACCGCGAACCACATCAAGCCGCGAGTGAAGGTCGAGCCAGGGTCGAGCGCGCCGCTGGGGCTGTTCGTCCAGGCCATCACCAGGCCAATGATTCCGAGCGCCAGGGCATAGAACGCCAACTGGATGTCGAATTGGTGCCACGCGCTGGACTCGGGTCGGGTGACCAGAGCGGTTGGCTGCGAGCGCTCGACACGCATCACGCTCATCGGTCAGTGGCCCGCGTATTCGAAGCCCGACTTGAGCAGGTCCGGGCGCGTCAGGTCGACACCCAGGTGGTAGTGCTCCTGCAGGAAGTACTTGACGATCTCGACCGCTGCGTTGCCGCGCGTGTTGGCAGCGTAGGCGAAAGCGAGGATGGCGAGCTGTGAATCGGTTCTATTGGCGTCAAACGGTGCGTTGGGTGGGTTCGGCACCCAACCCACGAACCAGGTGTGATAAGGCAAGTGGCCGTTGGCGTCCCGGGTGCCGAATTCCGCCGTGCCCGTCTTGCCCGCGATGGCGATGGGCTCGTCGGTCAGGTTGAGTGTCGTCGTCCGGCTGGTGACCACGTCGCGCGCGGCCTGGCGCATGATCTCAAGAACGTCGGGCGAGACGTCGACCTGTGAGAGAACCTGGGGCTGGAAATCCTGGACCACCGAGCCATCGGGTGCGAGCACGCGGTTGACGACTTGCGGCTGGTAGAGCGTGCCACCATTGGCCAGTGCGGCGTAGGCATTCAGCAGCTGCAGCGGCGTGGCCGCGTCGTAGCCCTGGCCGATGCCCGCCTGATAGACCTCGCCGGGATAGATCGGCTGGTTGAAGACGCTTTCCTTCCACGCATTGGTGGGCACGATCCCGTTTGCCTCACCGGGCAGGTCAATCCCAGTTGGCGCGCCGAAGCCCCAGTCCTGCGCCCAGTAGGCCAGCCGATCGATGCCCAGATCGCCGGCCAGCTGGTAGAAGAACGTGTCACTCGAGTGGGCGAATGCCTCGTAGATGTCCTGCGGGCCAAAGCCCTTTCGGTTCCAGTCGTAGTACTTGTACGAGCCGATCTCCAGGTAGCCGGCTGTTTGCAGCTGAGTGGTGTCGGTGATGTAGCCGTCCATCAAGGCTCCCGAGCCGGTCACCAGCTTGTAGGTCGACCCGGGCGGGAACTGGTCGCCGATGGCCCAGTTGATCAGCGGATGGTTGGGATCATCGAGCAGAGATTGGTAGTCGGCAGACGAGATGCCCAGGGCAAACTGGTTGTCGTCGTAGTTGGGCAGCGAGACCATCGCCAGGATCTGGCCGTTCTGCGGATTCATGACGATCACCACGGCGCGCTGAAGGTGCACGTACTGAAGCGCCCAGTCGATCGAGTCGAGCGCTTCCTGCTGCGTCTGGACATCGAGCGTCAGCTCGAGCGAATCGCCGGCCTGCGGCTCCTGCGTCACCTGGATCGTGCGGACGATCTTGCCCGAAGCGTCACGCTCGACCTGCTGCTCGCCGTTCACTCCGCGCAGCTCAGACTCGTAGCTCTGCTCGACGCCGGCCCGGCCGATCTGATCGCCGCCCAGGTAGCCCAGCCCGGAAAGTTGCGACAGCTCATCGGCCGACACCTGGCCGTTGTAGCCGATGATGTCGGACATGAGTGAGCCGTACTCGTACTCGCGCCGTTCGTCCACGGTAACGGCCACGCCGGGCAGGTTACGGCTGTCCTCAATGAGGATTCGCGCGACATCGCTGGGCACGTCCGAGGCGATCTGCACCTGATCGAACTGGCGATTGGCGTAACTGTCAAGGAGCTGGATGATCTGCGACGAGGGTATGTCCAGCAGCGTCGATAGTTCGCCGACCACCGCGTCGCGGTCCGGGAAGGGGAGGTCGGCCGGACGGATGCGAACCACGTAGGAAGGCACGTTGATGGCCAGCGGCCGACCGTTTCGGTCATAGATCAGGCCGCGCGCAGCGGCGAGAGGGACCGATGCGCTCTGGCTGTCCTCACTGAGGCCGGCGAAATACCCACCCTGCATGACCTGCAGGTAGAAGAGCCGAGTGGTTAGCAGACACACCACGAGCACGACGACGAGGCCGACGGCCGCGAACCGGGCGCCGAGTCGGGACCGCGGCGGGTCCGGCTGGCCGAGGACGAAATCCGTCACCGCGCGGCCCGCCGGGCAAGTTTCACCACGGCGACCGCTCGACTGGGCCGAACCGTCGCTCCAACAGCGAGAAGATGGCGACGAGAGGCACGACGAGGATCGCGCTCGCGACGGCGGCCGCAAGGATGCCTCCCGGCGACAAGGACAGCGGCGCGTTCTCGGTCAGGACGAGTACCAATGACAGGACGACCTCATAAGCGATCGTCAGCAGGAAGCCAAGGCCAAACGCTGCGAGACGCCGGCTGCTGCTCAGAGCAGAACCGGCCAGTGCCGCGACTCCCGTGACCACCAGCAGAGAGAACGTCGCCGCCCCGAGCGGGCGCGCTGGAACCAGTAGGTCAATCAGCAGGCCACCCACGAAAGCCGCCACCAGGCCGTCGACCACCCCCAGCGCCAAGACCGCAGCGACCGCGCACACGAGAACCAGGTCCACGGTCGCACCGGCGATCGGGATCTCAGGCAGTACGGAGGTTTCAAGCAGCGCCGCGAGCAGCGCGGCCAGCGCAGCAAAAGGAATGGTCAAGATAGAAGCCCCAGGAATTGGAGAGCGGAGGGGAGGTCGTGCCCGCCGCCGGCCGAGTATAGGACGGCCGAAGAACCGGCTCCGCTGCGGCGCCTGGAACAATCACCACGGTGCCCCAACCTCGGTGCGTGGCTCGCCGGCCGTCCTCGCTCCGTGTTCCACGTGAAACGTCCCCATCACTGAGCAGAGGCAAGTTCCACGTGAAACGGACCCATCACTGGGCAGAAGCAAGTTCCACGTGAAACGTACCCATCACTGGGCAGAGGCAAGTTCCACGTGAAACGCTGAGCTTCATCAAACGGAGTATCCCGCGAGTCCGCCCTGGGGGCAGGCTCACCAGCCACACTGGGCGGCGGCTGCAGGCGGCGGCAGGCGGGGTCGTGGGATTGCGTCATGGAATACCGGTACATCGCGGCTAAGCGGCAGGTAAGCACCCGATAAGGACCCGCGCGGACAATGTCGAGAGTGCCGGTCGGGCCACGCTGGAGGGTGTTTCAGATAGAATCCATAGTCGTGGACCTGAACCGCCTCGGCTGTTGAGTGGGCGTCGTTATAGCCTGCGCGAACCAGAAGGGCGGCGTCGGCAAGACCACCACCGTCATCAATCTCTCGACGTATCTCGCGCTCGCTGAGCGGCGCGTCCTGCTCATCGATCTCGATCCGCAGGGCAACGCGACGAGCGGCATGGGGGTCAGTAAGACGCACTCTTCGATCTACCCCGCGTTGCTCGATCGTCAATCCGGAGCCGAATTGGTCCAGCCCACTCAGATCAGCGGACTGTCGATCATCCCCTCCGGCCAGGACTTGGCCGGAGCGGAGGTCGAGCTGGTGGCATTGCCACAACGGGAACGTCGGCTCGACCGAGCGTTGCAGTCCATTCGTTCCGAGTTCGACTACATCCTGCTCGACTGCCCGCCAGCAGTCGGACTCATCACGATCAACGCGTTGACTGCCGCGGACAGCGTCCTCGTGCCGATCCAATGTGAGTACTACGCCCTGGAAGGACTCAGCCAATTGCTGGCTACCATCGATCTCGTACGCGACAACCTGAACCCGCGCCTCCGGCTGGCTGGCGTCCTGCTGACCATGTACGACGCTCGGACGACGCTCTCGGCCGACGTGGCCAAGGAGGTGCGCCGCCATCTGGGCGCGAACGTGTTCGGCTCGATCATCCCGCGTAGCGTCCGCCTTGCCGAAGCACCTAGCTACGGCCGGCCGATCGCCCGCTACAGCCCCGAGTCCCGCGGGGCACATGCCTACCACGCGTTGACCGACGAGGTCCTCGCTCGGAATGGCTCGGCGCGTCAGCCATCGGCACAAGTCATGAGCGTGGGCGCGTGACCGGAGACATCGGGGATTTTGGCCGCACGCAGGGTGGCCTCGGGCGCGGCCTGTCGGCGCTCATTCCTCAGCGTGGCGAGTCGCTGCAGACGGTGGAGCTGCCGATCTCGGCGATCGAGCGCAATCCCTACCAGCCGCGCATGGGCGTGGAAAAGTCCGAGCTTGAACAGCTATCGGCGAGCATCGCCGAACACGGCGTCCTGCAGCCCATCCTGGTCACGACAATCACGGGCGGCTACCGCCTGATCGCCGGCGAACGGCGCCTGCGTGCCGCTGAGATTGCAGGCCTGACGCACATACCAGCGGTCGTCCGCAGCGCCGATGACCAGTCGCAACTCGCCTTGGCGCTCATCGAAAACCTGCAGCGTTCAGATCTGAACGCGCTCGAGGAGGCGCACGCCTTTCGCCAGCTGGTCGACGAGTTCGGTCTCAGCCACGACGAGGTCGGTGCACGCGTCGGCCGCGCGCGCTCGACGATCGCCAACAGTCTTCGTCTGCTCGAGCTGGCTCCCGAGGTGCAGGACGCTCTCGCCAGCGGTGGCGTCACCGAAGGGCACGCTCGTGCCATCGCCGGGCTGGACGATCACGAAATGCAACGGCAGGCACTCGCCGCCGTCGCAGCACGCGGGCTCTCGGTGCGCCAGACAGAGGAACTCGTGCGACGCATGCGCAGCGGTGGCCCGACGCCGCGCGAGAAGGCGCAGCCATCGGCAGACGTCGAACGCGTAGAGCAGGGGCTTCGGGAAGCCCTGGGGACCAAGGTGACCGTGAAGAGTGGCAGGCGGGGAGGGCAGATCACCATCAATTACTTCGACAACGACGACTTGGCGCGGCTGTATGAGCGACTGACGGGGGGCCGCGGGTGACCGACTCTCTCACCCGCAGGCGCACGAAGGCAGAATTGTCGGCCGGCAACGGTCGCAGCCGGGCCGCACGCGGTGCGGCGAACGCATACACGGCCGAGAGCATCCAGGTCCTCGAAGGCCTCGAGGCAGTCCGGCGACGTCCCGGTATGTACATCGGCTCGACCGACGCACGCGGACTCCATCACCTCGTCTGGGAGATCGTGGACAACTCGATCGACGAGGCGATGGCCGGCTTCGCGAGCTTCATCGAGCTGACGATCAAGGCCGACGGCAGCGTCGTCAACCGCGATAACGGCCGAGGCGTGCCCGTCGGCAAGCACCGAACGGGGCGCGACGCGCTCGAGGTCGTCCACACGGTCCTGCACGCAGGCGGCAAATTCGGCGGCGGCGGCTACAAGGTGTCGGGGGGTTTGCACGGCGTCGGCGTGAGCGTCGTCAACGCCCTGTCGGCCAACCTGTGGGTCGAGTCGGCATACAACGGCAAGGTATGGCGCCAGGAGTACGAGCGCGGCAAACCCACGACACCTGTTCGGGCGATCGGTTCGTCCGACGGCCGAACCGGCACGACGACTGGTTTTACGCCTGATGCACAGGTCTTCGAAACGGTTGAATGGAACTTCGAAACGATCAGCCAGCGACTGCGCGAGTCGGCCTATCTCAACAAGGGTGTCTGGATCAAGTTCATCGACGAGCGCGTGACGCCCAGCCGTGAGAAATCGTTCTACTTCGAGGGTGGGCTGGTCAGCTTCGTGCGTCACCTGAACAAGGGCCGTGAAGTCCTTCACCCGCGGCCGATGTACGTCGAGCGACGTGAAGGTGCGACGCAGATCGAAGTCGCCCTCCAATACAACGATGGCTACAGCGAGAGCGTCTTCGCCTTCGCCAACAACATCAACACGGTCGACGGCGGCACGCACATAACGGGCTTCAGGGCGGCATTGACCAGCTCGCTGAACGACTACGCACGGCGGCAGGGCATCCTCAAGGAATCCGACGCAAACCTGTCCGGCGACGACGTCCGCGAGGGGCTGACGGCTGTCATCTCGGTCAAGCTGACCGACCCGCAGTTCGAGGGCCAGACGAAGGCCAAGCTCGGCAACGCGGAGGTGAAGGGCCAGGTCCAGGCGGCCGTCGGGGAAGGCATCGCCCAATACCTCGATGAGAACCCCCAAGATGCCCGCCGGATCATCGAGAAATCACTGACGGCGGCGCGGGCGCGCGAGGCGGCACGCAAGGCGCGTGACCTGGTGATCCGCAAGAGCGCCCTCGAGGGTTCGGCCTTGCCGGGCAAGTTGGCCGACTGCCAGGAACGGGATCCGGCACGCAGCGAGTTGTTCATCGTCGAGGGCGATTCGGCCGGAGGCTCGGCCAAGCAGGGCCGCGATCGTCATTTCCAGGCGATCCTGCCGATGTTCGGCAAGATGCTCAACGTCGAGAAGGCGCGCATCGACAAGGTTCTGTCGAGCGAGAAGATCCGGCCGCTGATCATCGCGCTCGGTGCGGGCATCGGCGAAGGCTTCGACATCGCCAAACTGCGCTATCACAAGATCATCCTGCTGGCCGATGCGGACGTAGATGGCGCGCACATCCGCACGCTGTTGATGACCTTCTTCTACCGCCACATGCCCGAGATAATCGAAAACGGCTTCCTGTACATCGCCCAGCCCCCGCTCTACCGCATCAGTACCGGCAAGGTCACCCGCTACGCGCAGGATGAAAAGGAGCGGGAGCGGGTCGTCAAGGACATGAAGGCGCGCAACCTGACCATCCAGCGCTTCAAGGGCCTGGGCGAAATGAACGCCGAGCAGCTCTGGGAGACCACCATGAACCCACAGACGAGGACGCTGCTGCAGGCCAACATCGAGGACGCCGCGGAAGCGGATCGCATCTTCAGCACGCTCATGGGCGAGCGGGTCGAGCCACGACGGGACTTCATCAAGGCGCGTGCGCGACAGGTCCAGAACCTTGACGTCTAGAGCGCCCATGTCCGAGCGCGACGTCCTGGCTACGACCGAACCCGTCGGTTCGCCCGTGCCACATGACGGGCAGACCTATCGCTTCGCGGTCGACCCGCACCATTGCTTCGTGTGCGGTGAGCTGAATGAGCGCGGTTTCCGCGCTCCGATCTACGCCACTGCCGGGCGTGCCTGGACGGAGGTCACCCTCGGCGCCGACTTCGTCGGCTGGGCGGACACCGCACATGGCGGAATCCTGGCCACATTGCTCGATGAGCTCATGGGCTGGGCCCTGTTCGAGCATGACTGCTGGGGCGTGACCGCCGAGCTCACCGTCCGTTACCTGCGTCCGGTTACGGTGCCCCAGTCGATCCGGGTCGAAGGTGAGGTCGTCGAGGCGACACGCCGGCTGTTCCGCACGCGGGGGCGGATTCGTGACCACGACGGAGCGCTGATGGCCACGGCCGAGGGGCGCTACATCGCCGCGCCCGAAGACAGAAAGGCCGAGCTGCGGGCGGCGTACCGCTTCCACATGGTTCCCGTCGGCCGCGACGGCGTGACCGCGGAGAAGCCATGAGCTCGAGCGCGACCCGCTCGCCGACCAACGCGCGAGCGCATGTGCTCGTCGCGGAGCGCCAGTCTCAGGCGCGCGATCTCGGCAGCGAACTCGCCGAATTGATCGATGACCCCGAGCGCTTCGTGGCTGTCGCCCGCCGCGGATTGACGGCTCTTGCCGACAGCGCGTACCAGGCCGAGCTGGCGCGCGTGGTGCCCGGCTCAACGTCGGCGTTCGGAGTGCGCAACCCCCTGCTCGGCACGGTGGCGCGCCAACTGCGTGAACCGCTCGCGGAGTCGTCAGCCGCCAGCGCACTCTGGTTGGCGCAACGCCTGGCGGACGAGGACGAACGAGAACTGACTGTTCTGGGTCAGCGCGCCCTGAGCAGGGCGCTGGCGGACGATCCTGAACGGGCGTGGCAGCTGATCAGGCGGATGGCACACGTCGCAGCTGACTGGATTGCCGTCGATTCGCTCGCCGGACTGGTCGCGCAGGGGATCGTTCTTGAACCCTTCCGGTGGGCCGAGGTCGAGCAGCTCGTCTATTCGGATCATGTCTGGGAACGGCGGCTGGTCGCTTCGACGATTGCCACACTGCCTCATGAATGGCCGAACGCGAACCGTGCGGAACTGGTCGTGAATGGGCAGCGCGTTTTGATGATGATCAAATCACTGATCGGCGACAACCGACCTGAGGTCCAGAAGGCGCTCGCCTGGGCGCTGCGGTCGTGGCACCCGGTCGACCCGGCACCCGTCGAGACGTTCATTCGCGAGGAGGCCGAGCGGGCCGTCGCGACCGACGACGGGCATCGAGCCTGGGTCCTGCGTGATGCCCTCAGCGCACCTTCCATGCCCGTTCCGTTTGCGGCTGAGATTCGACGGCTGCTCGCGAGCGTGCGGCGGCGAGCAGATCAGCCGTCCACCAGCGAGGCCGGCCAGGTCGCCCGCGATTTCACGGACATGGGCCGGCTCGCCGACCAGGCAGTCGCCGAGCAGGGCGAACGTCAGCTGAACGCGGGTATCCGTAGATGACCGACCCCACCACCGGGCGCATCGTGCCCATCCGCATCGAGGACGAGCTGCGGATCAGCTATCTCGACTACGCCATGAGCGTGATCGTCAGCCGTGCGCTGCCCGACGTGCGCGACGGCCTGAAGCCAGTTCACCGCCGGATCCTGTACACGATGCACGAGATGGGCCTGACCTCGACGGCGAGCTACCGCAAGTGCGCCGCCATCGTCGGCGAGGTGATGGGCAAGTACCACCCACATGGCGATGCGGCTTTGTACGACGCCCTGGTCCGCCTGGCACAGACTTTCTCGCTGCGCTACCCGCTGATCGACGGGCAGGGCAACTTCGGATCGGTCGACGGTGATCCACCGGCGGCCATGAGATACACCGAAGCACGCATGACGGCAATCGCCAGCGAGGTGCTTGCCGACATCGACAAGCAGACCGTTGACTTCGTCGAGAACTACGACGGGACGCGCATGCAGCCGGAAGTTCTGCCGGCCAAGCTGCCCAACCTGTTGGTCAATGGTTCGTCAGGTATCGCGGTGGGCATGGCCACCAACATCCCGCCCCACAACCTGGGCGAGATCGCCGATGCCACGATCGCCCTGATCGACAATCCGCAATTGACGAACGACGAGCTGTGCGGCTTCGTCAACGGCCCGGACTTCCCGACCGGCGCGACGGTCTTCCGCTTCGACCGGCGACGCAACAGCGTCACCGGCCAGTGGGAGCAGGTGGACGCCATCAGGGACATGTACGCGCACGGCCGCGGCCGGATCATCATGCAGGCGGCCGTCGCTTTCGAGGAAACGCGCGCACAACGCACCGCGATCGTGGTCACCGAGCTGCCGTTCCAGGTCAACAAGGCGAGCCTCGCCGAGAAGATCGCCGACCTGGTGCAGCAGAAGAAGATCGACGGCATCGCCGACATTCGCGACGAATCCGATCGCGACGGCATGCGCCTCGTGATCGAGTGCAAGCGCGACGCGCCGCCGCGCAAGGTGCTCAACAACCTCTTCAAGCACACGGCGCTCAAACTGGCCTTCAACATGAACATGCTGGCCCTCGTCGACGGCCAGCCACAGACGCTGCCACTCAAGCAGGTCCTCCAGCACCACATCGACTGGCGCCGCGAGGTCGTTCGCCGGCGCACCGAGTTCGACCTGGGCAAGGCGCGCGATCGGGCGCACATCCTCGAGGGCCTCAAGGTCGCGTTGGACAACCTCGACGCGGTGATCAAGACGATCCGCGAGTCGGCCGATGTCGAGACCGCGCGGGGCAACCTGATGAGCCGCTTCGAGCTGTCCGAGATCCAGGCCAATGCCATCCTCGAGATGCAGCTGCGCCGGTTGGCGGCCCTCGAGCGCAAGAAGATCGAGGACGAGTACCTCGCGACGATCAAGTTCATCGCCGAGCTCGAGGACATCCTCGCCAACCCGGCGCGCGTGCTGGCGATCATCAAGGAGGAATTGCGCGAGCTGGCCGACAAGTTCTCCGGCCATCGCCTGACGCGCGTCCAGGAGGACGCCGACCGCGAACTGACCGACGAGGACCTGATCGCCGACGAGGACGTCGTCGTGACGGTTTCGACGCGCGGCTACATCAAGCGCCAACCGCTCGCCAACTACCGTCGCCAGATCCGCGGCGGCAAGGGCATCATCGGCGCGCGCACGGTCGAGGAGGATGCCGTCGAGCACCTGCTCGTCGCAGGCACGCACGACTGGGTGCTGTTCTTCACGAATCGTGGCCGCGTCTTCAGCTCCAAGGTGCATGCCATCCCGGCGCCCTCCGAGCGTACGTCGAAGGGCATGCCGGTCATCAACCTCGAGGGCGTGCAGCTCGATCCGGGCGAGCTCGTGCTGGCGATAGTGACGACGCCCAACTTCGAGCGTGGCCACAACATGGTCATGGCCACCCGGCGCGGGATCATCAAGAAGACTCCCGTAGAACAGTTCGAACGGGTGCGCTCGACCGGCATTCGCGCGATCACTGTCGCCGAGGACGACGAACTCGCCTGGGTTGGCGTCTCGTCGGGCAATGACGACATCGTGCTCACCACCGCACAGGGCCGGATCGCCCGCTTCAACGAGAAGGAAGTACGGGCCATGGGCCGCGACGCCGCGGGCGTCATCGGCATCCGGCTCGCGCGCCAGGGTGACACGGTCGTGGGCATGGGCGTGCCCCGGCCGGATCACGACATCCTGGTGCTGACCGAAACCGGGTACGGCAAGCGCGTTGCGCTATCTGAATTCCGCGTCAAGCACCGCGGCGGCCAGGGCGTCACCCTGATCCCCATCGAGGGAGCCAAGACCGGCCGCGTGGCAGCCGTCGAGCTCGTCGACGAGCAGGACGAAGAGCTGCTGCTCATCAGCCGCGAGGGCCAGGTGGTGAGGACCGACGTGCAAAGCGTCAATCGCTACGGCGCCCAGGCGCGCGGCGTGATCGTCATGCGTCTCAACGAGGGCGACGTGGTGGCCGGCATCGCCGTCTTCCGGGTCGAGGAGCGCGATGGCGCGCCGCCCGAAGACGGCGAGGGACTGGCAGAGCCGGCCTAGATGCCGGACAATGGCATCCCGCTCGGAGGGTGCCCGTGACCGCCTTCGGCAGCCGTGCCGCCAGTGGCTATGACGATCAATTCGACCTGTACGCCGGCAACTCCAACCCGGAGTTGGCGCGCAAGATCGCGCGCTACCTGAATTGCGGGCTGGGCCACGCAGAGGTGTTCGAGTTCGCCAACGAGAACATCTTCGTTCGCATCGAGGACAACGCCCGCGATCGCGACGTCTTCCTGATCCAGCCGACCAGCCGGCCGGTCCAGAAATCGATCATGGAGCTGCTGATCATGATCGACGCTTTCAAGCGGGCCAGTGCGGGCCGGATCACGGCCGTCATTCCCTACTACGCATATGGCCGTTCCGACAAGAAGGACCAGCCGCGCGTGCCGATCACGGCGCGCCTGATCGCCGACATGATCAGCGTTGCCGGGGCCGATCGCCTGCTGACCATGGACCTTCACCAGGGCCAGATCCAGGGCTTCTTCTCGATCCCCGTCGACGAGCTGACGGCGGTCCACATGCTCTCGAACTACTTCAAGCGCCTCGATCTCGATGACCTCGTCGTGGTCACCGATCTTGGCTTCGCCAAGCGGGCGCGCACGTTCGCGGAGATCCTCGAGGCACCCCTGGCGGTGATCGAGAAACGTCGCCCGGGAAACCTGGGCACGGCCGAGCTGCTGAACGTCATCGGCGAGGTGAAGGGCAAGCGGGCAATCATCGTCGACGACGAGATCGACACGGCGAGCACGCTGATGGAGATCGAGCGCGCACTGATCCGCGAGGGGGTTACCGAGATCTACGCGTGCGCCACCCACGGCATCCTGTCCGATCCCGCCACCGACCGGCTGCGCAACTCGGAAATCACCGAGGTGGTCATCACCGACACGGTGCCGCTCACGCCCGCGCGACGGCTGCCGATCATCAAGGTGCTGTCGGTCGCGCCGCTGATCGGCGAGGCGATCCGACGCATCCACCGCGGCGAATTGGTCGGGGCGCTGTTCTCGAGCGATCTCGAGCTGGTGCAGGAGATGCTGCTGTGGGACGAGGCGGACTCCGACACCGCTCCGTTCGTGGAAGCCGGACCCGATGGCGCACCGGCGCCGGCCGCGCTACCCTCGATCCACTGAACATGTCGCTGAAGCTCTATCGACCAACCCCCGATGGCCTCGAGCCCACCCCCGTCGAGCAGCTCACCTGGCGTAGCCGGCTGCGCTCGCGGCGTTGGAAGCCGGCCCGACTGGCCAATCCCGAGATGCAGCCGACCAGCTCGCGCCTCGCCGTCCTCTTCTGGCTGGCACTCGCTGCGCTGACCTTCGCAATCATCTTCGTCGGCTACGGCGTGGGGCTCTGGCACCTGGCCGCCTGATCGGGAACGGGGACCACCCGGCCTATACTGGAATTTCCCATGCTCAACTTCTTCTCCCGTTTCGTCGACTCGAACGACCGTGCCGTCAAACGGCTGCATCCGCTGGTCGACGAGATCAACGAGCTCGAAACCGAATTCGAGGCGCTATCGGACGACGAGATCCGCGAACGCATGCTCGCGCTACGGACCGAGATCCGGGAGGATGCCGCCCCGTCTGAGCCGGACGACGACGAACTGGAACACCCCAGCTCGGAGCGGCGGCGCGAGTTGCGCCGGGAACGCGAAAAGGCGGACATCAAACACCTGCAGGGGGTCCTCGACGACGCGCTGCCCGAGGTCTTCGCGGCAGCGCGCGAGGTAAGCCGACGCAAGCTGGGCATGCGCCACTTCGACGTCCAGATGCTGGGCGGCATCGTTCTCCACCAGGGCAAGATCGCCGAGATGAAGACGGGCGAGGGCAAGACCCTCGTCGCACCGCTCGCCGCGGCACTCAATGCGATGTCCGGGCGCGGGGTGCACATCGTCACGGTCAACGACTACCTGGCCAAGCGCGACCCGCAGTGGATGGGCCCGATCTTCCACGGCCTCGGACTGACAGTGGGCATCATCCAGCACGACAGCGCCTTCGTATTCGATCCCGACTACCGCACCACCGACGAACACCTGCTCAGCCTGCGACCGGTCGAGCGGCGCGAGGCCTACGCCGCGGACGTGACCTACGGCACCAACAACGAGTTCGGCTTCGACTACCTGCGTGACAACATGGTCACGGAGCTGGTCCAGCGCGTGCAGCGCGAGCGCTACTTCGCGATCGTCGACGAGGTCGACAACATCCTGATCGACGAGGCCCGCACACCGCTCATCATCAGCGGCCAGGCGGAGGAGTCGGAGGACCTCTACTACCAGTTCGCGCGCCTCGTGCCGCGCCTCAGGGAGCGCCCGGAGGGCGACGAGGAGGGCGGCGACTACTTCATCGACCTCAAGGAGCATGCGGTCTCGCCGACCGAGGAGGGCGTTTCCAAGATCGAGCGCCTGCTGAAGGTCGACAACCTGTTCGACGCCGACCCGCGCCTGGCACGCCACTTCGAGCAGGCGCTGCGCGCCCACGCGCTCTACAAGCGCGATCGTGACTACATCGTCAAGGACGGCGAGATCGTCATCGTCGACGAGTTCACCGGCCGCCAGATGCCCGGCCGCCGCTGGTCGGAGGGTCTGCACCAGGCGATCGAGGCCAAGGAGGGCCTGCGCGTCCAGCACGAGTCGGTGACGCTCGCCACGATCACCTTCCAGAACTACTTCCGCCTGTACGAGAAGTTGTCCGGCATGACCGGCACGGCGATGACCGAGCAGGAGGAGTTCTACAAGATCTACGGCCTCGAAGCCGCCGCCATCCCGACCCACAAGCCGATGATCCGCGACGACCAGGCCGATCTCGTGTTCCGGACCGAGAACGACAAGTTCAATGCGCTGATCGACGAGATCGTCGAGATGACCGAAGTGGGTCGCCCCGTGCTGGTCGGCACGACCAGCGTCGAGAAGAGCGAAGTGCTCTCCGAGATGCTCAATCGCCGGGGCATCAAGCACGAGGTGCTGAACGCCAAGTTCCACGAGAAGGAGGCACCCATCGTCGCCCAGGCGGGGCGCAGCGCGTCGGTCACCATCGCCACCAACATGGCCGGCCGCGGCACGGACATCCTGCTCGGCGGCAATCCAGCCGGGCTCGCATCGACCGAGTTGCACCGCCGCGGGATCAATCCCGCCGACGCACCGGAGGGCGTCTACGAGGAGGCGCTCGCCAAGGCGAAAGACGAGACCGCTGCCGATCACGAGCGCGTCGTGGGGGCTGGCGGGCTGCACATCATCGGCACCGAGCGGCACGAGGCGCGCCGTATCGACAACCAGCTGCGTGGGCGCGCCGGCCGGCAGGGCGACCCCGGTTCGTCGCGCTTCTACCTGTCGCTCGAGGACTCGCTCATGAAGCGCTTCGCGTCCGATCGCGTCGCGGGACTGATGGAGCGCATGGGCCTCGAGGGCGAGGTAGCCCTCGAGTCACGACTGGTATCGCGCACGATCGAGAGCGCCCAGACGCGTGTCGAGGGCTACAACTTCGACATCCGCAAGCGAGTCGTCGAGTACGACGACGTAATCAACAAGCAGCGCGAGACGATCTACGCGGAACGCGACAAGGTACTGCGCAACGAGGACCTGACCGAGACCGTGCGCACCTTCGTCGACCAGGAGCTCGACGCACTGGTCGACCAGCACTTGGCCGGCGAGGTAATCGACGAGTGGGACTACGAGGGTCTCTCCCGGGCAGTAACGCAGCTGGGACTCGACGGCAACGACGTGTCCGACGATGCGCTGGCCGACATCGGCCCGCGTGAGGACGTTCTGGCACACCTGCGCGAGGTGGTCGACGCGGCCCTCGAGGAGCGCGAGAAGCGCTACGGCGCGGAGGTGTGGGCGCAGATCGAGCGGCTGATCCTGTTGCGCACCATCGACAGCCTGTGGGTCGACCACCTGACCGAGCTCGATGACATGCGCCGCGGCATTGGCCTGCGCGGCTACGCCGGCATCGATCCGCTCAACGAGTTCAAGCGCGAGGCATTCCAGTTGTACGAGGAGCTGCGCGGCTTCATCAGCCGCCAGGTCGCGTCGACGATCTTCCGCGTGCAGGTCCAGCAGGTGCCCCAGCAGGCGCAGCCGGCCGAGACCGGGACGGCTCCCGTCGACGCCACGGTGACCAGCAGCGACAGCGCACCGAGCGGCAACGGCAACGGTCGTCGTGCAGCGCGGCCGGCTCCACCGGCGGCCGGCGTCGTCCCCCCGGCTCTCGCGGCCGCCGCGCGGCGCGGCATCCAGTACCAACATGGCGAGGCGGATGCACCGGGATCGGGCCCGGGCGCGCCCTCCGCCAAGCCGGCCAGCAGCGACGGCCCCAAGCTGGGCCGCAACGACCCATGCTGGTGCGGCAGCGGTAAGAAATACAAGCGCTGTCACGGCGCCTGAGCAGCGCGGTGGCCGCTGCGAGTCTCGCTCCCGCCGACCGCATCCTTGCCTGGGAGGCTTGCTACAACGCCCGCGACCTGGGCGGCCTCGCCACGCCCGCCGGTCATGTCAGACGCGGCGCGCTCATTCGCTCTGATGTACTCATCCGGCTGACCCCGGCCGGCCGGCGCGCAATGATCGATCACGGTGTTGGCACGATCGTCGACGTGCGCAGTGCCGATGAGGTGGCCCGTGATTGGCAGCTCTATCCCTTCCGCAGCGACGGCATCGCCGGTGCTGCTCCGCCGGTGGTCGACTACCGGAACCTGCCGTTCACGCTGGGTCATGACGAGCGGGCGTGGGCGGAAGTCAGCGCTGCCTACCGGGCCGCCCAGAGCCGCGAGGAGTTGAACCGGATCGATCTCGACGCCAACACGCGCGGCATCGGCGCAATCGTGGCGGCGGTGGCCGACGCCCGAGCGGGTGGCGTTCTGATCCATTGCCACGCCGGCAAGGACCGCACCGGCATGATCGTGGCCATTTGCCTGGCGCTAATCGGCGTCGCCGACCGCGAGATTGCCGAGGACTACGCGCTGACGGCGCGCAACTTCGAGCCCCTGATCAGCGACTGGCTCGACGCCATGAGCAACCAGGAGGTGGAGCGCGAGCGGCTGCGCGCGCTGGCCCGGCCGCGCCCCGAGGCGATGCTCGACACCCTGGAATACATGCGCGCCAGGTATGGCTCGGCCGAGCGCTACCTGCTCGACGCCGGCGTGTCGAGCGAGCAGCTGCTCGATCTGCGCGCGCGACTGCTGGACGCTGCCTGATCCATGGACGACCTCGCTCGTGAATACCTGCTGACCGCGCTCGCGGCAGGTCGTCTGCAGGAAGGTGTCGTCGATGCGTACTACGGGCCGGCGGAGCTCACGGAGGTCGCCGCGCGCCGAGAGATCGGCGCCGCCGAGCTCGCGCGGCGCGCGCGGGAACTGCGCGAGCGCGTGGCCATCGAGGCGACTGGCCAGCGCGCCGCCTGGCTGACGGCGCAGCTGGTTGCGCTCGAGACGATCCTGCGCCGCCTGGCCGGCGAGGAGATCGACTATCTCGACGAGGTCGAGCTGTGTTTCCAGACCGCGCCGGCGCTGACCCCGGCGGCCGATTATGCGCGCGTGCGAGCCGAGCTCGCTGCGCTGCTGCCGGCGGGCCGCGATCTGCGCTCGCGCCTCGCGCAACGCGACGAAAGCCTGGCCATCCCGCGCGAGCGCCTTGCGGAAGTAGTCGAATTCGCATTGGCCGACATCGGCGCCCGATGTCGCCGTTTCTTTCCGCAACCGACCGGCGAGTCGCTCAGCGTCGCGCTCGTCAGCGACGAGCCGTGGGCGGCCTACAACTGGTACGACGGTGATCTCCACTCGCGCATCGAGATCAATACCGACCTGCCCGTACGCGTGACCAGTCTCGCCGGACTGCTCACCCACGAGGCATACCCCGGGCACCACCTGGAGCACGCCTGGAAGGAACAGCGACTGGTCCGCGAGCAGGGCCGTGCCGAGGCGTCGGTTCAACTGATCAACACGCCGGAGGCCTTCATCAGCGAGGGTTTGGCCGAGCTCGGCAAACAGTACGTGCTCGACGAGGGGGAGTGGCAGGAGCTGCTCCTTGCGCTTGCGCTACGGGCGGGCATCGACATGTCGCCTCAACGCGCGCGCGACGAGTGGCAGATCGATCGCGCGCTCCATGGTTTGCGCGCCAGCGGCGGTGATGCCGCGCTGTTGCTCCACGTCGAGCACAGGCCCGCGGATGAGGTCCGGCGCTGGCTGGAGAGCGAGGCACTGCGAACGGAGGAGCAGTCGGCCAAGGACCTCGAGTTCATCAGCCATCCGCTCTGGCGTGCGTACGTCTTCTGCTACGCAGGGGGCGAGGCACTGCTCGAGGCATGGTGCTCGTCGGCCGGCGACCTGGCCGCCCAGCGTGAGCTTTTCTTCCGCCTGCTGACCGAGCAACTCACGCCGGCGGCCGTCCGCGCAGAGCAGGCGGTACAGCCCTGATCTGACCTCAAACGCCTGATTTATGGGCGTTTGCGGCCATTTAGCTCATTTCACCCCTTGAGCAGACTTGCGCGGGCTGTAATACTCGGGATACCCGCACCGGAGGCCGTGCCTCCTCCGGAGAATGTGAAAACGTTCCCGGGGTCGAGGGTGGCCCTGGCCAAGAGGGAGTTTGGCCAGTCGTGGATGCAAAAGCCGCTGACGTGCTCGAGGAGCCGTTCGTGGACCTCATCGCCTGCGAACGCGAATGTCGAACGTGCAGCTATGCAATGACGCTCGACTGCGACGGCAACTGCGGTGTTTGTCCGCACAACGGATACTGTCCGTGTGTCAACCCCGTCGTCGCCCGAAGCAAGACCGCGCTGCGAATCATCGAGCTGCGTCCAATCCTGCTCAAGGCCGCCTCGGGCATCGCGTTGCGTGCCGAGGTAGCCAACTGATGGACAGCGCTCAGGTTCGCGAGCTGGTTCAGCAGATCGACGCGACCTCGGGGCGTCTTTGACCTAGACGCCAAGCAAACCGAGCTGGACGGGCTCGACGCTCAAACCGCCGAACCCGACTTCTGGGCCGATCAACGTGCGGCACAACAGGTGCTCCGCCGTGCCGAGGGATTGCGCGACGAGGTGACGACCTGGCGAACGATCGCCCGGCGTGCGCACGACCTGGAGGAGTTGGCGCAACTGGCTGTCGAATCAGGTGACGGCTCGCTCGACACGGGCATCGACCAGGAGTTCGAGGCGCTCCGGCGCGAGTTCGCCGGCTTACGCTCGGCGTTGCTCTTTTCAGGCGAATACGACAACAACGACGCCATCCTGACCGTCACCGCGGGCGCCGGCGGGACCGAAGCCACCGATTGGGCCGAGATGCTGTTGCGCATGTACCTGCGCTGGGCGCAGCGGCACCACTTCGCCACTGAGATCCTGGATCAACTGGAAGGCGAGGAGGCAGGCCTCAAGAGCGTTACCGTCAGCGTCGCTGGCCGCCGGGCCTATGGCTACCTGCGCGCGGAGCGTGGCGTGCATCGGTTGGTGCGCATCAGCCCGTACGACTCGCAGAAACGACGTCACACCACGTTCGCGCTCGTCGAGGTGCTGCCCGAGGTCGCGGATGACACCGAGCTCGGGGAAATCCCCGAGGACGAGTTGAAGATCGACACTTTCCGCTCACAGGGCGCCGGCGGTCAGCATGTCAACAAGACGGACTCGGCGGTCCGCATCACGCACCTCCCAACAGGCATCGTCGCCCAGAGCCAGAACGAACGATCACAGCACCAGAACCGCGAGTTCGCCATGAAGGTGCTGCGGGCGCGTCTGCTCGAGCGGCGCCTCGAGGAGCGCGAGCGCGAGCTTGCTGCCCTGCGTGGCGAGCATGTCGAAGCGGGCTGGGGGAACCAGATCCGTTCCTACGTCCTGCATCCCTATCAGATGGTCAAGGACCACCGCACCGAGCACGAAACGAGCGCGACCTCGGACGTGCTGGACGGCGACCTCGACGACTTCATGACCGCCGAACTCGAACGCGTGGCCACGACCGACACGTCGACTCCCGGCGCCTGACCCGGTTCTCGTGACCGATCCCCAGTACCGTCCGATGACGGCGGCCGACCTCGATGAGTGCGCTGACGTGCTCTACGCGGCCGACGACGACCTGACGCTCAGCCGCGGGATGCCACTCATGCCCCACAATCGCGACGCGCTGGTGAGCCTCTTCGGCCACATCCAGGACGTCAGCCCCGATCGTGGCTGGCTGGCTCACATCGGCCATCGCGTAGTGGGCTTCGGCCAGGCGATCGGCTACCGGCGATCCGCTTTCCTGTCCTTCCTGTTCGTCCTTCCCGGTCAGCAGGCCAAGGGCATCGGGCGCGCGCTGCTCGAACGGGCGATGGCCGGCGCCGAGCACCGAGCAGTGTGCATCCTCGCCATCCAGCCCATTTCGGCCGCCCTCTACGCACAGTACGGGATGGTCCCCCGAGTACCCATCTACACCTTCACCGGACGAGCGGCAGCCGACCTGCCGGCGCTGCGCGGCGGACTGGACGTCCGCCCACTTCCGTATCGCGACGGCGTGGAGCTTCTGGACCGGGCGGTGACCCGCGTGCGCCGGCCGTTCGACCACGACTGGTGGCAAGCGGCGGCGCGTCAGCCCTACGGGCTCTACCAGGGCCCGACGCTGGTTGGCTATGGCTACGTACAGCCTTCCGGCCGCCTGGGCCCGGTCGTGGTCAGCGACGCGGCCGACCTGGCGCCATTCGTGGGCCGGCTGATGACGCAGCTGCCGCAAGTGCCGGCCTGGACCATGAACGTCCCGGGACCTGCCGGCGCGACGTTCGTGAGCCTGCTTCGTGCAGGTCTGCGCCTCGACGGGCCGCCAGCGATCTATTGCGCGACGAGGCAGACCATTGATCACCGCCGCTACCTGCCGTCGTCGTTCGCGCTCCCCTGAGCAAATCGAACACCCGATCTAGACTCGGCAGCAGCCGCACCACGAGGTCTACCAGCACATGAACGATGCCTTCTCCGGCGACGCACTGAAAGCTCCCGGCGACCCGCCGGACGAGCCGGTCGCAGTGCTGCAGGTGGAGCGCCGCCGGCGCCCCCGTCCGTTCACGGTGGTCGCCCTCCTGCTCGTGGCCATCCTCTTCGGGGGTGGCCTCTTCGTGTCCGGCTTCGCGCTCGGACGGCTGGCCGGTTCGACGCCCGGCACCACGGCAAGCCAGGAAGAACTGTTCAGGCCGTTCTGGGACGCCTACAACGACGTGACCTCGAACTACGTGGGCACGGTCGACCAACATACGCTCGTCGAAGGTGCCATCAACGGCATCTTCGAGGCGCTCGGTGACCCGTTCTCCTTCTACATGACCCAGGAACAGTACCAGGCCAGCCTGAGTGGGCTATCGGGTGAGTTCGTGGGTGTCGGCGTCGAGCTGACGGTCAAGGGCGGCCAGGGCGAGACCTGCGACACCATCTCGAGCACCTGCCAGCTGGTCATCACCAATGTCATCCGCGGTGCGCCGGCGGTTACCGCCGGACTTGCCGCCGGCGACGTCATCCTGGCGGTGGACGGAACGTCAGTGAGCGGCATGAAGATCGACGACGTCGTACCGCTCATCCGTGGCCCCCAACACACGGTCGTGACGCTGACCATCGAGCGCGGCGGCACGACGCGTGATGTGCCCGTCACCCGCGACGTGGTTCAACGTGTGGACGTGACCAGCGAGGTGCTGGCCAACGGCACGGTTGGCTACATCAAGATCGCCGACTTCAGCGCGGCGGCCGCCAGCGACTTTCACGATCAGCTGCAGCAGCTCGTCGACGCCGATCACGTCAGCGCCATCGTGCTCGACCTGCGCGACGACCCCGGTGGGTACGTCGATGCTGCCAAGCAGATCGCCAGCGAGTTCGTCGATACCAGCCCGCTGTACTGGGAGCAGGCGGCCAATCAACCGCCAGTGGCCATCGCGCCCATCCTCGGTGGGGTCGCCACCAACCCAGCTTTGCCCGTGGCAGTCCTGGTGAATGGCGGCACGGCCAGCGCCAGCGAAATTGTCTCGGCCTCGCTGCATGGCAACCATCGCGCCTTGCTCATCGGCGAGCAGACCTATGGCAAGGGAACAATCCAGGAGTTCAAGCAACTGCCCGACGCCGGTGGCTACCGCCTGTCGGTCAAGAAGTGGCTGACCCCCGACCAGACCTGGATCCACGGCGTCGGGCTGACCCCCGACATCGTCGTGGCGCCGGCGGCCAGCGGCCAGTCCGGTGATCCGCAACTCGATCGCGCCATCCAGGAAGTCCTCGGCCCGCCGCCAGCAGCGTCTCCCGGCACATCGCCGGCATTGTCCGGCTGGCGGGCGCCCGCCGCCGCGTAGTTTCCAGTGCCTGAGATCGGCCTTGCGGCCGCGGCGCACCTCGGGTAATGTGATCGGGAACGAAAGGAGGTGATGTGCAGTGTTAGATCAGTCTCGCTGCGCCACCTCTCGGGGGATGCTCGCCTGAGCTGACACCCGAGGGTGGTGAAAGCAGCCACGAAGACGCCGGCCCACCTCGGGCCGGCGTTCGTGTGTCTGAAGGAGTCAATGTCGTGGGCGAAACCGTGGCGCTCAACCGCAAGGCGCGCCACAACTACCTCATCACGGATACGTTCGAGGCCGGTCTGGTGCTGACAGGCACGGAGATCAAGAGCATCCGCGCCGGAAAGGTGAACCTGGCCGACGCCTACGCGCGCGTCGAAAGGGGCGAGGCGTGGCTGATGAACGCCCACATCGCGCCCTTCGAGCAGGGCAACCGCTACAACCATGAGCCACGCCGCGACCGCAAGCTGCTACTTCATCGGGCGCAGATCGACCAGCTCATGGGCCGCGCGGCAGCGAAAGGCCTGACCGTGGTTCCCCTGCGGCTCTACCTCAGCGACCGTGGTCGGGCAAAGGTTGAGCTCGGCCTGGCGCGTGGCAAGCAGCTCCACGACCGGCGCCGCGACATCGCCGAGCGGCAGAGCCGACGAGACGTGGAACGCGAGCTGGCCGACGTTATTCGCGGTCGCCGTTAGATCACGAGCGACCAGTTGTCGAACATGTGTTCTACTGGTAAAATGCCGGTCTGGGGATGAGTGGTTTCGACAGGGCCGGATCCCCGGGAAACGCGAGCCGAGGTGCCGTCAGGCCTCGTTAAACAGACGGCAAAACGAAGTAACTGGCAACCGCCAGCCTGCTCTCGCCTACGCCGCCTAAGGCGGCCAAGTGAGCGTGGAAGCAGCCCCATCCCCGCGGGCTGTGGAAGCGTCATTCAGCGGGGATGCGCGATCGGCCAGGCCACGTAATCGGTCGCAAAGCCCGCAAGGGACGTGGATGGATCGGGCAGGACGCTGTCGATGGCGGCCCGCCAGATTGACGATAAAGCATCGAACACGCTCGTAGTGGTTCTCGGCTGAACGCTCTGGACGGGGAGTTCGACTCTCCCCCATCTCCACCAGTCTGGCGCTGCGCCACTTCTCCTTGACCACGGGCACGCTATCGTCTGCAACTCAACCTGAGTCAGCGATACCGAGGGACGCAAGGTGGTCGAAGGAAGCGGAACCAAAGGAGATCCCTGGCTGCTGAAGACGCCGCCGGGCACCTCCGAGTACCAGATGTGGATCGACGACGAGTCCGATCCGCCTGCCATCGTCTGCCAGGTGGGTGGCACGCAGCTGCGCTACCACAAGCGGGCGATCGATGACCTGCACGCAATGCTCAAGGCGGATGGCGATTGGATGGCACTCGGCGGTGCCGACGAGCAGAAGCCAGCGCCCGATGGAAGCGTCGAGGCGTGGGGCCGCTCGCCAGCCAATCCGGTCGGTGGTTGGTACGGACTGAAGAAGGGCCTGCGCGGCCGTTTCGGTGTCTACATGCCGCCGCTGCTTGAGGCGCTCGGCCTGGCCGAGGTCACCCACGAGGCGCGCAACAACAGGATGCGCGCGATCTAGCCGATCAGGGCGCCGGGGGTGGCGGCGTCGGCGGCACGTACTGGCTGACGGGGATCGTCGTGCCGGCCTTGGGATCGCCCGGATAGCGGCCGATGAGCGTGATCCCATCGAGCCTGCGGTAGTGCGACTTGAACGTGTCCTGGTGGATCATGTTGCCGTTCGCGTCGCGCACCGTCCGCACGACAGCCACATCCATCGCGTCGTAGGGGTCGTTGACCCACTTCTTCTTGCCCGGCGCAAGAGCGTCGGTGTACTCGTACAGCTTGATGCCCGGGTTGACGTTCTCGATCAGCGGGTCACTGAAGGTGGTCGTTCGCCCGTCGTCGACACCCCACACCTCGAAGGTGACCTTGTTGTGTGCATTGATGCCCTTGATCAGGATCGGGTACTGCGTGTCATTGGTGAAGGCAAGTGTCTGGCGGCTGCTGGCATTGGCGATCCACACGGTAGCGTCCAGGCCGAGCGGATAGCGGCTGATGTAGAGCGCGTGGTTGTGCCGCGAGTCGATCTCGAGCCCGTAGCGCGCAACTGCGTTGAACAGGGTGGTCGAGCAGGAGCACATGCCGCCGCCGATCGCGCCGTCCTCACTGATCTGGCCGTGGATGAGCGCGCCGCCACTCTCGTACGGCGGGCTGGTGATCGGACCGATGGCATCAAGGAAGTCGAAGCGCTCACCCGGCTGGATCACGCTGCCATTGACGATGTTGGTCGGGATCTGGATGTTCACGCCGTTGCCGTTGAGCGATCCCTCGATGAAGTGGGTCGTCCAGGAGGACAGCATCTTCACGTGCGGCGCGAGTGCAGTCGCCTCGTCGGTCGTGAAATCAGGCGGCACGGACACCATGGCCATTGCCGCCGTGGCCGTCGCACCGCCGCTCACACGGTCCGCCAGCGCGGCCACGATGTTGCTGGCGGTCGTCTGCGTATCGACCGCCTGCCCGTCGGCGCTCGGCTTGACCGTCACCTGCCCGCCCGAGAAGGCGAACGTGGCGTTGGTCGCCGGTGTATCGAACTGCCCGCTCAATTCGGCGGCGAACTGGTCGATGGGACCCGTTTCGACGACGACCTGCCAGACCCCCGGCTGATCCGTCGCGTCGAGGTGCACCCAGCCACGCAGCTCGTCTGCCGAGATGGTCGCCGTGTCCGCGCCCGAAGAGACCGTGATCGGGTCTGCCACCACGTGGTTGAACTGGTCCGTCGCGGCCTGCGCCTGGGCGGTGGTCACCGCCGGCTCGACGGTCGTGACGTCGAGCGAAATCGAAGCATTGTCAGGCGACAGGTTGTTGATGGCGTTCATGGCCAGCGCCACAGCCTGCTGTGGGTCGAGGGTCTGGCCACTCGCCGAAGGCGTGACAACGTAGTCGCCGCCCACGCGGGTGATGGTGGCATCGACAGCCGGGTGCACGGCGGCTGCCGCATCCTGGGCGATGCGGTTCGCCAGCGCTGCGCTGTGCCACGAAACCACGGCCGGTACGGACACACCATTCAGCAGCACCCGAAGCTGTTCCTGCAGCTGGTCGAGGAATGACGGGCTGCGGCCCTCGTCGAAGGCCTGGTCGAGCATGTAGGTCAGGTTGTAGTCGCGACCGAAGGAGCGATAGCTGATGGTGTCGTTGACCCCGCCGAGGCTCACCGTCAGGCTGCCGGCACCCAGGTCGGGCAGGCTGCCGCGCAGCTTTGTCTGAGCTGCGGCACGGTCGAGGCCGGCGAGTGAGATACCGGCCACATCCACGCCGGGGATGACCCGGCCCTCGTTCATGCGCGCATACCCGACTGCGAAAGACGCGCCGAATAGCGCGATCGCGGTCAGGGTGACCAGGAAGGTGAACGCCAGCCGGCGCCACGGAAAGCCGTTGTTCGAGCGCGCGTAAGCGATGGGGAGTTCTTCACTCAGGGAAGCCATGGGCGCGAATCCTACCAGCGCGACACTTTGGAACAGATAAGCCGATCGTCAGGGCAGCGCCGGCTCAACGTCCGCGGGAGAGCTTGATTCAGCTCTCCGAGACCGCTCCTTGCTGCCGGCGGAGGATTACGACCCGCCGATGCGGCTCCTCGCCGATCGACTGGGTGGCAACATCCGGGTTGTCGCGCAGGGCAAGGTGGATCCAGCGCCGCTCGAGCGCGGGCATTGGCTCGAGCTGGAGCATCTTCCCACTCTCGCGCACGCGTTCTGCCGCGCGCTGCGCAATTTCGCGAAGTTGCCGTTCGCGACGGCCGCGATAGTCCTCGACGTCGACCAGCACGCGCGTCCAGCTGCCGAGCTTGCGCGACAGCATCAGGTTGACCAGGTGCTGGAGCGCCGACAGTCGTTCGCCCTTGCGGCCGATCAATGCACCGAGCGCCTCCTTCTCAGTACCGTCACCGCGCACATCGAGCTTCGACGTGTCGCCGCTCTCCACGCTGACCTCGACGTGCAGACCCATGTGCTCGAGCAGTTGCTCGAGGATCTCCTTGCCCGCGGCAAGGGCCTCCGGGCTCGCCTCGGCCGCCTGGATCTCCTCGCGTTCGAGCGACAGGCTCGCCCGATTCGCGCGGACCTCCTCCTGCTCGCTCGGCGACAGCTGCTCGCCGCCGGCGCGTCCATGAGCGGGACGACCGCTTTCCCCTGCCGGCGCCGGCCCTCGCTCGCGCATCTCGCGGCGCGGCGGCGCGCCCTCGCCGCGCCCGCGCTCGCCGCCTCCGCGCTCCGGGCCGCGTCCCCGAGTGCCACGCTCCGGCCGTTCGCGTGGTTCGCGTGGTTCGCGCGGCTCGCGCGGCGGTGGCGGGGGCAACGGGGTTGCGGCGGCCGCCTCGCGACGGGGTGCGGCCCCACCGAGCGCCGAGCGCGGCGCAGCGATGATCCTGGCGGGCTCCGCGCCCATGCCCAGCACGCCCCTGCTGCCCGGGGTCAGTATCTCGAAGTCGAGCTCGTCGAGGCCAGTGATGCCGAACGCCTCACGCGCCAGTCGCAATGCCTCCTCGACGGTCTTGCCTGTGAATTCCTGGTATTCGCTCATCGCCGCCTCCCTCGCCGGCTCGTTCGCCCACGCTGGCGTGCCGGTCTGATGGTGCCCGCCGCGCGGTCACTCGCGCTGCGGTTGTCTGGTTCGCCGCGGCGATCCCCGCCGCTGTCTGCGCTAGGTGTGAGTGGCCTCGGTGGGGGAACCGGGAACCGCGGTTGGTGATCGCGCGCGAAGCCGGGTGTCCAGCCGAGGATCGGAAACAGTGATCCCCAGCCGGCGATCAGATACTGCTGGACTATCGAATAGGTGGTGAACACAACCCAGTAGATGAACAACCCTGCGGGTAGGAATGAACCGTAAACGATCGAGATCAAAGGCAGGAGAAGCAATGCTCTCTGCGAGGTGGCCGCTGTCGGGTCGCTCGTGCGGGGTGTCGCCATGCGCGTCTGTATGAGTTGCAGCAATGCCGAGAAGATGGCCAGCGCACTGACGCCGAAGCCGATGCCCGGGATGGTGAACAGAATCTCGGGATGCTGAGCGGGCAGGTTGCCGAGCCAATGGATCGTCGGATCGAGGCACGGGCCGGTTGCCTGGCATTGGATGAGGCCCTTGAGGGGGATGGTCAGGAACTGCAGCGCCGAGTCGATATTGGGCGCTGCCAGGCCGGTGTAGAAGACCTGGTAGATGGGCAACAACAGGAAGAGCTGCAGGACCGACGGCAGGCAGCCCGACGCCGGGTTGACGCCGCGTTCGCGATAGAGCCGCATGGTCTCTTCATTGATCTTGGTCCGGTTGCCCTTGAACTTGAGCTGCAGCGCCTTGATCTCGGGCTGCAGCATCTGCATGCGCCGCTGGGACACGATCTGGGCTCGGAAGAGCGGCACCAGGATGGTCTTGATGACCAGGGTCAGCAAGACGATCGCGATGCCGATGTCGCCGGTGAACTTGTAGAAGATCACCAGGCCCAGGAAGAGGGTCTGAAAGATCGGGTTGAACAGCCACGCAAGAAGGTCGGTGGGGCTGCCGCTCAACGTCGCCGGGCAGAGGTTGTGCGGCGCGGGCGTGGTCCCCGGAGCAAGTGGTGTCGCCGATGGATCGGGCGTTGGTACAGGGCACGGTGCCGCTGCTGCGCCGGGCGACGCACTCACCACCGGCGTCGGCTCGACCGTCGGCTGGACGGTCGGCACGGCCGAGACGACTGGACTGGCATCAGGCGATGCGGCCAGCGCCATGCCCGGCTGCAACGCCAGCAGCATCAGCGCGCTCAGCGCCACGACTGCGGACAGGATCAGCCAGCCACCCAGGTTCGGGCGGCGGGCGTCAGCGGACGGGGTCATAACCTCCCGGATTCCACGGATGGCAACGGGCGATGCGTTTGGCCCCCATCCAGCTGCCCTTGAGCAGACCGTACTTGGCGATCGCCTGCTCCGTATAGCGCGAGCAGGTGGGCTCGAAACGGCAGCTCGACGGCAGCCACGCGAACATGATGCGATACAGGTGAATGAGCCCGATGCCGACACGTTTCATGGGGCGCGCAGACCGCTGCTCGTGATAAGCCGCCCGAGGGCGTTTTCGAGATCTGCCTGGCGCGCACCGGCGGCAGCAGCACGCACGACGATCAACACGTCCCAGCCCGGACTGACCGTCGGGCCGAGTTCGCGCAGCACCGAGCGCAGCCGTCGCCGAAGTCGGTTACGGAGCACTGCCGTACCGATGCGTCGCGCGGTGGAGATGCCGTAACGGGTGCGGTCAAGATCGTTCCTGCGGTAGCGAAGTAGGAGCAGCGGATGGGACCGACTCCTGCCCTCCTGCTGCAATCTGGCGAAGTCGGTTGCCGAGCGGATCATCTCGAGCGGAGCCAATACCCGCCTCTGGTCGGCTCAGGCGCTCAGCTTGTGGCGTCCCTTGGCGCGGCGCGCGGCGAGAACCCGGCGACCCCCCTTGGTCTTCATCCGGGCCCGGAAGCCGTGCTCCTTGGCACGATGGCGTTTCTTGGGCTGGAACGTCTGCTTGGTCATGGCTCCCTGGGCTCCGGGCGCTGACGATATCGGTCGGCCATCACCGACCGGTCCGGTGGTCTTGAACGCGCCCAGGTGGGCCGGCGCGGCGACGAATTCGACACGCAAGCGCCTAGCGCATCGATCGGGCGCGATTATAGCGACAACACGGACCGCAACGGAGAGTTGGTCCGGGAGGTGATTGTGACAGCCGTGCAAAAGGACGTGGCGGGCGCCGGTTTGGCGCCACCGGGCAGCGCGACGATGGCGGACTTCGAACGCCTCGATATGCGCGTCGGACGCGTGCTCGCGGCAGAGCCTTTCCCCGCGGCGCGCAAACCGGCCTACCGCCTGACAATCGACTTCGGGCCGTCGGGAATCCGGCGCTCTTCCGCCCAGCTGCCCGGGACGTACCCCGACCCGACGGTCCTGGTCGGCCGGCTGGTCGTGGCGGTGGTCAACTTCCCCACGCGTAACGTGGCTGGCTTCGTAAGCGAGGTGCTCGTCCTCGGTGCACTGTCGCGCGGCGGCCAGATTCCCTTGCTGAGCGTCGACGAGGGCGCCTCACCGGGCGACAGGGTCGGCTAGAACCACCACCTGAGCCGACCACAGGACACCGATCCGGGGTTCAGGCGCACATACTCCCATGGAGTATGTGGATTTGCGGTTGCGGGGCGGCCGAGGGCGGTGCTAGTGTTGCCAGCCCCGGGTCCTGGGGACCGTGGGAGAGAGGAACGTCAGACCGCTGTCGACCGGCTGGTCCGGGAAGCCTGCGCAGGTCGCAGCGGCGCCTCCGAGGAGAGCCGCGCGCCACGCCGTAACGCGGACAACGCCGCCCTCGGAGCCCACAAACAGCAGTAGTCGGGGCCGGGTATTGATGGACGCGAAGCAGGTCTGGCGTGCGGCGCTGGGCGAGTTGCAGGTCTCGCTTTCACCTGCCAACTTCGAGACCTGGCTCAAGGAAACGGCTCTCGTCGCTGTCGACGACAACCGCTTTCGCGTCGCGGTGCCGAACGGCTTCGCCAAGGACTGGCTGGAGACGCGTTATCGGTCACTGATCAGCCAGACACTGGCGCGCGTGGTGGGCTACAGCGTCCAGGTCGACTTCGAGGTGCGCGAGGGAATGTCGGCCGGCTCGGGCAACACCGCCGCCCCAGCCCAACTCGAAGCGAGCGTCTCGGCGCCGGTGCGGCTTGAGCCCGGGCGTGTGGGCGGGTCGGAAGGAAGCAGCGCCAACCTGAACCCGCGCTACACCTTCCGTAACTTCATCGTCGGTTCCGCCAACCGCCTGGCCCATGCCGCCAGCCTGTCCGTGGCCGAACGTCCCGGCCATGCCTACAACCCGCTGTTCCTGTATGGCGGCGTGGGCTTGGGCAAGACCCACCTGATGCACGCCATCGGCAACCAGGTGCTCGCGCGCTTCCCGCGCAAGCGCGTCGTCTATGCCACCAGCGAGAAGTTCACCAACGAATTCATCACCAGCATCCAGCAGGGCAAGATCGACGACTTTCGCGCCCGCTACCGACGCATCGACCTGCTCTTGATCGACGACATCCAGTTCATCGCCGACAAGGAGCGCACCCAGGAAGAGTTCTTTCACACCTTCAATGCCATCCACGAAGACGGCAAGCAGATCGTGCTTTCGTCAGATCGACCGCCCAAGCTGATCGTCACCCTCGAGGAACGGCTGCGCAGTCGCTTCGAGTGGGGGTTGATTGCCGATTTGACCGCGCCCGACCTCGAGACGCGCATCGCGATCCTGCGCGCCAAGGCCGAGGAGCAGCAGGTGCGCATCACCGCTGACGTGCTCGAGTTCATCGCCCGCAAGGTGATCAGCAACATTCGCGAGCTCGAGGGCGCCCTCAACCGCATCGTCGCCTACGCCAACATGGGTGGCATGCCGATCAGCATCGAGCTTGCCCAGGCCGTCCTTTCGAACGTGCTGTACAACCCAAAGCGCCGGATGGTCACGCCCGAGCGCATCGTGCAGGCTGTGTCGGAGTACTACAGCGTTGAGCTCGAGGCCCTCAGGGGGCAAAAGCGCGATCGTGCAATCGTGACGCCACGCCAGATAGCGATGTACCTGATGCGTGCCGAGACCGACGTTTCGTTGCTGCGCATCGGCCAGGAGCTTGGCGGCCGCGACCACTCCACGGTGCTCCACGCGTGCGACAAGATCGACCGGGAAACACAGGAGAACGAGGAGTTGCGACGCGACCTGGCGGCGGTGCGCGAGTTGATCTACTCGGACTGAAGGGCGCGTGACAACGGCCCAGCGTGGCGTTACAGACTCATTCAGGGTCGTCCTGCGACCGGTCCGCCGTGGATAAGGTGCCAGATTCTGTGGAGATTCGGGCCCAGTTGTGGAAACGAACGGTGGGTCGGCTGCGGACACTCGGCGGCCACCAAGGAAAGCATCCCCGGCGGACGCACACTCGCTCCACCAGCAGGTGCCCGGCCTGAGGTCGCCGGGCCTCGTGGAAAGCCGCTTTCCCCGCTTTCCACGCCATGATGATGATTATGTAATGAGAAGATAGAAAGAGACAGTAATCCACCAGCGATTTGGCGCCGCCACGCCGATTCGTCACCCGCCGCCAGCACGGTGAAGGGAGTCCCAGCGACGTGAAGCTATCGGTGATGCAGGAAAACCTGGCGCGTGGTCTGCAGGTCGCCAGCCGGGCGGTCAGCAATCGCAGCACGCTGCCGGTACTGGCCAATGTTCTGCTCCGGACCGAAGACGCCGGGCTCAAGCTGACGGCCACGAATCTCGAGATCGGCGTGACCGCCTGGGTGCCCGGCAAGATCGAGCAGGAAGGAAGCCTGACGGTGCCCGCGCGGCTGTTCAACGACCTCGTCGCCGGTTTGCCGGCAGGCGAACGCGTCGAACTGGAGAGCGACGGTGACACGACCCTGAAGGTCCGCGCCGGCCGGTTCCATACGCAGCTGCGCGGGATCGATGCCGAGGAGTTTCCGGTCATACCCTCGCCGGGCGAACGGCCGACCACCCGGGTAAGCCAGAAGGAGCTGCGCAGGGCCCTGTCCCAGGTCGTGTTCGCCGCGGCCAGCGATGAGGCGCGGCCGATCCTGACCGGCGTTCTCACGCGCTTGTCGGGCAACGAACTGACATTGGCCGCGGCGGATAACTACCGCATCGCCGTGCGTAGCCTGCCGCTGCTCGACCCTGTCGAGGACACGAGCCTGGTCGTACCGGCCCGCTCATACGCCGAGCTGTTACGCGTGCTGGGTGACACGGACGAACCGGTCGACATGATGCTCGCCGGCTCGAAGAGCCAGGTTCTGTTCCACGTCCAGGACGTCGACATCGTCAGCCGGCTGATCGATGGTCAATTCCCCAACTACCAGCAGGTATTGCCCTCCTCGCACACCACGCGCGCCGTGGTCGACCGCGACGACCTGCTCAAGGCGGTCCGCCTGGCAGCGCTGATTGCCAGCTCGGCGGCGAACGTCATTCGCCTGCGGCTCGACGACCAGGGGTCCGGTACGATCACGATTGCCGCCGCGGCCGATGTCGGCGAGGAACAGGGCGAGGTCGAAGCCGGCATCGAGGGGGAGGCCGTCCAGATCTCCTTCAACGCGCGCTACCTGCAGGAAGCGCTCCAGAACCTCGATCACGAGCAGTTGGCGCTCGAGTTCTCAGGGCCGCTGTCACCGGGGGTACTGCGTCCCACGAACGACGAGGAATACGTCCACGTGGTCATGCCGGTGCGGACGCCGTCCTGATCGTGGGCGCCGGTTGGCCGGCATGCGCATCGAACACCTCGTTCTCACTTCTTTTCGCAGCTACCTCGAGCTGGCCGCGGACTTCCCGTCGGGCGCCCAGGTGGTGGTTGGCCAGAACGCCACTGGCAAGACCAATCTGCTCGAAGGCCTGGCCATGCTCGGGCGCGGGCGCTCTCACCGGGCGGGGCAGGACGGCGAGGTGATCAGCTGGGGCCACGAATTTGCGCGGATCGCGGCTGAGCTCGACCCATCACCTCTCGGCGGGCCGACGAGCGTCGAGATGGTCATCAGCCGAACGGCGGCTGGCGGTGGCCGCAAGCGCGCGCTGGTCAATGGTGTTGCGCGGCGGCCGACAACCCTGCGCATGGCCGTCCCGGTCGTGCTCTTCGCGCCCGAGGACATGCTCCTCGTCGTCGGGTCACCTGCCCTGCGCCGCCAGGCGATCGACACCCTGGTCGATCAGACCGTTCCCGCGGCGGGTTCGGCCATGGCGACATATGCGCGCGCCGTGACGCAGCGAAACAACCTGCTGCGCTCCATCCGCGACGGGACCGCAGCGCCTGACGAATTGCACTACTGGGATGGCGTCGTCATCGACGAAGGCAGCCGCATCGTGGACTGGCGGCGTGCACTCCTCGAACGCCTGGGCCCGAACCTCGCGGCGGCGCATCGCGAGATAGCGCCCGACGAACCAGACCTGGAGGCTCAATACCAGAGCAACGCCGCCCCCCTGACCGGCGAGTCGACACGCGACGCGCTTACGCGCCGGCTGGTGGATACGGCCCAGAAAGAGCTATGGAACGGCGTCACCCTGGTCGGACCGCACCGTGACGACATCGTTTTCCGCACGGAGGCCCGTGAACTCGCGAGCTACGCTTCGCGCGGCCAGCAACGGACCGCGATCCTGGCCTTCAAGCTGGCCCAACTCGACGTGCTTACCGAGGTCCTCGGTGTGCCGCCGCTACTGTTGCTCGACGATGTCTTCAGTGAGCTCGACCCTGAACGCCGCGCGCATCTCGTGCGTCGAATCGGAGAGTTACCGCAGGCGTTCGTGACGACGACGACCACCGACGATCTCGATCCAGCCCTGGTGCGTGCCGCAGCCACGTGGCAAGTGAGCCCCGGCCGGCTCACACGGCGCGGTTAAGCGATGGGCCCCCCGAACGGCCACGATCGGCGCCAGCCGCGCCGTCTGGGCGACGTGCTGCCAGGCGTCGCCGCGGAGCTCGGGCTCGACCGGGAGCTGCGCGTTGCGCGCCAGATGGCGATCTGGGAGCGCCTCGTGGCCGAACTGGTTCCTGCCGCCGCGGGTGCCACCAAGATGCTCTCGGTGCAGGCGCCGACACTGCTCGTGAGTGCCACTGACGGACTGGTCGCGCAGGAACTCCGCCTGCGCCAGAACGAGCTGCTGGCGGCCTTCGCCGGCGCACCGGACGGCGAGCACCTGCTCGAGCTGCGCATCAGCGTCCGGCCCATGGGTCAAGGCTCGGGGCCGGGCGTTAGCCGATCGCAGCCACGGTAGACTAGGCCGCCCATGGCTTCTCGCCTCGCGCTCAAGTACGGGCTCGTGTCCGAGGAGGACAGACTGCCCGATTCCTCCGACGCCCTGCTCGTCAGCGAACCGACGACAGGTTCGAAGACGCGCACCAAGGGCTCCCTGTACGTGGTCGTCAGCTCGAGCACCCCCGGCGGTCGCGGGCGTGAGGCCTGCCGACTTGTCGCCGACATCATCCGGCGCGAGTACTACTACGACGAATTGGCCGGCATCGTCATCGTCCTCGGGAAGGCGATCCGCGCCGCTAACCGGCGGCTGCGTGGAGCACGGGAGGCAAACGGCCTGCAGGCGGGCTCGGTCGGCGTGGCGGCGGCGGTCGTGCGCGGCAACGAGTTGTACGTCGCGAGTTGCGGCCCGGCCGAAAGCTATCTGATCCGCTCGGCGAGGTTGCTGATGCCCGAGCACGAGCCGGGCGACGGCCTCCCGCAGGCTGACCTGCCGCGCGTCGACGTGTGGCGAGGCGATTTCAGCGTGGGCGACTCGCTCGTACTCGCGTCGCGCAACGTGGTCGAGGTAGTGGGCACGGAGGAATTGAAGAACGCGGTGGTGACACTCCACCCGCAGTCGGCGGTGGAGCACCTCCACCACCTGTTCGTCGCTGCCGGCGGCGATGGGTCGGATGGCGTGCTGGTAATCGAGGCGAGCGAGGTGGCGCTGTCCCACGTCGAGCACCGGCTGGTGCCCGTCTCTCCCAGCGAGCCGCCCGGCGGCGCGCCGTTGGGCGCCCCGATGCCGCTCACGGACCATTTCGCCGACGCCGCGACCGCCGTCCAGGACCGCGCGGCCGCGGCGCGGGGCGCATTGCGCGAGGTGTTCGCCGGCGGGGTGGGCCGTCTCCTGGAATTGATGCCCCGCCGGCAGACGCGTTTCCGGCGCATCGATTCTGTGACCAACCGCGAGGAGACGCGCCGCCGGGCCGCATTTGCCGCGCTTGCCTTCATCGTTGTCGTGGCGATCGTGGGCGGCATCGTGTGGTACGCGGGCCCATTCCGCAATGAGACCCCCAACCCGCAACTGACACAGGGCGAAGCGGCCTACGATCAGGCTTACGGCGAAGCAAGCCAGGCGCTGACAGGCAACCTCATGCAGAGTGACCCGGAGCAGGCCACCACCCTCCTGCAGTCAGCCTGGACGGATCTGGGGCGCGCCGCGGCGACCGTCGACGCCAGCCGGGTCAATGCCCTGCGCGGGCAGATCGCAGCCGGCCTGGACAAGCTCTACCAGACGTTCTCGGTCGCCGCGACACCGGTCTACTCGGCCCCGTCGGGCGTGGCCCTGAGCGACCTCGTGCGCGGGCCGGATGGCGCCGCTTATGCAATCGCCGGCCAGGCCGTGATGCGCATCGACCCCGACAGTGGCTCGGTGGCGACCATCGTCCAGGCTGGTGAACAGGGCGGCGGGGGGATCGCTCCGGCGGCGCTGCTGTCGGTTGGTGGCCCGGACCTGCTGATCGTCGACGCCAACGGCGCGCTGTGGCGCTGGCGGCCGTCCGACGCCGTCGGCGGCGGGACGCTCGGGCAGATCAACGTGGGCGGCACACAGACCTGGGGCAGCGAGGTGCCCGATATCGAGACGTTCGTCATCAACTCCGACCAGGGCCTATATCGGCTCTACGTTCCATATCCGCCGGAGAGCCAGATCCTGCGCTACGACCCGACCGCCGATGGCAGCGGTTTCTCGGCGCCCAACCCCTACTTCGTGAGCGAAGGGGAGGATGTCAGCGCCTTCCATCAGTTGCTCGTCGACGGCGACGTGTACGCGGTCACGAGTGACACCGTGCTGCAGTACTTCGACGGGCGCCAGACCACGTTCGCGCCCGATACACCGCCCGACAATGGCGATCTGCGACCGGGCCACGACTACCGCCTGATGGTTGCCTCGGGTGACGTGGGTGTGGGCCAGTTGTTCGTGCTGGATACGAAGCACCAGCGCATCGTCGTCTTCGACAAGGCGACCGCCACCTACGTGGAGCAGTTCGTCGCGGCTCCGGGCACGCCCCCGCTCGCCGGCATCGTCGGCATGTATCTCGTCGACAACGGTGTCGACGCGCCGGTTCTCTACTGGGCCACGGACAATGGCATCTACAAGAGCGTGCTCCAGCGGCCCAACCCAGCGCCCTCGCCCTCGCCCTCGGCGAGCTCGTCGCCCACCGGCTCGGCCGGCTCGCCTTCGCCTTCGGCGAGCGCATCCACGAGCCCATCACCGAGCGCATCGCCGACCATCCGGCCGCGACGCACCCCGCGGCCGCGCTGAGGCGCGCCGGCGTCCGAGCCAGGGCCCGCGGCTAGAATTTGACCATGTCCGGTGGGGGCGACACGAACGGCACGGGCCTCAATGAGATGGTCGTCGAGAGCGTCCGTGTGCACATGCTCTCGTCACAGCACGTAGTCATCCTGCGCGACACGCAGCGCGAGCGCTACCTGCCCATCTGGATCGGGCCCTGGGAAGCAAACGCCATCGCCATGCGGCTGCAGGGCGTCACCCCGGAACGGCCGATGACGCACGATCTGTTCAGCCTGGTGCTGTCCGAGCTCGGCGTGACGGTCAAGCAGATCATCGTCTCCGACCTCGCCGAGGACACCTTCCGGGCACGCCTGCTGCTCCAACTCGACGGCCGCGAACTCGACCTCGACGCGCGTCCCAGCGATGCCATTGCCCTGGCCGTCCGTACCGGCGTGCCGATCTTCGCCACTGATGCGGTACTCGATCGAGCAGGCGTCATGCCCGAGGGTGCCGAGGACGAGAAGCTGTCGGTCTTCCGCGACTTCGTGAATTCGCTGAACGTCGATCTGCCCGACGAGGGCGACAAACCCGACTAGTCGCTGAGCACCGCGGCGCCGCGCGCCAGCGCTCGCTGGCGATTGACCCACAGTCGCAGGCGCAGGTTCCAGAAGTCGCGCACCGCGCGCAGTACGACGCGCGGGTTGGCGCCTGACGCGCTGCCTGCGGTGCGCGGGTAGTGCGGGACGCCGATCTGGGCGATCCGGCGGCCGCTCTGGCGCAGCTTGATGAGCAGTTCCGCCGACATGAAGGCGCCGCCCAATTCGAGCCGAATCCCGGCCAGGGCATCGCGCCTGAACAGCTTGCACGCGCAATCAGGGTCGCGTGCCGGCAGGCCGAAGAAGACGCGCAGGGCCAGCCGATAGCCGCGCGCGTAGGCGAGCCGTATGAACGCGTCAGCGCGCTGCAGGCGAAAGCCGATCACGACGTCTGGCTGGTCGGCCTCCGCCATGCGCTCGAGCAGGCGACCGATGTCGCTCACGCGGAACTGCCGATCGCCATCGAGAAAGGCGATCAAATCGAATCGGGCGGCCCGGAAACCACTTCGCAGGGCGGCACCGTAGCCTTGGTTCACGTCGTGACGGACAGCGCGCACCTGCGGGTGTTCGGCGGCCAGTTGATCGGCGATCTCGGGCGTCGCGTCGCGGCTCCCGTCGTCGACCGCAATGATCTCGAAGCGGTCGGCAAGTGTGGGCAGGACGGACAGGGCCTCGGCCACGAAGGCACCGATGTTGTCGGCCTCGTTGTGGGCGGGAAAGAAGAAGGACAGCTCGGCCACGCGCGCCCGGTCGACAGAAGGTGATGCGACCTGGGGCACGGCGGGATTATAGGTGGGCGGCCGGGAGCGGCTCGACCTGGTAGATCTCGCCAGGCGATAGATGGGGCAGCGGCGCGAGCGCGTACTTCTGCTCGAACGCGTCGAGGTCGGAGGGAATCCGGATCAGGAAAACTGGTCGCTGGCCCAGGTTGGCGTCGATCACCGCCTGCGGACTGCCGAGACCCTGTTGGGCGATCGTCGAATCGTCGATCACCGTGATGTCCGGCCGGCGGTGTTCGACGAACTGCCCGTACCACAGCGTTGTCGAGTAACTCCACCAGCTGACCACCAACGCACCGCGGGGCAGTTCCGTGAAGGCCGTGTCGAGCCACGCCCGTGCCGCCCGGTCGTTCGACTGGTCGAGCGCCGGCAGGCGTACTGGAACCGATGCGAGACCAGGCACTACCAGCAGCAACGTGGCGGCGCCAAATGCGAAATGCGCCACCGCCTTACCTCGCGGCGGGAGGCGCCGCGCCGTCAACCGGTTCAGGAATCGCCAGATTTCACCGATGGCAAGCGCACCGAGCACGACGGCGGCCATGATCGGCACCAGGTAGTAACGGTTGATGTCGGCGTTGCTGTAGCCCAGTGCGAAGAACCACGTCAACGCAAACCAGCTGATCAGCAGGAGCACCAGCCCCGGCCGCCGAAATGCGCCCAGGATCGCGCCGGCCAAGGCGAGGAGGGCGAATGGGCCGAGCTGCGCGTAGGTTCCATCGGCCACCTGGTGAAGCGCTTCAGTGAGACCGGGAAGCGCGCCGAAATCGCCGTGGAACTGCTGGGCGAAGACGACATACATGAAGCCCGCGAGTGTCTGTGGGTTGCCGTAGTCAAGCGGCGGGTTCATCGCCGAACGCAGCGGCAGGTAGGCATAGATGGCGAGCGTCAAACCGACCAGGGTTGCGGCACAGACTGCCACCAGGCGCCAGCGCCGGACGACCCCGGGCTCGACGAAGATCAGGTACAGGGCGATGCCCGGAGCGAGCAGGATGGTCAGCGCGTGGTTGCCCAACGCGACGGCGTAGACGGCGGCGGAGGCGACCAGCCAGCGATCGGCCGCCCGCCCGTGGGACGTGCGTTCGCCCCACATCACGAGCGTGAACAGGAGCAGCGCTGCAAGGCCCAGGTGCAGGGCGTGGGGATCGGCCGCAAGGGCAATGCTCCACGGCTCTGTCGCGAGCCCAAGGGCGAAGCCCGCGGCCACGCCAATCACCGCCCGGCGGGTGAGCACGGTCACCGTCACGGCCACCAGGCCGCAGGCGGCTGCGACCGCGAGTGCTGACATCAGGTTTGCCCGGAAGGCCTCGTTGCCAAACGGCTGCAGGAGGACCGATGCCAGCCACGCGAGCAGGGTGTAGGTCGGGTACCCGGTGGGATGCGCGATGCCCAGCACGGGTCCCACGGCCTGGAACTCGGCGGTGTCCCAGAAGCCGACGTCGGGCAGCAACGTGAGGCGATACAGGAGCAGTGCGGGCAGCGCCACGATGAGCGCCGCGATGAGCATGCGCGAGCGTACGGTGAGCGTCACCGGGCGGCCGTCGTGCGCGTCACCAGTTCAACGCCACGCCCCAATAGACGCCCCACGCATTGACGATGATCGAGAACGCCACGAGTGCGACCACGACTTTGCCCACGCCGAAGCGGGCCATCGCCAGGGCCACCAGGATAAGTGCGAAGGGCGCGAAGTCGAGGCTGCGCCGGAAGCCGAATTGGACCCAACCCGGCCCGAAGTTCATCAGCACGGCAAACCCGATCGCCACTGTGGCAATGGCCGCACCGAGGACCAGCCGGTTGCGCCACTCGCGCATGGCCAGCGGCACGCCCAGGAGGTACGCCGGGCTGGTCAGCAGGATGCTCATGCCGATTGGGTCCGGCCTGATCAGGGCACAGGTCGTGTCGAACAGCGACAGGCCGCATGACGGGTTGATGGTCGGCATCCAGCCGAACATGATCAGTGCATTGCGCGGCACGTTGGCGATGTCCTCGATGCCCTTGGTCTCATCGATCGGCAGCCACGACGGCATGTAGCCGTGGTACTCGGTGTGAAACAACCAGTCGTACGCCGGGTTGAAGATGTGTCCGGTCGAGGCGAGGTTGTAGGCGAGCAGGAGCAGCCCGGGCAGGATGGCGCCGAGCCCCGACGAGAAGGCTCGCTTCCAGAACGAACCCCCACCACCGACGAGGGCAAAGAACGGTGCGCCGAACACCGTGGTGAGGCGCGACAACGCGGCGAGGCCAAAGACGAAGCCGGCCATGAACTGCAGCGGGTCGATCTGCGCCCGTGCCACGCGGAACCAGTTGAGGAACAGGCTGCGTTCCTCGAACGTCGCAGTCAGGGTCCCGCGCCGTGTGACCTGCGAGCTGATGCCTGCTGGCCCACCGGTGAGGCGCCCCAGCGCCGCGCGCAACTGCTCGCGTCGCTCCGCGTCCAGGGCGAGCGTGATACCAAGGAGCAGGAAGGTGGTTGCGACCACATGGGCCAGGAACCACGTTGTCGAGAGCATCGCCGAGTAGTAGTGGGCGGTGCCGAACGCGAAGAACAGGGTGGTCATGAAGACCGCGGCGCGGTTGCTCGTAACGCGCGACAACATGCGCCAGGTGAGGCCGATGTTGATCGCCCCGAGCACGACTCCGAACAGTTGCGCGTCGGTCGCCAGCCCGAAAACCGCGACGAACGGCAGCAGCAGCACCGCCGGCAGCGGCGGGAACGGCAGCAGGCCGTAGCTCGGCTGGCCGGGCACCGCCGGCAGCGGCATCACATCGTTGAGGTAGCCGTTCTGGTACGGCCCGCTCGAGACGGGGTACGAGATCACGAAGCGGCCGTGCAGGTAGGCGTCCGCTTGCCAGACGAAGTGGTTGTACCAACCGATGCGCGTGGGGTCGGAGACGAGGTACACGATCAGCGCCAGCGCCACGAAGAACAAGCCGATGTGCGCCAGGCTGAACCGGCCCAGGAGAGCCTCCAGCCGCGCCTCGAATCCACCCACCCCGCGACCCGGGGTTCGCTCGGGAGAGATCGCTATACTCGGCTGCACCTCGTCAACCTCTGGAGGTTCGGTCGAAAGTGACAACGCCCCAGGCGGATGGGGCCGGCCGGGCCGAAGTTTCCGGGAGCCCGTTCAGAGCGGGTGCGGCCGCCTCCGGCATTGCCATCGTCCTGCTCGTCGGGCTGCTCCTTCGTCTAACTATCGCATACGTGCTGCTGCCGGGCTCCGGCTTCCAGACTGACATTGGCACGTTCACTGCGTGGGCAGTCCAGCTCGCCAACCACGGTTCAGGCACGTTCTATGCAACGGCGGGCTTTGCCGACTACCCGCCCGGTTATCTCTACGTCCTGTGGCTGATCGGCGGCCTGGGCCAGTTGCTCGCGCCATTCGCCGGTGGTGACGGAGTAGCCGCGACGACGGCGCTCATCAAGCTCCCCGCGATCATCGCCGACGTCCTGGTCGGCTACCTGCTCTATCGCGTGCTGCGCACCTGGCTCCAACCACGCCGCGACGCCAGCCGCCTGGCGCTCATCGCCGCGGCCATCTACCTGTTCAACCCGGTGACCTGGTACGACTCGGCGATCTGGGGCCAGACCGACGCCGTCGGGGCACTGGTCACGCTGCTCACGGTGGCGGCCCTGGTGCGTGGCAACGCGGAGGGCGCCTCCCTCCTCGCGGTGCTCGCCGCACTGATCAAGCCGCAGTTCGGCATCGTCCTGCTGCCAGTCGTGGGCGTGGTCCTGTTGCGCCGCCACCTGTTGAGCCCCGGCTCCTCGCCGCGTCACGATGTGCTGCTGCCGCGGCGCCTGGCCCCTGTCCGGCGCTGGCTGGCCCGCGAACAGGGTCCGCTGCGCATCGTGACCTCGGCGGTCGTCTCGCTCATCGTCCTGCTGCTGCTGCTGGCGCCCTTCTCGCTCGACATCGTCAGCTTCTGGAACCAGATGACCCAGACCGCCGGCGGCTACCCGTACCTGAGCGTCAACGCCTATAACCCGTGGGCCTTGCTCGGCGCCGACGGGCACGCACCCCTTGCGTTTGGCGGTGGCTGGTCGTCGGACACCGTGCCCCTGTTCGGGCCACTGCCCGCGGTGGTCATCGGCGCACTGCTGCTCCTGGTCGGCTTCGCAATCGGCGTCGTGCGCGCGTTCTGGTCCGACGACCGGCGCAGCATCGTCATCGTCACCACCTTCCTGGCACTGGCGTTCTTCATCCTGCCCACGCGCGTCCACGAGCGCTACATGTTCCCGATCTTCGCGCTGCTGCCGTTGCTGGCGGTGGTCGATCGGCGCTGGCTGTGGGCCACGGTGGCGCTTTCGATCGGCGCCTTCATCAACCTGCACGGCATCCTGACCATCGACATCTATGGCTCGCCCAACGTGGTCAGCCTGCCGTTCGGCGACCTGTTCCGTTCGCCGCTCGGCGTCCTCGTCGCCGTCGCGCTGAACCTTGGCGGGTTTGCCTTCATCGCCTGGCAGATGCGCCCCGAAGCGCTCGACGAACCCGATCCGTTCGCCGCCAGCGCGCCATTCGCCGACGAGCCGTTCGGCGCCGACGACGGCACGACCGAGGTGGCCCCGCACGGGCTGTGGCAACGCGTGACACATTTCGCCGGGATGGTCTCGGTCCGCCGCGACCGGAGCGCGACGCTGGTCGGCGAATCCGGCGGCCGGCTCGACCGGCGCGACGTGGCGCTGATGCTGCTCTTCTTCCTCGCTGCGCTGCTGCTGCGCACCTACCGGCTCGAGGTGCCCTTCGGGCCGCATTTTGACGAGGTGTACCACGCCCGCACAGCCAAGGAGTTCCTGCAGGACTGGCAGTACGGCATGCCCCACTCGATCTACGAGTTCACGCACCCGCACCTGGCCAAGTACGCGATGGCGGTCGGCATCATGGCGCTGGGCGACAACCGGGTCACGAGCACAGTCGACCTGGGCACGAGTGTGCTCTCGGCCGTCACCGAGACACGCTGGAGCCCGGGCGACCAGCCCAACCAACGAGATGGTGACCGGCTGTACGTCGCGACCCCCGACAGCGTGCGCGTGTACGACCTGGCCACCCACCAGCCGATCGCGACGGTCACCGGCAGCTACACAGCGCTGGCGGTCGACCAGGACGCGCACGTGCTCTACCTTGCCGATGCCGCGGGCCAGGTCTGGCAGCTGCCCACGAGCGAGCTCGACCTCATCCGCGCCGACGCGCAGGCGCCGACCCAGCTGGCGCCCTCCCCACTCATCGAGCTGAGCGGGCTGTCCGGCGATGTCCAGCGCCTCGCAGTGGCCGGTGGCCAGCTGATCGCGGAGACCGAGGGCGGAACTCTGGTGAGCGTCAATCCCGGGCAGGCGGAGGTGACCGGTCGCGTCACACTCCCTGCGCCGACGGGCATGACCGCCGTTCCCGCGCACTCACTGGTCGTCGCCGACCCCACCCAGGTCGCCGACCCGGCCGCGTTTGCCACGACGCTCTCGCAACTACTGGGCACCGATCTGGCCAACAAGCTATTCGGTAGCGTCAGTGCCGCCTCCGCGCTCATCGAATCGGAGCTGGCTTCGGCCACCGGCCCGGTCGCCGTGGCGGGCTACGTGGATGCGAGTACGGACCAGATCCAGGGTGCCATCGATGCCGGCACCTTGCCCGGGGCGTCCATCGAGGACGGCAGCGGCATCGCCGTCGGCACCGTTTCGGGAGTGGTCATTCTCGACGTCCAAACGCTCGGCGAACTGGCGTCGATCCCCAGCGTCGCGGCGGTGACCGGAGTGGACCTGATGGCGCAGGGCCTCGACCAGCCAAGAATCTACGCCGCAAGCGGCAAGGACCTCGTGACGATCGACATGCCGACCGACGGCACACCGATGGCCAGCGGCACCGTACCCATGCCCAACATGGTTACCGACGTCTACTGGAACCCGGCGACCACCGAGATCCATGCGCTGGGAGTCAGCCAGGACGGCAGCTCGCCGACCATTTACATCGTCGAACCGCGCGGCAACTCGGTCTACGCCGACGCTCGCCTAAGCGCAACGCCGGTGGCTGTCGCGCTCGATGTTCAGCCTCTGCGGCCGGCGGAGGATCGCGATGACCTGCTGGCCTTCTCGGCAAATGGCCAGTGGATGACGGTGGACGTCGGCAGCAACCAATTCGCCTATCGCTTCCCGGGCGTCTTCACCGGGGCGCTGCTGTCGCTGTTTCTGTACCTCCTGGCGCGCTTCCTCTTCCGCCGCCGCAGCGTTGCCGTGATCGTTTCGCTGCTCGTCCTTGTCGACGGCATGTTCTTCGCCAATTCGCGCATAGCGATGAACGACGTCTACGTGGCCTTCTTCATCGTCGCCGCGTTTGCCGTCTTCGTGCCGTTATGGCTCGGCCGTTGGCGCCGAAGATGGCAGATCGCCGCAGGATTGCTGGCGGTGGGCGTGCTGCTCGGTCTGGCACTCGCCTCCAAGTGGGTCGGCCTGTACGCCCTTGGCGCGGTGGCGCTGCTGATCCTGCTCCGGTCCGCGCTCGGCCGCTTCGTGGCGCTCGTGCTGATGATCCTGATGACCGGCCTGCTCGGGTACATAGCGATCACGCCCAATCCGACCGTGGTCAACCCACAGATCAATTACCCATTCCTGGCCATCATGGTCGTCCTTACCGCGCTGCTCGCTGCGGCCATGGTCCTGCGGCCGGTGCGCTTCACGATCGAGGAGCTGCGCCTGCTCGTCGGGGCACCGATCGTGCTCGGCCTGCCGATCCTTGCCTTTGGTACCTATCAGCTCGCCACGGCTGGCGCGGCAACAGCGCCCACCGGCACCCGCCTCATCTATGTCGGCGCCGGCATGCTCGCCTTCGGACTGCTTTGCCTGGGCGGCGCGTGGCTCGCCGGGCGGACCGGTCGCGGACCAATGGCGCGCAGCCCACGGGCCGTCGGCGAGCCGGCGGCACCGCCGCCGCCGTCAGGCTGGTTGCGACCCGGATCGGGCGCGCTGGGCCTGCCGTGGCTACTTGGACTGCTGATCATCGTGGCCGTGCCCGTGGTGGTCTACGTCATCAGCTACATACCGTGGATCAACCTCGGCAACCAGTGGTTCACGGGCTATCCCCCGGGCCACACCGGCCAGACCTTCCTGGACCTCCAGGTCTCGATGTACGACTACCACGACTACCTGCGCGCCACGCACCCGGCATCGTCACCATGGTGGGCCTGGCCGCTCGACCTGAAGCCCGTCTGGTTCCAGCAGGGTGACTACGCCAACGGCATGACGTCCGTGATCTACGACACGGGCAACATCATCATTTTCTGGCTGGCCATCCCCGCAATGGCCTGGCTCTCGTGGCAGGCGTGGCAGCGCCGGAGCCTGGCCCTGACGTTCATCGTCATCGCCGCCCTGTCGTTGTGGCTGCCCTGGGCACGCATCGACCGCGCGACGTTCCAGTACCACATCTTCGCCACGCTGCCCTTCTCGTTCCTGGCCGTTGCCTACTTCCTGGCCGAGTTGTGGCACGGCCCATCGCCGCCTACATGGTTGTTGGCCCGCGCGTCGGCCGCGCTCATGATCATCGGCGCCCCGCTGCTGTGGCTGCTGCGCCTGCCGCTGTGCGGCATCGCCCGCACCGAGCAGGTGAATTCCGGGACCGAGGTATGCGGCGCACTGGGCCGAACCTTCACCCTGACCGATCTGCAACTCGTGGGCGCCCTGCTGGCGATCGGTGGACTGGTCGCGGCCGCGGTCGTGTTCCTGTGGCGTTACCAGGGGCGCGCCGTGACGCCGGGTGCCGCGGACGGTGACGTTGAGCGCGCGCCTGGTGGCGGCGCGCAACGGTCCGCACTCTCGGCGATGCTGTTGCCCGCCCTATTCGGGCTGGCGGCGCTCGGCGTGACGATCGTGGTCTTCGGTGCCGGCCTGCCCGGTAGTCCCGTATTCCAGGCCGCGGTGCAGGCCGAGGAGCCCGCCCTCATCGCCCTGCTGCTGTTGGCGGTGCCCGCCTACTTCGTGCTGCGCGCGATCGATCCACGCCGCTTCGTGGTCGGCCTGCTTGTAGCCGCCACGGTGTGGTTTGTCGCCTTCTATCCGAACATCGCCGCGTTGCCCGTGCCGACGCCGCTATCGCAGATCCACCTGGGTCTATTGCCGACCTGGAATTGGGGTTTCCAGTTCGGGGTGAACCTTGATGAGCCCAACCGTGCCTCGCCCGACCTCGGCGGCGTGCTGCTGCTCGTCGTTGCCGTCAGTGCGCTGTGCATCGTGGCCGCCTACGCCGCTCACGCGTGGGTAGTCGACAGGGGTCGCGATCAGGATTTCACGGGGTTGCCTGGGGCGGGCTAGCCGACAGCGTCTCCGCAGCTGCCTGGTCGGGCTCGGCCAGTGCCGGGTTGACGTGCGCAGGCAGGCGGCCCTGCGTCGCGGCACGACGGATCACGAAGCGGTAGTAATCCTCGACCTTGGCAGCGATGTTCTCCCAGCTGAACTGCATGGCCCGCTCGCGTGCCGAGGCGCCCATCCGCGCGCGCAGCTCGGCATCCGAGAGCAGGCGGCCGATGGCGTCGGTCAGCGCGGGAACGTCGCGCGGTGGGACCAGCAGGGCCTGCTCGCCACGACGGACGACGCCCTTGTAGCCGTGGATGTCGCTGCACACGATCGGCAGGCCTGCGGCGAGTGCCTCGAGCAGCACGACGCCCATCGATTCCTGGCCAGTCGCGGGTGAGACGTACACGTCGGCCGTGGCAAAGTAGCGGGCCTTGTCCTCGTCGGTGATGCGCCCCAGGAGTTCGACGCCCTGCAGGCGGCGGGTGGCGATGTAGCGACGCACCTCTCGCTCCTGCGGGCCGGCGCCGGCCAGCAGGAGCCGGCAGTCGTAGCCGCGCTTGCGCAGCTGGCGGTGGGCCTTCAGGACGTACATGACGCCCTTGCGGCTCTCGAAGCGGCCGATGAAGAGGATGTTCAGGGTGCCGTCGCGATAGCGCGTGATGGGCCGAGCGTGCTGGAACTCGTCGAGGTCGACGCCATTGGGGATGACCTTGTAGTCGCCCGGGAAATAGCGATCGATGAAGTGGCGTGCCGCCGCGCTGACCGCGATACGGCCGTCGAGCCGCCGCGCGAAGGGCGCCAGGACCCGCTTGCCGAACTCGTATGCCGGGCTCCACCCGGCATAGGCATGGAAGGTGGCGATATTGATGCTCTGCGATTCGCGCAGCACGACTAGCGAGAGGAAGGGCACGAACGGTTCGTGGAAGTGGAGTACGTCGAAGCGCTCGCGATCGAGCATTTCGCGCACGTTCTTTGCGTAGCGCGGCGAGAAGGTCAGCGTGCCGACCGAGCCATTGGCGGGCACGCTGAAGCCGTAGCCCAGGCGGATGATGTCGCCCTCGCTCTGCTTCTGCGGGCCGTGGATGCTGCTGATGATGCGTACGTCGTGACCGCGCGCGATGAGCCGGTCGTACAGGTCACGCACGTGCGCATTGACCCCGCCCGGCAATGGGTAGATGTACGGCGTGACCAGGCCGATCTTCACTGCTACTCCGCGTGATAGCCCAGGTCGCGACCCGTGCCCGAGCGGAGCACGCGGTGCCGGACGGTATCGCGCACCGCGCGCGCGTTCTTGTGCTGCTGTGCCGCGAATATGGCCAGTTGCTTGCGCCACGTGTGCGGCGAACCCTGCCAGCCGGTTGCGCCGGACTCGATGGCCCGGCGCAGGTCGTCGGCGGAGCGCCCTGCAAACGTGGTCACTGCCTGGCCGACATCGGCCGCGCGATGGGCGTCGCTCGCGGCCACCGCGGTGACGCCCATTTCCTTCACGAAATCCGGTACCCGCTGAGCCCAGGGCATGCTCGCCGTCGTCGGGTTGAAGACCTCGATTGCGTCGGGGTGGTAGATGGGATCGGGGTCGTTCAACAGGCGGCGAATTGACCGTGCGCTGGCACACAGCGGATAGGGCACAAGTGGGTGCGCGATGATCGCCAGACCGCCCTGTTCGTGGATCTTCGCCACGCTTGCCCTGAGCGAGCCCCATGGCCGGATGCGCTGGGTCAGGAACAGGCCGACCAGGTGTCCGCCCCGGGTGGTGACCTCCTCACCGACGATGACGTCCACCGCCATGCCACGCCGCCGTGCCAGCTGCTGCGCGGCGAGGGCAGCATCGATACGCTCGTGATCGGCGATCGCGATGACGTCGAGTTGGCGTTCCTCCGCCGCGCCAAGGATCTCCTCCACGCTGGATATGCCGTCCGACGCCAGGCTGTGGATGTGCAGGTCGGCACGACCGCCCAGTTTCTCAGCCATGGGCGTTGTCGGCGGCAGGCCAGATCTTGAAGAACAGCGTCCACCACTGCTCGGGAGCATCCGCCACCGCGCGCTCGAAAGCGCGAGCCTGGGCAGCCATGAAGCCGGCCAGCCGCTCGCGACGCGACCCCGCGGCGGGCATGTCGATGCGTTCCAGCCGGCCGCGGAACTCACCGGGCCCGGTACGCCGTACGGCAACGAGCCACGTCGGCGCGCCGGTTTCGAGCCCGAGCACGGCGGGTCCCACCGGCAGGCGCGCCGGCGCACCGAACAACGTGACCGGCGTCCCGCTGCCGGTCAGCGGGCGGTCGGCGACGAGTGCCACGGCGTGTCCTGCTGCCAGCTCGGCGCGCAGCACGGACGCCGCGCGGTCGAGCGGGATGACGTTGAGACCGGTCGAGCGCCGCGTGCGCATGAAATAGGCCTGCGCGGCGCCATCGCCGACCGTCTCCATGGGCGCGGTGATCTTCAGTGACAGGCGCCGCGTTGCCCACAGCGCGGGGATCTCGATCGCTCCGAAATGCATCCCGATGAGTATCAGCGGATGACCACTGCGCGCCGGACCGAATGCGTCGTCAGCCAGGGCGGCGTCGTCGGGCGCGACGCGTGCCAGCGCCTCCGGGGAGGTATAGCGGGCCAGCATCGCGGCCTCGAGATAGCCGCGCAGGTAATGGCCGAAGGCCGAGCGCACGAGGCGCTCAAGAGCGGCACCGTCGTGCGCTGCCGCGGCGGTCGCCGGGTTGGCCAGGTCGTGCGCGGCGAGATACGCGCACACCCGCTGCAGGTTGCTGCGCACCAGGCGCCGCCGGCGCGGCTGGGCAAGGTACAGCACGATGCCCGCGCGCTGCGCGAGGGGCTGCAGCAGCCGATCGGGCACGACCGCCAGCCCCGCGGCAGCCACGCGCAGCGCCTGGACCCGGAGCCGGCCGGCCAAGGACGACGCTCGCTCCTCGGCGGCCGAGGGTATTGCGGGTGCCGCGGGCGTGGCGCCGGTCACGACTCGACCTCGAGTGCCAACTCGGCGACCCGAGCGGCCAGCGCGTCCTTTTCCGCGGCGGTCTCCGGCCATACCGGCTTGAACGTGTACCACTGCTCGGGTGCCGCGGCGATCATGTCCTCGATCGCCAGCGCGATCGCCTGCGTGGCGCGCTGCATGTCCGCGGCGCTCGAGCTTATAACTTCGATCGGCTCGTAGTGGCTCGCCCGGTAAGTGCCATCGGGCAGGGCACGGCAGACCACGGGCACGATCACCGAGTTGGTTCGGGCGGCAAGCATCGCCGGACCGGCGGGCAGGGCGGTCCATTCTCCGAACAACTGCACCGGGATGCCATCGGGCCGATACCCCCAATCGACCACGAGGCCCAGGATGCCCGGCTCGCGTAGCGCGTGGTACACCCGCCGCAGGTTGCGCCACGGGATGATCTCGATCCCCCACCGCCGGCGCTGGGCGTTCAACTCATCGAACAGCTCGGGGTAGGCCGTGTCGTCGGCCAGTCCGTAGGTGGGCAGGCCACGCAGCGCAAAAGCGCCCGCGAGCAGGTCGATGCTGCCGATGTGGGCGGAGACGGCAATGAGGCCACGTCCCTCAGCGCGCAGGCTTTCGAACAGCCGGATGAACGAATCCTCGCCTCGTTCACCGTCTGCCCGCACCAGGCGCGTCGGCTCGTCGGTGGGACGTGACGGCAGGCGCATCAGGTCGATCAGCATGTGCGCGTAGCTGGCGTAGATCCGGCGCGCGAGGTAGCGCACCTGCCGGTCGGAGGCGGGCAAGCCGAGGACATGGCTCGAGTTCGAGAGGATGATGCGCCGCTTCGCCGGCCAGGCGAAGTAGCCGCTGACGAACACGGCGCGGCCGACCGAGCGGCTGAAGCCGACCGGCACCCGCGAGATGGCCGCCGCGGCGGCCCGATAGCCACGTACCACGGTGTGCTCGCGCGCGCGCCGCACCGCACGGCCGACCCGCCCACCGGGCGCGGTTGCCTCACGCTTGTGCGGCGCGTATGCCACGCCGCTGTGCCGCTCGTTCAGGGCGACACCTGCCGTGAGTCTTCCTGCCGGGACTGGCGATGGACGAACAAGATTTGCTGTACCGCGGTGAGGGTGGCGAGGATCGCGATCAACACCAGGGCTCCAGCGAGCGCCCACTCGCGGCCCGCGGCATAGAAGCAGAAGGCAACGCAGCTGAGCACGTCTCCCTCGGGCAGCAGGCCGGCGGCGATCAGGCCGATGACGAGGATGACCATCCGAACCTCACGCGGCGCCAGGCCGACGCTGGCCATGCCCGAGCCGGAGCCGAAGCCCAGGCTTTCCGACTTGGCCCGGGTGTAACTGACCATGAAGGCGGCCGCCATGGCGGCTGTCGGAGCGACCGCGCCGGGCACGCTGAAGTCGCCCAACAGAAAGTAGCCGGAGAACCCGCTGGCGATGCCGATGTAGACGACCGCCTCCCCGGCGCGGTCCAGGGTGCTGTCGAGGAAGGCGCCGAACCTGCTCGTCTTGCCCGTGGCGCGCGCGAGAGCACCGTCGAACAGGTCGAAGACGGCGCCAAAGGCGACCAGCAGGCCGGCGATCAGCCAGGCATCCACTGCTGCGAAGTACGCAGCTATCACGGCGATGCCGAAACCGATGACGGTCAGACCGTTGGGCGTCAACCCCAATCGGCCGAACACGCGGGCGACTGGCTGCTCGATGCTCGATCTCACGCGCGTCCGGAAGGGAGCCGAAGCCATGGTCATCAACCGGCGAGGCCGAGCAACTCGCGCTCGCGTGCGTGGAAACGATCGAGGGCCTCGCGACGCAGCGAACAAATGACTTCTCGGCCCTTTCGCCGCATGTCTATGACGCCCGCCAGTTCGAGCCGGCGCAGGTGCCAGGACACGAGCGGCTGCGACAGGTCCACGTGGGTTGTCAGCTCGGTCACCGTTGCCGGACCAGCCGAGAGGCGCTGCACGATGCGCAGGCGCGAGGTGTCGGCGAGCGCCTTGTGGAAAGCGCGCAGTTCGCGCAGCTCTTCCGGCGGCGTGGCGATGGCGGCGAGCGTGGATCGGATGCGCCCGGCAGAAGGCATGCGCACCTTTGTTGACACGGCTGCTCGGTATCTCCCCGGCGGTGACGCTACACATAAACGGGCGTTTACATAAACGCGCGTTGATATTAGGCAGGGTGCTCGCCGCCGGTCAATAGCGCGGTGGATACTCATTGGCGATGTCCCGTAACGCCAGGTTGGTGGTCCTCGCCGCGCTCGGCCTGGGGGTCTTCCTGGTCGGCGTCGAACTCATGGTCACGGCGGTGGCGTTGCCCCAGATCCTCTCCACGCTGACCGACTGGACGCAGTTGCGCCATGCGTCGTGGATCATCAACGGCTACCTGGTTGCCTATGTCGCGGTCATGCCGCTCGCCGGGCGCGCCGCCGACCGGTACAACCTGGCCGCCCTGTACTGCGCCAGCCTGATCGCCTTCTCGCTTGGTTCGTTCGCGGCAGGCAGCGCATCCAGCCTCGACTGGCTGATCGCCGCACGAGTCGTGCAGGGCGCCGGTGCGGGTGCGATTTTCCCACTCGCCACGGCCGCCGCGGGGCACCTGTTCGAAGGCAACGCCCGCGCCCGCGCCATCGGGGCGGTGAGCTCGCTGTCGTTCCTGGGCATGGCCGCCGGGCCGTTCGTCGGCGCGAGCATCCTCGAGGCCTTCTCGGCAAGCAGTGGCCTGCCTGGTCCGCCGTGGCGTTGGGTCTTCTACCTCAGCGCCCCGTTCGCACTTCTCGCCGCCGTCTACGTCTGGGCCGCGGGACGAGGCTGGCCGCGCGCGGCCAGCACGGGCGGGCTCGATGTTGTCGGGGGTGGCATCTTCACCGGCGGGGTTGCTCTCGGCCTGCTGGCGATCAGCACGCTCGGCGCGAGTGATGTCGTCGACCCGCTCATCAGCGGCGCCACGGCGGCCGTTCTGATCGTCATCGCGCTGCTCATCTTCGCTCGCTCACGCGACCCGTTCATCGATCTGCGCCACTTCCGCGACCGCACCTTCAGTGGCGCCGTGGCCATGTGCCTGCTGACCGGCTACGGGTTGGCCACCGCGATCGTCGGGGCGGCAGTCTTCGTCGACCGCGTACGTTACGCCGGGGCGGCGGAGCAGCAGGTGGCGCTCGGGGCGCTGGCCGGCGCGATGGCGATCGGCGCGCTCAGCTCGGGCTATCTCGTTCGCCCGTTGGGGGTGATGGTGCCCAGCCTGGCAGGCCTGCTGGCGGAGATAGCCGGACTGCTGATCGTGGCGGGCGCCACGCCGGCCACCGACCTTGGCGTGCTGGCCGGCGGGTTGGCTCTTTTCGGCCTGGGTTTCGGTGTGACCGTCACGGCACGCACGACAGGCGCGCTCGAGGCACTCGGTCGGCGGGCTTTCGGGGTGGCCTCGGCGGCCCTGACCGTGGCGCGCATGATCGGCATGGGTGTCGGACTGGCGGCGCTCACCGCGTTCGGGTCCGATCGCATCGAGGCGCTCAGTTCGGTGCTCACCGATCCTGTCGCGCGTGACGCCGTGCTGCCCGCCGCGCTGCGCGGCCGGCCGCTCGAGGATTATCTCGTCGTTGACGCACTCGAACGCTGGGCGGCCGGTCAGGCGGCGGGCATCCTGGGATCGCTGTTTCTTGTCGCCGCCGTCGTGACGGCGCTTGCGATTCTGCCTACGCTCGCGATGCGCAATCGGCCACGTCCCCGGGAGGCCGTGGCGCAGGAAGAAGGAACGCTTGGCGAAGTCGAGCAGGCACCGCGCTCAGCGGCAATCATCTGACGCGCCCGTTGCGGCCGCACAGCCGCTCTGGGCCATGGCGTGGAGCCCAGCCTCGGGCACGACCGCTCTCAGCTCGCTCGACGAGCTGCGGAGCGCCTTTGCCGTACCTGACAGCCGAGTGTGGGTCGACCTGCAGGACGCCGGCCACGACGAGTTGCTGGCGGTGGCCAACACCTTTGGCCTTCATCCGCTGGTGACCGAGGACATCCTCGAGCGCAATCAGCGCGCCAAGGTCGAACTCACCGGCGACCACCTGCACCTGGTCATGTTCGGGCTGTATCACGGCGACGGAATTGTCAGCCACGAGCTCGACGCCGTGCTCGGCCAGCGTTTCCTGATGACCGCCCACGAGTCGGCGCTGGATGTCCGCGCGGCGCCGTTCATGCAGCGTGACGCCGCGCATCTCGACCAGGGCCCGGACTACATCCTGTGGGCCATCGCAGACTGGCTGGTTGACGGCTACTTCCCGGTCTTCGACAAGTTGGGCGACGAGATAGACATCCTCGAGGAGCAGGTCGTGCGCCTGCAATCGCGCGAGGTGGTGGAGCGCCTGTTCGACGTGCGCCGCGACCTGCTCGCCATCCGCCACGCGGTCAGCCCGCAACGCGAGATCTTCAACCAGCTGACCAACCGCGAACTGGCGCTCGTGAGGCCCGAGCGGATCGTCTACTTCCGTGACGTATACGACCATCTCATCAGGCTCACCGACGAGCTGGATTCGTACCGTGAGCTGGTCAGTACGACGCTCGATGTCTACCTCTCCCAGGTCAACAACAACCTCTCGGAGATCATGAAGCGGCTCACCGGCGTGACCGTGATCCTGGCCACGATCGGCGCCATCGCGGGCATCTTCGGCATGAGCGAGGCGGGGCTCGCCTTCAAGTTCCAGGAAGCGGCCGGGTTCTGGCTGGTGACCGCGGTGTCCGTGCTCATCGCCGCCGCCGCCGGCCTCTATTTCCGCCGCCGTAACTGGATCTGATTGCCCGTAGTAAAGTCCGCGGGCATGCGCTTAGCCGACTTCCTGGGCGTGTTGGCGGCGTTGGTCGTCGGCGGGATCGTGACAGTCCTCCTGCTCGCCAACGTGATCGGTGAGCCAGCGACGCTCATCACGCCGCCGCCGCCGACCATTCCGCCGCTGCCCAGCCTCACCGGCGCCGGTTCACCCACGCCCGTCGCCAGCCAGTCCGCCAGTGCGAGCGGCTCGCCGGCCAACGGCGTGACCCTTGGCCAGCCGGCGCCGCCGCTCACGGTGACGCTGACCGACGGCAGCCTGCTCGACACCCGCGACTACGCCGGCCAGCCGCTGTGGATCAACTTCATGGCCAGCTGGTGCCCGCAGTGTGCCGACGAGCTGCCGATGATGCAGCACTACCAGGCCCAGCTCGGCGATCAGGTGACGCTGATCCTGGTCGACGTGGGCGAGGATGCGCGCACCGTGCGCTCGTTCGCGCGCTCACTCGGCATCGGCTTGCCGGTCGGGGTCGATTCCGGCTCGACCATCCAGCAGCAGTGGGGGGCCTACGCGCTACCGGTGCACTACTTCATCGACGGCAATGGCGTTGTCCAGCAGATCGTGTTCGGGGGCGCCCCGCCGGAGGTCTTCGACCAGGCGCTCGGCGACATCCTGACCGGGGCGACGCCCAGTCCCGGTTCGTGACGGCGCCCGTCAGCGTCGCGGCGGCGCTGGACGCGGCCATGGACCACCTTGCGCGCCGGCCGTTGCTGGTGGTCAGTGACTTCGATGGCACGCTCAGTCGCATCGTCAATGATCCGTGGGGCGCGACCATCCTGCCCCTCGGCCGGCGTGCTCTGCGGTCGCTGGCCGGAATGGCCGGCGTGCACGTGGCGGTGCTGTCGGGCCGCTCGGCGGCCGATGTCGCGGCACGGGTGCGCGTAGGCGGCGTCATGTACCTGGGCAATCACGGCATGGAGCGCGGCTTCGTGCCCCGCGGCGGCCGCGCCGAGACCCTGCGCCCCGACCACGACGCGGCCGCCGACAACGCGGTGCACATGGCCGAACTGCTCGCCGATCGTGTGCCTGGGCTCGTGCGCGAGCCGTGGCTGATCGTCGAACGCAAGCCGCCCACCGTCGCATTCCACTACCGCACCGCGCCCGACCTGGAAGACGCAGCGCGGCACGTCAGGCGCGCCGTCGACGAACTCGATCCGGAAGGCATCCTGGAGCGTTTTCCGGGCCGTCGCGTGCTCGAACTGCGCCCGCCCGGTGCCGTCGCCAAGGGCGAAGCCTTTGGCGCCCTGTTCGACGAGCTGCGCCCGGCCAGCGTCTTCCTGCTGGGCGACGACGTGAGTGACGCCGAGGCCTTTCGCACGTTTCGGAGACTGCGCGAGGCGGGCAGGACCGATGGCCTGGCCGTGGCGGTCCAGGCTCGCACGGAAGTGCCGGCCGAGGTCGCCGAGGCCGCCGATGTGGTGCTCGGCTCACCGGTCGCGGCAACTCGCTTCCTGGCGGCCGTGGCACGGCGGCTGGCGTCCTGACTACCGTCCGGTGGCGCCCAGCGGCCCTACCTGTGGCGCTGGCGCCGCCGCCGCGGCACGGTCTCGGGGTCACGCAATGGCGGTTCGAAACGGCGCAGCGTGTCGCGCAGCGCGCGCGACGGAGGGCGGCCCCCCTGGGCCACTGCGGCGAGGTCGCGCAACTGCCGGGTGAGCCACCACTGCAGGTCCTCGTTGCGCACCGATGCGCGCAGGTGGCGCAGGCGCAGCAGGCGCTCGCTGGCCGGCATCTCGAGGCCTCGTTCGAGCATCTCGCTGGTGCCAGCGATGTCGGCCGCGCTGACCATCAGGGAGTCGGCCGCAAGTTGCTCGGCGGCACCTGCCGTCTCGGATAGCACGAGCGCGGCCTGACCGACGATCACGGCTTCCTTGGCGACCAGGTTCATGCCATCCACGACGGGGTTTACGAGAACGACGTCGGCAAGCGCGAGTGCGGCGATCGCCAGCGCGTAGTCGGTCCCGTCGAGCAGCCAGATGGGTGCCGCGTCGGGGTCGGCCAGGCCGTTCACGCGGGCGACCACGTTGCGCACCTCGGTGGCGTACTGAGCGTATTCGGGCACGTTCTCGCGGCTGATCGACTGGATGGCCAGGAAGCGCACGCTCTCGCGCAGCTCCGGCCGGCGCTGGAGGAGCTCCTCGAACGCGAGGAAGCCACGCAGCACGTTCTTGGAGGGTTCGAGACGGTCGACGCGCACGATGAGGCGCGGATGACCGGCGCGCTCGAGCCGCTGGTCCAGCTCGCGCCGTCGCTGGGTGACGTCGGGTCCAGCGGCGAAGGTCGACAGCGCCTCGGGATCGATGGAGATGGGGTAGGCGCGCACCCAAATGGTTCGCCCCCGCCAGCGGACATGGCGCCCGTCGGGATCCACGCGCGCGTCGCGCACGAAGGCGTCGACCGAATTCAGGAAGTTGTGCGCGTAGCGGTCCGTCTGCAGGCCGACGATGTCGTTGGCCAGCAGTCCTTCGCAGATCACCCGGCGGAGTGCCTGGGGCAGCACCATCCACGTGTCCGCCGCCGGCCACGGGATGTGGTTGAAGTGCAGCAGCAGACTCTCCGGGCGCTTCTCGCGAATGGGCGCGGCCGCCAGGTAGAGGTGGTAGTCCTGGAGCAGCACGACTGGTCGCGGCGTACGCCGCGTCGCTTCCAGCGCGGCGCCGGCGAAGGCCTCGTTCACCACCCGATAGCCGGTCTGCCACGCGGTGATGAAGTCGCGATCGATGGTCGGTGCGTAGGGCAGCGTGTAGAGCTGGTGCTGCGCGAACCACAGGAACGGGTTGGCAATCGTGCTGTAGTGGCGCTGCCATGCCTCGGGTGGCAGCTCGCGCATGTCGAGGCGCAGGTCCTGCCCCGGCAGTTGTCGCTCGATCTCGGCCTTGAGTGCAGCGCGCTCGCCGTTGCCGCGTTCCCGCAGGATCCGGGCAGCGGCTCGGTCGCCGCTGTCCATGGCGCTGCTTATCCACGTCACCGGGGCGATCCGGCCCACCTCGGCGAGCGCCGTGACCAGGCCGCCCGAACCACGCCGCGAGTGCCAGCCGGTGCGCGTGTGCCGGAACGCCAGCGGGCCGCGGTTGGACACGACCACCAGCCGGCCGTTGTCGCCGAGGAGCGTATTGAGGTACTCGCGCAGTTGCCGCGCGCCATGAGCACCTTCGCCGCGCCCGCTGCCGCGGCTCTGGCCGGTCGCCGCCCGCCGGTCCTCGCTCAAACGCCTAGAGGAGGGCCCGCGCGGCCTGATCGGCGAGCGATATCACGAACGTGGTGAACGGCGGCACCCAGATGAACACTGTCACCAGGCCAGCGACGAGCAGTCCAAGACGCGTGGGCGTGCCGATGCTCACCTCGCGGGCACGTTCGGGCGGTGGGCGCATGAACATGTACACCGCGACACGCAGGTAGTAGAAGGCAGCGACCGCGGCATTGAGCACCGCCAGCACGGCCAGCAGGTTGAGCCAGCCGCCGGCCTGCAGAGCGGCCTGGATGACGTACCACTTGGCCCAGAAGCCGGCCAGGGGTGGAATGCCGGTGAGCGACAGCATGAACAGCAGCATCGTCCAGGCGAGCAGCGGCGAACGCTGGATGAGCCCGGCAAAGCTGGCGATCTGGCTGGTCACGCCCGGCCGGCGCTGAAGGGCAGCCACGACGGCAAAGGCACCGAGGTTCATGAACGAGTAGGCAACGCTGTAGAACAGTACCGCCTGCAAGCCCGCCGCTTCCGCCGGTGAGCCGGCCGGGGCGGCGCCGAACGCGGCCAGGCCGACAAGGATGTAGCCGGTATGCGCGATCGAGCTGTAGGCGAGCATGCGCTTGATGTTGTCCTGCGACAGGGCGACCAGGTTGCCGAGTGTCATCGTCGCCGCGGCGAGGACCACGATCAGCGGCGTCCAGTCGGCCTTGAGCGGGCCGAGTGCCTCCACGAACAGGCGCAGGATCAGTGCGAAGGCGGCCACCTTGGGGCCGACCGACAGGTACCCGGTGACCGGCGTGGGCGAACCCTGGTACGCGTCCGGTGTCCAGTAGTGGAAGGGGACTGCCGCGATCTTGAAAGCCGCACCGGTGGTCAGCAGCGCCAGGCCCATCAGCAGCGCCGGCGCAAGGCTCGTGGCCGTGCCGCCGCCGCCGAGAGCCTGGCCCAGAGCGGTAGCAACGCCGGGGATGCTGGTCGTACCGGTGTAGCCGAAGGTGAGCACCAGCCCGAACAGGAAGATCGCGCTCGAGAAGGAGCCGAGCAGGAAGTACTTGATCGCGCCCTCGGTCGAGAGACCGTCGCGCTTGGCGTAGCCCGCCAGCATGTAGCCGGGCAGCACGAGCAGCTCCAGCGCGAGGAAGAGCAGGAGCAGGTCGCGCGCGCCGCCGATGAGCATGGCGCCGGTGATGGCGAACAGGAGCATCGCCCCGAATTCGGCCGCCGGCAGGCCGCGCGGGCGAAGGTAGTCGGGCCCGACCAGCAGCGTCAGCAGGGCGATCGACAGCAACAGCAGGTCGAGCAAGGCCGTCAATCCGTCGCGCACGTAGGCGCCGCCGAAGACCTCCTGCGGTGAGGTCAGCAGGCCGAGCGTGAAGCTGCCCAGGTCGATCGGGCCGACGATGACCACCAGGGCCATCAGGACGAGTACGCCGATCGCCGCAAAGGCCGTCAGCAGGGTGTCGCTGTGGGGACGAATGACATCGAGGACGATCAGCGCCATTGCCAGCAGCGCCACTCCGGCGACCGGCAGCAGGGCGAGGATCGTGTTGCCGTCGAATTCGATCATGCGCGGCTACTCACAGGCCGGCCGTGGCCAGGGCTGGTGCGACGTGCGACAGGAACTCGGTCACGGGCGTCTGGATCAGGTGCAGGAGCAGTCCCGGCGCGACGCCGAAGGCGATCGCCAGGACGGCGAGAGGCGCGAGCGTGAGCACCTCGGTAGGGGTCATGTCGGTCAGGTGGTCGCCGAGGCCCTTCAGGAAGTCGGACAGGTCGCCGAAGACCACGCGCTGGTACATGTAGAGCAGGTAGGCGGCGCCGAGCATCATCGCCAGGGCGGCCACCGCGGCCACGTACGGCGCATAGTCGAACGAGCCGACGAGGACCAGGAACTCGGCGACAAAGCCGGCCAGGCCGGGCAGCCCGAGACTGGCGAGCACAAAGAAGCCGAACAGTGCGGCGTACACCGGCAGGCGCGCCAGGCCGCCCATCTTGGCAATCGTCCGATCGTGCGTGCGCTCGTAGATCACGCCGACGAGCAGGAATAACGCGCCGGTGATGATGCCGTGGGCGATCATCTGCAGGATCGCGCCGTGCAGGCCCTGCTCGGTGAATATGAAGATGCCCAGGGTGACGAAGCCCATGTGGCTGACCGAGCTGTAGGCCACCAGTCTCTTGAGGTCAGGCTGGACCAGGGCCACGATCGCACCGTAGACGATGCCGATCAGCGACAGGACGATGATCAGCGGTGCCCACTGCGCGGCAGCCTGCGGGAAGAGCGGCACGGCAAAGCGGATCAAGCCGTAGCCGCCGAGCTTGAGCAGCACGCCGGCCAGGATCACCGAGCCCGCGGTCGGCGCCTCCACGTGCGCATCGGGCAGCCAGGTATGGAACGGGAACATGGGCACCTTGATCGCGAACGCCAGGAAGAAGCCGGCGAACGCGAAGAACTGGAGCGTTGGGTCGAAGCCCGCGTTGAGCAGCGTCTCGTAGTCGAAGGCACCCTGCCAGCTGCCGGTGGTCGCCTGGTAGGTGTAGGCGACGCCCAGGATGGCGACCAGCATGAGCAGCGAACCGACCAGCGTGTACAGCACGAACTTGATCGTGGCGTAGATGCGGTTGGAGCCGCCCCAGATGCCGATGATCAGGTACATCGGCACGAGCACGATCTCCCAGAACACGTAGAACAGGAACATATCGAGCGCCACGAAGACGCCGATCATGCCGATCTCGAGCACGAGGAAGGAGATCATGTATTCCTTGACGCGTTCCTTGATCGGGCGGAACGATGCGAGGATGCTGATCCACGTGAGGATGGTGGTCAGGACGACCAGGGCGAGCGAGATGCCGTCGATGCCGAGCTTGTACTGGATGCCAAAGGCCGGCACCCAGTCGACCGTTTCGCGGAACTGGAAACCCGCGGCGCCGACGTCAAAACCGGCCAGCAGCAACAGCGAGACAACGCATGTCGCGAGAGCCGTGACGAGTGCCGCCCAGCGAATGGCGTTGACGCGCTCCCGTGGCAGGACGGCCACCACCACTACCCCGACGAGCGGCAGGAAGGTCACGACCGACAGCAACGGCAGGCTGCGCAACGTGTCGATCATCGTGCGCTCGACATCAGTGGATCACGAACAGGTAGGTCGCCGCGACGACCAGCAGGCCGGCGGCGATGCCGAGCGCGTAGTTCTGTACGCGCCCGGTCTGGATCTGGCGAATGCCGCGGCCGGTGCCCTGCGTCAGCGTGGCGATGCCGTTGACCGTGCCGTCCACGACGCGCACATCGAACCACCACAGACTGCGTGCGACAAGGCCACCCAAGCGCACGAAGATCAGGTCGTTCAGGTCGTCGAACCACCACTTGGCGAAAGATGCCCGATAGAGCGGCCGCAGCCGCTGCGTCCACTGTTCGACCGTCGCGCGACGCTCTCCGGCGCGGAAGAAGCCGAACAACCAGATGCCGATGGCCACGCCGAGCGCCGCGGCCACGGCGCCGATGAGCAGCAGGCTGCCGTCGATGCCGAACAGCTCGAAGGCCTGCGGCTGGCGCCCGAGGACCTGGTCTGCATGCTCAAATACCGGCGCCAGCCACTGGTGCAGCAGGCCTGAGCCGGGCGGCACGCCGACCGCCAGGCCGAGCAACGCCGCCGGGATGGACAACAGGATCAATGGCACGGTCATGCTCGCCGGTGACTCATGGACGTGTGGCTCCACGTCCGGGTCCACGTGGCTCTCGCCGTAGAACGTCTTGCCCATCAGCCGGAACATGTAGAAGCCGGTCATGACCGCGACGATGACGCCGATTGCCCACACCCAGGCAAAGCCGTTCTGGAAGGCTTCGCCCAGGATCTCGTCCTTGCTGAAGAAGCCCGCCAGGGGCGGGATGCCAGCCAGGGCGATCGAGCCGATTAGCATCGTCCAGTGGGTGATCGGGATACGGCGCCACAGGCCACCCATTCGGTTCATGTCCTGCTCGTCGTGCACGGCGTGGATAACGGAGCCCGAATCGAGGAAGAGGAGGCCCTTGAAGAAGCCGTGCGTCATGAGGTGGAAGATCGCAGCGACGTAGGCACCGACGCCCAGGCCGGCGAACATGTAGCCGAGCTGCGACAGCGTCGAATAGGCCAGCACGCGCTTGATGTCACGCTGGGTGAAGGCGATCGAGGCGGCCAGGATGGCCGTGAAGATACCGACAGCCGCGACCACGACCATGGCCGTCGGCGCTTCCACGAAGATCGGGTTGGCCCGCGCGATGAAGTAAACGCCGGCGTTGACCATTGTCGCGGCATGGATCAGGGCGCTGACCGGGGTGGGGCCCTCCATTGCGTCGGGCAGCCAGACATGGAGCGGGAACTGGGCGCTCTTACCGACGGCGCCGCAGAAGAGCAGCAGCGCGATGCCGTTCATCATCCACGGCTCGATGGCGCCGCTGTGCAGCTGCGCCGGGAGCTGGCTGAAGACGTCCGGGAAGTTGAGCGTGCCGACGGTCGTCCAGATCGCGGCGATGCCCAGCGCAAAACCGAAGTCGCCCACGCGGTTGACGAGGAACGCCTTCTTGGCGGCGAGCGCCGCAGTGTGCCGGTGATACCAGAAGCCGATGAGCAGGTAACTCGACAGGCCGACAAGCTCCCACGCGGCAAAGAGCAGCACGAAGTTGTCGGCCAGCACGAGCAGCAACATGCTGAACATGAAGAAGTTCAGGTAGGCGAAGAAGCGCCAGCGGCTCGCGTCGTGGGCCATGTACCCGATCGAGTAGACGTGGACGAGCATGCCGATCGTGGTCACCACGATGAGCAGGGCCGCTGTCAGCGCGTCGACCGCGAAGTTGATGTCGATCTGGAAACTGCCGGCCGGGATCCACGAATAGAGCGTGAAGTGCAGTCCCGCGTCGCCGAACGCGTGCGCGAAGAGCGTCCGGTAGACGAGGTACATGCCGATCAGCCAGGTGACGATGATCACCGGCACGGCGATGATCCACGCGCGCGTGTAGAGCCGGCGCCCGACCAGCGCGGTCAGCCCGAAGCCGGCCAGCGGCAGGGCAATCAGCGCCAGGACGGCAAGTTGGTCGATCGACAAGGTAGCCGTCCGCTACTCGCGCATGCTCGAGTACTCGTCGACCAGCGGCGTGCGGCGGTTGCGGAAGATGGCGATGACGATGGCCAGGCCGACGGTCGCCTCGGCGGCCGCGACAGCCATGACCAGCAGGGCAATCAGCGCCGCATGAGCCTGCAGCTGGGGCGTGAAGGCGCCAAAGGCGATCGCGGCCAGGTTGACCGCGTTGAGCATCAGCTCGATCGACATGAGCATGGCGATGGCGTTGCGCCGGGCAAGGAATCCGAACGTGCCGATCGAGAAGAGCAGCGCCGACAGCACGAGGTACGACTCAAGCGAATGGCTCACGGCGTCTCCGCATTGGCCGCCGCCACCGGCGGACTGACCTGCTGGAGGATGTCGGTCTCGCGCTCGCCGGGATCGGGCGATTCCTCGCGCTTGGCCAGGAACACGCCGCCGATGACCGCCGCGGTCAGCAGCACCGCCACCACCTGCAGCGCAAAGACATACAGCGAATCCTGGAAGAGCAGCAGAGCCACCTGGTTCGTGCTCGACCACAGACGATCGGCGACGCTGAGCGGCCAGTCGGTGTTGATGACCGCGGCGATGAGCAGAGTGGCGAGCACGATGGCGGCCAGCGCGCCTGCCCATGCCTGTCGATGGAAGACGAGCTGCGCCGGTCCCGACTTGCTCTGCGTGAGCATGATCGCGAAGAGGATCAGCACGCTGATCGCGCCGATGTAGATGAGCACCTGCGCCGCAGCCACGATGACGGTGCCGGTGAGTGCGTAGATGCCCGCCAGCGCGCCGAAGGCGAGCATCATCGCCAGGCCCGAACGGACGATGTCGCGGCCGATGACGACGAACAGGGCCGACCCGAGCAGGATGCCGGCGAGCGCCAGGAACAACAGGTCATCCCACGCCCAGCCCAGGTAGGGCACCGTGGACGGCAGTGACAGGTCGGCCAGCGGCAGCACGAAGCCCATCAGTGCTGGTGGCCGTTGCTTGACGGCCCGTGGCCGTTGCCATTGCCGACCACTCCTGCGGGGAGCACCGGCAACAGGCGGCCCTGCTCGAGCAGGCGGCCCTCGGCCGTGGCGCGCTCGAGCCAATCGCGCTCCTTGCGCACGTAGGTGATCTCCGTGTCGCGGTCGATCGCGCTGTAGGCGAGCAGGTCGAGCATCGGCTCGGAGCGACTCTCGTGACTCAACTCAAACTCGGGACCGCAGCGCAGCGCGTCGTACGGGCAGGCGTCGACGCAGATGCCGCACAGGATGCAGCGGCTCTCGTCGACGTCGTACTTCTCGAGCACGCGCGGCTTGGGCATCAGCGCGCCGGTCGGGCAGGTCTCGGCGCAACGCCCGCAGCTCACGCACGGGGTGGTGTTGAGGCTCATGTCGAGCGGCGTCGTCACGAGTGTGTCGAAGCCGGTGCGCATGAAGTCGTAGCACGCGGCGCCGACCACCTCCTTGCACACGTTGGCACAGCGGCCGCAGTCGATGCAGCGCGCGGGCTCGCGCAGGATGAAGGCGTGGCTGTCGTCGCGGATGTAGTCATGGTTGGTGCCGGTGAAGCGGTTCTCGGTCACGCTCCGATGCGAGAAACCCGTGCGCGCCGGTTCGAGTGTCGCCAGGGTCGTCCCGTACTCGATGCCCTGGCGGCGCAGATCGCAGTAGCCGATCGCCTCGCAGGTGCACTGCAGGCAGCGCTTCGACTCGGCCATCGCCTCGGCTTGCGTGTACGGGATCTCGTACTCGACGTAGCTCTTGTTGCGCTCCTCGGCCGGCATCGAGCGCAGCCGCAGGCGAGGTTCCTTGACCTCATTGGTGTAGGGCACGATGTTGAGGAACTGCGGCTGCGGCTCGGCCAATGTCTGGCGTGTCTTGATCGCGCCGAGATCATGGCCGCGCAGGTACGCGTCGATCGCATATGCCGCTCGCCGGCCCTCGCCGTTGGCCTGCACGACGGTGGCCGAACCGATGCGCACGTCGCCGGTGGCGAACACACCCGGCCGACCGGTGGTGAAAGTCACCGCGTCTGCCGACAGACGCCCGCGCGTGGCCGTGACGCCGTCGGCGCCGTGATCGAGCCACGTGAGCTGGGGGCCCTGGCCGATGGCCAGCAGCACGCGATCGCAGTCGATCACGAACTCGGTCCCCGCGACCGGCTCCGGACGGCGCCGGCCTGAGGCATCGGGCGCGCCGAGCCGCATACGCTGGAACTCGACCCCGGTGACCTTGTTCTTCTTGTCCGTCAGCACACGCGTCGGCGCCGCCTGGAAGATCGCGCGGGCGCCCTCCTCGAGCGCCTCGTGGACCTCGTCCGAGGCGGGCATGTCCTTCATGTCGCGGCGATAGACGAGGGTCACCTCGGCCGCACCCTGGCGGACCGAAGTTCGCGTGCAGTCCATCGACGTGAAGCCGCCGCCGATGACCACCACGCGCGTGCCCTTGTGGCCGGGATAGGGCAGGCCGAGCGTGGCAATGCGCAGGTACTCGAGGCCGTCGAGCACGCCGTCGGCGTCCTCTCCGGGAATCCCGAGCTTGTTGGTGTCGTAACAGCCGATCGCGATGCAGACCGCGTCGAAGCCCTGGTTCTGCAGGTCGTCGAGCGTGAAGTCGCGGCCAAGGCCGGCGTTGCAGACCATCTTGCCGCCCAGGTCGTAGACGCTCTGGTACTCGGCTTCGAGCACCTCGACCTTGGGCAGGCGGTACTGCGGAATGCCGTAGCGGAGCATGCCGCCCGGTGCCGGGTCGCGCTCGAAGATGGTCACCTCGTGACCAGCGATGAGCAGGTAATACGCGGCCGACATGCCGGCCGGCCCGGAGCCGATCACGGCCACGCGCTTGCCCGTCCGCGGCTGCACTTCGAAAGGCACCGGTGCCTTGACACCGCCGGCTTGCGCCTTCAGTACCTGGTCGCCCGCGAAGCGGTGGCTGTCGCGAATGGCAATCGCTTCCTCGACCTCGTCGCGCCGGCAGTGCTCCTCGCACGGGGCGGGACACACGCGGCCCAGGATGCTCGGGAAGGGGATGGTGCGCTTGAAGATGCGCGCCGCCTCGGCGAAGTTGCCCTCGGTATTGGCCTTCAGGAAGCCGGGGATGTCGATGTGACTGGGGCACTTGTTCTGGCACGGCGGCAGGCAGTAGGCGTTGTGGTCGGAGAAGATCAGCTCGAGATTGGTCTTGCGTATCTCACGCAGGCGCGCGGTCTGCGTGTGCACGACCATGTCGGGTTCAGCCGCCCGCGAGCAGCTGATCGGCGGATGCTCCTCGCCCTCGACCTCCACCACGCACATCCGGCACGCGCCGAAGCCGGGCAGCTTGGGCTCGTAGCACAGCGTGGGTACGTCGATGCCGTTGTCACGGCAGATGTCGAGGATCGTCTGACCGGCGCGACCGGTGAACTGGCGCCCGTCCACCTCGATCGTGAAGGTGGGCGACGACATGCGCCGCTGCGGCGACTGCGTCTCGAGCAGTCGCTCGGCCGGCGCGTCGATATCCGTGTCGCGAACGACGGGTAGCGTGTCGGTCATGCGCTCACAGCCTCGGCTGTCGTGGGCATCGTTTCGCACACACCGGCGGGACATATGCCGTGCGCGAAATGCTGGTCGAACTCCTCCCCGAAGTATCTCATTACCGTCAGGAACGGATTGGGAGCCAGGCGCTCGAGGCCGCACAGGGCCGCGTCCTGCACGTCAGCGGCGAGCTGCTTGAGCACCTCCGCGTCCACCGGGCGCGTCAGGCCCTGCGTTGCTCGCCGGCCGATCTCGTACATGCGGCGCACACCGATGCGGCAGGGGATGGTCTTGCCACACGACTCGTCGGACAGGTAGCGCACGAGAGTGGTGGCCATGTCGACCAGGCAGGTGCCCTGGTCGATGGCCACGATCGTGCCCGAGCCCCAGATCGCACCGGCCGCGCCAAGCGCCGTCGGCGTGTACAGGGTGTCGAGTTGGCCATCGGGCAGGAAGCCGCCGGCCGGACCGCCCACGAGCACGGCCTTCAGCGATGTCTCGCCGGCAAACCCGCCGGCCAGCTCGAGCATGCGCCGGATGGACATGCCCAGCGGCACCTCGACGATGCCCGGCGTCTTGAGCGCGCCGTTCAGCTGGACGAGCGTCGTGCCGGGGAACTCGTCGTCGCCGATGGCTGCGAAATCGGCGGCGCCGTTGTTGACTATCCAGGGCACGAGGCTGAGCGTTTCGACATTGTTCACGACGGTCGGTCGGCCCCACACGCCATCACGAGCGGGATAGGGCGGCCGCTGGTCGGGTTGCGCACGCTTGTTCTCGATTGCGCGTATGAGCGTCGTTTCCTCACCCACCACCAGGCCGCCCGGGACGGCGACGACCTCGATGTGCAGGTCCGTGCCTGAGTCGAGCGCATTCGTGCCGAGATAGCCGGCCTCCTCCGCAGCGTGCACGGCGTTGGCCAGCCTGCTGCGCGCCTCGCCCATGCGCTCGTGCACCGCGATGTAGCCGTGCGTCGCGCCAATGGCGTAGGCCGCCAGCGCGAGGCCCTCGACGACCGCGTGCGGGTCCTGTTCCATGAGCAGGCGATCGACCTGGGCGCCCGGGTCGGCCTCGAACCCGTTGGCGATCACGTAGCGAGCCTGTCCTGCCGCGGCCGCCGCGGCACGCCACTTGTCGGCGGCCGGATAGCCCGCGCCGCCACGCCCGCGCAGCCGCGCATCGCCAATGAGGCGAATGACCGCCGCCGGACTCATGCGTGGGACCGCCTTTTTCCAGGCGCTCCAGGCGCCCGCCTGCTCGGCCTGCGCGAGTCCGCCGGCAGGGTCATGGTGGCCGCTGCGCGCGAGCAGGATCGATGGCTTGCCGCGCGGTGGCCGCAGGATCCTCATGCGGCGCCTGCCTTGGCCGCCCGGGCGCGCAAGGAGCGGGCCAGCTCCGCCGCCTTGGCGGGCGTCATCTTCGGCTGCGCCCGGCCGTCCAACGTGACCAGCGGCTCGAGATCAGGGTCACCGCCACATTCAGCGGTCACGAAACGCACGGCACCGTCGGGTGACACGCCGCCGACATCGACACCCAGCGCGTCGGTGATCGCGTCGCGGATGCCGCCGGCGCCACGCAGGATGCAGTTCGGGCAGCGGCAGATGCCCAGCTCGGCAGCGTGAGCGGCCGTGAAATTGAGCTCGCCGAAGCTCGAGCCGGTGCCGTAGATCTCGCTGTACCAGGCCCCGGTCTGGTGGCTGATGTGCTGCAGCGCGGCCACCGGCAGGTAGCCGTATGCGGCCTGGGTCTGCTCGAGGATCGCAACCATGCGCCGCGGGTCATACTCCTCGCGCACGAGGATGTCCTCGAGCGGTCGCAGGTCGATTGGCTGCCATGCGGCGAACACCGGGTCAGGCACGGTACGTCCGGAGCGTCGCACGGCCGACTCCTCGCGCCGCTCGGCGTACTGCTCAGGTGGGCCCCAATGGACGTGGACGCGGTTCTTGGTGTCCGTGCCGCCCATGTCGATGATCTCGATCGGGCAGGCCATCGCGCACTGGAAACATGTCTCGCACTTGAGGTTGCCGGCTTCGTCGTAGAGCAGGATCAGCCGGCCACGCTGGTGCGGCGAGATCTCCTGCACGACCTCGGGGTACTGGACGGTGACCTTGGGCTGGAAGAAGCGCACCAGGGTGTCGAGCATCCCCCTGGCAATGCCCCAACCGGGAATCCGGGCAAAGCTCATCGGCGCGACCTCGCTGTCATCTTCGTCACCCGGCCGTGAGCTGTTGCACCAGCAGGATGGCGCCCGCGGTAACGAAGATGTTGACGAACGAGATCTCGACCAGCCACTTCCAGGCGAAGCCCATGAGTTGGTCGATCCGCACGCGCGGCAGCGTGCCACGCATCCAGACGTAGATGAAGGCGAAGGTGAAGACCTTGGCCGTGAACCAGAAGAGCCCGACGACCACCTCGAACGACATGAACAGCCAGATGCCGATCACGCCCGCGGCGACGATGTTGAAGAACACGAAGCCGACCACCAGCGACTTGATGAACGACCAGTCGCTCTTGAGCATCCAGATGACGGCCGACACGGCGAGGACGACCAGCGGCACACCGAGGACCACCACCCACAGCAGCCAGACGCCCATGCTCGCGAGGTCGAGCGCGGGGTTGATCGCGATGTGCAGGAAGTCGAGGATCGGGCGCGGGTCGATGGGCGCGTTCCAGCCACCCAGGAAGAGCGTCACCGTGAGTGCCGAGAGGATGAACACGTTGACGTACTCGGCGAAGAAGAAGAACCCGAAGCGCATGCCGCTGTACTCGGTCGCGAAGCCGGCCACGATCTCGCTGTCTGCCTCGGTCAGGTCGAACGGGGTGCGGTTGCCCTCTGCGGTCGCGGCGATGAAGAAAACGATGAACGCCAGCGGTTGCTGGAAGACGTACCAGTTCCAGAACCAGCCGCTCTGGTGCGTGACGATGCCGTTGAGCGACAGCGTCCCCGACAGCATGATCACGCCCACCGGCGCGAGCAGCAGCGGCAATTCGTAGGAGACGACCTGGGCCGCGGCACGCATCGCGCCGAGCAGCGAGTACTTGTTGAAGCTCGACCAGCCGCCCATCATCAGCCCGACCACGGACAGGCCGCCCACGGCGAAGAAGTACAGCAGGCCGATGTTCATGTCGAGGCCGAGCAGCCCCGGGGCGAACGGGATCACGAGCAGGCCCAGGACGACCGCCAGGTAGGTCACGATGGGCGCCAGGGTGAACACCGGAGCGTCCGCGCCGGTCGGCGTGTAGTCCTCCTTGGACAGCACCTTGAGACCGGCAAACACCGACGCCAGCGTGCCCCACGGGCCCGTGCGGTTGGGTCCGATGCGGCTGTTGATGAAGGCGATCACCTTCAGCTCCATGAAGATGATCACGAAGGCAGTCGGCACGGTGAAGAGCAGGATCGCCGTGGCCGCGATCAGGAAGCGGACGATGTCGATGTTGTCGACGACCAGTGTCGCTAGGAAGCCGATGATCGCGGGGATGATGCCGGTCATCCAGCCCACGAGCAGCAACAGGGTCAGGGCGATCGCCAGGGCGAGCAGCGGCAGGATGACCTTGCCCGCGAGCGACAGCCTGTTCCATGGTCGCGAGAGGACCGTCAACTGATGCTCCGCCCGATCACCTGGCTCACTTGTCGACGCCGCCCATGATCGGGTCGAGCGAAGCCATGACCGCCATCGTGTCGGCGATCAGGTTGCCCGGCACCAGGGCGCCCACGGCCTGCAGGTTGAAAAACGACGGGTCGTGGATGCGCAGCCGGAACGGCTGGTCGGAGCCGTCGCTCATGGCGTAGCAGGCGTACTCGCCGCGCGGGCTTTCGATGGCGATGAAGGCGCGTCCGGGGGGAATGCGCAGCAGCCGCGGGATCTTGGCCATGATCGGTCCGTCGGGCATCTCGTTGAGCACCTGATCGATGATCCGGATGCTCTCCCGCACCTCGTCGATACGCAGCAGGTAGCGGGCGTAGGAATCGCCCTCGGTGCGCGTCGGAATGTCGAACTCGAGCTCCGGGTAGACGCTGTACGGGTGCGCCCGGCGAACGTCGAAGGGCACGCCGGTGGCACGCAACGACGGGCCGCTCATGCACAGCCTGACGGCCGTCTCGCGGTCGAGCGTGCCCAGGCCGCGCGTGCGGCGGACGAAGATCTCGTTCTGGTTGAGCAGCCGCAGGCTCTCTTCGATCTGGTTCCCGGCGCGTGACATCCAGTCACCCAGGCGCGACAGGAAATCGTGGTTGAGGTCGCGGTTGACGCCGCCGATGCGCAGGTAGTTGAAGAGCATCCGCTGGCCGGTCAGCGCGGCGAGCATCTCGACGATCTCATCGCGCTCGATGAAGCTCCACAGGATTGGGGTCAGGCCGCCCAGGTCGAGCGCCAGCCAACCCATGAACAGGGCGTGGCTGGCGATGCGGTTGAGCTCCCACGCGAGCACGCGGATGTATTCGGCGCGACGTGGCACCTCGAGATTGAGCAGCTTTTCGGCGGCAAGCACCGGCATGGCCTCGCTGAACATCGAGGCGACGTACTCGAGCGGGTCGCACTGGCTGATGGCGATGTGCCAGTCCCCGTTCTCGCACAGCTTCTCGACGCCGCGGTGCAGGTAGCCGAGCACCGGGTCGAGATCGACCACGCGCTCGCCGTCGATCTTGAGCACCACGCGCAGCACGCCATGGGTCGAGGGGTGCTGTGGCCCGAGGTTGAGCAGCATCTCGCCCTGGCGCAGCTCGTAGAACTCCGCCTCGCGCTCGCTGCGTGGCGGGTAGGGCGGGACCGCGTCGTAGATGGTTGCCGGCGTGTCGACCCAGATATTGGGATCGTCGAGTGAGCGGATGGTGGCGTCGGTCATATGGGCTCACCCGGTGGCTCGGCGGTCTCTTCCGGCAGTTCGCTTGCCGCGCGCATCTCGCGACTCGGCACGCTCAGCGCCCGGCGCAGCACGGGCTCGCGCAGCGCGGCGGCCGGCGCAGGCATCTGCTCCACCTGTCGGTAGCCCGCGCCTGACGAGCGGGCCGAATTGTCGGCGAGCAGGAAGTCCTTGCGCAGCGGGAAGCTCGTGTAGTCGGGCGGCATGTAGATGCGCCGCAGGTCGCGATTGCCCTCGAAGATGATGCCGAACATGTCGTAGGCCTCCCGTTCGGCCCATTCGGCGCCCTTCCACAGGTACGTCACCGACGGCACGCGGGGATCGTCGCGCGCCAGGCCGGGCACGATCACGCGCAGCCAGTCGGGCGTCGCCGTCGACCACAGGTGATACACGACCCACATCTGGGTCCCGGTGTCGACGCCCGCCAGGTCGGCGAGTACCTCGAAGCGGAAGCGCGGGTCGTCGTGGAGCGTGCTCATGACCTCGGTCAGATGGCGAGCCGGCACGCTCATCTCGGTCGTGTCGTCACGCTGCCGGATGGCGCTTTCGAGCTTGTCGCCGAAGGCGCTCTCGAGCTGCGCGAGCAGATGGGTGTCTATGGCTGAATCTCCTCGGTCTAGACGCCGATCGGCACAGTCGGCCCCACGGCGCGTTCGGCCCAGTGGCCACGCCGCTCGCGGATCAGCTGCTGCAGCTTCATCATCCCGTAGATCAATCCCTCCGGACGCGGCGGACAGCCGGGCACGTAGACGTCCACCGGCATGATCCGGTCGATCCCCTCGACCGTCGCGTACGAGCGCTTGTAGCGACCGCCCGAACAGGTGCAGTCGCCCATCGCCACACACCACTTGGGCTCGGGCATCTGTTCCCACAGCCTGACCAGCGGCCCGGCCATCTTCGTCGTCAGCGTGCCCGCGACGATGAGCACGTCCGCCTGGCGCGGGCTCGCGCGGAAGGGGAACATGTTGAAACGGTCCATGTCGTTCTTGGATGTGGCGGCCGACATCATCTCGATCGCGCAGCAGGCCAGCCCGGAAAGCAGCGGCCACAGGCTGTTGAGGCGGATGAGGTCGAGCACGTAGTCGGCCTTCGTGGGAATGATGTCGAGCGCTCCCCATCGGCCGTTGTCGCTCTTGTCACCCAGTTCCAGCTCGCGCAGGTGCGTGATCTGCGACGGCGCGCCGCCCATGTACGCCTGCGGGTTGGCCGCCGACCAGAACGTGTTGGGCACGATGATCGGTTCGACCGGCGAGCTGTCCGGGCGTGTCGCCAGCGCGCCCTGCTCGTTGCTCGGTTGGTCGGAGGACATCTGCGCGGCGACGGCCGCAGCTGGCCGGCGAGTCCCCGGTCGCCGCGGCTTGGCCGGCTTCTCGTTCACTTCCACGTCAGCACGCCCTTTCGCCATGCGTAACCCAGGCCGAGCAGCAGGATCACGACGAACAGGAGCATGGCCAGGAATCCGCCGATGAGCACGTCGCGGAAGACCAGCGCCCACAGGTACACAAACACGATCTCGATGTCGAAGGCCACGAACAACAGGGCGTAGATGTAGAAGGACAGCCCGATGCGGCCCCACGTGTAGCCGAACGTGTCGATGCCCGATTCATAGGGCAGACCCTTGTGCCGATCGCCCTTCGAGCGATGGCCGATGAGCCACGCGAAGCCGATCGTGATCAGCACGAATGTCGTGCCCGCGAAAGCGAACCCGAGCACGTACCAGAGACCTGTTGTCACGCTACCTCTCAGGCGCCACGGTCCGCGGACGGCGCGTCGGTGGGATTGCTGTTGGACCGCAGCTCATGCTCATTCTACGACGCATCGGGTTTGCGGCAGCCCGCCTGCGGCTGCGATATTCCGTGCGTGGCAGGCAAGGTCAGGGCGTACGTGGGCCTGGGCGCGAACATGGGCGACGCGCGGGCCAATCTGGAGCGTGCCGTGCGGGCGCTCGCCGCGCTGCCGGGAGTGGGCCTGCACGGGGTGTCGGGCTTGTATCGCACGCGTCCCGTGGGCGTGGTGGATCAGCCTGACTTCCTCAACGCGGTGGTGGCGCTCGACGTGCCTGCCGGCCCCGACCCGGAAACGGGCGCCCTGGCGCTCCTCGCCGCGCTTGAAGAGTCTGGAGCACTCACTTGGGCGCCAACCGCGCGAGCGCTGGGGCCCCCGCGAGATCGACCTCGACCTGCTCCTGTTCGGCCACCACTCGTTGCGCGCGGAGCGGCCCGACGGTCGCTGGCTGCAGGTGCCCCACGCGTCGGCGCACGATCGCCTGTTCGTGCTGGCGCCGCTGGACGAGCTGGTGCCCGGGTTGCGGCCGCCGGGCTGGCACGAGACCGTCGGGACGGCGCGTCGGCGGCGGACCGAGATCGAGGGCCGCGACGCGGTCAGGTTCGTGGGGACGTGGCTACCACGGCAGCAACGCTGGTCGGAGATGCGAGGGCAAGCCGGCGTAGCCGGTCCTTCTTGAGGTTCTCGCGCACGATCCAGGCGACATCGGACTGGTCACCAGCCGCCCAGCGGTTGAAGCGCGGCCAGGTCACCGGCGGATCCGCGGCGACCAGCACGCTCCAGGCATAGCCGAGTGCCTGGCGCAGCACGCGCACGTCCGGTGCGCGATGTTCCGGCGCCGCGGCGACGGATTCGGTAGCCGCGTCGAGCACTTCCAGCGCGACGGGCATGAGACGCCCGTCGCGCAACAGGCGCGGCTCGGCGACGGCGGCGACCACCGCACGCTGGACGAGAGGCGAGCCGTGCGCCCACTCCCGTGCGATCGCGCACAGCTGCTCCAGGGCAGCGTCACCAAGCCGCTGCAACGCGATTGCGACGGCCTCGCGAATGCGCCACTCGGTGTCCGCTGCGCGCCGTTTAAGAAGCGGCAACGCGCTTGTCTTTCCCTGGGCCGCATACCTTCCGAGGGCCACGAGGCCGACGGAGATCAAGAACACGTCGGTCGGATCATCGCTGGCGGCCGCGTGAGCCCAGCGAAGTGCCCACTCGAGATCGACCTCCTCGGCTGCCCCGGCGAGGAGCTCGAGATTGGAACGTGGCCCGGGCAGATGCGAATTCGCCCGCAGGTACGCCTTGCGATCGCCGGCTTGCCGGAAGGCGGCGCGCTCCTGGTCGATCCTGCTCACGGGCTTGTCAATGCCGATCGATCACCGCGATCACATCCCTACAGGCGGACGCTCGGGGGTCGCTCGCGATCGAACATGTGCACCGTGTCGACGAAGCGCACCTGCTTGCTCTGGTAGGCCATCACCAGCGAGTGCGTTCGGGCACCGCCGCCGAAGAAGCGCACGCCCTGCAGCAGGTCGCCCTCGGTCACGCCCGTGGCCGAGAAAACAAGGTTCTCGCCGGGGGCCAGATCGGTGGTGGTGTAGACACGCTCCTCGGACGGGTCGATGCCCATGCGTTCGGCGCGTGCCCGCTCCTCGTCGCTGCGCCAGCGGAAGCGCGCCTGGATCTCACCGCCCAGGCAGCGCAGCGCGGCCGCCGTCAACACGCCTTCCGGCGCGCCGCCGATGCCCATCACTGCGTGCACCCCGGTGCCCATCACGGCGCAGCTGATGGCGCCCGACAGGTCGCCATCGGAGATGAGCTTGATGCGCGCACCCGTCTCGCGGATCTGGCTGATCAGTGCGGCGTGGCGCGGGCGGTCCAGTGTGACGACTGTCAAATCGGCAACCTTGCGCCCGAGCGCCTCGGCGATCCTGTTGAGGTTCTCGGCGACGGTCAGTCGGATGTCAACGTGACCGGCCGCAATGGGGCCGACGCACAGCTTGTCGAGGTATGTGTCCGGGGCGTGCAGCAGGCCGCCCTTCTCGGACGCGGCGAGGACCGTGATCGCGTTGGTCAGGCCCATGGCCACCAGGTTGGTGCCCTCGAGCGGGTCGACCGCGATGTCGATTTCCGGTTGGCCCTCCCCGCCGATGCCCACGCGCTCGCCGATGTAGAGCATGGGCGCCTCGTCTCGCTCGCCCTCGCCGATGACGATGGTGCCGCCCATCTCGACCTCGTCAAAGGTGTGCCGCATGGCCTCGGTCGCGGCACGGTCGGCGGCATGGCGGTCGCCGCGACCCATGTAGCGCGCTGAGGCGATGGCCGCCGCTTCGGTGACCCGCACCATTTCAAGGGCGAGGAGGGTCTCCACGGGGTTAGTGGCGGTAGTGGCGGCGGCCGGTGAAGACCATCGCCATGTGGTGGCGGTCGGCCACTTCGATCGCCATCTCATCACGCACCGAGCCACCGGGCTGGATGATCGCGGTGATGCCCCGTTCGGCCGCCAGCTGGATGGCGTCGGCAAATGGGAAGTAGGCGTCGGACGCTAGCACCGACAGCGGGGCCCGGTCGGCTGCCTTATGCAGGGCGATCTCGACCGCCGTCAGGCGGCTTGCCTGCCCGGCGCCCACACCCACGAGTGCCGTGTGGTGGGCGAGCACCACGGCATTGCTGGTCACGTGGCGAACAGCGCGCCATGCAAAAAGCAGGTCGGTCAACTCCTCGAGCGTGGGCCGTCGCCGGGTGACCACCTTGAGCTGCGACCGATCGAGCTCCGAGCGGTCACGCGTCTCGACCAGCAGCCCGCCGTCGATGCGGTAGAAGTCGAGCCGGCCGATCCCGTGGCTATCGACGCCTTCGGACGTGCGATTGGGGACCGCCAGCAGGGTCAGGTGCTGTTTCTCGGCGAGGATCTCGCGGGCGGGTGCCGAGTACCCGGGTGCAACGATGGCCTCATAGGCGTTGCCGGCGATGGCCGCTGCCGTTTCCCCGTCCACTTCGCGATTGAGCGCCACGACTGCCCCGAACGCGCTGACCGGATCGCCCTCGAGCGCCTTCTGGTACGACTCCGCCAGGCGGTCGTTGGATGCCAGACCGGTGGGGTTGGCCTGCTTGACGATGCAGCAGGTGGGGGCTGTGAAGTCGGTCGCGATGCGATACGCGGCCTCGAGATCGATCAGATCGTTGAAGGTGGGTTCGTCGCCCTGGTATTGCCACGCATCGGCCAGCGATACGCCAAGCGGGGCCGTCTCGCGGTAGAAGGCCGCCTGTTGGTGCGGGTTCTCGCCGTAGGGCAGGTCACGCACCTTCTCGAGGGAGAGGGTCAGCCGCTCGGGCAGAGGACTGCCGGCGAAGTGGTTCAACTGGCCGGCGACATCGGCGTAGTAGGCGGCCACCTCGGCCAGGGCGTCGGCCGCCAGCCGCCGACGCAGGTCGGCCGAGACGGCACCAGTGGCGCGCAACTCATCGAGGACCGGGCGGTGGTGACGGGAATTCGATACCACGGCGATCGACTCGTACCGGCCGGCCGCGGCGGAGAGCAGGGTCATCGCGGAAACATCGATGAGGCCGAGGGCCTCGTCGAGCGAGCGCGAGCCGGCGCGCACTGCAAACGGCTCGATGGCGACGACGACCAGCTGATACGGCTCGAGAGCGCCAGCATCACTGAACGCGCTGTCGGGGGCCGGGAGCGGCTGGAGTTTGGCCGCGTCGTCGCCGAGGACGGCCAGTGCCGCCTCCGTGCCGAACATCTCGACGCCGAGCGCGCCCAGCTCGCGCACGAAGTCGACGATCCCGTCGCGATTGGCGACCGAGAGCAGGGCTCGCACGTTGACTCTGATTCCTCTCGGTGGATGCCTCTGCCCGCGGCTCCAGGGCAAGAGCGGGACACGGCCGACCGAGTATAGCAAGCCGCGGTCGGGTCCCGGATGAGGGCGGTCGACGCAGCGGACCCGCGCCCAGAGCTTGCTATGCTCGGCGGGCCAGTTTCGGCGGTCAACGGCAGAGGGATCGGTCGGTGGGAAACTCGGACATATTGGGTCACCTGAAGGATCAGTTCAACCAGTTCTCCTTCAGCGACATCTTCAACCCGATTTGGATCGCGGCCCTCGTGCTGCTTATCGGCGCGATCCTGCTGTACAACATCCGCTCGCACCAATTGCACCGTCACGAGCCCTTGCGCGCGATGCAGGAGTGGTTGCTGTGGACCGGTCTGATCACCTTCGGACTGATCCTGGTCGGTGCGATCTTCCAGTTCTACTTCCTGTTCATCCTGATCTTCATCGTGGTCGGACTGGGCACGTTGGTGTGGATTTGCTTTGTCCGCTTCCCGCCCTATATCGAGGCCTACAACGAACAACTGCGCCGGCAGCGCTATTTCAGCCAGTCGCGCTACAAGCACGCCGAATTGACGGTCCGCTCACGACGGGCGCGGGGTGGCCAGCGCCGTCGCCGGTAGGCTGTCATGGACATCAGGCGTTTTGGCCCCGGCTACAGGCGGGCCGACGGCCCGCCGGGCACCCAGGGCGTCGCCGGTCAGGTGGTCTTTCAGGACGAGCGTGCCGTGGTGAGCGAGGTGGCCTTCGGTCGCTACGCGATGATCACGCCACACGCGAACCCCACGAACACGGCCCTGTTCATCGTCATCAGCGGTGCCGGCTTCGTGCAGGTGGGCGACGAGCGCGAGCGGGTGAACCACGGGGAGGCAGTGCTGTGGCCGCCGGGCAGCCTGCATGGCGCGTATACCGATGGCACCGAGATGCGGGCGATCATCGTGGAACTTGCCGGCGACGTGGGTGGGTCGGTCATCGATGCGCAGTCGGCCCGCGCTACAGCCGATTTAGAGGGGGTGGAGGGTTCACAGCCCGAGGCCACGCCCGCCGAGGGCCGACTTGCCGAGCGAACCCCGCTGCGCGACGAGTACGACTCGTCAGAGGGCGAACCCTGGTAGCTCGCCATCGGGCGCCCCACGCTCCGCCAGCAATGCGCCCAGCCGGCTGAGCATCATCGCCGTCGCGCCCCACACATGATGAGGGCCGATGCGATAGCCGCCGTAACGCAGCCGAAGACCATCTCGTTCGGCGGTCACCGTCTCGATCGGGGCACCCGGCAGGAAGCTGGCCAGCGCCGCGCGGATGACGCCGACTACCTCGTAGCCGTCGGCGGCCAGGACCGGGTCGCGCTCGGCGAAGGCGACGACGGGGTAGACGAGGAAGCCCGACACCCGGACGTCGAAGGCGGGCAGGACTCCGGCGACCTCGACTCCAGCCTGCACGGGATCGAGCCCCACCTCCTCACGCGCCTCGCGTAGTGCGGCTGCCTGCGGTGTCGCGTCACCGTGGTCCAGCGCGCCGCCCGGCAGGCCGATCTGGCCGGCGTGCCGATGCTCACCCGGAGCCCGGTCGACCAGCACGATGGTGGCTTCGTCCGCCGGGCCGGGGTAGATCAGGATGAGCACCGCGGCCGGCAGCCGCGTGGAGATGGCGACCGACGGCGGTCGGCTGACCACCCGGTCGTGGCTGTCCAGGGCGACCGGGACGATCGCGGCCGGTATCGGCGGGAGGCGAGTGGGGAACGGATCGAGCCTGAGGCGGACGTCCTCAACGCGCATTGGCGAGGGCCCCCAGGGCTGGCTCGGCGTCGATGTCGCGGCCGAGCACGCTCACCTGGTAGCCGCCGAGTGCCTGCGGGTCGAGCAGGCGGCGCACCGCTGCGCGCAGCGCCAGTGCGCTCGACCAGTCGCGGTCAGCGTCGGCCCGCGCGGCAGCGTAGACGTCGTCGAGGCCCGCCGCGATCAGGAATTCCGCAGCGCGCCGCCGCCCCAGAACGGTGAGGCCCAGCGCGCGCGCGGTCCGTTCGAGGACATCGAAGTTGACGTGGGCGGTGATGTCGCGCATGCCCGGGCCGCCCAGGACGTCGGCCGACACTTGGTGGCCGGCGAACGCACGCAAGGTCCCCGAGCTGCGTTCCGCGGAGTAGAGATCGCGCGATCCGGCGCCATAGTCGATCACCAGCACGCAGCCGCGGACCAGGGCCGCTGCCACCTCTTCGAGCCAGTCGAGCATGGCCAGGTTCACCTCGGCCGCCTGCCCCTCGGCGAGTGCCATGCCCTCCTCAGCGAACCAGCTCGCCAGTCGCTCGTCGGACAGATCTCCCGGCCGCTCGATGAAAGCGTCTGCCTGCCAATCGACGTACACCTCGCGGAGTCTGCCGTCGAGCAGCACGACGCGGTGGACGGGCAACGCGTCCACGAACTCATTGGCAACGACCAGACCGGACATCGCCTCATCGCGACGTCCTTCCGCGAGAAGAGCCTCCTGGCCCGCGGCGGCGAGCCGGCCGCGGATCAGCGACGATTGGACGGACAGGTCGATGGGCTGATAGCGGATGCTGGCCGCGAGGCCGCTGCCCGCCCGGACCAGACCGTCGAGCAACCCCATGAAGAGCGCGCCACTGCCGGCCCCGAATTCGCGCACCGTGAAAGGCTCCGGCCGGCCCAGGCGTCGCCACATCTCGTCAGCGACGAGCGCCAGCGTCTGCGCGAACACCGGGTGGAGCTCCGGCGCGGTCAGGAAGTCGCCAGCGCGCGTCGTGCGCTGGGCGCTCGCCGCGTAGTAGCCGAGCCCGGGTTCGTACAGGGCACGCTGCATGAAGCGCGCGAAGGTGATCGGGCCGGTTTGGGCGATCTCGTCCCTGATTGCCTCAACCAGGCGCGGTTGACCGGCAGCCGAGGGCCCCGCGACCGCCGCGCGGCGCCATTCGACTCGCATGGCGCGCAGCGCCTCCTCAGTTCACGCGCGCGTTGCCGTCGCCGGCGACACCCGCCGGTTGTTCCGGTTCACGGCGCGAGCGCATGTCGCGACGTTCCTGGTCGGCAGTCGTGACGACGGTCTCGCCGCCGTCGCTGAAGATCAGCGTGCCACTCACCGGATCGGCGTCGACCTTGATCGTCGTGCCCGGCCGGAAGCGCCCTTCGAGGAGCGCCCGCGCGAGCGGGTTCTCGACCAGTCGCTGGATCGAGCGGCGCAGCGGCCGCGCGCCGTACGCGGGATCGAAACCTTCACCGACGATCAGCCGGCGCGCGGCCGGTGTCACCTCGAGGGTCAGGTCGTGGTCCGCCAACCGGCGCGCCAGGTCGGCCAGCAGCAACTCGACGATGGCCGACAGGTCTGCCTCGCTGAGCGCGTGGAAAACGATGATCTCGTCGATGCGGTTCAGGAATTCGGGCCGGAAGACCTGGCGCAGCGTGTCGGTCACCTGCTTCTTCATCTCGTCGTAGGCTGCCTCGTCGCGCTGCCCGGCATAACCGGTGATGAACTGGCTGCCCACGTTGCTGGTCATCACGATGACCGTGTTCTTGAAGTCGACCGTGCGCCCCTGGCCATCGGTCAGGCGGCCGTCGTCGAGTACCTGCAGCAGCACGTTGAACACATCGGGGTGAGCCTTCTCGATCTCGTCGAGCAGGATGACCTGGTAGGGCCGCCGCCGAACTGCCTCGGTCAGCTGGCCGCCCTCCTCGTAGCCCACGTAGCCGGGCGGTGCTCCGATCAGCCGCGACACGGAGTACTTCTCCATGTATTCGCTCATGTCGATGCGCGTGAGCGCCGCCTCGTCGTCGAACAGGAAGGCGGCCAGCGCACGCGCCAGTTCCGTCTTGCCCACCCCGGTGGGGCCCAGGAAGATGAAGGAACCGATCGGCCGCCGCGGATCCTTGAGCCCAGCACGTGCGCGACGAACGGCATCCGCGACCGCGGCGACGGCCTCGTCCTGGCCCACGACGCGCTTGTGGAGCTCCTCCTCCATGCGGATCAGCTTGGCCTGCTCGCCCTCCATGAGGCGCGCGACGGGGACCCCCGTCCAGGACGAAACGATGCGCGCGATGTCATCGGCATCGACCTCTTCCTTGAGCAGCCGCTGCGCGCCGCCATCGACCGACAGTGCCTGCTCCTGTTCCGTCAAGCGTGCCTGCAGCTCGGTCTGGCGCCCGTACTTGAGCTCGGCCGCGCGCGCGTAGTCGGCCGACCGCTCGGCTTCCTCGATCTCGTGCTGGAGCCGCTCGAGTTCCTGCTTGGTCTGGCGCAACGCGGCGATCTTGCCCTTCTCCTGCTCCCACTGGCTCTTGAGAGCATTGGCGCGTTCGCCGATGTCGGCGAGCTCCTTCTCCAGCGCCGCCAGGCGCGCCTTGGACGCCTCGTCACGTTCCTTGCGCAGTGCCTCGCGCTCGATCTCGAGCTGGATGCGGCGCCGCTCGAGCTCGTCGAGTTCGACGGGCATCGAATCCATTTCCATGCGCAGCCGGCTGGCCGCCTCATCGACGAGGTCGATGGCCTTGTCGGGCAGGAAGCGCTCGGTGATATAGCGATTCGACAGGACCGCGGCGGCGACGAGCGCCGAATTGGTGATGCGCACTCCGTGGTGGTTCTCGTAGCGCTCGCGCAGCCCGCGCAGGATGGAGATGGTTTCCTCGACCGTGGGCTGGTCGACGTACACCGGCTGGAAGCGGCGCTCCAGGGCCGCGTCCTTCTCGATGTGCTTCCGGTATTCGTCGAGCGTCGTCGCACCAATGGTGTGCAGTTCGCCGCGCGCGAGCATCGGCTTGAGCAGGTTGGACGCGTCCATCGCACCCTCGGCCGCGCCGGCGCCCACGACGGTGTGCAGTTCGTCGATGAACAGGATGACCTGACCCTCGGAATCCTTGATCTCCTTGAGCACGGCCTTGAGCCGCTCCTCGAACTCGCCGCGGTACTTTGCCCCGGCGATCAGGGCGCCCAGGTCGAGCGCCACGACGCGCTTGTCCTTGAGGCCCTCGGGCACATCGCCGCGCACGATGCGCTGCGCCAGCCCTTCGGCGATGGCCGTCTTGCCGACGCCCGGTTCACCGATCAGTACCGGGTTGTTCTTGGTCCGGCGCGAGAGGACCTGGATCACCCGCCGGATCTCCTCGTCGCGGCCGATGACCGGATCGAGCTTGCCCTCGCGCGCGTCGCGCGTCAGATCACGTCCATAGCGTTCGAGCGCCTGGTATGTCCCTTCCGGGTTCTGGCTGGTCACGCGCTGGCCGCCGCGGACCGACTGCAGGGCGCTCAGGATGGCCTCGCGGTTGGCGCCCACGCCTTCGAGCAGCCGTTGTGCGTCACCGCCGGACTCGGCCGCCGCCACCAACAGGTGCTCGGTCGACACGTACTCGTCGTTGAGCCGCCGGGCCTCATCCTCGGCGTGCTCCAGCAGCTGCCGGGCGCGCGGGTCGAGACTCAGGCTGCCTCCGGCAACCTTGGCGCGGTGCGCCAGCGCCGCGGCCAACTCGACCGACAGCTCACCGGGGTCGGCGCCGAGCTGGCGCAGGGTCAGCGCGGGCACGCCTTCGGGGTCCTGCAGCAGCGCCATCAGGATGTGCTCCGCGTCCAGAACGGGACTGTCCGCCTCGGTGGCCAGTCGCTGGGCAGCGACGATCGCCTGTTGGGCCTTCTCCGTGTAGCGATCCAGCTTCATCGGTCAGTCGTTTCCTTTCGGCTGCTTGACGAGGTCGAGGAAGTGCTCCGCAGCGGTGCGTGCCTCGGGCGTCAGGTTGGTCGGCAGTATTGGTCGGACCTTGACGTACAGGTCGCCACGTCCTTCGGCGCGGAAGCGCGGCAAACCCTTGCCGGCCAGGCGGAAGGTGCGGCCGGTCTGTGTCTCGGGCGGAATGCGCAGCAGCACGCGCCCATTCAGCGTCCGAACCGGTACTTCCGCTCCGAGCAGCGCATCGCGCAGCGTCAGGTCGAGATCGCGATGCAGGTCGGCGCCGGTGCGCGAAAAGGTTGGATTCGGCTTGACCCTGACCCGCAGGTAGACGTCGCCACCGTCGGGCGCGACGCCCGAGAAACGGATGCGCTGGCCGTCCGCAACGCCGGGCGGGATGGACACCTCGACGCGTTTGCCTTCCACGTCGAGCAGCCGCTTGGTACCTGAGTTGACCTCGTCGAGCCCCACCTCGGCGTCGGCTTCGCGCCGAGTACGCGGCCGCGCAGCAGCCCGCCGGCCGGATGTGCCGCCGGGCATCTCGCCCAGGTCGCCGAGTAGCTCCTCGATCGACTGCGAGCGGGTTCCCGTGCGCGTCCTGGCCTGGGTGGGCCTGCCGCCGCCGAAGGCGCCCTCGTCGAAGCCACCGCCGAAGAAGGTCCGGAAGAAGTCGCTGAAGCCGGCCAGGTCCTCGGGATTGCCACGGTACTCGAAGCGCACTCCACCGCCGCCGGGATTGAACCCGGCAAAGCCGCCGTAGGGCTGGCCCTGCCGTCCGGTCCCGGCGGTGCCGGCCTGCTGGTAAGCCTGCCAGTTGGCGCCGAGCTGGTCGTACAGCTTGCGCTTCTCGGGATCCGAGAGGACCTCGTTGGCCTCGCTTACCTCCTTGAAACGCTTCTCGGCATCGGCATTGCCCTTGTTGACGTCAGGGTGGTGCTGCCGCGCAAGCTTGCGGAAGGCCTTCTTGATGTCGGCCTGGCTCGCCGTGCGCGGCACACCCAGAGTCGCGTAGTAGTCGCGGTACTCCATCCGTTCCTGACTGCCTGGTCTGTGTCGGGCTCAGCCGCCGGCGGTTGAGCGCTTGGCCGACGCGATCGCCGGCGGCTGGTCGGTCCCCGGGAAACCGCGCCGCATCTTGTCGGGTGCGGCGGGCGATTCCCCGAGGGGCTCGTCCTTGTCGACGATCTCCGCCGGCTTGGTGTCCAGACGCTTGGGCTTGCGCGTCAGCGCGTGCTCGAGCACCTGGTCCATGGTGCTGACGAGGATCAGCTTGAGCTGCTTGCGGATCTCCTCGGGAATGTCGAGCAGGTCCTTCTGATTCTTGAGCGGCAGGATCACTGCGCGCGCGCCGGACAGGTGCGCGGCAAGGATCTTGCTCTTGAGCCCACCGATGGGCAACACGCGGCCGCGCAGCGTGATCTCGCCGGTCATCGCGACGTCCTTGCGCACGGGAATGCCCGTGAATGCGCTGACCATCGCGGTGGCCATGGTGATGCCCGCCGACGGCCCGTCTTTGGGGATTGCTCCGGCCGGGACGTGGATGTGCATCGTGTTCTTCTCGAACTGCTCGCGCGCGATGCCCAGCTCGTCGGCGTGGGCGCGGATCCACGACAGGCCCGCGCGGGCCGACTCGCGCATCACCTCGCCCAGCTGCCCGGTGAGGATGAAGTCCTCCTTGCCGGGCATGCGGGTTACCTCGATCGACAGCACGTCGCCGCCGGCCTCGGTGACCACCAGGCCGGTTGCGGCGCCGATCTGGTCCTCGGTTTCCAGCTCGCCGTACTCGAACCGTGGCGGGCCGAGGTACTCGTTGAGCTTCTTGACGTCGACGGTCACCTTGCGCTTGCGACCCTCGGCGACCTGCCTGGCGACCTTGCGCATGATGTTGGCGATTTCGCGCTCGAGGTTGCGGACGCCGGCCTCCTTGGTGAACGCCTGGACGAGTTCGGTCATGGCGGCGTCGCTGATCTCCAGGTTCTTGGCCGTCAGGCCGTGGTTCTCGAGTTGCTTGGGGATCAGGAAGCGCTTGCCGATCTCGATCTTCTCCTGCTGGGTGTAGCCGGGCAGCTGGATGATCTCCATGCGGTCGCGCAGCGCCGGCGGAATCGGATCGAGCAGGTTGCCGGTAGCGATGAAGAGCGTCCGCGAGAGATCGAAGGGCACCTCCAGGTAGTTGTCCTGGAAGGTGCTGTTCTGCTCCGGATCGAGCACCTCGAGCAGGGCCGACGACGGATCACCGCGGAAGTCCATGCCGATCTTGTCGATCTCGTCGAGCATGAACACCGGGTTGTTGGTGCCCGCGGTCTTGATGTTCTGGATGATGCGGCCGGGCAACGCGCCGATGTACGTGCGCCGGTGGCCACGGATCTCGGCCTCGTCGTGAATGCCGCCCAGGCTCATGCGCACGAACTTGCGGCCCATCGCTCGCGCAACGCTCTTGCCGAGTGACGTCTTGCCCACGCCTGGCGGTCCGATGAACGCCAGGATGGGACTGCGGATCCTGTCCGCCAGGCTGCGCACAGCGAGGTACTCGAGGATGCGCTCCTTGACCTTCTCGAGGCCGTAGTGGTCTTCGTCGAGGATCTTGGCTGCTTCCTTGAGATCGAGCCGATCCTCGGACGTCACGTTCCAGGGCAGGCCAACCAGCCAGTCGACATACGTCCGGATCACGCCCACCTCGGGTGAGGCAGACGGGATGCGGCTCATGCGATCGACTTCCTTGATCGCGCGCGCCTTGATCTCCTCGGGCATGCCGGCCTGTTCGACCTTCTCACGCAACTCGTTGATCTCGGCCTGCTGCGGGTCATCCTCGCCGAGCTCACGCTGGATGGCCTTGAGCTGCTCACGCAGGATGTACTCGCGCTGGGTCTTGTCCATCTCGGACTTGACCTCGGACTGGATCTTGCCCTTCAGCTCGAGGATCTCGATCTGACGACCGAGGAAGGTCGACACGAGCTTCAGGCGCTCGTGCACGTCGATGGTCTCGAGCAGCTCCTGGCGCTGCTCGGTGCTCATGTCGGGGCTGTACGCGACCATGTCGGCGAGCAGGCCCGGCTCGCTGATGTTGCGGGCGGCGACGGCGGCCTCGGGTGGCACCGGCGCCCCGGCCTGGACGTACTGCTCGATCTGCGCCTGAACGCTGCGCACGAGCGCCTGCGCCTCGAGTCCGGCCGGCGCCGTCTCCTCGACCGGCTCGACGCGGGCCAGGATGAACGGATCGGCTGAAATGAATTCGAGCAGGCGCAGCCGCTGCTGGCCCTGGACGATGGCGCGCACAGTGCCGTCCTGCAGCTGGACGACCTGGGCGATCTTGGCCAGCGTCCCGACTGGGTATAGCTCGGACGGATCGCTGATGTCCTCGGTATCGGCGACGCGCTGGGTGACGAGCGCGATGGGTGAACCGTCGGCGACGGCCTTGTTGAGGGCGTTGACCGACTTATCGCGGCCGACCTGCAGCGGCACGATCATCTCCGGGAAGATGACGGTCTCGCGCAGGGCCACCAGGGGTAGCTCGCGGGCGCCAGTCGTCGGCGGCGGGCCCTGCTGCTCCTCGATCTGCTCTTCGGGGGTGGTGATGTCAGTCATTTCGCTCCTTGGGTGTGACGTCCGCCGGCCTAGTGGTTGGCCGCTGCGCGATGGTTGCTTGTTGACGTTGGTTCTTCGTCGGCGCCTGATTCAGCCTCATCCGCATCCGCGCGCAGGCGGTCCTCGTACAGCGTCTCGAGGATGCGTGCGCCGAGGCGCTCCTCGAGCTCGAACAGGACACGCACCCCGGCCAGGTTGACGCCCAGGTTGCGCGTCAGATGGCGGATCCACATGACCCGGCGAATGTCATTCTCGGAATACAGCCGGATATTGCTGCGCGTGCGTGCCGGGCAGAGCAGCCCTTCAAGTTCATAGATGCGCAGTGTCCGGGGATGAACGCGGACGAGCTCGGCGGCCACGCTGATGACATAGACGGGCCGCTGGGGGTCCCGCTCCGGATGCTCGCCCGCGTTCCGATCAACCACGATCAGGCGTCCTGCCCGTTGCCGTCGGCGTGCGTTGCCGGATTGGTCTGTAGGCGCTCGGCCGTCTGGCCGGGCTTGATCCGGATCTGATGGGGCTTGGCCTCTTCAGCCTTGGGGATGCTCAGCTTGAGCAGGCCGTTGTCGAAGCTCGCCGTCGCGGCGTCGGTCTTCAGACCGCCAGGCAGGGTGACAGTGCGGGTGAACGTGCCGCGGCGGATCTCGCGATACGAGTAGCCCTCGTCGTCGCGCTTCTCCTCGCTCCGCGTGCGACCGCTGATGGTCAGTGTGTCGCCGAGCACGGAGATCTCGACGTCGTCGGGATTCACTCCCGGCAGCGCTGCTTCGACACACAGCGCGTCTTGGGTCGCGTACACGTCGAGTGCGAGCGGCTGCTCATCGAGCGTGGCCGCGGGTTGCGAGCGGACGTAGGAGTCCTCGAACAGGCGGTCCATCGCCTGCCCCAGGGACATCAGCTCACCGAATGGATTGGGACGACGAATGAGTGTCATGACACACCTCGTGCCTTGAAAGGAGGGTTCATGCGTGGGCCGTTTCCGACGCGCCGCAGAAAGTAGAACATGACAATGACGTTGTCAAGGTTGCTGTAGGTGAAGAGTCCATAACTCATGTTGCTCGCGCGCCACAGTCAGAGCGTGGTGGGTGGCCCGATGGACACGCTCTCGATCAGCCATTCGGACGAGTCGATACCGCCGATGCCCAGCCAGTCGGGTGCCGCCACGGGCACCAACCGGAGGGAAATGACACCGGCACTCTCGACCGTGACCGTCTCCTGGCTGGCCGTCGGGATGAAGCCCAGGATGGTCGTCTGGACCTCTTCCTGGCGGACTATGTCGATCGCGACCTGGGCGGCATCCGGTCCTTCCACCGTCGGCGTGCCGAAGCGAAGGTTGTCAAAGGGCGTCTCGGCGTGCAGTCCGCTGGCAGGGCCATATTCCGCCGCCGCTGCCGCTACACGCGCCTCGAGGAAGGCCGTTTCGGTTTGCCAGGTGGTGGCCAGCCGGGCTGCATCGGGTCGGCCGACGAACAGCTGTGTCGCGTCGGCCGAGCGCATCGACATCCAGTCGAGCGCGTACTGCTCGGTTGTCGCCGCGGGTGATCCGTGGCTCCCGCCGAGCAGCCAGTAGACCGTCAGCAGGGTCACCGCGAGGGGCACGAAAAGTACGACCTGGACCTCGCCGCCTACCGCGGCACCCGACCGCAGCGCGCGCTGGTAGGCGTCCAGGGCCTGGCCCAGCCACGCCACCAGCAGTACCGCCAGGGGCGCGAGCACGACGAGCCAGCTGGTGCCGTCGATGAGTTGCAGCGCGACCACCAGGAGCACGGCGATGAGGCACACCTGCAGCACCGCCAGGGCCCAACCACGCCGATGGCCAAGCGCCGCCAGGCCCCACCCCCACACCAGCAGCGAGCGGCGCAGGACGGCCGCGGCCGAGGGCCGCGTGTTGTCGGTCAGTGGCGGGGTGCGGTCAGCGTCCAGCGGGAACCGGCTCGGGCGCCTCGTCCTCGCCAATCAACTCGCGCCGCAGGTTCGCCTCGTCCTCCGTGCGCGAGACTGCCAGGACCTTGTCGCCGGCCTCCAGCACCGTGTCGCTGCGAGCGGGCATCACCTGGCTCCCGCGCAGCAGCAGGAAGATCGAACAACCCTCGGGCAGCGACAGGTCCGCCGGCCGGCGGCCGACCGCGGGCGAATCGTCCGTAATCTGCGCCTCGAGCAGCGCGAACTCGCCGCCCTTGAGCTGGGCCAGGTGGAGCAGCTCGTGAACCGGGATGTCCTGCTCGATCGAGCCGAGGGCCATGCGTGTGGGACTGATGATCTCGTCCACGCCGAGGTGTCGGAACAGCTCTTCGTTCTTCGGGTTGTTCACGCGCGCGATGGTGCGCGGCACGTCGAAGTGGTGCTTGGACATCTGGCAAACGACGAGGTTGTCCTCGTCGTCACCGGTCACGGCGGCAACGATGGAGGCACGATTCGCGCCGGCTTCGGCCAGGTGCTTGCCCTCCGAACCGTCACGATTGAGCACGATGCTGCCCAGCTCGTCGGCGATCTGCCGCGCGCGCTCTGGGTTCTTTTCCAGGATCACCAGCTCGTGGCCTGCCTCGAGCAGTTCACGGGCGAGGTAATAACCGACCTTGCCGCCGCCGACGACGACGATGTACATCTAGCCCTCCACCGCCTGGGCGACCGGCCGTGCGCCCGGTGCCTGTTCGGCCGGCGGCTGGTCGTGATCATGTGCGCGTTCCGGCTCGCGAACGCCGTTGGCACCCGGGTCGGACTCAAGGCCGGAGTAGCGCGCCAGAGCGTCGACGAGCAGCCTCGTACGGCAGATCGTTGCCAGTCCCAGCATCGTGTATGCCTCGGCGCGCACGGGATCGTTGACCTTGGCCACGACGTGCCGCACGCCAAACGTTTCGGTCGCCAGTTGCGCGGCGAGCACGTTCCGGTTGTCGCCTTCCGTCAGGGCGAAGAACAGGTCGGCGTCCTGCGTTCCGAGCCGGCGCAGGACGTCCTCGTCGGTGCCGTCGGCGCGGACCGCGTGGCCTGGAAAATCGGCTTCCAGCCGGTTGAAGGCATGCGTGCTCAGGTCGATCACGGTCACGTCGTAGCCGGTCCGCGCCAGGCGCTCGGCGAGCCCGGCGCCGACTCGACCGCAGCCCACGATGATGGCCCGCATGGGCCGCCGCTGCTCCTGGTTCATGGCCGGCTCGCCGCCGCTTCCAGGCGCCTGCCCGTGGCCGGTTGGGCGATGTTCGCCACGGCCACCGGTTCGCGCGCGACGATGACCTGGCACGGGGCATTCTGGAAGACGTATGGGATCGTCTCGCCGATCTCGAAATCGCCCCCAAAGCGCTTCCGGTAGGGGAGGCCGACGATGATCGCGTCGGCCTGCAATTCGACCGCCTCGTCGACCAGCGCAGCCGCGACCTCGCGCGCCTGCAGCAGGTCGCCCGAGAGCTTCACGCGGTAGTGCTCGGCGATGCCCTCGGCGAGGTCGAGGATCGCCGAGGCAGCCTCGTTTTCGATGGTCATCTCGTCGGACAGTTCGTGGCTCCAGTCGACTTCTATGACGTGGACCGCAACGAGTTCGGCGTTGCTCTGCTTCGCCAGCTGGCAACCCAGGTGGACGACGAGCCCGTCTGTGGACGCGCCGTTCAGCCCGAGCACCGCCTTCCGAAAGGCGCGCTGCGTCTGTGGATCTGACATTCGCGCGGAAGGTTACACCCCACCAGCGGCCGGTTGACCGGGACGTTCGCCGTCGTCGCGCCGGTACGGAACGTTGACCACGACTGTGTGCGGGCGGCCGATGAGTGCCCGCCGCAGTCGGTTCGCCGACTGGTTGTAGAGCAGCCGCTCCCACCAGCTTCGGGCGACGTATTCGGGAATGACCACGAACGTGATCGGCTGCTCCCTGTTCTCAGGCCAGGTGCGGTCGAGCACATCCAGGTAGGCGAGCATCGGGCCGACCAGCGCACGGTAGGGCGATTCGACGATGACCAGCGGCACGTCCGGCAGCTGATGTTCCCAGCGTTCACGCAACTGGGCGGCCTCGTCCGGTTCGTCGGAGATCAGTACGGCGCGCACGTCGGGCGCTATCGAGCGTCCAACGTTGACAGCCTGCACCACTGCCCGGCTGATGCCCGGTACCGGCACGATGACGCGCTCTTCGCGACGGGGTGGCGGAATGACCGCGTCGGGGTCCACCGCGAGGTGGGCGGCCGAGGCGCGGTACTGGCGGTTGATGAACAACATCAGCGCGATCAGGACCGGGATGATGAGCGCCACGAGCAACGATGTCGGCGCCTTGGCCACGAGCACGACCACGAAGACCACGCAGGTCAGCACAGCGCCGAAGCCATTGATCGTCAGGCGGCGCCGCCAGCCCGGTGAGCGCCCGGCCAGCCAGTGCAGGACCATGCCCGCCTGGCCAATGGTGAACGCGATGAATACGCCCACGGCGTAGAGCGGGATGAGCGCGGTGGTTACGCCGCCGAAGGCGACGATGAGCGCAATCGCGGCCACGCTCAGGATGACGATGCCCGAGGTGAACGCGAGGCGATCACCGCGGAAGCTGAACAGGCGCGGCATGTAGCCGTCGCGCGCGAGGATCGCTGCCAGGCGCGGAAACGCGTTGAAGGACGTGTTCGCAGCCAGGAAGAGGATCAGTGCCGTGAACGCCTGGTACAGGTAGAAGGCGATCGTGTCGTTGCCGTAGATGGTGCCGGCGACCTGGCTGATCACCGTTTTGACGGCCGGCTCATCGACGGGCACGATGCCGAACGAGTCGGCCACGAAGGTGAGGCCGATGAACAGGATCCCGAGCAGGATGGCCATGACCGTCAGCGTCGTGGCGGCGTTGCGCGGCTCGGGTGGCTTGAACGCCGGAACGCCGTTGGCGATCGCCTCGGTGCCGGTCAGCGCGACCGATCCTGAAGCGAAAGCACGGATCAACAACAGGAATCCGACTGCCTGGATGGGGTCGGGCTGGCCGGGAAGCGGGGTCGGCGGCGCCTGGTGTTCGCCCAGCACGACGATTCGGAAGACGCCGATGACGATGATCAGCAGGGTCGAGCCGGCGAACAGGTACGTCGGGACGGCAAAGATGTTGCCCGACTCGCGCAGTCCGCGCAGGTTGCCGAGCATGATCAGCAGGATGGCAACGGCGCCCACTTCGACGCGGATATCGGCCAAGCCGGGAGCCGCGGAGATGACCTGTTCGACGGCCGACGATGTCGACACGGCCACCGTCATGGTGTAGTCGACCAACAGCGCGGCGGCCACGATCAGGGCGAAGATGGCGGGCAGGTTGGCACGCGCCACGGCGTAGTCGCCGCCGCCCGACGGGTACGCGTGGATCTCCTGGCGGTAGCTGATCGAGACGATCGTCAGGAGCAGGGCGATGGCCGCCGCGATGGGCAAGCTGAGCAGGAGCGCGCCTGCGCCGGCGAGCACCAGGACGCGCAGGATCTCCTCGGTGGCGTAGGCCGAGGAACTGATCGCGTCGGAGCTGAAGATGGCCAGCGCCTTGACCTTCGACAGGCGCTCGGTGATCTCGTCATGGATCGACAGCGTGCGGCCGAAGAGCAGCTGGCGGACCCGCGCGATCAGGCGACCACTCGCCGTGCGCGGCACGGATGCCGACTCGCGCGCCACGAGCATGCCCGGCCCGGCATACCTGAAGAACTGCGCATGCGGGCGCTCGACACGGACGCGACGATCGCCGGGCTTGCGGCCGTGCAGCCAGGGTTTCATGGTCGTCCGCCCAAGATCGTCTGCCTACAGTCCGAAGCGCAGCCGGGTGGCCAGCCGGGCAGGCAGATCAAGCTGCGCGATCAGGCGTTGGACCTGTTCGACGGGGTACGCGACGCGACGCCATTCGATCGTCCGCGCATCGGTATCGAGCAGCGCCGCGCTGGCGCGCGGATCACCGTCACGTGGCTGCCCGACGCTCCCCGGATTGACGATCAGGCGCGCGCCGCCGAGGGACAGCTTCACGTCCAGCTGTGGCCGGACGGTCTCGAGGCCCGTCCCGGATTGCCGAAAGACGAGGGGCACATGCGTATGGCCAACCAGGCAATAGGCGGTGCTGAAGCAGTCGAGGTTGGCGCGCGCGATACCGGACGAGTAGACATACTCCCAGTTCGGGTCGCACGGACTGGCGTGGACGCGGGTGAACGACATCTCTTCGCCGCCCAGCATTTCCTCGTCGCGCAGCGGCAGGGCCGCAAGCCAGCGCTTCGTGGCGGGCGAGATGTGCCCTGCCGTCCACTCGACTGCGGCGCGTGCGTCGTCGTTGAAGGCCTCGAGCGGGAGTTCGCCGAGCGCGGCGGAGTCATGATTGCCGCGTACGCCCGTGGCATGTTCGGCGGAAAGGCGCGCCACCACCTCGTCCGGCTGTGGTCCGTAGCCAACCACGTCACCAAGCTGCCACAACGCATCGAATGGCGAGAGTGCGGCGAGGACTGCCTCGAGTGCGGGCAGGTTGCCGTGGATGTCCGACAGCACGGCGATCCGCATCGGCGGTCAGGGTAGCAAAGCGCGTCGGCGCTCGGATGCGGGCCGCGGATAGCGCGCCGGCGTCGATCCGCGCTTGCGCAGCGTGACCAGGCAGTGCCCGGCCAGACCAGCCTGATCGACGCCGGGCAGGTACACCACCCGCGGCGGCGTACCGCCGGCCGCCCGAGAAATGTGCATTGCCGACTGCACCTCGCCCTCCAGCGCTCCGTCGGCGCGATCCAGCTTCCAGGCGACGACGTAGCCGCCGCGCCGAACCAGTGGCAGGCCCAGCTCGGCAATCTCAGATACGGGTCCCACCGCACGTGCCACGACCATGTCCCATGCCTCGCGCTGGTCGGGCTCCTCGGCGAGGCCCTCGGCTCGTTCGGCGAGCGTCTCCAGGTGCACCGGCTGGCCTCCCGCGGCCGCGCTAGCACGCGCCACGGCGGCGGCCGCGACGGACAGGAAACGGGCCTTCTTGCCGACGGAGTCGACCAGTGCGGCACGTGCGGCGGGCAACGCGAGCGCGAGGGGGATGCCCGGGAAGCCGCCGCCTGATCCCAGGTCGAGCAGGCTCGGCTGCTGCGTCGGCGACAGCTTGCGCAGGACCTTGAGGGCGGCCAGTGCGTCGAGGACGTGGCCCACGGCGACCTGCCGGTCGGTGCGCAGGGCGGTCAGGTTGATCGCCGCATTCCACGCCAGCAGGAGCCGAACGTGGGCGTCGATGCCGGCCCGTTCGGCCGACCCTAACTCCACTCCCAGACTGGCCAGACCCTCGTCCAGTGTCGTCCAGAAGTCGGCGCCCAATGCGGGCAGCGCAGCTGGGTCTTCGGGAAGGGGCTCGCGTTCCGGAGAAACTCGCCGCGGGAGTGGGGACCGTTCAGAGCTGCGTCCATGCCCGAACGTCCCTGATCCGTTGCGCTGTCCCCACTCCCTGCGGCGTGACGTTTCTCGCACCACCGGCCTTTCGGTTTTCCCTCTCCGCCCGGCTATTCCGATCGGATCTCTCCGATCGCCGGAGCCGGCGAGGTTACCGTACTCGGTCTGGGGCGCCATCCCCGCTTGGGCGCGCCAGTGGTGCAGGGCGCGAAGTGTGGTTCGAGCGCGGGGCGCGGGTCAACCTGCTTTTCCACGACTTGCGCCCACGGTGGCCCGATTGTGGAGAAAACTCCGGACGCGGCACCCAGGTGTGGAAGAAACGAGAGGCGTCGGGTTGATCCGGCGCGCTGTTACCGGCTCAGTCCGCGGCGCGCACCCGCACCGGTCGGCCCATGCTCCGGCGTACCACGTCCATCACTTCGTCGGTATAGGCCTGCGCCTCGCCGGTCTTGACCGCAGTCGCCAGGCAACCAGCAACGTGATCTTCCATCAACAGCAGCGTGACGGCGTTGACTGCTTCGCGCAGCGCTGCGGTTTGCTGGAGGATATCGACGCAGTATTCCTCGCGCTCGATCATGCGCGCAATGCCGCGCACCTGCCCTTCCATGCGCGCCAGGCGACGCAGCAGCTGGGCGCGATCCCTGGTGTAGCTGTGGCGCGAAGGCCCAGTGGGTTCGGCTTCGACCTCGCGCGTGGTGGCTTTCTGTGGGCTCATACTGCCTGGGAGTATATCAGGGGAGTCGGGCCGGAGCTGCCTGCCGCGCGCGCCGCGCAACGGGCGGAGGCTCTAGACTCAGACCGAATGGATGGTTCCGACTGGCTGCGCACCCAGCTCGCAACCTTCGAATGCCCCGCCTGCGGGCAGCCGTATCGGAGCAGCCGGATGCGCCTGCTGGCTGAACGTGAAGGCCTGGTGTTCGTCGACCTGGATTGCGCCAGCTGCAGCAGTCGGACCGTGGCGATTGTTACCGTCGAGGCGGACGACAGCGCGCCCTCGATTGCGGATGCCAGCGAGTTGCGCCGCGCCGCCTGCGACGCGACGCGCGCGGTGAGCGTCGACGACGTCCTCGACATGCATGAGTTCCTGGCGGGCTTCCAGGGCGACGTGGAACATCTGTTCCGGGCGGCGGACGCACGATCGGAAGGTGCTCCGCCGCAGTGACTGACGACGTTCGTTTCGCCCACGCCAGTGAGGCAGAGTTGGCGCGCATCCTCGACTACTACGGCGTTCGCTGGGAATATGAGCCGCGCACTTTTCCCATCCTCTGGAACCTCGACGGCAAAGTCGTCGAGAGCTTCTCGCCCGACTTCTATCTGCCCGAGCCTGACGTCTACATCGAGTTGACCACCCTCAAGCAGAGTCTCGTGCGCCGCAAGAACAGGAAGCTGCGGCGACTGCGCGAGCTCTATCCGGACATCCGCGTGAAGCTGTTCTATGGCAAGGATTTCCGCGCACTGATGCTCAAGTACGGACGCTTCGACCTGGCTGCCTCGCTGAGCGGTCTGGAAGGCCAGATAATGCCCGATCGAGGCCACCCGACCATGGCCGTCACCGTGCCGCCGACGACCGACCCGGTCGCCCCAACCTCACGCTCGACGGATGACACCGCCGCGACTACCGTGCGTGAGGCGGTCGGAGTGCCGCGTCGTCGAATGTCACGCGGCTCGCGCCGTCGTCGCGGCCGGCGTGCGTATGTCGCGGCCAACATTTGAAGCGGGAGGGCTAGGTGGTAGACCAGCTGACCAGGGCACCAGACCACGGCCACGACGTCGCCGATGTGCTCATCAGCGAAGAGCAGATTCGCGACAAGGTAGTCGAGCTCGGTGGGCGCATCAGCGCCGACTACGCCGGCCGCGCGGTCACCCTGGTGAGCGTCCTGAAGGGCTCGCTGCCGTTCATGGCGGACCTCATGCGCGCCATCCAGATTCCCGTGCAGATCGACTTGATGGAGGTCAGTTCCTATGGCGGGGCCACGACCGAATCGTCGGGCCTGGTGCGCATCCTCAAGGACCTGAGCTCATCGATCGCCGGCAAGGACGTGCTCATCGTCGAGGACATCATCGACACCGGATTGACGCTCAACTACCTGCTGCGCTACCTGCGCGGCAAGAATCCCGATACGTTGCGTATCTGCGCGCTGCTCGACAAGCCGGCCCGGCGGCTGGTCGAGATCCCGATCGACTACCTCGGGTTCACCATTCCTGATGAGTTCGTCGTCGGCTACGGCCTCGACTACGGTGAGTTCTATCGCAACCTGCCCTTCATCGGCGTGTTGCGGCGCGAGTTGTACGAGACCAAGTGAATCGCCGCGGAGGCGTCCGCGGTCGAGTCATCGTCTTCCTGGGGGCGCTTGTCACTCTCGCCGGCATGCCGCTCACGTGGTGGACGATCCCGCGCACCAACGCTCCGCCGCTTGTCGGCGCGGGTCTTCAGGACGTAGCCATCTTCGTGTTCCTGGGCGCGCTGGGACTGCTTGCGCTGATCATCCTGCCGCTCGCACACGCAGTTCCGGCGAGTCGGCTCTCGATCGGCCCGGCGTGTACGCGTTGCTGGCGCTCGTCACGGTCCTCGCGTTCGGCTGGCGCGTGTTCCAGATCGCCGGTTTCACGACGCTCGGACTGCCGCCTGACGCGCCCGGAATGTGGCTCACTGGCGCCGGATTGGTCGTCATCCTGTGGGGATCGGCGACCTGCTCACCACGCGCTAGAGGATCTTCGAGAGGAACGCCTTCGTCCGCTCGTGAGTCGGGTTCTCGAAGAAGTGCTCGGGCGTGCCCTCCTCGATGATCTGACCGTCGTCCATCATTACGACGCGGTCGGCTGCCTCGCGCGCGAAACCCATCTCGTGAGCTCACGACGATCATCGTCATCCCCTCGCGAGCCAGCTCCTTCATCACCGTCGAGCACCTCGCCAATCATCTCGGGTCGAGGGCGCTGGTCGGCTCGTCGAAGAGCATCAGCGCCGGGCTTCATGGCGAGCGCGCGGGCGATCGCGACGCGTTGCTGCTGGCCGCCGGAGAGCTGCGCCTGGGTAGGCGTCGACTTTCGCGGCGAGCCCAACGCGATCGAGCAGGGCTCGCGCGGTGGCCACTTGCCTCATCCTTGGACGTGCCGCGTACGTGCGTGGGCGCCTCGGTGATGTTTTGCAGCGCCGTCATGTGCGGGAACAGGTTGAAGCGCTGGAAGACCATGCCGATCTCCTGGCGTTGCCGAGCAATGTTGCGCTCGCGGTCCTCGACCAGCCGTCCGTTCGGCTTCTCGGTAACCGATCAGGTGGCCATTAACGAGAGATGCGTCCGTTCTGGATCTTTTCGAGGTGATTGACGCAGCGCATGAATGTCGTCTTGCCCGACCCGGACGCGCCTCATGACAACCACCGTCTCCTGGCGACGTACCTCCATTGAGACGCCCTTGAGGACGTCAACCGTCCGAAGAACTTGTGCACATCCACCGCCTGGACGACGACATCGGTCGCTGGCGCTGGAACGCCGCCAATCGCCGCGAGCAGGTTTTCGCTCGGCGCGCTCATCAAGCGGCCGCCACTGATTGGCGGCAGTTCGCTCGGCTTCTCCGCCCGCAGCCCGAATAGGCGCTCGCGCAGACCCGGTCCCTTGCCGGCACCGAAGCCGGCGCCCAGCCGCCGCTCGACCTGCGCCTGGATGACCGCCCAGATGGTCGTCAGCAGAGGTACCAGACGGCAGCGGCCAGGAACAGCTCGAAGGGATGGAACGACGGTCGAGCCACCGGCATTCTTGAGTTCGGAAGGTCACGTACAGCTCAGGAACGCCTATGACGACCAACAGGGACGTGGTCTTGAGCATGTTGTTGAATTCGTTGCCGAGCGGCGGAACGATCACGCGTGCCGCCTGCGGCAGAATGACCCGTCGCATGGCCTGGGCGAAGGGCATGCCCAGCGACGTGGCCGCCTCCATCTGGCCCGGGTCGATCGACAGGATGCCAGCGCGCACGATCTCGGACATGTAGGCGCCTTCATTGATACCCAGAGCGACGATGCCCGCCTGGACGGCCCCGGTGCCAAACTCGCCGAGCGGGGTGAAGTCTGGCCAGCTTGTAGATGCTGGTTTCACGCCCAGGCCGAAGAAGATGAGCACGATCTGGACCAGCAGCGGCGTGCCGCGGAAGACCCAGACGTAGATGCCGGCGATGTAGCGAGGCAAGCGGGCGCGTGACAGCTTGCCGAGCTGCGCCGAAGACGCCCAGCACGACGCCTATAGCTGGCAATGACCGCGATGTAAACGGTCAGCAGCTGATGCCGCGGATGATCAGGCCGTCCGGTTGGAATATCGACTGGAAGAAGATGTACCAGCGGTACTGATACCCGTTGCGGACGTGTGCTCTGGCAGCCTGCCACGAAGAGAACGACGAGAAGCAGCAGCCCGCGAGCACGTTTCGCTCGGCGGCCACCCTGAAGCTGCGCCGGACGCGTCACTGACACGTGACGAATCCGGCGATGGTGGCCAACTATGCTACTGCTGCGTTGTTCACCACGTCGCTCGGCGCAATGCACCCGGCCGGACGCTGTACTTGTCCAGGATCTGCCTGGTAGGTGCCGTCGTTCATCATTGCCAGAGCGCAGTCTTGACCGCATTCTCGATCGGCGGTGCTGGCCGGCCTGGTCCGACTTCGCGACGCTGATGCCCCCTCGATCGCGGCGCATCGGCTCGCACCGGAGCCTGCTTCGAACTGGTCGGGTTGTGCCTGGACGTATCCGCTCACGACGGGCAAGTCGGCGAAGTACGCGTCGGCCTGGCCGCGGCCAGCAGCGCGGCAGCGCGTCTGAGTCCTTCTCGTACGGCTGCGGCACAGGTGCCGCGAGGCTCGCCTCCTTGCACGTTCTTCTTCAGGCTGCCACGTCTTCTTGTAGCTGGCCGGTGCCGCCCAGGTAGTGGAGCATTTCGGTCGTCGCCGTTCTCAACGGCGATTTCTTGCCGCATAGTCGTTGGTCGTGCTGATTGCCCTCGGGTTGCCCTTTGGTCACAGGAACGCCTGGCCGGCCTGGAAGTAGGGGATCATGTCGACCTGCGCGATGCGGTCCGAGTCTGATGTTCTGCTCGCTGAGGATGATGTCGCACTTGCCGCCGTCAACGCCGGAATGATCGTGTCGAAGACGGAGTTCTCCACCTGGCGGTCAGGCCCAGTCGCTGGCAGCGATGCCCTCGCCGATCTCGATGTCTGAGCCGATCGGTTTGCCCTGTTCGCGTCGAGAGTACTCCTGCGGCGGGTAGGGCATGTCGCTGACAGCTCGAGATGGCCCTGGAATGTCGAGCTGGTCAGGCGGGATGGTCGCCACGACGGCTACCGAAGGCGCCGCGGATTCGGACGCCATGGCCGTGGGATTTGACTGGGGCCGCCGTTGCCCGGACGACGCCTGGACTGGCTGGGTGCTGCGCTGGGCGACGCGGCTCGGTGACCCGCATGCGGCGGCGAGCAATGCCACGGCTGAAAGCGCGACCAGCGTTCGAGATAGGCGAACCATGCCCAATGCCTCCTCTGCATGGGTTACTTCGGTTTGAGGACGCGACAATACACTGCGGCGGGCGAATCGGGCGTGAATATTCACTAACCAGATGGGATATTCGGCAGCGTGGCGCCGGGCGGCGGAGGGCCGCTTGACTTCGCCTCGGCCGGTTGCCTAGACTCCCGGCCAACCGAAGAGAGGCTTTGATCGGGAGGAGTAGCTCGCGATCCGGTGTCGCAGAGACCCGGCGGCTGGTGTGAGCCGGGACGGCGGAGCGAGTGAATGGACCCGGGAGCCCCGGACCGATCGAGGCGCCCGAAGGAGGGGGCGGGCGCGTCGCTAGGCTCCGGCGCAGAGCGCCAGCGTTATCAGGGCAGCACCGATCGGTAGCCGGGTGACCGGCAACCTGTCGGCCAACGAGTGCGACGGCACGCGAGCCGTCGAAAACGGGTGGTACCGCGGAAGGACCGGCCTTTCGTCCCGGCAGGACGAAGGCCGGTTACGTGTTTTCGGCCCCGGGACGTGGCCGATCTGGAAAGCGAGGTACCACCGATGGTCGAGCAGACCAAGTTCCAACTCGACGAGGACAAGATCCCGCGCGCCTTCTACAACATCGCCGCGGATCTGCCCCGGCCGCCCGAGCCGGTCCTCCACCCGGGAACCGGACAGCCGATCGGCCCGGCCGACCTGGCGCCCCTCTTTCCCATGGAGCTGATCAAGCAGGTCGTCAGCACCGACCGTGAAATCGAGATACCGGACCCGGTCCGGCAGGCGTACGCGCTCTACCGGCCCTCGCCGCTGTTTCGGGCGCGGCGTCTCGAGGCCGCCCTCGACACGCCAGCCCACATCTACTTCAAGTACGAGGGCGCCAGCCCGCCGGGTAGTCACAAGCCGAACACGGCAATCGCCCAGGCCTTCTACGCCAGCCAGGAGGGCGTCAAGCGCTTCGCCACCGAGACCGGCGCCGGACAGTGGGGCAGCGCGTTGTCGTTTGCCGGATCGCTGTTCGGCATCGAGGTCAAGGTGTACATGGTGCGCGCCAGCTTCGACCAGAAGCCCTACCGGCGGATCCTCATGGAGACCTACGGCGCCACGGTGTCGCCCAGCCCGAGCACGGAGACCGAATACGGCCGGAAGCTGCTCGCCGACAGCCCCGACCACCCCGGTTCACTGGGCATCGCCATCAGCGAGGCGATCGAGGACACGGTCAGCCATCCCGGCACCAAGTACTCGCTCGGATCCGTCTTCGACTTCGTGCTCCTGCACCAGACGGTCATTGGCCAGGAGGCGCTGCTGCAGATGGAGATGGCCGGCGAAGAACCTGACGTGATCATCGGCTGTGCCGGTGGCGGGTCGAACTTCGCCGGGCTGGCGTTCCCCTTCGTGGGGCGCCAACTGCGTGGCGAGGCGCGCTATCGCGTGATCGCCGTCGAGCCGTCCGCGGCACCGTCCATGACGCAGGGTCGCTACGACTACGACTTCGGCGACACCGGGCAGATGACGCCCTTGGTCAAGATGCACACCCTGGGCCACGACTTCGTACCGCCGCCCATCCACGCCGGTGGCCTGCGTTACCACGGCATGGCGCCATTGGTCAGCCTGCTGCTCGAGCTGGGCCAGATCGAGGCGCGCGCCGTGCCGCAGGTATCGACGTTCCAGGCCGGCGTCCAGTTCGCGCGTACCGAGGGCATCCTGCCCGCGCCCGAGTCGAACCACGCCGTGCGCGCGGCGATCGACGAGGCGCTTGCCGCGCGCGAGGAGGGCCGCTCACGCGTCATCCTCTTCAACCTGTCGGGTCACGGTCACTTTGATCTGTCGGCCTACGAGGCCTACCTGTCCGGCCGTCTCGAGGATTACGGCTACGAGCCCGATGCGGCGCAGCGAGCGCTCGCGGAGGTCGCTGCCTAGCCGGGCGCCTGCGGCGGCTGCAGGACCTGCAGCGCAAACCACCCGCCCGCGTCAGATCCCCGAGGCTGAACGCGGAACAGATAGTCGCCGGCCGGCCATATGCCGGCCGGCGACATTGCCTTGGGCGGTGCCAGGTAGATCTCGCCCAGCGCGGCCAGTTCGGTGTCGGTGACGATCGTGTTGGTGACGCTGGCGAAGTGACCGTCGTCCAGAACGCGCGAGAGGGTCACGTGGGTGGCCTCCTCGACGCGCAGCTCGGCGGTTGCGCCGGGTGCACAGAAGCCCATCGCCATGACCTCCTGGGCCCACAGCCGGAACGGCTGGTCGAGGGCCAGGCTCGCCGTTGGCGCGAGCTGCGGAACCTCCCACAACGTGCGTGAATCGATGTCGCCGTCGCGTTCCCGCGTCACCAGCCGCCAGCCCGTGTCCGACTGGCACTGCCGTCGATCGAGGGCAGCTGCCAGAGCGGGGTCGACCGTCGGCGACGGGCTGGGAGGCGTGGCTGTGGGCGGTGGTGGGCTTATCGTGCCGGCGCCCGCGCCGCCGGAGATTGCCGTCCACGGCTTGAGCAGCGCCAGGACGACGAAGCCGACAGCCAGCACGAGGGCCAGTGACGGGAGTCGCTTGCCGCTCGAGCCGACGCGCTCGACGTTCGGCGGCTGATCGAAGGCGATGGCCTAGTCCTCGCCGAGGTAGGCCTTGCGCACGCCCTCATTGGCAGCCAGCCCGGCCGCCGAGTCGGCCAGGATCACCTGCCCGGTCTGCAGCACATAACCACGGTTGGCGACAGCCAGCGCCTGCAGCGCGTTCTGCTCGACCAGCAGGACGGTGGTGCCCTGGCTATTGATCTCACGGATGATCTCGAAGATCTGCTGCACGAGGATGGGCGACAGGCCGAGCGATGGCTCGTCGAGCAGCAGCAATCGCGGCCGGGACATCAGGGCCCGGCCGATCGCCAGCATCTGCTGCTCACCACCCGAAAGGGTGCCGCCCGCCTGCTTCAGTCGCTCCTGGAGGCGCGGAAAGAGCTGCAGTACCCGCGCCAGGTCCTCGCGTTGTTCAGCGGCGGTGCGGGTGTAGGCGCCCATCTGCAGGTTCTCGAGAACCGTCAGGCGCGAGAAGATGCGGCGCCCCTCGGGCGCCTGGCCGATGCCGTCGGTAACCAACTGGTGGGCCGCTGAATGCGAGACGTCACGTCCGTCGAACCACACGTGGCCCCGCCGCGGATGCAGCAGACCGCTGACTGTCTTCAGGGTCGTCGTCTTGCCGGCACCATTGGCCCCGATGAGCGTGACGATCTCCCCGTGAGCGACATCAATGCTGACGCCCTGCAGAGCGTGGATGCGGCCGTAGTAGGTGTGGACGTCCTCGAGGTGCAGCATCATCGCGGCGCTCGCAGCCGCACTATTTCCAGCGCTCTGCTCGAGTGGTCGCGCCGAGGTCATGTCGTGGCCGCCTTGCCCAGGTAGGCCTCGATCACGCGCGGATTGGCGCGCACCTCCTCTGGCGTGCCCTCGGCAATGGTCTCGCCGTGATCGAGCACCGTCACGCGGTCGCTGATGCCCATGACCACGCGCATGTCGTGTTCGATCAGCAGGATCGTCAGGCCAAGGTCACGTCGCAGGCGTCCGATCAGGTCGCGCAGTTCACCCGTCTCGTGCGGGTTCATGCCCGCAGTGGGCTCGTCGAGCAGCAACAGGGCCGGGTCGCTGGCCATCGCGCGAGCGATCTCGAGGCGTCGCTGATCCCCGTAGGGCAGGTTGCGCGCGAGGATGTCCTCTTGCCCGGCGAGGCCGATGAGCTCGAGAAGATGGCTGGCCCGATCACGCGCGGCCGCCTCCTCGCGCGCTTGCCCGCGAGTCGCCAGGACAGCCGCGACCGGCGTCGCCTTGAGTCGCACGTGCATGCCCACCAGCACGTTTTCCAGCGCAGTCATGTTCTGGAAGAGGCGGATGTTCTGGAACGTACGGCCAAGGCCGGCGGCGACCATATCGTTCGGCCGGGCCGACCGGAATATGCCCAGTCGAGCCAGCAGGCGGTTGTACCAAACGGGTCGGATGACGGCCAGCAGCAGCATGGCTATCAGCAAGCCGAGGGCGATCAATACGGTCCCTTCGAGGATCAGATCGGCGCTGACCGCCGAGTTAAGAGCCATTCCGACGATCAGCACCACCACTGTGGGCAGGAACCAGATGAACGGCTCGAGCCACGCACGTTTCGGTCGCGCAATCATCAGCGCGCCCTTGAGATCGATCTCGCCGTCGGTGGGCTCGATCACGCCGGCGACGATGTTGAAGAACGTCGTCTTGCCCGCTCCGTTAGGCCCGATCAAGCTGACGATGGAGCCGCGCGGAATGATCAGGTCGGCATCCCGAACGGCAACCAGTCCGCCGAAACGCTTGGTGACCTTGCGCGCGATCAGCAGCGGTTCGCCGACGGCCACCTCCGCGGCGGGCGCGAAGACGTGAGCGGCCGCCGTCCCCGGTGTCTCCATGGCCATCCCGGCCCCGGCCCCGTCGTCGCTCATGCCAGCGACGGCTCCGTGTCTTCTCCGGTTGGCGAGTCGAGTCCCCCGTCACCGTCGCCGTGGAGCTCTTGCGCTCTGCGTCTGCTCGGGAAGAAGCCCTCCGGTCGCAGCAGCATCATCAGCACGAGGGCGATGCCATAAAGCAGGAACTGGTACTGGATGAAATTGATGTCGGTCAGGATGGGGATCCGCACTGCGTCGAAGAATTGATTCAGTAACTTCAGGAACACAGTGTTGACCAGGTAGAGGAAGAATGCCCCCAGGGCCACACCCCAGTTGTTGCCCATGCCCCCCAGGACGACCATCGCCAGCACCGTGAACGACACCGTGAAGTTGAACTGGTCGGGACCGACGAATGTCAGCTTGGAGGCCGAAAACGCGCCGGCAAGACCGGCCGTTGAGGCACCCAGGGCGAAGGCGAGCAGCTTCGTCGATACGGTGTTGATGCCGTTGCTGGCCGCCGCCAGTTCGTCTTCGCGGATTGCCATCCATGCCCTGCCGAGGCGCGAATCCTGCAGCCGGTAGATAAATACAAGGGCCAGGGCGACCAGGCAGATCATGACGATATAGAACGGCAGCAGCTCGACCGTGCTGAATCGGTAGTTCAGGAACGTGGGCGGGTCGAGGTTGCCGATGCCGTTGACGCCGTTGGTCAGCTGATCGCCGTTCTTGAACACGATCGGTACGATCTCTCCGAAGCCGAGCGTGACGATGGCCAGGTAGTCGCCGCGCAAGCGCAGCGTCGGGGCACCAAGCAGCAGACCGAACGTTGCCGCCACACCGAGGCCGATCACCAACATGATCCAGAACGGGACGTGGTTGCCGTAATAGTTCGAGGCGCCGAAGGCGTAGGCGTACGAGCCGATCGCGAAGAAGGCGGCGTAGCCCAGATCGAGCAGGCCAGACAGGCCGACCACTATATTCAACCCCAGCGCGAGCAGGACGTACACACCAGCCAGAGTGAAGCTGTTGAGCCACGTCGTCAGTGGCTGGAATGACGAGAACGGCGGCAGCTCGGCAACGAGCGGCAGCAGCACCGCGACGATGGCCATGCCGATCAGGATGCTCAGCGACTGGTGCCGGCTCGACCATTGTCTGATCTGCTGGCGGACACCCGTGCTGGAGCGTCTCACCGCAGCGGTCATGCTCGCTCTCCGATGGGCTGGCCCAGCAGGCCCGATGGTCGGAAGACGAGCACGATGATGAGCACGGTGAAGACGATCGCCTCCGCCCAGCGTGACACGCCAAACTGTGCCGAAAACACCTCGACAAACCCGATGACGAACCCGCCGATCGCTGCGCCGGTGGTGTTGCCGATGCCCCCCAACACGGCTGCGGTGAAGGCCTTGAGGCCCGAGCCGAAGCCGAGGTTGAACACGATCTGGCCGTAGTACAGCCCATACACCACGCCACCGGCACCGGCCAGAGCCGAGCCGATGAAGAAGGTCAGCGCAATCGTGCGATTGATGTCGACACCCATGAGTTGTGCGGCGTCACGATCTTGCGCCGTCGAGCGCATCGCCCGGCCCAGCCGCGTCCGGCCGATAAACAACTGCAGGCCGACGATCAACACGATGGTCACGATGATGATGAACACGCTCAGGTACGACACCGACGCACCGAGGAGATCGAACTTCCAGCTCGTGTCGAACACCTTGGGGGTAGTCCTTGGGGAGGCGCCGAAGATAACCTGGATGATGTTCTGGAGGATGAAGGAAACGCCGATTGCCGTCAGCAACGGCGCCAGGCGCGGGGCGCTGCGCAGCGGCCGGTAGGCGAACCGTTCGATGAAGATGCCGACCAGGCCCATGAAGACCATGGTCACCAGGAACACGCCGACCAGCAGCGGTGCCAGCACCAGCGGATCCTCGACCGGTCCGTGCAATGCCAGCGGCACGGTCAGCAGCCACATGGCGACGAACGAACCGACCATGAACACGTCGCCGTGGGCGAAGTTGATCAGTTCGATGATGCCGTAGACCATGGTGTAACCGAGTGCGATCAACGCGTAGATCGCACCCAGCGTCAGCGCGTTGAAGAGCTGCTGAACCAGCGTGTCAATGGCCAAGCTGCTCTGTCTCCCTCTGGATATGGCAGAGGGCCAAGAGGCGATGCTCGCTTCCCGGCCCTCTGCCAGCTACTTACTTCGCGTCCTGCCTATTGCGAGGTGCCGAAGTCCTGCTGCTTGTCGAATACCCAAGCGCCGGCACCGGAGGTCATGTCCGTCTTGTAGAAGGAGATGATGTGCTGGCTGGTGTCGCCGTTGGCGTCGAACTTGATCGAGCCGAGCACGGTGTCGAACGAGTTGCCGCCGAAGACGTAGTCGCGGACGGCCTTGCGGAGGCCGGCCATGTCAGTCGCCGTGGCGTTGTTGAGCGCCGCGATGATGACCTGTGCGCAGGCGTAACCAGCGGCGCTGTAGGCACCTGGATCGCTGTTGTACTTCGCCTTGTACTTGTTGGCGAAGCCCTCCGGGTCGGGGATGTCGTGGATGGCCGCGACGCTCGAATACGAGTTGGCGGCTGCCGGGCCGGCGAGATTGATGAACGTGCCCGTCGTGTCACCGGAGCCGTCCTGGATGCCGTCGCCGCCGATGTACGGCAGGTCCCCCATGCCGGCGTCTGCCATCTGCGCGCGCAGATGGCCACCACCGGTGGTGGTGACGCCGCCGAAGAAGACCGCGCCGGGGTTGCCCGACTTGGCCTGCGTCAGGACGGCCGAGTAGTCAGCCGTGCCGTCGGAATTGGTGACGCCCTGGCGGTCGGTAACGGTGCCGCCGAGCGACTTGAACTTGGCCTCGAACGTGTCGGCGATGCCCTTGCCGTAGGTTTCGGTGTCGTCAACGATGAAGACCGAGTGGATACCGAGCGTGTTGTACAGGTAGTCGGCCAGGGCCGGGCCCTGGACGTCGTCGGTGGTCGCCACGCGGACATAACTCGGGTCATTGCTGCCGCGGGCGTAGGCTCCCTGCGCGTTCGCCTTGGTCAGGTCGGGGTTGGTGTTCGCCGGGCTGCATTGCAGCAGGCCGGCTGCGGCCGTCACCGGGATCTCGACCGCGCCAACGTTGGAGTTGTATGGGCCGACCATGCCGATGACGTCTGACTCGGCCACCAGCGCACCGGCATTGGTCGCGCCCTGGTCCGGGTTGTGCACGCCATTCACCGCGTCGTCGCGAGTGTCGAGCGCGAGCTGATAACCGCCGGCGCCGCCGGCAGCGTTGGCCTCGTCGATGGCCATCTGGATGCCGTTGAGTGTTGGCTGGCCGTTCGGCGCCTCGCCGCCGGATAGCGGCAGGTCGACGCCGATCTTGACGGTGCCCTTGCTGCCGCCGCTCGCCGCCGGCGAGTTGGCCGGCCCGGTGGAACACGCTGCGGCGATCGCAATGACTGCCGCGGCGCCCAGGGCATACGCTGCGCGATGCCTCATCTGCTTCGTCTCCTCCTCTGTGGGTGCTCTTTCAGTCTGCCCACGAGACATTGGCCCCGACGCGTTCGTGCTGCGAGTAGAACCTCCGATCCGTGGCGGCGGGCTTTTCCTCCTTCAGCCCACAAACCATGACCGGTCCCTCGAGCGGTAGACCCCGCACGGCCAGCTCCCGTGGACCGCTGACGCGATGCCGTATCATAACTACGGACGTCTCATTTGCAACAGACGTCGGAGCGCCCCGGCGCCACGAGCCGACCTTTGATGGATGGCTCAGACGGCCGGTGCGGCGCTCGGGCGGCGACGGGATTGCCGGCTAAATGAAGACGTTCGGGCGCGTCCCCGTCGGGGGCGGGCCACTACGACGAGGGATATCAGCCAGCGTGGAACTCGTTCTCCGCGACGCCCGATTGACGGACATCGACCGCATCGTCGGCTTGATGGAACGTACCGATTCGAGCTGGAGCAGCGAACGCCTCAGCGAGGCGGCCGACGTCCTGCGGCAGATGGTCTATCTGCCCAATGCGACGCTGGTCGTGGCGCTCGAGGGACGCATGCTCGTCGGCTTTGCCGTCCTCGCTCTGCGCACCTCGGTTGTGGCGGGTGGCCTGGTGGGCACTGTCGACCTGGTGTGTGCCGAGCCCGGACGTGAACTCGACGGCGTGCTCGAGGGGCTGCTCCGCGAACTGATGCGTTCCGCACGCAACAAGGGCTGTGTGGTACTCGAGGCGAACCCGCCGGAGGGCACCGCGGAGCTACCCACCTGGGAGGCGCTCGGCTTTGCCGGGGATGGCCTGCGCTGGCGCTGCCAACTGGTTGGCGCCGCGACGGCCTCGGCTCGGTAGCGAAACAACGGATTTATTGCCCGGCCACCACTCACCCGGCGCGCGCTGCTGCGCCGCACACCGAGGCACGGCTCGGACACTTAACAGAACAGGGAGAAATCAGTGAGCAAGAACGTCGCCGTCTTCGTGGACGTGGCGAACATCTTCTATGCGGCCAAGGCCGCGGGAATCGACATCGATTACGTCACGCTGCTCAAAGCGGCCACCGCGGGGCGCGACTTCGTACGCGCCTACGCGTACACGGGACTGGACCCGGAGAACGAAAACCAGAAGCAATTCCACGCCTTCCTGGCGCGTAGCGGCTACAAGGTCATCAGCAAGGACATCCGCAAGTACGGCGACGGCCGCATCAAGGCCAACCTGGACATCGAGCTCGTCGTCGACATGCTCAAGACCGCCCGCAACCTCGACATTGCCGTGGTGGTGTCCGGTGACGGCGACTTTGCATCCGCGATCCGCGCAGTACAGGAGATGGGCGTGCGGGTCGAGGTCATCAGCTTTCGCGGCAACACCAGCTCCGATCTGATCGATGTCGCCGATGTCTTCATGGACATTGCCCACGTCGCGCGGGTCGACAAGACCTCCGGCCGCAGTGGCCGGCGGGTGGCCGCGGACGGCGACCTGTCGATGACCGAGGTCCCCGAAAAGGAAACCGAAGGGGCTCCGCGCCGGCGCCGATCGCCGCGTCGCGAGGAACGCCCGGCGCCCGAGGCGGATGCCGGCGTGGTGGTCCTCCCCGGCGAGCACCTGTCGCGCGTCGGCACCGAGGCGGAACCGGACGGCGCGAGTAGTCCGGAGCAGGAGCTCGCAGCGCCGGCCGAAGGCGACCAGGAGGCAGCCGGCGAGGACGGCCGCCGCCGCCGTCGCCGGCGAGGCGGCCGTGGTCGCGGCAGAGGGCGCCGGACGGAAGGCGAGATCGCAACCGACGGTGCTGCCGGCGAATCCGAGAGCTACGAAGACGACGAGGATGCGCAGCTCGACGAAATTCCGCCCACGCAGCCGGCGCATCAGACCTTTGGATCGGTCTGGGATTCGCAGCTGGGCATGGCCAGTCCGAGCTCGCCGCGCATGGTCGACATCGGCGGTGACGAGGCCGAGTCCGAAGATCTCGAGGAACCGGAAGTGCCCGAATACCTGCTGGCCGAGCGCCGCCAGAGCGGACAGCGCGCGGGGCGCGGCCGGACGGGCCGCGGTCGCTCGGCCTACCAGCAGGCGCTCGACCGCGAGCGTTACGGCCGCGGTTCGGCACAGCCGGCATTCGGCAGCCGGCCCCCGAGTGCCAATCGGGAACGGAGCCACACGCCACGGCCAGCCGGCCGCGGCCGTGGCGCCGAGCGCCCGCGCTTCGAGGAACGGTCAGCTCCGGCCGAGCGGGCGACGTCCAGCGAGCCCTGGTCGGAGGTACCGCCCGAGCTCGAGCAGATGCTGCGTGCCGAGATGGCGCGCAAGACACCTGCCGCCACCCAGCCCGAGACGGCCGTGGCGCCCCCCGCTTCGACAACTGCGGCCGCAGCCAAGAAGCCGGCCACGCGCAGTCGAACCACGCGCGCCAAGAAGGCCGAGTCCACGGCAGCGCCTGAGTCAGTCGCAGCACCGGCTGCTGCGTCCGAAGTGCCGGCCAAGAAGCCGGCCACGCGCAGTCGAACCACGCGCGCCAAGAAGGCCGAGTCAGAATTGGCCACGCCGGCTGCTGCACCTGAGGCAGCTGACGAAGCACCCAAGAAGGCCGTCCGGCGTCGTCGCTCGACGACTACGGCAGCCGAGAGCTGAACAACCAGCCGTCCGGCGGTTTTCGTACCCGCGGCCATCGGGCCGCGACAGAGGTGGTCCGGCGCGCCGTCGACCAGGGCCGGCCGGCGCACGCACTGCTGCTGACCGGGCCGGAGCACGTCGGCAAGACCACCCTTGCGCTTGACCTGGCGGCCGGTCTGCTCTGCCTGGCGGAGGATCCGCGGGCACGTCCGTGCCGGATGTGTGCCGCGTGCCACAAACTCGAGCACGGCAACCATCCCGACTTGCACCGCCTCGCGCCCGAAGGAGGTGGGCAGCAGATTCGGGTGGCGCAGGTCCAGGCGCTCGCCGCCGAGCTGGCGTTGTTGCCGCTCGAGGGCCGCTTCCGGGTAGCTGTACTCGAACGCGCCCAACGTCTAAACCTCGACGCCCAGAACGCGTTGCTAAAGACGCTCGAGGAGCCGCCTGCCCAGGTTGTCATCGTGCTCGCGGCAGACGATCTTGGCTCGTTGCTACCGACCGTCATCAGTCGCTGCGTGCGCATACGTCTCGGGCCGCTGGCGGCCGAACAGATCGGTGGCCTGCTCGACGAGCTAGGGCTGGCCGACCAGTCGCGCGGGGCCACGCTTGGCCGCGTTGCCGGCGGGCTCCCGGGAATCGCCATCTCGCTGGCCGGCCAACCCGAAGCGGTGATCGCGCGCGCACGGCTTGCCGGGCTATTGCTTGATCTGCTCGGTGAGGGGCGCGCCCGTCGCCTGCAGGCAGTCGGCGAGCTGGTCGCAGACGGAAGCGCCCTGGCGACCACCGCGATGGGCACCGCGGAGTCACCCGCCACGCCGGCGGAGCGCCGGGCCAGCCCGGCGGAGCGGCGCGCCGCGGCCGCCCAGGTCGTATCGGTCTGGCGCGATGTCGCCCGTGATCTGGCGTTCGCGACGCGTGGAGCTCGGCGTGAGTTGCGCCAGCCGGAACTGCTCGGGGAGCTCCAGCAGTTCGCTGCGCGCGTCGATGCTCGGGCCGCTGCCTTGTTCCTGGCGCGCCTCGACGCGACGGCACGCGCCCTCGATGGCTACGCCAATCCCGAGCTGGCGCTTGATGCGCTTCTGCTCGACTGGCCCGCGTCGGCCAGCGCGTGAGCCCTGCGCCGTCCGTGGAACGGCTCGATGCCCGCGTCGAGGGCTACGTCCAGGGTGTTGGCTTTCGCTGGTTCGTTGCGCGTGAAGCCGCGCGCCTGCAACTCACCGGCTGGGTCGCGAACGAGGCGGATGGTTCACTGCACGTCGTCGTCGAGGGACCCGGAGCGGCGCTCGACGAGATGCTCACCAGCCTCGAGCACGGACCGTCCGCCGCACAGGTGCGACGTGTGACGAGCCAGCGCTTGGCGGCGCTGAACGAGTTCTCTGACTTCCAGATCCGGGCGCGGTCGCACCCGGGGGATTGACCGGCTATCGTGACCGCCATGCCGTTGACCGACGCGGAGAAGGGCGATGTCCTGGCAAAACTGCCTCTCTTCACCGGCATCTCGGCTGAGTCGCTGGCGCGCCTGACGGCGGCCGTCGGCGAGCAGGACTTCGCGGCCGGACAGTTCATCGTTCGTCAGGGACAGGTGGGCACCGGCCTGTACGTTCTGCTCTCCGGGCCGGGTACGCGTCGTGCGCGGCTCGGACGTCCTGGCGGAGCTTGGATCGGGCGAGTTCTTTGGCGAGCTATCGGTGATCGACCAGCGCCCGCGCGTGGCCAGCGTCGAGGCGCTCGAGCCGACGCGCTGCCTGGCACTTGCCTCCTGGGACCTGCTCGACCTGCTCGAGCACGACCCACAGCTGTCGCTCAACCTGGTGCGCGGGTTGGTTGCACGGATACGGGCACAGGGCGAACATCCACATCACTAGGCAGTACACGGAGCTCTGAGTGGCACTGAGTCCGGAAGAACTCGTCGATACCCTCGCCGGCCTGTCGCTGTTCGCCGATCTATCGCGGCCGCAGCTCGAGCAGGTGGCCCACAAGATGGCCGAGGAGTCGTACCCGGTGGGCCAGCGAATCCTGCGCCAGGGCTTCACCGGGACGGGCTTCTACGTCATCCTCGACGGCGAGGTCGCGGTCCGCATCGACGGCACGGACGTCGCGCACCTGGGCAAAGGCGATTTCTTTGGCGAGATGTCGATCCTGCTCGGCGAACCGCCCGTTGCCGACATCGTCACGTTGCGCCAGCTCGACGTGTTGCACCTGGGCGGCAGCGAGCTCGAGCTGTTCCTGCGCGACCACCCGCCGGTGATGTACCGCATGCTCAAGACGCTCGCGCTGCGGCTGCACAACACCACCCAGGTGCGCAGCTAGCCGGTGGCCGCCGATCACAGGCCCAATCCCCCGGGTGACTACCCGGTTGTCGTCGTCGGCAGTGGCCCGGGTGGCCTGCAGACCAGCTACTTCCTGCGTCATCTTGGCATCCGCCACGCGCTGATCTCGGCCGACCCGCTGCCCGGCGGCATGTTCCGCCACTTCCCGTTCTTCCAGCGGCTGCTGTCGTGGACCAAGCCGTATGCGCCGGTCCCGCGTTCCGACCGTTTCTACGAGTGGTACGACTGGAACAGCCTGCTCGCGGAGGAGCAGCAGCACCGTTCGATCATGCCCACCCTGATGGCCGGCGATTCGTCATTTCCGTCGCGTCCCGAGATGGAGCAGAACCTGGCGACCTACGTCGAGCGAACCGGACTCGAGGTTCGCTACGACTGCCGCTGGGAGTCGACGCGGCGCGACGGGGACAGCTTCGTGCTGACCACCAGCGACGGCGACTACCGTTGCCAGGCGGCGGTCTTTGCGGTCGGCGTCGCCCAGCCATTCAAGCCGGACTCGCCGGGCTTCGACCTGGCGCCGCACTACGTGGAAACCCGTCCGGCCGAGACCTACGCCGGGAAGCGCCTGTTCATCATCGGCAAGGAGAACTCGGGCTTTGAGCTGGCCACCGGCCTGCTCCAGTGGGCACAACGCATCGTGCTCGCATCACCGCGGCCGGCGAAATTGTCGGTCAACACCCATTCGCTGCTCGGTGTACGGGCACGCTACATCCAGCCGTTCGAGGACGAGATCCTGGGCGGTGGCGTATTCATCCTCAACGCCTCGATCCCGCGCGTCGAACGCAGCGGCGCGGGTTTCCGCGTGCACTGCATCCGCTCCGAGGGCGGCAGCGAGCTCGTCGTGGATGTTGACGAGGTCATCTGCGCCACCGGCTTTACGTCGCCCCTGCGGGACCTCACCGACATCGGCGTGACGGTCTTCGGCCGCAGCCGGCTGCCGCAGATGACCAACTACTGGGAGAGCGCCACCGTACCCGGCATCTACTTTGCGGGAACCATCGGCCAGGGCGTGTCGGGCATGAAGAAGTACGGCCTGCCGGCGAACTCCGGTGCTGTCCAGGGCGCCCGCTACAACGCACGGACGATGGCCTACCACCTCGCGCGGACCAAGTTCGGGGTTCAGCAGGAGCGCCCGCTGGTCAAGCCCGAGGCGTTGATCGACCTCCTGTTGCACGAGGCGACCCAGTCACCCGAGTTGTGGAACCAGAAGTCGTACCTCGCGCGCGCCTTCACGCTCGATGAAAGCGAAGGGATTCGCGACGATGGCATCGTGCCGCTCGCCCACTTCGTCGACGAGGAGGGAGCGCCGGCAGTGGCGATCACCATCGAAACCGACGACACGGGCGACATACATCCCGCGGTGTACGTGCGTGAACGCGGCCGGCCGGCCGTCGAGACGCTCCTTTCGTCGCAGCCGCTGCACGACTTCCGCACTGCCGATCACCGCCGCCACCTGGCCAGCGTGCTGCACGGAGTGACGGCCGGCGCTGTTCGCTGATCAGGCAGCACTGGTCAAAATTCCGCGATGGGCGAAGGGGCTTTGGCCGCCATCAACGAGCAGATCATCGCCTGCGCGCGCTGCCCACGGCTTGTCTCATGGCGCCGTGCGGCGGCCGACCATCCACCCGCCCGATACGCGGGCCAGGAGTATTGGGCACGGCCGGTTCCGGGCTTTGGTGATCCTCGGGCGCGCATCCTGATCGTTGGCCTGGCGCCCGCGGCAAATGGCGGCAACCGGACCGGGCGGGTGTTCACGGGCGATCGGTCGGGCGATTTCCTGTTCGATGTCCTGCACTCAGCGGGGCTGTCCAGCCAGGCCGTTTCAGTCGGACGCGATGACGGCCTGCGCCTGACCGATACGTACGTCGCTGCGGTCAATCGCTGTGCGCCACCCTCGAACCGGCCGACCCCCGCGGAAAGGGACAACTGCCTGCCCTACCTCGCAGCGGAAATCGCCGCGCTCGATCGACTGCGCGTGCTGCTCTGCCTGGGGGCATACGCGTGGGATGGCTGCCTGCGCGCGCTGGCGGCGCTTGGCGAGACGCTCTCGCCGCGGCCGCGCTTCGCGCACGACGCGAGCGTCGGCATCGGCCGCTACATCGTGCTCGGATCCTTCCATCCCAGCCAGCAGAACACCTTCACGGGCCGTTTGACGCGCTCGATGTTGAGTGACGTGGTTGCCCGCGCCATGTCCCTCGCGTCGACTATCGTTTGACGCGATGGCAAGACAAACCGCCGGGCCGCAGGAACTCGCCGACGACCTGGCCGGTGCGATAGAGCGAGGCGAGTTCAGGCTCGAGTTCCAGCCCATTATCCGATTGGGCGGTGGCGCGGTGGCCGGTGCCGAGGCGCTGCTGCGCTGGCGGCATCCCCGGCGCGGAACGATTCCGCCGGGCGATTTCCTGCCCATTGCGGAGGCGTCCGGACAGATCGACGACATTGGCCGTTTCGTACTTCGCGAGGCGACCGCCGCGGCGGCCACCTGGCCGCGGGCATCCGACCGCCCGGGTTTCGTCAGCGTGAACTACTCGCCGGTCCAGCTGCACGCGGCCGGCGTGGCCGCGGAAATGCTCGAGACCATCGGCCACGCCGGCCTCGAGCCGCGCTTGCTGACGATCGAGCTGACCAGCGCCGTGCCCAGCGACGCGGATGACATAGTTGCCGTGCTGGCCGAACTGCGCGAGGCAGGTGTGCGCGTGGCACTCGACGACTTCGGCCGGGCGACGACGCTGGCCGACCTCAAGCGCCTGCCCATCGACGAGGTCAAGCTGGCCCGCGACTTCGTGGTCGACGTCACCGGCAGCGCCGAACAATCAGCATTCGCGCTGTCGCTCATCAACATCGCCGGCGTCCGCGGCGTGGACGTTGTCGCCAAGGGGGTCGAGTCGCGCGAGCAGGCGTGGCGGCTGGCCGAGCTGGGTTGCCGCTATGGCCAGGGTTTCTTCTTCAGCAAGCCCCTCGGCGCCAGCGGGATGCTGGCCGTGCTGCGGCAGGGAACGCTGCGCACGTAGGTCGACCTCACGCTGGAGCGCGTAACTCCGTAAGGCGCCGCCGGGCGCTCATACCGGCTCCCGTGTACAGGCCATAGGCCGCCGGGTTCGTCGACGGGTCGTTCCAGACCAGCACCTGCCGCGAACCACTTTGCCAGGCGCGCCGAAACGCCTCCCGGACGATGGCCGTGGCGAGTCCGAGCCGACGGAAATTGTGGTGCGTGCCGAGCGGCTCGATCTCCGCCGTTGCGGATTGGGCGTCGTGCCACAGGATGCAACACGCCGCCGGCTGCCCATCGGGCGCCACCGCAATCGTCACCAGCGCAGGGTCGAACTGGGGCATCGCCTTGACCGCCGCGTGACGTGCCGGGTCGTAGGTCGAGGGCCGCTTGTCCGACCACGCCGCCCGATGCAGCTCGATGTACGCATCGTCGCCCACCTCGGTCAGGTCGGTGAGGCGAAAGCCGGGCGGCAGAGGCGCCGGTTGAGGCTCGTCGGCAACGTCAATGATGAGCTCCAGCTCGCCGCCGGCCGCCGCAAAACCGCGCGCCATCAGGTCCGCTGTGCTGGGTCCGTCGTAGAGGACGTGGAACCTGGCCGGTGGCCGGCCCAACTGGCGCTGGTGCTCGGCGATCCATAGGCAGAGGTCGACATCTGCCCGCCCGCCGGGTCGCGTCTCGATGATCGAAAACGAGTCATCGATCAGCAGGAAGCTGGTCAGGTCCTGGCCGTCGCGCTCGACCAACGCCTCGAAGTCGGCGCGGTGGCCAAGCTCGCGCAGCCACCACTGGGTGCCTCCGGGATGAGAGAGCCCACCGTGGGCGCGGGTCCATCCGAGGAAGGACGCGATCGCCGGAAGGTCGCGTGGCTCGACCGGGCTGAGGGCCATCACGACATCATGAGCGGCTGGCGCGCCCGGCGGGACTCGAACCCACGGCCTTCTGCTCCGGAGGCAGACGCTCTATCCGCTGAGCTACGGGCGCTCGCGGGGGCAGACTACAGCAACCAACGTTGCCCAGAAAACGAAGCGACCCCTCCGAAGAGGGGTCGCCGCACTGTCCCGGCCGATCCAACAACCGAAGTCATTGGGCTCCTGCCACGCCACAAGGGCATCTATCACGCCGGCTGCACCGGCTACCCTAACCCAACCTACCCATGACCTTGCGCCTGGGGCAGCTCTGTCGCGCGAACGCGACATCGGCGACAGTCTACCTGACCCCCTGACCCCGACTCAAGGGGTTATTCAGAATGCATAGTTAATATTCCGCAACGTCGCTGCCGCACGGCGGGCGAGGCTGTGCAACGATCCTGAACGTCAGCTGGATGGTGGCTGAATGGTCACCTGCGTCATCTGGAGCGGCGTCAGCGCGAGGTTGTTGGGCGCTCCCGAGTTGGGCAGCTGGGCGATCTGGTCGGCCACGTTCATGCCCGAAATCACCTTGCCGAAGATGGCGTAGTCGCCCGACTTGGGCAGCTCTGGGCGACGCTGTCGTCGAGCACGATGAAGAACTGAGAACCCTCGGAGTTGGGTGCCGAGGTGCGCGCCATGGCGACGATGCCGCGCGTGTAGTCGCCCACCACGGGCTCGTCGGCGATGGTGTAGCCCGGTCCCCCGGTGCCGTTACCGTTGGGATCGCCGCCCTGGATGACGAAGCCGGGCACGATGCGGTGGAACGTCAGGCCGTTGTAGAAGCCGGCGCTGGCAAGGTTGATGAAGTTCTGTGCCGCGACCGGTGATGACGCCGTGTAGAGCTGGATGACGATGTCGCCCAGGTCGGTCGTGATGGTCGCGGTGGTTCCGTCGCCGGAGGGCTGGGCCGGCGGGCTCGCGAGGGGAGTCGCACTGGGCGGATGCAGGACGCTGGCGTCGAAGCTCCGCCCGGCCGTCGGCGATGGCGTGGGCTGTTGGCCGAGTGGCAACAAGCCGGCGTAGAAGGCGACCAGCGCCACCAGTCCGATGACGATCACCGCGCCCCCGGCCAGCCACGGCCAGGCGGTGCGCCGGGGAGCGGGTCGCGCCTGCGAACCGCGTGAGAAGCCAGCCCGGGGGACGTCCGGCCGACGAACACGTGAGACCTGCGGCGACTTGCGGCGCTTAGCCATTGACGGCCGCCGCGGCCAGCTCGATGGCGCCGGTGAACAGCGGTTCGCCGACGATCAGCGCAGCTGCCCCGCTCGCGCGCGCCGACTCGACGTCCGCCGGGCCGCTCACGCCGCCGGCCAGTTCGAGCTCGAGCTCATGGTCGGCTGCCAGGCGCGCTAGCGGCGCCAGGTTGTCCGAGTTCCAATGCGACAGGATCACGCGATGTACTCCCTCTGCGGCCAGGCGCTCGACCAGTTCCGGCTGGGTCAGCGGTGTCGTTCGCCATGGATAATCGCGCAGCCTGTCGGCACGCGCATCAATGCCCACGCCAAGCCAATCGCCGGCGGCCGCCAGGCAGGCACGCAGGTTCTCACCGTCTTCGATGACCGACCAGACCGGCACCACCACGCGCGTGGCCCCGGCGGCAAAGGCGAGCTCGATCTGGCGCGGGCCATCGACGCCGCCGGCCAGCTGCAGGGGAACAGCGACCTCGCGCGAGATTGCCTGCACCGCGGTGATATTGGCCGGTGAACCACGGACGGCGCCGTCGAGGTCGACGAGGTGCAGCATGGGGGCGCCGAGCGCGACCAGCTGCCGCGCGATGAGCTCCGGCCGGTCGGTTGGCGCCCCGCGGCCGCTCGACGCGCCGGGCCAGAACACGAGTCGCGACCGGCCGGCGCGCAGGTCGATGCTCGGGACCAGGCGCATCAGTAGTCGCGTGCCTCGAGCAGTCGCCGCTGGATGCTGATCGGGAGGCTGCCCTCGCGCAGCAGGGCGTCGTGGAAGCGGCCAAGCTGGAAGGCCGAGCCGAGCCGCCGGCGTTCGTCGTCGCGTAGCCGCAGCAGCAGGACCTTGCCCAGCAGGTAGCTCAGCTGGTAGGTGGGCGTGTAGGTGTACCGATTGACCTCGGCCGCCGCATTGGCGCGCTCGAAGCCGGTCTGCTCGACCAGGAAGTCGGTCGCCTCGCCGACGCCGATCTGGCCGCAGTGGAGCTTGACGTCAAGGATGATTCGGCAGGCCCGCCAGATGGCGTCGGTATGCATCATCAGCCGGTGCTCGGCCGTCGTGTCGAAGCCTTCCTCGCGCATCATCTGTTCGCAATACATCGCCCAGCCTTCGACGAACTCGGGCGCGTCGATGAGCAGTCTGGCCAGGCTTGGATGGCCGTTCGCGACAGCCAGCTGCAGGTGATGACCGGGATAGGCCTCGTGGATGCTCGTGTTCACGATCGAGCCGAAGTTGTGCTCGCGCATCGCGCCTGGTTCGTCATCGACCGAGGGTGTGACGACGTAAAGACCCTCCTCCGATGCCCGCGCATCGAACTTGGGCGGGTTGAAGTAGGCCGCGAAAGGCATCACCTGGCGGAGGTAGCGTGGCGTTGCGATGACTTTCAACGACTCGCCCGGCGGGAACCGTCGCGAGCTCGTGGTCGATGACGTACTGGCGGGCAGCCTGCATCGACCTGCGGTATCCCGCGAGCGCCGCCTCGAAGTCGGCGGGATGGTCCGACTTGACGCGGTCGACCACCTCGGCCTCGCTGACGCCGGCATCGATTTCAGCCGCGACCTGCCGTCGGGCCTCCCTGTGCGCCGCCAGCTGCTCCTCGCCGATTTCGAGGATCTCTTCCGCGTCGAGGCCTTCGAGGGCACGCAGCGCGATTAGTTCCCCATATGCCGCGCTGCCCAGCGCAAAGTCGTCGTTGGCACGCGGCAGCAGCTGGTCGCGGATCCAGTTCGCGTATTCCGCCAGCGCGTCGCGCGCCACGCTCGTTGAGTGCCCCAGCCGCAGCGTCAGCGGAGCGTCCTCACCGAGCTCGGTGCGTGCTTCGGCGGCGACCTCGTCGAAGAGCGTCGGCAACGCCGCGATGGCCTGCAACTCCATCTCGTTCCATAGGCGCACGGGCGGTCGCGTGCCAAGACGCGTCTGCTGCTCGGCGATATGTCGCGGCGCGGCGTCGAGGCGTGCGGCAATAGCCTCCAGGCGCGCAGCCAGTGGCAGCGAGCCACGTGCCAGCACCAGGAAGATGCCGTCGCCGATTTCATCGGTCGCGTTGACGCGGCGCTCCCAGACACGATGAACGTCGGCGTCGAAAACCTGGCGCCGAGTCGCCATCAGGGCAACCTCGCGCTCGGTCTGCCAGTACGGCGCCAAGCCGGTGGGATCGATGGCTTCGAGGCGCGCCGCGAATGCCTTCGCCGTGGCGATGTCGTCGATGATTGCCTCGCGCGTGCCGTCCGCGAGCTCGTGGTCGTGCTCGTGCATGCCGAAGTAGCTGGCATACACGGGGAAACGCCGCATGTACGCCGTGAAGCGGTCACGGATGAGCTGGTCGAGTTCGTGCTCGGGCGGCGTCCGCGGCGCGACGAGAGGCGCGCCGAAGCTGGTCGCGATGGCCGGCCTCCTAGTTGCGCACTGCCGCGCCCACCGGCGTCGGCGGGGTATCCGCCAGACCGACCGCCCGCAGTGCGCGGCGCGTGGCGTCGACGGCGCGATCGACGTCAGCTGTCTCGATGCCGTAGTGGGTGACGGCCCGGATCCGTTGACTGCCCGGGTAGTCGATCATCAGCACGCCTTCGTCAGCCAGCGCGGCCAGGAACGGCATGCGCAGCTCGGGCCGCGTGAGCTCGAAGAACACGAAGTTGGTGTTGACCCGTCGCGGATCGAGGCCGACCACGCCGGGCATGCCCGCCAGGCCTTCTGCCAGCCGGCGGGCGTTGACGTGATCATCAGCGAGGCGTTCGATCATGCCCGCCGAGCCGTCGCGCAGCGCGATCAGCCCGGCAGCGGCGAGCACGCCGACCTGGCGCATGCCGCCGCCGATCAGCTTGCGCGCCCGACGCGCCCGCCACACCATCTCCTTGGAGCCGACCACCAGCGAACCCACCGGACAGGCGAGGCCCTTCGAGAGGCAGAAGCTCGCCGAGTCCGCGTGCACCAGCAGTTCTTGCACTGGCGTGCCGAGGGCAACTGCTGCGTTGAAGATACGAGCCCCGTCGACATGTACAGGCACACCGTGCTCGCGTGCCACGCTCGCCACGCTTGCCACATACTCGGCGGGAAGCGGCTGGGCCATCGAATCGGCATGGGTGTTCTCGACGATCACCAGCGACGTGATCGGATCGTGCACGTCACCCGGGTCGCGCATCGCGCGCCGGATCGCGTCCAGGTCCATTCGGCCGCGCTCGTCCCATGGCAGGAGCTTCATCGACGCGCCGACGACGACGGCGAAGTTGGCCGCCTCATGGGCGAACGAGTGGACGCCTTCGCTGGCGATGATCTCGCCGCCGCGCGGCACCTGGGCCATGAGGCTGACCAGGTTGCCCATCGTGCCGCTGGCCACGAACAGGGCGGCGTCCTTGCCCGTCAGCTCGGCGGCGCGCTGCTCGAGTGCGATGACCGTCGGGTCGTCGCCGAAGACATCGTCGCCCAGTTCCGCCTCGAACATTGCACGGCGCATCTCCGGCGTGGGGTGCGTGACGGTGTCCGAGCGCAGGTCGATACGGTCAGGCGGCATGGGAGCGTCGAGTATAGGCGGAGGCGGAGCGCCAACCGTTTGCTGCTATCCTCGTCGCCCGCACGGACCCGTGGTGTAGCGGCCAAACATGCCAGCCTGTCACGCTGGAGATCGCCGGTTCGAATCCGGTCGGGTCCGCCAGTCCCTCAGCTGCCCGTCAACGTAGCCCCGCGAACAGGTCGTCCTCGGGTATGCGCACCTCGCGAACACCACCCGAACCCGTCCGGGCAACGCGCAGTGTGAACTCCTCGTCGGGCATCAGTTCGCGCCAGTCATCCTCCGTCAGCGCGAGGAAGAAACCGTCGGGCGGCATCTGGGTCACGTGCTCGCGCAAGGCGGCGTACTTGGCGCCGATGTAGTCACTCACGTCGATCCTGGTCGTGGCCGGGCCGGCGGCGGCCATCATCTTGGCCGCGTGTTCCTGGCGTTCCGCGCGCTGCTCGGGCGTCTCGTTCTCGTCGGGGTCCCACCAGCCGGTCGCGCCCCGTTCACGGGCGCGCTGCCACACGTTCTCACGGCGGCTAAATCCGCCGGTCGACTCGTACAACTTCACCGGCGGTCGGTCGCGATCGGCGGCGCGTTCGAAGGCGCCCTTGGCCACCAACGCCGTGCGGATGTGGTCGGGATGCCCGTAGCCCCCGAAGTCGTTGTAGCTGACCATGACCTGCGGGTGGAACTCGTCGACCAGCTCCACCAGGCGCCCGACGGCCTCGTCGAAATCGGCCTGCCAGAAGCTGTCTGGTGCGTCATTGTCGGGCGTGCCCATCATGCCCGAGTCGACGTACCCCAGGTAGCGATGCTCGATCGGCCCCAGGCGGGCAAGGGCGTTGGCCAGCTCCACCCGCCGTATCTCCGTGATCCGAGCGTGGTTCTCCGGCGTGTCGAGCTCGGGCACGAAGATGTCACCCTTCTCGCCGCGGGTGCAGGTCACGCACACGACCCGCACGCCTTCGGCGGCGTAGCGGGCCATGATGCCACCGGTGGTGATCGTTTCGTCGTCGGGGTGGGCATGGACGGTCATCAGGGTCAGTCGGTCGGTCACGAGACCGATCATAGGTGCCCACCGGCATGTAGTCAGTTCGATAGACTCGCGAGCGATGGCCGCTGCTGCGAACGACCGCGCCCGATGGGCACTCATCCTGGGCGCCAGCAGTGGCTTCGGCGAAGCCACGGCCCTCGCATTGGCCGCGGCCGGGTACAACATCTGCGGTGTCCATCTCGATCGCCGGCAGGGCATGGCCCACGTCGAGGCGATCAAGGAGCAGATCGTCGGGCATGGCCGGCAGGCGCTCTTCTTCAACGGCAACGCCGCCGATGACGAGCAGCGCGCCAATGTGGTCAGCCAGCTCGCCTCCGTGCTCGACGGCAACGGCTACGTGCGCGTGATGCTCCACTCGCTTGCGTTCGGCACGCTCAAGCCTTTCCTGGCCCACGATCCGAGTGCGGCGATTGGCCGCAAGAACATGGACATGACGCTCGACGTCATGGCCCACAGCCTTGTCTACTGGGCCCAGGAGGTGTGGCGCGCGGGCCTCTTCGCCGACGGGTCGAAGATCTATGCGATGACCAGCGAGGGCTCGACGCGCGTGACGACGACGTACGGTGCCGTCAGCGCGGCAAAGAGCGCCCTGGAGTCCCATTGCCGCCAGCTCGCCATGGAATTTGCACGCCTGGGCAGCGGCGTGACGGTCAACGCAATCCGGGCCGGGGTGACCATGACGCCCGCACTGATGCAGATCCCCGAACACGACGCACTGATCAAGTACGCAACCGAGAGCAACCCGATGGGCCGCATGACGACGGTCGAGGACGTGTCCCAGGCCATCGTCACGTTGTCCAGCGACGGGACCGGCTGGATGACGGGCAACGTCATCGGCATCGACGGTGGCGAACTGATCAGCGGCTGATCGTCGGCCGAGGACCCGCCTTTGCCCATCTCCACCGGTACCGATGTGGCCCTGTTCATCATCAGCCTGGGCGCTGGCCTGCTGGGCGCGCTCGGCGGAGTGGGCGGGGGCCTGATCATCGTTCCCGTCCTCACAGTGGCCATGGGTTTTGACATTCACGTGGCCGCCGGGGCGAGCATCGTCTCGGTCATCGCCACCAGTTCCGGTGCTGCGGTGGCCTACCTGCGTGAGGGTTGGGCGAACATCCGCGTGGGCATGCTCCTGCAGGTCGCGACCGTGGCGGGCGCAATCGTCGGCGCACTGATCACGTCGGAGGTGCCTGCACAGCTGCTGTTGCTGGTGCTCGGCGCGGTGCTGTTGCTGTCGGGCGGGATGCAAATGCTGCGGCTAGCTGACGAGCCGGGCGCCGGGCCGGTCGGGGGTCACGATCCGTGGCGCCTGTCGGGCCGCTATTTCAGCATTCGCCTGCATCGAGAAGTGGACTACACGCCGATCGCGGTTATGCCCGGCTTCGTGGTCATGGTTGTCGCCGGTGTCATCTCCGGCCTGCTCGGCATCGGCAGCGGCGCGCTCAAGGTGCTGGCCATGGACGGAATCATGCGTCTGCCGATGAAGGTCAGCTCGGCGACCTCCAATTTCATGATCGGCGTGACGGCAGCGGCGTCGGTGGGCATCTACATCGCCCGCGGTTACGTCGATGCGCGGCTTACGGCTCCGGTGACCCTGGGCATCCTGGCCGGTGCGGTGGTCGGGGCGCGCCTGTTGCCGCGCCTGACCAATCGCCACGTACGCATCGTGTTCATCCCGGTGCTGTTGCTGATCGCAGTCGAGGTGCTGTTGCGCGGGCTGGGCATCAACATATGAGCGGGCGGGATGTGAGCCCACAGGTTGCCGACGAACGCCTCGAGCGTGCCCTCAGCCTCGTGCTGGTGGCCGGCGTGGTGATCAGCGCCTTGCTGATTGCCGCCGGTTTCCTGGCCTCCTTTGCGGTCGGCTGGACCGCGTCGCTGGCCGGCGCGCAGGCAAGCGACCAGGCGACCACCGATTTCTCCGGCCTGCTTGCACGCCTGACCGACCTGCAGCCATTGGCGATCACCCAGCTGGGCCTGCTCGCGCTGGTGGCAACGCCCGTGATCCGTGTTGCCGCGTCGGTGCTGGCGTTCGCCGCCCAGCACGATCGGTTGTACGTCGCAGTTTCAGCGATCGTGCTCGTGCTGCTTCTGCTCAGCCTGGTGGTGCTCCGCTGACGGGCCGTTGCTACGCTTGAGTGGCGATGATGCTGTCGCGCAGGCGTTGGCTGGTGGTTGCTCTGGCGCTGGTTGCTGTCGCACTCGTCGAGCTGGCGGTCGACACCGTGCTCGACCCGCTGCTGCCCTTTCCCGCCTCGACGTTGTTGGTCATGGCCACCATCGCTGCCGTCGGCATTGCCGGTGCGATCCTGCGCGAACTGGCAATCCGCGAGGAGCGTGAACGAATCGCACGCGAGATGCACGACGGGCTCGCCCAGGTGCTCGGTTATGTCAATACGAAGACGAAGAGGCCGCGGGGGCAACCGCGACCGCCTGACCCTCTCAATCCGCCACGCACCCGCGCCCCGCGAATCGACCTCCGCGCGGGGCGCGGTTGCGTCCGGCCGCTCAGGCGAGATCGGGACGGATCAGGCTCCACAGCACGAGATCGATTCGCCCGTCGTGGGTGAAGCCGGCGTTGCGCAGCGTGCCCTCGCGCGTGAAGCCTGCCTTCTGGGCCACGCGCCGCGAGGCTTCGTTGCCCGGGGCGTGGCGCAGCGTCAGCCGCTCGAACTCCCGCTCAACGAGAAGCCAGCGCGCCACGGCACGGACGGCCTCGGTGGCCACTCCCGCGCCACGCGCCCACGGCGCGACCAGGTAGCCGACTTCGCTTTCGCGGGCCAGCCACTCCGTGTGATGAAGTCCGATCGATCCGGCCCAGCGCCCGTCGCGTTCGATCGCCCATTGGATGCCGTCGCCTGAAGTGCGGAATGCCGGCGCGATCACGGTGCACCAGGCCTCTGAGTCGGCCTCCGTGTACGGGTCGGGGAGGGGCAGCCAGCGCCGGCTCAGCTCATCGCGACAGGCGAGCGTGTTCTCCGCCATGTCCGCGCGCCGGAACGTGCGCAAGAGCAGGCGCGCTGTCGTGAGCTCCACCTCCGGAAAGGTTGACTTTGCCCGGTCGCGCGGCGTCATGGAGGGTCAAGACTAGTGCGCGTAGCCGGTCAGTTCGACATAGGCCTGGCCGTCGAGCGGTTGACCCGCAAGAGTGGCCGACACGACCTGTGAGCCTTCCCAGTAGGCCACCGCCGTCGTTGCCCGCGTGTCGAGCTCCTGGTCGGCGACGGTCGGCGTCAGGTTGATTGCAAGTTGCTGGCCCGGGATATCGATGCGCCAGCCTGCTGGGTAAACCGCACCTGTATGCGGACTCGTCCAGTGGCCCTGTGCGGTCACCGTGAACTCATCGCGCGTCAGGTCCACTGCCTGGCCGTCCGCGACGTAGGTGCCGTAGACGAGCGGGTAGGAGCCGTCGGCGGCGCGCACCAGCGACAGCATCAGGTCACTGCCGTCCGCCAGGTTTACCGCGAACCAGTCCCAGCCACCACCACCCACGGCGATGAAGTTGCCCCACTGGTGATCGAACCAGGCCGTGCCGTCGACAGGCAGTTGCTGACCGTTCAAGTCGAGTTGGCCGCTCACCGCCATGCGCGGCCGCGAGTAGTAGTACGAACCGCCCGCCGCGCCAAAGTCGACGTAGCCGATGTCGTTGTGCAGGACCGGCGCCGCGCCCGTGTCGGTCAGCGTGAGGTCCAGCCCGAAGCCGCTGGTCGCTGCCTGCAGCGTGTCATGCCCGTCGAGGCCGGTCAGATGCCACGGCGCGTTGCTCAGTTGCGGGACGCCCTGGTCGCTGCTGCCGCGGATCGACAGGTCAAACCCGCTGCCCGCCTGTGACTGGTCCACCTGGGGCCCGATTTCCGAGCGCTGGTCGTACGTGAATGTGCCGTCGGCTTCATCGGTCAGGGCCAGGTGGGACGCCCACGAGACTGGAAACGACCCGCGCCCGGCGCGGAAGATCACGAACTCGAAGCCGAAATGGCGCCCGTCGGTGGCCGTCAGATGGCCCGTGTAGTACCACCACTCGGTCAGTCGGTCATGGGGGCCCTCGTCGGCAGGAAAGCTGAGTGGCTGTGGGTCCGCGGGGAGAGAAACCACCGGCGTGGGTGACGGGGCCGAGGGAATCGGCTCCGGCTGATTGGACAGCACCCGGCCGCCAGCCGAGCAGCCGACGACCAGCAGCGCGGCGGCGAGAGGCGGCAGGATCCGGCGCAGGCGCTCGGGCATCCACCAGTTGACCTTGCCCAGCAGGCGCATGGTGCTCGGCACGAGCAAGGCACGCACGAGGGTCGCGTCGAGCGCCACGGCGATGGCCACGCCCAGGCCCAGGGCCTTGATGAGCACAATGTCGGCAAAGGCGAAGGAACCGGCGACCACGACCACGATCAGCGCCGCAGAACTCACGATGCGCCCCGAGCGCTCCATACCGCGCACCACCGCCTCGCGGTTGTCGCCTGTTGCGTCGAAGGCCTCCTTCATGCGCGACAAGAGGAAGACCTCGTAGTCCATCGACAGCCCGAACAGCACGCAGAACAGGATCACCGGCAGGGTCGTTTCGACGAAGCCGAGCGGTGTGAAGCCGAGCAGCGCCGACAGGTTGCCGTCCTGGAATATCCACACCAGTGCCCCGAACGACGCGGTGATCGACAGCCCATTGACGATGAGCGCCTTGGCCGGCAGGACGACCGAGCGCAGGAGCACCAACAGGACCAGGTACGTGGCCAACAGGATGAAGGCCGCGGAGCGCGGGAAATCGGTGGCGATGCGGTTCACCACGTCGCGCACTTCGGCCGCGCCGCCGCCGACCAAGACGTGGACACCGGGCGGCGGCGCGAGGGCGGACGATGGGTCGCGCAACTCCTCGACAAGCGCCTGGGCCTGGTCGCGATTCGGGCCATAGGGCGTGTACACGGTGAACGCGGTCAGGTCGCCCTTGGTGGTGGCCACGAGGATATTGGCCATGAAACGGTCGGCAGGACCGCCGGGCGCCGCCAGCAGGAGCTGGTACTGGGCGCGTGTCAGGCGCGGATCGACATTGACGAGGCCCTCCACCCGGGTTACGCGTGGGTCGGCCGCGATACGCCGCGAGTAGTCGTACAGGGCGCCAACGTTGGCGGGGTCGGTCACCGGGCCCGGAGTGGTGATGGCCAGCGTGATCGGCGCGAAATCGCCCTCGCCGAAGTTCTGGACGAGCAGGTCGTAGGCCGCCCGTGAGGGCACGGTGGGCGGCAGGATGGTGGCGTCGGGCGCGTCGAAACGGACGTGCAGGAACGGTGTCCCGAGGACGATCAGCAGCGTCAGCGTGGGCACGAAGAACAGCAGCGGTCGGGCCATCACCCGGCGCGCCAGGCGGCCCCAGGCGCCCTCGGAGCCGGGACCTGGCCGACTGATGGGCAGGCCGACCCGCCGGCTCAGCCGCTCGCGCAGGCGTACCGGCAAGGCGTCGACGCGCGGGCCGAGCAGCGCCAGGCCAGCCGGCAGCAGGGTCACCGCGGCAGTCACCGCGAGGCCGACGACCGCCGCACCGGCGATCCCGACCGAGCGCAGGACCATGAATTCGAACAGGACGAGCCCGGCCAGCCCGAGCAGCACCGTCAGGCCGCTGAAGAAGACGGCCCGCCCGGCCGTGGCCACGGTCATCGCGACGGCCTCGTTGACCGCCTCCTGGTCGACGGCGCCCTCCGCCGTATGGCCACCGTTGCGCGCGCGCAGCTCCTCACGGAAGCGGCTGGTGAGCAGCAGCGCGTAGTCGACGCCGAGGCCCAGCCCGAGCAGCGTGGCCAGGTTGAGCACGAAGATCGACAATGGCGTCAGCTGGGCGACGAAGAAGAGCACGCCGAGCGCGATCACCACCGCCGAGCCGCCGATCACGATGGGTACTGCAGCGGCGACGACGCTGCCGAAGACAAGCAACAGGGCAAGCGCCGCGAGCGGCAGCGAGATGAATTCGCTGCGCCGCAGGTCCGTCTCGGACAGCACCTGGATATCGCCGTAGAACGCCGGCCCTCCGGCGAGGTAGATGCGCAGACCGGGCACCTGCGTGAGCGCCTGCTGTACCGGTGCCAGGGCCGCCGGCGAGTCATCCGGCGCGAGGTCGAGGGTGACGACCTCGTAGACGGTCCTGCCGTCGGCGCTTACCTGGCGGGGGTTGGTGAAATGCGTGACCAGGCCCGTGACATGACTTGCGCGCGGCACGTTCGCGAGTGCCTCCGCGACGGCTGCCTCGAACACCGGATCGCCCGCGCGCGCGTCGGTTTCGCTCTGGATGAGGATCACCATCGCCGAGGGCGGAACGCCCAGCTGGTCCTGCAGCAGTAAACGCGCGCGCGACGCCTCGAGGTCGTCCAGTGAGAAGCCACCCGAGCGCAGCGCACCAGGCAGTTGGGGAGCGAACGGCAGCGCCGCAAGGAGGAGCAGCGCCCAGGTCGCGAAGACCGCATAGCGGTGGCGCGCGCTGAACAGCCCGATGCGCTGGAACACGTTCACGGAACGCTCAGTGTCGCTCGCGTCGGGCATCTCTGCCCGTTCCCGATTCCGGCGTCGACAATGAGCCAATGACCGACTCTGAGTGCGTCGCCTGCGCCGTGAACAGCGGCCGGCTCCAGCCGCCTGGTGGACCAATCTATGTCGACGAACTGTGGCAGGCCGACCACGAGTTCACACCGCTGCTGCGCGGCTACGTCATCCTCAAGCCACGCCGCCACGTCCACGAGCTGGCCGACTTGACCGACTCGGAGACCGCCACGCTCGGTCCGCTCCTGCGCCAGCTACTGCGCGCCATGCGCAGCGTGCTCGCGCCCGAGCGGATCTATGTCGCCTCATTCGCCGAGACGGTGCATCACCTGCACTTCCACCTGGTCCCGCGCTACGCCGAATATGCCCGGCCTGGGACCGGATCTGCTGCCCGACGTCGTCCACGGCGCTTTTGCCTGCGACCGCGATACCGCGATTCGGACCGCGGAACAGATTCGGAATGCGCTAGGCCAGGCCTGACTGCTCGTCTTCGTCCTCGTCGGCGGTCGGTTCCGCCACGTCCGGCAGTGGCACGGCAGGGAGTGCCAGCTCGATCGGTTGCCGGCCGCTGCCGCTGCCGTCCGCGCCGGTCAGCTCGTACGTCGCCTCGATCGCGGCGACGCCGGCGATCGTGGTGATCACCGAGCAGTAGCGCGTGATGCTCAGACGGATGACGCGAGCGATCACCTCCGGTCGCAGGCCCTCGCCGGCAATGCTGTAGTGCAGCGTGACGCGCCGATAGCTCCACGGGGCCTCGACCTGCTGCTCGCCCTCGACCGCGACGTCGAGCGACGTGATCTGAGCCCTCCGTTTGCGCAGGATCTCGACCACGTCCCACGCCGAGCAGGCCCCCGCGCCGGCGAGCAGCAGCTCGGTCGCGGAGAAGCCGGTCGAGCCGCGCGTTTCACCTGGTGCACGCGGCGCGTTGATGGTGATCGTCTGGTCTGGATGCGGAGCCGCTCGCAGTGAATCGGCCGCCCGATCGATCCCAGGAGACTGTGACCGTCCTCAACGGTCGGACGTCGCGCCGGCTACTCGCCGATCACGGACCAGATGAAGCCCATGAACAGGAAGATGCCACTGAACAGGCCGACCAGCGCCGGCGCGCCCGCCTGCTGCGGGCCGAGGCCCAGGCTGGCCAGGAAGGCCATTCCGGCGCCCCACGCGACGATCAGCACCAGGAACAGCCAGCGGCCGTTGGGCCCCACCAGGCTGCGCGCCCAGGGCGTGAAGCGCTGCGCGGGCACGAGGGCGACGCGCAGGAAGATGAATGACATCACGCCCGCGATCAGGATGGCGCCGAACAGCGCGAAGGGATGCAGGATCAGCTGCAGGAAGCCGGCGAACAAGGAAACCAGGGCGACGCCGGTCAGCAGCAGCGCGAAGACCATCGCGAGGTTCTTCCAGCGGGTCATCGACATCGCGCCCGAGTCTAGCAAACAGCAGGGCGTCCGCCACGCCGCGGTATGATGCCTCTCTTATCCAATGTGCATAAGGAATATGCAGTGACAGCGATCGTGCCCCGCGAGAACGCAGAGCTGGCGGCGAAGGCCGACGAACCCTTCGTCAATCAGCGCGACCCGGCGCGCCGGCTGGGTGCCGACGGCAGACCAGCGGTCAGCCGCCGTGCGCCGCTGTGGGCCGATGTGCCCGACGAGAAATGGAACGACTGGCGCTGGCAGCTCTCGCACCGGGTCAACGACCTCGCGGAGATCGAGCAGATCCTCAACCTGACCGACGACGAGCGCGAAGGGCTTGGTGCGCCAGACAAGTTCCGGGTCGACATCACGCCGTACTTCATCAGCCTGATCGATCCCGACGATCCCGACGATCCCATCCGTCGCCAGGTCATCCCCACCGGGCGTGAGGCGAACGCCTTCACGGGCATGATGGAAGACTCGCTCGCGGAAGATCGCCACTCGCCGGTACCCGGCCTCGTGCACCGCTACCCGGACCGCGTGCTGATGCTCGTGACCACGCAATGCGCCAGCTACTGCCGCTACTGCACCCGCTCGCGCATCGTGGGCGACCCCACCCAGAACTTCAATCGCCGGGAACACGAGGCGCAGCTCGAGTACCTGCGTCGCACGCCGCAGGTGCGCGATGTGCTTATCAGTGGCGGCGACGGCCTGACCCTCGCGCCGAAGCTGCTCGAATCGATCATTCGCGGCATCCGCGAGATTCCGCACATCGAGATCATTCGCATCGGTTCGCGCGTGCCCGTCTTCCTGCCGCAACGCGTCGACGACGAGCTGTGCGAGATGCTCGCGCAGTACCACCCGCTGTGGGTCAACCTGCACTTCAACCATCCCAACGAGATCACGCCTGAGGTGGCGCGTGCCGTCGACAAGTTGACCCGTGCCGGCATTCCGGTGGGCAACCAGTCGGTGCTGCTGGCGGGCATCAACGACTGCGTCAACATCCAGCGCGAGCTCGTCCACAAACTGGTGGAGATCCGTGTGCGGCCGTACTACATCTACCAGTGCGACCTCGTCGAAGGTTCGGGCCACTTCCGGACGCCGGTGGGCAAGGGCCTCGAGATCATGGAGGGCCTGCGCGGGCACACTTCCGGGTATGCGGTGCCCACGTACGTGATCGACGCGCCCGGTGGCGGCGGCAAGATCCCGGTCATGCCCAACTACCTGATCAGCTACAGCGACCACAAGGTGGTGCTGCGCAACTACGAGGGCTACATCACCACCTACGAGGAGCCGCTCGAGTACCAGCAGCACGATCGCTCGAAGTGCAAGGCGTGCCAGGCAGCCCGCCCCGAGCCCGGCCAGGCCGGCGTGCTGGGCCTGCTCGAGGGCCAGCAGATGTGGATCGAGCCGGAAGGCTTCGAGGAGGTTCACGCGCGCGGCAACCTGGAGCCGCACCGCCTGCAGCGGCCGGACAAGTGGACGCCCTACGGCGTCGGCGCCATCGAGCACAAGCCGGGTGGTTCGCTGCCCGTGCTACCCGCGCAGCCGGCACCGGCCGGCTCGCGAGTACGGGCCCGGCGAGGAGCCCCGGCCGCGCGATGGTGAACCGACCGGCTCAGCCCACGGCGAGTTGCTTTAGTCGGCTGGCCTGTCCGGCCCCCAGCAGGGCCGGGTTATCCTTCCGCGGACGACCGAAAGTCCGTGGCCGCCAGCCCCAGGGGGAAACCGCGATGATCAGACCCATTCGCCTCACAACGCTGCTCTTCGCAGCCGCGCTCATGGCCGTTTCTGCCGCGCCGGCCTCCGCGCAGCCGCTGTACATCGGCAACGGTGCGGCCAGCCCTGTTACCGCCCAACTCGACGGAAAGGTGGGCGTCGCCCCTGATCCGTGCAGGGACGCTGCCTACCGGCTGATCGGCGCCAAGTGGGCCAGCGGTGTGTACAACTGGTCCTTCCGCGCAAGCTCGGTGCCCGGATCGCTCGGGCGGCGCGCCGTTCGCAACAAGATCGTCAAGGCGTTCCACAACATGACCAGCGAGCGCAATGACTGTGGCCGCGTGGGCACGGCTTCGCTCTCCGCCAACTACCTGGGGACCACCAAGCGCAATGCGAACTGCAATTCGCGCGACGGCCACAACGTGGTCGCCTTCGGCCGCCTGCCCGCAGGCATCCTTGCCGTGACCTGCTACTGGACGAAGGGCAACCGCATCGTCGAGGCCGACATGAGGATCAACAGCCGCGAATCATGGGCCCTGTCGCTGCGCAACTGCCACGCACAGGTGATGCTCGAGGCGACAGTGACGCACGAGGCCGGTCATGTGTTCGGGCTCGATCACGTCAGCGAGGTCCGGCATGGTCGGCTGACGATGAGCCCGTACATCGATGACCTGTGCGAAAACCAGGAGGCGACGCTCGGGCTGGGTGACATGCTCGGCCTCGAGGCGCTGTATTAACGGGAGGCGCGCCTGTTCGAGCGCGGGACGCTCAGGCTCCTCGACGAGGAGGCCGAGGTCGACGTAGAAACTCGCACAGCCAACGGGGCCGCCCGGCGCACGACCGTCTGGTCGGTGGTCGATGGCGACGAGGTATTCGTCCGTTCGTGGCTGGGTGAACGCGGTCGCTGGTATCGCGAGGCGCTGGCCGAGCCGGAACGGATGGCCGTGCATGTCGCCGGCCGGCGCGTCGCGGTACGAGCCGAGCTGGTGACCGACGCCGCGTCGATCGAGCGCTGCACACAGCGGCCTGCTGGCCAAGTACCCGGGCAACCCGTCCACACCGGCGATGGTCGAGACGCGAGTGCTGGCCACGACGCTGCGCCTCGAACCGCGCGTCGAATAGCGTGGGCCTCGCGCTGCGAAACGTGACCGGTCTGCCCGCGGCCGATCTCCGGCCGCCGACCGTCGCCGAGTCGGGCGACCCTTTCGCCGCCCTGCGGGTAACCCACCTGGTTGCGCGGCTGCCACGCGGCGAGCCAGTGCGGCTGCGCGACATCGTCGATCGCCTGAACGTGGACTACCTGGACTGGTCGTTTACACGTGCTGTAGTCGCTGATGTCCTGGTCCAGCTCCAGGCGAACTGGACGACCGACTTTCGCACGGCAGCCGGCTTCGAGCTCATCGACGGCACGCGCGGCACGGAGCTGCAACTCGAGGACAGCGTGCGCATCGAGCCGTGGCTGGTGGCCCAGGTGGCGCGTTACGCGGCGGAGTGCCAGGAGCGACTGCGCGCCTTTGCGCGTGACGAGGGCGCCATTCCCTAGCGCCGCGGAGCGCCGTCAGGCAGACAGCGCCTGGTAGACGCCGCTGAGTGCCTGCGACTCGGTCGTCCGATCGGCCGCCCAGGTGCTGGTGAAGAACACGAACACCAGGCCCGCGTCGGGGTCGATCCACAGCCTGGTTCCCGACGCTCCACCATGGGCCATGACCCGCGCCGATCCCGGCGCCCCGCGCATGAGCGTTGGTTTGCTCCAGCCAAGACCGAAATGCACCTCGCGCTCGGTGCCGTCGAACTCGCCGTGCAACCCGGCGGTCTGGTCGGTGCCCATGGCCGCCAGCGTCTCCGGCGAAACGGGTAGCCAACGACCGTCTGACCGGCGCGGTCGCAGCACCGCTGCGCCGAACGCCAGGAGGTCGTCGAGGGTCCCGAACAGGCCGCCCCCGGGCACCGCGGCGCGGGCCATGTAGCGCAGCAGCAGCCAGCGGACCAGGGGGTTATCGGCGCCCACGCCGGCAACCGGCACGATCGGCCGGTTGCGGCCACGGGGATCGAAGGTAGTTTGCATGCCGAGCGGTCGGAAGAGGCGTTCGTGCAGGTAATCAACAAACGGTGTACCGCTCAACCGCCCGATGAGCAGCGCTAGCAGATAGAACGACGCCGAGCAGTATTCCCAGCGGGTGCCGGGCTCAAACTGGAGTGGCGAGTCGATGACCAGGCGTGTCATCTGGACCGCCGAGGGTCGCCGGCGCCTGATGACTTCCACGGCCACGTCGGCCAGCCCCGAGGTATGGGTGAGGACGTGGCGGGGCGTGATCCGTGCCTTCTCGCCGCGTAACTCGGGGAGATGCCGGGCGAACGGCTCGTCAACGCTGGTCAGGCCCGCCTCGACAAGCTGCATGAAGGCGGTGGCCACGATGGGCTTGGTCACCGAGGCCAGGAAGAAGTAGCTGCCTGTTGCGACTTCCCGGCCGCGCGCCCCGAAGGCCGCGCCCCGAATCGGGCCGTCGGCGTCGCCAACGGCGAGCGCCACCACGGGCAGCGCGCCCCGATCGACTGCCTCACGCAGACCGGCCAGCACCGCATCGAGGCGGGCCGGATCGGCACGCAGCGTCGCGGCGCTGAGCGGTGGCGCGGTCATTGCCTGACGATACTCGGGTATGACTCGCGCGCAGCTGATCAAGGAGACGCGCCGCCTGATCGCCGAGGGCGAGCGTTTGCAGCGCGCGCCGAGCCTGCCGTCGCTGCGTACCTGGCTGCAGGTATCCGACGAGTTGCTGAGCCGTGCCTGGGGTGCGATGGACCGCTACCACCTCTCGTGGTTGATGGTCGGGCGCTCCGACCAGGCGCGCGGGCGGTCGATGACCGAGGCCGAGCAGGCGGCCTACGTGCGCGACGTGGCCGCCCAGAAGACGGCCGCGTTGCGGATGAGCCTGCGCGCGGTCGAGGAGCAGCACATGCCCTTCCTCGGGGAGACGCCCGAGTAGCGCGGCCAGGCTGCCTAGAAGCGCCTGATCTCGTCGAGTGGGACCACGAAGACAGTCGCCCCGCCATGCGTCACTTCGGTGAGCAGCCAGTTCGCCTCCAGCGCACCGAGCGGTTCAGGCGGAACCGTTTCCACGTGCGACGAGCAGTTCTCCTCGATCAGGCGCATCGCGGTCGCGACCTGCTCGTCCTCGAGGCCGATGTAGAGCATGGTGTTGCGCGCCTGCAGGAAGCCGCCCCGCGACAGCACTTCGGTCACGCGCAGATCGGACTGGCGCAGGGCATCCACCAGGCGGCCCGAGTCCTGGGCATGGACGATCGCGATCAACAGTTTGGCCACGTGCGCATGATGGCCCCCGCGGCAAGGCCGCGGGAGGCTGCCGTGCAAGGCAGCCGGCGCCGCGCGCAGGAACCGTGGCACGCCCGCCCCTGCGGGCCGGCCCGGTAGACTAGGTCGCCGATGGCGCATCCCAGCCTTGGTCTTCCACCAGACGACACGACTGCCGGCCTGCCCGACGCGGCGGCGCGCCTGCGCGCCAACGGCGAACGCCTCGGCCGCCTCGCGCTCGCCGCGACCGTGGCGAACGTGGCCGATTTCGAGGTTCGCTACGACGACACCGCGCTGCGTCTCTTCCTGCGTGATTACGAACGCCATATAGAGCAGCTGGCGCGTGCCCTGGAAACCGGCCACGACGGCTACGTGACCAACTACGCCGAGTGGCTCGTCCCGCTTTACCGGCGCCGACGGGTGCCCATGCGCGACCTCATCGCGCTGATCTCCGGCCTCCAGCAGGCCGTCGCGACCGTCCTGACGCCGGCCGAGAACGAGGCCGCCAGCACGGTCTTCGCGAGCTGGGCGGAGCGGCTCAGGCATCATGGCCGCCTGCCCGGCGATCACAAGGGCAATGCCGTGCTGCGCTTCTTCTGGAAGGGCGCCGGCGTGGGCGACGACAAGTGGGTCTGAGCACTCGGGTTGCACGCCGATGACCATCAAGTGGGTCAAGAGCGACCCGCTCATCATGAACGGCGAGCCGTTCTGCTACGCCACGCGGCTGACCGTGCGCAACCTGCTCGAGATGCGCGCCAACGGCCTGGATCCCGACGCGATCCTCGCTCGGCACCCCGAACTCCGCAGCGTCGGTATCGCCGAGGCCTATCGCTTCGCCGCCGACAACAAGGCCCGCTACGCGGACTTCTTCGAGAAGGACGGCTCGCTGCGCGGCCCCGCCTTCAGCGCGGACCAGGCAACGGTCTTTCCGGAATACCTGCGCGAGCTGCACGGTATCGTCGTCAGCTGAAGTCTCGACCTCTGGCCGCCTCATCGGCCGGTGCTAGGATTAAATCCGACATGACGGATCAGATTTCGACCGAACAGCAGACCGCAGGCGAGAGCCAGCCGACCACAGCGGCGACCCAGGCGCCCGCCTTTGACCCGCAGGCGCGGGCGACCGAGCTGGCCATCCTCGATGCCCTGCGCGCCGTCGTCGATCCCGAGATCGGCATGAACGTGGTCGAGCTTGCCCTGATCAAGCAGATCATCCTGGGCAAGGACCAGACCGAGGTCAAGATGATCCTGACGACGCCGTTCTGTCCGTACGCCGGCGCGATGATTCAGCAGGTGAAGGAACAGGTCGAAAGCGTGGTCGAGCACGATGTCAAGGTGACCCTGCTGGCAGAGCGCTGGGACCCGCGCGACGCCGGACTGGTGTGGTAGCCCGTCGCCGTCCGTCGATCGCCCATAGCGCGGTCGCCACGGGCCGCGGCGACGACGGCACGACCGGCCTGCTCTTTGGCGGGCGCATCGCCAAGGACGATCTGCAGGCCGAGGCCTATGGCACCATCGATGAGGCGGTTGCGGCCCTCGGGCTGGCCCGTGCGGCGCTGTCGCGCGCGGAACTGGATGAGTCGGCGGGCCTGGTACTGGGTCTGCAGCGCGAACTGTTCGTGGTCGGTGCCGAGCTGGCCACCAATCCCGAGGCCGTCGCGCGCCAGGTGAGCGGGACCTCGCGCGTCTCGGAAGAGATGTTGTCGGGCATCGAGGCGGAGCTGGCGCGTTGGGAGGCGGTCATGGAAATGCCGCGCGAGTTCGTGGTGCCCGGTGAGACGGAGGCGTCGGCTGCGCTGGACATGGCGCGCGCCATCCTGCGCCGCGCGGAGCGACGGGTGGTTGCGCTCCAGGGCGCGGGTCGTTTGCCCGGCGAGTGGCTATTGGCCTACGTGAACCGCCTCGCCGACCTGCTGTGGGTGCTGGCACGCGTCGCCGAAAAGGCGGAGGATCATGCCGCGACGACGGTGCGCGGCTAGAACGGTTTGTCGGAGGGGCCAACAGGTGCGACGGTCACTGCTGATGCCGCTGCTTGGCGGGGTGTTCGCGACGGTCGTCGGCGGCTGCGGCAACTTTGGCGTCGTGGTCAATACTCCGCCACCACCGTCGGGCATCCGGGGATCGGTCGTGCTCGGGCCCACCTGTCCAAACCCGCCGTCAGTGGGCCCTGATGGCCAGGTGCCGTGCCTCACCCCCTACGCCGCACAGCTCGTCGTGCTCGACGGCGAGGGCAAGGTCGTCACGCGCGCCACGTCCGCCGCGGACGGCACTTTCCAGGTCGATGTCCCGCCGGGCGACTATGTCGTCGCACCGGCGACGACCGATTCGTATCCCATTGCCCAGCCCGTGTCGGTCCAGGTCGTGGCCGGCAATTACGCCGAGGTCCAGATCAACTACGACACCGGCCTGCGCTGAGCGGAGCTACCAACGCTCCCAATGGGCAAAGTCGGCGTTCGGTACCCAGCCCCGCTTGAGGGAGCCTGATCGCCGGTCGGGCAGTGGGTGGCCCACGGTGATGAGCCCGATGGGCTGCTGGTCGTCGGGAATCCCGAGCTCTTCCTTCAGGCCGGCGTAGTCGGCCAAACCCAGGAAGCCTGCCGCCAGGCCCTCGTCGATCGCGGCCAGCAGGATGAGCATCATCGTCGCGCCGACATCGACATACCAGTACGGGATGGGCCAGTAGATCTCGCTGCCGTCGTCCTGGATCTTGTCGGGCTCCTGGTAGCGTCGGTGGTAGATGGCCTCGCTGACGGTCGGAATGAAGATGGCCGGGGCGCGGCTGATCCAGCGGTCGTAGCCGGCAGCTACGTAGTCGTCCTCGAGGCACAGCCGAGCGATCTGCTCACGGCGCTTCGGGTCGGTGATGATGACCAGCCGCTGGCCCTGGCTGAAACCTGCACTCGGGGCGCGCTGGGCAGCCGCCGCGATGCGCTCGAGCGCCTCGTGCGCGACCGGCTTGTCGGGGTCATAGTTGCGCACCATTCGTCGCCGCCGGACGACTTCACCGAACTCCATCAGCTAGAGCCTAGGCTCTGCAGCAGCTCTGCGAGTCCGTCGGGATACAGCGGCGCATCGAGGCCCTCGAGAGATATCCACCGCAGTTGCCATGACTCGGCTTCGACGCTCTCGACCTCGGGTGCGCCCGGCGACAGAAACTGTGCCTCGAGTACCTGCACAACCTCCCAGCCCGGCCGGCCCTCGAACACGAACCTGTTATCGAGCTCGCCCAGTCGGCGCACGATGCGGACGTCTTCTCCGAGTTCCTCGCGCATCTCGCGTTCGAGGGCTCGCTCGGCCGTCTCGCCGGGCTCGATGCCGCCGCCCAACGGTCGGTAGAAGCGCTCGTGTTTGACGCGGTCGTAAGCCTCGCCCACCAGGAGCAGCGACCCGCGTCGAAAGATGCCAAGGGCTATGCGCCGCGGGACCTCACTCACGAACGGCGAGGCTACCAGCCGCGTAAGCCGCGCGCGGGCACGCTTTCAGTCAGACGAGTTTGCCGTCGTAGGGCACAACCGACACTCGAGGTGCCGTCGGGATGTACGTGGCGGTCACTTGTGCCGCCCCACGACGCAAGCGCACCGCGAGAGGCCTCCCAAAGCGTGTTTCCGTCAGTCCAGTGGTCCGTTGTGGCGCCCCGCGGCACATGACGATCCGGCCTGCCGCCCAACGGCACGAAAGGCCGTGGCCGCCCGTTGGCGAGCCCGTTTGCGGCGCGGCGCGCCCTCGGCTAGACTCAATCCTGACATGCTGAGTCGGAATTCACCCGCGCGCGTACGCAACGTCTCGCGACAAGTCGCCAAGGTTCGCCCGCGGAGCATTTTCCCCGGCACCGGTGCGGTCCATTTTTCGACGCGTGGCGAGTATGGCGTGCGGCTGATGATGGAGCTCGCGCGCCATCACGGCAGCGGGCCGATCAGCCTGGCGGAAATGGCCGACCACGAGGCGCTGCCGCGGCCGTACCTCGAGCAACTCGTCGTCAGCCTCCGCGCGGCGGGCCTGGTGCAGAGCACCCGCGGTGCCCACGGTGGCTATGAGCTCACGCGCGATCCCGCGGACATCCACATGGGTGAGGTTCTGCGCGCCCTGGAAGGCCCGATCGCACCGATGGTCTGCGCCAGCGAGGACCCCGCGCACGCGGCGCTGTGCGAGCGCACCGGTTTCTGCAACGTCAACCACCTATGGCTTACCGTGCGTAATGCGATCAGCGACGCGCTGGACTCGATCAGCCTGGCGGACCTGGCCACTCCCCGTCCGTCACATCCGTATCACTCACCGGCCATCCCGGCCGGATCCCTGCTGGTGACCAAGCAATGACCGAAAAACCGCACGACGAGGGCGAGCTCGTCATCCGTGACCTGCACGTCGTTCCGGTGGCCGAGCCCAACCGGGAAATCCTCAAGGGCATCGACCTCACCATCCGCAAAGGCGAAGTGCACGCCATCATGGGCCGCAACGGCTCGGGCAAGACGACCCTGGCGTATGCATTGATGGGCCACCCGGCCTATCGGGTGACCAGCGGCCAGGTGCTCTGGAAGGGACACGATCTACTCGCCCTGTCGCCTGACAAGCGCGGACGGCTGGGCCTCTTCCTGGCGTTCCAGTACCCGACGGCAATCCCCGGCCTGTCGGTCGCCAGCTTCCTGCGCACGGCCCTCAATGCCCGCATGCGCCCGCTCGATCAGCAGGCCGCCGAGGACTACGACCCGTCTGATCTGACGCGCGGTGGTATCAAGCTCGGCGACTTTCGGCGGCTCCTGCGCGAGAAGATGGCCCTGCTCCGGCTCGACGAGGGCTTCGCGGGCCGCTACGTGAACGAGGGCTTCTCCGGTGGCGAGAAGAAGCGCCTCGAGATGCTCCAGATGGCCGTGCTGCAACCGGCGATGGCGATCCTCGACGAGACCGATTCGGGCCTCGACATCGACGCGCTGCGCATCGTCGCCGAGGGCGTCAACGCACAGCTCAGTCCGGATCTCGGGGTGATGCTGATCACCCACTACCAGCGCCTGCTCAACTACATCAAGCCCGACTACGTGCATGTGCTTGCGCAGGGCAGGATCATTGCCTCGGGCGGTCGGGATCTCGCGCTCAGACTGGAGGAAGAGGGCTACGCCCCGATCCTGCGCGAGGCCGGCCTCGAAGCAGATACCGCCGACGAGCAGGAGGCGCCCGAACCGGCTGAGGCAATGTCCCTGTAGAACCGTCCTGAACGACAAAGGAGCGCAGCAGATGGCCGTCGTCCGGCCGCTCGACCCGGTTGCGCTGCGGGCCGACTTTCCGATTTTCGAACGCGAGTTCCGTGGACGGCGGCTGGTCTACCTCGACTCCGCCGCGACCGCACTCAAGCCTCGACCCGTGACCGCGGCCATGGACGCGTACATGAACGAATACAGCGCCAACGTCCATCGCGGGATTTACGAGATCGGCGAAGAGGCAACGGCAGCGTACGAGGCCGCGCGCGTCAAGATCGCGGCCTTCATCGGCGCCGCCGACCCGCGCGAGATCATCATGGTGCGTAACGCGACGGAAGCGATCAACCTCGTCGCGTATGCCTGGGGCCGGCGCAACATCGGCCGCGCCGACACCATCGTGCTGACCGAGCTCGAGCACCACGCCAACCTGGTGCCCTGGCAGCTGCTCGCCCAGGAAAAGGATGCTGACCTCGAATTCGTACCGTTCGACGACCAGGGCCGCCTGATCCAGGAGAGCTACGAGGTACTCCTGCGGACGAAGCCCAAGCTCGTAGCGTTCACGCACGTGTCGAACGGCGTCGGCACCATCAACCCGGTCGCCGAGATGGTCCGCAAAGCTCATGATGCCGGCGCGCTGGTGCTCGTCGATGGCGCCCAGGCGGTTCCCCACGAGCCGGTCAACATCGCCGAGATCGGCGCCGACTTCTACGTCTTCTCGGGTCACAAGGCCCTTGGGCCGCCGGGTTCCGGCGCGCTGTGGGCACGCCTCGAGCTGCTCGAGGAGATGCCCCCGTTCATGGCCGGTGGCGAGATGATCCGCGAGGTCCACCTGCGCCACACGACCTACAACGAAGTGCCCTACAAGTTCGAGGCGGGCACGCCGGACATCGCGGCCGCGATCGGCCTGGGTGCGGCGCTCGATTACCTGGCAAACCTCGGCATGGAACACGTTCGGGCGCACGAGCGCGACCTGACCGAGTACGCGCTCGACATGCTGCCGCGGCAGGTGCCCACCATTCGCATCCACGGCCCGCTGTCGGCCCGCGAGCGGGGCGGCATCATCACCTTCAACCTGGCCGACGCACACCCGCACGACGTGGCCACCCTGCTCGACCGCGAGGCTGTCGCGGTGCGCGCCGGGCATCATTGCACGATGCCGCTTCATCAACGCCTGGGGGAGGAGGCCACGGCGCGGGCGAGCTTCAACGTGTACACCGATCGTGAAGACATCGATCGCCTGGCCGCGGCCCTCAACAAGGTGGAGCGGTTGTTCGGCCGCCCTGCCGTCAACGCGCCAGCGGCAAACGCGTCACACTGACGCGCGATGGACGACCTGTATCGGGACGAGATCCTCGAGCACTACCGCAACCCGCACAACTTTGGGGTCCTTGAATCGCCGACCGCCGTCAAGGAGGGCGCCAACCCACTGTGCGGCGATCGCATCACGCTGATGCTCACCGTAGATGCGGCCGGCAAAGTGAAGGACGTCGCGTTCACCGGGCGCGGCTGCGCGATCAGCCAGGCGTCGGCGAGCATGCTCACGGACGAGATCAAGGGCAAGTCGGTGGCCGAGGTCGAAGCCCTCGGCCAGCAGGACGTGCTCCACAACCTGGGCATCGAGATCAGCCCGGCACGCATGAAGTGCGCGATGCTGTCGCTCGATACCCTGCACGAGGCGCTGGCCGACCAGAACGGGCGAGAGCACCCTGACGACGCAGCGTGACCTGCCGCTCGTCGCGCGACCGGCGGCGCGGTTTGCGCCGGCCGTCAACGAGGTAACCCCGGCCGAGGCACAGGCGCTGCGCGAGCAGGGCGTGACCCTGGTCGACGTGCGCGAGCCGGACGAGTGGCAGCGCGGGGTCATTCCCGGCGCAATCCTGCTGCGCCTCAGCGAGGTGGGTAGCCGCGGCCCGGCGCTGCTGGGCGACAAGAGCGAGCCGCTGCTCATCTACTGCGCTGCCGGGGTGCGCTCTGTCGCAGCCGCGCGCGAGTTGAGCGCGCTCGGTTACAGCGATCCGATCTCGATGGCCGGCGGCTTCAACCGCTGGCAGCGCGAAGGGCTGCCGTGGGAACTTCCGGCCAACAAGGCCGATGCCGACACGAATCCGGCGTCGCGCTACGCCCGCCACCTGGTCATGCCCGAGGTCGGGCCGGAAGGCCAGGCCCGACTCGCGCAGGCCAGGGTGCTGGTGGTCGGTGCCGGCGGGCTGGGTTCGCCCGCACTCCTCTATCTCGCGGCGGCGGGCGTGGGCACGCTGGGCGTGGTCGACTTCGACGAGGTGGACCTGTCCAACCTGCAGCGCCAGGTGCTGCACTCGAGCGAGCGGGTCGGGCGGCCCAAGACGGAATCGGCTGCGCTCACGCTGCGGGCACTCAACCCGGACGTGGTCGTCGTCCGCCACGACGAGATGCTCACCACCGACAACGTCGCGCGCCTGATCGCCGGCTACGACCTGGTCATCGACGGCACGGACACCTTCGAGACGCGCTACGCACTGAACGACGCTGCCGTACGCGCCGGCACCGCCGTCGTCCACGCATCCGTGTTCCGCTTCGAGGGCCAGCTCACCGTGTTCCGGCCGCCCGACGGACCGTGCTACCGCTGCCTCTACCCCACTCCGCCGCCGCCCGAGCTCGCCCCCGCGTGCTCGGTGGCCGGGGTGCTCGGCGTCGTGCCCGGCGTGATGGGCCTGTTGCAGGCGACCGAGGCGATCAAGCTCATCCTGGGCATCGGCGAGCCGTTGATCGGTCGGCTGTTGCTCTATGACGCCCTCGACATGACATTCCAGGAGCTGCAGCTGGCGCGCGACCCGGCGTGCCCGGCGTGCGGTGGCATCTGAAGCGGTAATCGCCGCGCGACTTCTCGCGCGCATCGTCGACGAGTCGCGCTCGGCCGCGCCCAATGAAGCCGTGGGACTGCTGATCGCCGGTCGCTCGTTCGCCGCCGGTGGTGTCCCGGACCGCTTCAGGTCGCTGCACAACGCGGCCGCATCGCCTTACCGCTACACGATCGATCCGGCGGAGCAGCTTTCAGCGTGGCTCGAGGTCGAGGCCGCGCAGGAGGTCATCTGGGGCATCGTCCACTCGCACGTCTCGACTCCGGCAGTGCCGTCGGCGACGGACGTGGAGCTCGCCTTCTTTCCGGACAGCCTGTACCTGATCTGCTCACTTGCCGGGGACGCGCCGGTCGTGCGTGCCTGGCTCATCCGCGACGGGCAGCCTCAGGAGGTGCCCCTCGCCGTCAGCGCGGCCACGAAGGCTGCATCCGTTGGCGTTGATCCAAGACCCAGGTGCGCACCGAGGCGCGCTGGGAATGGCGGCTCGAGGTAGGTCGACTGGAGCGTCGGCCAGTTAGGCGCACCGAACACTTCGGCCGTTGCGCCGTCGAGCACGAGCTGCCCGTCGCGCATCACCAGGACGCGCTCGAAAGCCTCGGCAACGAAACGCATGTCGTGGCTGATGGCGAGCACCGTGCGCCCCTCCGCGGCGAGGCTCGCAACGATGGCCATCACCCGCTCGATGCCCTGAAGGTCCTGTCCGGTGGTTGGCTCATCGAGGATTACTGCGGGTGTGTCCATGGCCAGGATCGAAGCCAGCCCGAGTAGCTTGCGCTGCGAGTAGCCGAGGTCGTAGGGGTTGGTCTCGGCCTCGGCCGTGAGCCCGACCAGCTCGAGCGCGGAGTCGACGCGATCAGCGAGCTGCCGGGCGCGGGCGCCAAGGTTGCGCGCCCCGAAGGCCACCTCGGCGTGCACGCGCGCGGCGAAGATCTGGCGGTCGGGGTTCTGGAACGAGATGCCCACCTGGCCAGCGAGGTCGGCGACGTGACGGCGGCCGACCTCTCGCCCGTCGACGAGGACGCGTCCTTCGGTCGCCCGCAGCAGACCGTTGAAGTGGCGTACCAGCGTTGACTTGCCCGAGCCGTTCTGGCCGATGATCGCGACCCGCTCGCCGGCGCCGACAGCGAAGGTCACTTCGCCTAGCGCTCGTGTGCCGTCGGGGTAGACGAAGCCGAGGCCATCCACGACCAGTGCCACCCCGCTCACGCGTCAGCCGTCCAGTTTCCCGACCAGCGCAGGCCGGCCTGCTCGACCGCTCGCCGGAGGCGTTGTGCGGCAGGTGGCGCGACTCCGCGCTGCACCAGGCGCGGGTCGCTGAGGACCTGCTCGGCGGCGCCGATTTCGACCAGGTGTCCGGCAGCGATGACCGCGACGCGGTCGCATAGCTGTGCCAGCAGATTGGTCTTGTGCTCCACGACCAGGATCCCTGCGCCCGTCGTGGCCGCGGCGCGCATGAGAGCCTCGCCAACGAGGCGTGTCCCGAGTGGATCGAGCTGGCTGGTGGGCTCGTCGAGAACGAGGTATCGCGGGCGCAGCGCCAGGACGCCGGCGAGCGCCACGAGCTGTGCCTGGCCTCCGGACAGGCGGTCGGGCTCGCGCTCGACGATCGCCGCGATCCCCAGGGCGTCGATCGCCGACCAGGTGCGCTCAGTCACGTCCGCCAGCGGGAGCCCGAGATTCCGCGGCCCGAAGGCGATCTCCTCCCAGACACTGGGCGCCGAGCTGGCGAGTTGTGTGTGGGGTTCCTGGAACAGGATGCCGGCGTGCTGGGCGAGATCGGGCGCGCTGACCCGGGCAGTGTCGAGGCCGTCGATCAGCACCGTGCCCGTCAGCTCGCCGCCGATCGTGCGCGGCGCGAGGCCCACGGCGATCAGGCACAGCGTCGACTTCCCGGCGTCGTTGGGTCCGACGACGCCGGTGACGTGCCCGGGTTCGATGGTCAGGTCGATGTCGTGCAAGACAGCCTGGGCCGCGCCGGCGTAGCGGTACGAGGCGCCCGACAGCGTGAGCGTCATGGCATCGGGGCCAGTGCGCCCGCGACCTCGGCCGCCAGCAGCACGATGGTGAGCACCACCAGGAACCAGCGCAGCCCGCGCTGCAGGCCGCTGTCCGGGTACGGTCGCAGCACCGTACGCCGGCCGGGCGCAGAAAAGGCGCGTGCTTCGAGGGCCATCGTCCGCTGCTCGACCTCGGTCAGCGCGCTCAGCACCAGCGGGCCGGCGAGCGGAAGCAGTCCGCGCAGCCGGGCGCGGACGCCGCCCTGTGTGTCCAGCCCGCGGGCGCGCTGGGCCTCGACGATCTCGCGCGCCCTTTCGACCATGCGTGGGACCGTGCCGATGGCGGTGCTGATGACGAACGCGGCGCGTCGTCCCAGCCCGCGACGTTCGAGATCGTCGACCAGTTCGTCGGTTCGCGTGGTGAGCGCAAACAGTGCGACCGACGTGGCGAACGCGAGCACGCGCAGAGTCGCCTGGCCAGCGGCGGTGAGGCCGCTGGTAGTGGCGCTGAATGGCCCAAGGGTGAACGCGACATCGTTGGCCGGGTACAGGAACGTGTTGATCAGGATGATCGATATGAGCAGGGGTGCCGTGGCCAGCAGGTAGGGCAGGTAGCGGCGGAATGCGCCGGCATAGGCGACAAGGGCAAGCATCACCAGGAGCACGACCAGCGGCGGCACCCACCCGCGCACGCCCAGGGCGATGAGCGCCGTGGTCAGCGCGACGACCAGCTTGGTCGTCGGGTTGAGGCTGCGATATGGCCCCTGCTCTGGGCGTGCGACGAATTCGGGGAGGCGGCGAGTGGCTGCCGCCGGCGCAGCTTCTATGGCGATGTGCTGCTCGGCGACGGCGCGCCGGGGGTGGCCGGCCGGGTCAGCCGCTCGCCCAGGGGGAACCTGGCCAGGAAACGCGGTGACAGGCTGACCAGGATCAGGAAGACGACGAAACTTGTGATCAGCTTGTCGATGGGGTCGCTGAAGAGTCCCTGGCCGAGCGAGGCCTGGAGTACGTCGGAGCCGCCCTTGCGCAGTGCCGCGACGATGAGGTCCGTGCCCGAACCGGTCACGCCGCCAAAGGCAATGGCCGAGATCGGCGCGGACACGATCGCAGCGATGACACCCGTAACAATGCCCGCGATGGCCACCCACAGGCCGGCCAGGTCACGACGCAGGTAGATGAAGGCACCCACCGCGAGGGCAACCACGACTGCGATGACGATGGCTGCGATGTAGACCCAATCGGGGTAGCCACCAATGTCTGGGTTCGTGTAGTCCTTGTTGTTGAGGATCGGCAGCACGACCACGATGGCGAGGGCCGCGGCCACGATTGCCGCCAGCGTCAGTTGCGAGCCGCTTGCCGGTCGCGGCCGGAAGACGCCCAGGTAACCCCAGATGCCGGCCAGGAAGCCGATCACGCCGGCGGTGACTGCGAACGGACCGATCGTGCCGCCGCCGATCACCGGCGCGTATTGCCAGATCAGGTTCGACAGGATGCCCGTCAGCGCGCCAGCAAGGGGCCCGGCCAGCACGCCGACGAAGATGGTGCCGATCGAATCGAGATAGATCGGTAACTTGAGCACCGTCTGGACGGTGTAGCCAAGCACGATGTTGATGGCAATCGCAACGGGAATCAGCACGATCACCCGTGTCGTGAACTGCCGCGAAATCCAGTTCATTCCGCTCCTCCTACTCGCCTCCCCACCAGCGACCGTCAGATTGCCACGTTCGGGGCGCTTTGCGCGAGCGTTCCGACGCGCTCGATGAAGCGCTCGAAGAACGTGTCAGCCTTTGCGTCGACGGCAACGTCCAGGTTGGGTGACCTATTCCAGCGTCGGCGCCAGTCGGCCACCGTCTCGCCGGTCGTCACGTTGCCTCCCAGCTCGACTTCGACGGCCAGCGACTCGACCTCGATCAACTCCGGATCGAGCGCCGCCGCGACGGCGAGTGCATCGTGGATGAACGCCCCGTAGAAGCCGTCGTAGCGGCTGTGGAACTCCATGTAGAAGCGCAGGGCATCGTCTATGAAGGTGAGTACCGGGTTCGCGTCGGGATTGCCTGCGGCGGCGTGCAGGCGGGCGAGATGGTCGGGCGTCATCTTGGCCATCTCGGTAACGTCCAGCCCGAGCGCCACCGGTCGCACGGCTTGCGGCACGGCTGCCCAGCCGGCCAGGACCACCTGCATCGCCTCCGGGTCGACCGCGACATTCCACTCACTCGTTGGCCCGGTGTTGCCCGCGGTGCGATACGCGCCGGCCATCATCACCAGTCCGCGCAAGAGCCGCGGCAGCTGCGGCTCGCGCAGCAGCGCGACAGCCAGGTTGGTAAGGGGCCCGGTGGTGATCAGCGTCACCTCGCCCGGTGCGCTCCGGGCCTCGTCGATGAGCAGGTCCGCGGCGTGGCGCGCGCTGAGCGAAGACTGGGGCGGCGGCAGTTTCGCGTAGCCGATGCCTTCCGGCCCGTGCGTCTCGGGCGCGATCACCAGCGGCCGCACCAGGGGCACCTCACGGCCGAGCGCCACCTCGATGTCCGATCGACCTGCGAGTTCCAGCACGCGCAGCGTGTTGTGTGCCACCTGTTGCGCGGTGACGTTGCCGGCGACGCACGTTACGGCAATGATTTCCGCCTCCGGCGACGCGCACGCGTAGAGCAGTGCCAGGGCGTCGTCGATGCCCGTGTCCACGTCGACCAGGAGCTTCACTCGCCGTACTCCGCCAGCGACAGTGCAGGAGGTGCCGAACCATCACGGGCGCTGTTGGCACTCGCGACTTCCACGAACTGCGCGAACAGTTCAGGCGACGGGGCGGCCGCTCCCGCGAGACCGACAGTGCGGTGCCCAACCTGGACGACGAGGCCGGGACACCGAACGCGTGGGCCACCTGGGCCAGGGGTCGGTCACTGGTTGCCGAGTGGTCGTGCACTCTCCACCGCCTTCCCGCCCGATCATCCCGCGAGCAGCATCGCGGACGCGGCGTAAGCTGCTCGATCGATTGCCCAACCTGGAGCAGCTGGTGGCCCGCGACGTCCTGCCGGATGACCTGGCCGGCCTCGGCAACCTGCGTGGCCGAGTTCACGAAGACATCGCCGGTGAGGATGTTGCCGTTGACAATCTCCGGTGCGTGGCCATTGACCAATTCGAGGTCGAGTCCGCGTACACGGCGAAGCGCCGCCATTAGCAGCGCCGGAGGCGGGCGGAAGCCAGACTCCTCGGTCGGGTTGAAAAAGGGCAGGTGGCCGGGTTGGTGGGTCCGGATCCCATTTGGCTCGAGAGTTCCGAAATCGTGTTGAAAGAGGACGTCGCCGATCACGACGTCGCCGATGTGCAGGCCCGGCTGTAGCCCCCGGGGCGGGCACCGGCGACGCCGGTGAAGACGATCAGTCGCGGTCGCGCGGTGAGGATCAGCGCGGTCGCCAACATCGCCGCGGATACCTTGCCGATGCCGCACTCGGCGAGCACGACATCGTGCCCATCCAGATGCCCCGCCCAGGCGCGGATGCTGGGCAAGCCCAGGTCGAGTTCGTCGCGTTGGGAGGCGGCTTCGCGCAGCAACTCGAGCTCCTGGGGCAATGCCGACACGAGCGCAATTGGATTACTGCTCACCGGTCCCGCAGACTACAGCCATGAGCGAAGCCTTTGTTGCCATCATCGTTGGTAGCCGATCCGACCTGGAGGTGGTCCAGAAGGCCGCCGACTTGCTCGACAAGCTGGGAGTCGGGCACGAACTGCGTGTCATCTCGGCCCATCGTGCACCGGACCTGCTCGAAAGCTACGTCCGCGGCGCCCTCGAGCGCGGCGCGCGGGTGTTCGTGTGCGCCGCCGGTCTGGCGGCGCACCTGCCCGGCGTGGTGGCCTCCAAGACGACGCAGCCAGTGATCGGCATCCCCATGCCCGGCCAGTTGGCCGGTGGTCTGGACGCACTGCTATCCATCGTGCAGATGCCCAAGGGCGTGCCAGTGGCGACGGTGGGTGTCGGCCAGGCGGAGAACGCCGCGCTGCTGGCGGCCCAGATGCTCGGCTTGTCCAACCCGGCGATCGCCAACGCCGTCGCCGACCACCGGGCGGCCGCCCGTCGCCAGATCGAGGAAGATCCGACTAACCGCGCCTGACCCAAGAACGCCGCGGCCGCCGGGCGGCCGCGAGCTCGTGTGAGTCGGTGATCAACTTCTCGAGCATTGCCGGGTCGACACGTGCCAAGCGGATCATCACGGCGGCGTAACCGTCGAAATGCGGCTCGGTGAAGAAGGCGTCGGGATCCGCATCGACCACCGCGAACTTGTCCATTTCGCTCGCCACGCGGACGACGATGACATCGCGGCTCGCTACACCGGCGCGTTTTGGATCAATGCGTTCGAGCCACGCCCACGCGAACAGCCGACCGTTGGTCCTGAACGCGAACTCGCCCTCTGCCGCGAGCGCGCCCGGAAGGGCCAGGGCGATCCGGCGAACGTCATCCTGAGCGGGCACGCGCGGAGGCTACACTCGGCCGATGGAGCTTCACCGCCAGGAACGGCCGGTGTCCAAGGTGACGCACCAGCCGCCGTCGCGCGTGCCCGAACAGAGCCCGCCTGTGCTTGGCGACTGGTTCATCTACCTATCCGTCGTCGTGCTGCTTGCCGGTTTCGTCGCAATTACCGCGTTCGAGCTGGGCACCCCGTTGACCTCCGGATTCGTGCGTTTTCCGGCGCTGGTCGCGGCCGGTCTGCTGATCGTGCTTGCGGCCGACGCCGCGCTGCGCGTCTGGCGGTCCGCATGGGCCTGGCTGCCGGTCGACCGCGGTAGGGGCCTGTTTCGTTTCGTATGGACAGCGGCCCTGCTCGCGATTCTGGTAGCCAGCGTGGCCACGATCTTCGTGCTCGTCAGCGCCTGATGCCCGCCCTGCCGGGCGTTCCACGGTGGCTCGCCGCGAACCTCAACTTCTGCTCGCGGTGTGGTGCGGAGCTCACCTTCGGCCCGCGCGCGGGCGAGGATCGTGATCGTCTCGCCTGCCCGTCGTGCGGCTTCATCGCCTACGTCAATCCGCGTGTCGTGGTCAGCACGCTGCCCATCACGCCGGACGACGAGGTTGTCCTCATCCGGCGCGGTATAGAACCCGGTTATGGAGCCTGGGCACAACCAGGTGGGTTTCTGGAGATCGACGAAAGCGCACCCGAGGGCGCGGTGCGGGAGACGCTCGAAGAGACCGGCTTGCGCGTAGAACCGAAGGACCTGATCGGCATCTACACGCGCCAACAGGCGGCGATCGTGGTCGTTTGCTGGGAGGCGCCCGTGGTCGGCGGTGAGCCGAGCACGTCGGCCGAGACGCTTGAGGTGCGCTCTTTCAAACCGTCAGAGATTCCCTGGTCGGGCATCGCTTTCCAGACCACAGCCTGGGCGCTGCGCGATTGGCTGCGCGAGCGCCACCCAGAGCTGGCGTACGACTCCGCAGGCGGTGCCTGGCCGAACGGCAGCGCCTGACGGCTACATCGTGGCGATGTTGGAAAGCCCTCCGACGACGCCCGCGGCGATGGCGAACACGAGCAGCACGCCTGCCATCACCTTGTGATTGCGGCTGAGTATCACCACGATCGACGCCGCCAGCACGACTGTCGCCACCTTCGCAATCGTTATCCCCTCGAGGCCGGTGTGAGTGGCGATCTGCCTGACCACGGGGTTCGCCTCGGTGCCGAAGCCCCGTCGCGCCACCATCACCAGGAATGATGCGAAGTCGAAGGCGTGAGCCAACGCGAGGAGACTGATCGCGATCATCTGTGGCACCTGGTCCGGCCCTCTTCCTTTCGGACGGGACCGGTCTCGCCATTACTCCGCGTAACCATCGGCGACCGATTATCAGTCACGCATCTTCGTTTCCCGCAATGGCCTCATTCTGAGTGACTGGAGCGGTTCGCGTTACTGCAGGAAGGTCCGGAGAGGTATCAGTATCGGCATTATTGGAGCGTTGGTGGTGCGCACGGGCAACACCCGCGACCATCAGCTCAGGTCGACGAAGACGTTCTTCGTTTCGGTGTACAGGTCGAGCGCGTGCATGCCCAGTTCGCGACCGATGCCCGACATCTTGTAGCCGCCGAAGGGTGCCTCGGTGTGGATCTCCTGGTTGCTGTTGACCGAGATCGTGCCCGAGCGAACACCCTTGGCCACCCGCAACGCCCGGCCGATATCGCGTGACCAGACCGAGCCGGCCAGCCCGTAGGGTGTGGCGTTGGCCAGCCGGACGGCCTCCTCTTCCGTGTCGAAGGGAATGATGCCGACCACGGGCCCAAAAACCTCCTCACGCATGATGCGCATGTCGGCGTGGCACGCGTCGAAAACGGTCGGCAGCAGGAACGCGCCTTCGGCGAGGACCGGATCGTCGGGCGGCCGGCCGCCGTAGACCAGCTGTGCGCCCTCGACCTGGCCGGCCTCGATGTAGTCCTGCACTCGCTCACGCTGGCGCTCGCTGATCAGGCTGCCCACCTGGGTCTTCTCGTCGGCCGGGTCGCCCACGACCAACTGCTGCGTCGCCTGGGTGAACAGCTCGACCACCCTGTCGTGCACGGAACGCTCGACCAGGATCCGACTCCGCGCACAGCAGTCCTGCCCGGCGTTGTCGAAGACTGACAGCGGCGAGTCGGCGGCGAACTTCTCCAGGTCCGCGTCGGCAAAAACGATGTTCGGGCTCTTGCCGCCCAGTTCGAGGGAGATCTTCTTCACGTTGGCCGCGGCCAGCCGCATGATTTCCTGGCCGGTGGTGGTCTCCCCGGTGAAGGCAACCTTGCCGACTCCGGGATGGGCGGCGATCGCTGCCCCGGCCGTGCCGCCCGGTCCGGTGACGACGTTGACAACGCCCGGCGGGAAGCCCGCTTCGAGAGCCAGCTCGGCCAGCCGCAGTGCCGACAGTGGCGTGTACGACGCCGGCTTGAGGATGCACGTGTTGCCTGTTGCCAGGGCGGGGCCGAGCTTCCAGGTGGCCATGTTGAGCGGGAAGTTCCAGGGGACGATCAAGCCCACCACGCCGATCGGTTCGCGGAGCGTGAAATCGAGGCCGGGCGCCGAGGTGGGGATGCTCTCGCCGAAGTGCTTGTTGGCGGCACCGGCGTAATAGTCGAGCACGAGGCTCACCGCAAATGCCTCGTTCCGCGACGCGCTGATGGGCTTGCCCACGTTCTCGCGGTCGATCTGGGCCAGTTCCTCCATGTTGCGCTTGGCCAGCTCGGCGAACTTGGCCAGCGTCCGGCCGCGCTTGGCTGCCGACCAGCGGCCGTAGGGGCCCTCGAGTGCCTTGTGCGCGGCCTCGACGGCGCGATCGACGTCGGCCTTGCCGCCCAGCGGCGCGTGGGCGATCACGGCGCCAGTTGCCGGGTTGTGAACCTCGAAGGTCTGTCCGTCGAGGGCATCGACGTGCTCGCCGCCGATGATCATCTGGACGCTGCGCGGCGCCGCCGGCGCCTCATGTGTGGCTGCCTGATGCTCGGTCGTCATGGGCCCCGATTCTACCCGCGCAGGCCGCCCGGCCCCACGGACGCCACCAAACCGTCGGGTCGCGCCGCTGGCCAGTTGTTGTCAGCCCACGCCGCAAGCCGGCCGACGGGATCGCCCGGCCAGCGAACCCGCGCTCCGGTTTCCGGCCCCAGCCAGACATCCAGGTACCAGCAAAGTACGCCGCCGATGGCGACCAGGTAGGCGGCGGTCGACCAGAAGCCGGCGTACAACGTGACGAGGTAGATGAGCGTGCCTGCAATGACGACCGCGGCGTGGGAGCGGGCGAGCGCCGAAGTGATGATCGTCGTCAGGCCGCCTGCGGCGAACCGGAAGAGGTTGAGCGGTCCCTTGTCGGCGGGCAGGCCCAACTGCGTGAGCGCCTGGCCCAACGAGTAGTACGGGACCTGGTGCGTGGCATCGGATAGCTGGAAGCTCTGGATGATGGGGCCGATGCCCCACAACACGACCGCCGGCAACCAGCCCAGGGCAGTTGTCGCGGCGCCGATCACGAACGCCTCGCCACCGGCCCAGATGAGCACCGGTGGTAACCACGCGAGCGCGTAGATCTTGAAAGCGGCGGCGACACCGATGAGCGCGGCTCCGGCGCGCGGCATGCGCTCGAGCACGACCAACGCCACGAGCAGCAGCAGGGCCGCGCTGTCGTCGTTGGACCCGTCACTGGCCAGCTGGACGAGCATCGGCGAGGTTGCCCAGATGGCGAGACCGAGCGGCCGGCCCCGGATGAGCAGCACGGCCATGATCACGTTCGAGATGAGCAGTTCCAGCACGCGCGGATCGGGCGCCGGCAGGTACCACAGCAGCGCCAGCGGGCCATAGGGGAAGGGTTCGCCCAGCGGTCGCGAGGGGTCGTATCCGATGCCGTAGGGATTGCCGCCGCGGAGGGCCACGTCGATCGCCCCGCGAATGACCTGGCCCACGTCGGAAACACCCGCGCCGAAGCTGAAGTAGCGCAGCTCCAGGCCGACTACGAACAGCCCCACCAGGGCCAGCGGCCCGATATCCCAGCGCAGCGACAGTGCCAGCAGGATGGCCAGCACGAAAAAACCCAGGCCCCCATCGTGCGGCGGCGGCGTGGCCGCCATCAGCGTGCCGACGAACAGGCTGAGTGTCAGCCAGCGGTTGGGCGGCTGGGGCAGCCGGCGGGCGGCCGAGGTCGCGTTAATAGAGGAGGCGGACGTCGGCCGACAGATGCAACTTGAAGGCGCTATCCGCGATCGGTTCGTCGATACCGATGTCGGTCACTTCGGCGCGCCGCGTGCCCTGCGCGCCGACGTGCTCGGCGAGCAGCAGGATGAGACCGGTCTGCGTGTCGACCGCGACTTCGAGCCAGTGGTCGGGGCGATCGGTGAGCACCTGGGTCGATCGCGGATGCGCGGAGCGAATCAGCAGTACCTCGCGTCCGTTCGGTAGCGCCGCCGTGCCGCGCGTCGTGACCGTACCGGTGGCCAGCACGTTGCGGCAATAGCCGTGCGGATGGACAAACGTGTCGGCGAGCGACTCGGGCGGCAGCGGCGTAAGCGGCTCGTAGACGCGCGCAAAGCCAGGCAGATCGGCGCTCGTCGAGCCGACCGGGCGCGGGGTACGCCGACGGATCGTGGCAGTGTTGGTGAGCCGATCGAAGGTGCGCACTTCCTCGCCATCGCTCAACCACACATCGAAATCACGATCGAGCTGTGCGCCGCGCGAGCTGGTCACCTTGGCCTGGCGCGGATGGCGCAGCCACACCTCATGCGTTTCGACTTCCTCACCATGCGTCGTCACGCGGCGATCCTCGATGCGCAACCTTAGGCTGCCGAAGCGCAATTCCGCCTCGCTCATGAAACGGAACAGCTCATCGAGGGTGGGCGTGGTCGACGGGAGCGTCGGGTACAAGGGCGAGCGTGGCCGCGTCAGCTGGCGTGTCTCCTCCGACGTCGTGGCCGTCTCGTTCACGAGCCGATTGTAGAGGCGCCGGTGAGTCGACTAGTTTGAACGCATGAACGATCCACAGGTTCTGCTGGACGGGTTGGCGATGGGCGAGTCGCCGCGCTGGCACGAGGGCCGGCTGTGGCTGTGCGACTGGGGAGCGCGCGAGATCGTGGCGGTCGATGCGGCCGGCAGGCGGGCCACGATCGCGCACCTGAACTCGGCCCCATTCAGCATCGACTGGCTGCCTGACGGAACCTTGCTGGCCGTGGCGGGCCGCGAAGCGCGGGTATTTGCCGTGCGCTCCGACGGGACGTTGGTGTCCCACGCGGACCTGGGCGGCCTGTCGCGCATGCCCTGGAACGAGATTGTCGTCGACGACGCAGGCACCGCGTACATCAACAACATCGGCTTCGAGTTCCCGGGCGGCAGCTACCGACCGGGCACGATTGCCGCGCTCGCGCCCGACGGATCGGTGCGCGCCCTCGCCGCCGATCTCGCCTTTCCCAACGGCATGGCGATTACCGCCGACAGCAGGTCGCTGATCGTGGCCGAGTCCTACGGCGAGTGCCTGACAGCGTTCGATCTCAACAACGACGGCACGCTCGGTGCCCGGCGCATTTGGGCCGCGACTCCCGGTCACCATCCCGACGGCATCTGCATCGATGGCGACGGCGCGGTGTGGTACGCGGATGTGGCTGGCAAGGTGTGCGTGCGCGTCGCCGAAGGTGGGCGGCGACTCGACACGGTCGAGTTTGATCGTGGCGCGTTTGCGTGCATGCTCGGCGGCACCGATGGGCCGACGTTGTTCGCCGTGGTGGCCGATTACTCGGATCCGGCGGCCCTGTTCGCAGGCGACCGACGCACCGGCATCGTCTACGCGCTGCCGGCGCCTGCCGCGCACGCCGGACGACCCTGAGCTGTCATAGCGCCGGGCCACCCGGCACTTGCGGCGCCGGCCCGCGGGCGATAACAAGCCGACCATGACCGAGACGTACACTCCGACCATGACCACGCCACGGCAGACGGCGACGCGCACCGAGAAGGACCCGCTCGGGACGCTCGAGGTTCCCGCCGAGGCCTACTTCGGTGTCCAGACCCAGCGCGCGATCCAGAACTTCCCGATCAGCGGCCGGCGGCCCGACGTCGCGCTGGTGCGTGCCGCTGTGCAGGTCAAGAAGGCGGCGGCGCGCGCCAACCGCCAGACCGGCCGGCTGCCCGAGCAGATGGCCGACGCGATCATCCAGGGCGCAGACGAGATCCTCGGCGTGCGGCCCGATTCGGACACCGTTGCTGGTCGCCAGCTGCAGCAGACGCTGATCGACAACTTCCGGGTGGATCCGTTCCAGGCCGGTGCGGGTGTCTCGCACAACATGAACACCAACGAGGTGCTCGCCAACCGGGCCATCGAGGTACTCGCCGAGCAGGGCGTGGGCAGCGGGCAGCGCGGCGACTATTCGGTCGTCAACCCCAACGACCACGTCAACATGGCGCAGTCGACCAACGACACGTTCCCGACGGCCATGCGGGTGGCCACGCTCGATAAGATCCGCGACTTCCTGCCTGCTCTCGATGAGCTGAGCGAGGCTTTCGCCGAGCGTGGGCGCGCCTTCGACTCAGTACTCAAGTCGGGCCGCACACACATGCAGGACGCGGTGCCCATCCGCCTGGGGCAGGAGTTCGCGGCCTATGCGCTGACGCTGCGTCGGGCGAAGGAGCGTGTCGAGGTAGCGCGCGACGGTCTGCTCGAGCAGAACATCGGTGCCACCGCCGTGGGCACCGGGCTCAATGCCCAGCCGGAGTACATCAAGCTCGTGGTCGAGAAGCTGTCCGAACAGACCGGCTTCGCGCTGCGCACCGCCGAGCACCTGGTCCAGGCCACCCAGTCAATGGCACCCATGCTTGCCGTGTCGGCGTCGTTGCGCGGGCTGGCCGTCGACCTGGCCAAGATCCTCGAGGACCTGCTGCTCATGTCGTCGGGTCCGCGCACCGGTTTCGCGGAGATCAAATTGCCGGCCAGGCAGCCTGGCTCGTCGATCATGCCCGGCAAGGTCAACCCGGTCATGGTCGAGAACATGTCGATGATCTCGTTCCACGTCATCGGCCTCGACACCGGCGTTGCCTGGGCGACGTCGCGCGGCCAGCTCGAGCTGAACGTGATGATGCCGATCATCGCGCACGAGGTGCTCGAGGCACTGACCATCCTGACTACGGGCTGCCGCAACTTCGCGCGCGAATGCGTGGCCGGCATCGAGGCGGACGTCGTGCGCTCGGCGTGGCTGCTCGAGCAGTCGAGCGCGATGGCCACGCCGCTGGCGCCCTACATCGGCTACGCGCTGGCCGCCGACATCGCCAAGGAGGCCGTGCGCACGGGCAAAACCATCCGCCAGCTGGTCATCGAGAAGGGCGTATTCACCGAAGACGAGGTCACCCAGATCCTCGACCCGCACGAACTGACCGAGCCGGGTATCGCCGGCGGCTTTCGCTTCCAACCGAAGATGCCGGCGGGCTACAAGCCGCCCACCGGCCAGGCCGGCGGCGGAGGCTGACTCGACTGCGCGTGACGGGGCTACGCCGCGCTTGCTAAGCGCCGGATAAGCTGGCGTGTTCACAATTTGACTCACATGGACCACGCTCTGCCACGCCACGAAATGCGCTTCGTGCGGCGCGATCGACTTGCGCGCGAAGGGGAAGAGGCGCAGCGCCTGGCACCGGCGGCGATGCGCTCGGCAGACAGCAGGGGCCGAAGTCGTCCGGAAGCGCCCGACGAATTCCGTACGGCGTTCGAACGCGACCGCGACCGGATCCTGCACTCGAAGGCGTTCCGTCGCCTGAAGCACAAGACCCAGGTATTCATAAACCCCGACGGGGATCACTTCATTACCCGCCTCTCGCACACCCTCCAGGTCACGCAGATCTCGCGCGCCCTGGCCGCCGCGCTGAGCCTCAACGAAACGCTGGCGGAAGCCATCGCCCTCGGCCATGACGTGGGTCACTCACCCTTCGGCCACACCGGCGAAGAAGCGCTGTCGCCGTATTTCCCGGGAAGCGAATGGCATCACGCGGCGCAGAGCGTCAGAGTGTTCGAGCGGCTCGAGGACCTCAACCTGACCTGGGAGGTGCGCGACGGAATCCGCGCCCACTCGTGGAAGATCGAGCCGGCCCCGGCCACGGACGAGGCAATGACGGTGCGCTACGGGGATCGGATCGCGTACCTCACCCACGATGCACTCGACGCCATGCGCGCCGGCGTTCTTGCGCCGCGCGACCTGCCCGCGGTATCCCGCCGGCGCTTCGGCGAGCCCGGCCGAGTGTGGGTCGACGAGATGATCAACGCGGTCATCGACGAGAGCCTGCGCACCGGCGAGGTACGCATGGACGAGGCCACGCTCGAGGTGATGAACGAGCTGCGCGACTTCATGTTCGAGCGCGTCTACCTCTCGCCGGCGCAGCGCGTGCATACCGACATGGCGGTGCAGGTCATTCGCGGCCTTGTCGACTATCACCTCGAGCATCCCGATGAGCTGCCCGACTCGTATCGTGACCCGTCCGCCGACCTGACCACCCAGGTGGTGGACTACGTCGCCGGCATGACCGACCGCTTCGCGCTTCAAATGGCCGAGCGGCTGTTCAGTTCCGACCCTGCCAAACGGTGAGCCCGGCACGCGGCCAGGTGGGCGCCTCAGGGTGCCGCGTGGTGCTCATGGGCTTGATGGGCAGCGGCAAGACGACGCTTGGCCACCTTCTCTCGGCGCGTACCGGCTGGCCCTACTTCGACAACGACGAACTGCTCGTTGACGCGTTCGGCGGCAACCCGCGCGAGCTTCTCGCCCAGCGTGGCGAGAAGCAAATGCACGCCGACGAGGTCCAGGCGCTGAAGCTGGGCCTGAGCCGCGACGCGCCGTGCTTCATCGGCGCGGCGGCAGCGACGATCCTCGACGCGGACAGCCGAATGCGATTGCGAGCAGCCGCGGTCGTCGTCTGGCTGCGCGCTGAACCGGCGATCCTGGTGGGACGGGCGGTCGGGGCCGCGCACCGGCCCTTCCTGGCCGACGACCCGCTGGCCTGGCTGACCGCTGCCGCGAAAGTACGTGATCCGCTGTACGCCGCCGCCGCAGACGTCACGGTGGACGTCGACGAGCGGTCGCCCGCCCAGCTCGCCGACGACATCCTCGCCCGCTTGGCCGGCATCTCCGTGTGCGGTCCGTTGCTCACAGGTCCTTCGTGAACCGCCGCGGCCGTCCCTGGTAGCCGAGCTGCGTCAGCAGGCCGGCCAGCTGCTGGACATCCGCGTCGACAGCCTCGCGGATCGTGACCCCATTCACGCCTACCATTGTCAGCCGTGAACGACTACAAGCTCGGCGTTCTCCTGTGGAACCAGTCGACTGACTGGCCGGCCTACGAAACCGCAGCGAGGCGTGTCGACGAACTCGGCTACGCGCACCTGTGGGCGTGGGACCACCTGCACGCGATCTTCGGCGAGCCGCAGCAGAACTTCTTCGAGGGCTGGCTGACCCTCGGCGCATGGGCCAAGGTGACCAGCCGAGTCCGGCTGGGACTGCTGGTCGGTGCGGTCACCTTCCGCAATCCCGGGCTGGTGGCCAAGCTTGCCTCGACCCTCGATCACATCTGCGACGGCCGCTCGATCCTGGGCCTCGGCGGCGCATGGTTTGCCTACGAGCACACTGCCTACGGGATCGACTTCGGGCACAGCCCCGGAGCCAGGCTCGCCTGGCTCGATGAGGCGGTTGGCGACATCCGCCAGATCCTCGACGGCGTACCGGTATCCTCGTCGCCGGGGGCCCATTTCGAATTCCGCAACCTCCGCCAGGAGCCGTTGCCGGTGCAACGGCACCTGCCCATCATGATCGGCGGCTCTGGCGAACGGAAGACGCTGCGCACCGTCGCGAAATACGCCGACATGTGGAACGCGATGGGCACGCCAGAATTCCTGGCGCACAAGGTCGACGTCCTCAACCGTCATTGCGACGAGGTTGGCCGCGATCCCGCGGCGATCGAGTTCACTGTCGGGTGCAAACCCATCATCCGCGACTCCGAGGAGGAGGCCCGCCGCGCATGGGCGCGCTGGATGGCGGCCAACCAGACGCCGATGTCGGAGGTGGAGGACGACGACACGTTCTGGCCGGGAACTCCGGAGCAGATCGCCGAGCGGCTACTGGCAGTCCGCCACCTCGGTTTTGGGACCGCGATCGCGGAGATACCGGCGCCGTTCGACGACGAGACGCTGGAGCGCTTCATCGGCCAGGTCAAGCCGCTTGTCGACCGTGGCTGACGGCAAGTCGGGCGCGCTGCCCACCGGCATCGACAGCGACACCTATCGCGACGTATTGGCGCGTTTCGCGACCGGTGTTTCGGTGGTCACCACGCTCGAGAGTGACGACCACGGCGAGCGCCAGCCGTGGGGCACGACAGTCAACTCGTTCACCGGCCTGTCGCTCAATCCGCCGCTGGTGCTGGTGGCCATCGGCCACGAGCGCTCGATCCATCCGATCATCGAGCGGCTGGGCCGTTTCGCGGTGAACATCCTCGGTGAGAACAGTCAGGCGCTCTCGGACTGCTTCGCCGGCGCCCCTTCGAGGCTGCCGCGCGAGGCTTTCTGCAATGCCGACTACGCCATCGGCGACTGCGGGCTGCCCATCCTGGCCGACGCCATCGCGTACGTCGGGTGTGCGGTCGAGCAGCGCATTGATGCGGGCGATCACACCATCTACATCGGACGTGTCATCGAGACCGGGACGCGCGACGACTCCGGCTGGCCCCTGCTCTACTTCAGGCGACGCTACCTGCGCATCGAGCGAGCCGAAACGGCTGATCTGCGCGGCAAGCCCGATCGGCTGCGCTGATCCCGTAAGGTCTAGCGCGTGCCTTACGTTCACGCCAACGGGATCGACATCAACTACACGGTCGAGGGCGCTGGCCCACCGTTGGTCATGCTCCATGGTGCTACCTCAGCCGCCGATGAGGACTGGGCGGCGCAGCGCCCGCTCTTCCGCAAGGCCTTCCGCATCCACCTCGTCGACGCGCGCGGTCATGGCGGGACACGCTGGGACGTGGCACGCGGCTTCGATCGGGAGCTGCTCGTCGAGGACCTCCTTGCCTTCGCCAACGAGTTGCAGTTGGAGACTTTCCACGTGGTCGCCTTCAGCATGGGGGCCATGACCGCGCTGACCTTCGCCACGCGCTATCCCGAGCGCCTGCGGACCGCGATCATCTGCGGCATCGACGTCCAGCGCGAGCCGCGTTCCAGCGTCGCGCGGCGGCTGATGGACCCCGAGCGCATCGATCGCGAGGAACCTGAATGGGCAGCGCAGCTCGAGCGGCGCCATGGCCCGGTCCAGGGCGCGGGTGCCTGGCGCCAGCTCTTGCCGGCCATCGTGCGCGATGTCGTGGCGGCCCCCTTGCTTACGGCCGCCGAACTGCGACGCGTCCGGCTGCCGGTGATGCTCGCCTACGGTGACCGCGACGTCTTCGTGCCGGCAGACCACGCTGTCGCCCTGCATCGCCAGCTGCCCGATTCACGGCTGCTCATCGCACCCAACAGCCCGCACGCGGTGATGGTTGCCCAGCCGGCGCTCTTCAACCAGGCCGCCGCGAACTTCTATCGCCAGACCGAAGACGTCGCACGCCAGCGGGCGGCGCACGGCCGTCGCGCGGCCGCCAGCCGACCGGTGGGCGACGGCGCGGCCCTTTACGACCCGGGCGCAGTCAAGGTGATCCACGAGACGGACCGCAGCGATCCGTTCAGCAACTGGTAAGCGAGGAGGCGACATGGCAGTCACGCTGCTGGCGTTGTACAAGCGGCCCGAAGGTGGCGAGGACGGCCTGCGTACGTTCTGGCAGCGCTACCAGGCTGAGCATATGCCGCTGATCGAGAAGGTTCCCGGCCTGCGTGGCACCCGAGTTCAGGGCGTTGCACGCAACTATGCCGGCGATGACCTGGTGGCGATCACGGAGATGTACTTTGACGATGAGGCGGCGCTTGCCGCGGCGATGTCCAGCGACGAGATGCGTGCTGCCGGCCGCACGCTGCGTGACATCGCGCCCGGTCTGCTCACCCTGATCGCACTCGAGCCGGATCGGTCATGACCGTCCATTACGACGTTGATGGTCGCGTCGCCACGGTGCGCATCGACAGACCCGAGGTTTTCAACGCCCTCGATCGGTCGACCCTCGAGGCATTGCGTGCGTCGTTCCTGCGGGCCTCCGCCGACCATCGCGTCGGTGTCGTCGTGTTGACCGGGACGGGCGACAGGGCATTCTCCACGGGCGCCGACCTCGACGAACAGAAGGCGTTTGTCGAGCGCCCCAACGACTACTGGGACTGGATGGGCCGCTTCATCGAGGCCATCGAGGCGATCAAGGATTGCGCCAAGCCGACCATCGCCCGGTTGAACGGGATGGTCGTGGGCGGGGGCAACGAGCTCAACATCGCCTGTGACCTGGCCGTCGCGGCGGACGACATCGTGCTCAAGCACGTTGGTCCCGCGCGCGGATCGTTGCCGTCCGGGGGAGCGACGCAGTGGATGTCACTGCTCGTCGGCGACCGACGGGCGCGTGAAATCGTCCTGCTGGACCGGCCGGTCAGCGCCCAGCAGGCCGTCGAGTGGGGCTGGATCAACCGAGCAGTGCCGCGCACGCAGCTTGACTCATCGGTTGCCGACTATGCCGCGGAACTGCTCCAAAAGATGCCTGAGATCGTCCGTGCCACGCGCGTGCAGCTCAACCTGTGGAAGAACCTTGCCTGGGGCATGAGCATCCAGATGGCCAGAGAGTGGCTGACGATCCACGCCGCTTCGGCTGAGGTCGTCGAAGGCCTCGACTCGTTCCACGAGAAGCGAATGCCGGACTACGAACGATTGCGCACCGAGATCGAGGAGGCGGGCAGATGAGCGATAGCCAAGCAATCGACAGGCCGCGCATCAGGCTCGATAACCCGGCCGCCAATCCGGCCACGGGCGAGCTGGTCGATGGCGTGGCGCTGATTACGCTCGATCGTCCGGAGGTACTCAACGCGCTCGACTATCAGACCCTCGGTGAGCTGGCCGGGGGCATGGAACGATTGGACGCAGATCAAACCGTACGATGCGTGGTGATCACCGGCGCCGGCGAGCGTGCCTTTGCCGCCGGGGCGGACATCCGCGAAATGGCCGATGCGACGCCGATCACATTGACGGCGGAGGACAACTTCTCGCGTTGGGAGCGTCTCAAGCGCGTGCGCGTGCCGCTCATCGCCGCCGTCGCCGGATACGCCCTGGGCGGCGGCTGCGAGCTGGCGATGGCGTGCGATATCGCGATCGCCGCGGATGGCGCCCAGTTCGGCCAGCCTGAGATCCGCATCGAAATCATGCCCGGCGCGGGCGGCACGCAGCGCCTGACGCGGGCCATCGGCAAGGCCAAGGCCATGGAAATGATCCTCACCGGCCGCAACATCTCCGCGCAGGAGGCCTTCCAACGCGGCCTCGTCGCCCAGGTCGTCGCTCGTGAGGACCTGTTACCCGCCGCGCTGCGCTTGGCGGCGGAGATCGCGGCCATGCCGCCTGTTGCAGTTCGCGCGGCGAAGGAAGCGGTGAATCGGGCATATGAGCTGTCGCTTGATGCCGGCCTCGAGTTCGAGCGACGCAACTTCTTCATGCTCTTCGCCTCAGAAGACCAGAAGGAGGGGATGCGCGCCTTCATCGAGAAGCGCAAACCATCCTGGCGCGGCCGCTGAGGGAGAGAGCGTTCCCTCGCGACGCTGGACGCGTATGTTAGCGTGTGACTCTCGCACTATCAGAGAGGCTCACCAAGAATGCCGTTGGCGCGAATCCGCGGAAAGGGGCAGGTGACGTTGCCGGACGAGATCCGGCGGGCGGCCCATCTCGTCGAGGGGGATTACCTCGATGTCTCGATCGAGCAGGGCTCGATCGTGATGCGGCCCAAGAAGCTGGTCGATGCCGAACAGGCCTGGTTCTGGAGCGCCGACTGGCAGAGCGCCGAACGTGAGGCAAGCGACGACGCCAGTGCGGGTCGCACGACGCGCTTCGACTCCGCCGATGCTTTCCTGAACTCGCTCGACGAGTAGCTGGTCGTGGCGCAACACGTCAAGACGCACCGCTTCGAGGCCGACTGGCAGGCACTCACCTCCGATCAGCGCAAGGTCTTCGTGGCGGCCTTCCTGAACTTCGAGGCGGACCTGGCCAGCGGCCGGTTCCGCGATAGCCTCGGTGTGCGGCAGATACCCGGCACCCCAGGTGCGCGCGAGATGACGTGGGCCCCAGAGGGACGTGCGACCTTCGAAGTCGACGGTGAACCGCCCGAAACCCGTACGGTCGTGTGGCGTCGTGTCGCCGTGCTGCCGGATGCAGCGACGCCGATCGGCGACGGATAGCGGCGGGTCATGTCGGAGTCGTTGGCGGGAACGCTCGAAGCGAGCGTCCTGACGCTCACGCTGAACCGCCCGGAAGCGCTCAACGCCTTCAACGTCGAGATGAAGGACGCGCTCCTGGCGGCATTGGCGGATGCTGAAAACAATCGCGCGGTGCGCGTCCTGGTCATCACCGGTGCCGGACGTGCCTTCAGTGCCGGTCAGGACCTCAAGGAGCGTCAGGATTCGCACGCCACCGACCTCGGCGACGAACTGCGGGCGCGGTATAACCCACTGATTCTTGCCATGCGGCGGCTCGAAAAGCCGATCATCGGCGCAATCAATGGCATCGCCGCGGGCGCAGGCCTCAGCCTCGCGCTCGCCTGCGACATCCGGATCGCGGCCGATAGCGCGAGCTTCATCGAGGTGTTCGGGCGTGTTGGGCTCGTGCCCGACAGCGGCTCGAGTTGGTTCCTGCCGCGCCTCATCGGGCCCGCGCGCGCTGCGGAGATGGTGTTCACCGCCGATCAAATCGACGCGTCCACTGCCGAACGCATCGGTCTCGTCAACAAAGTTGTACCGGACGATCAGTTGCTGCCCGAGGCGTATCGCTCTCGCGCGGCGCCTGGCGAAGTCTGCCCCGCTTGCGCTGGCGCTGGCCAAGCGAGCGTTGAATTCGGCCCTCGACACGAGTCTGACCGCGCAGCTCGAGTACGAGGCGGAGCTCCAGTCGATCGCCGGCCGTTCTCACGACCATGGTGAGGGAATGGCCGCATTCGTCGAGAAGCGCCAGCCGCGGTTCACGGGCGAGTGAGCGGGGCCGCAGCTTGATCGTTGGCGTAGTCGGCGCCGGAACGATGGGCGCCGGTATCGCGCAGGTCTGCCTGCAGGCCGGCCACGAGGTAGTCCTTTTCGATGTCGATGAAGCCGCAATCGAGCGCGGGCGCAGTCGCATCGCGGACGGCCTGCAGCGCCTCGTGGCGAGGGAGCGCATTACGGCTGACGAGCGCCACCAGATGATTCAGCGCCTGCGCGACGCCCACGCCCTCAAGGGGGTCGCCGACGAGGCTGACATCGTTATCGAGGCGGCCCTCGAGGACCTGGCGCTGAAAGAGACGATCTTCACGGCGCTGTCGACCGCAGGCGGACCCGACACGATCCTCGCGACCAACACATCTGCCCTCAGCGTTTCCCGCATCGCCAACGCCAGTGGCCGGCCTGATCGTGTGCTCGGCCTGCACTTCTTCAACCCGGCGCCACTGATGCCCCTCGTCGAGGTCGTGGCCGCGGACACCACCTCGGCTGACACGCTCGATCGCGGACGAAGGTTCGCTGTGGACCTGGGCAAGCAACCGGTCGTCTGCCGCGACTCACCCGGCTTCATCGTCAACCGGGTGAACCGGCCATTCACGCTCGAACCCTTGCGCATGCTCGAGGCCGGCGAGGCCGGAGTGCAGCAGACCGACGCCGCGCTGCGCGGCGCGGGCTATCGCATGGGCCCGTTCGAACTCATGGACCTGGTCGGCATCGATATCAACTTCGCGGCCGCCATGGCAGTCTGGGCCGGCTTCGACGAGGCGCTCCGATTCGAGCCGTCACGGATCCAGAGCGAACTGGTTGCTGCCGGCCAGTCTGGGCCGCAAGACCGAACACGGCTTCTACCTCTATCAAAACGGGCGGGTAACTCGCGCCGCGCCGCTTTCGAAGGACCTCGCGCCACCCGCCGCCGCCGACCTGACCGCTGAGAAATCGTGAACGAGTGGAACTCGCGATCATCAATGAGGCGTACCACGCGGCGGGCGAGGGAGTTGCGCAACCGGCGGACATCGACCGCGCGCTCAAGCTCGGCGCCAACCACCCTCATGGCCCGTTCGAGCGCGCGGGCCAGCTCGGGTCTGAGGCGCGTGATCGACGCGCTGCGAGAGCTCGAGTCGACCTACGGCGAGCGCTTCCGCATTGCCCCGGCGCTGTGGCAGATCGCCTCGATCTGAGCTGCCCGTGAGCCCTGAAACACTCGCGGTACTAAACCCATGAGTGCCGCGAAAGGACCATTGGGCCATGCCGGTGCTGTTACGCACCGCTCCTACAATCGCCCCATGGCTCGCGTCCTGGATCGACCCATGCGTGAAGCGTGGATCGTGAGTGCCGTCCGAACACCGGTGGGCCGCTACGGCGGCGCGCTCGCGCGTGTTCGGCCCGACGATCTTGCGGCACTGGTGATCAGGGCAGCCGTTGAACGATCAACCGTTCGGCCGGACGAAATCGATGACGTGATCATGGGCTGCGCCAACCAGGCCGGTGAGGACAACCGCAACGTCGCGCGCATGAGCGCACTGTTGGCGGGCCTGCCCGTCGAAGTGCCCGGCCTGACGGTGAACCGCCTGTGCGGCAGCGGGCTGCAGGCCATCAACAGTGCCGCCCACGCGATCATGGTCGGCGACGGCGATGCTTTCGTTGCCGGCGGCGTCGAGTCGATGACGCGCGCCCCGTACGTGATGGCCAAGCCCGAAGCCGGTTTTGACCGGGGCAATCGCGAGATGTACGACACCACGCTGGGCTGGCGTTTCACAAACCCGAAGCTGGCCGAGATGCACAACCCGTACTCGATGGGCGAGACCGGCGAGAACGTCGCGGAGCGCTGTGGCGTCAGCCGCGAAGAGCAGGACGAGTTTGCCCTGCGCAGTCACCGCCGGGCGATCGCGGCCATCGAGGAAGGTCGCTTCCAGAACCAGATCGTGCCGGTCATGGTCCCCCAGCCAAAGGGCGAGCCGGTGACCGTCGATCGTGACGAGCACCCGCGCGCGGACACGAGCATGGAAGCGCTTGCCCGCCTGCGCCCGGCTTTCCGCCGGGGTGGCACTGTCACGGCAGGCAACAGCTCGGGCATCAACGATGGCGCGAGCGCGACAGTGGTCGTCGAGAAGGAATTTGCGCGCGGGCACGACATCAAGCCCATGGCGCGGGTGCTCGCGACGGCGGTCGCTGGTGTCGACCCGTCGGTCATGGGCCTTGGTCCCGTGCCGGCGACACGCATGGCGCTCGAGCGGGCCGGGCTCGCGGTCGAGGACCTCGACTTGATCGAACTCAATGAGGCGTTTGCGAGCCAGTCCGTGGCGGTCATGCGTGAGCTGCGTCTCGATCCCGATAAGACAAACGTCAACGGCGGTGCGATTGCCCTCGGTCACCCGTTGGGCATGAGCGGCGCCCGTCTGATCACGATGCTCACTCACGAGCTCGAGCGACGCGGCGGTCGATATGGCCTGGCCACGATGTGCATCGGCGTCGGCCAGGGCATCGCGACGGTAATCGAGCGGATCACCGGCAGGGAGAACACGGAGGCGGTCGACTGAAATGGACAATGAGCTGATGGCGCGGCGGTTGCGACCGCCCTCGGAGCCCGCACGCGAGGCTCCTTACGCGCATGACACAAACGAGGCGCCGGCCTTCGAACCGGCCGACCAGCTGCGGCCCGAGTGGCCCGTGGTAGATCGGCCCGAGGTCGACGACGGAGTCGCCGACGAAACAAGTTCCAGCGATGCCACCAACGAGTTCGTCGCAGTCCATCAGGCGACGGAACTCGCCGATGTGCCGTGGGAATTTGACTCTGCCGGTGGCGACGCCGCCTGGGCGGAACCGGTTGACGAGACTCTACCCGAGGCCGAGGCCGAGGCCGAGGCCGGGGCTCTGCCCGAGGCCGAGGCACAGGCGCCGTGGGCTGAGACCGCTACCGAGGACACGCCCTGGGCCGAGACTGCCTCGGTCGAGGCCCCGTGGGCCGACACAGCCACGGACGACGCGCCCTGGACCGAGACTGCTTCGGTCGAGGCGCCGTGGGCTGAGACCGCAACCGAGGACGCGCCCTGGACCGAGACTGCTTCGGTCGAGGCGCCGTGGGCCGACACAGCCACGGACGAGGCTCCCTGGGCGGAAGCGACGTCCGAGGACACGGCATTGGCCGCTGAGGATGCTGCGACGTGGGATCGCCCGGCCGATGACTCACCACAGCCGGACACCTTCGCGCCGGATCTGACCAACTGGGACGAGCCCGAGAACGAGGGCTGGCCCCGGCCGTCATTCGCGGCCGCTGACGACGTGGCGGTCGAGGTCGCTGACGACATGGCCGTCGAGGTCGCTGGCGACGTGGCGGTCGAGGCCGCCGACGATGTCGCCGTGACCGCTGATCCTGATGATGCATATGCACCCGTCCTGGCCGACATTGCCGATCCCGTGGACACGCTGTGGCAGAGCCTCAATGGTCACCGCACAGATGACTGGGATGCCCCCGAGTCGCCCGAAACCGCCGAACCGCCGGCCGCCCTGGCTGTAGAGCCGGAGCAGTACGACCCGACCGCGGACTTCGCGTTCGCCGCCATGGACGATGCCGAGTCCGACGTCGACGCTCCGGCAACCGACCATGTCGCGGAAGCGCAGGCGCCAGCCGACACCGCCGCCGGGCCGACGCCCCCGGCAGAGTTGTTTGAGGCTGCTGTCGATGTCACATCGCCGGCACAGGAACCGGCAACCGCGTCGATGCCTGAAGCGGCTGCCGGCGATTTCGAGTCACTGCCGCCTGCCCAGGCCGTCGAGCCTGCTGCGCCGCCGGCCCTCGTGCCGATGGTCGTGGCGGCCTCGGCCTCGCCTTCGCCCGACAATCCGGCCAACGTCATCCTGCGCATCGAATTGACCTTCGTGGCCGATCCCGCTCTCGTGGCGCAAGCTCAGGAAGTCAGTCTGGTCGTACAGCTTCCGGGTGCAGAGTCAGTCGGCGACGCCGCCACCGATCCAGCGCCCCAGGCGGTCGCCGAGCAGATGATGGCCGCGACGCAACCGGAGGCGGACGTCGAGGCAGCCGGGTGGGCCGAGCCGGCCGAAATGATGAGCGCTGTCGCCGACGACTGGACATCGCCGCAGGCGGACGACCAGGCCGTCGCCTGGGACCACGTCGTGGCCGACGACTCCGACGCGGCACCGGCGACCGACATGAGCGAGTCGAGTCCACAACCACCGAGGGGAGATCCGCTCAGTCGTCTGCCCGCGGCGCTGATCGAGCGCCGCGCCCGTCCGGTTGCGGCACCGGTGCTGGCCGCAGCGATGTCCGTTGGGCCGGCAGCAGCGCCGGCGATCAAGGGCCCGGGACTGTGGTTCCTGACACCCAAACCAGCGACTGCCACGGCGGCCGCCGGCGCCGCCGCTGAACAGGCCGCGCCGACGCCATCGTCGCCGATGCTGACCGCCGCGCTGACGTTCGGCATGTTCGTTCTGGTCGTGGTGCTGGTCCTCGTTTTCCTGCTGACGGCAACGTCACTCTTCCGCTGACGGTTTGGGCCAAACGGCCCGCTTGTCGAACTTGGACCATTCCGCTTACCATTTGCGCATGCTCAACACCGAATCCAACGTGGCGCCTGAGATCCTGACCCAGGCTGAGGCGCCGCTCGTCGTGCTCAGCGAAGCCGCGGCGGGCAAGCTGCATGACCTCGTCGAGGCGGAGCAGAACCCGCAGATGGGCCTGCGCGTTTACGTGTACAGCGGCGGCTGTTCGGGCTTTCGCTACGGCATGATGCTCGAAGATCAGCCCAGCAACGAAGACCTCACCGTCGAAAGCCGCGGCGTCAAGGTCTACGTCGACCGCCAGAGCACGCAGTACCTGCAGGGCTCGGAGATCGATTACCTGGACACGCTCATGGGCGCGGGTTTCACCGTCAACAATCCGAATGCGGTCGCAGCCTGCGGTTGCGGCAGCTCCTTCCGGACGGCCGACTCGGCCGGCAGCCCGGGCGCCTGTAACCACTAGCCAACCCCGGTACCCACGTCAGGACGGCGGGCCGTGAGGCCCGCCGTTTTGATTCAACCGTCGCTGAAGCGCTCTTCCTGCCATGGGTCGGCGTTGTTGTTGTAGCCGTAACGCTCCCAGAATCCGGGCCGATCCGCGGCGACGAACTCGAGCCCGCGAATCCATTTGGCGCTCTTCCAGAAGTAGCGCTTGGGCACCACCAACCGCAGCGGGTACCCGTGATCGGGCGTCAGCGGCTGCCCATCGGCCGTGTCGGCCAGCAGGACATCGTCGTCATCGAGCACTGCAAGGGGCAGGTTGGTCGTGTAGCCCTGCTCGGCGTGGGCCACCACGAATCGGGCGCTTGGCTTGAGCCGTGCGCGCTCGAGGACGGCCTGGATCGGCACGCCCTCGAAGTCCATGTCGAGGCGGGACCAGCGCGTGACGCAGTGGATGTCGGTATGCACTTTCTTGCGCGGCAGGGTTTTGAACTCGTCCCAGCCGAACTCGAATGGCCTGTCGACCTCACCCCAGACCTTGAAGTCCCAGGTCGCGAGATCGACCCGCGGGACCGAGCCGTAGTGCAGCACCGGCCACTTCTCGGTGAAGTACTGGCCGGGCGGAATGCGCTTCTTCTGCTCCTCGCTGACGCGCGGGCCGCGGCCAATGAAGCTCATCTACGCCTCCTCCAGTTGGCGCAGCAAGGTGCGCGAGATGAAGCGTGCTGCCTCGGCGCTCTTGCCACCGAGCTTCTGGCCTTCGTCCTGCTCGAGTGCCAGGCGCAGGTCGGCGATCGTCTGATCGAGCTCCGCGATGCGCACCAGCGCCCCCTGCGCGAAGGCGGCTTCGAGTCGCGCCAGGGCCATTCGTGCGTTGTCGACCGCGTGGCCCCGTTGCTCGAAGATGGCCCGAATATCGGCGCGCGCCAGCTCAGCCGCAGGGCCGTGCGTGGGCGAGCTCACGCGTTGGCCGGCGAGAGGGCCTCGCGCGTTGGCCGGCCAGTCCATTCGCTGGCCAGCGCGCCCATCTGGATCTCGTCGAAGTAGCGGCCGTCGCGCAGGATGGCGTCGCGCAGCCGGCCTTCGACAACGAAGCCGGCCTTCTCGTACGCCCGGATGGCGCGCTCGTTGTAGCTGAAGACCGACAGGCCCACGCGATGGAGCCCGAGGCGCTCGAAGGCATGCTCGAGCATCAACTCGGTCGCTTCGGTGCCCAGTCCGCGGCCCCACGCATCGCGTTCGCCCAGGGTGATGTGGAACATGACCGACCCGTTGTCGATGTCGAGCGCGGAGAAGGTCGTGAACCCAATGAGGCCATCAGCCGCCGACTCGACGATGGAGTAGGCCAGCGCGTCGGGGGACATCAGACGCTGCTCGAAGAAGCGCTGGATCTCGGCGGTCGTCATGGGCCGCGTCTGGTAGCGAGTCAGGCGGGCGATCTCCGGGTCGCGGTACCAGCGCACCACCGCGGACATGTCATGTGCGTGGGGCCGGCGCAGTGTGACGTACCGGCCGGCGATCTGGGTGGGCTGCCAGCTTTCGCGGTCGAGCAGGTCGATGTTCGGCTGAAAAGTGGTCGCGTGCTGGTTGGCCAAGGGGCCCCGATGCTATACCACGGCTACCATCGCTCGGCATGAGGGAGTGGAGTGACGTCGCGCTGCGCATTGCCGCAACGACGCGCACCAGCGAGAAGGTTGCGACGTTGGCTGCCTACCTGCGCGGGCTGCACCCGGCTGCGCTGCGGATCGCGGTGACGTACCTGACCGGTCGTCCATTTCCGGAGCGCGATGCCCGCGTCACCGGCATCGGCTGGGCGGCCATCGCCGGAGTTGCCGAATCGGTCACCGGCGCGCCGCCGGGATCACTGGGTGCCGCGTACAACCAGTCATCCGATCTGGGACAGGCGGTCGGCGACCTGTTCCGCGAGCGTGGTCACGATCCCGGCGGCGCCCCGCTCTCGCTCGAGGACGTCGACGAGGCAATGTCGGCGATCGCGGCAGCGCGCGGAAGCGCGGGCAAAGGCGAGCTGCTGCGCGCCCTGCTCGAGCGTTGCGATGCGCAGACGGCCAGCGCCGTGGCCAAGGTCATCAGCGGCGACCTGCGCATCGGCCTGCGCGAAGGGCATCTCGAGGCGGCCATTGCGGCCGCCTTTGACCAGCCGCTGGCCGACGTGCAGTGGGCCGGCATGCTGACCGGCGATATCGGCCACACCGCCGAACTGGCCCGTGGCCACCGCCTCGACGACGCCGAGCTGACGATGTTTCGGCCACTCAAGTCGATGCTCGCGGCGCCCGTCGCCGACGAGGAAGAGGTGCTGCGGCGCCTGGGGACGCCCGTGTGGGTCGAGGACAAGTACGACGGCGTGCGCGCCCAGCTGCACAAGCAGGGCAGCGAGGTGCGCCTCTTCAGTCGCGACCTCAATGACGTGAGCAACAGCTACCCGGAAGTGACTGCCGCGGCCTCCCGGCTTGCCGGGAACGTCATGCTCGATGGCGAGCTGCTCGCATATCGGGACGGCATGGCACTGCCGTTCCTGCAGCTTCAGGCGCGGCTTGGCCGGAAGAACCCATCGGTCGACATGCAGCGCCAGGTGCCGGTCATCTACGTGGCATTCGACCTGCTGGCGCTCGGCGCCGCCGGGGGCGCGATCGAGCCTCTGCTGCGCCAGCCGTTGCGCGATCGACGGGCTCGACTGGACGCCCTGCGTCTGCCGGAGGTGGCGGGCCTGGCGACCTCCAACCTGTTGTCAGCCGCGACCGCCGCTGACGTCGCGTCGCTTTTCGACGCCGCGCAGGAGCGTGGCAACGAGGGGCTGATGGTCAAGGACCCCGAGTCGATCTACACGCCCGGCCGGCGGGGCTACGGCTGGCTGAAACTGAAGCGTCCGCTGGCCACGCTCGATTGCGTGGTGGTGGGCGTGGAGGTCGGCCACGGCAAGCGCCATGGCGTGTTGTCCGACTACACCTTTGCGGTGCGCGACGATCGAGCCGGCGCCGAGGGGCGCCTGGTGACCATCGGCAAGGCCTACAGCGGCCTAACCGATGCCGAGATCGCCGAGATGACGGCCTGGTTCCAGGAGCACACGCTGCGCCGGCTCGGGCGTTTCCACGTGGTCGAGCCGACCATCGTCGTCGAGATCGCCTTCGACGTGATCCACCGTTCGAAGCGCCACGACTCCGGTTTCGCGCTGCGCTTTCCGAGGATCTTCAGGCTGCGAACGGACAAGGATCCACGCGAGATCGACACGCTCTCCAACGTCGAGACGCTGTACCGCCGCCTGGAGTCCGGGCGGCGCTTCAGCGTGCAGTCGGCCGCCGGTGCGGCCCCACCCGCCGCCTGATGACCGACGACGAGAAGGTCAGCCGCCTGCGCGAGTTGCTGCCGGCGACCGGCGCGGGCATCTACCTGGCCACCGCCGAGCAGGGTCCGCTGCCTGCCGAAACGGCGGCCGCGATGCGCGATGCCGAGGACTGGGAGCTCAACGTGGGCCGTGCGTGGGCTGACAGGCAGGAGGACGTCCTCCAGCGGGAGGCAGAGGCACGCGCCGTGATCGGGGCGCTGCTCGGCGCGAGCCCCGACCAGATCACCCTGACCCACGGGCTGAGGGATGCCCTGGAGCTGGCGCGCGACAGCGCCGGGAGTGGCGGCCGCGTGGTCGACCTCACCTATCGAGCGGGGGTGACGTCGATCGACGTCGAGCACCTCAACGCCGAAGCGGCCGTCCTGGCTTGTGATCGCTGGCTGCTCGGTCCCGAAGGTACTGGCGCGCTGTGGCACCCGGAACCTCGGTCGGCCGACGTTCGACGCGAGCTGCCGCGGACCACCCTGATCGGGCTCGCCCGCAGCGTGGGCTGGCTGGAGATGTTCGTGGGCCTCGACTGGATCTTCGAACGCACGGCGATGCTGGCCGACCGCCTGTACGCGGCCTTGGCCGACTGTTCCGGGGTGACCGTGCTCACGCCGCGTGATGAGCTCACCGGCGTGGTGACTTTCCGCGTCGCGGGATGGCCGGTTGCCCAGGTCGTGGAGACCCTGTCGCGTCGGGTGCATGCCCTCGTTGGTGTCGTGCCGGACAGCGATGCCGTGCGCGCCAGCGTGGCCTGGTTCAACGCGACCGCCGAGCTGGATCGCTTCACCGCCGGCGTTGCTGAGCTCGCACGCTTCACGCCGGCCACCATGCCGCAGCGGCCTCATCTCGAGGTGTTGTGAAAGAGGACCGACAGCCAGCCGAGCGCTCCCTGCTCGAGGTGCGCTGGCGCCAGCTCAAGAACCCGCCGCCGCCCGTCGTGCGCGCCGTGCTCGCCAATCTGGCCATCGCCGTCGCCGGGGCCATCGTGCTCCTGGTCTACGGCCTGGTCGCGCCGCAGGCCGACCTGACGCCCTGGGTCGTCGTTTTCGTGGTGGTCGTCGTGCTGGTTGGCAGCCTGCTGACGTACCTGTGGGTCGAATTGCCCACCGGTGCGGGCACCGAGCGCCGTCGCTCGGCATGGGCCGGAGTGCTCGGGTTCTTCGCCGCCGTGCCCATCGTTTACCTCGTGCTGGTCGTGCTCTTCCAGGTCGTCCGCCCGCTGCTCGGCCAGGGCTGAACTTCGAACGGAGTACGATCGCCCGTGGGGGAGTAGCTCAGCGGTTAGAGCAGACGGCTTATATCCGTCCGGTCCCAGGTTCGAATCCTGGCTCCCCTACCATTCCTTCCATGGTCGATCCCAAAGAGGTTGCGCGCGCCCGCGTTGGGCGCGCCCACGAGTCGCTCATCGGGCTGTCGCACTGGATCCAGGCCAATCCGGAGCTGGGATTCGAGGAGACGCTTGCCGCCGGCTGGACCGCCGAGTGGCTGGAAAAGGCGGGCTTCGCAGTCGAGCGCGGTGTCGGCGGACTGGAGACCGCCGTGCGCGGGTCGATCGGCCCGGGGCCGCTCAACGTTGCGCTGCTGGTCGAGTACGACGCGCTGCCCGAGGTCGGCCACGCGTGCGGCCACAACATCATCGCCGCGACATCGATCGGGGCGGGCATCGCCCTCGCCCCAATCGCCGACCAGCTCGGCCTGCGCGTGACCGTGCTGAGCACGCCGTCCGAGGAAGGCGGTGGCGGCAAGATCATGCTCATCGATGCGGGCGCCTTCGACGACGTCGACTTCGCGCTGATGGTCCATCCCGGCCCGTCCGACATGCTGCTGCCCGAGGTTCTGGCGGCGGAAACCTTCGCCGTCACCTATACGGGCAAACCCGCGCACGCCGGCTCATTTCCCGAACGCGGCGTCAACGCCGCCGATGCGCTGGTCGTCGCCCAGGTGGCCATTGGCCTGTTGCGCCAGTCGCTGTTGCCGGCGGATCGCGTCCACGGCATCGTCACCAGTGGCGGCGAGGCGTCGAACATCATCCCGGCGCGCACGACTGCCGACTACATGATCCGCGCGGCCACGGTCGCCCGGCTCGCGGAGGTGCGCACCAGGGTGGCCGCCTGTTTCGAGGCGGGAGCCATCGCCAGCGGCGCGGCACTGCACATCGAGCGCAAACCGATCTACGCCGATATGCGCCACGACCCGGCGCTGGCCGAGCTGTACAGGGCCAACCTGGAGGCGCTCGGACGCTCGTTCGAGCCGGTGGCCAACGCCACGGGGGAACGCATCGAGATGAACCGTTTCTCGACTGACATGGGCAACGTGTCGTACGTGGTGCCGGCGATCCATCCCATCCTGGGCATCGACTCGGCGCCCGCGGTCAACCATCAGCCCGCCTTCACCGAGGCAACGGTCACGCCGGCCGCCGATCAGGCGATCTACGACGGTGCGCTGGCGCTGGCCTGGACCGCCATCGACGCTGCCCAGGACGACGAGCTCAGGAACCGCCTGTTGGGTGGCAGCCGAGCGGCCTAGCCGGCGCGCAGCACCAGGATGTGCTGGTGGACGATGTTGGGCACGAAACCGCGCGGATAGCCGTAGGGTCGCAGCCGCGCCCCGGCCTGGTGCCAGATCAGGTCACCCTTGGTCACGAAGCCACGCTGTTCCGCACGGCGTGCCAGGTCGGCCGCGGTGAAGCGATAGCGGCCCTGCTGGTAGGCGTCGCGCACGATGACCGTTGCGTAGCGCCTGGGACGCAGAACACGTCTGAGCTCAGCGAATACTGCCTCCATGCGCTCGAGGTATTCGTCGTAGCTGGTGCTGTTGGCAATGTCGGCCGCCTGCTCGCTGACCATCGCGTAGTCGGTGCGCCGGTTGGCGAAGCGTTCGGCCAGTTTTCCCCCGGTCATCGTCTGGCGCAACTGGGGATTGTATGGCGGGTCGGTGGCCACGAAGTCGACCGACTCCGACTGGAGGCCTGCTAGCAGCCGCAGCGCGTCGCCGACCGCCAGCCGGCAGCCCGCCGCGTCAAAGCGCCGCCCGCCACCTGGGTCAGCGTTGCCGAGGTCGGCCAGCACCGGCGCGTCTGACACCGCCGCGACACTCGACATCTGCGCCACGACCGCGTCGTACACGTCCGCCCAGCGCTGCTCCAGCTCGAAGCCGAGTGCGCGACGCGGCGCGCGACAGATTGCCGCGCCGAGCAGCGTGCCGCCGACGCCGGCGAATGGATCGAGCACCAGCTCTCCCGGGCGGGTGAAGAACTCGATCAGGCGCGCCATCAGCCGCGGCGGCTTGTTGGCGCCGTGGGCCTTGCGCAGCTCGTGGCCCACTTCCGAGGGATAGGCCGTCGACCAGACCGACTTGGTGAAGTAGAGCCATTCGTCGCCCGATAGCTCGTTGAGCGTGTTGTCGGGATGCACCGCGAGTCCGCTCTCCGACCCCTCGTGACCGTCCCGCACCTCCCAAGTATCCCCCAGACCACCGCTATCCTTCGGACCATGGCGTTCGTCGGGCGAGAACGCGAGCTGTCGCTTCTCAGTGCTGCTCTCGAGCGTGCCCGCCGGGGTGAAGCGGCCCATGTCGCGGTGAGCGGCGCGCTCGGCATCGGCATTTCAGCCCTGTTCGATGAACTCGGGCGGCGGCTCGAAGGTGTGCCGGGCGTCACCCTGCTACGCGGACGTTGTTACGAGCCGCGCGCGGGTGTGCCGTATGGGGCACTTGCCGATGCGCTCGCTCCGGCCCTCAACCGGCTCTCGGACGAGCGGCTCAGCGACGTGCTCGGCGCGGCAGCGCTCGACGTGGCCCAGGTGATCGAAGGATTGGCGGAGCGCCTGACCGGTCTCGGGGCAATGGTCGAGGAGCCCCGGCTCGACGCCGGTCACCAGCAGGGCGCCCGGGTGCGCGAAGCGCTGCTGGGCGTGATCGAAAGACTCGGGGCGGGTGGCCTGGTGTGCCTTGCGCTCGAGGACCTCGAATACGCCGACCCGGCGACGCGCGAGTTCGTTGCCGCGCTCGTGCGCTTCTCCGGCCGCCTGCGCCTCGCGCTGGTGCTGGGCATGCACCCTGAGGACATTCCCCGCGGCGATCCCGCGCGACACCTTGAGCGCACTCTCAACGACTCGCCCGCCGTGGAACGCGTGGCCCTGGCCGGCCTGTCGCGCCCGGAAATGCTGGCGATGCTCGAGGAGCTTGCCGGCGAGCGGCCAACGCTCAGCTTTGTCGCGGCCGTGATGGAGGGTTCGCAGGGGAATCCACTCATCGCCGGCCAGTTGCTCGCCGCGCAGCAGGATGTCGCCGGCGTTCGCCTGTCAGCCGACCTCGACGAGGTCATCGAGGCGCGGTTGATGCGCCTTGACCCACCGCAAACACGTGTGCTGCGCGTCCTGGCGGCTGCGCGGCGGCCGCTCACCGCCAGTGACCTTCTGGGCCTGCGCCTGGCCGATGGCCACCTGACCCGTGCCAGCATGACCGCGGCCCTCGAAACCGGTCTCGCGCAGGAAGACGGCGAAGGTCTCGCGGTCGCGCACGAAATCTACGCCGAGGTCATCGAGCGACTGACACTGCCGCGCGATCGCCATCGCCTGCATGCGGGTCTGGCGGCCTGGGTCGGCGCGCCGGCCGAACGAGCCTGGCACTGGCGCGCCGCGGGCCGGCCCGTCGAGGCCACGGCGGCACACATCGAGGCGGCCCACGCCGCGACGCGGCTCGACCCGGGTGGCACGACGCTGTTCCACTACTCGATGGCGCTCGAGCTCGCCGAGGATGAGCCGGGCGATGCGAGCGTTCTCGCGGCAGCCGCCGAGGCAGCCAATGCCGCAGCCGCCTTTCGGCGCGCCGTGGCCTACGCGGAACAGGCCATCGAGGCGGTCGCCGGTGGCCGCGTCGAACGCATGCTGGCCAGCCGTCGCACGAGTCCCGAGACGCGACTGCGGACCGGGGAACTGTTGCTGCTGCTCGGCCAATATCGGCGATCAAGCGGCGACCCACTGGGTGCCCGAGCGGCGCTCGAGCAGGCGGTTGCACTGATACCAGCCGAAGCCGGAGCGCAGCACGCCCGCGCCCTGGCGCTGCTCGCCCAGGACCTGATGCTCGAGGGCCGTTTCGCCGACAGTGCGACTACCGCGGCTCGCGCGCGAAAGCTCGCCGGGACGGAAGAGGACGCCCTGGGTGCGCTGGCGCACGCTACGGACACGCTGGCGGTCGACCTGGCCTACCAGGGGCACATAGATCGCGCCCTGGACCTTCTGGCCGAGGGGATCGCGGCCGGGCGGCGGGCGGGCGACCTGGCCGAGGTGATGCGCGGCTACGCCAACATGACTACTGTCCTCGATCTCGATCTCCGTCGCGAGAAGGCGCTCGAGGTGGTCAAGGAGGGCATGGCCGAGGCCGGTCGCAATGGCCTTGGCCTGACCTACGGCGCGTTCCTGCGCGGCAACGCCGCCGACATCCTGTTCCAACTCGGGCGCTGGGCAGAATGCGAGGCCGAGTGCCGGGCGGCGCTCGAGTTCCCGCCAGCCGGAGTGGCCTGGTTCAGCCCGATCCTGTATCTCGGCCTGGTCCTGGTCGAGACGCGCGCCGACGACGAGGCTGCCCGCCTGGTCGGGCGCAGTCTGCTGCAGCTCGAGACGGTGCCGGCCGGCCAGTGGTCCTCCCTTGTTCTCCGTACCGCGGTCAGCCTGGCGCTGTGGCGCGGCGATCTTGACGACGCGCTCACTGCCGCCGCCCAGAACTGGCCGCGCGTGGTCGAAACGGACGACGCGGGGCAGATGGCCAGCGCCGCGGCCGTGATCCTCGAGGCGGCCGCTGCCGCTGCCGAACGAGGAAGACTGCGCCGCGACTGGTCGAAGGTGGCCGGCGCCAGCGCGACGGCTACCGATGTGCTCGCGCAGGCCGAGCAGCGAATCGCGCGCCACGAGTTGCCGGCCAGCGTCGGCGCCCGCCGTGAAGCCGAGCTCTACCTCGCCACCGCCCGGGCCCACCTGGCCCGCGTTCGCGGGCGGGCCAAGCCGGAGACGTGGGCCGAACTGGCCCAGGCCTGGAGCCGGATTCCGGTGCCCTACCAGGCGGCCAAGGCGCGCTGGTGGCAGGCGCAGGCAGCCTTGCCCGTGCGCGCCCGACGGGCCGAGGCGCGGACTGCCCTCCTCGACGCGTGGCGCATCGCGAGCGACCTGCCGGCGCAACCTTTGCGTCGCGCGCTACGCGATATCGCCGATCGCGGACGCATTCGCCTGCCGCAGGCTGAACTCGTGGCCATCCCCGTCGTCCCGGCCGACGAGGCGCAGGAGGCGCCCGCCGAGCGGCCGCTCGTCGCGGTTGGCCCCGGGCCACGCGGCGCGCAGGAGGGGCCGAGTGCCGGCGAGCTGCGCTTCGGCCTTAGCCCGCGCGAGAATGCCGTCCTGCTCGTGCTCGCCGAGGGACGTACCAACCGCGAGATCGCCGAGCGGCTGTTCATCAGCGAGCGGACCGTTGCTGTCCACGTACGACGCATCCTGGCCAAGCTCGGCGTGGGCGGCCGGGTAGAGGCGACCGGACTCGCCATCCGGCTTGGCCTCGTGCCCAGCGATCCGCGCGCATCGATAGACCAACGAGCGTCCGTCGCCGCCGGGCCGACCGGCTGAGACCGCAAGAATTGTTCCAATCGGCAACAATCGGGCCATGAATGTGAAGTCCCTCGTCCGGCCGCTGGCGGTCTTCGCCGTGATCGGGCCACTCCTCGGCGCGTGTGGAAGCGCGAGCGGTCCGGTATGGACCTATGCGCCCCTCGGGCCGACCCCTTCAGCCGCCGCGACGGCCTCCTCGGCGCCAAGCCAGCCCGCGGGCTCGCCCGGTGCCACGCTCACGGTCGAGACGAACCAGGATCAGCCGCTCGTCTTCCAGCCGGCCGAGCTGTCCGCGCCGGCCAACACGGTCATCACGGTCACCTACTCGAACAACAGCAATCTGCCGCACAACATCCATTTCTTCGCCGGCAGCGACCAGAGTGCGCCATCACTCGGGGCCACGCAGGTCATGACCGGTCCGGGCGTGCAGGACTCGGTCACCTTCACCACGCCCGCGCAGCCCGGTGACTATTTCTTCTGGTGTGACGTCCACCAGGCGGCAATGACAGGGACTCTGCACGTAACGCAGTAAGGCGCGCAGCAGCCGTGGCCGGTCACTCGTCTTGACGTAGACTCGCACCTCTCTCGCCGCCGTGCCCCGGTGAGACGGGAACAATTGGCGCGTGCGGCCGGTCACTGGCCGTGCACCTTCCGCTCTGGGGGTCTGACCACGTAGATGTCTGCCAATCCGTCGCCGGCGATTGCCGCGCTGCTGTCGTTCCTGTTTCCCGGGCTCGGGCAGATCTATGCCGGGGATACGCGCAAGGGCGTCGTATGGGCGCTGCCCATGCTGGCGTTCATCGCCGCCGTGGTGTGGCTGCTGCTGACCAAGGACGCGATGCTCCAGCTCGCGCTCAACAAGGTGCAGATCGCCCTGCTCATCCTGAACGTGGCCTTCTTCTGCTACCACGTGGCGGCCATGCTGGACGCGTATGCCGTGGCGCAGCACGCTCGCATGCGCACCTTCGGCTATCCGCGCGGCGCACCCATCTTCCTGGCCTCGCTCGTGGCACTGACCATCGTGCTGCACGGCGTGCCGGAGGCGCTCGGCTACGACGTCAACCGTGGTCTGGCCAGCATCTTTGGCGGTGGCCACGGGGACTCGCTGCCTGGCCAGCAGAGCTTCGCGCCGCAGCCGTCGGCGAGCATGATCAACCTCCAGAGCTTCGAGAACGGCAATGACTCGCCGTCGCCGTCAGTTGGGCCGGGCGAGAGCACGGCGCCGCCAAGCGGCTCCACCGGTCCGGAAGCATCCCAGACGCCGCTGCCGTCGATCGACCTTGGACCTGGCAGTGGCTGGCCCGCATGGGCGCAGGACGGGCGGCTCAACGTCCTGCTCGTCGGCGGCGATTCGCGCTCGGACACCGGCCTCGATACCAACAGCCTGCGCACTGACTCGATGATCCTGCTGAGCGTCGATATCCAGAGCGGCAAGGCGGCCCTGTTCAGCTTCCCGCGCAACATGTGCAGCCGGACGATCAACCTGCCGTTCTGCGGCGACCTGACGCGCTATCCGTCGTGGTTCCAGATTCCGCTCTCCCCCGAGGATGCGAGCGCCCGACCCGGCGGCGTCTACGACAACTACCTCAACGCGCTGTGGCAGGATGCCGCCGACCAGCCGGGGAAGTTCGTGGGCTCGGATGGGATAGGCCCCGAATGCGCCTACCAGTTCGACTGCGAACGCGGCTGGCGCGCCCTCGCCGGCACGATCCAGCAAATGACCGGCCAGAACATCGACGGCATCGTCGCGGTCAACCTGAAGGGCTTCGTGGCCCTGGTCTCGAACCTGCCCTCAGGCGGCATCTGGCTGAACATCCCCGACGCTCTCTACGACGACAACTACTACAACTCGCAGCAGCAGAAGATGCTGGTCAATTTCCAGCCCGGCTGCCAGTTCCTGAACCCCGAGGAAGCTCTCGCCTACGCCCGTTCACGCCACCAGGACTCCGACTACCAGCGCGAGCGCCGTCAGCAGTTCGTGCTGCAATCGATCCGCAAGCAACTTGACCCGCTTGCCCTTCTGCCGCACATCCCGGCTCTGCTGCAGGTCGCCCAGCAGAACCTGTTCACTACCTTCAGCGACCAGGACCTGCCCTACCTCGCGCAGGCCGCGTCGCGGGTGGATGCCAGTCGGATGTACCAGATAACCCTGGCGCCGGGGCCGCTCAACCAGCTGACCAGCATGGCCGACATCCAGAACCTGGTGACCAACATCTTCCAGCAGCCACAACCGCAGCCACAACCGACGCCCAGGGATCCCAGCCAGGCCTGCCCTCCGCGGACCTAGCGAGCCGGCAGCAGTCCGCGCCGGCGCAGGTCGCCGAGCAGCTCCTCGAGACTGGTCACAGCGTGCGCCCCGGCGGTTTCGAGGTCCGCCGGCCGTGCGGCCCCGGTGGGCAGGCCGATGCCGATCATGTCCGCCGCAGCCGCGGCGAGCATGTCCCAGGTGGCATCGCCCGCATACCAACAGTCCGGCGGCGCCAGGCCCAGCCGCTCGGCAGTCTGCAGCAGCAGGTCGGGCGCCGGCTTGGCGTGCTCGACATGGCTGCCGTCGACGATCAGCGGCCGTTGCCGGAGGCCCAGCGCGGCAATCGACTGCTTGACCTGCTGGGCGCGGCTCGAGGTCGCGATCGCCCAGGGCAGGTCGCCCTGCTCGAGCACCAGCAGTAGGTCGCGTGCGCCGGCAACCGGGCGTGGGTGTCGGTTCAACTGGTCGAAGATCTCGCCCGAGCGACGGTCGATTGCCTCCTGCTGCCCCTCGTTGATCGTCTGCCCGGCACCGGCGGCAATCTCGCGCGCGAGACGCTTGCCGTCTGAGCCGATCATGCCAGCGACGGCACCGCGGGCAGCGGGTATGTCCATCTCGGCGAACGTCGCCAGCCACGCCTCGATACGCGTATCGACGGTATCGACCAGCGTGCCATCGAGGTCGAAGACGAGGGCGTGCGGGTCGGCGAGGTTGCCGAGCGTGGTCACAGCTGCGCCGCCAGATCAGCCGGACGCGTTACCGGTTGGCGGCAGGCAAAGTTGCGACACACGTAGGCGGTCGCTCTGTCCGCGAGCCTCGGCCGATCCGTGAGCAGAGCCACGGCCCCGGCGCCGCCGAGGGCAACCACGCAGAACGGTCGGTAGGCGGCACGTACGACATCGAGCAGAGCGAGCGTGTCGGCGGCGCCCGGTTCCCCGGTGATGGCGACCTCGGCCAACCCGCCGCGGCTGAGCAGGCCATCGCTCAGCCATTGCGCGAAGGCGGTGGGATACCGCGCAGGTGTCGCTCCGACCACGGCCAGTGCTCCCTCGGCCGCCGTCCGGAAGCGCTCTTCGCCGCCCAGTGCCGCAAGGCGCAGCAGCACCTCGACCGCGCTGGCGTTACCCGACGGGACGGGACTGTCCTGCAGCCCCCTGGGGCGGGCAAAGAGCGCTTCGTGGTCATCGGCGGTGTCGAAGAAACCACCCGCTGGGTCGGCGAAGTGGTCGAGCATCTGGACTGCCAGATCGCGTGCGGCCACGAACCAGCGCTCGTTGAACGTCGCCTCATACAGAGCCAGCAGGCCGTCGGCGAGGTGCGCATAGTCCTCCAGGACGCCGGCATGCAGCGCACGGCCGTCCTTGAACGATCGCCGTAACCGCCCGTCACGGTCGCGCACCCTGGTCAACAGCAGATCGGCCGCCTGGGCCGCGACGTGCGCCCAATGGCGGTCGCCAAAAGCCACCGCCGCATCCGCCAACGCGCCGATCATCAGGCCATTCCACGACGTGAGGACCTTGTCGTCGCGCGCGGGCTGCGGGCGGCCCTGGCGGGCAGCGAGCAGGATCGCGCGCGCCTCTTCGAGTTCCGGGGGAGGGGCGTCGCCAGATGCCAGGTGCAGGATGTTCGCGCCCTCCCAGTTTCCGTTCTCGGTGACGCCGTAGGCATCCTCGAAGGCAGCGGCGTGGGCGCCCAGCAACTCGTCGATCTGTGCCTTGCTCCATAGGTAGGTGCCGCCCTCGACGCCGGCGGTATCGGCGTCGAGGCTGGCCGCGAAACCGCCGTCGGCGGTCCTCAGTTCGCGCTCCGCGAAATGGAGCGTCTGTTCGGCCACCGCGCGATATCGAGGGTCGCGCGTGACCTGCCACCCATGGACGTAGACGCGCGCCAGCAGGGCGTTGTCGTAGAGCATCTTTTCGAAGTGGGGAACGAGCCACGTGGCGTCGGTTGAATAGCGCGCAAAGCCACCGCCCAGCTGGTCGAACATCCCGCCCGCGGCCATTGCGTCGAGCGTCCGGCGGGCCATGGCCAACGCTCGGTCATTACCCGTGCTCAGGTGGTAGCGGAGCAGGAATTCGATGGTCGCCGGCTGCGGGAACTTGGGCGCGTGACCCCAGCCACCGTGGCGGGAGTCGAAGGAGTTCTCGAGGCTGGCCAACGCTGACTCGATGTAATCCGGGCTGGCGGCCGATGATGGGCCAAGTGGTGCCCTGACGGCGGCGGCGACGGCCGCAGCCGTTCGTCCGCCGGCCGCGTCGAGTTCCGGGCGCTGTTTCGCCCATGCCCGGGCGACTCCGTCGAGCACCTGCCGAAACGACGGCAGGCCGTGACGCGGGGTGTCGGGGAAGTAGGTACCGGCATAGAAAGGCTTGCCATCCGGGTTGAGGAACACGCTCATCGGCCAGCCGCCCTGGCCGGTCATCTGCTGGACCGCGTCCATGTAGATTGCGTCAATGTCGGGCCGTTCCTCGCGGTCCACCTTGATGGCGACGAAATGGTCATTGAGCAGCGCGGCGGTCTGCTCGTTCTCGAACGATTCGCGCTCCATCACGTGACACCAGTGGCACGCCGCATAACCGACCGACAGGAAAATCGGACGCTGCAGCTCGCGTGCCCGCGCGAGCGCCTCCGCGCCCCACGGATACCAGTCCACTGGATTGTGGGCATGCTGCAGCAGGTATGGACTTGTCTCCGCCGCCAACCGGTTCGCCATCTACCCAATCTAGCGCCGTGGCGGCACCCTGCCGAGATAGCATCGAGCCGTGCACGGGCTCGCCGATCGGACCGCGGGCATCGTCCTGGCGGCCGGCGCCGGGATCCGCTTCGGGCGCCAGAAACTCCTTGAGCCGATCGCCGGACAACCGATGCTCCAGCATGTGCTCGACCTCGCGGCCGAGCTGACTCTTGCTCCTGTCGTGGTGGTGCTCGGCGATGACGTTCACCTGGTGCGCGCCGGTTGCCGCTGGCGGAACGAAGTGATCGTCACCAACCCGCACCCCGCCGACGGCATTTCAGGGTCCGTCCGACTTGGCCTCGCTCAACTGGATGACTCGCACGCAGAGCGCGCACTCATGCTGCTCGGCGACCAGCCGTGGCTTCAGGCCGTGCAGTTGGAGGCGCTGCTCGCCACCCCCCGTGAGTGCGCGCTCATCGTCCCGCGCTACCGGGGAACGCCGGGCGCCCCGGTGCTCCTCAATCGCGCTGTGTGGCCCATGGCTGCTGCGCTGGAGGGCGACCGGGGCTTCTCCCAGCTCTTCGCGGCGCGTCCGGACTTGGTGACCTACGTCGATCTGCCGGGCACCAATCCCGATATCGACACGCCCGCGGATCTATCGGTAACGCTTCCCGAACCTGATCAGGTCGGGCAGCCGCGAGGCGGCGACCAGTAGGAGTAACGGACCGGCCAGAAGCGCCATGACCACCCACTCGCCCGTCCCGAGACCGAGCAACTCAGGCGCCACATAGCCAGGCGCCTGGGCGCAGGCACAGCCCGTCGCGACGAGCAGCGCCAGGAACCACACCGGGATGTCGCAGACTGCCCAGATTGCGGCCACCAGCGCCGACGCGGTGCGTCGATTGACGCCCCAGGTGCCTCGAGATGGCAGCAGGGTCAGCGCGCCCGCCGCCAGCGTGCCGAGCGTCAGTACGGGGACGATGATGGCCGGGAAGTTCACCGCGGCGTCGTTCGCATACAACACCGCCGCAAGGCCGGTGATGATGGTCGCCAGGCCGGCCACGCCGCTCCGGACCGGATCGAATCGAGAGGCGATTGCGATCACGAGTCACCTCCTCGCGCTTATCGTCTATCTCGCCGCCGGGCAACCGCCAGAGCCGAATGGACCGGAAATCAGTCGCGTCGCAGGCTGAGGCCAATCTTGCCGAACGGCGGGCGGGGATCGCAGTAGACCTTCACCTGCTCGTCCGTTTCGGAGGTCACGGCCGTGTCCCACAGGCGGTTCTGCGCCTCGAAGGTCACCTCGGACAGCTGCGGGAACCGCTCGAGGATGGCCTTGCCCATCTCGTTGACCAGGTGCTGGATCGAAAGGCTCACGAAGCGCTCGAATACGGCCGCGACCAGGTCGGCGACCTGTTCACCGGCGACATAGTGCGCATGGCTCGCATCGAGAGCTGCGTCCGGATCGCCGTACCGCCAGCCCACATCGAGATGGATGTACAGCGGCCTGTCGCGGCGCTCGGGCAGCGTTGTGTACTCGTCGCGAGCGAAATCCGCGAACGCGGAGCCGGTCAGCTTGATCAGCTGCAGGCCCCGCCGCCCGGCGGCAAGGTCGCTGACCCGGACGCCGCCTTCGCCATCGCGCTCGAGTTCGAGTTGGGCATGTGATCGGTCGTCGTGGCGGCGCGCGAACAGCCGGGTGCTGGCGGCGAAACCTTCGCCATCGTCGGCGGGCACCAGCGCGGGCTCGAAGGGAATCTCCACCCCGACGACGCGCAGCCGTTCCATGTGCGGGTAGGTCTCGAGGAAGCGCCGGCCGATGAACAGCAACCACTCCTCGAGCGTCGCACCGTCGAAAGCCAGCGACTCACGGTGGATGAAGTTCTTCATCGTGTCGGTCGCGACCACCAGCCGGTTGTCGCCTTCGGTGTACGCGGCCATGAAGGCGGTGCCCAGTACCTGCACCTCGATCTCGGCTGCGAGGAGCACGTTCGTGCGCCCCGTGAAGCACGACTCGGGTATCGGCGCCAGCCCGGTCAGCGGCTGTGCATGGGTGCGAAACGTCGCGACGTCGGCCTTGCCGTAATAGATCTCGGCTCTCATTGCCCCTCCATCCTGCGCTGGCGGTCACGCGCTATGGCGATGACATCCGACAGCCCACGTTGCAGCTCTTCGTTGCGACCTGCCGCCAGCCGCGCCGCCAGGGCATCTGCGATCGCGTCACGGGAGCGGCCGTTGACGAAAACCACGAAGCGAAAGCCAAAACGGGCCTCGTAGTCCGCGTTCAGACGATCCAGGCGGGACTGCAGCGCGGCCGAGCCCCGGTCGCCCAGGTAACCCTGCTCGCGGTACGACAGCGCGGAAACGCTCGACGGTGGTGCCCCGATGCGCGGATGAGCATTCAGCAGCTCGACCTGTTCGTCATCGGGCATGTCGCGCGCGATCTGGTCCGCGCGCTCGAAGAAGTCCTCCCACCCCGATGCATCGCCCATGGCCAGCCGCTCGACGAAACGCGGCGCATTCTCGAAGAGCAGCGCCAGCGATTCGCGCGACGGCTGCATCAGCTCCCGCGATAGGTGCCGAGCGAATACGGGGCAACGAGCAGCGGGACGTGGTAGCTCCGCGTCGCGTCGCGCACGTGGAAGGTGAACGAGCCGACGGTGAAGAAAGGACCGTCGATGGCGAACTCGATGCGGTAGTCGGCGGGCTCGAGCTCGCCCGCGATCAGCCTGTTGACGCGCCCGTCTTCGTCGGTCGTGGCCTCGCCGGCCAGCCGGTCGCCGCCGGGCACTACCTTGAACAGGCTGACCTTGATGCCCCGGGCCGGCCAGCCATGCTCGACATCGAGCACGTGGGTCGAGATCGTCGGCTGGTCGTCCATCGGCCTCCTCGCTACGCTGCGCGCCATGACCCACCTGTCGATTCGCGTCGGCGATCTCCACTTTATCGCCCGTTGGGAGGCCGGCGCGCCGCGCACCGGCGAGGCCATTCGCCAGCTGCTGCCGCTGCGCGACCGCCTGATCCACTGCCGCTGGAGCGGCGAAGGCTGCTGGATCCCGATGGGCGAGCAGCGGCTGGAGGTCGGCTACGAGAACCACACCAGCCATCCCGCGCCAGGCGAGATCATCGTGTACACCGGCGACCTGTCCGAGGGTGAGATCCTGATCGCCTACGGCGCCGTGGACTTCTCGTCCAAGCTGGGCCAGCTGGCCGGCAACCACTTCGCGACGATCGTCGAAGGTGGCGCGCAGCTCAAGGCGCTCGGGCGGCGCGTCCTGTGGGAGGGCGCCCAGGACGTCGTCATCGAGGAGTCGGGCTGACAGTGGCGTGAGGATCGTGAGGGCCGTGAGCGATGCCGATCGACGCCGCCTTTCGGAAGTCGTGCGCCAGGCATGGGGGTCGACACGGGTGGCGTCGCGCGGCCGCCTGGTCGAGGCGGCGGAGCTGCCGGGATTCCTGGCCGTCGACGACGGTGAGTGGGTCGCCTACGCGACATACGAGATCGTGGGCAATGCGATCGAGGTCGTCGCACTCGAAGCCCTGCGACCGAACCTCGGCGCCGGCAGCGCGGTGCTCGCCGAATGCGTGGGCGTGGCGGCCGAAAGCGACCTGCACCGGCTGTGGCTGATCACCACTAACGACAACGTGGCTGCGCTGCGCTACTACCAGCGCCATGGATTCCTGCTGGTCGCTCTCCACCGCGACGCCGTCACCCACGCCCGCCGTGATCTCAAGCCCGAGATTGGCCTGGTCGGTGCCGAGGGCATCCCCATTCGCGACGAGATCGAGCTCGAGCTGCCGCGCGCCGAGTGGGCCGATTTCATGAGGCGCTACCGATGGGCTCACTGATCGTTCGCGGCGGCACGGTCGTCACACCGACCGGACGCGTGAGGGGGGACGTCTTCGTGGAGGGCGGCCGGATCGTGTCCGTCGGTGAGGCTCCGCCGGTGAACGACGCCCGCGAGGTGGATGCCATCGGGATGCTGGTGCTGCCCGGGGTCATCGACGTGCACACCCACACACGCGTGGCCACTGAGAGGGAGCCCGACCGCTTCTTCCGTGACTCCGTTGCCGCCGCCTTCGGCGGCACCACGACATTCCTGGCCTTCAACAACCCGGGCACCGGCTCGCCACAGACCGGTCACCTGGTCGGCGACGTCGCGGCGTGGCGCCGGCAGACGGAGCAGGATTCCGCGATCGACTACGGCCTGAGCCTGGTCCTGCAACCGACTCACACCGACCTCGCCCGCGAGATTCCCGAAGCGATTGGTGCCGGTGTGCCCACCTTCAAGGCATTCATGGTCTATGACTTCGGCCTGTCCGAGGCGGCGCTCGTCGACGCGCTGCGCGCCACGGCTTCCGCTGCGGGCCTGCTGAACCTCCACTGCGAGGATCGGGCCGCACTCGAGGCGAACACCGCGCGGCTGCTTGCAGCCGGCCGAACTCAACCCAGGTACCACGCCGAGTCACGGCCCGCGCAGGTGGAAGCTGATGGCGTTCGCCGTGCCGCACAGCTGGCCGCGGCGGCCGGCGCGCCGCTGTATGTCGTCCATTTGTCGTCGGCTGCCGCGCTCGCCGAGCTGCGTCGCGCACAGGACGCTGGTCAGCCCGTCTTCGCTGAGACGTGCCCGCACTACCTTGCTCTCGACGCGTCACGCTACGAGCTGCCCGACGAGGAAGCGGTGCGCTATGTCATCTCACCGCCGCTGCGCTCGAGGACAGACCAGGACGCGCTGTGGGCCGGTCTGGCCGACGGCCAACTGGCCAACGTCGCCACCGATCACGTGCCCGACCGGCTGGCGGCCGAGAAGAACAACTGGCACGAACCGTTCGACCGGATCAGCAACGGGGCGCCCGGCATCGAGACGCTCCTGGCCGTGGTCTATACCGAAGGCGTCGCCCGCGGGCGCATCAGCCTGGAGCGCATGGTCGACCTGCTGTCCGCCAGCCCCGCACGACTCTTCGGGCTGAGCTCCAAGGGCTCGATCGAGCCGGGCAGGGACGCCGACCTCGTGATTTTTGATCCGACCGAGCGGGGAACATTCCGCCAGGCGAGCCTCCATCACACAGCCGACTACACCCCGTACGAGGGCATGGCGCTGGCCGGGCACGTCCATTCGGTGTTGGTGCGCGGCGAGTTCGTCATCCGCGACAGCCACTTCGTAGGTCGCCGAGGCTTCGGCCGCTTCCAGGAGCGCGAGCTCCTTTGGCGATGACCCCCATTCAGTCGAGCAGCGGGTAAGCAGGCACGGTCAGGAACTTGACGAACGCGTCAGAAAGTACGACTTTCTCAAAAAGTAACGCCGCGTCTGGGTACGGCGCGCGCAACGGTTCGAGCTCGGCAAGCACCCGTTCGCGCGTGAACCTTCCAGCACGCACCCACTGCCAGACCTGCGAGCGCGAGATTTCCGCCGTCGCGGCGTCCTCCATCAGGTTGTCGATCGCCGCAGCACCGGTGCCGCTCAACCAGGACGCGATGTAGCGGACACCGACCGATACATTGGTCGCCAACCCCGCTTCGGTCACCTCGCCACCCGGCACGCTGAAGTCCAGCAGCTGGCCGGCGGTCACCGAAACGTCGTTGCGTTGCCGGTATTTCTGGTTCGGCCGCTCGCCGAGCGCCGCGTCGAAGACGGCCATCGCCGTCGGGACCAGGTCGGGATGGGCTACCCACGTCCCATCGGAGCCATCACCGGCCTCGCGCTCCTTGTCTTCGGTGACCTTGGCGAGCGCGTTGGCAGTCACCTCTGGTTGGCGACGATTGGGGATGAACGCGCTCATGCCACCGATCGCATGCGCGCCACGTCGGTGGCAGGTCTTGATCAGTAGCTGCGTGTAGGCGCGCATGAACGGCACGGCCATGGTCACCTGGGCCCGATCGGGCAGTACGGTGGCATCTGGCAGCGCGGCGAAGGCCTTGATCAGCGAGAAGATGTAGTCCCAGCGGCCGGCGTTCAGGCCGGCCGCATAATCGCGCAGCTCGTACAGGATCTCGTCCATCTCGAAGGCAGCCCAGATGGTCTCGATCAGCACCGTGGCGCGCACGGATCCGTGGGGGATGCCCAGGCGCGCCTCGGCCCACGTGAAGACATCGTTCCACAGCCGCGCCTCGCGGTGGCCCTGCAGCTTGGGCAGGTAGAAATACGGGCCCGAGCCATGCTCGAGCGCAGCCTGGGCGTTGAGGAAGAAGAACAGGCCGAAGTCGAACAGCGCGCCTGAGATCGGTTGCCCGTCCACCAGGAGGTGGCGCTCCACCAGGTGCCAGCCCCGCGGCCGCACCACGAGTGTGGCGACCTGGTCGTGCATCCGGTACTGCTTGCCCTCGGGCGAATCGAAGGCAAGCTCGTGGCGGACAGCATCGATCAGCGCACTCTGGCCGGCGACCACGTTGGTCCAGGTGGGCGAGAAGGCGTCCTCGAAATCGGCCATGAACACCTTGGCGCCGCTGTTGAGTGCGTTGATGACCATCTTTGGCTCGGCTGGTCCGGTGATCTCCACGCGCCGGTCGTTCAGGTCAGCAGGCGCCGGTGCGACGGACCAATCCGACTCGCGGATGCGCGCGGTCTCCGGCAGGAAGTCGAGCCCGTCGCCCGCGGCCAGCCGGGTGGCCCGTGCGACCCGCGCCGCGAGGATTGCCTGCCGGCGCGGCTCGAATTCGCGGGCCAGCGCACCCAGGAACTCGAGCGCCGGTGGCGTCAGCACACGGTCATCACCGGGCGCGGCTCGGGCCGTCAGGCGGACATCAGTCATCGCCTGCGCTCCTGCCCAACTTCGGCATATGAAGTTCGTCGATCACGCGTCCGGCGGCGGACTCTGCCACCAGCGCCTCGAGCCGCCGCTGTCGTGTGTCCTCTCGTTTCGCCGAAAGCACCCACCAGGTCATCGACTTGCGGTATGAGGCGCGCTGCGCTTTCCAGAAAGTCCAGGCAAGCGCGTTGAACCTGAAAGTCGTGGCGTAGGGCTCGGGCAGGTCGGCGGGCCGGGTCTCGTACGTCAACTCGCCGGGCGCCGGCTCGCGGCGCGCATCGAACGCACCTCGGCCGGCCGCATGCATGCGCCCGGACGCGATCAACGAGTTCGCCCGGGCCACGTTCGCGCGGCTCCAGTTGCTCCCGGCGCGCCGTGGCGAGAAGCGCGTCGTGGTGCTCAGATCGTCGACCCGGGCGGTCTGTCCATCGATCCAGCCGAAGCACAGCGCCTCGCCGACCGCATCGTCATAGGTGAGCCCCGGCCGCGCGGCACCCTTCTTGTAGAAGCCGATCCACTGAAACGCCGTGGAGCCATGGTTGATCTCCAACCAGGCCCGGAAGTCGGCCGTCGAATCGAAGAAGCGAACGTTCTCCGGCTTCACCAGCCGCCCTCCTCGCGCAGCAGCCGGTGCAGCACCCGTGCGGCAACAACACGCCGGTAGTCCGCCGTGGAGCGCACGTCATCGATGGGATGTATCTCCTCGGCCAGAACACTCGCGGCGTGATCGGCCGTCGTCTGGCGCGGCGCCGCACCTTCGAGCACGCTCTCGGTCGCGCGAGCGCGGATCGGCGTTGGCGCCACGGAACCGAGCGCCACTCGGACATCACGCCAGACGCCGCCGTCCTCGCGCCACGAGAGCGCCACGAGCACCTTGGAGATCGCCTGCGCGCGACGCGTGCCGACCTTGCGAAAACGGACGTGACGGCCCCGCGGCAGTGGAATGCGCAGGCGCACCAGCAGCTCGTCCAGGCGGCGCGCGGTCTGGCGGTAGGCGGGCCAGAAGTCGGCCGCGGCGACGGCGCGCTCACCGCTCGAACTTGCCAGGATCAATTCGGCGTCCGCGGCCAGCAGCAGGGGCAGTGTGTCGCCTGCCGGTGACGCGTTGACCACGTTGCCGCCGATCGTGCCGCGATTCTGGATCTGTGCCGCGCCGATGGTCGCCGAGACGTCGGCCAGCGCAGGCACGTGGCGGCGCACGAGTTCGGACTGCCTGATCTGCGTGTAAGTCGTCAGCGCCCCGATCAGGAAGGCCCCGTCGTCGACCCTGATCCCGCGCAGTTCGTCGAGCTGCCACAGGTCGAGCACTCGCTCGGGCGGTGGGCCGAGCTCACCGGTGATCTGGACCATCAGGTCCGTACCGCCCGCCATCGGGCGCCAGGCGCCGTTCCCATCGCGCAGCAGTGTCAGCGCCGCACCCAGGCTGGCCGGTGTCTCGACCGGCGGTTCGACGGGCATCAACGCTCCGCAACGGCGGCGCCGTTGGCCGTCAGCGCGATCGCTTCGATGATCTTCGTGTAGCCCGTGCAGCGGCACAGGTTGCCGGCAACCGCCTCGCGAATTGCCTCATCGGAAGCGACGCCGCCTGCTTCCAGATAGGCCTGTGCCGCCATGAGCATGCCCGGCGTGCAGATGCCACACTGCGCGCCGCCCGTTTCGAGGAACGACTGCTGCAGCGACGAAAGCTGGCCGCCGGGCGACAGGCCTTCCACCGTCCGCACCGAGCGACCCGCAGCCTGGCAAACGGGCACGAGGCACGAGTCCACGACCTCCCCGTCGATGAGCACCGAACACGCGCCGCACTCGCCCTCGCCGCAGCCCTCCTTCGTGCCGGTCAGGCCGAGGTCCTCACGCAGCGCGTCCAGCAGCCGGCGCATGCCGGGCGCGTCGACAACCACGGGCTCGCCGTTCAGCGTGAACTCGTAGCTCACCCGGCGGCGCTCGAGTCGCTGACCGCGCTGATGCCCGGCAATGGCGGCGGTGTGATGCCATGCAGAGCCGCCAGGATGCGCTCCGGGGTGGCGGGCAGGTCGTGGATCCAGGCGCCCGTCGCGTCGTGGATGGCCGCCACAACTGCCGCGGCCGGCACGTCCATGGGCAGTTCGCCGACGCCCTTGGCACCGTGCGGTGAGCCAGAGAACGGTGCTTCGACAAGGATCGATTCGATGCGTGGCGCGTCGAGCGCCGTGGGGATGAGGTACGTGGCCAGGCGGTCGTTCAGGTAGCGTCCGTCGACCAGCTTGATCTCCTCGATCGTGGCGTAGCCAACGCCCTGCAGCGTGCCCCCCTCGACCTGGCCTTCGGCCAGCACGGGATGGATGACATGACCCACGTCGTCCGCCGAGACCACGTTGCGCACCACGACCTCGCCGGTATCGAGGTCGACGTCGACCTCGGCCACGGCACACGCCCAGCCGTACGCCGGATACGCGTCCCCGCGGTAGGTCGCGTCATCGAACTCGACACCGGGATACGGCTCGAAACGCTGGTCCAGCCGAACCGGCCCATGTTCACGGGCGTAGTCAGCGGCAGATTCGGCGAACGGGCGTCCGGTGGCGCTCTCGACCTGCTCGCGCAGGCGTCGAGCCGCCGTGATCACCAGGCCACCGACGACCATTGCTGTCCGTGACGCCACCGTCGGCCCGCTGTCGGGCACGATCGAGGTGTCCTGTGGCGCCAGCTCGACTTCGTCAGGATCGATGCCCAGGGCTTCTGCCGTCATCTGCGGAAAGATCGTCTTGGTGCCCTGGCCCATCTCGGTCGAAGCGCTGAGCACGCGCACGTGGCCAAGGGCATCGAGTTCGATGCTCACCACGCTGGCCAGCTTGACCTCGCCACTGCCGGTGAAACCGGCGCCGTGCCAGGCGAGCGCGAGACCGATGCCCCGTGCCGTGCCCTGCCCTTGCGCCGACACGATGTCCGACTTCCCGCCTGCCGATTTTCCGGGTGGCCGTTCCGCGCGGCCTTGGGCCGTCTGCGCGCGCACACGCTCGAACTCCGCTGCCTCGGTCGCGCGCTCGAGGACCTCCTCGCCGGCCAGGCTCTCGCGCAGCACCTGCCCGGTCGGCGTCTCGTCGCCGATGCGATACACCCATTTGCGCCTCAGTTCGAGCGGCGACATACCGAGCCGCTCGGCGATGCGGTTGACCTGCATCTCGGCGGCGAACTCTGTTTGCGGCGCGCCGAAGCCGCGGAAGGCGCCGTTGGGCGGCGTGTTGGTCGCCACCGCGCGCCCAACTATGCGGACGTTGGGGCAGTTGTAGGCGCCCGCGGCATGGATCGTTCCGCGCGACAGGACCACCGGGGTCAGCGTGCAGTAGGCGCCACCGTCCATGACCACCTCGATGTCCTGCGCCACGAGCCGGCCGTCGCGCGTCACGCCGGTGCGGTGGCGCACGATCGCCGGGTGTCGCTTGGTCGTGGCGCCCAGGTCTTCATGGCGGTCGTAGATCATGCGCACCGGCCGTCCCAACCGCTGCGCCAGCAGCGCGGCATGCAGCGCGATCATCGACGGGTACTCTTCCTTGCCGCCGAAACCCCCGCCCGTCTCGGCCTGCACGATGACGGCCTGTTCACTGGTCAGGTTCAACGCTCGTTGCATGGCCACGTGGATGTAGTACGGGCATTGCATCGAGCCGTGGACGGTGATCCCGCCATCCGGCCGGGGCACCGCGATCATCGCCTGGTTCTCGATGTACAGCTGTTCCTGGTGGCCGACGCGGTACTCGCCCTCGACGATCAGGACGGCCTCGGCCAGGCCGCGCTCGACGTCACCCTTGGCCACGTTGAAGTGGGCGAACTCATGCGTCGACAAAAGCGGATCGAAGATCGCCGGTAGCGGCCTGGTGCGCACCTGCAGATGTGCCCGCGCCGCACGGAGCGTCTCGCGGTCCGGCGCCGCGAGGAGCGCAAGCGGTTCTGCCTGGTGGCGGATCTCGTGTTCGACGAGCACCGGCTGGTCGTCGTCGATGAGGCTGACGACATTCCGACCTGGGATGTCGCGTGCCGTGAGCACGAGCACCGTTGACCAATCGAACGCGGGATCGAGCTCGATCTCGAGGAGTTCCGCATGGGCGTCTGTGGAACGCACGGTGTGGCCGTACCAGGCGCCGGGGAACACCAGGTCGTCGGTGTACAGCGCCGTCCCGGTGAGCTTGGCCGGGCCTTCGCGTCGGAGCGGCAACGCACGGGCCATGCCGAACCCGCCCGCCGCTCGGCCGGGCGCGCGGACGGGGGCCGGTGCGTCGGCCGGGTGGCTTGGCGGTGGCTTGATGGTGACCGTCACGCGGCCGATGGTAACGGCGCCGTCGAGGCACAGCGGGTCCGCGGTATTTGATAACGTCTTCCCAGAGGGGCTGCGACTAGAGGAGGACTGTGCGGGGTGAACTGGGCTCTTGGTTTCCTGCTTTTGCTGCACGTCGGTGGGGCGATCATTGCCTTCGGACCGACGTTCACGTTCCCCATCATCGGCTCGATGAGCGGCGCCGAACCCATGCACGCCAACTTCGCGCTGCGCCTGAATGAGCGGATCGAGGAGCGCCTGGTCCTGCCACTCGCCCTCTTTCAGGCGGTCACCGGTGTGGGTCTCATATGGGTGGTGGGCCTCGACGTATTCGTCCACCTGTGGTTGCTGCTGGCCATCGTGCTCTACGTGGCCGCTCTGGTGATCGTGTTCACCAATCAACTGCCCATTACGCGCAAGCTCGTCGAGGCGACCTCCGTGCCGCCCCCGGCGCCGCCCGCCGGAGCGCCGGCTCCAAGCGGGCCGCCGCCGCACATCGCGGCCATGATCCAGCGCGTCCAGATGGGTGGCATCGCCACGACCATCCTGCTGGTCCTGATCATCATCCTGATGGTGTTGGGCACGAACGGGTTCATCGGCTAGCGTCCTCCGCGGCGCACGACCCGGCCCGGCGTGTTGCCCGTGTGCCGGCCTTCCTCCACCACCACCTGCCCGTTGACGATCACCCATTCGATGCCGCTCGGATAATGGCGCGGTTCCTCGTACGTGGCATTGGTGGCGACTACCTCGGGGTCAAATATGACCACGTCAGCCACGTAGCCGTCCACGAGCCGGCCGCGGTCGGGCAGGCCCAATCGCGCAGCCGGCGCGGACGTCATCTTGCGCACCGCCTCCTCCAGGCCGAGCAGCGCCCGGTCGCGCACAAACTCGCCCAGTACGCGGGGAAACGACCCATAGGTGCGCGGTGAGGGCTTCGCACCGATGAACGTTGAATCGCTGCCGAACATGCCCACCGGATGGACCACGAAATGATGGAGCGTCGCATGCCACGGCCCCGATGTGACCTGGTTGATGCCCAGGTCCTCCTCGAGCAGCAGATCACAGATCGCGTCGACCGCGTCGACGCCCCGTTCGTCCATGACCGTCGATAGCGCCCGGCCCTCCCAGCGCAGGTTCGCCGGCGTCCGGAAGTAACCCAGGCGCACGTCGGCCCAGCCCGCCGGCGAGGCGTACGCCGCGCCGCGCTCGCTGAACTCGGCACGCAGCAACTCACGCGCGGCGCGGTCGGCGAGCCGTTCCTTGAGTGCCCGCGGTCCGCCTTCCTGTATCCACAACGGCAGCTGGATGAGCAGGCGCGTCGACGCCCATTCGTACGGATAGGTATCGAACGTGACGTCCTGGCCGGCAGCCCGCGCATCGTCGATCAGCGCCAGCATCGGCTCCGGACCGCCGGGCTGGGTTTCACGATGATAGAAGTGGGTGATGTGGACCGGCGCGCCCGAACGCCGCCCGATGTCGATTGCCTCGCGGAACGGGTCGAGATATCGATCACCCAGCGGGTAGCGAACGTGGGTGTGGTAGAAACCGCCGGCCCGCGCCGCCTCACTCGACAGTGACGCGAGTTCTTCGGCGGTGGCGAAGGCTCCCGGCGGATAGTCGAGGCCAGACGACAGTCCCAGCGCGCCCGCCTCGAGCGCCTCGCGCAGCATGGCGCGCATCGACGCCATCGCCCGTCCATCGGCCGGTACGTCGTTCCAGCCCAACGCCCCAATGCGTAACGCGCTGTTGCCGATGAGCAGGCCAATGTTGAGTGCGACGTGCCCGTCGAAACGATTCAGGTAATCGGCCACCGACGTCCAGTCCGCGGCGATGTCCGGCCGCCCGTCGAGGCCCGCATTCATTTCCACCAGCCACTCGAGGTCTCGTCCCGTGAGTGGTACGTAGGACAGGCCGTCGACGCCGATGACCTCAGTCGTTACGCCCTGGCGGACCTTGGGCTCGTGCCGGCCATCGGCCAGGATCATCAGGCCGGCATGGGAATGCAGGTCGATGAAGCCGGGCGCGACGGCCTTGCCCTGCGCGTCGATCCGGCGCCCGGATCGCTCCACCCACGAGCCGGCCGGCAGCAGCCTCAGGCGCTCGCCCACCACCGCAATGTCGCCCGGCCGACCGGGTGCGCCGCTACCGTCGATCAGCGTTCCGTTCTCGATGACGATGTCGGCCGTTTCCATCACGCCGGGAGGCGCCTCCCCCGGACCCATGCCGCCTGGACCATGTCCGGGCGCCCGCGATAGATCAGCCGGCTCATCAGGTCCGCCGGGTCATTCGTCTCCTGGCCGTCGATGGGCGCTGTCAACGCGGCGTCGACGGCGATGAAATCGGCCTCCTTGCCGGGCTCCAGTGAACCGATGACGGCGTCGAGACCAAGCGCGCGCGCGCCGTTGAGGCTGGCCATCGTCAGCCAGTCGAGCGGGCGCAGCACGGGCGCCTCGTCGCCGCCGGTCGTGTGCAGGCCGCTCTGCACGTAAGCACCGGCGCGCATGACCGAGAAAAGGCTCAGATCCGGACCGCCGGCGACATCGCTGCCCAGGCCCACGGACAGCCCGGCCGCCAGATAGCGAGCGAGGTGCATCGCGCCGCTGGCTAGGAAGAGGTTCGATGACGGACAGTGCGCAAGGTGGGCGCCGGCATTCCGAAGCACGGCCAGTTCACGTTCGCTCAGGTAGATGCCGTGGGCAAGGATCGAGCGCGGCCCAAGGGCGCCGGCCTGCGCGTAGACATCGGTGTAGTCGGCTGCGCCAGGAAAGAGACGCCGGACCTCCGCGACCTCGTGGCGGTCCTCGGCCAGATGCGTCTGCCAGTACGTGCCTGTTTCGGCCGCCAGTTCGGCCGAGCGGCGCAGCATCTCCGCTGAGCAACTGACCGCGAAACGCGGCGTGACCGCGTAGCGCAGGCGGCCGTTGTCACGACCGTGCCAGCGCTCGATGAGTCTGCGCGACTGGTGCAGGCTGATTTCGAGGACCTCCCGGTCGTCGACCGACTCGTCGTAGCGCAGGCGGTCCATCATCACCTTGCCGATCACCGCCCGGATGCCGTGCTGCTCTGCCTCACTGAAGCAGACGTCGAGGCTGGCCTCATAGACGGCTCCGTACATCACGGCCGTGGTCGTGCCCACCGACGCCAGGGCCCGGTAGGCAGCCGGTGCCACGCGTGCCGCTGCCGCTTCGTCGAAGCCGCGCTCGAGGGGGAATATGTAGCGCTCCAGCCATGTCAAGAGGTCGAGCCCGGCGCCAAGCCCGGCATTCGGCAGTTGTGGCAGGTGCGCGTGGAGGTCGACCAGGCCGGGCAGCAACAGCATCGGCCGCAGGTCAACCACGTCTGTGGCGGGCTGGACGCGTGCCTGGGTCGCCCCGAACTCGGCGACGCTCGCGATGTGGCCGGCCGCGTCCACGACCAGCACCGCGTCGGGCACGTAGCGTGTCCCGCCCGATCCGAGAGGCGTGAGGAGGCGCCCGCGAACCGCGAAGGGTGGTTGCGCAAGGCGGCCGGCGAGATCCACCGCGGCATGTTAGGCGCGGTGATACCGTCGCAACCCATGGCTTGGCTCACGGGGCTGCTCGTCACCGCGTACACGGCGCCGCCGGTTGACTACCAGACCGGTCCCATCGTGATCCTGATCGTCGCGTTGTTATGCGCCGCCGTCGTCCTTGCGTTCTTCTTCGCGAGCCCGCTGGCGACTCGCCTCACCGACCGCCAGCACATCGAGCAACGAACGCCGCCCGAAGCGGCCGGCGGCGACGACAGCCTGTCAGCCGGTCGCTAGCGTCGGTCGGCCGCTGCTGGCTTCTGACTGGTGCCTGGCCGGTCGTCGCGGCCGCTCCGCGCCTCGTCTGGGTGGCGTAGGTCGTTGCGTGCAGCACCGGTTCCGGCACCGGGCAAACCCGCCTGTTCGGCCTTGCGCGGCCCGTCCAGGCGCCGTGCGGGGACCCTGCAAATCCTCATGTAAGCCCCAAGTCGTCGGCTGAGCTGCCCGGCCCGCAGGCGAATTCTAGGCGTCCGACGCGGGCACCCCGGTTCGACCCGGCGCAAAGGCGCTGTCAATCGGCTCATTGGCGGGCGGCTGGCCAAGGATGCGTTGGACGACGAGTTCGGCCGACGCCGGCCCGGTCGAGATCCCCCACGGACCGTGCCCGGCACAGATCCACAAGCCCGCCATTCCCGGCAACCGACCGATGAATGGGCGACTGTCAAACGACAGGGGCCTGGCGCACATCCGCACGCTGTCGATGGGCGCATCGCGCAGCGTCGGGACGAAGGCCGCTCCTCTGGCCATCAGCCGCGCCACGTAGGCGGCTGGATCCGGTCGCTCGTCGAGGAAAGTTGACCCGACACCGGTCGCGCCCCCGGCGCTGATCAGGCTGAAGGCGAGCGCCGGCTGCACCGGTTGGTCGACGCCGAGCTCCTCGAGGACGTGGACCGGTGGCGCCTCGAGATGCGTGGTGACGACCACACCCCACAACGCACGGATGGGCGGATTGCTGTGCCAGCCGGGGACAAGCTCGGCGGACCAGGGCCCGGCGGCGATGATCACTTCCGCCGCCGCGACCCGCTCGCCGGTACTCAGTTCCAGGCCGCGAACCCGGTCCGCCTCGATCCATGGGCGGGCAGCTTCCATTACCAGGCTGGCCCCTCGCCGGGTGGCCAGCTGGGCAAAGGCGCGGGTCGCCGATGCGGGCGCCACCTGGTAACCGGTTTCGAGGCGGCACGCCGACAATCCTGGCGCCAGCAGTGGCTCCAGGCGAGCGACTTCGGCGGAGTCCAGCAGCGTCGGACGCAGGTCCGTGTGCACGGCCAGGTCGGTGGCCGCCGAACTGACCGCGGCCGGGTCGCGATCGACGAGCAGTAAGCCGGCCGGTCCCGCAGGCAACTGGAACTCGGTGCCCTCGTTGGACAGCCGCCGGTAGAGCTCCAGGGAGCGGCGGTACAGCGCCGCCAGGTGCTCGTCGAACGGGTGCTGGATTGAACCCGAGTTGCGCCCCGAGGCGCCCACCGCGACGGCTTCACGTTCGAACAGCGCCACGCTCGCTCCGGCATCGGCGAGGTAGGCGGCCGCAGCACAGCCCATGATGCCGCCACCGATGATCGCGACGTCGACGGCCGGGTGGCGATCAGTCATGGGCAAAAGGGACGACGGGCGGGCGGATCGTCAAGAGCCGCGGCGGCTCTGGGCTGGGGCGCAGCCGACCCGCCGTCCACCACGCATCATGCACGCCCAAGTCAAGGGCCCCATGTTCTCGGTCAGCCTCACTCGCGATAGCGTTGTGCCGCCTCGGCGCGGTTGCGCACGTTGAGCTTGTGCAGGATGTTGCTCACGTGCGTTTCCACCGTGCGCGGCGAAATGATCAGGGCGTTGGCGATCTCGCGGTCCGTCAGCCCATCGGCGAGCATGGCCAAGACGTCGTTCTCGCGCGGACTGAGCGCCATCAGTTCACCTTCCAGGCCGGACGCCTGCCGGCCGCGTCGCGCCGCGTCCGCGAAGTAGCGCAGCGCACGCGCGGCGTAGCGACGCGACATCGCCAACTCACCCCGTTGTACGCCGCGCAGCGTGCGCAGGAGGGCTTCCGGGCTGAGGTCCTTGGTCAGGTACCCAGCCGCGCCGCGTGCCACGGCTTCGAGCAGGTCGCGCTCTGAGCTCGAGACTGTCAGCATGACGATCTTGGTCTGAGGCAGGCGCGGGGCCAGCTCCTCGACGAGTTGTATCCCGTTCATGCCCGGCAGGTCGATATCGAGGAGCAACACGTCGGGCCGCAGTACCGGCGCCAGGGCGAGCGCCTCCTGGGCCGTGGCGGCCTCGCCCACGAGCTCGACATCGGGCGAACTGATCGCCTGGCGCACCGCCGAACGAACCAGCGCGTGGTCGTCGACGAGCATCACGCGCAGCTTGCCGTCCAGTTCACTCATGTCAACGCAATCCTCCATCGAGCGGCACCAGGAGGTGTACCGCGGTCCCGCCACTCGGCTCGGAAACGATGCGCAGGTCGCCACCCATCAGTCGGGCGCGCTCTTTCATGCCCTGCACGCCCACGCCGTCGCCGCTCGTTTCGCCTGGCCTGAAGCCACGCCCGTTGTCGATCACCGCGAGATGCAGTGTGCCCTGGTCGACCGCTGCACTGACACGTACAACCGTCGCGTCAGCATGCTTGCGGACGTTCGTCAGCGCCTCCTGCAGCACGCGCAGTACCTCGGCTTGATGGCGCGCCGACAGCGATGTGGGCAGGTCTGCTGCCGAGAAGTCGGCGCGCACGCCTGAGCGCCCGGCAAAATCCGCCACCGCGCCGGACATGAGCTCCTCGAGTGGTCGCTCACGCTCGTCAGCGCGCATCGTGACCACGGCCTGTTTGGCCTCCGCAATGGCCGTGTCGAGCGCCTGGGCCACTTCGCGAGCCAGGTCACGGTGCTCCTCGGCCACGAAAGGCAAGAGCCGCTCGTGCTTCAGCTTGGCGAACCACAGGTCCTGTGCCAGGCCATCGTGCAGCTCGCGTGCCAGGCGGGTCCGCTCTTCGAGCGTCGCCCGCGCGGCCTCGGAAATGCGCAGCCGGTCGAGGGCAGCGTATGCCGTGCGCAACGCGCGCAGGTCGGAGCGCGACTCTGCGTTGATGCCCAGCAGCAGCACGACGAAGAAGAGCAGGCGCAGTGCCTCACTGGTCGTCACCAGTCCGCCGTAGACGCCGGGGTACAAATAGAAGTGGATCTCGGCGAACGCGCCGATGACCATCGCCACGGCCAGGTAGCCATCGGCTACGGGTCCGTCGCGCAGATATGAGCGGCGATAGAGCAGCGCGCCGACCAAGAACAGCGTGGCCGACGCGCCCTGCAACAGCAGCGCGATACCAGTGAGGTCGGGCAGCGCGCCGGAGATGCGCGGGTCCTCGATCATCTGCTGGATTCCGATCGGGCCGATGAACGGCGGCAGCAGGTCGTTGAAGTCCGCAACCTGCTGCCGGATGAGGTACAGCAGGATCGTGACCAGGCTGATGGCGATGACGGGATACAGCAGCGCCCGGCGCACCCGCGGCGCGTGGCGCACGAGATTGATGGCCGCGGCGCCACCGATCAGCAGGATCGCCGCCGCCGCCAAACGCGACACGGACCACACGTAGAGGGGCAGCTGTTCCGGCAGGCCTCCGAGCAGTAGCCCGAAGTTGCCCTCGGCCTTGAACACGACGACGGCCACATTGGCCCCCGAGATCCAGGCCATGAGCAGGAAGGCGCTCGACTGGAAAAGACCCGACAGGCGGCCCGATTCCCGGTAGCGCGCCAGGGCAAGGGCGGCCAGGCTGCCGGCCGCCAGAACGGTCAACGAGTTGATCGCCACGTCGGCCGAGCGATCGAGCAGCGCGAAGCTGAGCGACGGATCCCATAGGAACGCCAAGGTGGCGGCGGTCAGCACCAGCGCCGTCGCCAGCATTACCAGATCGAGCCGGCGGACCGCCAACCGGTCGCGCCGTTCCCTCAGTCGATCCATGTGGTCACCTAAGACTAGAGCCGGACCGCGCCCCAGCGCCGATCCGGCTCCGTCACGCTCGTCCGCACACCCCGCCGTGTAAGGGTGGCGACTGAGCTGGAATGTTCAATTGCGGCCGAGTCGGCCATACGACCCGACAACGCATACGATGCCCGGCTATGGACGCCAGCGGTATCCGAGGAGCTACGGAATGAGGTACGTAGACCGACTCCGTACTCCTCTCCCGGGTGACCCCTGATGCACCAACCACGGGCAGACCGGGTTGCGCCCGAGTGGCAGATCTGGCTGGCCCTGGGAACGGTGTACCTGGTCTGGGGCTCGACCTATCTGGCAATTTCGGTCGTCGTCCAGACCATGCCGCCGCTGCTATCGGCCGGCGCTCGACATCTCGTGGCCGGAGTCGTGATCTTCGGCCTGGTCGCGCTGCGCGGAGGCATCGGCGCTCTGCGCCTGCGGCGGGCGGAGTGGATCGGCGCCGGGCTCGTTGGCCTGGCCCTGTTACTGGGTGGCAATGGGCTGGTGATGCTCGGAGAACGGGACGTCCCAAGCGGCATCGCCGCGTTGATCGTGGGCATCGTGCCGCTGTGGGTGGTGGTCCTGCGCCGGCTGTTCGGCGAGCACATCGGCTGGGGAACGGTGCTCGGTATCGTGGTCGGCTTTGGCGGTGTCGCGGTACTCGTCGTGCCCCGCGGCGCGAGTGGCAGCGTCGAGTTCGGCGGCACCCTGCTGCTGATCCTCGCTGCGGCGAGCTGGTCGGCGGGCTCGTATTTCTCGCGCCGCCTGAACATGCCCTTCGATCCCCTCGCGTCGACCGGCGTGCAGATGCTGGTGGGCGGTACCGGGCTGCTGCTGGTTGGCAGCCTGGCGGGCGAAGGGGCTTTGGTGCAGCCGGCACACTTCAGTGCCGCCTCGCTACTCGCGCTGCTGTACCTCGTCCTGCTCGGGAGCGTGGTCGGTTACACGGCATACACGTGGGCGCTCGTTCATGCACCCGTCTCGCGCGTGGCGACATATGCGTACGTCAACCCGGTCGTGGCGATATTCCTTGGCTGGCTGATCCTCCATGAGCAGGTTGACGCGACCGTGGTCATCGGTGCGATCCTGATCATCGTGTCGGTCGGACTGGTAATCCGGACCGAGTCATCCAGCCGGTCGCGAACGGAAACACTCGAAGACCTGCCGGCCGGAGCAGCCGGCGCCTCTCCGGTTGCCGCGGACATGATCGAGGGACCGACCGCCCCTGACTGATTTCCGTCAGCCGGCCTCGCGCAGATCGCTGAGGATGGCCGCCAGCTCGCGGGCGTTGGTGGCGCCGTAATTCGCGTAGCAGTTGTTCATCAGGACGTGCACGTCGCGCGCCTCATGCGCGGCGGTGATCACGCGCGGCGCGGCCTGCTCCAGCTCGGCCGGGTCGTACAGGTAGCGGAAGCGCTCCGTGGGCGTGATATTGCGCGCTTCCCAGGTTTCCGCGCGCCGGCCGTGAAAGCGCATGACGGCAAGATCCGAGGAAGTGGTCGCCGTCAGCGGCGGCACGCTGCTCTTCATGCCCTGCGGCTCGTCGACCATGACGTAGGGAATCTGGTGGTCGGCCAGGAAGCGCAGGGTGCGATCGAGGTTCTTCTCGTTGAACCACGTGGCGTTGCGGAACTCGACCGCGAAGCGGGTTTCCATGGCCGCCAGGCGCTCGCGCGCTTCGAGGATCTGCTCGCGGCTCTCACTGATCGGAAAGAACCAGCGCGGGTATTGCAGTAGCACCGATCCGAGCTGGCCGCTCCCGTGGAGTGGCGCCAGGCCCTCGAAGAACATCTGCCAGACCGCGTCACGCAGCTCCGCAGGCAGGTCGCGCGCGTAGATGCGCGGCTTGGCCGCAGCCTCGGCCGGCAACGCATCGCGCACGGCTCTGGGCAGCCGGCGTGTCTCTGTGGGCTGCCCGGTCATCAGCGCGTGGGCTTTTACATCGAACGTGAAATCGGGCGGCGTGCGGTCGCGCCACAGTTCTGCGGTCCGTGCGGCAGGCAGCGCGTAGTAGGTCGCGTCGATCTCGACCAGCGGAAACTGACTCGCGTAGTACTGGAGCCTTTCCTCGGCTGACTTGTAGGCCGCCGGATAGAAGACGGCGCCCGCGGTCATGGTCGGGTCGGTCCATGATGCGGTGCCGATCCTGACCGCAGCGCGTCCGACTTCGATGGGATTGACCGCCGCCTCGAGCACCGGCGCGGCTCGTTCGGCTGCTACTTTGGGGCCGGGGTCATGTGCGCCGCCAAGGCCCGCGTTGTTCGTGTCGACACCCACCCGCTGATTGTGAGCGGCCACGGCCGCCAGTTCCAGTGCCGGTTCGCGGGCGTCTTTCAGAAGACCTTGCCGGGGTTCAACAGCCCGTGCGGGTCGAGCGCCTCCTTGATGTCGCGCATGGCCGTGATTGCGCGGCTGCCGCGCTGCAATTCGAGCCAGGGTTTCTTGGCCAGCCCGGTGCCGTGCTCGCCGGTGATCGTGCCGCCGAGCACCAGGGCAGCTCGATAGATCTCGTCGCGCGCTGCGTCCACGCGCGCTTCGGCTGCGGGGTCGTCACGGTCGAGCACGTAGGTTGGATGCAGATTGCCGTCACCAGCATGGCCGAACACCCCGATGCGCAGGTTGTGCGTGGCCGCGACGCGGCTGATCTCCTCGAGCATTTCCGGAATGTGGCTGCGCGGCACGCCCACGTCGTCCATGCGTGCGGCACCCATCTTCTCGAGTGCGCCGTGGGCACCGCGGCGGGCCTCGCGTAGCCAGTCGGCCTCCTGCGCGTCCGCGGCGCGAATGACCGACGTTGCGCCCGCCGCCTGGCACGCCTGCTCGACACGTCCGAGTTCATCGTCCGCCGTCGTACCCGCCAGGTCTGACTCGACCATCAGCATGGCCGCAGCGTCGCGGTCGAGCCCGAGGTGGTAGGCGTCATCGACGGCGCCGATGGTGAAGGCGTCCATGAGCTCCAGGGTGACCGGCACGATGCCCGCTGCGGTGATCCCTGCGACAGCTGCACCGGCCGCTGTGACCGACGGGAAGAAGGCCAGCAAGGTGAGTTTGGGCGGCGGCAAGGGCAGCAGGCGCAGCGTCGCCTCCGTGATCAGCCCGAGCGTGCCTTCAGAGCCGACGAACAGCCCGGTCAGGTCGTACCCGGCGACGTCCTTGACCGTCTTGCCACCGGTGCGAATGATCGAAGCGTCGGCGAGCACGACCTCCAGGCCAAGTACCCAATCGCGCGTCACGCCGTACTTCACGCAGCGCAGGCCGCCCGAGTTCTCGGCCAGATTGCCGCCGATGGTGCACAGCTCGAAGCTCGCCGGGTCGGGTGGATAAAGCAGGCCGTGTTCGTTGACGGCGCGATTGAGCTCCGCGTTGATGACCCCCGGCTGGACGGTGGCGGTCAGGTTGGCGGTGTCGATCTCGATGATCGCGGCCATCTGCGTGAAGACCATTACCAGCGCGCCGTCGATCGCCACGGCGCCGCCCGACAGGCCCGTTCCGGCGCCACGGGCCACGATGGGCGTGTTCGCCGCGGCGCACAGACTGACGATCTTCTGCACCTCGGCAGTGGTCCGTGGAAAGCACGCGACAAGCGGCTGACCGGGGTGCGTGAAGGCCGTCTCGTCAAAGCGATAGCTTTCGAGCTCATCGGCCGCGGTGACGACGCGCAGGCCCGGGCATTCCCGACTGAGCACGGCAGGAAGATCAGCACGCGCGATCGGGCCGGACATCACGTGCCAGCGTAGCCCAAGACCGCGACGCTACCGGCGATGACCGGCAACTCTCGCTATGCTTCAGGGACTTTCCGTCATCCGCCCAGGGAACTCTCATGAAGATTGGTGTGGTGAAAGAGCGCGCGCCTAACGAACGGCGTGTTGCGCTCATCCCGGACGCGCTCAAGGGCCTCATCGGCGCCGGCGCAGAAGTACTCGTCGAGCAGGGCGCCGGCGAGGCGGCCGCGTTGCCCGATAGCCTGTTCACAGCGGCGGGCGCCAAGGTGGTTGCGCGCGCTGACATGTACCGCGACGCGGACGTGATCGTGCGCGTGCAAAAGCCCGATGGCGACGACGTCAAGTCGCTGCGCCAGGGCCAGACACTGGTCGGGTTGCTCCAGCCGCTGATCGATCCGAAACTGATGGCGGCCCTCGCCGAGAAGGGCGTGACCGCCGTCAGCCTCGACGCCATTCCGCGCACGCTGTCGCGGGCACAGTCGATGGACGTCCTCTCGTCGCAGGCCAACGTGGGCGGTTACCGCGCGGTGCTCCTTGCCGCCGAGGCCTACGGCCGGTACTTCCCGTTGCTGACCACCGCCGCCGGCACCGCCCGCCCGGCCAATCTGCTTGTGCTCGGCATCGGTGTGGCCGGCCTGCAGGCAATTGCCACGGCGCGCCGCCTGGGCGCCATCGTCAAGGCGTATGACGTCCGCTCCGAGACCAAGGAGCAGGCCGAGTCGCTCGGCGCGCAGTTCATCGTGCTCAAGTCGGTCGCCGACGCCGCCGGCGAAGGCGGCTACGCCCGCCAGTTGACGCCCGAGGAGCAGGCTGCCCAGCAGCAGGAGCTGAACGGGCATATCGGCAACATGGACGTGGTGATCACGACGGCCCAGGTGCCGGGCCGGCGCCCGCCGCTGCTGGTCACCGCCGCGGCGGTGAAGGGCATGAAACCCGGCTCGGTGATCGTCGACATGGCGGCCAGCGCGCTGGGCGGTAACGTCGAATTGTCGAAGCCCGACCAGACCTTCGTGACCGACAACGGGGTGACGATCCTGGCGCCGACCAACCTGCCGGCGACGATGCCCGCGGGCGCCAGCCAGTTCTACGCGCGGAACCTGTCGGCGTTCCTGCTCCATTTCTTGAAAGACGGTCAGATGAACTTCGACATGGCCGACGAGATCACCGCGGCCACGGTCATCACGCGCGACGGCAAGGTCGTCCAGGAGGCCACCGTGAAGCTGCTCGAAGGGGAAGCCAAGTGAGTCCCGAACTGCTCAGCTCACTGGCCATCTTCCTGCTCGCCATCCTGGTCGGCTTCGAGGTCATCAGCAAGGTTCCCGCCACGCTGCACACGCCGCTCATGTCCGGTGCCAACTCCATTCACGGCATCGTCATGGTCGGCGCGATGCTCATCGCAGCCGCCGCCGACAACCCGCTCAGCTACGCGCTGGCATTCGTGGCCATGCTCTTCGGCGCGGCCAACGTGGTCGGCGGCTACGTGGTCACCGACCGGATGCTGCAGATGTTCCGCCGCCGCGAGCCGGCCAAGCCGGCCAGCGGCGACAACGACGGCGCGGGGAAGTAGCCATGGACTCGGCCACGATCTACACGCTCGTCTTCCTGTCCTGGCTCGTCGGCGCGGCCTCGTTCGTCATCGGCCTGCACCGCATGAACAGCCCGGCCACGGCTCGTTCGGGCAACCGCATCAGCGCCGCGGGCATGGCCCTCGCCGTGCTGGTCACCTTCCTGTGGCTCTTCACGCCCGACAACCCGATCCACCCGGGTGGACTGTCGGCGATCGCGATCGGCATCATCGTGGTCGGCTTCGTGCTCGGTGGCGGCTTTGGTCTGTGGCTGGCGCGTACCGTCCAGATGACGGCCATTCCGCAGCTCGTGTCGCTCTTCAACGCGGTCGGCGGCGGTGCGGCCGCACTCGTCGCGGTCGACGACTACATCCGCATCGTCTCCGACAACAGCGCCGAGCTGTCCATCTCGACCGCGATCTTCGTGGTGCTGGGTGCGGTTATCGGCTGCGTTACCTTCTCGGGCTCGCTGGTGGCCGCTGGCAAGCTGCAGGGCTGGGTGCCCGGCCAGCCGATCATGTTCCCCGGCAACCGCCTGGTGACCGCTTTCGCGGCACTCGTCAGCGCGGCCGGCCTGGTCCTGCTGGTGTTGTCGGCTGCCGGAATGATCAGCCTCACCGCGACGGTCGCGATCGGGGTGCTGTTGCTGATCGTTGCCGCCGCGCTGATCTTCGGTATCACCATGGTGCTGCCCATCGGCGGCGCCGACATGCCGGTCGTCATTTCCTTGCTCAACTCGTTCACCGGTACGGCGGCGGCAATGGCCGGCTTCGTCATCAGCAACCCTGTGCTGATCATCTCCGGGGCGCTCGTCGGCGCGGCCGGCGGCATCCTGACCAAGCTGATGGCCGACGCCATGAACCGCTCGCTGACCAACATCATGGTCGGCGGCTTCGGTACCGGTGACACCGGTCCGGCCGGCGCGACAGGCGCGACAAGCGGCAGCGTGCGCGAGATCAGCGTCGATGACGCTGCCATCCAGCTCGCTTATGCCCAGCACGTGATCATCGTGCCCGGCTACGGGCTCGCCGTCGCCCAGGCCCAGCACGCGGTACGCGAACTTGCCGACCTGCTCGAGGCACGCGGCATCGACGTGTCGTACGCCATCCACCCAGTGGCGGGCCGCATGCCGGGCCACATGAACGTCCTGCTGGCCGAGGCGAACGTGCCCTACCCGCAGCTCAAGGAGATGGACGAGATCAACCCCGAGTTCGAGCGTGCCGACGTCGCCCTGGTCGTGGGCGCGAACGACGTGACCAACCCGGCGGCGCGGACGAACAAGCAGAGCCCCATCTACGGTATGCCCATCCTGAACGTCGACCAGGCCCACAGCATCATCGTCATCAAGCGTTCGATGCGTCCCGGCTACGCGGGCATCGACAACGAGCTGTACGCGAATCCAAAGACGGGCATGCTCTTCGCCGACGCTCGTGAGGGCCTCAATCAGCTGGTCGCGGCGGTCAAGCAGGTCTGACTTCCGGAGCGCTCGCGCGCCCCGTATCGTTAGCTCATGCAAGTCGGGCGGCGACTTCGACGATTGCTGACGGCCACCGTCATCGCCGTGCTCGCGCTGGTCGTGTACTCCGCCGTGGCGGCCGCGGACAACGGTCTGACGGAGATCGACTCGAGCGGGCCGTTGACGCGCATCATCATCACCCCCGACCTGAACTGCCAGGTCGCACACCAGGCGGACACTGACCTCGAGATCTTCGGCGGCGAAGTCGGCGCCTGCGGCACCTTCCTGGCCAGCGGCGAAACGCTCTACGGCCCTGCCGACGTGCCCTCCGGCGCCAGCGGAATAGCGTGGACCCCGGTCAGCCAGTCAGGCGTGAGCGGGACCGGGACGAGCGGTGATCCGTTCCGCATCGTCACCGTCGTCAGCGCACCGGACATTGGCGTCCGCGTGGAACAGACCGACAGCTACGTCGTCGGCACGCAGTTCTATCGCACCGATGTGACGGTCATGGATGCGGGCACCGCCGGGCTGAACGGTGTCCTGTACCGCTACGGCGACTGCTACCTGCAGGGCGATGACGCCGGCTTCAGCCGCGTGGACGGCAGCGCACCCGCGTGCGTCGCCGCCTACCAGTCGAATGCGCGCATAGAACAATGGCTGCCGCTCACGTCGGGTAACCAGTGGTTCGCGGGCGGCTATGCCGACGGGTGGCAGGCCGTTGCTTCGGGCCAGCCGCTGCCCAACACCTGCCGCTGCTCCGAGACCGAGGCGTTCGACAACGGCGCCGGCATCAGCTGGACAGTCAATCTTGCGGCGGGGGGCTCGGCGACCTTCTCGCAGCAGACGTTCTTCTCGCCGACCGGCGGTTCGCCGGCGGCCTCCTCCTCATTCCGCAAGTCGGTGCCCGACCCGACCCAGATAACGCTCGACCCGGTGGTCGTCGCCGAGAGCGCGGTCGTGGCGGCCGGGGTGCTCGTGCTCGTGCCCTTCCCGTCGTCCCTGTTCAACGCCACGCTCGAAGACAACTACGACGAGGTGATGGCGGCCGTCGCGCGGCTGCGCAGTTGGCTGATGGGCCTGTGGGCTGCGATCGTGACCTGGCTGCGGCGCCTGATCGCCAGCCGGAGGTCGGCGAAGTCGGCGTCCAGCGCAGGCGGGCCGCCGCCGACCCCGCAGCCGAGGTTTTCGCCGAGCGCCGTTCGACCGGCCGAGTCGGAGCAGTCATCGCCGGCGCAGCCCGCTGCCCAGCCCGCGCGGCGTGACCCGTGGCGGAATCCCTTGGGCATCCTCGGCTTCGTTGGCTTGTCCGCCCTCTTCTATGCCTTCCTCGACCCGACCTTCGGCGTCAGCATCGAATCACTTGGCGAGCTGATCGGGTTGGCGATCGGGCTGCTGGTCATCCTCGTCGCCTACGGCGTGCCGCTCATGGTCTTCAGCATCCGCCACAGGATCGCGCTGACGATTCGTGCCCTGCCGGCGACGCTCGCAGTGGCGGTCGTGTGCGTGCTGCTCAGTCGCCTGGCCGACTTCCAGCCGGGCTACCTGTACGGCCTCGTGGTGGGCTTCTACTTCGCGCACGAGGTCAGCCACGAAATCGAGGGCAAGGCCGAAGCGGTCGCCGCGGGCACTTCGCTCGCTGCCGCCGCGCTGGCGTGGATCTCACTCGTCCTGTTGCGCGCCGGCGTGGGCCCGAGCGATGCCTTCGGTGCGGCGCTCGTGGAATTGGCCGCAGTCACGGTCGTCGTCGCCGGGATCGAAAACGCGATGTTCGAGATGTTGCCGCTGCGCTTCCTGCCGGGTGCGGCGGTCTACGAGTGGGACAAGCGAGTCTGGGCGGTGCTACTCGGACTGGGCGTGTTCGCGTTCGCCCACGTGCTCCTCAATCCCGCGGCAGGTACTGGCTACATGGCCGACAGCACGCGCACCTCGTTCGCGACGATGATCATCCTGCTCGTCGCCTTCGCCCTCGTCTCGGTTTTGTTCTGGGCATGGTTCCGGTTCCGTCCGAGCCGCGTACCGGTCGGTCCGGAAGGTCCCGAAAGCCACCCCGGCCTGTGATCGAGCGCGTCGAGCTGCAGGCCGAGGTCGACGTCCCACGCGCTGGCGTATTCGAGCTGCTGGCCACGGCGCAGGGGCTGGCGCGCTGGTTCGACGCGGCCGACTTGCAGCCGCACGTCGGAGGCGCCATCACCCTGCGTCTGCGCGACGCGGTCGCCTCAGGCAAGGTGCTCGCGCTCGATCCGCCGCAGCACATCAGCTTCACCTGGGATTGGCCGGCGGCGCCCCTCGGCCGGCCCACGGTGGTGGCTTTCGATGCGATCGACCACGGACCGGCGTTGACCCACGTGACCGTGCGCCACGTTGGGCTGCCGCCAGGTGAGCAACTCGAGCTCCACCGCGAAATGTGGCGCTACTGGCTCAAGCGCCTCGAGTCGGCCTGTCGCGCGCTGGCCGGAGTGCCGGCGAGTCAGTAAAGCGCCGCGGCCCGGCGCAACTCCTCGGCGATGTCGCTGCGCAGCTCGGCGGGTTCGAGGACCTCAGCATCCGCGCCCCAGCCGAGGATCCAGATGCGGATCTCGCGCATGCCCGAAACCAGGCCCCGCCAGATGAGGCTTCCATCGGGCTGCTGCTCGAGCTGCTGGCTCGGGTGCCAGCGAGTCTCGGCCGCGCGCCGTGCCACGGCGGGGCTGAAACGGATGACGACCTTGACCGGTGGCTCATCGGCGATGACGTCCCACGCGCGCAGCAAGTCGCGCACCGGAGTGCGCGCCGGCGCCGCGAAGGTGTCCGGCGTCAGCGCCGCCGAGATGATGCGTTCGACCTTGAATGTGCGTCGGGCGGCGCGAGCCTCGTCCCAGCCGATCAGGTAGAGCGCGTGCGTCAGTGCCGACGGCTCGATCGCCCATGGCTGGACGCGCGTCCGGCGCGGAGCCCGCGTGGGGTCGTAGACCGCCGTGTCGTATTCGATTTCGACCACGCGGCGCTGTGCCCAGGCTTCCGCCAGCGTTCGGAAGACTCGCGTGAACCGTTCGTTCGGCGGTGTGGTGCTGAAGACATCGACCGTCGCCTCGACATGCTCGGCAAGGACCGGTGGCAGGATCTGGGCGAGCTTGACGAACGCTCCGATCAACTCGGTGTCGTGCTTGTCGCTGGCCTTGGCGAGCATGCGTGCAGCGAGGAAGAGGGTGGTGGCCTCATGGAGCGTCAGCGCGAGCGGCTGCAGGAATGCCTCGCGGTCCAGGCCCCACTTGCCCGCTTCCTGCCAGATGGGTAGCTCGGCGTCGGCGTCCATCGCCTGCAGATCGCGATAGACCGTCCGCTTCGAAACGCCGATGCGATCGGCCAGCGCCTGCGCCGACAGCCCGTCGGGATGATCGCGCAGGATCAGCGCTATGCGCAGGTAACGCGCAGCGCGGTCCCACTTGGCGCCACCGCGATCCAGCCCACTCGTCATGAGCAGAAGTTAGCGCTTCGCTCTTACCATCGCGCCAATGGCTCGCCACTTCACGCGCATCGTGACCACGCCCGCCGCCGCGCGCAGGCCGCACGACGCGACGCGCCCATTCGTGAGCCTGCTCACGGATTGGGGCCTGCGCGATCCGTCACCGGCCATCGCACGCGGCGTGATCCTGGGCATTGCCCCCGACGCGCAGGTCATCGACATCAGCCATGAAGTCGAGAAATACAACATCCGCCACGGGGCGTTGGTACTCTGGGCGGCGCTGCCGTTCCTGCCGGTTGGCGCTCACGCCGCGGTGATCGACCCCGGCGTGGGCACGCCGCGCCGGCCGATCGCCATCGAAGTGGCGCGCGGCGACTACCTGATCGGCCCCGACAACGGGCTGATGCTGGCCGGCGCGGAAAGACTGGGCGGGATCGTCCGCGTGCACCTGATCGAAAACCCGCAGTACCACCTGCCGGTGGTCACCGCCACGTTCCACGGACGCGACCTGTTCGCGCCCGCCGCTGCGCATCTGGCCCTGGGCGTGCCGCTCGATGCAATCGGATCGCAAGTCGACCCGGCCAGCCTGGTCAGGCTCGATTGGCCACCAGTCGTCGTGCGTGACGGCGAGCTCGAGACGACCGTCATCTACCGTGACACGTTCGGCAACCTGAAGCTGGCCGGGCTGGCCGCGGACCTGGCTGATGCCCTGCCCGGCCTGGAACACGGCGAAATTCTCATCGTGGAGTCCGTCGGCCGGGGGTCGAAGACCAGGCGTCACCAGGTTCCCTGGACGGCGACCTTCGGTGATGTCCCGGTGGGCGAGCTCATGGTCCTCGAGGACTCGTACGGGCGGTTGACGATCGGCCAGAACCAGGGCAGCGCTGCCGCCACTCTCCGCGTGGGTGATGGTGATGTCCTGCGTCTCATCCGTGCGCCCGGCCGTCCGGTGGCCGGCTCGGCGAGCGAGGATCAGGCGACGGATACCGCCGACAGCACCGGGTAGCTGGGGTCCACGGTCTCGATGGCGGTCGGCTCGGTCGGCTGGAACTCGGCTGCGAGGGCGAGGCCCTCGAGGGCGGTCGCCACGCGGTTGCGGCCGGCCCGTTTGGCAGCGTAGCAGGCGCGATCGGCGGCGAGGATGATGTCCGGCCCGTTGCGACCGTCGCGCGGATAAACGGCGATGCCTATCGAGCAGGCCAACCGGAGTGGCAGCCGCTGCCCGTCGTTGAGACCTTCGACCGCCGCGCGCACCTTGGCCGCGACCGAGCGCGCACCGGGCAACGCGCTGGCCGGCAGCAAGATGGCGAACTCGTCACCGCCGTAGCGGAAGATCGGGTCGGAATCGCGACACGAGGCGCGCAGCACGCTTGCAACGCGCTGGAGCATGACGTTGCCGGCCTGGTGCCCCATGCCATCGTTGTAACGCTTGAAATGGTCGAGGTCGACCATCAGCATCGCGAAGTGATCGTGTTTCTCGATCATGTGATCGAGGCTGTGCACGAGCGCGCCGTGATTCCACAGTCCGGTCAGCGTGTCCGTCTCAGCGCGCAGCTCGACGGCCCGGTGCGCCTCAGCGTTCCGCAACGCGATCGACACGTGCGCGGCGAACAGCTTGACTAGGTCGAACTCCTCGTCAGTGAAGCGGACCTCGTTGCCCAGACGTTCGATGGTCAGCACGCCCTGGATCCGTTCGCCACTGCGCAATGGGGCGACGATGAGCGAACCCGAGACCGGCCCGGTTGTCGAGAAGTGCGCGACACGGGTGTCGTTGAGTTCGTCCTCGATGAGCATCGGCTCGCCGGTCCTGATCACGTGGCCGCCTTCGCCCTGGTTGTCGGGCAGTGTGGCTTCGAGGTACTGCCGCGCATGCACGCCACGGGCAAAGATGGGCCGCAGCAGGTGTTCCTTCTCGTCGTGGACGTCCACGCAGATGTTGTCTACGTGCAGCAACGCGTCGAGGCTGTCGGCGATGTGCTCGAGGAGTGCCTGCGTGTCGAGCGTGCCCAGCAGCGATTCGGTAACGCGCAGCAGTTCACGCTGACTGTTGAGCTGCCGGGCGAGCGCCTCGGACTGCGCGCGCAGGCGCTCGGTGCCGTCCGCGTTGGCCATCGCCTGGGCGGCGATCGAGGCATAGATCTCGAGCAGGCGGAGGTCATCCGCCGTGAACTGGTAGAGGCCGAGCTTGGCCAGCACGATGATGCCGATGACGGTGTCCTCGAAGAGCATCGGCGCGATGAGCAGCGACTCGTCGGTGTTGTCGTTCGTGCCCGGAATCGTCTTGGAGCGGCGGTCCTTGGCCGCGTCTCCAACGTTCTGCGCCACTCCGTAGCGGGCCACCCAGCCGGTCAAGCCGTCGCCCACGTTGATGCGCAGCTGGTCGCCGTCCTCGTTCTCGTACTCGCCGATCTCGCCACGCCACGCGACCGGCACGCACGACGCGCCGTCGAGGCGGTAGACCCGCACGTTGTGGAAGTCGATCAGCTGGTTGAGCTCAGCACAGATCGCCAGGCCGATGTCTTTCACCGACCGAAGTCGGGTCAGTCGCGAGCCGAGCTGCTGGATCGACTGTAGCTGCGCCGCCCACGTTGCCATCTGGCTGAAGGTCTTGGCATTGCGCAACACGCCCGACGCCTGCGCAGCCAACTGCTCAAGCATCGAGAGGTTGTCGTTCGACCAGCTATGCGGCTCGTCGTGATACAGGGCCAGGACGCCGAGCTGCTCTGCATCGGAGAGCAGCGGCGCGACGGTCACGGTGTTGATGCCCTCGCGCAGGAAGGCCGGCCGCAGCTCCAGTCCACGCGGATCGTCGGGAAAGTTGGGCGAGGAGACGACGTGCTGCTCGTCGAAGGCCGCCTCGGTCACCGGCAGTCGCGCCGCGTGCTCCACGATTTGCACGAAGCTGCTCGACAGGTTGTGGGTCGCCCGGGCGTACAAGGCGCCGGTTGGCCGGCGGGCGAAGACTGCCGCGTGCTGGGCGCCGAACAACTCGGCCGCGCGGCGGACCAGCTGGTCGAGAACCCGCGTCAGGTCGAGCTGCGAGGACATCTCGCTTCCCACGGCCATGAGCAGCTCCGTGCGGCGACGAGCCTCGGCGGCCGTGTCCACCTCCTGGCGCAGTCTGAGTGCCAGACCGAGCTGCGCAGCAAGCACGCGCAGCAACTCACCTTCGCCGGCAACGCGCGTCCCTCCGGAACCCGCCAGCACGAGGTGGCCATAACGTTCGCTGCCGACGACGATCGGCACCACAGCGCGATAGCCACGGCCGCTGCCGGCCGCTCGGCCGATGAGTGGCTCGCTAGCGCTCGCCGCCTGCCGGGGGATGCGCTCGTCGATCGTCATCCGCCCGACCAGTTGCCGCACGTTGCCGGCGGCATCGATCACGGCCACGGCGCGGTAGCCGGCATCCCGATGAAGCAGCGCGGCAGCGCAATTGAACAGTTCTCCTGCGCTTTCGGCCGTGGCACACTCCAGCGCGAGCCGCTGCAACATGCGGTGGAATGCACTCGAACGGTCCCCACGCTCGGCCGTCCGATTGGCGCCGGCGCGGCTAAGGAAGTGCTCGATGTCGTCGCGCCGGTAGCGTCGGTCACCGCGCGAATTGATGCGCAGGCAGGTCAGCAGGCCGTCCTCGGTCCAGTTGCGCACGGTATTCGCGTGCACGCCCAGCAGGCGGGCTGTTGCGCGGACGGTCAGCAGGCCGGAATCGGGATCAGCCGGTGCGGGGCACTGGTGGGAATTGTGGGGTTCTCGGTCACTTCGCAAGGCGTTGCGAGCCTACGCAACCTCACGCCTCCTGCCAGTCAGCCAAAGGTCCCAAGCCGCTTTGACCGTCATTCCCGTTCCCCGCGGGGCTGTATCTACTCGCGCCGGCTCGCCACGCGCACGTAGGCGATGGTCGCAAGCGCCACCAGCACGCCCAGGACGATCACACCGACAGCGGCGAGCAACGGGGCACCGAACAGGCTCGCGTTCGCTCCTGCGCGCGGATCGAGCGGGTCGATCAGCACCGGCGTGCCGAGTGGAGTCGGCGCGGTTGTTGGTGACGCGCCGAGGGCCGCGCCGACGAACACCTGCAGCAGGGCCGCGGCAGACAGCACTCCCGCGGCGATCAACAGCACTGCCGCAAGGCGTACCCGGACGCGATGTTCGGCGCCCAGCACGCGCATGGCGGCGGCACGCTCGAGCGTGGTCACGATCAACGGTCGGTTGCCATCCGCGGTGAGCATGGACCGGCCTTCGTGCGCGGCCGGGCGACCGGCTACCGTGGCCTGCTCGACGGCCGAGATCTGCTCGACGACGAGGCGCGCCGGAGTCGCCGGGCTGATCCCGTCCAGGCCTTCGCGCAGCTCGGCGGGCAGATCGGCGAAGGTGCCGGTTGCCTCACGCGGCACGACGACCAGGCCGTCCGCCAGCACGCTGGTATCGACGTCGATGACACTCGAGCGTGCCTCGACGGCAAAGGCCACGGCCTCGCGATCGTCGATGACCGTGCGCCAGCGCCCCGGCCGATCCATGACCTGCACGCGCCGTCGTCGGAAGACGAGCGGCCGATCGTTCTCGTCGGGGAACTCTTCGTCGGATGTGATCCGGCCGCTGACACGCACGAAATGGAGCGGCGATCCGCTCAACGTGGCGGCCTCTGCGATCGGCACCTCAGGGGCGGCCCACAGCATGCGACCCAACCGGTAGCCGCGGCCGACGGTACGCAGCAGGGCCACGGCAACCACGAGGCACACGAGCGCGGCCGCGGCCAGCGCAAGCACTAGCGCAGGCATTCAAGCGCGGACATGGAAACACCCGGAGGAACCTTCACGAGGCGTGGGCCTTGATGTGATCGCGGTCGCTAGCTTCGCTTCTGGCCCCTCCGGGCTGATTGAAACGGTAATGACGCGTCTGCTCGCCGGTCAAGGGACTTGTCCACCAATCCTCTGGCCGCTTCGCCAGATGTCCACTCATCGTCCACAACGTACCAGTGTCCGGCGGTCATGCCGCGAGACCGGTCCGTGCGTCCAGTATCAGGTGTTCGCCCGAGAAGGTCGTCAGGTCGAGACGGCCGGCCACCAGTCGGGCTTCGGCGACCACATCCGATTGGCCGACGTGCCAGGCGACCGATCCGTCACGGCGCAGGGCGACTGTGTCCACCTCGGACTGGAGCAGGACGTGGTCCAGGCGCGCGGAGGTGAGCAAAGCCACGATGGGCGTGCCGCTGACGTGCTGCCAGGCGAGGTCGCCGGTCCGCGCGGCGAAGGCGTACAGGGCGAACCCGTACCTCACGAGCAGCAATTGGGCTTCGTCCCACAGGGCGCCGCTCGGTTCGTCGTAGATGACCGAGGCAAGACGTGCGGTCCAGGTGCCGGCCGGGCCCTCGACGCGTAACTCGGCTCGGCACGCGCGCGAACCGGTCGGGGCGCCGGCTGCGGTGAGGTCCAGCATGCGGCCCCCTGACTCGGAGATGCCGAACACCGCCTCGCCGGTCGAACTGCTGCCCCAGCGGTAGCGCGCGGCCAGGCCGCCCGGGTATTGAACGGTCGCGCGCTGCGTCTCGGTGTCCGCGGGAAGCCTTCTCTTCTACCCGGCGTCCGCGATCGGGGCAACCACGGCGTTGGCGAGACTGCACAGCAATCCCGGGGCGATGGCGAACACGGCGTTGGCCGTGCCGGCCGCTGCCCACACGGTGGAATAGCGGTCCAGGTCGGGGTCCATCACGGTTCGCAGCGGCCGGTCGTGGCCAAAGGGCGGAATGCCGCCGATCACGAAGCCGGTCAGCCGGCGCGCTTCATCCGCGCTCGCGCGGCGCACGCTCGGCTCGGCCAGGTGCGTTGCAAGGAGGTCGAGATCGACCCGGTTGCCGCCACTCGCGAGGACCAGGCAGGGCCGCGGGCCATCGCGCCCGTCGGCAACGAATACGAGGCTCTTGACGATCTGGCCAACCTCGGCGCCGACTGCCCGTGCGGCTTCAGCGGCCGTGTGAGTCGACTCATCGAAGGTGACGACCTCGAGCGTGAACCCGCGCTGCGCGGCGGCGTCGACGACACGCTGGATCGAATCGGAAGGCCCCGGCACGGCCGCGAGTCTAGCAGCGCTACAATCGTGGTCCACCAAGGGACAGGGGAGCGCTAGAGGCGCTGAGAGTGCGGCACCGCCGCAGACCCTAGGAACCTGATCTGGTTCGGACCAGCGAAGGGAGTCCAAGCTCACGACCTCCGTCCCGGTAGCGGAGGCTGATGCATTGGACGCGCTGATCATTGCCGACGGCGAGGTACCCCCGCGAGCGACCGTCGAGCAGCTGTTCCCCGGCCGCCAGGCAGAGCCGCTGGTCATCGCCGCCGACGGCGGGGCGGTCAAGGCGGAATCGCTCGGCCTGCGGCCCCAGGTAGTCGTCGGCGACCTGGACTCTCTCGCGCCGGACGATACCGCGCGACTGAGCAGCGCGGGCGTGGTGCTGCTCACGTATCCGGCCAACAAGAACGAAAGCGACACCGAGTTGGCGGTGCGCGAGGCCATCGCCCGCGGGGCCGAGCGATTGGTAATGATCGGCGCGTTGGGCGGACGGCGCGTCGAGCACAGCCTGGCGAACGTCCTGTTGCTGACGCTGCCCGAGCTCGCCCGGCGCGATGTGTCGATCGTCGATCGGGCGAGCACGCTGCGCGTGATGGGCGGCCCGGACGGCGACCGCCTCGAAATCGGCGGCGTGGCCGGCGACTACGTTTCGCTGCTGCCCTTGAGCGAGCGGGTCGAAGGCATCACCACCACCGGCCTGGCCTATCCGCTCATTGACGAGGAGTTGCTCGAGGGCGCGGCGCGCGGCCTGTCAAACGAGCTCATCGGCGAGCGGGCGTCGATCACGACACGACGCGGACGGCTGCTGGTCGTGCACACCAGACGAGCCGAGGCCTGACATGCGCCTGCCCCGTCCCAACAGTCACCTCCGAACGCGTGTCGGCCCGCTGCTGGCGATCGTCGCACTGATCGGCGCCTGCGCTTCCGGGAACGCAACCCCTTCGCCCTCGGGATTCCCGGCCGGGTCGCCGTCCGCGTCGCCGGCCGGCGCCTCGCCGTCGAGCCGGCCTGCCTCGCTGGTGCTCATGACCCACGACGCCTTTGCCATCTCGCAACCCATCCTCGACACCTTCGAGCAGCAGCACGACGCCACGCTGCAGGTACTCAAGAACGGAGATGCCGGCTCGATGGTCAATCAGGCCATCCTGACGCGCGACGCGCCACTCGCCGATGTGCTCTACGGAGTCGACAACACGTTCCTGTCACGCGCCCTCGATGCGGGCATCTTCGAGCCATACGTGAGTCCGGCCCTGGCCAACGTGCCAACTGCCCTGGACCTCGACCCCCAGCACCGCGTGACGCCCATCGACTACGGCGACGTTTGCCTCGTGTACGACAACTCTGCGTACGCCGCCGGCCATCCACCGCCGGCCTCGCTCGAGGACCTGACGCAGCCCGCCTTCCATGGCCAACTGGTGGTCGAGAACCCGGCCACGTCGTCGCCCGGCCTGGCCTTCCTGCTGGCGACCATCGTGCGCTTCGGCGAGTCGGGCAGCTACACCTGGCAGGACTACTGGCACGACCTGCGCGCCAATGACGTGACCGTTACCGACGACTGGAACACCGCCTACTACGACACCTTCTCGGGTGGCTCCGGCGGCGGCGACCGGCCGATCGTCATCTCCTATGCCACCGATCCCGCGGCCGAGGTCTACTTCGCCAGCCCGCAGCCCTCGACAGCGCCGGTTTCGGTTATCACCGATGGCTGTTTCCGGCAGGTCGAGTTCGCCGGCGTGCTGGCGGGCACGCACCAGGCAGACCTGGCCCACGCGTTCATCGACTACATGCTCTCGCCGGCATTCCAGGCCGACATCCCGCTCAACATGTTCGTCTTCCCGGCCAACAGCAACGCCCAGACGCCGGCCATCTTCGGCGAATTCGCGGCGCAGGTCAGCCAGCCCATCGAGATGGACCCGGCCCAGATCGCGGCAAATCGGGATCGCTGGATCCAGGAGTGGACGGACGTCGTCATCCACTGATGCGTTGACGGCAGGCAGCTGGACGCGTAGCGGCAGCTCTCGGCGCGCGCGCACGCTCGTGACCGTTTGTCTGGCTGCCCCTGCGCTCGCCTTCCTGGCGATCTTCTTCGCCTATCCCGTGCTGTCGATCATGGGCGCAGGGCTCGCGCCTGACGGTCACCTGGACCTGCCCGCCATCGGCGACGTGCTGGGCAGGCCATTCGTGCTCGACACGGCCTGGTTCACTCTCTGGCAGGCGACACTTTCAACCGCGCTGACGGTAGTGCTGGCGCTACCCGGCGCGTACGTCTTCGCGCGCTTCGACTTTCCCGGCCGCCGCCTGCTTTCGTCGCTCTCGGTCGTTCCATTCGTGCTGCCCACCGTCGTGGTTGCGGCCGCCTTCCTGGCGCTCTTCGGGCCCCACGGGCCCTTCGGCGTGCGCCTCGACCAGAGCATCTGGATCATCCTCATCGCGCATGTCTTCTACAACTACGCGGTCGTGCTGCGCATCGTCGGTGGCGTATGGGGCCAGCTCGACCCGCGCCTCGAGGAGGCAGCGCGCGTCCTGGGTGCCACGCGCTGGCAGGCGTTTCGCACCGTCACGCTGCCATTGCTGCGCCCCGCGATCGCATCGGCGGCGTCGATCGTCTTCCTGTTCACCTTCAGTTCCTTCGGCGTCATTCTGCTGCTTGGCGGACCGCGCATCGGCACGCTCGAAGTCGAGATCTACCGCCAGACCGCGCAGCTGCTCGACCTGCGCACCGCGGCGACACTCGCGCTCTTACAGATGGTCGCGCTGGCCGCGATCCTGCTCGTCTACGGCCACTACCAGGAGCGCACCGCGGTCAGCTTGCGGCTGCTCGGCCACCGCGCTCCGGCGCGACGGCCGCAGACGCGTGGCGAGCGCGCATTCGTGGCCGGTAACCTGGCCATCGCCGGCCTGCTCCTGGGCTTGCCATTGGCCGTGCTCGTCGTACGTTCGCTCGCCGGCGCCGACGGCGGAATCGGCCTGGGCAACTACACCGCCCTGGTCAGCGGCACGGCCACCTCGGCGCTGTTCGTGCCGCCGCTCGATGCGGTGCGCAACTCGCTTGCCTTCGCGCTGGTTGCCACGGCCATCACGCTGCCGCTGGGCGTGCTCGCGGCGTCAGTCATTGCCTATCGTCGCGGCTGGCTGGCACGCGGCTTTGATGCTCTGCTGATGCTGCCACTGGGCACGTCGGCCGTGATCATCGGCTTTGGCTTCCTGATCTCGCTCGACAACCTGCCCGTCGACCTGCGCGTGTCACCGTTGCTGATACCCATCGCCCACGCCCTCGTCGCCCTGCCGCTGCTTGTCCGCGCGACGGTACCGGTAATGCGCTCGATCGACGATCGCCTGCGCCAGGCGGCAGCGACCCTCGGGGCGTCGCCGCTGCGCGCGTGGCGCGAGGTCGACCTGCCGATCATCGGCCGGGCCCTGCTGATCGGCGCCGCCTTCGCCTTCGCGGTGTCGCTGGGCGAATTCGGGGCGACCCTGTTCATCGTGCGGCCGGACACGCCGACGATGCCGATCGCGATCTTCCGCCTGCTGAGTCAGCCGGGCCCGCTGGCCTTCGGCGAGGCGATGGCCATGGCCGTGCTGTTGATGGCCGTGACCGCGACCGTGGTCGCCCTCGTCGACCGCCTGCGCGGTGACACGGTGGCCGGCCTGTGACGCTCGAGATCGAGCAGGCGACGGTTCGCTTTGGGCCGATCTTGGCCGTCAACGGCGTGAGCCTGACCGTCGCGGCCGGTGAACGGCTGGCCGTGCTCGGGCCCAGCGGCTCGGGCAAGTCGACGCTGCTGCGCGCGATTGCCGGGCTCGAGCCGCTCAGCGCCGGGCGAGTGTGCTGGGCCGGTGCCGACATGGCCGGCATGCCGCCGCACGAGCGCAATTTCGGCCTGATGTTCCAGGACTACCTGCTCTTTCCCCATCGCGACGTCGCGGGCAACGTTGCCTTCGGCCTGCGCATGCGCCACATCCCGGCCGGGGACGTCGAGCGACGAGTTGCCGAGGTGCTCGAGCTGGTTGACCTGGGCGGCTACCAGCGCCGGGCCGTGACCGAGCTTTCAGGCGGCGAGCAGCAGCGCGTGGCACTTGCCCGCGCCCTGGCACCCACGCCCCGTCTGCTCATGCTCGATGAGCCGCTCGGCGCGCTGGATCGCTCGCTGCGCACGCGCCTGCTCGACGAGCTGGGGCAGCTCTTCGAGCGCCTTTCGTTGCCCATCATCTACGTCACGCATGACCAGCAGGAGGCGCTTGCCATCGGCGACCGGGTCGCCCTGATGCGCGACGGCGAGCTCGACTCAGTGGCCACTCCGGAGGACCTGTGGCATGCGCCGCCAAGCGAGTTCGCAGCGCGTTTTCTGGGCTTCGACAACATCTGCTCGGCACACGTGGATGAGCGCGGCCGGGCCGCGACGCCATGGGGCTCATTTCCTGCGCCGGCCGGCCTGCCGCCCGGCGACCACCGGTTGCTCGTGCTGCCCGATGCCCTTCGACCTGCGCCCGACGGCGACCTGCCGGCAACCGTCCTGAGCACGAGCTTCCGCGGCGACCATACCCGCCTGACGGTCCGTGTCGAAGGTCGCGACGCGCCACCATTGACGGTCGTCGCGAGCTTTGCCCGACAGCCGCCGGTCGGCAGCGCGATCAGCCTTGCACTCGAGCCGGGGGGCATCGTCGCGCTGCCATAGACTGGCCTGATGGAACAGGACAACGAGCCCGGGCTGCCACAGGCAGGCCAGCCGGCGCCCGATTTCACGCTGCCGGACGACACCGGCCGGCCCGCGACGGCTGAGCGACGCGCGCGGTCGTTGGCTGGTGCTCTATTTCTATCCCAAGGACGACACGCCGGGCTGCACCACCGAGGCCTGCGAGTTCCGTGACGCCGCGGACGACCTGTCGGCGCGCGATGCGGAGGTATGGGGCGTAAGCGTGCTCGGCTCGGGCAGCAAAGCCGCGTTCAAGGGCAAGTTCGGATTGCCTTTCACGTTGCTCGCCGACGAGGCCCACCAGGTCGCGCTCAAGTACGGTGCGTGGGTCGAGAAACGAAATTACGGCCGGACCTACTGGGGTGTGGCCCGAATGACTTTCCTCATCGACCCGGCGGGCCGGATAGCCCACGTATGGCCGAAGGTGACGCCGGCCGGGCACGCTGCCGAGGTGCTCGCCGAACTCGACCGAGCCCACGCTGTGACGCAAACCTAGATCCGCGGGAGAAGCCATGGAAGAGGTGGCGCCAGAACTAATGACGACGAACAAAATGAGGCATCGCCCGTGGGGGGAGACGAGCGATGCCCCGGGCGGAAGCATACACAGTCGTAACCCGCTTGCAACAAGTTTTTGCGCTCGTTTGATGGATGGCGGAGAGGCGCCGTGACGAACGCAACAAGCACGAATGCGACTGCCTACGAAGGTCGGCCGGAACGTCTACTGGTAATAACCGCGCATCCCGATGATGCCGACTTTGGCGTGGCTGCGACGGTGGCCAAATGGAGCCGTGCGGGCACGGCCGCCCAGCTCGTGTGCTGCACGAGCGGCGATGCCGGGGCGGACGATGCGCGTATCGATCCACTCGAACTGGCCGGTCGGCGGGAGGTGGAGCAACGCGCCGCGGCCGCCGTCGTGGGCTACCAGGAGGTGCACTTCCTCCATCGACCCGACGGAGCGCTCGAGAATGACCTCGCGCTACGCGAGCAGTTGGTGCGCATCATTCGCACCTTTCGACCCGATGCCGTGATGGCCATGGACCCCACCGTCGTCATCCACGACGGAGGTTTCATTCAGCATGTCGACCACCGGGAGGCCGCCCTGGCGGCTGTCGACGCCGTCTATCCCGCCGCGCGCAACGCCATGGCGTTTCCCTGGCTGGTCATTGACGAAGGCCTCGAACCGGTCCACGTCGACGACATCTACCTCTTCTTCACAGATCGGCCCAACATATGGGTCGATACCAGCTCGACCCTGGACGTCAAGCTGGCCGCCCTGCGCGAGCATGTCAGCCAGCTGCGTAAGCCCGAAGAGTTGGAGGAGATGCTGCATAAGCGCGCGGCCGAGGCTGGTCAGCAGATCGGCACGACCGCGGCCGAGGCATTTCGCTTCATCAGCCTGGGGTAGCGGCGCCGGTCAGCGTGCCAGCAGTGGCCTGACCTGCTCCCAGACCGCCCACACTTCGGTGAGCCGCGCGGCGCGCTCGCCGAGCGCCGTTTTCACGCCGCCAAGGTCGAGGCCCGGTGCGCGTTCGAGCAGCCAGTCGGCCGGCACCAACGCCGTTCCCTGCCACAGGGTGTCGATGGCCGCCTGTCCGGCCGGGCGCCGCAGCGACCGGGGATCCAGCCCGGCGTAGGACAGGGCGAGTGCCAGGTCGCGGATCTGGGGCACTCGCCCGTCTTCCCAGCCCGAGACCCCGTCGAAACGAAAGCCCAGCGATGACAGTGTGGCCACCACGCGCGTTGCCGCCGCCTGGCCGAACTGGCTCCAGAACGGGTGCTGCGGCGGGAACTCCAGCGCTCCGTTGGCCAGCGCGCCGGCGATTACCGCCTCGCGCAGTTCGAGCAACAGCAACTGCAGCCGGCCCGGCTCGAGGCCGGTCTCGCCGGCCAGCTGCAACGCCAGGCGCAGCACCGCGGGCCGGTCACCACCGAGCAGGGCGATGAGTCCCGCGCCACGCAATCGTTCGGCGGGCGAGTGCGAGTCGATGGCCGCGTGGAGCGGTTCGCCGGGGAGCTCGGCCACGAACGTGGCGGCGGTCGTGGCAGCCGTGCCGGCACCGTCCATGGGGGCGTGGGCGTCGGACACGAGCGTGGCTGGGGTTTCCGCGGCGAGAGTCGCCGTCTCGACTGCCGGATCGGCGGCCGATGCCTCTTCGCATTCGATCGCCGCGAGCTTCGCCTCGGCGCAGCGTTCCTGGGCCACCTGAGAGGCAATCCTCGCCGCATCGGCGGCCATCTCTGCCGCGGGCAGCAATTGATGGAGTTCCATCGCGCGACGCGCAAGTCCATGCTCGAGGGTGCCCGCGACACGCGCGTTCCTGTTCAGCCGATCTACCTGGCGCAGCCACTCGGTCGCCGCGATCTGCAACTCGGCCTGTCCGCGGGCGACCGTCAGCGCGTGCCGGTATCCGGCGGCCGCCTCCTCCTTGGCCGCGGCCATCGTTCGCCGGTCACGCATGCGGGCGCCCGCCTCGCGCTCGTCGGCGATGATGGCGCTGTCGGCACGCAGGTCGCGCACGCGCCGCTGTTGCTCGGCCGCGGCGGAGCCTTTTTGCTCGGCGTCGGCGCAGGTACGCTCGGCTGCCTTGAGCAAGTCGGCGCACGGGCCGGCGTCGCGGACGGACGACCGAAGAGTGGACTCTGCGACCATATTCTGAAGCCTAATTGGCCGATGGCGCGACGACGAGGTAGCCAATCGTATGCCGCAGGCCGAGGGCGATGGTACGATCGACGAGGTGGCAACCGTGCACAGCCTGACCCACGAGGTCTGATCCTTTGGCCATCGACCCAAACCAGGAGTTCCTGGTTCAACCTGTCGACGCCTCCTGGCTGCAGTGCAACATCGAATGCCAGGAAGCCTGTCCCGTCGGTACCAACTGCCGGGGCTACCTGAACCTGGCCGCCGAGGGCCGCTTCGAAGAGGGCTACATCCTGGCCCGAGAGCCGAACCCGGTCGCGGCGATGTGCTCGTACGTGTGCTCGGCGCCGTGCGAGCGCGCCTGTCGCCGGGGCGACATCGATCGACCGCTCGCCATCCGCGCGATGAAGCGCTTCCTGGTCGAGTGGCACCAGGCGGCGGGAATTCCGGACGAGATCCCGCAGATAACACCGCGCGATACCCGGGTGGCGATCGTCGGCGCGGGCCCGGCCGGTATCTCCGTCGCGCGCGAGCTCGCCGTAGCCGGCCACCAGGTGACCGTCCTCGACGAGCTGCCCTACGGCGGCGGGACGATGCTCATCGGGGTGCCGGCGTTCCGCCTGCCGCGCGAGGCGATCGAGATGGACCTGCGCCTGCTCGAGCGGCTGGGCGTGCGTTTCCGCTATGGCGTGCGGGTCGGGCGCGACATCACCTTCGAGCAGCTCATGGAGCAGTACGACTCGGTGGCCATCTGCGCGGGCGCGATGGACCCGGTGCCGCTCGACGTGCCGGGCGGCGATCTGGAAGGGATCCAGTACGGCGTCGAGTACATGAAGAAGGCCAACCTGGGCGAGCCGCTGACGGTCGGCCAGGACGTGGTCGTCATTGGCGGCGGCTACACCGCGATGGACTGCTCGCGCACCAGCCTGCGCTACGGCGCCGCCAACGTCACCATTGCCTATCGCCGCACGCGCTCCGAGCTGGTCGTCGACGAGGAAGAGCTCGGCGAGACGGAGCGCGAAGGCGTACACATGGAATTCCTGGTCAGCCCGGTGGAGATCCTGGGCGACGAGGACGGCCACATTCGGGCGGTCAAATTCGTGCGCAACCGCCTGGGCGAGCCGGATGCCACCGGCCGCCGCGCGCCGGTGCCCATCGAGGGCAGCGAGTTCGAGGTCAAGGCCGACACCGTCATCCCGGCCGTCAGCCAGGCCGCCGACAACACATTCCTGCCGGTCGAATCGAAGTTCGAGATCAATCGTGGGCGCGTTCGCGTGGATCCGGGCACGTACGCCACCAACGTGCGTGGCGTCTTCGCCTGCGGCGACTTCGTGACCGGGCCGACGACGCTCATCGAAGCCGCCGGCCACGGCAAGAAGTGCGCCTACGCGGTCGACCGCTACCTGTCCGGACGCAGTGCGGTCGACGTCGACGCCAACGTGCGCATCGTCAGCTCGGGGCGCCACGACATGCCCGATTTCTACGACGTGCTGCCGCGCGTCCACGTGCCCATGGCGCCCGTGGCCGCGCGCATGCCGTCGGCCGACCCGCACGTCAACTTCAGCACGCCCGTGGAGCGCGGCTACTCGACGCCCCAGGCGATCACCGAGGGCACGCGCTGCCTGATGTGCAACTACAACATCTGGTTCGACCCGTTCCGCTGCGTGCTGTGCGGCGCGTGCGCCGACGTGTGCCCCGAGGGCGTGATCCACATGATCGACATCAACCAGATGAAGTCCGAGGGCGCGCTGCCGGAGCTGGTCGATGCCTACGGCTGGTCGGACGGCGCGGCGATGGTGCTCGACGAGGAGCGCTGCATCCGCTGCGCGCTGTGCGTGAAGCGCTGTCCGTATGACGCCATTACCATGGAGCGGTTCGAGCTGCAGGAGATCAGCACCGACGGGCGGCTCTACAAGGAGAGCTACCGCGACACTCAGCTCGGACTTGCTGGGGTCGGTAACCGCGCGACTGCGGGAGGTTACGTTCGTTGAGTTTCCTCGAACGGGTAGACACGGCCATTCGCCGGAGCGCCGTCTTCCGTTCGCTGTTCCGCCAGCCCTATCCGGCCGACGAGCGCTCGCGCGCCTACGCGGTCATGAACAACGTGTTCCTGCACCTGCATCCTGTGCGCGTGCGCCAGCACGCGGTCAAGTTCGCCTACACCTTCTGCCTGGGCGGCCTGTCGTTCTTCTTCTTCCTGGTGCTGACCGTGACCGGCGTGTACCTGATGTTCTTCTACGTGCCGTCGTCCACGTCCGCCTACAACGACATCCTCAACATCCAGGCGTCGGTGCCCTTTGGCCTGCTCACGCGCAACATCCACCGCTGGGCCGCGCACCTGATGGTCTTCTTCGTCTTCCTGCACATGATGCGCGTCTTCTACCACGGCGCCTACAAGCCGCCGCGCGAGTTCAACTGGGTCATCGGCGTGCTGCTGCTCTTCTTCACCGTGGCCCTGTCCTTCACCGGCTACCTGTTGCCGTGGGACCAGATTGCCTTCTGGGCGATCACCATCGGCAACAACATCGCGTCGTACGTGCCGCTCTTCTCGCGCCCGTCGCAGCTGCTCATCTTCGGCGGCATCGAGGTCAGCCAGAACACGCTGCTGCGCTTCTATGTGCTCCACGTCATCCTGCTGCCGCTGATCGCGGCGATCTTCCTGGCCGTCCACTTCTGGCGTATCCGCAAGGACGGCGGCATCTCGGGTCCGCTATGAGCTGCGCACGACGATGACCGACGAGAAGACCCGCCTGCCGGCGCCCAGCGAGCCCACGCCCGAGAAACCAGCGCCGCGCCGCACCGGCGTGCCTGCCGCTCCGCCGGAGCGCCGCACGACCGAGATCGACAAGCAGCGCGTGCCCATGGCCGCCAAGCCCTACCGGCTGCTGGCGTTGGTCAAGCAGGACGCGGTTGTGCGTGTCCAGAAGGAACCCGACGACACGGTCATGACCTGGCCGCACCTGCTGTCGATCGAGTTCTTCGCGGCGGCGGTTATGAGCGTCTTCCTGCTGTTGATGGGTGTGTTCGTCAATGCGCCGCTCGAGGAGCTGGCCAATCCGAATGCAACTCCGGCGGTGGCGAAGGCGCCGTGGTACCTGGTCGGCGTCCAGGAGCTGCTGGCCTATTTCCACCCGGTCGTGGCGGGAGTGCTGTCGATCGCCTACATCATCATCGGGGCGATGGTCATTCCGTACATCGACCGCGGTCCCGACGGCGACGGCGGTTCGTCGCGTCCGTCGGATCGTAAGGTGGGCATCATGCTCTTCACCATGTTCGCTGCGGCGGGCCTGGTGATCACTTTCTTGGGCGCGTTCTTCCGCGGGCCGGGCTACTCGTACATCGTCCCGTGGGAGAACGGCTTCTGGTTCGCCCTGTGATGGTCTGGGGGATCTCCAATGGGTAATTGGCGGTTAGCGCGTTGGCAGGAGCCGCAAACGTTGACGCGCGACGTTCTCAAGGAAATGCGCCGTGGCCGGCCCGCTGGGCTGTCGCGACGGACGCTCATTCGGCGCTCGCTGGGCGCTGGTGTCGGGCTGTGGCTGGTCGAGGTCCTGGGCGGCACGCTCGGGTTCCTGTGGCCGAACCTGACCAGTGGCTTCGGGGCGGTCATCACGCTCGGCGACCAGAAGACGGTCGAGGCGAGTCCGGCCGTGCAGGGCGTGACCCTGCCCGACGGCGCGCCGGCTTACTTCTTCGTGGCACGCGCCTACGTGCAGTTGATCGACCCCGCGCGCGGCTTCGCCGATGGCGTCAGTGACGACGGCGAAGGCCTCAACACCAATGTGCGCACGCTGTACCAGCGCTGTCCGCACCTGGGCTGCAAGCCCAACTTCTGCACCCTGAACTACTGGTTCGAGTGTCCGTGCCACGGCTCGCGCTACGACCGGCTGGGCATCAAGATCAAGGAACTCGGGCCGGCCCCGCGCTCGATGGACCGCTTCGCGCACAACGTCAAGGGCGGCGTGCTGACGGTCGACACATCCAAGATCACGCTCGGCCCGCTGCCGGTGGCGCTGGGCCAGCCGGGCCTCATCCCGCCACGTTCGCCGCAAGGCTGCATCTGAGCCTCTGCCGATGAGTGACGAGCGCACCGGGCGCGAACTGACGCCACGTCCGGAGGAATCGGCCGGGGCGATAGCGCCGCGCGAGCCGGCGCTGCCGCAGCCATCGACATCGCCCGGTGAGCGCTTCTCCGCCGGCGAACAGGCGCATACGGTGGGCCTGTCGGAGGAGCGCTCGGCGCAGATCGTCAAGCAGAGCGGCAACGCGCGCATGGTCGCGTTCCTGGCCGCACTCATCCTGGTGCTCTTTATTCCCGTCTACTGGCTGTACGACATCGGCCTGCCGGTCGTCGGCGTGCAGGGCCGCATGACGGCCGAGCAGAACCAGCAGTACGTGACCGACGTGTCGCAGGGCTACGCCCTGTTCCTGGCCAACTGTGCGCGCTGCCACGGCGAGCAGGGCCAGGGCCTGATCGGGCCCCCGCTCAATGACCAGATGAAGCTGTACAACGCGGTCACGTCACAGGGGCTGCCGGGCAACGGCCACCTCAATCCCGACTACATCCAGTCGGTGCTGACCGAGGGCGGGCGTTTCGTGTGCGGCGATCCGACCAGCGTCATGCCCGCCTGGTTACAACCAAAGGGCCCGCTCAACTATCGCCAGATCAACCAGATCATCGCCTGGATCACGGCCAGCAAGGACACCGTGTTCACGTATCAGCCGGCGCAGGCCGAAGGTGCCACCGGCACTCCTCCGCCAGCCGTCACGGTCCAGGGCTGGCGCGATCCGAACTTCACGCCGCCGCCCGACGCAACACCGGTGCCCGCCTGCTGGCGTGGCACGACATCGACCGCGAGCACGGCGCCGGCCACGCCGGCGCCGGTGACGAACCCGGGCACGGCCGCCAACCCGCGCGTGATCGAGCTGCAGACGAGCGATCAGCTGACCTGGATCGACCCGACCACGCAGCAGCAGGTCACGAGCATCAGCATCGTCCAGGGCGAGACGGTCGAGTTCCACATCATCAACAACAGCGCGATGGAGCACAACTTCCACATCGCCCCGGCCGACCAGCTCTCGTCAGCGCCCCAGGACACCGACCTGCCCGGCATCCAGCCGTTCAGCAACGCGACGCAGACCTTCACCTACACGTTCGACAACGTTCCCGACAACCTGCAGTTCGCGTGCACCATGCCCGGCCACTATCCGACCATGCACGGTGACTTCGTGGTCGTGCCCGGACCTTCGGGATCGGCGGCGCCGTCCGCGGCACAGTCGGCTGCGCCGTCCGCGGCGCCATCCGCGAGCCCGGCGCCCTGATGGCCCAACTCGCATTGCCGCCGGGCGCCGTTCGCCGCAGGGCAGTCTTCGGGCTGCTCGACGCGAATGGTTGGACGTGGGCGTCCCTGCAGGCCGCGTTCTGGTTCCTGCTGATCCTGTTCCTGCTGGCGTATGTGCCTGACCGCGCCTACTACTTCACCGTCTCACCCACCATCGACCTGGGCTACAACGCGATCAGCCCGGTCAACTTCTGTCCGGGCGAGAACAAGACCCTGCCGTGCCCCGCCCCGCAGGGTGCGGTCATCCCGTGGGAGGGCAGCCCGGCTGAGCTGGCATTGCCCGCGGGACGTGCCAGCGCGGGTACCTACTCATCGAGCAGCACGATCTACCTGATCGGCGGCCAGACGCCCAACGGTGCTACGGACAGCGTGCTCACGACGACCGTGGACGACAGCGGCAACTTCGCTCAGTGGAGCGATGGCCCGGCGCTGCCGGCGCCACGTTCCGATGCCGCGGTACTCGTGCTCAGCGGCACCCCGTACGTGATCGGTGGCCTGGATGGGTCCGGACAGCCAACATCGACTGTCTTCGTGGGTACCGTCGACCAGGGCGCGCTCACGGGCTGGCAGGAATTGTCTGATCTCGCGCTGCCGGTGCCGTTGGGCAAGCTGAGCGGCGTGGCCACGCCCCAGGGCCTGTACATCTTTGGCGGCCAGGGACCCAATGGCTTGTCTGCTGCCACGTACCGCTCGACGCTCAACGACTCGGGGAAGCTCACCGCCTGGACCGAAGATACCGAGCTGCCGCTGCCCGAGGCGCGCGCGGATGCGACCGCGGCGATGGTCGGCGAGGGCGTTTACGTGATCGGCGGCCAGGGACCGAGCGGGCCGGCCAATACCGTGTTCTACCTCGCGCTCGACGCGCACAGCGATCCGGCGGTCAACCCCGACACCAGCCGGCCGTTCGGGTGGGGCGTGTCGGTCGGGCCGGCGGCCAGCGCGGCACTGCCCGAAGCGCGCAGCGGCCAGATTACTTTCGTGAACAGCGGCTCGCTATATGTCATCGGCGGCTTTGGCCCCGACGGCCAGGTGACCACCAGCAACCTGTGGACGATCCCCGACCCAGCCACCGGCGCGATCGCCGGCTGGCAGCAGATGGATGCCACCGACCTACCAGACGCGCGCGCGCAGGCGGCACCAATCGTGATCGGCCAGAGCGCGCTCCTCATCGGCGGCCAGGGCCAATCGGCGCTGCTCACCTCGACCGACCGCGCCGACGTGGCGCCGCGGCTGCCATTCTTCCGCCTGGGCCTCTTCGGCATCACCGTGCCGGCGCTGTCGATCAAGGGCCAGATCGGCCAGCAGTTGGGCTACATCGCGGCGGGCAGCGCGGGCGCCGGCGACCTGATCCTGCTGATCCTCATCGGCTGGATGTTCTCGCACCGCCGCCAGAGCTATAAGTTCTTCCAGTGGATCACGCGCGGCCTCTTCCGCGCCCCACCCGAGGACGACTACACCACCTAGCTACGCATGATGCGCACCGCGCATCAAAACCGGTCGATCCCCGCATGAACTTGCACCAGATCCGCGTTTCTGAAGCGACCTCACTCAGGGAATTGGCGTCCGGCGATGCGGCACCCGCATCAAGCATCTGTCAGGGCGGCCGTCCGTGCCGCGCCGCCCGCGCGTCCGAGCCTACCCGCCCGCCCGCAGTCAGCGGCGTCCGGGCGCTTCACCCATCGCGTGTGCGCCACGGTGACAAAATCGGCGTTAGCGCGCCTTAACGTCCGCGGCGGGCGAAGTGCCCACGCAGTCGAAGGCTGACGGCCGCCTGGTCGGGCGTCCTTCCGGTCGCCTAATGGCTCCACTACGGCGGTTATGTCAACCAGGCTGACGCGACCGGGCTCGACCCCTTAAGCGGCGGCGTTCGGCATCGAGCGGGCCGTCTTCCGGCGCAGCGCTCGGCCCGTGCCTTAGGTCAGCTCGGACAGCGACTGGCGGCCACCGAAGCCGGCATTCGTCTCGTGCCACCACTCGACGTCGCCCTCGCCCAGGCGCCAACACAGCCAGATGGGCCGACCGCTGGCCAGCGCCGGGAAGTCGATCAACCCCGTGCTGATGTCGCGCAGGGTGACGCCCCACTGGTCGATCTGGCCCACGCTGAACTGCATGCGATGGACGATCTCGCGCAGCTCCGTCTCGAGCTGCGCCAGCTCCTCGGCGTGCTCGCTGCTGCCGTTCGTTTCGCGCCCGCGCTCGAGCTCCCGCTGGATCTCGGCAACCCTGTCGCGGTCGGCCTTCAGCTGCGCCAGCAGCGGCCGCAACTCGGCCAGCTGCTCATTCGCCTCGTCGATCCCGAAATAGCGCGCCACGGCAGCATTCTCGCACTAGGCTGAATTGCGCCAACCGATCGCCGGCCGCCGGCATCTATTGAATGCACCGGACAGTCACGAGGGGAGTGGATGGAACGCGAGCTCCTGCTACGGGCGCGCGCCGGGGATCGGGAGGCGTTTGGCTTGATCGTCGTCGAGAAAGGGGAATCGCTCCTCCGCACTGCGCAGGCGATCCTGGGCAGCGAGGCCGACGCGCGCGACGCGACGCAGGAGACGTTCGTCAACGCCTGGCGCCGGCTGGGCGGGCTGCGCAACCCCGAACGGTTCGACGCGTGGCTCGGGCGCATCCTGATCAATGAGTGCCGGCAGGTCCTGCGCCAACGGCGGCGCGTCCGGGAAGTTGCGCTGGGCACCGGGGTGGAAGGCCACCTGCCGGCCGACGATGGCTCAGATCCCGCCTCGGCCGACTTCGACGCTGCCTTCGCCCGACTGTCCGTCGACCAGCGCGCCCTGCTGGTGCTCCACCACCTGCACGGCTACGGGGTACGCGACATCGCGGCGTGGCTGGGCATCCCGGCCGGCACCGTGAAGTGGCGGCTCGCGCGCGCCCGGCGCGCGCTCGCCGCGGAATTGGTGAACGATGCCTGACCTGTCCGACGAGCAGCTGTCCTCCGAGCTCCAGCGTCGGGCGGCGTTATCGTCCGGTGCCGAGGACTGGACGCGCGGTCGGCTGGGCGACGTCGTATTCGACGCCGTGCGAACTCAGCCAGCGGCCGTTGCCACATCGCGAGCCTCGCGCTGGCTGTCGCTGGCGGCAGTAGTGGCAGCACTCGTGCTGCTCGTCGTCGCGCTGCCCAGCTTGAATGCGCTGCCTGGGCCCGGGCAACCGACGGCTCCTCCGTCGCCGGCGCTCTCCGTTTTGACAACCAGTGAGTTCGCATCTCAATTGGCTGCCCGCAGCTTGGACGGGCAGACGGTCCTGGTCGACGGCCGCATCCTTTCCTACTCAGGCCCGGCCACTCTCGGCGGCATATGCGATCAGTGTCTGATCGGCGAACTGGATGGTGTGACGCCGCGGCTCATTGTCATGAGCGATCTCGTCGCTGTGCCTTCCGCAGACGAGAGCACAACGACGTCAGCCGACGCTTGGCCCTACTGGAAGACGTTCGAGGCCCCAATCGACGGGATTCTGGTCCTTTCGGTAAGTGTCAACGGGGACGTCGGATACTTGGGCCGCGTTCTGAACGGCGACCCGGTGACTTGGTCGGCAACTGCCGTTCAGTCATTGCTCGACTTGAACAGCCGCGCCCTCGACGAAGTCGTGCTCGTCGACGCGTGGCTCGGAGGCAGCGACGTGGTTGCTGCGTGTCCGCAACAGGCAGTCATGAGCTATGGCAGATGGCCGTCTCTTGAGCGGAACGATGCCTGCGCTCCGACCGCCTGGCTAACTGATGACTCCAGCTTCCCTGGCTCGGACGAGTACTACGTTGCTGGGCGCGAACTCAAGGTCCAGTCCGGCGCATATGCTTCATTTGCTCCCGATCAATCGGTTGCGCCGGCGATGAACCTTCGGCCACAGCGGGCTATTTACGCGATTTCGAAGCGGCTATACGGGGGCGCGTGCATCGACGACTCGCAGCCGTGCTGGAACTGGGCCATCGTTGGACGGCTTTCGCAGCCGGCGGCCGAAGCGGCCCCGTCCGCTGTGCCCGGACCACCGACGCCGACGATCGGACCGTCGCTTCCGCCCGGCGCTCGTGAGGTGGACTGCGGCGATTACCGCCTGCTCGACTACACAGATGTCGTGAATGACTGCACGAGCGAAGGCGCCCCCGGCGCATCCGAGGTTCAGGCTGTGACCAATCCTGGCGGTGACCTCACTCGGCTGGAGGCGCGCTGGACTGGGGCCACTTGCGCGCCGGTCGTTCAGCTGGAGTTGCGCTCGTCCGGGTCGAGCTATGTCCTTGACGTGCAGGAAAGCAATCCGGGTTACCCGAGTGCCGCTCCGAGCTGTGCGGGCGGGCCCGTGAGCCGCGAGATCATGCTCACTCTGAACCAGCCGGTAGCGGCTGACCGCGTTGAATTCACCGAGGGCGGCCTCGTAATCCAGACACCCGCCCCTCCTTCCACGTTACCTGCTGTCGACGCGCCTGTCAGCGGTTCGGATACGTCGGGCGACTTCACGCTGACCATCAGCTCGCCGCACTCGGTCTACTCGGCCAGCGACGCAATCGATGTGCAGGCGGCACTTTCGCTGGCGCAAGGCGCTGGCTCTACAAGTCTGAGCGGATCTGGCAGCGGGCTGATCGTCTTCGGCATCAAGCAGCTCGACGGGACGCGCCAAATGGACGGGATTTCGACGGCCGACTGCGCGCTGGGCCGCTACACCGTCTCGCCCGCCGATCCCTTGGTCGTGCCGTTCTGGAAGGGCGGCGGGTTCAGCGCGAGTGACCCGGATGCCGCCTTCTGGCGCTCGTATTTCGCCGATCCGCTGCTTCATCTACCTGCGGGAGAGTGGGAGATATCGGCCGACGCCACCTTCGACGAAGGCGCGGGCTGCAGTGCCCAGCCTACCCGCATCCATGCCGCGATCGACATCACAGTCACGGCCGACGAGGTCACGCCGACGCCGACTGTTGAGCCGGTCCCGACGGGCTACTCGGTCAAGATCGACCAAGGGCTGCAGCCACAGTGGAACGCGGAGGCGGCGGCGCAGGCGGTCTTCGACCAAATCAAGACCAACGAGCGGGTGTACGGCGTTGTACTCGTACCGGCGCAGATCCTCTCGGTCGAGGCGATGATGGGCAAGGACATCCCGGACGCTGCCGGGGGGCCCGACACAGAACTGCCAATTGCCTGGGTCGTCCATGCCCGGGGCGCCTTCCGCAATGACACCGGACCGAACCCGTCCTCGTTCCACTTCTTCGCGGAAGCTTGGTATGTCTTTGCGGATGATGGCTCACTGATCGGTTTGCACCTGACAGATCAGCAACCCGAGCCGTCAGCGTCGGCGCCATAACGGGCGGCAAGTCGGGCTGGAAGGCAGGTGGCGGGCGATCGGGCCGATGCTAGGATGCCGGCCATGAAACTCGCACAGCGGATGGTCGGTATCGGGACGGAAACGGCCTTCGAGGCGGCGGCGCGGGGGCGCGCCTGGGAGGCGCAGGGTCATGACGTGGTGCACCTCGAGCTCGGTGAGCCTGACTTCGACACGCCGGCCAACATTCGCGAGGCGGCCAAGCGCGCGATCGACGAGGGCTGGACGCATTACGGCCCGCCGCTTGGCCAACCCAAACTGCGCGAGGCCATCGCCGCCGATGCGACAGCGCGCAAGCATTTCGCCGCCGACCCGGCCAACGTCGCCGTCACGCCGGGCGCCAAGCCGGTCATGTACTACGCGCTGCTGGCGCTGATCGACGCGGGCGACGAGGTCATCTACCCCGACCCGGGCTTCCCCATCTACGAGTCGATGACCCGCTTCGCGGGCGGCACGCCGGTGCCCATCCCGCTGCGCGAGGAGAACGACTTCCGACTCGACACGGACGAACTGCGCCGCCTGGTCACGCCGCGCACCAAGCTGATCATCTTCAACTCGCCGCACAATCCGACCGGCGGTGTGCTGACGCGCCAGGACATCGAGGCCATCGCCGACGTCGCGCGCGAGCACGACATCATGGTCATGGCCGACGAGATCTACGGCCGCGACCTGTACGAGGGCGAGTTCGTCTCGATCGCGTCTTTGCCGGGTATGCCCGAGCGCACCATCGTGCTCGACGGATTCAGTAAGACCTTCGCCATGACCGGCTGGCGGCTGGGCTACGCGATCCTGCCGCCGTCCCTGGTCGAGCCGTTCAGCAAGCTGATCATCAACAGCGTCAGCTGCACCAGCAGCTTCGAGCAGATTGCCGCGGTCGAGGCACTGACCGGGCCGCAGGAGTCGGTCGACCGCATGGTCGCGGAGTTCCGCGCGCGGCGCGACCTGGTCGTGGCCGGGCTCAACAAGATCCCCGGCATCCGCTGCCGCATGCCGCACGGCGCCTTCTACGTGTTCCCCAACGTGTCGGGCACGGGCATGAACGGCGACGAGTTCACCCACCGCATGCTGTACGAGGGCGACGTGTGCGTCCTGTCGGGCACGGCCTTCGGCAAGGTGGGCGCCGACCACGTGCGCATCAGCTACGCCAACAGCCAGCCCAACCTGCGCAAGGCTCTCGAGCGCATCGAGAAGGTCGTTTCCAAGAGCCCGGCCCCCGCGGCCGCCTGATCCCCGCGGCCGCCTGGGCCCGCCGCTCCGCGGCACGCGCTGACCCATGCCGCTGACGGCCCTCGCGCTCGTCCTCGTCGCCGCGCTGCTGCACGCTTTCTGGAACCTGGTCATCGCCGGCGCGCGCGACACGCAGGCCACGACTGCGCTGGCCATCGCGATCGGCGTGATCATCGTGCTGCCCTTCGCCGTGTTGCGCTGGAACGTGCAATCGGACGTGTGGCCGTTCGTAGCGCTGTCGGCCGTGCTCGAGATCGTCTACTTCTGGCTGCTGACGACGGCGTACGGGCGTGCCGAGATGACCCTCATCTACCCCATCGCGCGCGGCAGCGCGCCGGTGATCGTGTTGCTTGTCGCTGTCCTGGCGCTTGGTGAGTCGACGTCGGCAGGACAGGCCGTGGGCGTGGGCCTCGTCGGGGTGGGCGTGGTGCTCGTGCGTGGCCTGCGCGGCGCCGCCCGTTGGTCGGACGTCGGGTTTGCCCTGGTCATCGCGTCGGTGATCGCCAGTTACACGCTCGTCGACAACCAGGGCGTGCGTTATGCCGACCCGATCACCTACCTGGCGTTGATCCTGGTGCCCGCGGCGGTGGCCGCGCCGCTGTTCATCGCCTGGCAGGGCGGCGCCGGGCGGCTGCGTCGTGCCCTGGATCGCAAGGCGTTCGCCGGCGGCCTCGCCTCGATGGCGACCTACGCGTTGGTGCTGACCGCCTTCACGATGGCCTCGGCGCCGGCCGTGGCTGCGGTGCGCGAGGTGGGCGTGGTGTTCGCCACGATCGGCGGAGCTTTGTTCCTGCACGAACGGGTGAACCCGGCGCGTTACCTGGGCGCTCTTGCCGTAGCAGTGGGTGTGGCACTTGTAGTCGCCGGCTAGCCAACGCGCCGTGCCAGATGCGCGCCCCACGCGTGGTATCCACCGGCGACTGCCGATTCGGCGTCAGATGCGCGCTCGACGCGAACCTGGCACAGGTATCCGCCCCAGCCCCGCACGCCGAGTGTCGCCACCTTGACACCGAGCTGGCTAATCCGCGCCCCACGCGAATCTGACGCAAGCTCGGCCAGCGATGGTCAGGCGGCGCGTCGGGCGCCCCGGCCGGCGGCGCATGGATAATCGCCACGCGAAGGAGGAAACACCTGAAGTTTGGCGCGGTGTTCTGGATGCAGGGCGCGAAATGGCCATCGCTGCGCGATGCGTGGCAGGCCGCCGGCCGCGCCGGAGTCGATTCGCTCTGGACGGAGGACCACCTGCTGGCCGATGCCGGCGATTGGCGTCAGCCCAAGTTCGAGGGCTGGGCGGCGCTCGCCGCGCTCGCGCCGCTGACGGCCACGCCGCGCGTCGGTGTCCTGGTGACGGCCGTCGCGTTTCGCAACCCCGGCCACGTCGCGAAGCTGGCGGCGACGCTCGACCACATCACCGACGGCCGGCTGGTGCTGGGCATGGGTGGCGGCCACTTCCAACGCGAGCACGAAGCATTCGGTCTCGACTTTGGGGCAACCACCGGAGCTCGGCTGGATCGGCTCGACGAAGCGCTGGGGCTGATCAGACGGCTGCTCGACGGCGAGATGGTGACCCATCATGGCCGCTACTACGACTTCGTCGACGCGCTGTGTGAGCCGCGACCGATCCAGCAGCACGTGCCGTTCATGATCGGTGGTGCCGGGCCGAACAAGACGCTGCGCATGGTTGCCCGTTACGCGGACGAGTGGAACAAGTCGTGGGGATCGCCCGACGTCGTCGCAGAGTCGCTGGCGACACTTCGGCAAAGATGCGACGAGGTTGGACGCGACTACGACTCGATCAGGAAGACCGCGATGATCTGGATGCACCTGCGCGATCGACGCGAGGACGCGTTGGCGGCGCATAAGGCGATCCGCGCCGCCGCGGGCATGCCCGTGACGAGCGAGCAGGGCGCAACAGCCACGGTGGCGGGCGCCATCGGGACGGTCAACGAGGTGGCGGCCGCGGTCAGGGCGTACGAGGCTGTTGGTGTCGACGAGCTCCTGCTGCAGCTCCACGAACCGTACGACTACGAAACGCTTGAGCGGCTGGCAGAACTCCGCGCAGCCCTCTGACGGTGGCTCGGCGGCCGATTCCGCGTCACCTGCGCGCCCCACGCGTGTTATCCACCGGCGGACATGGATTCGACGTCAGATGCGCGGCCCGCGCGAATCTGGCTCCAACAACGGCGCCTTCCAAGCGTGGCGCCCGAGCCGGGGCATGACCCGACGCTGCTAAGTCGCGCTCCACGCGCAGATGACGCAAACGTGCGGGTTGTGGCTCGCGAAGGTCAGCGCAGAGCCGGCACCACTCAGAGCGTCGGGATCGGGACATGGAAGCCGCACGCCGTCGCGACCACGGCGACCGCCAGCGCCGCGAGCACGAGCCCGAGGCGCCGTATCACGTCAGCGGTCGGCGAGAGCCTGGCTGATCTCGCGCAGTCGCGCGCGGCGCGCGTCGCGTTCATGAACGAAGCGCTTGATGCCCTCGAGGATGTGGTCGGGATCGAGGTGCGCCTCGGCGATCACCTCCTCGACCGAGCCGCCGGTGCGCCAGCGGTTGTCCCAGTCGGACGACAGTGAGTAGTCGGCGGCGGTCGGCCCGGTGACCCAGTGGTGCATGGTCTTGTAGGCGCGGTTGGTGATCGCCATGCCGTCCCATCGGTCGGCGTCAGAAATGGTGGCCGACTGGTAGTCGGCTGGCTGCCGCGCGAAGAGCTGCGGCGAAATGCAGGCGACCACCTTGACGTTCAGGCCGCGCTCGTCGAGCTGCGGCAGGACCTTGACCAGGTTGGCGGTCGACATCGTGCCCTGCACGAACACCGTTCCGCCCTTCGGCTGGCCCGTGTGGAAATCGCGCATCACATAGGCGCCGCGCGCCGCCTCGAAGTGGGACGGCACGCCCAGCGCCGCGCGGTCGGGCAGCTCGATGGCCGGTCGCGTCAGGTGCAGCGCCACGAGCGGAACGTCCGTGGCCAGCGCCGCGGCCAGCACCACGGGCACCTCGTTGTACTCCCACGGGTGCAGGTCGATCACCTGGCCCTCCGGGAAGAGTTGCGTGACGTACGTGGCGAAGATGCCGAAGTGGGTACGCGAGTCTTCGGCCGTCTCGGGGCCGGCGTGGCCGGCGATCCACAGCACCTTGCCGAGTTTCAGCTCGCAGTCCTGCGATAACTGGCTGAACAGGCGCATCGGTCCGTACTTGAGGTACGAGAACGAGCCGTAGGTGGAGCACGTGCCCCAGAAGCCGTTGAACTCCGCGAATGGGTCGGCCGCCATGTTGACCGTGGCCAGGCCGGCCATCAGCCCGGCGTTGGTGAATTCGGTGATCTCGGTCGGCAGGATCGTTCCGCGCGGGTTCTTGTCGCGCTCGTACCAGCCCCAGCCCTCCATGTCGCCGAAGCCCTTGCCGAAGCCGGCGAGGTTGGTCGATTCGGCCAGGTCCGCCGAGGCGCCGATGAACAACGGCCGCCCATATTCCGACTTGGCGAACGAGTTCACCCAGGCGCCCCAGGTCGCCAGTCCGGCGCGGTTGGGTTGCTTCTCGCCGGGCTTCTTCCACATCTCCGCGGGGTAGTTGTGGAAGTCGAACAGGCGATTGTCCTTGAGCAGCCCTTGGCCACGGCCGCCGAGATTGAAGCCGGTCACCTCATCGGGAACAGAGCCGGCAATTTCGACGAGCCGGTCGCTCAGCCAGTCGACGAGAGAATCGTCCCGGCGCAGGACAGAAAAGGCGGTCTCGAGGTTGGTGCGCGCCTGTTCAGCGCGCGCGTCGGGATCGGCCGGTGCCGGCTCGTCCACTCCGGCGTACTCGACGCCATACCTGGCCATGAATGCCTTGCGGTTGGCCCAGAACTCGGGCGCGTTGATGGGGAAAGGCGTGCCGTGGCTGGCCGCGTCGTACTTGCCATAGCCGCGCCCCTTGCGCGTCTTGAACCAGGCCATCGACGGCACGTTGCCCGCATTCTCGCCGCGCGCCGCCTCCAGCACCGCCCGCGTCACGGAGTTGAACTCCGAACCCTGCTCAGTGCCGGTGACACGCCAGCCGTAGCTTGCGAACCAGGTCTGTGGATCGCCGTAGACGACGTCCGACAGCGGCCGCGTGTCGATGCCGAAGTCGTTCCAGTCGACCAGGAAAACGAGGTTGGACAGGCCCAGTCCCCACGCGGTGTGGCGCGTCTCGTGGCTCGCACCGGGCGTCAGCCCGCCTTCGCCCTCGACGACGAAGACCTTCACCTCTTCAGCGCCGGCAAGCTTCAATGCCAGCGCCTCGCCGGCGGCCGGCGGCATGCCGTGACCGGATGGGCCGGTGTTGAACTTCAGGAAGAGGGTGCGCCCCTCCATCTCGGCGTGGCCGGCCAGGCCGCCGTTGCGGCGCAACCTGAGCAGCCACTCCCAGGTGAGTGCCCAGCGGCCGTCATCGGGAAAGGCAAAGCGTGTATCACCGCCGCGTTCGTGGCGCGCCCGCAGGCCCTCGTTGAGCACGGCGAGCGTGGCGTAGACGAGCGGCACCGTGTGGCCGGCGCTCAGCACGAATCGGTCGGCGAAGCGACGCCACGGCCGCTGCAGGTCCCAGCGCATGGCTCCCGACAGCATCAGCGAAAGGAGGATGTGGGCCTTCGAGCGCGAACCGCCGGGATGGCCGCTCTGGCGATAGTTCAGGGCAAGGTCGATGGCCTCGTCGACCAGGTCCTTGAGCACCTCCCAGCGCTCGAAATCAGCGCTGGCGCGCTCGTACAGCGCCTCGACCGGCGAGGCAGGCGTCTTGAGCACCATGTCGGGCCGATGCTACACGGCCGGCGCTCGCCTAACCGCCCAGCGTGCCCTCGAGAACGATCGGCCCGGATTGCGTCGAGCCGCCCTGGGCCGACTCCAGGGTCACGGCAAAACTCTGCGCGCTGGGCAGGTCGACCGACGCCCAGTTGTAGAGAGCGCCTACCCAGAAGGCGTTTCCATCCACGTACTGCATCTGCCCGACCGGGGTTGTGCCGCTCGGCCCGACCGCCCAGCAGCGATAGATCTGGCCCGCCGCCGGAGGCGCAAGCCCGCTCGCCAGTACGACCAGGTCGCGGCGAGTCCAGGCGAAGGTGCCGCTTGCGGCGCTGCCCGACCCGGCGGGTGCGCTGAGCGCGATCGCTCGGTGGGCCGGATCGGCGAGCACCTGGGAAGTCGTCTGGAGCGCCGCGGCCAGCGCCTGCCGGTCGGCGTTCGATGCGTTGAGACTGGCCGCCTGGTCGGCGATCACGACCGCCCCGGCGGCCACCAGCACGATGGCCAGGGCAGCCGCGCCGAGTCGCATGCTGAGCCGTCGGGGCAGGCGCAGGCGACGTGACGATGTGCTCGCGCCATGCGCTGACGCGAGCACCTGACGACGCAGGCCGTCGGGGGCAGCGATGCGGCGCACGTCATCGCCGTCCGCCCGGCCGAGCGCATCGGCCAGTCCCCCCTGGACCGACTGCCAGGCCGCCAGCTCGGCGGCGCAGCGCTGGCACTCTGCGGCGTGCTGCCTGAGTTCTACGTCCGCCGGGATCGTCGACGATGCGAGCCCGATCACCCGTCCCGGCTCGAGGGCCAGGTCGGCGATGTACTCGTGCGCTTCGGCGTGGTTCATGGTTGTTCCGCGGTCAGCCCCGGCAGGGCCGACAGGCGGACGCGCAGGTGGGCCATGGCCCGCCTGGTGCGCGACTTGACTGTCCCCAGCGGGACGCCGATGCGCCCGCTGATCTCGGACTGCGACAGGCCGCTCGAATAGGCCAGCGTCAGCACGGCGCGCTCGTCGTCGGGGAGCTCGGATACCGCGGCGCGCACGACTGCCTGCAGCCAGCGTTGCGCGGCAACGTCATGCGGATCGGTGCCTTCGTGGTAGGTCGCCGGCGCCGCCGATCGTTCTTCATCGACGGCCACGGCCAGGGCTGGACGCCGGATCTCGGCGCGATGGACGTCGACAGCACGGTGACGCGCGATGGCCAGCAGCCAACCGGCGAGCGTGCCGGAGCGCTCGTCGAACTGTCCCGCGCGCCGCCAGAGTGCCATGAAGGCATCCTGGACGACCTCGGCAGCCGTCTCCCGATCGCCGGTGAAACGAACCACCGAGCCGTACAGCAGGTCGGCATAACGATCGTAGGCCAGCGCGAAGGCGTCTTCGTCCCCCGCGGCGATGCGATCGACGATGAGCCGGTCACTGTCGGTCGATCCTGCTTCGCGCTGCCACATGGCGGCTCAGTATGGCTTGTAGCTTCTCTGGTAACCGGCGGGACTGGCCGGCGCGGCGGTGCTCGCCGCGCCCAGCGGCGACCCGTCGGGCGCGGCAAGGAACCACACGCCACCGATGCCCTGGCCGTTGGTGTCACTCGCCGCCGAATTGCCGGCGAAGTAGTAGACGGGCATGCCGTTGACGCTCACCTGCGTGCTGCCATCGGGGCGCGCGAAGGTAGCGACGGTGCCCGTGACGCCCGTTCCCGGGGAGACAGTCTGGCCAGCATTGACGAGCAGCGGTGGCCAGTTCTGGGCACAGCTGTCGGTGCACGTGCTGGTATTTGCCGAGTCTTTGGTGAGCACATACAGGGCGTGCCCGTTTGGCCCGGCGAGGTAGGCCCCGAGACTGGATTGGGCGACGCTGATCGCCACGCCGGCGGCTTCCGACGGCATCGCGGTCGCGCCCGCCGGTTGGCTGGGCTGTTGGCTGGGTGGTTGACTCGGTGGCTGGCTGTTGCCGGCGCCTCCCGAACAGGCGGCGACCAGGACAAGTCCAGCGAAGACGAGAGCGGCTGATTTCACGGCATCCTCCTGAAGGACCGAGCCCGTGAGGGCTGCGAACGGCCCTAGATACGCCGCCGAGTCGCCATTGGATCACGGGCCGTGGCGAGGTGTCGGAGAAATCAAAAAGCGGCCGCCATGGCCGGCCGCTTTTTGGACGGGATCTGGCGCTGGCGCCTCTAGCGTTGGAGATTCACGTGCAGGTACGCGAGCAGGTGTACGTGGATGCCGCGAACGGTGGTCACCTTGACGCCCCACGGATTGATGAGGGCGCTGATGATGCGGCCATGGCCGATGTAGATGGCCGAGTGGGCGATCTTGCCGTGGTGCTTGTAGATGACCAGGTCGCCGACCTGCGGGTTCTGCCGATTCGCCCGGTGATGACGCAGGAAGTAGTGGTAGTAGCCCGCAGCGCTCATGCGTCCGCCGCCGATCTTTGGCAGCAGGTGCGCCTGCGCATAGACGCGATAGATGAAGCCGGAGCAGTCGAAGTAGCGCGGTCCTGTCGCGCCCATCAGGAAGTGGGCGCCGAGGTGGGTCTTGGCAATGTGGACGATGCGCTGCGCATCGGTGGCCTTGTGGGCCTGTACCACGGCGGGCGCCTGCACGGCAACGAAACCGACGGCCATGGTCGCGGCCATGAGCACGAGCCGGAACCGATACAACAGGCTGGTGGGGCGAGCGCGACGGGTGGTGGGCGTGGAATGGACGCCCGGCACGGCATGAGCCAATGGACTGGTCTCCCTGTTCGGCACCCTGGGCGGGTTTCGCGAAGCTGCTCACTGGCGCGTTGGCGGCGGTGGCGACGTCTCCCGACGGCAACGGCCGAATGCTGGGGCACCCGACCGAACCTGGCCCGGACCTCTGGGGAGTTCACCGGACCGTGACGCCGTCGCCCTGCGACAGCACTGTCTCTCTCGGCCCCACGTTACGGGGCGCGGCCGAAGTGTTGCATACGCGAGACTATTTGCCAACCCCAACTGTGACCATCGGGCCCCGCCATGCAATGCCGGCGCGATATCCGGGCTGGCATCGCTTGCGCTTCTGTCCGGGCCATGCGCCAGACTGCGCCCAGTGCCGTATCGGGGTTCGCTGCGGCGCTCGGTCGCGAGTAGCGTAAGAGTGCAGGCGCGGAGCGCTCAGGCGACCGCGAGGGCCGCCGAGCCTGACCCCCTTCGGCGGCCCTTTCTTCCTGTCGACGTTGCAGTTCCGTTGCATGGCCCCGGTTTGGGCCTGTGCGCGTGCAAGAATGCCGGCGGTTCATGTCACGACGGGTGAGCGAACAGGAATTGTCTGCCGCGGCCCTGCTCGCCGCCCTCGACGAGCTTGGCCAGGGGGTGGTCATGCTTGACGGCGACCGGGTGGTCGACGCCAACGCCGCCTTCTGCGCGATGGCCGGGCGCAGCGTGGATGAGCTGCGTGCCCTGCCGTCAGCGCTGCAGCTGGTGCCCGCCACGGGCCGACCGCGGCTGCGCCGTCTGATGCGTCGCTACAACGCCGGTGAACGTGTCAAGGGCCGCCTGCTCGTGCCCATGCTGACCGGGTCCGGTGAGACGCTGCTGCTGGACGTGGCCACCAAATCGCTGGCCCGCGAGGGCGGCTCGGAACGCGTGCTGGTCCTGGCCAACGACGTGACCAAGCATCGCCTGTGGACCGGCGAGCTCGAGTTCCAGAAGCGCCTGCTCGAAGCGATCAGCGAGAGCGCCATCGACGCCATCCTGGTCGTCGGCAGCCAGGGCGAGATCCTGTACGCCAACCATCGCTTCGCACAGCTATGGGAGATGCCCGACGACGTCGTCGCGCAGCGCAGCGACGACATGGCCCTCGCTTCGGCCGTGCAGAAGGTGATCGATCCCGATGCCTTCCTGAGTCGCGTCCAGTACCTCTACGCCCATCCCCGTGAAGAGGGCCACGACGAGCTGCACCTGCGCGATGGGCGAACGATCGAGCGCTACACGGCAGCGGTGCTGGACGAGAGCGGGGCCGCGCGGGCGCGAGTGTGGTTCTTCCGCGACGTGACCGATGCCATGCGCGACCGGCAGGTCAACGAGTTGCTGGCCCTGTCGGGCGAGCTCTTCGGGGCATCGCTCGACGTCGAGTCGACGCTCAGCCGGCTTGCGCAGCTCGTCGTGCCGCGCCTGGCCGACTGGGCGGCAGTCGACGTCATCGACGAAACGGACAACTTCCGGCGCATGGGTGTCGCCCATGTGGAGCCCGGCGGTGCCCAACTCCTGCGCGAGCTGCACGATCGCTACTCGCTCAAGCCCAACGAGGGTCACCTGCGCGGCAGGGTGGTGGTCACACGCGAGCCGTTGGTCCTGTACGACGTGGACGAGCGCGAGTTGCGCAGCCTGTCGCGCGACGATGAGCACTTCGAGATGCTGCAGCGGCTGGGCATGCGCTCGGCGATGTGGGTGCCGCTGGTCGTTCGCGAACGGGTGGTCGGCGTGCTATCGGTCGGTTACAGCACGTCGCGCCGCCGCTACCGCTCACCGGACCTGGATCTGCTGCGCGAGCTCGCGCGACGTGCCGCGTTGGCAATCGACAACGCCCTGCTGTATCGCGCGGTCGACCGTGGCGCGACACGCCAGACGGCCGTGGCCGAGCTCGGCCAGATGGCCCTGACCGGGGCGGCGTTCGAGGAGCTATCGCAATCGGCGGCCGAGATGCTCGCCGAGATCATGGAGGTGCCCTTCATCGAGGTGTTGCGCCTGATGCCCGATCGCCGGCGCCTGCGGCTCGTGGCGGGCGTCGGCTGGAAACCGGGCCAAGTCGGCACTGCCACCGTGCGCGCCGGGCTCGGCTCGCAGGGCGGCTACACGCTCGCCACCGTTGGCCCGGTCGTGGTCGACAACCTGAATGCCGAGACGCGCTTTCGGCCGCCGACCCTGCTCACGCACCACGGCGTCGTAAGCGGGCTGACGGTGGTGATCGGCGGTTCGCCCAATCCCTACGGGGTCCTCGGCGCGCACTCCGACCATCACCGCGTCTTCGCCGATGACGACGTTGCCTTCGTGCAGGGCGTGGCCAACGTCCTCGCGGCAGCTCTCGAGCGCCAGGAGAACGAGAACCGCCTGGATCGCCTGGCCAGCGCCGAGCGGGCGCGTGCGGCGCAGCTCAAGGCGGTCATCGAGAGCATCGGCGACGCGGTCGTGGTGTGCGGGCCGCAGGGTCGCGTACTGCTCGCCAACCCGGCCGCGCACGAATTGCTCGGCACACGCCTGCAGAATGGGCTCGAGGGTGTGTTGAGTGCCTTCGAATGGCCATCGCCAACCGAGTCCGCCGACCTGACCGGCGGCGAGGCGATCGAGTTGCCGCTCGTGCCCGAGCCGGAGGTCGAGCAACGCTGGGTCGAGCTGTCGGCCTTCCCGGTACAGCCCGGTGATGAAGCGCAGGCCGCCGGCGGCACGGTGCTGGTTCTGCGCGATGTAACCGTGGCGCGCAACGCGCGCATCGTCCGTGAGGCGTTCCTGGGCATGCTCTCGCACGAGCTGCGCACCCCTGTGACGACGATCTACGGCGGCAGCGCGATGCTCTCGCGACGCGCGGACTCGATCGGCGAGGAGGCGCGCCACTCGGTGTACGAGGACATCCGCGCCGAATCGGACCGGCTCTACCGACTGGTCGAGAACCTGCTCGTGCTCAGCCGTGTCGAGCGCCAGGGCCTGCACATCGACACCGAGCCGGTGCTCATCCAGCGGCTGATCCCGCGCGTCGTCGAGGCCGAGTCCGAACGCTGGCCCGAGGCGCGCTTCGAGGTCAAGGTCGAGCCCCGCTTACCGCCGGTGGCCGCCGAGGAGACGTACCTCGAGCAGATCCTGCGCAACCTGCTCAGCAACGCGGCGAAGTACGGCGGTAACGGCGCGGTGCGCGTGTCCGCCGGGGACGGCCACGGCACGGTAAAAGTCGTGGTGACCGACGGTGGGCCCGGCTTTCCGAAGGCCGAGTCGACGCGCCTCTTCGAGCTCTTCTATCGCGTCCCGAGCGCGGCCAAGCAGGCCAGTGGTGCCGGCATCGGCCTGTTCGTAAGCCGCCAGCTGGTCAACGCCATGGGCGGCCGTATCTGGGCCGACAACGCGTCGGGCGGCGGCGCCGAGTTCGGTTTCGAGCTGCCCGTCTTCAGCGAGCGCTAGGAGCCGGCGCTAGAACGGCTTGTAGATCATCAGCCACGCGAGCACGACAATCGCGCCGACGCCGAGCGTGGCCACCAGCATTGGCCTGCCAGACGCGATGGCGGCGTCGAGTGCGGCTGCGTCGACCGGAGCGTCGGGATTGACATCGCCGCTCTTGGGGTCGATACCCACCGCCGCCCGCACGCGGTTGAGATAGATGCTGCCGAACGGTGTCATCAGCCCGACGATGACGACGGCGATCAACAGCGACACCCAGATCCAGTAGCGCCCGGTCGTCCAGTAGTTGCCGCTGAAGCCGGCGAGGACGCCGCCGAAGAACCACAGCAGAAAGCCGAGCAGCATGATGCCCATGCTGCGCCGCGACAGGTCGAGCAGCGTGCGTACCGCCGCGGGGCTGCGCTCAGCGCGCAGGCGCAGCATCACCGCTGCCGAGACGCCGTGGGCAAGCAGGAAGATGAACACGCCGACGATGTGGACGAACACGATCGTCGTGTGAAACCCGGAAATATCCGGCATGGCACGCCCTCCGCAGCCCCCTCCGCGCGGACCCGGTCCGCGACTCCCTCGGGCGGAATTTTACTTGGGCGGTCGATCAGCCAGCGAGGTATTCGAGGTATTCGGGGCGCCACATGGCGCGGTCGACGACCCCCGCGATCTGCTCGTCGTGGCACTGGCGGCCATAGCCGCTGTCGCGCAGGTGGGCGACGATCGCCTCGGCGATGGTGCGTGCGGTGTCGCGCAGCTGGCTGACCGGCGGATATATGGCACCCACGGCCAGCCGTTCCTCGGCGACCATGCCGGCCAGCGTCCGTGCCGCAACCAGGAAGGCATCGTCGCTCAGGCTGCGCGCCTCGGCCACGATGGCGCCCAGACCCACACCGGGGAAGATGAACACGTTGTTCGCCTGGCCGATGGTGCGCCGCGTGCCGCCGATTTCCACGTCGCGACTGGGGCTGCCGGTGGCCACGATGGCGCGTCCCTCGCTCCACTCGAGGATGTCCGCGGCGCGCGCCTCGGCGCGGTCGTCGGGATTGGAGAGTGGCAGCACGATCGGCTGGTCGTGGTAGCCGGCCACGGCGCGGATGAGCTGCTCGCCGAAGGCGCTCTTGCAGCCGGTCGTGCCGATCAGCACGGTCGGGCGCAGCGCGCGGGCGATTGCCAGTGGTTCGGTGAAGTCGGTTCCTGACAGGCCGGCGGCAAGATAGGGCGCCGGATCGACGACGTGCGGCAGCTGGTCATCGGCGATGTGCTCGCGACCGCTGTAGATCAGGCCGCGGCTGTCCATGAGGGCCATCGACGCGCGCGCCTCGTCGGCAGTCAGCCCTTCCGAGATCAACTGGCGGGTGAGCATGCGCGCGATGCCGATGCCGGCCGCCCCGGCACCGACCAGCAGGAAACGTTCGCCGCGCAGGCCGCCCTGCTGGCGGCGTGCCGCCAACAGCCCGGCGAGGACGACCGCTCCGGTGCCCTGGACATCGTCGTTGAAGCACGCCAGCCGGTGGCGATAGCGATCCAGGATGCGCAGGGCATTGTGTTGCTTGAAGTCCTCCCACTGCAGCACGGCTGCAGGGAAGACCCGCTTGACGGCCTCGACGAACGCCTCGACGACCTCGTCGTAGGCCTCGCCGCGTAGCCGCGGTGAGCGAAAGCCGATGTACAGCGGATCATTGAGCAGATCGGCGTTGTCCGTGCCGACATCGAGCGAAACGGGCATGGTCTGCGCGGGATAGATGCCGGCGGCTGCGGTGTACAGCGACAGCTTGCCGACGGGGATCCCCATGCCACCGGCGCCCTGGTCGCCCAGGCCCAGGATGCGTTCGTTGTCGGTTACGACGATGAGGCGCACCTCCTCCTCGGCCGCGCTGGCAAGCAGCGTGTCCATGCGCCCCATGTCGTCCGGCGTGATCCACACACCGCGCGCGCGGCGAAAGATGTGGCTGTATTGCTGGCAGGCCCGGCCCACGGTGGGCGTGTAGACCACCGGCACGAACTCTTCGAGGTTCTCGGTCAGCAGGCGGTAGAAGAGCGTCTCGTTGCGGTCCTGGAGCGCGGCCAGACCGATGAACTGCTCCACGTCGTCGCTCTTGCGGCGCACGTGCTCGAGTTCGAGCGCGACCTGCTCCTCGATCGTCGTGATGGTCGGCGGCAGAAGCCCGCGCAGCCCAAAGGCGTCGCGCTCGTCATCGGTAAACGCGGTGTCCTTGTTGCGCAGTGGGTGGTTGATGAGGTCCCGTCCGCGGCGGGTAACGATCATCCGGCCGCGCGGCGCGGTGAGTGCCGCGGGTTGTGCCGCGGGTTGTGCCGCGGGCTGTGCCGCCGGCGCGACCAATGTGTCGACCATGCCCAAAATCTGGGCGCCCGGACGCTCCGCCGGTAGTGCCGTTTGGCACCCAACCCGGGCGTAAAACGGCCGATGCGTTGATGGGACCGCGCGCGCGACTCTGGATTCCCCACAGGCAGAGGAGGGACGATGACCGTCGCGACTCACCACCGCCATACACCGGCCGGCACGCGGCCGCTCACGCTCGTGTGGATCGATTCCCGCCAGGCGCTGATCGTGCGCTGGCAGGCCGAGGGCGGCACCGTTGACCGGCTCGAGTCGGACGTGCCGCCTCACCATCGCTCGACCGGCGAACTGCGGCCTGATCCAGCGGTCGAGACACAGCGCCTCGAACACCTGGCGCGGTTCGTCGCACAGGTCGCCCAACTGCTGCCCGCCGACGCCGACGTGCTGGTCCTCGGCCCGGGCACGGTGCGCACGCACCTCGAGCGCCACGTGCACGCCGCGGACCACGGCCACGACCGGCCGCGCACGGTGGTCAGCGAGGCCGCCGCAGCGATGACCGAGCGCCAGTTGCTCGCCCGGTTGCGCGCCGAAATCGGCGCTGCGCCGCCCCGCAGGCACCGCGCGTTGCGGCCACCACATTCGCGCCCGGCGGCCCAGCCGCCTCGCCAGAAGCACGTTCCCATTGCCGACATTGACATCCAGGAGGACATCGAATGAACCGCAAGCGCGTGGTCATCATGGGCGCCGCCGGGCGCGATTTTCATGACTTCAACGTCGTCTACCGCGAAGACCCGGCGTACGAGGTGGTGGCTTTCACCGCGACGCAGATCCCGGGCATCGCCGGTCGGCGCTACCCAGCCGAGCTGTCGGGCGCGCTGTACCCCGAGGGCATTCCCATAGTGCCCGAGTCGGAGCTCGAGCACATCGTCCGCGTCGAGTCGGTCGACCTGGTCGTCTTTGCGTACAGCGACGTCAGCCACGAAACGGTGATGCATGCCGCTTCGCGCGCACTCGCCGCAGGTGCCGATTTCGAGCTGCTCGGCCCGCGCCGCACGATGCTGCCCTCAACCCGTCCGGTGCTCGCCGTGGGCGCCACGCGGACCGGAGCCGGCAAGAGCCAGACCACGCGCTTCCTGGCCGCCCTGATTGCCGAGCACGGCCTCGAGCCGGTCGTCATCCGCCACCCCATGCCCTACGGCGACCTCGCCGCGCAGGCCGTCCAGCGTTATGCCACGCATGACGACCTGGCGCGCTACGAGACCACGATCGAGGAGCGCGAGGAGTACGAGCCGCACCTCGACGCGGGACGCATCGTGTATGCGGGCGTCGACTACGGCGCGATCCTCGCCGCGGCCCAGGAAGAGGCCGGCATCATCCTGTGGGACGGCGGCAACAACGACTTCCCCTTCTACCGGCCCGACCTGTACGTGGTCGTGGCCGACCCGCTGCGCCCGGGCACCGAGCGCGGCTATCACCCGGGCGAGACCAATGTGCGCCTGGCCGACGTGCTGATCATCAACAAGGTCGACACGGCCACGCCATCGGCGGTCGAGCTGGTGCGCAACAGCCTCGCCCAGCTCAACCCGCGCGCCGAGATCGTCCTGGCCGAGTCACGCCTTGAACTCGTCGGCGAGCCGATCGAGGGCAAGCGCGTGGTGGTCGTCGAGGACGGCCCCACGCTCACGCACGGCGAGATGACCTTTGGCGCCGGCATCGTCGCGGCGCGTCGTTTCGGCGCGACCCCGGTCGATCCGCGACCGGCCGCAGTGGGCTCGATCAAGGCCGTGCTCGAGCGCTACCCGTCGCTCGACAAGCTCGTCCCGGCAATGGGCTATGGGACCGAGCAGATGCGCGAGCTGGAGGCCACGCTCAACGCCGTGGACGCGGATCTGGTCCTCTCGGCGACGCCGATCGACCTGACCCGTGTGCTCAAGCTCGACAAGCCCATCACGCGCGTGCGCTACGAACTCGAGCAGGTCGGTGGCAAGCCACTTGCCGAGTTGATCGCGCCCCTCATCGAGCGCGCCCACCATCCTATTCAGGTGTGACGCCGTCGGCGCCGAGCCCAGCTCGAGCGGCCGGGTGAGCTTGGAACTCGGCCGCGGGATACGTGCCTGATGCCCTGCCCTGTCAGAAGGTGGGGTACAGCCGGGCATAGGGCCACGTGCCGCCATAGGCCGGCCGGCGGTACAGGTTACCGACGTGATTTCCGGCGATCGTCTGCTGCAGGCCCCAGAAGGTGGGGATGACGAATGCTTGGTCCGACGCCTGCTGGTCGAGCGCCTGCCACTTCAGCGCCTGCTGCTGGCGGTCCATCGTAGTAAGGGCGTCGGCCACTGCGCTCTCGAAGGCCGGGTAGTTGTCCGAGCTCACCAGCGATATGTCGAACCCGCCATCGGGCGTGAACAGAGGTGGGATCACGGTCGAAGCATCCGGCCAGTCGGGACCCCAACCGGCGCTGCCGATTTCGTGATACACGGCCGGATTGCAGATCCAGCATGGGTAACTGGGAATTGGGTTCAGCTTGACGGTGAAGCCAGCCCTCTGGAGTGAGCTTTGCACGATGCCGGCCACCGGGTTGCTGATCGGAGCTGCGACGTAGTCCCAGGTCAGCGTCGGAGGGGCTTCGCCAGATTCCAGGATGAGCTGTCGGGCCAGTGCCGGATCACCGGTCGTCGGGATGTCCTTGCCGAATGGACCCGATGCATCCCACAGGTGGGTCGGCGCGTAGTCCATGCCGCTGTTCGGCTTGAGCACGCCATCGGCGAAATCGCCGCTGAACTCGCCAAGTGGGTTCGTGGCGCGGATGGCGTCACGATCGAGCGCCACGGCCATTGCCTTGCGGACCAGCGGGTTCGTGACCTTGTCGGTGCGGATCCAGTAGTAACGAGCGTACGGGTCGTAGTCGCTGAAGGCGCGACCTGCGAACTCGGGGTTAGCCGTGTGTGAGTCGGCGAAGATCGTCGACAGGTCGTCCGCCTGGACGCCGTCCCCTGAGTTCTGTGAGTTGGAATAGGCCAGCGCGAACTGATCCGTACCCGTCGGGTTCATGAGCCGCTGGTCGAGAACGGAAGGGTCGATGCCGAACTCGACATCCCACTCGTCCGGATACGCAGGCCGGTATGGATCGGAGGCGGCACTCCAATTCGGGTTCCGCTTGAGGATCAGGCCGCCGCCCAGTCCGGTAGTGAGGCTGTCGATCACGTACGGGCCGTCCGACCAGGGATGCTGGTCATATTTCTCCCCGTCGTCCACCCCGGGATGGTCAATCGGGTTGGGCACCGCGGCAAAGCCCAGCGTGACCGTGTAGTTGAAATCGGCCACCGGGCGGTTCAGGTGGAATGTGATCGTGTTGCCGTCGCATACGACGGCTCGGTCGAACATTGCCTGTTCGCTGGCCGTTGCCGTGTACGGGCCGGGGTACTTCGAGGAACCGTCGCTGTTGGTGGGTATGTCCAGATAGGCGATGGCGTACGTGGGGCCGTCGGTGATGACGTCCGTGGCGAACGTGCGCGAAACGCCGTAGGCGAAATCCGCGCACTTCACCGGTGAGCCGTCCTGCCAGGTGAGGCCGCCACGGAGCGTGAAGCTCCACGTCCTGCCGCCGTCGGACGGCGTTCCCGTATCGGTGGCAGCGTCCGGGACGAGCGCCGTGCCCGCGATCCGATCCGGTGAAGAGGCGAACGACGTAAGCGTGCGCATTATCGTGGCACCGAAGAACGCCAGGTCCTCGCCGGTGTAGATGCGCTGCGGATCCATGTCGTAGAAGCCCGTGCCACCGTTGGCCACCGCCGTCGACATGAGCAGATACAGGGACCCGCCAATCGCGTGTGGTGCCCCGGTGGGGGTCGGCGTAGGCGTGGGAGCGGGAGTCTGCGTCGGCGTGGCGCTCGGCACCTGGGTGAGTGTGGGCGTGGTCACGGCCGTCGCGGAGGCAGTCGGTTGGGGTGCGGGCTGGCAAGCGACCAGAAGCAACGCCAGCAGCAGCCCAAGACGCCGGCTCAAACCGACCACTTCCTCGAACGCGGTGGAGCGCTCACGGGCCTGCACTGGGAATTGCGCTTTCCGCGACTGCGATCAGCGCCTCCGGCGTGAAGTCGGCGCTGTTGGCCACGAGCGCAATCTGGTCGGCGCCGATGTACCAGGTGAGGACCATCTCGCCGGCCCTGTCAGGACCGTTCAGCGTTCCGGTGGTGTCGCCAACCTGAACGGTCCTGTCCGTACCGTCGCCACCCACCTGGACTGGTCCGTCGAACGACTGGAAGATGTCGAGCTCACGAAGCTCGGGATAGCCGCCGGGAACCGCGTCCGGTGAGTAGATGCGCTCCCAGCGGCCGGTCGGGCTCTCCTCGACCGTTCGCTCGGAGCGAAGCAGCCACCCGGATGGGATGCCTGCGAAATCGACCAGGCCGGCTGGCCGCCGCAGGAACAGGACGTAGCCGGCGCGGTCATCGAGGCGCGATCCAATGAAGGGCGCGTCCAAGGTTACGGTCACGGATCGGGAGTAACCGACCAGGGTGCACGCCATTCCGTCCGGCAAGTGGCCCGGCGGTGTCACGTCCAGGACCGCCGCCTGCAGCACTCCGTCCACTTCCGAAGCCTGCCCGGCATAGGCCTTCGAACACGGATCGTTGGGCTTGTATTCGCGCCCACCGATGAAGGACAGCGTCAACTGTCGCGAGTCTGCGCTCAACGTGGCGGCCATGATCCCGACCGGCCTTTCCGCCACGGCCTCGCTCGGGGTCGCCGAGGGTGTCGGGCTGGCAGCGGGAGGGCTCGTCGAGGGACTGGCACCCGCGAGCTGCCGGTTGGACGCTGGCAACGAAACGATGATGAGAACAGCCACGACGACGATGCCCAGCGCTCCAGCGGCTGACGCCAACAGTCGATGCGCGTCGATGCCGCCGCCATGCGTGGCGCGCCGTTCGAACTCGGGGTATGGATCGTCGCTCCCGGGGAGTGCCGCTCGCCACGCGCGCCCGGCATTTGCCAGCAACTCCTCGACGTCAGGTTCCCGGTCGGATGATTTCATCGCATCAGCTCCCGCAGATGCTCACGCGCCGACGACAGGGTCGACTTGACGGTGCCTTCGGAGCAACGCATCACCGCTGCCGTTTCGACGATCGACAGGTCGGCGAAATAGAAGCAATCGACGGCGAGGCGCTCGCGGGGTGGAAGTCGCGCGATCGCGGCTCGCAGATCGATCCCTTCGTCAGGGCTCGTCGAGACGTCGGGCCGGCGCTGGAAGGCGACCCTCAGGCGGCGTCGAACTCTCGTTGCCTGGTGCGCAGTGATGGCCAGCAGCCAGGCCGAGAAGGTGCCTCTGTCGTGATCAAACTGGCCTCGCGCTCGCCACGCCTGGAGTAGCGCATCCTGGACCACGTCGTCCCGGTTTGCCGCGCCCGCCAGACGTGCGGCGACGCGACGCATCTTGTCGATGTGCGGCGCTGCGGCGGAGTAGAACCCCTCGATGTCTTCTGACACGAGACTGACCGTGGCTCTGGGCATTGCCTCCATTGTCAGTGCACCGCTCACACCCACTAGTAGTCCGAGCGAGGCCCACAGGTTGGGTCGCCCGCTGTGTTTCCGCGGCGGCGCGTCTACTGCTTCACGTACAACTGGGCGTAGGGCCACGAGCTGTACGGTGCCCAGCGGTACAGGTTGCCGACGCCTGGCCCGGCGATGTTCTGCTGCAGGCCCCAGAACGTGGGGATGACGAATGCTTCGTCCGACGCCTGTTGGTCGAGCGCCTGCCATTTGAGAGCCTGTTGCTGACGGTCGAGCGTGGTCATGGCATCGGCCACCGCGCTCTCGAACGCCGGGTAGTTGTCCGAGCTGACCTGGGACATGTCGTAGCCGCCCGCTGGGGTGAACAGCGTGGGGATGACGGTCGACGCGTTGGGCCAATCGGCGCCCCAGCCGGCAGCGCCGAATTCGTGGTTCACAGGCGGACATATGTAGGCGTAGCAGCCAACGACGGGCGCCAGCTTGACAGTGAAGCCGGCCTTCTGGAGCGAGTGCTGGATGATGCCCGCGATCTGGTCGGTCATCGGCGACGACATGTAGTCCCACGTCAAGGTCGGTGCGGACGTGCCGGATTGCTGGATCATCTGAGCGGCGAGGTCGGGATTCCCCGTCGGCGGAATGTCCTGTCCGAACGGGCCGGAAGCGTCCCAGAGGTGGGTGGGCGAGTAGTCGATGCCGATATTCGGCTTCAGCACCCCGTCCGCGAAGTCGCCCTTGAACTCGCCAGTTGGATATAAGGCGCGAATGGCGTTGCGATCCAGGGCGACGGCCATCGCCTGCCGCACCTGCTGGCTGGGCACCTTCTCCGTGTCGATCCAGTAGTAGCTGACATACGGGTCGTAGTCGCTGAAGGCGCGACCGGCGAAGTCCGAGTTGGCGGTGTGCGAGTCGGTGAACACGGTTTGCAGGTAGGCGGGCTGCATGTTGCCGTAGGCGACCGCCCAGCGGTCGTTGCCGGTCGGCTGGATCATGCGCTGGTCGAGGACCTTGGGATCGATGCCGAACTCGACATCCCACTCGTCGGGGTAGGCACCGCGGTAATCGTCGGTCGCCGGATCCCAGTAAGGGTTTCGCTTCAGGATCAGGCTGCCGCCGATGCCCGCCTTGAAATAGTCGATGACATAGGGACCGTCCGACCAGGGAGCGGTGTCGTAGCGCTCGCCCGTGTCCACTCCCGGGTGATCAGCCGGATTTGGGACGGCGGCGAAGCCCAGGCTGACCGTGTAGTTGAAATCGGGCACGGGCCGGTTGAGGTGGAAGGTGATGGTGCTGCCATCGCACGCGACCGCCCTGTCGAACAGCGCCTGCTGGGCGGCGGTCGCCCGGTAGGGTCCCGGATATTTCGAGTTGCCGTCGTTGTTGAACGGGATGTCGAGGTACGCGATCGCATACGTCGGACCGCCGACGAGCACGTCAGTCGCGAACGTCCGTGACACGCCGTACTTGAAGTCCGCGCACGTGAGCGGCGAGCCGTCCTGCCAGCGCAGGCCGTTTCTGAGCGTGAAGCTCCAGGTCCTGCCGCCATCGGTGGTCGTGCCGGTGTCGGTCGCCGCGTCGGGCACGAGCGTGGTCGCCCGGGTGGCGTCGGTCGAATATGCGAACGCGGTCAGCGAGCGCATGATCGTGGCGCCGAAGAACGCGAGGTCCTCCGGGGTGTAGATGCGCTGCGGATCCATGTCCTGGAAGCTGACGCCGCCGTTGGCAACGTGTGCCGACATGAGCATGTACAGCGTGTGGCCGACTGGGATCGCCGCTGACGGCGTGCTCGTCGGGCTCGGCGTGTGCGGGGGAGAGGCCGTCTGGGTTGGAGCAGTGGTCGGCGTCGCAACCGACGAGGGTGTCGGCGAAGGCGTGGCGGCAGGCGACGCGGTGGGCTGCGGCGTCGGCTGACAGCCGACGACCACCAGAACCATCAACAATCCGAGGAATCGGCTCACGCCCACCACCTCCTCGTGAGTGACGTGAGCGTGTGACTCGCGCAGGTCGGTGTCAAGAGCCGATCGGCGTGCATCGTTGCCCCATCCATCGCCAGGGTTCATCATTAGCCGTCGCATAACCGATCTCGCGTCTGGGTCGGCGAAGTAGGGGGAGAAGTCGAATGGTTCGCCGACGCCTTGCACGATTGGCCGTGGCGCTGTCAGGCGCTCTCCTGTTGGCCGTCGCCATGGCACCTTTGCCCACCTCCGCGATCATCGGTGGCTCCCAGACCCACAACCAGGGCTATGTCGTGGCGCTGGTGTACCGGGCCGCGAACTACGGTGGCAGCGCGGCGGATCGCGAGTTCTGCTCGGGCACGCTGATAGCGCCCGACTGGGTCCTGACCGCGGCGCATTGCCTGACCGGCACGCGGCTGCATTCGTACAAGGTCATCCTCGGCCGCACGACGCTCACCGGCCACGGCGGCGAGGTGATTTCGCCCAGCGCCCAGTACATCCAGCCGCGCTTCCGGCGATACGGCATCAACGGCCACGACGTTGGCCTGGTGCACCTCGCCCGATCGGCCCTTGAGGCGCCGGCCCCGATTGCCGGCAGGCGCCTGTCCACGAACTGGGCGCCCGGCAGCACGTTGCTGGTCATGGGTTGGGGCTATACCTGTGCAGCGGAGCGGAGGTCGTGCGCGGGCGACCATCTGATGTCGGCCATATCGCGAGTGAAGAGCGACGCCGCCTGCAATCGGGCCGTGGGTCGCATTAATCGCGCGACCGAGATCTGCACCAGGACGAGAGGCATCTCCCTTGGTTCGGGGGACAGCGGTGGCCCGGCCGTGGTCGACACATCTGCGGGTTCGCGGCTGGTTGCGGTGAACAGTTGGGGCCAGATCGGTCGCCGCAGGCGCGCCGTGGTCGGTGGCTGGAATGGCTACGCCGAGGTCGCGGGCACAAGGCTTGCCAGGTGGATCCGCCACAAGATGGCGACCGCGAACTGAACGATGGCGACCGCGAACTGAGCGCGGGCTACTGCCTGGCGTACATCGCGCCGTATGGCCACGCCCCCCACCAGCGGTACAGGTTGCCGACCCGGTTTCCGGCGAGATTCTGGGACAGGCCGAAGAAGGTCGGGACCACGAACATCTGCGCGCCGACCTGCTGGTTGAGGCTCTGCCACTCGGCCGCCTGCATGCCGCGGTCGAGCTGCGACAGATTGGCGATCTCGTCGGTGTAGAACTGGCCGTAATCGTCCGGTCCGACCCGAGACAGGTCGAATCCACCCTCGGGCGCGAAAAGCGGGGGGATGACCGTTGACGCGTTCGGCCAATCGGGACCCCAGCCCGCGCCCCCGATCTCGTCCTGCGTGTCAGGATTGAGCACGTATCCGTAGTAGCCGGTGGGGATCGCGTTCAGGTTGACCGTGAATCCGACCGCCTGAAGCGAGCTCTGGACAATCCCGGCAACCTGGTCGGCGACCGGAGAGGAAACGTAGTCCCACGTCATCGTGCCGGCCTCCTGACCAGACTGCTCGATGAGCCGCTGGGCCAGGTTCGCGTCGCCGGTCGGAGGCACCTCCTCACCGAAAGGTCCGCCGGCATTCCACAGCTGAGTCGGTGCGTAGTCCTGGCCGATGTTCGGCTTGATGACCCCGTCGGCAAAATCGCCCGTGTACTCGCCGCCGGCAACGGTACGGATCGCGTCGCGGTCGAGCGCAGCGCCAATCGCGAGCCGAATCTGCTGGTTCGGCACTTTGTCTGTGCGGATCCAGTAGTAGCTCGAGTACGGGTCATAGTCGCTGAAGGCACGGCCCTCGAAGTCCGGTTTGGCCGTGTGCGGGTCCGCGAAAATGGTCTGGAAGTTTTCCGGCTGCACATTGCCGTACGCAATCGCATACGGGTCATTGCCGGTTGGCTGCATGAGCCTTTGGTCGAGGATCTTGGGATCTATCCCGAACAGCACGTCCCACTCGTCGGGATAGGCGCCACGATAGCCATCGCTCGCGGCACTCCACGCAGGGTTGCGCTTCAGGATGAGACTGCCGCCGATACCCGGCGAGAAGCTGTCGATCCGATACGGGCCGTCAGACCATGGAGAGCTGTCGTACGACTCACCGGTGTCCACCCCGGGATGGTCGATCGGGTTGGGCACGGCGCCGAAACCCAGCGTGACCGTGTAGTTGAAGTCGGCGATCGATGCGTTCAGGTGGAACGTGATCGTGTTGCCGTCGCACACAACGGCCTGATCGAACAGGGCCTGCTGCGCATCGTTCGCCGTATACGGGCCCGGGTACCTTGAGTTGCCCTTGTTGTCGAACGGGATGTCCAGGTACGCAATCGCGTAGGTGGGGCCGTTCGTGATGACGTCAGTGGCGAACGTGCGTGACACGCCGTACTTGAAATCCGCGCAGGTGACCGGAGAGCCGTCCTGCCAGGTGAGACCGTCGCGCAGGGTGAAAGACCACGTCCGGGCGTCGGGGCTGGCCGTGCCGGTGTCGATGGCGGCATCCGGAACGAGGCTGGTCGCCTCGATGGGATCGGTCGAGTACTTGTAGGCCGTGAGCGCGCGCATGATCGTGGCGCCGAAGAAGAGCAGGTCGTCGCCGGTATATATGCGCTGCGGGTCCATGTCCTGGAAGCTGACGCCACCATTGGCGACCGCTGTCGACATCAGCATGTAGATCGTGCCGCCGGTCCGTGGCGTCTCTACAGGCGTGGCAGTGGGCACGGGCGATGCGCTCGGCGTGGAGCTTGCCGGCCGAGGCGATACCTCATGAGTGGCCGTCGACCCTGCGGTCCGATTCGCGCTTCCCGTGGCCAAGGGTAGTGTCGAAGGAGACCCCGCAGACGAAGGCTGCGCTGTTGGTTGGCAGCCAATCAGCCCCAGCACCAGCAAGGGTGCGAGGAATCGACGCCTGCTCGCATCCGTTGGCTGGCAGCCAACCACGGCTGACGCCCGCAAGAGTCCGAGCAACCGGTGCCTGCTCACAATTTGGCGCGAGCCTAGCCCGACTCCGACCGCACGTCCAGCGCGGGCCGGCCCAACGCGCCGCGCGCCAACGGGGCGGGTTCAAACGGAGGTGATCAGCCGCGCATCGAGGACCCGCTCGACGACGAGGTCGCGGACGAGGCCAGCGAGCGCGTCGTCAAGATCGGCGGCACCAGGCGGAACGTCCGTCTCGTCTGCGTGCCAGACGAGCAACAGAAGCGTCTCGTCTTCCGGTATGACGATCACCATCACCCCCAGGCCGCCTTCGCACAGCCGGGTGGCCAGATCCAGTTGGAGTTCCTCCGCCCAGCCTGCGCGTCGATCGCCCAATCCGGGAACGAAAGCTTCCACAAGACGTACGCGGCGTTGCACGACACCACAATCGCCCGGGCCGGTACGCGGCCGCATCCGTGATTTGCCCGATGCGACGTATGGTGTTGAGCATGGATCGAGGTCGGGGCGACGCAACTCGCGCGTACTTTCCTCACCTGATCGCACGTCAGGATGCGCTGGCGCGCCTAGTGGATTCGATTCGGCCTCCCTACCGCGCGGCTCAAGCAACGCTGATCGAGGGTCCGGCCGGCATCGGCAAGACCTCAGTGCTGTGGGCCGGCCTCGCGCAGGCCGAGGACCTGGCCGTCGCCATCCTGCGCGCCAGCCCGCTCGAGGCCGAGGTGAGCTACGCGTACGCGACCCTGGGCGACCTGCTTGAGCCCCACCTTGCGGCGCTGGCCGGTGGGCTGTCGCACTTCCACCTGACCACGCTACGGCTGGCTTTGGGTGGCTCCGCCGCCGGTGACGGCTCTGTGGATCCGGGCGAACCGCCCAATGCGCAGCAGGTATCGATCGCCCTGCTCGCCGCCCTTCGTGTCCTTGTTGCACGCCGCCCCACAGTGATCGCCATCGACGATGCCGCCTGGGTCGACCAGGCGAGCAGCGACGCTCTCTCCTACGCTATTCGCCGGCTGGCGGATACCCCGGTCCGCGTGGTAGTCACGCTCCGCGGCGATGCTCCCGGCCAGCATGCGCCCCTTGGACTGGCCGATCCCGCGCGACCAATAGCGATCGAGCGCCTGTGGCTCGAGCCGCTGTCGATGGGTGCTCTCCAATCGGTCCTCCAGGCCGCCACCGGGGCGACGTTCTCCCGGCCCACCCTGATCCGCATTCGCGAGATCTCCGCCGGCAATCCGTTCTATGCCATCGAGCTGGCCCGCGCGCTGGCTGCGCGTGGTGCGGTCCTGCGGCCGGGCGAGGACCTGCCCGTGCCTGTATCGCTGCGCGAACTGGTAGCCGATCGGCTGAACGGCCAGCCAGCGCCAGCGCGGCGCCTGCTGTTGACGGCCGCGCTGAGCTCCGGGCCAACGGTGGCGTTGCTCGAGGCGCGCGCGGGCAGGGATCCGCGGCCCATCCTGCGGCCGGCCATCGATGCCGGTCTCTTCCGCATGGATGGTCGGCGTGCCGCGTTCACGCACCCCCTGTTCGCCTCGACCATGGTCGCCGAGGCGAACGACAACGAGCTGCAGTCGACACACGCCTGGCTGGGCGACGCAGCCGACGAGGATGTCGAGGCACGCGCCCGGCACACGGCGCTCGCGCGGCCAGGGATCGATGCGGCCGTTGCCGAGCAACTCGCCCAGGCATCTGCCCGGTCCCTCCAACGCGGCGCGCCCACGATCGCGGGGGAGCTGGCCGACCTGGCCGTGGAACGCACGCCGGCGGGCGATCCGGAGCGCGCAGAGCGCGCCCTCGCGGCAGCCGATGCCTGGTACGTCGCCGGCGATTTCGACGCCGTCCGCGATCGCGTCGCCAAGTTACTGCCGGCCGTCGCAGGCACTCAGCGAGCGCGAGCCCTGCTGCTTGCCGGCCTGGCCGCGTGGTACGTCAGCACGTCGCAGGACGCGGTCGCGACCCTCTTGCTGGCGCTCGCTGACGCGCGCGGCGACCGCCTCCTGGAGGGCCTCATCCATTACTACCTTTCGATCTTCCACGACTACGACCTCAACGCCGCACGTCGTCACGCGCTCGCCGCGGCCGAGTTGCTAGCCGATACGGCCGATCGCGGCCACGAGGCGGCCGCCCTGCTGCAGGCGTTCTTCCTGACCGTCGTGCTGGGCCGGCGGCCGCCTCTGTCACTGTTCGAACGAGGGCTGAAAATCGAGACGCAGGGAGCCACGGTGGATCGGCTGACCAGCCCGGGTATCTGGTGGGCGGCCATCGGACGCCTCGACCTGGCCCGCGAACGCTTCCGTCACATGCTCGAGTTCGACCTCATCCACGGCGTGTACAGCAACGTCGCGAATCTCGCTACGCGGCAGGCGGAGGTGGAGCTGTGGGCCGACGACTGGCCCGCGGCACGCCAATTCGCCGTAGCTGCCATCGATGCCCGTCTCGAGATCGGCGGGGAGCCGTCGGAGATGTCCCTGCGACCGATGGCACTGCTGGATGCCCTCGAAGGTCGGCTCGATCAAGCGGAGGCGACCGCCGTGGCCGGTATCGAGGGCGGCGAACGGAGCGGCGCGCCGATCCTGGTTGCCGCATGGCTCCAGGTGCTGACGCTCGTGGCGGTGAGCAGGGGCGATGCTCAGGCTGTCGAGGAGGCGACCGGCCGGGCGTGGCGCCATCTGCACCAGATCGGGTTTCGCGAGCCGCTCCGCCTGGATCCAGCCCCGGAGCGCGTGGAAGCGCTTGCCGCACTCGGCCGCATCGACGAGGCAGACCGGGAATTGGCCGAGTTGCGGAAGCGCCACCGCCGTGTGCCCAAGCCCTGGGCGGCGGCAGGAATCGCGCGCGGCGAGGCGCGCCTGGCCCTCGCCCGTGACGACGTGGACGGAGCGCTCCTGGCCACCGACCCGGTGGCGACTGGCGACCCACCGGGTTGGAGCCGCTTCGACGTGGGCCGTACGCTGCTGGCTCGCGGCGAGGCAATGCGGCGCGCGAGGTCGCGGCGTGCCGCGGCGGAAGTCCTGACGCGCGCCGAGTCGATCTTCGAGAGCCTGGGCGCCCCCGTGTGGGCGCAACGGGCGCGTGACGAGTCGGCGCGGCTGGGCCTGACGCGCTCGAATTCGCTGGCGCTGACCCCGACCGAAGCGCGAGTGGCCCAACTCGCCGGCGAAGGGCTGTCCACCCGCGCGGTTGCCGCCGAACTGGGCATCAGTCCGCGAACGGTGGAAACGCATCTTGCCGCCGCGTACGGCAAGCTCGGCGTCAACTCGCGGGCGCAACTGGGCCGGGCCATGGCCCACCTGGAAGAGGAGTGAGCCGCCCGGAAAATCGCTGACCCGGTCCGGGATTCACCGGATTACGTGGTTGTCTTCGCCATCGATCGTGGGCACACCCACTGATCCATTCGGAGAGACGGCCCATGATCACCCTTGCTGGGCGCTCCACCATCGCGCGTGCGGGCGCCCTGCTGACAGTCGGCTTGATGTTGTCCGCGTGTGGCGGCGCAGCAACAGGTACCGCGAGCGTGCCCCCGGACAATGGCACCCCCATCGCGACGGCCACGAATTCGAACGTCTCGCAGTCGGCCGAGCCAGTGACCGGTCACGTTGGCGACACGCTGACTTTCGTGGATCTTGGCGGTGACGAGATCGATCTCACCGTCGTCAAGGTCACCGATCTCCGGCGGCCGCCACCTCGCCCGCCGGTGCGCCACCAGATGGCAACCATTGGGTCGGCGTCCAGTTGACGATCCACGACCACGAAGACGACCCGGAGTCTGACTCGCACGCCGTCGACGGCGCCGGGTCGGATGGCCAGCGCGCCGGCGCGAACAGTTCGTACCGCCTCTACGGCTTCGATGGCTGCACTCCGAGTGCGCAGTCGGCCGCCGGCCAGCCGGTGACCTATTGCACCGGCTTCCTGGTGCCCGATGGAGTCGTCGTGAGCTCGATCGGCTACAGCGTGACCGGCGTGGATATCGGCGCGCCGGACGACCTTGTGTGGAGTCTGCCGTGACCCATTTCGTGCCCGCCGCGCCCGAGGTCAGTGATTCACCGGATGAAACGACCGCCGCACGCGTCCATCGTGGCCATACCCACACAACCATCCGGGGAGATGACCTGATGATCAACTCAGTGCGACGCTCGCGCGTTCGGCGGGGAATCGCCTCGCTGGCCATCGGGCTGGTTCTTGTGTCCGCCTGCGGCGGCAGCGCAACCAACAGCCCGCCGGCGGACGACACGAATCCGTTCGCCAGCATCACGATCTCGCTGGCTCCCGCGGCGAGTGGACCGGTTACCGGGCACGTGGGCGACACGCTCACGTTCTTCACCTTCGGCGGACATGACCAGGTCGAGGCGACTCTGGTGAAAGTCTTCGACCCGGCGGTACCCACCGATGACAGCTCGCTGCCGGCCGGTGCCCACTGGGTTGGCATAGAGCTGACCATCGACAACCACTCGTCCGACTACATGAACGAGTCGTCGCAGGCCGACGCGACAGCCTCGGACGGCACCGTTCTGACGACGGATGACGTTTACGGCAGCTTCTCGTATCCCCTCAGTGCCTTTCAGGGCTGCACCCAGACCAGCGAGGGCGAACAGGACGTCCAGCCCTACACCCACTGCGAGTCCTTCGTCGTGCCTGACGGGCAAAGCCTCACCCAGGTCGGGGTCAAGGTGGGTGGGGCCGAGATCTTCAGTAGCCTGGTGCCCACCGACCAGGCCACGTGGACGGTGCCGTGACGTGATGCGCCGATCGTGGCCGGCGCTGGCCCTCGCAGTTCTGCTCGTCGCGGGTGGCTGCGTCACCGTCGCCCCCAGCTCTTCGCCGGGTGCGTTGGCAACTGGCTCGCCGCCGGCGACCGACTTGGGTGCCGGTCCGGTAGCGGCGCATGAGCTGCCCGGCGGCGCCACCGGTACCGTCGACGACGCGACGTGGGCGCTTGCCGAGCGGATCACCGCCCCGCAAAACACGTCCGATACCTTCGATGCCGTTCGCGCGGCCCTGGCCGGTGCCGGCATCGCCGTCGTGGCCGACGACAGCACCGATCCTGTGGTTGCCGTGCCGGAAGTCCCTCTGACCGGCACGGCCAGCCCGTTCGAGCTGCTCGACTTCCAGGCCCACGCGCTGGCGGTCGGCGCCTGGGCGGGCGCCGGCTGGACCGGCGCCGAACTGGACAGCGTGGTGCCCGTGCCGGAAACCAGCGGAGCGCCGACGCTGGCCGAGCTGATGGCGGCCTACGCCGCGACCGCGGACTCGCCCGGCGGTGCTCTTGTCCGAGCCCTGCTCGCCGGTCAGGACCTGACCCAGCCGGAAAGCGTCCGTTTCCCGGCGCTGGTCATGGTCCTGTTCGTGTCCGACGTTGCCACCGACGGTGGTCGTGTCCCGCAGGCAGGCGGGCAGTCGACCACCAACGCAGTGGCGCTGCTGCCGCTGGCCGCGGGCGGTACCAGTGGTCAGTTCGAGGCGGCGGTCGACATCGGGCTGATCTGCGGCGGACCCAGCGCGTGGATCGACGCCATCGTCAGCCGCATCGAGCAGGCGATTACCCTCGCGGTTCCCCAGAACACCGCCGGCGCGATCATCGTCGGCGCGCTCAACTGGCTTATCAACATCGGCGCGTCGATCGTCAAGTCGCTGGTCAATGCGCTTACCGAACCTGTCCTGGCGGTCATCCGCAGCATCGCCGCGATCGCCAGTGGGGTTGCCGAGCACATTGCGTCCCTCCTGCCGTACGCCGTCCACGTGACGGCCAGTGGCGGCGACGCCCCGAATTTCTTCCTGACTGCCGACCCGATCCCCGGATTCTTCGATGTCCAGGTGACCGGCGCTGATCTGCCTGCCTGGCCGCCGGTGCTGGCGGCGTGTGCCCAGGCGGCGGGCATCGCCCTGCCCGACTTCAACACCAGGTCGGCGCCATTGACCTTTGGGCCGCTCGAGCCGGCCGGAGATCCCCTGATCGTGCCCGGCGCGGGCGCCGTGGGCACAACCGTGACCGATGACACGGGCCAGGCTCACTGGCCTTTCCAAACCGCGCCCGATCCCGGCCAGGGCAAGGGAACCTACACCATGCAGACCGACACGTTTCAGGTGGCGGTGCATCGCCCTGAGCTCGACGACCTGCGCACGCGACTGACCAGTGCCCTGCTCGGCGAGGTGCCCGGTATCCTGCGACCTTACGTTGCAGCCATTCTCCAGCCGATCCTCGACGGCATCCAGGGACGGCTGAACAAATTGCTCGACGCGCGCGGAACCGGTTATGCGTACCTCTGGTTCCATCGCCCCGTGCCGCCAACGCCGACGCCGTCGGTGGCGCCGAGCGGCCCGAGCGCGTGTGCCGTCAGCAGGCCCGTCGGGACATACTCAGGCACGCTCACTGTCGATGTCACGACCATCGTTCCGCCCGGCGAGATCGACCTGGGCGAGCACGGCGGTGACAACGACCACGGCACGGGGCCGCTGACGGTCAACGTCGCGGCCGATGGAACCTTGAGCGGTTCGTTGCAGCTGACGATGTTGATGCACGCGGAGTACCACGGCCTCGGCGAGGGGACGACCGACACGACCGTGCAGGAAACCGGCGCCATAACCGGCACCCTGTGCAGCCTGACGCTGGCCTTCGCCAGCGAAACGGTCACCGCCTGCCAGGCAACCGGATACGGCACGTGCGGTGGCGTTGGCACGACCATCGCGCTGACCGGCCTGGTGCCGCCCCTGCCGCTGGGCGCGCCAACGTCTTTGGCGGGTGGCACCATCACCTGGTCCATCTCATCTGAGAACGGCTTCAATGCCGGCTTCGGTGGCCTCTCTGCCGACACGCAATCAACCATCACCGCGACCCTGCAGGACCATTGAACCAGTAGCGCTGCGTCGACGGCGAAAGCACGCCTTCGGCACCGCGCCTTGTGACATCGGGCAATGTCCGATACGGTGTGCAGGTCGCCACTTCAGTGGCAACCCTCCGCGTGGTCGACCCCCATCCTGAACGGGCCGTGCGCCTGTCCGTTCGTTCGGGACTCCAGCACCCGCCGCGCCGTCGTTGCAGCGAGCGGGACACAGCGCCACGAGAGGACGTCACGCATGACGAAGACCGCGTTCGTTTCCACCTATCCACCTCAGCGATGCGGCATCGCCACGTTCACGGCCGACCTGGCCGCGACTGTTGGCGATCGGGCGATCGTGGCCCTCCAGCCGCCGGAGAAGATGGGTTTCTACCCCGTCGACGTTGGTTTTCGGATCGCCCGCGACGCGCGCGCCGATTACCTGAATGCCGCGCGGTGGATCGATTCGCGCTCGTTCGGTGTCGTTTCGATCCAGCACGAATACGGCATCTGGGGCGGACGCGATGGCGCTTACGTGCTCGACTTCGTGAATGCCCTGCGAACGCCTTTCGTCGTCACGCTGCACACCGTGCTTCAGCACCCGACTGCGTCACAACGGCAGATCCTCGGCGAACTCGTCCATTCGTCCGCGTCCACGGTCGTCATGTCCAACTCGGCAGCGGAGCTGTTGACTCGCTCGTATGGCACGGACCCGGCGCGCGTCGAGATCGTGCCGCATGGCGTCCCGTACGTGCCGATGGTCGCGTCTGACGGCGTCAAGCCACAGATGGGCCTCAAGGGGCACATGGTGATCCTGAGCTTCGGACTGCTCAGTCCGGGCAAGGGCTACGAGTCCGCGATTGCCGCGATGCCGGCCGTCGTTCGAGCCGACCCGAGCGCCATATACGTGATCGTCGGCGCCACGCACCCTGAACTGATCCGCCGCGAAGGCGAGTCGTACCGCGAAACGTTGGCTGCGCTCGCATCTTCGCTCGGCGTAGCCGACCACGTCCGCTTCGTCGGGCGCTTCGTCGACGCGACGGAGCTTGGCCTGTGGCTGGAAGCGGCGGACATCTTCGTGACGCCGTACCAGAACATGGAACAGATCGTCTCCGGGACGCTGTCGTACGCGATGGGTGCCGGCAAGGCGATCGTTTCGACGCCGTATGCCTACGCGAGCGAGCGGCTTGCCGACGGACGTGGCCGGCTTGTCGCGGCCGGCTCGACGGAGGCACTCGCCGACGGGCTCATTGAACTGGCCCTGAGCGGCGATGTGCGCGCGGAACACGGTCGTCGGGCGCACGACTACAGCCGGGGCATGCTGTGGCCCGAAGTCGGTGCGCAGTATCGACAGATCTTCGCCCGCGCCGCGGGACGCGCCGCGCAGCCGGAACACCTGGACATGTCGGCCGCGACGATCGCCTTGGCCGGTGCCTGACCGGGCGCTGTTCCCGGTGCAACGGCGGCACCTCGATGAAATGACCGGCCCGTTCGGCATCTGGCAGCACGCGTCCGGAGTCACACCCGCCGAAGCTCACGGTGTCTGCACTGACGACGTCGCGCGCGCCCTCACCGTCGATCTGCTGCACCGTCGCACGCTCGGCTGGGAAGCGGTCAGCCCGACGGCGCGGCGGTCAATGGCCTTCCTCGCCGCGGCGTTCAATCCATCGGCCGGCGCCTTCCGCAACTTCCGAAGTTCGGATGGCGCCTGGCTCGACGACGAGGGATCACAGGACACCCAGGGTCGCGCGCTGCTTGCCATTGGCACCGTGGCGAGAGACGCCCCGGAGGTCGCCCTGCGCCTCGAGGCGCAGGCTCTCTTCGAGGCTGCGCTGCCGGCGGCCATGCGCCTGACCTCGCCGCGGGCAGTGGCATCCGCGATCCTCGGCGCTGATGCGGCGCTCAGCGGTGGTGTGGCCGGCGAGACAAAGCGTGTCTTCACCCTGCTCGTGGGACGCCTGCGCGGAGCTTTCTCGAACGCGGGTCGCGACGACGACTGGCCGTGGCCGGAGGAGGTCCTGACCTACGAGAACGCCCTCTTACCGCATGCCCTGATCGTGGCCGGCCGCCGGCTCGCCGACCTGCGACTGCGCAGCCTGGGACTCCATGTCCTCGATTGGCTGATCGAAGTGCAGACATCCCGCCGCGGCACGTTCACGCCGATCGGCAATGAGGGCTGGTGGCCCCATGGGTCGATTCGCAGCCGCTTTGACCAGCAACCGATCGAGGCTACCGCGACGATCCTCGCCGCTGCCGTGGCCTACGAGGCCACCCAGGACCAGGGCTACTGCCGCGCGGCGGAAGCCGCCTATGGCTGGTTCCTCGGTGACAACGATGCCGGTCTCTCCGTGGCCGACGTCCTCACCGGCGGCTGCGGCGACGGGCTGTCCGAGCACCAGGTCAACGTGAACCAGGGCGCCGAATCGACACTCATGTGGCAGACGGCGCTGGAGGCGATCCGGCAGCTGCGGACGGTTGCGATGGCTGTGCGTGCGCAACAGGCGCGCGGCAGCCGGCCCGTCCTGACCGAGGTCCGGGCATGAGCGCGCCCGCGATCAAAGCCTGGGACATCTTTACCCGCCATCCGGCCAACCCGATCATCACCGTTGACCAATTGCCCTACCGGGCGAACTCCGTGTTCAATCCAGGCGCTGGACTGGTTGGGGGTCAGACGCTGTTGCTCCTGAGGGTCGAGGACCTGCGCGGCATCTCACATCTGCTCGCCGCGCGCAGCTCTGACGGCGTGACGAGCTGGCAATTCGACCAGGCGCCGTTGATCCAGCCCGAACCGGATACTCATCCGGAGGAGATCTGGGGCTGTGAGGATCCGCGGCTCACGTGGCTGCCGGAGCTCGATCAATGGGCGATCGCCTACACCGCCTACAGCCGGCGTGGGCCGCTTGTCTCGCTTGCCCTGAGCCACGACTTCACCAAGGTTCAGAAACTCGGCCCGGTGACGCCGCCCGAGGACAAGGACGCGGCACTCTTCCCACGTAGGATCGACGGGCGCTGGGCGATGATCCACCGGCCGTCGCCGCTGGGCGGTTACGCGCACATGTGGATCTCGTACTCACCGGACCTCCGCCATTGGGGCGACCATAAGCTGCTGCTCGAGGCGCGCGACGGCGCCTGGTGGGATGCCGGCAAGATCGGCCTCGGACCGCCACCGCTCGAGACAGAGGACGGTTGGCTCATCTGCTACCACGGCGTTCACGGCACGGCCGCCGGGCCGATCTATCGCGTTGGCCTGGCCCTCCTCGACCTCGATGAGCCACGCACCGTCCTGCGCCGGACCGATGAGTGGGTCCTCGCGCCCACCGCGCCCTACGAACGGAGCGGCGACGTCAACAAGGTGGTCTTCCCAACCGGCTGGGTGCTCGACCCGGCGACCCAGGAGCTGTCCATCTACTACGGTGCGGGCGACTCGGCGATCGCCCTCGTTACCGCCAACCTCGGCGACGTCCTGGCCCTCATGCGCACGGTCCCCGCCGGCTGACCATCGGCTATTTCCAGGGCCGCTGTAGTCCCGCCACTTCTCACTTCAATTCGTACTGGGGTAGATGACGTCTCGTCATGACAACGCCCAAGGGGCGGGACATAGTGGCTTCATGTCGATAGGTTTCTCCCGGTCTTGTGGGACTGACGCCTGCGGCGAAAGGAGCAAGCCATGGCCATCGAACAGGTCGATCGGACGGTAATCACCCAGGCACCGGCGATGGCCGCGGGTCAGGAGACAGTCCAGACAGAGAGCCAGCTCAGCACCCGCACCGGGCCGGGCGCACCCGAGTACGCTCGGCGCGTCATCGTCCTCGTCTTCGGGCTCATCCAGCTCGTCATCGTGGCACGCATCGTCCTGCTGCTGCTTAACGCCCGGTCATCCAACGACCTTGTCGCCGGTGTCCTGAACGTCAGCCAGGTGCTCGTCGCGCCCTTCAATGGCATCCTCCAAACCGACTCCCTGAACGCGTCCGGGGCGACCCTGGATGTCGCCGCAATCGTGGCCCTCGTGGGCTGGACGATCCTCGAGCTGGTCCTGATCTGGGCCCTGCGGATCTTCCGACGCACGCCCGCCTGACCAACGAAGGAGATCACAGGAATGGGGATCATCGCCTGGATAGTGGTCGGCGCGATCGCCGGCTACATCGCCGCCTTCATCATGCATACCCATAACGGCATCTTGTTGACGGTCATCCTGGGCATCGTCGGGGCTGTCGTCGGCGGCTGGCTGGCGGGCGTGTTCCTGAACCTCAAGGATCCGACCGGAATCAACGTCGAGACCATCGTCGTGTCAGCGATCGGCGCGATCATCGTCGTCTTCGTGGCGAACCTGCTGCTCGGCGGCCAGAGCCGACGCTGGCGTGTCTGACGCGCCTCGAACCTTCACCATCACAGGGCGATGTCCGGATAGTCAACGAAGGGGTACGGACGCGACTGACGGGCACGCCAGGGAACGCGGTCCGGAGGCCCACCGCCGCTGAGAGCACCCAACGGCGTGTGAACAACGAAACGCCCGAAGGAACCGCCGATCACTAGATGCCCCGGCCAATGTAAACACCGGCCAGATCACTAGATGTTCGTGGCCCCTTCGGGCGACAACACCGTAGGCTGACGAGTAAGCAACTGTCAAGCGCCATCTGGCCGTGACTGGTCCGTGCGTTAGACCGGACGACAACACCATGAGTGCTGCACTCGCGATAACGTCGGCCTGATGGACGCGCTGCCGCTCCCACTGTTGCTGGTCATCTTCGTGGCCGCCGGCACAGTGGTGTGGCTGGCCGGAAGCAGGCTGTCGATGGCCATCGACGTACTCGACACGAAGCTCGGCCTGGGCGATGCGTTCGGGGGTCTCATCCTGCTCGCGATCGTCACCAACTTGCCCGAGATCGCGATCGTGGTCAGTGCGGCCTTGACTCACCAGGTGGGCATCGCCGTCGGAAACATCCTTGGCGGCATCGCCATGCAGACCCTGGTGTTGGTGCTCCTCGATGCCGTCGCAGTCCCCGGCACCAAGGCGCTCAGCTACCTTGGGGCGTCGCTGCTGGTGCTGCTCGAGGCAGGCATGGTGGTGGCGGTGTTGAGCATTACGGTGATGGGCAGCCAGCTGCCCGTGGGCCTCTTGCTGTGGCGGATCGACCCGGCCGCCCTGCTCATCGTCGTGGTCTGGGTAGCGGGACTCCTCCTGGTCCATCGCGCCCGTAAGGGGCTGCCCTGGCACGAGAAGGGGCAGCCGCCAGATGGCCAGAGCAAGGCGCGCGGGCACTCGAAGAAGGCCCGGGCTCAGGACGCGGTGGAGCGCGGCATGAGCACCAACCGTGCGGTTTTCGTGTTCGCGATCGGAGCCGCTGTGACCCTGGCGGCGGGCGCCCTGCTCGAGGTCAGCGGCGAAGGCATCGCCACGCAGATCCACATGAGCGGGGTCCTCTTCGGATCCACCGTGCTCGCCGCGGCGACCTCGCTGCCGGAGGTCTCGACGGGCCTGGCCTCGGTTCGAATGGGCGACTATCAGTTGGCCTTCGGCGACATCTTCGGGGGCAATGCCTTCCTCCCGGTCCTGTTCCTCGTGGCCAGCCTGTTGTCGGGCCAGGCGGTGGTGCCCCAGGCGCAGGTCACCGACATTTATCTGACCGGCCTGGGCGTGCTACTCAGCGTGGTGTATATGTTCGGGATCGTGTTTCGGCCGTCACGGACGATCGCGCGTGTCGGCCTCGACTCGGCGGTCGTGCTTCTCTTGTACCTGGTGGGGATGGCTGGCCTGGTCGTGATCGGCGGCTCGTGAAACAGCCGGTCGCGGCACCCGATGGGCCGGTCGTAATCGAACGCCGGACGCTCGTCTTGGCCGTCGTGGCGGGCGTCGCCACGGTCACCACGTTGGTCCTTCGGGCCACGGGAGCGGACAGCGTCGCCGTCTTCGCGGTGGCCGCGATCGCCCTGGGTGGGCTTGCCGGTCTCGTCGGCGAGGGGACGAAGCAGCTCGGCCGCCACCTGGGGCCGGGGACCACCGGCGTCCTCCAGTCGGCCCTGGGCAACCTGCCCGAGCTGTTCGTCTCGATCTTCGCGCTTCAGGCTGGGCTGGTTGCGGTGGTCCAGGCGGCCCTCATCGGCTCGATCCTCGCCAACACGCTGCTGATCCTGGGGCTGGCCTTCCTCCTGGGCGGGCTGCGCCACGGGACCCAGCGGTTCAGCGCGGCGCAGACGCGGATGATGGCCATGCTGCTGGTCCTCGCGGTGGCAGCCCTGGCAATCCCGAGTCTGGCGACCGCGCCGGGCGCCCCGGACCAGGGCCACGCCGGGGAGCTGTCCGTCGTCGTGTCGGTCGTGCTGCTGGTCGTCTTCGCGGCCAGTGTTCCGTTCTTCCTTCGCCAGGGGTCGGTGGATGGCGGGCCCGACGCTGCAGCGGTGGAGGCGGGCGAAGGCTCGGCCTGGCCGATCGGGTTGGCGATCGGGACTCTGCTCGTCGCGGGGGTGGCGGCGGCATTCGTGTCCGACTGGTTCGTGGAGGCGCTGCAGCCGGCCATGGCTGCCCTCGGGATGTCCGAGGAATTCGCCGGCCTGGTTGTCGTGGCGATCGCCGGAAATGCCGTGGAGAACGTGGTCGGGGTGCAGGCTGCTGTGCGCAACCAGCCCGATCTGGCCGTCAGCCTGATCCTCAACTCCAGCCTGCAGGTAGCCCTGGCCCTCACGCCGGCCCTCGTCCTGCTCAGTCTCGTCCTGGGCGCGGCGCCGTTGACGCTCGTTGTCGCGCCGTTGCTGGTAGGTGCTCTGGCGTTATCGGTCGTCCTGGCGGCCCTCGTCGTGATTGACGGCAAGTCCACCTGGCTGGAGGGCCTGGCGTTGATCGGGCTCTACGTGATCATCGCCGCCAGCGTGTGGTGGGGACCGGCCATCGGCGGCTGACCTTGGCGCCCCGGGAAGGGCTGCGAGCGCACGACGCCGGTCATCTGTCAGTTATCGTCTCTATCAGAGCAAAGACTCTCGGGCCGGTAGCTCAGCGGCAGAGCAGGGGACTTTTAATCCTCGTGTCCTGGGTTCGAATCCCAGTCGGCCCTCCACGTTTCACGCGTGAAATGGCCCGTCTCGGGCGTCGCAGCGGGCTATCGGGAGGGCATTTGACAGCCCCACTGCCAGCCACGGCCGTGGCAGTCGGTGAGTCCAAGTGGACCCGGGTGGCACACGGGCCCCCGCCGCGGCTACGAAGGCCGGCGGCTCCCGCAGCCGTCCACCGTCGGTCCCTGGGCGACGCTCGCCATACGCGCGCCGGCGGTTGCGGCTGGTGACGCCACGAGCGAGGACCTCGTCGACGGCCCTAAGGAGACGAAATTGCGACTCACCTCCCGGTCCGGTCGGCTGAGCACGCGACGGCGCAAAGGGAGCGGCCGAGTCAAGGTCCGCGCATGGCGGTCTGGCTGATGACACGGCAGTGCTCCTCAGGCCGCAGCGATGGACACTCGCGAGTGCCGGACGCATTTCCGACGGACGATTCGTGCGACTGAACCAGGATCAAAGGACCGCCGATGCAGCAGCGAAAGCGAACCCCATGAGGACAAGAGGTCCGCTCGATGTGGTTGAGGCCGTGCAGGAAGCCGAACGCCATGAGCGTTTCGGTGCGCGTCGACTCCCTGCGACGGCCCGCGATCTTGCGCCACGTCGGGTCATATACATGGTCACCTTCGAGCCTGGAGATGAAGCGGAGTTCCTCCGCTCGGTGTGGCTTGAAAACGATTCCACTCGTTACTTGACCCAATCACTTGGAGCTCGCACGCTCGCTCTCGTAGCCGAGCGAGTCGTGGATGAGTTCGGCACGCTGCAAGGACTCTGCAGCAGCCCTCCCCGGCCTGGGCTCGAGCCGAGCTGGTTCCGACCCGCTGCGCAGATGGAACAGGCGGGCTGGGACTGGAACCGATTTCTCCCGCCCTGGCTTGTTCCGGCTACGAGCAGCGAAGCCAAGGGCAGCCCGCCGCCCACGCGATATCTCTGGGAGGGCAATCGCTCGAGCCTGGCGCTCGCTGTCGGGTTGCGGACCGGGACGATCACGATACGAGCGTTTGATGCGCCATTGGAAATTGGCCGCCGTTGAGATACCTGTTCTCAGCATGCGACTCTCTCTTGGCGCAGCGGAAAGCACATTGCGCGGGTGCGTGCGAAGGAGAATAAGAGGAAATGCCCGTCGCACTGCAGGCAGAGGGCCTTTCAAAGCGATACAGGGAGGGCATCTGGGCGCTGAGTGACGTCGACCTCTCCCTAGGCCCCGGCGGGGCCATCGGACTGGTCGGCCCAAACGGCGCTGGGAAGTCGACCCTGCTCAAGACCTGGGTCGGATTCGAGCGTCCCACCCGGGGCTCAGTCAGCGTGCTGGGCCTCGATCCGTGGCGACAACGAGCTGCCGTTCTTGGCCATGTCGCATACCTCCCCCAGACGCCTGCGCTGTATCGCGACCTGCGCGTGAGCGACCACCTCGACTACGTCGCTCATTACCGCGGCTCGAGTTTCGATCGCGGTCTCGCCACGCAACGACTCGCGGACCTGGGGGTCCCCCTGGATGCCCTGGCGGGGACGCTTTCCGGGGGCCAGGCGGCACAGGTCGGCCTCGCCATCGCATTGGGCCTGCGAGCCGAGGTGTTGATCCTGGACGAACCGCTCGCCTCCATCGATCCGCTGGCCCGGCGCGAGTTCATCGACGTGCTGACAGATGAGCTCGCGCGGACCGGAGCAACGGCGGTGCTCTCCTCGCAGATCGTCTCGGACATCGAGCGTGCGTGCGGCCGGTTGGTCGTCCTGGCCGCCGGCCGCATCCAACTCCAGGGCAGCGTCGACGCCATCCTGCAGGAGCACTTCGTCTGCGATGAGGCTCCCGCTGAAAGCGCCGCGCTCGTCGCCAGCCTGCCGGATCGCTCGCAACTGTGCCGCCGTACTGACGACGGCCGCCCGGCGCACGCTCGCGTGGCCAGCCTGGAGGACGTCGTGCTCGGCTACCTCGCCGCCGGCCGCGTGTTGCCCGAATGACCGTCCTCAGGCTGTGGTGGCGTGCCAACCGGCGGTTGGTATTGCTGGTGTCGGCCGTGACGATCGCTACAGCTGCCGTCGGTCTCGCTTACGCCGCAACCATTACCTGCGATCCCGCCCTATCGCCATACCAGTGCGAACGCTATCTCAACGCGAATCCGCCATCGACGGCGCTGACGTTCGTCATCGCGGTGGCGCCCATCTTCCTCGGCCTGATCCTCGGTGTGGCCGCGGTCGGCGGTGAGATCGAGCAACGAACGGCGGTATTCGCGTGGTCGATCGCGCGCAGCAGGGCGCGCTGGCTGGCTGAGCACGTCCTTGTAGATGGCGTGGCAGTCGTCGTGTTCGGTCTCGCCTGTGGCGCGGTGAACGCATTCATCGTCGCGCGGCTCAATCCGCACCACGACATCGGCGCCACATTCGTCGCCTACGGCCTGTGGGGTCCGATCATTGCCGTCCGGGCGTTGTGCGGCTACGCCATCGGTCTTGCCACGGGCATCCGCTTCGGACGGCTAGTGGCGGCCTTCTCGGTCGCGCTGGTGCTCGCGACCATAGTGACGACCGGTGCGCTGATCATCGGGCGCGCGTTTGAGCCGGCTCGGCTGATCCCCATCACTGATCCAGCCACGAGCGAGGCGATGCCCGTGCAGGATGGCGCACTGACGCCCGACGGTAGGCTCATCCCGATGTCGGACTGCATGTTGGCGGAACCCTCGTTCGGAGCTGATGCTGACGCCAGCCAACGAAACGCATGGGAGGCCGCCAACTGTCCCGCCGGCGAGCTCTTCCTGGCCGGCTCGCAGATGGCGGCGGTTGAGCTGCGCGAGTCCGCTGTTCTATCCGCCGTGGCCCTCGTCTTCGGCGGCCTCGCATTCCGGATGACCCACGACCGCCGGCCGTAACGAGCATGATGTGGTCAATCCGGGTCTTCGTTCGGAGACTGCGACTCGAGCTCGTTTCGGCCCTTGGCGCCGTGCTCCTAGTCTCGGCCGCCGGCCTGGTGCTGACGTGGGAGATGTCCCAAGCCCGCGGCACGGCTTCCGAGTTCGATTGGCTGCAATGGCTGCCGTACCTGCAAGTGGCGCTGGTCTGCCTGCCGGTTGTCGCGGGGCTCGCTTTCGCAGCCTCGCTCATCGCCGGCGAGATCGACAGCGGAACGTCCGTCTTTGCCTGGTCAGTCGTGCGTAGCCGCAGGCGCTGGCTTGCCGACCTGGTGTTTGCAGGGCTGCTCGCGCTCGTCGTCATCACCGTCCCGCTCGTCCTGGTCAGCTTGACCCTGAGCGGATCCCTGGGACCGATCCTCGACGCAGCCTCCGCGCCGGCGAGCATTGACACGGCCGCGGTGCTCATTCCCGCCCGCGCCATCGCCGCCTTTGCCGTGGGTACCCTGGTCGCGCTCATCGTCGGGCGTTCACTGCAGGCCCTCGCGGCCGGTCTCGTCGCGGTGTGCCTTGTGCTTGGTGCTGTCGAGCTCGGCTTCGCCGCCTGGCGTCAGGCCGCGGCGGGCCCCATCGATCTGACGCAGCCCGGGGCGTTCCCAGTGGCACAGCAAGCCTCGGCAAACCCGGTGGTGGTGCCTGAGTCGCCGACAGTCGGCAATGGATTGTCGCCCGACGCTCGCCTTCTGCTGCTGCTCGGTCAGACTGGGACGCTAGTCGTCACCGCTGCTGGAGCCGTCCTCATTACGAGCCTCATCGTCGAGCGACGGCGCCCTGTCTGACCGAGTCGCACCACTGAAACGGATCGCCCCGCCGCCGCCGGGCTCCAATACGGCGCAGACCATTGGCCGGTCGAGGCGGTCGATCCTTCGAGCATCGCGCCCCGCCGTGCTTCGCGCCCGATGGGCGTCCCGCCTTGGCGTCAGCGAGCAGGGGAGGTCGGGCCGTGATAACCGGCGACGCTCATGTCCAGCTCGTGGTCGTCGACCAGGTGGCCTACCTGGTGCCCGCCATCCGGCCCGACATGCCGGCGCGCCTGCGGCGTCTTCTCCAGCTCCGCCGCGAGGCCACGATCACAGGGCAGTGTCCGCGCTGCTCGGCGACCGCGACCGCGGGCGGCCCGTTGGCGCCGCACCTGGCGAGCTGGCCCTGGCGCACGAGGGTTGGTGCCGGTCTCCGACGGCGCCGTCGCGCCGCTGCTCGCGCGCTACTGGTCGAGGCGGTCTCGACGCACGACCGGCGATGACCCGGGTTGACGGCGGCCTGGTGGCGTCGCTCCGCGCGCAGGGCCTGTCGATCCGCGCCATCAGCGAGCGCACTGGTATCCCCCGCAGCACGGTGGCCGACCGCGTCGCCCGGACCAGGGATGCGATGCCGATCCGCATCGTCGGCCGGGACGGGCGGCGGTACCTCGCGGTCCGCGACCCGCGGCTCGACGAGCCGGCGTCAGCCGAGGTGCCCGACGCGATCATGAACAGCCACGCGGCGCCGACCGGCGCCGACCCCAGCCTCGAGCTCCGACGGCTGCTCCTGCTCGGACACCTCCGCCAGGCGCGCGACCTCGTCGCCGACCTCGTGCCGCTCGCCGAGCACGACCGTCTGCGCATCGCGCTCGACCTCGCCGCCATCACCCGTATGGCGGCTGTCCGCGAGGGCGATGTAGCGCGGGGCAGGCTGGCTCGCCGGCGCTCCGCGCGCGCTGATCGCGCCTAGCGTTCGGATTACCCGGCCGCTCCCCGTCCCCGTGGTGCGGCCGGACAGTCGGACACCTGGACAAAAACGGCAAAACTCGGCCGCGTATATACAGCCGCGAGGCGCGGTCTGGGGCCGACTGCGTTCCCCTGAGGTGTACGCCGGTCCGGTCGGACGACGCCCGACGCGACACGCCCGAGCGGCAACGCGACTGACACGCGACGTCGGGCGCGACAGGCGACGCGCCCTTGGTCGAGTTGCACGAGCGGCACAGCACGGCGGAGTTGCCGATGTCGAAGGGCGCGCCGCCCGCGACAAGCGGCACGACGTGATCGACGGTCAGGTCACGCGCCGGATGGGCGGGGCGACCGTAGCCCGGGCACCAGTCGCCGTGCTCGCCGCGCCAGGCGCGCAGCACGCGGGCGCTGAGGCGCTGCCACGCGGGCGTGCTGTAGAGGGCGTTGTGGCGGCTGCGGTTCGACTGCCGGGCGTGCTCCGTACAGCGACTACCGGGACGGCTGGTGGCGACACCGCAGACCGTGCACAGCTTCAACGTCCGATCGTCGCTAGAGAGTCTTGGTCGTGGTGGCAACGCCCTGCGCATCAGTCACCACGACAGCGGTGCCTGTGGGCAGCTGCGGCGCAGCGAGCGGCGTGACCTTGTCGGGCAGCAGCCAAGCGAGCACGGCCATGACCAGGCCGTTGAGCAGCACCACCTGGTCCGCGGTCAATGCCAGGCCGAGGCTGACGGCGAGGTCGATGGCTATCCCGAGCGCCATGGCGAAGCGGATCGGCTGGCGCTCAATCGCCCCGGCGATGCGGTCGATGAGGGTAGTCACTTGACCGCCTCCAGGCTGCTGTAGGCGACGTCGACCGCGCTCTTGAGCTGGACCACCTGCGCCAGTGCCGCATCCCGCTCCGCAGTCGCTTGGGCCAGGAGGTCGGCTGGCGTCGGCGCGGGCTCCGGCTGACTCGGCTCGGGCTGCGCTGCACCCTGATCGGCGAGGGCGACGGTGGCCAGCTGGGCCCATCGGTCGGCGGCGATCTTGCGGTCGTACAGCCGGGCGTAGGCAGGCCGGCGGTAGCCGAAGATGGCGGCGCTGGCATACACGGCGAAGCACTCGAACGGCTCACCGGTGTAGGGATGCCGCTTGCCGGCGATGAACTCGTCGCTCCAGCCGCTGGGCCGCGGCGTCATCAAGGCCATGATCTCGACGCGCTGGCTGCGCGTCAGCCAGTCGGCGTCGAGGAAGTGGCATAGCTCGTGGGCGAGCGTCTTGGCCGGCTGGTAGCCGTCCTCCTCCAGATCGTCGAGCAGCAGGATGCGCCGCGCGGCGATACGCGCGTAGCCGAACGACGGCCCGCCGTCGACCCGTTTGGGCATGTCGGCCCGGAACACTACGGTTATCGGCTGGATCCGCGTCGCCGAGACCGCTGCGCCTTGAGCGCCGCCGAGTCGGACCGCGTCGTGCTGCGCCGACGTGCCGGTGAGCGTCAGCTGGCCGATGGTCTCGCTCACCGGACCGCCCCGCTGATGACGCCCGCCAAGGCGACGATGTTGACGAGCAGGCTGAGCAGGCTGGCGCCGAGCACGAACTTCATCAGCCGCCAGGCGCCGAGCACCTGTGCGCGCTCCAGCTCGAGCGTCTCGAGGCGCTGGTCGATGGCGCTCACCGTGCGCTCCTGCAGTCCGACGCGATCGCTGAGGCCCTGTGCCTGCTCGCTCGACTTGACGCTGGCCAGCAGGTGCGCCTGGAAGGCCTGCTGCTCGAGGTCGTGCTTGGCCTGGTGCTGGGTGAGGAAGACGTCGACCTTGCGGTCGAGCCGCTCGAGGTCGCGTTCCAGGCGGCCGATGCCGTCGCTGACGGTACGGAGCGGCTGCTGATCATCGGTCATGCCTCGCGGCGCGTCGGCCAGCCGGAGGGGATCAGCCCGGCCCGACGCGAGGTTATGGGGTACGACAGCCGCTGCACTCCCGAGGGTATAAGCGACCCTCAGGCGCCGCGTCTACGGGTTATGAGGCGGATGGTCGCCGATGTGCGCCGTTGTTAGCCGGCAGCGTTCGGGGCAGTCGCCGTGCGACCTGCGCCCGGTCCTCGAGCGCATTGCTTGATGCCTACCGTCGCTGCACAGTCGCTGACCGCCGTGCCGACCGCAAGGCGCACTGCTCACTTCGGATCTGCGCCTCGCTCTTGCCGGCCTTTTCGAGCCGCTGCTTCGAGGGTTACGCCGGCGGCGCGTGGAACATGGCGAGGGCTCGAGGGACTCGTCCCTCGACGTACGTCGCGAGCCTGATGCGCCGATGCGGTGCCACGCTCGTCAGCGTCGTACGTGATCCGATCCGCGTCAGGGGGTGGAGGCCGGAGGAGTGAGGCGTGACGTAAGGGCGGCGATCGTCATCGGGCCGTCCTCGGGAGTGGACACAATGTTGTTGTCCGCGATTGGCCACAACTGCACGGCGTGAAAAGCGCCCTGTAGGCCATTCCTCGGCTGCAGGTTGTCCAGAAATAGAACAAACGACTGTCCTGGTTCGATGCTAATTGGGGCATCGCTCTCGATGAACGTTGAGCATCCGATCGTACCGCCAGGGATCCAAATTGCCAGTGGCGTACTAAGGGTTTGGCCTGCCAAGGTCGAGCCAAGATCGATGCGCACCACGCGCATCACATCGTACGGGCCCACGTCTCCGGCATTGGGCGGAGCAGCATCGACCGTGTTCCACTGAGCCGGCCCGACGGCCGTGACAGTGCCGGCCACCGTTAGGAGTCGTAGGTGTGCCATTGCTTCGACTGTCGGAGGTACGCGGTCAACGACAGTCGCGTAGCTCATGCATCGACTATCAATGGGCTGCGGCGGCAGCGCCGGCGCAATCGGCACGTCGCTGCTCGGCACAGATGACCCGAGCGGGACGAATGCGGGAGTGGTCGATGTTGGCGCGGTTGCATCGCCGGCGACCAGTGGCTCGTCCGACCGGGGCGCCGTCAAGAGCAACGCGTATGCAACTGCGAAGAGCAGGATCATGATGCCAATCGCTGATGTGAGCGCCCGCAGGTAACGGATCATGGGTTGTACGCTCCGTAGATGTGGATTATTCCGTTCTTGTCATCATTCTTAACGTGATACCAGCTTACGAAGCCTTGCACCATCACGGCCGTGATGTCCTTCTCGTGAGCCAGCCCTTGTGCGTGACCCATCTCGTGATTGGAGACTTTTCGCGCGTCCTGCGTACATTGGACGTTGGGCCAAACGGGAATGTCATAGCAGTACCCATTCAGTGTCGTCTTCCACAGAATCATGGTGTTGAAACGAATGTGAGCCCACGTAATCCTGCCGGTGTCACCGTTGTATTCGAAGGACGTGGAACCAAAGACATAGGGATCCGAGAAATTGTCGGTTTCAACGTAAATGTCTGCACCCGTCGCGGTGTCGATTTCCTGTAGGTACGGGTTGAGAGCCGCGATGCCGTTGTACTCCGAGATGGTGTCGCGCACAACGGGCTTGAGGTTCACCTCCTCATACTTCAAGTCAATCGCGAGATAGACCTGCCCGACCCAGCTGGGTGGCGACGACACCTTTGGCCAGTGAAGACACGGATCACCCGGGACCCCCAAGCACGAGCCAACGGTGTTCCAGTTCCCGTCGTAAGGAATGAGCTGATTCCAGGCGCCGGCCGGTGGAGCTGCGCTGACGACGAGGCCGCTCGCTACAAGTACGGCCAAGACGAGTCTGCGAGCGCTCGGTCTGAGCCACCCGGTCATGGCAACCCTCCACTGCGTGCCGACGCGGATCAAGGGGAAACGTCGAAGGGCACGCGCTAGTTCCACACGCCAGCCCCAATTGACCATCTGACGTTAGCGAGAGCCACAGCCAACGGCTAGAGCCGTCTGTCACATTCAAGCAACTGCCATCTTGCGGCGAAGAACCTCAGTCGGGAGTTTCCGACAGTAGAGCTCGGACGGCGCCGCCTGGCGGTCCTCTCCGTGATCTCGAGCCTGCGGGCGGCCATTGCAGTGGACCTCGCTCATGTTGCCGACCGGTTGCGCATGGCAGCCAGCCACATGACCACTTCCATCCGCGCCAAGTCTCATGGAGGCGGCCACCATGGCGCGCCCATACCCTCCGGACCCGAGCTCCTGGGGCGGCGTTCGTCGCGGGAGGAGTCCGCGGCGGTGCCTCATGCCTGCAAAGGCACGTGGACTCGCCCACTAGCGGCGACTCCTCGAGTAGAAGCCACCCGATCATGCTCGGTGAAACGCCCGATCGCCGTCGCGACCAGGTTTCACGCGTGAAACGCGGCACGCGGTCCGTGCCGCTAAGCGCTTGACCAGAGCTGCCCCCGGTAGCCACGGCTGGTAGCCAACCGACCGTCAGCCGGGCCTGGATGCCACCGCTGGATGCCACGCATTTCGCATCATTGCGGGGCCGTTGCGCAGGAATCCACGCGTGGGAGGGGCGAAGGCTGGGGTGGCCTATGGGGGTCGAACCCATAACCTTCGGATCCACAGTCCGAAGTTCGGGCGCACTGCGGCGGTGACACGCCCGGTGACGCTCCGGGGTGTCCCTAGAGGCGGTTTCACGCGTGAATCTGGGCACGCCGTCAGTGCTGTTAACCGCTTGGTCGCAGGTTCGAGTCCTGCCGCCGGAGCCAATGTCATGAGTCGCGACATGTGCGACACATGAGTCGCGACATCGGCGACACATGTGCTCAATCGGTCGCTTGGGACCCCGGCCATCGGCCGGGGTCTCGTCGTTGGTTGCGCCAGTAGCCCTTGTCGGGCTCGATCAGGTGGCTGGAGCGATTGCGGTAATGCGAAGAACCCGTACGAGGCCATTGCCTATCTTTGGACCGCCTGGATGGATAACTACCAGCGTTACGGTGGCCCAACTGCGTATTCGCCTCAGTGGTATTGGCAGACACCAAAGTTCGATGATGTTATTAAGGCAGCCCCATGGCCGTTCTAGTTCGTCCGGTTTTGCGGTGCGTGGCACTGGGTGCAACGCTCATTTCGGTGGTCGCATGTGGGATCGTCACCATCGGCCCACCCACCGGACCAACCATCGCTGTGAAGAATGACTCGGGCGTCGGGCTCGTCGCGTCTGCAGACGATGGCCACGGTCCGAGATTCTTCGCTATCGACGCCGGGACGCAGGTGACGGTCGATACGACTGGCCACGAAAACCCGCCGACCGACTCGGTCATCCTGTACGACGCGGCTTGCAACCAAACCCAGGTGGTCCGCGATGACTTCCTGTCGGGTGCGCTGATCAGCGTTGCGGGGAGCGGAACAGTTTCGGTGCAGTCCCCATATGTCTTGGCCGAAGACAGACCAATGGCCGATTTCCGGTACGGCGAAGACACGTGCACCGCTGCGGCGGCGAAGTTGGCGGCAGGACCTCCAGCAGCGAGCTGACTCTTCCTAAATGCGCGGTAGGCGAAGGGACGGTGCAGCGCAAGGCCACCCGTCGCCGTGCTCCGCGACCCGTTGGGTGGTTGCGCTGCTGCGGATCGAAGTGGACCGTCTCGATGGGATGCGCCAACGTCGAGGCCACACTCGTTCGTCCTATTCCACCCCGTCCACGCCTTGCTTCCGCCGTGGCTGGCAGCGGGGCTGGCAAACGGCCGTCTATGACCCGCGTCGGCGGCCAGGACGGGGCACGTCTCCAGCGACCCCGCGTGCCACATGGCCTGACAGCCACCTTGACAGCCACGACCGTGGCAGTTGGTGTCGCCCGGTGGAGGCTGTGGACCGACCACGTACGAGGAAGCGCTTGCAGCAGGCTCCAAACGACGCCATGAACGGCGCCCGCTGAGACTTTTAATCCTCGTGTCCTGGGTTCGAATCCCAGCCGGCCCTCCAAATTTCACGCGTGAGATCGTCGTGACCAATGGCACTTGAACGAGGGGATGTACCGCACCACGCTCCCGAAGACCGTGATCTCCAGGTGAGTGGGAGACTCAGTCGGAGCGCTCAGCTTTCTGCGCAGCGCGGAGGTAGCCACTGGATCATATGAGGGGCCACTTCGCCTTTATCCTCTCTTTCGCGGCCGTCGCCGCGCTTCTGGTCACGACGATGCCTGCCCAGGCTGCGTCAGCCATCTCCGACGAGCTGCAGGTGGACATTGACTCGATGGCGGCTGTCAAGGGCATCTCCTTCGATGAGGCGCTGAATCGATACAACATGCGCCAACAGTCATCCGCGGTCGTGGACGCAATCGGCCACGACAAGCAGAACTTCGGCGGCATCTGGCAGGACGATTCGAACGGTCGCTGGCGAATGCACGTCATGGTCACCAACCTGAGCGCAATCAACAGTCACGCGATCGCGTCGGCGATGCCCGATAACGTTCCCTTCGAGTGGCAGCAGGTCAAGTACAACTACGCCACCCTGGAGGCAATCCAGCTCGAGCTGATCGACCTGGGCAACACCATCGTTGGCGCATCTCGCTTCTCATCGATATCCGTCGACGTCCCGGGTAATCGCGTGGTTGTCGCCTTTCCGGCCGCTGACCCGGAGCTGCAGGCACAGATCAGCGCGAAGTATGGCGAACCGGTGGAGTTCGTGATCGAACCTCCGGGCGAGGCCGTGTCCTGTAACGACACCAATGACCCTGAGGGCGGCAGTCGCTACAACTGCACCTACTGGCGCGGCGGCATTATGCTCCAGAAGATCAAGGGCGACAATGGCGCTAAGTGCACGATGACGATGTGGGCCAAGAAGAACAGCACCACGAAGGGCATCGTCAGCGCAGGCCACTGCGGCAACGCCAACCCGAGCGATCCGTATCACAAGTTCTGGCACAACAGCGTGCTCGTCGGCACGGAGTCCATCAACAGCACGCGGGGCAACGGTCTGCTGGGCAACCTCTACCGCTCGGACTCGTTGTTCATCCCGACGACTCAAGCCGGCGTGTCGTACAACAAGATCTACGAGACGCCGAGCTCGAAGGCTTACTCCATCACCTCCGACGAATCATGGGTTCAGCAGATCGTCGGTGATTGGGTGTGCAAGCACGGCGTTGGCACCGATTGGCTTGGCCTCGGGTTCGGTCGAGATTGTGGCACGATCACCAATTACAGCACGATCTGGAATGCCAACGGTCGTAATGTCCCCGTCAAGGCGGGCAGCATGAACCTACTTGGCGGCGACAGCGGTGCCCCGATGGCTTACAATGGCCACTTGTTCGGTCTCGGAGTCGCAAACGGTCCCTCAAGATGGTCAATCACCGACGATGTCGAGGCTGACCTGGGAGTCACTTTCTGCATGACAGCAACTTGCTGACATGAAACACGGACGAGGCCTCTTCATCGTCGGTGCCGCGAGCATCATGGCGCTCGCCGCCGTCGCCGCAGCCGTCGGTCTAAACCGCGTGCCACCGCAAAACATCCGCGATCTAGCCGATCCCGCAATTGTCGCTGTCAACACGGACACCGACCACTTCGGGGGCGTTTATATTAATCCCGCCCACACGCTGCTTTACATCCTGTACGTCGGCGACGAGCAGAGTGCCAAGGCGCGGATCGGCGAGCTGTTGCCTGACGCTGTTCCCGTCGAGTGGCAGAAGGTCAACTACTCATATGCCTTTCTAGACGGCATCTGGAATACCTTGGTAGGTAAAGACAATGTCGGCCAGCTCGATCTCACCCAGGTGTCGGTCGATGTTCCCAACAACCGGGTCGAGGTCGGCGTTGCCGTCGACAACCCGGCATTGGCCAAGAGTCTAGCCGACCAATATGGAGATGCGGTGCTAGTGCGCGTCATTCCGCCGGACAAGCCGATGGAAGACATGTAAGCGCCGCACCAACGCTGGTACATAGAGAGCCGCCGTGAAACTCACGACGGCTCTTGCCTGTCCCGTCCATCTAGTCATGCCGGCGCACTTCGCCAAAGCGAAGTTGACGCGACATCGAGCCGCTGGTGCAAGCGCTATCTGCGTTCAGCGGAACGGTGGTCAAGCAGGGAAAGCAATTTCAAGTGGTCATCTCCGCCGTAGCGGACGCCCCTTCGACGTTGGACTTCGCCTCGGTTCACTGGCGTTCAGCGCCAACGATCAACGCTTGACGCAAACGTTCAACGCGGCCGCGAGGGTATGCTTTGCTACTGACTACTCCGTAACCGTTGATTGTCCCGCGTAGGGTCGACCGGCCTAATGGCCATCCTGAGCTCCAGTAGCGGGGCGTCGCCGCGCGTTTGCCAGCCACGCTGCCAGCCACGGCGGTCGCACTCCGTCCGACGGTGTGGGAGACCATGGAGTCGGGCCGTGCGTGGGGCCTACGTCGTGCGCCCCGGAGTCACGCTATGGACGCCGCCCCGAGACACTTTTAATCCTCGTGTCCTGGGTTCGAATCCCAGTCGGCCCTCCAAGTTTCCACGCGTGAAATCGCCCTTCCTCGGGGTCTGACCCGCTCCATCCGGCCGGTTTGACAGCCCCGCTGCCAGCCACGGCGGTGGCATACGGTCGGCACGGAACAACGGCGTGGACGCGGTTGCCCTGGCCAAGGCCCCGCGCCGGGCCAGCAACTCCACACCGCGCCCCTCGACCGGACGCCTGTCCGACAGCTACCACGCGCCGACCGAGGCAGTGCTGACGCGCCGATCCGCGGGACCTAGCCGTGTCGTTGACTTCCTAAGTATCCTTTAGGATGTGAACGACAAGCAAGACCGAAAACGGCCAGATCACGAGGCGCTGTTCGAGACGGCCAGTGCGCAGGCCGGCTACTTCACGGCCGCCCAGGCAGTCGACCATGGCTTCAGCTCGGCGCTGCTCACGCATCATGCCAAGACGGGCCGCTTCGTACGGGCCGCCCGTGGACTGTACCGTCTGCGCGACTACCCCTCCGCCCCGGACGAGCAGATCGTCGCCGCCTGGCTGCGTCAGGCGCCCCACGCCGTTGTCTCGCACGAGTCTGCGCTCGCACTCTTCGGCCTGTCGGACGTCATCGCCGACCGAGCTCACCTGACGGTTCCGCGGGAACGACGACGACTGGTACCGCAGACGGGGGTGACGATCCACACCACGACCCATCCGCTCGCCGACGCCGACGTCATGAGTCGTCAAGGCGTTCGGCTCACCGCACCGGCGCGGACGATCGTCGATGTCGCGGCGGCGGGCATGGCACCAGATCAGGTTGCAGCGGCCGTCCGCCAGGCGCTTGAGCGGGGACTCACCACGCCGGCGCTCCTGCGCGAGGCAGCCCGCTCGCGCGGTGGTCGAGTCGAGCGCATGGTCGAGGCTGCGCTCGCCGCACCGCGGTCATGAAGTACGCGTCCGCAGCGGCCTTCCGTCGCGCCCTCGAGACGCGTCTCGCCGGGCGTGCTCGCGAGACGGGCCTCTCGATTGTCCGCCTGCGCAAGGAGGTCGTCTTCGACCGGCTCCTCGCTCGCCTAGTCGTAGTCGGTCCGGACCGCTGGGTCCTGAAGGGCGCCCTGGCGCTGGACTACCGCTTCGGCGATCGGGCGCGGACGACCAAGGACATCGATCTCGCCATCGCGGGAGACGAAGCATCGGCCACGGCCGACCTGCTGGCCGCCCAGGCGACCGACCTGGACGATTTCTTCGTCTTTGCCATCGAGCGCACGGGCGTGCTCGATCGGCTCGTCGAGGGCGCTGCGGTTCGGTATCACGTGCGGGCCGAGTTGGCCGGTCGCATCTTCGATGAGTTTGTGCTCGACGTCGGCTTCGACCCGCCGGTCGGCGTCAGGTTTGAACGCCTGCGCGGGCCCGACCTCCTCGCCTTCGCCGATATCGCCCCGGTCGAGGTGCCCTCCCTGCCGACCGAGTTTCACGTGGCCGAGAAGCTCCATGCGTACAGTCGCGGGTATGGATCCGGCGCGCTGGCAAGCACCCGCGTCAAGGATCTCGTCGATCTGGCACTCATCGCGACCGAGGCTTCACTGGACGCGAGACGTCTACGTTCGGCTCTCGAGGAGACCTTCGAGCGAAGGGCCGTCCACGGTCTGCCCCCGAGCCTGCCGCGCCCACCGGCCGACTGGCGCGTTCCCTATGGCCGCATGGCGCGAGCCATGGGCCTCGACGCCGAGCTCGATGCCGGCTTCGACTCGGCTCGGCAGATGCTCGATCCGATCCTCGCGAGCGATGTTCGATCCGGTACCTGGGATCCCATCAGTCGGGGGTGGACTCCCTGAGCCGCCGGAACATTGGGCCATCGCCGCCACCAGTAACCACCGACGCTGTCAGCCGCCGAGCACGGCCTCCATCGCTTGGGCTACCTGACGTTGGCGCTGCTCGAGCACGTGCCCGTAGGTGTTGCTGGTCAGCACGATGGAGCTGTGGCCGAGGAGTTGCTTGACGTCCTCGAGGGTCATGCCCTGCGCCAGCAGGAATGTGGCAGCCGAATGGCGCATGTCGTGGAAGCGCACGTCGGGCAGCTTCGCGCGAGTGAGCGCTTTGTCGAACGCCCGGCTGATCGTCGCGGCGTGGTGCGGTCGCCCGATCGTCGTTGCGAAGACGTGGCCGCTGTCGACCCAGTCGGGGCCGGCCGCCAGACGGTCTTTCAGCTGACGTATCCGGTGGGCCCGGAGCGCGGTGACCACCGACCTGGGCAGGACGACAGCCCGCCGGCTGCGGTCGGTCTTGGGCTCCTGCAGCGTGAGCACTCCATCCACGTTGGCCAGGCTGTGTCGGACGCGCAAGACGCGCGCCCGTAGGTCGACATCTTCCCAGCGCAGCGCCAGCAGTTCCCCCTGGCGGAGTCCGGTGCCCAGCGCGGTGATCCACACGGCCCGGTAGCGGTCGCCTCTGGAGGCCTCGATCAGCTTGCGCGCCTGGTCAGGCGTCAGCGGCGTCATCTCGCGTTGGCGCCCGCGCGGCAGGTCGACCAGCTTGGCGACGTTGCGGCTGGCCATCCCCCAGCGTTCAGCCGTCCCGAGGGCCCGCCGCAGGACGGCGTGGATGTACTGGACCCGACGCGGTGAGAGGCCCTTCGCCGATCGACCGTTGAGGAACGCCTGAACGTCGGCGGGGGTGAGCTTGGCGATAGCGACGTGGCCGAGGCACGGGATCAGATGGTTCTTCAGGATGGAGTCGTAGCTGCGGTAGGTCGACGATCGGAGCGTCGGCTTGGCCACTTCGTCGAGCCAGCGGCGCAGGAACGGGCCGAGCTTGGCGCGCTGGTCCGGGATCGGCCCGCTTCTCCTCGTGGGCGCGCATGAGCACGGCCAGCTTGTCCTTGACCTCGTTGCGCGTGCGGCCCATGACGTGCTTGCGGATGCGCTTGCCGTCCTCGTAGCCGATATGCACGCTGCCCGCCCACCGGCCGTCCTTGCGAGGGTAGATGGAGCCCTCGCCCGGCCCGCGGCGTGTCACGGAGGCGTGCCCCGGTCGGCAGGCGACATGGCGAGCCGCTTGCGCCGCTCGCGCTGGGCAAAGCGGAACCGCTCACGATCGTTGCAGAAGGCGGTCCGGCGGGGGTCCAAGGCAAGGACGGAGTTGCCGCACTCGCGGCAGCGCGCGGCTCCCGGCAGACCCTCGCCGATGCGCCGATAGGCCTCCAGCAGCTGGAGGTGGATGGGCACCAGCGCTGAGCGCCACTCGCGCCGTTCGACTACCTCGAAGGGCATGATGCCGGCCCGCTCGCCACCGCCCAGCCGCCGACCGTCCGCGCTTCGAAGCGATATACACCGCCGAAGCTTGGACAGTCAGCCAGGGCTGAATGGCCTATTGACAATCGATGGATAGCAATCGATATTCGATAGATGAGCGCCATCGTTATCCGGCTCCTACACGTTGCTTTGGTAGTGCTCCTCATGGGATCGCTCCTTGCACAGGTGCTCGTACCCGCACTTGCGTCCGAGCTGGCGCGAACGTTCCCCGAGGTCGGCTACCTCGTCGTTCCGTACTCGGTCGCCGGCATCCTCGTCATCGCCTGCGGTCAGGTGGCGCTGCTTGTCGTCTGGCGGCTGTTATCGATGATCACCGGCGGCGTCATCTTTACCCGCCGTGCGCTGCGCTCGGTTGACGTGATCACAGCCTGTGGGGCGATCGCCACGGTTCTGAGCGCGGGCGTGATGATCCACCTGCTGGTCGTCCACGGCGGCGGACCGGGCATCATCCTGTTGCTCACCGCCACTCTCGCCGGCGGGGTGGCGTTCGTGCTCCTCATGGTCGTCATGCGCGGCCTGCTGGAGGCGGCCATAGCCGACCGCACTGAGCTCGACGAGGTGATCTGATGGGCATCGTCGTCGAGCTCGACGTAATGCTCGCGCGGCGCAAGATGTCCGTAGCCGACTTTGCGAACGCCGTCGGCATCACCCCCGCGAACATTGCTGTCCTGAAGAATGGCCGCGCGCGAGCGATCCGCCTGACCACTCTCGACTCCATCTGCCGCGTGCTCGACTGCCAGCCCGGCGACATCCTCCGGTGGACTATCGACTCGCCCGACCGTCGGGAAACACGATCGAATGCTGGAGTCATCGCCAACCGACGGTGACTGCAGCCTCGAGACGATCTCGAGATGGGTCTGGCGCGGTGGATGATCGGTCGCTGGAGCGGAAGATCCGCGGTCTGTGCAGTCGTTCGAAGGGTTCATTCGGCACTGGCGGCGCGACTTCGAGGAAGGCAACCTCAGGAGTACTCGCGACAGACGAAAACGCCGAAGCTGCGAGGAGCACCAGGATGAATAGGCACAAGCTCCTACTTCCGCTCCTAGTCGTGGCAGCTCTGGCGCTGATAGTGGCCGGAGCTGCCGCAGCGCTCAATAGAGTGGCGCCGGCCGACGTCCGAGATCTCGCCGGACCGGCCATGGAGGCCGCCATGGCGGATGGCGATCACTTTGGCGGCGCGTACATCAATCCCGCCCACACGCTGGCTTACATCCTCTACGTGGGTGACGAGCAGAGCGCCAAGGCACGTATCGGCGGCCTGTTGCCGGACGTTGTGCCGGTCGAGTGGCAGAAGGTGAAGTACTCGTATGCCTACCTGGACGGCATCTGGAATACGCTCGTTGACAAAGCCAATGCCGGCCAGCTCGACCTCACCCGAGTGTCGGTCGACGTTCCCAACAACCAGGTCGAGGTCGGCGTCGCCGTCGAGAACCGGGCATTGGCCAATAGTCTCGCCGAGCAATATGGTGATGCGGTGGTAGTGCGCGTCATTCCGCCGGACAAGCCCATGGAAGACATGTAAGCGCAGCCGCTCCGAGTCCTCACGGCGTGTTCGCAACCGTTGGCGACTCAATCTGCCTGCCACGCTGCCAGCCACGGGAATCACTCGGTCCCACCAAATGGAGCCGGTGGACAGAGGGCGACGCGTCGCGCCTACGCGAAGTGCCACGAAGCCCCGCCATGGACAGCGCCCCGGGACTCTTTAATTCTCGTGTCCTGGGTTCGAATCCCAGTCGGCCCTCCAAGTTTCCACGCGTGAAATCGCCCTTCCTCGGGGTCTGACCCGCTCCATCCGGCCGGTTTGACAGCCCCGCTGCCAGCCACGGCGGTGACACGTGGTGGACGACAGGCGATGCGGCCGCTCCTACGGCAACCCGAGTCAGTACGCTTGAACTGGGCGCGTCGTGGGTGCGACGTGTTCGACGGAGGGGTGGAGGTAGCCGAAGCTCGACGAACTACTTGCGACGCCACCGCCCATGACATTTCGTTTGGGCGGAACTATCGAGTTTCGGGCTCCTGCGGCACGAAACCAATTTGGCCGGGTGAGCTCGGATAGCCCGAACTTAAGGCTCGTCGAAGCGGAGAGACTCCGCGATTTGGTCGAGCTCGGCGCGCTGAACTTCAGACGTGCTCGGATAATAGGTCGCGTCGACCAAGAGCCGCTGGCCGTTCACATCTAGGACCCACAGGCGGTCGATATTCGTTGGATCGTCATGGTATCGCTCGCTGCCGCCAACGCCGAGGAAGCTGACGAAGTCGCGGACCCCGTTATCGGGCCACTTGTCACAGTCGTCCCGGAGGTGCGGATCATCGGGGACTGACCATTCGAGGTACATGCCCGTGTGGCCGGCAAGCGTAACGGCCGTCGGCGTCGTGGCATTGCGCGTTTTCTGGGCGACGAGCGCCTGAACCAGGTCATCGACAGTCGGGCCGGGCGTCGTCATGGTTGACTGCCAGCGGCACGGGTCGGTCGGCACGGTGACCACGTCCCAGACGCTGAGGCCGATGGGCCCCTGGAGCACGAAGGCGCCATTGCTGGACCATCCCCTGGGCGCTTCGACGGAGTAGGCCGGATACGTTTTGTCGACCGCATATGTGCCGACGACGTGACCAACCAGCTGGCGGAGTGTGGCTGGTGACGCGACCGGCGACGCCGCCACGGTTACCCCCGGCGTCACGGTCTGGCTTGGGGATGCGGTCGGCGTGACCGTCGGGCTTGGGGACGCAATAGGCGCAGACGAGCACCCAGTCGCTAGCAGGATCATCATGACGGAAACGGCCGCGCGGTTCATTGGTCCACCTCTCATCAGCCGAGCATGAAACGCGGCTTTCCAACTTAAGAGAGAGCTGGGACGATCAAAGGTTCAATCACTGGCCTCAAGGGACAGCGTTGATTTGGACAGAGTCGAGGATGGCCTTCACTTCCGCCTGCTGCGCGAGGTCACTTTCATCAGCCAGCGTGTAATCGATCAAAAAATGCTCGCCGTCAACCTGGAAGATCGAAACATGGTCCGTCTGCCCTGCCCGTAATGCCTTCGTCGCGCCCATCGGAAGCGCGGGCGTCACTCCGGGATCGAATGTGTAGCTTTCATTCGATATGTACCCGACTGGGTATCCGTACGGCTGAACCTGCCAGATCGGGAACCCGTGCGCGGGCATCGGACAGCCCGCGGCGCTGATCGGGGCGGTGATCGTCATCTCTGCCCACGCCGACTGGCGTCCTAGATCGACACCGGTTCCATTTCGAGCACTAAGTTCGAATCCTGGCGCCGCCGAAATAGTTCTTGTCAGAACCATCCATGCAGCCCCGGAGTCCGCATCAAGCAATCCGCGCTCGGACTGACACGGATTCTGGTAGAATGCCGCGTTGCTTGCAAATGAGATTTCGGTGTCTCCGCGCCGCAGGAAAAGCGCGTACGGCCCATCGATCTTGCCGGTCCACCCATCGGGCACTGTAAACGTCAACGGGACTACGAACGGTTGACCGGCTGTGTACGTGCCAGCCGCGAGCGGATGTTCATTTGTGGACAGCCGCTCTTGGGAGGCCGCCGGAGTCGAGGCCGGACTCGAGCTTGGTGTGCCCACGCTTGGCTGCTGTCGGGGCAGCAGATTGACGCCCACGAGGGCGAGGGCGAGGACGACCGCACCGGCGATGGCGTAGCGTTTGTAGCTGGACATATCGGGCATCCTCCACGGGCCGATGGCGATCCTTTGAGGTATGCGCTCTATTTGGGATCGGACCTCGTCGTAAGAGCGTTCGGTCACTTGGGTCGGGCCAGCTTCGAAATAATCCTGAATCGCCCGGTCGAGGTCGCGCGACGCGCTCATGCGAGTACCTCCCTGGAACTGGCCGGCGTCCGGGCATCAGCTTCGAGGCTCGCCCGGAGCGCGTTAGTGGCGTGGTGGAGTCGGGACTTGGCCGTCCCGAGTGGAATGCCAAGACGGTCGGCCACCTCGGTCAGGGGCAGGCCGACGTAGTGATGGAACACGAGCACCGATCGCTGCTCGACAGTCAGTCGCCGGAACGCCCGATCGAGCTCGTCGCGGTCGTTGACCGCGGCAATGCCGCCCGATTCAGCCTTGTTGGGCATTGGCAAGAGCTGGACCTGGGCTGACAAACGGCTTCGACGCCTGGCCTCGGCGTAGCACTGATTGGTAAGGATGCGGTGCAACCACGGTTCGAAACGATCGCTGTCGCGCAGTGTGCGCAGCTCGCTCCACGCCGAGATTAGCGCGGCCTGCACGGCGTCATCCGCGCGATCAGTGTCGCGCAGGATGCGGAACGCGATCGCCATGCATCTGTCACCAACGGTGCGCGCCAGAGCGTCGAAAGCGTCTTTGTCTCCCCGTTTCGCCTGGTCGACGAGTGCCTTGTGCAAGCGACCTCCACTCTCGCCCGATCTGTCGGGACGAACACGCCCAACCTACAGATGTCGCGCTGGCAGCAAAAGGTTCAAATCGCGAGCGGAGTCGCTCATTTCGGTCGCTCAGATCGCAGCGAGGGACTCGCCGATGATTTCGATCGCCCGGTAGATCTCCTCGCCGGGGAGGTCGCGCCGAAGGGGCAGGTTATTGACAATCCTTTCGATCCCCTCAAGGCGAATCTTGACCACGTACGTCCCGTCGTCTGATCGTTCGTGTGCGACCGCCGGTGACCGCGCGACATTTACCGGGTCTGGTTACCGCCTGACCTCGCGCTCCGCTCAAGCCCCGCGCTCCGCTCGGGCCCGGCGACCCGCTCCTCGTATGCCCCGAGAGGCCGTGACGACCCGAACGAACACGATGGCCTCTCTGGCTGTTCCACGCCATGTGGAACAGCTGCTGCGACGGAAGCCTGGAGCCCAACTGCACGAGCGGCAGAGCCGCGGGTTCCCACCGCGTGATCCCGCAACAGCCTGCCAGCCACGCTGCCAGCCACGGCGGTCACACTCCGTTCGATGGCGTGGAGCCGATGGATTCGGCCCGCGCGTCAGGCCTACGCGAAGGGCCACGAAACGACGCCACGGACCGCACCTCGAGACACACTTTTAATCCTCGTGTCCTGGGTTCGAATCCCAGTCGGCCCTCCACTCAGCACGGCCATTGGCCGTCAACAGTGCGGCAGGTTGTCGAGGTTGTTGGCGACCGTGTGGTCGGGCGCCGTGGTTATGTATGGGGCAGCAGGACACCCTGGCGCCACGGTGCAGAAGTCGACCTCGTGGATGCGCGCTGTCGAGCCGCCCGCCGAGGTTTCCCATGTCTCCCCGCGATTGATCCCGTCCACGACCTGTCCGCGCGTGTAGTACCTGCCGTTGGCGGTACACACGCCAACAAGGTGCTCGTGCGGCCGCGGGCTGTGCGCGAGTTCTTTACGCACCTTGGTGACAGTCGCCACCCGACCTCCTCCTAGTCCGCCAGAAGACACCGCAGCCGACCCGAACTGGGAAGGAGGTGCAGCTCACGTTTCCGGCACAAGCATGTGCGCTGGAGGCCTGAGGGCCGGGCAGGCCATTACTCCCAGGTGCTCCAGCCGAGCTGCACCCCTGCACCAACTAATACAGCGCGGCGACGTCGGGCGGTATCAGGGAGATCCCTTAATCCCGATTGGGCTCAGGGCACGTTGGCCACCTCCGAAAACTGGTCGTTAGCGTCATCGCCCACATATGAAACCCATAAGCCGGCCGGCCACTGCCATGTAGTTCCGCCGAAGTTGATGTCGCGCCACCACTCGGGACGTCCATCGTTGAGGCTCTTGAACGAACTGATGCGATCGTTCCAAGCGAGCCATCGCAGATCCGAGTACGACTGTGACGCGCTGAATGACGAGCCGCCGTAGTTGGCGTCGGTGTAGAACGTCACGTAGAAGACCGCCGGAGGAACGCTGGCGCTCGCCGCGAATGCCGCTGAGGCGGCGACGTCGGCGTCCCGTTCCGCCGCCGAATCGAAGCAGTGGATGACAGGGTACGAGCCATCGTCGCAGTGGTAACGGGAGACATCACCGGGAGCAATCGGCGTGCCGTAGTGCATGGCCGTCAGCTGCGGTGCGGTGTCCGCAATCGCGACGGACGACGCGATGACGAGAAGCGCCCCGGTGCCGAGGCCTGCGAGCGCTAGGCGAATCGTGGCGCCTTGCATGACATATGTCAGCGTCGTGTCGCCATCGGCGGGTGTCGATCCGGGAGATCCCCTACGGGTTACCATGGAATTTCCTTACGGGATTCCCCGATGGTGAGATGGGTTGAGCACCACGGTCATTGACGTTTCGGCTGCTCGCACGGCCGACGAGGGCAGCACTCCCATTCGACGCGATCCACTGATGGTGGCACGCCGGCTGGCGATGCCCCTGCTGGTCGGCGTGTCCTATCTGGTTGCCGCGCTTGGGCTGGGCCCGCCCCCGGCGGTGACAGTCGATGCCGACTCGACCACGGTCACCTGGGTCGCTCCCGGCTCGTACGCGTGGTACCTGGGTGTCCGGCCCGGACTCCCGATCGTAGCCGTGACACCGCCTGGCGGCCAGCTCGGTTACACCGTCGAGCGGGCGGACTTGAGCACGGTCGGTTTACCCGTGCAGCTGGAAGTCGATGTCACCAACACGGTGGCTCTTGTCCTGCTGTTCCTGCTGCTGGCCATCGCCGGACGGCGGTTGGGCCTGCCGGGCTGGAGCGTGTCGCTGGGGCTCTCGGCGGCCGCTGCCCTCGGCCCGCTGGCACCCGCGCTTGGCTACCCTCCCGCGCTGCTGGTCGGCCTGCTGCCGCCGGCTGTGACGCTCGCGGCAATTGGGGGCTCCACGCCAGACCTCGCGCGGCCGAGGAATGCCTGGCTTGCGCTGGCCGTGATTGCCGCCGCCTTCGCCGTCCCGGTTGTCGCAAGCGCACGGCCCGACGTCGATTGGCAGTGGCCCCTGCTGTGGTACGTGCCGGCATTGACGGTCATCGCGCTTGGTTCGCTCAGCGCACTGCCGCTGGCCGTGCGGACCCTTGGTACGCGCGGCGTCACGTGGCCGGCCCGGTTTTCGCTGTTCGTCGACGAGGCCTTTCCCATCGCCCGAGCCTCCCGCCTGTCCGCCTCGGCCGATGAGCGCGAACGCCTCGCGACCGAGCTTCATGACCATGTCCTGCCGCAGATCAGCCAGGCACTGCTCGAACTCGATGCCGATGACCCGGCCGGCCGCCGGCGCCTTGCCGGTGCCGTGGAGCAGATTCGCAGGTCGATGACCGCGCGCCAGGGCATCGCCCTGCGGACGGCAGGGCTGGCTGCGGCCGTCGAGGCCGACGTGGCGGCACTTGACGTCGCCGTCGACATCGACCTGGAGCCGCGGGTCGTCGGCCGCGCGCCGGCCCGCGTGGAACAGGCGGCCTACCGGGTTGCGCAACTGGCCATTACCAACGCCGTCCAGCACGCGAGCGCCGAGCGGATCACGGTCGGCGTCGACGAGGACGCAGACTACGTGCACCTCCGAGTCGTCGATGACGGCGTGGGCATCGACGACGTCGCCGCGCGGACGGCACTTGCCCGCGGACATGTGGGGCTCGCCGCCATGCGTTCCGAGGCGACGGAAGTCGGGGCGCGAATCGATGTCCGCTCGGCGCCCGACGAGGGCACGACGGTTCTGTTCCTGTGGCGCCGTTGATCCGTATCCTGCTGGTCGAGGACGAAGCGCTCGTCAGGCGGGGAGTGGCCGAGCTGTTGGCGCGCCAGTCCAGCTTGAGCGTCGTTGGCGACGTGGCGACGTCCGCAGCCGCCCTGGAGGTGCTCGACAGCGGGCTGGAGGTCGACGTCGTGGTGGCCGACGTGATGCTCCAGGGCCGCCCGGGGGGCCTCGAGCTCTTGGCCGAGATCAGGCGTCGGCCGGCGCACCCGCCGGTGCTCCTCCTGAGCTCGTATGGCGAGCCGTGGATGTACGGCACGGCTCTCCGTGCCGGTGCGCGGGGTTACGTCCTGAAGGGCGGAACGCTGGACGAGCTGACCTCGGCGATCCGCAACGTCGCCGCCGGGGTAGCGGTCTTTCCGACGGCTGCGCTGCGCGATCGCCACGCCGGCCGGCTGCCTTCGCCACGCGAGCGCGAGATCATGGTCCTCGTGGCGGACGGGATGGCAAACGGTGAGATCGGGGCGCGCCTGGGCATCAGCGATCGGACCGTGGAGAGCCACCTGGCGCGCCTGTTCGCCCGCTACGAGGTTGGCTCGCGGACCGAGCTGGCGCTGTTGGCGGCGCACCAGGGCTGGATCGGCGCGCGAACCATCGGCCCCACCTAACCGCGCGGGCTTCGCCGCCCCTTCTGCCCGAGCCTCTTTCCGACTGGTCCTTGACAAGCGCCGTATCGCGATATATCGTGATGCCGCGCGATAGAGCGCGAAATAGCACAAAGGGACTCACAACAAAGATGTTCAGATCAGATCATTCCAACCACCGCATGCACCACCGTGAGTGGCGCGGCTCGCCCGACGACCTGCGGCAGGGCTTCCGGCGGATGTTCGGCCAGCGCGCTTTTGGCCGCGGCGCCATCCGGCGCGGCGACATTCGCCCGCTGATCCTCGCTGCCCTGTCCTCAAAGCCGATGCACGGCTACGAGGTCATCCAGGCGCTCGAGGCACAGAGCGGCGGCCGCTGGCGGCCAAGCGCGGGTTCCGTATACCCCACCCTGCAGCAGTTGCAGGACGAGGGCATGGTCACCAGCACCGAGATCGACGGCCGCCGCACCTACACCCTGACCGACTCCGGCCAGAAGGCCGCCGCCGCCAGCCCGCCGCCCGATCCGTGGTCCGACGATGAGCCCGACGACAGCCGCGACCTGCCCCGCACGGGCATGCAGCTGATGGGCGCGGTCATGCAGGTCCACCGCATCGGGTCGGCGCAGGCGCGCTCCGAAGCCGCGCGCATCCTGGCCGACGCGCGGCGCCAGATGTACCGCCTGCTGGCCGACGACGACACGGAGCCAACCGCCGACGAGGGGAGCAAGGGCGACCGGGGCTAGGCTCAAGACTGCCCCGGTCGCGTCCAAATCAACCGCAGTACCACCCGCATTCGTACGCAAGCAGGTACGCGGGGCATAACCACAGCCGGGGCTTGGCAGGCGAACGCGCTAATCGCACAAGCCTGTGCAATTCATGAATCCGGGTGCTTGGCCGGTCGACAAGGAGCACAGTCGCGGCCGCCAGGCGCCGTTAGCGTTCGTCTACTCGCTCGCGCAAGAATGCAGGTGGTGGGCGGGGACTTAGCGCGCAGCGGACTTAGCGCCCAGCTGACTGCTTGCGGGCTTTCCAGGCCTGCTCGCTGGGCCACTGGCGCGCCCACTCGAGGCTGACGTAGTCGATGCGCTCCATCGCCGCGGCATCCTCCGGCGGCCGGAACTCGACCAGGTCCTCCACCTCGAAGCCGTTGGCGCGCAGCAGCCTGATCCAGTCGCCGTAGCCCAGGTGGAACTCGACGCCATCCGAGTCGGCCCACTCAAAGCGGTGCATGCCGAAATACGGCCGCAACAGCTGCTCGCCCGCGGGGCCGTACGCCTCGAGATCCGGCAGCGTCAGGTCGAGCAGCGTGCCGTCGGTCACGAAGACCAGCCGCCCACCCGGTCGCAGCAACCGGGCTGCCTCCGGGATCCAGCGGTAAGGGTCGGCCCAGATCGCCGCGCCGTACTCGGAGATCGCCAGGTCGAAGCTCGCCGATGGCAGCGGCACCTCCTCCGCGTTGCCGAGAAGCAGCGGGAAGTCGAGACCGAATTCCTGCTGGAACGCGCGCGCCGTCTCGAGCTGGCGAGGCGAGTTGTCGATGCCCACCGGTTGCGCGCCGCGCCGCGCCAGCCAGGCCGACACGTAGCCAGTCCCGCAGCCCAGCTCGATCGCGTCCATGCCCGGCGACGTCGTCCGGCAGCAGGTGCAGCTCCGATTCAGGGATACGCCAGATGCCCCAGAACGGCTCAGGACTCTCCCACGCGAGTCGGCCCGGCGCGACCCACTCGTCCGCCATACGCGTCCCAGTAGGCGCGGTTGCGCCGGACGTGCTCGGGCAGTTCGTTCACGGTGCGCTCCGACGACGCCAGACGATGATGAGCAGCGGCACCGCCGCCAGCTCGGCCACGATCGAAAAGCCGAGCAGTGCCGGGAAGGCCACGTCGTAGAGCACGCCCATCAACGCGCTGCCGGCGAACCAGGCCACTCCATAGCCGGCGGTGAAGAGGCCGTACGCCGACGCGCGCCGCGCCTGCGGCACCATCTGCGCCACGGCCGCGGGAATGATCGATTCGTGCACGCCCATGCCCACGCCCCACAACACCATGCCGGCCGCGACAGGTGCCCAGCCGCCGGCGAAGGCGAGCGGCGCGTAGACCGACGTGACGATGGTCAGTCCGATCAGCACGCGGAAGCCGATTCGATCGAACAGCCGACCGAGCACCAGCGAGCCGGCGCCGCTGACCGCCATCGCCAGGGCATAGAACAGCGGGATGTCGGGCGCGGCGACGACGCTGGCGCTGGCGAGGTGGAAGGCGATCAGCGGGAAGTCGGCGAAGCCGGCTGCCACCAGGGCTGCCGCGGCGAGATAGATCCAGAAGATCCGCGGCATGCCGGCCGCCTGCATGTTCGGCGGTGGCTCGTGCTCCATCTCTTCCGGTCGGGGGTAGGTGATGCGCGCGACGGCGAGCGTCGCCAGGGTCAGCCCGGCGGGCAGCGCCAGCCAGGCGAACGCGGTCACGTAGTCGCCCTGGAGGGCGAGGATGCCGGCGACTGCCAGCGGGCCCAGGAACGCTCCGATCTGGTCGAGTGCCTCGTGCAGGCCAAAAGTGAAACCCAGGCCAACCTGGCTGCCCGCGTGCGACAACATCACGTCGCGCGGCGGGTTGCGGATGGCCTTGCCCACCCGTTCGAGCACGATCAGGGTCGCGGCCATGGGCCAGTTGCCGGCCAGCGCCAGTGCCGGCACGGCGGCCATCTGGATGATGTAGCCGATGATCGTGATCGGCCAGAACTGGTTGGTGCGGTCCGACAGGCGACCGGAGAAGATGCGCAGGCCGTAGCCGAGCAACTCGCCCAGACCGGCCACCACGCCCACGGCCGTGGCGCTCGCACCGAGCAGCGCCAGGTACGGCCCGGCGATGCTGCGCATGCCCTCGTAGGCGAAGTCGGCGAAGAGGCTCATGACGCCGACGAGCACCACGAAGCGGAAGGCGCGCGAGGCAGCTGGCGACCGGCGTCCTGCCGGGTGGGTCACAAGGTGGAGCCTAGCCGTACACGACTTGGCCATACACGCCAGGGGCGCAACTTATGTGCGGTATGTGAGCTCACCAACCCGCTACCTGGCCAGTTGGCCAAAGCGCCCCGCACGGCCACGCCAGTATGGCCGGTTGCCTGGTCGGGGAGTTGGGCTTGCGCTCGCCGGGCGCGAATATGACCAAGTCCGTCCGTGATGTCTCCTGGAACCGGATCGCAGGCCGAAGAGCGGGTCAGCGGGAGGCGCGATAGGCGATGACGTTCACCTTCTCGAGCGTGATCAATCCCTCGGCGAGCATCTCGTCGAGTTCGGGCAGGATCGCGCGCACCTTCTCCTCCGTGTCCACTGCCTCGATCAGCACGGGCAGGTCCTCGGACAGGCTCAGGATGCGCGTCGAGTGCACATGCTGCTTGGCGCCGAAGCCCTCGATGCCGCGCAGCACCGTGGCGCCAGCCAGGCCTCTCTCGCGCAGGCGCGCGAGGATGGCCTGGTAGAGCGGCCGGCCGTGCCACTTGTCGCTCTCACCCAGGTAGATGCGCACCAGCAGGCCCGTGCCTTCGAGCTTCATCACATGGCCCTCCCGAGCGCGACCCCGCCAACCACGGCGACCAGCCCAACGATGACCGACACACCGATATTCGCCAAGCCCCCCACCCAGAAGCCGTCCTCGACCATTCGCCAGCTCTCGAGCATGAACGTCGAGAAGGTGGTGAACGAGCCCAGGAAACCGATCATCAGCGGACCACGCAGGTCGGCCGACAGGGCGGCGCGCTCTACCACGAGCGCGAAGAGCAGGCCCACGAAGAAGGATCCGACCGCGTTGACGACCAGCGTCCCCCACGGAAAGCCGGCACCGGCGAACGTCGTAATGCGCACGTCGAAGAGATAGCGGGCCACGGCTCCGAAAAAGCCGCCCAGCCCGACGAAAAGGATGGCACCCACAGGCAGTCCTCCACGCGATCGCAGCGATCGGTAGGAGCCATCAGCCCTGGCGGGCGGTTTGCGGCGAGCTCCATCGCCGTATGCGGCAGGATAGCCGCAGCCGGCCTATAGCCGCTCCAGGAACTCCTGGAGCGCGCGATGAGACGGCATGCCACCGCGCGCGCCGGCAGCCGTGACCGACATTGCCGCCGCGGCCACGGCCAGGCGCGCTGCTTCGGGGATCTGCCTGCCGTCTGCCAGCTCGGCGGCCATGGCACCGACGAAGGCGTCACCCGCGCCGGTCGTGTCGACCACGGCAACTGGCGGCGACGGAAGGTGGAGTGGCTGCTGGCCGGGCTCAAGCAGCAGGGCACCGTTGGCGCCGATGGTGACAAGAACCGGCGCGCCCGTCCGGGCCGCGAGCCGGCGTGCGGCGGTTTCAATGTCCGGCGCATCGCCCAGGCTGCGCGCCTCGCCCTCGTTGGCGACCACGATCGGATGCGCATCGAGCACCTCGGCCGGCAACGGGCGCGCGGGCGCCGGGTTGAGGATGAACGTCCACCCGCGCGCCGCCGCGGCCTGGCCCGCGGCAACCACTGCCGCGTCGGACACCTCGAGGTTGGCCACGAGCACCTGGCGTCCCGAAATCGCTGCGAGCGCACCGTTGACGTCGCTGGCGCCGAGGGCCGAATTCGCGCCCGAGGCGACCGTGATCTGGTTCTCGCCGCGCTCGCCGACCGCGATGAGCGCCACGCCGGTGGCCGCGCCGGGCAACACCGATACGTGGCTGACGTCGACGCCTTCCGTGATCAGGTCGGCGAGCGAATCGGCCCCGAATGCATCGTCACCCACCGCGCCGACGAAGGTAACCACCGCGCCCATGCGAGCTGCGGCGACGGCCTGGTTGGCCCCCTTGCCGCCGAAGTAGCGCGCGAAAGTGCCGCCCGTGGCGGTTTCGCCCGATACCGGCAGGTGGGCGGCGCTCACCACCAGGTCAACGTTGATCGATCCGACCACGACCACGTGCCCGGATTGCGATTGCTGGGGCACGAGCCAGGTGTCTGTCAGATGGGTCGTGGAAGGTCGGCGTCCGGTGACTCCTCGACGGGATGCGGTTCGATGTCATCCGCCGGCTCCGGATAGGTGATCGTCCCGCCCGGACCGCCGAGCGGCTCGACCTCCACCTTGCCCTCCTCGAATTCCTCGGGGCGCCCCGGGTCATCCTCACCCGGCGGGTGTATGCCGGTGTACTCCGGGTCGCCCGGCGCGCGCGGCCCGCGGGTCGTATTGGGGATGATCTCGGCTGCTCGTGTCTCCTCGTCTCGGTCGCTCATGACCTCAGCTTAGGTCCTCCACGGGGTCGTCATCGCCACCACCGGTGCCGCCACTGCCGCTGCGGTTTATGTCCACGTCGTCGGCGGCAGCGGGATGCGAGGTGCTCGTGGCCCCGACGATGACCGACGGATCAACGCGCGGGTCGAGGTGGTGCGGGCCGTCAGCTGGCGGTGGCGGCGGCCGGTCACTACGGATGTCATTGGTCATGGCTGTAGTACACGGCGAGGTGGACTTCAGTTGTCCTGTCATCGCCGATGCGAAACGTGAAATCGTTCTCGCCATCGCGCAGCGCCTCGGCGAACGCCCAGTGGCCGTCGCCGTCCGCGACCGTGTGTTCGTCGAACCACCCGGGCACGTCACGAGTGACGGTCGCCCCGGCCGGCGCCAGCCCGCGGATGACCACGACTCCGTGGTTGACGGTTGCGCCGGCTGTGGGCTCGACGACCGTCAGGCCGGCGACCACAGCGGTCGGTAGGGGACGGGCGGTTGCGGGCGGCAGTGCAGGTTGAGTCGGGATCGGCGTTGGCGCGGGCGTCGGTGGCAGGGTCGGTGCGACGGTGGGCGAGGGCGTCGGCGATGGTGTCGGGCTCGGCGTCGGAGTGGGGATCGGCGTTGCCCAAACGGTTGGAACCGGAGTCGGCGACGGCGTCGGCAGGGGCGTCGGCGGCGGAGCGACATAGGGCGGCAGGCTCGATGCCGCGGAGAAGCTGGGTAGTTGGGCGATCTCCGGCTGGGAGTGCCCCAGGTTGCCGATGACGAGCACCAGCGTCAGCACGCCGATTCCGGCGACGATCACTGCGACCAGCCAGTTGCCGCGCGGCGGCGGACGGCGCGGGATCCTGCCGTGGACCACCCCCGTGTGGCGCTGCCGGGTCGCGACGCCCGGCGCTGGGCGCGTGCTGGCCATGGGAAACGCAGGATAGTCGCGGTTCGTTAATCTGGCCGTGCGCCCGTTGGGGAGTGCGAAGCAACAGGAGGTCTGCGTGGCGGAAGCGCGTGTCGCGCCCTACGGTTCGTGGCAGTCGCCCATCTCGACCGATCTCGCGACGTCGAGCAGCGTGGCTCTCCAGCAGCCCAGACTCGCTGGTGGTGCCGTCTACTGGACCGAAGGCCGGCCGGCCGAGGACGGCCGCCAGGTGATCGTCCGCGCGGATGCCGAAGGTCAGGGCAGCGACGTGACGCCGCCGGGCTTCAACGCGCGGACCATGGCGCACGAATACGGCGGTGGCTGGTACGCGATCGGTGCCAACGGCATGGTCTACTTCTCGAACCTGCCCGACGGCCGCATCTGGCGCCAGGCGACGGGCGCCCAGCCGGAGCCCTTGACCGCGGCGGGTGACTTCCGCTACGCCGATCTCGTGTTCGACCCCGCGCACGACCGCCTCGTGTGCATCCGTGAGGACCACAGCGCGCTCCATCCATCGGACGGCGGGCGTCCGCCGGAGGCGACCAATGAGCTGGTCGGTATCGACATCACCAGCGGCGTCGTCACCGTGCTCGCCCGGGGTTACGACTTCTACTCGACGCCACGGCCGGCCGGCAACCGGCTGGCCTGGCTTTCGTGGCGCCATCCCAACATGCCCTGGGACACCGACGAACTGTGGGTCGCCGATGTCGACGACGCGGGCCTGCTGCACAACGAACGCATGATCGCCGGCGGCGGCGACGAGTCGATCGTCCAGCCCGAGTGGGCGCCCGACGGCTCGCTCGTCTTCGTCTCCGACCGCTCCGGCTGGTGGAACCTGTACCGCTGGACGGGCACGGGGGAACCAACGCCGCTGGCGCCCATGGCGGCCGAGTTCGCCGCGCCCCAGTGGGTCTTCGGCATGAGCTGGTACGGCATCGCCGCCGATGGGACGATCTACGCCGTTGCCGAGGGGCAGGGTAGAAACGTCCTCTGGCAGATCCCGGCCAACGGGCAGGCGCCACGCGCCGTGGACCTCGCCGACAAGGAGATCTCGTCCGTCCAGGTCACCAACACGCACGCCGGCCAAACGGAGGTCTGCTATGTCGGCGGTGGGCCGGCTGAACCGGCGTCGATCGTGGTCGTGGTCAACCCCGGCGGGTCGGCCATGGAGCGGCGCGTCTACCGGCGCAGCTTCACGGTTCCTTTTTCGACCGACTACATCGCGCGGCCCGAGGCGATCACGTTTCCCACGACCGACGGCGGCGTGGCGCACGCCCTCTTCTACCCGCCCACGAACCCCGACTTCACGGCGCCCGCCGGCGAACTGCCGCCGCTGATCGTCAGCGTCCACGGCGGGCCGACCTCGAGCGCCGGCAGCAGCCTGTCTCTTTCGAAGCAGTTCTTCACCAGCCGCGGCTTCGCCGTGGTGGACGTGAACTACCGCGGCTCGAACGGCTACGGCCGCGCGTACATGCGCTCGCTCGACGGCAAGTGGGGCGTCTACGACATCGACGATGTGGTCGCGGCGGCGCAGTACCTGGCCGGTCGCGGCGACGCCGACGGGAGGCGCCTGGCCATTCGCGGCGGCAGCGCCGGCGGCTACAGCACGCTCGCCGCGCTCGCGTTCCGCGACGTGTTCGCCGCCGGTGCCTCGTATTTCGGCGTGAGCGACCTGGGCGCGCTGGCCCGCTTCACGCACAAGTACGAATTGCACTACCTCGATCGTCTCGTGGCGCCGTGGCCGTCCGGCGAGAGTGTCTACCGCTCGCGGTCGGCGCTGTTCCACGCCGACCGGATCAGCCGGCCGCTGCTCGTACTGCAGGGCGAGGACGACATGGTCGTGCCCATCGCCCAGGCCGAGCAGATGGTCGCCGCGCTGCGCCACAACGGCGTTCCCTACGCCTACATCGCGTTTCCCGGGGAAGGTCACGGTTTCCGCCAGGCGGCCAACATCCGCCGCTCGCTGGAGGCCGAGCTGTCCTTCTACGGGCAGGTTTTCGGCTTCGCGCCGGCAGACGACTTCGAGCCGATCACGGTCGAGAACCTGGCCCGCGGGTAAAGCCCCGATGAAAGGTCCGGCCGCCGCGGAGTGGGCGGCCTGCAAGCGTGGCGCGCGATGCTTGGGGCTGGAGCGACCACGGATATGAGTGCTATGCGAGTTGTGGCGGCGATGTTTCCCGGGCAGGACGAGGCATCCGCAGCGCGAGAGACCCTGCGCCGGCAGCTGAACATGACCGGCGAGGACGTGGGCGTGGCCCCGTTTGCCCCGCTCAATCGCGGTGAGCCTGATGGCGTACTGCTCGCCGGTCGCTTTCCCGACGAGGCCATCAACCACGTCACCCAGATCATCGAGAGCGCAGGCGGCGAGGTGGTGGCCGACGTCGACGAGAAGTGGACAGGCGCGCGAACCTCCGGCGTGCGCCCGGCGCCGGACCTGCTCGAACACGTGCGGCGCAACGGGCGACTGCGCCACTGATCGAGCCCGTGGTGGTACAACCGCGGTCATGCAAGCGGAAGGCGAACGCGAAGGCCAACGTCCGGCGGTGCTGGTCGTGGGCGGTTTTGCGACGGCCCCGGCCAACTACTGGCCCTTCGCGCGGAGGCTTCGGGCGCGCGGGGCCGCACGGGTGGACATCGCACCGCTGTGGCCGCCCGACTGGTTGATCGGCAGCATGCTCGGCTTCGGGCCGCTGGCCGGTCGCACCCGGCGGGCGATCGGGCGTGCCCATGCCCGCGGCGGAGGTCGGCCGATCATGGTCGTCGGCCACTCCGCGGGCGGGATCCTGGCGCGCCTGGCGATGGCGCCGGTCCCCTATCGCGGATATCGCGCCGGAGGCTGCCGACCAGGTGGGCTGTCTCGTCACGCTGGGCACGCCGCATGGCCTGGCACGTATGCCCAATCGGTTCCGGCACGCCGGTCACGATGCCGCGGAGTTCCTGGACCGTGTCTCGCCGGGTGCCTTCTTCGCGCCACGTACTGCCTACCTGAGCGTGGGCGCACGCTACGCAGCGGCGCCGTTGCGCGGCCTGGCCGGGTGGCTGGCGACTGAAGTGTTCTCGCTCATGCTGGGGCGGGAGTTCGGGACGATCGGGGACGGGATCGTGCCCGCCTCCGCCGTCCACCTCGATGGCGCATTGCAGCGCACGTACGACGACGTCCGCCACGGCGTGATCGGTGCGCCGTGGTACGGCGACGAGGCGGTCATCGATCGCTGGTGGGCCGATGCACTCCGTCTGTGGCAAGAGGCGATTGATGCGCGATTTGCGGAGGAGCCTTAGAATTAGCGATCGCGGGGTGGAGCAGCGGCAGCTCGTCGGGCTCATAACCCGAAGGTCGGCGGTTCGAATCCGTCCCCCGCAACCAACCGCACATCGACCAGAAGCGACCCCGCGGACCCGCCTCCCGGGGTCGTTTCGTTTTGTCGGCCTACAGGATCTTGGCGAGTTGGTCGTCCAGGGCGCCCGAGGGTGGCGGGCCATAGCTCACCGCGCGGATGACGCCCTGGCGGTCGATGTAGTAACTGATCGGTAGCTCCCAGCCTTTGTAAGCCGCCCAGGCCGTGTTGTCCGGGTCGCTCAGCAGGGGCCAGTGCGCGCCGTGCTTGTCGGCGAATGCCTGCGCCGCAGTGGTTGCGTCGTTGTGGACGATGCCCAGGATCTCGAGCCCGGCGGCGGCGTGCGTCGCACGCGCGGCCACGAAGAGGGGGAATTCCTCTTGGCATGGACCGCACCACGAGGCCCAGAAGTTGACGATCAGCGGGCGGCCGCGATAGTCGGCCAGGCTGACTGTCTGGCCGCTCAGTGATCGGAGCGTGAAATCGGGCGCCGGGTGGTCGACCAGCGGGTTGCGGCCGACGACGATGACGCTCGCGGACGGCGCCGCCGGCATCAGGCCGAGGTTGACGTACGTTCCCGCGGCGGCGAGCGCGATCACGGCGATCAGGATCGCGACGCCCGCGACTGCGAGCCGGCTGCGCTGGCTCAGGGCGACGCGGACGCTCCGCCTGATGAACCGGGTGCGGGCGCGCCGCTCTCCGGCTGGACGACGAGCGTTCCGTTCATGGAGGGGTGGATCTTGCACTGGAAGTAGTACGTGCCTGGCTGGAGCGCCGGTACCTGGTAGGTCGTGGTCGCGGTGCCGGTGATCACTTCGCCGTCGAAGAGCACCTGGCTCGCGGACGAGTCGGTGGTGAACTCGACGTTGTGCGGCACGCCGGCGTCCTGGTTGTTGAACGTGAGCTGGAATGCCCGGTTGGCCGGCACGACCAGCGTCTTGGTGTCGAACTGGATGTTGTGGGCGGTGATCTCCGGGTTGGCGGGCACCGCCGCGGTCGTTGGCGAGGCCGAGGGCGGTGTCAGGCCGTTGAGCCATGACAGGCCGACCGGGGCCAGGACGACCAGCACGCCCAGGGCGATGACGATGGCGAACACCGGCACGAGCCGGCCGGGCCAGACCCGCCGCGGATCGCGGGTGACATAGACGGGGTGCCCGTACTCCTCGGTCGTGCGGTACTCGCGGCCCGCGTCGAGATACCAGCCGACCGCCGCGATGCCAGCCAGCACGACGCCGGCGACGATGAGGGCCGCGCTGAAGATGACGCCGTACAGGATGACCATCAACGCGATCGGCGCGAAGAACGGCCACGGGCTTGGGGCGGGCATGTGCACGCCGGGCGGCGGCTGTGGCGGCGCCATCGGCTCGGTGGTGGCCACCAGCGCGCCGCCGCGAGCTTCCGCCAGTGCGCGGGAGGCAGTGGCGCTCAGCACGGGCGTCGCGTCGGCCGCGGCCATCGCCTCCTGGCCATGCAGGCCGGTGGCTGTCGCGTGCCATTCGCGACCCGCGTCGCGCAGCCAGCCACCCACGGCCACGAGCACGATGAGCAGCCCCAGGCCCATCAACAGCGGGTTGAAGGGCAGCAGGGCGTTACCGGCACTGTCCTTGGGCGGCAGGGCGAGGGCGAACAGCACCAGCGCCGCGCCGATCGGCGCCACCAGCGGCCAGCGCGAAGGACCGGGCATGTGGATGCCCGGCGGCGGCGCTCCCCCGGATAGCGGCCGTGGCACCCGCGAGCTGTTGAGTGCCCCGGCGCGGCGCCACTGCCACGCCATCCACAGCGCGAAGGCCAGGATGAGGGCGATCAGCGCCCACGGCAAGAGCTTGATGAGATCCGGCCAGTTGGGCAGGATCAGCTGGCTGAGCAGGTTCAGGAACAGGTCGACGATGGTCTGTCCCTGCTGGTTGGCCGGCACCGGCTACCTCTCGCCCAAGGCTCGGATTAGAGCCCGCGCGAACCGCGCAACAGGATCGCGAATACGAACGCCATTGCCCCGCCCAGGACGACGAGCATGGTCGCCCCGGCGCGATCCAGCGTCGCGCCACTGCCCTGCAGGAGGTAATACGCGACCCCGACCACCACGAACATCAACCCGAGAATCAGCGCGTTGCGCCAGACGAACATCGCTCCGCCCTACTTCAACAGGTACAGCGTCGAGAACAGGCCGATCCACACGATGTCGACGAAGTGCCAGTAGGCCGACACCGCCTCGACCGCGATATGGTGTTTGGCCGAGAACTGTCCCGCGGTGCCGCGCAGCAGGACGATGCCGATGCCCACCACGCCGCCGAAGACGTGCGCGCCGTGGAAGCCGGTCATGGTGTAGAAGAGGGTGCCGTAGACGCCGCTGTTGATGCCAAAGCCGTGCGTGCTGAGCAGGTCGTTGTAGTCATATGCCTGTAGCGCAAGGAACGTTGCGCCCATCAACAACGTGACCGCCAGCGCGCGGTTCATGCCCGTCCGGTCGCCGGCCTTGATGCGTCCCAGGGCGTACTGCATGGTGCCCGAACTGAGCAGCAGGATGGCGGTCGCGACGATGACCACGATGTTCGGCTCGATGACGTTCTCGAGGCCCGGCGGCGGCCACGCCGGCTGGGCGGCAGCACGGGCGTTGAAATAGGCGGCGAACAGGCCGGCGAAGAACATCACCTCGCTGCCGATGAACAGCAGCATGCCCAGCAGCGCGGTGTTGACGCCCTGCTCTTCGTGACCGGCGGTGGAGTCCTGCTCGGCGTGGGGCATGGCCAGCACCTGGCTGTCGGCGGTCATGCGCCGTGGCTCCCGTCACTGCTCTCACCGGGGCGGTCGGTCCCGCCGCCCGGCAGGGCGCGCGTCTCGTCATGGGTCTCGCCGCGTTCGGCCGGGATGGCCGCCGCAACGGCCGGCGTCAGACCGTGCTTGAGGTCGAACAGCGGACGTTCGGAGCGGATCGGCGGCAGGCTGTCGAAGTTGTACGTCGGCGGCGGGCTGGTGGTCGCCCATTCGAGCGTGTTGCCGTCCCAGGGATCGTCGGGCGCGTTGCGCGGGCCGCGCAGGGTGATGAACACGTTCCACAGGAAAGGCAGGACGCTCGCCGCGATGGTGAACGCGCCGATGGTCGAGAGCATGTTGAGTTCCTGCCAGCCGGGGTTGGGCGAGTAGTCGATGATGCGCCGGACCATGCCGTCGAGCCCGAGCAGGTGCATCGGGAAGAAGGCCAGGTTGGCGCCCACGAACATGAGCAGCCACTGGAGCTTGCCGAGGCCCTCGTTGAGCATCCGTCCGGTCATCTTGGGGAACCAGTAGAAGAGGCCGGCGAAGATGCCCATGACCGAGCCGGCAAAGAGCACGTAGTGCAGGTGCGAGACGACCCAGTAGGTGTCCTGGACGTGGAAGTCGAAGGGCACCACGGCAAGGAAGGCGCCGTCCAGTCCGCCGATCAGGAACAGCGCGATGAAGCCCATCGCGAAGAGCATCGGCGTCTTGAGCGACAGCTGGCCGCGCCACATGGTGGCCAGCCAGTTGAAGAACTTGATCCCGGTGGGCACCGCGATGAGGAAGGTAAAGAAGCTGAAGAAGGGCAGGTAGACCGCGCCGGTGGTGAACATGTGGTGCGCCCACACCGAGAAGCCGAGTGCCCCGATAGAGGCCGTGGCGAAGACGAAGGCCTTGTAGCCGAACAGCGGCTTACGTGAGAAGACCGGCAGGATCTCGGTCACGATGCCGAACGCAGGCAGGATCAGGATGTACACCTCGGGGTGGCCGAAGAACCAGAAGACGTGCTGCCAGAGGATCGGATTGCCACCCACGGCCGGATCAAAGAAGCCGCCGCCGTAGTTGCGATCGATGTACAACATGATCAGCCCGGAGGTGAGCACCGGCACCGCGAAGATCAGCAGCACGCTGGTGACCAGGATGTTCCAGACCATGATCGGCATGCGCAGCAACGTGAGGCCGGGCGCGCGCATCTTGAAGATCGTGGCGATGAAGTTGATCGCGCCGAGCACCGAGCTCATGCCCAGCAGTACCAGCGCCATGATCCACAGGTCGATGCCCACGCCACCCTGCACCGATAGCGGCGCGTAGCCGGTCCAACCGGCGTCGGCGGCACCGCCCAGCGCATAGCCGGAGTAGAGCAGCAGGCCGCCCATCGGGACCATCCAGAAGGACAGCGCGTTGATGCGCGGGAACGCCATGTCGGCGGCGCCCACCTGGAGCGGCACGATGTAGTTGGCGAGGCCGGTCATCATCGGCATCACGAACAGGAAGATCATCGTCGTGCCGTGGATGGTGAACAGCTGGTTGTACGTCTCGGGATCGAGGAACTGGACACCCGGGAAGGCCAGTTCGCTGCGGATCAGCAGCGCGAAGATGCCGCCCAGCAGGAAGAACAGGAACGACGTGGTGACGTACATGATCCCGATCTTCTTGTGATCGGTTGTGGTCAGCCACTCGTAGATGCGTGAGCGCGCACGGGGGTAGGCGAGCGTGCCGGGGGCGAGGGTCGTGGTCGCCATGTGCTAGTCGCCTCCTGCCTTGCTCACTGGACGGTCAGGGTCCCGCGCATGGTCGTCGGGTGCACCTGGCAGTAGAAGGTGTACGTGCCCGGCGGCAGGGCGGGGGCCTGGTAGACGGCGCTCTGGCCGGGCGCGACGATCGGCAGGCCGGCCCAGTCGGAGCCGTCGGGGTTCGCCTTTTCGATCGCGAAGTTGTGCGGCTGCGCGGTATCGGTGTTGTGGAAGTCAATGGTGATCGGCTCGTTGGCCACCGCCGTCAGGCTGGGCGGATCGAAGGTGGTGAAGTTGACCGCGTTGACGGTCAGGGCCTGCGCCCCGGACGGGGCAGGTGCCTGGCTGGCGGGCGCCTGCTGCTGGAGCACCCAGGCATCGAAGTCGGCCTGGCTGACCGCCTGGACGGAGAAGTGCATGTCGGCGTGGCCCAGTCCGCAGAACTCGGCGCACTGGCCGGAGAAGGTGCCGATCTGCTGGATGAGCACGTCGAACTGGTTGACGCGCCCGGGCACGACGTCCTTCTTGTAGTTGAACTGCGGTACGTAGAACGAGTGGATCACGTCCGATGAGTGCAGCCGTATGCGCACCGTCTCGTTCACCGGCAGGACCATCGTGGGGCCGTCCTTGCCGGTGCCGGTGAAGCTCAGGTTCTGGGCCGGGTAGGCGAAGGTCCATTGCCACTGGAAGCCGGTCACGTCAACCGTCAGCGCGGGGTTGTCGTTGGGGTTGTTGGCCGTCTCGACCTTGCCCAGCGTGTCCACGGTGAACACGAACAGGATGGTCACGATGATCGCCGGGACGAGCGTCCAGATGATCTCCAGCACGCTGTTGCCGTGCGTCTGCTTGGGCAGCTCGCTGTCGGTCGGCTTGCGCCGGTAGCGCAGCACGATCCAGATGAGCAGGCCCTCGACGAGGATGAAAACCGCTACCGCGATGGCCAGGATGTAGGGGTAGAAGTCCGAGATGTACTGGCCCTGGGCCGTGACCGGGGTGACCGGCGCGATGCCCGGTGCAGGTTCGTAGCCCGGTTCGAGGCTGCTCGATTGCGTGGAGCATGCCGCCAGCAGGATGCTGACGAGCACGAGCAGGCCGAAGGGCACGGCACGCCAGGCACGCGAACGCCGACCGGCGTTGACCAGTTGTCCGAGGCGAGCGACGGCAGATTTTCGAGGGCCGACCAAAGGCACGCAGACTCCCTGACTGTCCGCAGCGTGGGTTCGAAAAGGCTGTCTTGAGATCGGGTGTCCCCATAATAGGGCGTGATCACGGTTACTGCGCTCGCGAGACGTATGTCCGGCGCACGGCGCAGCGGCCGGTTCGGAGTCCTGCTCTCGATGGCGGCGTCAGCGTCGGCGTTGGCAGTGCTCGCCTCGCTCACGCTGCCCCCCGTCGCGGCGGCACACGGCTACGCGCCCCCGCCGGGTTCCCTGGTAAACGTGCTGCTCGCGTGGCAACTCGACCTGTGGGTGATCGTGCCGCTGGTCATCGCCGCGCTGCTCTATGCCTGGGCGGCCGGTCGAGTCGCGCAGGCGCACCCCGACAACCCGGTGCCGCGTTATCGCGAGGCGGCCTGGTACGCGGGCCTGCTGGTGATCCTCGTCGCCCTCGAGTCGCCCATCGGCACCTACGACACGACGTTCTTCTTCGACCACATGATCGAGCACCTGCTCCTGCTCATGGTCGCCGCGCCGCTACTCGCCATCGGCGCACCGATCACGCTGCTGCTGCGCGTGGCGACGCCGGCCACGCGCCATCGCTGGATCCTGCCCGTGCTCCATTCGCGGCTCGTGCGCCTGATCGCGTTTCCGGGAACGACCTGGGTGGTCTTCGCCGCGGTCCTGTGGGCGACTCACTTCTCGCCGCTCTACAACGCGTCGTTGACCAACGATGTCCTCCACGCCTTTGAGCACGGCCTGTATATCGCCGCCGGGCTGCTGTTCTGGTGGCCGGTCGTTGGTGCCGACCCGTCGCCGTGGCGCCTGCCGCACGGTGGCCGCGTGCTCTACCTGTTCGTGGGCATGCCCCAGAGCGCCTTCCTCGGCCTGGCCATCTACTCGGCCCCGGACGTGCTCTACAGCCACTACGCCACGCTCTCGAATGCCTGGGGGCTGTCACCGCTTTCCGATCAGGCGTGGGCCGGCGCGATCATGTGGCTGGGCGGCGACATGATGTTCTTCGTCGCGATGATCCTCGCGGTATGGGTCTGGCTGCGTGCCGAGGAGGCCGAAGGACGGCGGGTTGACGCCAAGCTCGATCGTGAGGTCGCGCGGAAGCTTGCCGCCGAGCAGCTCGCGCAAGAAAGGAACCTGCCTGAGTAGCGGCTGGCCCTGGCTAATAGGACAACGCAACGCGCCGCGCGGCACGCTCAAAGACGATGAGCGACCGACCACCCGGCTGGCAGGCGAATCCGTCGACGTGGCTCGGGCGTGCGCCCGAGTTCGGCCTGGCACTGGTGGGCCTGCCGATTGCCCTCTACCTCGCCGCGTACCAGTTCGGACTCGTGGCCCACGTCTGGGACCCGTTCTTCGGCAGCGGCAGCGAGCGCGTGCTGACATCGAAGGTGTCGCAGGCCTTCCCCGTCCCTGACGCTTTCCTGGGCGCCCTGGGCTACCTGGCCGACATCGTCACCGGCCTGATCGGCGGCGAGGCGCGCTGGCGGACTCATCCCTGGGCGGTGCTGCTCTTCGGGGCGACCGTGCTGGGCATGGCCGCAGCGGGCGTCGTCCTGATCGTGGCCCAGCCGCTGCTCGTGGGAACCTGGTGCACGCTGTGCCTGGCGTCGGCGGTCATCTCGCTTTCGATGGTCGTGCCGGCACTCGACGAAGTCCTGGCCACGCTCCAGCACCTGGGCCGTGAGCGTGCGCGCGGCGCATCACTGTGGCGCGCCGTCGCCGGCCAGCCGGCCTGATGCGGCGTCTCGTGGGGCTGGCAGCGCTCTTTGCCTCGACTGCGCTGGGCGTGGCCCTTTACGCGGTTCCCGACGTCCTGGGCCTGGCGGCCGGCGCGCGTGCCAACTGGCTGGTCACTGGTCCGCTGGCCGCCGCAGCGGCGACCATCTCGCTGTCGCCCGTCGCGCGCAGCGCGGTGCGCGTCAACGTCCTTCTTGGGGCGTGGCTGATCGTCGCGCCGCTCGAGCTGGACTACGGGGAGTGGTGGTGGCTGAGCATCCTCTACGGCGCGGCGCTGGCCCTGTTGTCACTGCTCCCGCCGAGTGAGTCAGATCGGTTCGCGGGTGGCTGGCGGGCGGTCATCCGTTCGCCCACCGACCGATGCGGATGATGCGCACAGGGGTTCAAAACGGCCGATCCGGCGCACGAACTCAGCTTCAAGGGGCCCATTGGCCCGGACTTTCCTGCACGAATTGGCCGTTTCCGTTACGCCACGCGCATCACGGGCGCGGCGGACTCGTGGAGCCTGCCGACGCTCGAAGGGCGGTGATTTCCTCGTCGACGTACGGATCGGCCGTGCCCGCCGCCTGGTGCTCCGCCGACAACGCCAGTTGAATGTCGAGCGCCTCATCCACGCGACCGAGCGCGCGCAGCGACCGCGCGATGCACCAGCGTGCGATCCGAACCTCATGCTCCTTGCCCTGCTCCTGGCGACCGGCGAGCGCTGCCTGGAACCTTTGGAGCGCGAGATCGTAGTCGGCCCGCTCGAAAGCGGACCAGCCCATGTTGTTGAGCAGGCTGGGCCGCCAGGCGCACGCTCGTGGATCCGCGGCGGTGTTGGCGAGATCGAGCGCGCGCAGGTTGAGATCGTCCTGTTCCCCGGGCGCGGCGACGATGGCGAGCATGTGGAGCGCATCGACGGCGAGGTGTTCCAGGCCGGCCGTGGCGGCAACCTCGTGTGCGGCCGCGAAATACGACCGTGCCGCGGCCGGTTCGCCACTCGAGTTGAGCACCCGCCCGCGCTCCAGCTTTGTCCGAGCGCGAAGCTCGGCGCCGGCGAGTCCGTCGCCCGGATCGGGCAACGCGTCGAGGTTGGCCAGCGCCTCGTCGTAGTGCGCCTGCAGACCCACGGCGCGCGCAACCTGGGTCAGCAGGACGTCACGCAGCTGGCCCCTGGCTGATGCGGCGGCGTCCCGAAAGCGGATCTCGGACTGGTCGGCCTTGTCGAAGTCCCACAGTGCGTCGATGCGCGCCTGGTTCGCCCGCGCCCGCCGCCGCGGGTCGATCACAAGGGCAGGAAGACGAAGACGTCCAGGATGATCAGCGCAAAGAGCGCGGTCAGGTAGGTGATCGAGAACTTGTACAGGCGTACCGCTCGCGCGTCGGTGCCCTCGCGCCACATGGCGAACGCCTGCATCAGGAAGAGCGCGCCGAGGATCAGCGAGCCCGCCAGGAATACCAGGCCCATGCGCGCGACGACGAAGAAGACGAGCGTCAGGCAGACCATCAGCACGCTGTAGAGCGCGATGTGACGTGTCGTCTCGGGCACGCCATGCACGACCGGCAGCATGGGCACGTTGGCGGCCGCGTAGTCACGGCGCAGGCGCAGCGACAGCGCCCAGAAATGCGGCGGCGTCCAGTAGAAGACGATCGCGAACAGGAACAGGGCTGGGAGCCCGATGTCGCCCGTCACCGCGGCCCAGCCGATGACCGGCGGCAGCGCCCCGGCGGCGCCGCCCAGGACGATGTTCTGCGGCGTCGAACGCTTCAGCAGCATGGTGTAGATGACCACGTAGAAAGCCATCGCCAGGAGCGTCAGGAACGCGGCCACCAGGTTGGTGAAGAACGCCATCACGGCGAACGCGATCACGCCCAGGATGAGCCCGAACACCAGCCCGTCCTCGGGATTGACCTGGTGTGCAGGCAGCGGCCGCCGGCGCGTTCGGGTCATGATCAGGTCGATGTCCCGGTCGATGTAGCAGTTGATGGCGTTGGCCGCGCCGGCGGCGAGCGAGCCACCCACCAGTGTCCAGAAGACCAGGTCCAAACGCGGTACGCCGCGCGCGGCGAGGAACATCGCCGGCACGGTCGTGACCAGCAGCAGCTCGATGATGCGCGGCTTGGTCAGTGCCACGTAGGCACTCACGCGTTCGCGCACCGTCGCCTGCGACTGCTGCGGCTGCTGCGTGCCTTCGGCCGACGCGGGCTCGACCTCGCCCGACGCCGGGCGCAGCCGCGCTTCGAAGTACGAGATGAACACGGCGCCCACGAGCAGGGCCCATATCAGGGCACCCAGCGCCAGGTGGAGAGCCACCGCCCAGTCCGCGAGGGACGTCGTTATCTGCAGCGCGCCCACCACGACCTGCACGGCGTACAGGGCGGCCGACGTCGCGACCAGGGCGAGTACCGCTTCGCCACCGGGCACCGGCCGCCCGATATGACGCGAGCGGCGCACGCGCCGCCAGATGTAGATCGCCGCGCCGAGCACGATGATGCCGACGATGGCGGCCACCACCCGGTGCAGAAACTGGGCCATCTGCAGACCCGCCGCCGTGGCGTTGCTGGAGAAGGTCGGCAGCAGCTGGCCATTGAAGAACGGCCAGTCCGGGTAGACCAACGCTGCGTTGGACTCGGTCACGTTCGAGCCGAAAAGCATCAGCGCGTACGCCGCCGCAGCGACGAAGGCAAGCAGCAGGGTGAGGCGCTGCGAGCCACCGCGCGCGGGCATGCGTGACGGATAGTGAGCGCGAACGGCGATGAAGGTCAGCAGGCCGAGCAGGGCAAGGGCCGTCGACAGGTGCGCGGTGACCCATTGGCCGGCGTTGCTCGTGTCCACGGTGACCTTGCCCAGGTAGGCCTGGAAGCCGGTCAGGAACAGGGCCAGGATGGCCGGAAGCACGATCGACATCTGGCCCCGATAGCGGACGACCGCGGCGACCGTCAGGGCGAGCACCAGCAGGCCGACGAAGGCGGCCACGTCGCGATGTGTCCATTCGACCCACGCCGCCGTGTCGCCGAGGGGTGGCACGAGTGCGCCCTGGCACAAGGGCCAGTCGGGGCAGCCCATGCCCGAACCCGTACTGCGCACCAGGGCACCGACGACCACCAGCAGGTAGGTCATCACCGCGCTGGCCAACGCCAGCCGGCGAAAGCCTGCGCTCGGTCGGTCGGGCGCGAGGGTAGGTGGTGGGTTAGCCGGAAGGACGCTGGCCGACATGTGGATCGCCCGATTGTAGGCGTGGGGCCCGAATCGGTAGCAATCGCCTCATCGCGTTAAGGTGAGGCAAATGCTCCCGCTCCCCTTCGTGTCGGGGCGCCGCCGGGCGCTCGTTTTCACCCTCATCGTGGCGGCCACGCTGATCGCCGCCTGTTCCCACCAGCCGGCGCCGGGCAACGGGCTGAGGCAGGATTCGATGAGTCCTTCGCAGTCGTTCTATCCGGGCTGGGCCAACGGCAGCGGCGACGTGATTCCCATCGCCGTGTCGCAGCAGCTCGTCGTCGGCAGCAATCGCTTCCTGCTCAACCTCATTGACGGCCAGGACAACTCGCTGGTCTCGCCGGATCGCTCGGTCACGCTCAACTTCTACGACCTGGCCGTGGATCCGGCCAACCCGGCCTCGAGTGCTCCGGCGAGCTACCTCGACATCGCACCGGGACGGCCCGGCTTGTACCGGGCCACGGCGACATTCGACCGGCCCGGTCAGTGGGGGGTCGAGGCCGTCACCAGCGACAGCAGCGGGCAGCACACCGGTCGCAGCCTGTTCACCGTGCTCCAGTCGGGCACCACGCCGGCGAACGGCGCGCCGGCGATTCCCGAGGACACGCCGACCGCCAGCACGCCCGACCAGATCAAGCAGATCGCCACCGACCCTTCCCCCGACCCCGACTTCTACCGCCTGTCCATCACGCAGGCCATCGCCGCCCACAAGCCCTTCGTGATCGTCTTCGCGACGCCGGCGTTCTGCGTGTCACAGACCTGCGGGCCCGCGCTGGATGTGGTCAAGTCCGTGGCGCCGCCGTACAAGTCCAGGGTCGACTTCATCAACGTCGAGCCGTATGAGCTGCAGATTGTCAACGGCGGCCTGCAGCCGGTCGTGGACGAGAACAACCTCCCCATACCGATCAAGGCGGTTACCGACTACGGATTGCCCATCGAGCCGTACATCTTCGTGGTCGATGCGCAGGGCAAGATCGCGGCCAAGTTCGAGGGCGTCGCCGGTGCCGACGAGCTGCGTGCCGCGCTCGACGCCGTGGCTGGAAGCTAGCTGCGCAAAGCTCGGCTGGAGCGCGCTTAGCCCGACGCCGCTCCGCTCGACCCTGGTGCCTCGAGCTTCAACCCGGCAGCGCACTGCGGGCAGGTCTGCGGCCCGGGCTCGTAACTGGGCAGGTTGAGCGTCCACAGCGCCCGCGCGGGGTAGACCTTTCCGCTGACTGGCGAGGAAACCGACTCGAGCGTCCCGGTGCGATCGACGAGCACCTCCGCTCCCAGCAGGCGGCCGCCCGACGCCTCGATCAGCGGCAGCATCTCCGTCAGCGACGCGCCGGTCGTGACCACGTCGTCGACGAGCAGCACGAGCTCGCCGGGCTCGATGCCGAAGCCACGCCGCAGCACGCGCACCTTGTTGCCGTCTGCGTCCAGCTCCTGCTCGGCGAAGATGCCGCGAACGCCCACCTGGCGGGCCGTCTCGTAGGCCAGGATCACGCCGCCGGTCGTTGGGCCGACGACGACGCCGATCTCAGCGCCGAGCGCACGTGCGGCAGCCCGACCGCGCTCCGCGAGCAGGCCGCACAGGACCTCGACCTGGGCCGGCCATTGCAGGACCTGGAATTTCTCCACGTAGCGGTCCGCGTGGCGGCCACTCTTGAGCTTGAAATGACCCTGGCGATAGGCGCCCGCGTCGCTGAAGATGCGCTCGACCCGTGCCGCAGCTGCCGCGGCAGCCAGTGCTGCGGCGCGTGCGTCGGTCATGGGCGGTACTCCGCGCCCTTGATGCTGGGCTTGCCGCGCCGCGCCGGCAGTGCGGCGCCGATCAGCTCGCGATGCGTCGCCAGATCGTGGGCCGCGCACCACGCCGCCAGCTCGTCGGTCAGTCTCACCGGCAGCACGGGATCGGCGAAGACCGCTGTACCGATCTGTACCGCGCACGCCCCGGCCATCAGGAAATCGAGCGCGTCGTCGAGCGAGCCCACGCCGCCGATGCCCACGATCGGGATCTTGACGACCTGGGCCACCTCGAATACCACGCGCAGCGCGACCGGCTTGAGCGCGGGCCCCGACAGGCCTCCGTACACGTTGCCCAGCAGCGGCCGGCGTCGATGGTGGTCGATGGCCATGCCGGGCAGCGTGTTGACCGCACTGATTGCATCGGCGCCGGCGTCGGCGATGGCCCGGGCGATGCCGCGCACGTCGGTCGCCGCCGGTGACAGCTTGACCATGAGCGGCAATTCCGTTGCCTTGCGGACGGCCGCGGTGACCTCGCCGGCCGCACCGGCATCGAGGGCGAACTGCAGACCGCCGGCGCCAACGTTGGGGCACGAGATGTTGAGCTCGATACCCGCGACTCCGGGCTGGCCGTCGAGCCGGCGGGCCACGGCGACGTAGTCGTCGACCGACTCGCCCGCGACATTGACGATCACCGGAACCTGCCAGCCGGCCCACGTGCCGGCGTACTTGGCCAGCACCCCTTCGACGCCCGGGTTCTGCAGGCCGATCGAGTTGAGCATGCCTGCCGGGGTCTCGGTAACGCGCGGCGGCGGATTGCCGATGCGCGGTCGGAGGGTCGTCCCCTTCGAGCAGATGGCGCCCAGGCGGTTGACATCGACGACATCGCCGTACTCGATGCCGTAACCGAAGGTGCCCGAGGCGACCATGAATGGGTTGGCGAGCACGAGTCCCCGGCCGAGGTCGACGGCAAGGTCCGGGACGACCGCCGCCGCGGCTGCCTCAGCCATGGGCGCGGGCCGCCCGGAGCCAGATCCAGCCGGTTGCGAAGACCCACGCCAGGATGCGGAGCACCACTGCCGAATAGGCGATCGCCGTGATGAGCGAGCCGATCCAGCCGGTCCGGCTGGTCACCAGTGTGCTTCCCACGCTATCTCCTCCGCTGCGAAGACAGGTCCCTCTCGGCAGACTCGCTGCGGTCCGTCGACGCCCATCACGACACAACCAAGGCAGGCGCCCACCGCGCAACCCATGTTCTGCTCCATGGATACCTGCAGCCATGCTCGCCGGCGGGCCTGGCGCGAGCCGAGTGGGGCTGCGCGCGTGCCCTTGCCGCGGCGCGGGCCGAGCGCGGCCACTCCGAGGCGTGCCCGACGTCCCGAGGCGAGTCGGGCGAGGGCGGCCAGCATGGGCTGCGGCCCGCATGCGAAGCACTGGTCGGCCCACGCCTCGAAGCGCGCCACGAGATCGGTCACCAGGCCGTGGTGGCCAAAGCTGCCATCGTCGGTCGCCACGACGTACTCGACCTCCTCGGGCAGCAACGAGCTCGGGTACACCTGTGCGGCCGAAGCGGCGCCGAAGAGGAGCACAACGTTGCGCCCGGCTGCCAGGGCCTCATCGGCGAGCGCCCGCACTCCGGCCATGCCCAGCCCACCGGCGACCAGGAGCACGTTGCGACTGCGCGGGTCGACCTCGAAGGGTCGCCCGAGGGGACCGAGCATCTGTGCCCTCTCGCCGGGCCGCATGCGCGCCAGCCACAGCGTCCCCACGCCGGTGACGCGGAAGTGGACGGTCATGTCGCCGGCCTTGCGATCGTAGGTGTTGATGCTGAACGGCCGGCGCAGCACGAGGCCCGAGTAGTCGGGCGTGCGCACGTGGACGAACTGGCCGGCCCGCGCCGCGCCGACGAGCCCAGGGGCCCGGTATGTCTGCAGCCATTGGCTGGGGAGGAACTCGCGGCTGGCAACCAGCTCGGCGTCGAGCAGCCTCATGCGCCGAGGTCAGCGATCTTCGTCGCCCTCTTCATCCTCGACGTCATCGTCATCGCCGTCCTCGTCTTCGCTGGCGATGGCCGGAAAGTTCTCGACCAGGGCCTCGGCCAGGTCGCCGAAGACGTCCGTTGGGTCGTAGAACTCGACGAGGTCATCGGGTGTGCCCAGGCGCCGCCACTCACCTTCCTCGGCCTCTTCGCCCTCCTCCGCCTCGGGCACGACTTCAGCTTCGAAACGGCCGTTGCGCTTCAGCCATAACCGCTCGTCCTCGTCGTCGAGGATCATCAGATCGCCCAGGTACGAGGCGACGTCCTGGACAGCCGTCTCGAACTGCTCCACGAGGCGCGCCTCGGAGTGCTGGCTGCGTTCCTGGAAGGTCAGCGCGAGGTCGTAGACGCGGCGGGCCGCATCGTGCTCGTCGACTGGCTTGCCGGCCGCTGCCTGGCGCTTCGCCCATTGGTCGGCTGCGCCGGCGTAGGCCTCGTCGGCGTACTCGTCCTCGCCCACGCCGACACCCACCGTTTCCTCCGGCGATACGCCGGCGGAGTCCATCAGGTCGCTCGTCGCGGTCGGCTCTTCGGGCAGGCCGGCCTGTTCGCGCGCCGCCTCGGCGAAGGCGGCAAAGATCTCGGCCGGGTTGTACAGCTCGGCCAGCTCCGCGGCACTCTCGATGATCTCCGTCTCCGAGTGCCACTTGCCGGTCGCCTCGTCCTGGTACCGCGTCCGGGAGCGAAAGGTGCCGTCCGGTGCGACCGACAGGTAGTCGGGATCCTCGTCGATGAGTACCAACCCGCCGATCGCCTTGATGCGCGGCTTGTTGGCGTCAAGGAAACGGCGGAGCTGATCGCCCGCGGTCGACAGGAAACTGGTGCGCTCGAGGCCGGCCTCAGCCGCGATCTCGCCCAGGGCGCCGGACATGCTGGTCATCTTTCCGTCACCTCCGAGTCCCTGTCCGGTCCGATCATTCGGTCCGTTACGTCTGATTGACATGTGCGCGTCGTCCTCTGCGTGTCGTTTACGGGTGGTATTCGAGGTCGGGTCCCATCCGCTCGCGGAGGAACATCGAGTGGTGGCGTTCAAACATCCATTCACCGGCGCGGTGGCCGATGGCCCGTGAGGCCGGATCGCCCTCGAGCTTGTCGACCGTCGCGTAATCGGGCAGTTCGAGCAGGATCACGTTGTCGAAGTCCCACCCGTAGGCCACGTTGTACCAGCCCAGAAAGCGCATCCCGAACTCCTCTTCGTAGCGCTTCACCTGGCGCGGAAAGAGCTTGCGCATGAAGAACTTGAAAAACGGATCGCGCCCACGGCGCACCGAAAAGAAAGTAGCCAGGACCGGCACGGCGTCAGGCTCGCGATTCCATACAGCGCGCGCCATTGTCGCACGCGCCCGTCCGGACCCGAGGCCGGCTTCCTCGATCTGGCCGGTCAGCCGCTCCTCGACACGCTGGGAGAATGGTGCGCCCGTCACCCAAGGACATCGCCGACGTGGCGTGTGCGCGGCTGAGCGAGGCGCCACGTTCAGCCGCCGTCCAGGCAGCGGCTGGAGCCGTCTGACGGGCACATCAATCGCTGGGCGTGTCAGCGCCAATATCGAGCAAGCCACCTCGGCCATCGATAAGCGCCCGATAAGCGACGACAAAGTCATGGGCGGCAGACTGGAACGCGTGGCCACCAGGGAGAGTGCAGCACGAAGAGGTCAACGACGCGGGCGGATGTTGTTGGCTCGGGCGCTGACCGACCTGCGAACCACGAGAGTGACCGCGAACGTCAGCCAGGCACGCGCGGCCAACGCGGTCGGCTGGTCGCAAGCGCGACTTTGGCGAACAGAGGCCGGTCAGCTGCAGGACATCGGACTCGTAGCCCTGTCGGAGCTGGCCAGCGTCCTGGGCTGCGAGCTATCGCTGGGGGTGCATCCAGTCGGTGACCCAGTGCGCGACAAGGGTCAGCTGGCACTAGGCCGGCGATTCGATGCCCTGCTGGCCGACTCCTGGCGAGGAACAGACGAGGTGTTGCTTCCAGGACCGGGCGAACGGCGGGCATGGGACAAGTTGCTGCGGCTGACAGGAATGCGGCCGCACTACCTCGTGGGTGTGGATCTCGAGACCCGTGTCCATGACGTCCAGCAGCTCGTGCGACGGACGAGGCTACGCGAGCGCGACGGGCACGTCGATGCCATCTTGCTCGTTCTCGCCGACACGGCCTATGACCGCCGCATTCGAGCCGACCTGGTGGGCGCCCTTGGCAGCGACTACGAGACCCCGCCGCGTGGGATCCTGAACTGCCTGCGCGTTGGTCGGCGACTGCCAGGCTCGGGAGTGATCCTGCTCTAGTGCGTGTCGGAAGGAGGTTTCGCGCCGGCTTCGTCCTCGAGCTGGCCAACGGTTCGGCGGGCGCCTTCACGGAGCGGCCGGCGGCGCGCGCGGCGGTCGGCGGCGACCAGGCGCAACAGGAAGATCATGGTCTGGCCGACGAAGAAGAGCACGATCAGGCTCAGGATCAGCAGCGCAGCGCTGAACCACGGTGGCGCCGCCAGCGCAACGCTGACCGGCGTGCCGATCAACAGGATGACCAGCAAGGCGACCTGGAGCCAGAAGCAACCCAGGCCGGGCCCGCGGTCGGGATCAAGCGGCGCGCCCTTGTAGACCGGCGGTTGCTCGATCCATGAGCTGGACTCGGGCAAGCCCGACGGGTCGGCTGAAACGGGCGAATTGCTCTCGCGTTCGGGCTGTTTGTCAGTTGCCTCGTCGGTCATTCAGCGCGATGGTAGAGCGGTCCAACGAAACGGCTCGGACCGGGAGGCCGACATGAGCGCTCGCGACGAGATCGTCCACATGCGTCGGGCGCGGGAGTCCGACGCGCGCGGCATCGCCGAGGTGCACGTGCGTACGTGGCAGGAGGCGTACCGCGATCGGCTGCCGGCCACCTACCTGAGTGCGCTCGAGGTCACCGACCGCGAAAGGTTCTGGAGCAACGAGTTGCGCGTCCTGGCGGTCGAGCGCCGGCCGTGGGTCGCCGAGTCAGGATCGGCCATCGTCGGCTTCGCTGTTGCCGGGCCCGCTCACGACGATGAGCTGCCCCGCGACACGGGCGAGGTCTACGCGATCTACGTGATGCCCGGTTTCTGGGAGCGTGGCGTGGGTCGCAACCTGCTGATGCACTGTGAACACGACCTGTTCGAACACGGCTACGCACACGCCGTGTTGTGGGTGCTCGAGGCCAACCCACGTGCGCGGCGCTTCTACGAGGCATGTGGCTGGGTGCTGGATGGTGCCGCGAAGAAGCGCCACATCGGCGGGCGTGAAGTCGACGAAGTGCGCTACCGGCTGACGCTCGACAAGTCGCGCGTGGAGGGCATCGGCCGCCGCATGGCCTGAGGCGCGGCCGGCGACCGCGACGACTCGAGCAGCGCCAGCGCTGCGGTGCGCACCGCGACCCCGTTGCGCACCTGCTCGAGGACCAGTGAGCGCGGGCCGCGCGCCACTTCCTGCGTCACCTCAACGCCTTCGTTGATCGGCCCCGGGTGCAGGTAGAACGCCCCGGGCCGCGCGATCTGCAGGCGTTCCTCGGTGATCTGGTAGCGGGCAACGTAGTCCTCTCCTGAAAGCGCGCTGCCGTGCATCCGCTCGCGCTGTACGCGCAACCCCATCACCGCGTCGGCGCCACGCAGCGCTTCGTCGAGGTTGTGGGTGATGGTCACCGGCGCCGTTTGGTAGCCGCGGGTCCAGCCCGCCGGCCCGCACAGCCAGACATCAACGCCCGCCCGGCGCAGCGTCCAGACGTTGGAGCGCGCCACGCGCGAGTGGAGCAGGTCGCCGACGATGACGACCCTGCGCCCGCGCAGGCCATCGGCACCGCCGAACGCGTGGCGAAGAGTGAGCAGGTCGAGTAGCGCCTGCGTCGGATGCGCATGCCAGCCATCCCCGGCATTGACCACCGCGCCGGCGAAATGGCGCGCCGCGACATAAGGCGCGCCGGCGCGGTGGTGGCGGAGCACCAGGTAATGGAAGCCCAGCGCATTGAAGTTGCGCACCGTGTCGACGAGCGACTCGCCTTTGACCATCGAGCTCGAACGCGGTTCGACGAGGAACGTTTCGGCGCCCAGGTTGCGTGCCGCGATCTCGAATGAGAGCCGCGTGCGCGTCGACGGCTCGGCGAAGAGCAACGCCACGCGCCGCCCGCGCAGCGCTGCCGGAGCCGCGGCATCGGGTGCAGCCTGCAGTGCTTCGGCCATGTCCAGGATCGCGTCGATGTCGGCGTCCGACAGCTGGTCGACGTCAAGCAGGTGCCGCGGCGCCCCGCTCATCAGGCGGCTCCGTCCGGGCGCTCGATGACCACCTCGTCGCTGCCTCCGTCGGTTTCGTGCAGGTGGACGGTGATCCGTTCATCACGCGAGGTGGGCACGTTCTTGCCCACGTGGTCGGCACGAATTGGCAATTCGCGGTGGCCTCGGTCGACCAGGACCGCCAACCTCACCGCCTGCGGCCGGCCGATGTCGACGAGAGCGTCAAGCGCGGCACGCACCGTGCGTCCGGTGAAGAGGACGTCGTCGACGATGACGACGGTGCTCGATTCGAGGGGAAACGGGAACTCCACGCCATGGATCACGGGCTGGCGGTCAACCTGCGAGAGATCGTCGCGATAGAAGGTGATGTCCAACCGTCCGACCGGTGGGCGGACGTCCTCGTGCGCCGAGATCGCATCGGCCAGCCGTTCGGCGAGTGGCACGCCACGCCGCTCAATGCCGATGAGCGCCAGCGAACCGGTGCCCCCGTGCTTCTCGACGATCTCATGGCTGATGCGCACCAGGGCGCGGCGCACGTCGTCGCTGGTCATGATCTGTCTCACGCTCATCGCGCTAAGACTAGAACGCCGGGACGAGCTCCTCCACGTCGGGCGCACGCAGGCGCAGGTCGCCGTCGCCGCTGGAGCCCCAGGTGCGCACGCGCAGCTCGCCCTCGGGCGTTGCGTCCGACGGTCCCACGAAAGCGACCCGCGAGAGCCCCAGGGTGAAGCCACGCCGCGCGAGTGTCGGCCCGACCAGCGGCGAACCAGCGGCCAGAGCGGCGCTCTGCGGATCGATGGCGAGCACCACCAGCTGGCCCCAGCTCGATCCGGCCACGTCGGCAATCCAGATGCCCAGCGCCTGGCCGTCACTCGACCAGCGCACCTGCCAGTCGCTCACCGTGCCGTCCGTGAACAACGCCTGCGGATCGAGTGGTGAGAGCGGGTCCGGTAGCTCGGTCACTGACGGCGGCGCACTCGACGCGCCGGCGCTCGGCGAATCCTCGCCGGGACTGGGGCTGGTCAACTCCGAGACGGTCGGCGATGTGGAGTCGCCGGGAGACGCGCCGGGAGACGCGCCGCTGTTGGGTGACCCCGGCGAAGTGTTTGCCGGCTCGAACGGCAAAAAGCTCGGCGACGCCGCCCCGGACGGCGATGCACTGTCCGAGGGCGGACTTGACGAAGTTTGGGCGGAGGGATCTGGCGTTGTACCGGCGCTGGCCGGCACCGCGCTGTCGTCCGGAGTCGGCGTCGCCGGCTCGTCACTGGGCGACGCCGTGGCAGGCGAAGGCGAGGTCTGCGGGACGTCGTTCCCGGGTGCATATGGGTCCAGGCGCGCCCAGTCGGCGAGGTACAGGCCGCCCTGGCCGGGGGTCGGCAACGGCCCGTTCCACGCCAGCTGGCCGTACCACGCGACCGCTGTGTCGCTTTGCGCATTTACGGCGGGCAACCACATCTGGGGACCATCTACGACCTGCTCGTCGAGCGTCTGCGGGTCGATCACGACTGTCCCAACCTGTGGGATGCCATCGCTCGGCGAGTTGAGCAACCGGCTGGCCACGATCCGGGAACCGGACCATGAGGCGAAAAATGAGGCGTGATCATTGGTGACCGGCTGAGCGCGAGTGTCGGACGGGTGCCAGACGTAGACGTCCGGTCCGTGACTGCCATCGGCGGGCATCGCGCTGAACGCGAGCATCGAGCCGTCGGCCGACCACTCCGGCGGTGCGCCGGCGCTGTGCACGTCATCGAGGATCGCCAGCACGGTCAGTCCGGCTACTGCCGCCGTGGGCGGCAAGTTGGCTGAAGACGAGCCATCGGCCTGCACCGGAGATGAGCTGTTCGAAGCGGGCTCCTGCGAGCTGCCAGCGCCCGATGCCGGCGCGTCACTACTCGGACTACTGACCGGGGGCTGCGACCTGTCGCCGCCGCTGGCTGGCAGATCGCTGCCGTTGGCGCCGGGTTGGCTGCCCAGGTTGTCGTTGCCCGGCAGCAGCACCACCGCAAAGACATCGCGGCCCACGTCGCCGCCAACGACCACCAGTTGCCTGCCGGAAGGGCTGAGCGCGACATTGCGTGGTTTGGCCCCGTTGGGCAGCACTATGGGGGTGCTGGTAATGCCTTCGTCCGACACGCAATCCGGTGCGCTCGTGGGACACATGCGGCTGACCTGCGTCTGGTAGACGGCAAGCTTCTCGGCGCCGCCGCCCACGAAGGCAAGCTGCTGGCCGGCGACCGAGAAAGGCGTTGGTGCCGCCGCCTGCTCCGGTGGCGTGGAGCTGATGTTGGGCACGATGCGGAATGTCGCCAGGGCGGTGATCCCCCCGATCACCACGAGCAGTCCGGCAAGCACCGCCGAGTGGCCGCCGCGCGAGACCTGGCGGCCGAATGCGGCCGCCGGCCGCCGCCGGCCGAAGCGCCCGCGACTGCGCGCCAACTCGCGGTCGAGCGCTGCCGACGTTCGTGGCCACATGTCACGCGGTGCGATGGGCGTCGGCAGGGAGCGCAATTGAGCGCGCTGCGCGCGATAGTCATGATCGACCAGTCGGCACTGCTCGCACGCGCGCAGGTGGCCCGCGAGCAGGCGGTGCTCGCTGCGGCTGATCGGGCCGTCAAGCCGCGCCGCCAGTAGCTGGCGCACCCGCTCGTGGGAAACGCGCTGACTCATCGACGTGGGCCCGCGCGACGGTCATGCGCCCTGCTCGAGGCGCTGGCCACGACGTCGGCGCGGCGCCGTCGCTCATCGGCGACAGCCGTGCGCGCGTGCTCGACGGCCAAGGCCTGGCGCAGCGATTCGCGCGCGCGAGTGAGCAGCGCCCGCGCGGCAACGTGAGACACGCTGAGCGCCTCGGCCAATTCGAGGCCCGTCATGTCGTTGATCTCGGCGAGCAGCAGCGCCTGCCGCTGGCGCGGTGGGATGCGTGCCAGCGCACGTTCCATCTCGCCCGACAGCCGGCCACGGAGCGCCAGGTCTTCCGCCGATGCCACTTCGCCGCGTGACTCACCCGTCCACGGGATGAAACGTACGATCTTGCGTCGGCGCAATTCGTCGAGTGCCGTCCGCCCGGCGATCTGGTAAAGCCAGGCCCGCGCGCGGTTCTGGTCGATCAGCGTGTCGTATGCCCGGTAAGCCTTGATGAAGGTTTCCTGGGTCAGGTCGGCTGCCAACTCGTCGTCGCGCACCATGCGCGCGAGGTAGGCGTAGATCTCGCTCGAATGCGCGGCGTACAGGCGCTCGACGGAGGCCCGTGCGCCCGCCGGATCTGCGGTCACGACACGCGCCCCGGGCATGAGGGCGCGCGCCCAAACTTCAAGCACTCGCCAATTACCAGTCCTGACGGAGGTTCCCGGCCTGGGGCCCTGGGTGAGCGGCAGTCGCTGGCGCCGTCCAAGTGGCAGAGACGGGCGGTCGGCGCGCCATGTGACGTTGGTCGCGGGCGCCCGGGCAGTGCCATCACGACGCCGCCGACCGTTCGGCCAGGCCGTCCCACGACGGCGGCCCGGCACTCACGCCGGTGTCGATGGCCTTCGCACGCGCCGTCTCGAGCAGCTCACGCGCGGCCTCTTCAGGCGATACCGGGTTCACCGGCAGGCCGGTACCAAGTTCGAGGCCGGCGATCTCACGCAGGCGAGGGTGGATCTCCCAGTGCCAGTGGTAGGTCTCGTCCACGTGCTCGCGCAGCGGCGCCGTGTGCAGCACCAGGTTGTAGGCCGGCCCGTCCAGCGTCGCCAGCAGGCGCAGCACACCCTGCAGCGTTGCCGCGGCGCTGACGAGCTGGGCGTCGGTGGCGCTGCCGAAATCCGCACTGTGGTGGCGCGGGACGACCCACAGCTCGAAGGGCGAGCGTGAAGCGTACGGTGCGAAACAGACGCTCGCCGCGTCCTCGAACACGAGCCGGCGTGGATCGGCGACCTCATCGCGGACCAGCCGGCAGAACGGGCACGTCCCCTCGCGAATCACGAACCGCGCGGCGCCGCCGAGCTCCTCACCGATGCGGTGGGGAATGTGCGGCAGGTCGTAGAAGTCGAAGCACAGATGGTCAGTCTGGGCGCCGGCCTGCAGGCCGTAGTTCTGGACCACTGCCAGATAATCGGTGCTGGCCCGTTCGCGCGCGCGCGCCAGCACGTCGCGTGTGCGCGCGAGCAGCTCGAAAGCGATCTGCGGGCTCGACTCGGCGAGCGGCTCGTGGTGGCCGCGGGGCGCCACGATGGCCTGCCACGATCCGGCATCGCCGAGGATGCCCAGCTCGGGTTCGCGCCCCTGCGGCGGTTGACTCTCTTTCTGTTCGCGTTCGCCGCCGGCGACGATGAACGCTTCCGGCTTGAGCATGCGCAGCCGCACGCCGTCGCCGGCGAGATTGCAGTTGGCGCAATCGGCCGGCGACTGGTCGAGGTGCTTGGCCGGACGATGGAACCGTTGACGCTGGAACTCGCGGTCGACGACCACGGCCACCCACCAGCCGGTGACATCATCCCGGCGGAGCTCGAACAGGCCGCGCGGCATGCTCGCTGTCCCGCTTCAGCTGGCCAGCGGGGCCAGCGGACTGAGCTGTTCGAGCAACTCGGCGAAGTCGACCGCGAAGCGATCCGCCGCCTTGGCCACGCTGGCGGTCGAGGGCGTCGCCTCCGCCGCAGGCCAGCCGGCTTCGCGAGCGATCGAGGTGACTTCCAGGTCGGGCAGGCCGCACGGGTCGATCAGGTCGAAGTCGCTCAGGTTGGTGGTGATGTTGAGTGCGATCCCGTGGTAGGTGACGCCGCCCTCAACGCGCAGGCCGAGTGCACCGATCTTGCGCGGGCTGTCACCGTCTGGGTCGCACCAGCAGCCCGGGTAGTTCTCGCGCCGTCCGGCGTTCACGCCGAAGCCGGCACAGGTATCGATCATCGCGTTCTCGAGCGCGCGCACGAAGGGCCGCGGCAGCAGCTCGCGCTCGGCCAGGCGCACGATCGGGTACGCCACCAGCTGGCCCGGGCCGTGATAGGTCACCTCGCCACCGCGTTCCACTCGAATGACTTCGATGCCGCGGCGCGCCAGCTCGTCGGCGGCCGCCCGGACGTGACTCTCGCTGGCCTGGCGCCCAAGCGTCAGCACCGCCGGGTGCTCGAGCAATAGCAACTGGTCGGCGATCTCGCCGGCGCGCCGCTTGGCGACCAGTTCGTGCTGCAGATCCCACGCCTCGCGGTAGGCAATCCGGCCCAGCCAGCGCACCTCCAGCCCCCCCGTGTGGTCCGCCATGCGGCCACGATAGCAGGGCTCGCCGGGGCTGCCACGAGCCATCCGGCCCGACGTTCCCGATTAGGGCCATTTGGCCCTTGCACGCGCCCAAACGCAAAGCAAAGTGGTCTACATTCCTTTTGTGGCCGGTGGGGCGATACCGGTGCGATGTCGGAATGTGAGGCAGGCCAGATGAGTGTTGATACGGCTCCAACCGAGCCCGCAGGCCCCGCTGGCGACGTGCAGGCCCCACGAGATGACGTCCACGAGAGAGGCAGGTGGACTGGAATCCTCGACCAGTTCGGCTTCCGCCAGCTGGTGAGCGACTATCTGATACCGGTCGAGACGAACAGCGTCTGGTATTCGCTCGGTGGAGTCCTGGCAATCTCGCTGGCGCTCGAGATCGCAACCGGCTTTCTGCTTGCCCTCGTATATGTGCCCGACGCTTCGCAGGCATACGGGATCACCGCCAATCTACTGGCGTCGACCGGTTGGGCGATCGTCCTCAATTTCCACTACTACAACGCATACCTGATCTTCGGGCTGGTGATGGTGCACATGGTGCGCGTGTTCATCAGCGGCAGCTACCGGGGCGGCAAGACCGGCCTGTGGCTCGTCGGCGTGGGATTGGCTGGTTTGGTTTTCGTGGTCTCGCTTACCGGCGAGGCGCTGCATTGGGACGAGGTCGGCTTTGGCGTGCCCTGGAACATCGGCGAGTTCCTCAACGCGATCGGTTTGGCCGGGGTCTTCAACTACGCGACCGATGGGCTGACCAACATCGCCACGGCCACCGAGAAACTCTCACAGTTGTACGCGTTACACGTATCTCTCGTCCCGATCGGATTGGGCGTGTTCATCGCCTGGCATTACCTGCTGATCCGCTTCAAGGGCATCTCGGTGCCGTTCTGGCTGCGCGCCAGCGGACGGAGCGCCTCCTTCACCTCGCATGTGCGGTCGTGGATGATCTACTCCGCCATTCTGCTCGGCATCATCCTGCTGCTGGCGATCTTCCTGCCGCGCGACGCCGGCACAGCGCCGCAGCTGATCCAGTCCTCACCCCTCTTCGGCACCGGTGAGGATCCCGGTGGCCTGGGCTTCAAGCCGACTTTCCCCATCAGCTGGACGCGCGGGATGAACATCATCGCCGCCAACCTGGGCATAGACCCTGACATCTGGGGCACCGTGATGGTGATGCTGGTGATGCTCGCCGCGCTCGTGCTCATCCCGTTCCTCGACAGGGGCCGCGAGCCACCGACGACGTCAACCGAGGCGTTCGACTGGCGCAAGCGCGGGGTCGCGTTCGTGGCGATGGGCTTGTTCTGGATACTGTTGATTGTTGGCCTGCTGCAGAATCTATTGACCGCGGAGGGGTGATCGGCTAACTCAAAGGCCGAGCCGCGCCAGGAGTTCAGCGCCATTTCCGCACAGTTGCATTACTGGCTCGCCGTCGTCAGCGTGGCCGCCGCCGTTTCATTGGCAGTCGAGGCCGGCTGGCGCGCGATTCGCCGGCGGCCGGCCGGCCGCCTGGCCGACTGGTTTGCGACGCTGCTGCTACTGGCGCTGCTGATCGCGAGCGCCGGCGGCCTGGGCGTCGCTCTTGGCGGCGGCGCGCCGGCAGAGCCACTCCACTACCTTTATGCGGCGATCGGCATCGCCATCGTGCCGATTGGCGTCGTCGCGGTCAGACGGCGGTCGCCGCGCTGGGCAGCTCTGGGCATGGTCGTGGCCGGGCTGATCGCCGTCGTGGTAATTGCCCGCCTGTTCCAGACCGGCTGAGCGAGATCACTCCAATCGCACGGCGTCTTCACGACCTGCTCACAAATGGCCGCGAGTCTTGATCTCAGACGGCAAGATTGCCGTCAGACGAGAGGAGCTTGCGCAAGATGCGTGCATTCGGTTTTATCAGCGTGATCGTCGCCGCGCTCGTGGCGCTGGCGGCGGGCGTGATTGGCTACAACCTCGGCATCGGCACCCAGGTCGCGGCCAGCGGCACCGCGACCGCCGTGGCCTATCCCGTGTGGGGTTTCGGCTTTGGCTGGCACCCGTTCTTCGGCCTGTTGTTCGGGATCCTGTTCCTGTTCCTGATCTTTGCCCTCATCCGCCGCGCGGTATGGGGCGGCCGCGGGCGGGGCTACGGCTATGGTCCCGGCTGGCACGGCCGTGGCGGCCCGTACCAGTCACGCCAGCAGATGCTCGAGGACTGGCACCGCCAGGCACACGGCGAGCATGCGGCCGACTACAGCGCCAGCTCCCCAGCTTCAAATCCGCCGCGGCCGGGCGACCATTCGTCGAAATCCTGACCACCGGCGCCCAGGCGCCGCATACGATGGCCGGCGTGCCCACGGTGTTGGTTGTCGACGATGCGCAGGAAATCGTGCGTCTCGTCCGTGACTACCTCGAGCACGCCGGCTTCGCCGTACTTACCGGCACGGACGGCCCGTCCGCGCTGCGCCTCGCCCGCCAGGAGCGGCCGGATGCCGTGGTGCTCGATCTGGGCCTGCCCGGCCGGGATGGCCTCGACGTGGCCCGCGACCTGCGGCGCGACTCAAACGTGCCGATCCTCATGCTTACCGCGCGTACGGACGAAGCCGACCGGGTGGCGGGTCTCGAGCTCGGCGCCGACGATTACATCACCAAGCCGTTCAGCCCGCGCGAGCTCGTCGCGCGGATTCGTGCCGTGCTGCGCCGTGCGGAAGCGGCCGCTTCGACGGAAGCTGCCGTAACGGTCGGCGAACTGTCGATTGATCCGGTGCGCATGCGCGTCGAAGTCGGCGGCCGGCGTGTCGATTTGACAGCCACCGAATTTGCGCTCCTGCTGACGATGGCGCGCCAGCCCGGCCGGGTGTTCACCCGTGCACAGTTGCTCGACGCGCTGCACGGCACGGCCTTCGAAGCGTACGAGCGTGCCATCGATGCCCACGTCAAGAACATCCGGCGCAAGATCGAGACCGATCCTGCTGCAGCGCGCCGCCTGGAGACGGTATATGGCGTTGGCTACCGGATCGCCGAGGCGGCCGAGTGACCGTGGATCCCCAGGGCACACCGACTCGCCGCCCGCGCCGCCGCCCGCACTGGTGGCCAGAGAACGAGCCGTGGCCGCCGCCGCGCGGCGCGCGCCGCTACTTGGCTTACCGAGCCCGGCAACAGCGGCCCGGGGGTCCAGCCGGCTCGCCGCACTATGCCTTCCGGCGTCCGTTCGGCTGCCTGCTCATCACCCTCTTGGTTTTCGCGGTTGGCGTGCTGACGATCGGCAGCTGGGCCATCGGCGCACTCATCGGGTTCGTCCCTGCGCACCCGCTGCTGCGCGTGGCGGGTGTGGTGGTCGTGGCGCTGCTGGTCGTGGGGGCGATCGGATCGTGGCGTGCCATCCGCCGGATGACCGCGCCGATCGACGATCTCGTCGCCGCGTCGGAGCAGGTCGAGCGCGGTGACTACGGCGCGCGGGTGACCGAGACCGGCCCACCGCCGATGCGCACGCTGGGACGTGCCTTCAACCGCATGAGCTCGCGCCTTGCCCAGCAGGATGAACGGCGCCGCACGTTCCTCGCCGACGTCGCCCACGAGCTGCGCACGCCGCTCTCGGTCATCGAGGCTCAGCTGGAGGCGATCGAGGACGGCGTCTACCCGGCCGACCGGGAGCACCTGGCGCCGATCCACGAACAGACCCGAGCGCTCGAGCAGCTCATCGACGACGTACGCACCGTCGCGCTGGCCGACGCCGGCAGCTTGACGCTCGACCGCCAGCCGACCGACCTGGCCGGCCTCATCCGCGACTCGGTCGCCTCGTTCGAGCCGCGCGCCAAGACTGCCCAGGTGTCGCTCGTAAGCGCCCTGCCGGAGGGGCTGCCGGTGGTCACCCTCGACGCCTCGCGCATTCGCCAGGTGTTGGCCAACCTGATCAGTAACGCGCTTCGCCACACGCCCGCCGGAGGGCACGTGCAGGTGGGCGCGTCGGTTGCCGGCAGCCCGCCGTCGGCCGTCGAGGTCGCCGTGAGCGATGACGGCAGCGGCATTCCGCCTGACCTGCTGCCGCACGTGTTCGAGCGGTTCGCCAAGGGGCCTGGCTCCTCGGGCACGGGTCTCGGGTTGCCGATCGCCCAGGATCTCGTGAATGCGCATGGCGGTACGATCACCGCCGAGAGTCAACCCAGTGCGGAGACCGTCGTTCGCTTCACCCTCCCTCTGTGACCCGACGGCCGCGCACGCCGTCGGCGTGCAGGTAGGCGAATCACGCATTGGTATGATCGTGCCGGGTTCCAGATCCGATGCACTCGGCGCCTTGGTGTGGAGGTCCGTGATGGGCGAGAAGGGAATGGACACCGGCGGGTCGAGCGAACACGTGGCTGTGGCGCCAGCTCAGCACGAGGCTGATCTGGCGGCGATGGGCACGCCGCTCGCAAACAGCGGGCCGCCCAACCAGCCGCAGCCGCCCTCATCTGGGCCGGACGTGGGCGAGATCGTCGAGGATGTCCTCGATCCGTTGGGCATCCACAAACTGTTCGGCTGAGGGAGGTCACGAGATGGGTGAGAAGGGCATGGAATTGCAGGCGCCGTCGCCAGTCACCAGAGCGGTGCCCAATGATGTCCTCACGCGTGCTCCCAGTGTGGCCAGCGCGGCGGCCACCGCGTCCGACAGCGCCCTCACGGGCGGCACGTCGCAAGCCGGTGGCGGGGCACCGCTTCGGACTGCCGAGGACCTGATCAGTCGCAAGGAGCCCCCCAAGCCCTAGCCAGCCGGGAGCTCCGGTCCCCGCTCCCGAACCAGCATGGCTATTGCGCCGGCAGCCCGGCGCCTCCGGCACGATCCCGATGCCGTCTTCCGTGGCTTCTTCGCGTCCGCTGCGGGCCAACCCAGGCGGCCGGCCGCGATCGCCGGCCTGGAGCAGGAGTACGCGGTCTGGCTGCGCGGCGGTACAGTCGACTTCCAGGACCTGATCGATCGCGTCGTTCCCACCCGGGCACTGCGACGCTTCGCCTTCGACGAGAACGCGCGGATCGTCGCCTCGGGGGCCGTCTGGACGGTCGACAGTCCGCACGCCGAAGTCGCTACGCCGCCGCGCAGGCTTCAGGCCGGCATCGCCACCCGGCTCGCACGGGACGCCCTCGCTGAACGGTCGGCTCTGCGCCGCCGGCTGCCCACCGGTGCCGAGCTGCGCGGGTATTCGACTCATGTCAACGCATTCGCGGATGGTCTCGACGGCTGGGCCCTGGCGCGCCGGTTCGCGGTCACGTATGCGCCGGCGGTCATGCTGGTCGCCGAGCGGCGCAGTTCCCCGGGCCTGCTCGTGCGACCAAGATACCGGCGGCTCGAGATCGGCACCGAGTTCCTCGAGACACAGGCCGATCTGGTGGTCGCGAGCCTGTTCGTGCTTGCCGGTGTCATCGCGGCGTGGCATGCATGCAAGGCTGCAGACGGCAGAGATGGCGACGGCACAGGTCCGGTGTCCGTGGCCAGCCCTGGGCCGGTCCCGCTCGACGGCCACGGACTGCGCTTCACCTGGCAACGGCCCGGTCTCTTCGTGGCTCGGGACGCCTTCGGGGACGACCTGTACACGCTCGGACGGACAGCGCGCTTGCAGCTCGCGGACGGATCCTGGGAGACGGGCGGCGACCGCCTCCGGGCAACGTGGGCGCATCTTCGGCCGATCGCCGCACGGTTTGGCCTGCCCGCCGAGCTAACGCTGGTCGACGCGGTGGTGGCGGGCGACGTGCCGACACCCCTCGAGCGGCAAGCACCTGAGGATCCGTTCGTGCCTCGCGAGCGATTGGCCACGAGCGCGCGCAATGCCGCCCGGCCACTGCTTGTCACACGCGAGCGGGGAGCACTCCGCCTGACTCCTCAATACGTGACGTGGGACCTGGCCGTCCTGCGCGTCGCCCATCCCGTCCGCTCGTTCTTCCTACGCGTTCCTCGCTCGGCGGCGCGGCGGCTCGAGCGGCTATGGACGAGTGGTGCCCTTGACGCTCCGCTCAATGCGTTCGCAGGCAGGCGAGCGACCGGCGCCGTCGCCACTCTCGATGAGCCGGCGGCCGGCTTGTTCGATGAGGTGGAGGCACCAGCAGATGCCGCGGCGCGAATGGAGACCGGCAAGGGCGAACCACCACGCCGCTCGAAGCCCAAGCGGCGGGCGCTCCCGCCGCCACTGTCTCGCCCTATCGCGCGGGTGGTACCTCCGGCATCGCGGGTGACCCTGTCCCGGCCGCGGTTGCGCCGGCCGATCCTCCTCGTTGGGCTGGCCATCGCGCTCACCACCGTGGTCGTGTGGGGCGGCTTGCCGAGAACGCCTACGCCGTCGGCCAGTCAAGGGCCGTCTGCATTCGAGCCTTGTGTCACGGCTAACGCGGCCGGCCAGCAGACGTCGTGCCCTTATCCGTCTGCGTCCGCGATGCTTTCTCCGGCGCCGACCCCGAACTGCCCATCGGGCATCGCTGTCGTCACGGGTTGTCCGGACCAGAGCCAGGGTCTCGCGGTCTCCCCATGTCCCGCCGGGGTGTCCTGTGAGTCGCCGCGGGCGAGTGAGCCGGTCGGCTCGCCCGGCGTAACGCCCTGTGCGATCGGCGCTGTTTGCGGAACACCGACCACGCTCCCCACCGCCACGCCTGGCGTACCTCCGACCGCCACGCCCACTCCGACGGCGCCGCCGACGGCCAGACCAACGCCGCGACCGTCGCCCAGGCCGACTGCGCGACCCACCCCCACGCCCACACCGACACCGACGCCGACGCCCGATACCAGCGGCCCCAGGGTGACCCGCCTGTCATGGAACCCGGACACGATCGGGGTAACCGCGGCGCCCACCTGCGACCCGACCACCGGACTCGGCCAGTCGGTGGTCGTCTCGGTGCGGGTCGTCGACCCATCCGGCGTGAAGAACGTCGTGCTGCGCTATCAACGCCAAAACAGCACACCGCTCGTCAGCGTTGCGATGGCCCTGTCCGCGGGCGTCTACCGGGTCACACTGAGCACTGCCACGGATACCATCGCCTGGCTGCCGATCCCGGGGACCGCGTCCTACGTCGTGAGCCTGAGTGTCAGGGCCACGGACGTGCACGGCAACGTCAGCACGTCGTCGGCCGTGACCGCGTTCACAGTGCAGACCTGCTGACCCGCCGCAATGAGCCAGGCCGATCTTGCCGGCCGCTGGCTACAGTACAGGTGAGCGCGTGTCCGGGCCGCTGCCGATCTGCGCGCTCGCCGCCATTGCGTACGGCGCCCCGCTCGTCGTCGTTCGCTGATTGACGGGCCGATCCAGGGCATTGCCGTGCGCACCGGTCGATCTCGCCTCGGCGAGTGCATCTCTCAGCACCCCGGCGGTGATACCGACCAGCGGCTCGACCAATGCGGTGAAGTGGCCACCCGGCACCCCTCGCGGATCGAAGCCGCCGGCCGCCAACTCGGCCCAGTAGCGATGCTCGGGCGGCGTTGGGCTGTGTTCGGCCCACAAGAAGGTGATCCGGCCCGGGTAGGACGCGGTTTGATAGCGGTCAAACGCCCGTCCATCGGCCTCGAGCCAGTCGCGCTCGGACTGCAGTGACGGGTCACGGACCACGCCGCCCAGCCAACCGGGCAGGCGCGACCCAAGCCTCTCCCGTACGGCTTCGAGCGAGTTGGTCCACTGAATTCGCAAACGACCACTCAGGTATGCAGCGCCGCGTCGCGGGCCTAACCGGCGGACGATGCCGGCCTGGTTGCCGACGCGACGCGCCAGCGCCCGCGGCCGGAGGCTCCGGTGCCTCTGCGGTTGCGCGGGGTGGCGGCTGTCGATCAGCGCCAGCAGTCCGACCTGTTGCCCCGCGGCAAGCAGCTGCTGGGCGACCTCAAAGGCCACCACGCCACCAAATGAGATGCCCACCAGATCGTACGGCCCGTGCGGCTGAACCTTGCGCAACGCCGTGACGTAATGTGCGGCGAGGTCCTCGACGCGTCGCTCGACATGGCCGTCCCGGCCGCTCGGGGGCTGGTGCAGGGCATAGATCGGCTGGTCGAGACCCAGGTGGACAGCCAGGTTGCGCACGTACAGGATGCGCGACCCCGCGCCGGGCACGATGAACAGCGGACGCTGTGTCCCGGCCGGTTGCACGGGCACGAGGTCGTTTGGCCCGACCCCGTCGCCTTGCCGCAGTTGCTCGGCCAGCAGGCCGATGTTGGCACTGCCCAGCAGAACAGAGGGCGCCAGGCGGTGGCCCATCTCGCGCCATATCCGATCGCACAGGCGGACCGCCTTGAGCGAGTTGCCGCCGATGTCGAAGAAGTTGTCGTCGAGACCGACCGGGCGCGCCAGCACGCGTTCCCATATTTCGAGGAGCTGGCGCTCAACGTCATCGCGCGCCTGCGCTGCCGGCGCTGGGTCGCCGGGCACGGGCGGGTCGGGCAGCGCACGGCGGTCGATCTTGTTGGAGCTGGTCCGTGGCAGCCGATCGAGCCACACGGCAGCGCTCGGAAGCATGTATTCGGGCAGCCGGTTGCGCAGCGCCTGTGACAGCTCGTGCTGCGCTGGGCATTCAGCCCCCGACGGTTCGAGGTACGCGACGAGTTCGGTCTCACCGTTCATGACGTGCGCCTCAACCGCGACCTGGCGCACCTGCGGCAGGGCCGCGAGGGCCTGCTCGACCTCGGCAATCTCGACGCGAATGCCGCGCACCTTGACCTGGCGGTCGCGCCGCCCGGCGAACTCGAACGCACCATCGTCACGACGCCGTCCCAGGTCGCCCGTGCGATAGGTCACCAGGTCCGGATCGGCCGCGTCGTGACGGAACGTGGCGGCGGTCAGCTCGGGACGCTTCCAGTAGCCGGCGGGAATGAAGCGGCTGCGGAAGGCGATTTCGCCCACGGATTCAGCCGGCTCTCCGCTGGCATCGAGCAACAGGACTTCGGTTGCCTCGGCCGGAAAGCCGGCTGGAATTGAAGCGCCCGCGATGGTGCTCGTCGCGTTGGCCACGAACACCAGGCCGATCGAGGATTCGGTCGAGGCCATGACGTTGACGAAAATGGCATCCGTCGCGAAGTGCTGCCGGAATGCATCGAAGTCGGCCACCCGTACTTCCTCGCCACCGAGGGCCACAGCCCGCACGCCGCTCAGCCGTTCGTCGGCCGCGAGCGTCGCCACCAACTCACGGTAGACGGTCGGTGTGGAGTGGGTGACGGTCACGTTCTCCTCGCCGATGAGGTCGCGCAGGCCCACAAAGCCGACCTCCGCAAGATCGACGATGCATGCCGCGGCGCCGTTCAGCAGCGCCCCGAAGAGGACCGTGACCCAGGCCACGAACGTGGGCTTGGCGATCAGCAGCACGCGGTCGTGGGGATCGAGGCTCACGGCGTTGGTGTAGACACGGATGCGGTGCAGCACCTGGCGATGGCTGTGCAGAGTGCCCTTCGGCTCGCCCGTAGAACCCGAGGTGTACAGCAGGTACGCCGGATCACGAGCCGTCGCACATTTCAGTGAGCTCCCATCCGACGCACTCATTGCGCCGGGGGCGGACAGGATGCCGGCCAGGTCGAGGATCTCAAGATCCTGGCCGAGCGCCCCACGGGCCATGTCGGTCAGGCCATCACCGGCCACGACCAGGGCGAGCTCAGCGTCCATTGCGATCGATGCCAGGCGCTGGGCGGGGAACAATGGATCCAGCGGCACGACGGTGCCGCCCGCCTGCAGAATGCCCAGGGTGGCGGCCACCAACTGGGCGCCGGGCAGTCCGAGCAGACCGATCCGGGCCTGCTCTCCGGCGCGCGTGCTTGCGATCGCCCCGGCCACCTTTGCCGCGGACGCCGCGAGTTCACCGTACGTCCATGTCTTGCCGCCATCGATGACCGCCGGTCGCCCGGCGAACTTCGCAACCTGGCGGCCGAAACGTTCAGGGATGGTCTGCTCGACCTGATCCGGCGTGAAGCGCTCGAACTCCGCCAGCTCGCGGGTCTCGGTCAGCTCTGCCGTCACCGTTCGATCACCATCGCCAATTCCTGGTTCTACGACCGCGACGCCAGCACCCTCGCGTCGCGCACCCTCGACTACTTGATCGCCAGCGGGTTCACCGGCGAGCCAACCCCCCCGGTAATTGGCAGCGGTGCCGCGCTGATCAGGAATTCGTAACGACTGTCCGCCGCACAGTCGGCGGCGAGCGCCTCCAGGTCGAATATCTCACCCAGGAGCAGGCCCATGTGGACGATCAGGATGATGTGCAGGGGCTGGAACACGTCTGCAGTCTCGTTGGGCAGCACCTCGAGGCCCCAGGTATCGGTCGCGACTGCGGCGAGCTCTCGTTCGAAGATCCACGGCGCGGTATCAAGCGCGAGCCCAGGCGCGGCTCCCCCCGCATAGCTGCCCCAGCTTCCGGCGCTGCGGCATTGGGCCATCTGCCCGGTGCGCACGAGCACGATGTCGCCACGCCCGACCGAGACGTTCTGAGCGCGCGCGCATGCCTCGAGGTCCGCCGCGTGGATCTGCTCGCCCGGGTCCAGCCATTCACGACCAAGGCTGCGCGGCACGTCCAGCAGGACGCCGCGGCCGACGACCTTGTCGCCGGCCTTGGCGATGTCGTTGCGCAGCGCCCCCTTGCCGCCGACGGTGGTCGCGTCGTAGCCGTTGTAGATGTGATTCTCGAAGACGATGTGCGCGAGCGAGTCCCACTGGGTGCCTGACTGGAGGGGCAGGATCAGCAGGTCGTCCGTGCCGCGGATCCATCGGTCGCGGCCACCGTAAAAGTCGCGCACGACAGTGCCGGTGGCGGCTGCGTTGCCGTCGCGGATCATCAGGTGGATGGGATTGAAGCGACCGAAGCCGCCGGTCTGCGGCCCGTTCTCGTCGAGCGGGATCGACAGCGAGAAGGTGCGCCCCGACTTCACGAGGCCGGCAGCCGCCGCGACATCCTCGGGTCGAATGTGATTGAGCGTCCCGAGTTCGTCGTCGGCGCCCCACCTTCCCCAGTTGGTACAGCGGGCGGCCAGCGCCCTGACCGTCTCGATGTCAGGTGCTGGGGCTACATGGATATCTGGGGCGAGGGTCGTCATAGCTCACGCACACGAACACGGTCGTAGCGTGTCACCGGCCCCAGCGCCTCGCGGTCGATGACCGCGTCGATGATCGTCGGACCGCGTCGTTCGAGCGCGATGGCGAACGCCTCGCTGAACTCCCTGGCACTCCGCACGCGGTAGCCGCGCACGCCGAAGGCACATGCGATCTGGCCGTAATCGACGTCGCGGAAGTCGTTCACCTCGGGCACCAGGTGGCCGTACAGCAACGTCTGCACATGGGCCTCGAAGGCCAGCGTCTGGTTGTTGAGGATGACGACCACGACGGGCAGGTCGAAGCGCAGGGCCGTCTCCAGCTCGCCGATGTTGTAGCCGAAGCCACCGTCGCCGGTGACGCAGATCACCTGCCGGTCCGGTTCCGCGATCTGGGCCCCGAGCGCGCCGGGGAAGGCAAAGCCCAGTGAGCCGTCGGAGCGCAGGAAGTTGCGACCCGCCGTCCTGGTCTCGGCCAGGGCGCCGGCCCACGCCGCCGAGTAACCGGTGTCTGCGACCAGGATGGCATCGTCGGCCATCTGCTCCTCGATCACCGCCATGATTGCCTCGGGTCGCATCGGCCGGCCATCGGCGCCATCGCTGGCAGCCAGGCCGGCGCGCCGATCGCGCCACGCTCGACGCGCATGCGCCAGCCCGTCGAGGTACGCAGTCGAGCTGCCGGATCGATCGACATTGAGTCGGTCGCAGGCTTCGACGAGAGCGTCGAGGAAGGCGCGCGCATCGGCCACCAGGCCGAGTTTGGTTGGGAAGTTCAGGCCGATGACCTCCGGATCCATCGTCACGTGGATCAGCTTGGCCTCGGGCCTGATCAACTTGTACGAATCGGTGACGAGTCCGCCCAACGCGGTGCCGATGGCGAGGACCACGTCCGCGTCGCGCACCGCAGCGTTGGCATAGTTGCGCGAGTAGCGCCCAACCGTCCCGAGGGCCAGTTGGTGCGCCTCGGAGATGCTGCCCTTGCCCGCGCTGCTCGTTGCCACGGGAACGCCCAGCCGCTCGGCGACCGTGCGCAGCGACTCGTAGGCGCGTGACTGGTGGACGCCGTTGCCGGCCAGGATGACGGGCCGGCTGGCGCCGGCGAGAAGCTCCACGACCTTGTCCGCGTCGGCGCTGGTCACCGTGGGGCGCGCCAGGGGCATCCGGAGCGGATCGCGCGGCGCCGGTTCCTGGTAGTTCGGGATCTCCTCCTCGAACGCGTCACCGGGGATGCCCAGGTATACGGGTCCGGGTGTGCCGATGATGGTGTGTCGCGCGGCCTCGCGGATGAGCCGCGGCACCTGGTTTGCTGCCGACGCCTCGACGGCCCACCTCGTTACAGGCGCAAACATGCCCACCTGGTCGATTTCCTGGTATTCCTTGCGGAAGCGCTCTGAGCGGCGCATCGTCGAGGTCAGCGCCACCACCGGACTTGACGACCAGTACGGTTCGGCCAGTGCCCCAGCGACGTTCGCCGCGCCCGGCCCATAGGCGCCGTACACGAAGGTCGGCCGACCGTTCAGGCGCGCGTACGCGTCCGCCATGTACACGGCAGCGGCCTCGCTGCGCGCCAGGATCTGGCGGATCTCGGTCTCCTGCAGGGCGATCCACAGGAGGTTGTCGCGCCCCGTCATCATGAAGAAGCACTCGGCGCCCAGGGCGCGTAGCTCGAGTGCCACTGCCCGTGCTGCGGTAGTAATGGCCGTGTCCCCTCTGTCGGCTTCGGAAACCCATGTTTGCAGGACTCCCGGCGGTGTCAATGCTTTCGGTGCCCGCCCGCAACACAAGGTACTTTTGGGTCATCTGCACCAGTCATAAGCCGCGAATATTCGACTTCCGACGTTAGGGAGGACGGCATGGACGCTGCCATCGGGCGCAACCGGTACGAGGTCGTCGACGGCTTCTTCAAACGACCCAAGGGTTGGACATTCGTCGAGGGCGCCGATGTGGGCATCGACCGCGACGACAACGTGTACGTGTTCTGTCGCGGCAACCACCCGGTGATGATCTTCGACAAGGAGGGCAACTTCCTCGACGCCTGGGGTGAAAAGAGCGAGCTCTATTTCACCTTCCCGCACGGCCTGAGCGTCGCCCCGGACGGCTCTATTTACACCGCGGATAGCCGCGATCACTCGGTGCGCAAGTGGACCAGCGACGGCAAGCTGCTGTTGGTGCTGGGCAAGCCCCACCAGAACGCGCCGGCCTTCAGTGGCAAGCCCTTCAACCGGCCCACTCACGCGGCCGAGGCGTCGAACGGCAACATCTACGTGAGCGATGGGTACGGCAACGCCCAGATCCACTGCTTCAACCAGCAGGGCGAGTTGCTCCTTTCTTGGGGCTCCCCGGGCCACGGTCCGGGAGAGTTCAACACGGTGCACAACGTGTTCATCGACCACGACGACAACGACACGGTCTACGCGGCCGACCGGTACAACAACCGAGTCCAATTCTTCACGCCGTCGGGTGAATTTCTGGGTCAGTGGAGCAACCTCCGGCTGCCCCAGAGCGTGCGTAAGGGGCCCGACGGCAATTTCTACGTCGCCGAACTGGCCCATCGCCTGACCGTGCTCGACAGGTCGGGCACCGTGCTGGCTCGCTGGGGTGACGGCGTCGAGGTCGACGATGCAGCGGTCGGCGGGGTAGAGCTGGCACTCCCCGACGCCCCGTCACGGAACCCGATGATCCGCGGCAAGGTTCACAACGACCCGGGGGCGGGGATGTTCTGTGCGCCGCACGGCATCGCCGTCGACTCGGCGGGCAGCTTCTACGTCGCCGACGCGTCCGAATCGTGGATCGGACTCGATCGTGGAAGTCGGAGCATCCAGAAATTCGTGCGCGTGTGAATTTCGAGCTGGCCGCCGACGCCGTCGATGTCTGGCGGTTGCGGCTCGATCAGCCACCCGAAGGAGCGGAAGTTCTGCGCGCCACCCTCTCGGCCGACGAGCGGTTCCGCGCCCGACGGATGCGTTCGCCCGAGGACCGCCGGCGCTACCAGGTGGCGCGCGCTTGCCTGCGCGCGATCCTCGCGCGCTATGCCCATTGCCCACCACGCGAGCTCGTGTTCGACTACGAACCACTCGGCCGGCCCACGCTGCACGGATCGAGCGGGCTGACCTTCAGCGCCGCCCATGCCGACGACCGAGGCCTGGTCGCGGTCGGTCGCCGCCGGGCGATCGGCATCGACATCGAGCCGTTGTCCGCGGCGACCGAGGTCGAAGCGATCGCCGAAGGCTTTCTGCCACCTCCAGACGTGGCGGCCATCCGGCAGGCGCCGGCTGCAGCCAGGCCGCGGCTGTGGATCGAGCTGTGGACCGAGCTCGAGGCGCGTGCCAAGCTCGACGGCAACGGGCTGGCGGATCTCAATCGCGATGTAGCGGCGCGGTTGTTGAGCTTGCCCGTGTTCATTGAGCAAGTCGAGGTGGGGGACGACTGGGCCGGCGACCCTCGCATACGCAGGTGAACAGGCGCCAATCCGCACTATTCGACTTCGCAGAAGGGGCGACTGTAGGGTCGCAGCGTCGCGCAGGCCCGCCAGAGCCCCGGCTGGGGCGTCACTTCGCCATCGAGCCGGTCGCCGCCCGGGCTGCGTCGAGGACGTTTGCGAGGATGCTGGCGGTAATGCCGGCGAGGGGCTCGACGAGCAGCGTGAAGTGGCCGCCCGGCACTGGCCGCGCATCGAATCCCCCGGCGGCCAGCTCCGCCCAGGCACTCCGATCGGCCGGCGTGGGACTGTGCTCTGCCCACAAAAATGTGAGACGGCCGGGGTAGGGCAGCGGCCGGTAGCGTGCCGACGCTTGAGCGTCAGCAGCCTGCCACGCGCGCTCCCACTCCAGAGTGCCGTCGCGAATGAATGACGCCAGGTCCGCCGGTAAGCGGGACGCGAAACCTTCGCGCAAGCCCTCTAGGAAACGACTCCAACCTATCCGAACGCGATTGCGCAGATACCGGCCACCACGCCGCCGCCCCACGCGGCGCACGATTACGACCTGGTTGGCCAAGCGGCGAGCGAAGGCGCCTGGGGCAACGCTTGGCCGGCGGCGGGAATATGCGGGGTGGCGGGTGTCCAGCAGGCCGAGCAGTCCGACCTGTTCGCCGCCGGCGACGAGCTGCCGGGCGACCTCGTAGGCGAGCAGGCCGCCAAATGAGATGCCCACCACGTCGTACGGTCCGCGAGGCTGGACGCGGCGCATGCCCACGATGAAGCGTTGCGCGAGGCCTTCGACGCTCCGGTCGGCTCCGCTCGGGGCAGCGCCGGGGGGCTCCTGCAGAAGGTAGAGCGGCTGTTCGGCGCCAAGGTGTTCGGCCAGGTTGCGCATATACAGGGCGCGCGGCCCGGCTCCCGGGGCGACGAACAAAGGGCGCTTCGTTCCCGAGGTTCGAACGGCGATGAGCCCGGAACGCGTCGCGTCGGGTTGGCGCAGCCGCACCGCGAAGGTCGCGATTGTGGGACTCTCCAGGAGGATCGCGGGCGGTACCCGATGACCCGTCTCTCGCCAGACTCGGTCACACAGTCGCACCGCCTTGAGCGAATTCCCGTTCAGTGCAAAGAAGTTGTCGTCGACGCCAATGGGACGCCGCGCCAGAGTTTTCTCCCAGATGTGGACGAGGCGGTGCTCGAGGGCATCTGCCGCTGCGGGCAGAGTTGCACCTGCCGTCGGCTGCGCTGCCGGCGGAGACGACCGATCGGCCGTATGCGAGCTCGTACGAGGCATCCCGCGGGTCAGTCTAGTTCCGCAGGTGGCACTGCTCCCCGGCGCTAGAATCGGCCTGCTGAGCGGGAGTAACTCAGTTGGCAGAGTGCTTGCTTCCCAAGCAAGATGTCGCGGGTTCGAATCCCGTCTCCCGCTCCATCTCCCTTTGGGTGGACCGCTATCGTGCGGCCGATCCAAGAGGTGACCAGGTGCGCGCGTCCGCGAGGCCTGAGTGAGGAGGTGGTGATGGCGGGCGGCCGCCGGCTGACCGTTGGATTCCCGCGGATGCATCGCGAGCCGAACGAGCGGCGCGACTTCCTGCCGCCACTCGTTGGCCTGCTCCTGGCGAGTGGCGCCGAGGTGCACGTGGAAAGCGGCATCGGCTCGGCCATGGGCTACCACGACACCGATTACAGCGCCCTATCCCAGGACCTCGTGGTCTCCGACGAGGGCGACTGCTACAAGCAGGACGTCGTGGTCGTGCTCCGGGCGCCGGCCGGCAAGTACGATCGGCTGCGCAAGGGCGCCGTGCTTGTGTCCATGCTCCACTTCGCCACCCGCCCGGCGCGGGTCCGGATGCTCGCCGACAAGGGGATCGACGCGATCAGTCTCGACCTCATCCGCAACGATGACGGGCGCCGACTGGTCGAGAACCTGCGCAGCGTTGCCTGGAACGGAATCTCGGCTGCTTTCGCAGCGCTGGAGCGGACCTGGCCACAGCTCGGCGGCCCCCGCCACTCGACGGTCAAGGTATTGATCATGGGCGCCGGGCGCGTAGGCACACACGCGGTCGAGTTCGCGACCAAGTACGGCGACGACGCCCGCAACGAGGCCTATTCGCGGACCGGGTTGCCGGGGGTCGAGGTGGTGACCGCCGGCCGCAACCTGACGAGCGATCCGGAGTATCTGAAGGCACGCTTGCTGATGACCGACGTGCTCGTCGATGCCACCGCTCGACGCGATCCCACACAGCCCATCATCCCGAACGCCTTTCTCGCGCTGCTGCCGCAGCACGCAGTGATCTGCGACCTGGCCGTGGACCCGTACCTGCTCGACGCCGAGCCCCCGGTGGTTCGCGGCGTCGAGGGCATCCCGCAGGGTAACCTCGACCAATGGGAGTTCGCACCCGACGACCCCGCCTGGGACAGCCTGCCGCCCGAAATTCCAACCGGCGAACGGCGGACCGTCGTGTCCTGCTACTCGTGGCCCGGCGTGCGCCCCGAGCCGTGCATGCACGTGTACGGGTCGCAACTGGCACCGTTGCTCGAGACGCTGGTCACGGCCGGCGGTCTGGACGGCATCAACCCGACCGGGAAGTTCCATGAACGAGCTCTGTGGCGCGGCAGCCTGCGCGGCTGGTTTGCGTCGGGCGAGGCCGCCGCGCACGGCAGCGGCGAACCGTCAGCCGCGCCTGCGGCCGGGGATTTGGAGCCCGACTGAAACACTGACGACAGTGGATTCCGGAGCGCTTGCCGCGGCCCTCCGACCTTCCGGTTGTCACGGTAGTTACAGTGAAAGGTGGGTTTGCCCACTGGGGGTTCAACGCCACCGCAGGAGGAACGTATGCCTATCGAACAGGACGTCGGGCGCCGCGTGCGCGACAGCATCATCGGCACGATCAAGGGCACTGGCGAGATAACCGAGGCGACCGTCGGCACGCTCTCGTCGGCCGTACAGAAGACGATCAAGGAGATCGGTTCCACCGGCGCCGCAGCCGGCGATCTCGCCATGGGCGCGGTCAAGGGCACCATCCTCGCTACCGGCGACGTGCTGGGCCTGACCGCCCAGACGGCTGCCCAATCCGTCACCACGGCCGCCTCATCAGCCGGGAGCGCCGCTGCCTCGATTGGCAACGCAGCGCGCGCGGGTGTCATTGGCGCCGTGCGCGGCACATCGGACGCCGGCGTGGCGACGGTCGAGGCCATCGGCCAGGCAAGTCGCAGTGCCGTAAGTGAGGCATCGGCGGTGGGCGCCGACATCACGACTGCTGCGGTGGGCGCCGTCGAAGGTGCCATCGAGGTCGCCAAGGGAACCAGCATCAGCGCCGAACAGGCGGCCAGCGCCGCTGCGGTGGGCGCGATCGATGCTGCGAGCGACATCGGCGAAGCCGCCGGAACGCGCGTGCGCAAGGCCCTCGAGGGCACCATCAGCGGTGTCAAGGTGGTCGCCAAGTCGGCCGTCGGCGCATCGCACTGACGTTGATCAAGTTTGAGCGCGCCGCATAAAGCGGCGCGCTCCTTCGTGTCGCCCAGCAGTCCGCGCGCTAAGATGTGCGCCGCCGCTCGGTTGGGGCCCCGCGGTCCTGATCGCTCGGCGCGTAGCACGCACTTTGGAGGAACCGCTTCCTTCGTGGATACCGGACCCAGAACCCACGGCGCTTCGGGCGTCGTGACCACATCTACGGTCCGCCTCATCCGCTGAGCGGTCTGCCCGGGACGTTGCCCGGGCACTCGGACTCGAAGTCCGGGACCGCCACGTCGGCCGGGGCGTACCGCCCGCCGAGGTGGCAAATGCTGTACCTGAGTCAGGCCATCGGCAAGCCCGTTCGTGACCAGAACGGGGAGCCGATCGGTAAGGTCGCCGACCTGATCGTCGCGGTCGGTGAGCGCTACCCGCCGGTCACCGGCCTGGTCATTTCCACGGACGGACGCAAGATCTTCCTGCCCTGGTCGTCGGTCGCGTCGCTCGACGCCGAAGGAGCGCGCATCCGCACGCGGACGATCGATATCGGCAAGTTCCGCCAGCGCCCCAACGAGATCCTGCTGAAGCAGGACCTGATGGACAAGCAGATCGTCGACATCGACGGGCGCCGGATCGTGCGCGTCAACGACCTGTCACTCGACATCGTCGAGGGCGCGCTGCGCCTCGTCGCGGTGGACGTTGGTGCCGCCGGGCTGATGCGCCGGCTGGGCATCGAGGGCCCGTTCCAGATACTCGCCCGCAACGTGGGCCGGCGCGTGCCGGAGCGCTATATCGACTGGGAGGACGTCGATCCGCTCGAGAGCTCCATCGCGTCGGTCAAGCTGCGCGTGCCGCACGCCGGCCTGGCCGAGCTGCATCCGGCCGACCTCGCCTCGATCATCGACCAGCTGACGCCCAAGGACCGTGCCGGCATCCTCGCCTCGCTCGATGACGAGGCCGTCGCCGATGCCATGGAGGAGATGGAGCCCGACACGCAGGTCGAGGTGCTCGAAGACCTGCTGCCCGAGCGCGCCGCCGACATCCTCGAGGAGATGAGTCCCGACGACGCAGCCGACCTGGTCGCCGACCTGTCCGCTCAGGCGCGCGAGGAGATCCTCGCCCTGATGCAGAAGACCGAGGCCGAGGAAGTCAAGGAGCTGTTGAGCTATCCGGAGGAGTCGGCCGGCGCGATCATGACCACCGAGTTCATCGCCATTCCCGCGACGCTCACCGCGGCCCAGGCGATCGATCGCCTGCGCGAACTGGAGCCCGACGCGGAGACGATCTACTACGTCTACGTCGTCGACGACGACGGGCGCCTGGTGGGCGTGCTCTCGTTGCGCGACCTGATCGTCGCCCCTCCGGACACGAAGATCGCGCAGGTGATGATCAAGGAGCCGGTTGCCGTGGGCGTGCTTTCCAACCAGGATGACGTGGCCGCGGTGGTGGCGCGCTACAACCTGCTCGCCGTGCCGGTTGTCGATGACGACGGCAAGCTCGAAGGGATCGTGACCGTCGACGACGCGATGGACGCAATCCTGCCGACCGCCTGGAAGAAGCGCCTGCCGCGCCTGTTCGCGCGCAATGCGCGCTGACGCCCCGCCGTGACCGACTCGACCAGGCCGCCGACGCCTGCCGCGGCGCTGGCGCCCGCGATCCGCCGCCACCTGGGCCGGCGCACACGCTTCGCCGCGGTGCTCGCCGTGCTCGGGCCGGGCATCGTCAGCGGCTTCGCCGACAACGACGCGGGCGGCATCACGACCTACTCGCTGGCGGGTGCGCGCTTCGGTTACGAGCTGCTGTGGGTCCTCCTCGCGACGCAGATCGCGTTGTTCGTCACCCAGGAGATCGGTGCCCGGATCGGCCTTGCCACCGGCCAGGGTTTGACGGGCCTGATCCGCGAGCGCTTCGGGGTCCGCTGGGCGGCGTTTGCGGCGCTGACCATGATCATTGCCAACCTGGGTTCGACGGTGTCCGAGTTCGCCGGCATCAGCGCCGCCCTGTCGCTGTTCAACGTGCCGGTTCCGCTCAGCGCGCTGCTGGCCGCGATCGCGGTCATCACGCTCATCGGCCGGGGCAGCTTCAACCGCGTGCAGTACGCCTTCGTGGGCATCGGCGTGATCGTATCGGGTGCCTACATCGTGTCGGCCATCCTGGCCCGGCCGGATTGGGGCCAGGCGCTCAATTCACTGGTCATCCCGCACGGCAGCTTCGACGGCGTGTACATGCTGGCTGTCGTGGGCACCGTGGGCACGACGATCACCCCCTGGGGGCAGTCTTTCATCCAGGCCTACGTGGTCGACAAGCGATTGCGCTCGGAAGACCTGGCCGCCGAGCGGCTGGACGTCCTCATCGGTGTGTTCATCACCAACGTCATCGCGGCGTTCATCCTGGTTGCCTGCGCGGCGACCCTGTGGGCCGCCGGCCAGACCGACATCACCAGCGCCGCCGACGCCGCCAACGCCCTAGGACCGCTGGCGGGTAACGTCGCCTCGGCGGTGTTTGCAGTGGGCATCCTGGCGGCGTCGCTGCTCGGCCTGGGCGTGGTTCCCCTGGCCAGCGCGTACACCGCGTGCGAAGCCTTCGGCTGGGAGCTCGGCGTCGACTGGCGCTGGCGCGAGGCGCCCGCCTTCTACGGCCTGCTGGCCTTCTTCATCGGCTTCGCCGCCTTGTTCATGCTCATCCCCGGCCTGCCGCTCATCCAGGTCATGTTCAGCGCGCAGGTCCTCAACGGGCTGCTGCTGCCCATCATCCTCGTCTTCGTCATGCTCCTCGCCGGTGATCGGCGCTTGATGGGCGAGCTGGCGAGCGGGCGCATCAACCTGACCCTGGGTTGGCTGGTGACCGTGATCCTCGTGGTCATGTCGCTCGTTCTCGTCGCGACATCCTTCGTCAGCTAGCGCTAGCCGGAGCGGCCCCGCGCGTCGACCGGCCAAACCCCGACCAGCTCGCCGTCGCGCGTGGCCAAGAACGTGTCGAACAGGTCGATCACCGGACAGGCATGGTTGGGCACCACCGCGACCACTTCGCCCAGCTGCGGCCGGGCACTGCCGGCGGGGAAGACGATCACGCCGTGGTAGTCGGATACGCGTTCGATTACGCCATCGGGGTACCGGGGCAGGCAGCCGTAGCCGGCAAGATACGGCGGCACGTCCTTGGTCAGCGTCTTGGCGCCGGCGTTGGTCACGACCCGGTCGGAGCCGTCGCTCACCACGGTCGCCGCGACGGCGATCGCCACGCCGTCGGGTGGACTGGCGCCGAGCGCCACCTGCTGGCGATCGCCGACGACGTAAGTGCCGGGTCGCACTTCGGTTACCGGTGCGCTTGCCGAGCGCAACGCGGTCGGCGACGAACCGGCGCTGAGTAGCTGCACGTCGATTCCCGCGGCGCGGAGCGCCTCACGTCCCGCAGCAAGGGCGCTCACCTCATCGTGCGCCGCGCCTGCTCCGGCATCGAGGCCGCCGTAGGCGTGGCCACCATGCGTGAACAGGCCGCGCACGGCCAGCCCGGCGGTCTGTGCGGCGCGAGCGATCTCGACGGCGCGCGCCGGATCGACGCCGGTGCGGTGCTGGCCGGAATCGAGTTCGATCAACACGGCCAGCGGTCGCGCGGTGCCCGCCACGGCAGCGGCCAGTGACTGGACGCCGGCCACCGAATCGAGCCCGACGCTCAGGGCCAGCTCGGACCGCTCGTGCAGCGCCCGCAGCCGCCTGGCCTTGGCCGCATCCGCCCAGACGGGGTACGCCACGAAGATGTCGGCGATACCGCCTTCGGCCATCACCTCCGCCTCGCCCAGCGTGCCGACGGTGATACCCGTCGAGCCGGCCTCGAGCTGCATTTGGGCAATGGCCACGCTCTTGTGCGTCTTGACATGTGGCCTGAGAGCCACGCCGCGCCCACTCACCGCGCCAGCCATCCGCCGCGCGTTGCGTTGGACGATGCCAACGTCGATGACCAGCGCCGGGCTGTCGATGCCGGCGGGCAGCCGAGGAGCGACGGGTTGAGGCAGCATCTGCGCGAGGCTAGCAGCGCCACATCCACATCGACCTCACAGCTACTGCGCGGGACCCTCACATGCGCGCCGGCGAGAGTCGAGGGCGTGGATACGCCGGCCATGCTCGACCGCGTCGCAGCGGCAAATCGCGCTGTGCGCGAAAGCTCGGCGGTTTCGGCGCGCTCGCTGATCAAGGCCATCGCGCTACCCGCCGTTGGCGCCCTGGCAGCCTTCGTGTACCTGTTCAACCTGACCGTCAGCGGCTACGCCAACGCCTACTACTCGATGGCCGCCCAGGCGGCCAGCCTGGATTGGACGGCGTGGTTCTTCGGATCGCTCGACCCGGCGAACTTCATCACCGTCGACAAGCCGCCGCTCTCGACCATGCTCATGGGCCTGTCGGTGCGGGTGTTCGGCCTCTCGTCGTGGAGCGTCCTGTTGCCGCAGGCCGTGGCCGGTGTCGCGACGGTCGTGCTGCTGTTCATTGCCGTGCGGCGCTACTTCGGGACGCTCGCCGCGACCATCGCCGCGACCGTCGCCGCATTGACTCCGGCGGCGGTGCTGATCTTTCGCTACAACAATCCCGACGCGCTGCTCACGCTGCTGCTGGTGGCTTCGGCGTACTGCTTCATGCGTGGGCTCGAGGAAGGCCGACTGCGCTGGGTCATGGGCGCGGCGTTGCTGGTCGGGCTCGCCTTCAACACCAAGTTCCTGCAGGCATATCTCGTCCTGCCCGCGTTTGCGCTGACCTACTTCGTCGCCGCGCCCGGAGGCGTCGCACGACGCGTGGCGCACCTGCTGGCGGCGCTGGCCACGGTCCTCGTCAGCAGCTTCGCTTGGATCGCCGCGGTCGAGCTCACTCCCGCCGCTGCGCGGCCGTTCATCGGTGGCAGCACGACCAACTCGGCACTCGAGCTGGTGTTCGGCTATGACGGGCTGCAGCGGATCTTCGGCTTCTTCGGACTCGATGGTCGCCCGGGCGCAGCGGGCGGTGGCGGTGGACCAGGCGCCGGTTTCTCGGGCGATCCGGGGCTGCTGCGCCTGTTCAATTCAGAGTTCGGTGGCCAGGTGGCCTGGCTGCTACCGGCGGCGCTGATCGCCCTCGGCGTGGGCCTCGTGGTCCGCGCGCGAGCGCCCCGTACCGACCTGCGCCGCGCCGCGTTCCTGATGTGGGGTGGCTGGCTTCTCGTTACCGGCCTGGTCTTCTCGTTCATGGGCGGCATCGTCCACAGCTACTACGCGGTCGTATTGGCGCCCGCAATCGGTGCCCTCGTCGGCGCCGGCGCCGGCGAGTTGTGGAAGCTGCGGCGCGCCGGTGGCACGGCGGGCATGGCCGCGACGCTGACCATGGCCGGCGCGCTGACCGCCACCGCGCTGCTCGCCGCGGTCATGCTTGCCCGGACGCCCGACTTCGCGCCGTGGCTGATCCCGCTCGTGCTCCTCGCGGCGGCGATCGCCGACGCGGGCCTGCTGCTGCCAGGCGTCACGCCCCGGCTGGCCGTAGCGGCGGCAACGCTCGGCCTGGTGGCGATGCTCGCCGGGCCCGCTGCCTACGCCGCGGCGACGATGAACACGGCCTATTCGGCTGGCGATCCGCAGCCTGGCCCGGCGACGAACGCCGGCTTGCGCGGCGGTCCCGGTGGCGTCCCGGGGGGTGCCCCTTTCGCGCGCGGCCGTGGACAGGCCGACGATCAGCTGATCGCCTACCTGGAAGCCAACAAGGGCGACGCGACCTGGCTGGTCGCCGTGGCCTCCTCGAACGAGGCGGCACCGATCCAGCTCGCGACGGGTGATGCGGTCATGGCCGTGGGCGGCTTCAACGGATCCGACAACGCCCTGACGGTGGATCAGCTAAAGCAGTACGTGGCCAGCGGCCAGCTGCGCTACTTCCTGCTGTCGGATGGCGGTTTTGGCGGCCCGGGTGGCTTCGCTGGGCCGGGCGGCTTGCGCAGCCTGGGCGGCGGCAGTACTGACCTGGCGGCCTGGGTCACCGAGCACGGCACCCTGGTCACCGAGGTCGGGGGTCGCCTGTACGACCTGAGCTCCGCCGGCTGAGCGAGGCCGCGCCAGTCACTACCGGTTGACGCTTTCGGGCCGGATGGCCCTTCGTGCTGGCGCGTGGCGTGGTTAGCGTCCGCGCATGCCCGGGATACTTGCCTTTGGCCGGCCGGCGCTGCCGGCAGCGACCGCGCCGCACGAGACACGTGCCAACAGCGTGCTGCGGCCAGTCGTATTCGGCGCGAACGACGGGCTGGTCTCCAACCTGGCGCTGGTGATGGGCGTCGCCGGCGCCGCGCCGGAGACCTGGATCATCGTGCTCGCCGGCGTGGCCGGGTTGCTCGCAGGCGCCTTCAGCATGGGCGTCGGCGAGTACATCTCCGTCCAGAGCCAGCGCGAGCTGCTCGATTTTCAGATCGCCTTCCAGCGCAAGCAACTGCGCGAGGCGCCCGAGCAGGAGCGGCGCATCCTGATCCGCAGCTACGTTGAGCGTGGCTTCGACCCTGCTGAGGCGGCACGCTTTGCCGACGCCGTCTTCGCCGACCCGGATCACGCCGTGCGCCTGCTCATCTTCGAGGAGGTCGGCCTCGACGAGCGCTCGATCGGCTCGCCGTGGGCTGCTGGCGCCAGTTCGTTCGTCGCCTTCACGCTCGGCGCGCTGGTGCCGCTCGTTCCCTATCTGTTGCTCGAGGGTAGCTCAGCCTTTGCCGGCAGCCTGCTGGTCAGCCTCGCCGCCCTGGCGGTGCTCGGTGTCGGCATTGCCGTCCTGACTCGCCGGGCAGTGGTGCCCGGCGCGCTGCGCCAGATGCTGCTCGGCGGCGCGGCCGCGGCGGTTACGTTCATCGTCGGCCAGGCCATCGGCGTCAACGTCCACTGAACGGTCACCCAGTGCGGTGACGACTGGGTTGCCCGTTCGTGCCAAACGGCACGCTCCGTGACCACCCGTGCGGCGCGACGATTCCCGCAGGAAGGAGCCGCTCGAGCGTGACAGGAACCAACACCAACAGTCGCCACGCCATCGCCGACAGCCTCGCCGCTGCCTGGCTGACGACGGGGCTGCGCCCCGAAACGCGCCTCGCCCTGGCCGACCTCGGCCGGCTCGCCGCGATCGAGGCGGGCGACGGGCTGACCCGCGAGGGAGAGCCCAACGACAACGTGGGTATCGTGCTCAGTGGGCGCATCGCGCTGCGGCTGCGCGTGCCGGAACGCGGCAACGTCACCATCCTGACCGTGGAGCCGGGCGATGTCGTCGGCTGGTCGGCGCTGGTGCCACCCCACCGCGCCAGCTCGACAGCCGTCGCCCTGGTGCCGACCGAGCTGGCGCTCTTCGACGGCGCGGCCCTGCGCGAGGCGCTTGGGCGTGACCAGCAGCTCGCCGCGGAGATCTACCCGCTGCTGCTGAACGCCGTGGCCCGTCGGCTCGAGGGCACCCGCCTGCAACTGCTCGATCTGTTCAGTCAGCGCTGGGTCGAACCATGGTGACCTCGGGACCACGCCACGCGCCGGCCGAGGCAGCGCCGGAGGGTGCCGAGCCGGGTGCGCTGTTCCTGCCGCGGCAGGAACTCGACCGCTTCATCGCCGCGTTGCACGCCGGCGGCCGCGAGGTAATCGGGCCGACGGTGGCGGAGGGCACCGTCGTTCTGTCCGAGTTGACCTCCGCGGCGCAGCTGCCCATCGGCATCGGCCTGGACAATGCTCCCGGCAAGTCTCGTCTCGTCAAGCGCGACGACGAGCGGGTCTTCGACCAGCCGGTCGGGCCAATGTCGTGGAAGCGCTTCACATTTCCTCCGCGCGTGACCCAGGTCGAATGGGAGCCGACCGACGGCGCCGTGCGACCTGTTCCGCCGCGCCAGCCCGTTCCGCCGCGCGCCTTCGTGGGCGTGCGCGCGTGCGAGATAGCCGCGCTGCGCGTCCATGACCGGGTGCTGCGCGATGGCCCGGTGGCAGACGGTGACTACGGGGCGCGGCGTGCCGACAACCTGATCGTGGCCGTCGAGTGTGCCGTGGCCGGCGGGACTTGTTTCTGCTCGACGATGAACACCGGGCCCGAGGTTACGAACGGTTTTGACCTCGCCCTCTCGGAGCTTGACGAGGGTTTCGTGTTGCGTGTCGGCTCCGCGGCTGGCGCGGGCGTCATCGCCGAGCTGGGGCTGGGTCCTGCCGGCCCCGACCAGGTCGCCGCCGCACGCGCCAGCGTGGCTGCCGTGCGCGCCGGAATGAGCGCTCCCTTCAGTACCGAAGGGCTGGCCGGCAAGTTGGTCGCGGCGGCCAGTTCGCCACGCTGGGCGGAGATCGCAGAGCGCTGCCTGGCATGTGCCAACTGCACGCTGGTCTGCCCGACCTGCTTCTGCACGAGCGTCGGCCAGACCTCCGACCTGGACGGCGATTCGGCGACCAGCGAGCGACGTTGGGACAGCTGTTTCACGCTCGACTTCGCGCGCGTCGCGGGCGGCAACTTCCGCACGCGCCCCGAGGACCGCTACCGACAGTGGCTGACGCACAAGTTCGGGACCTGGTGGGACCAGTTCGGCAGTTCGGGCTGCGTGGGCTGCGGCCGGTGCATCACCTGGTGCCCGGTCGGCATCGACGTTCGTGAGGAACTGGTCAAGGTCACTGCGACCGCGCCGCTGCCCGAGACGCCGGCGCCACCGAACGTCCTCCACCAGGCAGAACCGGACGGTGAGCCGCCAACCTTTGGCCGGCACCGCGCACATCCGTCGCTGGCGCAGGTTGTCGAGAAGCGCCGCGAGACGGCCGATACCGTCACCCTGCGCCTCGCCACCGGCGATCCAGACCTACTGGCCGGGCGCCCCGGTCAGTTCGTCATGGCCGCCCTGCCGGCGGTTGCCGCGCCACCCATCTCCGTATCGCGTTTCCGGCCTGACGGGCTGGAGCTGACGATCCGTGCCGCCGGTCCCGCGACCACGAAGATCTGCGCACTGGAGCGCGGCGACACGCTCAGCCTGCGCGGGCCGTTCGGACGCGGCTGGCCGGTCGAGGAGGCTGACCGGCGTGACGTGATGATCATCACCGGCGGCATCGGCCTCGCGCCGCTGCGCCCGCTGATCGACGCCCTGATCGCGCGTCGCGAGCGCATCGGTGTCATCCACCTCGCCTACGGGGCGCGGACACCGAGTGACCGCCTGTACGTCGACGAACTGAACGCGCTCGGTGCAAGCGGCATCATCGAAGTGGCCCAGACGGTCGATCGCGCCGGGCCCGAGTGGCTCGGTCGGGTGGGCGTCGTAACCCAGGTGATCGACCGGGCGCTGTGCTCGTGCGATCGCACGGTTGCGTTCGTGTGCGGGCCGGAACGCATGATGCGCGCGACGGCGGAGGTCCTTCGCGAGCGTGGCCTGACCGACGAGCGGATCTTCGTGACTCTCGAACGGCACATGGACTGCGGCGTCGGCCTGTGCGGCCACTGCCAGCTGGGCAAGTTCTTCGTCTGCCGTGACGGTCCCGTGCTGTCGCTGGCCGAGCTCGGCCCGGCCTTCGAAACGGAGGGACTGTGATGTCGGCGATCGTCAACCCGCTGCCGCGGCCCGCCGCCGGCCGCGCGGCCGCCGTCCGCCGGCCGCGCGTGGGCATCGTCAAGTTCGCGTCGTGCGACGGCTGCCAACTGACGCTGCTCGACCTCGAGGACGAGCTGCTCGCGGTCACTGAGCACTTCGAGATCGTCGAGTTCGCCGAGGCCACCTCGCGGCGGTCGCAGGGCCCCTTCGATGTCCTACTCGTCGAGGGCTCGATCAGCACGCCCGAACAGGCCGAGGAGATCGTCCGGCTGCGCCGCGAGGCGGCCACCCTGGTCACCATCGGCGCCTGCGCGACGAGCGGTGGCATCCAGGCGCTGCGCAACCTGGGCGATCACGACGCCTTTCGCAACGCCGTCTATCCACGGCCCGAGCTGGTCGAGTCGCTGGCGACGTCCACGCCCGTGTCGGATCACGTCGCTGTTGATGCCGAGTTGTACGGCTGCCCCATCTCAGGCGCGCAGCTGCTCGAGCTGCTGACCGCGCTGAGCACCGGCCGGCGTCCACAGTTACCCGACGAGGCCGTTTGCCTTGAATGCAAGCGGCGCGGTAATCCGTGCATCCTCGTGGCCCAGGGCGTTGCCTGCCTGGGCCCGGTCACGCGCACCGGCTGTGGCGCGCTATGCCCTTCGTTCGACCGTGGCTGCTATGGCTGCTTCGGTCCCAAGGAAGCGGCCAACACGCACGCGCTGGCCGACTACCTCGAAGCAGACGGGCGCTCGCGCGCCGAAGTGGTCCGCCTGTTCTCTGGTTTCACCGTCTACGCGCCGGCCTTCCGCGCGATAGCCGAGGGGAAGGACAGGTCATGACTCACACGCTCACGCCGCCCGTCACCGGTGAGCGGCACTTCGACATCGGCCAGCTGACGCGCGTGGAGGGCGAGGGCTCGCTCACCCTGCGCGTCGCCGACGGCCAGGTGGTCGAGGCGCAACTGGGTATCTTCGAGGCACCACGCTACTTCGAACGGCTCGTTGTCGGGCGCACGCCCGACGAGGTGATCGACATCGTTTCGCGCATCTGCGGCATCTGCCCGATTGCCTATCAGATGAGCGCCGTGCACGCGTTCGAGAAGCTCTTCGAGGTCGCCGTCGATCCGCAGATCCGGGCACTGCGCCGGCTGTTCTATTGCGGCGAGTGGATCGAGAGCCATGCACTGCACGTCTACCTTCTTCACGCGCCCGACTTCCTCGGCTACGAGAGCGCGATCGAGTTGGCTGCCGATCACCGCGCCGTGGTCCAGCAGGGCCTGACCCTCAAGAAGATCGGCAACGACCTGGTCACGCTGCTCGGCGCGCGACCGATCCACCCACTGACGGTGCGCGTCGGCGGCTTCAGCCGCGTGCCGCGCGTCGAGGAGCTGCGCGCGCTGCGACCCCGGCTCGAGGAGGCGTTGAGCCTGGCCCAGGCGACGGTCGACTTCGTCGCCACGCTGTCGGCGCCGCCCTTCGAGCGCGAACCGCGACTCGTCTCGCTGCGTCATCCGACCGAGTACCCCATGAACGACGGCCGGATCGTCTCGACCGACGGGCTCGACGTCGCGATCGACCGCTGGGAGGACGCCTTCGAGGAGGACCAGGTCGGTTGGTCGCACGCGCTGCAGGCGCGTACGCGCGCCGGCGAGGTCTATCTGCTCGGGCCCTCGGCGCGCCTGACGCTCAATGCCGAGAAGCTGCATCCGCTCGCTCGGGAGGCGCTCGGCTCGCTCGGGCTCGCGCGCGAGATCAGGCGCAACCCGTTCTGGTCGATCGCCGCGCGCGCCGTGGAACTCGTGCACGCGACCGCCGAAGCCCTGGACATCGTCGAGGCGTACTCACGACCTGAGACACCCTCGACGGCCTGGACCACGCGCCCGGGCACGACCGGCTGGGCCACCGAGGCGCCGCGCGGCCTGCTCTTCCATGCCTACCACATCGACGAGCAGGGCCTTATCAGCAGGGCACGCATCGTGCCGCCCACCAGCCAGAACCAGGCCGCCATCGAGGCCGACCTGACGGGTTTTGCGCCGGCCGTGTTGGGACTGCCCGAGGCCGAGGCGACGCGCCGGCTTGAGCAACTGGTGCGCGCATACGACCCGTGCATCTCGTGCGCCACGCACTTCCTCGAGGTGCATGTGGAGGAAGCACGCGATGATCAGTGATGCCGGCGCCGTTCGCGTTCTGGTGTGCGGTACGCCTGATCGCGCCGATGACGGCGTGGCCCTGCACGCCATAGGGCGCTTGCTGCCCAGCCTGCGCGAGCAAAGCCACATGGACGTGGACGTGCGCTACTGCGGCCAGCTCGATGTCGACCATCTGCTCGATGTACCGGCGGGCACGCCGGTGCTGATCGTCGATGCCGCGGCGGGCGTGCCCGCCGGCCAGGTCGTCACGCTCGAACTGCACGAGTTGCTCGCCGACGCGCGAGTGCCTGCCCCGCGCAGCTCGCACGCGCTGCCCATAGCGCAGGTGCTGGGCATCGCGAGTGTCCTCGGGGACGCCCCGGTCGAGGGCATGTTCGTGGGCATGGGTGGCGCCGAGTTCGGATTGGGCGACGAGCTGTCGCCCGAGGTTGAGCACGCGCTGCCGGTATTCGTGGCCGCCATCGGGCACGGCATCGAGCGCTTGGGCCGGCGGCCGGCAGCGGCCGGCAGGCGTTGACATGTGCCTCGATTTCGTGGCCCAGGTCATCGGCCGGGAAGGCGACCTCGCGGTCGTCGAGAGTGAGGGCAGGCGCTGGCAGGCATCGACCCTGCTGATGCCCGACACGGCTCCCGGCGACTGGGTGCGCGTCGCGCTGGGCACCGTCCTGGAGCGCCTCGACGCCGTTGAGGCAGCTGCGATCAACGAGGAACTGCGCGCGGCGCAGCGCGGCGCATCGTGAGCCTCATGGTTTCGCCCGCGCGGCTGCCTTCCATACTTCGATCGCGGCCAGCCCGGGTGCCCGGGCCGATCCTCTTTGCGCGCTACGCGTTTGGTCCCAACCGCCTGGGCTACTGCGGACCTGCCAGTGCCGATGAGCTGTTCGCCCAGGCCACGGTTGGCCATGACCTCGGCGCACTGCGCCATGAAGCCGAGCAGTTCGAGGGCGCCTTCCCCTACCTGCGCCTGATCGCCACCGCCAACGGCATCTCCGATCCGCTCGATGCGCGCGTGGTGGAGGCGTACTGGCTGGGCAACGAGCTGCTCGACAGGGTGGACCCGCGCATGTTCGGGCGCTCGCTCGACGAGCGCTTTCGGCGGCGGCTGCGCGGCGACGGCTGGCGCTGGCTGAGCGACAAGCCGAACGTCGGCGGCTTGCCGGTGCACGCCTTCCACGTGCTGGACGTCTTCCCGCGCGTGGGGCTGATGCGCTCGGGCGCGACCGACAACGTGCTCAAGGTGATGGATTCGTGCCGCATTCGTTGGGGACGCGTAAGCGAGCGCATCGGCGATGAATTGGTCGTCAATGCGGTGCCGCTGGCGATGGTCGAAGGCAGGCTGCAGGTGGGTCCGCCGCGAGCCGAACGCATCAGCGGATTTCGCGATGGGCTGGGGTTCGTGGCGCAGGTCGCGCCCGGTGACGTCGTCTCAATTCACTGGGACTGGGCTTGTGACGTGCTCGACGAACGCCAATTGAGCGCACTGCAGTCCTGGACGAAGCGTGAATTGGCGATCGCCAACCAGACCATGTGATCCGCCGCCTGGCTGCTTGATCGCCGTGACCGCCTGCGCTATATAGGTCCTGCTGCATGTGTACACGGGTTCGCGCACTGCCGTGGAGGGAGACGTGAGCGACCGCGCCGCACGCGAGGTCCTTGATGCGTGGCGAGAACTCGAGCGACGCTTGGCCGAAGTTGAGCCGCTCAGCGACGACTACGACGCCCTGGAAGCAGAGATCGCCACCCTGCGCGCCGAATATCAGCGCGTGACCGCCGCCCACCCGGATGACTCGTCCGGTGAGGCACCCGCCGGCCAGGGTGGACGCCGCGTACCTGCCTGACGGCCTCCGTGATCGATCGCGACGAACTGCCGCTCGAACGAATCATCTTCTTCAGCGACGCCGTAATGGCCATCGCGCTCACGCTGCTCGCCATCGATCTGCGCCTGCCCGACGTTGGTGACCTGACCAACGGCGAGTTCGTGGACCTGCTGGCCGGGCTCGTACCGAACTACTTCGCGTTCGTGCTCAGCTTTGCCGTCATCGCCGCGTACTGGGCCGCGCACCACCGCATGTTCCGCTTCGTCGTGCGCTGGACAAGCGGTCTGCTGTTCCTCAACACGCTGTTCCTGTTCTTCGTGGTGCAGCTGCCGTTTGTCACCGGCACGCTCGGCGCTCATGGCGGCCTGGCTGCCCCGGCCGCGCTCTACGCCGCCGGCCTGGCCGCGCTGGGCTTCACCTCGGCTGGGATGTGGGAGTACGCACTTCGGCGCGGACTCCTGACGAGCGACCTGGATCCCCGCTTCGTGCGCGTGACCCGGTTCCGCCAGCTGACCGTGCCGCTCGTGTTCCTGCTGTCGATCCCCGTCACCTTCGTCTCGCCGTTCCTGGCCGAGATGAGCTGGACGCTGGCAGCCTTCGCGACCATCTTCGTTGCCCGACGCCTGGCCGGCGCGCGCTGAGTTTGGGCGACAATCGGGGCGTGGAGGACCTTGCCGCGATCTCCTGGGGCCACGATCGCATCGACCTTTTCTGGGCAGGCACGGCGGGCGAGCTGTGGCATCGCTGGTGGGACGGTGACGACTGGTCGGAGGACGAAGGACTGGGCGGCCGACTCGCTTCGGGGCCGACCGTGACCACCTGGGCCAGAGGAGAGATGGAGGTCTTCGCCGTCTTCGATGACGGGCAGCTATGGGACCGCTACTGGGACGGCAGCGCGTGGCATCCATGGGAAACGCTCGGTGGCGAACTGGTCGGTCAACCGGCGTGCTCCTCTTCGGGCGCCGATCGGATTGACGTGTTCTGCGCCGGCCGCGACGGCTTCCTGTGGCACCGCTGGTGGGACGGCAGCCGCTGGGTGCCGTGGCAACGGGAGCCGGCCGACTAGCCGAAGAGCGTCAGCGGCGGTGAGTCACCCGCCAGTGGCTCCAGCAGCCCGGGTCCCTCGTTGTTCGGATTGTTGAGCAGCGGCGACACCGGGCGCATGAGCAGGAGGTCCTCGTCGGCCGGCCGCAGGAGGTCGGTCAGCAGGCCGGGATCGGTGATTGCCGGGTCCAGCCACAGGCGCGCGGCGGCGTCGTCGAGGATCACCGGCATGCGATCGTGAAGCTCACTCACCAGCCCGTTGGCGCGCGTCGTGACCACCGCGCAGGACAGCAGCCACGTGTCGTCGTGCGGATCGCGCCACGGCGACCACAGGCCGGCAAAGACAAGCGTCCGATCGTCGCGCGGATGAAAGAGGAAGGGCTGGCGCCGGCGCCCGTCGCGGCGCCACTCGTAGAAGCCCTCGACCGGGATCAGGCAGCGCCGGCGGGCGAACGAGGTGCGGAAGGCGGGCGTCGTGGCCGCAGTCTCGGCACGGGCGTTGATCAGCCGAGCGCCCGCCGCGACGCTCTGCGCATAGGCCGGCACCAGGCCCCAGCGATGCAGTTCGACGTAGCGCGCCTCGTCGCGTTGGACGACCACCCGGACAGGTTGCGTGGGCGCCACGTTGTAGCGCGGCCCCAGTCCCGCCTGCAGTTCCGGCTCACGCACCTCGGCCGCGAAGATGCGCCCGATCTCGGCGGGATCGGCCTGCTGCGTCATCCGTCCACACATCGCGTGGCGATCCTCGCACAGCGGCTGCGCGGACAGTTCAGACTGCGGCCAGTGAACAGCGAACTGGCGCGCTACTGGGCGCTCGACCCGGAAATCGCCTATCTCAACCATGGCGCCTTCGGGGCGTGCCCGCTGCCGGTACTGGCTGTCCAGTCGGAATTGCGCGCGCGTCTCGAGCGGGAGCCGGTGCGCTTCCTCGACGTCGAGCTGCCAACCCGTCTGCAGGCGGTACGTGAGCGCCTGGCAGGCTTCATGGGCGCCGACCCGGACGACCTCGCCCTCCTGCCCAATGCCACCACCGGCGTCAATACGGTGCTGCGTTCGCTGGAGTTCGCGGCCGGCGACGAGATCCTGACGACCGATCACGAGTACAACGCCTGCCTGAACGCGATTCGTTTCGTGGCGGAGCGCTCAGGCGCGCGGCTGGTCGAAGCGGCCGTGCGCTTTCCGGTCGGCGACCCGCAGCAGATCACGGACGCGATCCTGGAGCGTGCCGGCGAGCGCACCAGGCTGGCCGTCGTCAGCCACGTGAGCAGTCCCACGGCGCTTGTCTTTCCGGTACGCGAGATCGTCGCCGCGCTTGCGCAACGTGGCATCGACACGCTCGTCGACGGCGCCCACGCGCCGGGCATGCTGCCACTCGAGCTCGATCAACTGGGCGCCGCTTACTACACCGGCAACGCGCACAAATGGCTGTGCGCGCCCAAGGGCGCCGGCTTCCTGCACGTGCGCCGCGACCGGCAACCGGCCATCCGGCCGCTCGTCATCTCTCATGGCGCGAACGCACGGCACGACGACCGATCTCGATTTCGGCACGAGTTCGACTGGCTGGGGACCGCCGATCCGACGGCGTACCTGTCCATTCCCGCGGCGCTCGACTTCATGGCCACGCTCGTGCCCGGGGGCTGGGCGGAGGTCATGCGCGCCAACCACGAGCTGGCCCTGGCTGCGCGCGACCTGATCGCGCAGGCAGTCGGCAGCGAGCCGCCGGCGCCCGCTGCGCTGATCGGATCCATCGCGGCCGTGCCGTTGCCGCCCGATCTCCCGCCACGTCGTCCGGCGGCCGACGCAAGGGACGAACCCATGGCGACCTATCCGCTCGATCCACTGCGCGAGACGCTGCTGGCTGGCTTCGGGGTCGAGGTGCCGGTCTACACCTGGCCGCATACCGCAGCGACCGACCGGCCACCGATGCGCCTGCTACGCGTTTCCGCGCAGGTCTACAACTCGATCGACGACTACGCGCGGTTAGCGGCCGCGTTGGTCACGCGCGGCGCCGCTGGCGGCGCGGTCGAACCAGATTCGCTCGCCCAGGAAGCGGCGCGTTCGGGGATCCCACGGGAACAGGATCAGGACGTCCATGTCGATCGGTAGTCCCGACGGCGGCGCACCTGCCCATGGACCGTGGTTGGTGCCGGTGAGTCGGGCGGCCTCGAAGACGCCCTGCGGGCCGACGACGATGTGTTGCAGCGCGAAACGATTGTCCGGAAACGCGCCGAACAGCTCGGTGTAGAAGGCGCGGACGCCGTCACGGCCCACCCAGCGCTGACCGGTGGGCACGATTTCGTAGAGGCAGTCGTCAGCCAGGGTCGCCAACAGCCCGTCGATGTCGCGCGCATCTTCGGCAATCGAATGGCGCACCCAGAGGCGCTTGATGGCACGCAGCTCTTCGCGGTCGAAAGTACGCGCCAGTTCGGTGCGGATGGCGGAGCGCACGATGGTGTTATAGCCGAGTGGTGGTGCACCGAGTCGCCGCTTCGACACGGTTTCCAATCCGGGCGTCGTACTATGCACCGCTGAAACAGCCGTGAACCACAAGGAGGAACCCATGTCTCGATCGAGGATGGCGGTATTGGCCGCCGTAGCGCTGTTTGTCATATCCGCGTGCAGCTCGTCGCCCGGCGCGAGTGAGTCGCCCGGCACCAGCCAGGCTCCCGGAAACACTACGGGCGCGACGCAGCAGCCGGTCGCCTCGCAGCCGGCGGCCTCGCAGCCGGCGGCCTCGCAGCCGGCGGCCAGCCAGCCGGCCAGCAGCGTTGCCGGCCTGACGGGCCACGAATGTGACTCCGTGCCGACCTTCAGCATCGACAATCCCGAGCCGAGCTTCGCGCCCGACCCGCAGCTGGAGGCCCACTTCCCCGCGGACGTCAATGGCAACCCGGTCACCAATGTCAGTTCGCAGAGCTGGCTTGACCTGATGTGCACCTTCGGTGGCCAGACGGTGCTTGAAGGCAGCGCGGGTCAGTTCGGCAATCTGCCGCTGGCAACGATGAGCTTCGGCAGCGCCGACGTCGTCATCAACTCCGATAGCATCAGCCTGAGCGCGCTGCGCACGCCCAACCAGGACGCCGGCAACGTGATCCAGTACCTGGCCCAGCTGGCGGCCCTGAGCCCCGACCAGAGCGCGCTCACGGGCAACGTCAGCCAGCAGAATGTCGGTGGCAAGAACGTCTACGTCTACACCGACGCCGACGGCGCCAAGTCGTATGCCGTCCCGTTGGGCGACACGCTGGTGTTCTTCGACAGTGCGACTGACGACGAGGCCGCGGCGATCATCGGGGCGCTCCAGTAAGCCTGGGCCCGTCCGTCGGTCGGAGTAATCTCCGGCGGCGATGGACGGGCATCCCTGGCCGCTCTACGACCTGCGGATTTGGACCGAGCGGCTCGAGCTGCGCCTCCCCACGGAGGACGAATTGATCGAGCTGCTCGGTCTTGCCATGTCCGGCATCCACGATCCGGCCGAGATGCCCTTCGGCTTCGCCTGGACCGACCAGCCCAGCCCGTTTTTCGAGCGCAGCTTCATGCAGTACCACTGGAGCACGCGCGCGACCTTCGCGCCGGAGAACTGGAACCTGGACCTGGGCGTGTGGCTGGACGGCCGCCACCTGGTCGGCACGCAGGGCATCGGCGCCCGGCAGTTCGCCGAGCTCAGGACGGTCTCCACCGGGTCGTGGCTGGCGCAGGAGTTCCAGGGCCAGGGGATCGGCAAGGAGATGCGCTCGGCCGTGCTCGGCTTTGCCTTCGACCAACTCGGCGCGGAGTGGGCCACCAGCGGGGCGTTTGCCGACAATCCCGCGTCGGCTGCCGTGTCGCGCTCGCTTGGATATCACGCGGACGGCATCGATGTCCTGGCCCCGCGCGGTGAACCGCGCGAGATCGTCCGCTACCGCATGACCGCGAACGAGTGGCGCTCACGTGAACGGCCGCACATCGAGCTGGCCGGGCTCGAACGTTGCTGGGACCTGTTTGGCCTCGGATGAAAGCAGGCCGTTCAGCGGGCGGCTGAGCGACGCTTGGCAGGAGGTGGCCGCCGACTGGATTCGCTGGGCGCGCACGCCCGGCCACGACAGTTACTGGCGTTTCCACCGCGACCGATTCCGCGAGTTGTTGCCGCCGCCGCGCGGGCTGACCGTCGACGTCGGCTGCGGCGAGGGACGGCTGCCGCGCGACCTGAAGTCGTGGGGCTACGACGTCGTGGGCGTTGACGTGTCCGCAACGCTCCTCGACGCGGCGCGAGCCGCGGACCCCGCCGGTGACTATCGCCTGGCTGACGCCTCGGCGCTGCCCTTCGCCGACGGGTCGGTCGCGCTGGCCACCGCGTTCATGTCACTGCAGGATGTCGATGACCTCGCGGGGGCGATCGTCGAGCTGGGACGCGTGCTGGATGATCGGGGAGTGGCATGCATCGCGATCGTTCATCCCATCAACTCGGCCGGCCACTTCGCCTCGCGCGAGCCCGACGCTGCATTCGTGATCGACGGCTCGTATCTCGACGTGTCGCGCTACGCCGATACGATCGAGCGTGATGGGTTGCCGATGACCTTCACCAGCGAACATCGGCCGCTGCAGACCTACTTCGAGTTGCTGGGGACTGTGGGGCTGGCGGTCGACCGCGTGTTCGAGATTGGCGATGAGACTGATCCGGCGGGTTCGCGTTGGCGGCGGCTGCCGCTCTTCCTGGATCTGCGCGCGCGACGGACCTAGGGCCAGCCCCGCGCTTGGTGCCCGCTGCGCGCGTCACCCGTGGTACGCGCGCCTGACGCCGATTCACGCGCCACCTACGCACGGCCCGCGTGCAATGCGAGCGTCACCCCAATTCACGCGCCACCTACGCACGGCCCGCGTGCAATGCGAGCGTCACCCCGATTCACGCGCCACCTACGCACGGCCGCGTGCAATGCGAGCGTCACCCCGATTCACGCGCCATTTACGCACCAGCCGCGTGGTAGGCACTCTGCTGCGACCGTTTACGCCCGAGATGCGTAACTGGCGCACGTTTGAGCGCTCTCTACGCCCACGCCCGCATGCAGACGGCCGGCCGCGCCTGAAACGGCGAACCTAAGACGCACGTCGTGCGTAGGTGGTCTCGAAGTTTGGTCGACTTCCAGTCGGCCGCCTGGGTGGAGTTGCCCCGGTTTCGTGGACGTGATGCCTCATCCGGCCGCGATGACCGGCCTTGAACGATAGCGCTCCTCGAACTGCTCGGGACTGAGCTTGCCGAGGCTGTTGTGGCGGCGGATCCGGTTGTAGAAGACCTCGATGTAGTCGAAGACGGCGGCCTTGGCCTCCGCCCTGGTCGCCCAGTCGGAGCGGTCGATCAGCTCTGTCTCCAAGGTGGCGAAGAAGCTCTCGGCCAGCGCGTTGTCGTAGCAGTCGCCGATCGAGCCCATCGACGCCGCGATCCCCGACTCGCGCAGGCGCCGTCCGAACGCGAGGCTCGTGTACTGCGTGCCGTGGTCGGAGTGATGGATGAGATCGGTGCCCGGTCGGCGGCGGACGATCGCCGCGTCGAGCGCCGCGCTGACGAGCTCGGTGCGCATGTGTCCCGCCATCGACCAGCCGACGACCCGGCGGCTCCAGGCGTCGACGATCGAGGCCAGGTAGCAGGCTCCGGCGCGTGTCGGGAGCGCCGTGATGTCGGCGACCCACAGCCGGTCGGGCCCCGCGGCGCTGAAGTCGCGCTTGACGAGATCGGGGAACGGCGCCGCGTGCTCGGCGCGGATCGTCGTGCGCACGAACCGGCGGCGATGGACGCCCGCGAGATGGTCACGCCGCATCAGCCGCGCGACCCGCTTGCGCGAGACGTGGAAGCCGGCATCGGCGAGGTCGGCGTGGATGCGCGGCACGCCGTACGTCCCGCGGCTCCGGGCATGCGCGCGGCGGATCTGCGCGGCCAGTTCCGCATCCGCGCATTCTCGGGCGCAGGGAGCGCGTGATCGCCAGGCGTAGTAGCCGCTCGGGGAGACACCGAGGGCGCGGCAGAGGATGCGCACCGGATAGCTCGCCTTCTCCTGCTCGACGAAGCGGAACCGGGTCACCGGGTCCGCTCGGTCTCCTGAGCGAAGAAGGCGGCTGCTTTTCGCAGGATCTCGCGCTCGGTCTCGAGGACCTTCACCCGGCGCCGCAGCTCGACGAGCTCGGCCCGCTCGTCGGCCGCGAGCGGCGCTCCCGGCGGCCGCTCGTGGGCCTGACGGAGCCACTGCCCGAGGGTCTGGTTGGCGATCCCCAGATCAAGCGCGACCTGACGGACCGACTGACCCGATGTCTCGGCCAGCCTCACCGCCTCGGCCCGGAACTCAGTGCTGTAGTGGGTGTGCCTCCTCCCCATGTGGACTCCTTCCCGCGGACGGTGCCGCGATGGTAGGTGTCCACGAAAGCGGGGTAGGTCCAGCGAGCGTTGTGACACGCTAGCTGTCACAAGCGGCGCGCAAAGTGCCTCGCGTGGGCAGTCATACGACATCGATCGAGTTCACGCTGGGCGGGCTTCCCGTTCGGCTGGCTCGTGTTGGTGAGCGCTGGATTGCTCGCGTCGGGGAGAGCGTCGCCATCGGCTGCAGTGCCCGGCAGGTGATCAAGGCGGCGCTCGAACCGTTCGGTGAGGCCAGGACACGTGTCCTCCTGGCCGATACCGCCCTGCTTGAGCCCAGCGTTGTCGTGGCGCAGCTGGAGGCGTTGCCGGAACCAGCCTGACCGCGCGACTACCAGAGGCGCAACTGGCCGGTTCGGCGCATCCAGAACAGGTTGATGAAGCCGAGGACAAGGCCGGCGCCCAGGAAGACCCACTGGAGCCACATGACCTCGGGCATGATCGCGAGCTGGACGAGTATCCAGACGATCAAGCCAACCGACAGCACGCCCTGCAGCCAGGGCGCCAGCCAGTGGCCGGTGGCGGTCAGTCCAGCGGCCACGACCATGCCCAGGCCGTTCATGACGAACAAGTAGAGTCCGGGCACGAAGTAGCTGCCGAAGACCGAGGCCTGGATCCACTCCGTCGGCAGTCCGATGCCCTTGCCGGATGGATCGAGCACGAGGGCAACGCCCACCGGAACGGCCATGATCGCGGTCAGCAACTCGATCGCCACTCCCAGCCAGACGTAGCGCGGCCGCGCGAGGGGCCGCCCGGTGGCGAGGTGAACCGTAAGCATCGCCAGCCTCCAAATGCCATGACGCAACTGCCAGCGAGAGTGGACCGCATCGGACGTTCGGGCGAGGTCTGTTGGCACCGATCAGTCGGGCTGCATGGCCTGTGCTTCAGCTGCCAGGCAGGCCGTTGACGGTTCGGCGGGGAATTCCGATAATGTAGGTCAGGATTACACACGGGGATCTGCCACGAACCCCGGATCGGAGAACATATGACCCTCTCCCAGCGCCAGATGGTCGACAACGACCGCTCCCGCTTCGACTTCAAGGACGAGATCGTCTACCTGACCGAGACCAAGCGCGGACTGACGCGCGAGACGGTCGAGGAGATCAGCGCGATCAAGGAGGAGCCGGATTGGATGCGCGATTTCCGGCTGCGTGCCTACGACCACTTCCTGAAGCGCCCAATGCCGGTGTGGACGGAGGGTCTCGATCGGATCGACTTCGACAAGATCATGTACTACCGGAAGCCGTCCGAGCGCGAGGAGAAGTCGTGGGACGACGTCCCCGACCAGATCAAGGCTACCTTCGAGCGGCTGGGCATTCCGGAGGCAGAGCGCAAGTTCCTCTCGGGTGTCGGGGCACAGTACGACAGTGAAGTCGTCTACCACTCGGTCAAGGAGGAGCTCTCCAAGATCGGCGTCGTGTTCATGGGCACCGACCAGGCGCTCAAGGAATACCCCGACATCTTCAAGAAGTACTTCGGCACGGTCGTGCCGCCCGAGGACAACAAGTTCGCTGCACTCAACAGTGCCGTGTGGTCGGGCGGCAGCTTCGTCTACGTGCCCAAAGGCGTCGATGTGCCGCTGCCGCTGCAGGCATACTTCCGCATCAACGGCGAGAACACGGGCCAGTTCGAGCGCACCCTGATCGTCGTCGACGAGGGCGCCAAGGTGCACTACATCGAGGGCTGCACGGCACCCATCTACGCCACCGACTCGCTGCACGTTGCGGTCGTCGAGGTCATCGCGCTGGCCAACAGCAAGGTGCGCTACACGACCATCCAGAACTGGTCGAACGACGTCTACAACCTGGTCACCAAGCGCGCCCATGCATACGAGAACTCGAGGGTCGAGTGGATCGATGCCAACACCGGTGCGCGGGCGACGTACAAGTACCCCAGCATCTACCTGCGCGGGCGCGGCGCGACGGCCGACATCATCAGCGTTGCCGTGGCCGGCAAGGGCCAGCACCAGGACACCGGCGCCAAGGCCATCCACCTGGCACCCGACACCAGGAGCCGCATCGTCAGCAAGAGCGTAAGCAAGGACGGCGGCCGGGCCACCTATCGCGGCCAGCTCAAGGTCGCGCCCGGCGCAACGGGGGTCGTCGCCAGCGTTCGCTGCGACGCGCTGATGCTCGACGACGAGAGCCGTAGCGACACCTACCCCTACATCGACATCGGTGAAGACGACACGACGATGACGCACGAGGCCACCGTCGGGAAGATCAGCCAGGACCAGATCTTCTACCTGATGAGCCGTGGCCTGTCGGAGAACGAGGCGCAGAACCTCATCGTGCAGGGCTTCCTCGAGGTGTTCACCAAGGAATTGCCGATGGAATACGCCATCGAGTTCAACCGCCTGGTGAAGCTGGAGATGGAGGGCGCGCTCGGCTGACAGGCCGATGAGTCACACATGGCCGATGCACTGAAACTGCCCTTCGCGGGCGAGGAGTTCGTCCGCGCCATATCTGCCGATCTCGAGGAGCCGCAGTGGCTCCTCGATGAACGTCTGGACGCACTTCACCGCTACCAGGACCTGCCGATAGAGACAAACAACCTGTTCACGCTGTACGTCGACCTGCGCGCGGCGCACTGGAATGACATCACTCCCTACCGCGTGAGCGGCGATGGCGGGGAAATCGACCAGACAGTGCCGGAGGGGGCAGCCGCGCTGATCGAGATCGCCGAGGATCGTGTCGTGGCGCGCGCGATGAGTGCACAGGCGCGTGCCGCCGGGGTGATTGTCGACACGTTCGCGAACGTGCTGCGCACGCAGCCTGAGCTGCTGCGCAGGGCACTCGAAGGCGGCACGACGCTGCCGCAGGATGACAAGTTCGCGCAGTTCGCGCGCAGCCACGCGACGCTTGGCCTGGTGATCCACGTCCCCGATGGGGTCACGCTGGACAAGCCGATCGTGGTGCGCTGGAGTGTCGGCGCGGCAGGGCGCGGCCTGATCACGCGCACCTTGCTCAGCCTCGGCGAAAACGCGGCTGCACAGGTGCTCGAGGAACAAGTGCCGTCGGCCGCGCACGCCGACGAAGGTCAGAGCCTGTGGTGGGGCACGACCGAGGTGGCGCTGGCGCCCGGCGCCCAGCTTGGCTTTGCCGGCCAGCAGGATTTCGGCTCCAACACGCTGTCGATCGTCAATCGCCACGCGACGCTGGAGCGCGATGCGCAGCTGACCTGGGCACTGGCGAGCGTCGGTGGGCAACTGTCCAAGAGCCGCATCGACAACCGGCTCGTTGGTCGCGGCTCGAGCGTGCGCCAGGTCGAGATCGGCTTTGGTGATGGCCGGCAGCTGTTCGATGCCACGAGCTACACCCGCCACATCGGCGCGGACACGACCGGCGACCTGCTGTCGAAGGGCGTTTTCCTGGATCGCTCGCGCGGTTACTACAAGGGCATGATCACGATCGAGCGCTCGGCCCACGGCACCGACAGCTTCCTGGGCGAGTTCGCCATGCTGCTGACCAAACAGGCGCGCTCGGTGACCATTCCCAGCCTCGAGATCGACCAGCCCGACGTCCGGCGCGCGGCCCACTCGAGCTCTGTCGGGCCCATCGACGAGACCGAGATCTTCTACCTGATGAGCCGCGGCATATCACGCGAGGTGGCGCGCAAGTTCATCGTCCTCGGCTTCCTCGAGCCGGTCGTCGCGCGCATCCCGCTGCCGGAGGCGCAGGATCGCCTGCGTGCGCTGCTGAATGCGAAGTGGCCACAGGCGAGCGAGGCCGCGGCCTGAGCAACATGCGCCGCGTGCCGGTCGGCAGCCTGGCCGACCTGCCGCCCGGCACGATGCAGATGGTCGATGTCGACGCGACCCAGATCGTGCTGGTCAACATCGACGGCGAGATCCACGCCACGCAGGGCATCTGCTCGCACGAGTACTTCGAGCTGGACAAGGGCTTCCTGACCGGCAACACGCTGACCTGTGCGCTGCACCTGTCGCGCTTCGATCTTGACACTGGTGAAGCGCTCGACCCCCCGGCCGAGCTGCCGCTGGCCATCTACGCGGTGGTGGTCGAGGCAGACGGGCAGATCGTGCTCGAACTGCCGGAAGGTCCCATCCCCGTCAACGAATAGGCTGCGTCGTGATCGGATTGGTGCTTCGGCTGGTCGAACTGGCGTAGACATCGCACGTCAATCGGATCCCGTTCGCATCGATTGTTTCGGTCACCATCAGGTGGTAGCCGCCCGCGACGAGCTCGGAAATCCCCGGATGGGGTGCGACCGTCTCGTCGAGGATGACGATGCCCGAAAGGGGTACGTGCCTGGCGGCCAGCACATGGACCGGCCATGTGGCGACAACCTCAGGCGCGGCGAGGTCCGTCGTTGCTGTGTCGACCAGGTCCAGCTCGAGTTGTGTCTGCCGTGGCAGGTCGGCCGGCCAGGTTTGAGATCCGCGCACATGCCCAAAGTCGAGCTGGATCATCCGGCCGCCGATGTCGTAGCCCTCGCCGGTCATGCGCATCTCATAGATCTCGCCCGGATTCAGGACATCTACTCGGCCGGCGTTGACCGTAAATCCGAGAGTAACCAGCCCACTCTCGCCGGTCAGCTTGGCCTCAAGGTGGTAGCCCGCCCTCACCAGACGAGGCAGTTCGAAGGCATCGATGGCTGGGGCGGCGGTGTAGTCGATCAACGGCGCGGCCTGGTCGAACGCAATTTCGGTCTTCCATGTACCGATGGTCAGATCGTCCTGCGGGGTCGCCGAGCCGAATTGCACGAGCTTGATCGTCACTGACGCCGGGCCATCTGGCATAGCCACTTCGTACAGCGCCGACAGGACGCCAAGGTCGACCTGCTCCAGAGACGCCGACACCGATGCCACGCCGCCGTTCACGGGCCAGCTGACGACGATGCCATAGCCGCCTGCCCGGTAGTCCCGGTAACGGACGGGGACGTAAAGCTCGAACCCGGCCCCGCCCGGACGGGCTGTCGTGGTGGCAACGGCGGCTGCGTAGCCGGCCCGAGCGACGGTGCCGGAGTGTTCCACCTGCCCGAGGCGCCCACGAACACGACAACGCCGAGCACGCTGACAGTCAGGAGTACAGCCAAACGGGAACGACCGCCTCCAAGGGGTCGCGCGACCTCGACCGGGCTGACCTCATCTCCAGCCATGTGCAGTAAGGCTATCGCTGCAAATGCGCCCGCAAGGGCGGGTCGGCACGGTCCTCGCTAACCTTCAGAACATGGCACAGGCGCAGCTGCAGCTGAACGACGACGAGCGCGCGCGCAGCCTCGCGAACCTGAAGCTCGAGCGTGACGCGATCGTGCTTTACGACCGCCTGGCCGCGATGGAGAAGGATCCCGAACGCTCCGCGGCATTTGAGCGCATCGCACGCAACGAGCGGCGCCATGCGGGCATCTGGGCCGAGCGGCTCGAGAAGGCGGGCGTCAGCGTGCCTCCGCCGGGCGCACCGCGCGTGCGCGTCCGGTTGATCATCACCCTCGCGCGCCTGTTCGGGACACGCCGGGTGGCCGATCTCGTCCTCGCGCTCGAGGGCGACGAGGAAGAGGCCTACGCCGAGCAGATGACGCCCGAAACGGCGTCGATTGCCGCCGACGAGCGCGAGCACGCGGCGATCTGGCAGCGGCTGCAGGGCGGCGCCAAGGACGAGCCGCGCCAGGAATCGTGGCACCGCAGCAGCCGCTCGGGCACTTTGCGCGCCGCCGTTTTCGGCGCGAGTGACGGGCTGGTCAGCAATCTTTCGCTGGTCATGGGCGTGGCCGGCGCCACGACAGACAACCACTTCATCGTCCTCGCCGGCATCGCTGGCCTGCTTGCCGGGGCCTTTTCGATGGCCGCCGGCGAGTACATCAGCATGCAGAGCCAGCGTGAGCTGTTCCAGCATCAGATCGCCATCGAGCGCGAAGAGATGCGCGTGATGCCCGATGTCGAAGCCGCCGAACTCGCGGCCATCTACCGCAGCAAGGGTGTACCGCGCGCCGACGCGGAACGGATCGCGAACCACCTGATGGCCGATCCGGACATCGCCCTCGACACGAAGCTGCGCGAGGAACTGGGCCTTGACCCGGACGAGCTCGGCTCACCGTGGGGCGCCGCCTCATCGTCGTTCGTCACCTTTGCGGTCGGCGCCTTCCTACCGCTCGTGGCGTTCCTCGTGGCGACCGGCTCGACGGCATTTTTCGCCTCGCTGATCGTCTCGGCAGTCGGCCTGTTCGCGATAGGTGCGGCGGTCAGCCTGGTTACCGGCCGGGGCGTTTTCTTCGGCGGTGCGCGGCAGGTGGTCATCGGTGCCCTGGCGGCCACGGTGACCTACGCCGTGGGCACGCTTATCGGTGCCAGCGTCTCGTGAGCGTCGGCAAGGTCGGCGGCGACCTCCGTGCTCGCCTCGCAGCTGAAGGCCTCGACGCCAGCGCGTGGGGCAACGCGCCGGGCGACACGTATGCCGCCCACCGGCACGGCTATGACAAGGTCCTGGCGGCGGAGCACGGGTCGATCACGTTCCACCTCGTCGAACTGGCCCGTGACGTGGATCTGAAAGCGGGGGAGCGGCTGGACCTGCCGGCCGGCACGCTGCACGCGGCGACCGTCGGTGGCGCCGGTGTTCGCTGTCTCGAGGCTCATCTGCCGGCCGGCACGCTGGACGCCGGGCCGTGCCACGTGACCGACTGGTAGGGCCGGCTACTGGGCCGGTTCCTGGACCTGGTGCTCCAGGTACTCGGCGTGCAGCTCGAGCACCTCTTCGACGAGATCTTCGGGCGCAACGCCGCCGCGGCCGTTGATGATGCCGCTGATCCAGGCCGCCTCGGCCAACCGTTCGTCGGACGTGACATCCTCGCTGCTGCGCGGTAGCCGGCCGATGGCGAACCACACCAGCGCGCCGCCCACGGCCAGGCCGAGCAGCACGTACCAGCCGATGAATTGTTCGGTCACGCGGCGAGTATAGGTATGCTGGCCGGGTGATCCCCAGCCCGTCAAATCCGATCCTCTTCCAGATCGGGCCAGTCAACATCGGCTGGTACGGCGTTGGCTACGTAATCGGCGTCGGCGTCCTGCTGCTGATCGCGCAGCGCGAGGCCCGCCGCCGCGGTTACGACCCGAATCACATCTGGAATGCGCTGCTGCTGGTCGGCGCGCTGGCCCTCATCGGTGGGCGGATGTACCACGTCATCGACCAGTGGGGCGCCTGCGGTCTGGGAGAGCCGTGCTACAGCCAGAACCTGGCGCGCATCTTCCTGCCGCCCTACTCGGGCCTGGGCCTGTATGGCGGCGTGGCTGGCGCCGCCCTCGGCATCGTGATCTACACGCGCTGGAAGCACCTGCCGCTGCGCCTCGCCCTCGATGTGGTCGTGCCCGGAGCCCTCTTCGCACAGGGCATTGCCCGCTGGGGCAACTACTTCAACCAGGAGCTGTACGGGCCGCCGACGAATTTGCCGTGGGGCATCCAGATCGACTGCGCGCATCGCGTGGCCGAGTGGCCGTGCTCGCTCTACCCTGCCGCGACGACCGGCTTCCAGCCGCTGTTCTTCTACGAATCCGCGCTCGACATCACCGGTGGATTGATTGCGCTGTACATCTCCTGGCGCTTCCTGCCACGGCTCATCCCCGGCGACCTGGCCGCGTTCTGGGCGATCTGGTACGGCACCGTGCGCGGCCTGCTCGAGTTCTTCAGGGCCGGCTGGAACTGGACCGTCGGCGGCCTGCCCACCGCGCAATGGATCGGCCTCGGCCTCGTCCTGGTAGGTGTCGGATGGCTCGTCTACAACCACCGACCGGGGCGCCCGGGCTATGAGTACCGTGCGCCGTTCCAGGAGCAACCGCCGCCGAACTCGGAGGCGTCGCTCGAGCCGTCCGACTAGGCCGCTCGCGGTCAGGACGGATGGCGCGCAGGTCAGGCGGGAACTGACTCGCCCTGCGACACCAGGCCGAGCACGTTAATGGTCGGGATCGGGCGAGCGAAGCCCTTGAGCTGCAGCGCGCCGACGTCCTCGCCGTCGATCAGCGCCTCGACTGCCGCGTGGGCGCGCGGGTTGAGCAGGATCTGTCCTGCTTCGGCCGCCGAGCTGAGGCGCGAAGCGGTGATCACCGCCGCGCCCACCATGCCGTAGTCGTAGCGGCCCTCGAAACCGATGCGGCCCAGAGTCGCGTAGCCGGTCGCAATGCCGATGCCCAGGCCCAGCTCGAACCCCAGCTTGGCCCACCGCGCGGCCAGCTCACCAAAGCGTTCGCGCATGGCCACCGCCATGCGCACGGCACGTTCGACATGATCGGCCTGCGGCACCGGATCGTTGAAGAAGACCATCATTCCGTCGCCCGCGAAATGTTCGAGCGTGCCGCCGTGCTCGACGATGAGCGCGCCCATCATGGCGTGGTACTCGCGCAACAGGCCGAGCACCTCTTCGGGTTCGGCCGAGTCGCTGAACGCCGTGAAGCCGCGTAGGTCGCAGAAGACGGCGGTCGCCTCGCGCCGATGGCCGGCCAGTAGCTGCTGGCCTTCGGCGGTCGACACCAGCGCCGCCACCTGTGGCGACAGGAAACGGCTCAACTCCTCTTTCTGGCGCTCGATGGTGTCGAGCAGTTCGGCCTGGCGAGCGGCATGCTCGGTCTCGAGGTCGCGCATCCGCTTGTCTGCCAGTGAGGCTCGTACGCGAGCGCCCAGGATGACCGGGTTGAACGGCTTGGTCAGGAAATCAGCGGCGCCCAGCTCGATGCAGCGCGCCACGCTATCGAGCTCGTCCACGCCGGAGACCATGATCACCGGCACATGACGGAGGGACTCGTCGGACTTGATCGTCGCGAGCGTTTCGTAGCCGTCCATCTCGGGCATCTCGACGTCCAGCAGCACGACTGCCACGCCACTCTTGCCCTCGCGCAGGAGATCGAGAGCGGCGCGTCCATCGACTGCCTCGCGCGAAGAGATTCCGAGCGACATCAAGTGGCGGGCGAGCAGCATCCGGTTGACGGCGCTGTCGTCGACGATCAGCGCAACCGGTTCGCTCACGCCAGTCCTGCCCGTTTCATCTCCTCGACCGTCGCCGCCCAGGTCGAGCTCGCCGTGGCCACCCGAGACGCAAGGTCCGCAACCTCGCCGTTGCGACCGGCGAACTCGATCTCGCGGGCCAGTTCCGACAGGCGCATGGCCCCGAGCGCGGCACTGCTCGATTTGAGCGTGTGCGCGGGGCGGACGATCGCGGCTGCATCGCCTGCCGCTGCCGCCGCCTGCATCGCCTCGAGGTGACCAGGCCCTTCCGCGAGGTAGGTGGCGGCGAGGTCGGCGATGAACGACTCGTCGCCGCCGATCGAATCGCGCAGCTCGTCGAGGACTCCCTGATCGAGGATCGGAGCTTCGCTCAAGTCGTTGCCTCGCTGACTGGTGCGCGGCCGAGCGCTGCTGCGAGCTCCGCCGGCCGGATCGGTTTGCTGACGTAGTCGTTCATGCCCGCGGCCAGGCACGCCTCGCGATCGCCGGTCATCGCGTTGGCGGTCATGGCGATGATGTGCAGCGCTCGGTCCGGCCAGCGCTTGCGGATCCGGCGCGTTGCCTCCAGGCCGTCTAGCTCGGGCATCTGAACGTCCATCAGGATGACATCGAAGTTGCCCTTCTCCAGCGCGCCGATCGCCTGCACGCCGTCGCCCGCCAGATCGGCCGTGTAGCCCATGTTTGCCAGCAGACGCACCGCCAGTTTCTGGTTGACCGCATTGTCCTCGGCGAGAAGGATGCGCAGCGGGTGCCGTTTGGCCATCTCCTTGTCGACCGTGGACTCGGGCGCGCGGTCCAGCTTGAAGCGTGGCTCCGATCCGGCCAGCACGGTGGCCAGCGCGTCGTGCAGGGCGGACGGCTTGATCGGCTTGGGCAGCAGTGCGTCGACTGCCGCGCCGTGCTCGCGCATCGCGGCCGACGAGACCAGGATCAGCTTGGGGGGTTGCTTGGGGCGGGCTTCACGAATGGCCGTGGCCAACGCGATGCCGTCCATGCCGGGCATGAACAGATCGAGCAGCACGACGTCGAACTGCTCGCCGGCCCTGATCAGTTTCAGCGCTTCCTCAGCCGATGCCACGTCACGCGCCTTGATCGACCAGCGCGCCACCTGCGCGGACAGGATGCGCCGGTTCGTCGCGTTGTCGTCCACGATCAACGCATTGCGGCCGGCCAGTTCGACCGGCTGGCGGACGGGAACAGCTGGCAGGGCGGACGCTGGGGCAGCCGGCAGGCTGACGCTAAGTGAGAAGGTCGAGCCCTCACCGGGCACGCCCGAACTCTCGGCCGTCAGTGAACCATCCATGGCCTCTGCCAGGCGCCGGCTGATGGCCAGGCCCAGGCCGGTTCCGCCGTAGCGGCGGGCGATCGAGGAGTCCGCCTGGCTGAAGGACTGGAAGAGGCGGCCCATCTGCTCCCCAGAGATGCCGATGCCCGTGTCGCGCACCGTCACCTTGAGCTCGACGCGCCTGCCTTTCGTTTCGCCCGACGCGCTGACCACAACCTCGCCGTGCTCGGTGAACTTGACCGCGTTGGACAGCAGGTTGAGCAGGATCTGGCGCAGCCGGCCCAGGTCGCCGGAGACGGCCGGCGGCAGCGGGTCTAGCACCTCGTAGGCGAGCTCGATGCCCTTGTTCGAAGCTGTTGGCGCGATCACGTCGAGGGCGCCCTCGATGCACTCAGTCGGACTGAACGGCTCGGCGACCAGATCGACCTTGCCGGCCTCGATCTTCGAGAAGTCGAGGATGTCGTTGATGATCGTCAGCAGGGCGTCGCCGGAGCTGCGGATGGTATCGGCGTAGTCGCGCTGCTCGGCGGTCAGCTGAGTATCAGCCAGCAGGCCGCTCATGCCGATGATCGCGTTCATGGGTGTGCGGATCTCGTGGCTCATCGCGGCGAGGAAGGAGCTCTTGGCCTGGTTGGCATCTTCTGCGGCCTCACGTGCCTCGCGCACGTCAGCGAAGAGCGTGGCGTTGTCGATGGCGATCGCTGCCTGCTGCGACAGCCCGACCAGGAAGTCGAGCTCCTGCTGGGTGAAGGGATTGTGCGGTCCCGTACGCCACACCGCCATCATCCCGTTGACGCCGGCGCGACCGAGCAGCGGGGCAACCATGAGCCGTTCATTGCTCTCCCGCACGGCAGTCCCCTCGATGTGTATGCCGCGCGGGTCGCTGGCGACGTCGTTGATCATCTCGGCGCGCCCCTCATCCGCAAGGCTGCCGATGATGCCAATGCCGCGCTCCACGTTCATCTGCCTGATCTGTTCGGCGATATCCCCGGCAGCCGCGGTTGCCCGGAAGACCTCACCGGAACCGTCCGTCTGGAAGACGGCGGCGGACGTCCCGTCGAGCAGCGACCGCGCGCGCTCCACGATTCGCTGGAGAACGGTGGACAGGTCGAGTGTCGCCGAGATCTCGCGGCCCAGTTGCGCCAGGGCCGCCATCTCGCTTGCCCGCCGCTGCGACTCGCTGTACAGCCGAGCGTTCTGGATCGCGCTGCCAATGTTGGCGCCGATGGTCGCCAGCAGGCGGACGTCGGCCTCGCCGAAGCGGCCCTCGTCGTTGATGCTCTGAACGCTGATCACGCCGATGGCCTCGCCGCCGATGATGATCGGCACGCCCAGGTAAGAACGTGGTGCCGTACCGACCGCTTCTCGCTGGATCTGTTCGTAGTCCGACGCCCGGTTCAGCAGTAGCGGCTCCCGTGAAGTCAGGATTCTCGAGGTCAGACCCTCGCCCAGGGTGAGCGGCTCCTGGGGTTCCTTGACCCCGTTTTCCAAGTAGTAGGGAAACTCGATCACCGAAGTAGCCCCGTCGAGCAGCGCGACATAGGCGATGTCCGCGTTGAAGGCTTCGGACATCTTGTCGCCCGCCAGCCCGATCAGTCGCTCCAGGTCGAGTTGCGCGCCGGTCGCCTGGCCGACCTCGTTGACGATCGCCAGCTCAGAAGCGCGCTGGCGTGTTTCATCGACCAGTCGCGCATTCTCGAGCGCCACGCTCAGGCTCCCGGCCAGCGTGGTCAGCAGGCGCACGTCGGCTGCGCTGAAGGCGTCCGTGCGATCGAGATTCTGGAGGGAGATGCGGCCGAACTTCCGGCCGCCACTGATCAGCGGGGCAAAGACAATCGACTTGGACTCCTCGCCCTGCATCGAGAACTGGAAACCTGTCTCGGCCTGCCACGCCGCGACATCGTTGATTAGCAGCGGACCTTCGTGCGCGATGGCGTAGCGAGTGATGTCGCGGAATTGTGTCGGCTCGTCTGGTATCCGGACGCCCCGCTCGATCGTGTATGGGTAGTGCGTGACCTGGGCGTCGAAGTCGTAGAGCCCGATGTCGACGACCTGGGCATCGAAGATCTCCTGGATCTTGTCGCCCACAAGGTCATACATCGCCTGCATGTCGAGCTGAGCTGCGAGCCCTTGCTGAACGCTGTTGATGATCGCCAGCTCGGCCGCGCGCTCGTTCGATTCCTTGAGCAGTCGCTGCGTCTCGTCGAACAGCCGCGCGTTCTCGAGCGCGACGCTGAGGCTCGCCGCGAGCGTCGTCAGCAGCCGTACGTCCGAATCGCCGAAGGCGTGCGTGCGGTCAATGTTCTGGAGCGAGATGCTGCCGAACTGCCGCCCACCGCTGACCAGGGGCGCGAAGACCATCGACTTGGGCTTTTCGCCCTGCGGTGCCTCCATCTCGATGCCGTTGGCCGCAAAGAATTCGTCGCGATCGTTGACCACGAGCGGGCCCGCTGACTTGACGATCAGGCGGGTCAGTGGCGTGTACGGAACCCTGAGATTCGCCATGCGCTCGCCCCGTTCGCGCACATAGCGGAAGTCAACGGCTTCTGCCTGGCTGTCATAGAGGTAGATGCTCACAACCTGGGCGTCGAAGATCTCCCAGATCCGGTCACCGACGAGGTCGTACATCGACTGCATGTCGAGCTTGGCAGCCAGGCCTTCCTGGACGCTATTGATGATCGCCAGCTCAGCAGCGCGCTCGTCCGTTTCCTTGAGCAGTCGTTGAGTCTCGTCGAACAGCCGCGCGTTCTCGAGCGCCACGCTAAGGCTGCCGGCAAGCGTCGTCAGCAGACGGAGATCAGCTTCGCTGAAGGCGTCCTTGCGGTCGAGGTTCTGGAGCGACAGGGAACCAACAACCTCTTCCCCAGACATCAACGGCGCGACGACCATCGAGAGCGACATCTCGCCCTTGACGACCCTCATTCGCACACCGGTATCCGCCTGCCAGGCGTCGACGTCATTCATCAGCAGCGGCTGGCGCACCTCCATGAGATGACGAACGACCTCACCAAAGGGCATCTCGGCATACTCGAAGCGCTTGCCGCGTTCGAATATGTACGGGTATTTCTCTGTCTCGGTCTCGCGGTCATACACCTCGATCGAGACAACCTGGGCGTCGAAGATCTCCTGGATCTTGTCCCCAACGAGGTCGTACATCGATTGCATATCGAGCTTGGCCGCCAGACCCTCCTGGACGCTGTTGATGATCGCCAGCTCGGCCGCGCGCTCGTCCGTCTCCTTGAGCAGTCGCTGCGTCTCATCGAAAAGCCGCGCGTTATCGAGGGCCACGCTCAGGCTACCGGCGAGTGTGGTCAGCAATCGAACGTCAGACTCGGAGAACGCATCAGTGCGCTCGAGGTTCTGCAGTGACACGATGCCGTTGATCTCTCCGCCAGACATCAGGGGCACCATCAGGACCGATTGCGGGCGCTCACCCTGGCGCACGACTGAGTCTTCGAGCGCTTCAGCGTCGAAATCCCTGACGAGAACGGCCTTGCGCGTCTCGACCACGACCCGGCGGAAGCTGCGCAGCGGGATGGCTTCGTCCTCGAGCCTGACCCCTCGCTCAATCGCGTAAGGAAACCGAACGGTCCGGGTAGCCAAATCGACGAGTGCGATATCGACGACGTGAGCGTCAAAGATCTCATGGATCTTGTCGCCCACGAGCTCGTACATCGACTGCATGTCGAGCTTGGCGGCCAGGCCCTCCTGGACGCTGTTGATGATCGCCAACTCTGCTGCGCGCTCGTTTGAGTCCTGGAGCAGCCGCTGCGTTTCGTCGAAGAGCCGGGCGTTTTCGAGGGCCACGCCCATAGCCGAAGCGAGTGTCGAGAGCAGCCGCTCGTGCGCGGCGGTGAAGACGTTGAAGGGCTCCGCCGCAATTTCCACCGCTCCCAGCACGCGGTCGCCGACCGCGATCGGGACGCCGAGGAACGACTGCTTCATCGTGCTGTTGGGATCGCCAGCGGTGAGGGCACCGAGCGCGTCCGCCTCTTCGAGACTGCCGACGCGAATCGGCCGGTTGGTCTGAATGATCCTCGACACCAGCCCAACGCCCAGTTCGATCGGCGCCTCTTCGTAGCGCTTCCCGTCTTCGACGCTGTACGGAAAGGAGATCAGGTTCGTCGCCGGGTCGAAGAGGCAGATCTCCACGTCTGGGTAGCCGACGATCTTTCCCACACGCTCGCCGACCAGCTCGATGATCGCCTGGAAGTCGAGCTGCCTGGCGAGCGCCGAGCCGATTTCGTTGATGATCGCCAGCTCGCCGGCCCGGGCATCGGTGTCGGCCAGCAGCCGCTTTGTCTCGTCGAACAGGCGCGCGTTTTCTAGCGCCACGCCCATGCTGGACGCGACCGTTGCCAGCAGACGCTCGTCGGATGCGCCGTATGCGTTGGGGCGATGGTCGCTCACGTTGACGACGCCGATCGCCCGATTACCGGCGAGGATTGGCACGCCGAGCCATGACTCGTGGATGGCAATCTCGGGCGAGAAGGCCGGATTGAGCGGCATCTGCGCGGCCAAAGTGCCCAGGCGGAGCGGACGCCGAGATTTCAGCACACGCGACGTCAGACCCTTGCCCAGCGGGATCGTCGTGGTCGTGCGGCGCTCGCCAGCCTGCATCACGTACGGAAAGCTGATCTCACGCCCGCCCGGCTCAAGGAGCGCGATGAACATGTCCTGCGGGTGAAGAGCCTCGCGTATTCGGTCGCCAACGGCATCGACCGTGCTCTGGAAGTCGAGCTGTTTGGCCAGCGCCTCGCCGATTTCGTTGATGACCGCCAGCTCGGCGTTGCGCTGCTCCGTCTCTCCAAGGAGGCGTTTGGTCTCGTCGAAGAGCCGCGCGTTCTCCAGCGCGACGCCCGAGGTTCGCGGCGATGGTCGCCAGCAGACGCTCGTCCGACTCGCTGAACGCGTTCTTCGGGGCACGCTCGAGAGAGACGGCACCGAGAACGCGGTCACCGGCAAGGATCGGCACGCCCAGCCATGACTCGTAATCGTCAGCTCCGAAGACGAGCGCGCCCAGCGCATCTGCCTCTGCGCTGGTGCCCAGGCGAAGTGCCCGGCGCTCCTTGATCACGATCGCCATCAATCCCACCGAGGGGCTGCTCCTCGATGCTCCTGGCGGACGCCCTGATCGATGCCGATACGGCGTGCGGAGCGTGTTCGTCGCCGAGTCGTACAGCGAGATCAGCTCCCGTCACGACATTGAAGATCGAGCGGATCCTGTCGCCGACGGCGTCGATGATTGCCTGGAAGTCGAGCTGCCTGGCGAGCGCCTCGCCGATCTCGTTGATGACCGCCAGCTCGGCGTTGCGCTGCTCGGTCTCGGCCAGCAGCCGTTTGGTCTCGTCGAACAGCCGCGCGTTCTCGAGGGCGACGCCCATGCTCGAGGCGATCGTCATCACCAGCTGCTCGTCGGCCTCGTCGTACGAATTGGGCTCGTGTCGCGATACAGCCAGCGCGCCGATGACCCTGTGGCCGGCCCGGATGGGAACGCCAAGGTACGACTCGCTGCGGTCGCCAACGTAGACCGCGCCCAATGCCTCTGCCTCGGCAGCCGTGCCCAACCGCAGCGGCCGTCCTTCTGAAATGATTCGCGAGGTGAGTCCCACGCCGAGCGCCATCGGAGGCACGTCGCGGTTGCGGACACCGAACTCGTACCAGTACGGAAAGGTGACCGTGCTGGTCGCCTCGTCGAGAATGGCTATGGTGAGGTCGCGCGAGCCGAAGACTTCGCCGACCTTGTCGCCGACGGCATCGATGACGCCCTGGAAATCGAGCTGCTTTGCGAGCGCCGCGCCTATTTCGTTGACGACCGCGAGTTCGGCATTGCGCTGCTCGGTCTCGGCCAGCAGCCGCTTGGTCTCGTCGAACAGGCGCGCACTTCGCAGGGCAACCGCCGTAGTGGAGCCAAGCGCCGAGACCACGCGCAGATCGTCCTTGTCGAACTCGCCCGGCCTGCCGCTCTCGAGGGCCAGGGCGCCAATCACATCCTCGTCGACAAGCAGCGGGACCCCCAGCCAGGACTCGGTCTTGTCGCCGAACGTCAGCGCGCCTGCGTTTTCGGCTTCGCCAGCCGACCTGATCAGTAGCGGCTGACGCGACTTGATCACCTTCGCGGTCAGCCCCGCTTCCGCCGCAAACGGATCCGAGTGGTAACGCTGACCATCGCTGGCCTTTATCTCGTACGGGAAGCTGATCATGTTCGTGGCGCCGTCGTACAGGGCGACAAACAGACCGACATCCGGGAATGTCTGGTGTAGCCGCTCGCCCACCAACTCAGCGATGGCGTCGAGGTCCAGATGCCGCCCGAGCGCCTGGCCGACCTCCTCGAGGATCGCCAGTTCCGCTTTGCGTTGACGCAGCTCCGACTGAAGTTGGGCGGCACGCGAGGAAGCACGTGTAGAAGCCTTAGGTAACGTCGTCGCCACTGGCCGCCGCCCCTCCTGTGGGTAGTGAACGGGAGCATAGCGCTCGACGACGGGGCGCGACCGTTGCCTCCAGAACGAAGACAGTTGCCATCGTTCGTCGATAGCGCCTGTTCGCGCCCAGCCGTATCGGCCGCCCACACCGCCGAAGGCATCGTTCGGGCAATCCGCGACCACGCACAGTCGATGGGATCGTCTGGATGTCCAGCGTCGTCGTTGACGCGAGCGTGGTCCCGCGCGAGCTTGGCTAAGGCGCAACCTATACTCGGCCGGCATTGGAGTACGCCGAGAACATCCTCGCGCTGATCGGCAACACGCCGCTCGTGCGCCTTACGCACGTCACCCGTGAACTGGGTCCTTCCGAGCAGCAGCCGCTAATCCTGGCCAAGCTTGAAATGCTCAGTCCGGGAGGCTCGGTCAAGGACCGCATCGGCCTGCCCATGATCGAGGCCGCCGAGCGCGACGGGCTGCTCAAGCCGGGTGGCACGATCATCGAACCCACGTCGGGAAATACCGGACATGGACTGGCCATCGCGGCCGCCCTCAAGGGTTACCGCTGCGTGTTCGTGATGGCCGACAAGCAATCGCCCGAGAAACAGGCACTGCTGCGCGCCTATGGTGCCGACGTGGTGCTCTGCCCGACGAACGTGGCGCCCGAATCGCCCGAGTCGTACTACTCGGTTGCCAAGCGCCTGGCGCGCGACATCCCGGGTGCCTTCCAGCCCGACCAGTACTGGAACATGAACAATCCGCTGGCGCACGAGAACACCACCGGCCCCGAGATCTGGCGCCAGACGGACGGTGCCGTGACGCAGGTGGTGATCGCGTCCGGCACGGGTGGCACGATCACCGGCGTCGGGCACTACCTCAAGGCACAAAATCCGGGCATCGTGATGGTCGGAGCGGACCCCGAGGGCTCGGTCCTGTCGGGCGACACGGCGCGGCCGTACCTGACCGAGGGCATCGGCGAGGACTTCCTGCCCGGCACCTACGATCCGTCGGTCGTCGATCGCTGGGTGCGCGTGTCCGACCGCGACTCGTTCGCGGCCGCGCGGCGCATCACGCGCGAAGAAGGCATCCTCGCCGGGGAGTCGAGCGGCACGGCGCTGGTGGCCACGCTCACCGTCGCGCGAGAACTGATCGAAGCCGGCCAGGCGCCGGGCAAGGTCATCGTCGTGCTGTTCCCGGACGGCGGCCGCAACTACCTGTCCAAGCTCTACAACGACGAATGGCTGCGCCAGCACGGACTGCTCGGCTCGCCGGTACCGCGCGTTACGGTGGCCGACGTACTACGTAACGGCCATCAGCCGGCCGAGCTGCCACCGCTCGTGCTGGCGCGGACGACCGACCGGGTGGGCGCGGCGATCGACCTGCTGCAGCTTTACGGCATCAGCCAGATGCCGGTGACCGAGCGCGATGACGAGAACATCGAGGGCATCGTGGGCTCGATCAGCGAGAAGGGCCTGCTCGAGCGGGTGTACCTGAAGCCGGAGACTGTCGAGCGAACCGCGGGCGAGGTGATGGACCGCTCCCTGCCGACCATTCCCGCCGGCGCCTCGATCGACGACGCGTTCGACCTGCTGGCGACCGGCGCCGCGGCGCTGGTCGCGGTCCACGCCGACCGCCCGGTTGGCATCGTCACCAAGCTCGATCTGCTCGAATACCTCGCCCACCGCCGGGAACCGGGCAAATAACGTGGCGCGACAGGCCCGTCGCCCACCGCCGGCGGCGCGTGCGGCCGGTACGCCGCCGTCCGGTTCCGTCCGGCCTAAGCGGGACGAGTTTGGCGGGCAGGGCAACGGGCCGGTGGCCGCGATATTGCGCGACGCGACGATCGAGCTGGTGGCCATGGCCGACGGCCGCTACCTCATCTACTACTCATGGCCGGATGATGTCTGAGCTGCGCTGGAACCCGCAGTTGCGCGAGTGGGTCATAACCGCGACCCACCGCCAGGAGCGAACGTTCCTGCCGCCTGCGGATGTCTGCCCGCTGTGCCCCACCCGTTCAGCCGCTTCGCCGACTGAGATCGACCGCCCGACCTTCGATGTGGCCGTCTTTGAGAACCGTTTCCCATCGCTGCGTCCTGACCCAGGCCCGCCGACAGTCGACGGGACGCCACTCACCCCCGTGTCGCCGTCGGTTGGCGTATGCGAAGTGGTGGTGTACACGCCGCGCCACGATGCCACCGCCAGCGACCTGAGTCTCACGCAGCTGCGGCGTCTGATCGGCGTCTGGGCCCACCGCACCCTGGTCCTGGGCGCCCGGCCGGAGATCGACTACGTCTACGTCTTCGAGAACAAAGGCAAGCAGATCGGCGTGACGTTGCACCACCCTCACGGCCAGATCTACGCCTACTCGTATCTGCCGCCGATCATCGAGCGCGAGGCGCAGGCGGCGGCCGACCATCTCGCAGAACACGGCGCGTGCCTGTGGTGTGGCCTCGTCGAGCAGGAGATAGGCGATGGACGGCGAGTCGTGGCGCAGACACAATCGTGGTTGGCCGGCGTGCCTTTCTTCGCTCACTGGCCATACGAGGTGCATCTCACCCCGCGCCGCCACGTCGGCTGGTTGCACGAGCTCGACGCAGACGAAATCGACGGCCTGGCCCGGCTGCTCAAGACGGTGCTGCTCAAGTACGACGCGCTGTTCGGCTTCTCGCTGCCGTACATCATGGCCGTACACCAGCGCCCCACGAGCATGGCCGACCATTCCTCCTTCCACCTCCACTTCGAGTTCTACCCCCCCAATCGCACGGCCAGCAAGCTGAAGTTCCTGGCTGGGTCGGAGGCCGGAGCGGGCGCGTTCATCAATGACACCCTGCCGGAGGAAACGGCAGCAGAGCTCCGGGTTCTTGCGCCGACTGACCCACTGGCTTTGGAGTGAATCGCCGGGAGCGGCTGTTGGCCGCCGTTGCGGACTTGGCGCCTGCCGCGGCAGGGCGCCCCGGAACAGGTGCGCCTGGTGCGCGCGCCCGGCCGGGTCAACCTGATCGGCGAGCACACCGACTACAACCTGGGCTGGGTGCTGCCGGTCGCGATCAGCCTCGAAACCTGGATTGCTTCTTGGCCGGCGACCGACAGCCGGGTCATCCTGTCGTCGCTGCAGGAGGCGACGCGCGGCGAGTTCGACGCCGGCGATCCCGGGCCTCGACGGGGCGACTGGACCGACTATGTCGCCGGCGTCGGTCTGGGGCTGGCGCGCGCGGGCGTGCCATCGCGCGCCGTGGCGGCGGTGGTCGACTCGACCATCCCCACCGGCTCGGGTCTGTCGTCCTCCGCGGCACTCGAGCTCGCCGCTGCATGGACGCTCAGCTCTGCCGTCCCGCCACCGTTGGCACCCATGGACCTCGCCCGCCTGGCTCAGCGTGCCGAGAACGAGTACGTTGGGGTGGCCTGCGGGCTGATGGACCAATTCGCGGCGGTTCACGGCCAGGCTGGTGCCGCGGTACTCCTGGACTGCCGCTCCCTGGAGCATCGGTCCGTCGCCTTGCCAAGCAGCATCGCCATCGTCGTCCTTGACACCAACGCGCCGCGCCGACTTGCCACATCCGAGTACAACGCGCGCCGCGAGGACTGCGAGCGCGGCGTGCGGCTGCTGGCAACGCGCTATCGGGGCATCTCCTCGTTGCGCGACGTGACCGTCGAGATGCTCGGCGCGGCATCCGACCTGCTCGACGAGCAGACGCTACGGCGGTGCCGCCACGTCGTCGAGGAGAACGAACGGGTACTTCGCGCCGTGGCTGCGCTCGAAACCGAGGATCTCGACGCATTGGGCCGGCTGTTTGCCGAGTCGCACGCCTCGCTGCGCGATCTCTACGACGTAAGTTCGGCCGAGCTCGATGCACTGGTCGACATCGCGACCTCCGTGCCGGGCGTCGTCGGAGCGCGAATGACCGGCGCCGGCTTCGGCGGGTGCACCGTCAACCTTGTGCGGTACGACGCGGTTGAGTCGCTGCGCCAGGCCGTCGCGTCCGATTACCCTCCACGCACGGGCCGCCAGGGCAGCTGCCTGGTTGTCGAGGCCGTGAACGGTGCCGGGCTGCTGCCCAGTTCGGCCGCCGCCTAGCGCAGGTGTGCCAGGCGGTAATAGGCCTCGTTCCAGCGGACTTCATTCGCGAACGAGTGGAGTGTCGTCGTCGAGTCGATCAGCAGGAACTCGATGCCCGCCATTTCGGCAAAGTCCGCCAATGCCTCGCTTCCAAGCGCCTGGGTGAGCACTGTGTGATGCGAGCCGCCGGCCATCAGCCAGGCCGTCGCGGCGGTCGTCAGATCGGGTCGTGGTTGCCATACCGCCCGCGCAACGGGCAGACGCGGCAGTGGTTCGTCGGGCGCTACGACCTCGACCTCGTTGGCCACGATGCGCAGCCTGTCGCCCAAATCCACGAGTGAAGCGACGATTGCAGGTCCGGGCGCGGCCGTGAAAACGAGTCGCACGGGATCCGACTTGCCGCCGATCGACAGGGGGTGGATCTCGCACGAGGGCCGTTCAGCCGCGATGGTCGGGCATACCTCGAGCATGTGTGCCCCCAGGATCTTGGGCGCCACCGGATCGAGGTGATAGGTGTAGTCCTCCATGAAGCTGGTGCCGCCCGGCAGTCCGCGCGCCATGACCTTCACGAGACGGACCATCACTGCCGTCTTCCAGTCGCCTTCGGCACCGAATCCCACGCCGTCGGCCATCAGTCGCTGGACGCCTATGCCGGGCAGCTGGGCCAGGCCGTCCAGGTCCTCGAAGGTGTCCGTGAAGGCACCAAAACCGCCATCGCCGATCAACTTGCGCAAGCCGGCCTCGATTCGTGCCGCCATCCGGAGCTCTTCGCGTCGCGCGCCGTTCGGGCCGAGCACCGGCACGACCGAGTAGTCACGGTCGTACGTATGCGCCAGGTCGTCGACAGCGCGTTCCGGAACGGACTCCACGGCCGCGGCCAGCTCGCTGACGCCATAGCCGTTGACCGCTACACCTAGCGCGATTTGGGCGGCAACCTTGTCACCTTCGGTCACCGCGACCTGGCGCATGTTGTCGCCAAAGCGCGCCACACGAAGTTGCTGCGCCTCGTGCCAGGCGGTGGCAGCGCGCGCCCAGGTGCTGATGTGCGCGACCACCTGCGGGTCTTGCCAGTGGCCGGCAACTGTCTTTCGCGCGCGACCCAGGCGTGTGGCCAGATGGGCAAACTCGCGATCTCCGTGCGCCGACTGGTTCAGGTTCATGAAGTCCATGTCGATGGCCGACCACGGCAGGTCGCGATTGAACTGCGTATGTAGATGGAGCAGAGGCTTGTCGAGCGCCTGGAGCCCGGCGATCCACATGCGTGCCGGCGAGAAGGTGTGCATCCACGCGATCACGGCGACGCACGCGTCACTGGCACTGGCCTCGAGGCACACCGCTCTGATGCTCTCGGGCGACTTGACCACGGGCTTGCTGACGATCCGTACCGGCATCGCAGCAGCAGCGTCGAGCCCCTCGGCGACCAGGCCCGCGTGTTGGCGGACTTGCTCGAGGACGGTATCCCCGTACATCTCCTGGCTGCCGGTGACAAGCCACGCTTCGAGGTCCGCGAACGGCTTCATGACGGTCTCCCTTGGCTCAGGACGAATCGCCCGCGCACGAGGGCGAGGCTAGCACCTACAACGATTGCCCGCAACCGTTTGCACTACTGGTGAGTGGGTCGCCAGGCGCCCCACAGGCTCAGCTGTTGGGCCGAACGATCGTCTTCAGACCGCGGCGCTCGACGAGATCGGCGAATGCATCGGCGACTCCGGCCAAGGGGTAGTGGGCCGTGACCAGCGAGCGCAGATCCATCCCGCCGGCGGTCACGGCGGCGATCGCGAGCCGAAGATGATGGGCACGCATGCGCCGGGTGAGCGCCAGGGTCAGGCCCTTGCGCCGCGCGATCGAGGCGCGGAAGGCGGTCTGATCCGAGTCGGGAATGCCGACCAGGACGACGCGCCCATCTGGCCGCACGACGGCGATTGCATCGTCGACCGCGCCGTCGTCGCCAGCCGCCTCGAACGCGACGTCGACCTGCTCCGAGCGTGCCGGCAACCTGGCGCCGAAATCTTGCGCGGCCGCGAGGCGGTGCCTCAGGGGGTCGCTTGCCAGGACGGGCTGCACGCCCGCACGGCGCAAGAGTTGGACCAGCATCAGGCCGATTGGTCCGCAGCCGATGACGCCGGCGCTCATGCCCGGCTCGACCATGCCCAGTTCGAGCGCATGGAGGGCTACGCCGAGTGGCTCGAGCAGCGCTCCCTCGTCGTCGGAGATGTTGTCCGGTAGCGGTGCCAGCAGCCGCCCGGGCCAGGCGGCGAGCGTGCGCAGGCCGCCGTCAATGTCGCCGTGACCGGCAAAGCGCAGCTCGCGGCACAGGTGCTCGCGACCCGTCGCACACAGCATGCACCGGCCGCATGGATCGGCGGGGTCGATTGCCACCCGTATGCCCCTGCGGGGCCCGTTCTCGATAACTCCGGCGACTTCGTGACCGAGCACCAGGGGGCGGGCCAGCACGGCGTCGCCGATGCTCCCTTCGATGAACCAGTGCCGGTCCGAACCGCACAGGCCGACTGCGGTCACGCGCACCAGTTCTTCGCCGTCTGTCGGTGTGGGATCCGGTTCGTCGTGCAGCCGGATATCGCCCGGCGCGTGGAGCCTGGCGGTCTTCACCCGACCTTGGGTTGGCCGTAGTAGGCGTGTGGTCCGTGTTTGCGTTCGAAGTGTCGCCGCCGCAGCGCGTCGGTGATCTCCTCAGCGCCCGTCTCCAATGCCAGCGTGTGGTAGGCCATCGCCGCAATCGTCTCGAGGGCGATGGCGTTGTCCACCGCGTCGCTGGCCGAACGCCCCCACGTGAATGGGCCGTGCGCAGCGACGAGTGTCGCCGGCATGGCGAGTGGGTCATGACCAAGCTTCGCCAAAACCTCGACGATCACCTCGCCGGTCGCTGCCTCGTATTCACCACCGATCTCCTCTTCCGTCAGCATCCGGGTGACCGGCACGGCGCCGTGGAAATGGTCGGCATGGGTCGTCCCCAGGCAGGGAATCGGCCGGCGAGCCTGTGCCCATGCGGCGGCGACCGTCGAATGCGTGTGCACGACGCCGCCGATCGCAGGCAGCCGGCGATAGAGAACGAGATGCGTTGGCGTGTCCGACGAAGGGCGCAGGGAACCGTCCAGCACGGCGCCGTCAGCGAGGGCCACGACCACCAGGTTGTCGGGCGTGAGCTGATCGTACGGCACGCCGCTCGGCTTGATGACCATCACGCCCGCCGCGCGATCAACTCCGCTGGCGTTGCCCCACGACAGCGTCACGAGGCCGGCGCTGACCAGCCTCTGGTTCGCCGCGAGCACCTCTTGGCGAAGATTGGCGAGCTGCATCTTTGGTCCTCGTCAGGTGGGCGTGCGAGACCGCCCGAGTATACGCCTTGACACTGCAGCAATCGTGTGCATACACTCGTTTGCATAGACTCTCGGCAGTGTTCCGCTGCCAGGAGGAGGAGACGGCGGTAAACCCGTCACGGGCATGATCGGGCCGAACGCGCCCGGCAATTGGACGCGCGTCGCCCGCAAGGGCAAAGGAGTCGTTGTCATGACCATGGGATCCTTTGGGAGCACCCGGGCGCGCTCGCGATGGGCGCCGCTGGCGCTCCTGGTGGCGATCGTGCTGCCACTCGGTGCATGCTCGTCGACCTCACCAACGCCGTCGCCGACGGCGGCCAATCCAACCGCAAACGCCACGACGCAGGCCACCCCGACCGAGAACGCGCCGACCACCGTGCCAAGCGCGGTGGAGACGTCCTCTTCAGCCGGTAGCAGCCCACAGGGTGCCAATTTCTGCTCGGGCATGAACATCGTGTTCTTCCCCGGTGGAACCCAGGGCGGTGGCTTCGAGACGGTCGTCTACAACGGTGCCAAGGCGGCCGAGGCGGCCTTCGGCCCAACCGTGACCTACCAGTGGTCCGACTGGGATCCGGCCAAGATGATCAGCCAGTTCCAGGAGGCCATGGCCACCCATCCTGATGGCATCGCGGTCATGGGTCACCCCGGTGACGATGCTTTCGATCCGCTTATCGATCAGGCCGAAAGCCAGGGCATCCTGGTCACGGTCATGAACACCGAGCTGCCCACTGCGGAAGCCAAGTACGCCAGTGCGGGCATGGGCTACGTGGGTGCCGTCCTGCACGACGCCGGCGCGGCGCTGGCCAACGAGGCGATCAAGCGCGGCAACCTGCAGGCGGGCGACAAGGTGTTCGTGTGGGGCCTCGCAGCGCAGCCCGGTCGTGGTGAGCGCACCAAGGGCATCACCGACGCGCTTACCGCGGCGGGGATGAACGTGGTCTATCTCGAGATCGACGACGCGACAAACGCCGACCCGTCGGCGGGCGTTCCGACCTTCACCGGCATGGCCTCGGCCAATCCCGACCTGAAGGCGATCTTCATCGACCACGGCAACCTGACATCCACCATCCCGACCTACATGCAGGCGGCCAACATGGATCCCGGTAGCGTCTACGCGGCAGGCTTCGACCTCTCGCCCGCGACGATCCAGGGCATCAAGGACGGGTACGTCAGCCTGGTCATCGACCAGCAGCAGTACCTGCAGGGCTTCGAGGCCGTCGAACAGCTCTGCCTGACTCACACCTACGGCTTCAGTGGCCTGTTCATCAATACCGGTGGTGGCTTCGTCGACAAGAACAACGTCGATGTGATCGCTCCGCTGGTCGAGCAGCAGATTCGCTAGCCAGCGCGACTGAAGGTCAAGGTGATCGCGGTCGGCGACCTCCGGGTCGCCGACCGCAACTCTTGTCGGTAGGATGCTTTCCTATGCTCGAGCCTGAGGCCGTCTCTGGAGAGCCAGAGCTCGGCGCCCTGGAGCAGAAGCCGGTGGTGGCAATGCCGGGGGGCACCCTCCGCCTCGAGTTACGCGGCGTTTCCAAATCGTTCGGCGGAGTTCGCGTGCTGCACGACGTCGACTTCGCGCTGCGCACCGGCGAGGTGGTCGGCCTGCTGGGCGACAACGGCGCCGGCAAGTCCACGCTCATCAAGGTCATCACCGGCGTGCACGCACCCGACACCGGGGAGATCTGGTTCGACGGCAAGCAGGTCGCGGGACTCACCGTCCAGGGCGCGCGGGCGCTGGGCATCGAGACGGTTTTCCAGGAACGCGCCCTTGCTGATCAGCAACCGTTGTGGCGGAACATCTTCATGGGTCGGCCCATCGCCGATCGCCTCGGCTTCCTGCGCGTTGGGCAGATGCGCCACATCACCGAGGAGCTGATGAGTGAGTCGATGGGTTTCACCTCGGCCGTGCTGACCCCCGACACCCACGTCACCGGTCTGTCCGGTGGCGAGCGCCAGGGCCTCGCCATCGTGCGCGCACTCCATTTCGAGGCGGACGTGATCATCCTCGACGAGCCGACCATGGGCCTGTCGCTCAAGGAGACCGACAAGCTGCTGCACTTCGTGGACGAGATCAAGCGGGCGAACAAGTCGGCGGTCTTCATCGACCACAACATCTTCCACGTGTACTCGGTGGCGGACCGCATCGTGCTCCTGGATCGCGGCCGCATCGCCGGCAATTTTCCGACTTCCCGCTACAGCCTCGAAGAGCTGACCACCATCATGAAGGAGCTTGCCGAGAGCGGCCGGTTTGACGATCCCGAACGTTCGGGCGGGGAGGCGACGGGATGACCACGGCAGCAGCCGCCCGCGACTCTGGCCGCCGTACGGGCGCGCTCGCCGTTGCGGCGTCGTCAGCATCGCAGATCGGCATCACCGTCGCCTTCCTGCTGCTCTGGGCGGTGTTCATCGTGGCCGCTCCGCGAACCTTCCTGTCCAGCGCGATATACCTCTCGTTCGCCCAGACGACGCCCTACTTCGCAATCGTGGCGATGCTTCTGACGTTGCTGATCATCGCCGGCGATATCGACCTCTCCTTCCCTTCGATCATGGCGCTCGGCATGGTCGGTTTCCTGTGGGCCTGGAACGCGACGGGCAGCGTCGAGCTGGGGGTTGTGGCCGCGCTGGGAACGGGGGCACTCGCGGGACTCTTCAACGGCCTGGTCGTGACGCTCATCGGGTTGCCTGCACTGGTGGTCACGATCGGCACCCAGTTCCTCTACCGCGGCCTGACCCTGGCGCTCGTGAACGGCAAGACGACCGCGCTCGTGGCGACGCGCGATTCAGATATCTACAACCTTTTGGCGGGCAAGATCTTCGGGATCCCCAGCGAGTTCTACTGGCTGATCCTGGTCACGATCGTGAGCTGGATCCTCCTCAACCGGCACCGCGTCGGACAGAATGCATACGTCATCGGCGACAACCGCCAGGCGGCGCAGTTGATGGGCATCCCGATCCGTTTTACGCGCATCCTGCTGTTCGTACTTGTCGGTATGGCCGCGGCCTTCGCCGGCATGCTCAACGCCCTGCGCGTCGTCAACTTCTATCCGGGCAACCTGGGTGATGGGTTCTTCCTGCCCGGCCTGGCCGCCGTTTTCGTCGGCGGGACATCCGTCTTCGGCGGACGCGGCAGCATCTACGGCACGTTCATCGGTGCATTCATGATCGGCGCCATTGGAGCCGGGATCGTTGCCGCAGGCCTGACCAGCTACTGGTCACAGTTCATCTACGGCGCGATCATCCTGATCTCGATCTCCATCCACGCCCTGCTGCAGCGCCGCTTCGAACGCTAGGCCCTCCGGCGCCGGCGGGATCGAACCTGCCGTCGCTGCACCCCACAGATGGACGGGCTCGCCGAGGCGGTCCGCCGGGCCGCGCGATCAGGGTCAGGCGACGCCGGCGCGGATCCTCTTGAGGCGTTTCATCACGTCGTTCACACCGCGGCCGAAGTAGTCGTGCAGGGCCCGGTACTCCGCGAACAGGGCGTCGTACGTGGCGGCGTGCGCGGGGTTGGGCCGGTAGGTGATCGGCTTGAGCCGGGCCATGCACGCCACCGCTTCCACGATCGAGTCATGGCCGCCCGCCGCGGCACCTGCGGCAACAGCGCCGAACATGGCCGATCCCAGCGCCGGCGCCTGGAGTGACTCGCCGACCTTCAGCTCGAGCCCCGTGACGTCGGCATAGATCTGCATGAGCAACGGGTTGCGCTCGGGTAGGCCGCCGCACGCGACGATCTCGTTGATGGGTACGCCGGCCGCCTCGAACGACTCGACGATCATGCGCGTGCCGAAGGCGGTGGCCTCGATGAGAGCGCGATAGATCTCGGGAGCGCGCGTCGCGAGCGTGGCGCCCAGCAGCAAGCCGGTCAGGTCGACATCGACCAGGATCGAGCGGTTGCCGTTCCACCAATCGAGCGCAAGCAGGCCCGATTCGCCGGGGCGCAGCTGCGCCGCCTCGGCGGCGAGGATGGCGTGGACGTCGGTACCAGCCTTGGCGGCCGCCTGGTGGTACGCCGGCGGGACGCCGTGCTCCACGAACCACGCGAATATGTCGCCCACGGCCGATTGGCCGGCCTCGAAGCCGAACATGCCCGGCAGGATGCCGTCCTCGACCACGCCGCACATGCCCTCGGCGAGCGCGGACTGGTTGCCCAGGACCAGGTGGCAGATGCTCGTACCCATCACCGCGACCATGCGGCCGGGTTCGGTTACGGTCACGGCCGGCACCGACACGTGCGCATCGACGTTCGCGACCGCGACGGCCGTGCCTGGACGCAGGCCGGTCCAGACCGCCGCTTCAGCCGTTAACTCGCCCGCACGCTGGCCGATCGCCGCAACGCTGCGCTGCATCTTGTCATCGACGACGTCGGCGAACCTTGGGTCCAGGCCGGCGAAATAGTCGGTCGAAGGGAAACCCTCCGCCTTGGACCAGATCGCCTTGTAGCCGGCAGTGCAGCTGTTGCGCGTCTCGACCCCCGTCAGTTGCCAGACGACCCAGTCCGCGGCCTCGATCAGGCGATCTGCGGCGCGATAGAGCTCAGGGTCCTCATTGAGAATCTGCAGGCTCTTCGAGTAGAACCACTCGGACGAGATCCTGCCGCCATAGCGTGGCAGCCACGCCTCACCTCGCTCGCGCGCGACGGCGTTGATGCGGTCTGCCTCCGGCTGCGCCGCATGATGCTTCCAGAGCTTCACCCAGGCATGCGGTCGCGGACGGAAGTCCTCGAGCATGCACAGCGGCGTGCCGTCGGCCGTCGTGGGCAGCATGGTGCACGCGGTGAAGTCGATGCCAACACCGACGACCTCGGCTGGGTCGACGCCGGTCTCGGCGATGAGCGCCGGGACGGTGGTCCGGAAGGTCTGGACATAGTCGGCCGGGTCCTGCAATGCCCAATCCGGTGCCAGGCGGACATCTTCGTCGGGTGCCGGCAGGTGGTCGTCGATGACTCCGTTCCGATAGCGATAAACAGCGCTTGCCAACTCGCGGCCATTGGCCACGTCGACGAGCACGGCGCGAGCGGACTCAGTGCCGAAATCGACACCGACTGTGTAGTGCGCCACGCCGCGCAGCCTGTCAGCCGGCCCTTGGTGAGGCAGTCGATGTGCGCACGACCAATGCGGGTTGCAGGATTGGGTGGACCTGCTCGAGCGCGCGCTCGTCCTGGTCGTCGATTACGGCGGCGACCGCGGCGGCGACCATCTCGCGCACCGGCATGCGCACCGTGGTCAGCGCGGGCACCGTGTAGGCCGCCAGGGGGATGTCGTCGAAACCCGTAACGGACAGGTCATCGGGCACCTTCAGGCGGCGCTCGTAGGCCTCGTGCAGTGCCCCGATGGCCAGCACGTCGGTCGCGCACACCAGTGCCGTCGGCGGCTCGGCCAGCTTGAGCAGGCTGCGAACAGCCTCGCGCCCGCCGGCGGGAGTGTTGTCCGTGGTGCGGATGTAGCCCTTGGGCAGCGGCTCGCCAGACCGCTCAACGGCTGCGCTGAACGCCTCTTCACGTTCGGTGATGTCGCCGTGGCGCCGTCCGCCCGCGAATGCGATGCGCCGATGCCCGAGTCCCTCCAGGTGCCGCATGACGGCCTCGATGCCGGCGCGGTTATCGACGCTGACCGAGGCAATTCCGCTGGGCCGTGACCCTTCCCACAATGCGACTACCGGAACCTGGGCATTGCGCACGTCCTCGATCAGGCGCGGCTGGTCGCGCATGTCGCCGAGAAGCACGATTGCGTCGCAATGGCGGGCCTCCAGTACAGCCCACAACGCAATTGCCTCATCCGCGCGCGCATGTGCGGTCCCGAGCACTACGTTGTAGCCGCGCTTGCCTGCCTCGGTCGACACGGCTTCTACTGCGCCGGCGAAGAACGGGTCGGTGATCTCACGGACGATCACGCCGAGGAGCATGGTCCGCGCGCCACGCAGACCGCGCGCCAGCGGGTTTGGTCGATAGCCAAGGTTGCCCGCTGCAGCAAGCACTCGCTCACGTGTATCGGCGGCGATGGGCACCACCGTGGCGGCACCGCTCAGTACCCGCGACACCGTGCTCTGGGAGACGCCCGTCGCACGCGCGACATCGCGCATGGTCACGATTCTGCTGATGCTTGGCCGGAGTTCCCTGGACGTCATGCGCGCGACCCGGCGACCGCAACGGCAGTCAGTCCGGCCTGCGCTCGACCGACTCGTTTCATCAACGCCGCCTTCCGCCCCCGGCTATCTGCACACCAATGACAGCATACCATATACGGCATACGGATGCAGCGTCTGCAGGTGCACCCTTTGCCACCTAGGGTATGGCGTGAACGACGAGATGACCTGCCGTAGGTGCATCTGCCGGCCCGGCGTGCCTGAAGGCGAGCGCCTGGCTCGGCGCGGTGAGACCCGGGACTTGCTGCCAGCCGTCGCTGACCGTTTCGGCCTGCGGCGCACGGCACGGGCTCGCAGCAACTGTTGTGCGCCGCCGACGAGCACATGTACCAGGGTTCGGCCAGCGCCGCCTGAAACGCACGCCGCTCTCGCATAAGGTTTCCGCGAGCAGGGAACCCGGACGCTGTCTGGTCGGGCGCCCGTTCCCACGCTTTGTCACGCGGGTTAGACAACTGCCAATGACCGATGCTCGCACTGACGCGCTCGCCACTCCGCGACTCGAGCTCGTGCTGATGTCCGTGCCTTTCATCGAGGCGTTGGCCGAGCGCGACTTCCCAACTGCCGAGCGCCTGATCGGAGCTTCGGTCCCGCCCTGGCTGGCCGACGAGCTCGAGGACGCCCTGAAGATCTGGATCGCGCGCCTGACCAGCGACCCGGCGGCAGGACCGTGGATGGCTCGCGCGATGGTGCTGAACGAAGACGGAGCGCGGCGGGTCGTGGGCTCGATCGGGTTCCACGGGCCGCCCGACGCCGAGGGCAGGCTGGAGGTCGGCTACAGCGTGGATCCGCCCTATCGACGGAGAGGGTTTGCACGTGAGTCGGTACGGGCCCTGTTTGACTGGGCTCACCAGCGCGCCGGCATCGAGCGCTTTGTCGCCTCGATCTCACCTGCGAACGCGCCCTCGCTGGCGCTCGCTCGTGGCCTTGGGTTCGTACAGGTCGGCGAGCAGCTGGACGAGGTTGACGGCCCCGAATACGTCCTCGAAACGACATGGCCGCGCTCACCGTCTGAGGGACATGGAGAGGGCACTTAGGGGTTTCTCCTGCGTGCTGTTGAGCGCGGTCGTGGCCGGGTGCGCGGCCGGCCAGCCACTGCCGAGTCCAACGCCTGGGTCGACCAGTACGCCCACGAGCCACACCGGACAGACCATGGTGGCGCCCACCCGGACGCCGCCACCGGCGAACGGCAGCTCAGCGGCCCACAGTGCCTTCCCCGCCGAGCTCCTGAACCTGCCCGTGATCACCGTTGCAGCCGCCAATGCAGCCGTCGCCTCGGGCGCCCTGGACGGCCGTTTCGCGGCCGTTGGCGGCTACTGGCGACAGTACGCGCTGCCCTGTCCATTCCTGCCGCACCAGCCCGTCATCGAGGGCTTCTGCAGCGGCAGCGTTTTCGCCGACACGCCGCAGGATGAGAACACCGGTGGCGGTATCGGCGGCAGCGCGCCGGTGTGGGCACCGGAGACGGTCAATGGCGACCAGCTGTGGTCGGCCGGATCCGAGTCGCCTGCGCCGGTGGTGCTGATCGTCCACGCCGGCGACAGCCGCGCCTGGCAATGCACGCCCGATCAGCTGACCGACTGCCAGCGCCACATGGTCATCGACGCCGTCGCGTGGGTGAACGGCACGTATCTGGCGCCCTTGTCCCTCGGCATCGCCTACGACGCGACGCCGACGATGTCGCTCGGCTCGGTTGCCTCCATCGCCACTGCGTCCGGCGGACAGCTCGTCACTGCGTACGCACTCGACGCGGCGCACCTCAATGATCTCGATCCGCGACTCCTGGGCATGGGCAAGGGCACGGTCTGGTATGTCCGAGTCGCGCAGCCGGCCTCAGGTAGCGACATCACGGCCGCCGGAACCGTGCGGCTGATCAACGACGCGGATGGTTCGGTGATCGACGAGCTGCCGCTCTCCGTCGCCGCCGACTACAGCCCGGCGCGGCTCGTCCTGGACTCGCAGAATTCCGGTTCGGGCTACCCGCACTTCACCGTCAGCGCCGGCGCCACGGTGCTGGCCGACGACCAGCTCGACTTGAGCACCACGCCGATCGCCCTACCGGCCGGTGAATACGTGCTGCGCGCCTACCTGGCCGACCAGAATGGCGTCGCCACGGGTGGAGCGAGCTGCGACAAGTCAATCACTGCGGCCGCGACGGACAACCTCGCCTACACGGCGAAGTTCAGTGGCTCAACCTGTAGCTGGGGCCCCGGAAACTCGAGCTTCTAGAGCCAGGGCAGGGGCAGCTTGATCGGCACCAGGACGTTGAGCAGCAGGCCCACCGTCAGCAGCGCGCCGGCCAGGCGGGTGTGGCGGAACGCGAAGCCCACGAACCACAGCGGCCAGCCGTGCGCCGGATACCAGGCCGGCGGCTGATCGGGCTTGGGCTCGTTGTAGAACTTGAGCACGCTGACTAGGGTGGGGATGGCAAGGACGACGAGCAGTACCCAGGGCCCGACCCAGCCGGCCAGGACCGCGAGCAGCACCAGGGGATAGAACAGAATCATGATCGCCTGGTTGGTACGCCGGGCGAGGTGCTCGCCCAGGATCACCGGCACCGTGCGGATGCCGAGCTTGGTGTCGGGCACGATCTTGTCGATGTGCTTGCCGAACAACACCGACGTGACGATCAGCGCGTAGGGCATCGAGAAGACGATCACCCACAGAGGCACGCTGCCGGTCGCGACGAGGTACGTGCCGCCGATCATCAGCGGGCCCCAGGTCAGGAAGACGTCGAGCTCGCCCAGGCCGTGCTGCTTGAGGCGGAACGGCGGCGCGACATAGAACACGGACAGGAACAGTCCGGCCAGCGCGAAGAGGATGACCAGCGGGCCGTGCCAGTAGGCCAGCAGCAACATGATCAGCCCGTCGAGGACCGTCAGGCCGACCATCGTGTTGCGCAGTGTGGCCTTGGTCACCCAGCCACTCAGCACCGGGTGGGGCGCGTACAGGGCACGTACATAGCCCTCGGTGTCGACGCCACCGGTCATGTCGAAGTAGTCGTTGATCAGGTTGTTCGCGGCATGGGCGACGACCAGTCCGACGATCGCGAGCACGATGGCCAGCCAATCGATGGCCAGCGGCACGGCTGAATTGCGGCCCACCTCGACCGCCAGCAGCGCTCCGATGGTCCCCGACCAGAGCGTCATCGGGAACACCGCCGCGCGGGTCATGACCAGCCACTTGCCGATCGTGTCGAGCGGCAGCTCGACCGGCGGATTGGCCGTCTGCATGATCTCCGTCCACGCGGCGAAGCGAGTGCGCAGCGAGATGGGTTGGTGAGTTTCCGTGGCGGGGCTGGCGGTCGTCATGGGCCGAAGGCTAGCACAGATTCGGCGAAAGTGGTTAGTTCACTGTCCTGAGTTTTAGCCGAGCAGCGGTAGCGCGCGACGACGCTCACCGGAGGCCGCGAACAGGGCATTGGCGATGGCCGGCGCAATGGCGATGATTGGCGTCTCGCCGGCGCCCGCGGGCGCCTGGTCGGATCGCTCGACGAGGATCACCTTGATCGCCGGAACGTCGCGGAAGCGTGGGACACGGTAGTCGGTCATCGTGCCGTTGGTCAGTCGGCCGTCGGCGTTCCAGTGGATCGCCTCGTACAACGCGCCGCCGATGCCCATCACAGTTGCTCCCTCAACCTGGTTGCGCAGGTTGTCCGCGTCCATCACCGGGCCGCAGTCGAAGGCGGTCACCACGCGCAGCAGGCGCACCTCGAGCGCAGCGGCGGTGCCTGATGGGTGCGCCTCGATCTCGACCGCCGTGGCGATGCGGCTGCCCTTCTCGAGTCCGCACGCCAGGCCAACACCGTGTCCCACGCCGAGCGCGCCCGCCTGCCAGCCAATGCCCTGCGCGGCCGCGCGCAACACATCGGCCAGCCGCGCGTCGGTCATCTGCCGCAGGCGGAACTCGAGCGGGTCGACCCCCGCGGCATGGGCCAGCTCGTCGATGAGCGACTCACGCGCGAAATTGTTGGCGGTCGCCGCCAGGGCACGATACGAACCCTGCCGCAGCGGTGAGACCGCGGGCTGGTAAGCGAGCTTCAGATTCGGGATGTCGTACGGCGGTGAGATCGCCATCGGCCCCGAGTTGGTGTTGGTGAAGTCCCAGGCACTTATGCGGCCCTTGTCGTCGACGCCGGCACGCACGTCGATGATCGCCGCGGGCCGGAAGTAGGCGTTGGCAAACTCCTCGCCGCGGGTCCAGCGGACCTTGACCGGGCGGCCCGCGGCGCGTGCGAGTCGCGCGGCCTCGACCGCGGCCTCGCCGGAGTGCTTGCCGCCGTAGGCCGCGCCGGTCGGCGGCACGATCACGCGCACCTGCGTTTCATCCACGCCCAGCTCGGCCGCGAGCTCCTCGCGCATGCCGAACGGCCGCTGCGTACCGGTCCACACGGTCAGGCGCTCGTCGTGCCAGGCGGCGACGGCACAGCGCGACTCCAGCGGTACGTGTGCGATGTACGCCGTCGTGTAGGTCGCCTCGATCCTGTGTGCGGCCGCGGCGAGCGCGGTTTCCACGTCGCCCGTCTCCTCGCCGAACTGTCCGCCCCAGCCGCGCTCTTCGTCGGGATGGGCGCGCAGGTATTCGGCCAGCTGCTCTTCCGCGACCCGCGGACCTGCGCGCCAGTCCGCGCGGACGGCCTTGATCGCCTCTCGGGCGCGCTGGGGCGTGGGCGCGGCAACGCCGACGAACGATCCCTCGTGCACCGCCACGACGTCGGCCATCTTGCGCACGTCGCTCAGGTCTGCCGACTCCAGTTCGGCGCCGAACGCAGGCGGCCGGAGGACACCTCCGTGGAGCATGTCGGGCAGGGCGAGGTCGCTCGTGTAACGCTGAGTCCCGCCGGCAATGCCCGCCGCGCTCGCTCGCCCAGCCGGCGTGCTGGCGCGGCCGGCCCCGGCCGCTTTGCCTGATGCGTACTCGAGGTGGCAGGTGCCGTTGGCCGGAGTGCCGTTGGCCGCCAGCCACTCGCGCGCCGTCGCCGCGACGGCGCGCAGCACGCCACCGGCATCTTCCGTGGAGCGGCTGCCAAAGGTGCCCATGTCGTATGGCGCGAAGTCGGTGTCGCCCATGACCAGCGCGACGCGTTCGGCGGGGACGCCCATTTCCGCGGCGACCATGCCGGTCAGCTCGGTGCGGTTGTCCTGGCCGACATCGACCTTGCCCGTGAACGCCGTCACCGCGCCGTTGACACCTACGTGCAGCCAGGCACCGCCGGCCGCCGACCAGGCGCCCCGTGGTTCGTTGACGTGCTCGGTCTCATCGGGCGCCAGGACGACGACCAACCCGTCGCCGAGGCGCTCGAAGTAGTCGCGCTCGCCTGCCTGTGCCAGGTCCCAGGGAATTGCCGGGCGCTCCACGAGGCGTGAGTCGGCGAGTGATTGGCTGGCGTCCACCTCGTCCGGTCTGGTGTCCGAGGTCAGCAAGTCGGCCGCCCGATGGACGGCGCGCAGGATGCGTGGGTATGTGCCACAGCGACAGACGTTGCCGTCGAGCGCCTCGACAATCTCGGCATCGCTCGGACGCGCGTTATCGCGCAACAGCGCTCCGGCGGCGACGACCATGCCGGGCGTGCAGAAGCCGCACTGGAAGGCGCGGATCTCGCTGAAGGCGTCGATCACCGCTGCCCACGGCCGCTGCGTGCGGAGTCCTTCGAGGGTGTCGATTGGATGTCCGTCGGCCTGCGCGACGGGCCGCACGCACGAACGGATGGGCAGTCCGTCGAGCAACACGGTGCACGCTCCGCAGGCGCCCTCGCCGCAGCCCGGCTTTGCCGCGACGAGCTGCAATTCTTCGCGCAGCAGGTGCAACAGGCTGCGCTCGGGTTCCAGCGCGACGTCGACCGACTGGCCATTGACCGTCAGGCGCACGCCCACCTCAGCGCGGCTCGGGCTCACTCGGGACATCGGCCAGCTCCGGGGCAAGCTCCACGTCGCCACGGCCGAGCGAGCCGAGGAGCGCGGCCAGGCCGCCCCGGCGGAAATTCACCAGCGCAATGCCCGTGATGACGAGAGCGAAGCCGATCAGCACCTGCGGCGTGATTGTCTCGCCCAGGACAAGCGCGCCCAGCGCGATGCCCCAGACCGGCAGCATGTACGCGACCAGGCTGGCCCGCGCCGCGCCCCAATGCTCGAGCAAATGCAGGTTGACGATGAACGCCAGGCCGGTGCCCACTAGCCCCAGCCACGTGACCGGTACGACCGTATCGAAGGTGAGCGGCGTCGCGAGCGGCCGCTCGAAGATGAGTGCCAGCGCGCCGACCATGATCAGCGCGGTGAAGACCTCGAAAAGGGCCGGGATGGTTGGCCGGTGGCCGCGGATGAAGCGGCGCACGTAGACGGCACCGATCGCGTATGACGTCGCGGCACCGAGCAGGGCCAGCTCACTGACCGGGTCGGCCCGACCGATCTTCGACGCGTCGAGGCCAACCAGGATGGCGACGCCGACCAGCCCGAACACCACGCCGGCGACCTTGGTCACGGTCAGTCGCTCATCGGGCAGGAACACCGCCGCGACCGGGATGACGATCAGCGGCACGGGTGCCGTGAGCACTGCGGCGAGCGACGAGTCGACGCTGCCCTCGGCCCACGTGATGAGGCAGAACGGCAACGCGATGCCGAAGAAACCCAGGCCGGTGAAGCGGACGTAGGTACGCCAGTCACGGGGCAAGCGCTCGCGCGTGGCGAAGACGACCACGGCCAGCACCAGCGTGCCGATCAGCAGCCGGTAGCTGACCAGGGTGAAGGGTTGCAGCCCGGCACTGACGCCGATCTTGATCCACAGGTAGCTGCTGCCCCACATGAAGCCGAGCAGCACGAACAACAGCCAGTTGAGACGGGTTGGCATGGCCATCGAACCCGGGCAGTCTCGCACCGGTTGCAAATGCGCGTGCAACGGGCAGGTAATTCGGTGGTGCCAGGTGATGAGGTTGAAACGCCGGTACTTGTGACGCATGCGGCCCCGCTGGCGGTCGGGCGTACAATGCCGGTCCGCGAACTGCGAAAGCCGACTCCCGGCTGGTTCGGCACCACGAGCCGACCCGGGTACGCGCGGCCGGTCCGCCAGGGCAAGGAAAGCGTGCGCGATGCGCACGCAAGCCACTGGAAAACGGAGGACCGGCATAGTGGCAACAACACTCGACCGACCAGTCACCAACTCGACGCTGCGTCCGCGGGGCAAGCGGCGCATCAGTGCGGTTCCCGTCGATGGCAAGCCGCGACACGAGAATCTGCCGCCGCCGGCCCTGTACGAGTTCGCCATTCGCGGTCGTGAGGCCATCCTGGCCGCCAATGGGCCACTCGTCGTGCGTACCGGCAGGCACACCGGCCGATCGCCCAAGGACAAGTACATCGTCGACGAGCCGGGCAGTCATGCGGGCGTGTGGTGGGGTGGCTTCAACCATCCGATCAGCGAACGCCGATACGACCAGCTGCGGGCGCGCTTCATCGAGCACATGAACCAGCGCCAGGTCTTCGTCCGCGACTGCTATGTGGGGGCCGATCCGCGCTATCGCCGCGCCGTGCGCGCCTACACCGAGACGGCTTGGGCGAGCCTCTTCTGCAACAACCTTTTCATCCGCCCGGCGGCGCGCGACCTGGCCGACTTCCAGCCCAACTTCACGATCATCGACGCACCCACCTTTCGCGCGGATCCGGAGCGCGACGGGACGCGCAGCGAGACGGTCATCCTCGTGCACCTGTCACGCCAGGAGATCCTCATCGGCGGCACGGAGTATGCCGGCGAGATCAAGAAGGGCGCGTTCGGGATCATGAACTACCGCCTTCCCGAAGAAGGCGTATTGCCGATGCACTCGTCGATCAATGTTGGCGCCAACGGCGACGTGGCCATCTTCTTCGGCCTCTCGGGCACCGGCAAGACGACCCTTTCGGCGGATCCGGAGCGCATCCTGATCGGCGACGACGAGCACGGCTGGAGCGACGAAGGTGTCTTCAATTTCGAGGGCGGCTGCTACGCCAAGACGATCCGGCTCAGCCACATCTACGAGCCCGACATCTACTCGACGACCCAGCGCTTCGGCACGATTCTCGAGAACGTCGACCTGAATCACGAAACCCGCGAGCTCGACCTCGATTCGGAGCGCTACACGGAGAACACGCGCGCCGCGTTTCCGCTCGACTACATCGGCAACAGCTCCGCGAACGGTGTCGCCGGCCAGCCCTCGACGATCATCTTCCTGACCGCCGATGCGTTCGGTGTGCTGCCGCCCATCAGCCGCCTGTCACGCGACCAGGCGATGTATCACTTCATCAGCGGCTACACGGCCAAGCTGGCCGGCACCGAAGTGGGCGTCAAGGAGCCGACGGCGACCTTCTCGACCTGCTTCGGTGCACCATTCATGCCCCGCCACCCGAGCGTGTACGCCGAGATGCTCGGCGAACGCATGGATCGTTTCGATGTGCCGGTCTGGTTGGTGAATACCGGCTGGACGGGCGGCCCGTACGGCGTCGGCGAGCGCATGAACATCACCTGGACGCGCAACATGGTCAGGGCCGCGCTGAACGGCAAACTGAACGACGTGCCGACCAGGCGCGATCCCACCTTCGGCTTCGAGGTGCCCGAGCGCTGCCCGGACGTCCCGGCCGAGGTGCTCTGGCCGCGCGACACGTGGGCCGACAAGGATGCCTACGACGCTGAGGCGCGTAAGCTGGCGGGCATGTTCGTGGAGAACTTCAAGGGGTTCGCGGACCGCCTATCTGCACCCGTGCGCTCCGCCGGCCCGCATCCCGACGCCACCTCGCGCTGACACTTCACTTGGCCGCGACTCCGGGGGAGGCTGCCTGGCGGCGCCGTTTCCGCGCGGCACGGACGACCCTGCCGCAATGGTCGCCGGACGCGCCTGAACGTCTGGTTTTCGGCTCGAACCACTCGGGCAAGTGGGAACTCTACGCGTGGGATCGCGCGGCCGGCCGTCAGCGGCAGCTGACCGACCGCCGTGAGGGCACTCTCGAAGGGCTGATCGACCCCGCCGGCCAGAACGTCTGGTGGTTCGACGACACCGACGGCGACGAGTTCGGGCGCTGGATGATCCAGGCGTTCGACGGATCGACGGTGCGCGAGGCTGCACCCGGGCTGGGACGCGCTTATGACGCGGGGCTGAACCTTGGTCGTGACGACGTCGCGGTCCTGGGCCGATCCACCGATGAAGGCAGCTCGATCCACGTGTTGCGTAATGGATCGACCGCGGAAATCTACCGCCACTCCGATCAGGCGGACCTCGGCGGCCTGTCGCGCGACGGCGGGCTGCTGTGTTTCATGCATGCCGAGGCCGGCGACTCGCGCCACCCGGACCTGCGCGTCGTCGATCTGTCCGGAGCGACGGTGGCCGAGCTCTCGGATGGACCCGGCCTGGCACTGTGGTCGGCCGGCTGGCCGGACATACCCGGCGACGAACGGGTGCTCGTGTTGCACGAGCGCCACGACGTGCGGCGGCCACTGATCTGGTCACCGCGGACGGGCGAGGCACGCGACCTGACCATCGACCTGCCCGGCGACGTGGACGCACACTGGTATCCCGACGGACGCGCGTTGTTGCTCGTCCATGAGCACGGCGGCCGATCGCAGCTCTTCCGCCTCGACCTCGCCACCAGCGAGCTGTCGCGGTTGCCGACTGAGCCGGGCACCATCGCCGCTGCGGACGTCCGGCCCGACGGTTCAGAGTGGTACCTATGGAGCGCTTCGGCGACGCCGCCCCAGGTGCGTTCGACGTCGGACGGAGTGGTCCTCGCGGCACCCGGTGAGCCGGCGCCCGCGGGCGTGCGCTACACCGACCTGACCGTCGGAAGCGTGCCGGCTTTCGTCGCCGAGCCCGCCAGGCCGCGGCCGCACCCGACGATCTTCGTCATCCACGGCGGGCCCGAGGCGCACGATCGCGACACTTTTTCACCACCGGTCCAGGCGTGGGTGGACCACGGGCTCGCCGTCGTGCTCGTCAATTACCGTGGCAGCAGCGGCTATGGCCGCGCCTGGCGAGACGCGCTGACGGGCAACCCGGGCCTGACCGAGCTGCGCGACATCGGCGCGGTGTTCGACCGCGTGGTCGCGGAGGGAATCGCCGACCGGGCACGGATCGTGCTCAGCGGTGCCTCGTGGGGCGGCTACCTGACGCTGCTCGGGCTCGGCGTGCAGCCCGATCGCTGGGCGCTCGGCGTGGCCGGGGTCCCGGTCGCCGATTACGTGGCGGCCTTCGAGGACGAGATGGAACCACTCAAGAACTACGACCGGGCGTTGTTCGGCGCGACTCCTGCCGATGATGCCAAGCTCTATGCGGAGCGCTCGCCGATAACGTTCATCGACAACGTTCGCGTGCCGGTGATGATCCTCGCCGGCGAGAACGACCCGCGCTGCCCGATTCGCCAGATCAACAACTACGTGACCAGGCTCGACGCGCTCGGCAAGCCGCACGAGGTGCTGCGCTACGACGCCGGCCACGGGTCCCTGCGCACCGACGAGCGGATCCGCCAGATGGCCGCGGAGATCGACTTCGTGTCACGCCACATGGGGACGCAGGCGCCCCGGTAGTCAGTTCGCCGGACAGCCCCAATGCTCGGCCTGGCGCGCGAATGCATCGGCCGATTTGCCATGGGGCCGGGCCTGGGCGGTTGCGAGCTTCAGCGCGATCTGCGCGCACTTGTCCGGCTTGTTGTCCGGCGTGGCGGAGTCATCCTCGTTCGTGGCGTCGCCGCTGGCCGTCTTGTCGGTATCCGGATGCTGGCCGGCACTTGCCGGCGGCGGCACCGTCAGATCGCAACCCAGCTTGGCAGCGACGTTCGCGAGTGCCGTCAGTGCGCTGCCGTTATTGCCGTTGCGTGCCACGTTGGCACTCACGTGGGCATACGCGTTGGCGATCCCCTGACAACCGTTGCCAGCACTGCTGACCGCCGGTGGCGCGCTCCCATCGCTGCCCAGGACGAGCGCGGGCGCAAACAGGGCGAGGGCCAGAACCGGCCCGGCCAGCGAGCCACGAGCGAAGCGCCTGATCACGGCAGGATGCTAGCGATAGACGGCTCGATTGCAAACGTGCGTATGGCCCGCTCGGCGCGTGATGCGTTGACGCGTGTCAACACACGGTCAGCACACGACGCTGCGAATGACCTGCTCGGCCAACAACTTGCGGTTGTGCTTGATGACCAGCGTGACCACGATCCGATGGCTGCGCTGCGCCTTGGCGGCGTTGGGCTCCCACGCCCGCCACTGCTTCAGGAAGTGGTTGCTGCCGTCGGGCGTGTACTTGTAGACCGTGTTCTTCCAGTAGTAGATGTTGTTCCACCGCCTGTGGTGATATTCCTGCGCGCGCGCCTTGAAGATGAGCTTGTTGGCCGACGTCGTACCCGCGGCCGTCTCCTTGACCTTGATCCAGACCGAGTTGTGGCCGGACCCGTAGCAGGCGTTGTTCAGGACGTTGTACGAGTAGCCACTTGAAACTGCGCTGGCGGTCGGTGCAGTGACCAGCACGGCCAGAGTGGCCAGGCTCACTACGAGTGCTATGCGTCGCATCGTGACAGCCTCCCTCCTGGCTGGTCGCGCCACTCGAACCACGGCGATCGAGCGTGACGTCCTTGGCTAGATGGTAGAACAACACCCGGCCAGGCGAGCTGGGCAAGCCGCACGAGGTCTTCCGCTTCGACGCCGGACACGGCTCGCTGCGGACCGACGAGCGGATCCGCCAGATGGAAGCGCACCGGACTTCGGCGCCCGCCACCTGGCGACCACGCCGGGCCAGAGTCGAGACAGCGAGCAGGCGCCGCCGCTGATCCGCTGACCGACAGCTGATCCGCTAACCAACACGCGTTCACGCGCGCGCGGCCGCGCCGGGGGCTATCTTTCTCAGCGTGACGACCCTTCCAACCGGCACGGTCGCGTTCCTGATGACCGACATCGAGGGCTCGACACGCCTCATCGCCGCGACCGGCGACGCCTTCCCGGGCATGCTTGATGCCCACTTCGCGCTGCTCAGCGGCGCCATCGAGGCGCACGAAGGGATCGTTGTCTCGACGGAGGGTGACGCCGTCTTCGCCGTCTTCCGGACCCCCCGCCAGGCGATCGCTGCGGCCGTCGAGAGCCAGCGCAGACTGGCCGATCACGCGTGGCCGAGCGGCGTAACGCTCAAGGTGCGGATGGGCATCCACGTCGGCGAGGCCGTCCTCGGCGGTCGTGACTACACCGGCATCGACGTCCATCGAACCGCCCGCATCGCGGCTGCCGCGTGGGGCGGTCAGGTGCTCATTTCGCAGGCTGTCGAGGGACTCGTCGGCGATGCGCTGGCCGACGGGACTACTCTTGCAGACCTCGGTCAGCACTCCTTGCGTGACATTGCGGAGCCCGAACGGCTGTACCAGCTTCGCGCCCCGGGCCTGGTGCTCGACTTCCCGCCCCTCAGGACGGCCACGTCGGCGACCAGAACAAACCTCCCCGAGCCGTTGACGCGTTTCGTGGGTCGCACGCGTGAGCTGCTGGAGCTGCGCAAGCTGATCGACGAGGCGCGCCTGGTGACGCTCACGGGACCGGGCGGCACGGGCAAGACGCGCCTCGCCGTCGAGACGGCGAGGCGCCTGCTGGAGGACTACCCGGACGGGGTCTTCTTCGTGGCCCTCGAGAGCGTGCGCGATCCGGATCTTGTCCTGCCCGCCATCGGCCAGGTCATCGGTGCCCCTGAAGGCGCGTCGCAAACGCCGGAGGCGGCGCTAGCGATGTACCTCGCTGAGCGTCGCGTGCTGCTGGTGCTCGACAACCTGGAGCAGGTCGTCAGCGCCGCGCCGCGGCTCGCCAAGCTGCTGGCGGCCGTGCCCGGAACGACGATCCTGGCCTCCAGTCGCGAACAGCTGAGCGTCGAGGGCGAGCACGTTTACCCGGTCCCCACGCTCTCACTGCCGTCCGAGCCGGGGCGCCCGACGGCGGCCGACCTGGCTGGCTCCGAATCGGTCGAGCTCTTTGTCGAGCGGGCCAGGACGGTCCGGCCCGACTTCGAGCTGGTTGATACGAACGCGCCGGACGTCGCGGCCATCTGCCGCCGCCTTGACGGTCTTCCGCTGGCCATCGAGCTGGCCGCGGCGCGGGTCAACCTCCTGCCGCCGGCGCAGATCCTGAGTCGCCTGGATCACCGCCTGGGGCTCGTGGCAAGCGCTCGGCGCGACATGCCGGAGCGCCAGCGAACCCTCCGGGGCGCCATCGATTGGAGCCATGACCTGCTTTCCGGGCCCGAACGCGTCGTTTTTCGTCGCTTCGCGGTCTTCGCCGGGGGCGCCGACCTGGAGGCCGCGCTGGCGGTCATCGATCCCGACTCGGAGCTTGCGGGCGACCGGCTCGATCTGCTCGCGGCGCTGGTCGATCGAAGCCTGCTGCGCTCGAACCCGTCAGCAGCGGAGGCGCGCTTCGGGATGCTCGAGACGATCCGCGAATACGCCGCCGAACAGCTCTCCCGATCGGACGAGGAGTCGGCCGTCCGGGCGAATCACGCAGCATTTTTCGCCGGGCTGGCCGAGCGCGGCCGCGATGTGCTGAGCAGCGCGAACCGTAATGCGGAGCTCGATCAGCTGGAGCGTGAGGTGCCCAACCTGCGGACTGCCCTCGCGTGGTCGATCGACAACGACGTGGACCTTGGAGCAGCGATCGCGAGCGCATTGAGGGACTTCTGGCGGACGCGCACCACTCATCTCGGCGAGGCGCGGCAGACGACCGACCGACTCATCGAGCGCCTGCCAGACGAGCCGACGCTTGCGCGGGCTGAGCTCCTGAGCGCAGCCGCGGGTCTGGCCAACTGGCAGGCCGACTATCGCCGTGCCAACGAGTTGACCGAACGGTCGATCGCGATGCTCGAGTCGCTGGGCGAGACGGTGGCGGCAGCCAAGGAATTGACGAACCTCGGCTGGGCCAACCTGATAAGCGACCCCGCGCGGGCGCGCGATGCGTTCAACAGATCGGCGGAAGTCACCCGCGGCACAGACGACATTGCGTGGCTGCAGGGAACGCTGCAGGGCCTGTCATTGGCGTTGCTGCATCTCGGCCAGCTGGCAGAGGCCCACGCGGTCGCGCTCGAGGCCATCGAGGCCGGCGATCGCGCCGCTGATCCGTATACCAACGCCTACAACTACCTGACCATCGGCGGCATCGAGGTTCGCCAGGGCGACCTGGCCGCTGCTGCGGCCAGTTTCGAGGAGGCGTTGCGGCGCATGATCGATGCCGGCGGTGGCATGGGTACGGCGGTTGCCATTGACGCGGTGGCGAGCATCGCTCTTGCACGCGGCGAGGTCGATCGCGCCATCCGCCTTGCCGCGGTCGCCCGGCGCGTGCGCAGCGAGATTGGCGGTGCGCCATCGATGGAAGTGGCCGGCGTGGAAGCGCCGCTGACGGTCGCCGAGCGCATGACGGCACCTGCCGACTACGCGCGCGCCCTGGCGGAGGGCACCGCGATGACAGTCGAGGAGGCGATTGCCCTTGCCTTCGAGGTCGTGGCAAGCGCACAGGCGAAAGCCCGGACCTGATGCCGACCCCTGTTTGACCGTCGGACCGCGACGACATCGTCGTGTGGGAGACGCGCGTTGGCCTGACCGATCGGGGGCTGCGCGCTGGCGAGTGGCGCGTCGAGGTGTACTAGCGACTAGCGCAGCGGCTCGAACCTGGCCGTGAAGTGGCGCAGGGCGGGTGGCTCGTGGACGATGCGAAAGCCGCGCAGGTCGGCCGCCCGCTCGGCGACATGGCGCACGACCTCGATCACGTAGTCGATGTGCGACTGGGTATAGGTCCGCCGCGGGATGGCCAGCCGCACGAGGTCCATCGGACCGGGCGATTCGGAGCCATCGGGATGTCGCCCGAACATGACGGTACCGATCTCGACCCCGCGGATGCCACCCTCGCGGTAAAGCGCCACGCTCAACGACTGGCCCGGGTACTGCAGCGGCGGTATGTGCGGCAGCAGCGACCGAGCATCGAGGTACACGGCGTGCCCGCCGATGGGCATGATCACCGGGACGCCGGAGGCATCGAGCGCCTCGCCCAGATAGGCCGTCGATTGGATGCGGTAGCGCAGGTAGTCTTCCTCGACCACCTCCGCGAGGCCCTGGGCGATGGCCTCCAGGTCGCGACCGGCCAGGCCGCCGTAGGTCGGGAAGCCCTCGGTCAGGATGAGCATGTTGCGGCAGCGCTCGGCGAGCGAATCGTCGTTCATCGCCAGCCAGCCGCCGATGTTGGCCAGGCCGTCCTTCTTGGCGCTCATGGTCATGCCGTCGGCCAGCGAGGCCATCTCACGCACGATGTCGGGCACCGCCCTATCCGCGTAACCGGCCTCGCGCTGCTTGATGAACCACGCGTTCTCGGCAAAGCGGCACGCGTCCAGGAAGAGCGGCAGCCCGCGGCGGTGGCAGACCTCGCTGACGGCGCGCAGGTTGGCCATGCTCACCGGCTGGCCGCCCATCGAGTTGTTGGTGACGGTCATGAACACGACCGGAATGCACTCGGCACCGCGCTCGTCGATTAGCCGCTCCAGCGCGCCGACGTCCATGTCGCCCTTGAAGGGCAGGATCTCGTGGGGGTCATGCGGCGGGGTCAAATCGACCGCTTCGGCGCCGGTGAACTCGACGTTTGCCCGGGTCGTGTCGAAATGGGAGTTGTTGGGCACCACCAGGCCCGGCTGCCCGAGCACCGAGAAGAGGATCTTCTCGGCGGCCCGGCCCTGGTGCGCCGGGATCACGTGCTTGAAGGGGAACAGGTTCTGGACCGCGTCGAGGAAGCGGTACCAGGATGGCGAGCCGGCGTAGCTCTCGTCGCCGTGCTGGACGGCTGCCCACTGGTCGCGGCTCATAGCGCCGGTGCCCGAGTCGGTCAGCAGGTCGATGATCACGTCATCGGCGTGGATGTTGAAGAGGTTCCAGCCAGCCGCTTTTAGGGCCTCATCGCGTTGCCCGACCGTGGTCATCCGGATGGGCTCGACGGAGTGGATGCGGAACGGCTCGATGATCGTCTGCCAGCGGTCCACGGCTCTCCTCGGTTTCTGCAGCCTGTGGCCCGTCAGGCCCGGTCGAGGGCCTGATTGATGTCGCCGACCAGATCGCCGGCGTCCTCGATGCCCACGCTGAGGCGGACCAGCGCCAGAGATACCTCGAGCGGCGAGTTGGCCACCGAGCCGTGGGTCATCACCGCGGGAATCTCAACCAGCGATTCGACGCCACCCAGCGATTCGGCGAGGCTGAAGATCCGGGTCCCCTCGACGCACCGGCGCGCCCTTTCCGCGGCCGGGCGCCCGTTCCGCGGCGCCGGCACGAACGAGAGCATGCCGCCGCAGTAGCGCATCTGGCGAGCGGCGATGTCGGCCTGCGCGTGAGCGTGCTTACCGGTGGTGAGACCGGGGTAGTTCACCTGCTCGATGTCGTCCCGTCGCGCCAGTGCCTCGGCTACCAGGAGGGCATTGGCCGTGTGCCGCTCGACGCGCAGGGCCAGGGTACGAATGCCACGCAGCACGAGGAAGCAATCGAACGGTCCCGGCACGGCGCCGATCGCGTTCTGCAGGAACTTGAGGCGCTCGTGCAGATCGGCACGTGAGGTGGCCAGCACCCCGCTGACGGTGTCGGAATGGCCCGCGAGGTACTTCGTCGCCGAGTGGAAGACGATGTCCGCACCGAGCTCGAGCGGGCGTTGCGAGATCGGCGTGGCGAAGGTGTTGTCGACGATCAGGATGGGCTTCTCGCCGCGGGCACCGATAACTCGACCGAGCCGCTGCGCGATGGCGGCGATGTCGACGACGCGCAGGTGTGGGTTGGTGGGTGTCTCCAGCCAGACCAGACGGGTGTGCTCGTCGAGCGCCCGATCGAGTTCGCCGGTCGGGTCAGTGGCGAAGTCGTGGTAGCTGGTGACGACGCCCATGTCGCGCAGCACCCGCTCGAAATACCGGAAGGTGCCGCCATACACGTCGTTGACGCACAGGATCCGTTCGCCGGGGAGTGCCAGCGCGGCGATCGCCGCTGTCGTGGCCGAGCCGCTCGCAAAGGCCAGGCCGTGGCTCGCTCCCTCGAGTGCGGCAATCGCCTCCTCGAGCCGTGCCCGGGTGGGGTTGCCGGTACGCGCGTACTCGTAGCCGCCGCGTGGCTTGCCGACTGCCGCCTGCTCGAACGTGGCGGTCTGGTAAATCGGTGGCGCGACGGCGCCGGTGGCCTCGTCGGGTGCCAGGCCGGCATGGACGGCAAGCGTGGCCGGCTGCCAGTGCTCGTCGTACCGGCCCGTTGCGTGTCGGTCGGCCCGGTCGCTCATTGCCGGCGAGCATAGCGGACGTGGGCGGCTTGCCATACCGCACCCGCTGCGGTCAGTGGGCCGCGCTTCGTGTCAATGACCGCCGCTGTTGAGGCCGCGGGCGCGAAAAGTGGCCCGGCTCCGCACGTGTTGCGGAGAAGTGCCTGATATCCGTGTGCATGCGCCCGGACGCGGCCGAAATGCAGCCCACTGCCGCACCTGGTGCAGGTACGGGCGGCCTGCACGGGCCGCCCTGCCTGCGCACCCCTCAGTCGCGCACGTCGCGCCGCTGCATTCCCCAGGCACCGATGCCGATCCCGCCGACCGCGATGACGAGCGACGCCGCAACGCCGGCGACGTCCCAGTTGCCGACCATCGGCTGCCCGAAATGGGCCGTCAGGGCCAGGCCCAGGAACCAGTTCGGCAGGTTGAGGGCTGGCGACAGCAGCTGGATGAGGTACGTAACGACCACGAAGACAGCGGCGATTTCGGCCGCCCACGAGGCGCCCCAGATCCCGCCGACGGCGAAACCGATGCCGATGACCGCGGCCGCGAACAACCCCAGTGCGACCGTGCCGAGGATGGCGTCACCCGCGCTCAGGCCGCCGGCGCTGCCGCCGATCGCAATGCCCAGCGCGAACAGGAGGGTCATCACGACGACCGCAACGAGTGCGGCGGCTCCACTGCTGATGACCCACCGGGCGCGGGTCATGGGCACCGCCAGCACCTCGCCCAGCCGGCCATCGTTCTCGTCCGACGCCCACTTCGACACCAGCGTCGCGCCGGCGAAGCCGGTTGCGATGAACAACAGCTCACCGTACAGCTGCAGCCAGCCACCCACGCTATTGAAGTCAACGCCGGGGAAGAGCGTGGCAAAGGTGTTGACGATCCCCGAAACACCCGCGATCTGGTCGGCCAGCGAGCTGGCGAACGAGGCGAAGACCAGGCCGACGAACCCGAGGCCGATGCCCCACGCGAGGGCGCGCGGGAGCTGCTCGCCGAACGCGCGCGCGGTCGGGCCGCGGACGCCCAGGACCGAGGCGGGCAGGCTGGGCAGTGACAGGCCCACGGTCACGCCCAGGTCGCGCCGCTGGAAGAGTTCCGCGCCGATGACCAGGAAGACGACCGCCAGGACGATCACCAGCGCGACCGACGGCCAGTCGTAGATGCCCACCAGGGGAACGTGGCCAAAGGTCCATGAGAACGGACTGAGTACGAACAGTGCGCTGACGTTGAGGCCGTTGATGATCCATGTCACCGCAATCGCCACGCCGGCCACGCCCGCGGCGCCGGCCCGTCCGAGCAGTGGCGACAGCATCAGCGCGAAGCCGCCGAAGAACATGGCCATGCCACCGACCCACAACGCGAAACCGATCGACCCTGCGAGCGGAATGGCGTCGCCCAGCGCGAGGTCACCGAACGCGTTGGAGCTGAACGTGATCGCCAGGGCCATGATCAGCATCGCCAGCCACAGCAGGGTCAGGTGCGCGGCGAGCTTCTCGAGGGCGATGCGCCGCTTGCCGAAAGGCGCCGAGGCGACAAAATCGAGGCTGCCGCGGCGGGCCTCACCGGCGAGCGTGCCGGAAAGGGCCAGGATCGACCAGATGGCCGTGCCCAGCGCGAAGACCATGCCGTACTTGTAGGTGACGTAGCCGCCCAGGGTGCCCACCTGTGCACCGATGACATCGGTGTTGGCGAAGAGTCGGTTGAGCGATGCGGGGATGCTGCCGAAGAGCGCGTCCACCTCGATCCGCGACTGGGCCGTTGGGAAGATGGTGGCGATGGCGGCGCCCATCACCAGCGCCATGCCACCCAACATGCCGGCGGCGATGATGAACGCCAGGCGCGAGTCGCGGATGGTCTTGCCATAGATGCTGCCGAAGCCGTACAGGCGGCGGCGGAGCGGAATCGGCGGGAATGCGGCCGCAGTGGACTGCCGCGGTGTACCGGCGCTGACGGCCATGGCTACTTCACCTCGACGGCCGCGCGGCCGTACTGGGCCAGGAAGGTCTCTTCCAGGCTTGGCTCGCGCGACACGAAATCGAGCAGCTCGTACTTCGCCGCGGCCTGCACGACCGGCGTGATTGCGCCGGCGACGCGCATGCGCAGCACGTGGTCGTCGGCCGACAGGTCACTCACGCCGGGCAGCGACCTGAACGCTTCCACGGGCACGGTGTCCGCGAAACGCAGCTCGACCTGGTGGTGCGCGAGGTCGCGCAGGCCGTCAACGGTGTCGAGCTTGACGATGCTTCCCTCGCGGATGATCGCCACGCGGTCGCAGCTCTTCTCGACCTCGGACAGGATGTGGCTCGACAGGAACACCGTGGCACCCTCCTTGACCGAGTCGCGCAGCGTCTCGAAGAAGGTCTGCTGGATGAGCGGGTCGAGGCCCGAAGTCGGCTCGTCGAGGATCAACAGCTCGGGCTTGTGTTGCATGGCGATGATCACGCCGACCTTCTGCTTGTTGCCCTTGCTGTATTCCCGGAAGCGCTTGTTGGGGTCGAGGTCGAAGCGCTCGATCAGCGACTTCTGGTAAGCGCGATCCACGCCGCCACGCAGGTTGGCGAAGTACTCGAGCGTCTGGCCGCCGGTCAGGCGGTCGTACAGTGCGAACTCGCCGGGCACGTACCCGATGCGGCGATGGATGGCCACCGGGTCGGCACTCGAGACGATGTCGAAGACCTTGGCCACCCCGCTGGTCGGCCGGATCAGGTCGAGCAGTATGCGAATGGTGGTGGTCTTGCCGGCGCCGTTGGGCCCCAGGAAGCCGAAGATCTCGTTCTGGTTGATCTCCAGATCGACGTCGATGATGCCGCGCGAGCTGCCGTAATACTTGGTCAGCTTCTGGGCCTGGATGACTGCGGTCATTGGTTCTCCCTTCGTGGGTTGTTGATGGTGGGGATGACCTCCTGGAACCAGAACGCCAGGACCTTGTCGTCGATCAGCTCGAACGCCCCTGGCGGGACGCCGAGCAGGCGTTGGAGCGCGGTGGTGTAGGTGTCGAAGCGCCGGCGGACGCTGGGGTAGTCGGTCGTGCCGTCGACGGCGGCGAACCATAGCTCGCCCGCCTCGTCGGTCGCGTCCAGGATGAGCGACAGCACCACGCGCGCCATTTGGTCCGGCTCAGCGAGGGTGAATGAGCCCTCGGCCACGCCCTGGCGAATGATCCGCGCGACTTGTGGCGTTACGCGTCTGATCAGCAGCTTACGGAAGCGCTCACGGGTGATGGCGTTGTCGTCCGAGTACCAGACCTTCATCAACTGGAGCACGAAGTCGGCGCGCTCGGTCTTGAACGAGCCGATCCCGGAGAAGTAGCGCTGGAGCTTCTCGACGGCCGACAGGGCCGGGTCCTCGACCACCTGCTGGACGATTTCCAGGCCGGCATCGACCATGCGATCGATGACCGCCGTCAGCAACGCCTGCTTCGAATCGAAGTAGTGGTAGAAGGCGCCCTTCGACGCGCCAACATCCGCGAGCAGGTCCTCGATGCTGAACTGCTCGTAGCCCCTGGCCTGGATCAGCCGCTGCCCGGCCTCGATGAACTCATCGCGCTTGGCCGCATGCTTCTTGGGGTTGAGCGCCCGGGGCGCCATCGATTCCGTCCGTCCTTCATTAACAAACCGACCGTCGGTCGGATAATAGAACGAACGTCAAGCCGGCGCAGGCCGGTGCGCAGAGTGCGTGGCTACAATCGCGGAGCGGCGCGGTACGACTTCCACAGGGACCCGCCAGAGGAGAAACGTATGGCACGTCCGAAGGTCACTGTCGTCGGCGCGGGGAACGTGGGCGCGTCGGTCGCCCAGCGGGTTGCCGAGGGCGGCCTCGCCGATGTCGTCCTGATCGACATCGTCGAGGGGCTGCCGCAGGGCAAGGCCCTCGACCTCAGCGAAGCTGCGCCTGTCGTCGGTCATGACATGAAGATCACGGGCACCAACGACTATGCCGATACGGCCGGGTCGGACATCGTCGTGGTCACCTCGGGCCTCGCGCGGCAACCCGGCATGAGCCGCGACGACCTGCTGGCCAAGAACGCGGGCATCGTGCGCAGCGTGGTCAAGCAGGCGGTCCAGCACTCACCGGACGCGATCCTGATCATCGTCACCAACCCGCTCGACGCGATGTGCCACGTTGCGCTCGACGCGAGCGGCTTCGACCGCCAGCGCGTGGTGGGCATGGCCGGCGTGCTCGACTCGGCCCGCTTCCGCGCTTTCATCGCGGAAGCGCTCGACGTGAGCGTGAGCAGTACGCACGCGTTCGTGCTCGGCGGCCACGGCGACTCGATGGTGCCCCTGCCACGCTACTCAACGGCCGGTGGCGTGCCGATCACCGAACTGCTCGACAAGGCCAAGATCGATGCCCTCGTCGAGCGCACGCGCAACGGCGGCGCCGAGATCGTCGGGCTGCTCAAGAGCGGCAGCGCCTACTACGCACCGGCCGCCAGCGTCGCCCAGATGGTCGACTCCATCCTCAACGACCGCAACGAGATCCTGCCGTGTGCCGCCTACCTGACCGGGCAGTTCGGCATCGACGGGCTGTTCGTCGGCGTTCCCGCCAAGCTCGGCCGGCACGGTGTCGAGGAGGTCGTCGAGATCGAGTTGACCAGCGAGGAGAATGCCGCGCTGCAGCATTCGGTCGCGGCGGTTCGCGACCTGGTCGAAGCCATGGACCGCCTCGGCAGTCAGCCCGCCGGCTGACCGTCGACAGGCGGGCTGCGCGAAGGATGGCGGTGCCGTGCCGGTAGTCACCATCTCGCGCCAGTTCGGTGCAGCCGGAGTGCCCGTCGGGCGGGCACTCGCGGAGCGCCTCGGTCTCGAGTTCCTTGATCGTGCCCTGGTCCGCCAGGTCGCGCTGCGCTCCGGGGTGCCCGAGGAGGAGCTCGAGACCTACGACGAGCGGCTGCCCAATTTCCTGCAGCGGCTCGGGTCGGCGCTTGCCGCCAGCTCGATCGAAGACGCAATGCCCGCCGTGCCCTTCAGCGAGCAGGTGCCGCCCATGAGCACGCACGATCGGCTCGTGGCCATCACCAGGACGGTCATCCAGGAAGCGGCCGAGCGCGGTGACGCGGTCATCGTCGGTCGCGGTGCGGCCTTTGTGCTGGGCAAGCGGCCGGGCACCCTGCACGTGCAACTGCACGCGGATCTGGATGCGCGCGTGCGCTTCCTCATGTCGCGCGTCGAGGAACTGCCCAGGGCCGAGCAAGCGCGGGCGCCACTCGACGAGGACGCGGTGCGCGAGCTGTGCAAGTCGGTCGACTCGGCACGCGCCGACTACATCCGCAGGCTGTACCGCGCGGACTGGCGGGACCCGGACAACTACGACATCAGCCTCGACACCGGTCGCCTGGGCGTCGAGCGCGCAGTCGAGCTGTTGGAGCACCTGGCGCGGCACTGGCCTGCCGCCGCGTGACCGGCGCGCAACCACCCGTGCCCCCGGCGGCACCGGCGCCGGTGCGACGTTCGTCGCGCCTGCCCGGCGGGCTGGCCGCCCTCGGTCACCACAACTTCCGGCTGTTCTACGGCGGGCAGGGCATCTCGCTGGTCGGCACCTGGATGCAGTCGGTGGCGCAGGCGTGGCTCGTCCTCGAGCTGACCAACGACCCCCTCGCGCTGGGCATCGTCAGCGCGCTGCGCTTTGGTCCGGTGCTCGTATTGGGCCTGTTCGCGGGGGTCATTGCGGACGCGGTCAGCAAACGTGCTGCGCTGGTCGTTACCCAGCTCTCGGCGGCTGCCATCTCGCTGACCCTGGGCATCCTCGTCGCGACCAACACCGTCGAGGTTTGGCACGTCTACGTGCTGGCGCTGCTGCTCGGCTTCGTCAACTCGTTCGACATGCCCATCCGGCAGGCCTTCGTGGTCGAGATGGTCGGACGCGAGGATGTCGGGAACGCCGTCGCGCTCAACAGCGCGCTGTTCAACATGGCGCGCATCGTTGGCCCGGCGATCGCCGGTGTGACCATCGCCGCAATCGGCCTCGTGCCGCTCTTCTTCCTCGATGCGGCAAGCTACCTGGCCGTCGTCGCCAGCCTGCTCCTGCTGCATGTCCACGAGCTCAACCTGCCGCTCGAAAAGATCGTCGTCGAGCGCAACGTGCGCTCGGTGCTGTCGCGCCTCGCCGAGGGCCTCCGCTACGTGCGCCACCAGCAGGAGATCCTGCTGGCCATTTCCGTGTTGGCGGTCGTGTCGACCTTCGCCCTCAACTTCAACGTGCTCATCCCGGTTCTCGCTCGCGACACGCTCCACGGCGACGCCGACACGTACGGCTTCCTGATGTCGGCCAGCGGCCTGGGTTCGCTCGTCAGCGCCCTGTCCATCGCTTTTGGCCAGCGCCCGTCGATGGGCCGCCTGCTCGTCGGCGCCGGAGTGGTCGGCGGCGCCATGGTCGCGCTGGGCGTGTCGAACTCGATGTTGCTCGACCTGGGCTTCATGTTCTTCGCCGGCTGGGGAACGATCTCGATGGCGGCGACGTGCAACACGATCATCCAGTTGACCGTGCCCGACGTCCTGCGCGGCCGCGTGATGAGCGTCTATACAACTGTCTTCGCCGGCAGCGCACCGTTCGGGGCGCTGTTCGCCGGCACCGTGGCGTCGACCAGTGGCGCGCCGCTTGCGCTGTTGGTAGGTGGCCTGGTCGCGGTGCTGGTTGCCGTGGCCGGTGCGGCGCTGTTGCCCGGCGGCATTCGCCTCGCGATGGTGCCGATTACCGGCTGGCGCCCGGGCGCCCGCCACCGACCGACCTTCAACCGCCGTCGCTGACACCGCCGCGCGCGTGCCCTTGGGCGCCGGGTTATCGTGTCAGCAAGGAGTTGGCGAAATGACTGAAATTGCAGAACGACAGGCGGTCGACATGGCCGGCGACACCGCGATCGGCCGTGTGAGCCACTGGATCGGTGGGCGTCTCGTGGAGGGCAGCTCGGGACGCCGCGGGCCGGTTTACGACCCGGCGACCGGACGACAGACGAAGTGGGTCGACTTCGCCACGACCGACGAGGTGGATGCCGCGGTCGCTGCCGCGGCCCAGGCATTCCCCGCCTGGCGAGCCACCTCGCTGTCCAAGCGCACGGACATCATGTTCCGCATCCGCAACCTGGTCGATGAGCACCGCCAGGAAATCGCCGGACTGCTGACCGCCGAACACGGCAAGGTGCTCTCCGACGCACTCGGCGAGGTCGCCCGCGGCCTGGAGAACATCGAGTTCGCCACGGGCATCCCCAACCTGCTCAAGGGCGGTTATTCGGAGCAGGTTTCGACGGGAGTTGACGTCTATCAAATCCGCCAGCCACTTGGCGTGGTGGCCGGCATCACGCCGTTCAACTTCCCGGCGATGGTGCCCATGTGGATGTTTGCCAACGCGATCGCGTGCGGCAACTGCTTCATCCTCAAGCCGTCGGAGAAGGATCCGTCGGCGTCGCTGCTCATCGCCCGATTGCTGTCCGAGGCCGGTCTGCCCGACGGCGTGTTCAACGTCATCCAGGGCGACAAGGTGGCGGTCGATCGGCTCCTCGAGCATCCGACCATCCGCGCTCTCTCCTTCGTCGGGTCGACGCCCATCGCGAAATACATCTACGAGACCGGCACCCGGAACGGCAAGCGCGTCCAGGCGCTCGGCGGTGCCAAGAACCACATGGTCGTGCTACCCGACGCTGACATCGACATGGCCGCCGATGCTGCGGTCTCGGCGGCCTACGGTTCGGCGGGCGAGCGCTGCATGGCGGTGTCGGTGGTCGTCGCCGTGGGCGAGGTTGCCGATCCGTTGGTCGCGGCAATCAGCGAGCGGCTGCCCAAGGTGCACGTCGGGCCGGGCACCGATCCCGCGGCCGAGATGGGTCCCCTGGTCACGCGTGAGCATCGCGACAAGGTCGCGTCGTACATCGGCAAGGCCGCGGAAGTGGGGGCGACGGTGGTCGCCGACGGCCGCACTGCGGCGGTCGCGCAGCAGGACGGCTTCTTCCTGGGCGTGTCGCTCATCGACAACGTCCAGCCCGGGCACGAGTCGTACCGCAACGAGATCTTCGGGCCGGTGCTCGAGGTGATGCGCGTGCCAACTTACGAGGACGCAGTCAAGCTTGTCAACGAGAACCCGTACGGCAACGGCACGGCCATCTTCACGCGCGACGGTGGCGCGGCACGCCAGTTCCAGTTCGAGGCACAGGCGGGCATGGTCGGCATCAACGTGCCCATCCCGGTGCCGGTGGCCTATTACTCGTTCGGTGGCTGGAAGGATTCGCTCTTCGGCGACCTGCACATGTACGGCCCCGAGGGCGTCCAGTTCTACACGCGCTCGAAGGTCGTCACCGCACGTTGGCCTGATCCGGGCACTTCCAAGGTCGACCTGGGCTTTCCGCGCACGCGCTGACCCGCGCCCGTCACGCCCGCGCCCGTCGGCTCCGCGCCCGAGGCTCCGCTCGGGCCTTCTCTCTGGCGTTACCGCCCGGATTCGTGGCCGAGCGGGTGGGCGACCAGTAACGAGCCCATGCCGGCCCACGCCATGCGCTTGCTGACCCCCATACCCCTCGGATTTGTGCCGGGAGCTGGTTTGCGGGCGAAGCGGGTCGAAGATCGCTCGAAGCGCGCGGTGAGTCGAAGTTAATCGGCTGGTAAGCGCCTGCGGCAAGAATGCAGGCGGTATGGGAAATCGGAAGCGGCGGCCAATCGATTTCGAAGCGCTGCGCAGGCTGCGCCCGACGATGGTTCGCGAAGGTGGCAAGGTTCGAAGCGCGCGCAAGCGCCGGCGTTGGACGCAGGCGCACCTGGGTGTGAAAGTGGGACTGTCGCAGTCGGCCGTCAGCGATCTCGAGCTCGGCGACGGAGCGGCGCTGTCGCTCGTCGCGTGGCAGCGTGCCGCGATCGTGCTCGATCTGCCGCTCAAGTTCGAACTCGGTCGCGATGCGCTGGAAGAACCGGTCGACGCGGGCCACCTTAAGATCCAGGAGCTGATCCTTCGTCTCGGGCGGCGAACGGGACGGCACAGGACGTTCGAACTGGCGACGAAGCCGGACGACCCGTCGCGATCGACGGACGTCGGCCTGATCGACGACACGCATCGCCAGCTGCTGCAGATCGAGTGCGTCAACACGATGGGAAACGTGGGCGCGGCCGCTCGATCTTCGGACCGGAAGCGCGCCGAGGCCGAAGCCTTCGGCATCTCGATCGGCTACGGAAGGCCTTACACCGTGCGTCAATGCTGGGTGGTCCGCTCGACCCGCCGAAACCGACGGTTGCTGGCGCAATATCCGGAGACATTCCAAGCCCGATTCACGGGATCATCACGCGCGTGGGTTTCGGCGCTGATGAACGGCGCGCCAGCGCCTGCTGCGCCAGGCCTCGTGTGGTGCGATGTTGCATGCACGCGCGTATTCGCCTGGCGCGCCAGGTTTAGCGTTAGAGGGTGAGCAAAGCGAACCCGGTGCATCTGCCCCGTGCCGCGGCTGACCCGCGCTAGGGTGCTGCGCGCTTCGGACGACTGGCACTGGATTCCGCCGGGGGCGGAGTCGCTCGAGATCGCGGGAGTGCGAGTAATCGACTACCCGGGCTGGGCGCGCATGGGCTTCCACGCGACGCCGACCGCGGTCGACCAGCCTGTGGCGGCCATCGTCGGCGCAGTTCGACACGCCGCGGCCGAGCGCGGCCGGGCCGAGGTCTCCTGGTGGATATCGCCGTCAACTACCACGGCGCTCGAGGAGCAACTGATCGCCGCAGGGGCCGTGCAGACAGAGGAATTGGAGATCGTCGCCTACGACCTGTCCAACGGGCCGCCACAGGTGAGCATCCCCGATGGGGTGGAGTGCCGCCTCGTCGCCGACCCGGCCACCCTGGACGATGCCGAGCGGGTGACTGCGGCGGTGTGGGGCGGCGAGCCGTCGTCGGGTGAGCGCCGCGAGAAGCAGCTTGAGCAGTTGGGTGGACCGCTCGATACCGACCACGGCTTCAGGGTCGTCGCCTATCTCGCCGATCGACCTATCGCCACGGCCGGCTGCGAGATAGCCAGCGACGTTGCGCGCCTGTACGGCGGCGCGACAGTGCCCGAGGTGCGGGGTCGCGGCGGCTACCGGGCGACGGTCCGTAAGAGGCTCGAGATCGCGTGGCAGCACGGTGCGCGAATCGGGCTGGTTCAGGCCCGCGTCGGCACCTCAATGCCCATTCTGAAGCGCCTCGGCTTCAAGGCGTATGGGACCGGCCGCCTCTACGTGTTACCAGTCTCAGCTTCGGGCAAAACCGGATAGCCGGGAATCGGGTAGATGCCCAGCACGAAGCCGTAGGCCGTGTCGCCTGAACGGGGGAGGTGGTCAAATTCCTGGACGAGCGCCATCGCCCTGGCCCAGAACTCGCCTACTCGTTCGGGCGGAATTCGTGCATGCCGGATGAACGAGCGCAATTGGTGATCGCGATAGGCAGCCTGCGATTCACGCGCGGCGACCTCGAAGTCGTTGAAGTCGAGCGGCAGCGCTTCACCGCCTGAACCGCGGCCGATGCCCGCGTAGAACATGCGCGCCGTTCGCCCGTAGTAACGCTCGTCGATCGCACGTACCCGCCGCGTGCGTACCACGCGCACCAGGCCCGCGGCCTGGAGCACACCCACATGGTGGGCGACGGTGCTCTTTGGTCGCCCAACCGCCTTCGACAGCTCGGTAACGCTGGCTGCTCGCTCGTGGAGCAGGCCCAGGATCGTCGTGCGCAGCTGGTGCCCGATGGCCTGAACCTGGGCCGCAGAGGTGAGTTCCAGCCGTTCGGCGAGGTCGTAGTCGGGAGCGGGCTTGCTCTCCATGGTCGATCAGACTAACATGCCGGATTGTTCGAATATTATGGATCAATGAGCCGAAGCGCAGAAGGAGGTCGGTAGCGCATGGCCGAGGTCATCATCTTCCATCACGTCCTGGGGCTGACGCCAGGAGTCGAGGAGTTCGATGAGCGCCTGCGCTCCGCGGGCCACGTTGTGCACACTCCCGATCTGTTTGACGGCCATACCTTTGCGACCATCGAAGATGGCATCGCCCACGCACGAGAGGTCGGCTTCGACACCATTCTCGCGAAGGGAGTCGAGGCGGCCGAGGCCCTGGGAGCCGAGCTCGTGTACGCGGGTTTTTCGCTGGGCGTGATGCCGGCCCAGAAACTGGCCCAGACCCGAGCAGGAGCACGCGGTGCGCTGCTGCTGGAAGCCTGTCTGCCGTTCACCGAATTCGGCGACAAGTGGCCGGACAACGTCCCGGTCCAGATACACGGCATGGACGGCGATCCGTTCTTCGCCGGCGAGGGCGACATCGATGCCGCGCGGGCGCTGGTCGACTCCACCGATCAGGCGCAGCTCTTCCTGTACCCGGGCAACGTCCACCTGTTCACGGATTCGTCGTCGCCCACGTACGACAAGGCCGCTGCGGGGCTCGTGACGGAGCGCGTCATCGACTTCCTCGCGGGCATTTAACGTGTCTGCGTGAGCCAGAGGTTCCTCGAGGACTTTGCCGTCGGGCAGGTCTTTGCGGCCGACGAGGAGTATGAGATCACGCCCGAGCGCATCCACGCCTTCGCCGCCGAATACGACCCGCAGCCCATCCATCTGGACCCGGAGGTAGCGAGCCCGTGAGATGTTCGGCGGCATCATCGCCAGCGGCTGGCACAGCCTGTCGGTGACCATGCGCCTGGTTGTCCATTCGAACATCTTTGGCGGTGCCCCGGTGGTCGGCGTGGGCGTCGATAACCTGCGCTACCTGCAGCCGATTCGGCCGGGAGATCGGCTGCGTGCCCAGGCGGAGGTCGTCGGCGTTCGCCGCTCGGGAAGTCATCCCGATCGTGGCTACATCACCTTGCGCGTCACGACCACGCGCCAGGGCGGCGAGAAGGTACTCACGCAGGACTGGACGGTGCTCGTTCCAGCTCGTTGAATCAGCGCCCGGCGCGCTCCCGGGCGGCTTCGATGGTGTGGAAGCGTGGCGGCCACAGGTCGAGTTGAGGCCGGCCGTGGATACCCTGGATCATGGCGATCTCACCCGCGTGGTACGCCTCGTGGGTGATCATCCGCATGAGCAGTGAGCGGCGCGTGAAGTGCAAGACCGAATCGCCGCGCCCGCGGGCCACCGGCTCGTCGAGCATTGCCGGCGTCCACGCTGCGAGCAGGTGTTCGACGATCGCCCAGGTCGTGGTCCAGGCCATCACCAGCTCCGCGGCGGAGCGAGGATGGTCGAGATCATCCTCCCAGCCCATACCGGAAGGGTCGGTAAAGGGCGTCGTCTCGGCTCCCGGTTCGCCTATTACGGTGCACAGCCAGTAGACGCGCGTGCCCGCCGTGTGGCCGGCGATGGCCCAGATCGGCCAGCTGGTGCTCGAGTCCGGATCGCTGGACGGCGCGCGCAGGGCCAGCTCGTCATCGGACATGCCGCGCAGCGCGTCGGTGACGAGCTCGTTGTACAGGCGCCAGTCGCCGTAGACGGATTCCAGGCTCATGTGGCGGAGCGAGCTGCGCTCAGCCGGCGATGGCCTTCTTGAAGTACATGGTGGTCGTAGCCATGCCCATGCCCGGCATCGTCGATACGGCGACCAGTTCCCAGCCGCGGTCGCCCAGCAGGCCGCAGAAGTAGGGCACGTTGAGTGTCTGCTTGTTGAGGCTGAGCACCCACTCGGATGAATTGGGGACGATCAGCGCCGGCCCGAGCACGGCCGAAAGCTCCTGGATCAGGTTCGGGCCCTGGGCGTGGCTGAAGAACACGGCCACCTGCGTGTCGTCGCGCACCCATGCGTACTGAAAGTGGTTCATCGCCCTACCTCCTCGTTGTGAAGCTAACGCCTACTTCAGGTACTCGCGCGCCGACTTGCGGCGCAGGAACTGTCCCCAACCCTTCTCGCCGCGCCACTCGCCGTGGTCGACCACCACGCGGCCTCGCGACATGACCACGTCCGAGCCGCCGACAACCGACTTTCCCTCATAGCACGAGTAGTCCACGTCCATGTGGTGCGTCGTTGGCCGAGATCGTATGGCGGCGCTGCGGGTCGTAGACGACGACGTCGGCGTCGGCACCCGGCGCCACGACGCCCTTCCTGCCGGCCATGCCGAACATGCGCGCCGGCGCGGCACTGATGATCTCGACCCAGCGCTCGCGCGTGATGCGTCCGCCGGCGACGCCACCGTCGTGCAGCAGGTCGACGCGATCCTCGACGCCGGGCAGGCCGTTGGGGATCTTGCGGAAGTCACCCCGCCCGAGCTCCTTCTGGCCTGCGAAGTCGAACGGGCAGTGGTCGGTCGAGACGATCTGCAGGTCGTCCTTGACGAGGCCCTGCCACAGGATGTCCTGGTGATCGGCCGCGCGCAACGGCGGCGAGCACACGAACTTGGCACCGTCGAAGCCATGGCCCATGTCATCGAGCGACAGGAACAGGTACTGCGGGCACGTCTCGGCGAAGGCCATCGATCCGCGATCGCGCGCGTCGCGCACTTCCTCGAGCGCGTCGCGCGCCGACAGGTGGACGATGTACACCGGCACGCCCGCCGCCTCGGCCAGGCGGATGACGCGGTTGGTCGCCTCGCCCTCGAAGACCGGGTAGCGCGCGACGCCGTGATAGTACGGGTCGGTCTTGCCCTCGGCCACCAGTTCGGCGGCCACGACGTCGATCGCCGGTCCGTTCTCCGCGTGCATCATGATCAGCCCGCCGTTGTGGTCGGTCTGCTGCATGGCGCGGAAGATCGCCCCGTCGTCGGAGAAGAAGACGCCCGGGTAGGCAGTGAAGAGCTTGAAGTCGGTGATGCCTTCGTTGACCAGCTCGTCCATCTCGGCCAGCGAGCCGTCCGTGACGTCGCTCATGATCATGTGGAAGCCGTAGTCGACGCAGGCATTGCCTTCCGCCTTGGCCATCCACGTGTCGAGGCCCTCGCGCAGCGACTTGCCCTTCGACTGGACGGCGAAGTCGATGATTGCCGTCGTTCCGCCGAACGCGGCGGCCCGGGTGCCGGTCTCGAAGGTGTCCTTGGCGAAGGTGCCGCCGAAGGGCAGTTCCATGTGCGTGTGCACGTCGATGGCGCCCGGGATCACCCACCTGTCGGTGGCATCGATCGTCTGATCCACGCCCTTGGCCAGGTCGGTCCCGGCCAGGCCGCGTCCGACTGCCGCGATCGTCTCGCCGTCGATGAGCACGTCGGCCTGCGTCGAGCCGTCACCGTTGACGACGGTGCCGTTGCTGATCAGCGTCCTCATGCCCGAATGTTAGAGCCCCGCCGAGGGGCGCGGCCGGCGCGCGGCGTCAGCGCAGCGCGGCCAAACCGACGAGCGACGTCACGCCCAACAGCGTCACCAGCGCGCCGAGCAGCCCCGCCGACGGACCCGCCGGATTGTCGCTGGCCGCCGTGGGGGCCGGCGCAGAGCTGACCGGCGGTGCCGACGAGGGCGTCGGCGACGGGCGACGGTGTCGGCGACGGCGCGGTCACGGTCACCGTCTGTGTTGCGGAGTTCCTGCCGCCGGAGTTGGAGACGGTCAGCGTGATCGTGTACGTCTTGTCGGTGGTGGTGTTGTACTTGTGGCTGGGGTGCTTCTTGTTGGCGCCGCTGTCGGTTGACCCGTCGCCCCAATCCCACGCGTAGTTGTCGATCTGCCCGGACGAATTGCTGCCGTCGCATTTCACGGTCAGGCCGTTCGGCGTGCAATTGAAGGCGGCGGTTGGCGCCGCGATCAGGTGCAGCACCTTGGTCTTGGTGCCCGAGCCGCCCGGGCCGGTCACCGTGAGGGTCACGGTGTAGTCGCCCAGCGACTGATACCTGTACTTGGGGTTCTGCTGCGTCGACTGGTTGCCGTCGCCGAAGTCCCACAGCCAGCTGGTGATGTCACCGGTCGACTTGTCCGTCCAGACGACCGTCACGCCATCGCTCTGGATGCTGCCGCGGAAGTTGGCGTTGGGCGCCGGGATACCGGTACTCGGCGACGCGGACGGCGAATAGGACGGCGAGCCGAAACTCAAGGTCGGGCTGGGTGTCAGGTACCACGGCAGGGTGGGGCTCGGGGACGGCGTCGGCGTGGGCGTGGGCGTCGGCTGGATGAAGATCGGCAGCGACGAGAGTGGTGTGTCGATTGCGCCGAGGGGGCTGTTCGAGGGGTTGTTGTTCGACTGCAGGCTGCCCAGCAGCGACACGTAGACGGCGCCGCCCACGAACAGCAGGCCGGCAATCAGGGCGGCGCCGATGGCGAGTGCGCCGGGCCCGCCGCCGCGTGTCCGGTCGGCGCGTCGATAGGTGACGCCCGCCATTCGGTTCGTGGCAAGCCAGCGGCCGCAGCGACTGCATGCCGCCGCGCCGGGCGGATTTCGTTTCCCACAGCTGGGACAGATCAATTCGTTTCCCCTGGATCGATACTCATCGTTGTTGTGCGTCCTTCAAGACGGTCGGGCGCCGGCCATGCGTAACGCGAACCGGCACCTACCGAACCGCCAGATGATGGCGCCAAGCGCGAAAACGCGCCCGCGACACACCAGGCCAGTTACCAGCAAACGCATCATGCCAGTGAACATGACGCGACGGCTGAACGCCATAGTTCCAACGGGCAACCCGGATGAACCCGGGTGACCGCTTGTCAGAGGCCGATCGTGGCGGCGGCCGGGATGATGTCGCGCGCGTACACGGCCAGCGTCTTCTCTTCGTCGCCGTTCATCAGGTAGATGTTGAACTGGTCGACTCCGGCGTCGGCCAGGTCACGCAGCTTGGCGAGGTGGTCGTCGACCGATCCGATGACGCAGAAGCGATCGACCACGTCGTCGCCTACGAAGGCGCTGTTGTCGGAGCCGACCTCGGCGTGGTGCTGGTAGTCGTAGCCGCTTCGATCGCGAACGTAGCCGGTCAAGGCCGGCGGCAGATCCTCCGGCTGGTAGCGGTTTACGAGATCGACCACGTGGTTGCTGACCAGGGCCGGGAACCAGCGCACCCGTTCGCGGCACTCTTCCATGCTGCCCACGTGCGCTGGAGCCGCGGCCATGACCTTGATCGCCGCCGGATCGCGGCCGGCGCTCGACGCGTAGCCGCGCAGCTGGCCGACGAACCACCGAATCAGGTCTGGATCGGCCAGCTGGAGGATGACGCCGTCGGCGATGCGGGCGATCAGCTCGAGTGCCTTGGGCCCGTAGCCGGCGATCCACACCGGCAGCCGGTCACCGCGCGTCCACGGCAGGTGGATCGCGGTACCGTCCGACTCGACGGTCCGACCCTCGACCAGGTCGCGGATGAGGTTGGTGGCCTCCTCGAGGCGCGCCAGCGTGGTCGGCGGCTTGCCCATCACGCGCCTCGCCGAGTCGCCGCGACCGATACCCAGGTCCATCCGCCCGCCGCTGATCTCGTCGAGCGCCGCGAGGGTGCTCGCCGTGACCGTGGGCTCGCGCGTGGCCGGGTTGGTGACGCACGTCCCCAGGCGCATCGTCGTGCTGTTGAGGGCCATGATCGTCAGGATCGGGTAGGGGTCCTTCCACAGGATGTGCGAATCGAACACCCAGCCATAGCGGAACCCCGCCTCCTCAGCCTGCCGGGTGAGATTGATCGTGCGCTCGATCGTGTGATCGGCCTTGAGCGTGAACCCGAAGTCCATAGGCGCCGAGGATACGCCGTCCCTCCTTGGCGCTGATCAGTGCGGGACGCCCTGCCGCACTCGGCCGCGGTTCGCCAGCTGGCCGCTCCCCAGCCCTGCCGGAGTCACTTGCGCAGGTGGTGCGACTTAGCGAGAACGCGTCACAGTTTGGTTGGGGCGCCCCTGCAGCGCACGGCCCTGCCGTCGTGCCATCTACGCATCACGTGCGCAAGCGGCGCCGATTGTGGACCTAACGCGCGCTGGGTGCGTTGGTGGCGCGCCAAGCAGAGTGGCTCACTGTTAGCGCGCGTGGGGAGCGCAGATGGCACCCGCCGGTCCCGGGACGGGCGGGCACTTCGATCAGGGGCGCCAGCCGGTATCGGCCGCCCACGCCTCGCCGAGGGCCAGCGTCTCCTCGATGAACGGGCCCTTGGCCTCGGTGTATGCCAGCCGGTTCGTCGCGTAGCGTCCGCTCGCCGCGCGCTTGAGTGCCTCGTACGCGCGTGCCCGCTCCGGGTGCTCGCGCAGGTAGTCGCGGAACAGCAGGTGGACGCGTTCCCACGAACTGCCGATCTGGCATACGTGCACCTGCACGCGCCGCGGCGTTCCCGCCGGATCCCGAAAGTAGCGATGCCCGGCCTGCCGCTCGCGCGCGCGCAAGGGCCATCCCAGCGCCTCGATCTGTGTCACGTAGGCAGCCTCGTCCTCGACATCGGGGACGCTGACCTGGACATCGATCACCGGCTTGGCCGCAATGCCCGGGAATCGATGTCGAGCCGACGTGCTCGATGCGCACCGATGGACCAAGGGCGGCGGCGAGGCTGATCGCGAATCACGGCGTAGCGCTGCGGCCAGTCGGGCGAGGGCTCGGCGAGTTCCACGGGGTCCTCGCCTCCCTCGCCCAGCAGCTCCGCCTCACCCGACGCAAACCCGGCCTCCAGGATTTCAAGCCGGCGTTGGACCTCCGCCTCGTCGGGTAGTCGGGTCACACGTTCGCCAGGGCCTCCGCGCGAGCTGCCGCGAAACCGGGGATGCCGCGTTCGACCATCTCGTCCGAGGCAGTCAGGCTGATGCGGAACCAGCCCGGCGTCTCGACGATCGAGCCGGGCAGCACGAGCACCTTGCGCTCGTTCAGTATCTGTGCGAAGCGGCCGTCATCGGACAGGGGCGAGCGCGCCATCACGTAGAAGGTGCCGGCCGGCCACGTCGTCTCGTAACCCTGTCCGCGGAGCGCGGTTATGAGGCGCTCGCGGCGCCGCTCGAGTGCGTGCAGGTCGATGCACATCGGCTCGAGCTCCTCGATGGCATGCTGCAGGTCGGCGTTGGGGAACGCCCAGCCGGCCGCGACCTGGTTGATGAACACCTCGTCGCGCAGGCGCTGGCGTTCCGACACGGGCATCGTGGGCGGAAAGGTCAGGTAACCGATGCGCATGCCGGGCGCCAGCAGCTGCTTGCCGTAGGAATAGGTGACGATCGTGTGCGGGTAGAACTCGGCCGGCGAATGGAAAGCGGTGCCGTCGAAGGCGATGCGTCGGTACGGCTCGTCACTGACGAGATAGATGGGATGGCCGTAGCGTTTGCCGGCTTCGGTGAGCATTTCGGCGACGGCCTGCAGCTCGTCGGCGGAGGCGATGCGTCCGCTGGGATTGTGCGGCGAGTTGATGACGACGACGCGCGTGCGCGGGGTGATCGCCGCGGCGATGGCGGTGGCTGAAACGGGGCACTCGGGCATCTCCAGCGGGACCCGGACGGGCGTGGCACCGGCGGCGAGGATCAGGAACTCGTAGAAGAACCACGGGGGCGACAGGAAGATGGCCTCGTCGCCCGCCTCGAGCAGGGTCCGGAAGGCGACCGCCAGCGCGCCGAAGCCGCCGTTGGTCATGGCCACGTCGGCCGGCTCCCAGTCGAGGCCGGTGACCTTGCTCATCGCGCGTGCCACCGTGCGCTGGCTGGCGGGCTCGCTCATCTTGTACGCGAACCAGTCCTTGTCCTGGGGCTCGAGGTGGTCACGGATCGCGTCGACATAGGCCGGCATCGCCTTCTCGTGCGGGTTACCCACGGCGAAGTTGGCCGTTTCCGGATCCTTCTCGAGACGCGCATACGACCCGGTGAAGAAGTCCAGGAAGCCGGCGATGCTGGCGCGCAGCTGCTCGGTCCGGCCAACAACTGTGGAACGGTCACGTGTCGTTACGCCCATCACGGGATGTTACCGGTCGGAAGCGCGGTGCCTGCCGGCGCCACCTGGCCGTTGAACGGCCGATGCGCGTGCAGCATCAACAACCGGCAGTCCCCGCACGGAAGTGCACTCACATCCGCGATTGCGCGCCGGATCCAGCATGGAATTGACCGCACTCGATGCGCTGTACGCATCAGGCGCGCCTGCTGCGCACGTACTTGGGGCGGTATGGATTGCCGACGTCCGGGCTACCTGGCTCGCAGGAGCAACCTTCCGATCAGCAGCACGACCGCCCAGACCGGCACCATCAGCAGCAGGAAGGGCCGGAGGGTGTCGCTGGCCGAATGCGAGCCTGAGTCGATCACAACGAACGCGACGATGGTCGCGACGACCAGCGCTGCGAGGCCGACCACGAGGGCGACGCGCCGGGCCATTTCAGGGCTTGGTCAGATCGCCGTACGCCTCGGGACGCCGATCGCGGAAGAACTGCCACGTCTGGCGCACCTTCTCGATCAGGTCCAGGTCGAGGTCGCGCACCAGCAACTCTTCATCGTGCGGTGAGCCGATCTCGCCAATGAACTGGCCGCGCGGGTCGCAGAAGTACGACTGGCCGTAGAAGTCGTCGTCGCCGATCTCCTTCTCGATGCCGACGCGATTGATGGTGCCCACGAAATAGCCGTTGGCCAGGGAGTGTGAGACCTGCTCGACGCGCCACAGGTACTCGGACAGGCCGCGCGAGGTCGCCGACGGGAATGAGCACGATCTCGGCGCCGTTGAGGCCCAGGGCCCGCGCGCCCTCGGGGAAGTGGCGGTCGTAGCAGATGTACACGCCCACCTTGCCGACCGCCGTCTCGAATACGGGATAGCCCAGGTTGCCGGGGCGGAAATAGAACTTCTCCCAGAAGCCCTTGACGTGCGGAATGTGCGTCTTGCGGTACTTGCCCAGGTACTTGCCGTCGGAGTCGATCACCGCCGCGGTGTTGTAGTAGATGCCGGTGGTCTGCGAGTCCTCCTCGTACATCGGCACGACCAGGACGATGCCCAGCTCACGCGCGAGCGCCTGCATGCGCTTGGTCGTCGGTCCGTCGGGGATGTGCTCGGTGTACGAGTAGTACTTGGCGTCCTGCACCTGGCAGAAGTAGGGCCCGTAGAAGAGCTCCTGGAAGAGCATGAACTGCGCACCCTGCTCCCTGGCGGTGTGGGCATATTGCTCATGCTTCTGGATCATCGACTCCTTGTCGCCAGTCCAGGTCGCCTGGAGCAGCGCGCCGCGCACTTTCCTCGCCATCGCTTATGCCTCCTCCGGTCCTGGTGGCTGACGGCACCCGTGCGTCCCGCGTGCGACCGGCGAAATAGCCGGCCGCACGATCATACGCGGCGCGCCAGCGCGATCTGCTGCGGGCTCAGAACCGGATGCGCAGGCGCGGGCCGTAGTAGATCTGCAGGATGCTCAACCAGTCGTGGCCGCTGCGTGCGCACTTGGTTGCGCTCCGGGCGAAAAGCTTGAAGCCTGTCGCGTCGTGGCCGCAGCTCCGCTTGAGGCCACGCCGGTAGCCGGTCATCAGGAAGCGGCCGGCCTTGATCAGGCTGGTGCCCCAGGTCAGGTTCACGGCGCTGCGCTGGTCCGCCCGAATGCGCGCCTTGTGCGGCTTGTAGAGCTGGTCGCGCGTGGTGTCGATGACGTCATAGCAGTCACCGCGCCGGCTGACCTTCTGGTGACCGTTGAGCGCGTGGTACCAGCCGTATTGCTTGACCGCCACCGCGCCCGCCTCGAGCACCTGGTAGGGCAGGTATGACGGCCATTCCTTGCCCATCACCGTCACGACATAGCGCTGGAAATTGACGGTCACGACGCGGCCGCTCCGATGTCGCAGGACGCGAATCGTCTTTGGCGGCTGCGTTGTGCTCGTCCAGCCACCGCAGCTGAGGCCGGCCCGTGCGTCGACGGACTTGGGCGCCAGCGCGGCCGCGGGCAGCGCGAACGACAGGCCGACGATCATTCCCAACACAGTCAGGATGCGGCGGCCAGTATGGGTACGTCTATTTCCGATCGACTGCCGGGCAGCGGCCGAAACGGCAGTGGACACGTCTGCCTCCTCGGTCTCGGCGCGGCGCCATCAACAACATCGGGGCGCGCCGAGTCACCTATGGGCCTGACCCAGCAGCAAGAGCGAGCAGCCGCAAATGGCGACGAGAACGAAGGCCAGGGCGAGGCTTTCGCTGGGGCGGGACCTCGCGCTAACGCCGTACCGCAGGGATCTGGGTGACCCTCGGACGACTGCTGCTGCCGCTGGGGGCGGCGGTTTTCGGTTCTCCTACTAGTGCGCTGAACGACATATTTGTCTGGTCCAGTGCGCTCAGGAAGTATGAAGGGTTCGTCAAGAAGCGTGTCTTACAGGCGCATGACACCTCACTTGCGACGGTGCGCGGGCTCGCTTGCGCCTGTCTTGCGGAGCTATCGACATGGGCCAGGCAGCCAGCGGGATGCCATGGAGTACGCTCCTGACGTGGCCTGTCCACGATGCGGCTCGGACACCCGCCCGGGTCAGAAGTTCTGTGCCGAGTGCGGCCTCGCGCTGGCGGCGGCATGTCCGAATTGCGGTGCGTCGTACGAAGGCACGCCCAAGTTCTGTGCCGAGTGCGGCTTCGCCCTGCCGGGCGCGGCCGGCCCCGTGCCAGCCACGCGGGCCGAAGGCCAGGCGCCGATCTCGAGGGCGCCTGCGGAACCCGCGGCCGAGCGCCGCTTCGTAACGGTCCTGTTCGCCGACCTGGTCGGTTTCACGACCATCGCCGAGCAGCAGGATCCGGAGGCGGTCCGCGAGATGCTGTCGCGTTATTTCGAGGTCGCGCGCGAAGTCATCGAGAGCTATGGCGGCGCAGTCGAGAAGTTCATCGGTGACGCTGTCATGGCCGTCTGGGGCGCACCCGTCGCGCGCGAAGACGACGCTGAACGGTCGGTGCGTGCCGCCCTCGATCTGATCGAGCAGGTCCGCTCGATCAAGGTTGGCGATGAACCGCTCACCCTCACGCTGCGAGCCGGCATCGTGTCCGGAGAGGCCGCGGTCGTGCCCGGGCGGGTTGGGGAAGGGGCCGTCGCGGGCGATATCGTCAATACCGCGAGCCGCCTTCAGTCGGTCGCTGCGGCGGGGACCGTGCTGGTCGCCGAGGCCACCTACGCGGCGACAGCGGCGGGGATCGCCTACGAAGCGGCTGGCGAACAACTCCTGAAGGGCAAGCAGTCGCCCGTGCCCGCGTGGCGCGCGCTGCGCGTCGTCGGCCGGCGCGGCGGAGCCGGTCGCGAGGAGGGCCTCGAGCCACCGTTCGTCGGTCGCGAGGTCGAACTGCGGCTACTCAAGGACCAGCTGCACGCAGCGGAAGCTGAACGCAAGCTGCGCATGGTGGCTATCACCGGACAGGCAGGCATCGGCAAGAGCCGCCTGATCTGGGAGCTCGAGAAATACCTCGACGGGCTGGCGGGTCACGTCTACTACTGGCACCAGGGCCGCTCGCCGTCATACGGCGAGGGAGTGACGTTCTGGGCGCTGGGCGAGATGGTCCGCCGGCGGGCGGGCATCACCGAGGGCGAGGACGAAGCGTCGACGCGCGAGAAGCTGCGGGCGTCCATCCACGAGTTCGTCGCCGACCCGGAGGAACGGCGCTGGTTGGAGCCTGCGTTGGGCGGCCTGCTCGGTATCGACGAGGCAAACTGGCAGGCGCGCGAACAGCTGTTCAGCGCGTGGCGAACGTTCTTCGAGCACATCGCCGAGCGTGGCACGATGGTCCTCGCCTTCGAAGACCTTCAGTGGGCCGACGACGGCATGCTCGACTTCATCGAGCACCTGCTCGAGTGGGCACGCAACAAGCCGATCCTGATCGTCACGATGGCACGACCGGAGCTGCTGGAGCGACGTCCGAACTTCGGCGTTGGTCAGCGTGCGCTGGTGGCGGTCTACCTCGAGGCACTGGCCGACGAACACATAGGCGCCCTGCTGCACGGCCTCGTGCCTGCCCTGGACGAGAAAGACCTCGCGCCCATCGTCGAGCGCGCCGAGGGCGTGCCCCTGTATGCGGTGGAGATCGTTCGGTCGCTCATCTCTGCGGGACACCTCGTCAGACGCGGCGACGCGTATGAGTTGGTCGGCCCGCTGCCCGAGCTCGACGTTCCACCCACGCTGCGCGCGTTGATCTCGTCCCGCCTCGATGCGCTCTCCAGTGAGGAACGAGCGTTGCTCCAGGACGCCTCGGTGCTGGGCCAGGTCTTCTCGCTGCAGAGCCTGTCCGCGCTGAACGGTTTGTCCGCCGATGAGCTCGAGCGGCAGCTGCACCGGCTGTCGCCGAAGGAGATCCTGACGCTCGAGTCGGACCCACGTTCGCCGGAGCGCGGCCAATACCGCTTCCGCCAGGGCCTCATCCGTGAGGTGGCGTACGCGACGCTCTCGAAGCGGGAACGACGTACGAAACACCTCGCTGCCGCGCGCTACTTCGATACCACCGACGACGACGAGCTGGCCGGCGTCGTAGCTTCCCACTATCTGGAGGCTTTCCAAACCGCGCCGAAGGGGGAAGAGGCGAACGCGATTGCTGCGCAGGCGCGCGTGGCTCTCAGGGCTGCGGGTGACCGCGCGGCGCGCCTGCACTCACCACGCCAGGCGCTCGGCTACTACGAGAAGGCGATGGCGGTCACCTTCGAAGACGCGGACCTCGCCGATCTCAGGAAGCGAGCCGCCGAGGCGGCCTGGAACGCGGGCGACGTGCAGCAGGGCGAAGCACTCATGCGCAGCGCACTGGAGTCGTTCGACGCGCTGGGCATGCACACAGATGCAGCGCAAGAGGCCGACGTCCTCGTCGGCGCCCTGCTGGAAACGTCGCGGATCGATGAGGCGATGTCGCTCGCGCGGAGAACGCTGGCGAAACTCGGCGGTGCGGCGTCGGCCGAGTCGGTCGGCTTGCACGGGCAGCTCGCTCGCGGTCATCTCTTTGCCGGCCAGGCCGAGGAGGCCCTCGAGGGGATCTCCAGGGCACTCGAGATGGCCGAGACGCTGGGCATCCGCGAACCGACCATCCAGTTGACGATCACCAAGGCATGGGCATTGGGTGACCTGGGCCGTTTCCGCGAGTCGATCACGCTGCTCATCGGGGCAATGCATCTGGCTGATCTCGAGCATGACATCTACGCGCGCATGCGCTCGCGCTTCAATCTGAGCGAACAGATCGCGGTCGAACACGCGCACTACGGCCTGGTCGTGGGCAAGGAAGGGATTGCCATAGCCGAGCAGTTCGGAATTCGGACCGCGGCTCTCGCCGGACAGGCGGCACTCTGCGCCTTCATGATCGGCGATCTCGACGAGGTGCTGCGCCTCGAAGCGGGCGCGACGGAATTGCGCACGTCGCTGGGCAGCAACGTTCACGGGATCGCGGCGATTGCGCTGGCACTGCGTGGCGAACTCGAGGAGTCGCGCCGCCGGATGGAGAAGGTGCGGGAAGCGCTGTCGGCAAGCAGCTCAGCGCAGGACCTGGCAGTCCTGCGCTATTTCGAGGCATGGCTCGCGCTTTCCGATGGCGACGTGGCCGGCTCGGTCAGGCTGGCCCGGGAGTCGCGGGATGCCTACCGTGGCTCGAACACCCTGCGCGCTGGCATCCTCGCTACTCATGGCGATGTCCTCCTGTCCGACCTCGACGGCCTGCGCGCTGACCTCGAATGGCTCGACAGGAATGCGAGGGCTGCCAGCTGGATCGAGAGGTCGCGGCGCACCGCGCGCGCGGCGATCCTGGCGCTCGAGGGACGTACCGGCGACGCGCTGGCCGCCTACCACGCGGTGAGCGGCGAGTGGCGCGACGCAGACCTCCGACTCGACCTGGCTCTGACGCTGCTCGAGCGGAGCCGCCTGTTGCCCGCCGAGCCCGGCGCGCGCGCGGCCGCCGAGGAAGCCGCGCAGCTATTCACCGCCATGGGCGCCGAGGCTTTCCCCGACCGAGTCAGGTCCGGGCGATCGGCAGACGCAGTGCACCGTGCCCGCAGGCAGCGAGTGGCCGTACCTTGACCTGCCCACGTTGCGGTGCCGACACCCACCCCGGCCAGAAGTTCTGCGCCAACTGCGGCCTGGCGCTGGCTACGGCGTGCCCCAACTGTGGCACGCCGTACGAGGGCAACCCCAGGTTCTGTGCCGAGTGCGGTTTTGGGCTGCCAGCGAGCGGTGTGGTTGGGAGCACCGTCGGTCTCGCGTCGCCCCAGTCGACGGTCCAGCCGGCAGCAGCTGTCGCGGAGCGGCGCTACGTGACGATCCTGTTCGCCGACCTGGTCGGCTTCACGACACTGTCGGAGGAGCAGGATCCCGAGGCAGTGCGCGAGCTGCTGTCGCGCTACTTCGCGGTGGCGCGCGAGGTAATCGAGGGCTACGGCGGGAACGTCGAGAAATTCATCGGTGATGCGGTGATGGCCGTCTGGGGAGCACCGGTGGCCCTCGAGGATGACGCCGAGAGGGCGGTTCGGGCCGGGCTCGAGCTGGTTGCCCGGGTCACCAAGATAAGCATCGGCGAGCAGCGGCTGGCGATGCGCGTCGGCGTCCTGTCGGGCGAGGCTGCGGTCATGCCCGGGCGGGTTGGCGAGGGGATGGTCGCCGGCGACATCGTCAACACGGCGTCGCGTCTCCAATCGGTCGCGCCCCCAGGCGTGGTGCTCGTGGGCGAGGCCACGCAGCAGGCAACGCGCGCCGCAATCGCCTATGAGTCCGCCGGAGAGCAGCTGCTCAAGGGCAAGCAGACGCCCGTGCCGGCCTGGCGCGCGCTGCGCGTCGTCGCCCGCGTCGGCGGCGAGGCGCGTGAGGAGGGGCTCGAGCCGCCGTTCGTCGGCCGCGACGAGGAACTGCGTCTGTTGCAGGAGCAGGTACACGCTGCCGAACGCGAAAGCAAACTGCGTGTGGTGGCCATTTCGGGGCAGGCCGGCATCGGCAAGAGCCGGCTGGTCTGGGAGCTCGACAAGTACCTTGACGGGCTCGCCGGTCCGCAGCTCTATTACTGGCACCAGGGGCGTACGCCGGCCTACGGCGAGGGTGTTGCCTACTGGGCGCTGGGCGAGATGGTCCGCCGCCGGGCGCGCATTGCGGAAGGCGAGGACGAATCGTCGACGCGCGAAAAGTTGCGCGCGACGCTCGACGAATTCGTACCTGACGCGCAGGAACGACGCTGGCTCGAACCCGCACTCGGAGCACTTTTGGGCATCGAGGAAGCCAACTGGGCGGCGCGCGAGCAGCTGTTCAGCGCCTGGCGCACGTTCTTCGAACGCATCGCCGATCGCGGTCCAACGGTGCTGGTGTTCGAGGATCTGCAGTGGGCCGACAACGGACTGCTCGACTTCATCGAGCATCTGCTCGAGTGGTCGCGCGAGCGGCCAATTCTCGTCGTGACCCTGGCGCGCCCGGAACTGCTGGAAAGACGGCCCAACTTCCTGATGGGTTATCGGGCGCTCATCGCGCTCCACCTCGAGCCGCTCGACGACGAAGCGATGACCGGCATGTTGCGCGGCCTCGCCCCAGGGCTCGACGACGCTGACCTGGCGCGCATCGTCGAGCGTGCCGAGGGCGTGCCCCTGTTCGCGGTCGAGACGATTCGCGCGCTGGCCGATGCGGGCCACCTGGTGCGCGAAGGCGACGCCTATGCACTCGTCGGCCAGTTGCCCGCGCTCGACATCCCGCCCACGCTACGGGCACTGATCGCTTCGCGCCTCGATGCGCTGCAGGCCGAGGACCGGGCCCTGCTCCAGGACGCGGCGGTGCTCGGCGTGACGTTCTTTGTGCCGGCTCTCGCGGCGCTGGCCGACCGACCGGCGGACGAAGTCGCGGCGCGACTGCGCGAGCTGGCGCACAAGGAGCTGGTCACGCTCGAGGCCGATCCACGCTCGCCCGAGCGTGGCCAGTACCGGTTCCGCCAGGGCCTGATCCGCGAGACTTCATATGCGACGCTGTCCAAGAGGGAGCGGCGCGTGCGACACCTCGCCGCGGCGCGCTACTACGAGACGCTGGACGACGACGAGCTTGCGGGCGTGCTTGCCACCCATTACCTCGAGGCCTTCCGCGCCGCGCCCGAGGGTGAGGAGGGTGCTGCCCTGGCGGCTCAGGCGCGCGTGGCGCTGCGCGCGGCCGCAGATCGGGCGCGCCGGCTCCACTCGCCCGAGCAGGCGCGCAGCTACTTCGAGCAGGCGATGGCGGTGACCTTCAACGAGAACGACCTCAACGACCTGCGCATGCGCGTCGCCTCGGCGGCGTGGGCGGCGGGCGACCTTGCCGGGGCCGAAAGCTACCAGCGCGAAGCGTTGGAGTGGGCACGGGCCAACAGCGGGCCGGACCGGGTGGCGCAGCTCGCTGCCCGGCTTGGAGCGTGGTTACTCGAGCTGTCGCGTATTGACGAGGCGATGGAGCTGCTCAGCGCAGCGCTCGAGGAACCAGGTGTTCCGCCCCTCGTCGCGATCGAGTTGACCGGCCAGCTCGCGCGCGGGTACCTCTTCAGCGACCAGGGCGAACTGGCCCTCGCCGCGGTCAATCGCGCCCTCGAGGAGGCCGAGCAGCTCGACGCTGCTGAAGAATCACTCCAGCTCATCATCTCCAAGTCGTGGGCGCTCTCGCAGCTTGGGCGATTCCGCGAGGCCGTTGCTTTGCTCATCGGCGCCAAGCAGATGGCCGACGACGAGGGCCAGCTCTGGCCTCGGGTTCGGGCGCGCTTCAACCTGAGCTCATACTCGGTCATCGACGACCCACGCCGCGGGTTGCAGATCGCCCTCGAGGGGATCGCCATCGACAAGCAATTCGGGCTCCCGTACGCCTCTATGGCCGGCAATGCCGCCGGTAACGCGTTCGTCATCGGCGACCTCGACGAAGTCCTGCGTCTGCGCGAGGACACCCCCGAGGTCAAGTCGGCGCTGATGGCCTCAGTTCATGCCTACGCCGCGGTCGCGGCGGCGCTTCGGGCGGACGACGAAGGGGCGCGCGGCGAGATGGCGCTGTTCGAGGAGCAGACGGTCGGATCGACCTCGGCACAGGACCTGGCCCAACTGCGCAACATCGAGGCCTGGCTGGCGCTGGCCAGCGGCGAGCTGGGCGAGGCGCGTCGGCTGGCGATCGAGTCGCGCGACATGTATGGAGGCACCGGGGCTCAGCAGGCGGCCGTGATGGCAGCCCATATCGATCTGCTGATCGGGAACGTCGACCATGTCGCGCAGGATCTGGACTGGCTCGATAAGCACAGGCTGGCCGCGCGCTGGCTGGAGCGTTCGAGGCGGACCGTTGCCGCTGGGCTGCTGACGCTCGAAGGCAGGACCGACGAGGCGCTGTCGGCCTTTCGACAAGTCATCGACGAGTGGCGGGCCGAGGACCTGCGGCTCGATCTTGCCCTGACGCTGCTCGAGCGGGCCTGGCTGCTGGGTGACGCGGACCCCGGGGCAGCGGCCGGCCGCGACGAGGCGCAGGAACTCTTCGCGGCAACGGGCGCCGATGGGTTCATTGCCAGGCTCGAGGCGGCGGGCGTCGGACGCTCGCCCGCGCCTGTCACGCCGACGCCGGCCGCTCCCCGGGGAGGCGCCGCGGCAAGGCGACGCTGAATACGGCCCCGCCGCCGGGGGCATCGCCGACGTCAAGGGTGGCATCCTGGCGGGCGGCCAACAGCCTTGCGATCGCCAACCCCAGGCCGCTGCCGCCGCCGCTCGACCGGCGCGTGGTCAGCCGCGCAAACGGCTCGAAGATGCGGTCGCGCTCGGCGGGCGGGACGCCGGGCCCCTGGTCGATGACGCTGACCGACACATAGGGCTGGCCATCGACCATCATCGAGCGCACTTCAAGGCGTACGACGCCCGACGGCGGCGAGTGGTCGATGGCGTTGTCGATGAAGATCAGCAGCAGTTGCGCCATGCGATCGTGATCGGCGCTGACGATGAGCTGGTCGTTGCTGGCCGGCTGCGCGCCGTCCGGCACGAGCTCGATCCTGATCCCTCGCTCGGCGGCCATGCCCTCGACACGCTGGGCAAGGCCGGCCACGAGGCTGCGCATCTCAACCTGCTGGCGCCGGATCGAGATCTGGCCGGCCTCGGCCGAGGCGAGGGCGAGGAGGTCACCGACCAGTCGCCCGAGGCGGTCTGCTTCACCCACGATATCGGCGAGCAGCTGGCGGCCTTCGGGCTTGGCGAGCTCCTCGCGTTGGAGGATCTCGGCCGAGGCACGCACCAGCGCGATCGGCGTGCGCAGCTCGTGGGACGCTGCGGCCACGAAGCGCCGCTCAGCCGCGAAGGCGGTACGCACCGGTGAGAGGGCGCGTTGCGTGACCAGCAGGGTGACCAGTGCCGCGCCCAACAGCCCGATCAGGCTGGCCAGGGCGATGGTCAGGATCATCTGGCGCACCTGCTCGTCATGCTGAGTCAGCACGAAGCCCGACTGCAGGACTTCGATGGGCGCTCCCTGCAGGTCGTCGACAGGCTGGGTGAGGAGCCGGACGTGCAGGCCGCCGGCCGTCACCGTGCGCAGGTCGGAGCCGTTCTGCAACGCGGCAGTGACGGCCGACTGGTCGGGTAGCCCGGTCAGGGCCACACCCTGGGGATTCGCGGTCACCTGCCCGGACAGGTCGAGCACCAGGAAGAAGGTGTCCGAGGACCCTGGTGGCAACTCCTCGTTGTCGGGGCTCGCGGCGGCGCTCGGCGACGGGGATAGGCCCGGGGCGTCGAGGACCACCCTGGCCGCCAGTTGGGCAGCCGCCGAAAGGGGCTCGCCGGTGGCGCCGTCGGAGGAGTTGTCGGGGCCCTCACTCTCCAGGTCGGAGGACTGCGGTTCCGCTGTCGGAGTGGCCTGCGGAGCGTGGCTCGGTCGCTGGGTGCGGCCAGGAGTGGGTTGCGGGTCGCCGCCCTCGTCGGGTGGCTGGGTGGCGCCGGTACCGGCGGTACCGCCGGCCGCACCGCCTTCATCGGGACCTTCCGAGTCACCCGGCTCGAGTGACGGCCCCTCGGTCGGCTCGGGCGTGGGCGTCGGCCGCAGCGTGTTGAGCATGCTGTTGGCGGCGGACGCGAGGTCGCGGTCGACCACGGCGTTGGCCGCCTGGATCGCAGCCGCCGCGGTGACCACGCCGACAACGGCCAGCAGCGTGGCGATCAGCAGCATCGTCGTCAGCGCGATGCCGAGCGAAGTCTGGCGCAGGAGTTGCTCGGGCGAAACGATGCCGCGCCGGCCGAAGCCCAGGTCGCGGAAGCGCCTACGGCCGAAGCGCATAGCCCACTCCGCGCACGGTTCTCAGCGCATTGCGCCGCCCAAGCAGATCAAGTTTGCGGCGCAGGTAGTGAACGTACAGGTCGACGACGTTGGAGTAGACGTCGGGCTCGGCGCCCCACACCGAGTCGAGGATCTGCTGGCGTGTCACGACCTGGCCGGCGTGCCGGATGAGGTAACCCATCAGTGCGTATTCACGCGCCGACAGCAACTCGCTCTTGCCCGCCACGGTGAGCTGATGGCGCACCGGATCGAGCTCGATGTCGCCCACGCTGACGCGCTCGGGTTGCAGGTCGGGCGAGCGCCGCGCGAGAGCGCGCAGCCGCGCCAGCAACTCGGAGAAGGCGAACGGCTTGGCCAGGTAATCGTCGGCACCTGAGTCGAGTCCCTCGACGCGATGCTCGAGCGCCGAGAGGGCGGTCAGCATCAGAACCGGCGTCTCGATCTTCTTGGCGCGCATGGTGCGCAGCACGTCGAGACCGGGTACGTCGGGCAGGATGCGATCGAGCACGACAACGTCGTAGTCCTGGGCGCCAAGGAAGGCCAGCGCCTCGCTGCCGTCGTGCGCGAGGTCGACGACATAGTGCTCGGCGACCAGCACGCGCCGCACCGCGTCGGCCATGCGCGGCTCGTCTTCGACCAGCAATAGGCGCGTCATGGTCCCGATCTACACGCCCGCGGCCTCGACCGCAAGCGCCGGAGGACATTTCTTTGAGAACGCTCATCGGTGACCGCAACGGGCTGTGTGTTCTCTCATCTCCGGCTCACGAACGGCTAACGGAGCGATTCGAGACTGGCGCCCAGCGTTCCGCTCAAACAAGCGAGGTGCACGAAATGATCCAGCGACTGGCAATCCTGATTGGTGGCCTGGGCGCCACCGCCATATTCGCCCTGGCACTGGGCGCCGCCGGACTCTTCCCGACGGTGCCCGCGCCGGCAGTGCAGGCGGTCGACGCGAGCAACATCAACGCTCAGGCCGACCTGCCCGCCCCCCCGACGGCCGCCGCGCAGACCCAGCAGGTCAAGACGGTGACCGACAAGGTCTACGTCGAGCCCAAGCCGTCGGCTCCGGTGGTCCACGTGAACCGGGCGCCCAGGACATCAGCGCCGAGCTCGACTCGCCAACCGCGCACGAGTTCGCCGACACGCCAGCCGCGCGGTGGGTACGAAGGCGGCGACGACGGCGGCAGCGACAACGGCGGCAGCCACCAGGGCGGCGGCGGAGACGACTGATGCCCGATCGACCTCTCAACCGACCACTGCCACCACGCAAGCCAAGCATCGCCGGCACGCCACCGGGTGGTCCGCAGCGACCGCTTCCCGAGCGGCCACTCCCGCCACGTCCCGCCGCAGCAGCGCCAGCGAACCCGTCCGCAGCGGCAACCGAGCGTCGCCCGGTCGCCCGCCCGGGTAAACCGGATCCGCGTCCGATGCGCGTCGTCTACGGCGCCAGCGCGGTCGCCGCCGCGAGCGTGATCGCGGTCGGGCTCTTCCAGCCTGCAACGGCACCGGCCGCGACCGACCAGGTTGACCCGCTCGCCGTTCAGAGCGGCAGTGGGCAAGGAGCAGCGGTGTCGAACTCCGGTGCTCCCGACGTCGTCGTCCGACACGTCATCAAGTACGTGCACCTGAAGCCCGGGCAGACCGCGCCACCGGGTGCCACGGTGATCACGCCCAACGCTCCGGCGCCGCGCGTGGTGGTCACGCACAACGCCCCGGCCAACCAGCCTGCGGCGCCCAAGCAACCTGCCGCGCGTCCACCCGCGCCGCCACCGGCTCCGCCCGTACGCACGCGCACTTCCGGCCACCCATGAACGCCCCCCTGCCGCCCGACGGTCCGAGCGCCCGTTTCGTCGGCTGGTCGACGCCGGCCATGGGCGGCACGCTCAACGTGGCGGTCTTCGCCGACGAAGACCAAGTGCCGGCTGCCCAGCGCAGCGTCCGGTTGACCGGGCAACGGGTCCGGGCGTGGGCCAAACGCCTGACGCGCTTCGAGGCCTCGTCCGATCTGTCGCGCCTGAACGCCGGCGCGGCGAGTCTCGCCGAAGGCGCAGCCGAGCTTCGGCCCACGCTGGCGGCAGTGCTCAGCTGGGCGGCGCTGGCCGCCGAACGGTCGCGCCGCGTGGTCGACGTGACCATGCTCGACGCACGCCTGGCGGCCGAGTCGGGCAGTTGGACCGCGCCGGTGGACCTGGCCGCCTGGTCGCTCGAACCGCGCGGGCGGCAGACGCTCATCGTCAGGCCCGCCGGCGTTCGCTTCGACCTCGACGGCGTGGCGAAAGGCTGGCTGGCCGACCGCGCCGCCGATCTGCTCGACAGTTACCCGGGCGTCGCGGTCGACGCCGACGGGGACATCAGCCTGCGTGCAGGCCCGGGCATCGTGTGGCAGATCGAGGTGGTCGATCCGCGCGGCGACGACCGGCCGCCACTCGCGACCATGCAATTCATCGGCGGCGAGGCGTGGTCGCGGGCGGCCGGCGTGGCCACTTCCGCGACAACCGTTCACCGCTGGCTGACCGCCGATGGCGGCGTCACCCACCACCTCATCGATCCGCGTACGCGGCGCTCGGCCGCCACCGACGTCATCCAGGCGACGGTCGTGGCACCGACGGCGCGCGAGGCCGAGATGCTCGCCAAGACGGCGCTCATCCTGGGCTCGGACTCGGCACTGCCGTTGCTGGCGGCCTCAGTCGCGCAGGCAGCCATATTGCTGCTGGACACGGGTGAGCTGCTTGCCCTGCCGGGAACCGAAGCATGGCTGGCGTGAAGTTCAGTGGCCTGACGCCGCATACGCGTCCGCTGCGCTGGGTGCTGTTTCTCCTTGCCGTCGTGGGCATCGCAGTCGGGACCGGGCCAACGGCCCTCGCGGCGGCGGCCGACTGGATCGGCGTGCACTCGGAGAGCCTGGCCTGGTACGGCAGCCGCCTGTTGGGCTTCATCGCCTATGGAGCGCTGGCCCTGTCGGTCATCTACGGCCTGCTGCTCTCGAGCGGCATCCTCGACGCGATTGCCCACCGTGCCGTGTCGCTCACGCTCCACCAGGAGCTGAGCGCCGTCGCGATCGGCCTGACCGCCCTGCATGGCGCTCTGCTGGCACTCGATACGTTCGTGCCGCAGACGGTGCGCGAGCTGGTCGTGCCCTTTGCCAGTCCCTACCGGACCGAGTGGGTGGGTGTCGGCCAGGTCGCCTTCTACGTGATGGTCGTCGTCTACGCCAGCTTCTACGTCCGCCGGCGTTTGGGCCAACGCGGCTGGCGGCTGCTGCACTACACCACGCTGCTTGCCTTCGCCGGGGCCACGGTTCACGGCGTGCTGACCGGCACCGATACGGGCACGACCTGGGCCACGGTGGCGTATGTCGGAGCCTCCGCCGCGGTCACCTTCCTGCTGCTCTACCGCATCGTGCTCGGCGTGTTCGGGCCACGAAATCAGCGCATCCCCGCTTTCGAAAGGAGTGAAATGTCATGACCTTCGTAATTGCCGAACCATGCGTCGACAACATGGACCAGACGTGCGTGTCGGTCTGCCCGGTGGACTGCATCAGCGCCGTATCCGGCGTTGACCGCAAGTTCCACATCGATCCCGACGGGTGCATCGAGTGCGGCAGCTGCGCCACCGCGTGTCCGAACAGCGCCATCTACGCCGATTCGGAGCTGCCCGACGAGTACGCCGACTACGCGTGGATCGATGCCGCCTGGTTCCGCGATCCCGATGCGGCCAGGTCCGTCCTGGCCGAGGTGCTCAGCGGGAGGGCGGCGGCATGAGCCTCGCGCCCGTCTCCGTCGGCCGCGCGCTCCCGCCGCGGCGCGAACTGCCGGCGCGGCCGACTGCGGCCGTCGCCACGCCGAACGCGTCGCTGGTCGGGCGCTCCGACATCACCGACTCACTCGCAGACTTTCACCTGCTGCTCGACGCGCCACTGGCGCCTTACCTCCCCGGGCAGTACGTGTCGGTGGGGGTGATCGACGGCCCTGGTCTCGTCCAGCGGCCTTACTCGATCTCCTCACTCGACAATAGCCGGCGGCGGGTCGAGCTCTTCGTACGACGCATCCCGGGCGGCAACCTGAGCAGCAGGCTCTGGGCGCTGCCGGTTGGCGCCCGGGTGCGCGTCGGGCCTGCTCGCGGGCTGTTCACCCTCGATCCCAGCGACTCGCAGCGGCTGTTCATCGCCACCGGCACCGGCCTGGCTCCGTTCTTGGCGATGCTCGAGACCGCCGCTGAAGCCGCCGACCAAACACCCATCACGCTCGTCCACGGCGCCTCCCACGCCGCCGAGCTGGCGCACGCGGATCGGCTCGCGGCGTGGTTCGCACGCGGCCTGCCGCTCGACTATCGGCCGACGGTCTCGCGGCCGGATGATCCCCGCAACACGGACTGGGTGGGCCTGACCGGGCGGGTCGACGCGCAGCTCGAGGGCCTGCTGGCAGCCGGCGACCTGGCGGTCGCGTCGACCCATGCCTATCTGTGCGGCAACCCGGCGATGATCGAAGCCTGCGCGACCGTGTTGGTCGGCGCCGGATTCCCGTCCGGCAGCATCACGGTCGAACAGTTCCACGCCCCGCGCTGAGTTCTGGCGCGCCCGTGACGCGCAAGCTGTCACGTCGGCGGGCTAGGCTAGCCGGGAGATGGCGGTAGCGGATCCAACGGCGGTCAGGAGTGAGCGCGGACTCGTCCTGACCAGCGAGCAGCGGCGCGCGGTGGAGTGGGGCGACGGGCCCTTGATGGTGCTCGCCGGCGCGGGTACCGGCAAGACCACGGTCGTGGTCGAGCGTGTCGGCCACCTGCTCCGCACGCAGCCTTCGCTGGCGCCGGAAAACGTGCTCGTGCTGACCTACAACGTGCGCGCCGCGGCGGAGCTCATGGACCGCCTGGAGCAGCTGCTCGGGCTGGAGATTGCCAGCCGGCTGTGGGTGCACAACTTCCATTCCCTCGGCCACCGAATACTGTCGGACCATCGCGCCGAGCTGGGCCTCGATGTCAACGCCGACGTACTGGACGCCGTGGGCCAGCGGCTGTTGCTGCGCGAGCTGCGGCCGCGCTTCGCGGATTTCGTATACCACCCCATGGCCCGCGACAGGAATGCAGCCGGCCGTTTCGCGGATGTGATCAGCCGCGCCAAGGATGAGCTGGTGACGCCCGACGAGTACCGCACCTTCGCGCAGGCACGACGCGAGGCGTTCGAGGTGCGTTATGGGCTGGGCGAGTTCGACCACGCGGTCGAAGGATTGCGGCGGCGCGACGCCGAGGGCACGGCCTGGCAGGTGCGCCTGGTACGTCGCGACCTGGTCAACAGCGGGCCCGAGGCCGGCCGCCGTACGGCGGATCGTGAGGCGCGCCGCGAGGTTGCCGGCACCGGTGAGGCCGTCTACTGGCGGCAGCTCTCGGAAGACCAGCAGCGCCTGGTTCGTGGCCTGACACCGACGTACGTACGCGATGCCGAGGCGTTCGACGTGCTGCGATTGCTCGAGGAGGCAGAGGCGTACTCGGTCTACCAGGACGAGCTGCGGGCGCGCGGCCAGCTTGACTTCGGCGAGCAGCAACTGCGTGCGATCGAGCTGCTGATGGAGCGGCCGAACATCCTGCGCCGCTACCAGGACCAGTTCCGTCACGTGCTGGTGGACGAGTTCCAGGACGCGAACATGGCCCAGATCCTGTTGCTCGAGCTCATCGCCCGGGGACCCGGCAAGACGGACAACGTCGTCGTGGTCGGGGACGACGACCAGTCGATCTATCGCTTCCGCGGCGCCAGCTATGCCGCGTTCGAGCGCTTCCGCGAACGCTTCGAACAGGCGCCGTCGTGGGCGCCCGACCGGCCGACGGGCAGGGTCGAGAGCCAACCGCTGCTGGACAACCGGCGCTCGACGGGCAACGTACTGTCGGCCGCGGGGCGGCTGATCGACCGCAATCAGAAACGGCTGAAGCACGAGTCGCTGCGGCCGACCAAACCGGCCGGCGAGCCGGTGCGCCTCGTATACGCGGCGGACGAACAGGACGAGGCCGATGTTGTCGTGGATTGGGTGCGCCAGGTCCGCGAGCGGCAGCCCGCGGCCAGCTGGAGCGACATCGCCATCCTGTACCGCAAGCACCGCCACCGCGAGCTGATCGTCGAGCGCCTGCGCAAGCAGGATGTGCCCTACGTGGTCGTCGGCGCCGCCGGGCTGTTCAACGTGGCCGAGGTGCGTGACGTGGAGTCGGCTCTGCGCGTGGCGGCCCAGCCGGAGGACTCATCGGCCTTTGTCCGGCTCCTGTCGGCCGGCCCATGGCGCCTCGATGCCGCCGAGATCCTGCGCGTCACGAGCGCCGCCAACTGGGACGGCCGGCCCATCTACCAGGCCGCCCTCGACATCCTGCGCGAGGGCAAGATCGCCGTCTCGGACGTGCCGGCGCGCCGGGCCACGCCCGCGGTCGCGGCGCCCACGCTGTGGACCGAAACCGACTTCGACGAGAACGAGCCCGACACGGTCAAGCAGCGCAGGAGCCGCGAACAGCGTGCGCAGTGGCGGCGAGAGGAGCTCGACGTGCGCCTGCGACTCAAGCTCGAGCGCCTGATGCAGCTGCTCAACTCGCTCGTCCCGCGTGGCCAGCGCGAGGGTCCCTTCGCGGTGCTCGAGGAATTTCTTACGCGTACCAACCTGCTCCACGACCTCATTGCCCTCGAGACTCCGGAGGCGCAGCGCAGCGTGCTGGCGCTGGCTCGCTTCATGCGCTTCGTGGCCGACTGGCAGCATGCGCATCCGCATGACAGCCTGGCGCAGTTCATCGGCTACCTCGACGTGTACGAGGACGTCGGCGGCGATCTCGACTCGGACCAGCACGGCCGGCTGGATATCGACGGCGTACGGCTGATGACCGTCTACCAGGCCAAGGGCCTGGAGTTCGAGGCGGTCGCCGTTCCGCGGCTGGTCGAGGGCCAGTTCCCCGACACGCGTGAAGATGCTCCGCTGATACCACTGGAATTACTCAAGCAGGCGCCGCCGGACGATTTCGCGATCGACGAGGAGCGCCGCCTGCTGTACGTGGCCATGACCCGCGCGAAAGGCCAGCTGCTGCTCAGCGCGCCGCAGAACGCCGGCGCGCGCAGCGGGCCGAGCCGTTTCGTGGCCGAGATATCGCGCTCAGTAGACGGCCCAGCGCCGGTGTCCTCGGAAGATTTCGAACCGGCCGTCCCCGACGACCTGGAAATCGAGCGGCGCGCGGCTGGTCCGCAGGCCGAAGTCGACGAGGTCACACGTGGTGCGGCGGCGAGCGCGCACGAAAACAGCGCGCAGTTGCTCAAGCTGATGCCGGTGCCGCTCGCGTACGAGCGGCGCTTCGCCCTGCGCCGCCGCGCCGTGGAACTGCTGGGCATGCTGGAGTCCCTCGCGCCCGATGATCACGAGGGTCGTGCGGCCCTCACCGCCGACCTGGTCGCGACCGCCGAGCAGGCCGCCGGGGTCGACAACGACGCTGCCGCCGGTCGCGATCCGGTCACACTGGACGTCGTCTCGCGGCACGCGCCCGCCGGGCGCGCCCTGCTCGAGATGGCGGCCCTGCCGGCCACGTTCTCGCACTCGCAGCTGCACACCTACTCGGAGTGCCCGTTGCAGTACGCCTTCCAGCGCGTTTACCGCATTCCCGTCGCGGAAACGCCGGGCTACTTCGAGTTCGGGCACGTCATCCACCGCGCCTTCGAGGTGTTCACCCGGCAGCGCCGCGATGCCGCCGCGGCCGGACAGGCGCCGCCTGGCTACGAGGAGCTCAAGCGCGCCTTCGACGAGGCGTGGCAGCCGCGCAACTTCGCCGACGCCCAGGCTGCCCAGCACTACGCCTCACGCGCGGAGCCGGCTCTGCGTCGCTTCTACGATCGCGAGGTGAGCCGGCTCGCCGAGGCAGTCGATTTCGAGGCGGGCTTCACGCTCGAGCTCGACGGCAGCCCGGGCGAGCAGCCGGTGCGACTGTACGGTGTCATCGACCGCATCGACCGGCATCCCGACGGGACGATCGAGATCACCGACTACAAGACGGGTCGGCCGCGCCGCCAGGCGGACGTCGATGTCGATGAGCAGTTGTCGGCCTACGCCCTGGCGATGGCCATGGGCGCCGTGCCGGACCCGGTGACTCACGAGCCGCTGCCGGCGGCCGGGCGGCTGACGTTGTATTTCACGGAGACCGACCAGGCATTGAGCACGACGCGGAGCCCGGAGCAACTCGATGCGTTCCGCGACACGGTGCTCGAAAAGGCTCGCCGTATCCGCTCCGGTGACTTCACCGCGACCCCGGATAAGTGGCGCTGTGGCCGCTGTGACTACCGGCTCATCTGCCCCAGCCGCTTTGGGGCCGCGACCGCGTGAGGAGGCAGACCGGCGAATACGGATCCTGAGCTCCGTCGACCCCCCGGCCGGGCCCGCCGGGCGATGCTCGAGCTGGACGTCGTCGGCCTTGCCCGTGACATCGTCGCTCGATCGATGGACGATGACGTGCTCGGCCTTGCGGCTGAACTCGCCTACCGGTTCTTCGTGGCGATCTTTCCGTTTGCCATCTTCCTGACGGCGTTGGGCGGCTTCATCGCCGGCAGCCTGAACATCGACAACCCGGCCAGCCGCATCGTCCAGTCGCTCGGTGGGCTGCTGCCACCCGGCGCCGACACGATCGTTCGCTCGCAGCTGCAGCAGATCATCGACAGCCGCGACCCGAGCCTGATCTCGTTGAGCGCGGTATTCGCCCTGTTCTTCGCGACAGGCGGCATGAACGCAATCATCAAGGCCATGAACCGCGTCTACGACGTGCCCGAGGGCCGCAAGATCTGGCGTCGCTACGTGGTGGCGTTGCTGCTGACCGTCATCGGCGGCGCGGGCATGGTCAGCGCGTTCGTGCTCTACGGCCCTGTTCGCTACCTGGCGCCCCAGATCGTGGACTTCTTCGGCCTCGGCCACGCATCGGCGTTGATCGTCACCATCATCTCGATTGCCGGTGCGCTGGCGCTGGTCGTCGTCGCCGCGGCGTTGGTTTATCGCGTCGCTCCGAACATCAGGTTGGCAGTCCGCTCGCTGCTGCCCGGGGCCCTGCTGTTTGCGCTGGTGTGGTTGGTGGCGACGCTCGGCCTGAATCTGTATGTCACCAACTTCGGCAGCTATGCCAACACGTACGGTGCCCTTGCCGGAGTCGCCATCCTGCTGCTCTTCTTCTATGTTTCTGCGCTCATCTTCCTCGTCGCCGGCGAGTTCAACGCGGCGTTGCACGCGCGGACCGCGCCGGGCGACCTGCGCCGGCGGCAGCAGCAAGCGCAGGCGCAGGCGGGCCAACAAGAAGCTCAGGCAGGTCCCCGGCCCAACGCCTGAGAGTCGAGCTTCGCCCGGGGGCTATCCTCGACACCTACCCAGCTGGTCAGTGGCAGGGCAAGATGCTGCAGCAGCCTGACAGGCTTCAACTGGTCATCGCCGATATCTCCGGCTACACGGAGTACCTCGCCGGCGTTGAGCTTGACCATGCCCAGGACATCCTGGCCGACCTGATCAGCACGGTCGTCACAGCGCTGCGACCGACGTTCCGCTTGGCCAAACTCGAGGGCGACGCCGCCTTCTGCTTCGCGCCGGCGGAGAAGGTCGACGGCTCGCTCCTGCTGGACACCATCGAGCGCTGCTATTTCGGTTTCCGCCGCCGCCGTCGTGACGTACGCCAGGCGACCTCGTGCGAATGTCGCGCGTGTGGGCGCATTCCTGACCTCAACCTGAAGTTCGTGGCCCATACCGGGCTGGCAATCCGCCAGAAGGTGGCCGGCCACGAGGAGCTCCTCGGCTCGGACGTGATCGTCGTGCATCGGCTGCTCAAGAACGACATCGTGCAGCGGCTGGGCATCGGTGCATACGCCGCGTTGAGCGCACCACTCGTCGCCGAGGCGGGCCTCGACCCCGCCGGGCTGGGCATGGTCGAGCACAGCGAGACATACGAGCACGTGGGCGGGGTCGAACTGTGGGTCCAGGACCTCGAGCGTCGCTGGCGCGAGGAGGACACGCGGCAGCGGGTGCGCGTGGAGCCGGGGAAGGGGATGTACGAAGTCGAGCGTGACTTCAGCGCACCGCCACAGGTGGTGTGGGAATACGTGACGACGCCCGGCCGGCGGGTCGCATGGCAGGCGCCGGGTGGCATTACCGCCATAGAAGAGCACCCGGCGCAAGGCGGCCGGCGCGGTCCGGGCACGGTCAACCACTGTGTGCACGGCCCCGGCGCGTGGATCGAGGAGATCCTCGACTGGCGGCCGTACGACTACGTCACCCTGCGCACCAAGCTGCCCGGCGACGGGCCGACATTCCTGTCGACCTACGAGCTCGAGCCGACCGCAGCCGGGACGAAGCTGCATTTCCGAGCGGCGGCGGAAGGGAAGCGTGATTACGAACTCATGGCTGCCGCGCTCCCGGACATCGACCGCGGCTTTTCGATCGAACTCGACTTGCTGGTACGCATGGCCGGCGAGGATTCCGAGTCACGCGTCAATCAGCCCTCGGGCCCCTTGCCGCAGCGGCGCGGCGCCGATGGTTTCCTGGCCGGCATCCCGCCCATCCAGATGGTCGGCTGATCAGAGACGATGCCGCCCGATCGGCTTTGCCTGCTCATCGCCGACATCTCCGGCTACACGGAGTACCTGTCCGGGGTGGAGATCGACCATGCCCAGGACATCCTGGCCGATCTGATCGGCACGGTGGTCACCGCTCTCCGCCCAGGCTTCCGGCTCGCCAAGCTCGAGGGCGACGCCGCTTTCTGCTTCGCGCCGACGGAGAAGGTCGACGGCTCGATGCTGCTGGACACCATCGAACGCTGCTATTTCGGCTTCCGCCGGCGCCGGCGTGATGTACGCCAGGCGACCTCGTGCGGGTGCAATGCCTGCGTCCGCATCCCAGATCTCAACCTCAAGTTCGTCGCCCACCACGGCGTGGCAATCCGCCAGAGAGTGGCCGGGAGCGATGAGCTGCTCGGGTCGGACGTCATCGTCGTCCATCGGCTGCTCAAGAACGACATCGTGCAACGTCTGGGCATCGGCGCGTACCTGGCTCTGACGGCGCCACTCGTCGCCGAGATGGCCATCGATCCGGCGGCGATGGGCATGATCGCGCACACCGAGACGTACGAGCACCTGGGCGCCGTGAACCTGTGGGTGCACGACCTGGAGCGCCGCTGGCACGCTGAGGACGCGCGACTGCGGCACAGGGTCGAGGCTGCTGATGCGCTCTACGAGGTGGAGTTCCACAGCGTGGCGCCACCGCAGACCGTTTGGGAGTTCATCACCACTCCCGGCCGGCGGATGGAGTGGCAGGGCCCCGGCGGCGTGACCTCGGTCGACGAGATCGTCAAGCCGGCCGGGCGCCGCGGCGCGGGCGCGGTCAGCCACTGCATGCACGGCGCCGGCGCCCAGGTCGAAGAGATCCTCGACTGGCGGCCGTTCGACTACGTGACCATCCGCTCGACCTGGCCGCCGGCGATGGGCGGGCTGCAAATGACGCAGATGTACGAGCTCGAGCCGACCGCTTCGGGAACGATCCTGCGCTTCCGTATTGCCCGGCCGCGCAGGGTGCGCGACCGCCAGGTTCTCGAGCAGATGGGTCCGGCGATGGCCGAGCAGTTCGGCAAGGGCGTCGGGCTGATGCTCGACGCCCTGGCCGCCGAGAGCGCTGCACGCGCGGCCGGGCCGCGAGAACCCGCTCTACCCACCCGGCGTGCGCAGAATGGTTTCCTGGCCGCGATCCCGCCGATCGAGTACGCGGCCGAAAGCTAGTTGGTCGTGGGCGGGCAGTCGGGATCGTCGGGCAGCAGCGGATGGAAGATGACGGAGTACAGCTGCCCGTCCGACCGCCACAAGGTGGCCTGATTGGCAGCGTCGACTGTTGGCAGGAGGGTGGTCAGGTCGGCCCCGCTGATGGCCACGCAGCGATAGGTGCCGCCGAACTGTTGCAGTGGCTGGCCGAGCGTCGCGAGTGAGCCCAGCGGCCAATCCGTGACCGTGACCAGGCTGGGGTAGGGAGCCTGCGCGCGCGAGCTCGGCTGGCTGATGACGCGCAGCCGATCAAAGGAATACGGCTGTTCGCCGACCACTTGCTGGGGCATCGCGGCCTGCGGATTCATCAGCAGTGACTCGAAGTCGAGTAGCGCCTGGGCCTGAGGATCTGGCGAGGGCTGGCCCAGCTCGGGGTAGAGAGTGGTCTGGTTGGTCGTGCCGTCGGGGTACACGACGGTGAAGATCGTCTGTCCCACATCGGGAACGGGCTGCCCGAGCGTCCGGCTGGGCCCGGTCAGGCCGGCCTGCCGGGCGGCCGCGAGGACCATGGTCACGCCATCGGCGGAGAGCCGCGTATCGATCAGCGCGGGCAATGCCGGGCCTGGATAGATGGCCGGCTGGGCGCCCTGCGTGATCACCCGGCCGTCGGCGTACAGCACCGCAAACGGATAGTGCGTGAACAGCCATTCCTGCGGCACGAAGCCGCCGGTGTTCTCGATGCGCACGAGCGCCTGGTCCGGATCGGCGATTGGCGACCCGCTGGGTGTGGCTGACGGCGCGGGCGACGCGGATGGCTCAGCCGATTGCGACTGCGACGGCGACGGCGTTGGCGACGTTGATCCACCGGACAGCGGACCGAGGGAGCAGCCCGCGAGGGCAGTCAGGGTGAGCAGGAGCAGTACACGGCGCGGCGCAACATTGTTCATGGTCGGCAGACGTTCGCCTCCGCACTCAGTTCCGGCGGACTGCCATGATGGTCGTAATGAGCGATGTTGGTACGGCCGCGGCGCTGACCGTGCTCGGCCCGGTGGCGGCCGATCACCTGGGAGTGACCGATGCGCACGACCATCTCTTCCTGCGCTCGCCCGCACTCCCCGGACAGGAACTGGAAGACCCCGCGCGTGTGACAGCCGAGGTCGAGGATGCCGCCGCGACCGGGGTACGCACGATCGTCGAGGCGACACCCATCGGCCTCGGCCGGCGCCCGGACCTGATGCGCATGGTCAGCCAGGCGACCAGGGTGAACGTCATCGGTGCGACCGGCTATCACCGCGACGCCCACTACCCGGCCGGCCACTGGGTCTACGACGCGCCCGAGGATCTGCTGCTGGAGCGCGTGCTGGCGGACATCGAGCAGGGCATGCATCCGGCCGACTGGCTCGAGCCCGGTCTGCCCGCCGACCCCGCGCGCGCCGGCGTGATCAAGGTGGGCGCTTCATATCAGCACATCTCGGCGGCGGAGCGACGCCGGCTGACGGCCGCCGCCGAGGCCAGCCGACGGACCGGCGTGGCAATCCTGGCGCACTGCGAGATCGGCACGATGGCCGAGGAGATCGTCGAGCTGTTCCTCGACGCGGGCGTGGCCGCGCACCGGATCGTTCTCGCGCACATGGACCGCAATCCGGATCCCGAGCTGCACGCCGAGCTGTGTGCCCGCGGTGTATTCCTCGAGTACGACACCATCGGGCGCATCAAGTACCGGCCCGACAGCGAGCTGCTCGCACTGATCGATTACCTCGAGGCACACGGCCATGGCGCGAACGTGCTGCTCGGCCTCGACCTGGGCCAGCGCGACTATTTCCGCGCTTACGACGGCGGGCCGGGGATGCGCTACCTGATGGCCCGTTTCGTGCCGCGGCTCGAACGCATCGTCGGTCCACTGGCGACCAGGCGCATCTTGGTCGACAACCCTGCGCGGGCATATGCAGTTGCTGGCGCAGATGGCTGAACGCCGCTACGACGTGGTCGTGGTCGGTTCCGGCTCGGCCGGGTCGTCGGCCGCCATCAGCGCTGCGCGCATGGGCGCGCGCACCTTGCTGATCGACCGCATGGCCTTCATGGGTGGCACGTCGACTGCCGTGCTGGACACCTTCTATGCGTTCTACACGCCGGGCGAGAGTCCACGCCGGGTGGTCGGCGGACTTGCCTGGGAGGTGGTCGAGCGGCTCGTCGAGGCGGGCGTGTCCTTCGAGCGGCCGAACACCTACGGGTCGGGGACCGGCGTCACCTACGACCAGGAAACGCTCAAGGTGGTCTGGGAGGGCCTGGCGGAGGACGCCGGCGTGGACGTCCTGCTGCACACGTGGGCGACCGGCGTGCGCGTCGACGACGGGCGGGTCAGCGGCGTGCGCAGCTGGAACAAGGGCGGCGAGGGATCGATCGCCGCGGCCGTTGTCGTGGACGCGTCGGGTGATGCGGATGTGAGCGCGATGGCGGGGGCCGACTACGAGAATGCCGCCGCCCAGGGCCGCGTCCAGTCTCTGTCGACCCTCTTCCGCCTGGCCAACGTCGACGTCGCGCGCGCAGCCCAGACGAAGAAGCAGGAAATGTGGGGGCTGATGCGCGCGGCCGCCGCGAGCGGTGAGTACCGCTTGCCGCGACTCGAAGGTTCGTGGCACCGCACGCCCTTCGACGGCGTGGTCATGGTGCACATGACGCGCATCCCCAACGTTGATGCCACCGACCCGGTCGCGCTGACCCATGCGGAGATCGAGGGTCGCCGCCAGGTTCGCGAATACCACCGCTTCCTGCGCGACCGGGTCCCCGGTTTCGAGCGGTCCGTGGTCGTGGGCACGAGTCCGTCGATCGGCGTCCGCGAATCGCGGCGCGTGATCGGCGACTACCAGCTCACGCGCGATGACGTGCTTGCGGCGCGCCGCTTCGACGACGAAATCGCGTTGTGCGGCGCGCCCATCGAGGACCATGGACCCGGCGGCGAAACGGACTGGCAGTACGTGCCCGGCGGCGCCGTCTACGGCATCCCGTACCGAACCCTGTTGCCGCGTGGTGTCGAGGGCCTGCTGGTTGCCGGCCGTTGCTTCAGTGCCACGCACGATGCGCATGCCTCGGCGCGGTCGATGGCGACGTGCATGGCGATGGGCCAGGCGGCCGGGACCGCCGCCGCACTCGCGGCGGCCCATGATTGCCTGCCGCGTGAGCTTTCCGCCGGGGAGTTGCGCGACCGGCTGCTGACCGCGGGCGTGTTGCTCGAGAGCTAGCGCGAGATGCGCGCGCTGCCGCCGCGCGCGACGCGCTCGACTTCCGCGAGCGTGGTCATCGCGGTGTCGCCGGGAGTTGTCATCGCCAGCGCCCCATGCGCGGCGCCGAGTTCGACCGCGCGCTGGAGACCCTGTTCGGTGAGCAGTCCGTAGATGAGGCCCGAGGCGAAGCTGTCACCGCCGCCGATCCGGTCGTAGACCTCGAGGTCGCGGCGCAGCTGAGCGCGGTACGAGCCGGCGCGCGACCGCGCGATGGCGCCCCAATCGTTGCGGCTGGCACTGCTCGCCTTGCGCAGGGTCGCGGCCGCGACGCGAAGCTGCGGCAGGTCGGTCATGACGCGCTTGAGCATCGCGTCGTAGGCGTCCATGTCGAGATCGCGGTATTCCGCGTCGACCCCGGGCACCTGCACGCCGAGTGCCTCGAGGTAGTCCTCCTCGTTGCCCATCAGCACGTCGGCCAGGGCGACGAGTTCGCGGTTCACCTCCCGCGCGCGCGCCGCTCCGCCGTTCGCCTGCCAGAGTGAAGGGCGGTAGTTCAGGTCGTAGGAAACGACGGTTCCGGCGGCACGCGCAGCGCTCATTGCCTCGCGTGCGACCGCCGCGGTCGACTCCGACAACGCGGCGAAGATCCCGCCGGTGTGCAGCCAGCGGGCGCCCTCGGCGCCGAAGATCGCCGGCCAGTCGACCTCGCCCGGCTGGAGCTGCGCGATGGCCGTCTGCCCGCGATCCGCCACGCCCAGTCCGGCGCGCAGGCCAAAACCGCGCTCAGTGAAGTTGAGCCCGTTGCGGACCATGCGGCCGACTCCGTCGAAGCGGACCCAGCGCACGTGCGACTGGTCCACGCCGCCCTGGCTGATGAGGTCCTCGAGCAGCCGGCCCACCGCGTTGTCGGCAAAGGCCGTGACGACGGTCGTGGGCATCCCGAAGGTCCGCCGCAGGCCGCGTGCCACGTTGTACTCGCCGCCGCCTTCCCAGGCGCGGAACTCACGGGCAGTCGAGATGCGCATGTCGCCCGGGTCGAGGCGCAGCATGACCTCGCCCAGCGCCACGAGCGCCCAGCGGCAGTTGCCGGCCGGGCGCAGGTCGAGCAACTGTGGCGCGTCGCCCACGGTGCTCATGCGCCCGCTGCAGCCGGTGTCCGGCGGAGCCGTTGCGCCAGCGCGACCGCCTCGCGGACGCGGGTCGTGATCGCGTCGAAGTTGCCCTCTCTGAGCAGCGCGGCCGGCGCCATCCAGCTGCCGCCCACCGCGTGTACCTGGGGCAACGCCAAATACTCGGGCAGCAGCCCGGCATCGATGCCGCCGGTGGGAATGAATCGGAACGATCGGAACGGCGCGCTGATGGCCCGCAGATAGCCGGCGCCGCCGGCCGCCTGCGCGGGAAAGAACTTGACCATCTCGAGGCCGGCCGCGTGCGCCATCAGCAGTTCGGTCGGGGTGACGATGCCGGGTAGCACGGGCACGCCGCGTGACTGGCAGTGGCCGACGACGACAGGGTCGAAACCGGGTGAGACGATGAAGCGCGCACCGGCAGCGAGGGCGACGTCGACCTGCTCGACGCTCAGCACGGTGCCGGCGCCCAACAGCACATCCGGCCGCCGCTCGCCGATGCGCCGGAGTGCGGCCGCGGCCGCCGGCGTACGGAAGGTGACCTCGATGCACGGCAGGCCGCCGTCGACCAGTGCGTCAACGAGTCGCAGCGCGACGTCCTCGCTGGGTATCTCGATGACCGGCACGAGCAGGAGCTCGCCGATTTGCTGCAGGGCGGGGTGCATGTTGCTAAAGGATGCTCCGAGCGGCGACGCTTAGGCTAGTCGGCATGAATTGGTTCGCGCAGCGCGTTTGCCTCGTGACAGGCTCGACCGGCATTGCCGCCGCGACCGCTCGCGCCCTGGCCGCGGAAGGCGGCCGGGTCTTCGTTGTATCGCGTACGCCCGAACACGTCGACGAGCTGGTGAGTGAGCTCGGCAACGCCTCCGGCATGGCGGCCGACCTGACGCAGGAGCAAGCCGTCCAGTCGGCCATGGGCGCATGCGTAGAACGGTTCGGCCGGCTCGACTGCGTCTACAACGTCGCCGGCATCAGCGCCCGGCGGTTTGGCGACGGTCCGCTCGACGAGATGACGCTCGAAGGCTGGCGTGCTGCGATCGATACGAATGCCACGAGCATCTTCCTCGTCTGCCGCGCTGCCGTCCGCCAGATGCTCGTCCAAACGCCTGCCGGTGACGGACGGCGCGGGGTGATCCTGAACATGTCGAGTGCCATCGCGCAGTATCCGGTGGCCCGCCACTTCGTCACCCACGGCTATGCCGCCAGCAAGGGTGCGATCGAGTCCTTCTCGCGTTCGCTGGCCGCCCACTATGCCGGACGCGGCATCCGCGTCAACGTCATCGCGCCCGGCCTGGTGGCCACTCCCATGAGTCGCCGCGCGCAGGCTGATGCCGAGATCATGTCGTACCTCGAACACAAGCAACCACTCGCCGGCGGGCCGCTCACGGCCGAGGACACTGTTGGTACGGCGCTCTACCTGCTGTCGGATGACGCGCGCATGGTGACCGGCCAGGTGGTTGCTGTCGACGGCGGCTGGGGAGTCGCCTAGGAAGCTTCGGCGGTCAACCTGCGCGGCATCCGGGCGTGACTGAGACCGCCGACCCAGACGCCGACCAGGGCCAACGCTCCGCCGACAACGAACAACGGACTGATCGTGTCGCCGAAGATCAGCGCCGCGAGCACGATGGTCACCAACGGCATCAGCAGCGTCGCGTACGACATGCCCGACGCCGTCCAGCGTCCGATGCCGAACACGTTCAGGCTGAACATGGCCACCGAACCGAGCACCACCAGGTGCCCGAACGCGACCCATTCAGGCATCGTGCCGGGCGCAACGAGCGACTCGCCGGCCAGCAATGCCACGGCCAGCAGTTCGAGCCCGGCCGCGAGCATACCGATCGCGTTCGTCCAGAAGGGGTCGCTGCGCGGCGTCCACTTGACCAGCACGGCCGATTCGGCGAGCGCCGCCGTGCCGACCAGGACGAGCGCCAGCGGCAGCAGCGGAACCTGGAGGCTCAACTGGTCGACGAAGACCATCGCCACGCCGCCGGCTGCCAGCAACGCACCGACCAGCCCGCGCACGTGGAACAGTTCCTGGCGCTGGGCCACCGCGAGGATGAACGTGAACAGCGGCGTCATCGCGATGAGCACGATCACGGTACCCGGTGGGACCTCGCGCAGGGCCAGGTAGATCGGCCCGAAGCTGATCGCGAAACCGAATGTGCCGTAGGCCAGGGCGCCAACGATGCTGGCCCGCTGCCTGGGCAGGATGCGCCGTGTTGCCACGGCCAGGACGACGAGCACGAGACCGGCTGCCAGGAAGCGCGCCGCGGCACTCCACAGCGGCGGCAGCCCGAGCACCATCTGCTTGACGGCGATGGCATTGATGCCGCCGAAGAGGACGACCGCCGCAAAGGCGATGAGGGTCGCGCGATCCGGGCCGCTCCGCTGCCCAGCACTGCCGGCCATGCGGCCAGCCTACCAGCGCCGAAACGCGCCGCGCCGGACGCGTCCGCCGATGAGACCGACGTCCTACGCTCGGCCGGCCGATGCCTCCGCCTCGCGCGTTCGACCAGCGACGCGAATGAGGTCTTCGTGAAGTTCGAACCACACGCCGTGGTAGCTGTCGACGCGCGGCGAGGCCACGAAGCGCTGATCGGTGCGGGCCAGCCTGGCGGCGCGCTCCAGGCGCGCCCGATAGGCACCGAAGCGTTCGATTGCCGGCAGCGATGACAGCCATGCGCCGATCTCCGCGTCCAGGAGCGCGAGCGAATCGAGGACCTGGGTGTCGTAGCTCACGTCGCCGTGATTGTTCAGCTGCTGTTCGCCGTGCACCTCACGCACCTGCCAGGCCGTGACGACGCTCTTCATGCGCACGTCGAACGGGTGGAAGGCCTCGAGGGTCTGGCCAGCGACCGCGTCGCCCAGGGCCGCGCGGTCGGCCGCGAACAGGTCAGCCGCGGCCGCCTTGCCGGCCGCCGTCGGGCGCCACAGGCCGGCAACCAGTTCCGCCTCGCCGCCGGCCACGAGGCCTTCCAGCACTGCCGCCACCTGCGCCGCCGGCGCGAGCAACGATTCGCCCAGTTGTTCTGCCGTGGCGTTGCCCTTGATCGCGAGCGCACGCAGCACGTCCTGGGCAGTGACTCGTTCCGGGGCGATCGCCTGCTGCCCGTCGGACGCTGCGCCCTCGCCGGCCGCCGGCGCCAGGTCGATGCCCAACTCGGCTGCCCAGTCAAGCAACGTGGCCGCTTCCGGGGCGACCCGCCATGAGCCGGGCACCTCTCCGGAGAACACCTCGCCCGTGCCGCCGTCGATGGTGATCAAGTCGCCGGCGCGGAACGAGTGCTCACCGATCCGGACCTGCTCGGCGGTCGGCTGGACCCCCTCGGCGCCGACGACCGCGGGGATCCCCCAGCCGCGCGCGACCACCGCGGCATGACTGGCGAGGCCGCCCCGAGCAGTCAAGACGCCGACCGACTTGGCCATGCCCGGCACGTCCTCGGGCGAGGTGTCGTGGCGCACGAGGATCACTGCCCGGCCGGCGGCTGCCGCCGCCTGGGCCGCCGCCGCCGAAGTCGCGATCCGGCCCGTGGCGACTCCCGGCGACGCGGGCAGCCCGGTGGCGATCGGTCTCGGCGAGGGCGAGTCGCGTATGAACACGCGCGGCGGGTCGATGAGCAGCGGCGCCACGCGGCGCACGGCTGCTGCCCTGCTCAGCGGAAACTCCCCGTCCTGGGCCATGTCGACCGCGAGCCGCAGCGCGGCGCCCGGACTGCGCTTGCCCACGCGCACCTGGAGCAGCCAGAGCCGGCCCTCCTCGACGGTGAACTCGATGTCGCACAGATCGGCGTAGTGGCGCTCGAGCGTGCGCGCGTAGTCGCGTAGCTGCCGCCCGACCTCGGGCAGGCGCTCGTCGAGCGCGCTGAGTGGCGCGGTGGCGTGCCCGCCCGCGACCACGTCCTCGCCCTGCGCGTCGAACAGGAAGTCGCCATACAGGATCCTCTCGCCGGTGGCCGGATTGCGCGTGAAGAGCACGCCCGTGCCCGAGCGTGGGCCACGGTTGCCGAAGACCATCGCCTGCACGGTCACGGCCGTGCCCATGTCGTCGGCAATGCCTTCGCGCTCGCGGTAGGCCCGGGCGCGATCGCTGTTCCAGGATCGGAAGACGGCCTCGACCGCGTTGCGCAGCTGGAGCCACGGGTCGCCGGGTACCTCGCCCGTCCCGATCACGTCGCGGTAGCTCTCGCGAAAGCGCCGCAGGCAGTCTTGTGCGAAGGCGTCACCGCCGCTGCTCGAGCGCGCCAGGCCGGCTGCGGCCGCTTCGTTGAGGCCCAGGTTGAGGACGGTGTCCATCATGCCCGGCATCGATACCGGGGCGCCCGAGCGGACGCTCACCAGCAGCGGATCGGCGGGATCACCGAAACTGCGACCGACGCTCTCGCCCAGGCGGAGCACGTGATCGCGCAGCTCGCGCGTGAGGCCTGCCGGCCACTCCCCGCCCAGATAGGCACGGCACGCCTCGGTCGTGACGATGAAGCCGGGCGGCACCGGCAGCGCGAGCTCGGCCGACATGACGACCAGGTTGGCGCCCTTGCCGCCCAGCAGGCGCAGCCGCTCGCCCGCGCCCACGTCCGGGGGCGTGTCGAAGTCGAAAATGAGCCGTCGCGATGAGGCTTCCATGCGCCAGTGGATTATCATCGATCATCGATAGTCGGACCCGGGAGAGCCGGACCGGAGGGCAAGGTGATGGCGGTCGAAGCGCAGGTGGGAACGCAGCAGGCGCAGTCGACGGCGCGCGGCGAGCCGATTCTCGACCAGTTCCTGGGTGATGAGTCGTTCCCCATCGAGTGGCGCTCGGAACGCGAGAAGGAGCTGTTCTGGGTCTTCGACGACCTGCATTGCCCGCATCCCCTGAGCCCCATGTTCGAGGACATCGGCGGCTGGTGGTTGACGTGTGACCACATGTTCCGTCGCTTCGGCACGCCGTTCGCCGCTGACTGGATCATCAAGAACGTCAACGGCTACCTGTACACCGCTGCCGTGCCGGCCGACCCGGAGTGGAAGGTGGACGCCATGGAATACGGCGCGCGCTACGGCGCACGGGTGCCGCTCGAGGCCACCTACAGCGCGCGCATCGGCAAGTACCTCGATGCCACGTTGCCCGTCTACGGCGCCCACTTCGCGGATTGGTGGCGCGACCGCCTGGTGCCCGAAATGCAGCGCAATTTCGAGTATCTCGAGGCCCGTCTGGACGGCCAGGGCGAGATGACCGTCGAGGACCTGGCGGTGCTCCTCGAGGACGCCATCGACATCCACGATCGCCACTGGAAGATCCACTGGATGCTCAACTTCGCGCAGCTGTCGGCGACGCTGAACCTGCGCGCGGTAATGGAAAAGACGCACGGCAAGGTCGACGACGCCCTGCTGGGCCGGCTCCAGAACAGTGCCAACGATCGCAACTGGGACTCGATTCGCGCGCTGTGGGAGATGAAGGAAGAGGCCAAGGGTGACGCCGAACTGTCCGCCGCCTTCGCGCACGCGTCGGCGGAGGAGGTCCTCGCGACGCTGCGCGCCAGCGAACGCGGCCGGCGCTTCATCGCCGAGCGGGTCGAGCCGTACCAGAAGGAGTTCGGCTGGCACGCCGTGTGGAGCCACGAGTTCATCTTCCCGACGGTCTACGAGAAGTCCGAGCCCGTCGTCGAGCTCGTCCGCGGCTACCTGCAGACCGACTACGACTACCCCGCGACGATGGGCGCGCTGCGCGACGACATCGCCGCCGCGTCACGAGAAATCCTCGCCGGCCTGAGCGGCGATGCGCTGCAGGAAATGCGCGCCGCGAACGAGGTCAACCTGCGCATGGCGCCGCTCACGCCCGACCACCACTTCTACATCGACCAGGGCGCCAATGCGCACGTCAGGCTGGTGCTCATCGCCATTGCGCACAAGCTGGTGGCGACCGGCGTGCTCGAGCAGGCGGACGACGTCATGTTCCTGCGCTACAACGAGTTGCGCGCGCTTATCGGCGATCGTGCCGCGTTCGACGCCGCCGCCCTCGTGAAGCAACGCAGGGCAGAGCGGGAGAAGTCGTACACCTTTCGTCCGCGAGCGTGGGTCGGCACCGCGACGCAGAGCCAGCTCGACTTCCCGTACCTGGTCAACTGGGGTTTCCCCGAGAAGTTCACGCGCAAGGCCGGCGAGGCGGGCCAGGTCAAGGGCATCGGTGGCTCGCCGGGCGTTGTCGAGGGGGTCGCCCGAGTGGTGCTCCAGGAAGCGCAGTTCGACGAAGTCCAGGCGGGCGACATCCTGGTTTGCCACATGACCAACCCGGCCTGGGTCGTGCTGTTCACCAAGATCGCCGGGCTGGTCTCCAACGCCGGCGGCCTGACCGCCCATCCGGCAGTGCTGTCGCGCGAATTCGGTATCCCGGCCGTGGTCGGCACGCAGGATGGCACGACGTACATCAAGACCGGCGACCGGATACGCGTGGACGGCACCAGGGGGATCGTCGACATCCTCGAGACGGCACCGCAGCCGCGCAACGACCTGTTCACCACGGCCGGGTGAGGGTGGCGCGATGAGGTCAACGGAGGTGCACACGAAGAGTCCGCTGCAGCAGACGGCGGCCACGGCCAGCGACCTGTGGAACGACTCGTGCAACGTGGACGAGCTCGCATATGCGATCGAACACGGCGCCGTCGGCGCGACCGCCAACCCGACCATCGTCATGGACAACTGGAAGACCGATCCCGAGCGCTGGCGCCGGCGGGTGCGCGACTTGGCCGCCGAGCGGCCCACCGCCACCGAGGTTGACCTCGCGTGGGCGATCGTCGAGGAGATGTCGCGCGCGGGGGCAAAGCTCCTCGAGCCGGCCTTCGAACGCTACGGCGGCAAGCAGGGCCGCCTGTCGATGCAGACCAACCCCACGTTCTGGCGCAGCCCGCGAGCCGATGCTCGAGCAGGGCGTCCACTTCATGACGGTGGCCCCCAACATCATCGTCAAGTTTCCCGCCACGAGCGTGGGCATCGACGTGATGGAAGAGGCCACCTACCGCGGCGTGTCGGTCAACTGCACCGTGTCCTTCTCGGTTGCCCAGGCCGTCGCGGCCGCCGAGGCCGTCGAGCGCGGCCTGGTCCGCCGCGAACGTGAGGGGCTGCCAACCGACAACATGGGTCCGGTGATCACCATCATGGTCGGGCGCATCGAGGACTGGCTGAAGGTGCTCGTCGAGCGCGACGGCATCATCGTCCATCCCGCGGCGCTGGCCTATTCGGGCGTGGCCGTCTTCAAGCGCGCCTACCGCATCTTCCAGGAGCGCGGCTTCCGGGCGCGGCTGCTGGCGGCGGCCATCCGTCATCACCTGCACTGGTCCGAATTCATCGGCGGTGACGTGGTCATCACCCTGCCGTCCAGGTGGCAGAAGCAGTTCAACGCATCAACGGTTGAGGTGCGCGAGCGCATGGCCGATCCGGTTGATCCCGAATACATCGCCGAGCTCTCCAGCCATTTCGCCGACTTCCGCCGGGCGTATGAGCCGGACGGGCTGGCTGATCGACGAGTTCGACACCTTCGGGCCCAGCGTGCGCACGCTGCGCTCCTTCATCGCCAGCTACCACGACCTGCTCGCAGCGGTGACCGACGCCCAGCTGCCCAATCCCGACCTGCGGGCCTGACGAAGATGTTCGTCGTCGCCGCTTACTGGCGGGCCAGGGAGGGCGAGGCGGAAGCGTGCGCGGCCATCCTGCGCACCATGGCGCAGCTGTCCGTGGCCAACGAGCCGGGCTGCCGCATGTTTGCCGTCCACCAGGCTGTCGAGGAGCCGCGCGACTTCTTCCTGTACGAGCAGTACGACGACGAGGATGCATTCAAGGCGCACGCGCAGACCGACTATTTCAAGCAGCACGTGCTGGGCGACGCCGTGCCGCGGCTCGAGCAGCGCTCGCGCACGTTCTATACCTCGCTCGATTGACGATGGCAAAACCCGAGGGTGCGCTGCCGCTCGCGCGCAGCGTGCTGTCCGCACAGGTCAAGGACCGCATGTTGCGCTGGATCCTGGAGGGCGAGCTCGCGCCCGGCTCGCGCATCATCGAGACGCGCGTTGCGCGCCAGTTGGGCACCAGCCAGGCGCCCGTGCGTGAAGCACTGCGCGACCTGGCCACCCTTGGGCTGGTCGAGATGCATCCGTACCGCGGCGCGCGGGTGCGCGAGCCGGCGGCCAACGAGCTGGTCGAGGCCATGGAGGTGCGTGGCGAACTCGAGGCGATCGCCGCGCGCCAGGCCGCGGCGCGCATCGATGAGACGACGCTGGCGACAATGCGCGCACTGCTCGACGACATGCGCGCCAGCGCGGCGCGCGGCGATGCCCACACCCAGGCATTCCAGAATTCAGAGTTCCACGACTGCGTGATCGAGGCGTCGGGCAACCGCACGATCCAGCGCCTGTGGAAGGTCCTCGAGCCGTTCGCGCGCACGTACCTGACCGCGACGCTGCCCGGCGCCGACCTGCATTGGCTGGCCGACCGCCACCTGGCCATCCTCGATGCCCTCGAGGCGGGCGACCCGGAACGGGCGGCCCAGGCGATGCGCGTGCACGCGCGCGAGGCGGAGGAACAGGTCCTTCACATCCAGAAACCGGTCACCACGGCGGAGCAATGAACGACAAGGCCAGTCTCTCGGAGGAGTTCGCCTGCGGCCCGGCGCGCCTGCGCATGGACGTCCTCGATGCCGCGCCTGGCGACCAGGCGCTGGTCGACATGAACTTCCTCAACTATCGACTCGCGGCGGTGCAGGTGGTCGATGGTGGGCCAAGGGAGCCGGCGCCGGGGCTGGTGTGGCGGCGCCGCGGCGACAAGTCGGTCGCCTACCGCGACGGGGTGATGACGTTCACCGGTGACTGGGCGGCGGGACCGCTCCAGAAGGCGGTCGTGACGCTGCTCTCGCTGCGCCTCGAAGATCGGGGGCTGCATCCCTTTCATGCGTCGGCCGTGCGCTGGAACGGGCGCACCATGGTCTTCCTGGGCGGCGAATCGAACCACGGCAAGACAATGGGCCAGGTCGAGGCTTGCCGCCGCGGTGCGCAGCTGATCTCGACCGAGACGACGGTCATCGACGACAAGGGCGTCGCCGTGATGGGCTCGAAGGACGTGTATCTCAAGAAGCGCGCGGTGGGCACCGAACGGGCCGACAAGGCGGCGCCGGAGGCCGGCGTGGCCAAGTTCTTCGGCGGCCTGCCGACGTGGGCGGAGTACGACCAGCCGTCGAACGTCGACGTGGTCGTGGTGCCCGCGATCGACGGCAACTTCGAGCCCGGCCTGGTCGAGATGATCCCCTTCGAGCGCCAGTTCCAGACGCTCCACTCGCTGCAGAACTACTTCCTGCTCAACGAGCTGCTGGCACCCGGCTGGCCGATGCCGCTGGTCGACACGGATGAGCGCCGCCACGCTCGCGCCGAGTTCGTGGAACGCTTCTGCGAGCGACCCTATTACTTCGTCAGGGCAGCCAACCCACAGGTCCTGCTGGACGAGGTCGAGAAGGTCCTCTAGCGGGTGCGTGCCTTTGCGTATGAGCGACCCGCGACCCTGGCCGACGCGGTCGCGCTGTTGGCCGAGCACGGTGGCAACGCGCGCATCCTGGCCGGCGGCACGGACCTGATCATCCGCCTGCGCGACGGCACGTACACGCCGGCCGCGGTGATCGACGTCAAGCGCATCGCGGAGCTGGCGCCGGCGATCACGCGGGACGCCGGCCGGGTGCGCATCTCGGCCGGCACGGTGATGACCGACATCCACGATTTGCCGGTTATCCGGGACGTCTTCCCGGCGTTGGCCGATGCCGCGCGCTTCGTCGGATCGGTCCAGATCCGCAACCGCGCCACGCTGGCCGGCAACATCTGCAACGCCTCGCCGGCGGCCGACACGGTGCCCACGCTGCTGGTCTACGACGCCCGGGTGCATGCGCTCGGGCCGGCCGGCGAGCGGGTGATCGCGCTGGATGACTTCTTCGTGCGCTCCGGGGTGACCACCCTCCAGCCCGGCGAGCTGGTCACGGCGATCGAGCTGCCGCTGCCAGGCGGACGTGTTGGGTCGGCTTTCCAGCGGCGCACGCGCCGGCGTGGCCACGACCTCGCGTCGGTGACGCTGGCGGTGGCGATCGAAGCGACCGGCGCCACCCGCCTCGCCTACGGCAGCCTCGGTCCGCGGCCGCTCCTCTTCGTGAGCGAGGGTGGAGCGCCGCCGCTCGACGACTGGTTCGCTGCGGCGCGGCCGTCGCCCACATCGATGCGCGCCGCGCCCGACTATCGCCTGGCCATGCTGCGCGTGCTCACGGCGCGCGCGATGGCCGCTGCGCGCGAGCGGCTCGAGGCGGCCGCGTGATGGACATCACCCTGACGTTGAACGGTCGCACACGAACGGCCGACGTCGCGCCGCACCACACGCTGCTCGATGCGCTGCGCGACGACCTGGGCCTGACCGGTACCAAGGAGTGCTGCCTGGTCGGCGAGTGCGGCGCGTGCACGGTGCGCCTCAACGGCCGGATCGTCGACTCGTGCCTGGTCCTCGCGGTCGAGGCCGACGGGGGAGAGGTGACCACGGTCGAAGGCCTGGCACCGGAGCCGGGCCGGCTGACGCGCCTGCAATCGGCGTTCCTCGAGAAGGGCGCGGTGCAGTGCGGCTTCTGCATTCCCGGCCAGCTGATGGCCGGCGACGACCTGCTGCGCCGAGTACCGCATCCAAGCCGCGCCCAGATCGAGGAGGACCTGGCCGGCAACCTGTGCCGCTGTGCGTGCTACGAGCAGATCTTCGAGGCGGTCGAGGTCACCGCGGCGGGCGAGGCGCACGCGGAAGCCGGGACGGCCAGCTCGCAGTCGGTGCGCGATCTTCCCGCGCACGTGGTCGACCAGTGAGTGTCGAGATCGGCCAGCCGCTGGCGCGCGGCGGCGGTGAGCCGCGCGTCACCGGCGAGCAGCTTTACGTGGCCGACGTTCATCTTCCCGGCGAGCTCCACGCGAAGCTGGTCACGCTGCCCGTCGCGCACGCACGGATCCGCGCGATCGACTCCTCGCGCGCTTTGGCCGTGCCCGGCTGCCAGATGGTCTTCAGCGCTGCGGACATGCCCGTGCCGATGCCGCGTTTCGGGCCGCAGTTCAGCGATCGTCCCGTGATCGCGACCGGTGAGGTCAAGTACCACGGCGACCCGGTCGCGATCGTCGCCGCGGATACGAAGGACGCGGCGGAGGAGGCGGCGCGCCTGGTCCAGGTGGATTACGAAGAGCTGCCGGCGGTCTTCACCGTCGACGGCGCAGTGGCCCAGGGCGCGCCGCTGGTCCAGGACCCGTCACTGCGGCCGAATGACGCGCTGGCCCACACGAACGTGCTGCGCGAGCACCGCGTCGGCTGGGGCGACGTTGACGGTGAGCGGGCGGACCTGGTCGTCGAGCATACCTACCACTTCCCGATGGTCACCCAGTTCGCCATCGAACCGCACGCTTTCATCGCCGCGCCCGACGGCGACGGCCTGGCCGTCTGGTCCACGATCCAGCATCCCTACTGGCTGCAGCGCGTGCTGGCCCGCGCTGTCGGGCTGCCGCTGTCCAGGGTGCGCGTCTTCGGGCCCGATCCGGGCGGTGCCTTCGGCGGCAAGCAGCACGCCAAGTACGAGCCGGCACTGGCGTTCATGGCGCTCAAGGCCGGCCGGCCGGTGCGCCTGGTGCTGTCGCTCGAGGAGACGTTCCAGGCCGTGCGGCGCACCGAGACCGAGATCACCGTGCGCACCGGCGTCAAGCGCGATGGCTCGTTTGCCTTCCAGGACGTCGACGCCGCCTATCTGATCGGTGCGTACGCCGACATCGCCGACCGGGTAACGGGCAAGGGCTCGTACATCGGCAACGGGCCGTACATCTGGCCGGCGGCGCGCATCCTCGCCCGCAGCGTGCTCTCGCACACCGTGCCCTCGACCGCGTTTCGTGGCTTCGGCAATCCCCAGATCAACTGGGCGGTCGAATCGAACATCACCGACGCGGCGATCCAGCTGGGCATCGACCCACTGGAGATCCGGCTGCGCAACCTGGCGAAGAAGGGCGACAAGTTCATCCCGTTCGACACGGCGTGCGACGGCGACTGGGCGCAGACCGTCAGGCGTGCCGCGGAGCTGGCGCAGTGGGATTCGCCCAGGCCGCCAGGCCATGGGCGGGGCATTGCGCTGGGCATCAAGTCGGGCCCGACCACCGGCCTGTCGCACTCGCTCGTGCGCCTCCTGGCCGATGGCTCGGTGATCGTCTACGCCGGCACCCAGGACATGGGCCAGGGCGCGCGCACGATCTTCGCCCAGATCGCGGCGGCAGAACTGCACGTGCCCATGGAGCAGGTATCGACAGTGATGGGCGACACCGGAGTCGTGCCCTACGACCAGCAGACGTCGGCGTCACGCTCGACCGTGCTGATGGGCAACGCCGTGCTTGCCGCGTGCGGCGAGATCAAGGCCAAGCTGCGCGAGCGCGGGCTGGATCTCGATGACGGCTCGCAGTCAACCGCCGATGTCGTGCGGGCGGCGCTGGGCCGGCTGGGCGGCGAGGTGATGGGCACGGGCGAGGCGCGCAAGGAGGCCGATCCGGATCATCCGCTGGGCGGCTCGGCGGCGTTCTTCGAGTTCAACGCCACGGCCGTCGAATTGAGCGTCGACGAGGAGACCGGCGACATCACCATCCATCGCCATGTGGCGGTATCAGACGTGGGCCGCTCGATCAACCGGCTGCAGGTGCAGATGCAGGACGAGGGCGCCGCGATCATGGGCCTGGGCCACACGCTGATGGAGCACTACATCTTCGACGACGCCGGGCGCATCCGGAACCTGGGCGCCATCGACTACCGCATCCCGACGTCGATGGACCTGCCCGAAGAGATGCTCAGCGACACGGTCGAGAATGCCGACGGGCCCGGGCCCGTACGGCGCCAAGGGCATGAGCGAAGGCGCGCTGCTGGCGGTGTCGTCGGCCGTGGCCGCGGCCGTGCGTGACGCTACCGGCGTCGCGATCCGCGACCTGCCGCTATCGCCCGAGCGCGTCTGGCGCGCGCTGCAGGAGCGCGGCTGACCGCCTGTCAGGCCGGCTGGCCGGGGGCCGGTACCGCCTCGCCGTGTCGCCAACGGATCTCGAAATACAGCAGCGTCAGGCCAATGGCGCTGATCGGCGTGAAGATCGCTGCGGCGAAACTCGTCAACAAAGCCTGTAGCACCTCGGTCGTCATCGAAAACGTACCAAGCGTGGCGAGCCTTGGCGGCTCGATGACGAAGGAGATGATCAGTCCGACGAAGCCGATGACGAATCCGATGAACCCGAGGATCAGGCCGAACACCAGCGACCAGCCGATCAAGCGGAGCATCGAGCCGGACAGGATGCGCCAACTGCGCCGTAGCGCCTGGATTGCCGGCAGGCGCTCGACGATGAGCACGAAAACTGCGAAAGCGAACCTGATGGTCATGAACGCGACCGCGACGATCGCGGCGACGAACACGACCAGGCCGATGAAGACGACAGGTCCGCCGGTAATTCCCAGGCTCGGCAGGACGGCGAGCAGCGGCACACCGATCCCCAACAGGGCGAGCGCCAGGGTGATCGCGCCGAGAACGATGTAGATCGCGATGATGCCCGGCAAACGCGCCAACGCCGCTCGCCATGACGCGGTCGCGCTGAGGCGTTCGCCGCGCATCGCGGTGGCAGTCGCATCGACGATCGCCGCCTGGCCGACCATCGCGAACACTCCGACAAGCAGACCGGCCAGGGCGGTGATGCCCACGGCCTCCCACGGATAGGCCGCCCACATCTGCGACACGTCCCCATAGCCCTGCAGGCCCCGGTCCAGGAACGTCTGTTGCCAGTCGGACACTGCACCGTACGTCAGGTAGACGGACGCCACGTTGACGAGCGCAACTGGCAAGTACGCGATCACATTTATGGCCACGAAGGTGCGCCAGCCGAAGCGGAACATGTGAAACGCGAGCGAGACTCCACGCCCGATCGTGATCGGGTAGAACGACGGCGCCGGGCCGGACCACGGCGGGCCCGCGGGCGGATACGGTCCCGGCGGATAGCCTGGCGGGGTGGGCCAGTTCGGTGGTGGCGGTGGCGGTGGCGAAGGCGTGAAGCGGTCCACGGGCGCGCGCACGTCCGGCAGTCTAGGCCGGCTCGAGCGGAGTCGGGAAGCGTGAGCGCGCGGTGAAGCGCAGGTGCGAGTCGTAACCGGCAGCGCGTGCGGCGGCCACGACGACATCGTGTCCCCAGCCGGCGTCGTCGGCCAGGTGCGCGTCTGAGGCGAGCGTGATCGGCACGCCGGCGCGGCCGAACATCGCGAGCAGCGCCGGCGCCGGGAAGATCTCCTTCGATTCGCGTCGCAGGCCCGCGGACGAGACCTCGATCGCCACACCCGAAGCGGCCGCGGCGGCGACGACCGGTTGGTACAGCTCGGCCATCACCTCGGACGCCGGGCGCAGGCCGACCTTCTTGACGACGTCGACGTGGGCGAGCACATCGACCAGGCCAGACCCGGCGAGTGCGGTTTCAAGTTCGAAATACTGCCGCCACGCGAGCTCGATGCCGCGCCGCAGGAACTCCTCGCCGGCATCGTGACGGACGAAGTCCCAGCCCCCGATCCAGTGCACCGAACCGATCAGGAAGTCCCACGGATACGGCGCGATGAGATCGAGCACGCGCTCCTCGCTGCCCGGCTGGAAGTCGACCTCCAGGCCGAGCTTCACGGGCAGGCCGCGCGCCTTGGCATCGAGCACCACGGCCACGTACTTCTCGAGCGAGAGATCGCGCTCGCGGTTGAGCATCTCGACGATCTGGGCGCGCAGCCGGCCGCTCGTCTCGCGCTCCCAGAAGCGCCCGAGCGCTGCCTCGGCCTCGATGCAGCGATACAGGTGCTCGGTGAAGCCCAGCTCGGTGACGCCGCGGGAGCGAGCGACCTCGACATAGCGGTCGATGTAGCCGACGGGGTATTCGCCCATGGCTGGCGCGCCGGGCAACGGGCGGTGCGGGTGGAGGTGCAGGTGATAGTCGGACACGGCCTTCGCGGTTAGGTTATGTCGGTGGATGCATTGCTGGCCGTGATCGCAGTGGGCATTGTCGCGGGCGGCGGCATCATCGTCATCGATGCCCTGATCATCCGCAGGCTGCGCCGCGACCGGCAGAGACGAACGGAGGACGACGAGTGAGCGAAGCGATGAAGATGGCCGATTTCCTGGCGGCTGCTCCCGACTGGCGCATCGTCAGCGACGGCGCGGTGGCCTACTACCCGACTGGCTCGCTGGCTGCATCGGCGAGGTTCGTCGACGCACTGAGCCGGATTGATGGCCTCGGCCAGCATCAATTCGGCATCGACATCCGCGACGACGGCGTGACCGTCCGCGTCGTGACCCTGCGTGAGGACATGATGGGCATGACCGAGCGCGACCTGGAGCTGGCGCAGGCGATCGCGCAGGTCGCCAGCGAGCAGGGACTCAAAGCCGACCCTGCGCAGGTCCAGAGCCTGCTGGTTATCCCCGGTGCCCCGGACATCAAGGCGATCACGCCCTTCTGGCGGGCGGCGCTGGGCTACATCCCGCGCCCGGATTCCCCGGAAGAGGACCTCGTTGATCCGCACGACCGTGGCGCGGCGTTCTGGTTCGAGACGATGGAGCAGCCGCGCGCCGACGGCCAGGGTGCCATACACATCGCCGTGTGGCTTGCCGCCGAGGAGGCCAAGAAGCGCGTCGATGCGGCACTGGCCGCCGGCGGCCACCTGGTGCGCGACGACTTTGCGCCGGCCTGGTGGACGCTTGCCGATGCCTACGGCAACGAGATCGACATCGCCACCATCAGCCACCGCGACTGACCGCATCGCGCGCCAACTACGCACCATGCGCGTGTTAGGAACGTTGCGACCGCCTTCTGGCGGCCCTGGCTTGCATGCGACTGGGGAAAATCGGTGCCAGCGGCGCACTCAGCGCGTAAATGACGCGGAAGTACATGCGCGGTGGACCTAGTACGCGTGTAGCGCGTATGTGGCGCGAAATCGGCTCCGGCTGCGCTTATGACGCGTGGGGTGCGTATCTGGCGCGGCCCTGACGCCTAGACCTCGTTGGCGGAGAGCTTGTCCCAGAGGATGCCGGCGTTGTGCTTCTGGATGTAATCCATCATGTATTCCTGCCCGATATCGACTGGATACCGATCGCGCATGTTGCACCTGGCGATCGTCTCCTCGCGTGACCAGCCCTTGGCCACGGCCGCGGCGACCATCGCCTTCCACTCCAGCAGCACGGCCTTCTGGACCTGCAGGTAGCGCAGGTCGGTGATCGGTCCGTGGCCGGGCACCACGATGTCCACGTCGAGCTTGGCGATGCGGTTGAGCGCGGCAATCCATTCGTCCACGTCGGACGCCATGACCCACGTCTGCACTTCACTGAAGACCGTGTCGCCGGTGAAGACGACGCGTTCCTCGGGCACGTGCACCGCGATCTGGCCCGGCGTGTGGCCTGGCGTCCAGATCAGGTTGAACGTGTGGTCGCCGATGTGCAGCACCACGTCGCCGGTGAAGACGATGTCAGCTCGAGCCGGGTCCTCGAAGTAGACGTCCCGGGCGGGGAAGATCGCGGCGCCGTCGGGATCGCTCATCGGGATCGCCTCGGCGGCGTAATCGTACGGATCGAGGAGCGGCGTGCTCGTCATGAAGTTATCGGCCACGCCCTGGTGGTGAATGATGTGCCCGGGAATGCCGCGGAAGTAGTAGTTGCCGAAGATGTGGTCGACGTGATGCTCGGTGTTGATCACGTACTGGATCGGTCCAATCGCCTCGACTTCCCTGCGCATGGCCACCGCGCGTGTCGGCAACTGCGGCGTGTCGATGACCACCACTCCCGCGGAAGTGGTCACGTATGAGGGATTGCAGCCGCGGATGGTGATGTCCGTCCTGACGTTGGGCGTGACAGGCTCGAATGCCATTGCTCTCCTGCCTCGGTTCTCTTAGGTGCGGACTATTGCGTCGCGGTCAGGCCGCCGTCGAGGGTGAGGATCTGACCGGTAACGAACGACGACGCGTCCGAGCAGAAGAAGAGCACCGCGCCGACGAGGTCGTCGGTTTCCGCGATGCGTCCGAGTGGAATGCGCGCCAGCAGGCCCGACTTGAACTGCTCATCGGCCAGCAGGCTGGCCACCTGGGGCGTGGCCACGAACGTGGGCGCAATGGCGTTGACGTTGATGTTGTACTTCGCCCACTCGGTCGCCTGCTGGCGGCAGATGGCGTTGATCGCGCCCTTGGCGGCGACGTACGAGAGGTAGCCGGCGTTGATGCCCAGCTGGCCGCGCACCGAGCTGATGTGCAGCACGTGTCCACCGCGGCCGCCTTTGATCATCGCTCGCGCGGCGGCCTGCGTGACGAACAGGTCACTCGTGAAGTTCAGGTCGAAGATGCGATCGAACTCGCTCTCGGGGTACTCCTCGGCAGGGTAGAGGGCGGTGCCCGCGCCGCCGCCGACAGCGTGGACCACTATGTCCAGGCGGCCAAAACGCTCGACCACCTGGTCGACCGCGCGGTCGACCTCCGCGCGTCGGGTGACGTCGGCCGTCACTCCCATGGCGCGGCCGCCGGCGGCCTCGATCTGCTGGACGACGCTGTCCAGGTGCGCTGTGTCGCGGTTCAGCGGCGCAACCGTGGCACCGGCCCCCGCGAGGGCCACCGACAGGCGACTGCCGATGGCGCCGGCGCCTCCGGCAACCAGCGCGACGCGGCCGTCGAGACGGAAACGGGCGAGTTCGTCGCGGGGCGTTTCGGGCATCGCTTGAAGTCTAATCGATTATCGAGTATTCGCGAGCTGGGCCGCTGGGCTGGTCCGGGCGCGACGGTTCGGCGCAACCTTGCACGTCATATGCACACGTGCCCGCCGTTCAGCCGGGGTGGGCGGTCCCAGCAGTGTGTTCGGGACGACTCGAATCGCCGGGCACACAGCAGTTCTGCCGACCGAAGCCGCAGAAAGCGTCCTGGCGCCGGAGATGACGGGCAGTTGCGGGCGATGTGTTCAGATGACGTGCAATCCTGTCGGCGAGGACGAGGGAGCTCCGGTCGGCGAGGGCGGGCGCTCTGCGATCGGCGGTGGCGGAAAGGGCCTTGTCGGGCCAATAGAAAGCGTTTACTGTTGGCGCCCGAGGCCGTCGCTCGGAAGATGAGGGCCGAGCGACGACCTCGCTCGAGGAGCAACCCGTGGGGCAAGGAGGTGCGCGTGGGGTCCGAGCCTGCTGACGCCCTGATCATCGGGGCCGGTGCATCGGGCGGCGTCGTGGCGCGGCGCCTGGCCGAGGCCGGCTTCACGGTCACCTGCCTCGAGCAGGGGGAGTGGCACGACAAGAGCGAGTACCGCGGCGTCGAGCTCGACTGGGAGCTGACGATGCGCAAGCAGTGGTCGACCAGCCCCAACGTACGCGGCCTCGAAGACGACTATCCGCTCGACGAGACGGACAGCGACCTGTCGCCGCTGATGTTCAACGCTGTGGGTGGCTCGATGCTCATCTTCGCCGGGGCGTGGCCGCGCATGCTGCCCAGCGATTTCCGGGTCCGCAGCCTCGACGGGATCGCCGACGACTGGCCGCTCACCTTTGACGAGCTGCGGCCGTACTACGAGCGCACGGACCGCGAGTTCGGTGTCAGCGGCATGGGTGGCGACCCGGCCTATCCGCCCGGCGGCGAGGATCCGCCGTTGCCGCCGCTGCCCATTGGTGCGGGTGGCCTGAAGGTCGCGCGCGCCCACTCCCGCCTGGGTTGGCACTGGTGGCCGGAGCCCAACTCCATCCTGTCGGCGCCGTTTGACGGCCGGCGGCCGTGTGTCCAGCGCGGAACGTGCCAGCAGGGCTGCAGCGAGGGCGCCAAGGCGTCGACCGACCTGACCCACTGGCCCAAGGCCATCGGCCACGGCGCGCAACTGGTCACCGGCGCCCGCGTGCGCAGGCTGGAGACCAACGCCAAGGGGTTGGTCACCGGCGCGACGTGGCTCGACAAGCAGGGCAAGGAGCACTTCACGCCGGCCAGGGTGACCGTGCTGGCGGCCAACGCGATCGGCACTCCCCGCCTGCTGTTGCTCTCCGCCGACGATCGCCACCCCGACGGCCTGGCCAACTCGTCCGGTCTCGTGGGCCGGCGGCTGATGATGCATCCCTTCGCCAACGTGGGCGGCCTGTTCGACGAGCCGCTACAGAGCTGGCAGGGCCAGTTCGGCTGCTCGATCGAGTCTTTCGAGTTCTACGAGACCGACGAGAAGCGTGGCTTCCTGCGCGGCGCCAAGTGGGGCCTCGCGCCAACGTTCGGCCCGATCAACGCGGCACTCCCCAGCCGCGCCGGCACGCAGGTGTGGGGCCCCGAACACCACCTCCACGTGCGCAGCCACCTGGGCCACGGCGCCAACTGGGGCCTCTTCGGCGAGGACCTGCCCGACCAGGCGAACCACATCGTGCTCTCGAAGACGCTCAAGGACTCGTCCGGCATTCCGGCACCCGAGGTGCACTACAAGGTGGCCGACAACTCGCGCCGGCTGCTCGACTTCCACATCGAGAAGGCGACCGAATCGTTGATGGAAGCGGGCGCGCACACGGTCGAGGTCGACCGCCTGATGCGCTATTCCGGCTGGCACCTGCTGGGCACGGCGCGCATGGGCAGCGATCCGGCGACCTCCGTACTCGACCGTTGGAACCGCACCCACGACGTGCCCAACCTGTACGTCGTCGACGGCTCGATGTTCGTCACGTCCTCCGGCGTGAACCCAACCTCGTCGATCGTGGCGCTCGCGCTGCGGGCGGCCGACCACATGGTGCAGACCCGCTTCGACCAGCAGGTGCCGGCGCAACGACGGCAGTTGCCGTCGGCGGGGACGCCGAAGGGAACTGGCAGAGGCGCAGCAGGGCCCGAAGGGCAGCTGCGGAGGTAGCTATGACCACCACCCGTACGGCCGACGATCCACTGGCCACCTTCGACGCGCCGGCCCGGCAAGCGTTCAGCGCGGTCGCCGGCACGCTCATCCCCGCCGCGCACGGCATGCCGTCGGCCGCCGACGTGATCAACGACGCGCGGCTGCGCTTCGTGCTCGATGCCCGGCCCGACCTGGTCGAGCCGCTCGCCGCAGCGCTGCGGCCGGAGTTGGGTGACGAACCGCGAGCGCGTCTCGCGGCGCTCGAAGAAGAACCGGACCACCTCGCGGCACTGCAACTGGTCGTCGTGGGCGGCTACTACACCGACAGGCACGTGCGCGAGCTGATCGGCTACCCCGGCCAGGAGGCCATCGAGGTCAAGTCGTGGCTCTACCCCGAGTACCTCGAGGAAGGACTGATCGACAAGGTCCTCGCGCACGGCCCGGTATGGCGCGATCCGGCAACCGGCGTGCGTGCGCTGGCGACCGGCATCCCGCAGTCCTACGCAGAACGAGAGTGGTCCGAGGACCACGCTGCTCCGGCAGCGGAAGGAGGCAACCATGGTCACGACGGCGCCTGAGTCCAAGTCGGCTGCCGGCGAGAAGTCGGAATGGCTGGAGCCCCTGCTGGCCGCTTGGCAGCCGGGCACCGGCGCAGCCAGGGAGGTCAAGGAGCCGGCGACCGGCCGCCACCTGCTGACGGTTCATCAATCGACTCCCGACGACGTCCACCGGGCTGCTGCCGCGGCTGCGGCGGCGCAGCCGGCGTGGGCCGCGCTGGATTACCAGGCGCGCTCGGCCATCCTGCGCCGCGCGGCGGACATCTACGAGCAGCACCGCGCCGAGTTCGGGGCGTGGACGCAGCGTGAGACGGGCGCCCATCACAACAAGATGCACCACGAGCAGAACTTCACCGTGGCCGAGCTGTTGGCCGCGGCGGCCATGCCCTGGCAGCCGTACGGCTCGCTCGTGCCCACGGTACAGAAGGAGCGGCTGTCGATGATTCGCCGCGTGCCGGCGGGCGTCGTGGGTGCCATTACGCCGTGGAACTCACCAAGTGTGCTGGGCATGCGCGTCGTCGCGCCCGCGCTCGCGCTGGGCAACGCGGTAATCCTCAAGCCCGACCCCCAGACTCCGGTCTGTGGCGGGGCGATGTTCGCGGCCATCTTCCGCGAAGCCGGCCTGCCCGAGGGCCTGCTCCAGATCGTCATCGGCGACGCCGAAACGGGCGAGGCGCTGGTCACCGACCCGAATGTCAACGTGGTCTCGTTCACCGGCTCGACCGAGGTCGGGCGCAAGGTGGGTGCGCTGGCCGGCGGCCTGCTCAAGAAGGTCAGCCTCGAGCTGGGCGGCAACAACCCGCTCATCGTGCTCGACGACGCCGACGTGCCGGCTGCGGCGAGCGCCGGAGCGTACGCGGCATTCCAGTTCCAGGGCCAGGTGTGTTTCGCCACCGGCCGCCACATCGTCCAGCGCAAGGTGGTCGACGAGTACGTCGAGCGCCTCGCCGCGTCGGCCAAGCGGCTGCGCACCGGTGATCCGTACCGCCAGGACGTGGAGCTCGGCCCAATCGTCAACGAACAGCAGCTCAAGCACGTCGACGACATCGTCAAGCGCTCGGTCGCGGCGGGCGCGCGGCTGGTCGTGGGCGGCACCCATGAGGGCCTGTTCTACCGCCCGACCGTGCTCGCCGACGTGACGTTGACCACGCCGGCCTGGACCGAAGAGGTCTTCGGCCCGGTCGCACCGGTAATCGCCTTCGACGACGACGAGGAGGCGGTTGCGCTGGCCAACTCCAGCCAGTACGGCCTGGCCGGTGCGGTCTACTCGCGCTCGATCTCGCGTGGCCTGGCCATCGCCCAGCAGATCAAGGCGGGCATGGTCCACGTCAACGACCAGACCATCAACGACGAGGCGACCATCCCGTTCGGTGGCATGGGGCTGTCGGGGAACGGCAGCCGCTTCGGCGGCGAGGCCAATCTCGACACGTTCACCCAGTGGCAGTGGATAACGGTGCGCGACGAAGCCAAGTCGTACGCGCCGACCTACTGACGGCCTGACAGGGAGCGCGTTTTGACCTCGATCAGCGAAGTGGCCCGCCGCGCGGGCGTCTCGATCGCCACTGCCTCGCGCGTGGTGTCCGAGTCGGACTACCCGGTCAGCGCCCAGACCCGTGAGCGGGTCCTCGACGCTGCCCGCGCGCTCGACTACGTGCCCAACGCGCTGGCGCGCGGGCTGCTCAAGTCGCAGACGCCGCTGGTCGGCGTCATCGTCCACGACATCACCGACCCGTACTTCGCCGAGATCGTGCGCGGTGTCGAGGACGGCGCCGAGGGCACGGGCTACCTGGTGATCACGTGCTCGTCGGAGCGCAACGCGGCGCGCGAGAGCTCGTACGTCAAGCTGCTCCGCCAGGTGCGCGCGGCGGCAATCATCTTTGCCGGCAGCGGCGTCGACGATCCGGCGCTCAACGCCGAGCTCGCCAAGCACCTCGACGCGATGCGCACCTCGGGCGCGGCGGTCGTCCACCTATCGCCGCACAGCCAGGGCAAGCCCGAGATCGGCGTCGACAACGTGGGCGGCATCGCGTCGATGGTCCACGCGCTGGTCGAGCTCGGCCATCGGCGCATCGCGTTTCTCGCCGGACCGGCCGCCCTGTACGTCGCCCGTGACCGGCTGGCTGGATATCGGCGCGGCCTCAACGACGCCGGCATCAGCTACGACGAGCGGCTGGTCGTCAACACCGGCTTCACGGCGGAGGCCGGTGCACGCGCCGTCGACGTCCTGCTGGCCGGCGCCGCGGCGTTCACCGCCATCTGCTGCGCCAATGACCTGCTTGCGCTGGGCGTCCTGCAGCGACTACACGAGCTCGACATCCGCGTGCCCGAGCAGGTATCGGTCGCCGGATTCGACGACATCGCGGTTGCGCCGATGACCGCGCCCAGCCTGTCCACGGTACGCCTGCCGCTGCGCGAGCTGGGCCGGCGCGGTTTCGAGTACGCCGACGCGATGCTGCGCGGCGGCCCGCCCGAGACGAGTGTCATGCCCACCCGCGTCGTCCTGCGCGATTCGACCGGCACGCCGCCAGCGAAGTCCCTTGGAGGTCACCTGTGAGTCTCAACCTGCACGGCATCATTCCCGCCTGCGTCGTCACCTTCGACGCTGCCGGCAAGTTCGACGAGGCGCAGTACCGCCGCTACCTGCAGTGGCTGCTGCCGCAGGGACCGGTGGCGCTGGCGATCAACGCCGACACCGGTGAGGGTCCGCATCTGTGGCCCGACGAGCGTACGCGGGTCCTGCGCGTGGCGGTCGAGGAGGCGGGCGCGGTACCGGTCATCGCCGGTCTGTCCGCGAGCTTCACCGAGCAGGCCGTCGAAGAGGGCAAGCGCGCCCGCGACGCCGGCGCGCGCGGGCTGCTCGTGTTCCCCATCCCGGCCTACCAGGGCACGCCGCTCGACCCCGCCATCCCGGTCGCATATCACGAGGCGGTCGCCCAGGGAGTGGGCCTGCCGATGGTCGCCTTCCAGCTGCAGCCCGCGCTGGGTGGCGTCATCTTCTCCGAGGACACGCTGCGCCGCATCGCCGCGATCGACAACGTGGTGGCGCTCAAGGAGGCCAGTTTCGACGCGCGGCTGTACCTGCAGACGCGGCGCATGCTCGAGGGCCTGCCGCGGCGCATCGACCTGCTCACCGGCGACGATAACTTCGTCTACGAGTCGTTCGTGATGGGCGCCGAAGGCGCGCTGATCGGCTTCGGCACGCTGGCGACTGCGCTGCAGGTGCAGATGTACCACCTCGCGCGACAGAGCAAGTGGGACGAGGCGCGCGCCATCTGGGAACGCATCCTGCCGCTCGAGGAGGTCGTCTACGGCCAGCCGGTGCGCGACTACCGCGCCCGCACCAAGGTCGCGCTCAGGCTCCAGGGAGTCATCTCTTCGACCGCCATGCGCCCGCCGCTGACGCCCGTCGCCGACGCTCAGGAGACCGCTATCCGACACGCCCTCGAGGCGGCCGGCCTGTGCTGAGTGCAGATGCGCTGGCCGGCCGCGTGGTGCTCGTTACCGGCTCGAGCCGTGGCATCGGCGCGGAGATCGCGGCGAAGGCCGCCGCTCACGGCGCATGTGTGGCGGTTCACTACGTCGCCGCGGCCGAGGGCGCGCAGCGCACGGCGGCACGAGTTCGCGCAGCCGGCGCCGAGGCGGACGTCTTCCGCGCCGACCTGACCGACGGCGGGCAGGCGGAGGGGCTCGTCGCCCAGGTCGTCGCCCGCTTCGGGCGCATCGACGGCCTGGTCAACAATGCCGGCCGGACCCAGGTGGGGCCATTCCTCGAGATCGCGCCAGAGGAGTGGAACGGCGTCATCGCCACTGACCTGACGGCCGCCTTACCACACCTGCCGGGCAGCACTACCGTCGATGGTCGAGCGGGGCAGCGGCGCGATCGTCAACATGGCCTCGCGGCTGGGCCAGATGGGTATCGCCGAGACAGCCGCGTACAGTGCCGCAAAGGCGGGCGTGATCGGGCTGACGCGTGCGCTGGCGCGCGAGTTCGGGCCACAGGGGATTCGCGTGAATGCCGTCGCGCCGGGCTTCGTGGTGACCGAGATGACCGCCGACCTGGCCGAGACGGACGAGGGCCGGCGCCGGCTGGCGAGCATGCCCATCGGGCGCTTCGGGCGCGCCGAGGAGGTGGCCGACGCGGTGGTCTTCCTGCTCTCGGACGCCGCGTCACTCTTCCTGGGCCAGACGCTCAACCCCAACGGCGGCGGGTATATGCCGTGAGCGGCTCAAAGGTCGTCAGCGCCAGCGCGGCGGTGGGACTGGTCAAGGACGGGGCAACCGTGGTCATCGGCGGTTCCGGTGCCGGACACGCGCTGCCGCAGAAGTTCATCGATGAGCTGGCCGCCGTCTACAGCGTACTGGTCACCCGCGCGATCTCACCACGGTGCGCATCGTGGGCATCGGCGACTTCGCCGAGCGTGGCTTCAGCCAGCTGGCGTTGCCGGGCCTGTCGAAGCGCACCATCGGCAGCAACATCGGCAACGAGCCGCGCCTGGGTGCGCTGGTCGAGGCCAACGAGCTCGAGGCGTACTCGTTCCCGCAGGGCGTCCTCTCGCAGCTGATGCGCGAGATCGCTGCCGGACGCCCGGGCCTGGTCACGCACGTGGGCCTGGGCACGTACGTCGACCCGCGCCAGACCGGTGGCCGGCAGAACGCGCGCACCACGCAGGACCTCGTCGAAGTGGTCACGCTGCGCGGCCGCGAGTGGCTGCTCTTCCACGCCTTCCCGATCGACGTCGCGGTGATCCGCGGCACGACTGCGGACGAGGACGGCAACATCACCATGCAGGGCGAGGCGGTCATGGGCGAGATGCTCGCGATGGCCATGGCCGCGCGCAACAGCGGCGGCATCGTCATCGCCCAGGTGCGCGAGCTCGCGCGCCGTGGCACCCTGCCGCAGCGCGACGTGAAGGTTCCCGCCGCGCTGGTCGACTACGTGTATGTCGTGCCCGACCAATGGCAGACGTACATCACCCAGGATTCGCCCTACTACGCCGGGCGATTGCGCAAGCCGGCGACCGACGACCCGCCGCTGCCGCTCGACGTGCGCAAGATCATCGCGCGCCGCTCATTGCTCGAGTTCCGGCCCGGCTTCATCTGCAACCTGGGCTTCGGGATCTCGCAGTTGATCGGCCGCGTGGCCTGGGAAGAGGGCATCACCGACCAGCTGGTGCTGACCGTCGAGCAGGGCATCTTCGGCGGCGTGCCGGTGGCCGGCAACGAGGGCGGCGCCGGCTTCAACTACCAGGCCATGATCGACGAGCCGTACATGTTCGACTTCTACGACGGCGGCGGCCTGGACATTGCCTCGCTCTCGTTCGCCGAGATCGACCAGGCGGGCAACGTCAACGTGCACGCCTTTGAAGGCCGCATCCGGGGGCCGGGCGGCTTCCCCAACATCAGCGCGCGCACGCCGCGCATCAACTTCGTGGGCACACTCACCGCGCAGGGCCTGCGGTTGGGCATCTCGGACACCGGCGTAAAGGTCGAGCAGGAGGGCTCGCTGCACAAGTTCGTACCTTCGGTACGCGAGATCTCGTTCAACGGCCACCTCGCGCGCGAACGTGGCCAGCAGGTGCGTTACATAACCGACCGCGCGGTGTTCGAGCTGGCGGACGACGGGCTTGTCCTGACCGAGCTCGCGCCGGGCGTTGACCTCGAACGCGACGTGCTGGCGCAAATGGGTTTCCGACCGCGCATCGCGGATGACTGCCGGACGACCGATGAGCGTGTCTACGCCGCGGGGGCCATGGGTCTCGCGGCCGACTTTGCGCGGGAGGCCGGCAATGGCTGACCTGGTCCGGCTCTCGCTCGGCGAGACCGCTCACCTGGAGCTCAACAACCCGCCGCTCAACCTGGTCACGGACGAGTTGCTCGACGACCTCGAAGTGGCGCTGGCCACGCTCAAGCAGGCGGCGGCCGGCGACGTGCGTGTCGTTGTCGTGAGCGGCAACGAGCGCGCCTTCTCAGTCGGGTCGGACGTGAAGGCCTTCGAGTCGCAGCGTGGCGCCGCGGGGCGCGCTCACTTCGAGCGCGAGGAGGCGGTGTTCTCGCTCCTGGCGTCCCTGCCGATGCCGACCATCGCCGCCATCGAGGGCGACGCGCTGGGTGGCGGTTTGGAGCTCGCGCTCGCGTGTGACATCCGGGTCGCGGCAGAAGGCGCGCGGCTGGGCCTGCCCGAGGTCAGGCTCGCCGTCACGCCCGGCGCCGGCGGCACCCAGCGGCTGCCACGCGTGGTCGGCGTCGCTCGGGCGAAGGAGCTTGCGCTGACCGGCCGGATCATCGACGCGGTCGAGGCGGAGCGCATCGGCCTGGTCAGTCGCGTCGTGCCCGTCGGACAAGCGCGCACGGCGGCCGACGAGGTGGCTGGGGAGATAGTGCCGCGCGGTCCACTGGCCGTGCGCGAGGTGAAGCGGCTGATCGACCTGTCGGCGGAGGTGGATCTCGACGCCGGGCTGGCGGCTGAGGTCGAAGCGTCGGAACGGGTCTTTGCCAGCGACGACATGTTGGAAGGTGCGCGGGCGTTCATGGAGAAGCGGCCGCCCCGGTATCGCGGACGCCAGGAGGGGTTGGTCGATGGCTGAGGTTGGTCGGTTCGGTGTCTTCCTGCCGTCGTACATCTGGGAGGGCGACGGGCCCGAGCGGGCGCGCGGCATCAAGCGCTTTGCCCAGACGGTCGAAGACCTGGGCTTCGATTCGATCTTCATCACCGACCACCTGCTGGCCGCCAAGCGCCTCTACTCAGCCTCCTTCCTCGAGCCGCTCGCCGCGCTCGCGGTCGCCGCAGGGGTGACGAGTCGCGTGCGCCTGGGTACGTCGATCCTGATCATGCCGCTGCGCAACCCGGTGGTCCTGGCCAAGGAACTGGCCACGCTCCAGTTCCTGTCCGAGAACCGCATGATCCTGGGTGCCGGCGTGGGCTGGAACGACGCAGAGTACGTTGCGGTCGGTGTCCAGAAGTCGGAACGCGGCAAGCGCACGGACGAGATGCTCGACATCGTCATCCCGCTGCTCGAGGGCCAGACCGTCACCTACCGCGGTCGCTACTACTCGGTCGACGACGTGTTCATCGAGCCCATCTCGGCGCGGCGTCCCGAGATCTGGATCGGCGGCGGCTCGCAGCTGGCAGATCCCAAGTCGCCCGACCTGCCCCGCTTCGCCGAGTCGGTCAAGGCGCGCGTCATGCGCACGGACGGCTGGATTCCGCGGCCGACCTGCCCGCCCGCTGAGATCGCGCGCGACTGGCGCGAACTGCAGGCCTACTACGCCGAACACGACCGCGATCCGCGCGATTGCGTCGTGGCCCACGAGAACTTCATGCACCTGGTGCTGACCGACGATCCGCTGAAAGCGCGCGACGAGCAGCACCGCGCTTTCCTGCGCGTGATGAGCAGCGAGCGGGGCCCGGAGTATCTCGAATCGGTCTACCTGTTCGGCACGCCCGACGAGATCGTCGCTGCCCTCCAGGCTCGGGTGGACGCGGGCGTCGAATACTTCATGCTCCACACCATGACGCCCGATCCGGCGCAACTGCAGCACTGGATCGACAAGGTCATTGCCAACGTGACGTTCCCGCCCACGGCCGGCCCGGTGCGACGCATGGCAGCAGCGACGGCGTGACCATGCGCGTGGCACTGATCGGCAAGCCGCTCAAGCGCCGTCACTCGGTGGTCATGCACAACGCGGCCTTCGCCGCCGCCGGCATCGACGCGCGCTACGAGCTGCTCGAGATCGACATCGAGCACGTGCCCGCGGCCGTGGCCGAGGCGCGCGGCCCTGAATGGCTGGGCCTCGGCGTCACCGCGCCGTACAAGCCCCTGGTCATGCGCCTGGTCGACCAGGTCGAGCCCGAAGCGGCGGTCATCGGTGCGGTCAACAACGTGTATCGCACGCCCGAGGGCCGGCTGGTTGGCTTCAATTCGGACGCGCCCGGGTTCCGCGCCGGCGTTGAGCTGGCCATGGGCCGCTCGCTGGCCGGCGCGAACGTCGTCGTGGCGGGCGCCGGCGGGGCAGCGCGGGCCGTCGTCTTCGCCTGCCTCGAGGCCGGCGCCAACAGCGTGACCGTCGGCAACCGCAGCGTGCCGGCCGAGGTGAGCGGCGTGGCCGTCGTCGCCTACGACAGCCCGGAATTCGCCGCCGCGCTGCGCACGGCCGATCTCGCGGTCAATGCCACGACCGTGGGCATGGTCGACCCGGGCATGACGCTCGACATCACCGCGCTGCCGGCGCACGCGACGGTCTTCGACCTGGTGTACGTGCCGGCACAGACCCCGTTGCTCACGGCGGCGCGAGCGCGCGGCCTGCGCGCGGCCAATGGCTCGGAGATGCTCATCGCGCAGGCCGCCATCGCGTTCGAACGTTGGACGGGCGTCGGCGGCATGGCCGGCGTGATGCGCGCCGCGGTCGCGCCACTGCTCGCCGACCCGAACGCGACCGCCTGACGGTGCGCGTGCCGGTCCGTGGTGCCGCGGGCGACTCGGTCGAGATCGGGGCGATCTACACGATCGGCCTCAACTATCGCGACCCCGCCTATCCGGACAGGGCCGGACCGGAGCGTCCGCTGGTCTACGGCAAGGCGTCCTCGGCGTTGACCGGCGACCAGTCGGTCGTCGGCTGGGACCGCTCGCTGACGACCAACGTGGACGGCGAATGCGAGCTCGGCGTGGTGGTCGGCCGGGGCGCGTCGGTGTTCGGCTACACGATCGTCAACGACATCACCTCGCAGGACCCGTGGCTCGACGGCGACCAGTGGCTGCTGGGCAAGTCGCTGCCCGGCTTCTGCCCGGTGGGACCGTGGGTCGTGCCCACCGCCGAGTTCGATCCGGCCGACGTCCGGCTGGGCTTCATGCTCAACGGCACGGCGGTGCAGGACGGGCGCACCAGCGACATGCGCTTCGGCGTCCCCGAGATCCTGGCCTACCTGGGCCGCCATATCGAGCTGCGCCCGGGCGACCTGATCGCGACCGGGACGCCGGTGCGCGTCGGGCCGCTGGCGGGACGCCATCTCGAGAAAGGCGACACCATGACCTGCTGGATCGAGGGCATCGGCGAACTCACGAACACGGTGGGCTGACACAGGAGGAGGGCGATGAAGCCGCAGACCGTCTTCATGGCGCACATGACCAACCCGGAGCTCGAGGCATACCTGCGCTCGCGCGGCGAGAAGGCGACCGTGCTCGTCCCGGTGGGCTCGACCGAGCAGCACGGCCCGCACGGCCCGCTGGGCACCGACGCGCTCATCCCCATCGAGATCGCGCGGCGCATGGCACCCGGGATCGGCGCCCTCGTCGCGCCGGCCGTCAACTACGGGCTGTCGTACCCGCACGCCGGTTTCACGGGCGTCGTCTACCTGCGCATGGCGACGTTCGCGGCGCTCATCGAGGACCTGTGCGACCAGTTCTCGCAGATGGGCTTCCGGCGCATCGTGTTCCTGAACGGCCACTACGACAACACCTACGCCATCGCCTACGCCTGTGCTGCCGCGGCCGATGCCGGCCGGCTGGCGAAAGGCACGCGCGCCTTCCCGGTCAACTACTGGGACGCGATGACGCCCGACGAGGCCCAGGAGTTCTTCGATCCGGCCAACGGATTGCACGCCAACAAGGGTGAAACGTCGGCGGTCATGGCCATCAATCCCGACTACGTCGACATGGCCGCGGCGAACGTCGAGATGCCGCCCTTCCCCGAGGTTGCCGCCGGCGGCGCGGCGGTGCACACCGCGTTCTTCTTCTCGTCTCCGGGGTCGATCAAGCGCGCGACCGCGTCGGGCACCTGGGGCGATGCGCGCGCGGCGTCGGCCGAGTTCGGGCGGCGCTACCTCGACGTGGTCACCGGCGCGACCACCCGGCTGCTGGGTGACATCGAGCACACCTTCGAGGCAATGCCCGACCGCTGACGCGCCAGCCAGCGGTCGCCGGTCCGCCTAAGCGGGCTCGAGCTCGGTGGCGGAGGGGGCATGCGCGGCCGCTGTCGCCGATCCCGGCGCCAAGGCGAAAACGGCCAGCGCGGCGACGAACAGGACGATGCTGCCCGCGAAGACGGCACTGCCGACGCCGTTGACGAACGCCTGCTGCGCCTGCGCCACGAGCGCCTGCCCGGACGGTCCGAGCTTGCTGACCTCGGGCGCGCCGACGAAGGCGATCGAGTTGAGCACCCGCTCGCCAATCTGCGCGGGCAGGCCGGCCACGGCGCCCGCCATACCGTCACGGTAGGCCTGGTTGAGGATGCTGCCCAGGATGGCGATGCCGAAGGCGCTGCCGAGCTCGCGCGAGACGTCGTTGAGCGCCGATGCGACGCCCTGCTTGGTGACCGGCAACGATGAGGTGATGGCCGTCGTGGCCGGTGTCCCGGCGAGGCCCATGCCCGCGGCGAAGAAGACGATGCCCAGGGCAAAGAACCAGTACGGCGTATCGGCCGCCAGCTGGCTGAGCAGGCCGAAACCGATGGCCATCGACAGCAGCCCGACGGGGGCCACGCGGCGATAGCCGGCGCGCTCCGCGATGTGTGGTGCGGCACGCGCGACCGGGATGAGTACGAAGGGCAGTGGCAGCATCGCGATGGCCGCCTCGAAGGGCGAGCGACCGATGATGAACTGCAGGTACTGCAGCACGATGAAGAAGAAGCCGAATGCGGCGAAGAACTGCACGGCGATGGTCAGCGTGCCCGCCGCCAGGCCGCGCAGCCGGAAGAGGCGCGGATCGAGCATTGGCTGGCGCGCGCGCCATTCCCAGGCCACGAAGACGACGCCGGCGACGACGCCAACGACCAGGCCGAGCAACGTCAGTGGGTCCGTCCAGCCCAGTTCGGGGCCCTCGATGACGCCGAAGACGGCGAATGAGACTGCGATCAGCGAGAGTGCCGCGCCGATCCAGTCGAGGCGCGGCGCACTTGCCTCGCGTGAGGCCGGCACGAAGGCGATCACGCCGACCAGGGAGAGCGCCGCCAGGACCACGTTCAGGCCGAAGAACGACTGCCAGCTGAACCATTCCAGCAGCAGCCCGGTCACGAACAGGCCGAGCACGGCACCGCCCCCGGCGATGCCCACCCAGATGCCGATGGCGCGCGGCCGCTCGTTGACGGGGAACGACGTGGTGATGACCGACAGGGTGGTGGGCATGATCCCCGCGGCGCCGATGCCCATGCCGGCGCGCAGCACGATGAGCACGGTCGGGTCGGAGATGACCATCGCCAGGCCGGCCGACGTGCCGAACACGATCAAGCCACCGATCAGCAGCAGTTTCCGCCCATAACGGTCGCCCAGCGCGCCGGCGAACAGCAGCAGGCCGGCGAAGACGACGGTGTAGGCGTCGACGATCCAGGTCAGCTCGGTCTGGCTGGCGCCGGTTTCGCGGGCCAGGCTGGGCAGGGCGATGTTGAGCCCGCTCACCGCCGAGACGACGGCCATCAGCGCCAGCCCGACGACGCCCAGCACGAGCGCCGTGCGCCGGCCGGTGACCCCCGGGTCCGTCCCGTTGGTTGCTTCGTGGGTCATCGGAAACTCCTCCCGCAGCTGGGTTGTAAATCCTCGATCGGGGAAATGATATTCTCCGGTTGATGAAAACGCAAGGGGCAATTGCGGGCGGGCGGCGCGGGCGGGGCCGGCCGGCGGGCGAGACCGACTACCGCTCAGCCATCGTCAGGGTTGCGCGGCACCAGTTCGGGGAGCGCGGCTATCGGGCGACCACGCTGCGCAGCGTTGCGCACGATGCGGGTGTCGATGCGCGCCTTGTGCTGCACTACTTCGGCTCGAAGCAGCACCTCTTCGTTTCCTCGGTCGAGCTACCGCTCGAGCCCGAGCTGGTCCTCGCGCGGGTCTTTGGCGGCGGACCTGCAGATGTCGCGCCGCGGGTCGTGGACGTGATGCTCGACGTGCTCGAGGACGCCGCGCGGCGGGATGCCATGCTGGCGCTCATGCGCGCGGCCGTGACCGAGCCCGAGGCTGCCGAGTTGATCCGGGAACTGCTCACCGAGCGTCTGCTGATGCCCATCGCCAGCCGCTTCGGGGGCAACCAGCCGGGCCTGCGCGCGAGCATGATCGCGACGCAGCTGGTCGGGCTGGCAATCGTGCGCTACGTGGTGAAGGTTGATCCGCTGGCGGGTGCTGGCCGCGAACAGCTCGTGCGCGCTCTGGTGCCGGTGATCCGGCACTACCTCGAGGACGACTGGGTAATCAGCGCCTGAAGCGGCGGTTGCGCTCAGTAGCCGACTGACGGCATGTACGCGCCGCGCGGCTCCTGGTACAGGCCGGCGGTCATCATGTTGAGGACGAAGAACACGCGCAGGCCGTGGGCCAGCGACCAACGGAACAGCTCGGTGTCGGCCAGCGGCACCAGGAAGCCCGGCGAGCCGTAGGACTCGGCCGCGCCGATCAGCGCGATCAGGTCGTCGCGCGTCTCCGCCACCGAGTGCGAGAAGTAGTTCACGCCGGTCGTGTACGCGGTAATCCGGCCGAGGCGCTCGACGACGCGCGCGACACCGTCCGCAACGGCGTCATCGACCTCACCCGCGCGCGTGTGGCCGTGGACGCGCAGGCAGAGGGCATTGCAGGCGGTGATGTCCTCGTCGGTGGCCGGGCGAACGTCGTAGCCGGGCAACGTCAGGCGGATCGGGTCGCCGTACATCGCCGCGAACGAGCCGCGCACCTCCATGCCCAGCTTGGCGTAGAGCGACAGCGACCGATTGTGATAGGCGAGCTGCATCAGCCGGACGCCCGGCGCACCGACCTCGTCGGCACGCGCGAACATCGCTTCCATCAGCAACCGGCCGACTCGCTTGTTCTGGACGGCCGGGTCCACCGATACCGGGCCGATGCCCAGGATCGAGCCGCGCTCATCGAGGAAAGACGAACCCACGATGCGCTCGCCCTGCTGCGCCACGACGCCGTAGAACTGCGGGTGCTGGATCATCCAGCGGATCGGTTCGGACGCGGCCTCTACCGAGGGAAAGTCGTGTTCGAAGCCGTGCTCGTCGGCGAGCGTCGCAAACGCCTCGTAGCAGATACGTCCCGCCAACCGCCAGTCCTCGTAGCGCGCCTCACGTACGCGAACGCGCGGGCCGGTCTGCCACTCGGCGCGGATGTGCTCGCGGAACCGTTCGTGGCTGATGACCTTGCCGCTCATACGGCCGCCTCCGCGAGTGCTGCCTCCGTGGCCGGGTTGCCCACCCAGGCCGTCACGTGGCCGTCCGCGGCGGGCGTGTAGTAGCGCCGGTATTCGGCCGGCGACATGGCGCACAGTCGGTAGAAGACCTTGTAGAACTGGTGCAGGTTGGAGTAGCTGACCGCGCTCGCGACCTGGGCGACGGACAGTCGGTGCTCAGCAGCAGCCGCTTGGCCTCGGCCACGCGCACGTGCGTGACGTACTCCTTGAAGCTGATGCCGGTCACGTCCTTGAACACGTGGCGGATGCGCGACGGGCTGACATGGACCACGTTGGCGGCGTCCTCGAGCGTGATGTGCTCGCGTGCGTGGCCGTCGACGTACTCGAGCACCGGGCGGATCTGTTCTCGGCGGTCACCCGCGCTGGCAACCGTCAGCGCGTCGTCGTCGGCAGCGACATCGCGTTCGGCAATGGCCAGGGCGAGTACCCGCCGCAGCGTGGCGTCCGCCAAATAGCGCTCGGATGGCTGGTTGCGTCCGGCGATGCGCTCCAGCACGCGCAACTCCAGGGCGAGTTTGCCCGCCAGCCGCGATGCGCCGGGCACCCGCGCCGAGGCCACGACCTCGTCCACCCTGAACGGCGCCAGGTAACCCAGGTCCAGCTGCCGGCACGCGGGCGCGGCGATCAGCTCGGGCCGGAAGAGCACCAGCAGCAGGCGCAGCGCCGTGCCGGGATTGGCCAGCGCAACGTGTGGCTGCGAGTTGTCGATGAAGAAGACGTCGCCTGGCTCGGCGGGCATCTCCCGTCGCCCGAACAGGAACGTGCCACGGCCCCCGAGCACCAGCGCGATCTCGAGATGATCGTGCCAGTGCATGCGGTCGCCGTCGCCACTCGTCACGTACTGGCGCACGTCGAGCGGGAAGCGCGGCTCCATGTCGAGCTGCCAAACGTGGAGCGCCACGCTCCGACAGTGCCTGCCCCGCCGCGCTGCGCGACAGGGCCATCCGGCCACCATGCTCGGGGCCAAGTGGACCCACCTGTCGCGCACAGCCGGTTATGCCAGCGGGTTGACCTTGCGTGGCATTGCCGGTCGCACTCGTGCGGCGGACTATCGGAGGCGTCGAAGACTGCCCGCAATGGGCCGTCGGCAACACGAGGCCAGTGACCATGGACTTTCCCCACCTGTTCAGTCCCATCCAGCTCGGCAACATCGAGCTTGCCAACCGTGTCGTCCACGTGCCCACCGACATCAGCTCGTCCCACGCCGACGGCGAGGTCAGCGAGCACGACATCGCCCATCACGGCGAGATCGCACGCGGCGGCGCCGGCTTCATCATCGTGGGCGCCACGACGCCCGACGCGAAGACCGGCCGGCCCACGGTCACGTGCCTTGCCGCGGACGGCGACAACTACGTTCCCGGACTCGCGCGCCTGGCCGAATCGATGCATCGCTACGGGGCCAAGTGCGCGGTGCAGCTGCAGCATCCCGGCCGCCAGTCGGCCATCCCGCGCTACAACACGTTGGGCGCCAGCGACCGCGTGCTGAAGCTGCCCTGGAGCGCGGGCCACGAGATCGTCTACGAGAACGCCGAGGAGAAGGGCAAGGAGATCCGCGCCGCGTCGATCCCAGAGATCCTCGAGCTGGTCGACATGTTCAGCGAGGCGGCCTGGCGGGTGAAGCAGGCGGGCTTCGACGCGGTCGAGCTGCACGCCGCGCACGGCTACCTGCTGAGTGAGTTCATGAGCCCGTTCCTGAACATGCGCACCGACCGCTTCGGCGGGTCGTTCGAGAACCGCATGCGCTTCCTGCTCGCAGTGGTCGACTCGATCCAGCGCAAGTGCGGCCGCGGCTTCCCGTTGCTCGTGCGTTACTCGTTCGACGAGTACTACGCCGGCGGGCGCGGGGCAGAGGAGGGGGTCGAGATCGCCATGCTGCTCGAGCGTGCCGGCTGCGCCGCGATCGACCTGTCGATGGGCATGCAGGAGTCGCCCGGCGCCGGCTTCGACCCGATGATGTACCCGCAGGGCTGGGCAACGTACGCGGCGGAGATGACCAAGCAGGCCGGCGTGCGCGTCCCGGTCATCACCGCGCACTCGCTGCGCGATCCGGAGTACTGCGAGCAGATCGTGGCCGAGGGCAAGACCGACCTGGTCGGGCTGTCACGGCAGCTGCTGGCCGATCCCTATTGGCCGGTCAAGGCGCAGTACGGTCGCGTCCGCCAGATCCGCAAGTGCATCAGCTGCCTGGGCGGCTGCTGGCAGGAATCGCTGATGGCCAAGCACGAGATCGCGTGCTCCATCAACCCGGGCTGCGGCAACCCCAGGTTTGCCGAGATGAAGCGGACGGAGAAGGCCGTCAGCGTCGCCGTTGTCGGCGGTGGGCCGGCGGGCATGGAGGCGGCGCGCGTCGCGTCGGAGCGCGGCCACCTGGTGACCCTGTTCGAGAAGTCGGGCGAGCTGGGCGGCGCCATGAAGTACGTCTGCCTGGTGCCCGGCAAGGAGAAGATGCGCTGGTACCTCGACTGGATTCGCGACCAGCTGCTCGACCTGCACGTCGAGCTCCGTCTGAACGAGGCACCGACCATTGAGCAGTTGGCCGGCTTCGACGTGGTGCTCAACGCCACGGGTGCCGAGTCGTACGTGCCGCCGGTCAGCGGCGACGCCACGCGTGTGATCCCCTTCGAAGAGGCGATGGCCTGCCCCAAGATCGCGTGCGAGTGCCATCCCGGAGAGCGGCGCCTGCGCAAGATCGGCGACAAGAGCGCGCGCATCCTGCTGTGGGGCGACCAATACGCGGCGGTCGACACGGCGGCTTTCCTGGCCAACATCGGCAAGCAGGTCACGATCGTGACCGAGAACCGCGAGTTCGCCACGGACGTGGAAGTGATCCACATGTACGTGCTGCGCAAGCGCTTCGCGCAGACGGACGCGGAGGTGCTCGATTCACGGCCGTACCCGCACCCGGTGACCGTACTGACGGGCACCACCGTGCACGAGATTCGCGACGGCGAGGTGGTCCTGCGCGATCGCGACTTCAACCTGACCACGCTGCCGGTCGACGAGATCGTGACCTGTCACACGCGCCCGGTCACGGCGCTCTTCGAGCAGCTCCGCGCGGCCGGGGTGAACGTGATCAACGTGGGCGATTCGATCCGGCCGCGCAACCTGTACCACGCGGTCAAGGAGGGCGCCGCGTTCGGCCTGGCGGTCGACCAGCACCTGCTCTTCAACCCCAACGGCGCGATCGTCGACGACCTGCCGATCGATGTCCTGGGCCAGCTCACCCGCGAGGAGGGCCCGTCCTACACCGCCAAGCGCATCGCCGAGCTCATGGCTTCGCTCGAACCCGCCGCGGCCGTCGTCGAAGCGGGGTAGCGGCGCGTCCGCTGGCGGCCGTTCGCCACTTGGTCAGATTGCCACGCCGCGCACGTTAAGCGCGGTCCGGACACCTCCTGGCGATCGGCTGAGTAGCTCCAGGTACTCGGCGCCAGCGCGCCGGCGTCCTCGGCGCCGTCGACGGGATGCCTGGCGTGGTCGCGGCTGGCACCGGTGGCGGCGATCTGGCACCTGTGGCGGCGATCTGGCACCTGTATCGGCGATAACGTTCGTATGTAGCGAATTAGGTCAAATGCCGCCGCTGCGCCACGGTTGATGCGCGCAGGGGATCAAGGGTCGGCGATTTGGGTGCGCGACGCCGCACGAATTTGGCCTTCAGCGATGCGCCACGCGCATCACGCGTGCGCGCGCCTGCGAGGCTATGCCGCGGGCAGCCACTCCCCGGCGCGCATGACCCGGTTCACGTTCAGGTCCGCATCGAGCTCGACCAGGTCGGCGCGCTGGCCGGCCTCGAGCCGGCCGCGCTCGGAGATGCCCAGCAGGGCGAGCGGATTGCGTGACGCGGCGGCTACGGCGACGGGCAGCGCGACTCCGTTCTCGACGAGGTTGCGCACCGCGACGTCGAGCGACAGCACTGAACCGGCGAGCGTCGAGGTGCCGGCCAGCGTGACCCGGCCGTCCTTGACCTCGACCTCCAGCCCGCCCAGTTTGCCGCCGGCCTCGCCCGTGCCGGCCAGGTAGATGGCGTCGGTCACCAGCAGCAACCGGTAAGGGGGCTTGACACGCACGACCACCGGCCACAGGGCGCGGTCGACGTGCACGCCGTCGGCGATCAATTCGGTGTAGACGCTGTCGTCCAGCAGCGCCGCCACGGCAAGGCCGGGGGCACGGTGCTCGACACCGGTCATCGCGTTGAACAGGTGCGTGGTGCTGGTCGCGCCGGCCATGTAGCCGGCAACTGCCTCGGCCATCGTCGCTGCTGAGTGGCCCAGCGAGATGACGACACCGCGTGCGTGCAGCCAGCTGATCAGGTCGAGCGCACCGGGTAACTCGGGCGCGATGGTGATCACGCGCATGCCCTCGACGAGCGGCTCGATGAGCGCGCGCGGCGCGTTGGCAGGTACCGCCAGGACGGCCGGGTCATGTGCCCCGCGGCGCGCCTCGGCGAGGAACGGGCCCTCGAGGTTGAAGCCCAGGGGCTGTGCGCCGTCGGACGGCGCGGAAGGCATCCAATCGCGCACGTCCTGGGCGAATTCGGCGAGCCGGTCGAAGGGGGCGCTGACGGCCGTCGGCAGGAACGAGGTCACGCCTCGGCGGAGCAGCGCACGGGCCATCCCGTCGAGTGCCTCGCGGCCGCCCATGGCATCGTGGCCGCCCCAGCCGTGGACATGGACATCGACGAAGCCCGGGGCAATGAACGGGGCCTGCTGCGGCAGTACCGCATCCAGCGCAACGGCGGTGATCGTGCCGTCGTCGATGGTCAGGCTGCCGCTCGCAACTCGATCCTCGAGCACCAATTGGCCTTCGACGGTGGTCACCATGTCGCCTCCGCACCATGTACTGCTGCGCCGATCGCCCCGGCCCAAGGCCCCAATTCGGCGGTCACGACCTCCAGCCCGTCGAGTGTCGTCACGTGGACGCGCCGGCGCAACTGTTCCCAGATGTGGGGCAGCAACAGGTCGTCCGCGGCGGACAGCCCGCCGCCGATGACCACCCGATCGGGCGTCAACGCGACGACCATGTTGGCTATGCCGATGCCCAGGTAGCGGCCGACTTCGGCCAGGCCGGCGATCGCCCGCGCATCGCCGGCATGCGCGCGGTTGACCGCCTCGCCGGCATTCGGAGCGTCGCACAACGTGGCGATCTGGTCGGAGCGCACGAACGCCTCGAGGCAGCCGCGGTTGCCGCAACCACACAGCGGGCCATCGGGGTCGATCGTCTGGTGGCCCAGTTCGCCGGTCGTGCCATCGTGGCCGTGCAACACGTGGCCGTCGATGGCCACCACGCCGCCGACGCCGGTGCCCAGCGTGAAGCCGATCATCGTGCCCACGCCGCGGCCGGCGCCCAGGCGCAGCTCGGCCAGGCCGAAGGCGCGGGCGTCGTTGATCAGGTGCGCCGGCAGGCCCAGCGCGTCACCCACCGTGCGCGCGACCGGGCGGCCGGCCCAGCCACCCGGCAGGTTGATCAGCAACCTCGTCTCGCCGCGTGCCGGGTCGTAAAGCCCGGGCACGCCGATGCCCACGGTGAGCACGTCCGGTTGCTTCGCGATGGCGGCTGCGCCGACGCGTCGCCAGCCGCGCGATGACCGCCGCCGGACCGCCCTTGGCGCGCGTGTCGACCTGGTCGTGGTCGAGCATCTTCCATTGCTCGGTCCGGCCGGGCGCGTGCTCGAGCACCGCCCACTTGATCTTGGTGCCACCCAGGTCGAGGCCCAGGTGGTGGGTGACGGGCGAGCTGTCGCCCATCTGGTCAGGCCTCGCCGGTGACGCGCGTGTACGCGGCCGCGACGAGGACGACGATCGAGCCGAACACGATCTGGCGCCACGGTTCGGGCAGGACGATGCTCAGGAAGCCGCCCAACACGGTCAGGATGAGCGCCCCGACGATCGTGCCCGAGTAGCCGCCGCGCCCGCCGAGGATAGAGGTCCCGCCGATGACCGCCGCTGCGACCGACGGCAGCAAGTACGGCGTGACGAGCGTGACGCTGGCCGTGTTCGACAGGCCCGACTGGACAAGACCGGCAGTGGCGGCCAGCACCGCCGAGATGACGTACAGGACGACGAGCACCTGCCATGAGCGCACTCCGGACAGGCGGGCGGCGACCGGATTGTCGCCGATCGCGTACAGCATCCGGCCGTATCCGGTGCGCCTCAACATCAGGATCAGCACGATCGCCACCGGCACGAACACGAGCAGGTCGTTGGGGATCACGTCGAACGTCAGGCCGCTGCCGAGCGTGCGCAGCTCGGTCGGCACGCCAGAACCCGTTTGCACGTTCTGCAGCTGCCACACGTTGGAGAAGCCGAAGACGATCAGGCCCATGCCCAGCGTCATGATCAGCGGATGGACGCGGAAGATGCCGGCGCCGATGCCATTGACGAGGCCGGCCAGCGCGGCCGCACCGAGCGCGACGGCGACGCCAAGGACCCAGCCCCCCGGTTGGTGGACGAACGTGGCCGTGACGAAGCCTGACATCGACGCCACATAACTGACCGACAAGTCGATGCCGCCGGTGAGCATCGTCAGCGTCTGGCAGCCGGCCAGGATGGCCAGTACCGCCGCCTGGCGGACGGCGTTCGAAGCCCAACCCCCGTTGACCGTGCCCGGTCGCGCGAGTTCGACGACTATGACCAGCACGACCAGCAGGATGGTCAGCGGGATGAGCGGGTAGTCGCGCAGGAGGTTGCGCCAGGCGGCCGGGCGCAACCAGGCCCTGTCGCGGGTGGTGCTGGTGGCCGCGGTCACGCCCGGCTCCTGCGCATCTGCAGGTAGCTACCGACCATCAGCACGCCGATCAGGATGAAACCCTGGGCGACCAGACCGTAGTTGGAATCCACGTGCATGAAGGTCATATCGTCGCGGATCAGCTGCAGCACCACGACAGCGACGACCGGGCCGAATACGCCGCCGACGCCGCCGGCCAGGCTGACCCCGCCCAATACGACCGCACCGATGCTGATCAGTACGTACGTGGGCTCCGGGACCGGCGTCCCGATGCCCGTGCTGGCGGTCAGCGACAACCCTGCGAACGCGGCAACCAGGCCGCCGATGACGTACGACAGCAACTTGGTCCGGTTGATCGCCACGCCGCTCCTGAACGCGGCCAGCGGGTTGCTGCCGACCGAGAACAGCGACAGCCCCAGGCGCGAGCGGGAGAGTGGGATCCAGATCACGGCCACGATGACCACCAGCACGACCGCTGCCTTGGGCAGGAATTCGATGCCCAGCGGGCCGACCACGAGATCCTTGAGCCAGCCCGCCGCGTTGCCGCCGGGGGCCGGCCGAACGAGCAGGGCGAAGCCGGCCCAGACGAAGTAGGTGGCCAGCGTAACGATGATGTCCGGTACCTTGGTCAGCACGACCAGGGCGCCGTTGACCGCGCCCACGAACAGCCCGAGCACCAGCACCAGGAGGACGACGCCCACGGCGGTTACGTCACCGGGATAACTGGCCATGAGTGTCGCCGCGACGCAACTGGTAAGTGCCATCTGCGAGCTGACGGACAGGTCGATGCCGCCCGAGATGACGATCACGGCCTGCGCCACGGCAGCGAGTGCCAGGGGGAGCACCGATGTCGCGGAGTTGGCCAGGCTGGTCAGGCTGTAGTGCTGGTTGACGAACTTGGTGAAGATCAGCAGCACGACGAGGAAGCCGAGCAGGCCGAGCGTCCATGCGTTCTTGCGCGCGAAGACCCGGAGCGCGTCAGCGGCACTCCCGCGCGGGCGATCGACGCTTACCGTCGTGGCGGTCATGGCTGGGCCGCCGAGTTGGCAGAGGCCTCGTCGATGGCGGTCGCGATCGCGGCCTTCCGAGCCGGCGTGTCCGCAACTTCTTCTTCGGGCAGCTCGGCATCCGGCTTGAGGTTGTGTGCGGCGCGCAGCAGAGTCGCTTCGTCGGCTCCCGCAGCTGGCATCTCCGCTACGACTTCGCCGCCGAAGATCACGATGACCCGGTCGCACGCGAGCTGAATCTCCTTCAGCTCGGACGTGTACAGCAGGATCGCCGCGCCGGCCGCTGCGAGGTCGCGCAACAGCACGTAGATCTGGTTCTTGGTGCGGATGTCGATGCCGCGCGTAGGGTCGAAGCAGAGCATGGTCTTGACGCCGCTGGCGACCCAGCGCGCGATTGTCACCTTCTGCTGATTGCCACCGGAAAGCCGGCGCACCTCGGCGCCGGCGCGCGCGTCGATCTGGAGGGTCTCGACCGCCTGGTCCACCTTCTGTCCCTCGCGGCCCAGGTTGATCCAGCCCCATTGGCTGATGCGCGCCGAGAACGGCAGTGAGATGTTCTCGCGCACCGAGCGCTGCATCAGCAGCGCCTCAGCCCGGTCGGCCGCGACAAAGACCATGCCCATGCGGATGGCGTCCGCCGGGTGATGGAACGAAACCCGCTTGCCGTCAAGGAGCAGCGATCCGCTCGTCGGTCGCGCGGCGCCCGACAGGATGTCGAACAGCTCGTCCTGGCCCTGGCTCTCGAGCGCGACGACGCCCAGCACTTCGCCGGGGTAGAGATCGAACGTGGCGTCACGAAGGCGGCGTCCGTCGCTGAGCTTCCGCGCGGTGATGCGCGGGGTCTGCTTTGCCGCGTCGGCAACGGCCCCAGCCGCCTCCTCCCGCTTGACGACCGCGCCCGCGGCCTCGCCGAGCATCAACTCGACGATCTTGTCCTCCGAACCGGCCGTGACGTCGACCACGCCAACGCTCTCGCCATTGCGCAGGACGGTTGCGCGGTCGCAGATCGACGCGATCTCGAGCAGCCGGTGTGAGATGAAGATGACCGAGCGATCGTCGCGCCGCTGCTGCACGACCTCGAGCACGCGCTCGGTCAGGTTGGCCGGCAGCGCGGCGGTGATCTCGTCGAGCAGCAGCACGTCAGGCTCGATGGCCAGGGCGCGGGCCAGGTCGACGATGCGCAGCGACGCCAGCGGCAGCCGCCGCGCGAGGCTCGACAGGTCGAGGTCGGGCAGGCCCAGCTCGGCCAGCCAGTGGCGGAACGGCTCGAACGGCGTCTGCGTCAGCCGCAGGTTGTCGCGGATGTCGAGGTCAGGGATGACCGCCGGCTCCTGGTATACCGACAACAGCCCGTTGCGGCGCGCCTGCGCCGGTGAGTGAGACGTGCGCACGCGGCCACGCACGACGATACGGCCGGTATCGGGCGTGACGGCGCCGGTCAGGATCTTGACGAAGGTGCTCTTGCCGGCTCCGTTCGCGCCCATCAGCGCGTGGACTTCGCCCGTCCGCACCGAGAGCGACGCCGCATTGAGCGCCACGACTGCGCCGTAGGTCTTCGAAACGTCGGTCGCCTCGAGCAGCAGATCGGTGGTCGTAAGAGTCATCAAATCCCTGCAGGGGGTGGGAGAGTTTGGGCGGTGGAGCCGGTCGAGCCGGCGTCCACCGCCCAGTTGGTTACCGGTGGCCTATGCCCCGCTGCAGGACGACGGGACCGTGTTGGGGTCGTAGTCCGTGTAGCCGGGGATGGACAGAGCGAGTGGCCAGAGCGGATCCATGCCGGGGACAGAGATCCATGCCTGGAGGTCGGTCTTGCCCTGGGCAGTGGTGTTGTCCAGGATCTGCGGATCGAGCAGGATCGTGTTCGGGCGCTGGGCGCCCGTGCTCGGGGTGGGCGGCTGGCCGGTGAGCAGGTCGTACGCGACCTTCACGCCCGCACCGCCGACGGCAGCCGTGTTGGTCACGGCCGCGCCAACGAGGCCCGGATAGTCGGTGGGATTGAGAAGCTGCGCGACGAACGCCCCAATGTCGGCGTCGGCGATCGGCACGAAGGGCTTGTTGGCGGCCTTGATGGCGTCAACGATCTGGGCGCCCATGCCGGATGCCCAAATGCCCTGGATGTTGTCGTAGCCGCCGCTGGTGATTTCCTCGTTCGTGATCTGTGTGGCCGTGGCCGGATCCCAGCCGGTGAACGTACCGCCCGGGTTCTGGACGGTGATGTTCGGGTAATCCTTGAGGGCGTTGTTGAAGCCGATGTCGCGGTCGTTGTCAGCGGGGTGGCCGGCGAGGCCGCGCGTGTACCACACGGTACCGGTGCCGCCCATCTGCTCGAACAGCCAGCGCGCGCCGAGTTCGGCGTACTTGATCTGGTTGTTGTACAGGTTCCACGTGTTCGGATCGGTGACGTAGGTGTCGACCGACACCGTCACGATGCCGGCCGCGTGCGCCTCGGCGAGGGCCGAGTTGAGCGCGTCAGCATCGTTCGGGTTGAACACGAGCGCGTTGACGTTTGACGAGATGAGGCTGCGCAGGTCGGACAGCTGGCCGGCAGCGTCCGTATTGCGATGGATCACGTTGATCGGGCTGACGATCTTTGTCGGTCCGAGCGCTGTTGCCTCTGCCTTGGCGGTGCAGACCTGCTCCTCGCGGAAGCCATTACCCACGCCGCCACCGTTCGAATAGCCGATCGTGAATGGACCAGTCGTGTTCTGCGTCGGTGCCGCCGTCGGCGATGCTGCCGGCGCGGCGCTGCATGCTGTGACGACCAGCGCCCCTGCGGCCAACAGGCCGAAGAGCGACGCGGTCCTGCTAGAAGTCATCCCGTGAGTACCTCCTCTGTATGACCAAGAACGTAGCGGCCCCCGCGGTACCTTTCTCGTCAGCTACCTCCTCCTTTCGAGAGAGCCCGAGCGAGCCGTCGCGCGTGCTCTCGATAGGCCTGTTCGAACAGTTCGGCGGACCGCTCCCGACCGACGACCGACGCCCGGGTGAGGACGGGCGGCAGGCGCTGGTGCCCTGAGAGGAGTTCGGCCACGCGAACCTTGATGGAATTGACGATTGCTACCGCTGCGATGGTAGACCCCGGACCGACCGGTGTCTGTAGGTCATCGATTATCGATAAAGCGTCCGCGGCCGGTGTGCACAAATCGACAACGAGGTCGGCCACGTCCAGCAGGCGAGCGCCGGCGGCGGCATCCGGCTCGGCCGACATCGACTGCGCCACCGATGTCACGGCGATCACGCGCAGGCCCCGTTGGCGAGCCCCACGAGCGATCTCCACGGGAACCGCGGTCAGGCCGCTGGCCGAGAAGACCATCATCACGTCGCGCGGCCCGAACTCGTAGTTGGCCAGGATCACCTCGGCCAGTCCGGGAACGCGCTCGATGAACATCGCCTGGCGCTGCCCGTTGGCGCCCACGACCTGGCCGATGAACGTTGTCGAGAGCTCGATGATCGGATTGAAGCCCGGGTATGAGCCGTAGCGCGGAAACATCTCCTCGACCGGGATGCGCGAGTGGCCGGTGCCAAAGAGATGAACCAGGCCGCCACTGCCGATCGCGTCGGCGCACCACTCGCTCGCCTGCTCGATCGCCGCACCCTGGGTCGCGGCGATGCGATCGAGCAGCTCGCGGGCAGCGGCGAGCCAGCGCAGCGTGGGTGGAGCAACCTCGGTCATGCGCGCAGCAGGTCCTCGTCGGCAGTAACCGCTTCCCAGCGGCTGCTCTTCATCGAGCGATACGCGGCATCGAGCACGAGGTTGACCATGTACCCGTCGCGGAATGTCTCGGTCGGCTCGCGGCCGCTGCGGTACGCCTCGACGACGTCGGCGAGCATCAGGTCGTGGCCGTGCACGCGCACCTCGTCGGGCACCGGGAAGATCCAGCCTGTTTCGGCGTCGGCCTTCTCGACGACGTAGCCGGCCGGGCGCTCGACGAAGGCCTTGAGCGAGCCGACGGCGATGTCCTCGATCAGCCGCCCGGCATCGCCGTAGACCTCGAAGCGTCCTTCCAGGCCGCCCTTCGACGACCACGACACGTCACATGTCGCGGCGCGTCCGTCGGCGAAGCGGATGACCATGATCGCGTTGTCCTCACCGCTGGTCCGCGCGCCGTGGACCAGCGTGGCGCCCCAGGCGAAGACCTCCTGCACCGGCACGTCCTTGCCGAAGAAGAAGCGTGCCACTTCGGTGCCGTGTGAGGCCATGTCGAGGAGCGCGCCACCGCCGGCCTTCTCTGCGTCCCAGAAATGCGCCGCGTGCGGGCCAGAGTGCCCCTCCCGCGCGCGCAGCGTGGTCAGCCGGCCGATCGCGCCCGCCTGCACCATCTCGTGCATGCGCATCATGTCGGGGTTGAAGATCACGTTCTCCAGGTAGGCGTTGAACACGCCTCCGTCGCGTACCAGGCGGAGCATCTCGGCGGCCTCGGTCGCGTTGCGACCGAGCGGCTTGGTGCACGCCACCGCCTTGCCCGCGGCCACGGCAGCGCGCACGGCGGGCAGGTGGAACTGGTTGGGCAGCGAAACGACGACCAGGTCGACCTCGGGGTCGGCGCACAGCTCCTCGACGCTGGCCACGCCACGGCTGCCGAAGCGGACGCCGAACTCGGCCCGCCGCGCAGCATCCGCCTCGGCGTGGACCGTCACCCGGGCATCGCGGACGTAGCGCAGGCCCAGCGCGTGGAAGCCGCCGATGAAGCCGGTGCCGAGCATGCCGATGCGCACCTCGCGCCAGCCAGGAGCAGCGGCTACCGGCGACGCGGCGCCGGTAGCGGCCACGCTCATCAATAACCGCTCCGCTCGAGCCCGCCGGAGGTGGCTGCCGCGGCGCCCGCCTTGCGCCCGTTGAAGTCATCGAGAATCGTCCTCGTCGCCGTGGCACCGATGCGCGTCACGCCGAGCAGCATCACGTCGAGCAACGCGTCGAGCGTGCGCACGCCACCGGCCGCTTTCACGGCCACGTGGGCGCTGGTATTGGCGCGCATCAGGCGCAGGTCGTCATGCGTGGCGCCCGAGGCGGCGAAGCCGGTCGAGGTCTTGACGAAGTCGGCGCCCGCGACTTCGCTCAGCTGGCACGCGCGGATCTTCTCGTCGTCGGTCAGGTAGGCGTTCTCGAAGATTACCTTGACGATGGCGTTGCCGCCGTGGGCGACCTCGACCACCGCGCGGATGTCCTCCTGGACGTCGTGGTCGCGCCCCGACCGCAGCGCCGCGATCTGCAGCACCATGTCTATTTCGCGTGCCCCCTGCTCGAGCGCACGCTGGGTCTCGAAGACCTTGCTCGCGGTCAGGTGGTTGCCATGCGGGAAGCCGACCACGGTGCCGACCTTGACGTCGGTGCCGGCCAGCATGCGCACGGCCGTGACGACGTCGACCGGCCGGCAGGTCACCGACGCGGTGTCGTACTCCGCCGCGGTGCGGATGCCGTCCGCGATGAACTCGTCATTCAATTCTGGCTTGAGCAGCGAGTGGTCGATCGTCTTGGCGATGTCGTGATAGGTCAGGCCCTCGAGCAGGGCCTGGCGCTGCTCGGCGGTTGGCTCCGTGGTCAGCGGCGGGAAGGCGACCGTCCAGTCGGCGGCCTGGGTCGTCATCGGCTAGATCTCCCTTGGGATGTACGGACGCAGGATGTTGCGCGCGAGCAGGAAGCCGCGCTTGACCAGCTCGTCGGTGCCCTCGAAGCGCCGGTCCTCGTGTTCGATGATGCAGTCGCCGCCGTAGCCGACGCGATACAGGTTGCTGAAGATCTCGGCCCAATTGGCGTCGCCCAGGCCGGGCAGGCGCGGGATCTGCCAGCCGATGCCGCTCGACATCGTGCCCCGCTCGTACAGCCCGTCACGGTCGATCTGCACGTCCTTGGCCTGGAAATGGAGGATGTGCGGCCCGAACTCGCGGATGAAGCGGCCCTGGTCGATCATCAGCCAGACCAGGTGCGAGGGGTCGTAGTTGAGTCCCACGGTGCCGCCCCATTGCTCGAGGATGCGGCGCCAGATGTACGGCGACCAGGCGATGTTGTTGCCGCCCGGCCACTCGTCGTCGGAGAAGATCATCGGGCAGTTCTCGATCGTCACCTTGACGCCGTTGTCCTGCGCATGCTTGACGATCTCCGGCCAGACCTTGAGGGCCTCGGCCCAGTTCTCGTCGAGGTTCCTGCGCGGGTCGCCGCCCATGAACGTGTTCATGTACGGCACGCCCATCTTGCGCGCGGCCTCGATGACCTTCTTGATGTGGTCGATGGCCGCGCGCCGGACCGCCGCGTCTGGGTGCAGCGGGTTGGGGTAGAAGCCCAGCCCGGAGATGTCGAGCCCCTTGCCGGCAACCTGGTCGACGATCTCCCTGGCCTGGCCATCGGACAGGCTCGCGACATCGATGTGGCTCGTTCCCGCGTAGCGCCGGGTCGGCCCGCTCGCGCGCGGCCAGCACGCGATCTCGAGCACCTGGAAGTCGTTGGCCGCGGCCCAGTGGGCGACATCCATGAGTGGCGTCTCGGGGAACGGGGCGGTCAGAAAGCCGAGCTTCATGCGATTGCCTCCTTGGTCATCTCGGGTGCTCGCGCGACCGCTGCCCAATGCCCCTCACGTGCGCTGCGGGCGATGGCATCGCCGACCAGCATCTCCTCGTGCCCGTCGGCGAACGTTGCGTACGGCGGCTGTTCGCGCATGGCGCCCGCGGCGACGTCGGCGTACACGGCGCGGAAGAGCGCGGCAAAGGTGTCGGCGAAGCCCTCGACGTGGCCGCCGGGCAGTGCCGCCGCGGCCTGGCCGGCCGGCAGCATGAGGGCCGCGTCGCGGTTGAGCAGTTCGTTCGGCCGGCCGCGGTGGCCCAGCCACAGGAAGTCGGGATGTTCGGAATCCCACGCCGCGGCCGATGCCGCGCCGTCGATCTCGTACTGCAGCGTGTTGCGGTGACCGGCGCTGATCTGCGAGATGGCCATCACCCCCCGCGCGCCATTGTCGTAGCGCAACAGGATGGTCGCCGCGTCCTCGGTGCTGATCTCGCGCGGCACGGTGTCATTCGTGCGCTGCGTCGAGAAGGTTTCCACCGGCCCGGCCGGCCGCTGGCGGGTCTTCACGAACGTGCTCAGCTCGGCCATCACCTCTGTCACCCGGCAGCCGGTGATGAAGCTGGTCAGGTCCAGCCAGTGCGAGCCGATGTCGCCCACCGCGCGCAGTGCGCCGCCGCGTTCAGGCTCGAGCCGCCAGTTCCAGTCGGTATCGAGCAGCAGCCAGTCCTGGAAGTAGCGGCCGCTGATCAGGCGCACCTCGCCCAGGCCGTCACCGGCGATGAACTCGTGCAGGTGCTGGTTGAGCGGGTAGAAGCGGATGTTGAAGTTGACCGCCGCGACCCGGCCGTCGCCGCGCGCCTGCTGCGCGAGCTCGACGAGCTCCGCGGACTGCTGTGAAGTCATGGTCAGCGGTTTCTCGCAGATCACGTGGCGGCCGGCGGCGAGGATCGCCTTGACCTGCTCGTAGTGCAGGTGGTTGGGCGACGTGACGTGCACGACCTCGACGCTCTTGTCAGCGAGCAGGTCGTCGAGATCGGCGTACGCCCGGCCAACGCCAAGTAGCGCGGCGCGCTCGGCCCCCCTCTGGGGCGAGGAGCCGAGCAGGCCGCGCACGGAAACGCCGATCCGCCGAAGCGCCTCGAGATGCACCGTGCCGATGAAACCGCTGCCGATCACAGCGGCGCCGATGGCGCTCACTGGCCGCATTGGCCTTACGACCACTCCTCTCCTTGTCCGCTGATGTCGCGTGGAAGCCGGACCTCTGGCCTGTTTATCCCATGAAACTTACGCATGTCAAGTGCAAAAGTGCGTTTGTGACCGACAATAGCGGCTATAGTCCGCTGCAAATGGGCGGACCGCCGATTGAGGTCACGATGGATGCCCTGGTGGCCGTCCTGGACGACGTGCGCCTGGGTCGCGCGCGGTCACGCGCCGAGGTCGTCGCCCGCACGGGCCTGTCGCGCGCGGTGGTCGCCCAGCGCATCGGTGGCCTGCTCGACCTGGGCCTGGTGCGCGAGAGCGGCCTCGGCCAGAGCACCGGCGGCCGGCCGCCGCGCCAGCTGGCCTTCAACGGCGACGCCGGCCACGTGCTGGTGGCGGACCTGGGCGCGACCAGCATCGATGTCGCGGTGACCAACCTCGACGGCCAGATCATCGCCCACCGCGATGAACCGGCCGATATTGCCGAGGGACCGGAGCGCTGCCTGTCGCGCGTCGACGAGCTGTTCGCTGAGCTGCGCGCCACCGCCCGCGATCTCCCGGGCACGTTGTGGGGCATCGGCGTCGGCGTACCCGGGCCGGTCGAGTTCGTGACCGGGACGCCCATCTCGCCGCCGATCATGCCCGGCTGGGACGGCTATCCGGTGCGGGGGCGCTTAACCGACCGTTACGGCGCCCCGGTGTGGGTCGACAACGACGTCAACCTGCTGGCCATGGGTGAGTGGCGCAGTGGCGTCGCCGTGGGCCACGACAACGTGGTCGTGATCAAGGTCGGCACCGGCATCGGCGCCGGCATCATCTCCGATGGCCGGCTGCATCGCGGCGCGCAGGGCAGCGCCGGCGACGTGGGCCACATCCAGGTCGTCGACGACGCCGCGGTCATCTGCCGCTGCGGCAACATCGGCTGCCTCGAGGCCGTCGCCGGCGGAGCCGCCCTGGCGCGCGACGGCGAAGCCGCCGCGCGCGCCGGTCGCAGCGAGCGGCTGCGCGCCGCGCTCGAGCAACACGACCGCGTGACCGCCGCGGACGTCGCCCGTGCCGCATCCTTCGGCGACGCCGTATCGGTGGCGCTGCTGCAGGCCGCCGGCCGGCGTATCGGCGGCATGCTGGCGTCGATCGTCAACTTCTTCAACCCTTCGTTGATCGTCATCGGCGGGGCCGTGGCCCAGAGCGGCGACCTGCTGTTGGCGGCAATTCGCGAGGCCGTCTATCGCCGCTCATTGCCGCTGGCAACGCGTGAACTGCTCATCCAGCGTTCGTCGCTGGGCGGGCTCGCCGGCGTCATCGGCGCCTCGGCGATGGTCGTCGATCAGCTGTTCGCGCGCGAGAACATCGGCCGCTGGATGCTTGCCGGCGAGCCTGCCGCGTTGGCCGAGACGGATCTGGCGGGGCATCAGCCGGCCACGATGCGGTCGACGTAATCGCCGCTCGCGGGGTCCTTCAGGATCATCTTGCGCCGCCCGTCGGGCAGCAGCTCCGACTTGATCACGACCTTGCCGTCGTACGTCTCGGGCTGCCGCCCGGCACCTATGCGCGGCACGCCCTTGCCGCGCCAGTCGGCCAGCTGCACCGGCTCCCAGGCATGTGACTTGGCCGACTTGAAGCAGGCATCCATCACCGCGTTGACCACGTACCCGTCGTAGAACGTCTCCTGCGGCGGCGACCCTGTCTCGAGGGCGCGGAACTGGTCGCTGAACATGTCCACGTAGCCGAGCTCGACGATGTCGTCGCCCACCGGGAACATCCAGCCACGGTCCGCTTCGCTCTTCTCGGCCACGTAGCCGCCCGCGGTACCGGCACTGAACATCTCGAAGCCCGTGCGCAGGTAGTGGTTGGTCCAGATCGTGCCGTCGGTGCCGGCCACCTCGTCGCGCAGGTCCATGCCGCCGCGGAAGGTCCACGAGACCTCGAACTGGCCGAGCGCGGCGCTCTCGAAGCGGATCAGCGCCACGGCGTTGTCCTCGTCGGAGATGGGATGGACCAGGGTGTCCGCCTGGCACATCACCTCGAGCGGGCGATTGTCCTTGCCCACGTAGTTTCGGATGATCTCGATGCAGTGGCAGCCAAGGTCGACGATCGCGCCGCCACCAGTCAGCCGGCCGTCCCAGAACCACGCTGAGTGTGGCCCCGGGTGCGCCTCCCGGGAGCGGACCCAGGTCACCTCACCGATGGCCCCGGCGCGCACCGAGGCGAAGGCCTTGAGCGTCTTCGGCGTGTAGCACAGGTCCTCGAGGTAACCGGCGTAGACGCCTGCCTTTTCGACCGTCTCGAGCATCCGCTTCGCCTCGTCGGCATTGCGGCCGAGCGGCTTGGTACACAGCACCGGCTTGCCCGCCGCGGCCGCCAGGCCGACCGCCTGCTCGTGCAGGAAGTTGGGCACGCCGACGACCACCACGTCGACGTCGGGATGCTCCACGGCAGCTCTCATGTCGGTGGTCGACTCGGCGATGTCCCAGCGCTGGCGAAAGGCCTGACCACGCTCCGCGCTGCGCGAGTAGACGATGCGCACGCGGTCGCGGCTGCGCTGTGAGTGAAGCGTCATGGTGTAGAAGTCGCCGATCAGCCCGGTCCCGAGCATGGCGATCTGGTGGCCTTGCATGAAGCCCTCCTCGGTGGCGATCCTCGGCCGATTCTAGGGACGGGCGTGCGGCTCAGCGCGCGTAGCGCATCTCGCGCCGGAAGCGCTTCCAGTCGCTGTGGCGGCTCGACAGGAATGCGTCGGTGAGCAACTGTCCGATGCCGAGCACGAGCAGCAGGCCGAGCGCCCAGCCAGCGAGGCCCTCTGCCACGGCCACCGGCAAGGCCACGAACGGCACCAGCTTGGTCACGATCGCGCCCGACGCGTGCATCCACGCGCGCCGACGTGCCGGGGAGCGCAGGTACGCGGCGTAATCCGTCTTGAAGCCCGGCTGCGGGCTGAACGGCGGCTTGCTGAACCAGTGGCTGAAGCTGATGCCGAACGAGCGGCCGACGATCCAATGGGCGAGCGTGTGGCTGGCCCCGATGACCGCCGCCACGCCGGCCAGGAAGACGATCTCCCGCCACGGCGCACCGAATCCGGGCGCGATGGCCATCAGCACGACACCGACGACCACGCCGGCGGTGTCGAGCAGCAGGCCGACCCACGCCGGGAACCTGAGCCGGATGGCGCGCTCGAACGCGACGCGATCGATCCTGCCGATGCGCTCGGCGTAGCGGTCGATCAGGGCTGGGTCACGTTTCACGGCGGCCACCGCGCGCCAGAAGCCGATCCGGCCCAGGTCGACCGACTGCCCGCCGGCAAGGCCGGCCTCCGCTTCACCGAGCACGCGTTCGACGTCAACGGCGGCGAGCCGATCGGTGTCCCCACTTGTTACTGTCATGTACCAAGTATCAGCCTGCGGCGCGCGACGTCAAGTGGCCGGGGGCCGATTCGCGCCGGGCCAATTCGCGCCGGGCCGCATCCCGCCGGTGCCGCATCCCGCGCCTGATGCGCGTGGCGCATCGCTAAGGTCCTGATCCCTGAGTGATCTGTCCGCGAAACGCCACTTGCCAAGTCGTCTCACTCGGGGAACGTGCGATTGTTGATCCTGTGTGCGCATCAACCGTGGGCCGGAGCGTCGGAGCTTGCCGGTCGGCAAATACGGCCCTTCTCACGGGCGCACGCGGACATATAATTCGCGCGCCCCTTGAGCATCCTGCCTCGTTGCGTGCTGAGGTTGACGATTGCCACAAGCTGACGTATGTCTTGATCGCGTCACCAAGCGTTTTGCGCAGGTCATCGCGGTCAACGACCTGTCGCTCGAGATCGAGCGTGGCGAGTTCTTCTCGCTGCTCGGTCCGTCCGGTTGTGGCAAGACGACCACGTTGCGCATGATCGCGGGCTTCGAGGAGGTCACTGCCGGCACGATCTACCTGGGCGATGCCGACGTGACCAATCGGCCGCCGTACAAGCGCGACGTCAACACCGTCTTCCAGAACTACGCGCTGTTCCCGCACCTCAACGTCTTCGAGAACGTCGCGTTCGGGTTGCGCCGGCGCAAGACGGCCGATTCGGAGATCAAGCGCCGCGTCGGCGAGATGCTCGAGTTGGTCGAGTTGCCGGGCTACGAGCGCCGTCGCACCAACCAGCTGTCGGGCGGCCAGCAGCAGCGCGTCGCGCTCGCGCGAGCGCTCATCAACCATCCCCAGGTGCTGCTGCTCGACGAGCCGCTCGGCGCGCTCGACCTCAAGTTGCGCAAGCAGATGCAGCTCGAGCTCAAGCGCATCCAGACCGAGGTCGGGATCACCTTCGTGTACGTGACCCATGACCAGGAAGAGGCGATGACGATGTCCGATCGCATTGCCGTGATGCGCGCCGGACGCATCGAACAACTGGGCGCGGCGACGGAGTTGTACGAGCACCCGGCGACCGAGTTCGTGGCCGGCTTCCTGGGCGTGTCGAACCTCCTGGAGGCGCGCCTCGTCAGCGTGCCTGGTGGCGAGGCGTGGGCCGAATGCGAGCTGAACAGCGGCGGCACCGTGCATGCGCCGGGCAACGGGTTGGCAGCCGGGACGGCGGTTCGCGTCGGCGTGCGGCCCGAGAAGCTGCGCATGGCAGCCGCTGCCGGGGCGCTGGACGACGCTCAATCGGGCCAGCTCAACAGTCTCGAGGCGACCGTCACCGATTTCTCGTATGTGGGCGTAAGCACGCAGTACGAGGTGCGTCTCGGTGACGGCACCGAGCTGACCGTCTACGCCCAGAACATCGACATCAGTGGCGTCGGCGAGCAGTTCTCGCCGGGCGAACGAATTCGGCTGACGTGGAAGCCGCAGCACACATTCATCGTGACGGGGGACGCAGGAGGAGGGCAGCCCGATGCTTGACAGGAACAGCCGCGCACACAGGTGGCCGGCGCTGGCGGTCACCGCACTGATAGTCGTTGCACTGTCGGGTTGCGGCATCGCGGCCCAGAGCCCCACGGTCGGCACACCCACCGGCACATCGCCCGCGGTTGCCACCGGCACGCCGGGCACGCCCACGACATCTGAGGAACCGGCGGGATCGCAGCAGCCCGGCCAGACCGCGACGCCTCAGCCGACGGCGGTCGAGCCGCCGCCCACGCCGACGGGCCAGGTCGTCTTCGGCAACTGGCCGATCTACATCGATATCAACGAGGACACCGGCGGCCATCCAACGCTCGACGCGTTTACCCAGCAAACGGGCATCCAGGTTTCGTACCAGGAGGACATCAACGACAACACCGAGTTCTTTGGCAAGATCCAGCCCGATCTGGCCGCCGGCCGTTCCACCGGCTACGACGTCATCGTGCCGAGCGATTGGATGGTCGCGAAGATGATCCGCCTGGGCTACCTCGAGCCGCTCGACAAGAGCCTGCTCCCCAATTTCCAGGCCAATGCTCAGGACATCTTCCTGAACCCGTGGTACGACCCCGGAAACCAGTACTCGATCCCCTGGCAGGCGGGCCTGGTGGGTATCGGCTACAACCCCAAGCTCACCGGGCGCGATATCACCAGCTTCAATGATCTGCTCGATCCCGCATTCGCTGGTCGGGTGGGGATGTTCAGCGAAATGATCGACACCATGAGCATGACCCTGTTGTCGTTGGGTGTTCATCCGCAGGACGCCACGCTCGCCGACGTGCAGGCGGCACAGCAGAAGCTGCTCGATGCGGCGCAGAGTGGTCAGTTCCGGTCGTTCTACGGCAACGATTATTACGACGCCCTCGCGTCAGGCGACGTTGCCCTGACCATGGCATGGTCGGGCGACATCAGCCAGATGCAGCTCTACGACAACCCGGACGTCAAGTTCGTCGTGCCGCAGGAGGGCGGCCTGATGTTCGTCGACAACATGGTCATTCCCAATGGCGCCGAGCATCCCGGCGATGCCTACGCGCTGATGGACTACTGGTACACGCTTGATGCCGCCGTCCCGCTGACCGAGTACATCGGCTACTACAGTCCGGTGAAGGGAGTAGCGGATCGGGTGCTCGCGGATTCGGAGGCCGAGCGCGCCGCCGGCCACCCGAAGTATGCGGACAAGCTCGTCCAGGTTGCACACGACTCGTTCCCGAGCGCCGACCAGCTGCAGAACATCTATCCCTACAAGCAGTTGAGCGAGGACGAGGAGCGCCAGTGGAATGACCTCTTCAACGTGGTTGTCAACGGCTAGCGCCGTGCCGGATTCCCGCCGCTAAATTCCGCGCTCATGCCACGCTGGGTACGCCGCTGGGCGCCCTACCTGTTCCTGCTGCCTGGCGGCTTGTGGCTGATCGTCTTCTTTGTCGTGCCCATGATCGTGATGGCCTCGGTCAGTCTGCAGCAGGGGTCACTTGGGACCGGTTACCAGCTGACCTGGAACTTTGGCGTCTACGGGCAGGTGATCGGCGAGTACGGCACGCAATTCCTGCGATCTCTGATCTACGCCCTCATCGTGACGGCAGCGACGCTGGTCATTGGCTATCCGATCGCGTACACGATCGCGGTGCGTGGGGGACGAGCCAAGAACATCCTGCTGCTGCTGGTCATCCTGCCCTTCTTCTCGGCCTTCATCATCCGCACCCTGGCCTGGAAACTGATCCTCGCCGATAACGGTTTCGTGCTCGGCACGCTCAAGGACCTCGGCCTGCTCGACCAGGGTGCCCACGTGCTCGCCTCGCCCGTGGCGGTCGTCAGCGGCCTGACCTACAACTTCCTGCCGTTCATGATCCTGCCGCTCTACGTATCGCTGGAGAAGATCGACCCGCACCTCGTTGAGGCGGCGACCGACCTGTACGCCAGCCGCGCCCAGGCGTTCTGGCGTGTAACCCTGCCGTTGTCGATGCCCGGCGTGTTCGCCGGCTCGCTGCTGGTGTTCATCCCCGCCATCGGCGATTTCATCAACGCCGAGATCCTGGGCAGCCGTGACACGACCATGATCGGCAACGTGATCCAGCGCCTGTTCCTGGCCACCAATGCGTACCCCGAAGCTTCCGCGCTGGGCTTCGTGCTGATGATCGGCGTGCTGGTCTTGGTGGCGATCTATGCGCGGGTCGTGGGCGCCCGCGAGCTGACCGTCGGATGAGCGCCTTGACGCCGGCGCTGCCGGCAACCCTGGCGGAGCGTCGCCCCTCACTTCTGGCCCGCTTTTCGCGCGCCGTGCTGCCCGTCTACACCGCTCTCGTCGTCGCCTACCTGTTCCTGCCCATCGCAGTGATGGTCATCTTCTCGTTCAACAATCCGCTGGGGCGCCAGAACATCACCTGGCAGGGCTTCACGATCGACAACTACCTGTCCGTGTGGAGCCGGCCGGACATCACCGACCCGATGGTCGCGAGCCTGATCATCGCCGTCGTCTCGACCATCGTCGCGACGATTTTGGGCACGCTCATTGGCCTCGCCCTGTCTCGCTACGAGTTCCGCGGCCAGAGCGGCCTCAACCTGCTGATCTATGTGCCCATGGCGACGCCCGAAGTGATCATGGGCGCGTCACTCCTCGCGCTCTGGGCCAGCGTCGGCGTCCAGCGCGGACTGCTGACCATCCTCATCGCCCACGTCATGTTCAACATCAGCTACGTCGTGGTCACCGTTCGTGCGCGCATCGCCGGTTTCAACCGCTCGCTCGAGGAGGCGGCGATGGACCTCGGCGCCGACGAGTGGACCACCTTCCGCAAGGTCACTTTCCCGCTGATCTTTCCGGGCATCATGGCCGCGGCCCTGTTGGCCTTCGCGCTGTCAATCGACGACTACGTGATCACCTCATTCGTGTCCGGCCAGACGACGACCTTCCCGCTGTGGGTGTATGGCGCCTCGCGCTTCGGGGTGCCGCCCGAGGTCAACGTGCTGGGTACCTTGATCTTCGTCGTTGCCGGCCTGTTCATACTTGCCCAGATCCTGTGGGCCCGGCGTCAACGGAGGCTCGAAGCATGACTGTCGCTGCTGGACGTAACTGGCTGGCGCTGCGCGACAACGTGGCCCCCGTCTGGTCGCGCTACACCGATCTCGTCGTCGAGCGCGGCAGCGGTTCGTGGATCGAGACAATCGACGGTGAGCGTTACCTCGACTACACCAGTGGCATCGCGGTGACCAACACCGGCCACGCCCATCCGCGGGTGGTCGCCGCCATCGCCGACCAGGCGGCCCGGATCATCCACGCCCAGCAGAACATCCTCTACCACCAGCCGGGCCTCGAGCTGCACGACCGGCTGCCGCGGCTCTTCCCCGGCCCGTCGACCGACACCGATCCCATCCGCCTCTTCCTGTCGAACAGCGGTGCCGAGGCGATCGAGGCGTCGGTCAAGCTGGCCAAGGCGGCCACCCGGCGGCCGTTGGTCGTCGCGTTTCGCGGTGGCTTCCACGGCCGTACCCACGAAACCATGGCGCTCACCTCGTCCGGGGTTAAGTACCGCGGCCATTACGAGCCACTCCCCGGGGGAGTCCATTTCGTGCCCTTCCCCGATCCGTTGCGCCTGGGCGGCGGCTCGGCCGAGGTTGCGCTCGAGCGCACCATGGCGGCGCTCGATGAGTTGTTCGCGACGCTCTGCTTCCCCGATGACGTGGCCGCGTTCCTGGTCGAACCGATCCTCGGTGAGGGCGGCTACGTCATCCCGTCAGACGAGTTCCTGCCCGCGCTGCGCAAAGTCGCCGACCAGCACGGCATCCTGCTCATCGCCGACGAGGTCCAGTCGGGCTACGGCCGCACGGGCCGCTTCTTCGCCACGCAATGGACCGGTGCCACGCCGGACGTCGTCGTCATGGCCAAGGGCATCGCGTCGGGCCTGCCCCTGTCGGGGATCATGGCACGCCGCTCGCTGATGGACGCCTTCGCGCCGGGCGCCCATGGGGGCACGTACGGTGGCAATGCGGTGGCCTGCGCCGCCGCGCTGGCGACGCTCGACGTGATCGAGGAAGAGGGCCTGGTGGCGAACGCGCTTGGTCAGGGCGAGCGGCTGCTCGACGGCCTGCGCGACGCCGCGGCCGCCCGCGATCACGTCGTCGACGTGCGCGGCCGCGGCCTGATGGTCGGTCTCGAGTTTGCCGATCCCGGATCGCTCAAGCCGCGGCCCGACCTGGCCAAGGCGGTCGTCCACGAGGCGTTCGAGCGCAAGTTGCTGCTGCTCACCTGCGGCACGTACGGGCAGGTGGTCCGCGTCATCCCGCCGCTGGTCACCACGAGCGGCGAAATCGACCGCGCCATCGCCGTTGTCACGGACTCGCTCGCCGCGCTGTAGCCCCATCACGCCACCGGGCCGTCCAGTCCCTCCTTTTCCCCGAATCGCGATGATTTCGCCCAAGCAACATCATCGCCCGGACCTCGTACTTCTGGAAACGAAGGCGCCGATAAGCTCGCGCTAAGTGTGCATGGCGACGATACGGCCATGCCCAGGCGCAATGGCGAAGGGATCGAACTGCTCGCCGACCCCACGCGGCGCAGGATCGTCGCCCTCCTCGCACTCAACATCGCACGGCCCTCCAAGATCGCGGCGGAGATCGGGCTGAGCAGGCCCGCGACGTCGCGTCAGCTCAGGCTCCTCCACCAGGCCGGCCTCGTTGTGCGGCGCAAGGGTTATGCCGACCGACGTCAGGCCCTGTACTACATCGAGCCGCGCAAGCTCGGCCAGATCACCGCCTGGCTGGCCGGCACGGAGGTGGGCCGGGCATTTCCCAGTTGACCAGTTCGACAACACGGTGATGCCGTCGATGATGTTGCTTGATTGGACGGATCCGGATTCGGCACAAATTTGGCGCAAGAGGAGGCCCGCGTCGGCGCGAGTCGGCCCGAGTGGACTCGAGTGGACCAGAGTCGGCCCGAGTCGGCCCGAGTCGGCCCCGTCTCGGGCCCGATGGCGGAGCCGCTGCCGCTAGGCGGTCAGCTCGCGGGCGAAGTCGCGGAAGGTGGCGACGTAGCGGTCGACCTCGGCGTCGGTGTGGGCGACCGAGAGCGTCCACTGGTCGTCGGGGCCGGGCGGCAGCAGGATCCCCCGGTTGGCGAGGTAGAAGAAGGACGCTGCCCACAGTTCCGAGTCGAGCCCGATGAAGTCGCGGTAGTTGGTCACCCGGGCGGGCGTGAACATCACGCACCCCTTGGGCCCTACGTTGACGGCGTAGCCGGGCAGCCCGAACTCGTCGATGACCGCCTGGCAGCCGGCCGTCAGTCGGTCGCCCAGCGCCACGAGCCCCGGATAAACGTCGCGCGTGAGGATCTTGGTCAGCACTGCAACCCCCGCGGCCATCGATAGCGGGTTGCCGTTGAATGTGCCCAGGTGGGCGACGCGCGTGGCGCCACCGGGGATGGTCGAGTGGGCCAGGCCGGTGGTCGGGTCGGCGGCCCGGTCGGGCACCTTCTCGATGACACCCATGATCTCGGCACGGCCGCCGAAAGCGCCGATGGGCACGCCGCCGCCGATCGACTTGGCCAGGCAGAAGAGATCCGGCTTGATGCCGAACCATTCCGTCGCACCGCCGTAGGCCAGCACGACGCCGGTCTTGACCTCGTCGAAGATGAGCACCACGTGGTGCTGCGTGGCCAGCTCGCGGACGCGCTCCAGGAAGCCGGGGAGTGGCGGGACGACGCCGATGTTGAACTGGACCGGCTCGATGATGATCGCCGCGATCTCACCGCGGTGCCGTTCGAGGATGGCGGCCAGCGCATCGGGATTGTTGTACGGCGCGATGACGGTTTCGTCGGCACGCGAGGCGGGCAGTCCGGCCGACGCAGGCACGGTATTCGGCTCATCGGCCGGACCGATCAACTCGCGCGGTGGCTGGATCGACATCAGCACGTCGTCGTGGTGGCCGTGGTAGCCGCCCTCGAACTTGATGATCTTCTCGCGACCGGTGTACCCGCGCGCCACGCGAATCGCGTCCATCGTTGCTTCGGTGCCCGAGTTGCTGAAACGCACCAGGTCGCAACCGAAGCGGCGCTTGATCTCCTCGGCCAGGATGACCCCATCCTCGACGGGGAACGTGTAGCACGTGCCATTCGCCACGCGTCGCGTCAGCACCCGCGCGAACTCGGGGTGCGAGTGGCCGGCGGCGAGCACGCCGAAGGCCATGTCGAAATCGATGTACTCGTTTCCGTCGACGTCGGTGATGCGCGAGCCGTGCGCGTCGCCCATGAACAGCGGATATGGGTCGTACGACTGGAACGAGCTGGCCACGCCGAGCGGCAGCGCTTCGCGCGCGCGCGCGTGCAAGGCAGCAGACTTGGGCGTGCGGCGCTTGTACTCGGCCTCTTCGCGCTGGCCGATCTCTGCGATGCGGTCGCGTGAGATCTCCCGGGTGGGCATGGCGGTGGTCATGTCGGTCGGTGCCTCCCTGGCTCCATTTCGGCCATGGCGTGATGGATGCCGTACTTGTCGAGCAGGGCGACGTAGGGATCGGGGTCGAAGGCTTCGGGACCCATGATTCCGCTACCGGCCCACGCCCCGCTGGCCAGCAGCTCCATGGCAATGACCGGGTTGAAGCCGGTCTGCCAGGCGACTGCCCCCAGGCCCGTTTCGCGCCAGCATTGCTGAGCGTCGGTCAGCTGGTAGAGATAGACCTCGCGCGGCCGGCCGTCCCTGTGGCCGATCACCCAGGTGCCCACGATCGCCCGACCGATCATGCGCTCGCCCGCCTTTGCCGGATCGGGCGTGATCGCCGCGAGCAGGTCGCGCGGCGCGACGTCGACACCCTTGACGCGCACCTTGTCGGTGCGGTCCATGCCCAACGCGTGGATGGTCTTGAGCTTGTCGATGAAGTCCGACCCGAGCGCGTACTTGAAGGTCATGCGCTTGACGTCGCGGCCGCCGGGCAGCCAGCGCGGCAGCATCGTGACCTCTTCGTGTTCGACGTTGACGCACTCGACCTCGCCGACACCCTCGGGGAAGGGGAACATCTCCGGGGCCGAGAACGGCTGAGTCGTGTGCCAGTCGCCGTCTGCCCACACGATGGGCGGGTTGAGGCACTCCTCGATCGTGGTCCAGATGGAAAACACCGGGGCAAAGGCGTAGCCGGTGATCTCGAGATCGCCGCCATCGCGCACGTGGATCTGCTCCACGCCACCGGCGTCGAAGAGGTGCTTGACGGCGTATGCGGCGAAGACCTCGGTCAGCCCGGGATCCATGCCCATGCCCACCACGGCCAGCCGGCCGGCCGCCTGCCAGTCGGCCGCCTTGGCGAACTGCTCGTCGCCGAGCTTCACGCCCGGCTTTTCGAAGGGCTTGTCCGGATTTGGCCGCGACAGCGATACGGCCATGTCCATGTAATTGGCACCGGCCGCCAGCGCGCCGTCCATGACCGGCATGACGAACTGCGGGTCGACCGCGTTCATGACCAGGTCCGCGCGGTGCTCACGGGCGAGCGCGGCCACCGCGTCGGCCGACGACGCATCGATCTGCGCCGGCTCGAACTTTGTACCGGCGGCCCTGACCACCTGCTGCGCCCGCGTCGTGTCGTAGTCGGCCACGACCATCCGCTCGAGCCACTCGCGATCGGCGGCGACGCGCGCGATTGCCTCGCCGACCGTGCCGGCGCCCACCAATAGCACCTTCATTGGTTACTCCCCGGGGAGGGCAGCCCCGTTCAGACTGTCTTGGCCATGACGTGCTTGACGATCGTGTAGTCCTCGATCGAGTAGCTGCTCATGTCCTTGCCGTAGCCGCTGCGGCCGAAGCCGCCGTGCGGCATCTCCGAGGCGATGGTCAGGTGGTCGTTGATCCACACCGTGCCGTAGCGCAATTGCCGGGCGGCGTTGAGGGCACGCTTGACGTCGCGTGTCCAGACCGATGAGGCAAGCCCGTAGGGCACGCCGTTGGCCCAGTGGATCGCCTCGTCGTCGTCCTTGAAGCGCTGCACGGTGACGACCGGGCCGAAGACCTCCTGCTGGATGATCTCGCTGTCCTGGTCGATGTCGGTGACGATGGTCGGGTCGTAGAAGAAACCCTGGGCGTGGCCGTTCGTGTCGCCACCCATTAGCACGCTGGCACCGTAGCCGCGCGCGCGATCGACGTAGCCGGCCACGCGGTCGCGTTGCGCGGCACTGACGAGTGGCCCCATGTCGAGCTCCTCGTCCTGGGCCGGGTCGCCGACCTTGAGTGACTTCACTGCGGGTTCGAGCTCGGCCAGCAGTTTCTCGTAGACGCCGCTTCCCGCGATGACGCGGGTCGCGGCGGTGCAGTCCTGGCCGGAATTGAAGAAGCCGGCCAACTTGACTGCGGCGGCGACCGCCTCTAGGTCGGCATCGTCGAAGACGACCACGGGTGCCTTGCCGCCCAGCTCCAGGTGCACGCGCTTGACGGTCTGCGCGGCGGCCTGGGCGATCTCGATGCCCGTGGCCGTGTCGCCCGTCAGCGAGACCATGTCGACCTGCGGATGCGTCACCAGGCGCATACCGGCGGTCTTGCCCGGGCCGGTGATCACGTTGAGTACCCCGGGCGGGAAGATGTCCGCTGCCAGCTCGGCCATTGCCAGCGCTGTCAGCGGCGTGGCCGAGGCGGGCTTGAGCACCACCGTGTTGCCCGCCGCGAGAGCGGGGCCGAGCTTCCAGATGGCCATCATCAGCGGGTAGTTCCAGGGCGCCACCTGGCCGACCACGCCGACCGGCTCACGCCGGATCATGGAGGTGAAGCCCTTGGCGTATTCGCCGGTGGCCTTGCCTTCCAGGACGCGCGCCGCGCCGGCGAAGAAGCGCAGGTTGTCGAGCGAGAACTCGATGTCGAAGTCGGCCGTGCCCTTGGGCTTGCCGACGTTGGCTGACTCGAGCTTCGACAGCTCGGCAGCGTGGTCCTCGATCGCCTGGGCCCACTTCCAGAGCATCATGCTGCGCTCGCCCGGCGTGGTCTGCGACCAGCTCTCGAATGCTTTCCGAGCCGCCTCGACGGCGCGGTCGACGTCACCCACCGTCGCCTTGGGCACCTCGTCGATCACCTGCTCGGTGGCCGGGTTGATGACCGGCGTCGTCTCGCCCTCGGCGGCGTCGCGCCAGTCGCCGTTGATGAACATGCGCCGACGCGTGGCTGCAAGCGTCATGACACTGCCCCTCTCCTGTCGCGACCGTGCCCTCTCCCGTCGCGCTTCGTAATGCGTATCGTAGCCAGCGCCATGCCGCGCGACTACTCGCAGGTCAGCTACTGGCTCGAGACATGTGGCGATTCGCTGTCGCCGCGGCCGCCGCTCGACGGTTCGGCCACGGCCGACGTGGCGATCATGGGCGCCGGCTATACCGGACTGTGGACCGCGTACTACCTGTTGAGGGCGCAGCCGGGCTTGCGCGTCGTTCTTCTCGAGCGCGACATCGCCGGTTTCGGCGCGTCGGGCCGCAACGGGGCGTGGTGCGCACCGGGCCTCAACATCAGTCTCGGCAGGCTCGAGCGACTGCACGGACATGACGCCGCGCAGGCGACCTACGCGGCCGTGTCCAAGGCGGTGGACGAGATCGGACGGGTGCTCGCCGACGAGCACATCGACGCCGACTGGCGGCGCGGCGGCGAGCTTGAGATCGCCCGTGGCCCGCACGAGACGCCCGCACTCGAGGCCGAATATCGCGAGCTCGAGCGCTTCGGCCTGGCCGACCACTACCGCCTCCTCGACGCGGGCGAAGTGGCCGCCGATCACCTGCGCGTCGCCGGAGCCAGCGGGGCCCTCTTCACGCCCGACGCCGGAGCCGTCCATCCCGGCAAGCTCGTGCGCGGCCTGGCGCGCGTCGTCGAGCGCATGGGCGCGACGATCCACGAGCAAACGGAGGTAACGGGTTTCGGACCGCGCACTCTCGCCACTTCCCAGGGAACGGTCACGGCCGATGTTGTCGTGCTGGCCGCCGAGGCATACCTCACCCGCCTGCCACAGCTGCATCGGACGCTCATCCCGATCTGGTCGCTGATCGTGCTCACCGAGCCGTTGCCCGACGACGTCTGGGCGGAGATCGGCTGGGCGCGCCACGAACTCATCGGCTCGCCGCGGTACACGGTCATCTACCTGTCACGCACCGCCGACGGCCGGCTGCTGTTCGGCGGCCGCGGCGCGCCATACCGTTTCGGCTCGCCGATTCGCGATGACTACGACCGCCACGCGCCGACCCACCAGATGCTGCGCGACCTCGCGCGGCAGTGGTTTCCGGCGCTCGGCCGCCACGGCGTTCGCTTCACCCACGCCTGGGGCGGGCCGCTGGGCATGCCGCGCGACTGGCACCCGACCATTTCATTCGACCGCCGCTCAGGTGTCGCGACGGCACGGGGCTACACCGGCCACGGCGTGTCGACCTCGAACCTCGCCGGCCACACCCTGGCCGACCTGATCGTCGGGTTGGAGACTGAGCGCACCTCCCTGCCGCTGGTCGGCCATCGCTCGCGCGACTGGGAGCCCGAGCCGCTGCGCTGGTTGGGGGTTCGGTTCACGCAGGCCGCGCTCGGTCGGGTCGACCGCCTCGCCGAGGAGTCGGGCCGGCCGCCGCGCGGCCGATCACTTGAGGAGTGGCTCGCCCGCCACTAGTTAGGCCGCCCCCTCGCCGCCGACGCCTCGCCGCCGGCCCGCCGGCCCGCGGGCCCGCAAACCCGCTGACCTGTACGCTCTGCGCCGATGAACGCCACCGCCCCGCCCGCACCCTTTCTGTGGGGAGTCGCCACGTCCGCGTACCAGATCGAGGGCGCGGTCCGCGAAGACGGTCGCGGCGCGTCGATCTGGGACACGTTCAGCCACACGCCGGGCAAGACGTTCAACGGCCAGACCGGCGACGTGGCGGCCGATCACTATCACCATCTCGACGAAGACCTTGACCTGATGAGCGGGCTGGGGCTCAACGCGTATCGCTTCTCGATCGCCTGGCCACGCATCCAGCCATCGGGGAGCGGCCGGACCAATGCCCCGGGGATCGCCTTCTACGAGCGCCTCGTCGACGGCCTGCTCGCGCGTGGCATCGCGCCGGTGGCCACGCTGTATCACTGGGATCTGCCGCAGTCGCTCCAGGATCGCGGCGGCTGGGTAAATCGCGAAACGGCCCAGCGCTTCGCGGACTACGCGGCGATCGTGGCCAGCCGGTTGGGTGACCGCGTCGGCCACTGGATCACGCACAACGAGCCGTGGGTGGCAGCGTGGCTGGGCTACGCCGATGGCCTGTTCGCGCCGGGCCTGCTGAGCATCCGCGACGCGACGATTGCCCAGCACCACATGCTCCTGTCGCACGGCCTGGCAGTCGAGGCGATTCGCGCCGAGTCGGCTCGCCCGGCCACGCAAATCGGCATCGCCCTCAACCTGCACGACGTCAACCCGGCCACCGACGACGAGGCCGACGTGGCCGCCGCGACCTGGGTGTACGGCCAGCAGGCGGCGTCGTTCCTCGAGCCGCTCTTGCGCGGCCGTTACCCGGACGGGGTCGAGCCGATGTCGAGCACCTGGGCTGATCACGAACTCGTGCGTCCAGGCGACCTCGAGATAATCGGCCGGCCGATCGACTTCCTGGGCGTCAATTACTACCACCCGCGCTTCATCGCCGCCCCCGAGCACCTGGCCGACGTCCTGCGCGAGGGCTTCGTCCGGACCGCCCCCGACCACGCGCACTCCTTTGGCTTCGATTTCGTCGAATTGGCGCACGCCAGTGCCGCGCGGACGGAGATGGGCTGGCCGGTCGAGCCCGAGGGGTTGACGCGCATGCTGCTCCGGTTGCGGACCGACTATCCGGCGGTGCCGCTTATCGTCACCGAGAACGGAGCCGCATTTGCCGACCGGCCCGATGCGGCCGGGCATGTGGCCGATCCACGCCGGGCGGCGTATCTCGAGGGCCATGTCGGGGCCGTTTCGGAGGGGGTCGGGGAGGGCGCCGACGTGCGCGGCTACTTCGTCTGGTCGCTACTGGACAACTTCGAATGGTCGAGCGGCTACTCCAAGCGCTTCGGCCTCGTGTACGTCGATTTCGCCACTGGCCGGCGTGTGCCCAAGGACAGCTATCGCTGGTACCGCGACTACATCGCCGCCAGCGGCTGAACCTTTTCGCGCACCGGCTGGCGAATGAGCGTCTTGAGCCGGCCCGCCTGGGTACGGTTGGGATCGCTGATGTAGATCTCGTGGTGCACGCCGCGTGGCGCGAAGCCGGCCTCGGCTATCGCCGCGTGCAGCCGCTCGATGGTCGGCTGTTCGGCGTCGTACGGCCCGAGGTGCATGATCTGCGCCGCCGGTCCCTCCTCCCACGGCTTGCACATCGAGCTCGCCGATGGCCGGTGCCTTGCCCTTGGCGCGCACCAGCTCGATCGCCGCGGCAATCTCGGCGCCCGTCGCCTCCGCCGGAACGGGCAACAACAGGCGCCATTCCCAGTGCGGTGCGAACGATCGGAACTGCCCCTCGAGCGCCCCGACGGGCGCCACTACGCCGCGCTTCTTGAGCATGAAGTGCAAGGTGTAGGCCACCGGGTAGACGGTCGATATGGCAGCCGAAAACCCGATGTCGCCGGGCGCCTCGTGCCCGTGGACGACCAGGTAGCGCCGATTGGGGATTTCGAGGAAGCGGACACCGTCGGCAGGCGCCAGTCAGCTCGTCCTGGTAGTCAGCCGGCACATCGAATTCGACCCTGGTGGCAGAGACGACAGTCATGGCCAGACCTCCTCGCGGCGCCAAGCGCCCGCTACGAAACGCCACCTGCATGGTCGGCCGCGGCGGCGGCCGCGGCAAGTGCCATCCGGCCCGACGAAACAGTGATCATGTGCGCATGGAAATCGAGGTCGTCATCGGTGACATCACCGGGCTCGAGGTCGAAGCGATCGTCAACGCGGCCAATGCGCAACTGTGGATGGGTGGCGGCGTGGCCGGCGCGATCAAACGTGCTGCCGGCGAGGTCGTCGAGCACGAGGCCATGGCGCAGGGACCGATCCAGCCCGGCGAGTCTGTCGTGAGCTCCGCCGGAAACCTGCCGGCACCGATCCGCTGGGTCATCCATGCCGCGACCATGGGCCCCGACCTGCGCACCTCCGAGCCGTTCATCCGCGCCGCGACCAGGTCCGCCCTCGAGGCGGCGACGCGCATCGGCGCACGGTCAGTGGCGTTTCCCGCGCTGGGCACCGGTGTGGGCGGCTTCTCGGTGCGCCGGTCCGCCGAGATCATGGTCGGCGAAGCTCGCCGCGCGGCTCAGACGGGCTCACCCATCGAGCGTGTCGTTTTTGTCATCCGTGACCCGTCCGCGCGTCACGAGTTCGAACAGGCGCTATCCCTTTGACGGGGAAGGGGAATCTTTCAGCGCGACCAGGTCGATCGTGCGTACCTGGCGCGTGCCGCCCGAGTCGGTGCGGACCACCGCTGCCGGAATAGGCCCGCTCGTAAGTCGCTCGATCACGCCGCTCTCGCCGGAGTACAGGCCCGCCGACTCGATCCGTACCCGGTCGCCGGCCTGGAAGCCGGGCCGCCCCGCGGCGGCCTCGACGTTGATCGTCGCCAGCGTGCGTCGCTCGACGGGTGTCTCGTCGGCCGGTGGCGGCCCGCGTCGGTTGGGCCGATTGCCATAGAACTGGTTCTTGCGCTTGGTCACTATCGCTCCCCTAGAACCGCCGCCGCGAGCGCGATGGCTCCTTCTTGACCTTGGGCTCGCGGCCGGGTCGCGGCGGATTGGGGGCCGTGCCGGGCGCCATGTCGGGCGGCGGCGCAACGGGTCCCCGCGTACGAGCCTCGGCCACCGCCGCGGCGAATGCACGCGCCCGGTCGGCCGGCACGCTCTGCTGCCACGCCGCCTCGATCCGGGCGACTGCCTCGTTCTGTTCCTTACGTCGGGCGCGTTGCGCCCGCGAGTGCTTGGCCATGACCACCTCGTTCAGATACGGGTGTACGGCGTGTGCGCACCCCGACCCGACCTTACCAGTGCCGCGTATCTGGCGCCTGCCAACACGTCGCCATGCGCGCGCCGTGGCGCCGCGTATGCTTGCGCATCGGGGTCCCGATCACGAGAGGGTGGTCCTTGATCTGCTCAAGTTGCGGCACTGAGAACCTGCCCGGTGCCAAGTTCTGCATGGAGTGCGGCGCGACGTTCAACGCGGGCTGCCCCAACTGCGGCTTTGCCAACCTGCCCGGCGCCAAGTTCTGTTCCGAGTGCGGCGCCACGCTGGGCAGCCGCAGCGCTGCCGGTGCCGCTCCAGCGGGTACGGCGGCCGTGCGGGCCGTTCAGGCAGAAGACGCAGGCGCGGCCGAGCGGCGGCTGGTCAGCATCCTGTTCGCCGATCTCGTCGGTTTCACGCCCTTCGCCGCGGAGCGCGACTCGGAGGACGTGCGCGACACGCTGACGCGCTACTTCGACCTGGCGCGCGAGATCATCGAACGCTATGGCGGCACGGTCGAGAAGTTCATCGGCGATGCCGTGATGGCCGTCTGGGGAGCGCCGACTGCGCACGAGGACGACGCCGAGCGCGCCGTGCGCGCCGCACTCGACCTGGTCGACGCCGTCCCATCCCTGGGCGAGGGCATCCAGGCACGTGCCGGCGTCCTCACCGGTGAGGCGGCGGTGACGCTCGGTGCCACCAACCAGGGCATGGTCGCGGGGGACCTCGTGAACACGGCCAGCCGGCTGCAAAGCGCCGCGCAGCGGGGGACGGTGCTGGTCGGAGAGGCGACCCAGCGGGCCACCAGCGCGGCGATCGCCTATGAAGCGGCCGGACCGCAGACGCTCAAGGGCAAGCAGGCGCCGGTTGCCGCGTGGCGTGCCCTGCGGGTAGTGGCGGAAGTGGGCGGGCGCAATCGGGCGGAAGCGCTGGAGGCGCCGTTTGCCGGCCGACAGGAAGAGATGCGCCTGCTCAAGGACCTTTTCCACGCGACCGGGCGCGAGAAACGGCTGCGCGTGGTGAGCGTTATTGGCCCCGCGGGTATCGGCAAGAGCCGGCTCGCGTGGGAGTTCCTCAAGTACATCGACGGGCTGATCGAGAGCGTCTACTGGCACAGCGGGCGCAGCCCCGCCTATGGTGAGGGCATCAGCTTCTGGGCACTTGGCGAGATGGTCCGCGAGCGAGCCGGCCTGGCCGAATCGGACGACGAGCAGACCACGCGCGCAAAGGTCGCTGAGACGGTCGCCGAATGGGTTGCCGACCCGACCGAGCGCGAATGGATCGGCGGCGCCCTGCTGACGTTGCTCGGGGTCGAAACGGAGACACGCCGCCGAGCAGTTGTTCGGTGCCTGGCGGACGTTCTTCGAACGCATCGCCGAGCAGGGCACCGTGATCCTCGTGTTCGAGGACATGCACTTCGCGGACGCAGGCCTGCTCGACTTCATCGACCACCTGCTCGAGTGGAGCCGCGGGCTGCCCATCTACGTGGTCACCCTCGCGCGACCGGACCTGATCGAGCGCCGTCCCAGCTGGGGCGCCGGCAAGCGCAACTTCCACTCCGTCTATCTCGAGCCGCTGAGCGAGGCGGACATGCGCGAGCTGCTCGCCGGCCTCGTGCCCGGGCTGCCCGACAAGGCCGTGGGCACGATCGTGGCACGTGCCGACGGCATTCCGCTGTACGCGGTCGAGACCGTGCGCATGCTCGTCGCCGAGGGCAGGCTGGTGGAGGAGGGCGGCGTGTACGTGCCGCACGGCGACCTGACCGAGCTGGCTGTGCCAGACACGCTCACCGCGCTCATCGCCGCTCGCCTCGACCGCCTCGACGAGACCGACCGGCGCATCATCCACGACGCAGCGGTGCTGGGCCAGAGCTTCGGCCTGGCCGCGCTGTCGGCGGTGGCCGACGTGCCGGCTGAGGAACTCGAGCCCCGCCTGGCCGGCCTCGTACGCCGCGAACTCCTCCAGCGCGAGATGGACGCCCGCTCACCCGAGCGTGGCCAGTACGCGTTCGTCCAGGCGCTCATCCGCGAGGTCGCCTACAACACCCTCTCTAGGCGCGACCGCAAGAAACTGCACCTCGCCGCGGCACGCCATTTCGAGGCACTCGGCTCCGACGAGATCGCCGGCGCTCTCGCCAGCCATTACCTCGCCGCGCACGCGAACGCCGGGGAAGGGCAGGAGGCCGACGCGCTGGCCGGCCAGGCGCGCATCGCGCTCAAGGCAGCCGCCACGCGTGCGGCATCCCTGGGCGGCCAGGAGCAGGCCGCCAGCTTCCTCGAGCAGGCGTTGACGGTCACCACCGATCCGGTCGAGCGGGCCGACATCCTCGATGAGGCCGCCCTGGCCGCAAGGTTGGCCAGCCGCTGGGCGCACGCCGAAGATCTCGCCCGGCGGGCAGTTGATTCGCGCCGCGAGTTGGGCGACCGCCCGGCAACCGCCAAATCGATAGCGCAGCTCGCCTTCCTGCTCGGCAGCCAATACAAGAACGAGGAGTCACACGAGCTGCTCGAGAACAGCTTGGCCGAGTTCGCCGACCTGGACGACGACCCTGCCCTGGCGGAGATGAAGGTCATCCTCGCGCGCTGGATGGTTTTCGACAACCAGTACGAGACAGCGATCGAGATCCTCGAGTCCGTGCTTGAGCAAGCCGAGCGGAAGGATCAGATCGCCATCGTCGCTCGCGCCCTCGGCATCAAGGCCAACGCGCTGGTCGGCAGGGGTCGCCGACGCGAAGGCATTGGCCTGGCACGCCTGGTGAAGGAACTGGCGTCCGAGAACGGCCTGACGGACACGATGCTGCGCGCTTCTGTCAACCTGGGCAATTTCCTGAGCGATCTCGATCTTGCGGCCGCCCTTGCCACTTATCGCGAGGCGCTGGCGGTCGCCCGCCGCGTGGGCTACCGCGAGTCCGTATTACAGATCATCGGCAATGTCGGCTATGCCGGCTTCCTGAGTGGCGACTGGGATGCCAGCCTGGCTGACATGGAAGACCTGATGACCCAGGATCTCGAGCCGCGCGACAGCCTCTTCCTGATGAACAACATCCTCGTCACCCGTGCCGCCCGCGGTGAGTCGATTGATGACGGACTGATGCAGATGGAGCGCATCGGATCGGGCCTGTCCGAAACCGCGGCGCGTTTCTTCCTGCCCGATGCCACGGCCAATCGGGCGATGGCGCGCGGTGACCTCGACGGCGCTGTTGACGGCTTCATGGAAATCGTCGAAGCCGACGCGTCGCAGGCGCCGGAGTACCTGTATCGGGCTGCGCGGCCCATGATGTGGGCGGGCGATCTTGGGCGCGCCCAGGAGTACGCGCGTCAGGCGGAGGTCGCGGGCGGTTTCGGTCCGCTCGTCGCGGCGCGGAAAGCGACCATGCATGCCGGCATCGCGGCGCTCGAGGGCAAGCCGGTCGAGGCACTGGCGCTGTACCGCGAGGCACTCAAGGGCTGGCGCGCCACGCACGCGGTGTGGGACGAGGCACTGACCGGCGTCGACATGGCCACCCTGCTGGATCCGGCCGAGCCGGAGGTCGCCGCCGCCATCAAGTCGACGCGCGAGATCCTCGAGCGACTCGGAGCGGCGCCCTACCTGGCACGCCTCGATGCGGCAGTGACACGCGAGCATGCGCCCGTGCCCGCAGTACGCAAGAATGCGCGCGCCGCGGCCGCGGTAGCCGACTGATCGGGGAACCCAGCGTGCTCTGCCCCAACTGTGCCACCGAGAACCTGCCCGGCTCCAAGTTCTGCCGCGAATGTGCCGAGCCGCTGGCCAGTGGTTGTCCCAACTGCGGCTTCGTCAACCTGCCCAACTCCAAGTTCTGTGCCGAATGCGCGACACCACTCGCCGGCGCCGTGGCTGCCCCGCCACTCACGGTCGGTGCGCCGGCCCGGACAACGGCCACGGCCACGCCGGAAGCGGAGCGGCGACTGGTCAGCATCCTCTTCGCCGACCTGGTCGGCTTCACGCCCTTCGCGGAAGAGCGCGACTCGGAGGACGTGCGGGAAACGCTGAGCAGGTACTTCGACATGGCGCGCGAGGTGATCGAGCGCTACGGCGGCACCGTCGAGAAATTCATCGGGGACGCGGTCATGGCGGTGTGGGGCGCGCCGACCGCGCGTGAGGATGATGCCGAGCTGGCCGTACGCGCGGCGCTCGAACTGGTCGACGCCGTGGGCGGACTGGGCAAGGACATCCAGGCGCGTGCCGGAGTACTGACCGGCGAGGCTGCCGTGACGCTCGGCGCCACCAACCAGGGCATGGTCGCGGGTGACATCGTCAATACCGCCAGCCGGCTGCAGAGCGTGGCGCCGCCGGGCAGCGTGCTGGTCGGCGAGTCGACGCACCGCGCGACCACTGCGGCGATCGCCTACGAGGAGGCCGGTGAGCAACTGCTCAAGGGCAAGCAGGCACCGGTCGCCGCGTGGCGTGCCCTGCGGGCAGTGGCGGAGCGTGGCGGGCGCAACCGCGCGGAGCAGTTGGAGGCGCCATTCGTCGGCCGCGCCGAGGAAATGCGCCTGCTCAAGGACCTCTTCCAGACCACCGGGCGCGAGAAGCGTCTGCGCGTGGTGAGCGTGATCGGGCCGGCGGGCATCGGCAAGAGCCGCCTGGCGCGCGAATTCCTGATCTACATCGACGGCCTGCTCGAAACCGTCTGGTGGCACAGCGGTCGCTGCCCGGCCTACGGCGAGGGCATCACCTTCTGGGCGCTCGGCGAGATGGTCCGCGAACGCGCCGGTCTGGCCGAGTCGGACGACGAGCAGACCACCCGGACCAAGGTCGCCCAAACAGTCGCCGAGTGGGTGACCGACGCGGACGAAAGGCAATGGATCGAGCGCGCGCTGCTCACCCTGCTGGGCGTCGAGGGCGGCATGGCGTCCGACCAGCTGTTCAGCGCCTGGCGCACCTTCTTCGAGCGCATTGCGGCGCGCGGCCCGGTCGCGCTCGTCTTCGAGGACATGCACTTCGCCGACCAGGGCCTGCTCGACTTCATCGACCACCTGCTCGAGTGGAGCCGCGGCGTGCCCATCTACGTGGTCACCCTGGCGCGCCCGGAGCTGATCGAGAAGCGCCCGTCGTGGGGTGCGGGCAAGCGCAATTTCTTCTCGATGTACCTCGAGCCACTCCCCGAAGACGAGATGCGCCAGTTGCTCGCCGGCCTCGCGCCGGGCCTGCCCGACAAGGCCGTGACGACGATCGTCGCGCGTGCCGACGGCATCCCGCTGTACGCGGTCGAGACGGTGCGCACGCTGGTGGCCGACGGCCGGCTGGTCGAAAAGGACGGCGTGTACGTGCCCAACGGCGACCTGACTGAACTCGCCGTCCCCGAGACGCTCACCGCGCTGATCGCCGCGCGCCTCGATCGCCTCGACGAGACCGACCGGCGCATCGTCCACGACGCTGCCGTGCTCGGCCAGAGCTTCACGCAGGACGCGCTCGCTGCGCTCACCGAGGTGCCGGTCGACGACCTCGATACGCGGCTCGCGGGCCTGGTCCGCCGCGAGCTGCTGCGCCACGAGCTCGATCCGCGCTCGCCCGAGCGCGGCCAGTACGCGTTCGTCCAGGCACTCATTCGCGAGGTGGCCTACAACACCCTGTCCAAGCGTGACCGCAAGAAGCTGCACCTTGCCGCCGCGCGCTACTTCGAGGTGCTCGGGTCCGACGAGATCGCGGGTGCCCTGGCCAGCCACTACCTGGCTGCGCACGCGAACGCCGGCGAAGGCGCCGAGGCCGACGCGCTGGCGGGCCAGGCACGCATAGCGCTGAAGGCGGCGGCTCAGCGAGCCAAGGCGCTGGGCAGCTTCGACCAGGCCGCAGCGTTATTCCAACAGGCACTCACCGTTACCACGGAGGCGAGCGAGCAGGCCGACCTGCTCGAACAGGCTGCCGACGCCGCCGCCACCGCAGGCCGGCTGGCCGAGGCCGAGGCCATCGCTCGGCGTGCCCTGGCGCTGCGAGTGCAGACCGGTGACCGGGTGGGCGAGGCTCGGGCGATTGGCCACCTGGGCAACCTGCTGGGTGCCGGATATCGGGCGCAGGAATCAAGTGACCTGCTCGAGCCCGCGCTCGAGAGGCTGGCCGACATCGAGGACCAGTCCGTCCTCGCGTGGCTGAAGTCGTTCACGGCCTCCGCGCGGGTCAGACTGAATCAACACGAGCGCGCGCTGCCGCTCCTCGAGGAGGCGCTGAGCACAGCCGAGCACCTGGGCTTGATGGAATTACTGGCTCGCGCCCTCTTGACCAAGAGCAGCGTCCTGAGCGCACTCGATCGGCGTCGCGAGGCGACCAGCCTCGCGGCGACGGGACGCGACATTGCCGCCGAGTTCGGATTCACGGAGATGGAGCTCCGGTCGACGAGCAACCTGAGCAGCCTCATCTCCGAGTTCGATCCGCAGGCGGGGCTCCGGCTGAACAGGGACGGCATCGCCCTGGCGCAGCGCTCGGGTCATCGTGGGAGTCTGCTGGGACTGATCAGCAACCTGGGCTACGTGGCCTTCGTGGCCGGCGAGTGGGATGACGCGCTGCACGAAATGGAGACGGCCCTCCGCGACGATCTGGCGCCGCGCGACCGGATGCAGATCCTGAACAACGCGATCATCATCCGCGCGGCGCTCGGCGATGATGTCACCGCGCAGATGGCCGAGCTCGAGAAATCGAGCGCCGACATGTCCGGCCCAATGTGGCGCGCCTTCATTGCCGACCCCGCCGCCAACCAGGCCCTGGCGCTGGGTGACTTCGCCCGCGCGCGCGACCAGTTCAAGCTCCTGTTCGACGCCGACGCCAGCCAGATACCTGAGTACTCGTACCGCGCGGCGCACGCCGCTATCTGGGCACGCGATATGGACGGGGCGCACGAGCTCGCCGCGATTTCCGACGCCACCGGTGGTCGCAATGGCATCGTTGAGGCGCGTCGCGACACGCTTCGTGCGGGCATCGCCGCCCTCGAGGGCCGTCCTGCCGAAGCGCTGGCGCTCTACCGCGATGCGTTGCGCAACTGGCGGTCGGCAGGTGCCGTGTGGGACGAAGTGCTGACCGGCATCTCGATGGCGCAGCTGCTCGATCCCGCCGATCCACAGGTTGCCGAGGCCATCGCCGCGACACGCGCCATCCTCGAGCGCCTGCGCGCCAAGCCCTACCTGGAGCGCCTTGACGCAGCCGTCGCCCGACAGTCGCCGTCGCCCAAATCGGCGCAAACCGGTGCCGCGGCGATCGGCAAGCTGAGCCCTTCGACCGCGGCCGCTGAGTAGGGTCGCCTGCCATGCCACTCAAGCACCCCCGCACAACGCGCACGTCCAGGGGCGACATCTTCACCGAGGTGGCGCGCATCCCGCGCCACGCGCTGCCGCAGGGTGAGCTGGACCCCGAGGCGGCCTACCAGATCGTGCACGACGAGCTGATGCTCGACGGCAACGCGCGGCTCAACCTGGCCACGTTCGTCAGCACCTGGATGGAGCCGCAGGCCGAGCGGCTGATGAACGAGACGTTCGACAAGAACATGATCGACAAGGACGAGTATCCGCAGACGGCCGAGCTGGAGATGCGCTGCGTCGACATGATCAGCCGCCTCTGGCACGCGCCCGAGCCGGACGACGCGCCCGGCTGCTCGACGACCGGCTCGAGCGAGGCGGCGATGCTCGGCGGGCTGGCGCTCAAGCGGCGCTGGCAGAAGGCGCGCGAAGTCGGCAACGGCGGAACGTCGGGCAGGCCCAACATCGTCATGGGCGCCAACGTCCAGGTCTGCTGGGAGAAGTTCGCCAACTACTGGGACGTCGAGGCCCGGCTCGTGCCGGTGGAGGGCGATCGGCTGCACCTCAACGGCGCGGAAGCGGTCAAGCGTTGCGACGAGAACACGATCGGTGTCGTCGCGGTACTCGGCTCCACGTACGACGGCTCGTACGAGCCGGTCGCGGAGATCTGCGCGGCACTCGACGACCTTCAGCAGCGGACCGGGCTGGACGTGCCGGTACACGTCGATGCCGCCTCGGGCGGTTTCGTGGCGCCCTTCCTGGATCCCGAGCTGGCATGGGATTTCCGGCTGCCGCGGGTGGCCTCGATCAACTCGTCGGGCCACAAGTACGGACTGGTGTATCCGGGCGTTGGCTGGATCATCTGGCGCGACGTGGCGGCACTCCCCGAGGAGCTGATCTTCCACGTCAACTACCTGGGCGACGTGATGCCCACCTTCGCGCTCAACTTTTCCCGGCCGGGCGGCCAGATCGTGGCGCAGTACTACAACTTCCTGCGGCTCGGCTTCGCGGGCTACCAGCGGGTGCAGGGCTACGCACGTGACGTGGCGATGCAGCTGGCCAAGGAGATCGCCGGGATCGGCCCCTTCGAGCTCGTGACGCGCGGCGATCAGCTACCGGTCTTCGCCTTCAAGCTGAAGGACGGCATCGACAACTACACCGTGTTCGACGTCTCGAACGCGGTCCGCGAGCGTGGCTGGCTCGTACCTGCGTATACGTTCCCCGAGAACCGCCAGGATTTGGCCGTGCTGCGCGTCGTCGTCAAGCGCGGCTTCAGCCACGACGTGGCCGACCTGTTCGTGGCCGACCTGAAGCGCCAGCTGCCGCGCCTGCAGCGCCAGCCCGAACCCGTCCACGACCACACCAGCGGAGCCGGTTTCCGCCACTAGCCCGTCCGGATGAGTAGGGTGCCTACTCAATGCGATGGCGCCCGGCTTTCTGACGCTTGGCCTGAGTAGCCTCGACTACTCGTCGCCCGCATGGTTGGCGGGTTTGCACGTGATTTGCACACGAGGCTCGCAATACGTGGGGAATGTCGGCGCGAGACTGCCCGAATCGCCAGTCGGCCGCCCTGAAACGCCGATCCAGCGACAAATTCGTGCCCGTCCGGCACGGATTCGTGTGGTCCGCTCGGTTCAACCGGTCGGCGGCGACCGGCCGTGTGTAAATCACGTGCAATTTCGCGTGGCAAGGCAGTGCTGGGCGCGGCGCAGTGGTTGGCACGGGGTTGGCACGCAGCCGTGACATGGTCGGCATGAGGGCGGCGCCGACCGGGGCGCTGAGTAGGCGACACTACTCAGCCACAGGAGGGCACTCAGCCGAGGAAATCCCCCTGCGCGTGCGGCCCGGACGCGTATGCTGAGAACTGGAATCCCACGCGATCAGGTCGCGACGGAGGGTGCGCTTGATCTGTCCAAACTGCGGCACCGTTAACGGGGCGGGCGCCAAGTTCTGCCAGGAGTGCGCCACTCCACTGGCCACCACGTGCCCGAATTGCGGTACGGCGGCCAATCCGGGCGCCAAGTTCTGCCAGGAGTGCGCCACGCCGCTCACGGCCACGGCCACGGCCCCCGCGGCTCCGACACCCGTCACGGCGACCGAGACCCCAGGCGCGGAGCGCAAGCTGGTCACCGTCCTCTTTGCCGACCTGGTCGGCTTCACGCCCTTCGCCGAGGAGCGCGACGCCGAGGACGTGCGTGAAACGCTCAACCGCTATTTCGACCTCGCGCGCGAAGTGATCGGGCGCTACGGCGGCACGGTCGAGAAGTTCATCGGCGACGCGGTGATGGCGGTGTGGGGCGCCCCAACAACACATGAAGACGATGCCGAGCGCGCGGTTCGTGCCGCGCTTGAGCTGGTCGACGCAGTCCCCACGCTGGGCGCCACGATCCAGGCGCGCGCGGGCGTGCTCACCGGGGAGGCGGCGGTGACCATCGGTGCCACCAACCAGGGCATGGTCGCTGGCGACCTGGTCAACACCGCCAGCCGGCTCCAGGGCGTCGCCCAGCCGGGCACCGTGCTGGTCGGTGGATCGACCCATCGCGCGACCTCGGCGGCGATTGCCTACGAGGAGGCCGGCGAGCAGACGCTCAAGGGCAAACAGGCTCCGGTCGAGGCGTGGCGGGCCATCCGTGTCGTGGGCGAGCGGGGCGGACGCAATCGGTCGGAGCAGCTCGAGGCTCCTTTCGTCGGCCGACGCGAAGAACTGCGCCTGCTCAAGGATCTCTTCCACGCCACCGGCCGGGAGAAGCTGCTGCGGGTGGTGAGCGTCATCGGACCGGCCGGGATCGGCAAGAGCCGCCTGGCATGGGAGTTCCTGAAGTACGTCGACGGCCTGGTCGAGACCGTCTATTGGCACAGCGGGCGCTCACCCGCCTACGGCGAGGGCATCACCTTCTGGGCACTGGGCGAGATGATCCGTGAGCGGGCCGGTCTCGCCGAGCAGGACGACGAGCCGACCACCCGCGCCAAGGTGCGCGAACAGGTCGAGCAGTGGGTACCCGATGCCGACGATCGGGCGTGGATCGAGCGCGCGCTGCTGACCCTGCTCGGCGTCGAGTCCGGCATGGCGTCCGATCAGCTCTTTGGCGCCTGGCGCACCTTCTTCGAGCGCATCGCCGCAGCGCGGGCCGGTCGTGCTCCTCTTCGAGGACATGCACTTTGCGGACACCGGGCCTGCTCGACTTCATCGACCACCTGCTCGACTGGAGCCGCGGCCTGCCGATCTACGTGGTGACGCTCGCGCGGCCCGAGCTGATCGAGCGCAGACCTGACTGGGGCGCGGGCAAGCGCAACTTCGTGTCGATGTACCTCGAGCCATTGTCCGAAGCGGACATGCGCGAGTTGCTCGCGGGTCTCGTGCCGGGACTGCCGGAGAGTGCCGTGTCGGCGATCGTGGCCAGAGCGGACGGTATCCCGCTGTACGCCGTTGAGACCGTCCGCACGCTCGTCGCCGACGGCCGCCTGGTGGAACGCGACGGCGTCTATGTGCCCCAGGGCGATCTCACCAACCTGGCCGTGCCCGAGACGCTCACCGCGCTCATCGCCGCGCGGCTCGACGCGCTCGACGAGACCGATCGGCGCATCGTCCACGATGCCGCGGTGCTCGGCCAGAGCTTCACCGCCGACGCCCTCGCGGCCGTGCTGGAGTTGAGTGGCACCGACCTCGAGCCGCGCCTGACCGGTCTCGTGCGCCGCGAGCTGTTCGCGCGGCAAATGGATCCGCGCTCACCGGAGCGTGGCCAGTACGCCTTCGTCCAGGCGCTCATCCGCGAGGTTGCCTACAACACGTTGAGCAAGAAGGACCGCAAGAAGCTGCATTTGGCTGCGGCCCGTTACTTCGAGTCGCTCGGCTCCGACGAGCTGGCGGGTGCCCTGGCCAGCCACTACCTCGCCGCGCACGCCAATGCGGCGGAAGGCGAGGAGGCCGACGCGCTGGCTGGCCAGGCGCGCATCGCCCTGCGGGCGGCCACCACGCGGGCCACCGACCTGGGTGCCTTCGGGCAGGCCGTTGCCTTCCTCGACCATGCCCTCGAGGTGACGTCGGACACGGCCGAGCGGGCCGACCTCTTGATCCAGTCCGGTGCGGCCGCTGGCATCCTGGGCCACCTCGATGATGCCGACACACGCCTGCGCCGCGCAATCGAGCTAGCGACCGTGACAGGCGACAAGGACCTCACCGCCCGAGGGGTCACGAACCTGGGCAACGTGCTCGCGTCGGCCTACAAGAACACCGAGGCGCGCGACCTGGTCGAGCCCCTGCTGCAGGACACCGCCGGCATGGGCGAACGAGAGGTTTGCGAGCTCACGCTGGCACTTGCTCGATCGCTATGGGGCCTGGGTAATGGGCCGCCGGCCTATCAACTGGCCGAGGAGGCGCTGGCCATCGCCGAACGGCGCGACTATCCGGACCTGGTGGCGCGTGGACTCATGTTCAAAGGCGGATTGCTGTGGAGCTTCGGGCGGCGGCACGAAGCGTTCGCCGTGGCGGAAGGGGCGCGCAAGCTCGCCGACGAGCACGCCCTGACCGATGCGGTGCTCCAGACGATGATGGGCATTACGGGCGGTGTCTCCGAACTGGACATGGCGGCGGCGCTGGACGGCTACCGCGAGATGATGGCCCTGGCGCGCCGAACGGGGCGCCGGGCCTCGCTGTTGAGTGCGGTCGGGAACCTCGGCTACGCCGGTTTCAAGGGCGGCGTGTGGGACGAGGCCCTGACCGAAATGAACGCACTGCTGGGGGACGAGTTGCCGGCGAACGCCCGACTGGTAATGCTCAACAACGCCGCCATCATCAGCGTGTCCCGCGGCAAACCGATCGAGGCTGAGCTGGCCGAAATGGAACGATCGGCCAAGGGCATGACCGGCAGGTGGCATGGCTTCGTGGCCGACCCGCTCGCAAACAAGTACATGAGCACCGGCGAATACAAGAAGGCCGTCGTCGAGTACCTGGTCGTCGTCAACGACAACCCGGGGTTTGCCAGCGAGTACCTGTATCGCGCGGCCAGGGCCGAGCTGTGGGCGGGCGATGTCGAGGAGGCGCGCCAGCACCTGGCGGGACAGATCGATATCGGCGGTTACGGACCGATCGCGAGCGCTCGGCGGCAGGTGACCGAAGCGGGGATCGCAGCGTGTGACGGCCACCCTTCCGAGGCACTTGCCCTCTATCGCGATGCGCTGCGCAACTGGCGCACCTCGAACTCTGTGTGGGACGAGGCGATGACCGGCCTCGACATGGCGCTGCTGCTTGATCCGTCCGACCCCGAGGTTGCAACCGTCATCGCCTCCACCCGCGAGATTCTCGAGCGCCTGGGCGCCAAGCCCTACCTGGAGCTGCTCGAGCGCGCCGTGGCCGAGGCGGGCGGCGGCGGCGCGCGTCGGGCGCGTCGCGAGTCGACCGCGGCGCTACCGGAGACCGCCCCAGCCGGCTGAGGAGGGTCGCCTACTCAATGCGATGGCAGCGAGCCTGCTGCCGCCCGACCCGGTGCTGGTCTGAGTAGCCCCGACTACTCGCCGCCCGCATGGTGGGCAGGTTTGCACGTGATTTGCACACGAGGCTCGCCAACCCACCGGGAATCGGGACGCGCCGCAGCTCGCATGGGTATCAAACCCTGCACAGAACAGCTCAGTTGTCCAGGAATTCGTGCAATGGGACGGGCACAACCAGTCGGCGACGACCCGTGGTGTGCAAATCACGTGCAATTTCGCGAAGGAGCACCGGGAGGGCCGGGATCCAGGGGCGGGATCTGCCGGCCGCGCTGAGTAGGCGACCCTACTCAGCCGAATGGGGTGCTTCGGCAGCCTGGGCGTGTTCCGGCGTGAACGCCGCGCCGTGGCCGGGAATGATGCGCTGAGCCACCTCGAGGATGGCCGCCCGCGAGGCGCGCAGGGAATCGGCGTCCTCGGGATCCTCATCCTCGACCGGCGACCCGCCAAAGAACCACGAGTGCGTGCACACCACCAGCCCGTCGGGCGTGCCGACCAGCACCGCGAGGTCCTCCATGGTGTGGCCGGGCGTGCGTGCCAGCCGGACTGATGGCGAAATCACCCGGCCGTCGCAGTCGGAATCCTCCCAGTCGGTGCCGCGGTAGATCGCCCAGTGGTCGTGCACCGCGGCGTTGGGGAAGTGGCCGGCATGCATGGTGTGGTCGGGATGGTGGTGGGTCAGGATGACCTCGGTGACGTCCGCGGGAGCCACTCCCAGCGCGGCGAGCGGCCCCAGGATCGCCTCGGCGCTCTCCGCCATGCCCGGGTCGACCACGATGACGTGCGGACCGTCGCGAACCAGCGTGCACGAACTCGCGACGCCGCCATCGGTCGCGGTCAGCGAGCCCTGCTGGACGATGTCGACGCGCGCCGATCGTTCGGAAGGAAGGGGTAGCGTCACGCGGCCAGACTAACGTGACGCGGCACCGGCTGCGCGATAAGCTGCATGCACGATGCCTGACACGGCCGACCTCCCGCGCCTCGAGCCCCTCCTCGACAAGTTGCGCGCGCTGCCGCCGCTCGAGTGGCCGAACCTGGTTGCCGCGTACGGCAAGGTTGCCACTGACAAGTACGAGGACGCGCTGGCCGGCGCGCTGGACAAATCAGGTCGGCGCGAGGATTGGTTCGCGCTGCGCCACGCGGCAACGGAGATCGCCCGAGCCGCGGCGAAGGCCTACGCCGATGCGGTGGGGGAGGCGCCGCGCACGCTGGAGCACAACAAGTCGGTCGATGCCTGGGACGGCCATCGCGAGGCCGCCTTCACCGAGCAACTGCCGCCCGGCGAGGAACAGGCGTTCATCGATGCCGCGTGTGGTGCGTGCGGCGTCGAGTTCATGCGCCCATACGTGCCCGACCCCGAGTTCACCACCTTCCGGCGCCCCTTCGCGCCCATCCTCTCGCCCCGTTCCCGATAGCCGGGCGGTACGCGTGACGCACGAGTACACGATCCTGACCGGCGGAACGGTGGTCACCGGTGGTGATGCGCCCGACGGCACCGCCATCGCTTGGGCGCGCGACATCGTCCTGCTGGTCGGCTCCGACGACGACGTGCGCTCACTGTCGCGCGGCGACTCGCACTTCTTCGGGCTAGGCGGCGCCTACGTGATGCCGCCGGCCGGGACGAGGCTGGAACCCGGCGTCGCGGCCGATTTCGACGTGTTCGATGCCGACCCGCGCGCCGGCCCCACGCGCACCCGCGCGCTCATCCGCGGCGGCCGAGTGATCGAGGGCAGCCTGGGTCTAGCGGTCGGAGCGCTAGAACGGGATGTGCCAGAGGTTGCGTACCTGGCGCGACCCGCGGCGATACGGCGCCGCGTAACCGCTCGGCATCGCGGCGTCGTCCAGTCCACCGGATTCGTCCGACAGGACACGAGCCGCCCGACCGCCAACCCGTGCCGCTCCCCCACGCACTCGCCGCCAAAGCGTGCGCATGCGACCACCAGCCGGTGGCTTGGGATGCTGATCGGCGGCGTCAGGCGGGGCCATATCGATGAGCGAATTCTCCCACGCGGTGGAAGGGCCCGCGCGGATGTTCGGTTACCCGGCGGCCGGTGCGCTGAGCCCGAAAACGGCACCCTGCGGATCCATCAGGATCGCGAAGCGCTGGCCTATGGCGCTCAACGGCGCGACCAATTCCCGCGCGCCAATCGCGATGGCCTGCGCGAAGGCCGCGTCCACGTCATTGACCTTGAAGTAGACCAGCCAGTACGACGGCATCTCGGGCGGCGCCATGGGGTTCATCTCGGTGGCGCCGGCGACCCGCTCGTCGGCCAGCTTGAAGAGCGTGTAGTCGGGCATCCCTTCGCCCATCGGCCTGCTCTCGTGCGACCAGCCGAACACCCGCTCGTAGAACGGGATGACCTGCGCGGCGCCGCGGGCGTTGAGCTCGCCCCAGTCGAACGCACCTGGCGCGTTGGTCAGGAATGAACCCATCGCGCCTTCCTGCCAGGCCGAGATGTACGCCCCGGCGGGGTCCTGGAAGACGGCCATGCGGCCCTGGTCACCGACTGCCATGGGTGGCACGATGACCGTTCCGCCTGCCTGGGCGACCTTGGCGGCGACGGCGTCGGCGTCGTCGGTGCCGATGTACAGCGACCAGGCAGTCGGCGCCTCGGCCATCATCTTGGGGCCGATGCCGGCCACCGACCGGTCACCGACCTTGGCGGTCGCGTAACCGCCGTACTGGGGATCGGCCGAGACCTCGATGTTCCAGCCGAACAGCTTGCCGTAGAAGTCGCGCGACGCGTCGGGATCCGCGCTCGCGAGGTCCACCCAGGCCGGCTTGTTCGTCAGCCGGGTTCTCGTTTCCTGCATTTTCAGAGCTCCTCAACGGTGTGGGTCCGCGCAGGGTAGTCGCCCATCGTTAACGGCGCATTACCGAAAATGGGGTTCATGGAATGGCAGCGCGGCGAATACACGGTCTCGGACGATCCGGCGCGGATCGATCTTCCGGCCGTGCACCGGTTTCTGAGCGAAGAGGCGTACTGGTCGGCCGGCGTGCCGCTCGATGTCGTTCGGCGGGCGATCGCGGGATCGATGGTCTTTGGGCTGTACCACGGCCCTCTCCAGGCGGGCCTCGCCCGGGTCGTCACGGACCGCGCGACGTTCGCCTGGGTGTGCGACGTGTTCGTGCTGCCCGACCATCGCGGCCACGGGCTCGGCAAGTTCCTGATCGAGTGCGTCCTGGCGCACCCCGAGCTGCAGGGCCTGCGCCGCTGGCTACTCGCCACGCGCGACGCCCACGCGCTGTACGAGCAGTTTGGCTTCACCGCGGTTGAGCCCGGGCGTTTCATGGAGATCCGCGGCCCGGACGTGTACCGGCGTTGACGTGCGGTGTCCCCGCGGCGGCCCTTCTTTTCGGCCGATTCGGGATGCGTCCAACCAAGCGGAACTAACGCCTGCGAAGGCCACCATTCGCCACGCTTGAGGTAGGACGGCCGGAGGGCATTCCGGCGCCGACCAGCGCCAAACCGTGCGCCGCTGAGGTGCGGCATGCGGACGATGGTTTCGCTTGACTGGACGGATCCGTAACTGGCGGTTGGACGGGCCCGGCCCGTGACCCCTTGGACGGGCCCGGCCCGCGGCCGCTACGCGCTTCGTCAATAGATCTCGTCGTGGGTGCCCAGGTTGACGAGGAAGCACGTGTCGCCATCCCAGCGGAAGAGAACGCGCAGGTCCGTGTCAACGCTGAACGCCCAGTAGTCGGCCAGGCTCGCCCTTCAATTTGTGGGTGCGCAGCAGCGGGTCCGTCGGCTGTGCGGCGAAGCGTCGCAGCGCGGCACGCAGCAATTCGTCGCGCGGTGGCTTCAGCTTCTGGGCGCGCCGGAGGAATCGGCTCGAGGCGACAACTCGCACCGCGGGCGCTTAGCTGCGCAGCTGGTCGAGCAGGGCCTCCATGTCGTCGTAGGCGTGCGCCTCGCCCGCGGCGTACTCGGCCTCCGCCTCACGCACCTCGCGCAGGAATAGCTGGCGCCGAGCGGCCTGCAGCTCCGCCAGCTGCGCGTCATACAGCTGCGCGTCGACCAGATACGCGGCCGTCTGCGAGCGCTGCAATATCGCCAGCGGTTCGTCCGACTCGCGGACCTGATCGAGGATCTGCGCCGTCCGCTTGCGAAGCTCGCTCACGCCGATTGCTTTCATACTCCTGAGCGTACGCTAGAACGTACTCTTGTCAAGAGTATGGGGCGAAACTGGGCTGAGAGCCGCCCTTAAGCGATAGCCTCTCCACCGAACCATGCGGATCTTTGGACGCGGGCAACGCCAGATCGACTGGGTCGACCTCTCGTCAGTGCCGGAACTGCGCGGGGCACCGGGTCGGCTCGGGATGACCTGGCTGGCCGAGGTGCTGCGCGAGGTCCCCAACGTTGACCGGCTCGTGCTGCTCGTCGAAGACCACGAGCTGGCGATGGTCGGCGCGCGCGATGTGGGCGCGCGGTTGGCGAGCCGCGGGGTCGTGCTGGTGCGCCATCCGATCGTTGACCACGACGTGCCAGACGACCCGGTCGCGTTCGACCAGCTGCTGGACGACATCCGCGCCTGGGTCCGGGCAGGCGAGAGTGTCGCTGTCGCCTGTTACGGCGGCCTCGGTCGGACAGGCACAGTCGTCGCGTGCGTGCTCGGCGGGGCCGGCCTCGATGCCAATTCGGCCATCCGCCTCACGCGGTCAACTCGCCACGGGGCGATCGAGACGGCCGAGCAGGAGCTATTCGTCCGCCGCCACCTGCTCTGAGCAAGTGCAGCACGCCATTCCGTACGGCCGATGCGCGCAGAGGTTCAAGAATCTCCCATTCCCTGCGTGAGCTGTGCGCGATTCGGCCGATTCGGTGCAAGATCCTGCGCGAATGGCCGGCTGGCGATGCTGTGCACGCATCAAAGGCAAATCAGCAGGTTGCGTAAGGTTTGTCGCGTCCAAAGGAGGTGGGCGTTGGCACATCGGAGTAAACGACAAGAGGCCACGGTCGCCCTGATGATCGACATCGCCGCGCAGATGGCGGCCCAGACGCAGCGGATCGCTCGCCGCGACGTCGTCGAGCTGGGGAAGGTGGTATTGACCCAGGACGAGCAGGCGAGGCTGGCCGAGGCGCTACGGCACATCGACCAAGCGGCCGGCGATCTCGAGCGTCTCCGACGCGGGGAGGTGGTTGCCCAAACCGACGGTCAGGACAGTCAAGAGGGGTCGCCCGGCATTTGAGCGGTCGGGGGACGCGTCAGACGTGCCTGTCGCGATCCGGTTCGGGGGAGGTTTCGAGGGTGTCGTCGGCGCGCGGCTGCTGCTGCCAGCCCATGCTGTGCGCCTCGTTCAGGGCAAGGTTCAGATGGATGACGCCTTCCGAAACGTTGGCAATCGCGGAAGCCGGGATGTAGAGATCGGCGCCGGCGCCCGACTGCGCCGTCCGGACGTAGTTCTGGCCGACTTCCATGATGGTCCCCAACCGCCGCCCGTCGTTGGACAGTACGGCCCAGCCCGGCTTCAGGTCAGTCATCCGCATGGAGCTCTAGCGTAACGCCCTTCGGCAGGTTGCGGTCAATCTGGGGCCAGGGTCAACCCCGGATGAACTGGGCCAGATCGCGGACGAACATCGGCGCCCATTGGCGGACCGGGAAAGGGAGGACCACGACCTGCGCGCGTGATCCGGCCAACTCCGTCGCGCGATGGACCGCGTCGCCGATGTCGCGCTTGACCGCGATGATCGCGTCGGGCCGCTCCGATTCGATCGCCCTGGCCAGCCTGGCAATGCCCTTTTCGATGGTTGCCCGGCGCTCCGGCCGCGGAAGGCTGTTGACCGGTCGATCCGCGAGGTCGACCAGCCAGCCGCCCCGGTCGGCGAAGAAGCGCAGGAACGCCTCGCCCGACGGAACCACCGACTCACCCAGCGCCGCGGCGTAGGCCGCCCTCATCGCCCGGAAGAGGTTCGAATTGGCGCGGTAGAAGTGCGTTCCCTGCGCAGGCGACGATTCGCCGACGAAGAGAAACTTCGCCCGCTCGGGCCTGTACTTCTCACGCAGGTGATCGATGCCCGAGTCGGCGTCCGATTCGTAGCGCGCTGACTTCTCGGCGACGCGCGCCGTCCGCTTTGCAGGCGCCTGTGTCCCGAGCTGGCCGAGCTCATCAGGGTCGAGCTCGTAGGGGATGCCGCGCTGTGCGATTCGGTCGAGCATTTCGTAGAGCGATACCCCGGCGTCGCGTGCGGCGCGCCATGCTGTGGTCCGCTCCGCCGCGTAGTCGCGCAGCGCACGCTCTATACGCGCCTCCGCGACACCGGACACGAGGATCCGGCGTGCGATCTCCGTCCGGTCCGCGTGCTCGGTACGCGCCAGGTCGTCGAGCTGGTCGACCAGGTCCTTCTCGAGCCGAAGGTTGACTTGCTGCCTCTCGATCATTCTTCGTGTTCCTCGATGAGTCTCAGCGCCGCTTGCACGTCCTCGAAGCGCATGTGAACCAACGCCGCGAACTCCCGGATGCGTGTCGCCAGGAGCGCGTGGTCGGCCGTCCCCGCGAACAGGATCCGCAGCGGCGTCCAGGTGTCGATCGCCATCGAGCGTGCCAGCCGCGTTGCGCGCCGCTCGAACAGCAGCACCCCCACGCCGCGCGACACCGCCGCGGCGAGTACCTCGGCCTCACCTCGATCAAGACCGCCTGCCTCGTGCAGGCGTTCGGCAGAGGCGATCTCCGGGGCGGTGAGTTCGGTCCGTTGCAGCAGTCCCGACGCCAGCGCGTCGGCTATCAGCAGCGAGTCGGGATGTTCATAGGCCAGGCTGGGTCGCGCGACCTCTCTTTCAACCTCCTTCGTAAGTAGCGGCACATGGCCGCTGGCTTCGAATACGTCCAGGGCGTCGATCGTGGCGAGGTAGATCAGCGGGCTCGCGTCGACCAACACGATCTGTAGTATAGCAAGTGATAGCACCACGTCTATAACACTGCAGACGGAGTGACTGCCCGCCGCCTGCGGGCCGGCGCGGGGCCTCAGGAGTTGACCAGACAACGCCGTGCAAACTAGGCTCTGCTCATGAAGGTGACCCAGATCTCACAAGGCGGACAGGTGCAGATTCCCGCGGAGGTCAGGCGGCGCTGGGGGACGCGGAAAGTCCTCATCGACGATGCCGGCTCGTTCATTCGCATTCGACCGGTGCCGGATGACCCGATCGGCGCTGCAGCCGGGTCGCTTGCCGGGCGGGGGCCGTCGGTCAACGAGCTGACCCGAATGTGGCGTGACGAAGAGGCCCAGGCGGAAGAGCGCAAATGGCAGCGGCCCCAGAAACGGGGCTGACCGTTCTCGACGCGTCCGCGCTGCTCGCGCTACTGCTCGATGAACCGGGTCGCGCCGACGCCGAGGCGCTGATGCGCCGCCACCCACCGCCGGTGATATCCGCGGTGAACCTGGCGGAGGTCATCGACAAGCTCGTTCGCGGCAGGGGAGCCAATGCGGAGCAGGTCAACGACGCGATCGACCTGCTCATCGTCGGTGGGCTCGAGGTCCTGCCGTTCTGGCTGCCCCAGGCGAAGAACGCAGCGGCCATTCGCGCGCGCTTCTATGACCGCGCGAGTTCGCCGCTGTCGCTGGCCGACTGCGCCTGCCTGGCGACGGCCCTTTCCGAGCACGCCGCCGTCGCGACGACCGACCCGGCGCTTGCCCGCGCAGCCCAGGATTTGGGCGTCGAGGTCGTCGGCTTAGCGGATTCGATGGGACGGCGACCCGCATCCTGACAGCCGTCGGCCTGCTCCGGCCGAGTAGGGTCGCCTACTCAGGCGGTCGATAGGGCGCCGCGTGGGAATCGCGGCAGAGAAGCGGCAGGCTCGGCTGGCTAGTCGAACGGGTTCTCGACCCGCATGCCGTCAAAGTCGGTGTCCTGGTCGAGATCTTCCGACAGGATGACCTCGCAGCCCAGAGCTCGGCCGGCTTCGATGATGGCCGCGTCCCAGTAGGAGATCTGGAAACGAGCCCGGGTGGCGAACGCCGCATCCATGACCCCAGTCGTCAGGTCCTGGACGGCGAAGCGACGCCACGAATCGATCAGTCCGACCGCCTGCTCGTGGCTGATCGGGTCCGGCCTGCTCGCCCGCGTCGCCTGGACATAGAACTCCTGCAGCACCTGTACCGACAGTCCAATGTCGCCTGTTGCCAGGATGGCGTTGGCCGTCTTCGCCTTGGCCGCCTCGTCGGCATCCTTCGAGATGGCGTACAGCAGGATGTTCGTGTCAACGAAGCGCACGATCGTGGATCTCGTCACGGGACAGCCGGTCGGACGCGCGGAAGCGCTTGATCTGGCGCTGGATGCGCAGCTGTTGCGCCTGGAGTCGGGCGAACTCCGTGTCGGTCGCCAGCGAGCGCAGGTAGGCCGTGACCAGCGCGCTGACCGATGTGCCCTGGTGGGCGGCCCGGATGCGAGCGGTCCGGTAGACGTCGTCAGGAACGGAGACCGTCACGTTCTTCATCGTGACACAGTAACACAGACTCACAGAAACTGTGAGCATGCCTGAGGTCATGGCTTACCGCACGCGTGACCATCGGAGTGGCTGCGGGGCCATCGGAGTGGCACTCGTGACCATCGGAGTGGCACGCGGGGCCGTGGCCATGGTTGGCGTCAGGCGTCGGCAGTTCGTCGGGCGGATCGACCGTCCGGCGCGGGTCTTCAGGCGATCAGGGTCGGGATCGATCCGCCGACGACGATCGCGACCAGCAGCGAGACGTAGAAGATCGCGAAGCGAACGACCCACGAGGCGGTGCTTGCACCCGGATCGGCCAGCTCGCGCGGCGCAACAACGAGCGCGAGGTAGAGGACGAGCGCAATGAAGGCCACGATGCCGAGCAGCGTGACGGCCAGCGTGAGGTCCATGCCGCGCAGGGCGCCGACCACGTCGGTTCCGCCGAAGCCCGACGCGATGTCCATGGCCAAGCCCTGGATGAAGGCGCCCGAGAGCAGCACGAAGGGGGCCACCAGCACGCGGCGCGTCTGGCGCGACACGACCGGCAGGTGGTCGGCCAGCACGAACGAGGCGACGGCTGCCACGAATGCGACGAGGATCAACACATCGCCGCCGGGCAGGCCCATGCGATCGAGCGAGTCGCCGGCGACGAAGCCGACGGCACCAATGAACGGGCCGACCAGCCAGATCCGGACCGGCACGGCCGCGCCGCTGCTCAGGGTCGAAGGCGTCTCGAGCCGTGACTGGCCGGGCACCCGGGTGGCCATCGCCGCGATCGCGCCAACGGCCGCCAGGAACGAGACCAGGCCGCCGAGGAAACCGCCAAGGAAGCTGTTGTCGTTGAGGATCGGCGGCGTGGATGGCTCGCCGCCCGACAGCAGCCCCGCCGCAAGGACGATCGCGCCGAGTGCGATGTCCTCGGCCTGAATGTGGCGCGCGAGGCGGCGCAGCATGGGCAGCAAGGGAAACACAGACTAGACCGCCAGCCGACTGCGCCTGCCTGGCGACGGCCCTTTCCGAGCACGCCGCCGTCGCGACGACCGACCCGGCGCTTGCCCGCGCAGCCCAGGATTTGGGCGTCGAGGTCGTCGGCTTAGCGGATTCGATGGGACGGCGACCCGCATCCTGACAGCCGTACCCCTGCTCCGGCCGAGTAGGGTCGCCTACTCAGGGGGTCGATCATGCGCGGTCGATAGGCGGCGCGTGTGGATCGCGGGAGTCGAGATCGCCGCGTCCCAATAGGAGATGTGGAAACGAGCCGGGTGGCGAACGCCGCATCCATGACCACCTACTCAGCGGCGCAGCGTAAGTCAGCGGTAAGCAGGGGTGAGTACCCTGCACCTTTGACCCGCCGAGTTATGTCAGACATAATCTCGGTTGTGACTTGGACATCGTTTTCCGACCGTCGGCATTCCGGCACGGCATCAGTCAAGAACGCATCCGCCATGTCGTCGCGCACTGCTCAGGGCCCATCTACCCGCCGGCCGGCGCCACGGTCGGACCCGACGTGGTCCTCTTCCTGGGGCCCGATCAACACGGCAATGATCTGGAGATTGCCGGTCTCGACATCGGAGACGGCCGAGTGCGCGTCATCCACGCGATGCCGATGCGCGCCAAGTATCGTGCCCAGTATCAGAGGTTGATGGGATGGCCGAAAAGATCACCGTGACGCGCAGCGGTCGACGCTTGACCGAAGCGGACATCGATCGCATCGTGGAAAGAGCAGAGGCCGGCTTTGACCTGACGGGCTGGCAACCACGGCGGGGTCGCCCTCCGCTCGAAGCCGAAGCCACCGCGCACGCACCGCGCGTCGCCGTCCGCGTGCCGGAGGCTCTTCACCGCCGAGTTCTGGCCCGTGCGCACTCCGAGGGCCGGACGGTCAGCGAGGTTGTCAGAGAGCTTCTTGCGCGCTATGCGGGCGGTTGACGGCTGTCGATCACGATCAGGTGTTAACGGGCGCGGGTGGCGCCCACGAGGTGCGTAGCGCTCCAGTGTCTGCTGATGCGGCAGGTTCTTGTCGACGGTGACGAAGACATCCGCTCATGAGGTCCGCGCGACTGACAATCTCCGGCGACTCAAGTCCTTTGGCCATCCAGTCAATCATGGGCCCGGCGGTTGCCTGGCTTCGCGCTCCAACCCCTTGAACCGGTGGATCGAGATCGCGGGCCTACGGCAGCGAAGCAGCGCACTATGGTACCGTGATACTGAACAACCACAGTAGAGGTCTCCCGATGTCAACACGGACACGGACGGTAAGGCTGCCAGCCGAACAAGCGGATGCCCTCGAGGCGATCGCCGACATCGATGAGGTCTCGACTAACGAGGAGATCCGGCGCGCCATCGACGCCCACATCGAGGCCCGCCGGCAGGACGTCGACTTCCAGCGCCGGCTGCAGGCAAGCATCGAGCGGAATCGGGCGATCCTCGACCGTCTCGCTCGTTGACCGCCTATCTCGAGCTCGCCGACTACCTACTCATTGCCGAGCAGATCCTCGGAACGCCCGCTGAAGCAATAGCGAAGTTCAACCGGATCGGATTGGCGGCATCGGCGCTCGCCGTTCCGCAGGCGGGTTTCGGCGGCCAGGAAGCCTACCCCGACTTCGCCACCAAGGCGGCGGTGCTCTGCTGGCACCTCGTCAAGAACCACCCACTTCCGGACGGCAACAAGCGCTGCGCCTTCTTGGTCGCGCCTGGGTACCTGCCCCCAGCGATCCAGAAGAGACCGACCGCGTCATCAGGGCGGTCGCCGCCAGCGAGATCAGCGAGTCGGCCTTCCGCCAATGGATCTCGGAGCGCATCGCCTAGCTGATCACGATCAGGTGTTGGCGGCAGCGCCTGGTCGGGATCGTGGAAGACGTACAGCACGTCCTGTTCGGGGTCGGCCCCTAGACGAAGTCCTGGCCCTCGTCGATCACGATCGCGTGATACCTGCCGCCCACCTGCGGGATCGCCGCATCGAGCGCCGCGGGCAGCACCTTGTCCCACCACTCCTGGGTCTTGGTCTCCGGCTCGGGATCGGGCAGCGTCTTCGCCTCGCGGCCCAGGCGCAGGCACAGCTCGTGGAAGGTCAGCACGTCGAGCCCGGCCGGGGCAGGGGAGTCGGCGAGCTCGTCGGCCAGGGTCCGAGCCAGTGGCTGGTTGAAGCAGACCAACAGCGTCCGAAAACCCTCGGCGGCCAGCCGGCGTGCCTTCTCGCGCGCGAGTATCGATTTGCCCGTGCCCGCCGGTCCCTGGATCGCCAGCCGGCGCATCCCGCGCAGTTCGTTGAGCGTGTGCATCTGCCCCTGCGTCAGCTCGACGACCCGGCGCTCGCCCTCCTCGACCTCCACGCGCAGCAGCGGCTTGAGCTCCGTCGTCGGCGCCAGCAGCTCGTCGATCAGCTCCAGTTGTCTCTCCGTTAGCGGTCTGGCCACGCCGCCGATCACCCAGCCAGTAGTCGTACGCCCGCTCGACCGCCCGCTTGGCGCTCTCTGCGCTCGATAGGTCCGACTGATCGATCACCAGTTCGAGCGGCGCGTCGGTGCCCAGGGCGATGGGATGGGGCACGTCCGCGCACCGCGACGTCGGGGAAGGCGACGGCATGGCCCATGCGGATGTCCTGCGGGTCGCCCGGCCAGTCGGGCAGCGAAGCGAGCTTCTCGCGCAGCGCGTGCTTGCTGCGCTCTGCCTGCTCGAACGGCGGCGGCTTCGAGCTGGTGCTCGCCCGACCACCAGCGGCCCTGGCCGTCGCGCCGGATCTGGCCGCCCTTGACCTCGACGATCAGGAGGCCATTCTGCGGATGGACGATGACAGGTCGGTCTCTCCGTCGCGCGCCGGCATGTCGCCTGAGGGCTTGGAGATCCATCGGACGTTTGGGTACAGCCGATAGCGCCCGCGACGGCACTGCGTCACGCAGTCGATCCAGTACTCGGTGCTCGGCCGACAAGCTCATTGGGGGATCGTACTTTGGGCCACCGCGTTGCTAGGCTGGCCCAGGAGGCTCAATGACTGA
>CAWCVO010000001.1:0-152133 GCA_963798955.1 uncultured Chloroflexia bacterium | reverse complement strand
GGCTGGCCCAGGAGGCTTAATGACTGAAATGCGCGAGAGACTCAACCCGGCTCACGCGGTGTCGCTCACGTTGGTCAAGGCCTGGCTCGACCTCCGCGGGTTTGTTCATTGATCACGGCTTCCGACCATCTCACGCCGGACCAGCGGCGCATCGTCGAGTGGGGCGATGGGCCGCTCGTCGTTATCGCCGGCGCCGGGACGGGAAAGACGCGGTCATCGTCGAGCGCTGCCGGTACCTGCTCGAGCACCAGGAGGGGCTGCTGCCGGAGCAGATCGCTCGTCCTGACCTACAACGTGAAGGCGGCGCAGCAAGCTCCAGGAGCGCCTGGATGGGACGGTCGGCCGCGCCATGCGCGCCCGCATCACGGTCAGCAACTTCCACAGCTTCTGCCAGCGGATCCTGACCGAGAACGCCGCCGATGCCGGACTGCCGCCGCGACCGGACGTCCTCGATGGGGTCGGGCAGGTGCTGCTGCTCAACGACCTCGCGCCGGACCTGCCGCTCGTCTACCACTCCCTCGAATCGGGCCCTTGGCGGCTTCGTCCAGTTCATCAACCGGGCTAAGGACGAGCTGGTCACCGACCCGACGACTTCGATGCCTTCGTCGCCGACGAGCGCCAGTTGAGTGGGGCGACGGGCCGGTCGTCGTTATCGCCGGCGCCGGGACCGGCAAGACCGAGGTGATCGTCGAGCGGGTCAAGTACCTGCTCGAACACCATGACGGACTGCTCCCGGAGAACCTGCTCGTCCTTACCTACAACGTGAAGGCGGCACGCGAACTCCAGCAGCGACTGGATGCCGTGGTGGGCGCGCAGACACGGGCCCGAATGTCCGTCAGCAACTTCCACAGCTTCTGCCAGCGGATCCTGACAGAGAACGCCGCGGATGCCGCGCTGCCGCCGCACCCAGACGTGCTCGACGGCGTCGCCCAAGTGCTTCTGCTCAAAGACATCCGTCCCGGCCTGCCGCTCGTGTACCACTCGGACTGGTGGCTCGGCGGTTTCGTTCAGTTCATCAACCGGGCCAAGGACGAGCTCGTCCATCCCGACGAGTTCGCTGCGTTCGTGGCAGACGAGCGCCACGTCTTTGAGGACGGATACGGCAGCTTTGAGGCCGCAGCAACTCGGCTCGAGCGCCAGGGCAACCTCGAGCCGTTGCGCAAGGTGCGCGGTGCATACGCAGGCATCCGGGCAAACGAGCGCGCGGAGGCCCGCGGCGAGGAGCCAGATTACGACCCCGGCGCGGCTCACAAGGTCGCCGATCGCGAGGCTCGGCGCACCATTGCCGGGAGCGGTCACGCCGAAGGCCGAAGCTGGTTCGCAGAGGAAGAGCACCCGCGCATCGATGCCCTGGCAGACAGCTACGTCAAAGACGGCGCCGCGCTCGAGGTTCTTCGACTGACCGAGATGGCCGCCGTCTACCGGGCCTACGAACAGGAGCTCGCCCGCCGCGGCGCGCTCGATTTCGGTGAGCAAATCGCGGCCGTCACCAGGCTGTTCAAGACGCGGACCAACGTCCTTCGCCGCTGGCAACGCCAGTTCCGCTACATCCTGGTGGACGAGTTCCAGGACGCGAACGTCGCGCAAATCGAGCTGATCGAGCTGCTGGGCAGAACGCCGGATCGGCCTGACAACGTGATGGTCGTCGGCGACGACGACCAGTCGATCTATCGCTTCCGTGGCGCGAGCTTCGCCGCCTTTGCCGAGTTCGACACGAGGTTCTCCCGGCCTCCGGCCCATGATCCAGACGCCAGTCCGCCCGGCCCGCCGACACGCCTTCGCCTCGAGCAGAACTTCCGCTCAGTCGGGAACGTCCTCACGGCCGCTAATCGGCTCATCGCCTGCAACGAGACCCGCTTCGAGCCGGACAAGCGCCTCGTCACCGATCGCCCCGACGGTGATCCGATCCAACTCGTGGTCTGCGCCGGCCCGGAGGACGAGGCCGTCGCGATCGTGGACGCCATCAAGTCGTTCGTCGGTAATCAGACGCTGCGCAAATGGACGGACGTCGCCGTCCTGTACCGCAAGCACAAGCATCGCGACCAGATCGTGGCGCGTCTGCGCGACGAGGACATTCCGTACACGGTCGTCGGCGGGTTGAGCCTGTTCGAGACGCCGGAGATACGGGACCTGGAGCAGGGGCTCAGGGCGATCGCGGACCCGCACGATGACGTCGCCCTCGTGCGGACGATGACCTCCGGGCCGTGGCGTCTGGACGCATTGGAGATCCTGCGGGTCAGTCGGATGGCGCGCTTCGATCGGGCGCATCTGTTCGACACAATCAAGAAGATCGTCGAATCGGGCCGGCTGGCAGTGGATCAGGTCGGGGCCAGTCCCACGGACGGGCCCGAGACCGCACAGGCGGACGTCGCCGAGATCAACGTGCCGCCGGGCACTCGCGCCAAGCTGCGCCAGCTCCTTGGCGCTCTGGACGAGCTGAACCCGCTGACATTCCGGGAGGGTCCGCACACCATTCTCGAGCGCTACCTGGAGCGAACGAGCCTGGTGCTGGACCTGATCGCGGCCGACACGCTCGAGTCGAAACGTTCGGTCACCAACATCGCCAGCTTCATGCGCTTTGCCGCGGACTGGCAACAGGCCAACCCCAATGGGTCGCTGGGCAGTTTCGTCGCCTATCTCGATGCTTACCAGGCTGCCGGCGGCGAGCTATCGACGAGCGTCGAGCTGTCCGAGGACGTCGATGGTGTGCGGCTGATGACGCTCTATCAGGCGAAGGGGCTCGAGTTCCCGATCGTCATCGTGCCGAACCTGCTTGACGGGGAGTGGCCAGTCAAGGAGCAGGGCGGTGGCCTCTTTCCGCGCGAGCTGTTGCGCGAGGCCGTGCCTGCGGGCGACATCCACACGGACGAGGAACGTCGGTTGCTGTACGTGGCGATGACCCGGGCACAGGAACGACTCATCCTGACCACTCACGGCGGGCTGGCCGCGGTCAAGGAGGCATCGCGCTTCGTGGGCGAGATCCTGGAGGATGCCGGAGCTGAGCTGCTTCGGCTCGATCGAACAGCGTCCGATGACGCACACGGGGCGGATCACGCCGATGCGGACACAGACATCGATCGACAGGTCGCCGCCGTCCGCCGCGTAATGCCGCTGCCAACGGCGCGTGAACGGCGGCTCGCGCTGCGGTTGCGGGCCAGCGAGTTGGTCGGGCTGATTGAGGCCACGAGCCCAGATGATCCCGGGGTGGCTGCCGCGCGCGACGAGCTGGCGGACGAGCTGGCAGTGGTCGTCCGCAGTGCCGCCACGACCGCAGACGCTGCCCGTGCGCAGGGTCTCGATCCGTTCACCTTTCGGACGCTCGCGCTCGACTCCGCGGCCGGCGCAAACCTGCTCCAGGTGGCGCCGCTACCACAGACGCACAGCTACACGTCGCTCAACTCGTACGACAGATGCCCCCTCCAATACGCGTTCGGCTATGTCTATCGGATGCCGCGACCAGAAGAGCCGGTGGCGGCGTTCACGTTCGGCTCGACCGCACACGAGGCGTTCGAGGCATTCACCAGGGAGCGGCGCGAACGCGTTGCGCGCGGCGATCCGCCGCCGACTCGCGATGACCTGGAGCGCGAATTCCGATCACGCTGGATGCCGGTGGCGTTCGGTGACAAGACCACCGAAGAGGGATACCAGCGCAAGGTCGCCAACCTGCTCGACAACTTCTGGCAGGGCGAGGTGAGCAGTCTCAGCGAGGCCCTCTTCGAGGAGCTGGGCTTCGAGCTGACGCTCGAGCCGGAGGACGGTTCGCCACCCGTGATCGTGACCGGCAAGATCGACCGCATCGACCGCCTGCCCTCGGGCGGCATCGAGGTTATCGACTACAAGACCGGCCGGGCGTCGTCACAGAAGGGCGTGGATGAAAGCCTCCAGTTGTCGATCTACGCGCTCGCCTGCCGCGACGCTCTGGGCCTGGGCACGCCGGAGAAGGCGACGCTCTACTTCACCGAGTCGGCGCTGCGGCTGTCGACGACACGGACGGACGAGCAGCTGGATCTAGCCCGCGCGGACGTGCTCGAGCGCGTGGCACGCATGCGGACGGGCGACTTCGCAGCGACGCCAGGCGACCCCTGCCGCTGGTGCGACTACGCCAGAATGTGCCCGGAGCGAGCTACTTAGCCGAATGACGGATTGGCCGCGTCCAATTCCCAGTCCGCTCGACGACTCGATGACAATGGACCGGGAGGTGGATGATGGCTCGGTTCGAAGTCGTCAGCTCGGCGGCCGTACGCGCGCCTGACGGACACGAATTCACGTTTGCCGCGGCGGTCGAAGTGCTGCCGTGGATCAAGCAGCTGTGCCCCCAGATGCCACACGAATACGCGGTGCTGTTCAAGTCGCCGGGCTGGGCGTGGCACACGCTCGACGCGATGGTCTCAGCACACAATCCCGAGACCTACCGCGCCTACTTCCGGGGCTACCAACGGCCGAACCGCTACTGGGAACCCGACGGGCTCCGCTACTGGCGCACCGGAATGATGATCAACCGCTGCGAGCCGAACAGCGTCGAGCCATTGCGTCGGGTGTCGGACGGCGCGCGGCCGATTAAGGACTGGGACGGGGCACCGTTCGCCCCCAATGGGATCGGCTTGTACCAGCACGAGAAGAGCGGTTGGTGGCCGACCCAGGCGGCGCTGGATGCCGGTTATCAGCCGTGCCGGGCATGCCAGCGGCCAAGGCAATGAAAGGCGCCGCTCAGAAACCATTAGGATCGAATTCGAGCTCTTGAAGTTGAGAATGGCATGAACGGCAACGTGGATCGACTTGCCGCCATCGTTCGTGAGATGGCGGCCGCTCCACCGAGTGAAGTCATCGGCCGTTACCGGAGACCCTTGACCGACTTCGGTGCAGCGGCGATCCATGCCATGGCGCCTGTGCTAGCTGATGACCAGAGGCGCCATTCGGTAGCGCTGATCATCCGTGAGATGGCGAAGATCGGCCCCGACGAGCAACTGGCGGCCTGTGAAGTGCTCACGAACGCCCTTCGTGAGGTTCGTCCTGTTGGACAGTCATTCCTGATCGAGGTGCTCAGCGCCGCCGGGTGCGAGGCGCCGGATCCAGCGTTCGAGCCGGGCACGAAGTTCACGCCGATCGCCGGTGGCGTCACCGCCCATCACGCCGTGGTCGACGAGATCACTCATTCGTCGACGCGTTTCGGCAAGCTGTACCTGGTGGCATGTCGCTGGGTATTCAGCGACGAATGGGTGCAGGCGCAGGGCGGACTCGTCGAGGAGCATGGCGGCCGCTACTGCTGGTTCTGCAGTCGGTCAGCCGGAAGGGCCCAACCATGAGCCCGTCGATCCAGTACGTCCGAATTGGCCCTACAGGTCTACTGCATATTGTCCAGCGGAACCAACCTGAACAAGCCGTACGGGCTGGCCCCGTATATCTGACGCGTTGCTGGCGGTGGGTGTCTACCGGCGACGCTGGAAGGTATGGGTTTGTCCCTAAAGGGTTGTCATCCAATGAGGATGTCTGCCGGACTTGCCTCGACGCTCCGGACTCTCCAGAGGTGTAGAGGCGCGCGACAGCTTCGCGTCTATGCCGCGCCCATGCCAGTTTGGGGTGCGCCGATCACGATCAGGTGTTGGCGGGCGCGAGTGGCGCCCACGTACATGAGCTTGTCGAACCGCTGATCTGAGGGGTCGAGCTCGACGAGGATGATCACCTCGCGCTCCAAGCCCTTGAAGCGGTGGATGGAGTCGCACAGGATCGTGTCGGAGGGCTGATCGGGCACCTGGTCGGCGGGCAAGCCCAAAGACTGCCCAAGCTCATCGTACGAGCCGTTCCAGAGCACCTCGTTGCCGAACTGATGGTGCTTCCAGACCGCCGAACGCGCCAGCGAAACGCCAATCAGCACGGCGATCTGCCACGGCGCGATGCGCTCTTCGACGACCAGCCGATGCTGGACCTTCCGGAGTGCCTCGAGAGTGTCGCCCGAGGTCACAAGCTCGACCGCCGGGCCCTCCTCGCGCAGCACCTGCGCGCTGGCGAGTCCCAGTAGGTAATTCGAAGTCCTGGCCCTCGTCGATCACGATCACGTGATCCCGCATCCGCCAGAGGCACCTGTCACGCGAACGGTTCGTGTGGAATGCCACGGCGTTCATTGGAGCGCTATGAACGCGGGCTCGTTGTCAAGGAACTGCTTGACCTGGATCGTTCCACCTTTGATCTGATCGGCGGACACGGACACACAGACGTTCCCCTTTGCCGTTGCGCCGGTGAAAAGCTCGCCTTGGTTAATGAATGCATCGGGAATTACGCCGCAGTGATCATTCATGCTCGCCCCAAAGGTGTTTCCGCGAGAACCAACGATCGTCCACAGGAGGTCGAACATGGGGCTTGCGGTCGTGTCGCCGGTGTACGTCGCAGTGACATGAAACATGACGAACTGGCGGCCCGCCGTTGGAGGATCGTTGAACTGGTTTTCTTTGTGTATCTGAGACCAAGCGTCAGGCTTTACCGTGTCGATCGCTATTCGCCAATCCCCTAGTATGAACTCGTCGCCGAGCGCGTACGGGTTGTCACGCGTCCCAGCTCGAGCGTCGGCCGAAGATGTCGCTTGGGAGGTGTTGGCCGGCGACAGACTTTCCGGTGGCAGACTCTGTTCACCCACTGGCAGGCTTGGGTGGGGACAGCTCAGAATGCCCGACGCGTCGAGCACGTCCAGTGCGTCCAGTGCTCGATTGGCAGCGGAGGCGCCAGCGTTGAAATGATCGAGCCAGCCGGCAACTGTCGTGTCTGGTGGCGACGTAGCCGGGCGCGACGGATCCAAGTAGGGCTCCATCGCGATTATTGCGGCTCCGAATCCGGTGCGCGCGTCTCTGAGCGCGATGAGGAAAGTAGGCGACTCCGGATATTGGACGCCCTCGATCAGCGGCCGCATCTTGTCCAAGTCATCCAGGATCTTCAGGAAGTGCGGAAAAGCCTCATCCCGCGATATCGGCGGATGTCCAAGCGCATCCAACACAGAAGCCGGAAGCCCGAAGTCTTTCAGTGGCTTCGCGTGATCGACGACGTCAGCGAGCAACGTCAAGGCCTGGCACAGCCCTCCGCCGACGCTCAGCGTCGCCGCCGCGCTCGCTGCGGGTGGCGCGAATGTCGGTGTTTGTTCCCGCGGCGTCGCGGTTGTACATCCACTGAGCACAAACAAGAGCAACACGAAGACGCGTTTCAATACCGGCATTCCACTGCCTTTCATCCTTCCACCCAGAAGCCCGGAGGCTACTCGACTCTCACGCCTCCCTGCTGCGTGGCGACCGCCGTAACCGTACCCCGCTGTGATGTGGGGCCCAAGAGGCACGATGGCTCGACTGTCGAGATCCGAAAGTCACCGCGCCAACCGATAGGCGGCGGCGGTGCTCTCGTTGGCAGAAGAGTAGTGTCCCGAAACGTGGTGTAACAGCGGGCAGGCCTGGTACGTAGACGGCCCCTGCGTCATCCTCAGGACGTTGGACTAAGCAACGTGCTGGGCGTCTCGACGCGGCGGGTGGAGGAGCTGGTGGGCGCGCTGGGCGTCAGCGGCCTGTCCAAGTGGTGACTCCTACCTCTTGAAAGGCAGGGATGCATCGCACACGTGGCAAGAATGTGGAGCATCTTCTGTTAAGAGAGACCAACGACCCAAGGAGGAGCCGTGCCCGACTCGTTGATGTTCGTGCAGTTCCCGCACCCCGGCGCGGAGCACAGGCCAGCCGGCGAGTGGATGGACTGGAACCGCGGCGATCACGCGAGGAAGTTCCTCAAGGCACGCGGGACCTACCTCTCATCCGGAACTCCCAGATCGGGCGAGTTCACCTTCTGGGGTGAGTGGGAACCTCAGTCGCGGGTGGTAACCACGTTCCCCAAACGCGGCCCGGCATACCCCAGGTGGCTCCAAGAGCCCTTTTGGGCGGTCCCTCGGCATCCGCGACCACGGCAGAACACCGATCCACTCGTCTTCGGTGACCAGTTCATGTACAGCAACTGCCGTCAGGGGAGGAACCGCAACCTGCGCAGACTGGCGCCTGGTTCCATCGTTGTGTTTGGATCGAAGCGCCTGGGCGAGTTCGTCCTCGACACGGTATTCGTGATCGGCGACGAGTCGGAACTGTTCAGCACCAAGTCCGTGGAACAAGTCCGGTGCAACGAGTGGGTGCGCGCGACCGTCTTCGGGCCCCTGGCTACGGATGCGGGCTCTCCGCTCGAGGAGTTCCGGCTGTATCGCGGCGCAATGTACCGGGACGTCCCATCCGGCCCGTTCAGCTTTGTGCCATCTCGGCCGCTTGGCGAGGGCCGGTTTCCGAGACCGGCAGTGCGGCTTCCGAGCCGCTGGATCTCGCCCAATCTCGCGATGGGCGCGAAGGCAACCGAGGCGACAGCTGGCGAGTTGAGGCATCTCTGGGAGGAGGTCGTCGAGCAGGTCAGCCTGAGCGGCCTCGATCTTGGGGTTGCGCTGGAGCCACCTTCACACCTTTCGGCGAAGGACATGCTCCCAGCTCGCTAGAGTGGGCGCCAGTCCAGCTGCTGGATGGCTGGTCCAAAGCAAAGCATCCATGATGCGGACGAGTGACCGCTCATAGTGCGGTTTCAGAAAGCGCTGGACGAGAAGGAGGCTATCGAGGTTGCTTCTCTTCTCACGCCTCAGGTGCTCGATGACGTCGATGGCGGGCACGCTCTCGGTCACGCCCAGCTGCTGCAGAACCAGGCTGTCCAGCACCGGGTAGATCTTCGGCCGCTTGAGGTGAAGAACCTTGGTGGCGACCGCTAGTTGTGATTCCCGGATACGTTGTTGACAGATGAGAGCCCGACTGCATGGTGAGGAGTGTTCATGCACCGCACCGGCAGGAGGCTCTCGTGGCTCATCGTAATGCCCGGCTCAGCGTGTTCTCGCGCCAGCTCTTGGTCGATCGGGTGGTGGTCTTGGGCAAGCCGGTGACGATGGTCGCCAGCGAGCTCGGCGTGAGCCGGGCGACCGGCTACAAGTGGGTCCGCCGCTATCGCGCTGAGGGCGAGACCGGACTCGACGACCGCAGCTCGCGACCACTTCGTTCGCCGCGGGCGCTGGCAGCCGAGGAGGTCGCGCTGATCCTCGGCGCGCGTGTCAGCCAGCGCTTTGGCCCGCACCGCCTGGCGTACCTCACGGGCCACCCGCGCTCGACCATCAGCGATGTCCTGGCGCGCGCCGGCATGAGCCGCCTCGACCACGCCGACAAGCTCACCGGCGCGCCCGTGCGCTATGTCGCGTGCCATCCCGGCGCGCTCCTCCACCAGGACCACAAGAAGCTCGGCCGGATCCCCGGCGGGGGCGGCCATCGCGTGCTGGTCGCAGCGGCGCCTCGCAGCGGCGCGCCGATCATGGCCACGGCTACGACCACCTCGAGGTGTTCATCGATGACCACAGCCGGCTGGGCTTCGTGGCCCTCGTCGCCGACGAGCGGCCGGCCAGCGCGGTCGACGGCCTCGAGCGTGCGGCCGCCTTCTACGCCGCGCGCGGCATCCACATCGAGCGCATCCTGACTGACAACGGCTCCGCCTACCGCAGCCGCGCCTATGCCGCGGCACTCGATGAGCGAGCTATCCGCCACAAGCGCACCCGGCCCTATCGGCCACAGACCAACGGCAAGGCTGAACGGCTGATCAAGACGCTCCTCGCCGAGTGGGCCTACGCGCGACCCTACCGATCCAACGACGAGCGCCTCGCGGCCTTGCCAGAGTGGCTCGCGACCTACAACAATCGACGCCCCCACACCGCGCTCGACGGACTCACGCCCAGCCAGGCGCTTGTCAACAACGTCGACGGGAATCACAGCTAGTCTGCAGCCTGGCGCCACGCACGCTTCAAGGCCGGTCGCTACTGCAGATCGAGCGCGCTCCTGCCACGTCTTGTCATCCAATTCAACGAGGTCCCACACAGCTCGAGTGCAACTAGCCACGGTTGAGGACCAGCTGCGGTCGTGAGCGGCTCCCATATCGCATGCGGGGAACGCGCTCGCATCGTGGTGTTGATGGCGACGATGTCGTCAACAGTCACTTGCCAGGGCTCGCCGAGCCCGGCGTGGTCGTCGTAGCCACCCGGCGCAGAGCTGGCGTCGTTGTTGAAGAACGCGAAGGCAAACTGCGCGGCATCTTCGATGACCAGCGATGGCCCCTGGCGCAGCCGCTTGATTTCGATCATGCCCAGCACTCTTGGTCTGCTGCTAGCCTCGTCGTAGCGTGAACACGATCAGGCGGCGGTTACTGGCGCGATCCAGCCACCACAGCAGCTCGCCGACGCCGCGCCAGATGCCGTGGTCGAGGTACTGGTTCTTGCTGAACTGCTCGAAGACGTGGATCGGCACGCCTCGCTCGATCGCCAGGCGCAGTGACTCGTTGTCCCGATCGAGCGCCTGGTCGCCCTCGAGCCCGCGGCCCACGTAGTGCAACACGTCGGGCCCTAGGAATTGGTCGGGATATGGTCCGTGCGCGCCGGTGTTGCAGATGATCGAGGCCTCGCTGCCACCACGCGGCGCGCGGATGCCGGCGCGCGTCTTGTGGACCTTGACAACCTCGCTCCAGGGGATGATCGGGCCGGCCGCGACAAGTCCTGAAGGCAGCGGGTCGGCTGCGATTTCGGCGACGCGCTTCCGTGTGTGGCTGGGCAGGTCCACCGATCGCGACAGGTGGGTCAGCAGCTGGAGCGTCCGGTAGAAGTCGTTGCCGGTGACCGTTGTTCGGCGGCTGGCCTTGTCGATGATCTGGTTCACCCGATCGGTGTACACGTCGTTGACCACCATCTCGACCGGTCGGCCAACTGCGCCTTCGAGCTCTAGGCGCCGATCAAGAAGCCACTTGGGCACTTTCGGCGACCAGAACGCGAGCCTAGGGGTCAGCTCGGTGCGCCGCTGCAGCAGCGTCGCGTAGGCCGACGAGACCACAAACTTGTTCTTGAGCTTCTGGATCGAGGACTCCGCCCCGGACCCGTACAGAAGACCGTCGAGATGGGTCGTGACCTCCGCCAGGTACGACTCTCGGTCGGCAAGGCTCAGGCCGATCACATCGAGTTCACCCAAGCGGGCCGACACACCCGCCAAGCCTTTGGGCGCGATCTCCTCTGGCAGTTCTCGACCCGGCCGCTGGTTGTAGACGACGAAGTCGTACCCCTCGACCTGCGTCAGCCATGCTCCTACGACGAGTTCACCAATGTCGGGCATCTACGCTTCCTGGGTCCACCGTAGCGCGTCGTCCCGGTGGCTGCCCGGTTGTAGTCCAGACCAAGCGGTTAACAGCCCGGTCGCGACTCACGCGTGGAATCGCTTCTCAGCACGCCCGGGCGTCACCCGGCGTGTCACGCCGTTGCCGTGCTCGGGTCACCGGCGTCTTCCGGAAGGAGTCCAGGGTCAGGCGGAGCGGTGGCCTTCTCCAGCGAGATCGCCCCAATCCTCCTCGTAGAGGCCGCACTCGGCCAGAGACGCATTCGCGCCGTGCGGGCCCACGATCACATGGTCGACGAGGTGCAGGTTAACCTCGCGCGCCGCGACCGACAGCGTCTCCGTGAGCTGCACATCCGCCTTGCTGGGCGCGACGTCTCCACTCGGGTGGTTGTGCGCCACCCAAAACACGTCTGTCCCCGCTCTTAAGACGGCCGTTAGCACAGCCGGGATTGGCGCCCCGACCGAGTGATACTCACCGATGCCGACACGCACGACCGATCGGACCTGTGTTGCGGCGTCGATGGGTACGACCCAGAATGCTTCTTGCGCTAGTGAGCCGAGCTCTCGGGTGACGTAGGTCCGCCCCGTCGGGTCGCCACGGAGCTCCGCTGGGACGCCTGTGACCGGACGCAGCTGAAGCTCGGTGACGCCTAGGACGACCGTTGCCTGCGGAGACCCCGTCTCAATCCCCGTCGCATACGCCAGGAGGGCACTGCCTGCTGCCTCTACCTCGGCTGGCATGTCGGCGCCCAGCGTGGTCTCGAGCGCCTCCCGGAGCGCCGGCCGCACAAGAGCGGCCGTATGCCCCAACGAGAGCTCAGAGGCGATCGCCGCGGCGAGCGAAGGTGTGGCACCGAATGCAGCCCATGCCGCGACGGAGGCTAGAACAACGCGGTCATGATCACGAAGCTGGGGCATCGAACGGCCGAGCCCGGTTATCACAGCGGAGAATACGGTTCCGGGGAGGCACGACCAGTGCTGTCTGGCGCCCGTGATCCCCTTGAACTCGGCGTGGACGCACGCCGGTGAACCGTACACGCACTTCACGGTCTACTCCCTGAATGGTGGCTGCGGCTGAGCGTTCGAGTTCCACGCCTCCCGGCCCCGCCGGTAGCTTACCGTCAGCTGAGAGAGGCCCCCTACGCCATGACCTTATGGTCCAGGGCCAGGCGGCGGCCGGCGTTCTTGCTGCCAACGGCGCATACCTGCGTCCATCCGCGTCACGCCTCGTAGACGCAGCGCGCGATCGGCCCCTATGCCGTGGGAGATCCAGCAGGCGCACCTCGCCATCCCGTCGCGTCGGGCTGGGCTGACCCTCCGCCCGGTCGGCGCGCGTCGCGTCGGCGCATGGACAGCACTGCGTTGGCGATCGGCCGTGGTCGTCTTCAACTCGCCCGGTGCGCCAGAATATGTCCAGAGAGGGTCTCATCGCATCACGCGGAGTGAAATGCCACATTCTCAGTATCACCACGGAGCGTGGACCGAATGAAGACCGTCCGCGATGCCTGCGTTCTCCAGCCGAACGCGCTGTCGATCAAGCTCAGCGACCAGATCGAGCAGCTGGACGAGCTGATCCACGGCCGAGGGCGACGGGTCACGCGTTCTTCGAGAAGACGCTCGATCACCGCAGGGCATGCAGGACCTCATCACGCGAGGGCATCGCCCGGCTGGCAGGCGAGTCGTCGCAAGCGATCTTCCACCTCAAGCAGGCAATGGGCGGCGGCAAGACCCACCTGCTGGTCGGCTTCGGGCTGCTCGCCAAGCATCCCGAGCTGCGCAAGACGTACTGCGCCGGGATCGCCGCACGCCGACGCGCTTCGGCACGCGCCGACATCGCCGCCTTCAACGGGCGCAACAGCCCGGAGCACTTCTTCTGGGGCGAGATCGCCAGCTCAGCTCGGCAAGGGCGAGCAGTTCAAGGCGTTCTGGACCGCCGGTCCCAAGGCGCCGGACGAGAAGGACTGGCTCAAGCTCTTCGAGGGCGACCGACCGATCCTGATCCTGCTCGACGAGATGCCGCCGTACTTCCACTACCTCGACACCCAGAAGGTCGGCGAACGGCACGGTCGCGGACATCGCCACCCGCGCGTTCGCCAACCTGCTCACGGCGGCGGGCAAGAAGAAGAATGTCTGTGTCGTCGTCTCCGACCTCGCGGCGGCCTACGACACCGGCGGCCAGGCTCATCAACCGAGGCCTCGAAGATGCGCGCGCCGAGCTCGGCCGCCAGGAGCGCAACATCACGCCGGTCGACCTCGCCACCAACGAGATCTACGACATCCTGCGCAAGCGCCTCTTCAAGTCGCTGCCCGACAAGGCCGAGATCGACGACATCGCCGCGACCTTCGGCCGCAAGCTCGAGGAGGCCGCCAAGTCCAAGACCGCCAGTCGCGGCGCGGAGGCCATCGCCGACGAGATCGCGGCGACCTATCCGTTCCATCCGCGGCTCAAGAACGTCATCGCCCTGTTCAAGGAGAACGAGCAGTTCAAGCAGACGCGCGGCCTGATCGAGCTGGTTTCCCGCCTGCTCAAGTCCGTCTGGGAGCGGCCAGCCAACGACGTCTTCCTCATCGGCCCGCAGCACTTCGACCTCGTCGCATCCCCGAGGTCCGCGACAAGCTGACCGAGATCTCCGGGATGCGCGACGTCATCGCCAAGGATCTGTGGGACGCGCAGCAGTCGGCCCACGCCCAGATCATCGACCTCCAGACCGGCAAGGAAGCCGCCACCCAGGTCGGCGCCCTGCTGCTTCACCGCCAGCCTCTCCACCGCCGTCAACGCGGTGAAGGGCCTCACCCGCGAGGAGATGGTCGAGTGCCTCGTCTCGCCGCTGCGCGAGCCGTCTGACTTCCTCGCCGGCGTTCGAGGAGCTCGAGAAGATCGCCTGGTATCTCCACCACACGCCGGAGGGCCGCTACTACTTCGACCGCCAGGAGAACCTCACCAAGCTCCTCCAGAGCCTGGCCCACGACGCGCCCAGCCAACCAGGTCGACGACCTGATCCGCCACCGGCTGACGCGACATGTTCAAGCCGATCCGCAAGACCTGCTACGACGAGGTCCTGCCGCTGCCCCGCCTCGACGACGTCGCCGACCGGGTCCGGCAAGGCGCGGGTGCTCGTGATCGTCAGCCCGGACTCGAAGATCCCGCCCGAGGAGGTCCAGAAGTTCTTCGACGGCTCTCAGCCAGAAGAACAACCTGCTGCGTCCTCACCGGCGACAAGACCGCCATGGGCAGCGTCGAGAAGGCCGCCCGCCAGCTCTACGCCGCCCAGAAGGCCGACGGCCGCATCCCGCAAGGGCCACCCCCAGCGCGAGGACCTGGAGCGGAAGCAGCAGACCTACGAGCAGGACTTCAACTCCACCATCCTGAACCTGTTCGACAAGGTCCTGTTCCCGATCCAGCGCGCCGGCAAGGCAGCCGCAGCTCGCGGCCAAGCCGCTCGACATGACGCGCGACACGACCAAGCCGTTCAACGGCGAGGACCAGATCGAGAAGACGCTCGTCAGCGTACCCGCTGAAGCTCTACCTCGATGTCGAGAGGACGTTCGACGCGCATCCGCGACAAGGCCCAGGACCTGCTCTGGCCCGAGAACCAGGACGAGACGCGCTGGGCCGACGTGGTCGACCGCTACGCCGAGCAGGCAGGCATGCCGTGGCTGCCGCCGAAGGGGCTGGACAACCTCAAGTCGATCGCCTGCAACCGCGGCCTCTGGGAGGACCTCGGCAACGGCTACGTCACCAAGAAGCCGAAGAAGAAGCGACCTCGGCTCAGGTCATCGCCGAGTCCGAGCCTGGAGGACGAGGGCAAGGTACGCCTCCGCGTCAATCCGCAGAACGCCGGACCCGCGCCCCGCATCCACTACGCGGAGGACGCCCCGGTCACCGAGGACAGCCCGCAGCTCAAGGACCAGTCCTACGTCACGGCCGCGCTCCGGGTCAACTTCCTCGTGCGCGATCCATCCGGCCAGTACGAGACCGGCGACCCGGTCACCTGGACGAACAAGCTTGTCCTCCGGAACAAACCTCCACGAGGAGGCGGCCAAGCGCGGACGGTCGAGCTGCTGGTCGCCCCGCGGGGCAGCATCCGCTACACGCTCGACGGCAGCGAACCCCGCGAGGGTACGGCCTACGATGGGCCGTTCGAGATCGGCGACTGGGAGGTCCTCGTCCGGGCGTTCGCCGAGGCCGACGGGCTCGAGGCGAAGAAGGAGTTCCGGTTCCCCGCCGAGGGAAGAAGGGGGTCCAGATCGACCCCGTGAAGCCCGCGACGTCTCCTGGCACGCGGAGCCGCGAAGCTTCGACTCGCGCGCCAAGACCTTCGAGGGGCTGAAGCGAGGCCAGGGAGCGCTCGGCCACCTTCGAAGGGATCGTCCTGACCGTGGGGCAGGGGGCGCGGAGCATCGCAGTAACGGTCGGCGAGATCGCGGTCGAGCCAGCATTCATCGAGAGCCTGCTCAACGGTGGCTGGAGAAGTTCCCGCCGGACGCCCCGGTGACCATGACCTTCCGCAAGGCCTCGTTCCAGTCTGGGCATGACCTCCAGGACTTCGCCGACAGGCTCGGCATCGAGCTTCATGCTGGACAACGTGGAGCAGGAGTGACCGACGCCACTCGTCACGCGACCGTCGACTTCGGGGCACCGGTCCGCGTTCGGGGCGCACGTCTTCCGCGTCGAGATCCCCGCGTCCCGACTCGGAGCCGGTGCGTGATCATCGAGGACTACGGCTACCGCGGCCTGGAGGGCGGCATCCCCCGCGAGGAAGACCGCGTCGTCCTGCCGCGCCACGTGTGGTCAGGCGATCGCGGATACTGCGCGCCGGGAGTTCAACGACCGCCTGAAGGCCGCCAAGATCCCCGACCGGCCGCTGGCACACCGGCACGAACCTCGTCGATCGGCTCCTGGGCAAGGAGCTCTGTGTCCTCGCCTGGGCGGCCGAGACCGCGACCGACGAAGCAGATCCCCGTCATCTGCAGCAAGTGGGCCGCCCTCCGACCCGAGGAGCGCTGGTGGCTGTTCTCGATGACCGTCGCCGAGGCGGGGCTGCCGGATGACACGAACGCGGCTGGCGACGTGCGCTGTACCTCGCGCTCTCCGACGGCGAGAAGCCTGCGGTGTCACGGCGCCGACCCCGGCCTGTCGAACCCGACGTCCTCTCCCTTCCCCTGTTCGAGACCAGCAGTAGGCCATGCCCGTCACGCCCTTCTCGCTCAAGGACGCGCCCGCGCTCATCGAGCGCCTGCTGCCGGTGCAGAAGCTCTCCGCGGAGGCGTACAAGGAGCAGATGGCAGTCCACGGCAAGACGCTTACCGCCCTCGGCAGCTACTGGAAGGGCCGCAAGCCGCTGATCCTCAACAAGGCCTGCATCCTGGGCTGCCTCTGCCGGCCACCGACGACCCGGCCCGGGACCTCGAGATCTTCGAGAAGCTGATGGCGATGGACGACGAGTCGTTCGTCGCCCGAGGAAGCGCCGCGCGAAGCCGAAGGAGATCCTTGCTACGGTGGCGCTCGCTCGGCATCGACGGACTACTTCACGGTGTCGCCGCACGGCATTCTGCCTGCTGCGTCGCCCGTCGACTGGTCGAACCCTACGTACAAGGCATTGTCCGTCGAGTGGCGCCGGGATGTCGGCGAGATGGACCGCCGTCGGCTGGAGGCCCAGCTGCTGCCCCGGACGTCATACCGCGAGCGGGTCGATCAGGCGCTGCGACCCGAGGAGGTCGGCGACGCGGTCCACGACCATATCTGGGACGCGGTCAACGCGCACCTCGGCACAGAGGCGCGGAGCTTCCCCGAGCTGGTGGAGCAGCTCGGCATCATGCGCTTGGGCACCGGCCGCGCGTGGCGGACATCTTCGCGGCTCGGGCCAGATCCCGTTCGAGGCAGCCCGCCTCGGCTGCGACGTCTATGCCTCCGACCTCAATCCCGTCGCGTGCATGCTGACCTGGGGTGCATTCAACATCGTCGGTGGCTCCCCCGAGGCCCGAGAGGATCTGCTTGTCGCCCAGCGGGGCCTCGTCGAGCGCGTCGAGGCGGAGATCGACCGTCTCGGGATCGAGACCGACGGTCACGGCTGGAGGGGCAAGGTCTTCCTCTATTGCGTCGAGGTCACCTGCCCCCAGATCCGGTTGGCTGGTGCCGCTGCTCCCGACGCGGGTGGTGAGCAAGGGCTACCGGGTGGTCGCGGACCTCGTGCCCGATCCGGTGAACCGGCGATACGACGTCGTGATCCGGTCAGGCGTCTCGGATCGTGACCTTGCTGCCGCCGAGCAAGGCACCGTCCGCTCCGATGGGCGTGGCCAGGATCCCTACTGATCCACACGGTGAACGGGGTGGAGTACAAGACCAAGATCTCCACACTCCGCGGCGACTACCGGAAGCCTGACGGATCCACGGCCAACAGACTCCGTCTGTGGGAGATCAGCGACTTCAGGCCGCGCCCGGACGACATCTTCGGGGAGCGCCTGTACGCGATCGAGTGGATGCGGAGCAAGAAGGGGCGAGGCGAGGAGTACGAGTTCCGATCGGTTACCGAGGCTGATCTGGAGCGCGAGAGGGTCGTCGAGCGGTACGTCGCCTCATCATCTTGCGGAATGGCAGGAGCGGGGCTGGGCGCCCGACATGCGGATCGAGCCAGGCGACGAGACCGAGCGGCTTGGTCGCGAGCGCGGGTGGACCTACTGGCATCACCTGTTCAATCCCCGGCAGCTCTTGCTCGCCGCACTCGTGAATAGCAGTCGCGACGCGAGGCTCAAGTTCGGACTCACGCAACTGCTGAACTCAAGCGCGAGATTGTCGCGGTGGAGCCAGCACGATGGTGGCGGGGGGGCGGTCAAGCAGGTCTTCGACAACCAGGCGCTGAACACGCTGTTCAACTACGGCGCGCGGGCGTCGCGCTACGCACTCGACCTCGTTGAGCTCCGAGTTCGCTCGTTTCCACTCGATCCCCAGGTCGGCTGGCAGGTAGTCGCAGAGCCGGCAGATCAGGTCGCTACGGACAGTGATCTGTACATCACCGACCCTCCGTATGGGGACGCGGTCAAGTACGAGGAGATCCTCGAGTTCTTCATCGCGTGGCTCCGCAAGAATCCTCCCCCTGAGTTCGCCGACTGGGTCTGGGACAGCCGCCGGGCGCTCGCCATCAAGGGCGAGGACGAGGACTTCCGGCGCGGCATGGTGGCCGCCTACTCGCGCATGACCGACTACATGCCGGACAACGGCATTCAGGTCATCATGTTCACGCACCAGTCCGGCACGATCTGGGCGGACATGGCCAACATCGTGTGGGCCTCCGGCCTGCACGTCACGGCGGCCTGGTACGTGGTCACGGAGACAGACAGCGCGCTGCGCGAGGGGAGCAACGTCAAGGGCACCGTCCTGCTTGTTCTGCCGGAAGCGCGCGGGCACGGAGCAAGACCACATCGCGATGACCTTGCGTGGGATATCCAGGAGGAGGTCGAGGAGCAGGTCGCGGCCCTCACCGGCCTCAACCAGCAAGCCAAGGGCCTCTACCGCGACGAGAACGTCTTCGAGGACGCCGACATCCAGATGGCCGGCTACGCAGCGGCGCTGCGCGTGCTCACGCGCTACGCAGTTATCGACGGGCGCGACATGACCGCAGGAGGCGATCCGGCCCCGCGTCAAGGGCGAGACGACGTTCGTCGACCGCCTCATCGCCTTCGCCGTCGACACCGCCAACCAGTGCCTCGTGCCGCCCGGCATCGAGAAGCGCTTCTGGGACCAACTCACGGGCGCCGAGCGCTTCTATCTCAAGATGCTCGACATGGAGGCTCGCGGGGCGCAAGACGCTCGACAACTACCAGAACTTCGCCAAGGCGTTCAAGGTTCGCGACTTCGACGCCGTTCATGGGCGACCACCGCGCCAACCACGCCCGGCTCAAGAGCGCCGTGGAGTTCGGCCGGGGCGAGATGAGCGAGGGCTCCGAGCTCTACGACTCGGTGCTGCGGGCGGTGCTCTACGCCGTCATGGAGCTGGTCAAGCAGGTGGACGGAGCGGAGGTGCTCGCCCACCTGACGCTCAATGTGCCCGACTACTACGGCGATGCGACGCAGCGGGACGCGGCGATCGCACTCGCCGACTACCTCGCGAGGCAGCTACAGGACCTGCGGCCGGATGAGGCTGCTGGGGCGCGCGTTCTCCGCGAGCTGATCCAAACCAGCGCCTCGGATGACGTCCCGACCCGGCGGACGCGATCCGGCGCTTCTCCTCGCGGCGCCAGCGGCTCGACCACGCGTTCCTCGCGGACCGGCTTCGCGGCGCGAAGTCCTACCACCGCATCGCCGGCTACTTCCGCAGCTCCATCTTCGAGCTCGTCGGCGAGGAGATCGCCGAGATCCCGCAGGTGCAGATCGTCTGCAACAGCGAGCTGGACGCGGCGGACGTCGCTGGTCTCGAAGCACGTCCGGGAGACGGCGCTCAAGGAGCGCTGGAACGACGCGGTCCCCGAGGTCGAGGCGCTCCTCCACCGGGACCGCTACCGCCGGCTCTACGAGCTGCTCACGCAGCGGTCGGGTCGAGGTCCGGGTCGTGCCCAAGGACCGCGTCTTCATCCACGGCAAGGCCGGGGTCATCGAGCAGGCCGACGGCACGAAGACCGCGTTCCTCGGCTCAATCAACGAGACCAAGAGCGCCTTCGCCCAAAACTACGAGATCCTCTGGGAGGACACGTCGGATGAGGGCGTCGCCTGGGTCGAGGAAGAGTTCGAGGCGCTCTGGGCCGACAGCTACCCGCTGCCGGACGCGATCGTCGAGGAGATCAAGCGGGTCGCCGACCGCATCGAGGTCCGCTTCGAGGACCTGCCCGACCACGACCTCCCCGCGGCGGCCCTCGCCGAGAGCCCGATCTACCGCGGCGGCGAGCAGCTCCAGCCCTGGCAGCGCTCGTTCGTCACGATGTTCCTCCAGCATCGAGAGACCTACGGGCGCGCCCGCCTGCTCTTGGCGGACGAGGTGGGCGTCGGCAAGACGCTGTCGCTGGCGGCCAGCGCCGATGGTCGCCGCGCTGCTCGAGGACGGGCCGGTCCTGATCCTGTGCCCGTCGACGCTCACGCTTCAGTGGCAGGTCGAGCTCGCCGACAAGCTGGGCATCCCGAGCGCCGTCTGGTCATCAACGAAGAAGGTCTGGATCGACCCCAAGGGCCACGTCATCAAGACCCGCGGGGCCGAGGACATCGCCCGCTGCCCGTTCCGGATCGCCATCGTCTCGACCGGACTGATCGTCCACGAGTCCGAGGAGGGCGACTACCTGCTCGAGCGCAGGTACGGGACCGTCGTCCTGGACGAGGCGCACAAGGCCCGGCGGCGCGGCGGGCTCGGCGAAGCCGCTGACGACACCGAACAACCTGCTCACGTTCATGCTGCAGATCGGCGCCCGCACAAGGCACCTGCTGCTGGGTACCGCAACCCCGATCCAGACGAATGTCCGAGAACTGTGGGACCTGATGGGCATCCTCGGCGGCGACGCGGAGTTCGTCGTCGGTCGTCCGCCGCTGGCGCCGTGGGCCGTGGCGGAGGGCGCGATCCCCATTGTCAAGGGCACGCAGGTCGCCCAGGACGAGCGCGAGGCGTGGGATTGGATCCGGAACCCGCTGCCGCCCGGTGAGGAGCTGGCGCTGTTCCAGAACCTGCGGCTCCAGCTCGACGTAGACGACCGGACGTTCTTCACGCCGAGGACGTTCGCCTCGCTCGGCTACCTCGAGCAGCAGTGGGTCGCGAACGAGGCGCTCGTCCCGGACTTCTTCCGCGAACACAATCCCATCGTCCGCCACACGGTCCTCCGCCGCCGCTCGACGCTCGAGAGCAAGGGCCTGCTCGAGCGCGTAGGCGTGACGGTCCATCCTGAGCCCGACGCGCCGGCGACCGCGTACCCGGGTGTCGGCTTCGTTGGTCTCGGGCTCCTCACGAACCATCCCTTCGACCTCGCCTACGCGGCGGCCGAGTCGTTCACCAGCGCCCTGGCGGCGCGAACAAAGGCCGCCGGCTTCATGAGGGCGATGCTCCTGCAGCGGATCTGCTCCAGCTTCGCGTCAGGGATCGCAACGGCGATACGCATGCTCGAGCGCAAGCCGATCGAGGACGAGGAGGACGCCCAGCGAGTGTCGGACGCTGTGGGCGTCCTCACCGCTGCGGAGGCAGGCCATCTGCGGACAATCGTGGACGAACTGTCACGGCCGGAGGCGCGCGACCCGAAGCTCAGCGCGGTCCGGTACTTCCTCACCGAGCACCGGACGGAGGGTCGGACGTGGCTGGAGCACGGGTGCATCGTGTTCAGCCAGTACTACGACACGGCGCGCTGGGTGGGAGAGGAGCTTGCCCGGATTCTGCCGGGCGAGCCGGTCGGCGTGTACGCCGGCTCCGGCAAGAGCGGGATCTTCCGCGAGCGGTGAGTTCGCCTCAGTCGAGCGCGAGGAGATCAAGAAGGCCGTCAAGACGCGGGAGCTACGCCTGCTCGTGGCCACGGACGCCGCGTGCGAGGGCCTGAACCTCCAGACGCTCGGCACCCTGATCAACGTGGACCTGCCCTGGAACCCGTCGCGGCTCGAGCAGCGCCTCGGCCGCATCAAGCGGTTCGGCCAGGCGCGCAGCACCGTCGACATGCTCAATCTCGTGTACGCCGGCACGCGAGGACGAGAAGGTCTACCGCGTGCTCTCGCGGCGGATGAAGGACCGGTTCGACATCTTCGGCAGCCTGCCCGATACGATCGACGACGACTGGATCGAGAGCGAGGAGAGGCTCAAGCAGATGCTCGACGAGTACATCCACCTGCGCGGCCAGGCAAAGGACGTCTTCGAGCTCCGCTACGAGCGGACGATCGACCCGGACGCGAACCGCTGGGAGCTGTGTTCAAGGGTTCTGGCGCGAAGCGATGTGGTTGATCGGCTTTCAGCGCCGTGGTCATGAGGCATTTGCTGTCAGCCTCATTCCCGGTGCGGGGCTTAGGTCACGCGGCCCGCTCAGCCGCGCTAGCTCAACCGGGGCTAGGCGACCACCGAGGACTGCGAGATGCTGACCGAGCGGGCGGAGGAGTATGAGAAGGACGCACCCAGGAGCTCTGGTCGGGCTGGCATACGCCCTGCAAAGCGGCAGTCCGAATATGACGGCCGAGCAGGCGGTCCATAACGCTTATCAGATCATTCAGGGCCTTCACAACATGGACCTCGAGGTCGGTCCCATGGCTGCCTTTGGGCCTCGTGACGTCATGGACGATGGGACTCATCTGTACGATCCCGTAACGCTATCGGGATTGACCCGCGCCCTCCGGAGCGGCTATCCGAAAATGACCGCCGAACAGGCCGCGGGCAATGCCCAGCAGATTATTCAAGCACTCCACCTGATGGACCTCGAAGTCGGACCGGTGGCGGCGTTCGGCCCACATGACGAGAGACGTAGCGAGATGGCCCCCACTCTGGTGGGCGACGATCAGGCATTTGTCATGACGACTTTCGAAGCTGGATCAGTGGCGCCGTTCGGCCAGCGGGACGAAGGAGGTACCCACACGGTCCCGGACGCGGTGGGTGACAATCCGTTTCTGGCCGACTACTTGGACGACGATGACCCGCCGTCCGCAGGCCAAACGGGCGGGGCGACATCGTCGCGGGCATGATCGAGACGGCTTCCTTAACGAGACTCGCATCAGCCGTGGATGGGCAAACCCGTGTTTGACGTTCATCACAGCAATCAGCTTGCATTCGTGTGATCAACGCTGTGGTGTCAACTCCCAGAGGTCGTCCGAACCTGACTGCCCGTGAGTGAAGGTGGCGTCAGCTCTGGTACGGTCTCGCACGAGGATGCTCTCGTGGCTCACAAGCGAATGATCGGGATCACCGCTGTGCCCGAGCCATGAGAAGGTGCCAGCCACCCATGTCTCGTCCCAGACAAGGCTCGAAGCGGCAGTCGGCGATTCGACCAGATTGATGCGGGATCGGCGCGACGCGAGATCCTGAAGGCGCCGGCGAGCGTCCTCTTCGCCTCGCGGGACCTTCTGAGGCCTGGGCGGGATCACGAGCGTCACTGAGACGCCTCTGGCAGCGGCGTCCTCCAGCTGTCGAAGCAGTTCATAGCCTGCTGCCTCGTCGGTAATGCGGGGAGACGAAACGAGGATGCGTTGGCTTGAGGTGGCTACGGCCCATTCTAGGAGCAGGCAGTGCTCCCAGCATGGAACTCGCCTTAGGTGCCAAGCCATCAATCGTCGCCCGGCCTCCTCATAGGCGGACCGCGCCGCCTCACGGCCGGTGAGCCCCTCGCCTTGCCCGGCTCCGATGTCTGCGTCGGGGTCTCGCAGTCGCCGACGGGCGAGCGCGAATGACCTGATCGCGTCGGCTACCTCGGTGTCAGCGGCGATTTTCGTTTGGTCGATTCCCGGCAGCAGACGTAGCGCCTCGCGATATGCGCGACGCGGAGTGATCGACGCATCGTTGATCTCCAGGTAGCCCAGTCCGCCAAGCTCCCCCATCGCCTGTGTGTGATCGCGCGAGGGCCTGCCGTCCACCACGATCCCGGCCTGCAGGCGGTGCGACTGTCTGTCTTGATACACGAGGAGGGTCGCTCTCTTGTAGCGACGTTCGCTGCGCACGATCCGCTTGATCCCAATTAGCTGGAACTCGGCGGCCGCCGTGCGCCGCACGCGCTGGAGCCCCTCGGACTTGGCAAGGGCCGCGTTTACATCGTCCGCCGAGATATCGCGCGGCCCCGGAGGCCCGACCGGCGGTCTTGGTCGCAGTGAGCGAACTTCCAAACCTGCTGGCCTCACCATCCCGCGGTCCTCGATGCCGCGAACAGAGCGCGTCATTCGGTCGTAGACCACTTGGATCTCCTGGCGCTCTGGCACGAAACTGGCCAATTCGCCGAGGGCCTCGACGCCGCGCGAGGTCAGAAGTAGTTCACGGTCCCCGTGGACACTTGGCTGATAGGTCAGGTTTGAGGCCTGCAGCTGGTTCAGGATTGCTTCCTCAGACAACCTTGCCTCGAGGCCAAGGAACCCACTTACGGCGTCAAGGGACATGACGCCCTGGTTTACGACTCGGAGCGCGAACTCGTCTATCGGGGGGATTGGCTTCTTCCTCTGGACCACCACCTCGAGGGCCACCAGGAACATGGGTATGGCCACTGGCTCATAGGCCACGAGGTCGCTGCCCGTCCAGAAGTCGGCGAAGCGCGCGGCGTCCTCGAAAGCGCTACTCATCCCCAACCAGCTTCACGGCGCAGTCATCAGGGTTGTCCCTGATGTGGGCGAGGACGGCGCGAAGTGGACCTTGCTGACTGCCGCAGAATGTCGCGTCGCCGATGATCGCCAGACCGAATTTGGGCCTGGAGAGAGCCACGTTGATGCGTCGTCGGTCGCTCAGGAAGCCGGGAGTGCCGTCTTCATTACTACGGGTGACCGAGAACGCCACCATGTCCGCCTCCCTACCTTGGGCGGCGTCGACCGTCAGCACCTCGATTCTCAGGCCTGACAGGGCATCGGCGTTGGCGGCCACGAGCTCTCTCAATCGGTACACCTGCGGGAGGTAGGCCGCGAGCACCAGGATTGACATCGGATCCGTCCGCCCTGTCCATTGCAGGACGCCACTGAGCCGGCGCAAGAAGGTGATGGCAAACCGGGCCTCTGCAGGGTTCTCAAAACTCGTATGCCCGGCGCCCGCACGTCGCTCTTGATGATCGGGCTCTGCGGAGGTGTCGAACCAAGTCACTGGCTTGGGCAGTGCGAGTTCGAACCCATCCAATCCTGGCGTGCGCCGTGAGACGAGCATCCCGCCGTAAAACACATCGCTGATCAGGTCCCCTATTGGGCTGATCATGCGGTGCTGCTGACGTAGGTTGATCTTGTTCGCTTCCGGAAGGCCGCTCCACAGGAGGTCGAACAGAGTCCGGTCCAGCTCGGCTGGATCGAGCCCGTAGTTGGCCTGCAGGGTCGGGTCCATCAGGGCGTGTTCCTGGAACGGCGGGAGCTGCTGTTGATCCCCAACTAGCACCCACCGGAGTGAGCGAACGAACGGGACCAGGCTGTCGGTAGCCATGGCCTTGGACGCTTCATCAAGGATGCAAAGGTCAAACGCAAGGTCCTGCGCGGCATAAAACCCAGCGAGGCCAACGCATGTCGCGGCAACGATGTGGCTCGACCGGAGCAGGGCTTGGTCGAACTCCGCACCGCGGCCAACCCGCTCTAGCCACTCGCCCTGCAGCACGATGAGGCCCGCAAGCGCCTTGGACGCGTCCGACTCAACTGGAAGCTGTTCGCGATAGGCATCGTCGATGCGGGCACCGGTCAGCTTGCTCACGTCGGACTTTGGGAGCTTCAGGAGTGGCGCAAGGTCTGAGGCCACGTTGCCGATGTCACGATCTAGGTCGGATATTCGCCTCTCCGAGGACGCGAGTTCTGCCCGTATCACCTCGATTGCTGCCGGATCGCTATCATCGGGATCAGCTTCGGCGTCCGCCAGCGCTTTGTATGTGGAGGCCAGCGCATCGGCCGCCTCATCGTGCGCCATCCTCAGCCCCCGGAGGCGTCCAAGCAGAAGCGCCGCCTTGACGGCTTCCGTGTTGAGCTCCTGCTCGTTCGCGTACGCCTCCAGAAACCGTTCGCTGCGTCGACGGATTTCTCGTCGCCATCCAGGAGCCTGACGTTCTAGCAGCAGGTGGCGCACGTCCTCAGCGACGAGAGCCTCCGACGTCGCCAGGCGAGTCACCCGAGCCGTCGGGATGACCCGCTCGAGGATCTCGAGCGCGTTGTCAAGCGCCACATGGGTCTGACTGGTTAGGAGGATCCGCACGTCAGGGTTACGGCGCAATTCTTGGGCGACAAGCTCTGCGATTAGCGTTGTCTTGCCGGTTCCTGGCGGTCCTTGAACGAGCATGAAATCGCGGCAGCCGAGTGCTCGCGAAACCGCGAGCCGCTTGTCTTCATCGAGGTCTGCCTGCATCCACCGCGCCACGGGGGTCTCACTTGCCTGGCTCGCGTCTTCGGGGTGCAGCAGCAGTGCCGGAAGGTCACTCCGACGCAGGGAGGCCCCCTTGTATCGGACCGTGTTAAGTGCGTCGCGGCGGCGCTTTAGCGAGATCGTCGACGGCCCGCTATCGAAAGCTAGGACGCCCGTCGTTGGCGGATCGCCCTCGAGGCCCGGCTCCAGCCAGAACTCGACGGTTCGGCCCCGCAACTCGCCTACAACGCCGGGGAAGCGTTTGCCCCGCCCATCGACGGCCCGCAGGAGTCGCTCCTGTCCAGCAATATCCTCGTCGAGTTCCTCGTCCAACATGCACGTGACTACGTTGCCGTCGCGCCTTGCTCCGCGGTACGCGAGCGCGTTCTCGCGCGACATCTCCAGTTCCTCACTTGCGCGAAGTTGGGCCGCCCATTGCGCGAACACCCGGCGATCCTCACGTTCGGCTGCATCGTCGCGCTGCTGTCCCTCAAGGACGTCGATCCGGTCCAGGAGCTCGGTGAGCGCCGCATCCGCCGCCACGTAGTTAGTGATCGGGACGCCGACTCGGAAGGTCGACGAGACGTACACACTTCGCTCCCGTTCCCGGTCGAGCTTGTCCGCTGGTTCGGGGCGGCCCCCGATGAGTAGCAGTTCCGGCGGCGATGCCTGCACCTTCGCGCGGAAGCTCCAAAGACGCCCGAATAGGAACAGGTGCGTCTCCACATCGTCTGGCTGGATAGGCGCTCGTCGAACGAACACGCCGTCGGCCAGATCCCTGTGGATGAAGTCGGAACCGGATCCGAGGCCCAATCGAAGAGCGGCGGTCGTCGCCTGCTCCTCGAGATAGGGGCTCACAACGACACAGTAGATGTCGCTCCCGCGGGTCTCTCCCTCCACTGCCTCTGGGCGGCTTGCCTCCGCCAGGCGTGCCTCGAGTATCAGTCCGTTCAGGGGTCGTTCCGTGGGGTCAAGCGCGATGCAGCTGCGGAGGAGCTCATACGCGCGCTCCGGGATGTCTAGCGACTCGAGAGCTGGGGCGATGTCCCCATAGTCACCGAGCTTGTGCCTGGCCATCGCCTCGATTGCCAGGACTCCGAAGCCAAAGGTGTCGCGGGCGGCATCGGAGACCGTTTCACTCTCAGGTGGAGCGTACGGTGCCGAGCCATATTGGGCGAGTGTCCGCGAGGTGTCAGCAAGGCGCGTCTTGAGAACGCTGATCCCGAAGTCGGCAAGCTTCACGCTGCCCTCAGGCGTCACCAAAACGTTCGAGGGCTTTACGTCGCGGTGGATGATCTGACGTTCATGCGCGGCGGCGAGCGCTCGCGCGAGTGGAAGCCCGACGGCCTGCGAGAACCACTCCCACCCGACATCCTCGCGTCGGTCAAGGAACTGAACGAGGGTCTGCGGGACCCACTCAAGTGCAAGGTAGTAGCGTGAGGTTTCAGGGTCCTTCCCGCCAGCAACCAGCTCAACGATGTTCTCGTGTCTGAGCTCTCTCAGCGATCCGACCTCTCGCTCGAAGAAGAGGTCCGAGAGACGGCTCTGTTCTGGCGTGTCGCGTATGAGTTTCAACGCAACGGGGCGCGCGGGGTCCTCGAGGTCAACTGCCCGGAAGACGTCCGAGACGCCTCCGGTCACCATCGAATCGGGCACGATCACGAAGCGATTGGCGACGACGGTGCGTTCAGAACCGCCTTTCTGGCCTAGCCCAGGGGGCTCCATGAAGGGGGGTGGCTCGGGTGGCGGCACGAACGCGGCGACAAATTCGGCCGCGCTTGAGAACCGATGCTGGGGATCGGGTTCGACAGCGCGGCGAAGAGCGATGGCAAGATACGGCGCCAGCCGGTCCCGCTCTTCCTCGTCGAGTTCAACGATGAGAGTCTTGTCGGGCGTTGGTCCCGATGTGTCGTACGGAAGCCTTCCAATGGCAAGCTCGAAGGCCAACACACCAAGGGAATAACGATCTGCGGCAGGAGTCCACGGTTCACCCCGCTCAACCACCGGGTCCCGATAACGGCCCGTTCCCACAGCGGTAATGGACGCGGTGGGTCCCGCAAGCCCGAAGTCGAGTAGAACTGCCGAACGGCCCAACTCATCTGGGATGAGCACGTTGCCCGCGCTGATGTCTCTATGCACGAGTCCGCGCTCCTCGAGATACCGGAGCACGTCTCCGATTTCGCGGGCGATGCGCTCTGCCACTTCAGGTTGCCGCCCCCCAGCCCCCAGGAAGGCCGTAACGGTTCGCCCGGCCACGAATTCGAGTTTGAGATGGAACGGTGCCTCTGGTGGGCGAACGTCGAACACGCGCTGTAGCCCAGGGTGGGTGAGTCCCGCCAGCATGTTGAACTCGTTCGCCGCGAGCCCACGAACGTACTCCGGGTTCAACAGTGTCTTGAGCACGACAGGCCGATCGACAAGCGCATCGTGCGCGAGATAGGTGATGCCCATGGGTCCCTGCCCAAGAATGGACTCGATGCGGTACCGGCCTTCAACCTCAGCGCCGATCTCGGGCGGCCCAAGCGGCTCAGGAGGAGCCTCTCCCGCGGTTGCGTCGGGCAGAGTGGCAACCACACCCGCAAGGATTCCGGCGGCTTCGGACGCGACGGGTCGGTTGCGCTCGTCGACAACGAGACATCGTCCGAGCAGATCCGCCGCGTCCGGCCCAAGCACGGCCTCTGCAGCCGCTCTCAGCGCGGGTTCCGCCACCCAAGGCTGATCGACGGGGGGCTCAATCCCGGTTAGCCAGTACAACAGGGTCGCGGCCAGGGTATACACATCGGAGCGAACTTCGGCGAAGCCGAAGCCAAGGCGAACCTCCGGTGCCACGAAACCGTCGGCTGAGATTGGCTCGACGTTGCCTCCGAGCGATGCGGCATCGGGGACACGGGCAAGCGAAAAGTCTACGAAGCGGACATGCGCATCGCCGTCCACGTAGATTGTGTCGGGGCTGAGGTTCCGGTGCAGGATGCCGGCTTCGTGGACATCGGCAAGGGCTTCAAAGGCGTCGCTCGCAACCTTCCGGGCCAGATCCGTGTCGGGTGGGCCATCGCTGACAAACAGCGACCGCAGTGACGAGCCCGGTACGACCTCCATCGGAACGACCCAGTACTCGTCCTCACGCCACGAGAAGTAAGGCGCGACTGCTGGCGCACGATCGAGTTCGCTGAGACGCCGCAAGGCGTCATACTCACGAAGTTTCGTGCGTTTGTCCTGCTCGGCAAGGGCAGGCAGTTCTGTGACCCTGCGCTCAATGAGCTGGAGAACTCGGTCGCTGCCATCGCTGTGCCGAGCGAGGAGCGTCATGCTGGCGCCTCGATCTTGGACTATTTCCAGGACGTCGTAGTCCGCAACCTTCGATGGCACCCTTGGCCGGTCACGGAGACGGGTGAGCTCCTGGAGGATCTGCTCGCGGAAGGGCTCGATTGAGGCCTTCGGGTCGCGCGTTCGGTCATCGAATCTGAGTTGGTCGGTGGCACCTTCCAATTTCAGAACCTGACGTTCCACCCTCGGATCGACGACCCGGCAGGCGACATCGTCAGCGGACAGAATGACGCGTGCCTCGACGAAGGGGCGGTCGCCGACCGAGTCCGACAGACGGGATACGTTTCGCCTCAGGCTGCCCGCCAACTGCCTGGCGGACATCTCCATCTTCGTGATTGGGCTTCGCTGGCTGTCGCCGCCAGCTAGTACCCAGCCCTTGTCGTCACCGCGGATCGTGCCATGCCAGTGTTTCTCATCGATCAGAAATATCGTGTGCTCGGCTACGACGATGAGGTCGATCTCACGCGTCGAACTATCGCGCCCAACCAGCACCTTGTTGGCGATTACTACCCAACGGCCGGGAAGTTCCGCCTCGAGGCGGGCGGCAGTCAGCTGCTCACCGCTCCCGACAAAGTCGCCTGATCGGATAAGCTGCGCCACTCCCTCAGCCCAACGAGCGCGGCGCCAGTTGGCTCCGGGCGTACGTCAAGGCGCCGCTGACAGCGTCGTTCGGGACGTAGTCGACAGTCTTACTGCGTGGAGCCGTCGGGCCCAGCAGCAGCTGGTTCAGCATCATCGCCGATCATACGCGGGCCACCTCACGGCCCTCAACGAGGACTAGTTGTGATCCCTGGCCACCACGATGAGCCACGAGAGCCTCCTGCTGGTGTGGTGCTTCAACAACACCCCTCACATGCAGCGAGGCTCTCGCTTGTCAACAACCTGGCCGGGAATCACATCTGGTCGGGACTGCTGCCCTTCGGATTCGTCTGGGTGGTCGACCGTCCCAGTTCCACTCGAGCGATGGCGTGGGCAAGGTCGGCTATCGCGCCGGCCACCTCCGCCGAGGCGCCAAACAGTGACCCACATCGCTTGGCCAGGACCTTCTCGAGGTTCCGCCGCGCGGACTCCTCATCAGGAAAGTTCATGGGTGCCATTTCTTCTCCGGCGGAGGAGTGCAGGCCAGGAGCCGCCGCTTCGCTGTTGTACATGAGCGCGGCAGCCATCGACGCCTGCTAATCGCGCGCGAAGCCAGGGATAAGTCCGCGATAAGCGTCGGTCCCTACCGTCGGTCTCCCGACCGCAAGGGACAAGACGCCCGTGGCTTTGGAGTTCGAGTGGGATCCCGTCAAGGCCGAGCGCAATCGCCGCCGGCATGGCGTCACCTTCGAGGAGGCAAAGTCGGTGTTCGCTTTCCCACTCGCCGTAACCCTCGTTGACGCGCGCCACTCTGCTGCAGAGGCGAGGGAGCTGACAGTCGGTTTCTCGAGCGCCGGCAGGCTGATTGTTGCCAGAATGGCGAGCAGGCATGAGAGAAGACGCTTTGAACGACGACCTTGAGATCCCGGAGATCACCGACTTCAGCGGCGGCGTCGTGGGCAAGTACTACGACCTCGCCACGCAGGGTTCGACCATGGTCCGGCTTGATCCGGACGTAGCTGCGGAGTTCCCCAACTCCGATGCCGTGAACCAGACCCTGCGGCGCGTGGCTCGCGCTCGTCGTCGGAAGCGCCAGCGGGTGGTTACCAGCGCGGATTGAGTAGGCGACTCTACTCGGAGGAGAGAGCCAGCTCCTGACGACGGCGGGCTGGGCCACCGGCGCTGGTTAGCGTGTCGTCTGCAGGACCTTGAAACCCACTGATCGGACGACTTGGGCGATGTCGTCTGGGTAGGGGAGGCCGTCGAGCAGAACGCCCTTGCGTCGAGGAGACAGTAGCTCGACCCCGACTACCGTGCCATCCGCCGCGTAGTTGATGCCGCGCCCGTCGTCCAGCCGCACCTGGTGGTCCCACTTCTTGTCACTGAACTCGACGTAGGCGGCGTCGGCGGCCTCGTCGTACTCGAGCAGCGGATTCACGGAGCGTGGCCCAATTCGTCGTCACGCAGAAACAGCAAGGGGTGCAGTTGACCTGAGACGGCGCGTCCAAGGTCGCCCGCTGGTCCCCACACGAAGAAGCGACTCACGGCCCGCCCGAGGCGCTGCGCGGTCGCAGTCAACTCAGCTACTACGTCCGCATAGAAGCCAGCAAAGCCGGGCTGCGCGAGCTGGCGCTGCCACTCGGGATGGCGCTCAAGGATTGCCATCTCGAGGGCACTGACTCGAGCCTGAGGGTCTTGAGGGGCAGCCTCGGGGTCACCGAGGAATCGCCCTAGCTCTGCATAGCGCTCGTTCCCGCCGAAAGCCGAGATGGCTGCCACCCCGACCCTCAAGAATTCGTCCGCCGCAAGCCATCGGGCGTCGGCAGCCGCTGCGGGGCGACTCTCGTAACTGGGGCGCGATGCGATGTGTGCGCACTCGGAGACGAGACGCTGGAGATCGTGTCCGAAGTAGTTCTTCATGCGATTGCTTGTCGGTAGTCGACCGTTGTCCTCCAACTCCACGAGTGCAATTGCCAACTTCATGAGCCGCTCAAACCCTTGGGCAAGGAGCGTCATTGGCAGCCGGTAGAACTGATTCGCGCCGTCGATCGTCTGGAGCTCCCTCAAACCGGCGCGAATGAAGCCCGTGGCCGTGCTGACTTCCTCCACCAGACTGAGATGTTGCTCAACGCTGACCGCCGCCACGCTGGGCATGGTAAGCGTCGCAAACGCGTGTACGGACAAGCTCGGCGCCCCGGCGTCTAAATGACCGCCCGGCCGCCGAGACCACTAGTAGGCGATCTACTCGGAGGTGGGAGCCACTGCCTTCTCCTTGGCGTAGAGGGCGACCCACCATCTCGTGGAGGCTGATCCCGAAGGAAGCCGACCGCCAGGCTCAGGTGGCCGGGCTCGGGTAGCGGGTTGCGGGCAGGCGGACCGAATGTGCGCGGCCAGCCACTGCCCGAGAGCAGAGGGCATCATCCGATCTTGGGTGCCGTGCCAGATGTGCACCGGGACGCGGATCGCGTCGAGCGCGAAGCCCCACGACAGCACGTCGAGCACGTCGTTGTCCAGCCAGCCCGGATATGAGTCGCGCAGCCCCTCGTGCGTAACGGCCGCCACGTACTGCGCGAACTAAGGCCAACGCCCCGCCATCTTCAGGGACCCGCTACTCCGCCAGACTGGAACGACCAAAGATCGCCACCAGGTACTCCCGGGCGCGGGTGACGCCCACGTACATCAACTGGGCGAAGCGCGGGTCCGACTCGTCGAGTTCGACCAGCACGATGACCTCGCGGTCGAGGCCCTTGAAGCGGCGGATGGAGTCGCACAGGATGGTGTCGGTCGGCTGGTCGGGAACCTCGTCCGCCGACAGCCCGAGCGAGTTGCCCGCGTCGTCATAGGAGCCGTTCCACAGCACCTGGCTGCCGAAGCGCGGCTGGCGCCAGACAAGCGCGCGAGCCAGCGCGTGGGTGCTGGTTAGGCAGTTCCACAGGACCGCGGACTCGGCAGCCGCAGGTCCACCACGGCATCGCGCGACGGAGCTAGATGCCCTCGTCGACCGCCATGTCGTCGTCGGTCTGCTGGCCGCGGTAGCACTCGCCACACATCGGGCCGGTGGGCCAGTCCGGCTGGTCCTCGGGATCGCCGGTCAGCGGCTGGCCACAGATGACGCAGTAGAGCGGCCCGGCGCCGTTGGTGTAGCTGAAGGAAGCGCCGAGGCTCAGATCGTCGACGGGTGTCTTCGTCGTCCATCGCATAAGTGTCGGCCCGGTTGGGACAGGCGACAGGGTGATCGGTGGCCCAAAAGGCCCTTTTGGCCAGGGGCTCTTGCGAGCAGGCTGAGGAGGCAGATCGAAACTCAGCGCTAGGGGGGCTGCCGCATGGCCACGACCACCATCTTCCGAAACTTCAAGCCGGCGCGTTCTGTTTCCGCCTGGCGTGAAGCGATCTGGGAGCGGCCGTGGCTGGGGGCCTTGCTGGCAATGGGCATCGCAATCGCGCTTGGCGACGTCAGCCGCGACTTCATGCCGCGCGGTCCGGTCACCACCGACCAGGCGCTGCTGGTGATCGCCACCTCGCTGCTGATGGGCGTCCTGGGCGGCTACCTGGCGCGCACGCGCTGGGTCTATGTGCTGGTCCCGCTCGGCTACATCGGCATCTACGAGATCACCCGCTTGGGCATCGCAGCGTCCCTCACCGGTTGGGGCCCGCAACTCTTGCTTGCGATATTGCCCATGCTCGGCGGCCTGGTGGTCGGTCGGTGGCTGGCCCGCCCGCGTAGAGGCTGACCGGAGCCTCCGAGTGACGCCGCATGCGATTAGGTGGCGGGCGGGACCAAACGGTGCCCTCGGGGCAGTCCGTCACGTCGGGCGAAGGCGAAACGTGACACTGGGAGTGGCACGGGGGGCCGTGAGGGCAGAGGGAAGGCAGCCCCGCCTGATCGGCGCGATGCCTACCAGATCACGCGCACGTCGCCGCGGGCCGCAGCGACGCGATGCATCTTCTCGTCCTTGCTGACGAGCGGGGCGCGCAGGTCGCGCGCCGTGGCGTAGATCAGCCGATCGGCCGGATCGCCCGGAAACTCTTCTGGGCTCCACGAACCGGCGTCCACGGCTGCGCGTGGCGTCAGGTCGGCCAGCGCGATGCCCTCGCTGGCGAGGTCGGCCAGCCAGTCGAGCAGGTCACGGTCGAGCCGGACGCGGCCCAGGCGGATGAGAGTCGACACCTCCCAGATCGAGATCGGGCTCAGCAAGACGGGGTCGGCTCGCTCGAGCGCCCGCAGTGCGGTGGACGACAGCCGCGCCGGATCTCCCCGCCACCACAGGATCGCGTGGGTATCCGCGACGACTCTCACCGTGGCGGCTTGTCCGCCTCCCACTCCTCGTCGGTGCCGTAGTACGCCTTGTCCTCGCGCACGAGCAGCTGCACCGAGCCACGCGTGTCGCGATGCCCTGGTCCTGCCTCGACCGGGACGACCCGCGCGACCGGCCGGCCATGCTTGGTCACTACGACGGCCGCCCGCGTCCGCTCCACGCGGTCCAGGATGGCCAGGCACTGCGCCTTGAAGCGACTGGCCGGGATGGAGGGCTCGCTGTCCATGAAAGATATTGTCCATTGACCATGGTCATTGGTCAATAATGAAAGGCCCGGTCGGTCGACCGGGCCTCTTGGCTGATGACTCTGTGGAGGTGCGGGACTAGCCCGTGATGTCACCCGAGTTGCCGTCGCTGGAGTTGACCCACGTGCCGTGTCTACCGGTCTTGTAGCGCCAGCCCCACCAGGTCAGGTCGAAACCCGACGTCGAGCTGAAGTACGCGTCGGTCCACGACCAGACGTTGGCTCCGAGCTGGTAGTCGAAGGTGCCGATGAAGCCGTGCGTGCGATACGCCGGCGCCGGGTTCAGGGTCCCGGTGAAGTTGGTCGACCGATACCCGCCGTGGAATGTGCCCTTGACCCCGGCGCTGACGGTGTCGAGGCCGGACGGGCTCAGGCCGTCGTTGGTCACGAAATGACCCTGGTATTTGGCCGTCGCGCAGAACGTGCCGTCGGGCGCCTGCCAGACCTTGAGGTGGCGGTTATAGCTGTCGGTCGCCCACGAGTTGCCGCCGACACCTGAGTCGGCGTCGTTGACGACCTTCTGGGTCACGTTGACGACGAGCTTGCCACCACCACATGCAGCGGCGGACAGGTCGTGCCCACCGTAGGCCGCGACGCTCGAGACGCCGAGCACGGCGATGACCAGGGCGATCGTGGACGCGCCAAAGAATTTCCTCAACTGGATACCTCCTGTTGTGCTGGGGTGGGAAGCTGTCCAGGCCGTCTCGCACGTTGGTTCATCGAGAACGACTGTGTAACTGCCCGATCGTCAGGTGTACCCGTGCACCGGTTGCGTTCCTGGAGCCGCTTGGGCCGGGCTTGAAGAACCACCACGTCGGACGGACTGAGATCCCGGCCGTTATCGCGTCTGACACCAGCACTATCGTGGATGAGGACGTTTGTCTGCGACTCGCGCCCGTCGCGGGCGGTCACGGGCCGCGTTCCGAGGCTAGCCGGCATGCGTGGCGTGCAGGGACGAGGCCTGGTAAGCGGCGACCGGCGCTGGTCGGAGGCGCAAGGCGGCCTTTTTGGCCCGCCGATCTCCAATAGTGCTGGTGAGGGGCGCGTGAGCCTCGCTGTCGGCAGGCCGACCAACGTGGCCTAATCGGCCGAAGCGGCCCAGCATCCGGTCCAACGAGTCGCCGTGACATACAGGTGGCACCGCGGAGCCCCAGACTTGGGCCGTGGAAAGCAGCCGTCCTGGTTCCAATGAGCGATTGCTCGGCGACCTGAACCCGGCACAGCAGGAGGCCGTCGCGGCTACATCCGGGCCGCTGGTGATCCTCGCCGGTGCCGGGACGGGCAAGACGCGGGTGATCAGCCGCCGTGCGGCGTACGCGATCGAGACCGGAGTCGGTCGCGGCGAACAAGGTCCTGCTCGTTACGTTCACGGACAAGGCGGCGAACGAGATGGTCGAGCGGATGGCCGCCCTGGGCCACAGCGGCGTGATGGCACGCACGTTCCACTCGCACGCCGTCCGGCAACTCAGACACTTCTGGCCCAGCCGCCACAGCGGCGCCGACCCGCCGCAGGTCCTCGAATCGAAGCTGCCCCTCATCCGGCCGCTCGCGCAGCGGCTGCCCGGCCATTACCACTTCACGCCCACCAAGGACCTTGCCGACGCGATCGAGTGGGCCAAGGTCCGCCGCATCCCGCCCGCGCGCTGGGAGGAAGACCCCCTGGCGCAAGACCGTGCCCCGATCCCCGCGGACCTCTTCGCGCGTGTCTACGCCGGCTACGAGCGTGCCAAGGAACGCGCGCATCGGGTCGACTTCGAGGACATGCTCGCGCTCACCGTCGACCTCCTCGAGTCGGACCAGGACGCCGCGCGCCTGGTGCAGGACCAGAAGACCTGGATCAGCGTCGACGAATACCAGGACACCAACCCGCTCCAGGAGCGCCTGCTCGAGCTGTGGCTGGGCGAGTCGGCCGACATCGCGGTCGTGGGCGATCCCGACCAGACGATCTACACCTTCACCGGCGCCACGCCCGACTATCTGCTCCACTTCGCCGACAAGCACCCCGGCGCGCGAACGATCGCCCTGACCCAGAACTACCGATCGACCCCACAGGTCCTTGGGCTGGCCAACCGACTCACCGCCGGCGGCCCGCGCGGCGCGCTGACGACCAGCCGACCCGCTGGCCCCGAGCCGACGATCGACCGACTTCGCCGGCCCCGAAGTCGAGGTCAACGCGCTGGTCGCAGGCATCCGGCGATTGATCGGCTGCGGCGTGGCCAAGTCGGAGATCGCGGTGCTGGTTCGGATCAACGCGCAGCTGCCGCCGATCGAGGACGCGCTGACCCGGGCAGGCATCGAGTACACCGTGCGTGGCCAGCGCTTCTACGAGCGCGGCGAGGTGGGCGAGGCGCGGACGCTGCTCCGCCGGGCGCACCTCGAGCAGACGGGTGGGGCGCTCGTCGATGCCGTGCGCAAGCTGTTCGTCGAGCGTCTGGGCTACGAGGCGGGTGCCGAAACCGTGGGGGAGGAGGCCCGTGAGCGCGCCGCGTCGCTCGACCTGCTGCTGACCATCGCGTCCGACCTGATCGAGGCCAACCCCGCCGCCGGTGTCGCCGAGCTCACTCGCCGATCTCGACCGGCGTGATGCCGCGGAGTCGGCCGCGCAGGGCGTCGGCGTCAACCTGCTCACCTACCACCGCGCGAAGGGGCTCGAGTGGGATGCCGTCTTCCTGCCGGCAGTCGACGAGGGCATGCTGCCCATCCGCCAGGCCAAGTCGGACGAGCAGGTGGCCGAGGAGCGCCGGCTGCTCTACGTCGGCATCACCCGCGCCCGAACGCACCTGGCCGTCTCGTGGTCGCGCAAGCCGTCGCGCTTCCTGGCCGAGATCCGGCCGCGCTCGGTGCGCATCGTGCCCGAGGTGCGCCCGCCGGGGTCACCCTCCCCGTCGAGCTCGCCGCTGCTCGCCGCGCTCCAGGAGTGGCGCCGCCAGCGCGCCCGGCAGGATGACGTGCCCGCCTACGTCGTGGCCCACGACGCGATGCTCGCGGCCATCGCCGCCGAGCGCCCCGCCTCGCTCGCTGCGTTGCGGCGCATCAAGGGCATGGGCCCGGTCAAACTCGACCAGTACGGCCCTGAGATCCTCGCGATCGTCGCCCGCGTAACCGCCCAATAAGCCCCGCGCACCTCGATCACCCCCGCGAGGAGCTGGATGCCCTCGTCGACTGCCATCTCGTCGTTGGCCTGCTGGCCGCGGTAGCACTCGCCGAAAACCGGACCTGTCGGCCAGTCCGGCCGGTCCTCGGGCTCGCTGCGGCCGCCTTGTGTCGTGTTCCAGCAGCACTATTGTGGGAAATGCGGCTTATCTGCGACTTGCGCCGGTTGCAGCCGGTGGCAGCTGGTTCGCCGGGGCCGCCGGCTTGCGCGGCGCGCAGCGACAAGGCCCGGCGCGCGAGCGACCGGCATCAGTGGGGGGCGGAAGCTGGCCTGTAGCTGGCCTGTAGCTGGCCGATCTCCAATAGTGCTGGAGAAACCTCGATCAGGCGCCGTCTGCCGGCCGGCCGACGCCGTCTCAATGACCAAGCGCCTCGTCAAAGGCTCGACACCCGAGCGCGGCCTGGTGCGGAGGTACCACCAGATCATCCGCAAGTCGCCCCACCTGCGGCGACGGGTGCACCCTCTCGTCTTTGCTCATGAGCGGTGCTCGCAGATCGCGGACCGTGGCGGCGGGTCGCACAGGCGGCTCTACTCAGCCATAGGCGGCCCTCGGCACCCGTCAGCGGTACACCTCTCTGCGGTGGCCGAGGTCGACCACGAGGACGGTCAACACGCCGTTGTCGATGCGGCAAAGAACACGGTAGTCGCCACCCGGGAAGTATCGCCACCGAAGTATCGCCACCAGGGAGTTAGCCGAGGCAGGTGACCTCGACCAAGCCCGCGCCTATCCCAGCGACTCGAGCTTGCGGCTGGTGCGCTCGGCCATGACCAGGTTCTCCTTGCGCTCGTAACGATCGAGCGCCCGGTGCAGTGCCTCGGCCGCCTCATCGCGCCGCTCGCCAAGGAGCAGCACCACGGCCAGGTCCCAGTAGGCGTCGGCCTGCTCGTTGAGGCTCTGGGTCTGGTCGCCGATGGCCACCGCCTCGCGTGCGAGCCGCTCGGCCTCGTCGTGTTCGCCGCGCCGGGCCAGGACGAGCGCCCTGGCCTGCCGCCAGAGCATCTCGGTCACCAGGTCGTCGGTCGTGCCCAGGGCGGCCGAGCGGTCCGCCCACGCCTCAGCGTCGTCGAGGCGGCCGGCGGCATACAGGGCGCGCGCGAGCGTGCCGCCGACCGTGGACAGATAACTCCGCTCGCCGAGCGCCTCCAACATGCGACAGCCCTCTTCGCCGGCCGCGACGGCAGCGGCCACGTCGCCTGCGAGCAGCTCGATCCCCATGGCGCCGAAGCCCAGGGTTTCCGCGATCGCGACCTTTGCCCCGCGATCTTCCAGTTCGCGTAGATCCGTGGCGATGACCGAGCGCGCCTCGTCGATGCGTCCGAGCATGGCCATGGCCGTGGCGCGCAGGTGGTCGCCGTGCAGGTGTCTTTGCTTGCCCGCCGTTTGGATCTCGAGCCAGGAAAGGAACTCCGACGCAGGGGTTGGCCCAAGGGTGCGCAGCACCGCCCGCCAAACGAGGAACTGCTCGGCCAGGCCTACGCGGCGCCCATACTCGGCAGCCCGGTCGAAGGCCTGGACGCCGGCCGCGCTCTGCATCTGCATGTTGGCTACTTGCCCGCGGGCGTGATACGCGACGTACAGGCCAAGGTCGTCGTGTGTGCCTTCGAAGTACGGGATCGCCTCCTCGAGCAGTGTTTCCAGGTATCCGGTGGCGCTTTCCGCGTCGCGGTAGGTCCGGATGATTCCGCCCATCAGTTGGCCGCACAGCTCGGTGGCGCGATCACCGGCCGAACGGGCGCGGTCGGCAAGCAATGCTGTGTACGCGAAGGCGTCTTCCCCACGGCCGATCCCCATGAGCGCGTTGGTCAGGTCGACGCTGAGGGCGAGGTCGATGGCGTCATCCGGTAGCAGGGCGCCGGCACGTTCGAGCAGAGCGACGGCCGCGCCGTAGTCGGCTCGTGCGTAAGCGCGCCGGCCGGCAGCGGCCAGGCGGCTCCGCGCACGTGCCGCGAGCTGCTCATCGAATGGTCGTCCCAGTTCGTGGCGGTACCGGCACGCCTGCTCCAGGTGGTAGCCCAGGATCTCGTCCAGCTCGGCCTGGTCGGTGGCATGGCCTTCGAGCCAGGCGGCGAAGCGCTCGTGCAGGTCGGCCCGAATCGACTTGGGCAGTGCGTCGTAGGCCGCGTCGCGGATGAGCAGGTGGCGGAAGCGGAAGGCGTCGTCGCCGGGCACCCGTGCCGTGTCGGGTCTGATCACCTCCTTGCGCACGAGGGAGGTGAGCCGCGTCATGACGTCGTGTTGGTCGGGCGCCAGTGCCTGTATTGCGCCGCGGTGGAAGGTCCGGCCCTCGATCGCGCCACGCTCCAGCACGGCACGCTCGCCGTCGTCGAGCTGGTCGAGGCGCGCCGCGAGCAGCGCCTGGATCGTCGGCGGCACGTCGATCTGCCCACCGCCCGAGTCACGCGCCAGGGCGACCATCTCCTCGACGAACAGTGGGTTGCCCTCCGCTGCCTCGACCACCCGCTGGAACGTGTCACCGAGCAACCGCGTAGCCAGGTGCCCGATCAGCTCTTCCGTTTCGCCCGTGGAGAGCGGCTCGAGCAGCACGTTCGTGGCGTTGAGCTTGCCACCGGCCCACGTGGGGCGGCGGTCGAGCAGGTCGGGGCGGGCCATGCACATCAGCAGGATGGGCGCGTCGCGCGACAGGTCGGCAACGTGCTCGACCAGGTCGAGGAATGTCTCCTCGCCCCACTGGAGATCGTCGAACACGACGACCAGCGGTCCCTCGCGGGCGGCCGACTCGAGCAGCTTGCGGAAGGCCCACGCGAGCTCGTCCGCTGCGGCCGCCGCGGCCCGCTCGTCGAGCAGCGTGCGCAATGTTTCGCGGACCGTCTCGTCGAGTTGCACGGCCGAAAGTTGCCGGACGACCTCGATCACCGGCCAGTACGTGATCCCTTCGCCGTAGGGCAGGCAGCGGCCGTGCACGACGGTCGCGTCGAGACCTGCCATGAATTCCGCCGCGAGGCGCGACTTGCCCACACCGGCAGTGCCCAGGATGGTGAACAACTGGCACGAGTGGTCGCGCATCGCCTGCTCGTACGCGTCGCGCAGCCGGCGCAGCTCGGTCTGGCGGCCGACCATGGGCGATTCGTTCCCCCGGACCGGTTCCTCGCCCGCCCCGCCGTGCACGGCGATGAGGCGCTGGGCAGCAACCGGTTTGCTCTTGCCCTTCACGCTGAGCGGGTCGACCGGCTCAGCCTCGACACTACCGTGCACCAAGCGGAAGGTCTGCTCGCCGATCAGGATGTCGCCCGGCGCCGCGGCCTGCTCGAGGCGCGCCGCCACGTTGACCGCGTCGCCGGTGGCCAGCCGCTCGGCCGTGCCGGTGACAACCTCCCCGGTGTTGACGCCGATGCGCGCCTGGAGCGCGAGCTCGGGGAGCGCGTCGCGCATCTCGGCCGCCGCCCGGACCGCCCGCAGCGCGTCGTCCTCGTGGACGTGTGGCACGCCGAAGACTGCCATCACCGCGTCGCCGATGAACTTCTCGACGCTGCCGCCATGTGCCTCGACGATCGTCTTCATGCGCTCGAAGTAGCGCGCCAGCAGGGCGCGCAGCGCCTCGGGATCGGTTGATTCCGCAAGCGCGGTCGAGCCGGTGACGTCGCAGAAGAGGACCGTGACCGTCTTGCGCTGCTCGCGCGGCGCCGATGCGGCCGGCAGCGGCGCCGCGCAGTTGCCACAGAACCTGAAGCCGGCCGGATTCTCCTGGCCGCAGTTGGGGCAGGCGATCACTCTGCCGATGTTAGGCCTCTGCAAGCTCCGTTAGGCACGAGCCCTTCGCCGGTCAGCTTCCGGAGCGGCCGGAACGGGTGGAGCGGCCGGAACGGGTGGAGCGGCCGGAACGGGTGGAGCGGTGAAGTCAGCCGAGGCGTGAGCCGTAGAGCCGGTCGCCCGCAACGCTCACCCACAGCAGCGCCGGCTGCGCGGGTACTTCGCGTGCCGGGTCGGTCAGCGCGGCCAGCCACGCCCGCCCCGACCCGGGGAAGCGGGCGCGGAAGAAGGCGCGGTGGTCATTCACCAGCTGGCGGTTGCGGCGCGTTGCGCGCAGGACCCATACGCCGCTCACGCGCGGCAGCGGTTCGTCGCCGACCATCCGCGCGATCGCGTATCGCTCGACGGCATCGAGGCGTCGGCTCCAATCGCGTACGGCCGCGCCCACATCCGCGAGCCAGTCCCAGATCTCGGCGACCGCGTAGCACGTTGGTCGGCCGAGGCTGCGGCGGCTAAGCAGGACGTCCACTGCGCGCGAAGTGCGCGCCTCGCGATCGATCAGTTCCTCCGGAAGAGGCTGCCAACCGCCTGGCGCGGCTGTCCTGATCACCAATTCCTGGTGCCGCAGGTGAACGGCGTCGCGCGGCTGCGTCGTGGCCGACGCGCCCTTCAAGTAAGCGTTCAATGTGACGCCGACAGCCATCGCGGCGCGGTTCAGGGTCGTCAGGGTGACACGCCCGTCGCGGCCGATCTCCAGCCAGCTCCACGTGCTCGCTCCGAGCCCCGCCCTCCGCGCCGCGGTCGCCTGGCTCACGCTGGTCCGCTGCCGCGCATCCTTGAGCATCGCGCCGAGCCGTGCCGCCAGGTCGTCTGCCTGTCGATCGGCCGCTGCCTGGCGTGGAGTTCGCTTCTCGGTCCTCCTATGGCGTCCCACAACAGCACTATTGTGGGAATTGCCACTTATCTGCGACTTACGCCGGATTCGGACGACCGTGAGCGGCGCTCCGAGGCCGCCGACGCGCGTGGCGTGCATGAACTGGCCGCCGGTGCCGAGGCCTGACCGGTAGTCGGGCGCGGAAACCGGCGAAAAGCTTGCCGATCTCCAATGGTGCTGGAGAAACGCCGGGCAGAGCGCCGGCTGCTGGCCAACCGGCAGTTTCGACGGCTCCGGCGGCAGCGCGGCTCCGGCGGCAGCGCGGCTCCGGCGGCAGCACGGCTCCGGCGGTAGCACGGCTCCGGCGGCAGCACGGCGCGCCTTGACCGCCGCGCACCCGCCGGGGTCAGGACTTTTGGCCTGTGGCCGACGCCGCAAGCGTGGCGCACATTCGCGCCAATGCCCGACCCGTATTCGCCCGTACCCGACCCCTACCTTTCCGGCGGCCAATATCCGTACGCGCCCCGGCGCCGCATCAGTCCGCTCCTCGTTGCCGGGCTGTTGATGGTGCTCGTGGGAGTGAGCGTCGGCGGATATTTCGTCTATACCAACCGCGCGGTGCTGTTTCCGCCCATTATCCCGGCCGCACCACCGCCACCGACCAGTCACGTCGTGGCGATCGCGTCGCCCTCGCCCACGCCGGTCACGGCGAGCAGCCCCATCACGACGCCATCAACCGAACCATCCTCGCCGGCGCCCACTGAGGCCACCGCGGCGGCAATGTTCGCGAGTGTCACCACCCGGCGGGGGGTCGCATATCACGTCGACATGGCCTCGACCATCCGCGCGGCTGGCCAGTGGTTGAAGATCACCATGGCCATGGATCGGTCCGGCGCGGACGTGACGGCCGTCATGCGCCTCACATCGAACGTCCCGGGCGTGGCCAGGAACACGGCCCGTCTGGTGGTCAAGGATGGCACCGCCTATGCCCGCGTCGGCCATCACGCGTGGCAGAAGACGACTGTCGCAGCCGCGCCACTGCCCCACGATGCGTGGGCGTTCAGCCAGTTCACGATGTCCCAGATCGAGGACGTCGGGCTCGAGACCCACAACGGCAAAGAGCTGCACCATCTGCGCGTGCCGTACACCGTCGACCCGGCCGCCGCGTCGGACCTGGGCAGCATGGGTTGCAGCATCGGTCCGATACTCGATGGATTTCTGGGTGCGCGACAACGGCGTGCCGGTGTCCGCCCAGTTCGTCTTCTCTTGCTCGCCGGGCCCGGGCCTGACGATGCATGCGACGGCCAGCTACGACTTTTCGAAGTGGGGCCAGAGCGTCGTCATCCAGCTGCCCAAGAAGTTCCGCTAGCGAGTAGGGGACCCTACTCAGCCGTGCTCTGCAAGGGGTACGTCGTACTGAGGAGCGGTTTGGTGTTGACCGAGCGCTGACGAATGCCGAGACTGAGCCGCAGGACCATGGATGAATGGTGGGTTTGTTCGAACTGCTATCGGAGCAACCATCCGCTCTGGTCGCGGTGCCAGTCTTGCCGCACGCCTCGACCGGTCACGGACGAGCGGGATCGGGCTGTCCCGGCGACCACCATCAGTAGCGTCACCAGCTCCCTGAGCGCGCCCGGCCCCGCCGGCAACGCAGCCGCCGGCGGCGCAACCGCCGAAGCGTCGGCAGCCTGCCCGCGCTGCTCGTTCCCCATCCAGGCCGACTGGAACCTGTGCCCCAAATGCGGCTGGACCCGACCGCAGGTCAAGGGCAAATCGATCAACGTCGCCGCCCCCGCACCGCCCAAGCCGGGTGCGTCGCCCGGGCCGGCTGCATCGCCCGGCCCGGTAGTCCCCGCTGGGCCGTCGCTCCGCGCTGGGCCGGCGGTCCCGGCCACCCCGGAACCTGCCAAGGACGCCCCGCGGCGGCGCCTGGGACTGGTCCAGCAGCCAGTTGAGCCACTCGAAGACGCGCCCGACGCGCCCGACGCACCCGACGCACCGGAAAATCAACTTGGCGGCCCGCCGCCCGCGGAAGTCGAGGAAGTTCCCGTGCCCAGGAGCTCCCGGAGAGCCCGCGACAGCCAGGAAAGCCCACGCTAGCTAGCGCGCAGCGCTTGCCTCGGCGAAGGCGCACAGCGCGTTGGCCATACGCAGCTGATCGGGCGATCGGGCGATCGCGGCGAGCAGGGCCGGCGAGGCGACCACGATGGCCAACGCGCGCGCACGCGAGGTGGCCACGTTCAGACGGTTGAGCGAGTACAGGAAGGCCATGCCGCGCGGTGCATCCTCCGGCCGCGACGTGGCCATGGTGTAGATCGAGACTGCCGCTTCCTGGCCCTGGAACTTGTCGACCGTGCCCACCCGCGCCGCCGGGCCTAACAGACCCGAAACCAACAACCGGTGCGCGTTGAACGGCGACACGATCACGATGTCGTCCGCGGTCAGCGGATGGCGATTGCCCTCCCGATCGACCCACTCCCCGCCGACCAGCGACTGCCACAACTGCGCCACCACCTGCGCCTCCTCGGGCGAGGCGTTGGTCCGACCCTCATGCTCGACCGGCACCCAGCGCACTCCGGCGCCCGACGGAAAGTCGGTGCCCAGCACCACCTGCTGCTCGAGCCCGGCGACCGGCTCAAGTCGGCCTTCATAGAAAAGGTCGGACGTGAAATCGCAGATGGCCGGTGCCAGCCGCCACGTCTCCCCGAAGAAGATGCCGCGGCGCGGGTCGACCGTATTTGCCTCGCCCAGGAAGTGGCCGAGCGCGGACGCTTCCGCGCCGACCGGGTGCGCGCCCTGCGTCGGCTGGTTGAGCTGTTGCGGGTCGCCCAGCAGCACCACGTTGCGCGCGCAGCCGGACATCGCCACCACGTTGGCCAGCGAGACCTGTCCGGCCTCGTCGACGAACAGCGTGTCGACCACGCCCGCGAGGTCGTCGCTGGCCCATACCCAGGGCGTGCCCGCGCCGACCGGGCACTCCCCGGACAACAGCGCCTCGGCCACCCTCGAGTTGCTGTCGACGCGCTTGACCTGCGGGTGGTCGAAAGCCTCGTCCTCGTCGCCCTTCTGGACGACCTTCACGTCACCCGCCGCGAGCACGGCGCGCACCAGGTTGGAGATGACCTTGTGGCTGTTCGAGCTGATGGCCACGCGCCGCCCGGCGCGCACAAGCTCGTGGATCATGCGCGCGCCGGTCCACGTCTTGCCACTCCCCGGCGGACCCTGGATGGCCAGCGTCGTGCCGTCGAGCAGGGTTGCCACCCGACTCGCGGCCTGTGCGCCCGACTCTCCCTCTCTCACCAGCACGCCGCCATCGGCGCCCACCAGTCGCGGCGCCCGGCGCAGCAGCAGGTCGCGGGCCGCTCGCCACTCGCCCGCCTCCGCCTCGATGCCGTGGTCCGCGACCCACTCGCCAACGCGCAGCAGCGCTTCCTGCTGGGCTTTGGCGCGAATGATGTTGAGTGGCACGATCGCGTGCGGATGCGGCCCGTCCCACTCCTTGTTGCGGCGGATGTCGACCGTGCCCGCCTCGTCGTCGACCGCCACCACGATGCCGGTCCTGGACTCGTTTTCCGGCAGCTGCGGGTCGTGGACCTCCACGCCGGCGTCGATGCGGTGCTCCTGGGGTGGGAATCGGTAGCGCCAGTCGTCGGTCTTGAAGCGCTTGCCCTCGCGCACGATGCGTTCCACGAACTCGAGCCCGGACGATCGGCTCGGCCTCCTCGAGCAACTCCTCGTCGCTCTTGTCCATCAGGTCGTAGTAGCGCCACCACGACGCCTTGTCCTCGCGCCGATGCCAGTCGAGCAGGTTGGCCAGCAGCGCCGTCGCCTTGCCCGCCGGTGTCTCGTCGTCGGCGGCTTCGCGCAGGCGCTCCTCGAGAGCGTGCACCTTTGCCTGGCGTTCGGTCAGGTCGGTCGAAGTCGGGCGGGTCTCCGTCGGTGGGCGCGGCAACTCCCCACCGAATTGACGCGCGGCCTGCGGTCGTAGCCCGTACTCCAGCCAGTCGCGCAACTTGTGCGTCGACACGCAGTCATCGCGGTTGTACGCCTCGATGTCGTCGAGCAGCTGCTGGTCGCTCTTGCCCTCCTCGAGCCAGCGATCGAGCCAGAACTCGAACTCGACGATGCTGTCGCCCGGCATCGCGCAGGTCGATCTCGCGCGTGTATCCGTACAGCGGCTCGAGGCGCTTGATGGAGTAGCTCTCGACGCCCGCCTGCAGCCCCTGGCGCACGACCCGGTACAGGTCCACGAAGACGCGCTTGCGCAGCAGCTCGTCGAGCTCCTCCTCGCGTGTCGCGTGCCGGCCGGCGAGGCGCTTGAGATGGCTCGGCTCGTATGCCCCGTAGTGGTAGACGTGCATCGCCGGGTGCTCGGCCAGCCGCCGACTGAACAGGTCGATCGTCCTCTCGAACGCCTGCTTCTCCTGCTCGCGATCCTTGGCCCAGAACCTCTGGTACTCCCCGCCGTCCCAGATGCCGAACAGGTATTCGAGGCCCTCCCAGAAGGCGAACGGATCGCCCTCGATGTCGAAGAAGAGGTCGCCCGCGTCAGGCTTGGGCAGGGCACTCAGGCCGCGGTCGGCCAGCGCCACGCCGTCGCCGTCCCGCTCCGGCTCGAGCAGCTCGTGAACTGGCGGTGTCCTGCCGTCCGACTCGACCTGCAGCCGCGCCTGCACCGCGATCCGCTCGAAACTCTTCAGCCCGGCGCCCGCATCGGCCAGCGCGCCACGCGTCGTGATGCCGACCGCGCGCAGATCGTCGCGCTGGCTGCGCGTGATGCCGGCCACGATGGGCAGGGCGTCGTCTTTGTGCCAGAGCTGTTTGCATGCGAGCTGCCAGCGGCAGACGTCGCAATGCTCGGTCGGCTCGGGGTAGCTCGTGGTGTGGTCGAGGCCGGTGCTGAGGGCCTGCTCGAAGCGCGCCTTGGCGGCGCGGTAGTAGGCCATCATCTCGTCCGTCCGGAAGGGGACGACGCCGATCTCTGCTCCGCCGGTGACCACGTACACCTTCTCCGGGCGTGACACCCTGGAGGCGCCCGACCTGGTCGACGTAGCTGCAGATCTGCAGCAGCGCGCTGGCCTTGGCGCTGTGGGCGAGCTTGGTGTCGGCAACCTCGTAGTGCCAGTCGGTGCCCAGGCCGCCCGGCCGCGCCGACGTGGCATCCGGCAGTCCGTTTCCGTCGCCCAGCGGCAACTCGAGCTGGCCGTACGATGCGGCTCCCGGACTCGCGGGCGTGTCCGGGCCGTCCGTTTCGGCCGAGTAGGGTCGCCTCAGGGCGGACGGGCGTGGGGTATCCACGCGCAGCAGGAAGTCGGGATGGCCGACCCACCGACCGTCGAACACCGTGGCCTGGTAGATGACGTCGTCGCCGCGCTCCATGGCCGCAACCGTTTCCGCCTGGCGCTCCTCGTACGGGCGCGACCAATCACCGTCCAGCCGCGTGACGCGCCGCCCCTGCTCCTGCTCGAGTTGGACGATGTAGCGCTCCTCGTGCCGCCCGCCGCGATCGCGGATCAGGTCGAGCGTGGCGTCCTTCAGGTACGGCTTGTCGAGCTCGCCACGCGCCACCGCCAGGTCGAGGGCGCTCAGGTGGCCGCACTCAAGGAAGCCCACCAGGTCGGTCGCCGAAACGATCAGCGTGCGCCCGCCTGGCCCCTCCCGCAGCTGCATGCTCGAACTCTAGTCGACCAGGCCGTGCCGCCGCCCAGGGCCGTGCCGTCGCCCAGGGCCGCGCCGCCGCCCAGGGCCGCGCGGCGCCCTTTCCTCACGCAATTGCACGTCATTTGCACACGAAGTTGTGCACGTGCGCACTTAGGCGGTTGTCGCGAGGCGGAGGAACGCCCGAGGAACGCCGACCGCGTTCGGCATTCGCCTCTCCTCGCCGTCGCGAGCGACAGAACGCCGCCCGTACAGCGGGTCTTGGCTGGACGAATTCCTCTCCTGGCCCGGTAGATGTGCAAATGACGTGCAAAGACGTACCCCAGTTGGTCGGTAGTGCGCGGCCGGCTTTATGGTCCGCAGTGCAAACGTCACGCGGTGCCGCAAACGTCACGCGGCGCCGATTTCACGCGGCGCCGATTTCACGCGGTCCGGGCCGCGATGGAGGCCGGTGTGGAGGCCGCGACGGCGGCGGCGGCATCGGCGTAGTCGCGGTAGCGGGGCCGCGCGACCAGGGCCCGTTCGAGCGATGCGAACTGCCGCTGCCGGCCGCGCGCGAGAGGATCCAGGAGCACCAACTCCGCCGTCCTGCCGCCCGACGGCGGGTTGCCCGTCCACCAGCCTTCGAACCCGCGCGCGTCATCGGGGCAGAGCGCCCGAAACGACTCGCTGCGCAGCCGCAGCGCGTGCAGGACTTCGGCCGACCAGAGTGCGGCGATGACGTGGGTCTCGCTCTGCCAGGACCGGACACCCAGCCGCGCGGCCAGCTCGCCACCGAGGTATGCCCGCTTGGCGTTGAACGCGCCGGCTGTCTCCTGGAGGTCGGGAAAGAGGGTTCGATTCTCGATGTGGAGCAGGGCGCGTCGATCCAGATCCCAGGCACAGACGTCCGCGCGGCCCGCGTACTGGTAGTGCTGGTACGGCTCGTCAAGTCCGACGATGAACCGGAACCCGCGCAGCCGGCCGGCCTCCAACTCGCCCATGGCCGAGTGCACCACGTCTGCCGCCAGCGCGGCGGCTCGCTGTCGGCGCCGCGGGTCGACCAGATTGAAGTCGAGTTTGAGGCCGAGCGCGGCCACGAGTCGGAGCGCGGCCTCGACGGAGCTACCTTCCCCACGCTGGATTCGGTATGCGAGGCCACGTGAGATGCCGGCCCGGTCGGCAAGCTGCGAAGTAGTCCAGTGCCGCTGGCGCCGAGCCTCATCGAGCTGCCTGCCGATGCCCACCCAGAAGGCACGCACGGCCGCTTGAGCTGGCGATGATGGCCGCGCGGCGAACCTCTTTGGCGACATTGCACGTGAATTGAACACGGCCGCCCTTATCTGCCGGTTATCTCCCGCTGAGCGCGCTCTTTCGCCTTAGGCGCGGCGAGATTCGTGCGGCGGACGACGGCCGTGTCGCCCGCCACCGACGCCGCGAGGCCCGAGTCGTCGAGCTGGCCAGCCGAAAAGCGCCCGAGGTGTGCAAATGACGTGCAAAGCCGCGCGGATGGGGGGTGTGTGGCCGCGCTGATCGGGGAGTGGTCTGGCCGCGCTGATCGGGGAGTGGTGAGCCGCGGACGGGGGAGTGGCGTGACCGCGCAGACGGGGAGTGCGTGACTACACGCGCGACGCGATCGCGGCGCCTGCTAGGGCGAGCTTGAGGGTGACCCGGAAGGTGACTCGGACGGTGACGCCGAGGGCGACGGGCTGGGGCTCTCCGACGGGCCGGGCGAAGGCGAGGCCGACGGCGACGGGGAAGCGAAGTCGCTCGGGAAACGGTCGGCGTGCACGGAGCTGTCGACGCCCGACGCCGCGTCAAGCGTCTGCCACAGCTTCTTGGAGTTGGTGACCTGGAATTCGTAGTTCGAGTAGAAGTCCTGCATGCCCTGCCAGAAGGCGTTGGGACCAACCTGGTTCAGGTAATCGCGCAGGTACTGCGAGCCCTGCACGTAGATGACCTCGTAGTAGCAGAACTTGGTGTAGTTCCAGACACTCCGGTCGAGGTTCTCGGGGCCGCAGCGCGAGTTCTGCCAGTAGTCGAGCAGGTTGCGCGACAGGAAGTCGGCCATCGCTTCGTCGAGGAACGGGTCGGTGCCCTGGTTGTTGCCGATCGCGCTGTAGAACCACTGGTGGGCCAATTCGTGCGCGACGATGTAGCGCAGGTGCGCACCGCGCAGCCGCCCGTCGAGCCACACCATGCCCGGCGACTCCATGCCCACGCCGGTCGGGATCTCGCCGATGTCGAGCGTCGAGTACGGGTACGGCCCGATCTCGTCGGCGTAGGCAGACAGCGCGGCCTTGGCCTTGCGCAGTACCGATCGGGCCGACAGGTGCTTGAAGTAAAGCTGGATCGTGACGCCGCGCCAGTGGGCGGTCCTGATGCGGTACTTGGGCGCGGCCGAGAAGTTGAAGTCGCGCACGTTGGTCGCGACGTACGTCTGCGTGGTCGAGTCAGTGGCGCTGACGCGGTCACCGCTGGTGGCGATGTCGACGGGCCGATCCGAGCTGATGGTGACCTTGACATGGTTGCTCACGCCGGTCACCCAGCTCTCGCGCTCGGGCCGCTGGTCGAATGGCTGGTCGATGCTCAGCCACGGGATCCAGCGATACGCGGTGATGATGCCGCGGCTCTTCGCGAACAGGTACCGATCGCCGCCGGTGTTGCTGTTGAAGATCGCGTGGTAGGCAATCGACACGTCCGTCGAGTCGCCCGGGCCGAGCGTGTTGGGCAGGGCCACGATCACGCTCTGGTCGTCGACGGTCACGGCGTTGTTGCCCAGGGCATTGCCGTCGACGAGCACGTCGCCCAGGTTGATCGTGCCCAGCCGCAGTGCGGCGAGATTGAAGGTCAGGGCGTCGATGCCGTCGGAGGTGTTGTTGGTCACGTGGGCGACGCTGGTCACGTCCATGGTCGCCGCCACCCAATGCAATGAGACGTCAACCTCGTAAGTGGCGGGCAGCTTGAGACTGTTCGGCGGCGCGGCGCTGGCCTTGGCAGGCACGACCGGCAGGACGAAAGCGGCTGCGGCGATGGCGGCGGCCAGGAGAAACCGAATGACGTGCGTCGTGGCTGGTGCCCGTGCTGGGGCTGGGCCTGCAGCCGGCGGCGCTTTCTGTCCCGGCACTCCCACGGCAGGAGTTGGCATCGGGGCCTCGCTAGAAGTTGGTTCGCCCGATGCTAACGGGTGAGGCAAGGAGAGGTCGATGGCGTTTTTGGTCACCAGCGCTGGGACCAGCGTTTCAGGTTGCCCGCGGCTTCAGGCGCCGCGCGGCATTTTGCGCTGCTCGGCTGTGCCGGTCGGATGGGGGCATGCGGGCCGCGCGTCGTCGGATACGGCACTTGGCGCCGCCGCCGGCGAGCGCTAGCCTGCCGCCGACGCGGAGGTGCGGGGTGTTCAGTCGGCTCGTTGGAGCGGTTCTTGCGGCGCTCGTTCTTGCCAGCTGCACGATTGTGTCATTGTCCGGCCCGTCGGCGCCACCGCAGACGCAACCGGCCGTCACCGCGCCGTCTGCCTCTCAGCTGCAGACGTCGGCGGCGCCCCGAAGCGAACCGCCGAACGAGTCCTTCGCTCCGGCCGACCTCTCGAAGCGACCGCTGGTGTGGTTCGCGCCGCTGCCGCCGCTTCCCGGGCGAACCGGCTCGACCGACTTCATGGACCAGTTCTCCACGGACGCGCCATCGTCGACCGCGGCCGGCTACATCGACGTGTACAAGCTCTACGGGGAGTGGGTGGGCGACGCCAGCCCGACCGACCTGCGCACGGCCATCGACGACATCAGCCGGCGCGGCATGGTGCTCGCCATGGAGGCCGGGCCACTGACCGCGCCGGCCAACTGCGGCCAGGGCGTCGAGTCATTCCCCGGCAAGGCGGCCGGACTTGACCTGGCAAGGCGTATCGCGTCCGCCGGCGGGCGGCTGGCCGTGCTGGCACTCGACGAGCCGTACTACTTCGGTCACGTCTACGACGGCCCGCAGGCCTGCCATCTGGACGTCGGCGACATCGCCGCGCAGGTGGACGACTTCGTCACTGCCATGCGCAGCTACTTCCCGGAGATGCTCGTCGGCGACATCGAACCCGATCCGGCCCCGGTCACCGCCGCCGATCTGGGCGACTGGCTGGCTGCCTACCAACAGGCCGCCGGCGAGCCGTTCGCCTTCCTGCACCTCGACGCCGATTGGGGCCGGCCAGGCTGGGACGGGCTGGCCCACGACGTGCAGGCCCAGGCAGCGGCGCATGGCGTGCCCTTCGGGCTGATCTACAACGGCGGCACGGCGCCCAACCGCGCGCAGTGGGTGCAGGTCGCCGGCTCACGCGTGGCCGCGTTCGAGAGCAGCGGCGCGCCACTGGACCACGTCATCTTCCAATCATGGGACGTGCAGCCGGACCAGATCCTGCCCGACACCGACCCAAGCACCTTCAGCGGCTTCATCGCCACCTACTTCACCGACCATTCAACGCTCGGGCACCCGGTTGGCGGGAGCGGCGCAAACCTGGCCCTGGGCCAGCACGCGACGGCGTCGGCGTCAATTGCCGGTTCGCCGCCCGGCGCCGCCGTCGATGGCGATTACGACACCCTGTGGAGTGCCGGAAGCGGCCCGGTCCAGTGGATCGACGTCGACCTGGGCGGCGCGCATGACGTGGCGAGCATCGGCCTGACCGTCTCGCAATACCCCGACGGCGTCACCGACCATCGCGTCTACGGCCGCACGAAGTCGGGCAAGCTCGTCCTGCTGCATGAGTTCGACGGGCCGACGACCGACGGCCAGGTGCTCTCGTACACGCCGCCCCAGCCGTGGACCGACCTGACCGCGATCCGCGTCGAGACGCGCAGCAGCCCATCATGGGTCGCCTGGCGCGAGATCGAGGTGCTTGCGCCCTAGCTGGTTGCGCCGGAGCCGGCCGCCGTGTTGGCGAAAGAGGTCATGTCGGGGAAAGCGAGCGTTGGGACAGCCTGCGCGCGAGGCGTTGCACCGGGTCCCGCCTGGCCCCGGCGGCGGTTGATCCACACCGTCTGCAGCCCCAACCGCTGCGCCGGCACGTGGTCGTGGAACAGGCTCTGCGCGACGTGGACGATGCGCTCGCGGGGAACGCCCATCACCTCGAACGCCAGCTCGAAGTTGTGCAGTGCCGGCTTGTACGAGCGTGCCTGCTGGGCCGTCACGACCCACGTGAACGGGTCACCCAGGCGCGCACTCGACGCTGCGAACAGGTCGTCGTCGCAGTTGGTGATGACGCCCAGGCGGAAGCGGCTGCGCAGGCGGGCGAGGGCGTCGGCCGAGTCGGGGAAGGCGGGCCAGTCGGCGACCGACGCAGCGAATGCTTCCACCTCCGCGACTCGCGGGCGCACGCCGAAGCGTGCGCACACGAAGCGAGCCGAGCGGCGCAGGACCTCGCGGTAGGACAGGTAATCCCCGGCCTCGGCGCGCGCTTCGGCCACGGCGTAGGTTTCGAGCACATAATCCCGCGGCGGCGTGACGCCGTGTGCGGCGAGCATGGCGCCGATGCCGTTCGCGATGCCCGTCTCCCAGTCGATGAGCGTGCCGTAGCAGTCGAAGGTCAGGACGTCGACCGCCGAGAAGTCGATATCGGTCGCGTACTCGATGCCCGCCATACGCCAAGATGATGACCGATGGACGAGCGTGAGATCGGCTGGCTCCGCTTGCGCAACCAGCGCCTGGCGCCCGGGCGCCCGGCAGACGGCGCGAAGTTCGGGACGGCCGCGGAGGTGGTGGGCTGGCTGGGCGCGGTGCAGTCGCAGGAGTACGAGCTGGCGCGCTGGTCGCTGGGCCAACGATCGGCTGGCGTGTCGGAGTCGGACGTCGAGGCGGCGATCACGTCGGGCGAGATCGTGCGCACGCACATCCTGCGGCCCACCTGGCACTACGTCCTGCCGGCCGACATCCGCTCGATCATGCGCCTGACCGCACCACGCGTCGACGTGCAGAGCGGCCAGTGGCATCAGCGTTTCGGCCTCGAGGAGCCCGACTTCGACCGTGGCCTGGAGGTGCTCCGCGAGGCGCTGTCGGGCGGCCGGGCGATGACTCGACGGGAGATCGAGGTGCCGCTCAAGGACGCCGGCTTCGACACCCGCGACCAGCGCCTCGCTTTCCTGTTCATTCGCGCCGAGCGTGACCTGTTGGTAGTGAGTGGCGGCTGGCGCAGCGGCCGCCCGCTGTACGTGCTGGCCGACGAACGGCTGCCGCCCGACACGGGTTTCGACCGCGATCGGGCGCTGGCCGACCTGACGCGCCGCTATTTCACCAGCCACGGCCCGGCGACGATCGGCGACTACACGTGGTGGTCGAGCCTGACTGCGTCCGACGCGCGCCGTGGTCTCGAGCTCGCCCGTGAGGCGGGCACCGTCTTCGAGATGCTGACCGTGGCCGGCGCCGACTACTGGCTGGCAGCCGACTCCCCACTGGCTCACCTCGCGCAGTCCAGCGCGCCTTCGCCGGAAGTCCACCTGCTGCAGGGGTTCGACGAGTACCTGGTCGGCTATCGCCCGACTCGGCCGATGGTCAACCTCGCCGGGCTGGCACCGCGCCAGGTGTTGGGCGTGCCGCCGTACCTGCACCTGGTCATCGCCGACGGCCAGGTCGCCGGCTACTGGCGTCGGGTTCGCCGTGACGACGGCTTCGTCGTCGAGACGCGGCTGCTGCGCGAACTGGATCGTGCCGAGCGCTCGGCGCTCGAATCGGAAACCGAGCGCTACGCTTCCTTCACCGGCCGCGTTGTGCACTTAGCCCCATTGCATCCCGCGGATGTGGACTAAATGGTGGACGTCACCCCTTGTCCGCGGCGTCGCCGCTCGACTAGTGTCTGGGCTGGCACTGGCCGCCGTGGTTATGTGCCAATTTCTGAGGGGGAACGATGAAGTCTTTGCTGGCGGCGGCGGTAATCGGCATCACCCTGCTGGTGGGTGGGCTGGCCGCACCGGGCTCGGCGACTGCGCGCGTGGCGCTCAGCGGTGACGGTGCTTTCCGCGTTGGCCGTGATATCGCACCAGGTACCTACCGCACTCGAGCCCCGGCACACAATTGCTACTGGGCGCGCCTGAGCGGCTTCTCCGGGAAGTTGCGCGACGTGAAGGTCAACGACTTCGCCTCAGGCTTCATGGTGGTCACCATTCGCCGCCACGACAGGGGTTTCGAGTCGAGTGGCTGTGGCAAGTGGTCGAGCAACCTGACGCGCGTCACCGACAGCATGACCACCTTTGGCCACGGCACGTACATCGTCGGCACGGACATCAAGCCCGGCTGGTATCGGAGCAGCAAGGCCAACGGCTGCTACTGGGCGCGGCTGCGCGGCTTCGATGGTTCGGCGCGCGAGATCATCGCCAACGGAGTGCGCCTGCACGGCCATGCCATCGTGCACGTTAAGCGCGCCGACGCCGGTTTCCAGTCGCGCGGCTGCGGCACCTGGACGAGGCTCTAGCCCGCTCGAATCAAGATGCCCCGGCCGTGCTGGGGCACGACCGGGGCGGAAGCGGAGGGGAACTCGAAGGGTTACAGGCCGAGTGCGCCGACCATCGGTACAGATCCCTCGTTCACGGCAAGGCACCCGTACTTCGATCCTAGTACCGCGGGCGCAGTGCGTCGACCGATGTGGTGACGCCTGTCAACACTCCCGGGCCGCGGGCGCGGAAGCTGCGCCTACTCGAGCAGACGATCGGCCGCGAGCGCCAGGCGCACGACGGTCTCTGGCCCGAGTGCCTCGGGACCGGCCGCGCGAATCTCCTTTGGCAGGGATCGGTCGCCGCCCAGGATCACCTTCGCGACGGTCGCGCTGAACATCCTGTTCGTGGCGTTCTCGAACAGCACCGCGACGCGAACCGGCGCACCGAGCGGTCGCAGCTCGTGGTCGAGCGTGTCTTCGAGAGCGGTCGCCGCACGCAGCACGCGATCGACCACGCTGACGCGCTTGCGGCCGTCGACAAAGATGTCGTCGTCACTGACGCTCACGAAGCCGGGCCACTCCTTGACCTCCAGCGCGAAGACGCCCGGCGGGCCGATGAGCACGTAGTCAAGGCCCACGTGCGCGGCCGGCATGCGCCGCTGGCTCAGGATGACGAAGCCGTGGTCGATGAGCGACGGCAGGCCGAGCTTGGGACGCAACTCCTCCTCGACACCGGCATCGATTGCCGCCCCGCGCGCTGTCACGCGCCCGAGCAGGCCGCGCAGGCCGCCGACCACGGGATGCTCCGCCTCGCGCAGGTCGCGCGTGCGCTCCCAGTCGAAGATGGTCTGGCTGCTGGCGTCGTGTTCGACCGGCACCACGTTGTCCGGATAACGGATGCGCGCGGTTCCGTAGCACACCGGGGCACGCCGGCACGCCCAGTACAGCGAGGTCGCGGTGTCCCCCTGCCAACGCGCGTGCACGGCCATTCCACTGCCGCAAATCGCACAATTCGGCGGCAGCTCGGCGACGTGGGCCTGGGCGGTTCTGGCGGAGGTTACTTCCATGACGCTGGACCTCTAATCCTGCCCCCTGACGGCGTGGCAGACAAGGGCCCGATTGGCTTAGTTATCCCCCAGATTTGTTATCAGTCGCCCTCAGCCGCCCTCAGTCGGCCTCAGGCGGCCGTTTCGACGGCGACCGTCACCGGTACCGCGCGCCGTACTGCATCGGTGACCGGACAGTGCTCGACCGCCCAGTTGACGATCGCGGCCAGCTCGTCGTGGTCGGCCGAGCCAAGCACTCTCGCGCGAACAAGCGTGCTGAGCGGGCCGCCGGGCACACCCGCTTGCGCGCCCAGGATGCCGCGGTCGTCCGACTCGGAGTCGACCGTCACCTCGACGCTGGTAAGGCTCACGCCCAACTGCGCGGCACGCATGGCGATGAGCGTCGCGACGCAGCTCGCCTCGGCCGCGCGCAGGAACCAGCCGGGCGAGGCGGCACTGTTCCCCCCGCCCACGGACGTGGGCATGTCCGTAGTGAGCCGAGCGTCCTGCGGGCCGGTAACGTCGACCGCCAGGGCGCCTGAGTCGCGCAGGACCGCGACCGCGGCGCTATCCGTGTAGCGCGCCTCGCCCGGGTTAGCGTTGAGGTAGTCGATGGCCGCGTTGACGGCGGCGCCGATTTCGCGCTGTCCCATGTCGGGCGATGCTAGCCGAGCCGGGCGGGGCACAGGCGATCGCCGCGGACCGTTACCCAGATCAGTGCCGGTTCTTTGGGGAGTGGCGCCGTCTGATCGGTCGAGCGTTCAGCCACTGCCCGCCCGAACCCGGCAATCGGCCGGCGAAGAAGTGTCGATGCTCGCCCACGAGCCTCCGATTCCGTGCAGTCGCCCGAAGCACCAGGCAGGCGCCCGTACGGCGAACCGCTGCGTCGAAGGGCATCTTGGCGACCGCGTATCGATCGACGGCGTCGAGTCGGCGCTGGAAGTCACGCACCATGGCGCCGGCGTCGGGCACCCAATCGTGCACGTCCCAGAGCGCGTACTCGTGCACTCCGTCGGCTGGGGGAGGGCAAGCGCCAGCCTCGCCGTGACGTCCATCGCCGCGCGGTCGGCGGCGCCCTGGCGTTTGGTGCGGCGTTCCGGCTTCCTGCGCGGCATGTCGGCCATATCGTCAAGAACCGGACTTTCGGGCGACTTTGTTCGGGCTTACGCCTCAATTTCGGTCGCGCCGGCTGCCATCACGCGTGACTTGGCGGCTCGCCACGCTCGCGCTCTCACCGCCGACTCCGATTCAGGCGTCGGCTGCCCGTTGGGGTCATGGAATGCCGCGTCTTGACGGTATGGCCGTCAGTGCGGGGCTCCAGATGGCCTGGGGGGCCGGGCTGGGGCGCGGGCCAGAGGCCCAGTGCATCGCCGAAGGTGCCAACCTCGGCCAGGACGACTACGGCAGCGAGCGGATCATGCCGCCGTCGACACCCACGACCTGGCCGGTGACGTACGAGGCGGCGGGGGAGAGCAGGAACGCCGCCACGCGGCCCACCTCAGCGGGATCGCCGTAGCGCCCGAGCGGCACCCGCGCGTTGGTCTGCGCATGGACCTCGTCGATCGAGGTCCCGGCCAGCTTGGCGCGGCGCTCGTCGAGGGTCGCGGTGCGATCGGTCGAGACGCGCCCGGGCGCGATGCCGTTGATGCGCACCGGCGCGATCTCCGGCACCAGCGACTTGATCAGCCCGACCAGCCCCGGCCGCAGCAGGTTTGACGTGGTCAGCGCCGGGATCGGCTCGCGCACCGACGACGAGAGAATGACGCAGATCGACCCCCGCTCCGACTCCGCCAGCGACGGCAACGCCGCGCGCAGCAGCCGCACCGCCGACCAGAAGGTCATGTCCAGCGCGCGCCGCCACGTCTCGTCGTCGACCTCGCTGAAGCGGCCGGGGGGCGGACCGCCCATGTTGACCAGCAGCAGGTCGAGACCACGAAACTCTGCGACGGCCGAGGCGACCGCCGCCGCCGGGCCCGTCTCCGATGCCAGGTCGACCGGTATCTCGAGCGCATCCAGCTCGCGGCTGGTCGCCGTCAACCGCTCCGAGGCGCGCGCGGCCACGGCCACCTTCGCGCCCTCGTCCTTGAGCGCGCGCGCGACCGCGGCACCAATTCCGGCCGATGCGCCGGTCACCAGCGCGCGAGCGTCGTGCAGGCCAAGGTCCACGCCGGTACGTTAGCGCCAACAATGCGTCGCCTGTTGCTCTGGATGGCCGGCAACCAGTTCCTGCGCCGGCGCCTGCCGCGACTCTGGTTCGCGCGGCGCGCCGTGCGCAAGTTCATGCCCGGCGAATCGGCCGGCGATGCGCTTGACGCCGCCGAACGCTTCAAGAAGCAGCGCATTCCGGTTCTGTTCACGCGGTTGGGCGAGAACCTGACCACCCTTTCCGACGCGCAGGAAGTCGCCGACGCCTACGTCGCGCTGATGGACGACGCGGCGAAGCGTGGGCTGGATGCGGAAATGTCGGTCAAGTTGACCCAGCTTGGCCTCGACCTGAGCCCCGACGCGGCGCTCGAGCACATGCGCCGCCTGGCGCAGCACGCGGGCCTGGAGACCGCCGGCGGGGCAGGTCCGCACCGCGTGTGGATCGACATGGAGGGTTCGGCCTACACCGACGCGACGCTCGATCTCTACGAGAAGCTCAAGCAGGACCACGCCAACGTGGGCCTCTGCCTGCAGGCATACCTGAAGCGCACCTATAGCGACATCGAGCGGCTACTGCCCACCGAGCCGCGTATCCGGCTGGTCAAGGGCGCCTATGCCGAACCGCCCGAAATCGCCTACCAGAGCCGTCGCGAGGTGGACGCCAACTACCTCGCGCTGTGCGTGTCGATGCTCCGCGAGGTGAAGTCGGGGCGTGACCTTTTCCTGGGCCTCGGTACGCACGACGTCCGACTGATCGCGCAGGTGGCCGACCACGCGCAGTCCATCGGCCTCGCGCGAACCGCCTTCGACATCGAGATGCTGTACGGCATCAGGAGCAGGGAGCAGCAGCGCCTCAAGAAGGACGGCTACCAGGTGCGCGTGCTGATTGCCTACGGCGACTACTGGTATCCGTGGTACATGCGCCGCCTCGCCGAGCGGCCGGCGAACGTGGTCTTCGCCCTGCGCCAGCTGCTGCCGTGAGCGGATTGGCGCGACCGTGACGGACAAGCTGTCACACGCGGTTGATCAACTGGTCGGCGTATGGAACATCCTGCCTACGCCCTTCCACCCTGACGAGGCGCTTGACCTCGACTCCCTGCGCCGGCTGACGGACTTCGTCGTCGAGCGGGGCGTCGACGGCATGACCATCCTGGGCGTCCTTGGTGAGGCGGCCAAGCTGTCGGATACGGAACGCTCGGCGGTGATCGACGTGGTGCTCGCGCAGACGGCGGGCCGCGTCCCGGTCTGCGTCACGGTGTCGGCGGCATCGAGCCACAGGTCGGAGGAATACGCGCGCGACGCGCGCGACAAGGGGGCTCACTCGGTGATGCTCTCCGCGCCGCCCCTTGCCCGGCCCAACGACGAGGCCGTGCGGCGGCACTACCTGCGCGTCGCAGCGGCGGTGCCGGAGTTGCCGGTCGTGATCCAGGACCTGCCCACGCTCGGCGTGTGGATGTCGCCCGAGCTGATGGGGCGCATGGCCGGCGAGGCGCCCAACCTGCGCGTCGTCAAGCTCGAGGAAGAGCCCACGGCGCCCAAGGTCGGGCGGCTGCTCGCCGCCAACGGCGACATGCGCGTGCTCGGCGGGCTGGGCGGGGAGATGCTCATCGAGGAGCTGCGCCGTGGCGCGGTCGGGACGATGACCGGCTTCGGATACCCGGAAATCCTGGTCGCGATCATGCGCGACTGGCGTGCCGGCAACCAGGAAGCCGCCACGCAGCGGTTTCATCGTTACGTGGCGTTGATCCGCTTCGAGAACCAGCAACTGCTCAATCTGCCCATCCGCAAGCACATCTACATGCGCCGCGGCGCGATGGCGTCCGACACGGTGCGCGCGCCCGGCCCGGCGCTCGATGAGCAGACCAGAGCCGACCTGGACGACCTGCTGAGACGCCTCCGCCTCGACTAGGGCTGCCCTGCGCCCGGCCCCGCGCTTTCGCGGGCAAAAGGAGAGGCCCCCGGCTTGCGCCGGGGGCCTTCCGCTATCTGTTTCGGTCGGTTGGTCAGTGGTGGACGTGGAACTGCGTCACCAACTTCGCCGTGCCGCGCGTCTGGTCACTTTGCATGAGCGCGGTGACCATGCTGCGGCCCGGATGCTTGCCGAGCACTTCGTAGTCGATGGCAGCCGTGCCACCTGGGGTGGGCGTGCCGGCAACCACGACGTAGCCGTTGATGTCCGGGACGGTCCCGACATCGGGCGCCGAGAGCTCGACGGCACTGGTGCCATCACGGTTCTCGGCACCGACGACGAGCCCGGACGGCTCGCCCGCGCCGACCGAGTCGTACGCGTACGTGACGTGCTCGCCGCCGGGACCATAGTTGGTGTTGATCCAGACCTCGAACGTTCTTGCCTCGCCGCTGGTGTACACAGGAACGTCTTGGAACTCGACGACGATCCAGAGGTCGGTGCCGTCATAGAGCTCGTTGATCCAGACGCTGCCGCCAGCGCTGGGATTGAGGTCAGTCCAGTACGGCGCCAACACGTTGTTGGGCGCATTCGGATCGGGGACGTCCTGGGGGATATACAAGACGTCGGACGACGTTCCGCCGCCGATGACGAGGTAGCCGTTGGAGACGACCCCGACCTCGTCGTACGTCTCGCCGCCGAAGTTGAAGGGATCGACGAACCAGTTGTCGATGCTCTCGTCGCTGGCGCTCACCGAGAGACCGGCCGTGTCAGGCGAAGCCCCGTCGCCGATCTCCACGAAACCGTATTTGTCTTGCGGTGAATTGAGCGCCAGGATCTCCGGCGCGATCGCCGGTGACAGCGTCGCGTTATAGGTGAACCCATTGCCGAGCCTGTTCGCCGGCGCGTAGTTCGTGACCTTCGTCACGCGGTTCTTCCAGGCATTGACCTGGAGGGAAACGTGAGCGTAGGAGTTCGTGAGGTTGGTCGCGCTGACTTCGCACGACGCGCTGTCGCCGCTGGCCAGCGAGGTCGTGTCGCACTGGTTATCGAACGTGATGGCGCTGCTCGGCTGCTTGTTGAAGGCCACCGGCAGTGTTGCGTTGCGGAGCCCGGCGCGGCGCGGGTTGAGGGTGATCGAGCCGAAGTGCTGGCCATCGGCCAGTTTGCTGGCGTCGAGCGTCACGCTGAACGAGCGGCTCTGGCCGGCCGGAATGGTGATCCGGTGCGGATAGACGCTGATGCCTGCGCCCTTGGTGTGAATGACGAATGTCTGTGGCCGATTGGTCACGTTGGTCGCCGTTCGGGTCGTGGTCACGACACCCTGGAGCGAGGCATCGTTGATGCTCGGCAGGTTGAGGTCTATGCGATTGAGCGGGTCGGACGCCGACGCGTAGTAGTCGACCGCGCTGACGTCGAAGGTGACCGTCGGGCTGACCGCGCGGTTAGCGCGGATGGCGCCGGCGCCATCATCGAACGGATCGGCCGGCGTGGTGCCGTCCTCCTTGACCACGTCGTGGACCGCGCTGGTCATCTCGGCCGACTTGATCTGGCCGGGCGTCCAGCTGGGATGGGCAGCTTTGATGAGCAACGCCGTGCCGGAGGCGTGCGGCGAAGACATCGAGGTGCCGGCGATGGCCTGGTAGTACTCACCGTTCGGGCCAAGGCCGGCGCCCGGGTCGAACAGGTGGTCGGGTGAGTCGCCGGCGAGGATCTGCACGCCGGGTGCGGTGACATCCGGCTTGATGAAATCGCCCAGCGGACCGCGCGAGGAGAACGATGCCATCTCGTCGCCGAGCGCCGGCGCCAAGGTTCCGGGCGCCCATGTCGCCATGACGCCGGTGTGGCCGGCAACGAAGGCGGCGATCGACGACGTCGGATCGTTGACGTGGATGGCCGGCAGGAAATGGCTGTCCGACTCGAGGTCGGTGACGGCCGTGTTGTACAGGACGAAGCCGGCCGCACCGCCCTGCAGTACGTTGTAGCCCTTTTCGATGCGCGCGTTGGTGCCACGCTCGCAGACCACGATGTCACCGGTGAAGGTGCCCGGGTCAGCGGGATTGATGCACAACTGATCGCTGTACGGTGCGTCGCTGGCGAGCACGACCGGGGTGGGCGTGCTGATGCCGTCGGTGAGCGTGACGCCGGGGACGTCGAGCTTGGCGCCGCCGTCGGCGGTCAGGTGCAGGGTTGAGCTGAACGCCTTATCCCAGGTCGAGGCGCCGATCGTGTTGGTCCACGGACCGGCATGGTCGGACGTGGCCGCGCCGGGGCCGCTGTTGCCGGCCGAGGCGTTGACCTCGATGCCGGCCGCATATGCGTCGAGGAAGGCGAGCTCGACGGCGTCGCTGTAGGCGTTTGCCCCGCCGGAGATCGAGAAGTTAATGACGTCGACGCCATCGAGAATGGCCTGCTGTACGGCGGCCACGGAGTCAGAGGTGAAACAGCCATCGGTGTCGCACACGCGATATTCGATGACCGACGCGCCGGGCGCCATGCCGCTGACCGGGCCGCGCTCGACGCCCAGCGTGACGGCCGAACTGACCAGATCGCCGGCTGCTGTGGTCGACGTATGGGTGCCATGGCCGTCCGCATCACGTGCGCTGCAGTGGTCGACGTCCGGGCAGAACTCGCCGGGCAGGCCGGGGCCGGTTACGGCCAGGTTCGTGTCGAGAAATGCGTAGCCGCCCAGCATCTTGTCGTTGCAGACGAAGGCGTCGTCGCCGACGTCGCCCGACAGGCCGAACTCACATGCATACGGGCCGCCGCCGGGATACGGGATCCCGTTGTCGGCGAGCATCGGATGCTCCGGCCAGATGCCGGTGTCGATGTCGCCCAGGATGGTGCCCTGGCCGGCGTGGACCGAGCCGCCAAGGCTGGGCCAGACGGCGTCGGCGCCAATGAAGTGGGCGCTGTAGTCGACGAGCGGATGCTCGATCGTGTCGGCCTGGACGGCCGCCACGCCGGGCAGCTTGAGCAGGTTCTTGGCCTGGTTGGCCGGCAGCCGCGCCCCAAAGCCGCCGTACGCGACCGTGAAGACCTGCCCGAACTTGATGCTCGGGATCGACTTCAGGGCCGCCTTGCGGACGGATTGTGCCTGCGAGGTCACGTATGAGCCGTACGCCCTGACCGCGACATCGTTGGTGTTGAGCGCGTGGCCAGTGGCCGACGGGCTGGTCGGCCGCAGATTGGTCACGCCACCGCGATAGCTGGCGATCGCGTCGACGTCGAGCTTGACCATGACGCTGACGATCTTGCTGTCCGTGCGCGAGAGGAGCTGCTGGTCACTCTGCGCAAGTCGGCCACTCGGGGATTTGGCACTCGTGTAATACGAATCATGGCTGAGGGCACCTGCCCTGGTTGTCAACCCCTGGGGGTCGCCGGCCGTGGCGGACGGAGCCAGGGCGCCGACGGCCAGGGCAGCCATGGCGAACACAACTAGAAAACGCCTCATCTAGACGCCTCTCCTCCTCGTATCCGGCCATGTCTGGGCGGCCGGCCACTCCCCCTCGTGTCTCCCGTAGTGCAGCGCTGGGCGCGTGTGCGGAGACGAAGTGATAGGGATGCTAATCCGCGGTTAAGGGCAGGGTCAACGATCTTTACGCAAGGGAGCCGTCCAAACCTGAGTAGCGTCTTCCAGCGGCCGTCCCGTTCCTCATCTGCCGGGCCCCACTCCGTTGCTCGGGAGCACCGGATTCTGTGGGCCGAGTATGCCGAGGCCCCCTGCTCGCGCAGGGGGCCTCGCTCGCCGGATCAGCTTCGGTTCAGCGAACCGGTGCTAGGGCTTGAAGTGCGAGATGTATGTGGACCAGTTGGCGAGCGCCGAGCGCGTGCCCGTCCAGACACCGCCGCCCTCCTCGTAGCCACAGGTCCCGAGCAGGTTGTCGCCCGTGCCGAAGAAGTACGGGCCGCCCCAATCGGTGTAGCTGCATGCATGAGCGACGTACTCGCTGGCGATCCAGATGGAGTTGCCGTCCACTGCGGCGGCCCCGTAGTCGCCCCAACGCGGACGCGGGGCACTGTTCTGCGGGTTGCTGAAGGCCTTGTAGTTACTGAAGCCGTCCTCCGGTGCGGCGCCCTGGCCTCCGGGCACGATGTTCCAGTCGCCGACACCGGCGACCGAGTCCAGCGAGGCATATGCAGCGCTGGGATCGAGAGATGCGCCCATGGCGGTGAAGGCAATGATGCCCCGCCCGCTGGATGTGACGCCGACCGCCGGATAGGTGAAGTCATAGCCCGCGGCGCCGAGGTAGCCCTGGTTGACCACCTTGTCGCTGTTGGGATTGAGGACGAACCAGGCGATGCCGGCTTGCTGCGGCCCGCCGTCAGGGTTGAGCGCGGTGTCGAGCGCTCCCCAAAGCTTGCCGTTCGCGTACATGACCTGCTGCATGCGAGTGTCGTTGGCGTCTATACGGGCGACGGTATCGTTGTGCTGGCCCGGGTCATTGACGAAGAGAGTCTGCCAGCAGCCGGGCCCGAAGACGGTCGGCGTGGTGGTGTCGTTGACGCAGTGGCCGAGCGGCGCGTCGGTCCCGGGCAGGCTGCCCGAGCCAGGCTGGGTGGCCTTGGGCGGCAGAGCGTATTGCTCGGTCTGCACTATCGATGTGCTCAACGTCAGGTGCGGCGACGTGCCGTCCAGGGTATTCGTGCCCTTCAGAGACCACACGACTATCTGGTTGGAAACGTAGTTGCCGCTACCACCCGTGGGGTGGGTTGCTTCGTCGGCGGCGTTCGAGCTCAGGAAGAACTCCCGGTTGCCGCCGCCGGCATTGGGTGACTGGGCCGGCCAGACCGTGAAGCCGGGTTGAGTGTCCCCCGCACTGCTCGGTGCGTTGACCATACCCCAGGTATCGAAGTGGACCACGCTCACTATCGAGGCGCCCGCGGCGAGCGCCCGCTTGGGCATGGCGTAGATCTGCGCGCCGGCGAACGTGTTGTACAGCCACGGATACGAGTTGGTGGTGATATAGAAGCCGTTGGCGTCGGCGCCGATGTGCGGGTAATCACCAAGGTAGGGACCGCCGCCGGCGGCAATATTGCCGTCGCCGGTTACGTCGAGCGAGTAAACGTTCCACGCGCCGGTCGGATCGGCCGTCTGGGAAACGGCGATGTCGAGATGATTATCGCCGGTGAATGCGCCGGCATGCGAACCGGACGGGACCACCTCAAGGGTCAGCGCCACGAGGAAGAAGCGATGCGTCTGGCTGTCATAAAGGCAGCTCGGGTCGGTCACGAACGGCCCGTAGACGCCCGTGCTGCGATCGATCGCCGGCGCATAACCAAAGAAGGAGTTCAGGTCGATGGCGTGGTTCACGTCGCGGGGCGCGCCGACCACGATGTTGCTCGCCGTGTTGTCCGGGAGCAGCGACGCGCCGGACGCATCGAAGACGTTGAAGACGTTGTTCACTGCCTCGACCACGTAGCCATTGCCAACGCACAGACCCTGGTCGGGCGGCTCGACCGAGAACTGGTTGCCGCCGCGCGAATAGCGCTGCTGGTAGTGGTTGAGGCCTTCGAAACCGTTGAGGAAGGTTGGGTTCGATTTCGCCTTCTTGCCGCTGCTCGTGGATGCGCCCTTGGCATTCCCGTTCGACATGCTCTGGTCGATGATGTTGCCGGTGTAGGGGTTGGGCTGGTCCTCGTTTTCCTGGCCCAGGAACTCGTTGCTCGCCGCGCCAGCGTCGGTCGACGGGGTGAAGTTCCCGAGGACGGGATGCGCCGTGCCACCGAGGGTGATCGTGCGCACGTCCTGGTTGGATGGCGTGATCGAACTGTGAGCGCGTGCCGCTACCAGCGACGGTGCCGCTAGGCTGGTCGCGATAAGCACGCCTGCGGCGAGGCCGCTGAGCAGACGTGGCTTGACTCGGTCCATACAGTCCTCCTGTCGTACGGGCCCGCACGAATTACCCCCGGCGGGCCATCGGGGGCGGAGGCCGTTGACGCGACGGCGAGATCACGACTGTCTGGGGCATTTGCCGTGCGCCCGCAGCTCCCGGCATCACGACGGTAGCCCTCGTCGGGCCGTGGCTCTATACCCGAAACCGAAGACTTTGCGGTCGCTGGTGCGGAAACTGCGGGTGTTGGGGGGTTCTAGAGCGGTCGCGGATTCATTGACGGTGCTCGGGTGCGCCGCCGTCGCACGAGGACTCGGCGCGTCGCCCTCTGGTCGACTGTCCGCGCCTTAGCCGCGGAAGCGGTCGAGCCCCAGGAAGCCGATTTCAAGCGACGGCTGTTGGCCGAGCGCCAGGTCGGCGACGAGCTCGCCCACCACGCCCGAGAACTTGAAGCCGTGCCCCGAACAGGGCGAGGCGATCACGACATTGGGCAGGCGCGGGTGGCGGTCGAGGATGAAGTGTTGGTCGGGCGTGTTCGTGTACATGCACACGCTCGCGTCCACCACACGCCCGTTGGCCAGCGGCATGTGCGCCTCGAGGAAACCGCGCACCACGGCTTCGTCGGCGGCCGTCGGGGCGCGCTCGAGCGTGTCCGGGTCGGTGGTCTGCCCGCCGTGGTGTCGGGCGACCTTGACCGCCTGGGCGGGCGTGTCCGGCCCGCCGGGGAGTGCCGGAAAGCCGTAGAAGGCGTGCGTGTCGTCGAGCTCCATGATCCACACCGGCAGCCGGTCCGGCCCAAATGCCGCCGGGTCACCGCTCGGCTCGAACCAGAACGGCACGTTGCGCTCGACCTGCAGCGGCAGGTTCAGGTCGGGTGCCAGGTGGGGTAGCCACGCGCCGACCGCCAGCACCAGGCGGTCGGCGGCATAGCTGCCGTGGTCGGTGGTGACCTGTACGCCGCCTGCCGCGCCGGCCGATTGCCATGCCACCACTCGTTCCTCGAAATGGAGCTCCGCGCCGTGGCGGCGGGCGAGATCGAGATGCGCTTCGATGCAGTTGCCGGCGAAGAGCAGTCCGGCGTTGGCCTCGTGCAGCAGGGCCATGTCCGCGTCGAGCTTCAGCGCGGGGAAGCGGCGGCCGGCTTCGTCGGCGTCGAGGACCTCGTGCGGCAGGTCATGCTGTTCGGCGCTGCGTCGGGCGCCTTCCAGGACGTCGCTGCCGGCACGGCCGATGTACGCGCCGCCCGTCTTGAGCAGCAGGCGCCGGCCCGACGCCTGTTCGATCTCGGGCCACAGCGCCCATGCCCGGCGGAGCAGCGGCACGTAGTCGGGGTGCTCGAAGTAAGCCATGCGGATGATGCGCGTCACGCCCCCCGACGAGCCCAGCCCGTGCGCCGGCGTGAACCGCTCGATGCCCAGGACCCTGGCGCCTCGTTGGGCGAGCTGGTAGGCGGCCGAGCTGCCCATCGCGCCGAGGCCGACGACGATGACGTCGTAGCCGCCAGCCATCGCGTTGCTCACCCGGCCATGATCAGCGACCCTGGACCGGCCCGTCCAGCCCGTCCGCGTCGACCGGCCCAGTATGGCAACCGGCGGAGGCGCCACAATCAGGGCATGCCACAGCGCGACATCGGGCTCATCCTGATGCGCCAGCTCGCTTCGGAGCTGGCCGTGCCGTTGCTGCTCGCCGATGAGCACGGGGACCTGCTGTATTTCAACGAGTCCGCGGAGCTATTGCTCGGGCGACGTCTGGACGAGGTCGGCGACCTGCCGCTCGAGGAACGCCGTGCCGCCTTTGCCTTCCGCGACGAGCATGGCGAGCCACTCCCCGACGACCAGCCACCTCTCATCGTCGCCCTGCGCGAACAGCGACCGGTCCATCGTCACGTGTGGCTGCGTGGCTTCGACGGCATCAATCACGAGATCGAGGTCACGGCCTTCCCGTTGCTCGGCGGGGGAGGTCACCTGATCGGCGGCGTGGCGATGTTCTGGACGTCGCCGGGCGATCACGCCTGAGGTCGGCATGAGCGAACACATGCGCGTGACGCTGTGGGGTACGCGCGGGTCGATCGCCAGCGCCGGCCCGGAGACTGTCCGCTACGGCGGCAACACCGCCTGCGTCGAGGTCGAGGCGCGTGACGGTACGGTTGTCATTCTCGATGCGGGCACCGGCATCCGGCGCGTGGGCGACACGTATGCCGAGCCGCGCCGCCTGGATGTGCTCCTGACGCACCTGCACATGGACCACATCCAGGGCCTGGGCTTCTTCGCCCCGTTGTTCGTGCACGGTTTCGAGGTGCACGTGTGGGGTCCACCGTCGACCACCCAGGACCTGCGCACGCGGCTGACGCGCTACCTCTCGCCGCCGCTGTTCCCGGTCAGGCTGCGCGACGTGGATGCCCACCTGGAGCTCCACGACGTGCCCATGGGTACCTTGCAGATTGGCGGACTCGAGGTGCAGTCGCAGATGATCATCCACCCCGGCCAGACGGTCGGCTATCGGCTATGCGACGGCGAGTCGACGATCACCTACCTGTGCGACCACGAGCCGGCGCTCGGTTCGGGCGGTCGGCCGACTGATCCCGAATGGACCTCCGGCCACGATCTCGCCCGCGGCGCGGACCTGCTCATTCATGACGCTCAATACACCGACGCCGAATACGCCACGCGCGTCGGCTGGGGCCACAGCCGGATTACCGATGCGGTCGCGCTGGCGACGCTGGCCGGTGCGCGCCGGCTGGTGACGTTTCACCACGATCCGGCGCACGATGACGACCAGCTCGATGCGATGGTCGCCGATGCACAGCGACGTGCACCCGGTGCGCTCGAAGTGCTGGCCGGACGCGAGGGAACGACCTTCACGCTCTAGGTCAGGGCGGTCCAGTAAGCCCAGATCCAGCCGGTCTTGCCGTTGAGCATCGTGATCTCGAGCCACGGCCAGCCGCCCGACTTGGCCTGGTCGACGACCTCGAAGGTGACGTTGCGCGTGATGTAGCCGATGACCCGGTCGTCAGCGTGCGGCCCATCGTGGATCTCGAGCGTTGCCGTCGTGACGCCTGCAGCAATTGCCTTGCCAGCGCCCTGGCCACTCTGCGTTGCCGTGTCATTGGCCGCCGTGCTGCTGGCGGCAGGCGGCTGTGCATCGCCGGCGTTGGTGATGGTGTCGAAGTCGGTGCCGTTCAGCCCGCCGTTCTGGACGCTGCCCTGCTTGCCGCCGGCGAGCGGGTTACCGGGTTCCGGGTTGGTGTCGGGCGTGACCGGTGGGGTCGAGGGATTGGCGGCATTGCCGCCGGTGTTGTCGCCGCCGCCGCTATTGCCGGGGTTGCTGCCGTTGCCGTTGTTGCCGCCGCCGGTATTGCCGGGGTTGCTGCCGTTGCCGTTGTTGCCGTTGCCGGTGTTGTCACTACCGCTGGTACCGCCACCGCTGGCTGTGCCATCGCCGCTACCGCCGCCGTTCGAGTAGTCGACCTTCAGGAAGTACGTGACCGGTTCGCCGATCCAATGCAATCCGTGAACGGTCACGCCCCACGGGTTGATCAGCGCACTGATCGCCTTGCCATCACCCAGGTAGATGCCGATGTGCGTCCCGTGATTCCAGACGACAAGGTCGCCTGCGACGGCCTGCGACTCGTCAGTGGTGAACAGGCCGCGCGATACGAACCAACGCATGTAACCCTGCGAGAGGAGGCGCATGCCGCCGATGCGGGGTAGCTCGCCGGCATCGGAGAAGGCGCGGAAGACGAGGCCCGAGCAGTCGAAGTAGCGCGGACCCTGGGCGCCGCTCTGGTACGGATGGTTGAGGTAGTTCTTGGCCGCGGCGATGACCGCCTGGGCCGGATCGTCGGCCGCGTAGACGGGCGTTGGCGCAACGTTCGGGCTGACCAGCACGACCGCCAGGGCAAACACGGCTGCCGCGCGGATCGGGGTGGCCGGTGCGCGCCTGAGGGCCTCGTCGGCGTAAACCCCGCCGATGACGGTCGCGCCCAGGACGGTGGCCACGAAGGGCCGCAGGACATTCCAGATCCGACTCCCGAACGCTGCCGCATAGGCGACAGCGATAATCGGCACGGCTAGTGCGTACGCGAGCAATCTGCGCGAGCGTCGGATTTCCGGCATCCCGAGGTTGTCCTCCTCAACTCGAGACCGACGGGGCACGGCGACGGTCAAACCACGGACGCCCCGGACGGCGAGGGGCACGTCACCCACTGGGGCGGGCGAGTATCCGCGTTATTCAGTTGGTAGCGACCCGAGTATGGCGCCGCCGCAAGGCCTGTGCACGCCGATTCTGCACGCCTGCGAGGTTCATTTCGGACCAACCGCGCGGTGTTATCAGGCCGATAGGGCACCCCGATCGACCGCCGCGCTCGCTGAAAGCGGGTGCGCCCCATCGTGGCGGTCGACGACGCGCCGAACGGTGATCGGGTCGGCTGATGGCCTACACGGACTCGCACCGACGGCACATCGCACAGCCGTGAATGGAGGATCAACGTGAAGAAACTTGGACTGATCGTCGTTGCGACGGTCGGGTTGCTCGCCGCTGCTTGCGCTCCTGGCGCCGCCAGCCCGAGTGCCCCGGTCTACACCTACTCGCCGCCACCGGTTGAGACGCTCGCGCCCACCGCGACGCCCACCATGAGCACCGAGACCATGGCGCCGGTGAGTGCGTCGCCGAGCATGACCACGGAGACCATCGCGCCGCTGACGGCCTCGCCGTCGGCGACCCCGTGACTACCTGAACATCCCCGTGCGCGGCGGCGCCAGCCTCCCCGACAGGGTGCCGTACACGCATTTCCCTCCTCCTCCGACCGAGGCCCGGGCACTCACGACCCGGGCCTCGGCCGTTGCTACACTCGCTCAATGAGCATTGCGGTCGCGCCGGGGACGATGAGCGCACAGGAAATCGTCGACCTTTGTCGCAGGTTCACGCTTTACGAATGGTCGGCCCAGTCGGCGGTCGATCCGCTCGCCATCGACCATGCGCAGGGCGTCTACTTCTACACGACCGACGGCAAGCGTTTCCTCGACTTCAACTCGCAGCTGATGAGCGTCAACATCGGCCACGGCGATCGGCGCGTGGTTTCCGCCATCCAGCAGCAGGCCGAGAAGCTGGCCTATGTCAACCCGTTCATGGCCACCGAGGTGCGTGCGCGCCTGGGCGAGAAGCTCGCCTCGCTGGCGCCCGGCGACATCGACGTCTTCTTCTTCACCAACGGTGGCGCCGAGGCGAATGAGAACGCCATCAAGCTCGCCCGCCAGGCGACCGGCCGGCAGAAGATCCTCGCGCGCTACCGCTCGTACCACGGCGCGACGGGCCAGGTCATCACCGCGACCGGCGATCCGCGTCGCTGGGCGGCCGAGAACGGCGTCTGGGGCGTGGTGCGCGTGCCCGACACGCAGCGCTGGGGGCAGGCTCTGCCCGATCCGGTCGAGGACACGCTGCGGGGTCTCGAGGAAGTCATCATGTACGAGGGTCCGCAGACGATCGCTGCGTTCATCCTCGAGCCGATCGTGGGCACCAACGGCATCCTCGTGCCACCCGACGGCTACCTGCAGGGCGTGCGCGAGATCTGCTCGCGTTACGGGATCCTGATGATCGCCGACGAGGTGATGACCGGGTTCGGGCGCACGGGCGCCTGGTTCGCGGTCGACAACTGGGGTGTCGTGCCCGACATCATCACCATGGCCAAGGGCCTGACGTCCTCGTACCTGCCGCTCGGCGCCGTGGGCATGAAGCGCTCGATCGCCGATGCGTTCCGCGACAAGGTCTACTACGGCGGGCTGACCTACAACTCGCATCCCATGGGCTGCGCCGCGGCGCTGGCCACGATCAGCGTCTACGAAGAGGACGGCCTGATCGAGCGCGGACGGGCGATGGGCGAGGTGCTGGCCGGTCACCACCAGGCGTTGCTGGAGCGCCACGCGTCAGTCGGCGCGGTGCGCAACCTGGGCCTGTTCGGGATGGTCGACGTGGTCCGCTCGCGCTCGCCTTTCGAGCCCATGGCGCCCTACAACGGCACATCCGACGAGATGAAGGCGATCGCCGCGTACTTCCGCGAGCACGGGCTGTACACCATGCTGCGCTGGAACGGCATTCACACCAACCCGCCGTTGATCATCACCGACCAGCAGATGGCCGAGGGCTTCGAGATCATCGACGGCGCCCTGTCGATCGCCGACAAGTCCGTCCACTAGACCGCCCAGGGGGGCCCGACCACAGCTCCCCGCCGCGTCGCCGCCCGGCCTTGCGACCCCACGCGGCGGGCCGGGCGCAGCTCCCCGCCGCGTCGCCGCCCGCTAGGCGGGAGCCGTAACGGCGACGAATGTTCGCCAGATTGACATAAGTGACCTTGCAGGGGGCTTGGCTCATCCTTGACCGGCTGCGGCGAGGTGGCAGGGCCCGAGTTGCGCACGAAAACCAGCAGAGAAGCCGGACTTAAGCCTCCGATAAGCGGGTTTTGTCAGTCTGGCAAGCATGCGACGCCACAGACGGACCGCTGCCCGCATCAGCGGGGCCGCTCTGGCCGCAGGCGTGGCGCGCGGAGCCGGCGAAGCGGTTCGCAGCAGTCGGCGGCAGCGACACCTTACCCAGGCCGCGCTCGCAGCCCAGGTCGGCATAAGCCGCGCCCGCTTGGCCGGCATCGAAGCCGGTCGCGGTGGCGGGGCACCGCTGGAGGTCTGGCTGGCGTTGGGCCAGGCGTTGGGCCGCTACCTGCGTTTCGAGTTCGCGCGCGACCCGCGGGCGGAGCTGGCCGACGCGGGCCATCTCGACGTGCAGGAACTGGTGCTGCGGGTCGCGCGGGGTGGCGGTTGGGACCGGCGCTGGGAGCTGCGCACCCGGCCGGGTGACCGCAGCCGGTCGGCGGACGTGGCGTTGCTCGATGCCAGGGGCCGGCGCGCCGTGCTCAACGAGTGCTGGAACACGTTTGGTGACCTTGGCTACGCGGCGAGGTCGAGTGATCAGAAGCTCGAGGAATTGCGCCAGGCGGCGGTGGTGCTGGGCGGCGACGGCGCGGCTTACGAGGTGGGCCTGTGCTGGATCGTGCGCGACACCGCCGCGAATCGGGCACTGATGGCGCGCTACCCACACGTTTTCGCGACAAGGTTCCCGGGATCTTCGTTGGGCTGGTTGCGCACATTGACCCTTGGCGCGCCGATGCCGAGCCAGGCCGGCCTGCTGTGGTGCGACCTGCGCGCCACGCGGCTGTTCGCGCGCCGGACCTCGGGTCGGAACGCGCGTTAGGTCAGGCGTGGCCCGGAGTCAGGCGCCGCCGCGGGTGTCGAGTGCGCGGCCCCAATGCAGGCCGCGCACCGCAACGAGCGCCGCGAGCGCGGCAATGACGAGGACCACCGCGGCGGCTATTGCGGAGTCGAGATCGTCGGATTGGAAGCGCCCGTAGACGAGTAGCGGCAGGGTCTGTGTCTGGCCCGGGACATTGCCGGCGAACATGATCGTGGCGCCGAACTCGCCGAGCGCCCGCGCCCAACACATGACCAGGCCGGCCGCCAGCGCGGGCGCCGACAGGGGCACGGTGATCCAGCGCAAGACGTTGAATTCGGTCGCGCCGTCCACCCGCGCGGCGTCCTCGAGTGAGCGCTCGACCGCGGCGATGCCCACGCGCGCGGAACGCACGAAGAACGGCGCAGCGACAAAGACCTGGGCGAGGACCACCGCTGCGGTGGTGAAGGGCAGCGAAACTCCCAGCCCAGCGAGCGGGTCGCCGAGCAAGCCGCGCCGGCCGAACACGAGCAACAGTGCCAGGCCGGCGACGGACGGCGGCAGCACGATCGGCAGGTCGATGAGGCTGTCGACCAGCGCGTGCAGCGGCCGCCCGCCGGGCAGATGGCCGCGCGCCAGCGCGAGCGCGAGGGGCAGGCCGATGAACAGCACGATGGCCACGCTCAGCGTGGTCGTCAATGCGCTCAGCACCAGCGCGTCCAGTACCGCGGGGCTGGCCACCGCGCCCAACACGCCGCCCGACGAGAGGCCACGGACGACGAGCACGGCCACCGGCAGGCCCAGGATCAACAGGGCGGGCAGGCCGAGCACCAATGACCAGCGCCGGTCCGGCCGGCGCGCGCTGCGCGGACGCTCCAGTTCGGGGCTTGCCGCGCGGCTCATCCGGTTGGCGATCCAAAGCCGGCCTGTGACAGCACCGCCTGGCCGCGTGCGCCGGTAAGCCACGCCAGGAACTCGCGCGCGCTGGCCGCGTGAGAAGAGCCGCCGACCGCGACTGCGCCGTAGGTCGCAACCACGTTCGCCGTCGCGGGTATGGGGAAGGTGGTCAGGTTCGCGGCGGAGGCGGCTGCGTCGGTCGCGTAGACGATCGCGGCATCGCCCTCGCCGAGGCCGATCTTGCTCACCACCGCGGCGACGTTGTCCTCGCGCGAACAGATGTTCGCCTCGTAGCGAGCGGCGAAGTCCGCGCCGTAACCGGGCAGTGCTGCGAGCTGCGCGACCATCTGTTCGGCATACCTGGTGATGGGCACTTCCTCGCCGGCGGCAATGACGCACACGCCCGGTCGACCGAGGTCGACCGGCGTGAAAACCCCGGCCGGGTTGGCGGAGGGCACCACGACGATCAGGGAGTTGGTCGCGAACGCGGTCACCGGCGCGGGCGCGAGCCCTTCACTGACGAGCGTCTGTGCGTTGTCGGTGTCGGCCGACAGGAACACGTCCGCCGGTGCGCCCTGCTCGATCTGGATGCGCAGGGCGGCCGACGAACCGGTCGAGAAGGTCAGGCTGACGTCCGGATGGTCCGCGCTCCATGCCGTACTGAGTGCGGCGCTCACATTGGTCAGCGACGCCGCGGCGTAGATCGTCAGCTGCGACGGGGCGGGGCCGGCGCACGCCGACAGCGTGAGCAGCGCGAAGCCCGTGAGCAGGGCGAAGCCCGTGAGCAGGGCGAAGCCCGGGCGCAGCGCGACCAGCCGACGCACTATGCCCGCCTGTCTCGCCCGGACGGCACCTCGACGATGACGTTGGTTGCCTTCACCACGCAGATGGCCTCGTCGCCCACGGCGAGGGCCAGGTCATCCACGGCTTCGGCGGTCAGCAGGCTCACGAGGCGGTGCGGACCGGACATGACCTCGACTACCGCGGCCACGCCGTCGCGCTCGATGCGCGTGACCACCCCCGGAAAACGATTCCGCGCGGACTGCGCCACGATCGGCCGATCCGTGCTTGACAGCCGGCGCTCACGCGCCATGCGTCTGACCTCCGCCAGGCGCACCAGTCGCTGGCCCCCGGTGGTCCGGACCGTCTTCAGCCGACCGTCCCGCTCCCACCGACGCAGGCTCTCGACCGACACGCCGAGCATCGCGGCGGCTTCGCCGATCCGCACCTCGGGCCCCGATTCCGAACGCACCATGTGAGTCATATTCGCGAAAATCACGGGAAATGTCTATATATCGTGCGGAACATCCGTGCCCGCTGGCCACAATCTATTCTGGTGCCATGACGAGTGAAGGCCCGGACGCAAAAGGGAGCACCGCCGCGCGGGTAGGTGCCGTCGCTCGCGCACTCGACCGCATCGTGGTCGCCGGCGTGGCCATCACCGCCCGAGCCCTGAGCGAGAGCACCAACGAAGCCGACCTTTCGCTGCCGCAGTGGCGCGTGCTGGTCGTGCTCGGCGACGCAGCAGAACCGCTGCGCCTCTCCGACATCGCCGCGCACGTGGGTGTCACCCTGCCGGCCACCAGCCGCCAGCTGCGTCGCCTCGAGCGCCGCGGCCTGATCGAGATCAAGCCGCACGAGCACGACAAGCGTGCCGTGAGCGTTGCCCTCACGGTGGCCGGTGAGCGCGTGCGCGAGACGATCGTCAGGCATCGCCAGAAGGCCATCGCCGAGGCCACCGGGGAGGTCAGCGTGGACGGGGAGGGGGCGACGCAGCTGTCCGCTTTGGCAGCCGCGCTCGATCGCTTCCGGTGAGGTCCGCGACCGCGTGGGGGCGGTCGGTCCTGTACGCGGCACGGCGCCGCGCGCGCTCGACGGCGTACCTGCGCAAGTGGGTCGTGCTGGGTGCCCTGATCGGCCTCATTGCCGGCATTGGCGCGGCAATCTTCTTTGCCGCACTCGACTTCTCGACACACTGGTTGCTGGGCGTGCTCGCCGGCTACGAACCGGCCACGCCGGTTGGCGAGGGCGGCCGGCCGATCACCATGCCGCCGCTGCCGCTGCTGGTTCCGATCGTCGTCGCACTCGGCGGACTGATCTCGGGCATCATCGTCTTTCGCCTTGCTCCCGAGGCCGAGGGCCACGGCACGGACGCGGCGATCTCGGCGTTCCATCACGGTGCGCGGCGCATCCGTTCGCGCATCCCGCTGGTCAAGCTCGTTGCCTCGGCGATCACCATCGGCTCGGGCGGCTCCGGCGGCCGCGAAGGGCCGACGGCGCAGATCGGTGCCGGCTTCGGTTCGTGGCTGGCGCGCGTGCTCGACCTCGATGCGCGTGACGCCCGCATCGCGGTTTCATCGGGACTCGCGGCGGGCATTGGCGCGATCTTCCGCGCCCCGCTCGGTGGTGCCGTGCTGGGTGCCGAGATCCCCTACCGGGAGGATGTCGAATCGGACGCCCTGGTGCCGAGCTTCGTCGCGAGCGTCGTTGCCTTCTCGGTCTTCGGCGTGCTGGTCGGCTTCAGCCCGATCTTCGGCCAGATCACGGGCGCCACATTCTCCGACCCGCGGCAGCTCATCTACTACGCGCTGATCGGTGTCGTCGCGGGCATCGTCGGGCGCATGTACATCGCCGGTTTCTACGGGGCCACGGACTGGTTTGCACGCTGGCACATCCCGCGCGAGGTCAAGCCCGCCCTGGCCGGCTTCGTTGTCGGCTGCATCGGTATCTTGATCCCGGGTGCGCTGGGCACCGGTTACGGCTGGGTGCAGTCGGCGCTCAGCGGCCAGACGCTGCTGGCGCTGCCGATCTGGATTGTGCTCGCCCTGCCGTTCGCCAAGATCGTGGCCACCGCGCTATCGGTCGGTTCGGGCGGTTCGGGCGGTATCTTCGGCCCGGGCATGGTCATCGGCGGCCTGCTCGGCGCGTCCATCTGGCGGCTGCTCGAGCCCATCGCACCGGCCATCCCGGCCGACCCGGCACCGTTCGTGATCGTGGCCATGATGGCGCTCTTCGGCAGCGTCGCCCACGCGCCACTGGCAGTGATGCTGATGGTCGCCGAGATGACCGGCAACCTGGCCATGCTCGCGCCGGCGATGATCGCCATCGGCATCGCCACGGTGGTCGTCGGCGACCGTACGATCTATCGCAGCCAGCTCAAGTCACGCACCGATTCGCCGGCGCACCGCTTCCGCTTCGCGATGCCGCTCATGTCGTCGATCCCCGCGGGCGACGCCGCGCGTCAGCCGCGACTCGTGCTCGACGCCAAGCTGCACGCCGCCCAGGCGGTCCAGCGGCTGGCCTTCGAAGGCGTGCCCGGCGCGCCCGTGATCAACGATGACGGGACAGTTCGGGGCACGCTCAGCCTCGAGAAGGCCGAGGCAGCGCCACCCCAGACGCCCATCTCCGAGCTGACCGACCGTGGCCCGCTGGTGGCCGCGGACGACGGTCTCGACGACGTGCTCGGACGCCTCGCCGACGATCACGCGACCTGGGCGCCGGTGGTCGCCGACGGCCACCTGGTGGGCATCATCTCGACGCGCGACGCGATGGACGCCTATCGCCGGGCGCTGGCCGGCAATGTCCGCCAGATCCGCGGCGTGGGTGCCAGCGGGGCGCTGCTGGAGGGCAGCCTGCCCGCCGATTCACCGCTCGCCGGGGGCACCATCATGGAGGCCAACTGGCCCAAGGACGTCGTGGTCGTGGCGATACAGCGCGGCGAGCGGCTGATCATCCCGACCGGCGCCACCAAGCTCGAGGCAGGCGATCGCCTGACGCTTTTTGCCACGTCCGATTCGGAGGAAGCCGCGCGAGCGATGATCGAGACGCAGCATGCGACCACCGTCGCCGGCGCGAACGAGGTGCAGCCGGCGACCGGGGAGCCGGGCTAGCTCGAGGCGCTCCTGCCGACCGGTCGCTCGTGGAGCGCCTGCCTGCAGGGCTGACCGTCCAGGTCACTGCTGATGCGGGTAGAGCATCGCAATCGGGCAATTCCCTGAGTGATCCTCGCCCTGAACGGCCGATTCGGGCCCGGTTCGTGCAGGGAAACTGCCAATACTGATCCCCTGCACGCATCGGCCGTGCGTGCAGGCCCGGTGTGTGCGAGGGGACAGGAGTCAGCCGGTGAGCGGCTCACCGTCCAGGTCACTCCCGATGCGCGTGGAGCATCGGAAACGGCCAATTCGTGCAGGAAAGTGGTCCGCAGTGGCCGAACTGGACCGGTTTCGTGCAGGGAATTGGCCGATCGCGAACCGCTGTGCGCATCGCGTGACGGGGCGGAAGGGGTTGGCCGTCAGCCGCCGACCCGTACTCGGCGACGCAGTGCGCTGAGCGACAGGGTGAGCGACACGGCGGCGACACCGGCGATCGCGATCAGCGCACCGGCCAGGCGGCCCGGCTCCCAGCCGCTCATGACCAGCGAGCGCAGGCCGTCGAGCACGTAGGTCACCGGGTTGAACGCCGCGACCGTGGCCAGCCAGCCGGACAGCGCGTCGGCGGGTACGTAGGCCGTGGTCAGGAACGCGAACGGGAAGAACAGGATGAAGCTCGCGCCCACCGCGGCCGGGTTACCGGTCCGCAACGCGATGAAGTAGGGGAAGCCGGTAAAGGCGAGTCCCCACGCAGCCGCGAGCAGCACGAAGGCGATCATGCCCGGCACGCCGGTCGCGAACGAGACGCCCGCGAGCGTGCCCATGGCCAGCACGGGCAGGCACAGTGTGACGACGAGCACGACGTCGGCAGCCATCAGGCCGAGCAGTAGCGCCAGGCGCGCAACCGGGGTCAGCAGCAGCCGTTCGAAGTAGCCACTCGAGATGTCGCTCACCAGCGCATTGGCGCGCGACACGCCGGTGACCGCGAAGATGACCGCGACCGGCAGCTGGAAGGCGGTGTAGTCGAAGCCGGCCACGGCGTTGGCAACGTTGCCCAACGAGCCCACGTTCACCGCGAAGAAGAAGACCGGGATGATCAGGGCGGGGATGACCGCCGCCGGTTCGCGCAGCGCGCCGCGCAGCGAGCGTCCGGCGACCGCCAGCAGGTCGCCCATGAACAGCGTGGGGCGCGATTGCGATGCGCGCTCAAGGATGCGGGGCGCAGGCATGGTCGTTTCCATCAGTTGTCTCCGTGGAGGTCGTCGGTGGCGATCCGCCGGCCGGTAACCTCGAGGAAGACGTCGTCGAGGGAGGGTCGGCGGAGGGTCATCTCGCGCACCGTCAGGCTGTCGGACTGGGCGAGTCGGGCGGCAATGGCCGGGATGGACGCGGGGCCATCGCCAACCATCAGGCGCAGCTCGTGGTCGGCGCGCTCGACATGCTCGACCCCGCCGATGCCGGCTACCGCGGCGGCCGCCAAATCTGGCTCGCCATCGAAGCGAACGACCACGACGTCGCGACCGACCCGGTGCTTGAGCTCGTCGGGCTCGCCCTCGGCGGCCAACCGGCCGTCGACGATGATGCCCACCCGGTCGGCCAGCTCGTCAGCTTCTTCGAGGTACTGCGTCGTCAGGAACACGGCAATTCCCTGCTCGCGGTTGAGCCGGCGCACCTCAGTCCACACCTGGCGCCGGCTGACGGGGTCGAGGCCGGTGGTCGGTTCATCGAGAAACAGCACCTGCGGGCGGTGGACCAGGGCGAGTGCGAGATCGAGCCGGCGGCGCATGCCGCCGCTGTACGTCGCAACGCGCCGATCGATGGCTTCGCCAAGGTCGACCAGCTCGATGAGCTCGGATATGCGCCCGTGCGCCGCCGCGCCCGCCAGGCGAAACAGGCGGGCCTGGAGCAATAGCAGCTCACGCCCGGTTTGAGCGGGGTCGAGCGACGCTTCCTGGAGCGCCACGCCGATTCGCAGGCGGACTGCCGATGGGTCGCCGACGACATCGATGCCGGCCACCTGCGCGCTGCCGCTCGTTGGGCGCAGCAAGGTGGTGAGCATGCGCACGGTCGTGGTCTTGCCCGCGCCGTTGGGTCCCAGGAAGCCGTAGATCTCGCCCGCCGAGACAGCGAGCGAGACTCCGTCGACTGCGCGGCGCCCGGCGAACTCGCGAACGAGTCCGCGGGCGACGACAGCGTGGTCGCCGCCCGCGAGAACCGGCCGAGACGCGCTGTCCGGCACGCTGGCAGCGATTGCCAGCGTCATGCGCGGCTCTCCTGGTTCGGCATGGCCCAGCGCAGGAGTGCCGGCAACAGGGCGATGCCGGCGATGCCGACAACGACGTATATGACCGACGAGATCACGTTGGTCTCGCCGAAGCTCGAGCCCGTGAGCGTGGCCACGAGGTCGAACTTGGCGATGCCCACGAGCAGCCAGTTGAGCGCCCCGACGATCACCAGCAGCAGGGCGAGGGCGTTGAAGTAGCGCATTCCGTTTCCTCCTTGGGCGGCCGAGGCCGCCGATCTTGCCCAACCTTTGTCTAAGGTTGTTCGCCGGAATGTAGAGCCTGCACTGGGTCTTGTCAATACTCTGTCTAGTGTTATTCTGAACAAACCATGTACACGATCAAACGCGCGGCCGAACGAGCCGGCGTGCCTGTTGCCAGCCTGCGGGCCTGGGAGCGGCGCTACGGCGTGGTCCACCCGGCGCGCACCGACGCCGGCTACCGCCTCTACGACGACGCCGCCGTGGAGCGCCTGCGCGCAATGCGCGCGTTGATTGCGGACGGTTGGTCCGCCAGTGCCGCTGCCGGAGCCGTGGTCAGTGACACTGCACCGACGCGCCCGGCCGAGCCGCCGGGTGCGCCCGACGACCGTGCCGCGCACAGCCTGATCGACGGTTTGGTGCACGGCGCGCGCCAGCTCGACGCAGCGGCCGTGGGCCAGGTACTCGACCAGATGTTCCTGCGCGCCTCGTTCGAGCTGGCGCTCGGCAAGCTCCTCTTTCCGGCCATGCGCGCGCTGGGCGACGCGTGGTCGAGCGGTGAGGTCACCGTGGCCGGCGAGCACCTCGTCAGCCAGGCCGTTCTCCAGCGGCTGCTGGCGGCCTTCGCCGCCGCCGGCGTCGAGCCCACCGGGGGAGGGTCAGTCGTGATCGGTCTGCCGCCGGGCAGCCAGCACGAGATCGGCGCCCTGGCATTCGCCACGGTCTGCCGACGGCGCGGACTGCGGGTGGTCTACCTGGGCGCGAACCTGCCGACCGATGACTGGATCACCGCCTCCGCGCAGGCCGCCGCGCTCGTCCTGGCAATCGAGACCCCGCGCGATATCGGGCCGGCGCTCGAGACTGCCCGCGCGGTCAGACGATCACGGCCGGCGGCGACCATCGCCCTCGGCGGCCCAGCTGTCCCGCCGGCCGTTGACGATTGCCTCGTGCTGGCCGACGACCTCAGTGCGGCAGCGGTGCAGCTCGAAGCGGCGCTCGCCTAGAGCTGGCTGGTGCAGGCGCGGCACTTGGTCGCGTCGGCGGGCACGAGCTCCTTGCAGTACGGGCAGGTCTTCATCTCGGGCTCGGGCGCCGCTTCGGGCTCCTTGATGACCGACCGGCTGATCCACCAGACGACCAGCGCGACGATCACGAAGGTGATCAGCACGTTGATGAACGTGCCGTAACGGATCGCCACCTCGGTGGCCGGGTCGCCGCCGGTTGCCGCCTTGAGCACGATCTTGAGGTTGCTGAAGTCGAGGTTGCCGAGCGCCAGCCCGATGGGCGGCATGATGATGTCGTTGACGAGCGAGTTGACGACGTTGCCCAGCGCGATGCCGATGATCACGCCGATCGCCAGTGCCAGCGCGTTGGTCTTGGTCAGGAACGCCTTGAACTCAGTCCACATCCCGATGCGCCTCCTCTGCACCCCCGCTCCGCGCCGGACTGTAACTCACAGCTGCGTGCGAATGAAGGTGAACAGGTGCCTATCGTCCAGCGGCGTGCTCGGGCCCTCGAAGCGCGCCACGCCGACGCTGCCAAGGGTCTCGCTGTCGGGCACGGGTTCGTGGGCGACGTTGCGGAAGCCGGCATCCGCCAGCCAGCGGCGGATCGACGGTGTCAGGTCGGGCGGCCGCCGGTGACGGGTCCAGATGAGCGTCGCGCCGGGGCTGCACAGGGCCGCCGAGGCCCGGAGTGTGCGTTCGACGTCCGCGTCGCTGATGTTGCCGAACACGCCGCATTCGAGGACCAGGTCGGCCGGGGCCGCGCCGCGATACGCGCCCAGCTCGCCGGCGTCGCCGACCACGACCTCGACGCCGTCGACGCCCAGCTCGGCCAGCCCGCGGCGTGCATCCTGCGCCAGCTCCGGGTCGAGCTCCACGAGTCGCCCCACGACGTCGCGGCGCGTGACCAGCGCCAGCGCGCCGCGCAGGTCGCGTGCCTGACCGGCACACATGCCGATCACGCGCACCGGTGAGCGCTCGATCGAGTTCAGCGCATCGATGATGTGGCGCTGCACGATCTCGAGGCGTCGGCGCAGGGCGGAATCTTCGTCGTAGCGTTCGTGCCACGCCTTCCAGTCAAGACGGCGGGATTCCATCGCTGCCATTCTGTACCGGGAACCCGCGGCCAGGATCAGGCCGCGCCCGACGACCAGCGCACGCTGAAACGGGCGCCGCCCAGCGTTGAGCTGCCGATCGACCAGCGCCCGCGCGTGACCTTGACCACGGCATCGGCGATGGCCAGGCCCAGGCCCGCGCCATCGGTCTTGGCGGCCGTTTCGAGAGAGCGGTGGAAGCGATCGAAGATGCGCTCGCGGTCGCCGTCGGCGATGCCCGGCCCGGAATCCTCGACGGTGAGCGTGGGATGGCCGCCGCCGACCGTGACAGCGACGTACACCCGACCACCTTCGGGCGTGTACTTGCACGCGTTGTCGACCAGGACGGCGACGAGACGGTCGAGCATGTCTGCCGAGGCGCTGACCGCCACTGCCTCTTCCGGGGCGTCCAGGGAGAGCGCGAGATGTCGCTTCTGGGCCACCGCGCTGAAGCGGTCGACGGTCTGGCGCACGACCGTGGTGAGGTCCACCGAGTCGGTGCTCGATGCCATGCGCGCCGCGTCGAAGCGGGCCAGCCAGAGCATGTCCTCGAGCAGGTGGTGCATGCGCAGCGCTTCCTGTTCGACCCGTCCGAACGCGCCCTTGTACCACTCGGAATCGCGCTCCTGGCTGAGGGCGAGAGAGGTATTGGCCTCGATCACCGACAGCGGTGTGCGCAATTCGTGCGACGCGTCGGCGGTGAAATCGAGCTGCCGCCGGCGCGCCGCCTCGACCGGCGCGGCGACCCGCCGGCCGATGATCACCGCACCAACGAAGACGGTGAGCAACAGGAATGGCGCGATGGCGAGCGTCCCGACGATGATCGTGTGCTGGGTGTCCTGGACGGGCGCGAGCGACTGGGCGACGACGATCCTGCCCGTCACGCTGGGCGTGCCCGCGATGCGCACCTCTTGGTTGGAGATGGTCACCGTCTGCGGCGCGCTGACGTCCTGGTAGGCGGCCGGCAGGTCCGGCGTGGACGCATCGTTGGTCACCGAGCCGTCGGCGGCAATGGTCCAGATGAACACCTGCGGGCCGAAGGGACGATCGGGCTCGTCGTCGTTGCCGGGCGGCAGGCCGCCATTCTGCTGCAGTTGGGGGCGGTCGAGGCTGCCGGTCAGCCGGGCGTCGATCTGGTTGGTCAGGTCGATGGTCGCCCAGGCGATCACTGCCGCCGAGATCAGTGCGTAGATGAGCCCGACGATGATGACCGCGCCGAGCGCGACGCGAATGGACGCCGTCTGCACCGGCGAGGCGTGGCTCACCCGGACGCCTCGATGCGGTATCCGGCGCCACGCGCGGTGACCACGCGGGCGCCCGCGCCGACCAGCTTGCCGCGCAGGCGGCTGACCTGGACGTCGATCGCGTTCGAACCGAGCGGCTCGGTCTCGTCCTGCCACGCGTGCTCGGCAATCTGCCTGCGATCGACGACGGCCGGCGCGCGGCGCAGCAGCACTTCGAGGATGCGGTACTCGGTTGCGGTCAGCAACAGGTCGCGGCCGGCGACCGTGACCTGGTGGCGGACAGGGTCGAGTGTCAACGCGCCGCAGCTCAGGACCGGGGCGCCGACTCCGCGCGGCCGGCGCTGCAGCGCGCGCACGCGCGCGAGCAGCTCACCGAAGTCGAACGGCTTGACGAGATAGTCGTCGGCGCCCGTGTCGAGGCCGCGGATACGGTCGGCCGGCGTGTCGCGCGCGGTCAGCATCAGCACCGCCGTGGGCCGCTCGTTGCGACGCACCCAGGCGACCACGTCGATGCCCTCGGCGCCGGGCATGCGCCAATCGATGACCGCGACGTCGTAGTCGTACCAGCCCAGATAGTTGACCGCCTCGTCACCGCGATCGACGGCGTCGACCTGGTAGCCGGCGTCGGTCAGGCCAAGGACCAGCACTTCACGTAGGCCGGCGTCGTCCTCGGCCACCAAAACGCGCATGAACACAATCTCCCTGCTCGGCGCCGAGCCTACGCCGACCGCTTTTCGATTTGGTTACGGCGGCTGGCCAATGCGCAGACGCGTACGATCGCGCCGTGATCACCTGCCCCAACTGCGGCACGGCAAATCCCGACGGGTTCAAATTCTGCGGCAATTGCGCGTCGCCACTCGCCCCGTCAGCAATGGTGCGCGAACAACGGAAGACGGTCACCGTCATCTTCTGCGACGTGGCGGGCTCGACGTCGCTCGGCGAAAGCCACGATCCCGAGGCACTCCGCGCGCTGCTTGCGCGCTACTTCGCCCGCATGAAGGCCATCGTCGAGGCGCATGGCGGCACGGTCGAGAAGTTCATCGGCGACGCCGTCATGGCGGTCTTCGGTATACCCCATGTTCACGAGGATGACGCCCTGCGGGCGGTCCGTGCCGCCCTGGAGATGCGCGATGCCATGCCGGCGCTGGGTATCGAGGGCCGCATCGGCATCAACACCGGCGAGGTCGTCACCGGCACGGCCGAGAGGCTCGCTACGGGCGACGCGGTCAACATCGCGGCACGGTTGCAGCAGGCAGCGGCTCCGCAGGAAATCCTTATCGGCCGCGACACGCATGAGCTTGTTGCGACAGTCGTCGATGCCGCCGCGGTCGGACCACTGACCCTCAAGGGCAAGGCGCAGCCTGTCGCCGCATTTCGTCTCGGCGGGCTGCTGGTCGGCCAGGTGCGACGCACCGAGGCGCCCATGGTCGGTCGTGATACCGAGCGGCGCCGGCTCAGGGACGCATACCGCCAGGCCGTAAGTGATCGCTCGTGCCAGCTGTTCACGATCATGGGCAACGCCGGCGTGGGCAAGTCGCGACTGGTGCACGAGTTCCTCGACGATCTCGACGCCGCCGTCGTGCGCGGCGTGTGCCTGGCGTACGGCGAAGGCATCACCTACTGGCCGGTCACCGAGGTCATCCGCGAGCTGGTGCAGCTGCGTCCCGCCCTGACACTCAACGACGACCTGGCCAGCCTGCTCCGGCAGGAGCCATTCACCGCACCGTCCGAGCAGGTTGCGTGGTCGTTTCGCAAGCTGCTCGAAGAAACGGCACGAGAGCGGCCGCTGGTGGTCGTGTTCGATGACCTGCAATGGGCAGAGGCCAAGTTCCTCGACCTGATCGAGCACGTGGCCGACCTCTCGCGCGACGCGCCGTTGCTGGTGCTATGCATGGCCCGGCCCGACCTGCTCGACCGCCGGCCCACGTGGGCCGGCGGCAAGCTCAACGCCACGACGCTGCTGCTCGAGCCGCTGTCCGCCGGCGAGTCGGCGGAAATGGTCACGACACTGGTGCGCGGCCTGTCAGAGGCGGCGCAGCAGCGGGTCATCGACGCCGCCGAGGGCAACCCCCTGTTCGTCGAGGAGATGCTGGCTCTGGTACGCGACTCGGGCGACGAGAACATTCGCGTGCCGCCGACCATCCACGCGCTGCTGGCGGCGCGACTCGACCAGCTCGAGGAGCACGAACGCAAGGTGCTCGAACGCGGCTCGATCGAGGGCCGGCTGTTTCATCGCGGCGCTGTCGAAGCGCTCTACCCGGAGGAGCCGCAGGTGGCGACGCGGTTGACGGCATTGGTGCGTAAAGACCTGGTCAGGCCTGACAAACCCGAGCTGCCGGGTGAGGACGCCTTTCGCTTTCGGCACCTGCTCATTCGCGACGCGGCCTACGAGGCGCTGCCCAAGGCGACTCGCGCTGATCTGCACGAGCGCTTCGCGCGGTGGCTGGAGGAGTTCGGCGCTGACCTGCCTGAGTTGGACGAAATCCTGGGCTATCACCTGGAGCAGGCGGTGCGCTATCGCCTCGAACTCGGCGAGGCGGCGGACGCGGGATTGGCGGCGCGTGCGCGGCAGCGCCTGGCGGCGGCAGGAAGACGCGCGCTGACGCGCGGCGACCAGGCCGCTGCGCAAAACCTCTTGCGCCGTGCAGACGCGCTGCCTGGTGACGTCGATGTCACGATCCAGCACGATGAGATGATCTCCGCGCTCTTCGGAGCGACGTCCAACCGCACCCTGGAGGTTGCCCAGGGCCACCTCGATCGGGCGCTCGCCGCGGGTGACCGAGGCGCCGAGCTGTGCTCGCAAATGGAACTCGAATTCATCCGCACTTTCCAGGCTCCGACGGGTACGGAGTACCTCGCTGCGCTGGCCGAGGAAGCATCCCGGCTGTTCGAGGCCACCGGCAACCTGCGCGGCATGTATGCGGTTTACCTGGCGCGCGGCCAGGTGGCAAACCTGGCGTGTGATGTGTCCGCGGTGATGGCCAATTTCGAGTCAGCGACCGAAGTGTCTCGACGCCTTGGCCTGGGCAACGAGTTCATCGCCCAACGTGCGAATTGGCGGCTGCCTTCCGCCGAGCCGAACTCGAAGACCCTCGCCTGGTTTGCCACCGAGGCGGCCGGATATCACGCCGGCGTCGATCACTGCCACGCCGAGGCTCAGGCGATGGCCGGCCGTTTCGAGGCAGCGCAGGTCTTGCTGCAGAACGATCTGAAGCTGGCCGAGGCGATGGGCGGCCCCATGGCGGTCGGCAGCATCATCGGTTTCGAGGGCGCGCGTATCGCCTTCATGGCCGGTGACTACGACGGCGCAGTCGCGGCGGGCGAGCAGGCCGTTCCGCTGGTCGAGGAATTGGGCAACACGAGCATTGCCTCGACCATTGCCGGGATCCTGGCCCGATCGTGCTTCTACGCGGGCAGGTTGGACGATGCAGCTCGATGGTCGGACCGAGCGACGGCCCTCGCCGCAGCGGAGGATGTCTACACGCGGCTGCTGGTACTGCAGGCCAGGGGTCTCGTGGCGGCGCAGCGTGGCGATGCTGGCGAGGCGCGCCGCTGGCATGATCAAGCCGCTCGGCTGGCGGAAACGACTCACAGCCCGACCCTGCTCGCGGACGCCTATTTCGACACAGGCAAGTCGCTTGAGCTGCTCGGCGAGCAAGTCGAGGCGATCGCCGCCTATCAAAAGGCCCTCGCTCTGTACGAAGCGAAGGAATACCTGGTGCTGGCTGAGCGCACGCGCGGCATGATCGCGGATCTCACCACGCGTTCGGAGAGTCACGTCCGTCACCACCCCGGCTAGGTCCGCGTGAACCTCGTTGAGGCCGTCGCCATCGTCCTCGCCGGCCTCGCGGCGGGCACGCTCAACACGATCGTCGGCTCGGGCTCGTTGATCACGTTCCCGACGCTGCTCTTCTTTGGCTATCCGCCGATCGTCGCCAACGTGAGCAACACGCTCGGGCTGGTGCCCGGGTCGCTCAGCGGGCTCATCGGCTATCGCCGCGAGCTGCCGCCACCCAATGGCCAGCTCGTCGCCGCGGCTGCCGCGGCGATTGCCGGCGGCCTGACCGGCGGCATGCTGCTGCTTGCGTTGCCATCTACGACATTCGAGCTGATCGTGCCCTTCCTGATCCTGCTCGCCTGCGGCCTGATGGCCGCTCCAGCCGTATCTGTCGCGCACCCTCGCCGCGCGGCGCGGCGCCGGACGCCGTCACGACGCGGTACTCGTCGGCCTGATCTTCCTGACGGCGATCTACGGCGGCTACTTCGGTGCCGCGCAGGGCGTGCTGTTCATCACCTTCCTGTCGATCTTCCAGGCAGGCAACCTGCAGCGCTCGAACGCGATCAAGAACGGGCTGGCGCTGATCACCAACGCCGTGGCCGCGGTCCTGTTCATCTTCGTGGCGCCGGTCGATTGGACGGCTGCCGCGCTGATTGCCGTCGGTGCAGTCGTCGGCGGCCAGATCGGCGCCTATGCCGGCCGGCGGATGCGGCCGGGGCTCCTGCGTGGCGCCGTCGTCGTGGTGGGCGTGGTCGTGGCGCTGCGACTGCTCGTGGGTTGAGCTCGGCCGCGGGGTCAGTCGGAGCGGCCGGTCCCGAACTGGCGGTCGCCGGCGTCGCCCAGCCCGGGCAGGATGTAGCCCTTCTCGTTGAGCTGGCGGTCCAGCGCCGCGGTGTAGATGGGCACGTCCGGATGCGCCGCGTGCACGGCGCTCACCCCCTCCGGCGCGGCAATCAGGTTGACCAGCTTGACCCGCTCGGCACCCCAGCGCTTGAGCACCTCGATGGCGGCCGTGGCCGACCCGCCCGTCGCGAGCATGGGGTCGAGGATCAGGCACAGGTCGACCGTGGTCGAGTTGGGCAGCTTGTTGTAGTACTCGACCGGGCGCAGCGTGCGCTCGTCGCGGAACAGTCCAAGGTGCCAGACCTGTGCGGTGGGCATCAGCTCGAGCATCGCGTCGACCATGCCCAGGCCAGCGCGCAGGATGGGCACCAGGCCGATGCGATCGGCCAGCTCGGAGCCCTGCGTCTTCTCGAGCGGCGTGTGCACGGTGACCTCGCGCAGGCGTGCGTCGGCGAGCGCCTCGTAGCCCACCAGCCACGAGATCTCGCGCACCAGTTCGCGGAACTTCTTGGGCTCGGTCACCACGTTGCGCAGCAGGGCTAATTTGTGCTGCACCGCAGGATGGGTCGAAACGTGCAGCGTTGCGAACTCGTCAGCGCCACTCATTCAGACGGGACCTCCAACTTACTGGACAGCGGCGGCCGGACTGCCAACGATGTTGCGTAGCCGAATAGGCCCGCAAGCATCATTGCGCCCAGCACCAGCTCCAGATCCCAGGCAAGCCCACGGACGATGCTAAGCACCGCGAAGTAGACCGCCGTGAATGCCACTCCGGCTGCGACCCCGGTCCACGCGCTGGGGAAGCTGGCCCCACGTCGATCGGGTGCAAGCCAAAGAGTGATGTCGACGGCAAGCCCGGCTGCCAGCACAGCCAGACAGAGCACCGGCTCGGGCGTCACCAGCGCCATGAGCAGCGCATCGACGCCGGCCACGGCCGTAGCAAGGCCGCCGGCCAAGGGCGCCAGCCTGAACGCGAGCAGCAGCGCGCCCACGAGCAGGACGGTCTGCAGGGCAATCGAGCCGACGCCCAGCGGCACCGACTCCGAGCCGATCCGCGCTGGGATGACCCGGCCGGAAGACGCGGCGATGATGCCCGAGCCATCCGGGAGCCAGGCAATGCCGTAGAAGCCGTCATCGAGGGCCGGGTCATTGGTGATGTCGCGCGCCGAAGAGCCATCAGCCGCAGCCACCCATATCTCGAACCCACCGCTCTGACTCGAAATCCAGGCCAACTGGGTGCTGTCCGGCGACCACCGTGGAAACTGGTTGACGCCCGCATCAGAGGTCAGTTGGGCGACGCTCGAGCCATCGACGGCGCTGGTGTAAATGTTGAAGGCGCCGGCGACATCCGAGTGCCAGGCCAGGTGCTGCCCATCGGGCGACCAGCTGCAGCCCCATGCGTCGCCGGGGCCGGCCGCCACCGGCACGCGCACGTCGGTCGCGGCCCGCCAGGTGACGATGTCGTACGAGTCTCCCTGGTAGGCCCAGCCGCAGTACTCGTCGCCCGATGGCGACCACGAGTCGATGCCCTCACCTCGGGTGCCGGTCCATGCATGAGCGGAACTGGTGTCGTCCAGCGACACGAACCAGATGCCCAGGTCGTTCCGGCTCACCGGCCGTGGCTGGGCGCCGAGGCTGGGCGCGGGAGCCGGGCCAGGCGTACGGGGCGTTGCGACCGGCAGCGCGGTGCTCCCGACTTGAGACCAGTAGCTGAGCTGCCGGCCGTCGGGCGCCCAGACAGGACCATCTTCGCCCTGCTCGCTCGCTGTCACTCGGGCGGTCTGACCAGTGCCAAGGTCAATTGTGTAGAGCCTGAAGTCGCCCTGGGTGCCGGCAGCGTAGGCAACTGTGCGCCCGTCGGGCGAGACATCGGGGTGCGCCTCCCAGGAGCCCGGTGTCGTGGTCAGGCGCCGGCTCCCCGTGCCGTCGGTGGGCACCAGGTACAGGTCGGTCGGGGTCTGCGTCAGGTCGGCTCCCTCGGCTTGGGCGCCCGCGAGCACGACAATGGGGTGAATCGACTGAGTGAGAAGGGTGAGCACGGCGAGCATCAGCCCAAGCGCCAGACCGAGCGTGGGCAGTCCATGGCGCCAGCCGCCACGTACAGAGCCGGAAGTCGCCCGGCGCTCGACGATCGAGAGGACCGGGCCGGTCAGGATCAGCAACGTTGCGGCGAACAGAAGCAGCCGACTGGGTGTCAGCACACCCTCCGGTCCGGCAGGTGGACGGCCACCGGCTTCCCGCAGGACGAACTCGACCAGCAGGCCCACGATGAACAATGCCGCCCCGACCAGCGAGTAGCGCAGGCCGCCCGGAAAAGGGATCCGCGACAGGTTCCGGCGCGAGTCCCACCAGATGAACAGAAGGAAGGAGGCGGCCAGGAAGCCGGCGTACAGGGGCAACGACCACGGCGAGAAGAGTTGGTTGCCGACGACCAGCCCGTTGTTGTCGGCCCAGACGAGCAGATACCCGCCGAAGACCAGCACGGCGCCAAGGGCGACGATAACGGTGTCGAATGCGGCGGGCGAGAGCCGGCGAATATTGGCCTCCTTCAGCCGGCCATTGTATGGACCGGCCGAACGCCCGCCCGGCGGAAATGACGCGCCGAGGCGCTACCATCGAAGAGCATGGCCAGGACCCAGACGAAGCCTGCGACCGACGTTGCGCCCCACGCGCAGACGACCGCACGGACAGCCACACGCACCTTGACGCGCCCCGCGCTGGCCCGCGCGCGCTATCCGCGTGGCGCGGCGGCGCCGGTGCTCGTCGAAGTGCGCCGCGGGCCGTTCGTCGAAAGCCGCCATCGCGGCCACGTGGTCCAGGTCGACGCGAGTGGCCGCGTCGAGCGCGGCGTGGGTGATCCCGATTACGTCACCTCGTTGCGCTCCGCGGTAAAGCCGTTTGGACTGCTCGCGCTGGTCGAGGCGGGCGGCGTGGAGGAGTTCCACCTGACACCGCCGGAGCTCGCGGTGATGGCAGCTTCGCATCATGGCGAGGACATGCACGTGCGCACGCTGCAGGGCGTGTTGCGGCGCGCCGGTCTCTCGCAGTCGCTGCTGGCGTGCGGCACCGCCGGCGCGCCGCAGGATGCGTTGACCGCCGCTCGCCTCGCGCGGGACGGCGAGGCGCCCGGCGCCATCCGCCACAACTGTTCCGGCTTCCACGTTTCGAGCCTGCTACTGGCACGCCACGGCGGCTGGTCGCTCGACGACTACTGGCGTCCCGATCACCCGACCCAGGTCGCGGTCGCAGAGATGGTGGCGCACGTCTTCGGCACCAGGCCGGCGGCGCTCGTCACCGCCGTCGACAACTGCGGGGTGCTGACCTACGCGTTTCCGCTGGCCGCGATCGCGCGCGCGTTTGCCCTGCTGGCCGACCCCGCGGGCGGCGCCGACGCGGGCACGGTTGGCCTGATCACGTCGCTGACCAAGGTGCGTGACGTCATGATGGCGGCGCCGGAGATGATCGGTGGCTCGCGCGACTCGGTCGACACGCGCGTGATGCGCACCCGCCCGGGCAGACTCGTCGCCAAGGGTGGCGCGGAAGGCCTGCGCGGCATCGGGCTGTTGCCCGGTTGGTCGGGCAGCGGCAGCGCCGCCATTGGCGTGGCCATCAAGATCGAGGACGGCGACCTCGCCGGGCGTGCCAATAGATCGGTGACGATCGAGACGCTGGCGCAGCTGAACGTGCTCGATGCGGTGGCCCTGGAACGGCTCAACGACCTGCACCGGCCACCGCACCGCGACCCGCGCGGTGTCGAGATATCGGAGACCGTGCCCGCGTTCCAATTGGCGCCCTTCGCCGAGTTGGCCTGATTCCATGACGGGCAACGGCTTCGACCCCGCGACTTTCGATCCCTACCGCGCCCTGGGCGTGGCGCGTGCCGCCACGAGCGCGCAGATCAAGCGTGCCCACCGCACACTGGCCAAGCGCTACCACCCCGACGCGGCCACCGGCGACACGGCCCTCTTCCTGGCCGTGCACGAGGCATACCGGCTGCTTTCCGATCCGCTGCTGCGGCGTGACTGGGACGACAAGCACGCGCCCGGCCCGGTGCGCGCCGACGCGCCGCCGGCACGTACCAGGCGCAAGACGACGCAGAGCAGCCACAAGCCGGCCGACGATCAGGCGGCTCCGCGCAGCACGCACGCCTACCGCTGGTCGGCGAGCGAGGTGCCCTGGTGGGAGGAGGGCGCGGCGGCCGCCCGGCAGCGGCGCACGCGCCGGAATTCGGCGTGGAGGCCCGAAGGCCAGGCCGATCCACAGCAGGGCGAGCCACGGCCGGCGGAACACCAGGAGCCCGCTGCCGACTTCGAGGTCTACAACCGCTCGAGCGGCGCCGCCTGGTCGATGGCTGCGCGTGCCTACTTCCGCCGCGGTGACGAGGACCTGCCGCGTCGCGGCCAGTTCCACTACCAGGGCACGCAGGTCGTGACCGCCGGGCGGGCACGTATGGCGCGCGCCCAGGCACATCGCGCGAGCCCGCCGGCGCCGGCGCCCGGGGCCGCGTCTGACCGCGACGCCGCGAAGGGCACCGGTCATCAGCCGCCCGCTCCAACCCGCCCGACGCCGGCAGCCGCGGCGCGGCCGGATCCTGCCGCGCCGGTCCGCGCCGGGATGCTCGGCCGGTTGCGTCGTCGTCTCGGCCACCAGCGCTGACGGATCCGCCGTGACCGCCGTCCGTTGCCGGATCGCGCCCAGTCCCACCGGGCCGCTGCACATCGGCACCGCGCGCACCGCGCTGTTCAACTTCCTGTTCGCGCGGCGCCACGGCGGCACGTTCATCCTGCGCCTCGAGGACACCGACGTGGCCCGCTCGACGATCGAGTACGAGCAGGACATCCTCAGCGAGCTGCACTGGCTGGGGCTCGAGTGGGACGAGGGTCCCGAGGTCGCCGGGCGGCCGGGACTCGGACCCTATGGGCCGTACCGCCAGATGCAACGCCTCGAGCGCTACGGCGCGGCGGCAGAGCAGCTGCTCGCCGAGGACAAGGCGTACTACTGCTACTGCACGCGCGAGGAGCTCGATGCGGACCGCAAGGCGCAGGAGGCCGCCCACCAACCGCCGCACTACGTGGGTCGCTGCGCGCAGGTGACCGCGCAGCAGCGCGCCGCGTTCGTGGCGGAGGGTCGCAAGCCGGTCATCCGCTTCCGCGTCGGTGAGGGCGTGGTCGCCTTCGACGACATCGTCCGCGGCCACGTCGAGATCGACACCACGGCGTTGGGTGGCGACCTGATCATCGTCCGCAGTGATGGCACGCCGCTCTACCACTTCGCGGTCGTGGTCGACGACGCCGACATGGCCATCAGCCACGTCATCCGCGGGGAGGACCACCTGTCCAACACGCCCAAGCACATCCTGTTGTTCAGGGCGCTCGGCGTTGCCGTACCCGAATTTGCCCACCTGCCGCTGATCCTCAATCCCGACCGCACCAAGATGTCCAAGCGCAAGAGCCAGACCGCGGTCGCCGACTACCGCGCGCAGGGCTTCATTCCGGAGGCCTTCGTCAACTTCCTGGCGCTGCTCGGCTGGTCGAGCGGGACGGAGGAGGAGATCTTCTCGCTCGACGAGCTGATCGGCCGTTTCGATCTCGGGCGCGTGCAGTCGGGCGGCGCGGTCTTCGATCGTGAGCGTCTCGAATGGCTCAACGGCCAGTGGATCCGGCGCCTGACCGATGAACAGCTGGCCGACCGCCTGCTGCCCTTCCTCGCATCCGATCTGGAGGCCCAGGCGGCCGCCGGCGCAGACGTCCGAATGCCCACCGGCGACGACCTGCAGCCGCTGATCCCAATGCTGCGCGAGCGCCTGCCGACGTTGTCGGCGGTGGGGGCGATGGCCGACTTCCTGTTCGTCGACTCAGTCCTCGTGGAGCCGGAACAGCTGGTCCCCAAGCGCTGGGATGTGGCGACGACCGGGGCCGCGCTCAAGGCGGCGCGCCAGGTGATTGCCGATGTCGGCCAGGTGAGTTTCGAGGCGGACGAACTCGAAGGCCCGCTGCGCCGGCTGGCGGAGGAGCACGGCTGGAAGGTCGGCGACCTGTTCATGGCCATCCGCGTGGCAGTCACGGGGCGGACCGCTACGCCGCCGTTGTTCGACACCCTCGTCGCGCTGGGCTACTCACGGACACTGGAGCGCATCGACGCCGCGCGCGAATCGCTGGAGACGCTCGCGGTCTGAGCTTCGCCGGCGCCCGCTCTGCCTCCTGTGGCTGAGTAGGGTCGCCTACTCACAGCCCGCCGGGGTCGGCTCAAGCGCAAATTGGGTCTTGCGGCCGGCTCGCGTCGGCGCTACGCTTAACCAAGATGTTAAACGTTGCCGGGACGCGATCGAGCCACGAACTGGACCTACTGTTCGGTGCGCTCGCCGATCCCACGCGACGGGGCATCATCGACCGCCTGGCCGCCGGCGAGGCGACGGTCACCGAGCTCGCGACACCCTTCTCGATCAGCCTGCCGGCCATCTCGCGTCACCTCAAGGTGCTCGAGCGCGCGTCGCTCATCACCAGGAGCCAGGAAGGCAAATGGCGCCATGCGCGGCTGTCGCCAGCGTCGCTTGCCGGCGCTGCGACGTGGCTCGCGCGCTACGAGCGGCTGTGGGACGAGAGATTCGACCGCCTGGATCAACACCTCGCCCGACTGGGCGCGGAACAACCCACGACCGGGACCGATCCCCAAACGCACGGAGACAAGCCATGACCACCACCGCGACTCCACAGCTGGTGCTGACGCGCATCGTCAACGCGCCGCGTGCGCTCGTCTACCGGGCCTTCACCGACCCTGATCAGTTCGCCGCGTGGTGGGGCCCGCTGGGCAACCTACTGCCGCGCGACGAGATCGATTTCGACGTGCGTCCCGGCGGACACATGCAGTGGAAGGAGTTGTTCCCGGCGGAACCCGATATCTGGACGCGCGGACGTATCGACCTGACGGAGGTCGTCGACGGCGAGCTGCTCGACGGCGTCATGCACATTGCCGGCGAACTGCTGGCCGCGACCGGTTTCAGGCCGTTCGATACCAGGATGCGCATCGAGTTCTACGACGAGCCCGACGGACGAACGCGCCTCGAAGTCAGCCAGTGGTTGGATGAGCACCTGGTGGCGCCGACTGACAACGGTTGGGGCGAAGCATTCAGCAAGCTGGACGCGCTTCTCGCGGCATAACCGCCGTGGCGCGCAGCCCCGTCACGTTGAACGCGGTGACGGGCCGCTGGAAACCTTTGAGCGTCAGCTCGCCGACGGGTTCGGCCTCGACGTCGTCCTCGACTTCGGCGTGCAGCCGTTGGGCGATGAGGATCTGGCCGGGCGTGGCCGCGTCGGCGAGGCGCGAGGCGAGGTTGGTGACGACACCGATCGCGGCGTAGTCGGAGCGGGCCGCGAAGCCAACTTCGCCACACGTGGCATAGCCGAGCGCGATGCCGACGCCCAGGCCGAGGTCGTGGCCGCGCTTGCGCCACTGCTCGGCCAGGCGTGCTACCTCGTCGCGCAGCTCGCAGGCGAGCCGAACGGCGCGCAGCGGCGCGTCGGGGATCTGGATCGGGTCGTTGAAGAAGAGCTGCACGCCGTCGCCCTCGAGGAATCCGACAGTGGCGTCGAAACGATTAACCAGGTCGCCCACCACGCCGTGGAATTCGCCCAGCACGCGCATGAGCTCCTCCGGTTCGACGGCGTCCACGAAGCTGGTCCAGCCGCGCAGGTCGGCGAATAGCATCGCGACCTGGCGGCGATGGCTGGCGAGGATCGATTCGTCGCCCGCGGAGATGATTGCCTGGGCGAGCTGCGGGGACAGGAAGCGCTGCAGCCGGCGTGCGCGCTCCAGCTCGGCCACCTGCGACCGAACGCGCTCCTCGAGGTCGCGGTTGAGCTCGACGATCGTGTCGTGATAGCGCTTGATGCGCAGCAGCGATCCGACCCGTGCGAAGAGCTCGTCCGGGTCGAACGGTTTGGGAATGAAGTCGTCGGCGCCTGCCTCGAGCCCGCGCGCCTTCTCCGACTCGGCCTCGGCGGTGAGCAGGATCACCGGCAGCATGGCCGTCTCCTCGTTGGCGCGCAGCTGGCGGCACACGGCATAACCGTCGGGCGGCGGCATCAGCACGTCGAGCAGGACGAGGTCCGGCTGGGCGGTGGCGACCAGCTCGAGCGCGGCTGCACCGTCGCCGGCTGATACGACCTCGTAGCCGCGGCTGGTCAACAGCGCGTCGAGCAGCTTGACGTTTTCGACGACGTCATCGACCACGAGGATGCGCGCTTGCTCGGCGCTCATGCGTCGGCGACCCGAACATGAGCCGCGACCGCGTCAAGCAATTCGTCCAGGTCGATGGGTTTCGAAAGGTAGGCATCGAAGCCGGCGGCGACGAATTGCTCGCGGTCGCCTTTCATCGCCTGCGCCGTCACGGCCACCACCGGTATCGCCGCGGTTACCGGGTCCGCGCGCAGCCGGGCCAGTGCCTCGACGCCATCCATGTCCGGCAGCTGGATGTCCATGAGAACGAGTGCGGGCGAGTGTTCGCGCGCAAGGGCGAGGGCGGCTTCGCCGTCGGTCGCCTCGAGGACCCGGTGGCCCGTGGCCTGCAGCACGTCACGCAGCAGCTTCATGTTCTTCTCGTTGTCTTCGACGACCAGCACCAATTCGCCCGCCATCACAAAGCACGCTCGAGCGGCAGCGTAAAGGTGAACGTGCTGCCCCGGCCGAGTGCGCTGTCGACCCAGATGCGGCCGCCGTGCAGCTCCACCAGCCGGCGCGAAAGCGCCAGTCCGAGGCCGGTGCCCTCACGCTGGGCCTTGCCCGCCTCGGCCTGCTGGAACTCCTCGAAGATGCGATGCTGATCATCAGGCGCGATGCCCGGGCCGGTATCGCGGACCGCTACCTGCACCTCACCGTCGACCTGGGCCGCGATGACATCGATCGACCCGCCGGACGGCGTGAACTTCACCGCGTTACTGAGCAGGTTGAAGACGACTTGGCGGACGCGCCGCTCGTCGCCGACCACGGTGCCCACCCCGTCGGTCGCGAGCGAGATGGTCACGTCTCCCTTCGTTGCCCGCTCGCGGATGATCACGACGCCGCGCTCGAGCGTCTCGGGCAGGGAGAAGGGCGCCACCTTGAGCTCGATCTGGCCGGCCTCGACCTTGGCCAGGTCGAGCACGTCATCGATGAGCGACAAAAGGTGGCGTGCCGACGCGAGGATGTCGTCGAGGTACTCGGCCTGCTTGTCGTTGATCTCGCCGAAGAGCTGCTTGCGCAGTACCTGGGAAAAGCCGCTGATGGCGTTGAGCGGCGTGCGCAGCTCGTGCGACATGTTGGCCAGGAACTCCGACTTGTGGCGGCTGGCGGCCTCCAGCTCGCGCGACTTCTGATCCAGTTCCCGCAGGGCGGTCGCGAGTTCGGACGTGCGTTGCTGGACCTCGCTCTCGAGGTTGGCGTAGTACGCCTGCAGTCGCGCGGCCATGTGGTTGAACTCGTCAGCGAGGGCGCCCAGCTCGTCGCGGCTGCGAACCTCGATGCGTTGGTTCAGGGCGCCCGAGCCCATGCTCGCGGCCGCGGCCTGGATCGATTCGATGGGCCGCACGAGGTTGCGTGCCAGGAGAATGCTGGTCACCACGGCCAGCAGCAGGAAGACGATCAGCAGGGCCGCGGTACGCCAGATGGCGGCGGTGATCGGTGCGAAGGCTTCGCTCAGCGGTTCCTCGACGAAGACGTACCAGCCCGGCGGGTTGACGCCCTGGAAGGCGCTGAGGACCTGGTTGCCGTTCTGGTCGCGCCCGCTGGTGACCACGCCCGATCCGCTGCCGTGCTGCTGCTGGAGCGCCACGTTCACCTGGGGGAGGGCGGCGAAGCTCGTGTGCCCGAGCACCAGGTTGATATCCGGATGCGCGATCAGCTCGCCGTTGGAGTCGACCGCGTAGGCGTAGCCGGCCTGACCGATCTGGGCGCGGTCGATCGCGTCGACCACCGACCCGAGATCCACGTCGGCCACGATCACGCCGTGGCCCGGCGACTGCTCGCGGAGAGCCATCATCATGTGCGGCCGCGCATCCTGCGGGTTGAAAAAGACGCCACCGAAGTACTGCTGGCCGGCGCTCGCTCCCGCAAATTCGGAGGCGTACGTGGCGCTGTCGTCGGCGCACTTGCCGGCCAGCAGATCGGCCAGCGTGGTGTCGAGCTTGTCGGTGCCCAGGGCATAAGCGTTCACACACGGCCGGCCGTTGGCGTCGAGGTAGGCGAGGGCATTGACGGCCGCCTCGCGCAGCAGCACTCGCTCGAAGGCGTCGTAGCGATCGTTCGAATTGAGGCCCGCCGCGGTGGCGCCCTGCTGCAGGCTGCCGAGCAGATCACTCACGAACTGGCTTATCGATACGGCCGCCGCCGACGCCTTGTCCGCCTCGGTCGCGGTGACCTGCGTCTGCGTGTCCTGGTAGGAGAAGTAGAACTCCGAGACCCCCACCGACAGGATGGCCGTGGCAACGAGGGTGACGACTACGGCCGCATAGCGCCAGATCAGTCGCCGCCGTGGCCGCGTCGGAGTGTTAGTCATGCTCGTCGTTCCGTGGCCGGGCGGCGCCTACGGTTGATAGACCACGTCGGCCTCCTGCTTCACGCTGTCGGGTACCGTGATCCCGAGCGCAGCGGCAGCCTTGAGGTTGAGCGCGAATTGCACCGCGGGCACCTCCTCGACGGGCAGGTCCGCGGGTGCGGCCCCGTGCAGGATGGCATCGACGAATCGTGCTCCCGCCGTGCCCACAGGGCCGACGCCGACGCCGACCGAGAAGAGCGCCCCTCCGCCGGCAGCCGGGTTCGTGGGGTCGACCCACTCCTTGCGGTGCGCCTGCACGGGCAGGTGCGCGGCCGTGGCGGCCGGAATGATGGTGCCCGAGTAGTTGAGGCGCAGGCTGGGCGACAGGATGAAGACGCCGTCGACCGCACCGGGAGTCAACGCGGCGAACACCGCGTTGATCTCGTCCGCGTTCGATGCTGTCTGGATGTCGAGCGTGACTCCCAGTTGGTTCGCGGCGTCCTGCAACTCCGGCAGCAGGATCGCATTGTTCGCCGCGTCGCCGGGATCGACCAGCGTCAGCAGGTGGCTCAGGTTAGGCATGATCTGCTTGTAGATCTGGAGCTGCTTGACGACCGGGTCGCGCGCGCCGAACACCCCGGTCAGGTTGCCGCCCGGCTGCGACAGGCTGGTGACGAGGTTCTGGCGAACCGGGTCGGAAGGGTGGAGGAAGACCACCGGAATGCGGGTCGCAGGGTCGGCCGTCGCGGCCTGGGCCGCATTGATCGAGGCGTCCTCGAAGCCGACGATCATGTCGACGTGCTGGCTGACGAATTGCTGCGCCACGGCGGGCGCCTGGTCGGGAGTGAGGTTGCGCCAGATCAGCGTGATCCTGCTGCCGTCGTACTCGCCCTGGAGCTGGTCCATGGTTTTCGTCGAGGCAATCAGCTTCTGGTCGCCGACGAGCGCCTGCATCACCGCGTCAGAACTGCCGTCGTACCAGCCCAATTCGCCAAGGCGCGTGACGAGCGTCGCCAGCGACGGCGGGTTGTGGTCTACTCCGGCGTGCATTAAGGCCACGACCGGCACCTGCGGCGGAGTCGGGCTGCTGGGGGCTGGTGCCGTGCAACCGACGATCACGAGGCCGACAAGCAGCGCTGTGGCGTACCACACGGCTCGATAATTCTTCATCACTCACACCCTCCAGGCCCAGGCACTCGACCAATGGAGGTGAAGGTAGGCCGACCGTCCGGCCGCGCCAACCAAGCAGGCCAGCCGGGCCGGGGGATGCTGGCACACCGCGCCAGTGGGAGCCAGCATGTCACGCTCGTTCGACGGTCATGCGCCGACCGACGGCACGAAGTCGCCGACCAGGGTGGCGAAACGGTCGACGTCGATGGGTTTGCGTATGTAGCCGGAGAAACCTGTCGCGGCCAGCCAGTCGTCCTCGCCCTCGAGTGACGTCGCGGTCAGGGCGATTATCGGTACCCCGCCGGTGATCGGGCTGGCGTGCAGCAGACGGGCGGCCTGCGAGCCGTCCATGTCGGGCAGGCGCAGGTCCATCAGGACCACCTGTGGCAGCGTCTTGGCCGCCAGCGCAACGCCCTCCCGGCCGCTCGCGGCCTCGACGATCCGGTAGCCGGCCAGGCGCAGCAAGTCGGCAGCCAGCTTCCGATTGCGCCCATCGTCGTCGACGATCAGAACGAGCGGGGCGGGCCCGCTCACGCGGCTATCCTGCGGCCATGCCCATCAGGCTGGTTCTGGCCGAGGATCACTATCTCGTCCGCGAGGGACTGCGCAGCCTGCTGGCGGCGCAGCCGGATCTCGAGGTGGCGGCCGTGTGTGGCGACCTCGAGTCGCTGCTGGCTGCGGCACGCGACCTTCATCCCGACGTGGTCGTCACCGACATTCGCATGCCGCCGGGCAACTCCGACGAGGGCATCCAGGCCGCCATCAGGCTGCGCGAGAGTGATCCGCAGATGGGCGTCGTCGTGCTCAGCCAGTACGCCACACCGGCCTATGCGCTGGCGCTGCTCGACTCCGGCAGCGAAGGCCGCGCCTACCTGCTCAAGGAGCGTGTCGCCGAGGTCGACCAGCTCGTGGCTGCCGTGCGGGCAGTCGCCGAGGGTGGCTCGGTCATCGACCCCAAGGTCGTCGAGGGCCTCGTCGGCGAGCGTGCGCAAGGGGCCCGGGCGCAGCTGCGCGACCTGACCCAGCGCGAACGCGACGTGCTGGCGGCCATGGCCCAGGGCATGAACAACGCCTCGATCGCGGCGAGCCTGGCGCTGACCGAGAGGTCGGTTGAGAAGGTCATCAACTCCATCTTCCAGAAGCTCGGCCTGACCTGGGAGCCGGCCGTGCACAAACGGGTCAAGGCCGTGATCCTGTACCTGGCCGAGCATCCCGCCGTTCATTGAAGCACTAGTGGCGGTCAAGCGGCAGCCGACCGGCCAGGCGCCCGCCGCCGCGCACCGGTACCTCGAGCTCGCCCCCGAGCGCCTCAACCCGGTCACGCAGCCGTTCGATCAGCCCGGCAGAGAGCGGTTGGCTGCCGGCGAAGTCGAACTCCAGCGTTTCATCAACCTCGCGGACGGTGGCCGTCAACCCCGTGCCGCGCTCGGCGGCGGCAACCACCTCGGCCAACGTCGCATAGACGGCCAGAGCGGCCTCGCCGGCCGAAGAGGCATCAAAGTCGATCCGGACGTCCAGCGTGACTCCCGCGCTCGCGGCGACCTGACGCAACGGACCCGCGAGTCCGCGCACGTGCAGCAGGGCGGGGTAGATACGTTGCGCCAGGCGGCCCGCCTCGCCGATCGCCTGCTGGACGATGGACTCGGCGCTTGCCAGCTGATCGGCTGCAGCCAGGGCATCGCTGGCGAGCAGGTCGCGCGCCCGACGAAGCAGCATCGCCACGGCGACGAGGTCCTGCTGGATGCCATCGTGCAGCTCGCCCTCGAGCGCGCGCCGGTCCGCGTCCGCCGCAAGGACCATTCGGCGCCGCGACTGGCGCAGTTCGTTGAGCTCCGCGTGCACCCTCGCGCCGGAATCCGGCACCGGCCCACCTCCGCGATCAGTTGTCGGGCATCTGCGCCGTGACGTCAAGCCTCGGTTCCCTGCACGACCGCGCGGGGCGCGATGAGGCACCCGCTGACGTAACCACACAACCAGCATCCATAGGTTACTATGCAGACATCAGGACGCACTTGAGGGATGGCATGAACCGCGAACAGTTCCAGGATTGGCTGGACGCCTACGTGGCGGCGTGGAAGAGCTACGACCCGGAGGCCATCGGCGCCCTCTTCAGCGCCGACGCGACCTATCGCTATCACCCCCAGGATGAGCCTGTCCACGGCCGCGACGAGATCGTCAAGTCGTGGCTCGACGGGCCTGACGACCCGGGCACCTACGACGGCGAATACGACCCCCTGGCAATTGACGGCGATGTCCACGTCGCCAACGGGGCGAGCCGTTACTACGACTCGCCCGGCGGTGAGTTGCGCGACGCGTTCTCGAATGTCTACGTGTGCCGCTTCAACGACGCCGGCGAGTGCACCGACTTCACCGAGTACTGGATCCAGGACCGCGCCTTTCGCCGGCGAGACCGCGCCGAGCTGATCCGCAAGGTGCGCGCCGGCGAGGAGGTCTGAGCTTGGCCCGCACCGTCCTCATCGTCGAGGACGAGCCGACCGTTCGCGAGACCCTGGCCGAAGCGCTCATCGAGGACGGCCTGCAGGTAACGACCGCCGCTGACGGGCCGCAGGCGCTGGAGCGTTTCCGCGCCGATCGGCCGGACCTGCTGGTCCTCGACCTGATGCTGCCGGGCATGTCGGGCATCGAAGTCTGCCGCGTGATCCGCGCGGAGTCGCCCGTGCCCATCCTGATGCTCACCGCGCGTGACAGTGAGCTCGACAAGGTGCTCGGTCTCGAGCTCGGCGCCGACGACTACGTCACCAAGCCCTTCAGCCTGCGCGAGCTGCAGGCGCGCATCCGAGCCCTGCTGCGCCGCTCCGACACCACCGCGCGGCAGGCGACCGAAGCAGGCGAACCGCGCACGGTCGACCTGGGTCCGGTGCAGGTCGACCTGGCCGGCCACCGGATCCTGCGTGACGGTCGGGCCCTGCCCGTCAAACCCAAGGCATTCGAGCTGCTGTCGTTCCTGATCCGCAACGCCGGCCAGGTCTTCAGTCGTGAGCAGCTGCTCGAGCGCGTGTGGGGCTACGACTACGCCGGCGAAACGCGCACCGTCGACGTGCATGTCCACTGGCTGCGGTCACACATCGAAGCGGACGTCGCGCAGCCGGTGTACCTGCAGACGGTGCGCGGTGTGGGCTACGTCTTCCGCTGGCCGACGGGGCACGACGCGGAGCAAACGTAGGCGGTATGCACCAAACGTAAACAACGCGGAAACGCTCCGTTCACGGGCGCGCTCCACACTGCGCGCGTGCAAGTTGAGGGTGTCGACCCCTGGCATACCCACGGGGCGCCATAGACTTGGTCCGTGCCCACCGAGTTCGTCATCGTCGCGGTGCTGGCGGCGCTGGCCGCGGGTAGCGGCCTCGGTTGGGCGATCGCCAACCGACGCTCGGCGCGCAGCCGCGCGCTGGCCGCCCCGATCAGGCGCGTGGCGCCCGGGCCGGCAAACGGCCCCGGATCCTGGGTCGCCGAGTTGCCGACGGTCATCGATCGCGTCGACATCGGCCTGATCCGCGTCGCCGCCGACATGCGCGTCACGGCGCTCAACCGTGCCGCCGCGCGGATGCTGTCGGTCGAACGCCAGGCCGCGGCCGGTCGCACGGTGCTCGAGCTGTTCGTCGATCACCGCGTCGACGAGGCCGTGCGCTCGGCGCCGTGGCAGGGTTCGACGAGCATCGAGATCGGCGGCCACGAGCCCGATGAGCGGCGCACGCTGGTGCGCATCCGCCGTGCCGGGGACGCCGGTTACTGGTTGATCCTCGAAGACGTCACTGAGCTGCGCCGGCTGCAGCGCATCAGGACCGAGTTCATCGACAACCTGTCGCATGAACTGCGCACACCGCTGACCACCATCCGGCTGCTGACCGAGACGCTCGGCCAGGACCTTGAGCGCGCGGACGTGCCGCCGCGCATCCGCGAGCGGACCAAGAAGATCGACGTCGAGACCGGGCACCTCGTGCAGATGGTCAACGAGCTGCTCGATCTCGCACGCATCGAAGGCGGTGCCGCCGAGCAGCATTTCGAGCAGGTCGACATGGCCGAGGTGATCCGCTCCGCGCTCGAGCGACTGCGCACCTTCGCCGAGCGCCAGGATGTGACCCTGACGGCCGACCTGCCCGCGGACCTGCCCCCGGCATGGGGCGATGACGAGCGGCTGGGGCAGGTGCTCGTCAACCTGTTGCACAACGCGGTCAAGTTCTCGCCGCAGCACACGACAGTGACCGTCGCACTGCGCGTCGAGGGAGCTTTCCTGGCCGTCGACGTGCGCGACCAGGGCGTCGGCATCCCGGCAGCGGAGATCGGGCGGGTCTTCGAGCGCTTCTACAAGGTGGACAAGGCCCGCCAGCGGGGCATGGGCGGCACCGGCCTTGGCCTGGCCATCGCGCGGCACATCGTAGAAGGCCATGGCGGCACGATCAGCGTCGAGAGCCGGGAGGGCCACGGTGCCACGTTCACCTTCACCGTGCCGCTCGCCGATCAGCTCCCCGTCGAGGCGTTCTAGGCGGCATCGGCCAGCCGAAACAAAGCCGAAAGAGGCGCACGCTGTTCGGGACTGGACGCCGGGCGCGCGGGAGGCGAGAGTCAGGTAGATGAACGGCAACCTGGAAAGCGGCGGTCGGCCCTGGTTTCTCGACTCGGTCATCTATGCCATCGAGGTCGCGGGCTTCGCCGATGCCAACGGCGACGGCGTGGGCGACCTGCCGGGCGTGCTCGAGCACCTCGATTACCTGGCCAACCTGGGGGTCGACTGCCTGTGGCTGCTGCCCACGTACATCTCGAGTGACCGCGACAACGGTTACGACGTGGTCGACCACCGCCGCATCGAACCGGTCTACGGCGGTGATGACGCGATGGACGAGCTCATCGGTCGCGTAAGCGCGCGCGGACTGCACGTCATGCTCGACCTGATCGCGGACCACACCTCCGACCAGCACCCGTGGTTCCGCGCCGCCCGCCAGAGCCGCTCCGCGCCCGAGCGGGCGCGCTACGTCTTCGAGCAGACGCCGCCCGACGAGCCGGCCAGCCCGGTTTTTGGCGGCGTGGTGCCCAGCGTGTGGGCCTACGATGAGCGCACCGACAGCTACTACCGCCACCGCTTCTACCCCTTCGAACCCGGCCTCGATACCCACTCCGACCTCGTGCAGGACGAGTACGAGCGCGTGCTGCGCCACTGGATCGAGAAGGGCGTCGGCGCGATACGCGTCGATGCCGCATCACACCTGGTCGAACAGAAACGGCGGCACGGGCCAGCGGATCGCTGGCGGCCGCTGCGCCGGCTGGACGACCTGGGCCAGGAGCTCGGTGTGCCGCTGGTCGGCGAGGCGGACGTGGCGCCGGAGCGTTACACGGAGTACCTGGGCGACGAAGCCGGCCTCGACATGGTCTTCAACTTCTACGTCACCGCGTCGATCTTCCTGGCCCTCGCGCGACACTCGGCGAAGCCCATGAATCGCGCCCTGACGCGCCTGCCGCGGCCGCCCGCCGGCAAGCTGTACGTCAATTTCCTGCGCAACCTGGACGAGCTGAACCTCGATCAGCTCAGCGCGCGCGAGCGGCAGAAGGTCTACCGGGCGTTCGCGCCCAAGAAGTCGATGCGCGTCTACGGCCACGGCATCCGACGCCGCGTCGCACCCATGCTCGCTGGCGACCAGGCGTGGATGGAACTGGCCTGGTCGTTGATGTTCGCAATGCCCGGCGTGCCCATGCTCAACTACGGCGACGAGATCGGCCTGGGTGAGGACCTGCAGCTCCCCGAACGTTGGGCCGTCCGCACCACCATGCAGTGGGACGACAGCCCGCACGCCGGCTTCTCGCGCGCGCCCGACGAGCTGGTCCTGCGCGCGCCCGCTCCGGGAGGTCGCTTCGGCTATCGCGCAGTCAACGTGCGCGCCCAGTGGGACGACCCGGACTCGTTGCTGTCGTTCTTCCGGCGGCTCATCGCGCTGCGCCATTCGTTGCCGCTGATGGCCGGCTCTGACTGGCACGTGCCCGACCTGGGCGACGCTGCGAATGACGTCAGCGCGATCGCCTACCGCGACGGCGACGGTTGGCTGGTGGCACTGCACAACCTGGCCGACGAGCCACGTCGCGTGCGCCTGCCCGACGAGTTGCGCAGCCGTTCGCTGGAGGTCATCTTCGGCGGCGAGGGCTCCGTGCGCGACGGGGTCAAGCTGGGCCGCTACGGCTATCGCTGGCTGCGCGGCTAGAGCGCCGCGCGCACGCCATCGACGAGTATCAGGGCACCCAGCAGCATGACGATGCCGTTGCCCACGAGCACGGTCGGCCGGCGCAGACGATGACCGGCGCGGCGCCCGATGGTCGCGCCGAACAGCGCCAGCGCACTCTGCCAGGTCAGTGACGCCACGAAGGCGGTAGCGGCGAATACGAGCCGTTCGCCGATCCCGGCCAGGAACGGCAGGCCAACTGCCAACGCAGCGAAGTAGACGACGGTCGCCGGGTTCAGAAGCGTCAGCCCGAGCAGCGTGAAGTAGGTGCGCGAATGCGCGCCGTGCATTGACCGAGCCGCCACGTCGCCCTCGGTCCGGCGCAGCACGAGGATGCCGCGGCCACCGATGCCGATCAGCGCCAGCCCACCGATGACCCGCAATGGCGTCTCAATCGGCGTGATGGCCGAGCTGACGCCCAGGCCGGCCAAGACGGCGAGCGTGGCGTAGATGCCATCGGCGGTCGCCGCGCCCGCTCCGGCGGCCAGTCCGTGACGCAAGCCGCCGGTCATGCCGGTGTGGATGATCAGCACCGCGATAGCACCCACCGGGATGGCGATGGCGTAGCCGGCCAATGCTCCGGCGAGGAGCGCTTCGACCATCTAGGGACAGCGGCGGATCAGGCGCCTGTCAGCCGAGCAGGTCAGGTGGCAGCAGCCAGCGCAGGATGGCGCGGCCGGGGCGCAAGGGCAGATCGGTGTCGAAGCGGGCAAGGGCCCCCTTGCGCATGGGCAGCTCCGGTGCGCCCGCGAGCTCGGCCGCAAGGTCGCTGAAGTCCGGGTCGTGGCCCACGACCACCATCCGCGTGGCTCGGGCGTCGGCGAGGAGTTCCGACAGGCCCGCCAGGTCAAGCGGACGTCCGAGCCGCTCGTCGACGTGTGCCTCGACGCCAAGCGCCACTCCGACGATCGCAGCGGTCTGCAGAGCGCGCAGTTTGGGACTGGTCACGATCGCCCCTGGCTCGAAGCCGTGTTGTGCCAGGAACGCGCCCAGCCGCCCTGCCTGGTCCTCGCCCTTGCTGCTCAGCGGCCGCGCCGCGTCATCGCCGTGCCACTTCGCGGAGTCGCCCGCGTGGGCGTGGCGGAGCAGGTAGAGCTCCAGCGTGGGGGCCATCGGACGCATCCTAGACGCTGGCCAGCCCCACTTACGCGTTGGGTGCGTACTGACGAGCTTCCTGGCCGTGCGGTGCGCCGCCTGCGCACCTGCTGCGTCGTAGGCATGCGGAAGGTCGACGACCGGCGCCAGGTACGCATCAGGCGCGCAAGTGGTGCTGACTTCGCGCTTGGCCCTTCTCGTTGGCGTGGCACCACCGTCCGCAAGACGCACCACCTGCGTAAGTGGCGCGGATGACCGACTCGGCTCGCAGCGGCGTCGGCTCAGGCGGCGACCTAAGCGGCGGTCGCCTCGATGATGGTGCGCACTCGCGCGCCGATCTCGTCGCGGACGCGCCCGCCACTCACGGATTGAGGTCTTCGATGTCGCCGGTCGCCAGGAAGACCACGTCCTCGGCGATGTTGGTCACCCGGTCGCCGATGCGCTCGAGGTAGTGCGCGGCAAAGATGATGCGCGTGCCCGGATCGACATTCGCCGGGTCGGCACGCATGAGGTCGAGCACCTCGTCGAAGATCGCGTGATAGAGGTTGTCCATGTCGTCGTCGCGCGCCGCCACTGCCCGTGCCGCGACGACGTCGATGTCGACCAGGGCGCGCAGGACCCCGCGCACGAGGTCGGCCGCCAATTCGCCCATCCTGGGCAGGTCGACCCAATCCTTGAGGGGCGGGTAGGGCACGAGCTTGCGCGCCTGCTTGGCCACCGATCCGGCGTGGTCGCCCATCCGCTCGAGGTCGGAAGTGACGTGGTCGAGTGTCAACAGGAAGCGCAGGTCGCGGGCGACCGGCTGCTGCGTGGCGATGGTGCTGATGATCAGCGTGGAAATCAACTCCTGGACCTCGTTGATTCGGCGATCACCAACGATTGCGGCCGTGGCCTTGTCCGCGTCGTGACTGGTGAGTGAGTCGATCGCCGCGCCGATCTGTTCTGCGACCATGCTGCCCATGCGCAGCACCGCGTCCTTTATCTCGCGTAATTCGCGATCGAGTGCCTCACGCGAGCGCGGTGCTGGGGTCGGCGCTCCGAAGGCATCCGCGCGCCCGGCAATCTCGTTGGCCTGCCGCTGAAGCAGGTTTGCGTCGCTTTCGCCACCGGGGATGGGCATCAGCTCACCGTCGGCCGGCCGGTCGATTTCATCGGTCATGTCGCGTGTCCCTCATGCTGCCTGCCTCGATCAGCCGAAGCGCCCGGAAACGTAGTCTTCAGTTAGTTGCTCCCGTGGATTGGTGAAGATGTCCGTGGTACTGCCCACCTCCACCAGATGGCCGGCGCGGTCTTCGTCCATCGTGAAGAACGCAGTGCGGTTGCTGACCCGTGAAGCCTGCTGCATGTTGTGGGTCACGATTACGATCGTGAAGCTGGTGCTCAGCTGGGTCATAAGTTCTTCGATGCGCAGAGTGGCGATTGGATCAAGGGCCGAGCAGGGCTCGTCCATGAGTATGATTTCCGGCTCCGTGGCCAGCGTTCGAGCGATGCACAGGCGCTGTTGCTGTCCACCAGACAGGGCGAGCGCCGACTTGCGTTTGTACTCGTCCTTCACCTCGTCCCAGAGTGCAGCGCGCTGGAGGGTCTCCACTACCAGATCGTCCAGCCGCCGGCCGCGGATGCCGAGCAGCCGTGGGCCGAATGCCACGTTGTCATAGATCGATTTCGGAAATGGGTTGGGCCGCTGGAAGACCATTCCGACGCGCCGGCGCAGGTCAACCGCGTCAACGTCCTGATCCAGCACGTTGACGTCGTCGAGCACGATCTCGCCCGCGGTGCGCGCCCCGGTAACCAGATCCGTCATCCGATTGATCGACCGCAGCACGGTTGACTTGCCGCAGCCAGAGGGTCCGATGATCGCGGTTATCTCATTGGCCGGAATGTCGAGGGTTACATCGCGTACCGCGCGGAAGGGACCGTAGTAGACGGACAGGTCCTTTATCTGCAGCTTGGGCTCGAGAACCGCGCCGGATACCGCCCGCTCGGCTGTCAGAGGCTGGAGCCGTGTCTCGTCGTTGGCCGGTGTGCTGGCGGTTGCGGTCATTTCACTCCCCGTGGATTCCACTACGCCAGCCCCAGCCGTCGCCGGCGGTACGCAACCAACGCCCGGGCAGCGACGTTCAGGGCCAGGACCAAAACTATCAGCACGAGGGACGTCGCCCAGGCCTTCTGCCGCCAGTCCTCGTACGCCGAGGTTGCATAGGTGTACACGAGGTGCGGCAGCGTCTCGACTGGCTCATTGATGTCGGTACTCATGAACGGGTTGCCGAAGGCCGTGAAGAGCATCGGTGCCGCCTCGCCAGCGGCACGAGCGATGGCCAGCATGAGCCCGGTCAGGATGCCGTTCCAGGCGGCCGGCACCACCACCCGTAGCGTGGCTTTCCATTCGGGGGCGCCGAGGCCCAGGGCCGCTTCGCGCAGGGTCGGCGGGACGAGCTTGACCATCTCCTCCGTAGTGCGCACGACGATGGGCAACATGATGAACGACAGCACGACTCCGCCCGAGAGGGCCGAGAAGTGTCCCTGCGGCGCAACGACGATCGCGTAGGCGACGATACCCATCACGATCGATGGCACGCCAGCCAGGGTGTCCGTCGCAAAGCGAATGGTGGCGGCACTGCGGCTCGCCGGTCGTCGACAGATGTACAGGCCGGTCAGCACCCCAACCGGCGCTGCCAGGGCCAGAGCCAGTCCGACGGTCATGGCCGAGCCGACGATCGCATTGGCGATGCCGCCGCCCGGCACGCCGACAGGCGTGGGCGTGGCGGTGAGGAAGGTCACCGACAGGACCGGCAGGCCCTGGACGATGACATAGCCCAGAATCCATACCAGCGGCGCAGCGGCGACCAGCAATGCGATGACACAAATCGTCAGCGCCAGGGCGTTTGAGCGGTGCCTGCGGCGGATGTTGGCTGGCTGGGCGATGGCGCTGCTGGTCATCTGGCGGTAGCTCCGCGCACGCGCCCGATCAGCAGTTGGGCGACCATGTTGATGAGCAGGGTCATCGCGAACAGGACCAGGCCGATCTCCACGAGTGCGCTGGTGTAGAGCGGAAAGGTCGCTTCGGTGAACTCGTTGGCGATGATTGACGCCATCGTGTACCCGGGATGCAGGACCGACGGTGACAGGTCGAGGTTGTTGCCGATGACCATGGTGACCGCGATCGTCTCGCCCACGGCACGTGCCAACCCAAGGATGATGGCACCCAGAAAACCCGTCGCGCCATAGGGCAGCAGCACCTTGCGGATCGCCTCCCAGTGCGTCGCACCCAGGCCGAGCGCGGCCTCACGCTGGTCGCCCGGAATCGCCTGGAAAACGTCGCGGCTGATGGCCGTGATCGTTGGCAGGATCATGATCGCCAGGACGAGGCCGGCCGCCAGGCGGCTGAGACCCTGGACCGGCCCCTCGAAGATCGGGATGAAGCCGAGCGTCGATGCCAGAAACTCGCCCGCCGGCTTGACGATCACCGGGACCAGGACAAACAACCCCCACAGGCCGAAGACCACGCTGGGCACGGCGGCCAGGAGCTCTACCAGCATGCCCAGTGGGCGTGCGATCCAGGGTGGCGCCAACTCGGCCAGGGCGATGGCTGCCCCGAGCCCGACGGGCACTGCGATCACCAGCGCAATGGCCGACGTGACCAGCGTCCCGACAATGTACGGCAGTGCGCCGAACGTCTTGGTGATCGCGGGATCCCAGGTCGACGACGTCAGAAAGCCAAGACCGAACTGGTCGATCGATTGCGTCGAACTCAGCCAGAGCACCACCCCGATGGCGACGAGCAGGAGAATCGTCAGGGTGACAGCCACCAGCAGGGCGGCCGCGTAGAGACGGTCCCCGTGTCGCCAGACACGCCGCAGCGAATGCGGGCGCATGTGTGTTGGTGCCGCGGGCGTGGATGCTGTCATTGGTTCTACGGCTCGGTACTCAGCCTAGTGGATGAGAAAGCAAGCGGGCGAGCTGGGAGCGCTCGCCCGCTTGCCGAGGAGGAGATGTCTACTCAGGGCGCGACCGGCTGGCCATTGCAGGTGATCGTTCCCAGCTTGGCCAGCACCTGCGTCTTGACCGCGTCCGGCAGTGGCACGTACTGGAGGTTGGTGGCCATCGTGTTGGCGTCATCGGTGTGTGCCCACTGGACGAACTGGACGAGCTTGGTGGCCTTGGCGCAGTCCTGCTGCTGGAGGTAGATCAGCAGGTACGTGTAGCCCGCGATGGGCCAGGAAGCGGTACCGGGGGCGTTGACGATCGACCTCGCCAGCGTGTCTGGCATGTCGCCGCCGAAGTCACTCATGGCCGACGTCACCGAGTCGATCGACGCAGTGACCGTTTGGCCCGCTGCGTTGACCATGCTGGCCACTGACAGCTTGTTCTGGACGGCGTACGCGAGCTCCACGTAGCCGATGCCACCGTCGGTCTGGGTCATCGTGCCCGAGACACCCTCGTTACCCTTGCCGCCGAGGCCGACCGGCCACTGCACGGACGTGGAGTTGCCGACCGTGGACTTCCACTCGTCACTGACGCTCGACAGGTAGTCGGTAAAGATGAACGTGGTACCCGAGCCATCGCTGCGGTGGACCACCGTGATGTCCTTGTCGGGCAGCGTGACGCCGGGATTCAGGGCGGCAATCGCCGGGTCGTTCCACTTCGTGATGTGACCCAGGAAGATGTTCGCGGTCGTTGGCCCATCGAGAACCAACGGCGCGGCGTCCGCCAATTCGGAGACGTTGTAGACGACGACGTCGCCACCGGCGACCGACGGGAACATCTGGATGCCCGGCGCCGCTGCGAGCTGATCGGAGTTGAGGATGGCGTCAGACGCGCCGAAGTCGACGGTCTTGGCCGTGATCTGCTGGATGCCTCCGCCAGAGCCGATCGACTGGTAGTTGAACTTCACCGATGGATCGACGAAGGCGTACTGGTAGAACCACTGGCTATAGAGCGGGTAGGGGAAGGTTGCGCCGGCGCCGCTGATCTGGATTGACCCGGGCGCGGACGAGGGGCCCGGCCCCGAGCCAACAGGCGACGGCGTCGCCGTCCCGCCGCTACAGGCGACGACTGTGAGCGCGGTGGTGAGCGCCACGGCCGCGATCGTCCTGGGTACTTTCACGTGATGTGCCTCTCCTCTCTGCTGCCGCCGCCCTGCAGGGCCGCGGTTGACACGGACTAGCCGTAACGCGGCCAGTCTTGGGCCGGCCGATGAACGGCTTGTTGGCTATCGGTTAACGTCCTGTTAACGCCCCGCAGGACGGCTCGGCGTCGAGCCGAAGCGGCGCACTGGGCAGCCGGTCGAGCTTTTTGCGCGCCCACCGCGCTCAGGAGCTCGACGGGGCATCAACGACCAAGGCGGGCCGCTCGGCGCGCAACGTCCGGACGAACTCGCCCGGCTCTCGAATGAGACGAAACGAATCCTTCCACGCAGACAGGGCCACAGGCGGCCGGCGCGCGGACGGTGCCCCGCCGTCTGGGTAGGAGGCGCTCGTCATTTGGACAGGCTGGCGCGCAACCGTAGTCGGCGCGTTAGCGACTCGTTAACGACTCGTTGGCGTTGTCCGGTTACAGACCGCCGATGACGGCCGCCAGGCGACGACGGAAGGTGCCGCCGTTGATCCGTCGCCAGAGCGGGCTGAACCCGCGGCGAAGGCGGACGATGTCGGCTTCGGTGGCCGCCAGGTAGGCCGCGGCGGCGAGCCTTGTCGGCGGTGGCGTGCTGGCGTCATCCAGCCACTCGCGCGTGATCGCCGTGGCCAGGACGGCGTCGTTGAGCAGGCCCAGGTGATCCTGGAGTGCCACCACGTCGCGGATCAAGTGCGCCGCGGACTGCGGCAGGACCTCGGCGAAGAACTCGAGCGCATAGCGCAGGCGCTTGCCGTCGATGCGCAACTGGTGCAGGGCGCGCACATCGGCCCATGCCAGCGAGACGTCGTGGGCGGTGACCTGCTCGTAGGCCGCCCAGATGCGCGAACCTGCGCTATCGCGAACACGCCGGCGCTCGGCCCTGCGAGCGCCGGTGCCGGGCGAATCGACGAAGGCGCGGTAGTCCTCGACGAAGTGGTAGTAGGCAGCCGAACCGAGCAGGTCGAGCAGCTCCAGGCGGGCATGACGCCGGCGGTACTGCCACTCCTTGGCGAGTGGCTCGAGATCCACTGCGCCATCGACCGGTAGCGCCGCCCGATACTGATCGAGCCGCTCCAGCTGCACGTCAAGATCGCGGACGCGGCCCAAAGCGCGCGCGACGATGCGCAGCTCGGCCACGTAGCGCCGCGCGACGGCGCGTTGGTACGCGCCGTCGAACGTGCGCCAGGCCGCACGCATGCGGCGGGTGGCAACGCGCATGCGGTGGACCGCGTCGGGGTTTCTTCCCGCGCGGACGTCGGGCACCAGCACGAGCATGCGCAGCAGGTGCATGCGCAATGCCTTGCGGCCGGCCTCGGCCAGGTCGTCGTCGGCGCGAATGCCCGGTGAACGTGGTGGTCGGATCCGCGCGTCGTCGGTCGCGGCGACCATCTCGAGCGCCGTCTCCTCCTTCGATCGCAGCTCCGGCACAAGACAATCGGCATGCTCCAACTCGGCGGCGATCGTTTCGAGCAGCTGGCTGCCGCCGTGGTCGCCTTCGACCCGGCTCTCGATCTCGAGCGTCCAGAACGTGCCGAGCGTCCGGCCGGCATGGGTAACGCGCGCTTCGTCGAGCGAGATGGCGGCAGCAGGCGTTCCGTCCGGCTGCGCGAGGGCGCGTTCCTCACGCTGTTGATCGATCACGAACAGGGCCCGCAGGCGGTCCTCGCCGATCGTTGCCTCGAGCAGCGCCCGCGCCGCGCTGCGGGGCCAATGAGCGGGCGCCAGGCTGCGCGTGGCCGGCCCTTCCAGCTCGAGACGATCGTGCAGGGCGCCCGGCGAGGCGCTCGAGGCGAGGCTCTTGACGGTCAGCGTCGTGTGCCGCCCGGCGTGGCGCAGCCGCGCACCGTAACCGGCGCGCGCCAGGGCGTGGTCGGGCGTGTCGAGGTACCGATCGCTGACCGAGACCTGGTGCGCCGGGCCAACGGCGAAGCCGGCCAGCCCCCGCTCGAGCAGTGCCCGCACGGCGGCGGGATCGCCGACGGCGTACTTGAGTTCGAGCTCGCGCTCGGAGTTCACGGGATGGCCGGTTGGCTGCCCCGCGCCAGCGCCATGAGGGTCTCGAAAGTGTCGAGGCCGCGCGGCTCGTCAACCACGTCCTCGACCCGGCGCCAGCGGTCGTCGGCGCCCAGCTGCCAGGCGCGCCGATCATCGGCGAGCATCACGTCGATGATTTCGCGCAGGCGACGCTGGATGTCCGCATCGATCACCGGCGTGACGGCCTCGACGCGCCGGTCGAGGTTCCGCTCCATCAGGTCGGCCGAGCCGATCAGGAAGCGTTCACGATCGCCCTTGCCGAAGACGAAGATGCGCGAGTGCTCGAGGTAGCGGCCGACGACCGAGCGCACCGCGATCGACTCGCTGAAGCCGGGCACGCCGGGCCGCACCGAACACATGGCGCGCACGATCAGGTCGATCGGCACGCCGTCGGCACTCGCGCGATACAGCGCGGCGATGACCGTGGGATCGACGACCGCGTTGCACTTGATGATGATGCGGCCGTCGCCGTCGGATACCTGGCGTGCGCGCTCCTCTTCGATCAGGTCGATGATCCCCGAGCGCATCGTTGCCGGCGCCACGAGCAGCTTGCGGTACTGGGTCTGGCGCGAATGCCCGGTCAGCAGGTTGAAGAGATCGGTCACGTCGGCGCCCAGCTCGGAGTCGGTAGTCAGCAGGCCCAGGTCGACGTATTGGCGTGCCGTACGCGGGTTGTAGTTGCCGGTGCCGATGTGCACGTAACGCCGGATGCCGCGACCTTCACGGCGCACCACCAGGGCAAGCTTCGAATGCGTCTTCAGGCCCATCACGCCGTATGCGACGTGGGCCCCGGCGCGCTCCAGCGCGCGTGCCCAGATGATGTTCGCGGCCTCGTCGAAGCGGGCCTTGATCTCGACCAGCACGACGACCTGCTTGCCCGCCTCGGCGGCTTCGATCAGCGCGCGGACGATCGGCGAGTCGCCGCTGGTGCGGTAGAGCGTCTGCTTGATGGATAGCACGTCGGGGTCCTGCGCCGCCTGTTCGATGAACTGCTGCACCGACGCGGCGAACGATTCGTAGGGGTGGTGGACGAGCAGGTCGCCCTGGCGGATGACGGCGAAGACGTCAGTCTGCTCGTCGGGGTCAGCGGGCACGAGGCGCGGCGGCATGACCGGCTGCCAGGGCACGGTGTGCAGCTCGGCGATATCGAGCTCGGCGATCTCGCTGAGCGCGGTGAAGTCGAGCATGCCGCTGATCTCGTAGACGTCCTGGGGCGCCACGTCGAGGCCGCGCATGAGCAGCTCGCGCGTGGGGTGGGGCATCGAACGCTCGATCTCCAGGCGCACTACTTCGCCGAAGCGCCGCTTGCGCAGCTCCTCCTCGAGCGCCATCAGCAGGTCGGGCGCCTCCTCTTCTTCGATCGACAGGTCGGCGTTGCGCGTGACGCGGAAGAGGTGGTGCTCGACCACCTCCATGCCCGGGAACAACGCGTCGAGGTTGGCGGCGATGACCTGCTCGAGCAGCACGTAGGTGCGCTGACCGACCTCCATCAGGCGGGGCAGGACGGGCGGCACCTTGATGCGCGCGAAGAGGCGTTCGCCGGACTGCGGGTCGCGCACCGTGACGGCCAGCGAGAGCGACAGGTCGCTGATGTACGGGAAGGGGTGGCCGGGATCGACCGCGAGCGGCGTCAGGACCGGGAAGATCTCGTCGAAGAAGCGCCGCCGCAGCTCGTGGTGGCGTTCGGGTCGCTCCTCGTAGCGCACGATGCGCACGCCTTCCTCGGCGAGCTCGTCATGGATCTCCGACCACGTTTCCGAATGGTGCGCGACCATGGGCAGCAGCCGGGTGCGGATGGCATCGAGCGTTTCGGCTGCACTCAGTCCGTCGGGCGTGGGATGGGAGCGGCCGGCAGCCACCTGCTGCTTCAGCCCTGCGACGCGGACCTGGAAGAACTCGTCGAGATTGCCGGCGAAGATGCCCAGAAAACGCACTCGCTCGAGCAACGGATTGCGCTCGTCGACTGCCTGGTACAGGACGCGATCGTTGAACTCGAGCCACGACAGCTCGCGGTTGATGTACGGGATGGCGGCCGGCGCGGCGGGCTTGCGGGAGCGCGTCGGCCGCGCGCCTGCCTCGCGCTTGTCGGGGACAGCAGGCGATCGAACGGCGGCCATGGGAGGCCCAAGTCTAGCAACGCCGCCGGTGCTGGCAGTCCCCCTAACCTCCCATGCGCGGATCCGGCGTTTGGCCGGGGCCCGGCGTCCGGCGTGGGTCAGCCGAGGCGAGTTGCCCGGTGCGGACCATGCTCCCGTTCACGCCGTGCCGTGCATTCGGGGCACGGACACTCCAGGCGCAGCCGGTCGAAGGTGTAGAAGCCGGTGTGATGGCCGTCCGCCCAGGTGGGCTGCAGGGCGTAGTTGCCGACCAGCGCCAGGTCGGTCAACTGTGTCTGGGCTTCGGTCAGGGTGGGATTCGAGTCGAGCCAGCCGGGCGTGCCCGCCTCGCCGCGGCAGAAGGCGCACGGGCACAGCCAGCGCAGGGTGGTGAAGTCGTAGCGCGTGAGGTGGCCATCCGGCCACTCGATCTCGAGCACCTGTGCGCCGCGATCGGCATGCACGCGCACGGGTACCTCGTACTCGCTGCCGCGCGTGAAGTTGGAGCCTGTCGTCATCGGATTCAACGTTAGCCCCTGGGACGGAGGCGCGCCGGGGACCGGCCATGGCCCATACTGGAAGCGCTGTGAACGTTCATGCGCGGGTCCGGCGCGCGGTGGCCCTCGGCCTGGTGGCACTGCTGGCCGCCTCGTTCGCCGGGCCGCTCAGCTCGCTGGCGATGATCCCCATCGGACCGGGCGGCTTCGGTCCGCCGGCCGCACCGCCCACGGCGACTCCGACCGCCAGCCCCACGCCAGCGACGCAGCAGCCGCAGACTGCCTGGTCGGGCAGCTACTCGGTCTATCGCAAGCGCAGCTTCGCGGTCCAGGTCAACGACTACACGTGCGTCGCCGCGTCGGTGCAGATGATGCTCAACACCATCAAGGGCACTCACAACCACAGCACGCGGCAGCAGAAGAAGATCTGGCACTACGCCCAGGCCAACAGCTACTACCCGGTCTCGGACAACGGTGCCGACGTGGGTGGCTGGGTGGCGGCGCTCGAACACTGGGGCGCCGGCAGCTACTACTTCGACGCAAGCAACACGATGGCCGCCGCGCTGCGCGACGCCGCGATCCAGATGCGCAAGACGCACAAGCCTGTGGGCATCATCGTGTGGGGCACGCACGGCGGCCACGCGTGGGTGATGACCGGCTTCACGTCAGACCACGATCCGCTTGCCGGCGGCTCGTTCACCGTGACCTCGATTCAGGCGATGGGCCCGCTCTGGCCGCTGGGCACGATCGACGGCCACTCGTACGACCCGGGGCCCAAGACGTGGGTGAGCATGGCCGAGCTGCAGCGCAAGTTCGCTGCCTACTACGCGCCCAAGTCGCCTGCCTGGGTGGGCAAGTGGCTGACGGTCCTGCCCGCGTGACCGCGGCGCCACAGCCGCGCTAGTCCGAGCTACCCCGTCCGTGGCCACCATCGGCGCCGCGGTGGACGTTGGCAGCAACAGCATTCACCTGCTGGTTGCCGAGCTTGTCCCGCCGTTGCGCTACCTCGACGATCGCAGCGAGTTGCTCGGCCTGGGCGACACCGTCGACCGCAGCGGCAGCATCCCGCCGGAGGCCCGACGCGAGGTCGTCGACACCCTCGTCGCCTACCGGCGTATCGCCCAGGGTGCGGGCGCGGGCACTTACGCCATGGTTGCCACCGAGCCGCTGCGCCGCGCCGACAACGCGCCGCTGTTGCAGGCCGACGTGCGGGCGGCGACCGGCGGCGAGCTGCATGTGCTGAACGAGCGCGCGGAGGCGCAACTGACGTTCATCGGCGTGACGGCCGGGCAGCGACCCCGCACGCCACTGCTGGTGGTCGACATCGGCGGTGGGTCGACTGAACTGGCACTCTTCGGGCCGGGCCGGGGGCTCAGCGTTGTGGCACTGCCGATCGGCTCCGCGAGGCTGACCAACGCGATCGTCGAGCACGACCCGCCGACCGACGACGAGTTGGATCGCCTGCATCGCGCGGCCGCCGACGTGCGCCGGATGCTACCCGCGCTTCCGCTCCCGAGTGACGGCCACCTGGGTGCGGTGTTCGTGGGTGGCACCGCGACCAACGTGGCCCGCCTGGGTCGTCTCGATCGGGCAACCCTGGCCGAGGATCGGCGCCTGCTGCACGGCCTTACAGCCGCCCAGATTGTCGACCGCTTCGCCGTACGGCCACGCCGTGCCCGCCAGCTGGCGGCGGGCGCGGCGATCGTCGACGTGTTGCTCGAGCATTTCGGCCTGGCCCGGGCGGACACCTCGGACGCGTCGCTGCGTGATGGCGCCATCCTCGCCTCGCTGCACTTCGGCGAGGCGTGGCCGGCCCACCTGGACGAGATGATCGAGGGGCTTGGCTAGCGCGCCGACAGCACTGCGAGCAGTAGGCCAGCACGCAGGATTTCATGTGATTTGCACACGCCGGCCCGATTTCGCGACCGATCAACCGCCACGGCGAGCAGTCGGCGCTTCATTTACGCACCGGCCGCGATCCGCTCTTGGCGCGGGCACATACGGTTTCCAGCCAGACCGACCGCCGGCCGGCGCCGTGTTCAAATCACGTGCAATCTGGCGCACCTGACGAATGCGCCGCGTCAGCCGGTAACCACGCCGGCCAACCACTCGCGAAGCGGCTCGAGCGCTGCGCGCTCCGGGTAGTGCCTTCGCTCGCGCCCGGCCTCCATCGTCTGGATCAGCCCAGATTCGCGCAGCAGCGCGAGGTGTTTCATCACCCCCCAGCGGGACATGCCCCCGGCGGCAACTGTCAGCTGGGCGGTCGATAGGCCGGGCGTATCGAGGAGCAGCGCGAACAGGCGCCGGCGCGTGGGATCGGCCAGCGCGCGCAGCAGACGATCAAGCCTGTCGTCGGCCGCAATGATCATGTGACCGAACGGTCACACAAAAGGCATCACAAGTCAACTGCTTCGCGCCAGCTGCGTTGTAAGATCTGCTCGTGGTCGAAGTAGTGGCGCAGCCGGGCAACCGGGCCGCGGAGCGGAAGGCGGCGGCGTTGGTACGCGCATGGGTGGGCCGCGCCGACGGGCTCGAGCAGATGGTCGAGCGCGTCGGCGGCGTCGACCAGGTGGGCATCGACGAGCGTGTCGCGAGCCTGCGCCGGCGGTCGATCAAGCGTGCCTCGAAGCTGTGGGCGCTCGACATGACCATCCGCATGACCGACCTGACCACGCTCGAGGGCAAGGACACCGAGGGCAAGGTGCGTGCCATGTGCGCCAAGGCGCTGCGGCCGGACCCGGGCGACCCGGACATCCCCAGCGTCGCGGCCGTGTGCATCTATCCCGCCCTGGTGCCAGTGGCCAAGCGCGCCCTGGCGGGCTCGACGGTCAAGGTCGCCAGCGTGGCGACCGGCTTCCCGTCGGGCCAGACCTACACGGACGTCAAGCTGCTCGAGACGCGGCAGGCGGTCGCCGCCGGGGCCGACGAGATCGACATGGTCATCGACCGTGGCGCCTTCCTGCAGGGTGACTACCGGGCGGTGTTCGACGAGATCGTGGCAGTCCGCGAAGCGTGTGGCGACGCGCACCTGAAGGTCATCCTCGAGACCGGCGAGCTCGAGACCTACGACAACGTCCGTCGCGCGAGCGTGCTGGCCATGGCCGCCGGGGCGGACTTCATCAAGACCAGCACGGGCAAGGTGCAGCCGGCGGCCACGCTGCCCGTCACGCTGGTGATGATGGAGGCGGTGCGCGATTTCCAGCGGCGGACGGGGCGCATGGTGGGCATCAAGCCGGCGGGCGGCATCCGCACCGCCAAGGACGCGATCGGCTACCTGATCGTGCTCTACGAGACGCTCGGTCCGCGCTGGATGACGCCCAACCTGTTCCGCTTCGGTGCCAGCAGCCTGCTCAATGACGTGCTGATGCAGATCCGCAAGGAGCGCACCGGCCGCTACCAGGGCCCCGACTACTTCACTCTCGACTGACCCTTGCTGCTGACGCGGCGGCGCTTCCTGCTGGGCTCGGCCGCGCTCGCCGGCGCGGCGGTGCTCGGCTGCCGCGCCGAACTGCTGCCCACGCCAACGGGCTCCCCGAGCGCCACTCCGACGCCGACCCTGCTGCCCACGCCCACTCCGACGCCGACCGCGACGTCCGCCGACGCCGCAGTCCTGCGCCGGCGCATCGCGCAGTTGCTCGTGGTCGGCTTCAGGGGCCGGGAGCTGGCGGCCGACGACCCGATCCTCGCCGACATCCATGACCTGGGCCTGGGCGGCGTGATCCTGTTCGGCCGCAATGTCACCTCGCCCGATCAGCTCGCGGCACTGACCGCGACCCTGCGCGCGGCGGCGGAAACGCGTCCGCTGCTGATCGCCACGGACCAGGAGGGCGGCCAGGTCGCACGGCTAGCGCCGGCCAACGGGTTCGCCGCGCTGCCATCTGCCGCCGCGCTCGGCCGGTCCGGAGACGTGACCCAGGCGGCCACGGCCGGACGCCAGATCGCGAGGATGCTCTCGTCGGGCGGTATCAACCTGAACCTGGCGCCGGTGGTCGATCTGAACGTGAACCCGCAGAACCCGTCGATCGGCCTGCTCGAGCGCTCCTTCTCGGCCGACCCGCAGGTCGTCATCGAGATGGCCGAGGCGCAGATCGACGCCCAGCACGCGGCCAGACCCGCGGTGCTCACCACGCTCAAGCACTTCCCGGGGCTGGGTAGCGCAAGCGGCAATACGGACACGGAGTTCGTCGACATCACCGCCAGCTGGAGCGAGCGCGAGCTCGAGCCATTCAGGCGGATCGCCGCCGATGGCCTGGCCGACCTGGTGATGGTCGCCCACGCGCTCAACGGACAGCTCGATCCACGCCTGCCCGCCTCGCTCTCACCGGCAACTCACGATGTCCTGCGCACTGACATCGGTTTCGCCGGCCCGGCCATCACCGACGACCTGCAGGCCGGCGCACTGCGGGCCAGCTATTCCGACGAGGACATCCTCCGACTCGCACTTCTCGCCGGCAACGACCTGTTGCTGCTGGCCAACAGCTCGCAGCCCGTCAGCGGCCTGGCCGGCCAGGCGGTCGAGGTCGATCGCCGGCCTGGTCGAGTCGGGCGCCGTTCCGGCGGCGCGCATCGACGAAGCCTACGGCCGCGTCCAGACCCTGTTCAGTCGCTCCTGAGGCGCGCGTAGAAGACGAGATCGTGGTAGCCGCCGGCGCGGAACTGCGCGCCGCGCAGGACGCCCTCGCGCTGGTAGCCGGCTTTCTCGAGGGAGCGCTGCTCAGCGACGTTGTCGATGTCGGTCGCGGCTTCGACCCGATTGGCGCTCGTCGTCGCGAACAGCCAGTCCGCCAGCAGCCGTTGTGCCTCGCTGCCGTAACTGCGACCGCGTGCCTCGGGCGCCAATTCAATCCCGATCTGCCACGCGTTGGACCATGGCGGCGGGCCATACGGCGCTGACGCGCATGTCGATCGTGCCCACCGGCTTGCCGGCGAGCGTCTCGACGATCAGCCGGCCGCCGCGCTCGTTGCGCAGCGGGCCCAACGCGAGCACTTCGGGCGCCATCGGCTCGCGCGGCAGGCCGAAGTCGTTGAAGCCGCCCAGCGCGGCGCGGTTCCAGCGATCGATCAGCTCGGCATCGTCCGGGCGCACGTCACGCAACCGGACGAGTGTGCCCGCAACGGGCAGTGTCGAGGTCACGGCCGGCTGAACGCCAGCGCGGCGTTGAGCCCGCCGAAGCCGAATGAAGTCGAGGCCACGTTCGCCAGCGGCTGCTCGAGCGGCTCGCTCAGGACGCGTGGCAGGTACTCCGCGACGCGCGGGTCGAGTGCCTCGAGGTTGACCGTGCCCGGTGCCCAGCCGTGCCGGATGGCGAGCGCGCAGATTGCTGCTTCGATCGCGCCCGAGGCGCCGAGCGGGTGGCCGTAGTAAGCCTTGGTGCCGCTCACGGGGATGCGCTGCGCGGTGGCGCCGAGGGCGCGCGCGATGGCCCTGGCCTCCGCTGCGTCGCCGAGCGGCGTCGACGAGGCGTGCGCGCTGATCCAGTCGAGCTCCACGGCCTTCATGCGCGCGTCGGCCAGCGCCAGGCGCAGTGCCCGCGCCGCCTGCATACCGTCCGGCCGCGGCTGGACCATGTGGTAGGCGTCGCTCGTGGCGGCATAGCCGCGCAGGGTCGCGTACGGCGCTGCGCCGCGCCGTTCGGCCACCTCGCGTGCCTCGAGCACGAGGAGCGCGGCGCCCTCGCCCATCACGAAGCCGTCACGCTCGGAGTCGAACGGCCGCGCGGCCGTCTGCGGCCGGTCATTGTGGCCGGCACTCAGGGCACGAATGATGTCGAAGGCACCGAAGGCCAGCGGACTGAGCGGGATCTCGACGCCGCCGGCCAGCGCCGCGTCGACGGTGCCGCCGCGGATCGCGTGCAACGCCTCGCCGATGGCCACGGCGCCCGACGCACACGAGTTTGCGGTCGACAGGATGGGACCGTGCAGCCCCAGCGCGATGCCCAGGTTGGCCGGCGCCGCGCCCCCGAACACGGCCAGGGCAAGGTTGGGCGCCACGGAGCGGATGCCGCGCGCGAGGTAGCGCTCGTGCTGCTCCTCCGCGTAGGCGATGCCGCCCAGGGCTGACCCGATGTACACGCCGAAGCGGTCGTGGCGTGGCGCACCCCGGCTGCCGACCTGCACTCCGGCGTCGTCGAGCGCCATCCGTCCGGCCGCCAGCGCAAACTGGCTGAAGCGGTCGGTGGCGCGGGCGGTCCGTGCGTCCATGAAGTCGGTCGCCTCGAAATCGTCGACCTGGGCCGCGACCTGCGACCGGAATGGTGCCGGGTCGAAGCGGTCGATGCGCTTGACGGGTGATCGCCCGGCGTGCAGGCCCGCCCAGAAACGCTCACGGCCGATGCCGACCGGGGTGACCAGGCCCAGGCCGGTGATCCACACCTCGCGCCCGGTGGTGGTCCGACGCGGGCTCATCGCTCGGCCAGCGACTTGAACGTCGCCAGCGTGCGCCCCGCGATCGGGCGGACGAAGAGACGGTCGACGAGCCGCGGAAATGCGTCGCGCCCAAGCAGCGGCAGCCGGCGCTCGAAGTCGTGTTCGATGGTCACCCGGCTGCCGTTGGCGTTGGCCAACGGTCGGATGTGCCAGGTCACGTCCATGCCGCGCGTCGGCCCGCCGACGTGCACGAAGCGCAGCTGCAGGTCGGCGGCGTCCGCGCGCTCGGCCCATTGCCGGCTGGTCCAGCTGACGGGTATGTCGAGGAAGGCGAACCGCCGCACCGCAGTCATGGTCGCGGTCACATGGTCTCCTTCACGTGACCGCATCGTCACTTGTCGGTAGTGAGGCAGCAGGGCGGGCCACTGTGCGATGTCCGAAGCCAGCTCGAAAACTCGGGCCGGCGGCGCGGCCATGTCGACGCCAATCGTCGAACGCATCAGCCAGCCTCCAAATGCTGGAGTGCCGCCCGGGCGAGGTCGACGAGTGGCAGCCGGCGAGCATCCGCGAGCGAGAACCACTCGGCACGATCGGACGATTCGTCGTGCTCGTCACGCAGGGTGCCGCCGGTAACCCGCACCCGGTACACGATGCGGATGGCATGCCATGGGCCGCCGCGCACCGACTCGGCGCCGCTCGCCGAGTGCACGAATTCGAGGCCCTCGACCGTTCCGTCGAGACCAGTTTCCTCGGCCAGCTCGCGGACGGCCGCCACGGCCGGGTCCTCGCCGAAGTTCAGTCCGCCGCCCGGTAGCGTCCATTCGCCCGCGGCGGGGTAGCCGGGCGCGATGCGCACGAGCAGGATGCGTCCCGCGGCGTCACTGGCCAGGGCGTACGCCGCGACGCGTGTCCAGCCAGCCGGTTGTTCGCTGGTCACGGCGCCAGCAGCCGCGCGATGAAGCGGGGATCGAGGGCGCGCGAGGCGCGCAGCTGGTCGGTCAGCACGGCCGTGAACGTGGCGCGCAATGGCGCGCGCGTGGCGAGCCGGCGCAGGGCGTAGTCGAACAACCGCGGTTGGGCAAAGAACAGCTGGAGGAGCCACGACACGGCGTCCTTGCTCCGAAACCTGGCGCGCAGGTGGCGATCGTAATCGCCCAACGCGCCGGTGTCGCCACGCAGCGCCGCGATGACGGCGGTCGCGGCCATGTCCGCCGAGACCAGCGCGCGATGGATTCCTTCGCCCGTCAGGGGGTCGATGAAGCCAGCGGCGTCGCCGACCAGCACAAAGCCAGGACCGGCAGTTCGTGTCACGGCGTGGTGGAGGGGATAGGCGACCGCCGGATGGTCGGTCGTGGTGGCGGACATCCACGACTCGGCGGGGCCCGGGAAGTCGTCCAGCACGTCCTCGATCGTGCGCTCCAGCGGTCGGCGCAGTATCGCCGCCGGAACGACCATGCCGATGTTGACGCGGTTGTCAGGTACGGGCGCGATGCCGACGTACCAGTCGTGGCCGAACACGAAACGGCCGCTGGCCGGAAGACCCGGCGCGAGCGGCGGAGCGGGGCGATGGAAGGTGATGCCGGCGCGCCGCAGGCGCGGTCCGTGGCGCACGACACCCGCGGCGCGCGCGACGATCGACCCCGGCCCATCTGCGCCGATCACCACGCGCGCCTCGACAAGCGCGGGCGGACCTTCCTCTGCTGCGGCGGCGGCACTCGCCGACAGGTGCAGCCGGGCCACGTCTCGCGGGAATTCGGGCAGCTCGACGGTGCGCACCACCGTCCCGGTCAGGACGTGCGCACCGGCGTCCCGTGCGAGTCCGAGCAGGGCGCCGTCGAGCCTGATGCGATCGAAGCCGCATGCCGGGCCGTGCTCGTACTCCAGCCGGCATTGCACCCCGTGCGTGGTCTGCAGCTCAAGATCGGTGATCGGCGTGACCATCGACTCGAGCTCACCGGCCCGGACGCCCAGGTCGATCAGCAAGCGGCGCGTCAACGGCGAGGAAAAGACGCCGCAGGCGCGCCAGTTCACTTCGCGCGAGCGCTCGACGAGCAGCGTCGACAGGCCGGCGCGAGCCAGCCGCGTGGCCACGGCGGCACCGGCCGGGCCGCCGCCCACCACCGCGACATCGAAGATCTCGGGCGGTCTACTCGTCATGCTCGAAGACCAGCGCGTAGCGGTATGCCGGGAACGTCCAGTGGCTGGCACGTTGAACGAGGCCGGCGCGTGCCGCGAGTGTGCGCACCTCAGCCGCGCGATACGCACGCCTGACCGACAACGGCGCGTCGTGGCGGGTGTAGGCGTTACGCGTTGTAAGTGCCACCAGCAGGCGCGCCAGCAACCACCAGTGGCGACCGCGGTCGAGGTCGTTGACGATCACTGCCCGGCGCGCTACGCGGCGCATCTCGGCCAGCAACCCGACTGCCGCGGCAGGCTCGAGGTGGTGCAGGACCATCGATGAATGCACGACGTCGAACGACGCATCGTCCGGGTCGAGGTGATCGCCCGGCGCCAGGCGCAATTCGAGGCCAGGCACGGGCGGCGCCCGCAGCCGTGCGAGCTCGATGATTTCGGGCCGGACGTCGGTCGCCGAGATCTCGAGTTGGAGCTGGCGCGAACTTGCGCGGCGCAGCAGACCGCGCGGGATGTCGGCGGCTCCCGTGCCCACATCGAGCAACGTCAGTGGTGGGCCCTGGCCGGCAGTCGTGGTCAGGTAGCGCGCGAGCGCGCGCCAGGAAATCTCTGCCCCGCCGAGCAGGCGATTGACCCGCTCGAGGTCGCGCAGGTTCCCTGCCAACGCCGGCCGCTCGAGCGGACCATCGATCAGTTCAGCGGCGCCGCTCATCCGCTCCATCGGCACAATCTAACGTCATGAGCCTACCCTTGCTCGTCATGTGACCATTGAGTCACGTCTCACGCGTGACAGACGAGAAGCGGCGGTGTACGCTGCCCATGTGAGCGAGTCACGATCGCGGGGAAGGTCTGAATCGGCCGCGCGAGCCGTGGTCCGACGCGACCGATCGGCCGAGGTTGGCCGCGGTACGGACGCTCCCGCGAGCTGGGGCCTTGGCGATGGCCAGCAGGTGCCGTGGGAATACGCGCCGGCGCCGGAGTCGCGCGATGTTGTCCAGCTGAAGTCGCGCTACGGACTGTTCATCGGCGGCAAGGAGGTCGCTCCGCGCAATCGGCAGTGGTTCACGACGCTCGACCCGGCCACGGAAGAGCCGCTGGCGGAAGTGGCGCGCGCGACCGTCGAGGACGTCAACCAGGCGGTCACCGTTGCCCGGCGCGCGTACCGGCGCGAATGGTCGACGTTGCCCGGCAGCGAGCGCGCCAAGTACCTCTTCCGCATCGCGCGCATCCTGCAGGAGCGCAGCCGTGAGTTCGCGGTACTCGAAACGCTCGACGGCGGCAAGCCGATCAAGGAATCGCGCGACGTGGACGTGCCGCTCGCCGCGGCGCACTTCTGGTACTACGCCGGCTGGGCGGACAAGCTCGAGTACGCCTTCCCGGGCCGCAAACCACAGCCGCTGGGCGTGGCGGCACAGGTCATTCCGTGGAACTTTCCGCTGCTGATGCTCGCCTGGAAAATCGCCCCGGCGCTGGCGGCCGGTAACACGGTCGTGCTCAAGCCGGCCTCGGCCACGCCGCTGAGCGCACTCTTCTTCGCGGATGTGTGCCGCCAGGCGGACCTGCCGCCTGGAGTCGTCAACATCATCACCGGGCCGGGCGAGATCGGCCTCGCCCTCGTCAAGCATCCCGACGTCGACAAGGTGGCCTTCACCGGCTCGACGGCCGTGGGTAAGGAGATCGGCCGCGCCATCGCCGGCTCAGGCAAGGCACTCACGCTGGAGCTGGGCGGCAAGGCGGCCAACATCATCTTCGACGACGCGCCCATCGACCAGGCCATCGAGGGCGTGATCAACGGGATCTTCTTCAACCAGGGCGAAGTGTGCTGCGCGGGATCGCGTCTGTTCGTCCAGGAGTCGATCGCCGAACCGTTCGTCGACCGCCTCAAGGACCGCCTCTCGACGCTGCGCGTGGGTGACCCGCTGGACAAGAACACCGATGTCGGCGCGATCAACAACGCCGCCCAGCTGGCCAAGATCGAGGAGCTCGTCGAGGCGGGCCAGGCCGAGGGTGCCGACATGTACCAACCGGCCTGCGACCTCCCCGCACGTGGCTGGTTCTTCCGGCCGACGCTGTTCACCAATGTCGCCCAGTCGAGCCGCATCGCCCAGGAGGAGATCTTCGGGCCGGTCCTGTCGGTGCTCACCTTCCGCACTCCGGCCGAGGCGGTGGAGAAGGCCAACAATACCCCCTACGGATTGAGCGCCGGGGTGTGGACCGAGAAGGGATCGCGCATCCTGTCGATGGTTTCTAAGCTGCGCGCCGGGGTTGTCTGGGCCAACACCTTCAACCGCTTCGACCCGACCTCGCCGTTCGGCGGCTACAAGGAGTCGGGCTTCGGGCGCGAGGGCGGGCTCCATGGCATGCTGGCGTATCTCGACCTGGATGGCACTCACTGATGGCCCGCGCGGTGTCCATACCCGACCTCGCCGCGCAGATGCGCGAGCCGTTCAAGCCGCGCGACCTTGCGATCGCCAACGACTCGATCGTGCGCCTGGCCCGGCTGGAGGGTGACTTTCCCTTCCACGCCCACGATGAGGACGAACTGTTCCTGTGCTGGAGCGGGAAGTTCAGGGTCGAGCTGGAGGGCGACGAGCCAGTGCCACTCGCGACAGGCGACGTGTTCGTGGTGCCGGCCGGGAAGCGTCATCGACCGGTGGCTGACGAGGAGCCCGCGTACACGCTGGTTATCGAGCGCCCCGAGACGAAGCAGTATGGCAACGACCACGCCGCCAACGACCACGCCGCCAACGACCACGCCGCCGCTTCCGGGGCGGACGCTGCCCGCCGCGAGCCGTAAGGGTTGCCGATGTCAACGTCGCTGACATACCGGGCCCAGGAAGCCCCCAAGGCCGACCAATCCAGCTCGTGGCGCCCGCAAACGAGCGTGGCAGGCGCCTCGCCACGCCCCAATTCGGCGTCTTATCCCCCGCCAGCGCCCGTTTTGTCAACCCGGCCGACATCGAACTGGACAAGGGCGCGATGAGCGCACGCCAGGTCCAGTCGGTGGGCCAGGTCCAGTCGGTGGGCCACGAGCCCATGCGCATCCCCGTGCGTAAGACGTACAAGCTGTATGTGGGGGGTCAGTTCCCGCGCTCCGAGTCGGGCCGCAGCTACATCGTCCGCGCGGCCGACGGCACGCCGCTGGCCAACGCGGTGCGCTCCTCGAAGAAGGACCTGCGTGACGCAGTGCGTACGGCACGCAGCGCAGCTGCCGGCTGGGCCGACAAGACGGCCATGAACCGGGGCCAGGTGCTCTACCGCGTGGCCGAGCTGATGGAAGGCCGCCGCGACCAATTTGCCGACGAGGTCGCCGCCGCGGAGGGAATGACCGCCGCGCGGGCTGCCGAAGTGGTTGGTCGGGCGATCGATCGCTGGGTCTGGTATGCCGGCTGGGCCGACAAGATCAGCGAGGTACTGGGCACGGTCAATCCGGTCGCCGCGCCGTACTTCAACTTCACCTTCCCCGAACCGACCGGCATCGTCGGCGTCGTCGCCCCGGAATCCTCGTCGCTGTTGGGTCTCGTCTCGCGCGTCGCGCCGGCGGTCGTCGGCGGCAACGCCACGGTCGTCCTCGCGTCCGAATCGCGGCCGCTGCCGGCGGTCACGCTGGGCGAGGTGCTGGCCACGTCCGACGTGCCGCCGGGCGTCATCAACATCCTGACCGGCCTGCATCGCGAGCTCGTGCCGATCCTGGCCGGCCACATGGACGTCAACGCGATCGACCTGTGGGGTGCGCCGGCGGACATGCGCGTGGAAGCCGAGGTGCTGGCGATGGAGAACGTCAAGCGCGTGACACGTCCGCCGCGTGCCGGCGGTGAGCGGTTCGACTGGCTGGACGATGCCCGCGCGCAACGCCCCGAGTGGATCGCCGCGTACCTCGAGATGAAGACCGTCTGGCACCCGATCGGCGTCTGATCTCTGGCGCCGACTTGCGCTTGTCCGGTTACATGCGCTCCTTCAGGCCCACGCGCACCAGCCACCAGTTGACCGGGTAGGCGGTCACGAAGCCGAGCGCCATGCCGATCTGCATCATCAGCCAGAAGGCGGGCTCGTCGGCGTGGAGATGGTTGGGGAAGATCACGAGCTGCACCAGGATCATCCAGCCGAACAGCCCGACCTCGAAGGCGATGAGCGACAGCGTGTCGGCCTTGAGCGCCGCAACCAGCCCGTCGCGCACGCCCAGGCCGCGCATCGGGGCGATGGTGAAGTACTGGAAGGCGATGCCGAGCAGGTAGGCGAGGACGAAGTCGAGCGGCAGCTCCGCCCACAGGCCAAGGCCGGCTATCTGCAGGCCCAGGACGAGCACCAGGCTGCTGCCGACGATGTCGCCCAGCGTGCAGCCGGCGCCGCAGTGGCTCACCGCGAGAACGGTCGCGGCGGGCAGCGAGCGCGCGTTCCCCGAACCGCTGCGGCCCCATAGCCAATAGCCCGCGAGCGCCAGCGGGCCGAGGTACAGCGCGGTCACCGGCCAGACGATCTCCATGATGCGCATGCGCTGGCGGTGGCCGACGATGAAGATGTCGGCCAGGATCGCGGTCGCGCACGCGAATGCGACCGCGATGGCAAGCCACGCGAGCGCGGTCAGCGCGGGATCAGGCATGACGTCCTCCCTGGTGCGGCCATCCGCGGCCGGCGATCCGCAGTCCTGTCAGCCGCGGCCCGGCGATCCAACTGCGTCCCATGCCACTGGGAGTCTCGCGTTTGCCACATGCGCTCGGCGTATTTCGCAGCCTTCGCCATGCTGCGATTACATGCCTCGCGTTTCTGGTCGGCTGAACGGCCTGACGACACTGGGAGTGTCGCCGCCGGGCCATTTGTTCTGGCAGCCGCAGCGTGACCGATCACTGCCGCTCCGAATCGGCCGTGGCGCCACTGGGAGTGTCGCCGTGCGCACTAACCTGCGGGATGGGCGCGGTTGCCCCGGATTCGGAGCAGGCGCCAGCGGTCCAAAGGCGATCCGTGACACTCCGAGTGGCGCGCATGGCGGCCCGTGGTCCGGAGGCTTGATCCCGCTATCGGCCGGACCTGGGAAAGTCGCCTGCGACGGTCGCGCGCCGGTGGCGCGCCGGTCGCGCGACGCAGGTGCGGCACTCAACGCGTGACGCGGTAGACTCATCCGGCCTGATGTCCCACGCATCATCGGCGCGCCGTGGCACGTTTCGACTCGCGGCCGCGCTTTCGCTGATCACCCTGGTGCTTGGCCACCAGCTGGTCTTTCTCGCAACTTACGGTGCGCAGACCAGCGTGGAGCTGGCGCGTACCGGTCACGACCTGCAGTGGTCGGTCACCGTCGCCTCGGTGGCATTGCTGGCGTTCGTCCTGGCCGCTTTTGCCACGCGCGAGCTCTTGCGCCTGACCCGCCAGGCGCGGCCGGCGGCGGGGCTGGTCATCGACCCACACATCTCCGGTGCGCGCCACCTGATGCGCGACATATTCGCGTTGTGGGTGCCGACGTTCGTCGTTGCCGCCGCACTCTTCGTGCTCGTCGAGAACACGGAACGCCTGGTCGCCGGCCTGCCCGCGCCCGGCCTGGCGGTGTTGAGCGCCTCGACCTTCCACGACCCGCTGCTCATCTTCGAACTGCTGTCGGGTGCTGTCGCGTTCGTGGCGGCGCTGTGGCGCTGGCGCCGCGACATACTCGTGGAGCGCATCCGTGTCCTGGCCCGGCGCTGGCCACGTCCGCACGCCCTGTTCGTGCGCCCCGCCGACGACGCGCCAATTCGCCCCTCCGCACTGACGCTGCGGCCGCCTGGCCGCGCTCCGCCGCTTCTCGCCGAAATCTGACCCCGCGCGCCGGCTGAGGGCGCATGCGGTTTGCATCGGAAGAGAAGCAGGAGGAAACACCCACATGCGGTTCATCCGCACCACATCCACCGCGGCGGCCATCGCCTGCTCATTGGCGATCGCCCTGGCCGCAGTCGCACTCGCCCACGTGCCCTTTACCGTCGGCACTTACTCGGTCGCGCTCGGCTGGGCGAACGAGCCGACGTACGTCGGGCAGCTCAACGCCGTCGAGGCGATCGTCACCGACCAGAACGGCGACCCGGTCAATGACCTGCAGCCGGGCGACCTGCAGGTGGTCGTCAGTGCGGGCGGCCAGACTTCCGATCCGCTGGCGCTCGAGCCGGCTTTCGACACGGAGGAAGGCACCGGCATGCGGGGCGACTATCGGGCCGACCTGATACCGACGCTGCCGGGCGACTACACCTTCCACCTGACCGGCACCATCCACGGCAACGCGGTCGACGAGACCGCCGCCAGCGGGCCGGACACGTTTGACAGCCCGCAGGAACCCACGGCAGTCGAGTTCCCCGACCAGGTGCCCAGCGTGAGCGAGCTGGCGACGCGGATCCAGAGCGTCGACAGCCGCTCTTCGAGCGACTCGCAGACGGCCCTGTACGTGGGCGGCGGACTGGGCATCGCGGGCATCGTGATCGGCCTGATCGCCCTGTTCTTCGCCTTTCGGGTCCGCCGCCAGGCGACCGCCTAGATCCGATGAAGCTGCTGGGTCGGGCGGCTCTCGCGGCGACGCTGGTCGCCGGGCTACTTGCGCTTGCCCTCGCGGGGCCGGCGTTCGGGCATGCCCTGCTCAAGTCGTCCGACCCGGCGGCCGGGCAATCGCTCTCCGCTTCGCCCGATGCGGTGACGATCACCTTCACCGAGACGCCCGACCCGCAGTTGTCCACCATCACCGTCATCGACTCGACCGGAGCGACCGTCGACACCGGACCGGCGCAGGTCGTGCCCGGCCAGCCGACCCAGTTGCGGGTCACGTTGCCGCAACTGCAGCCGGGCGTCTACACGGTTTCGTGGCGAACCCTCTCGACAGTGGACGGCCACCTCGCCACCGGCTCGTACGCCTTCGGTGTCGGCGTAGCGCCACCGCCGGCGAGCGGCAACAGTGCCGGTAGCGTGGCCGGCTCGTCGGCGCTCTCGCCACTGGGCGTTGCTGGCCGCTGGCTGCTCTATGCCGGGCTGATCTTGCTGCTGGGCGTGTGCTGGATGCTGCTGCGTGGCGGTCCGCTGCCGGGCTGGCCGTCGCTCCCGGACACGCGCCCACTGGGCCCCATCGTCGGCCTCGCGGCGGTTGCGGCGGGGGTGGGCAGCCTGGTGGTCGTCGCCGACCAGATGCTGACGGCCGGCGTGGGGCTCGCGCAGTTGCCCGGCACCTCGCTGGCAACGTCGGCCGCGCTGCGCCTCGCGCCACTGGTCGTCGGGCTGGTCGCCTTCGGCCTGATCCGTCGCAACCACACCTCGCGCGCCGCGATCGTGCTGCTCGCCATCGCGGCGCTGGGTGGCATGGTCGCCGACGTCGCCCTGAGCCACGCTGCCGCGGGCGGCCAGCCACTGATCGACTCGGCTGTCCAGTGGCTGCACATCGCCGCCGCGGGGTTCTGGCTGGGCGGCCTGGCGGCGATGTTGGTCTGGATGCGCCGGCGTGCACCTGACGAGTCGGCGGGCGCGGTGGCGCAGCGCTTCTCGCGCGTGGCGACAGTGGGAATTGCCCTGGTCGTGATCACCGGCGTGCTGCGCGCGATCAGCGAGGTGGGCACGCTCGACGCGCTGGTCAACACCGACTTCGGTCGCGTGGTCGTGGCCAAGAGCGTGTTGCTCGCCGGCCTGGCCGGCCTGGGCGCCATCAACCACTTCCGCCATGTGCCTCGGGGAGTCGCGGGCGTCGCCGGTATCAAGCGGGTCGGTCCGCTCGAGATCGTCGTCGGCGCGGTCGTCGTGGTGCTCTCGGCGACGCTCGTCAACCTGGCGCCTCCAGCCGAGAACCAGCCGAGCACGCCGCAGAACGTCGTCGTCAGCGGCGCCGACTTCGGCACGACCGTGCGCGCCCAGCTCACGGTGGCACCGGGAACGGCCGGCTTCGACACCTTCTCAGTCGCGGTACACGACTTCAACAGTGGCGCGCAGATCACGCCGGAGGCGGTTGCGTTGCGCTTCGTGCTGCCGGCGCGCCCGGACATTGGCGGCTCGCGGTTGGACCTCGACCAGCAGCCGGACGGGACGTTCAGCGCGAACGGGACCAACCTGTCGATCGACGGTGCCTGGCACGTGACCGCGGTCATCAGCACCACCTCGACCGCGGTCGAGGTGCCCTTCGATGTGACCACCCGCATCGTTCGCCAGCCGGTCGATGTCTCGAAGCAGGCCGGCCTGCCGACGATCTACACGGTGCACATCGACCAGGTCGGCACTACCGTCCAGGTCTACCTCGATCCGGGCACGCCCGGAGCGAACGAGGCACACGCCACGTTCTTCGACCCGCAGGGCAACGAGCTGCCGGTCATGAGCGTGACCATGACCATCGGGCTGGAAGGCACGTCCCCGACCACCCTCAATCCGCGCATGCTCGAGCCCGGCCACTTCGTCGCCGACACGACGCTCGACGCCGGCCAGTACCTGTTGACCGTTTCCGGGCCCGCACCGAGCGGTGGCGGTACGCTCGTCGCGCGCACCGACGTGGAGGTTTCCCCGCAATGATTCGCCGCCCGCTTCTCGTATCCGTCCTGTGCCTGTTGATCGTCGTCGCAGGTTGCGGCCAGGGCAGCCCGGCCACGCCGCCGCCCTCGGCGCCCGAGTCGACCGGCCCGCGGCCGTCCTCGCCGGCGACGTTGACCGTGGTTCAGCCCAAGGACGGCGACGTGGTCAGCGGCACCACGGTGCACGTCGTCTTCGACCTCGAGAACGCCACCATCACCGGCGCGACCACGACCAGCATCCGCCCTGACCAGGGGCACATCCACCTGTACGTGGACAACGTGCTGGTGTCGATGAACTACCAGATGCAGGACGACGTCACGCTCACTCCCGGAGCACACACGCTCAAGGGCGAGTTCGTCGCCGCCGACCACGTTCCCTTCGCGCCGCGGGTGTGGTCGAACCAGGTGGTCTTCACGGTTCAGCAGTGATCGAACTCCGTGCGCGCCGGTGGCGCTGGGCCGGTGTGCTGCTGGTCATCGCCGGCCTGGGCCTGGTTGCGCTGGTCGAGGCGCTTCAGCCGGTCACCGGCCTGGGCCTGTACGACGGCGTCGTGCCCGAGGAGCCGTACCGCTATGTGAGCCCGGCGAGTGGCCAGGCCGGTTCACCGGCGTCCGCCCAGTCGACGCTCGACATCTCGAACGGAAACAGCCCGGCAACCGTCCTGGTCACGACCGAGCAACCGCCGCAGGCGCAGTTGATTGCCACCCCCGGCTCAATCGCCGTACTCCCCGGCACAACCACGATCACTGCCTCGGTGACGCCCGTCGCGGCTTCGGGGGAGCAGTCGGCGGCGGCGAACATCTACGGCAACGTCTACCGCTACGCCGTGGTCGACCAGGATGGCAACGCCCTGGGCCTCGCGGCGAGCGCCAAGCCGACGATCGTCCTGCGCGCCCCGTTCGGCTCGCCGTCGGTCACGATCGCCCACTGGGACGGACAGCAGTGGCAGCCCATCCCGACCGGCCTGGGTGCCACGCCGAGCATCCTCACCGGGCCGGCCAGCACGCTCGGCGACTACGCGCTGATCCCCGGGGCGGCCGCGATATCGGTTCCGGTCCTCATCGGCGCGGGGATCCTCGTCGCCGGCATCGCCGGCGTGGTGGTGCTGGTGTTGAGGCGGCCGCGTCGCGCGCATCGCGGTCGGGGCACGCAACGAAAACGTGGAGGTGACTCGGCGTGAGACGCGTCGCGCTGTTGATCTCGATCGTGGCCGTGGCGCTCGCGGGCTGCTCGCCTGCGGCGCAGCTAAGTGGCTCTCCCTCGCCCGCACAGACCGTGGCCCCCTCGCCCAGCGGGGTGCCGCTGAAGATCGGGGCCGTATTCCCGCTGTCGGGCAACGCCGCCGGCCTTGCCGGCCAGCAGCTCGCCGGGGTTCGCATCGCGATCGACGCGGTCAACGCCGACGGCGGCGTCGCCGGCCGGCCGCTCGAACTCGACGTGCGCGACCTGGAGCAGGCTTCCGATGCAGCGCAGGTCATGGGCGAGCTGAAGTCGGACGGGGTGAGCGTGGTCGTCGGCGCCTATTCGTCGGACCTGTCGATCGCCGCTTCGCAGGCGGCGAGTGACGCGGGCCTCGTCTACTGGGAAGGGGGCGCCGTTGCGGACCAGCTGACCGGGCGCGGCCTGCCGCTCGTCTTCCGCGTCGGTGCCAGCGGCGCCAACCTGGGCACCAACTCGGCACAGTTCGCCGCGCAGGAGCTGCCCGCGCGCCTCGACAAGGCGGGTCCGGGCGGCGTCCGGCTGGCGATCGTCGCCGCCCATGACGACTACGCGGCATCGGTTGCGGCGGCGGCACGCGCTTCTGCCCAGGCGGCGGGTATGCCCATCGTCGCCGACACGACCTACGACCTTTACGTGCCCGACTGGACGAGCGTGATGGCCACCCTCGCGGCGGCGCAGCCGGACGTGATCATCCTCGCCTCGCACATCCCCGACGGCATCGCCTTCCGCCAGCAGATGCTTGCCGCGCACCTTCACGTGGGCGCCCTGATCGGCTCGACGATGGCCGAATGTGACCCCGACTTCGCGGGCGAGCTGGGCCAGGACGCCGTGGGCATATTCGCCTCCGACCGACCGACCGGCGGCTTCCAGCCATCTGCCCTCTCGTCCGCGGCGCGCGCGCTGTACGACCGCCTGGCCAGCGCCTGGCCGGCACAGATACCCAGCTCGGCGGCGACCTCAGCTCCCGCGTCGGCGACGGCATCGCCGTACGACTACTACGGCTATGGCCGGTCGCGGGTACACGATCAGCGGGCCGACCGAGGAGGGCTCCACGGCCGCGGGTCCGACCGAGGAGGGGCTGTCCGGCTTCAGCGCGGCGTGGGTGCTCGCCCATTACGTGCTGCCGGCGGCAGCGACGCATGGCGCCCTCGACCCACAGGGCATCGCCGCGGCCGCGCGCGCCCTCGACCTGCCGCGGGGTTCGCTGCCCAACGGGGCCGGCGTGAAGTTCTCGTCGGACGCCGCCACGCTGGGCCAGAACGAGCGCGCGGTGGGTGTCATCTGGCAATGGCAGGCCATTCGCTCGTACACCTTCGTTTGGCCGGCGCAGTACGCGACCGGCTCGATCACCGACGTGCCGCTCGCCCAATGAGCCTCGCCGGCGCCCTGGCGCGTCCGGATGTGCGCCGGCCGGCGCTGCTGTTGCTCGGCCTTGCCGGTGCGGTCGAGCTGCGACTGGCGCTGAACGGCGGCACGGTGGCAAGTGCGCTCGTTGCCGGGGCCGTTTTCGCGGTGGTAATGGTGGGGCTGGTCACTTTCGACGCAAGAGCTCGGCCGGCGTTGCCACCGTTGCCACCATTGAGTGGCGTGCTCGTGGGCATTGCCGGCGGCGTGGCGCTCGTCGCTGTGCCGCTGCTCGTCCACCCGCTGCGGCCGGTTGGCCTGCACGCCGAGCCGTTCGCCGCGTGGGCGGCGGTCACGGTCGTTGTCGCGGGCGCAGAGGAGGTGCTGCTCCGGGGCGTGCTTTTCGACGCGCTCAGCGAGGCCGGCGGCCTCGCCCTGGCCGTGCCGGTCTCGACGGTCGCGTTCGCGCTGATGCACGTGCCGCTGTACGGCTGGGGAGTGCTGCCACTTGACCTCGCGGCCGGGCTGGTGCTGTGCGGCCTGCGCATCGCCGGCCGCGGCGTGGCTGCACCGGCCATCGCCCACGCGCTCGCGGATCTGGCCACCTGGTGGCTATAGCAGCCCAGCTAGTGACTCAAACGCGCCACCAACTGCCCGAGGGTTTCGGCGCGCCGGGCTGACTGGCCGTCCGCGTCGTGACGCAGGAAGACGTAACAGTCGGCGCCGTCCTCCAGGAAGGGTGCCAGGCGGTTGGCCCAGGCGACGAGCGACGCGTCGGCGTGGGCGGATCGGCGCAGGCGCAGGTACATGAAATCGCCGGTCCGCCGCAGGTCGGGCTCATCCTGGCCGTCGAGATCCGTCGCACACAGTGAGACGTGGTGCAAGCGGAGCTGCTCGAAGACCTCGTCCGCGTGCCACGAGTCGTGCTGGAACTCGACTGCCAGAGGCAGGTCGGATGGCCACGCGGCGAGCAGGTCGCGCAGGCGATCGTCGTCGCGCTGCACGTTGGCGGGCACGCGATACAGCACGCAGCCGAGCCGCTCGCCGAACAGGCGGTATGGGCCGGTCAGCCACGCGACGGTCTGCGCCGCGGCCGTGCCGAAGGCGCGCAGGCTGCCGCCGCGCTGGGCCTTGACGGCAAAGCGGAAGTCGGACGGGGTGTCGGCCAGCCACGCGGCCACCCGCTCGGGGCGCGGCTGCTGGTAGAAGGTGTTGTTCAGCTCGACCGCGGGCAATCGGCCCGCGTACAGGCGCAGCAGCTCACGCGGCCGGCTGCCGGCCGGGTAGAAGGCTGGCGCCCAATCGGGGTACGCGAAGCCGCTCGTGCCGGCGTACAGCCGGCCGGCTCTCGTCACGCGCTCGCTTACTGCCAGCGGAAGAAGCGCGCCGAGATCAGGAATGAGGCGATCAGCCAGCCGCCCAGGATCAAAACGTCGATGCCGATGGGCGCATAGGCCGCGCCACCGACCATCGTCTGGCGCAGCGCGTCGCCGAGATAGGTGAGCGGCATGACCGCGGCGACCGGGCGCAGCCAGTCGGGCATGAACTCGATCGGGAAGAAGATGCCCGACAGGAACATGAGCGGGAACTGGACGATGCTGGTCAGCGCGTTGGCCGTGTCCTCGGTGCGCGCGTACGAGGCGATCACGTAGCCGATGGCCAGGAAGGTCATCGCGCCGAGGACGACCAGGCCGGCGGTCACGGCGATGCTGCCGACGATGGTCACGCCGAACATCAGCGCGCCGATGGCGATGATGATCACCGTCTGCAGCAGGGCGATGATCAGCCGCGTGAGCACGTTCGAGAGAACCAGCGTGGCGCGCGACAGGGGAGTGGCGTTGAGCCGCTTGAGGATCAGCTTCTCGCGCTGGCCGACGAGCGGGATCGAGGCGAAGATGCCCAGCTGCATGAGCGCCATGGCCAGGATGCTGGGCACGAAGTAGGCCGCGTTTGAGAGGTCGACCGACTGCAGCGGCTGGGTGGTCATGGCCAGCGCCGGCGGCTTGCCGCTGAGCTGCTGGTTGATGCCGCCGATGACCTGCTGGACGACCTGCTGCACGGTGCTGCTCGCGGTCTGCCGGCTGGGATCGGTGTAGACGACCAGCTGGAACGGCCCGCTGGCAGGCGCGCTGGCGCCCGGCGTGAGTGCCGCCCCGAGGCCCTGCGGCACGACGATGACCGCATCGAGTTTGCCGTCCTTCATCTCGGCCAGTGCCTGGTCCTGGGTCTCGTCCTTGATGTCGAGGAGCGACACCGACGCGAAGCCGGCGCGCAACTGCGTGGCTGCGGGCGTGCCGTCCTGGTCGACCCAGCCGATGTTGAAGGTGGTGGTCGAATTCGAGCCGAAGATCGAGCCGAACAGGATCACGAACAGCACCGGGAAGGCGATCGTCCAGAAGAGCGACGCGCGGTCGCGGTAGAAGCTCTTGATGTTGGCCAGCGTCAGTGGCAAGAGGCCGTGCAGCAGGCTCATTGGTGGGCGGCCCTGTCAGTCACGCAGTGCCCGTCCGGTGAGGGAAAGGAACACGTCCTCGAGCGTCGGCCGGCGCACGGCAAGATCGAGTCCGCTCACGTTGAGCTGGTCCCCGAGTTCGAGCAGCGCTGTGATGGTCCCGGGCACGCTGGTGGTGTGCAGCACGGTTTCCTCGTCGTCGTGCGCGACGCGGGTGACACCGTTGATCGCCGACAGCCGCGCGTCGGTCAGCTCGGGATGGCTGATGAACCGGACGGTGCGCTCCTTGAAGTGGCGCGAGACGAGCTCGTTGACTGTGCCCATTTCGAGGATGTGGCCGTGGTCCATGATCGCCACGCGGTCGCACAGCTGCTCCGCCTCTTCCATGTAGTGCGTGGTCAGCAGAGTCGTGCGGCCCTGCTCCGCGAAACCCTTGATCTGCTCCCACAGCGATCGGCGTGCCTGCGGGTCGAGGCCGGTCGTGGGCTCGTCGAGGAAGATCATCTCCGGGTCGTTGACCAGCGCCAGCGCCACTGACAGCCGTTGCCGCTGCCCGCCGGAGAGTTCCTTGGACAGCGCCACCTCGCGCTCGTCGAGCGCGAACTCGGCGAGCAACTCGGACGTCGGCCGAGCGTGGCGGTAGAAGGTGCCGAACAGGCTGATCAACTCGCTGACGGTCAGGTTGGGATACAGCGCGGCCGTCTGCAGCTGGACGCCGATGCGCTCCTTGAGCCGATCGGCGTCGCGCGTGGGATCGAGCCCGAGCACGCTGGTCGAGCCCGAATCTGCCTTGTTGAGGCCCTCGAGGATCTCGATCGTGGTCGTCTTGCCGGCGCCGTTGGGCCCGAGCAGCCCGAAGATCTCGCCCCGTTCGACGGCGAAGCTGATGCCGTCGACGGCCTTCACATCGCCGTAGCTCTTGTGCAGGTCGTCGACCGAGATGACCGCAGCGTCACTCACGCTGCGCATTCTTCCATACGTGTGCCGCACGAGCCGTCACCGCGCAACGCGCGTTCGTACCCGGTCCGGATCGCCACCGGTTTGCCGAAGGCCGCCGCACAGCGCATCAGGCGCCGCCTGGGACTGGCGCGCCTAAGACGCGCCGGGAGCGTAAGTGGCCCGGGCGGAACGCGGGCAGCGGGTGGCGCAGAGGGACGACCCGCGGCGGGCGCCGCCTGGAGCGAAGCCGGCGCGCAAGTAACGGACGCTCAGGCCCCGATGGCGCGCAGGCGCGGCAGGATGTGCTCCGCGTACAGCGCGAGGAAGCGCATCTGGTCGGGTCCCGGAGCGTGGAATACGAGGTGCGTGAAGCCGAGCTCGACGTACTCGCGAATGCGCTCGACGTGCTCGTCGGGATCGCTCGAGACGATCCAGCGGGTGGCCGCCTGCTCCGTCGTCAACTCGTCCGCCAGGCGCTCCATCTCACGTGGGTCTTCGACGCCGACCTTCTTGTCCGGCGGCAGCGCCAGCGCCGCCCACACATGGGTGTCCTGCAGCGCGCGCTGGCGGTCGGTGTCGAAGGAGACCTTGACCTCGATCATCTTCTCGATTGCGTCATAGTCGCGGCCGGCCTTCTCGGTACCCTCGCGCACCGCCGGCAGCAATGTGTCGCGATACAGCTCGATGCCCTTGCCCGAGGTGGTGATGAAGCCGTCCGCCGTCCGTCCGGCAAGCCGGGCCGCGGCGGGCCCCGCGGCCGCGACGTAGAGCTTGACCGGCTCTTTCGGTCGGTCGTAGATGGTCGCGTTTCGAGTGTGGAAGTACTGGCCCTGGAAGGTCACGAAATCCTCGCGCCACAGCCGGCCCATCAGCTCGATGGCTTCCTTGAGCCGGGCGAAGCGCTCGGGACTCTCGGGCCACTCAATGTCAAGTACCGGCACTTCGTTGAGCGACTCGCCGGTGCCCACGCCGAGCATCACCCGACCGGGGTTGAGGCAGCCGATGGTCGCCATCGCCTGGGCCACGATCGCCGGGTGGTAGCGGAAGGTGGGGGTCACCACGCTGGTGCCGAGCGTCACCCGCTGCGTCCGCTCGCCGAGCGCCGCCAGCCACGCGAACGAGAACGGCGCATGACCGTCGGTGTGGCGCCACGGCTGGAAGTGGTCGCTGACGACGACGCTGTCGAAGCCGCTATGTTCGGCCTCGATCGCGAAGTCGAGCAGCTGCCGGGGGCCGAACTGTTCGGCCGAAGCCTTGTAGCCAAGAGTCAGAGCCACGCGCAACCTCCGTCCGGATGATCAGACGGCGTTCTGGAGTTGCTCCGCCGCCGTCAGGTAGACCCGCGCGCAGGCAGCCAGGTTGTCGATCTTGACGACCTCGCCGACGCCCGGTTCGTACATGTTGTACTCACCGCTAATGTTGATGCCTCCTGCACCGTAGGTGATGGCCGGGATGCCGAACTCGGCGAGCGGGCTGTTGTCCGACGAAACCGAGTAGCGCTCGGGATTAGGCCGTTTGACGTCCTCGCCGAGCACTCGCTGGTGCGCGCCCTTCATGACCTGCACCAGCCGATGATCCTCCTCGAGCAGGTGTCCGTTCGAGGCCACGAATATGCGCACCGTTGCATCGAGCTCCGGATCGTCCGATTTCTGGGCCGCGATGAGATCCTCGATCTCGCGCTGAACCCCGATGATGCTCTGCCCGGGAATCAGGTTGACGTGCACATAGAGGTTGCAGAACGGCGGCGTCATCGACGGCTTGTACGGGAACCCGCCGTAGATGCCGCCGATGCCAACCAGCGGCTTCATCAGGGGATGTGGGTGCCGCTCGATGTAGACCGGTTCCCATTCCTGAAGCGCTTCATAGAGCCGGATCGCCTTGGGTATTGGGTCGACCGCCACGTTCTTCGAGAAGGTCGCCTGCGGCTTGCCCTTGATCGCGATCCTGATGAACAGGTACCCCGCGTTGCCGGTTTGTAGCCTGAGGCCGGTCGGCTCGCCGTTGATGCACATGTTCGCCGTCACGCCGTGGTTGATCAGGAAGCGCGCGCCCAGGCCACCGCCGCGATAAGCCGCCCCCTGCCAAAGGTCGACCGGACCCTTCTCGATCTCACCAACCACGCCCGCGACCACAATCTCGCCGGGCAGTTGGACGTTTCCATCGAGCAGCATCTGGAGCATGCTCCAGTAGCCGGCGAACGCGTTCTTCATGTTGCTGATGCCAAGACCGTATAGCCAGCCATCTTTGACGGTCGACTTTGCCTGGAAGCCCATCGGCAGGTCGTCGCCGGGACTCGAGCTGGTGTCGAAATGGGCCAGCAGCATCAGCGTCGGGCCCGCTTGCGAACCGCGCAGGCGGGCCACGATGTTATTGCGCCCGGGCTCGACCTCCTGGCGCTCCACTTCAAGACCGAGCTCGGCATAACGTCGTGCGACGTACTCGCCGATCTCGTATTCCTGCCCGGTTGGGCTGGGGATGTCGATCAGGTCGCACGCCATCTGGGTCATCGCCGCCACGTCCTGCTTGCCGAACGCGGCGTCAATCGGATCTGACATCTCTCGCTACCCCGCTACGCCGGTCGCAGCCGGCTCGTGGAAGTTGGGCATGATCTCCTGCTGGAACAGTTCGAGCTGCTCGACCAGGTGATCGACAGTGTGGTAGACGAACTTCATCTCGTAGTGCTTGACGCCGGCCTCGACGTAGCGCGCCAGCTTTTCGTTGATCGCCTCGGGCGAGCCGATCAGTCCGGCGGCCTGGATTGCAGCGGGTGTTGCGTCGTCAGCGAAGCCCTCCGTGAGCACTCCGAGCGTATGCCGGCTGTTGGCCACGGCCTCCTCGGTCGTCCGGCCCACGCACACGTATACCTCCGTCGCGATGTCAAACTTGACATCGCCGCGACCCTTCTCGGCCGCTGCGTCGTATAGACCCTGGATGCGCGCTGGATATTCATCCGGCGACACCCACGGCGGCAGCCAGCCGGTGGCGAACTCAGCCGCGATATCGATCGACTTCGGGCCGCCGCCACCGACCCAGATCGGTGGATACGGCTTCTGGACCGGCTTAGGGTCGATCTGGGTCTCGGGGAAGCTGATGAATGGACCCTCATACGAGGGGCGTTCCTGGGTCCAGACCGCACGCATCGCCTTGAAATAGTCCTTGGTGCGGTCGTACTTGTCCGTGCGCGACACGCCGAGTACCTCGGGGTCAACGTTGTGTGTCACCCGTGCGGCCCCGACGCCGATGCCCAGGATCAGTCGCCCGTCGCTGAGCACGTCCACACACGCGGCCTGCTTGGCGGCGATGATCGGGTTGCGATAGGGGAGGCACAGGACGGCAACGCCCAGGCGAATGCGCTCGGTCGCCGCGGCCAGGTAGGCGAGGTTGGTCATCGACTCGAAGAAGATCGGCGGCTGGTCAGGACCGGCCGCCTCCACCGCCTCCAGCGATCCGCAGGAGACGTGCGTCCTGTCCTGGTACGAGGTCCAGGCGATGAAGTCATGGACCCACAGCGCATCAAATCCGAGCTCTTCCCCGCGCCTCGCGACGCGACGAATGGCGGTTGGTGACGCGAGGGGGCCGGCTACGGGCAGGCGAACTCCGAACTCAGCTGTGGGCATGTGCTCTCCTCCGACCGCAGACGACTGAGCCACTACGCTCGATTACGCTAATGTGCATACGAATGTACATTAGTTTTCTTGCGATGTCGCGCCGGTCGCGGTCCGGAACGAGCGTCTCGGGGCGCATGACGCCGTCCGCGGTTGTTACGATGGCTGCGCCAACTGCCCAAGGCGGAGAACAGTCCGAGTGAGCGCGAAAAGGTCGTCAGCGCGACAACAATTCCAGCCGACGGTCGTCCAGACCCGTTCTGCCGCCGATCAGATTGCCGCCCAACTACGCGAGGCCCTGGTGAGCGGGTCGCTGCGTCCCGGCGATCGCCTCGAGCCCGAACCTGAGCTGGCCAACAAGTTCGGCGTCAGCCGCGCGACCGTGCGTGAGGCGATCAAGATGCTTCGCACGCAGGGCATGCTGCAAACCTCGCGCGGCGCGAAAGGAGGGCATTTCGTCGTCACGCCAAAGCCGCACGACCTGGCCGAATTGGTCAGCGAGACCTTCGGTCTGTGGTTCGAGGCTGGCGATGTCTCGATCGCCGAGGTCGACGAGGCACGCGCGGTCGTCGAGCGTGCCTGCGTGCGACTCGCTGCCGAGCGCCGTAGTGACGACGACCTCGGCGCCATGCGGCAAATCCTCGACGCGCAGGCAGACCCATCGATTAGCCTGGCCGCCTTCCTCGACCAGGACACCCGATTTCACAGCACGATCGCCAGTGCCGCCCGGAACCGGTTGCTTGAGTTGCCCATGACCGCGATCCACATGGTCAGGCCGCGAACCAACGTCCTGCTGCGTAGGCACGATCGGACGGCGGTAGTGGCCCAGCACCGCGCCATCCTCAAGGCGATCGAGCAGCGGGACCCTGCCGCTGCCGTGCAAGCGCTCGACGCTCACCTGGGATACCTGGGCAAGGAACGTGAGGCGGCCGTCGCCGCGCGGCGGCGCAAGGTAAGTGAGATCCCGCTGCGCGCCATCGAGCCGGTGGCGGCGGAACAGTAGCCGCGCGCCCTAACTCAACGCGCTCCGGCGTGCGGCCGGAAACCGGCGCGCGGGTTCGCAGTGTCACGAGTGCGCTGACCTGGTGGTCGGGCGAGAGGCTCGTCGCACGCTTGATCGTGCTGAACGCCGGCTTGATCTGTTTCGGCTTGGGCGTTGCCTTCATGGCGCGAGCCGACCTGGGCCTGGGGCCGTGGTCGGTGTTGCACGACGGGATCGGCAAGCGCACGGGCCTGCCGCTGGGCACCATCGACATACTGGTCGGTGTCCCCGTCCTGGCTGCCTGGCTCCCGCTAGGCGAGCGGCCCGGCCCGGGGACCGTTCTGAGCGCCTTCGTCATCGGGCTGGCCACCAACGTGGGCCTGGGCCTGCTGCAACCACTTGCCGATCCAAGCCTGCGCGCGGTGGCGATGCTTGGCGGTATCGCCGGCGTGGGATTCGGCTCCGCGCTGTATCTGTCGACGGGCATGGGGCCCGGCCCGCGCGATGGGTTGATGACCGGCCTATGTCGGCGCCTCGGCTGGCCGATCGCGGGCGTGCGGACGGCGATCGAGTTGTCAGTCCTCATCGGAGGGGCGGCGTTAGGCGGCGCAATCGGTCCGGGGACGCTGATTTACGCGCTGGCAGTCGGCCCACTCATCGCGGTTTACCTGCGCCTGCTGCACAAGCGGCGGAGGAATGCCTAACATATGTTTGATTCACGTGTCCGGGCGCCGACCGGAAACGGCGCGCGTTGGAGCCATTCACCATCAGCTGCGACGGAGAGGCTGTGAGCCAGACGGCATTGATCGCGTCGCCGCCACGCCACGGTGGCCGGTTTCGCCGCCTTGTGCACGCCAACCGTGCGCTCGTCACGCCGACTCTGACCCTGATTGGCCTGATCCTGCTGTGGGAGCTCGTGGTCGATGCCGGCGACATTCCACGCTATCTGCTGCCCGCGCCATCCGCCGTGCTCGCCGAGACGTTCAGCAAGTTCGGCGTGCTCATGCATCACGCGCAGGCGACGCTCTACTCGACAATCGTGGGCTTCCTGCTGTCGGTCGTCTTCGGGATCGTGCTCTCGGCACTGATCGTCTGGTCGCGCACATTCGAGGATGCGGTCTATCCGTTGGTGGTGATGACGCAGGTGATTCCGAAGGTCGCCATCGCCCCACTGTTGATCGTCTACATGGGCTTCGGTCAGGAACCCAAGATCTTTCTTGCCTTCCTGGTTGCGTTCTTCCCGATGGTCATCAACACCACACTCGGCATGAAGTCGGTCAACGTGGAGCTGCTCGAATTGCTGGCGACGCTCAAGGCGAGCAGATGGCAGGTAATGACCAAGGTCCGCCTCCGGCGGGCGCTGCCCTACATCGTGGAGGGCGCCAAGATCGCCATTACGCTGGCGGTCATCGGCGCGATCGTTGGTGAGTTCTCGGCGGGCGGCATAGGTCTTGGCTACCTGATCCAGTCCGCGTCGTCAAACCTCGACACGACGCTCGGCTTCTCGGCGCTCCTCGTGCTGGTCGTGATGGGCGTCATCCTGTTCGAGATCATCCATATCGGAGGACGCCTGCTCATGCCCTGGGCATCACGGACCTCGCTCGAATGACGCCTGCCCAAGCGCACTCTGACGGTGCTGCGCAGGCGCACCTCCAATACCGCGGAGTGGGCAAGATTTACCACTCGCGGCGTGGGGAGTTGCAGGCGCTGCACGACGTCAATTTCGAGGTCGAGCACGGCCAGTTCGTGTCGCTACTCGGCGCCAGCGGCTGTGGCAAGTCGACGCTGCTCAAGATGACCGCTGGCGTGTCGAGCATCACGCGCGGCGCCATCAGCATCGCCGGTCGTCCGGTGTTTGGACCGGTTAACGACCTGGGCATGGTGTTCCAGACACCCGTCCTGCTCGAGTGGCGCGACGTCCTGGGCAATATCCTGCTGCCGCTCGAGATCCTGCACCGCGATCTGACCGCGGGGCGCCGCCGTGCCCACGAATTGATCGAGATGGTCGGCCTGAGCGGCTTCGAGAACCGCTACCCGGCAGAGCTGTCAGGCGGCATGCAGCAGCGCGTCGCGATTTGCCGCGCGCTGGTGATCGACCCGTCGCTGATGCTCATGGACGAGCCGTTCGGCGCTCTCGATGCGCTGACCCGCGACGACATGGCGGTCGAGCTCGAGCGCATCTGGGAGCAGACCAAGAAGACGATCCTGTTTGTCACGCACAGCATCGACGAGGCAGTCCTGTTGTCCGACAGGGTCGTCGTTCTGAAGCCACGGCCCGGCACGGTCGCGCTCGCCGTGGACATTGACTTGCCCCGGCCGCGCACGGCAGCGATGCGCTACGAGCCACGGTTCGCTGCGTTCAGTCAGCGACTGCGTGACGCTATCGAGCGCGAGGGCCGCGCCGGCAAGGTGGCCAACGCCGCCTGACGCGAAGCGGCGACACAGCAAGAGAGCGCCGGCCCGTGGCCGGCGCTCTCTGTACGAGGAGAAGTTCTTCTGTCAGGTCACATGCTGCCGTCGGTGTAACCCGCTGGTAGGTTGTTGACGAATTCGTTCGTGTAAATGTTCGAGCCGTCGAACGTGGTGCCGTACGTCTGGTTGACGAAGTCGGTCGTCGCGGCCATCCGGCCGTCGTCAAACAAGAAGTACGTGCCGTCGCTCGTTGGCGTCAAGGACATGCCTGCCTGAAGGCTCTGCGTCTCCTGATCGGTATTCTTCTCGGGGTTCGCCGCGATGAAATCGGCGACTGCCTGATCCGTGTTGGCGTTCGACCACAACATGGCCTTGGCCCATCCGTTGACGAAATGCTGCACGAGATCCTTGTCGTTCTCGTAGTGCGCAGTCGTCGTCGCAATGGCGAAGCCCATGCCGTCGAAGCCGTGGTCGGCGAAGCCGAACCGGTCGAGCGTCAGACCCTGCTCAGCCGCGGCCGCTGCGCGTGGCGGAGCCGTCATCGGGCTGCCCGGGATCGCGTCGACCTGGCCAGAGATGAGCGCACCCGTGGTAGCGGCGGCTTCCATGGTGACCAAGGTGTATTTGCTCGGATCGGCACCATTCTGGGTCATCAGGCCGGGCAGGGCGGTCAAGTAGGCGTCGGTGGCAGCCGCGCCCAGCTTCAACCCTTCGAAGTCCTTCCAGTCGGCCAGCGTTGTGTTTTCCTTGATGAACAGGAAGCCGCCCGGGTAGCGTTCGAGGTGGACGCCGATCAGCTTGAAGTTGGCGCCTGCGCTCATGGCCTTCAGCGCGGTGGAGATGTCGATCAGCCCGAAGTCGACCGTGCCATTGGCCAGCTGGGTCGCTGTGTCAACCGAGCCTTTGCCGCCCTGGATCGAGACGTTCAGACCTTCGTCCTGAAAAAAGCCTTCCTTGACGCCTGCGAAGTAGGGACTATGCCAGCCCCATAGCAGGAAGTCGGTAATGAAGGTGACGTCAGTCGTGCCGCCGCCGCTCGACGGTTGGGCGGCCGTGGCGCTGGCGCCAGGCGCCGTCGCCGGGACCGACGCGGGCGGCCCGGACGGGGATGATGCCGGTGTGCTGGCGCACGCCGACAAAACCAGGGACATGGCTGCCAGGAGGCCGAGCCACCTGGTTGGCAGCGCGAACAAGCGAGGTCTCAGCTCCATGCGTTTCCTCCTCATCCTCCCGCAGCGGAAGGTTCCTGCTGATCCTCTTCCTTCCAATGGTCATTTGTCAAACATCAATGCGTATGCCACGCTCGCATCGCTGTGGAAATTGGGTGTCGCCAGACTGGAGGCCAAGCGTGAGCCTTGGTGAAGCGCTCGCGCTCATTGTCACCGTCGTCTTCGTTGCCGGGATCGTTACCGGGATCACCGCGCTTGGTTTTGCCCAGTTGACGGCTGCCGCCCTTGCCCTGACGGGTGACGCTCGCCTGGCGGTGATCATCCTGGCAGTGATGGTGCCCGTCATTTCCGGTTTGCAGATCCTCCACCATCGCCATGAAGCATTGCCGGCCCGCCGCCTCCTGCCGCTGCTGTCTGGTGCGCTCGTTGGCGTTCCGATCGGTATCTTCCTGCTAAACGTCCTCTCATCCGACGCCATCGCCGCGTTCGTCGGTGCCGCGACGCTTGCCTATGTGCTCATGCGGCTGAGCCGCGTACGGCCGACCATCCGCCGTGGCAGGGAACCATTCATCGGGCCGGTTGCTGGCCTTGGCGCGGGGGTAATGAACGGCGCGATCGGCGTCTCGGGGCCGATAGTCGTGCCGTACCTGCTGGCCATCGAGCTGCCCTCGGCGACGTTCGGCTACGCGGTGTCGGTGGTGTACGTGACCATGACCCTCGCGCGGCTGGCCGGTTTGATCGTGACCTCGACCCTCACTCTCCAGGTGGCCGCCCTTGGCGCGGCGCTACTTGTGCCGGCGCTCGTCGGCCAGCGCCTGGGTTTCGTGCTCCGTCCACGGCTCAGTAGCGTGGCATTCGAGCGGCTCGTTCTGATCCTGCTGCTGCTCGCAGCCGCGTCATTGATCGGGCGTGGGCTGGGACTCTAGATAGCGTCCAACTCACCCGTCATTCCCAGCCACCACCCACGCTCTCATCCAGTTGTGCGTGCTCGAATGGTCCCGCGACCAATCGTCCCCGCGTGATCACGCCGCCGACCTTCCAGTAGGCGTGTGGATCTTGGGCCGGGTCCGCGGCGAGACCTACCAGGTCGGCCGCCAGGCCCGGGCGAACGGCGCCTGTCTCGCCGGCCAGCCCTAGAGCGTTCGCCGCGTCGGATGTTGCAGCTCGCAAAACGGCGCGCGGCTGGAGCCCGATCTCGTCGGCCATGATCTGGCACACCAGCGGGAAGTAGTCGCGCGGGTTGGTGCCGCCCGTATCGGTGCCCGTCAGCCAGCGTGTGTGACCCCGCTCGAGCAGTAGTTGGTAGACACGCATGCGCGAGGCACGTGCCTCGCGCAATTCCCCGAGGCGTTTGGCGCTCATGGTCGACGGGGGCGATTCGACGGTGCGGAAGTGCCACGCCGGAGTGGGGTCGACCCATGCATTTTGATTCACGATCGCGTCGAGCAGATCATTGGGGTATTCCCAGGTTCCATCCGGCCGCTGAAACATCGCGTGTTCGAGCGTGTCGATGCCCGCCGCCAGTGCTCGACGGACGCCTTCGGTGGCCGCGATGTGGCCCATTGTGTGCATGCCCAAGCGACGCGCTTCCTGCGCAGCCGTGCGCAGGTCGGCTTCCGAGAACTGCGCGATGCGTGGGTCCGAGCCTGGTGTGGCCCAGCCGCCGGTGACCATCACCTTGACGTGGGTCATGCCCTTCGCAGCCTGGCTGCCGATGAAGTCGCGGATGGCGCCCTGACCCGCGACGCCGCCGCCAAACCAGTGCAGGTGTCCGGCGGGGGTCGTGAGTGGGGCGCCGGCGGGCATTACTCGCGGGCCAGGCAGCTTACCGGCATCGGTGCGCCGGAGCAGCTCGACAACAGCATGGTCCCACGAGCCGGCGTCGCGGACGGTGGTGACGCCCCAGGTCAGCGCGTTGGACAGGTTGGCGGCGCCGATTGCCAGGGCACGCTCTTCGTCCTCCTCCGTCTCCTCATGCAGCTTGCCTGCACCACGAGTCGTGACATGCATGTGCGCGTCGATGAAGCCGGGCACGACGGCCAGCTCCGACCAGTCCACCCGTTGTGCATCCGATGGCTCGTGCGGCAGCGCTGACTCGGGCAGGACGTCGGCTATTCGTTCGCCGTCGATGACAACCGCACCGTGGATCAGCGCCTGCGAATCGGCGTCACGATAGATACGTCCTGCGGTCAGGATGATCACGCCACGCAACCTCCAACGCGCATTGGCCTGGGCGTCGGCAGCTGCTCCGCAGATGCAACAGCGCGGCCCCCTTTGGACAGACATAATAAGGTATGGACTCTGGCGACCGAGGGCACGCGACGGTGCGCGGATCGGCACGTGTCGCCGTGGTCGAAGGCGCCAACGCCATGGCTCTCCGTGACTTTCCGTTGCCCGCGATCGGCCCCGACGAAGGGCTGCTGCGCGTCGAAGTCGCAGGCGTCTGCGGCTCGGACCCGAAGTACTTCGCTGGCGTAGTGCCGGGTCGACGGAATTGGCCGTTCATCCTGGGCCACGAGATCGTGGGCCGGCTGACGGACATCGGCCAGGCTGCCGCGCAACGCTGGCGGGTGTCGCCCGGTGACCTGCTGGTGGTCGACCCACACGCCGGCTGCGGCCACTGCTGGTACTGCGCCACGGGCAACGCACGGCTATGCAGCGAGCGTCTCGCCTATGGCGGCAAGGTCTCCGCCAACCAATCGCCACATCTGTGGGGCGGCTTTGCCGAGCATGTGTACCTGCCGCCGCGCGCAGGCGTACACCGCGTGCCGGCCGGTGTCTCGCCGGAGCAGGCGATATTCGCGAGCATCCTGGGCGACGCCATCCGCTGGGTACGTGACGTGGGCGGCGTGACCATCGGGGACAACGTAGTCATCCAGGGCGTCGGTCCGCAGGGCTTGTGCGCAGTTGTTGCGGCTAGAGAGGCTGGCGCGGCAAAGGTCATCTCCACGGGCATCTCGCGTGACAGCAGGCGCTTGCATATGGCACGCGAGCTTGGCGCCGATGCCGCGATCGACGTGGAGCAGGCGCCGCTGCTCGAAGCCGTGACCGAGCTCACCGAAGGGCGAATGGCCGACGTCGTCGTCGAGCTGAGCGGTTCCCCAGTCGCCGTCCAGGCGTGTCTTGAGTTGGTCCGGCCCATGGGCACGATCGTCATCGCCGGCCTGACCGGCGACCGCGAGGTCCCCTTACGCACCGATCGGCTTGCCTGGAAGGAAGTCCGGATGCAGGGTGTCTTTGCTTGCGAGGGCCGGCACATGGAAAGAGCGCTTGGGGTCATCGCCTCGGGCCGGTACCCCTTCGACCGCTTCGTGTCACACCGTTTTCCATTGGCGCAGGCGGAACAGGCCCTGCGCCTGGTCGCCGGGAGCTCTGATGCAGAGCAGCCGGTGAAGGTGGTGCTTGACCTGAGTGGCGGGTAAGGGACCTGAGAGGGGCGGGCAGCCGAGGCCGTCGCCACGCGCCATGATCCGGCGAATTACGGAGCAGCCGGTGTTGTCGGCGTGACAGCGGACGGCAAGGCCGCCGACCGGATCATCTCGAGGCGGTTCGTCGCCCTCTTGGGGGTGG